>JADKDU010000004.1 GCA_016714495.1 Hyphomonadaceae bacterium | reverse complement strand
CGGCTGTGGCGTTCGAGTGTGGGACTCGAGCGCAGTCGTGTAGCGCTGGAAAATATCCTCATAGAAACGGTTCAGGCGTCCGCCGCCGATGAAGATGAGCGGCTTGGGGATGCCGTTCTTGGACCTGAACTGAGGATCGCGACGTGTCCATGTCGTGTAGAGAACTTGCTCGCATTGCGCCTGGCAAGCTTTGCCGAACTGGTCCGACGACACCTCCAGCGCGCGAGCGACGGCATAGGAGTCCGAGCCGAGAAGCTCGACCGAGCTATAGAAGACGGGGACCGGGCTCTGCTCGTCAAGGATGGAAAACGTCGCAATATCGAGTGTTGACGCGCCGACATCGACAATCAGATGCGGCCCCCGGCGATGATCAGAAGACGCGCGATAGCCGGCGACGACCGCCGCCAATTCCTCGAACAGAAGGCAAGGCGTCGCGCCGGTGACCTCTGATGCATTTCCTGCAGTCGCGACCGCCTGCTGCACACTGACAAGGTCGAGCGCCGACGCGCGCGGGGCAAGCTGCATGGCGGCGTTAAGGCATACCCGGAAGGCGGATACACAGTCCGCCTCTTCCAGACTGGAGACCGGCGCGCCGAAATGGAAGCGCGAGTAGTGCTGGTCACGCTTGAAGCCGCGCGGCGCATAGAGAGCATGATGGCCGATGGTGAAGGCGCACAGCATCGCCAGATAGGCTGTCGCCGCCTCCATCGCGCTGACAGGTCCCAGCCTCGCATCACCGTCAGACTGGATCAGCTTGGTCTTGAACCCTTCAATCGGGCGATGGCCAGCCAGCGGCAGAAGCGAGAATGACTGGGTCTGCGGATTAAACCAGACGACCGTGCGCCAGAGATGATCCTGACGGCGGCCGCGTTCCTCGACCCGAAGAGGCTCGGGCACCGGCAGCGCGTAAGCGAGATCCTGGGCTCCGGGCTGATGGATCACGACCTTCGACGAGCTCGTGCCAAAGTCGAATCCAACTAGGTAGCCGGTCTCATCGGGTTCAGCCCGCTCAATAAGTATGTGTCCGCCGCGAGTGACGATGGACCGTACCGCGCTCTCTTCCGCTTCAGCGACGCTCGTTGGCGGCGGCGTTGCACCGTGAAATGTCATCCCTTGCAACTTGTCGCGAACCAAATTCAGCGCGGCGTCGCCGGTGATGATTTTGGCGGCGGTGCGATCAATCACAGGGACGGGTTTGCGGTCCGCTGCCATCGCCGGCGACGGCGTCAAAGCCTTAGACTGACGACTTCGACCGGCCGCAACGCATGCGCAACCGACGATTGCGGGCCGCGGACGGTGCGGATCGACGCTGCGCATCCGATTGATGTCGCGGCGCGCTCTTGCCGACCGATTTGGCCCCGCTTGAGCTTTCACTGGCTGGCTTGCCGAACAGCCTTTCGAGCTGTTCGCGCATGCTCAACCGCTCCCTAGGCTCCGACATTCCCCCGCCTCCACGACCCGGACGCCCACGGTCACCGGTTCCTCAAATTCACAATTCCTGCCGCTCTCGATCTCGACGATTTTGGCCTCCATCCGGGCGACATACTTGCCGATCTTCCCGCGCTCGGCTGGGATCATTCGCGCCTTTGCCCCGCCGACGGCCTGATATTCGGCGATCCGCGCCTCCGCCTTCTCTCGATGCGACTTGAGCTGGCGGCGCAGAACAGCAAACCAGCGTTTCTTTCTTGTCAGCGTGACTTCGCCTCTCGGCTGCGAAGAAAGCCCCGCTGTCCGCGCGCAAGTGTTCACCAACCAGCTGGGTTTCTAGCATCGCGACGGTCCGCGCCAACTCGTCGGCGGACGGAGCAGCTTGTCGCAGATTCCGGACAGATTGGAGCGCAACGGCCTCGGCTTGATGCGGCTTCAAAAGCGTTCCGCTATCGAGGTTAAGGCCGGCGTAGACAAGCTTGTCTTGCGCGCTAACGCCGTTGGTTGACCAACGCTGGATCACGATCCCAAAGCGCCCCGCCTCCAGATCGGGGGGCAGCGAACGCGGGTCCGCTCGCCCCAGACGGCAGGTCGCGCAGCACCCAGTGCGCCGCGATCCTGAACCCTGCCGAGAAACCGGATGAACGGGTGTCCGGCATGCAGCACCTCCACATCGGCTTCCGGCAACGCATCCGTATTTTTGCCGAACACCACCCGGGCCGACGCGTTCCGACGCAGCCGGGTCGGATAGCGGCGCGATGAAGTCTCGAGGAATTTCCTGAATGCGTCATGTCCAGCGGCGCACAGTCTCAGGTCATAGGCGACTGGCTCTATCGGCGCCTGATCGAGCGTCGAATGCGGATACGCGGTCTGCAGGCCGAGGCGTGCATACTCATAAAGTTCTTGCGCCCCGATCCAGCCTTGTTGCTCGTGGGTACGCTTGATGCGTTGGAGGATCATGTCGCCATGGGCGATCAGGCCGGGGGCCTCTGCTTCAAGCGCCTCTTCATGTTTCTTCCGTGTCTCGGCGCTGAGCACAGCGCGCTCGATCTCGCGGTCGACGTCCTCCGGCGACAGGCTGGGATCAAGCAGCCTGTCCTGCAGCTCTGCGATAATGTCGCCGAGAATAGGTTCAAAGCCGCCGAGCGACCGCTCGATGAGGTTCAGCCGCTCATAGAGGCGGTGGTAGATCTTCTCCTCGATCGTCGCTTCACAGATCAAGCTGAAAATCTCGACGGAGGGCGCGACCTGCCCGATGCGGTCGATACGCCCGATGCGCTGCTCCACCCGCATCGGGTTCCAGGGCAGATCGTAGTTGATTAGCAGCCTGCAGAACTGAAGATCGAGGCCTTCGCTGCCGATCTCAGACGACAGCAAAACGCATCGCCCCCGCGCTTTCGAAAACCGCGCGAGCACATCCATACGGCCGTCCTTGATCGACCCGTGGAGTTTCTCAAACGGCACGCCATCGGCCTTCAGGCGCTCGGCAAGGTAGTCAATCGTCCCGCGGAAGCTGGAGAAGACGATTACCTTTTCCTCAGGCGCGGCTTTCCAGGTGTCGTCCAGCGCAGTCCTGAAGAGAGTGTGCTTGCTGTCTCCGGCTTTCAGGGCCTCGTAGTCGCTCCGATCGCGGCAGCAGCCGTTGAGCGCGGCGACGAGCGGCCCGACGCCATCGACCTCTTCGTCGCCTCCATCCTCATCGGTGCCGAGATCTGTCTCCAGACGGCTCCAGCGCAGAAAGGCCGCCGCAAGCGATGACGCCAGCACCCGCTGGGTATTGGACAGCAGAAATCCGTCATTGATATCGTTGCGATAAGCGTACTCGCGGATCGTCGCGCTGGCGCGATCATAGAACGACCGCTCCCCGTCGGTCATCGACCAGATCCTGCAGGCCGCCCTTCGCTTGATCTGAATCTCCGCCACATCCCGCCGCCGCGTCCGGTTCAGCAGCCCTCCAAGAAGGGACATCTCTTCAAGTCGCGCCGCGATATCGGCCCGGCGGGCCGGTGTGTCAGTGATGACGTCGGAGTCAAGCTGGTCACGGAGAATCTTCAGCCGCCGGTCTGTCTTGAGGAGACGGCCGACCGATATGTCGGCCACGGCTTCGCGCAGGTCGGCGAGCGAGCAGGCCTTGGTCAACGCGCGCTCGCGGGCGGCTACGATGGGCGCATTCTCCTGCTGCAGCTCGTCAAAGATCCATTCGCGATCGAAAATGTCGGGCTCCAGCAGACGCAGAAGCGAGCGGAGATCCTCGCCGCGTGCAGATTGATGGGCGTCGCCGAGAGCATGAGCTTGTAGTCGGCGATGGCGACCAGCTGACGGGCCGATTTGTGCTGGGCGGTTTCAGGATTGCGAAGATGATGAGCTTCATCGAAGATCACTAAGTCGAGGAGCGGGTCGGCGTCCGCGTTGTCGTCGAGGTAGCGCGCAAGCGCTGCGCGTCCGCCTTGCGCTGGCGCGTCGGCCTCTTCCCAGCCCTTGGGCGCCCTAACCGCGGTCAGTGATGCTATCAGAGCAAAATCGCCGCCTGTGCTGCGGGTTTCCTTAAGCGTCTCCAGCAATCCGTCGGCGTCGACAACTGCGCGAGCACGCCGAAGCGATTTCGCAACTCGCCGCCACTTTTCCTGCAGCGATTTCGACACACCACCAAAAGCCGATGAGCGTTGTAGCGAGCGACCAGCTCGGTCCATACGAGTCCGGCTCGATTGTTTTGCTAAGACCAACCTCGTCAGCTACCAGCAGGCCACGCGCCGCCGAATTCAGGATCTTGATGACTGGCTTGAACTGGATAGGCAGGGGAAGACAGTGTTGGTGGGCTCCATGGAGTAGATGATGTCCGCGAGCCGGCCGGTCAGCCGCAATGGCCAGCATGCGACCGAGGTCGGCAGGTGCTGAAAGCAGTCCGCGGGCGAGATCGCGAAGCGCGTCTGGAAGGTCGCTTAGCGCCTCAAGCCGGGACGCAAGGAGGAAGTCGCTTTTTCCGGTGTCGAATTCGACACCGAGGTAAAGACGACCGTTGAGCTGCCGCGTAGCTCCTGTGACTGATCCGATCTTCGATGGATCATCTTTGACGCGGATGTGGGAACCAGCAGCGATCATCGCGTTCCAGAATGCCTTGACACATCCGCAGGCCCTTGTCGCTTGATCCCCGTATTTTGATATCCGGGCAACCCTGCCTCAGCGATCGTCACCGGCAGGGCGAAGACTCGCCCTTCCTGCGGGGCTTCGGGCGCCCAGCGCCTAGAGCGCGGGCCGAAGGCGAGGCCCACCCTTCCGCGCTACGACCATTGCCCCCACCATCGAAACCCAGAGAAGGGCCCCGGGCATCCTGACGGCCCACCTTCCCCGGAGGTTTGATACAATTCCTCGGACGACAGTGGTCAACCTCAGAGGTTCTGTATCAATCCCCTCTGTCAGCCACCAGCGGCCGGCCCGCAGTAAGCTCCCGCCGACGGCGCACGTGATTTCGACAAAATCATCTACTTTCTGACGGTTATCCGACAACTCGGCTAGAATATCGCTGGGCACTATGCATGTTTTTTTAACAAGATTTCTTGCATACTGGCCCCTCACGCACTAGGTTCACGGGCGAAGGAAGCGTGCGATGTCAGCGCTAGACGACCTCAAGAAACGCCTCCGGCCCGGACAGGCCTACCGCCGCAAGGATCTTGCGCAGTGGTCGAACGCAGTTGATCGCCACCTCCAGCAGCTGCTTGAAGAGGGGCGGCTCAAGAAGGTTTCGGGCGGGGTCTATATGGCGCCGCGCAAGACACGTTTCGGCGCAGCGCCCGCAGCACCTGAAGAACTGGTCGGCTCCTTCCTACACGATGACCGGTTCCTGCTTGTGTCGTCGAACGCCTATAACGGCCTGGGCGTGGGAACGACGCAGCTCTACAACACGCCGGTCGTCTACAATCACAAGCGACACGGCGAGTTCGAGCTCAACGGACGCGCTTATGACTTTCGCCGCCGCGCATCGTTTCCAAAAAGCGTCAGCGAGGAGTTCCTGCTCGTCGACCTGCTGCACAACCTGAACAGGCTGGCGGAAGACCAGGGAGCGGTCCGCGCGCGCGCGCTGGCGCGCGCCAGACAGATGGATCGCAAGCGCCTGACCAAGGCAGTCTACGACTACGACTCGGCGCGGGTTCGCAAACTTCTGGATCCTCTCTTAAAGGGCGATGAAGCGAGACAAGCTGCATGAACTTCCTCCACGAGCAATCCGACTTCGGCGACCTGCTCGCGGTTGTCGGCGACACCCTAAAAATAGATCCAGGGCTCGTGGAGAAGGACTACTGGCTCATGCATACCCTCTGGGGCCTGCAGCAACTCGGCTACACATTCGAACTCAAAGGCGGCACGTCCCTTTCGAAAGGCTTCGGCCTCATCCACCGGTTCTCCGAGGACATCGATATTCATATCGATCCTCCGGCGGGGCTTCTGGTCGGCGCCAATCACAACAAGCCGCAGCACATCGCGGCGCGTATCGCCTTCTACGATGACCTGGCCGCCAAGATCAAAATCGCCGGCATAGCAAAAGTCGAACGCGACACTGCCTTTGATGACGCCAAGGGCCGCAGCGGCGGCATCCGCCTCATCTACAAGCCATCTAAAGCTACGCCAGCCGGCGTGAAGGAAGGCGTCCTGCTGGAGGCGGGCTTTGACCAGGTCGCGCCGAACCGGGCGTGCAACATCTCGTCCTGGGCCTATGACCATGCCATTGCCAGCGGCGTCAAAAAACTTACCGACAACCGCGCCTTGAACGTCGCCTGCTATGAGCCAGGCTATACGCTCGTCGAAAAGCTACAGACGGTCTCGACGAAATACCGGCAGCAGCAGGAAGCCGGCGGCATGCCGACAAATTTCATGCGGCACTACTACGATATCCATTGCCTTCTTCGCAGACCCGACCGTTCAGGCATTCATCGGAACGGACGCCTATCGCAAGGCACAAGGACGACCGCTTTCGGCCGCAGGACGACAAGGACATCACCCGAACGAGGCTTTCATCCTGAGTGACCCTGCGGTGCGCAAGATCTACGCCGCCGAGTATGCCTCGACATCCGCCCTCTACTATAATGGCCAACCGCCATTCACTGACCTCCTCACGCGGATCAAGGAAAACGCCGCGCGCCTGTGATCCCTTCTCGCGGAAAAAGGCAGGCATCGATCCTAAAGGTCAAGCCTGCACAATCCGGCCGAGGCAAGCTGACTGCTCCAAAGATAGATTTCGGCGCAGAGAAGTGCCGCTCAGTTGGCGCACGGAAAGACAAGCGAGAACACAGCGCCGGCGCCAGGGTTGTCGGTTACGGTAACATTGCCGCCGTGCGCTTTCATGATTGCGATAACGATGGCGAGCCCGAGTCCGGCCCCGCCGGCCTTGGCGTTCTTACCTCGCCAGAAACGCTCGAAGATGCGTTCGCGATCGTCATGGCTGATGCCCGGACCCTGGTCGGCAACGCCGAGAACTCCGGAGCTCTCGACACGCACGACGATCTCCGTCTCTTCCGGCGAATGTACGAGCGCGTTTTCAATGAGATTTCTGAGCGCGTCCTCGATCGCATGCCTGTTACCTTTGACGGCAACTGGCCCGTCGGCGCCGATCAGGGAAACCGGCCGATGCATGGCAATGGCCAAGGGCGCCATGGCGGCCACGACTGATTCGGCTGCCTCGTTGAGGTCGACGGTTCCGGAAACGTCGAGCGCGATCGCATCGAGCCGAGCGACCCGGCAGTTGCTCGACCAGACGGTTCATGCGCGCCACGTCGTCCTTCAGCTTGGCGATCTCTTCTGCTCGGCGCCATGCTGTCGAGCGCCGCGGTCAGAATGGCGAGTGGCGTCCGCAACTCGTGCGCGGCATTGGCGGTGAAGGCGCGCTGCACGGCAAAGCCCTTGTCGAGCCGGCCAAGCGCCCTATTCATCGCGGCGACCAGGGGAGCGATCTCCGTTGGAATGTCCTGCTCCGGAAGTCGCACGGCAGTGGTGGATGGGCCAATCTCGGCCGCAATCTGTGAGGCGCGGGTGACCGGGGCCAGACCGCTGCGGATCGCCAACACGCCGGCAACCAGGGTGAGCACCACTATGACGGGAATGATCCAGGCAATATCGAATGCGAATTCATCAATCACGGACTCGACCATGGCATGGGCGCCGCCGGCTTGGGCGACCGAGATCGAGAGCGGTCCCACCGCGCTGTCCTCGGCGATACTGAGCCCGTAGTACTCCCCCGAAGACGGGCCATTCCCATTGAACCGGAACCAGTTGGGTTCATCGTTGGCCAGGGGCCAATCGGCGACGCGCTCGCCGAAGGTCTGCGGCTCGGCGGCGACCACCCGTCCGTCAGCGGTCCGATCGCGAATGCATCCGCGCCGGCGGACGACGCATAGGCCGCAGCGAGAGACGGCGACAGATCGAGACGAGGAGCGCCTGTGTTGTCTAGAACCACGGCGCGCGCGAGATCGGAGGCGCGTTGATTCAACTCGCGGTCATTGAGAGCATCAGCGACATCGTAGGCGCGATAAACCAAGGCGCCGATGACGACGGCGGTGGCCACCAGATAGACGAGCGCTAGCCGCAGGGCGAGGCGGAGCTGGAGCGAACGGGACCAAGGCGCACTCATCACCTAATTTCCGCAAGAAGATAGCCTACGCCGCGAACGGTATGAATTTCGGCGCTGGCGCCGGCGTCCTGCAACTTGCGGCGCAGATGATGCACGTGCACCGGGATGGCGTTCGATTCGAGTTCGTCGTCGATGCCGTAGAGCTTCTCTTCCAGGACGGCTTTGGGGATGACGCGCCCGAGCCGGCGCATCAAATGCTCGAGGATGGCGCTCTCGCGCCGCGGCAAGGAAAGCGAGGTCTCCCCAACGCAGACGTCGCGACCGATTGTGTCGAACACGATGTTCCCGGACTTGAGGAGGACGCCAAGCGCGCCACCCGGCCGTCGCAGAAGCGCCTTCGTGCGAGCAACGAGTTCGCTCATCGCGAACGGCTTGACCAGGTAGTCGTCAGCGCCAGTATCCAGGCCAAGAACACGGTCCTCGACCGCATCGCGCGCGGTGAGCACAAGGACAGGAACGCGATTGCCGCTGGCGCGCAGTTCGCTCAGCAAGCTTATCCCGTCACCATCCGGAAGGCCGAGATCTAGGATAGCGGCGTCGTAGCCCGTCACCGACAGGACATCCCGTGCGTCGGCGCAAAGACGCACCGCGTCGACAGCAAAGCCAGCCGCTTCAAGCCCATGCTTCAGAAGCTCCGCGATCCGCACTTCGTCTTCGACAATGAGTAGCCGCACAGACGCCTTTACCTGTTTCGCGCCGACCAGCGGCCGGACTCCGCGAGCCATCGATTTCATCGTAGGAAGTTTAAGGCTATATTAGGCTGCCTCCTCGGTCATGACAAACTAAAGGAAGCCCTCGTCCCTAAAACTGCCTTAAACCAGCCATCGCAAACCTCAACAGGGTTGCTGGGGGCAGCAATTCAGGGAGCCGGCTGATGATCTTACTATCGAACCGATCGGTGTTGGGCTGTGCCCTGCGATCAATGGCGGCTGCAGCATGCCTTGCTGTCGTCCTGGCCGCCCCGGCGATTGCTCAGTCCAATAGGTGGCAAGATGTTGCTCAGGCGCTCGGCAAAGCCGGGACAGAGATGCCCGGAGGCGTCTATCGCATCGGGCTACCGCGCAGCGACTTGAAGGTGACGCTCGATGGCGTCGTGCTGAAGCCTTCGCTAGCGCTTGGCTCCTGGCTGGGTTTTGCCCCGATGGGCAATCAGACCATGGTGATGGGTGACTTGGTTCTGACCGAAACTGAAATCAGTCCAGTGATGAAAAAGCTCGAACAGGGCAATATCCAGATCACCGCAATTCACAATCATCTGCTTCGTGCAAAGCCGGCCACTCTCTACATGCATATCTATGGGCAAGGAGACGCGGTGACGCTCGCGCGAGCGCTGCACGACGCAATTGCCTTGAGCAAGACGCCTTTGACGGCGCCACCCGCCGCTGCGCCGAAGCTCGATCTCGACACGGCCGCTATCGACCGCTCGCTTGCCGGCGAAGGCAGGATCAACGGCGGCGTCTACCAGGTTAGCATTCCTCGCGCTGAACCGGTCACCGAAAGCGGAATGCCTGTCCCTGCTGCTCTTGGCTCCGCCATAGCGATAAACTTCCAGCCCACAGGCAAGGGCAAGGCCGCCATTACCGGTGATTTCGTTCTCACCGCAGCCGAGGTCAACCCTGTTCTGCGCGAACTGCGCGAGCATGGCATTGAGGTGACCGCGTTGCACAATCACATGCTCAACGATGAACCGCGTCTGTTTTTCATGCACTTCTGGGCGAACGACGATCTAGGAAAACTGCTCGACGGATTGCACGCGGCGCTCGCCCGGATTGCTTTGACCAAGTAGTACGAATTTTGGACGCGCGACCTGCAGGAACTCAACCAAGGATAGGAAAAACCGTGACCGCAGAAATCGACCGCCGCACTGCAATCGCAGTCGCCCTTACAGCCGGAGCAGCGCTGGCTACGGCCGGCTCCGCCATGGCGCAGCAGGCCGGAGCAGCGGCGCGCGCCAAAGGCTATCAGCCCAAGCCGCTGCCGTTCGATCCCAAGACGATACCGGGCCTCTCGGAAAAGCTACTCGTCAGCCACCACGACAACAATTATGTCGGCGCTGTGACACGGCTCGGCGCCATCGAGGCGGAGGTCGGCAAGCTCGATCCTGCAACTACCCCCGGCTTCATGTTCAACGGGTTGAAACGCGAGGAACTGCTCGCCATGAACTCGATGATCCTGCACGAACTTTACTTCGCCTCGCTCGGCAAGGGCGGAAGTAAGCTTGGCGCTACGCTGGCGAAACAGATCGAGACGGACTTCGGCAGCTAGTAGAAATGGCGCGACCAGTTTGTCGCAATGGGCAAGGCGCTCGGCGGCGGGTCGGGTTGGGTGCTGCTGAGCTGGTCGCCGCGCGCGGGCAAGCTGGTCAACCAGTGGGCCTTCGATCACACGATGACCATCGCCGACGGCCAGGCGCTGATCGCGCTCGATATGTATGAGCACGCCTACCACATGGACTTCGGCGCCAAAGCTGCCGCCTATGTCGATGCCTATATGGGCGCGCTGGATTGGGCCAACGCGGATCAGGTGTTCGCAAAGGCAGGCGCCAAACCAACCTGAAAGGAGGCTTCGCCATGAAAATCCTTCCCCTCATCGCTCTTGCTTTCGCGCTCGGCATCGCCTGCAGCCCCGTGGGACCGGCATCCTCAGACGCACCCCAAACGGTGTCGGATGAGGTTCTCGCTCAGGCTGGGCCTCAAGAGACCGGCCAACCCTCCGCGGGGTCTACGCAAATGAATTGGACACGCACATTCGATGAAGACGCCGTGGACGCACCTCCACCCGGCTTCCTATTCGGCCGCACGGGCGGCGGCCGGCCCGGGCAGTGGCTTGTCCGCGCCGACAGCGGCGCGCCGAGTGGGGCAAACGTGCTGGCGCAACTCGATGCAGACACCACCGGCAACCGCTTTCCCGTCGCTGTGCTCGATGCGCCAAGCCTGCGTGACGCGCGTGTCAGCGTCAGGTGCAAGGCCGTGTCCGGCAAGGTGGACCAGGCGTGCGGTCTGGTCGCCCGCTATCGTGACGAAAACAACTATTTCGTGACGCGCGCCAACGCGCTCGAAGACAATGTCCGTCTTTATGTCATGAAAAACGGAAACCGACGCGAGATCGCGAGCTGGAGCGGCGCTGTTACGCCCAATGCCTGGCACACCCTTCAGCTGGAGGTTCAGGGCGATCGCCTGCAGGTCACTTGGGATGGACAACGCGTGATCGATCATCGTGACCGTACATTTGCCGACGCTGGACGCGTCGGGGTTTGGACCAAGGCCGACTCGGTGACGTATTTCGACGATCTGCGTGTGGACCCGCTTTGATGGCCGTGAGCCTTCCAGCGCATCCACGAGCGTTAGGGAGGGTGGCCATGAACCGACGTAGCCTGCTTGCGCTCTCCGGCGCCGCTGCAGTGGCACCGCTGGGTCTGGCGGGTTGTTCGCAGTCAGCTCAAGACGTGGTCGCTTACACATCCGTCGACCAAGTCTTTTCGGAGCCGGTGTTCCAGGCTTTTGAACGCCAGTCCGGCATCCGGGTCCGTGCGGTCTACGATACCGAGGAGACCAAGAGCACCGGCGTCCTCAACCGCCTGATCGCCGAGGCGCAAAACCCGCAGGCGGACGTGTTCTGGTCCGGCGATCCGGTGCGCCCGTTCCAGCTCATCCGGCGCAGTCTGGTCGAACCCTACGTGTCGCCGCAGAGCGCCGGTCTGCCGGACGCTTTCAAAGCAGCCGACGGGGCCTGGACCGGTTTTGCGGCGCGCGCGCGTGTCCTGCTGGTGAACAAGGAGCGCGTTCCCGAGAACGAGACGCCGCGAGGCCTTAGAGACCTTGCCGATGCGGCTGGCGCGGCCAGACCGTTGTCGCGAACCCACTCTTTGGCACGACTACCATGCACGTCGCAGCGCTCGCCTCCGCTTGGGGGGAGGAGGCCATGCGCGCGTTCCTGACGGAACTCAAGAGCAACGAAGTCCGCATCGCGAGCAGCAATGGCGAAGTGAGGCGGCTTGTGGTCGCGGGCGAAGTCGCCTTCGGCCTCACCGATACAGACGATGCGAACGAAGCACTAAGGGCAGGAGCAAGCGTCTCTGTCGTCTATCCGGACCAAGACGATCTTGGCGTGCTCGTCATGCCCACCTCCGTCACGCTGATGCGCGGCGCGCCGCGCTCGACCACCGGGCGGGCGCTTGTCGACTATCTCTTGTCGGCTGAGGTCGAACGTCAGATGGCCGAAAGCGCGGCGCACATGCCCTGCGCCCAGGCGTTCCGACACCGTCCAATGTGCGTCCTGTGTCAGACCTGCGCGCCATGCAAGTCGATTATGCGCGCGTAGCCGATCAAATCGAGGCGCAACAGGACTGGCTGCGCCAATGGGTCGGCCTTTGATTGCGGCCCCCGGTCGCTGGCAGGCGCAGGTCTTCGTCACGGGCGCGACGGCCGTCGTGCTTGTCGCGGTGGTCCCGCTGCTCGTCGCGACCTTTGGCCAAATCACCGACGCCATGGACATGTTCGCGCCTTCGCAGCAGGTCAGACTTGGGGCTCTTGCTGCGCTCGCTCGCGCTTTCGGGAGTCGTAACGGTGCTCGCGCTTGGAGTCGGCGTTCCGCTTGGAATACTGTTCGCGCGCGCGCAGTTTCCCTTTCAAGGTATTTTGCTCGCCGCGCATCTCTCTGTTTTCTTCCTGTCGCCCTTCCTGCCGACGCTGGGCTGGTTTCATCTATTCGGACGCGAAGGCTATCTTGGCGGGCCTGCGTCGGCTCAGATTCTCTTCAGCGAACTGGGCTGCGTACTCGCGCTGACCGGCTGCTTTCTTCCTGCGGTGACTGCGCTCACCGCCATCGGCGCGCGCGGCGTGGACGCGTCGCTTGAGGAAGCCGCGCGCATCGCCGGCGGGCCTTGGCGCGCAGCCGCCTTCGTCGTCGCACCCTCTGCCGCGCCAGCGATCGTGCTCGCTGGCGTCATTGTCTTCGTGCTCGCTTTCTCGGAACTCGGCACACCCATGTTTCTGCGCGTGGACGTCTATCCGGCGCTAGTGTTCTCCCGTTTGGGCGGCATGGATTTCGCGCCGGGCGAGGCTGCGGCGCTGGCGCTGCCGCTCGTGGCGCTGACCGCCGCACTGGCTTGGTTCGAGCAGCGCCTCGCCGGCAGGCGCGCCATCGCAGCGCTTGGCGGCGGCCTTCGTGCCCGCGCGCCGCTCTTCGCCTTTCGCCCATGGATGCTTGGCGTTGGCCTCGTTGCCGCAAGCGTCTCGATTGCGCCCATTGCAACGCTGCTCTTCCATGGGGCCTTGAATGGCGGCTTCGCGGAGGCGCCGCGCTGGATTGGCGACGCACCGGTGAACACCTTGCTGGCAAGCTCGCTTGCCGCCGCGCTGATGACGGCGGTGGGCGTCGTGCTAGGTTTCTCGCTGGCGCATGGGCACGCGACCGGGCGATGGCTCGACCCCGTGGCCGCCCTCGCATTCATTTTGCCGGCGGCCATCCTCGGCGTCGGCATCGCCTTCGCCTGGAATCATGCAGCGACCAATTGGCTCTATTCGAGTGTCGGCATTCTCGTTGTCGCCTATGTCGCCCGCTACAGCGTACTGGCGACGCGCACGATCGCCGCCGCTATGGCGCAGTTGCCGCGTTCGCTCGACGATGCGGCCCGAACGATCGGGGCAGGATATCTCGCAAGACTTTGGCTTCATCTTGGAATGGCGCCGCGCTCCATGTTCGGGGCGTTCGCGCTCGCGCTCGTCTTCAGCCTCCGCGATCTTGAGACCGCCGTCCTGCTCTACCCGCCTGGCGGCGAGCCTCTCACCGCGCGCATCTTCACGCTGGAGGCAAACGGGCCGCCGGGCGTCGTCTCCGCGCTCGCGGGCCTGCATGTGCTCATCACTTTCGCCGCCGCCAGCGTGGGCTGGCTTCTGCTGCGTCCAAGGAGCGGCGCATGATCGAAATGCGCGATGTCAGCGTCCGCCGGGGGGAGACCGCCATCTTGGATCGCGTGAGCTTCTCGATCGGCGATGAAGTCGTCGCTCTGGCGGGGCCGTCGGGCTCAGGAAAGACGACGCTGCTCCGTGCGTTGCTCGGACTTGAGACTCCTTCGGAAGGCGAAGTCAGGATCGGCGGGCGTCTGATGAGCACGCCCGGCCGGTCGCTCGTCCCGCCCGAGGATCGCAACGTCGCCATGGTGTTCCAAGACCTGGCGCTGTGGCCACATCTTTCTGCGCACGGCAATCTCGCTTTCGGCCTTAGAGCGCGGGGCGTCGCCAAGGACGAGCGCGAGCGTCGGATCGCAGTCGCCCTCACCAGCGTCGGCCTGGACGGCAAGGGCGGCAAGCGCCCCGGCGAGCTTTCCGGCGGCGAGCGCCAGCGTGTCGCCATCGCCCGCGCCCTCGTGCTCGATCCGGCCGCACTTCTTCTCGACGAACCTTTCGCCAGCCTCGACATCATGCTGAAGCAGGAGATCATCACGCTGTTGGCGTGCCTGTTCAAGGAGCGGCGCGTTCCGACCATCGTGGTGACGCACGATCCGCGCGACGCCGCCGTGCTGGCCGAACGCGTCTTGATCATCGAGGGGCGCCGCATCGCACAGCAAGGAACGCTTGCGGACGTCGCTCGCGCGCCTGCGACGCCATTTGCCGAGGCGTTCGCGTGCGGGGCGTGAGGGAACTTGTGAAGCACCAGGCGCGCCCCGCAACAACGCGCTTCGGTCTTGCCTACGTCAGAAGTTTGCGGTGAGCCCGAGCGTGATCTCCCAATCAGCGGACGCACTTGTGAGGCCGTGGCGAGCGGCCACGTCGAGCAGGATTGATGAACCTTCCGGCTGGTAGATAACGCCCATAAGGACCGAGCGCTCTGGACTTGCGCCATCGGCGTGCTCGCCAGCGATTTCCGTCGCAAGCGTGAGCGCGCTTGACATTGGAAGTTCTCCGATCACGCCCCAGGTCCAGAACCTGTCACCGGCACGGTCAACGCCGCCGCCGAGATTGGCATGGATGGCGATGCCTTCAAGGTTCACGCTGGCAATAAAGAGAGCCTCGCCGCCGAGGCGGTCATCAGCGCTGTTCAAAGGCAAGAGCGCACCAGCTTCCAGCGCAAAACTCACGCCGGTCCGCCCCTGAAGGGCGCCCTCGGCCAGAAGCCATTTGAGGAAAAGTCCTGGTTCGGCGATCTCCCAGGACTCGTCGGCGGATTTCTCAAGATCAAACTCGCCAACAAGCTCAAGACGATCGCTTAAACCGTAGTTCAGCACGATGCTCGGGGCGATATAGGTCGATTCATGCGACATGCGCTCGACAGTGAGAAGGCCCACTTCGAGTTCAAATTCTCTAGCTCGTACTACGTCAGCATCGGTTGACTTGTATGGCCGCTTTGCAAGCGCCTCGTTCGGAAAAACACAAGTCGAGGCTAGAACAACTGCGCCGGCCAGCTGCCTTGCTTGAACGACGCCATCGCGTCGGCGGCGTGTTATCGCTGCTGGCGAGCGGCTGCCATCGATGGCCTCGAATTTGGCGCTTCGTTGGCTGAAAATGTTGCGCATCGGAGCTGCAGGATAGGATGCGCTCGGGTTGCTCGACAATCCGAATCTTGAGTTACCGGCCGCCACCGCAGCCCGCGCCTTCGCCGGACTGACGCGCCTCGTCATCGGTTAGCTGGTTCGTGAGTCAAGCGGACTGCGGCAGGACCGCTATCCCTTCCGGTGCTGGTCCAACCGCGTATTCGCCAACTATCTCATCGCGTACCATGTCGATCGCTGAGACCGTGCCTCGTCCGGTATTCGTGATGAAGAGCAGGCCATGCGCCGTCGAAAAGGCAACGCCGTGCGATCCGGCGGTTGATCCAATTGGAATAGTCGAGATGACCTTTCGCGAAGCCAAGTCGATCTTCTGCACCGTTCCCGCCCCGTCATTAGCGACATACGCGGATTGCTGATCGGGCGTAACGGTGACCTGGACGGGTCCGGCGTCGGTCTTTACTACGCCGTCGAGCTTTCCCGCTGCCACATCAATGACCGCAACCTCGTTAGCGTTGTGGCACGCAACCAGGACAAAGCGCCCGTCCCGTGTTGCACCTGCTCCGAGAGGACCAATGCCGGTTGGAATATGTCCTGCCATGCTGCCGGAGGCGCGGTCGATGACGGCAACCGATGCTCCACCAAAATTTGTGACATAGAGCCGATCGCCGACGACTATCGGAAAGTGAGGCATATGTCCGACGGCAAGTTTGCGCCGTACGGCATGTGTCGCAACATCGACCTCGGCAATCGCGTTCTCGAATTCCAGCGTTACATAGGCGATCGCCCCATCGGGGCTGAAATAGGTGTGGCGAGGTCCGACACCGACGGAAATGGTGGCGATCACAGAGTCTTTCGAGGTATCGATCACCGAAACCGTGCCATTGTTGTTGTTGGCGACCCACGCAGCCTTTTTGTCGGGACTGAGAAACACGTTGTGATTGTGGACGCCCACGGGGATGGTTCTGACCGCCTCGCCGCGAGCTAGGTCCACAACGTGAATCGCTCCGCCAAACCAGGAGGTCACGTAGAGCTTTCCTTGGGCATCGGGAATGCGCTTGGCGGCTGTCGATGAAACGCAACCCGAAAGTGCCGAAACTGCTGCGCCCACACCAAACGAGGCTAACGCAGCTCGGCGGTCGATAACGACGGACATGGCGGTCACCTCAAAAAAGCGCTCGTGAAAAGTGACCTACGTCGAGAAGTAAGCTCTTGATCCAGATCAGACCAACACGACATGCGCTTGGGGCAACAGGCCACTCGGTGAAAGTGACGCCTGTTCTCCCAGGGGAACGATGGTCACCGTCGGGTGGTAACTTGCCAGTACTCATCTTCGCCAGCGCCAGCGCGTGCCATCGCCAGCGACCTGATGCTCCACCCGGCGGCAGTTCTCCTCGATGAGCCGTTCACGAGCCTCTACATCCTGCTCAAACGCGAAACCTTGGTGCTTTGGGAGGGCTTGGTCGAGGAGCGACGACTGCCGACTCTGTGCGTGACCCACGACCCACGTGACGCGGTCGCGCTGGTCCGAAACACCTCGTGATCTTTCGAGAGGCGCCGGCACGGAATATCCGCTTTTTCTCACGCCAGCCCCACGATGCGAACAGCGACGCCACATATGGCTGAACCCAGGATCAGCGTGATCACGCCAACTTTGAACCGAAGCAACGCCAGAGCAGCGATGGCGCACATCAGCGCTGCGGCTACCTGAAACGAGGACCAGCTCGGCAAGGGAAGCTCCGCTGCGAATGGCAGGCGCACAGCGCCCACTTCCCCGAAGACGACATGTAAGGCGAACCACAGCGCGAGATTGGCAATGACGCCAAGGACCGCCGCCGTGATCGCTTTCAAAGCGGCATTGGCCCAGCGGTTGGATCTCAGGCGCTCGGCGAAGGGAGCGCCCGCGAAAATCCACACGAAAGAGGGCGCGAAAGTGCACCAGGCCGCCATGAGCGCGCAGAGCGTCGCAAGTGCGAGTCCTCCGCCGCCCTGCCACCCAGCTATAAAGCCGACAAACTCGTTGACCAGCACAAGGGGCCCGGGCGTTGTTTCAGCTAGGCCCAGGCCGTCGATCATCTGGCCGCCCGTCAGCCAGCCATGAACTTCGACAGCCTCCTGCTTCAGGAAGGCAAGCGTCGCGTAGGCGCCGCCGAACGTGACGACGGCGAGTGTGGAGAAGAGTTGGCCCACACGTGTCAGGACGTGAGCAGGCCCGAGGGTCAGGTAGGATAGACCCAGCGGCGCAAGCCAGGCGGCGCCCCAAGCGCCCGCCGTGATGATCGCGCGCCAAGCGGGCGGCGACTGGGTCGCGATGCCTTCAATCTGAGCCCTCGCGCCACACCGCTTGCCAGCGGCGCTTGCAAGGCCGACCATACCCGCGGCAACAATCACAATCGGAAATGGCACTCTCCATACGAGCAGTGCCAGAAACGCCGAGATGGCGATCGGCCAAGCCGCCGGACCCTTGAGCGCGCGCTTGCCGATGCGGATCATCGCCTCGAGCACCAGGGCGAACACGGCCGCCTTGATGCCGAAGAATGCCGCCGCCACGAATGGTTGCTGTCCCGCTGTGATATAGACCCAGGATAACGCAAAAACGACGACCGCGCCGGGCAGCACGAAAAGCGCCCCGGCAGTAACGCCTCCCTTCACGCCATGCAGGAGCCAGCCCACATAGGTTGCGAGCTGCTGCGCCTCTGGCCCTGGCAACAGGGTGCAGTAGCTGAGCGCGTGAAGATACCGCTCCTCATCGATCCACTTCTTCTCGTCGACAAAAATGCGATGCATCAGAGCGATCTGCCCCGCAGGCCCACCGAAGCCCAGGCATCCGACCTTGAACGAAACCGTCGTCAGTTCGCGCAGTGTTGGGCGAACGCCGACTGTCACGAAGCCCCGGCCTTGGCGAACTCCCGGTCTGCATTGGCCCAGTCGAGCGCGCCCATATAGGCGTCGACATAAGCGGCCGCCTTGGCGCCAAAATCCATGTGATAGGCGTGCTCATACATATCGAGAGCGATCAGGCCGCGCCCGTCCGCGACCGTCATGGTGTGATCGGCGGCCCACTGATTGACCAGCTTGCCCGCGCGCGGCGACCAGGTGAGCAGGACCCAGCCCGATCCGCCGCCGAGCGCCTTGCCCATGGCGACGAACTGATCGCGCCATTTCTGCTGGCTACCGAAATCCTTTTCGATTTGCGTTGCCAGCGGCGTACCCGCCTTGCTTCCGCCCTTGCCGAGCGAGGCGAAGTAGAGCTCGTGCAGAATCATCGAATTCATCGCGAGCAATTCCTCGCGCTTCAGCCCGTTGAACATGAAACCAGGGGCCGCCGGATCAAGCTGCGCAACCTGCGCCTCGATGGCGCCGAGCCGCGTGACGGCGCCGACATAGTTGTTGTCGTGGTGGCTGACGAGAATCTTCTCCGACAGCCCGGGAATGGTCTTTGGATCAAACGGCAAGGGTTTGGGCTGATAGCCCCTCGTTGATGCAGCCGCTGGCTGCTGTGCGCTCGCGCATCCCTGGGTCGCCAGCATCGCTCCCGCCGTCAGGGCGAGACCAAGTGCGGCACGGCGATCGATCTCTGCAGTCATGACGTGTCTCCCTCAAACGGCCGAAAGCCATCGAGCTTCCAAGCCGTGTTCCAATCCTACGTTCAGGATGCGTCAGCTTTATCCTTGTGACACGCCCCGTAGCATGGAGACTATGCTCATGGATGCGACGGCGTGTATTGCATTCCAAATTGACTTTTCTAATGTGCATATGAGCGATGCTCATGGGTGGGCTTGTCGGGGATCTGGACGCCGCCGGCACTGAGTTCGGTGCGAGCCTTCGAGGCCGCGGCGCGGCTATCGAGCTTTACCTGGCCCGCTGAGGAACCGAATGTCACTCGGAGCGCCATCAGCCATGGCGTGCGTGAGCTGCAGACACGTTTTGCAACCTCGCTCTTCACCTGCACCAGCCGCACGCTCGCGCTGACAGAAGCTGGTCCCGCCTAACTACCCTTGGCCGCCGAGGCTCCTCGTCGAGAACAGCATCTTGATCACCGCTCTACACAATCACGCGCTAGCACTCACGCCGACAGCGTCCGCGTCTTCGAACGGTCACGGCTGGTCATCGCTGCCGATGGTGGCGGCCTCGATCGACCGAGCTGGGCTGAAGCGCGTCGGCAAGCGGTCCCTGGCCGCTAAAACTGCCTTAAACTGCGGAGCGCATGCCACGTGTGAAGGCGAGAGCGCCTCCCGCCAGCCCAGCGGCGGTCAAACCTCGAGGAGAGACCAATGTCGACTATGAACCTCTCGAACAGGATTGCCGCAGCGGCAGCCACCAGCCTGATAGCGATCACTTTGGCAGGCTGTGACGACCGAGATAAAACGACTGCGGCGAGCATGGCCGCGCCCGCCGCGGCCCCCGCAGTCAGTTATCCCGCCGGCGGGCCAGGAGCGGGCGGGAACGTCACGAAAGCAGCTCCGATGGACAGAGACACAGGTAGTGATGCTGAACTGGTAAAAGCCTTACCCGCAAGCAAGCACGCACTGATCGACGCCATTCAAACGATTGAAAGGGCTGGCGAAGCCCCGACTGCGGCGAAGTTCGAGTACGAGGACGGCGCGCTCCACCTCGCCGTATATTCCTCTGCGAAAGGGACAAAGACGGATGCCGAGCATAACGTCCTGAAAGAGCACAAAGGAGACCCGTTGCAGACGGCCTGGACCCCGAAGGTCGAGACGTTTGAGGACGTTGAACACGTTTCCAGAGCCGCCGAATACCACACCTTGATGGAGCTTTCCCCGCGCTCACTGCTCGACATCGCCACCAAGGCTCAGGCCGAGGGAATTCCTGTATGGGTGATACCTTACGTGTCTAACGGTACGCCCGCCTTCGACGTTGGCGTGCTGAAGGGAGACCAGCTGAGCCGAGTGCAATACGGAGTGCTGGACGGCGAGAAGAAATGACGTTGCGGGACATCGAAGAGGATCGCTGGCGGACGGACGCTGTGTGGATCAATGTTCATAGTTCGGCCACCGCCGGGGGTTCCCTTCCTACCCACTGAGATTATCGCACCGTCCGCTACGTATGGCGCGATTGTGGGTCACGTCCACCTGAGTGGTGTAAATTGGGGCGGCCAAGCAGTGTACCGGCTCAGGCCGCGCGCGGTGTAAGTATCGACGTTGCTGGTGGCGGCGCAAGAGCGAACCGGTCGGCTTCCTCTTCGATGGTGCTGACGCCAGCGAACGCCTCGATCGACAGGTAGCGGTGCTGCAGCTGCCACTCGTCATTGGCCTCCATCAGCACGGCGCCAACGAGCCGCATGATCGAGGCCTCGTTGGGGAAGATGCCGACAACGTCGGCCCGGCGTTTGACCTCCTTGTTGAGACGCTCAAGGCCATT
Source organism: Hyphomonadaceae bacterium (assembly GCA_016714495.1). Taxonomy (GTDB): domain Bacteria; phylum Pseudomonadota; class Alphaproteobacteria; order Caulobacterales; family Hyphomonadaceae; genus UBA7672. The sequence goes on along the minus strand of JADKDU010000004.1, from coordinate 324,792 downwards.
GGTGGAGTGTAGTTTCACCCGGTGCGCAGCGGGGAAGTCCATGTAGGCGAGGACATCATTCTCGGCCTCATCCATGGCTTCTGCCAGTTTCGGGTGGACGCTGCGGGCTTGATCAGCGATGGCGCGCCAGGTGGCGTGGGCCTTCTCGGCGGTGGGTGCGGTGAACGCCTCGCGCAGCAGCGTGGCCAGGCGCGATTGCTGCGCCTTTGGCGCGCGGGCGAGGAGATTGCGAGTGGTGTGGACCCGGCAGCGCTGCCAGGTCGCGCCGGCAATAGCTTTTACGATTGCGGCTTTGAGGCCCTCATGCGCATCAGAGACGACCAGCTTCACGCCCTTGAGGCCGCGCTTCACGAGGCTGCGCAGGAACTCCATCCAGAACGCCATCGCCTCGCTGTCGCCGATCGATAGCCCGATGATTTCCCTTCTGCCATCGGTGTTGGCGGCGACCGCGATTATCGCCGCAACGCTGACTGTTCGCCCGCCCTGGCGCACCTTGAGGTAGGTGGCGTCAAGCCAGAGGTAGGGCCAGTCGCCCTCCAGAGGCCGCTCCAGGAACGATGTCACCCGCTCGTCGATCTCCTTGCACAGTTTCGAGACCTGGCTTTTCGAGATGCCGGTCATGCCCATGGCCTGCACCAGTTCCTCGACACGGCGTGTCGAGACGCCATTGATCCACGCCTCCTGGATGACGGCGGTGAGCGCCTTCTCCATCAGTCGACGCGGCTCCAGGATGAAGCCGGGATAGTAGGACTGGCCGGTGCGGAACTTCGGGACCTTGAGCTCCAATGCGCCCACGCGGGTCTCCAGCGTGCGGTCCCTGAAGCCGTTGCGGTAGGTCGTCCGGTCAGCCGAGCGCTCATGGCGGGCAGCGCCAATGGCGTTCTCGGCGTCGAAGTCCATCAGCCGGTTGAGCGTGGTCTCGGCCAGGACGCGCAGGAAATCCCCATCATCGCTCTTCTGGATAGCGGACAAGAGTTGGGGCAGAGTGTCGTCGGTCATCGGATTCGATCCTCAGTTGGGGTTACGTCTCGCAACGCCACCCTGCCGGGATTCTCCGATGACCACCCCTCCCGCCGACCGCGCCCCGGGCGCGCGCTGACTCTTGCGGTCCGCGCGCCCGAAGCGCTCCGTCAGTGAATTTACACCACCTCAGTGGACGCTACCCGATTGTGGCGGCGAAGGGTGGTTGCAGACAGCCACTTTGGTCAAGGTTGTACCAATCGTCGGCTCACCCTGCCCGGGGGTGGACGTTCGTCGCGCGGCATAACCTACGCTCCGGGGGTTGCGCGAGGCTTTCGTCGTCATGCGCTGTATGATGGAAGCAAAGGCAAATGCCGCCACCGAGCCTGTAATAGCTCCATGAGGCCTAGGACGATCGTCGCATCAAATCGCTCCGTCGCGCGGTCACCGTAGCGCGACGGCGAATTCTGCCTGTACGACCAATGCATCGCCCAAGTCTGGACCCATAGCGCTTGGAGCCCCGACCGCCTGCGGGGCCACTTACGTTGGCTCGCATATGAGACGATGGCATCGTTTCCGACCATTTCCGGGCATTTCCGGCTCGATTCCTCTGGGTTGGGCAGCGTCAAAGATCATCACTCAAATCGAGGAGATGATGATGCTTACTGCCCTGCCCGTTGAGACTATCCAAGCCCGGCCCGCTGTCCGTCGCCAACAGCTTCGCGAATTGGTGCCGCTTGCCGATACCACGATTTATGAAATGGAGCAGCGGGGAGAGTTTCCGAAGCGCTTTTACCTGACACCGCGTTGTCCGGTCTGGGATCTCGGAGAAATCAATCTTTGGCTCGCTGCACGACGCGCGGCCGTCAGCGCCGTCCCGCCGCCGCACCCAGACGTGCGGCGGCGGCGATCGCGGCCGGTGCGGGCCTAGGCTTGTGGATCGTGCGCCACCAACTCGATGGCGGGCGGCATAAATGTCGCCGTGTATTTCTCTCCTTTGATCCACGCCTCAACCATGTTCGACCACTGCTGCAGCATGTGACGCCGTTGCGGTTCGTATTCGGCCTTGTTGTAAACGCCGCGCACCGTGCGCCCGTGTTCGTGAGCTAGGCACTTTTCGATCCAGTCGCTGTTGAAACCGACCTCATTGAGCAAAGTCGATGCGGTGCGCCGCAGGTCATGGACCGTGAATGGCGCAAGCGGCAAGTCATCGTCCCTCGCAATCTTCGCGATAGCGGCAGTGACGCGATTGAAGACAACTCGGCACATTGGCTCATCGGCGTCGTACCGCGACGGTAGCAGGTAGCGCGAATTTCCCGCGCAGGTTTTCAGCGCGACCAGAATATCGATGGATTGGTCAGATAGGTAGACGTTGTGAGGTTTGGACTTCTTCATGCGCTCCTTCGGAATGGACCAAACTCGATTTTCGAAATCAAATTCATTCCACGTCGCTTCGAGCAGCTCACTCTTGCGAACCATCGTGAGCAGAATGAGTTTCAAACCGAGGCGGATTGTCGGCATGGTCGCTACCCGCTCAATCAGTCTGAATGCAATCCTGATTTCGCTGGGCGTCAACGCCCTGTCTCGGATCTCGAAGGTCGCGATGGAAGAGGGAGCAACGGAGTCCGCCGGATTCAGCACTTTATCACCCTGCAGGATGGCAAAAACGAATATCTGCTTGACGATATCGCGCACGTGGATCGCCGTCGCGGGCGCTCCGCGTTCTTTGACCCTGCTGCAAAGCGCTCTCAGATCGTCGGGCGCGACCTCGGACAGAAGTCGGTTTTTCCAGGTCGGTGCAATATCGCGATCGTAAATGTGGCGACGCATCTCCTTCGTGGACTGCGCAATCTTAGCCTCTTTGAAGTATTGCTCGCCCCACTCCCCGAAGGTCCGCGCGGTTGAAAGCCGACGTTTCTCACGCTGCTTTTCCTGGGCTGGCGATTGGCCGGCCTTTACGGCTTTGCGAGCGTCGATGCATCGCTCGCGTGCCTCAGACAATGTGATCCCATCGCGCCCGTATTGGCCAAGGGTCAGCGTCTCCCGTCTTCCATGTAGCCGGTAGTCAAATCGGAAGACGATCGTGCCCGTGGTTTTGACCTGGGCGTACATACCGTCACGATCTGCAATTTTGTACGTTTTGTCCTTTGATTTCAGATTTTTGAGTGCTGTGTCGGTCAACATTTTCCGCTCCTGTTGGATGCGGAGAGGCGCTAAAACAGGGCTGAAATACCGTCAGCCAAAACACCGTCAGAACTCGCCTATCCGCTTGGTTTTGCATTCTATTTCGACTCAAACGTGCGGAAACGGCGGGAAAGGTGCGTGACGGTATGTGATCAATCGGCTCGCACCGATGTCGAGATACCGTCGCGCGTACCGCCAGACCGTCACGCTGCTCAGCGAACGGTGGCGATAGATGTCGATTGAATTTCTAACAGAGTTTCAGGGCGTTGAGGCAGTTCGCCGATAGATCGCGAACCGCCCGGAAGAGCCCTGAATCATTCCCACTCAATCGTCCCCGGCGGCTTCGAGGTGACGTCGTAGACGACGCGGCTGACGCCCTTCACTTCGTTGATGATGCGCGTGGCGGTCCGGCCAAGGAAGTTCATGTCGAACTGGTAGAAGTCGGCGGTCATGCCGTCAGTTGAGGTAACCGCGCGGAGGGCGAGGACGGATTCGTAGGTGCGCGCATCGCCCATGACGCCGACGGAACGGACCGGCAGCAGGACAGCGAAAGCCTGCCATATCTTGTCATAGAGGCCGGCCTTTCGAATTTCGTCGAGATAGATGGCGTCAGCTTTCTGGAGGATGGCGACACGCTCGGGCGTGATCTCTCCGGGGATACGGATGGCAAGGCCGGGGCCGGGGAATGGATGGCGGCCCACGAAGGCCGGCGGCAGGCCAAGTTCGCGGCCGAGGGCGCGAACTTCATCCTTGAAGAGTTCGCGCAGGGGCTCGACGAGCTTGAGGTTCATCTTCTCCGGTAGGCCGCCAACATTATGGTGGGACTTGATGGTGACGGACGGGCCGCCGTCGAACGAGACGCTTTCGATCACGTCGGGATAGAGCGTGCCCTGGGCCAGGAAATTCGCGCCATCGACCTTATTGGCTTCGCGTTCGAAGATGTCGATGAAGGTCTTGCCGATGAACTTGCGCTTGGTTTCCGGATCCGTGACGCCGGCAAGGCCACCGAGGAACTCCTCGCCTGCATCCACGTGGATAAGCGGGATGTTGTAGTGGTTGCGGAAGAGGTTCACGACTTCGTCCGCTTCGTTGGCGCGCATCAAGCCGGTGTCGACGAAGACACAGGTGAGCTGGTCGCCGATAGCTTCGTGGATGAGGACGGCGGCGACCGAGGAATCCACGCCGCCTGAGAGGCCGCAGATCACCCTGCCCGTTCCGACCTGGGCGCGGATTTTCGCGATCTGCTCGGCGCGCAAGGCGGCCATGGTCCAGTCGCCCTTCAGGCCGGCGATCTTCTTGACGAAGTTCTCGAGCAGCTTTGCGCCATCGGGCGTGTGAACCACTTCGGGATGGAACATGGTGGTGTAGTAGCGGCGCTTTTCGTCGACGGCGATGGCGAAGGGCGCGTTCTCGGATGTGCCGATGACGTTGAAGCCTTTGGGCAGTTGCGTGACGCGGTCGCCATGGCTCATCCAAACGGGATAGCGTTTGCCGACTTCCCAGAAGCCTTCGAATAGCGGGCTGGCGTGCTTGATCTCGACATCGGCGCGGCCGAACTCAGCGGGCGTGGCCGCCCTCGACCCTGCCGCCCATCTGCACAGACATGGTCTGCTGTCCGTAGCAGATGGCGAGGATTGGAACGCCGAGGTCAAACGCGGCTTGCGGGGCGCGCGGCGAGTTCTGGCGCGTCACGCTGTCGGGCCCGCCGGAGAAGATGATGGCCTTGGGATTGAACCCGCCGGCGATGATCGCCTCGGCCCGGTTGTAGGGGTGGACCTCGCAATAGACGCCCATCTCCCGGAGACGGCGTGCGATGAGCTGGGTCACCTGACTGCCGAAATCGACAATCAGGACGCGTTCGTGTGCGGGATTCGGGGTTAAGGTCGCCATGGCGGAAATAGAAGGGCTTCGGCCGTTCCGTCAATGCGACGGAAGGAGAATTCAGGGGTCTTCCACGGCGTCGGGCTCGGGCACGCCCAGAGCGCGGGCGCGGAAGCGGTTCAGGAGGTCGGCCAGATCGTCGGCCGTCAGACCGAATGTGTCCGGGAGCATGCCGGAAGCGCCGATCAGGGCGCGGTTGGCGGCGGCCATGTTAGGATGGGCGGTGTCATCCTGGGGGGTCGAAAAGCCCACGTATTTTCGGAAGCCGGCGCTGACGGGGTAAAAAACCGAGCATTCGCGCCATTGGCGGCGGAAGGTGCGGAACAGGGTCTGGCAGCGGAAGCCGTTGCGGTCGAGGCTGAGGCGGGCGCCGACGCCGAACATCAGGGGAGCGGCGACAAGTCCGCAGAACACGAAGAAGCCGCCGGCGCCCCAGAACAGAGCTGGGTCAGACGGGCCGATCCAGACGGCGATGGCGACAAAGCCGGCTGAGATGAGAAAGATGATCAGCCAACGCAGGCGATCAGGCTTCAGCTCCGCCGAATCGGGAAGTGGATCACCCTCGGCGTCCAACCACCCGCTCACCCGGCTCTCCGCATGACGGCCATGTAGAAGCCGTCGGTTCCGGCGGTGCGCGGCGTCAGACGGACGGAGCCGTCGGGGCGGCGGCATTTGCGGACAAGCTTTGCGCCGACTTCTGTGAGCTGGCCGGATTTGATCGCGGCTTCGGCGGCGTCTTCGGCTTTGAAGTCAGTGCGGTCGGCGAGAAAGCTGGCGAACTGGTCTTCGTTCTCTTCCATCAGGAAAGAGCATGTCACGTAAACGAGGCGGCCGCCGGGCTTCACATAGTTGCAGGCGGTACGCAGGATCATAGCCTGATCCTGGATGCGCTTCTCGAGCGCGTTGGGCTGGACGCGCCATTTGGAGTCCGGCTTGCGGCGCCATGTGCCGACGCCGGTGCACGGCGCATCGATCATCACGAGATCCATCGCGGAAGTGAGATCCTCGATAGAGGCATTCTCCTTGGGATGGCGCAGCTGAACGTTGCGGATGGCGGCGCGTTCGATGCGGGGGATCAGCGCGGAGAGGCGGCGGCCGTCGATGTCGTGGGCGAAGATCTGGCCCTTGTTTTCCATCATGGCGGCCATGGCGATGGTCTTGCCGCCGCCGCCGGCGCAGTAGTCGAGCACCTGTTCGCCGGGCGCGGCGCAGCTGGCCGCGGCGGCGATCTGGCTGCCCATGTCCTGCACTTCGACCCAGCCTTTGGAATAGGCGGGGATGGCTTCAACGGCTTCGCCGCGTTCGATGGAGTCGGCGGCGGGAATGCGGAAACCGTTTTTCAGCTCAGGCATCTGTCTTGCCTTGACGCCTTCGAGGGCGCGGCCGGCTTTTTCGGGATCGGACTTCAGCGTGTTGACGCGAAGATCGATGGGCGCGCGGGTCGCCATGACCATTGCTTCGGGAACGGCGTCCGGGCCGAAGGCGCGCTGGAGATGGGGCGCGAGCCATTCGGGATAGTCGCCCTGGATATGCGGCGGCGCGGCGGGGTCCGGCGCCAGTAGCAGGTTCTCGCGCTCCTTCCCCTGTAGCGGCGGCGGGGCATGGTCGTCCTTCAGCGCTTCCTCGATCTTGCGAACATCCCAGCCCCAGGCGTGTTTCAGCGCGCCGAGCGCGAGAGCACGGGGCCGGTGGCTTCCATCGCATGTTCGATCGAGTTCTTGCGGCGAAGCGCATCGACGACGAGGCCGGAGATCCAGGCGCGGTCGCGTGAGCCGGCGAAGCGGGAACGCTTTCCCCAGTCGCGCACGGCATCCTTCACCGGCGTGCGGCGTTCGAGAACGTCGCGCAGGACTTCGATGGCCGCCTGGATTTTTCCGCCGTCTCTCAAGCCCGGTGCTTTCTCACGGGTGCGGCCCTGCCCCGCCGTGGCGGGATGCGAGGGCGCGGCCAATGGCGCGGATATCCTGCAGGATGGCGTAGTCGCCTACAATGATGGCGTCGCCGGGCGCGCGGTCCTTATCCATGACCAGCATGGGAAGGCCCTGCCAGTCGGGCCCGACCAGCTCGACGACTTCCTTGCGCGGTCGCGGAAAGGCGACGCGGCGGACATCGATCTTGTCATTCCAGTGCGGATTGACTATCAGCGCGCCCTCAAGGGTCACGCAGTCGTTGCAGTACCACTCGAAGCCGCCATCCGGGAAAGGCGCGGCGAGGATGAATAGCTGATCCTTCATGGCGTCCTCTTAGCCGGGCCGGAGGATTACCGCTAGACCGCCGTCAGCGCCTTGCCGATTGCGGCGGAACGGTCGGCCTCTGGCAGCTTGAACAGTTCTAGCCACTGAACTCCGGCGAAGAAATATTCGAAATCTTCCGGCGGTTGCGCGTCAGCGATAAATACCGGGAGCATGGGCTTCTTATAGCGGTCGGCGAGATAGACTTCGCGCTTGATGTGATCGCTTTCGAAGGCGCTGGGACTGCATAGCACCATGACGCCTTTGGCGCCCTTGATGCCACGCACGATCTCGCCGGCCCAGTTGTCGCCAGGATTGATGCCGCCCTTATCGATCCAGACATCGCGGCCGGCGTCTTTCACAGCGGATACGACGGGTTCGACAGCGGCGTTGTCGGCGTGGGCGTAGGAGATGAACACCACGCTGGGCGGCGGTGCAGCGGCTTTGGATTCAGTCGCGGGTGAAGGTTGTGGTTCAGGCCCCGTTGCGCTTGCAGCGGAAGGTGGCGGCGCGGCTTCCTTTTTTCGGGAACCGAAGAATCCGCCGCCGCCTGAATTCTCCGGCTTGGAGGGCGGCGGAGCTTTCCAGAATTTTTCGCTGCGTTCGGTCAGCGCCCGATTGATGATCTCGCGCGCCGCGCGCTCGACCTGAGGCCAAAAGGCGATCTTGCGGCCGGACTCTGCGCTTGCGTCGATGGCGGCAAGGTCGCGCATGCCGACTGGCAGGAAGCTGTGATCCAGCTTCACCAGAACGAGGCGGCCATCGGCCCACGCTTCCAGCATGCGTTTTTCGATCAGCATCCTATGCGTGCCGAAGACACTCTTCTGCGACCACAGGGCGATGACAACGTCGGTTGACTGAAGAAAGCGAAATCCACGCGCTCCCGATTCTGTTTCGGCAACGAGACCACGTGTCTTCAGGAAGGCCTTGAGATCGTCGGCGGCGGTCTGATCGGCTTCGGAGTGGGCGATAAAGGCGAACATGGCGTCCTCGCGGCTACGCCCCCGCACCCTGCTAGCATGCGTCGGATGACAATTTGAAGGCCTGCCGTTTTCAGCCCGTCGGCAGCGAATAGTTCGGGGCTTCGCGTGTCATCTTCACGTCGTGGACGTGAGATTCGCGTAGGCCTGCTCCGGTGATCTGGATGAACTTCGCTTTCGCGTGAAGCTCTTCGATCGTCTTGGCGCCGACATAGCCCATCGCTGCTCGCAGGCCGCCGGCCATCTGGTGGAGGATCGGCGCGACCGGGCCCTTGAACGGGACCTGGCCCTCGATGCCTTCGGGCACGAGCTTCTGCTGATGCACGTCCTTTTGGAAATAACGGTCCGCCGAGCCACGGCCCATGGCGCCGAGCGAGCCCATGCCGCGATAGTCCTTATAGGCGCGCCCCTCGTAGAGGAAGACCTCCCCGGGCGCTTCTTCGGTCCCTGCGAGCATCGAACCCATCATGGCGGAGGACGCGCCGCCAGCGAGCGCCTTGGCGAAGTCGCCTGAGAACTTGATACCGCCATCAGCGATGACAGGCGTGTTGGTGCTCTGGGCCGCGTTGGCGCAATCAGCGATCGCGGTCAGCTGCGGCACGCCGACGCCGGCCACGATACGCGTCGTGCAGATCGAACCAGGGCCGATGCCGACCTTCACGGCGTCAGCGCCTGCATCGATCAGCGCCTTACAGCCGTCAGCCGTGGCGACGTTGCCGGCGATGACCTGTACGCGGTTCGAAAGCTTCTTCACACGTTCGACCGCCATGAGGACCATCTTGGAATGGCCGTGCGCGGTGTCGATAACGAGCGCATCCACGCCGGCATCGATCAGGGCTTGCGAGCGTTCGAAGCCGGCATCGCCTACGGTGGAAGCCGCGGCGACGCGCAGGCGACCTTGCTCGTCCTTGCACGCGTTGGGATTGGCCTGGCGCTTGTCCATGTCCTTGACGGTGATGAGGCCGACGATGTGGCCGTTCTCGTCCACCACGATCAGGCGCTCGATACGATGCTTGTGCAGAAGCTTACGCGCTTCGGCCGGGTCGACGCCTTCACGGACGGTGATGACCTTCTTGGTCATCAGTTCGGCGATAGGCTGGTTCTCGTTTTCAGCGAAGCGCACATCGCGGTTGGTGATGATGCCGATCAGCTTGCCGGGGCCGGCGCCGCCGGCTTCGACCACGGGGATCCCCGAGATGCGGTGACGTTCCTTCAGGACCTTGAGCTGGCGAAGGGTGACTTCCGGCGTGACCGTCACCGGGTTCACCACCATGCCGCTTTCGAAGCGCTTCACCTGCCGGACCTGTTCGGCCTGCTGTTCGATCGAGAGATTACGGTGAATGACGCCGATGCCGCCGAATTGGGCCATGGCGATCGCGAGGGCGGTTTCTGTGACCGTGTCCATGGCGGCAGAGACGATCGGGACGTTGAGCGAGATTTCCCGCGTCAAGCGCGTGCGGATATCCACGTCGCCGGGAATGACTTCGGACGGGCCGGGCTCAAGCAGCACGTCGTCAAACGTGATGGCCTGGCGAATGCGGATTGACGGGAGGTGCTGTTCCATAGACCCGTCTATCGATTCTCCCGGGTCTTGGGAAGTGGGTCGAAAAAGCATCGGCGCCGCAGCCGTTTGGAGGCCGCGGCGCCGCTCGATCAGGCGTAGCACTTCCGGATTGCGTCAGCGACTTTCTGCTGCTTGGCGCTGTCGTGACCGTTGGTATCCATCCAGGCTTTACCACGCGCCTGAGCGATGCCGTTCCGGTTGATGAACCATTCAAAGGCCCAGTTATAGAGGCCGTTGACGCCAACTTCCTTCACAAAGGCCTTGCTGGCGCAGGTGCAGACTGATTCAGGAATTGGCGGCTCGGCGCCCTTGCAGGCCGTGACCCACTCTGCTTCGTTCGCCCACGGAGCTGACATGCCGGGCAATACAGTAGCCGCCGGCTCCGGGGCGGGCGCTGGTTTGGCTGCAACGGCGGTCTTGGCGACAGGCGCGGCCGCTTCCTTGGGGGCGTCACATCCCGAAACCGCAAAAACGGTCGCCGCAACGATGGTCAACAGAGCAACCCTCATTCCTAGTCCTCCCAATTATTTCTTGAGTCCTGTAAGGCACTCTACAGAGGCGCCGGGACTAGACTAGATGGGTACGAACCTGGCCGAGAGATTTAGCTCCATGCCCGACGGCGTTTGTGCCGCGATCTTTGATCTGGATGGCGTGCTGACATCAACGTCGGCGCGGCATGAGCAATCCTGGCGGGATGCGGCGGAGCAGTTCGGCTTTCCGGTGACGTCGGAAAGCCTGAAGGCGACACGAAGCGTTCCGCGAGCGACATCGTTGACGGCGCTTCTGGAGCATGCAGGCGTACATCTGGCGCCGGGTACGCGCGACGCCGTGATGGCGTTCAAGAACGCTCGGTACAAGGAGTTGATTGCGAATCTGAAGCCGGGTGACGCGTTTCCCGGCGCGCGCGACGCGTTGACGCGCTGCCGCGAACTCGGGCTGCGTGTGGGTGTTGCGTCGGCGAGCATGAACGCGCGGGAAGTGCTGGAACGGCTCGGGCTCATCGAAATGATCGATCATGTGGCCGACCCGCGCCTTGCGGCGCCGAAGCCCAGTGCGGAGATTTACGGGATCAGCTGCGCAGCGCTGGGCGCGTTTCCCCAGCACGCGATTTGCATCGAGGACGGCGCTTCGATGATCACGAACCTGCGGGCCGAAGGAATGCATACTGTCGGCGTGGGCGACAGTGGACTTGGCGCGCATGAGCATGTCGCGGCGATTGCCGCATGGGATGTTGCCGCGACGCTAACACGGCTGCGCGCCTAGCCTCGAAAGCCGCGGGCGATCACGAAGGTCTCGGGGCTTTCAGGGCGGCTCGCTGGCGGTTTCCAGTGGCGAACATCCGTAAAATTCGCCTTCAGTAGTTCGAGCAGCTCGCCTTGCGCCCCGCCCTGAAAGACCTTGGCGATGAACGTGCCGTTCTTCGCGAGATTTTCGACCGCGAAGACCGCTCCGAGTTCGGCAAGGCCGACCGTCCGAATGTGGTCGGTCTGTTTGTGACCGGATGTGTTGGCGGCCATGTCGGACAGCACAAGCGTGGGCTTTTCGCCCAAGGCATTGATCAGCTTCGTCGTCATGCCGGGTTCAGCGATGTCGCCGAGAAAAATGACCGCTTCGCCGACGGGTTCCACGGGAAGGAGATCCACCCCAGCGATGCGTGCGGCGCCCTTCTCGAAGGCGACCTGCAGCCAGCCGCCGGGGGCGCAGCCCAGGTCGATGATGCGGGAGCCGCGCTTGAGGACGTGAAATTTCTCGTCGATCTCCAGCAGCTTGTAGGCGGCGCGGGCGCGATAGCCGGCCTCGCGGGCGCGGATGACGTAAGGATCGTGAAGCTGGCGGTCGACCCATTCGCGGGACGACTTTCCGAGCGTCTTCTTCCGGACCTTTTCCTTCTTGGCCATCGTGCGACCGCCAGGCTGGGGACGGCTGTCTGCAGGCGCCTTCCAGCGGCGTTTGCCCTGGCTGTCTTCTTCGACGCTCATACTGCGGCCCCTTCTCCGGAGGGCGGCTTGGAGGGTCGAGGCCCCCTGCCACGTTGTCCGCGTTGTTTCTGGTTCTGCCCGCCGCCTTTGGCGCCATGCACCATCGACAACAATATGCCTTCGCGCAGTCCGCGATCTCCGACCCGCAGCCGATCGGCGGGCCACGTTTGCCAGATGGCGTCGAGGATTGCGAGGCCGGGGAGCATGAGTTCGGAACGCCCGCCGGTAAGGCAGCCCTCCTTTGCCCGCTCTTCCGGCTTGAGGTCGTGCAGACGCTGGCGCGTGGCGATGGCGTCCTCACGCGATAGCCACTGACCATCGACCAGAGAACGAACATAGCGATCGAGCTTCAGGTGAACCCCGACGAGACTCGTCACCGTGCCGGAATTGCCGATGAGCTGTCCGCGCCCCGCACGAAAGAGCGGCCCGAAGCGCGTCGCAGCGTCGTTGGCGCGCAGGAGATCGCCGACATGCTCGACCATGCGCGGATACCAACCTGGCGCGCGATCGGTGAAGGCGTCGTTCAGCGTCACAACGCCGACGGGGAAAGACGCCCAGCCGAGAATGGGCGGACGCAAGGCGCACCCTTTCACGCCACGCGCTGCGGCGGACTTGGCGTCGATCCAGCTCAGCTCGGTCGAGCCGCCGCCGATGTCGATCACCAACGCGAAATCGTAGGCAGGGTCCACCAGATCGAGCGAACCCATAAGCGCGTACTTTGCTTCTTCCTTTGGCGTGATGGTTTCCATGCGAAGCCCGATCTTGCGATGGACCTCGTTTAGGAAAGCTTTGCCGTTCGTCGCCTGACGACAAGCCTGCGTCGCAATGTAGCGCGTCCGCACGTTGCTGTGCTTCTTCACCTTGTCCGAGCATTTCCGCAGGGCTTCGATTGCGCGACCCATCGCCTGTTCGGAGAGATGGCCGCTGTTCGCCAGCCCCTCCCCCAGCGTCACGATCTGAGAAAACGAATCGACCACGCGCAGCCCTCCTGCGCGCGTCGGCTCTGCAATCAGCAGACGGCAGTTGTTAGTCCCGAGGTCCAGCGCCGCGTAGAGCTGCGACGCGCCGCCGGACCGCCCGCGCGACTTCCCGCGCCGGGAGGAATTGGCTGGCTTCGCCATTGGAGCGATCCGTAACTTGTTGGGACACCCATAGCCCGATCCGGAGGCGATGGCACGCGAGAAGCATCGTTTACTGTCATGCTTGGTTGCGGGGCTGTTATTCTTGAGTCAAATGGACCCACGGCTCAGATGAAGCTCAATTCTGGCGCATAGGCGCGGTTGAGAATCGTTTGCGGCTGGCTGGGAATACTGTGGGCAAACAAGGCGAGGGGCGCCGCCGTTATGATGGACGTCAACAAGGCAGCCAAATTCGGGATCGGACAGCAGGTCCGTCACCGCTTCTTTCCGTTCAGGGGCATTATTTTCGACGTGGACCCGCAATTCGCGAACACGGAAGAATGGTGGACCTCCATCCCGGAAGAAATCCGGCCGGTGAAGAACCAGCCGTTCTACCACCTGCTGGCCGAGAACGATTCGAGCTATTACGTAGCGTACGTCTCGGAGCAAAACCTTTTGCCGGATGAGGCGCCGGAGCCAGTGAACCATCCGCAGGTTCCGGAAATGTTCGAGATCGACGATCACGGCATGTACCGCATCCGGACGTCGACGGCGCACTAGCCGCACCCTACATTCCGTTTATGAGCACGCACGCTGTTGTCCGGGACGATGACTATGTCATCGACCAGAACTGGCCCGGCTATACGGCCGACGAGCACGCCGTGTGGGATTTCCTCTACCGGCGGCAGCGGGACATTCTGGCGGATCGCGCGGACGAGGCTTTGCTGGCCGGGCATGAGGCGCTGAATCTCAATCGTGGCGGCATTCCCAATTTCGCTGAGATCAACAAGGAGCTGAAGGCGCGGACGGGCTTTACCGTGGTCGCCGTTCCAGGCCTGGTGCCGGATGAGGTGTTCTTCAACCATCTCGCCAACCGTCGCTTCCCGGCGGGACAATTCATCCGTTGACGCCACCAGCTGGATTACCTGCAGGAGCCGGACATCTTCCACGACGTGTTCGGGCACGTGCCGCTGCTGACCAATCCCGTGTTTGCCGACTACATGGAAGCCTATGGCCAGGGCGGCTTGCGGGCGATGAAGTTCGGCAAGCTGAAGAATCTCGCGGCTCTCTACTGGTACACGGTTGAGTTCGGGCTGATCGAGACGCCGAAGGGCGTGCGTATTTATGGCGCAGGGATTTCCTCGTCCAAAGACGAGTCGATCTTCGCGCTGGACAATCCCTCCCCCAACCGGCTCCGCTTCGACCTCGAACGGGTTATGCGGACCCAGTATCGCATTGACGATTATCAGCAGACCTATTTCGTCATCCGCTCCTACGACGACTTGATCCGCGCTACAGTCGATTACGACTTCGCCCCCCTCTATCACCATCTGGCGCATGGCGTGACCCACCCGCCCGATGCGATTCTCCCGGCCGATCAGGTGATAAGCGCGGGCACCCAGGCTTACGCCCGTGAAAAGGCCGCGAACGGAACGGGCTGATCCATCTTACAGCACATGACGTAGACAGGCTCGAAACGCCTTCGAGAACGCGAGCAGCCTTGTCAGCCAACCCCGTCATCTTCTGGTTTCGCGACGATCTGCGGCTTGCGGACAACCCCGGGCTGGCGGCGGCGCATGCCACGGGCAAGCCAGTGCTGCTGCTTTATGTGCTGGATGACGCGAGCAAGGAAGTCAGGCGTTTGGGCGGCGCCTCGCGATGGTGGCTGGACAAGTCGCTGCGGGCGCTGGCCGAGCGGATCGCTGCGAAGGGCGGCCGCCTGATCCTTCGCCGAGGAGCAGCTGAAGTCGTTTTGGCGAAGCTTGTGAGGGAGGCTGGCGCTGATGCTGTCTACTGGAATCGTCGTTATGGGCCTGCTCGCAGTATTGATGAGCGGATCAAAAAAGCGCTGATTGCGGACGGCGCTGAGGCGAACAGTTTCAATGGCTCGCTGCTGGCCGAGCCGTTCGCACTGAAGACCGGAAGTGGCGGCGACTACAAGGTCTTCACGCCGTTCTGGAAAGCGCTGCTCACAAATCTGGTGATACCGTCGGCGTCACCTGAGCCTCGCGCGTTGCAAGCATTCGGCAACGTGAAGTCCGAGCAGATTGACGACTGGAAGCTGCATCCGTCGAAGCCGGACTGGTCATCCGGGCTTATAAAGGAGTGGACGCCGGGCGAGATGGGGGCGCGCAAGCGGCTGAAGGATTTCCTAAAGGGGAGCATAGAGGGCTATGCAATCGGACGCGACCTTCCGGATCAGGATCAAACTTCTCGACTTTCGCCTCACCTTCGTTTTGGGGAAATCAGTCCACACCAGGTCTGGCGCGCGGCGACACATGCGCAAGAGTCAGGCGAGGCGCCCGCCCGCGATATCCAAAAATTTTTGTCGGAAGTCGCATGGCGCGATTTCTCGTATCACCTGCTCTATCACGATCTGAAGATGGGACATCTCAGCTGGCGGCGTCAGTTCGAGGATGTCGACTGGCGCGCTGGATCGAAATCGGAGCTCGAGGCGTGGCAGCGCGGAAAGACCGGTTATCCGATCGTCGACGCTGGCATGCGCCAGCTCTGGGCAACAGGCTTCATGCACAATCGCGTGCGAATGATTGTGGCGTCATTCTTCACGAAGGACCTGCTCGTTCACTGGCGCAAGGGCGAGCAATGGTTTTGGGATACGCTGGTAGACGCTGACGAAGCCAACAACGCCAATGGCTGGCAATGGACGGCAGGCACGGGGGCTGACGCGGCCCCGTATTTCCGTGTGTTCAACCCGGTGCTTCAGGGCGAGAAGTTCGATCCCAACGGCGCGTATGTAAGCGAATGGGTTCCGGAGCTGGCGAAGCTGCCAGCGAAATGGATTCACGCCCCGTGGGATGCGCCCGAAAAGACGCTGGCCGAAGCGAAGGTCACTCTAGGCGAAACATACCCGAAGCCGATCATCGACCACGATTTTGCACGCAAGCGCGCGCTCGCGGCCTACAAATCACCCAGTCAGGAAACCTCCGCATGACCTCTCGTCGCAGACGTGTTGCGGTCGTTGGCGGGGGCGTTGCCGGCCTTGGCGCAGCATGGGCGTTGCGCGAGAATGCCGACGTCGTTGTATACGACAAGGCGCCGCGTTTCGGGGGACATGCCTGGACTGTCGATATCGACCACACCGGCATGCAGATGGCGGTAGATATCGGCTTCATCTGCTTCAACCGCCCAAACTATCCAAACTTCACGAAGATGCTGCAGCATCTGAATGTGAAGACCGTGTGGACGGACATGAGCTTCGCCGTCTCCGACTCCAAGGGATATGAATGGAGTTCCGATCCTTGGGGTCTGTTTGCGTGGAAACGGAACGCGCTGGATGCGGACTTCCGCGGCCTGTTGAACGAGATCATCCGATTCAACAATGTGGCGCGGGCCGAGCTGACTTCAGGCCGAATGACAGAAGCATCGCTGGGCGACTGGCTCGATGGTCACGGCTATTCCGAGCTGTTCCGCACGGCCTACCTGCTTCCTATGAGCGCGGCGATCTGGTCGACGCCCGAAAAGCTGATGCTGGATTACCCGGTTCACTCCTTCCTTCAGTTCTTCGATAATCACCGGCTAATGCATCTCGTGCGTCCGATCTGGCGGACGGTGGCGGGCGGCAGTCGCAGCTATGTCGACAAGCTATTGGCGGACCTGCAGCCATCGCTCCGTCCTGCTGGGCAGATCGAGACGATCCGACCGGCGGGACCGGGAAAGGTGCAGATTCTCGAGTGCAACAAGCGGGCACAGACGTTCGACGCGGTGATCCTCGCCTGCCACGCAGATGAATCCCGGCGGATGCTGGATCACAGCTATGACGACCAGCGCTTCGCGCTCGGGTCGGTGAGGTTTTCTCAGAATACGGCCTATGTCCATCATGACGCCAGCCTGATGCCCAAGCGCCGGATGGCGTGGGGCTCGTGGAATGTGCTGAAGGGGCCAGGTGACAGCGTGTGCGTTTCCTACTGGATGAACCGCCTCCAGAAGCTGCCGAATTCCCGGCCGGTCTTCGTGACACTAAACCCGGTGCACCAGCCGGCGAAGGACAAGACGTTCGGCGTTTATCAGTTCGACCATCCCATGTATGATGGACCTTCGGCTGCCGCACGACGGTCAATTCAGCGCATGCAGGGGCGCGATGGGCTGTTCTTTGCCGGCGCCTGGCTCGGCGACGGGTTCCATGAAGCCGGACTACGAACCGGGCTTGAGGCGGCCTTCGCGCTGGGCGGTCAGGTGCCTTGGGAAGCGACGACAACGCAGCGGCATACACCGGTCCATGACCCTTTCGACCGGACGCCGGTTTCGGCGCTGGCGCAGGCAGCGCAATGACCGCCCCTGCCCGCCTCTGGTTCGGGACGACTAGCCACGTTCGCGAAAAACCATTCCGCCGGTCTTTCAGGCACCGCATCGCCATGCTGGACCTGGACATCGATCGGCTCGCTGAAGCGGACCGGCTGTCGCCTCTTTTTTCGGTCGGAAAGGGGAATGCGGTCTCATTTCGCGAAATGGACATCGGCGCACGCAGCCCCTCCGTCCCGTTGCGCGTTTGGGCCGGGGACCGCTTTGCGGAGGCGGGCATATGCCTTGACGGGGGAATGATCCGGCTGATCACTTTCCCGCGCGTATTCGGGTACGGCTTCGCCCCCATCTCGATCTGGCACGGCCACGGCCGTGACGGTGATCTGCGAGGGGTGATCTACGAAGTGCACAACACATTCGGCGAAACCCATTCCTACGTGACCGCGTATGGGGGCGGTGACGTTCACGAAAGGGCCAAAAAGGCCTTTCATGTGTCACCATTCTTCGACGTGAACGGAGAGTACCGCTTTACACTGCAGCACGCGCATGACCGCATTGAGCTGACGGTGGAGAACATCAGCGTTGATGGCCGGCACCATGCGGCCAGCCTTTCGGTCCGGCCGACCGCCGTAACGACAGGAGCCATTTTGAAATGGCTCGTAACAATGCCCATATCTGGACTCGGCGTGATGATAGCCATTCACTGGCAGGCGCTGCGCCTGCTGCTGAAAGGCGCTCGTTACCGCGACAAGCCAGAGCAGCGCCCGGTGCGTGTGACTTTGACCCAACCCGAGGAGACGGCCACCCGCGCCGCCGATGAACTGAGGAAGCGTGCATGACCCGCATGGAACGCATGGTGCTGACGATCAGCGGCCCCGCTGACCTGCACAAACTCGATAAGCTGCCAGCCAGCCTGACCCTCACCGCCATGATCCTTAGCCGGATGCCGCGCGGCCAGCTGGACATGACGCTGCCCGATGGGCGGACGCTGCGCTTTATCGGAAATAATCCCGGGCCGACGGCCGAGCTGATCGTGCATGATCCTAGGTTTTCGCGGCACGTGATGGCGCACGGCGATATCGGTTTTGCCGAAGTGTTCATGGACGGAAAGGTCGACTCGCCCGACCTGCCTGCCCTGCTGGAATATTTCAACGACAACTGGGAAGACGCTGGCAAGCTGACGATTGGCAACGCCATAGGCCGCTTTCTGGCCAACTTCAAAAAGAAGCAGCGCAAGAACACAAAGAAGGGTTCGAAGCGCAACATCCTGGCGCACTACGATCTGGGCAACGACTTCTACGCAAGCTGGCTTGATCCGACGATGACGTATTCGTCGGCGATCTTCTCTTCGCCGGAGCAATCGCTGCAGGATGCGCAGCTGGCCAAATATCGTTCGATCGCGCGCAACCTGCAGCTGAAACCAGGCGGCCATGTGCTGGAGATCGGTTCAGGCTGGGGCGGCTTTGCGGAGGTAGCGGCCAGGGAATTTGGCGTGCGCGTGACGTCTATCACCATTTCTGATGCGCAGCATGCCTATGCAGTCAAGCGCATTGCGGACGCCGGCCTGTCGGATCAGGTCGAGATTCTAATGCGCGACTATCGCGATGTGACAGGACAGTTCGACGCCGTGGCGTCCATCGAGATGTTCGAGGCTGTGGGCATGTCTTATTGGCCCAGCTATTTCAGCAAGATCGCCGAAGTGCTGAAACCCGGCGGGCGAGCCGCGCTGCAGATCATCACGATCGACGACAAGTATTTCGACGAATACCTGCGGCGCGCGGATTTTATTCAGCATTACATATTTCCCGGCGGCCTGCTGCCTTCAGTCGGCAAGCTCAGGGAAGAGACCGAGCGCGCAGGAATGACTTTCGCGACGGATGCGATGTTCGGAAAGTCTTACGCGCGCACGCTACACGAATGGGCGAAGCGCTTCGATCTGTCGTGGGACAAGATTCGCGGCGGGAAGTTTGACGACAGCTTCCGGAGGCTCTGGCTATATTATCTCGCCTATTGCGAAGCGGGCTTCAACACGGGTCGCATCGATGTGGGTCAGTTTGTTCTGACCAAGCCTGCCAAGGTCTAGGCGTCTATCCAGATTTCGATCTGTTGCCGGGCCTGGCTGAAATACCCTTGGCCCTTTTCGATCCATTCGTGTGGAATCACCGTCGGATCGATCGCGTAAGCGATGCCGACGGCGGCGGCCATCACGATGATCATCTGGAACAGCAGGCCCAGCACCGTGCCTTTTCTCTCGGCGCGCTCACCCTTGCGCACGTAGGGCTTGTTGGAGCTTTTGCCCGTCAGCAGCGATGTTGTGTGTTGCACCTGCGCCTGGCGTTCGGCTTTCTCGGCGCGATCATCGATCGTTTCGGCCTCGGCTTGCTTCTTCCTCGGCTGCGGCGGCGCTTTCTCGAAGCGCGGCTTTTCGGATGACGAACGCAAGCCAGCGCGCAGGTCCGCAATGCGCGACACTCCTGGCCTGGTGTTGGTGCGAGTCATCATTTGCCCCGTCTGACAAACATGAGTTTAGCGCGGACGTACTAAGGTCCGTTCAGCTTGTTCGGAGCAATTACGGGTCGTGTGGCAAGGTTTTGTTAAACGTCGAACTCCAGGCCGATAGCCGAGTAGCGTTCGCGGTTGTCCTGCCAGCGTTCCGACACCTTCACGCGAAGAAAAAGATGCACGGGCCGGCCAAGGATTTCGGTCAGTTCTTTGCGGGCCGCCATACCGATCTCCTTGATGGTCTGGCCACCCTTGCCGAGCACGATGCTGCGATGACCCTCACGCGAGACGTGGATCATCTGCTGTATCTTCACCGCACCATTGCCGTGTTTTTCCCATGCCTCTGTCTCGACGGTGAGCTGGTACGGGATTTCCTGATGCAGGCGCAGCATCAACTTCTCGCGCGTGACTTCCGCGGCGAGGAGACGAACCGGAATGTCTGCGGACTGGTCTTCCGGGAACAGATAGGGACTTTCCGGCATGCGCGAGGCGACAAGGTCTGCAAGCTGATCGACGCCATCGCCGTTCAGGCCTGAGATCATGACCACGTCCGAATAGACGCCGGTGTCGAACAATGTCTTTGCCGCGGCTAACAGCGCCGGGCGCTCGACAAGGTCGATCTTGTTGAGCGCCAGAATAGCCTTCGCGCCGATCTCCTTGAGGCGAGAGATGATCGCGGAGTCTTCGTCCGGCCCTTCATATTCGCCAGCACCCTCAATCTGGGTCGCGGCGCCGGTCCAATGCCGGGCGTCGATGAGGTGGACGATTGCGTCAGCATCGCCTGCCCCTTCCCAAGCAGACCGCACCATGGCGCGGTCCAGCCGGCGCTTGGGTGCAAAAATGCCGGGTGTATCAACGAGGACAACTTGCGAATTATCGCGCATCATCACGCCTCGAATGGGGAAACGGGTCGTCTGCACCTTGTGCGTGACGATCGAGACCTTCGACCCCACGAGGCGGTTCACCAGCGTGGACTTGCCGGCGTTGGGCGCTCCGATAATTGCGGTGAAGCCGGCGCGGGTGTCGGTCATGATTGAACTCCGATGGCGGCCAGCATTTTCTGAGCTGCATCCCGCTCGGCATGTTGCTTCGAGGCGCCAGAGCCCGAGACAGGATCGTGGCCCTGTATCAGCACCGTGGCCGTGAAGACAGGGGCATGATCAGGCCCCTCGCGGGCGTCGTGGCGGTAAGACGGTGTCGGCAATCCCTCGCCCTGCGCCCATTCCTGCAGCGCGGACTTGGGATCGCGCGGCTTGTCGTGGCTGGCCTTCAGCAGCGCGGCCCAATGCTTGAGAATGAATTTCTCAGCCGCCTTCAGGCCGCCATCGAGATAGACAGCCCCGATCAGGGCTTCCGCTGCGTTGGCAAGAAGCGACCGCTTGGTCGGTCCACCCGTAGCACGCTCGGAATGGTCGACGATCAGATATTGGCCGAGGCCCAGATCCGAGCCGATAACCGCGCAGGTGTCGCGGCTGACCAGCGCGTTTAGGCGCGGGGCGAGATCACCTTCGCGAAGATCGGGGAATCGCAGCATCAGGGCTTCAACGACGATCAGGCCAAGAACGCGGTCGCCCAGAAATTCGAGGCGCTCATTGCTCCACGCGGTCGATCTGCCCTGCGTGGCGCTGCGATGGGTCATCGCGCGATCGAGGAGCAGCGGGTCCTTGAAGCGATAGCCGATCGCGGTTTCGCAGGCTTCGCGCTTTTCAGAACTCAGACTGGGTGCGCCTTCAGATCCGCGCGCGCGATTGCGGCGGCGCTTCCCGGTATGGCTGGAGTTAGGGCGCGTCACGTCTGCAATCCGGCCGGCAGCGCCTCGATGATGACCTGCGCCTGCGCGTAGGGGAATTCATCCGTGATCGTGAGGTGAATGACGCAGGTCATGCCGGGCGGCGTGAGCTTAGCGAGGCGTTCGGCAGCACCGCCGCTGAGCGCGAAGGTGGGCTTGCCGGTCGGCAGGTTCACGACGCTCATATGCTGCCAGTGGACGCCGCGGCGGGGCACGCCGGTGCCGAGCGCCTTGGCGCAGGCCTCCTTGGCGGCGAACCGCTTGGCGTAGGTGGCGGCGCGTTCCTTGCGGCGATCGGCGGTACGGCGCTCGACCTCGGTGAAGACACGTTGCGTGAAGCGGTCGCCGAATCTTTCGAGCGACTTCTCTATGCGCCGAATATCGCACATGTCCTGGCCGAGCCCGATGATCATGCGGGACCGCGCGCGATATCGATCTCTTGCCGCATCCGCTTCACCGCAGCTTCCAACCCAACGAACAGCGCCTCGCCCATGATGAAGTGGCCAATATTTAGTTCACGAACTTCGGGGATCGCCGCAACGGGGCGAACCGTGTTGTAGGTCAGGCCGTGGCCGACATGGATTTCGACGCCTTTGGCATGACCATGCTCGGCGGCTTCCTGCAAGCGTTTGAGTTCCGCCGCTGCGCCGGATTTGTCGCCAGCGAAGACAAGCTCGACGTATTTGCCGGTGTGGAGTTCGACGACAGGTGCGCCCATGGCTTCGGCGACCGCCACTTGAACCTTGCTTGGCTCGATGAAGAGCGAGACGCGAATGCCGGCGTCGCGCAGCCTCTGCACGAAGGGCTCGACCTGATCATGGAGGCGGGCCACGTCGAGGCCACCTTCAGTTGTGCGTTCCTCGCGCTTTTCAGGCACAAGACAGGCAGCGTGCGGGCGGAAGCCCAAGGCAATGGCAAGCATCTCTTCCGTCGTCGCCATTTCCAGATTGATCGGAAGTTTCGAAGCTCTGCGGACGGCTTCGAGGTCATGGTCGCGGATATGGCGGCGATCCTCGCGCAGGTGAAGCGTGATGCCATCGGCGCCAGCGGCCTGCGCAAGGGCGGCGGCCTTGGCCGGATCGGGATGCGCGCCGCCTCGCGCGTTGCGGATGGTTGCGACGTGATCGATGTTCAAACCGAGGCGCGCACGGACAAGCGTCATTCCGCTGCGCTTCCCACTGACTTTCGCTGCGCCTTGATGGCGGAAGACATGGCGTTGAACATGCTGAAGGCCAGCCACAGCAGAATGGCGAGCACCACCACGAATGCGCCCTCTTTAATGTAGGGCACGCCGGACAGCTGGGTCAGCTGCACGCCTTTGGAGTAAACCAGCAACAGCGCGGCAACGATCAGAAAGACGATCCTGTTCCGGCGGAAGAACTGGCGAGCGGTCACTTCAGCCCCCTGCTGCCCGGCTTGATAGCCGGCAGCTTCGCGAGGTCCGGCGGGAGGTCGTTGGCGTCGTAATCTGGAAAGTCGACTGCGGCGAGCGAGACGAGCTTCAGGCCGCCGACATCGGCCTTGCCATTCGCGCGATCAACAATGCAAGCCGCGCCGATGACGTTGGCGCCGGCCGTCTTCAGCGCCTCAAGGGTCTCGCGCATCGAGATACCCGTGGTGACGATGTCTTCCACAATGACGACGCGATCCGCTGGATCGACGGTGAAACCCCGGCGCAGGCTCATCACGCCGCCTTCGCGCTCGGTATAGATCGACCGGCAACCGAGAGCGCGCGCGGTTTCATATCCTGGAATGAGGCCGCCGACGGCAGGGCCGACAACAATGTCAATCTTGCCGAAATCCGCTTCCAGCTTGCGGGCCAGCGCGGCGCAGAGGCGTTCAGTCGTCTTCGGATGCGAGAAGACCAGCGCCTTCTGCAGGAAGACCGGGCTGCGACGGCCGGATGAAAGGATGAAGTGGCCCTCCAGCAGCGCGCCTACCTTGCGGAATTCTTCAAGAACGTCTTCGGTTTTCATGCGCCCGCTCTAGCGGTTTCGGTGACAGCGCTCAACGGATTGATCGCCACGAAGACGGATTCACAATAATTCAGCCGGTTTTTGTCTAGTCTACGCAAAGTACGGGCGACGCCTTGCCATCTTCGACACGTGCGTTGCAGCCGCAGGGATTGCTGTTCGTGGCGCACTTGCCCGTCACGTATGTCCCAGCTTGTGAGGCGCCGCCGGCCGCATCGGCATAGCAGGCGCCCTGGCACTGGTCGCTGTCGGTGCATGATTTGCCAGCGTCGGAGAAGCTCAGAACACAGGCTGGTCGCTGCATCCGGCAGATCGGCGCCCAACTGCCATTCTGCGATCGGCACCCCGCCTCGTCAGCCGCAGGCGTCAGCTTCTGCACAACCTGCTGCGGCGCCGGCGCCGGCGTCGGCGGCGTGGCGGAGCCTGTTACCGGCGCGCAGGCGGCAACGATCAAGGCGGCGATACCGACCATCCAGCGCATATCTACCCCTTCACGCGTTCTGCTGAATCCACGACGGCGAGCGCCCGCAGCGCGGCGACGATCTGAGTGAGACGTCGGCTGTCTTCCACTTCGACATCGAACTCGAAGTCGAAGAAGTCGGGCGAGCGTTTGAGCGTCTTCACGTTGATGATATTGCCCTGCGCATCCGAAACGGTTTTGGCGAGGAGGGCCAGCGCACCCCGACGGTTGGCTGTCGTGACGTGGATGCGTCCGACGGCGAGCACGTCGGAATCGCCTTTGGGTTTCCAGCGCAGATCCAACCAGCGATCGGCCTGATCCTCATAGTCAGCCAGACGCGCGCAATCGATCACATGGACCTCGATCCCCCTGTCAGGGATCAACACGCCGACAATCCGATCTCCAGGCAGCGGCGAGCAGCATTCGGCGAGATGCATGGTGACGCCTGCCGTCATCTCTCCGCCCGCAACAAGGCTTGGGCCTTCGACGTCGGGACTGGCCGTCGTGTGGCGACCGGGGTCATCAAGGCCGGGGAAGGCTTTCTCCAGCATGTCAGCAGTCGAAAGGCGCCCACGGCCCACAGCCTCGGCCAGCCCGTCAATTTTCTCGAAGCCGGTCCGCTCGGTCATCTCGTTCTCGTCGACCTCCGCCGGATCAAGGCCGATGCGGCGCAGAGCGTGCTCGATCAGGCGGTGGCCGATCGCGATGAATTCGCCGCGCTCAGCCGTGCGGGTGAGACGACGTATGGCGGAACGCGCGCGTCCGGTGACGGCTAGGCTTTCCCAGTGCGGCTGGGCGGCGGGACGCGTACCGCGCAGAATTTCCACGGTGTCGCCATTCTCCAGGACAGTTCGCAATGGCCGCTCCTGCCCGTTGATGCGCGCGCCAACCGTGGTGTCGCCGATCTCGGTATGCACGGCGTAAGCGAAGTCGAGCGGCGTCGCGCCGGCCGGCAGGCGGACGAGCTGGCCCTTTGGCGAGAAGACGAAGACGCTATCGCGATACATCTGCAGCTTGGCGTGCTCAAGGAACTCCTCGGGGCTGGAGCCGTGCTTCAGCATATCGGCGAATTCAACAAGCTCGCCCTCGGCGTCGAGGCCAGCCTCGCGCGCGGCTTCGGCGTCGAAGCCGTACTGCGAATTCTTGTATTTCCAGTGCGCAGCAACGCCCCGCTCGGCAACGGCTTCCATATCCTTCGTGCGGATCTGCAGCTCGACGCGGCGGTTACCTGGCCCGAGAAAAGTCGTGTGAATGGAACGATAGCCGTTCGGCTTCGGGACGGAAATATAGTCCTTGAACTTCTCTGACAGCGCCGCCCATTGCTGGTGCGCGGCGCCGAGCGCCTGATAGCAATCTTCCGTAGTGCCTACGATCAGGCGGTACGCGAAGACGTCGCCGAGATCCTTGAACGAAATCGACTTGTTCTCGAGCTTTCTCCAGATCGAGTAGGGACGCTTCATCCTGCCTTGCAGTTCGCCACGCACGCCGCGCGCCAGCATGACGGTGTCGAGATCGGAACGAATTCGGTCGAGGACCGACGTGTCGTCCGACACCAGCTCCTCGAGGCGCTTCACGATGGCGGAATAGGCGACCGGGTTCACTTGCCGGAATGCGAGGTCTTCCAGCTCGCCAGCAAAGATCGACAGACCGACGCGGCGCGCGAGCGGCGCGTAGATGTCGAGCGTTTCGCGGGAGACCCGCAGGCGAGACTCTTCCGTCGGCATGAACTCGATCGTGCGCATGTTGTGCAGCCGATCAGCCAGCTTCACGAGCAGGACGCGGATATCCTTCGTCGTGGCGAGGATGAATTTCTGGAAATTCTCCGCCTGTTGCAGCGCCCGCGGAACCGGCTGGCCTTCCTTGGCCTTGGGCAGCTTGGTCACACCATCGACCAGCTCGGCGACATCCTTGCCGAACATCTCGCGGATCTCGGCGACGGAAACATTGCAGTCCTCGACCACGTCGTGAAGCAGGCCAGCGATGATCGTGGACTGGTCCATCTTCAGGTCGGTGAGAAGACCAGCGACGGCAACCGGATGCGCGAAATATGGGTCGCCGGAATGGCGCATCTGCTGGCCGTGTTTCATCACGGCGTAAACATAGGCCTTGTTGAGTTCGTCTTCGTCGGCGTCCGGCTGGTAGCTCTTTACGAGATCAACCAGCTCGTTCTGACGCAGGAATTTCCGCCGGGGCTTGGCGGCGGGTGCGGCGGCATCCGGCTTCTTGAAAAGGGCGACGTTAGACGGTTGCCCCATGCATGCCCCTTAGAAGCGCTCTTCGCGCGCCGACTCCAGCTCCACCTGGTAAGCCTTGAGGACTTCTTCTTCCGAAGAAGCGGGGGCGGCAGCGAGCGCCTTCTTGTCGGCTTCCTTCTCGGCTTCCTCGCCGGGACGGACTTGCTGCAGCTCGGCGACGAGACTGTCGCGGATGGTTTCGAGATCGATCGTCTCGTCCGCGATCTCGCGAAGCGCCACAACCGGGTCCTTGTCGTTGTCGCGGTCGATCGTGATAGGGGCGCCCTGACGGATCACGCGGGCGCGATGCGCCGCAAGGAGCACCAGCTGGAAGCGGTTCGGGACCTTTTCCACGCAGTCTTCAACCGTCACGCGGGCCATACGAGTCTCCTGTGGGAACCGCCCTCCCTACAGGAAGGGGTTCGCGGATGCAACATGGACCTTGCAGGCTGCTTTTACCAGCGTTTTGGCTGCAAAATGCTCGTCCGGGCCGCCATTGCCGCAGGACCGCGCCGCTCAATATGGACCTTGGGGGCTGTAAGGCCGGGACGTCCGGCCCAGCGGGGGCCGATAGAGGGGAGCAAGCATGGCCTTCTACAAGTCCGAACGTCTGGCGCTATTCATCGACGGGGCGAATCTCTATTCGGCGGGCAAGACCCTTGGCGTCGAGGTCGATTACCGCAAGCTGCTGGACGAGTTCCGGCGCCGGGGCCAGCTGATCCGCGCTTACTATTACACCGCCCTGATCGAAAACGACGACTATTCGCCCATCCGACCGCTGGTCGACTGGCTGCAGTACAACGGGTTCAAGGTCGTCACCAAGGCAGCCAAGGAGTTCACCGACTCATCCGGCAGGCGGAGGGTCAAGGGCGACATGGACGTCGAGATCACGGTCGACATGCTCGGCCTGGCGGCGCACGTCGACCATGTGGTCCTGTTCTCGGGCGATGGGGATTTGACCCGGCTGGTGCAGGCGGTGCAGGAAAGGGGGGTCAGGGTTTCGGTGGTGTCGACGGTGAAGACTTCGCCTCCCATGATCGCGGACGAGCTGAGGCGGGCTGCGGATACTTTCATCGAGCTGGCGGACCTGGCTGAGCTGGTAGGACGTCCGCCAAGGCAGCCGCAGATGCAGATGGCCACGGCGACTGCCGGGGTCAGTGACGAGGACAACGACGAGGAGGACTGATGCCGAAGGGAAATCCCGCAGCAGCGCCAGAAGCGCCGCTCGATTGCCCCCTCTGCCCTCGCCTCTTCGACTTCCGTACAGCCAATGCCAAGACCCATCCCGACTGGTTCAACGCGCCAGTTCCTTCGTTCGGGGACACGTCGGGGCGGCTGATGATAGTGGGCCTCGCACCCGGCCTGCAGGGTGCCAACCGAACCGGGCGGCCATTCACCGGCGACTATGCCGGCGACCTCCTCTATTCGACGCTGGCGAAGTTCGGATTCTCGAACGACAGGTTCAAGGCGCGGCCGGATGACGGGCTGAAGCTGACCGATGCGCTGATTTCCAACGCCGTCCGCTGCGTGCCGCCGGAGAACAAGCCGACCGGCGCCGAGATCGTCACCTGCCGGCAATTCCTGATCACCCGGATCGCCCGGATGCCCAACCTGAAGGTGATGGTGGCGCTGGGCCGGATCGCCCATGACAGCGCGGTACGCGCCCTGGGGGCCAAACCCTCAACTGCCGTTTTTGGGCACGCCCGCCGCTATGTGCTGACCGGACCGAACGGGCCCGTGACCCTGCACGACAGCTATCATTGCAGCCGGTACAACACGAATACTGGCCGGCTGACCGAGGAAATGTTCCACAACGTCTTTGCCGCCGTCCGGGCTGATCTGGACGCCGACAGCCGATAGACTTCCGGCGCGTTTTCGCGTAACGGCAGCCCGGCTCGCGGGTATAGCTCAATGGTAGAGCAGCAGCCTTCCAAGCTGAATACGAGGGTTCGATTCCCTCTACCCGCTCCAGTCCACCTCCCGGCAAATGGTGGTTCGACGCTTCCACGCCCCTTGCGGGCTGAAGAACCCGCTGACGCTTTACGTCTCCGTGAGATCATTTCTCTCAACACCGCGAATTCGGGAAAAAGGGTGAGGACATCCTGAGAATGATTTCAACGCTGGCGGCATGCGCCATCGGCGCAGCCGGGATGGCCGGCGTGGCCTGGGCCAAGGACCCCAACTATGTCTCGATCCCGATGTCGATCGAGGTCAACAAGCCGGCCGCTGAAGTCTGGGCCAAGGTCGGCGCAGATTGTTGCGGCATCAAGAGCTGGATTGCTGAGGGCCGCGAAGGGCCCTGCGAAATTAAGCCGGGCTCCGGCGAAGGCGGCGCCGTGCGCGTGATCGCCGGACGCGTCACCGACGTCATGACCGCGAAATCTGAATTCGGTTACGGCTACACGCAGCCCAACGTCGAAGTAAAGTGGCGCAATCTCTACCACGGCTTCATGGAAGTCCGGCCAGTGACGCCGACGACATCCAAGATCTATTGCACGTTGGTGCAGGACCAGTCGGACAAGGCCGATTAGGCCGCGGTCGACGCCGACTTGAAGCGCCTCAGGACGCAGTTCGAAGGCGCGCTTGCCAACATGAAGAAGATGGCTGAAGGCTGATCGAAGCTTCAGAAGCAATCGCAGCGGCCCGCTTTCACGAGCGGGCCATTGGCTTTTCAGCTAGCGGTTCTGGGCCTGTGGTTTCGCCGGCTCGGGATCGACGCCAGGGGAGGAACCGACGGATTCTCGAATATCTGGCGCAGCACGCCAGGCGTCAGCGCGGCGATCGGGTTGATCGAGATGCGAGCGCGCGAGAACGTGCCCCGCACGGAATAGGTCGGCGCGAACATGCCCTCGCCCTGACGCGAGACGAACAGATCGCCGATGACGGGCAGTGCGCCAAGAACCGAGTTGACGCCGATAAAGGACGGTGCAAGCACGCCATCGAGCGCCAGTTCGCTGTCTTCCGGCGCGATCCAGCCTCGCGCGGTAATACCCAAGGCCGAGCCAGACGCGCGCAGGCCAGGAAGATCAATGCGACCGCCAACGAACTTCACAGGCGCATAGACATCCGAGAACAGGACCCCCTCGCCTGAAAGAACGTCGGCCAGACCCTGCAGCGAGGCGATGGAAAAGAGCTGCGCCACCAGCGGCGCATCCTTGAGGCGAACATCGCTCATTGTGACAAGCGCCTCGCCAGTCGCGCCCTTGAACGTGCCGTCGAAATTCAGCTTTCCGCCAACCAGGTAGTCCGCCTTCAGCAGCACGCGGGCGCCGAACCCGGCATCGTCCATCTTCGCCAATATCTTGCGCGCGCCATCGACCGTACTGATGGCGATGTTGAGTTTCTTGCCGCGCGAGATCTGCCCCGTGATCGTTCCGCTACGCGGCCCGTCATTGTCGAGCATGAGCGCGACCTTGGCGTCGCCGATCTCGGCGCTCTCGCGCACGCGCAGGCGATCGGCATTGAGCTGCACATCAAAGACAGGACCAGGATCGCTGGGACCGTCCGCAGCGCTGTTCGAAGACTTCGCCGCGTCACCCGTCATGTTGAGCATCGCGTCCATCCACGGACTCGCATCGAAGAACGGCCCGTTGAGAACAAGTTTGTAACCGCCATCCTGACGCCGGCGCAGCATTCCGTGCAAGTCAACTCGGTCGCGTGAAAACAGCCGCTCGATATCGGCTGTCTGGAAAACACCGGCGCTGTCCATACGCCCCTCGCCGACCAGTTCGAGGCCATCAGCGCGAATGTCGCCGGTGAGGATTGCGCCTTCATTGCCTTTGCCATACCGGAACGTGCCCTTGGCCGGCGCGTCGTATTTCTTCGTCCAGCCGAACTCAGCCAGGTCAAGTTGCGAATGCGTGAGGTCGACGCTCGCGGTGATCGCTGTGAAGTCGCGGCCGCCGGGACCCGAGGCGGTCAGTTCGACCGCGGCTTCGCCCTGGATGATATTGCGCGCGGCCACGCCGAAAGCGTTCAGCAAGTCCGGCGTTGCGCGAGCCTTCGCGGTGAGCTGAGATTCCGTTTCATGCGACCTGGCGTCTGTTCTTTCCTTCCACTCGAAACTGACCGGCGCCGGGCCGAAATTGCCGCTGCCAGCGACCGTGATGCCGTTCTGGTCGAGTTCGAAATTGACATTGGAATTGGCAAGACCGAAATCGCCAACAAGATCGGGAGCAGACGCGGAGACGAAGCCGCCCGTGACGGAAAACAGCTCCTTCTCGGGCGGGACATCGTCAAGCATCGGATGCTGGACGTGCACATCGACGCTGCCCGTGCCGGTCATCTGGTCGATCATCAGTCCATAGCGCGACCCCACCTTGAGGTTGGTGCGGTCGAGTACGCGCATCATATCCGGCAATGCGCCGCGCCCTGAAACCTTGACGTCCATGATGGCGCCGGCGGGCGAGAAACGAGGCAGGATGATCTGGCCTTCATCGACCTGCCACGTGTCGAGCTTGCCGCCCGATACGTCGATCGTGAGGCTGTTGCCCTTGAGATGACCGACGCCGGAAACGCCGGTTACGGGCGGGAAGTCTTCTAGGAAGATGACGCTGGCGTCCTCGACCGTGAATTCGAGTGCGAGGTTTTCGTCAGGCAGGAAGCCTTTGGAGTTCGCACTGGGCGGCCAATTCATGTTCAGGACAGCCTTGGTGGCCTTGCCCGTCGGAATGCGGTCGCGCACCCACAGACGCGCGCCCGCGCCGAGATTGACCGGCCAGAAGTCGACGACCTGCTGCGGCGTGATATTGCCCGTGCCGACGGCCGTGCCTTTCACGCCGAGCTGCTGGGCGTCGCCCTCGCCTTCAAGCCAGACTTCGCCCGAAGCAACGGCGTCGAGACCTCCCGTGACAGCCTTCAAGCTCGTGACCGTGACGCGACGCGCATCAGGCGCCAGGCTCGCCTCGATTTCCGCGGACGCGAACTGCCATGGCGCTTCGAACACGGGCGTGAAGCCTAGCGTGAAGCCTGTTCCCGCCAGCTTGAATGGCGTCGGGCTTTTCGTGTCGCCGCGCATGATCGCGCTGGCATCCATAGATCCGCTGAACTCCCCGGAGAGCCGATCGGAATCAATCTTCAGCTTTTCCAGCGTGATCTGCTTCGTAGCTGGATCGTAAGCGGCGTCGAAGGCGAGATCGCGAACCATGATGGTCTGGTCTGCGAAGTGACCGCTTCCTGTGACATCCGCCAGCGACAGCTTTGTGCTCTGCAGCCCGCCCTTCTCGGTGGCGGCGACCGAGAAGGTCGCGCTGGCTGGCTTGCCTGAGGAGAAGCCGTCGCCTGTGTAACCGAACATCTTCGCGATCGACATCGGATCGACGCCCTGCAACGTCAGCTTGCCGGCGGCGCGCGTCACGTCTCCATCGGAAACGATGGCGATCTTGATGGCGTTGGGCTCGCCCGCCAACGCGTCGACCAGTGTGGCGTCCAGGTTGATCGCGACGCCATCCTTCTTCGCGCTCCAGTTTCCTGCGACGGGATTGGCGCTCCATTTCGTGCCGGACTTCTGGTCGTCGATGTTGAGCCGGAAGTTGGCGAGTTCGACCTGCTCGAAATCGCCAGCCGAGATCAGCGCGCGCAGCGGCGTGGCGAGCGTGGTCCAGTTGAGGTCGCGGATGGGGTCGAACGGCTTGTCACTGGCGTCAGGCTCACGTGCGAGCACGATGTCGGCCAAGGTCCAGACGCCGTCCTTCGAGCGAACGACAGAGGCCGTGCCGTTCTCGAGCCGGAGCTGGCGGGTCTTGAATTTCGCGCTGACCAGGGCGCCGGCGTCGAACGCGATCATCGCGCGCTCGGCGCGGAAGGCGACGTGATTGGTCTTGTCCATCGCGGTGAAGCCCTTGGCGATGGCCTCGACCCGGCCACGGTCGCGCACCCATTCAAGGACAAGATTCTCGATTTTAACGGGCATGCCGCCGCGCGCATCGCTGAGCGAACGCTCGACCTGCGGGCGGATCATTTCGAGGTCGATCGGTCCCTGCGACAGGCGCCACGCCAGAAAGCCGGCGGAGGCCAGAATCGCGAAAACGACGAACGCGAAAATCTCGATGATAAGGAGCTTTGGGGAAATCCTCAAAGCATAGCTCCCTGCTTCCAGCCTCGCGAAAACCGCAGCTTCACTGAGTCAGCTGAAAGACGGTACACTTCGGACACTCTTACCAACCACAACATTACGGACTGATTGTGACACAGCCTCTGAAGCCCGGCGACCGGGCGCCCGCATTTGAGCTGCCAACCAGCAGAGGCGGGCCTGCGAAGCTGTCCGAGTATGCCGGCAAGCATCTCATCCTGTTCTTTTACCCCAAGGACGATACGGAAACCTGCACACGGGAGGCCGTGGCGTTCAGCGAGGAGCAGGCGAAATTCACGCGGAAGGGAGCGGCCGTACTGGGCGTTTCGCGTGACAGCCTGACCGATCACAAGGCGTTCATCGCTAAGTACAAGCTGAAGGTCCGGCTGGGGGCCGACGAGGATGGCGCGGTCTGCAACGCCTACGGCGTCTGGCAGGAAAAGCAGCTCTACGGAAACCGATTCATGGGCATCGTCCGGTCGACCTTCCTGATCGATCCTGAGGGCTTGATTCGGCGGGTGTGGCGAAACGTCCGCGTGCCGGGTCATGTCGAGCGCGTCGAGGCAGAACTGGCAGCGCTTCGTTAACCCAATTATCGGCGTTTTAAGTAGATTCACGGCTGCTTAAATGCACCCTGCAAAGGTAGGCGAAAAAGCAGTGCATAGGGGTTCGCGTGCGCGAATTTCTGAGTTATCCATGTGACCGCCGGGCAACATCCAGCGGGGCAACGCGGGGCTTGGCGCGTAGAGAAATTGATCGGGCACTGTAAATGGCGGTCAAGCACCTGAAATCGAAGACGAAAGCGTTCTTCGAAAAGGCATTCCCGGAAAGACAGATTTACCACCGCAGCGGCGGCTCCGTGCGGTACGTTTCTATATCGCCGTGGCGTCAGGCGATGATGGCTGGCGGCGCGACTCTGATCGTTGGCTGGTGCCTGTTTGCGACCGTGGCCGTGCTCCTGCGCGGGCCCAGCATCGACATCCAGGGCGGCTCGTCCGACCGCAAGACGGCCCGTCTCGAGCGTGAACTGCGTCAGGCCAAGGCCGCCGAGCAGACCGCCCTTACCCTGCTCGAGACCCGGACGTCCGATTTCAACAAGTCGATCAATGAGGCCGAAGACCGTCACGCAACGCTCAAGCGCCTGCTTGCCAGCCTGCAAGGCCAGGATACGGCGTCGGCGATCGCCCTCTCCGGCCAGAACGCTTCGCTGCTGATCGACTCGACCATCGAGGAAGGCGACCCCCGCCAGAGCCGACCAGAGGGAGCGGCCTCGGCCGCCAACGATACCTCGAGCTTTCGCGCCCGCACCGACGAACTGATCACCGAACAGGCAACCTTCCTCGATGCATTCGAGGACGAGGCCGTCCGCCGCTCCGAGAGCGCGCGGGGCATTATCCGCCTGACAGGTGTTTCCGCCGCCCGCGTGCTGGACCAGCAAGGGGTTGGCGGTCCGCTGGTCGAAGTGAACCTAACCAGCTCCGCAGCCGCCGCCGCGGCCCATGAGGCTGACCCGTTCAAGCGCCGGATCTACGAGGTCGAGGCCCGCCTGCAGGAAGCCCAGCAGTACGAGAATGCGATTCACGCCCTGCCCTTGGGCTCGCCGGTCGATGTCGACTTCCGGGAAACCTCGGCCTTCGGCTACCGGACCGACCCGTTCAACCGGAAGACCGCATTCCACGAGGGCGCCGATCTTGCAGCGTATTATGGCGCGCCGATCATTGCGACGGCGCCGGGGACGGTGACGTTCGCTGGGGTCAAGGGCGGTTATGGCCGGGTGGTCGAAGTTGACCATGGCGGCGGTTTCCGCACCCGCTACGGCCACCTCAACTCGATTACGGTGAAAGCTGGCTCGCCCATCGGGATTGGCCAGAAATTGGGGACAATGGGATCCACTGGAAGAAGCACGGGACCCCACCTTCATTACGAGATATATTTTCGCGGCAAGTCATACGATCCGATCAAATTCCTAAGGGCTGGCAAGCATGTTCACTAAGGGCAAGACACCTGAAGCTCCCCCGCCGCTCGCGCCGGCGCCGAAGCCAGTTCTCAACGACGCTCCAAAGCGCCCCGCCGCGATGGCCCGCTCGGGCCCGTCTATCATCTCCGCCGATGTGAAGATGACCGGCACGATCGTCAGCCAGGGCGAGATCGACATCAACGGCCAGATCGAGGGCGACGTCCGCGCTTCGGCGCTGACGGTCGGCGAGACCGGCGCGGTCAAGGGCGAAGTTGTCGCCGAGTCGGTGGTCGTTCGCGGCACGGTCGAGGGCCGTATCCGCGGCCGCAAGGTCCAGCTCTGCACGGGCGCCAAGGTTCGCGGCGACATCTTCCACGCCTCGCTGGCGATCGAGCCCAACGCGATCTTCGAAGGCGCCGTGAAACACGCGCAGGACCCGATGGCCGATCCGACGTCCTCCGGCAGTTGATTGCAGTCATCTGAAGAATTCTGGAAAGGCCGTCCGCAAGGGCGGCCTTTTGAGCTTGGCGAAGACCTGCTCGATCGGGTTGAGGTCGGGGCTGTAGGGCGGCAGGAACCACACCCTTGCGCCGGCCTTGCGCACCAACTCGCGGATGGCCCGGCCTTTGTGGCTGCCCAGATTGTCCATCACGACGATGTCGCCAGGCCGCAAGGTCGGCACGAGGACGTCGGCCACATAGGTCTTGAAGATCTCGCCGTTGATGGGGCCTTCGAAAACGAAGGGGGCGGTGATGGCATGCCTACGCAGGCCGGCGAGGAAGGTCGAGGTCTTCCACTGACGATGGGGCGCATAGCCGTGGAGGCGCTTGCCCTTCGTGCTCCAGCCCCGCAAGGGCGCCATGTTGGTCTTCACCCAGGTCTCGTCGATGAAGACCAGCCGGTCAGGATCGATCCAGGCCTGTATCGAGCGCCAACGCTTGCGCCGCCTTACAACATCAGGACGCAGCCGCTCATCGGCGATGGCTGTTTTTTTTGAAACTCAGGCCGTCGGCGTGGACGAAGTTCCAGACCGCCCCGTAACTCACCTTCGTGCCGCGCTCGGCCAGCTCAAGCTGGATCGCACGCAGCATTGCGTGCGGCTCATCACGCAAGCGCATGCGGATGTAATCCCGCTGCTTCTCCTTCAGTACGTACGGCTTTGGACCCGGCGGCTTCTTCGGCGCACAGCTCCCGGTCTCCGCTTGCGCTGAGACCACTTCACCACTGATGAGACGCCAACCTGCGGCGTCGCCGCCACCTGGCGACACGTCTCACCCTTCTCGAGACGGGCCATCGCCCGCTCACGCAAATCCATCGACAGCGCTCGGGTCATGTCCGCCGGCATCCTGTCTGGCCAACACAAACGGAATCACAACCCGCCCAAATCGGGAATCCCCCGGATTCAGCTGTCACTGAGTTTGCTCTAGTCGATGGCCAATTGGCACTCGAAGCGTTGAAGAGCGGTGCGCGCGGTTGCGCGGAGCCCCTTCTGTCTCGGCGCGAAGACGCGCCGATACCCCCCCCAACGCGATGCGTTGGAGGAGGAAATCTCAACGATGCGTAAAGGCTTTCCTCCTACGCGCACGGCGAAGCGAAGATGGATCGATGAGGAGCATCGGGACGGAGGGGCATTGCTCGCGCTCGCGGACCAGGCGCAGGCCTATTCGTCCGCCTCAGCGACGCCGGCGAAGATGGCTTTGCGCGCGCCGTTCTTGCGGCCTTCGCGCTCGAACGAGCGGGCGCCGGACAGCAGGTTGAACATGCTGTAATTGCCTTCGTGGCACGCATATTCGTAGAGCGGCTCCCTCGCCACGTTGAGCGGCATCTCGCCTTTCCATGGCTGCTTGTACTTGGTCGGATCCTCGACCGTGAACTGGTAGATGATCTCGCCGTCCTTCGCGCGCGTGAAGCGTTCCGTCAGCTTGCCCTTCTCAGAGATGTAGCTCTTCTGCGCGGGCATGGCGTTGATGGTTTCGACGACGAGCGTGTCGCCTTCATACCAGCCGATCGAGTCGCCCGCCCATTTGGGAACAGCGCTGGGGCCGTGCTTGCCGTTGATCGCGATGACGCGCGCTTCGTGAGCCTGTTCGGTCAGGATCATCACGTGCGTCGGGCTTTGCACGATTTGGTAGGTGTTGTTGTACATCGAGTTCGTCAGGACGGGCCCGCCGCGATCGAAGTAAACGCAGCGCTCTCCGAGGCCGCGATCCTCGGGGTTGTCGCTCGGGAGGTCGGCGTATTGTTCTTCCTCGGAGGCCAGGGCGGAAATTCCGGTCTTCGGAGGATTGATGTAGGGGATCTGTCCGTCTGGCGGATCGACGATCCAGGACGAACGGTATTGGCCATTGATCTTGCCGATGCCCGAGCCTGGATCCATCCAGTAGCGGTTATAGGCGCGGTCCGGGTTGGCATCCGTCAGCAGCCCCAGCTTCTCCTTGCCTGATGTAACGGCCTCCTGATCCCCCGCTTCCTCCTTCGCAACGCGCGTATAGATGTTGCGATTGAACATCGTGTCCGCTTCCTGCTGGCTGATGATGAGGCCAGAAACCCCCGGCGGACGGCGCAGGGTCGTGAGCGACGCGCTGGTGAAATAGCCCTGCAGGTCCGGCACGCCCCAGCTTGTTTTCGGCGGGCTGTAGGCTGACGAGCTTTGGGCAAACGCCATCGGCGCCAGGGCGATGGCGCAGACGGCTGAGGCCATGATCGACGAATGTTTCACTACGCTTCTCCCTGGAGCCGCAGCCTATTCATCTGAGTCCGCGATGCCGGCGAAGATGGCTTTGCGTGCGCCGTTCTTGCGGCCTTCTCTTTCCATGACGCGGGCGCCGTTCAGCAGGTTGAACATGCTGTAATTGCCCTCGAGGCAGGCGTATTCGTAGAGGCCTTTCACGGGATTCAACGGCATCTCACCTTTCCAGGCCTGCTTGTAGAGGGTGGGATCTTCGACGGTGAACTCATAAAGGATCGTGCCGTCCTGTTGACGTGAGAAACGCTCCGTCACTTTGCCCTTGGCGGAGATCTGGCTTCTCTGTTGGGTGGCCAAATTCGTGGTTTCGACGACGAGTGCATTGCCTTCGTAGCGCCCCACCGAGTCACCGCCCCATTTCTTGATCACTCCGGGCGTATGCTGGCCGTTCAGGGAAATGACCCGCACATCGTGCATCATCTCCGCCATGATCATCACGTGATCGGGCGTCTGCACGATCTGGAAGTTATTGTTGTACATCGTGTTGTTGAGCGGTGGCCCGATCAGGGAGCCGCCAATGCAACGCTCGCCGGCGCTGCGATCTTCGGGATTGTCGCTTCCGAAGTCGTTGAACTCTTCTTCCGCCGAAGCTGACTCAAGCAGACGTGCGCCGACGCCCGTCGGAGCCTTGAGAAACGGGATCTGGCCATCAGGTGGGTCGATGATCCAGGACGAGCGGTATTGGCCGTTGATCTTGCCGAGGTCGGCGCCCGGATCCATCCAGTAGCGATTATAGGCGCGATCCGGATTGGCATCCGTCAGCAGCGCCAACTTCTCCTTACCTGATGTAACGGCCTGCTGATCCCCCGCTTCTTCCTTCGCAACGCGCGTGTAGATGTTCTTGTTGAAGAGCTTCTGCCGCTCCTCCTCGCTAATGATCAGACCGCTTGTGCCCTGTGGCCGCGTCAGGTTGGTCAGCGAGGCGCTGCTGAAGATGCCCTGGATGTCGGGGACGCCCCAGCTGGTCTTGGGCGGGGTGTAAACCGACGAGTTCTGGGCAACCGCCATGGGCGCCAGTGCGATGGCGCAGACGGCTGAGGCCACGATCGAGGAATATTTCACTGCGCTTCTCCCTTTTACTGCTTCGCCTGCCCCGCCTTCTTGTCGGAGGGAGCGGCTTTCCTGCTTGCTGCGCGGGGAGGCGGGCAGCACTGATTGTCTGATTCAAATGTGAACGGTTCCCCAGCGAAATCAACGCACGCGCGCGCCGCATTGTTGCGAGGGACCGTTGCATAATTGCGGCGGGAAAATCGCGGTGACGCAAGCGGCAAGCGCCGCTAGGTCAGCCGTTCCGGTTCAGAGTTTGCTGAAATCCGGCGCGCGTTTTTCGCGGAAGGCGGTGAAGGCTTCCATGGCTTCGGCGCTGCGCATGCGTTCGGCGAAGATGGCGCCTTCCGTGCGGGACTGGGCAAGCAGCCGCTCGCCATCGCGCATGAGTTTCTTGGCGGCCATGACGGCGCCGATGGGACGTTGCGCCAGCTTGGCGGCGGCTTCGCGAGCGGCGGCGAGCACCTCTTCTTTCGGGAGCGCGGCGTTGGCGAGGCCGAGCTGGGCGGCTTGCGCGCCGGTGACGGCATCGCCCATCGCGAACATTGCGAAGGCGCGGGCATGGCCGATGCGGGCGGGCAGCAAAAGAGAGGATGCGGCTTCGGGCACGAGCGCCAGGTTGACGAAGGGCGTCGTCAGTTTCGCATCAATGGCGGCGAAGACGAGATCGCAGTGCAGCAGCATGGTCGTGCCGACGCCAACCGCAAGACCGGACACGGCGGCGACGATGGGCTTGGGAAACTGGATCAGCGTTTCGATGAAGGCGTGGGCTGCCGGGGCCTCTCCGCCCGTGGCGGCGGCTGCGAAATCGGCGAGGTCGTTGCCGGAGGTGAAGCTGTCGCCTTCCGAGGCGATAAGGACGACGCGGATCGATTTGTCTTCGGATGCGCGGGCCAGCGCTGCGGTGGCGGCGCGATACATCGCGTTGGAGAGGGCGTTCTTCTTGTCCGGGCGGTTCCAGACGATTTCCATGACGCCGTTGGCTTCGGAGATCTTCACCAATTCCGTGTGAATGGGGTCGGTCATGCTTTTTCTTTCTGTCTGGTGCGCCTCTGCGGCGCGGTGATGGCCGCGGCGTGGGAGAGCCAGCGGACGACGGCGTCGATGTCGCGGTCGGTGAAGCCTTGAAGCAGGCGTGCATTGGCGGCGTTGGCGCGGCGGGCTGCTTCCTCGCGCTTGCGGCGGCCGGCGGGCGTGAGGCGCAGGCGGGCGGCGCGGCCATCGCCCTCCTCTTCCTCGCGCGCGACGAGGCCGGCGGATTCGAGACGGGCGGCGAGGCCAGAGGCTGCGGACTGGGCGAGATCGAGCGCGGAGGCGAGTTCGCCGATGAGCAGGCCTTCGTCTTTGAAGCAGAAAAGCGCGCCCGCCTGTGTCGATGTGAGACCGATGTCAGCGAGGCTTGCGTCGCAGGCGGCCGCGACGCGGCGCTGGGCGCGGACGAGCATCCATAGCATGCGGCGGTCAGGCTGAGTCATGAGCGTGGTTTAGCCTCGATACATCGCATGCGCAATAACTACATCGTATGCGATGCTCTTGACGTTGCGTTAGGGTTTTGACCAGTCAGCGGCCGGCGCGGCGGGGAGCGCTGTGGCTTCGACGAGGATGGCGCGGAAGGCGCCATCGGCGCTGGTCGCCCAAGCGGGCAGCTTTATTCCGCCACCGCGCTCGATGAGCGGGCCAAAGACGGAACCCTGTTCGTTGTCCCATGCGCCGAAAGCGACGGGCTCGCCGGCGGGGTTGAGGCGGTACCACATCAGGCGCACGCCATCGGGGCGATAGAGTTCGAGGCGGCCATCGGCGGCCAGACGCGGCGTGATAGTCGGGTCCTTGCGGGCGAGGCGGCCGATATTGCGGTAGGCGTGGGCCTCCCACCATTTAAGGTCGTTGGCGACCTGTTCGAGCGTCATGGGGCTAAGTTCGCGTAGTTCGCTGACGCGCCAACCGGCGCCGTTTGCGATAGCGCGGCGGCGTATCATGGTGGCGCTGTCGCCGTCGAAGCGCATGCGCGGTTCGTCGAACGACATTTGGATCAGGTTTTCGTAGGGGGCGTCGATACTGGTTTCCCAGTGGCGGGCGCGGATGATGAGGCCGTGCGCCCTGCTCCACGCTTCGGCGCCGCCCATGGCCGCGACGAGGCGATCAGCGGCGGCGCGGGCGGGATCAGGGTCGGCTTCGGCTGAAGCGGCAGGCGTCAATGACAGGAGGAGTGCGCAGAGCGCAGCGAGGATCACACGCATGGGTTTCATCCGTACGATATTGTGACCCCGGACGGATGATTGCGCGAGCGGGACAGCGATGCAATCAGGGAATCAGGTGATGCGTTTGAAGGAGAAGTGATTGCCGCGGCTGACGTAGAAGAAGTCGAAGGCGTCGGCTTCGATCCTGCCGAGTTCGTAAAAGAAGGTGTTGTCGCCGGATTTAACCTCAATGTAGGTCGCGGTCGGCGTGAAGGTGAGACCTTCCGAACCGGCGAGCATTTCCGTGCCCGGGAAGGCGCGCCATTTGGCGACGTCATTCACGCTGTCATCGCCGGTGTATTCGTTGGTCCAGGTATCAGCGGTGATGGCGAGGATGGGGCGGCGTCTTCGGTCGATTGCCATTTGCCGGTGAGCTTGGTCGCGACTCCGGCGGGCGGAATGTTGATGACGTCCGGGGCAAGCGCTGGTTCGGACGTGACTTCGGCCGCGGGGGCGGGTTCAGGCGCCTTCTGTTCGCCGCAGGCAGCGATGGCGAGTGTGGCGGCGGCAAGCAGGATCAGGCGCACGAATCGATTCATCATGTGAAGAATCGGGGCTAGCTCAGAAGACAAGACTGCGCTGCATCACTGAAACAGGGCCGTGCGGCGTCGAGCGGACGCTGGCCGGTTTGAAACCGCACTTGGCATAGAAGGGCTCTGCGCGTGGGCTGGCCACGGCGACTAGCATGCTGGCTTCGATTGCGATGGCGAACTGGGCGGCTTCTTCCACCAGCTTGCGGCCGATGCCGCCACCCCAGAGATCGGGCTCGACAAACGGGCCATCGAGATCGGCAACGCCATCCTCACGGGGGACGATAGCGACAAAGCCCGCGGGCGCGCCCCAGTGTTCGAACACAATCACCAGGCCGGCCGCGATCTTGTCGGCCTTCAGCTCCAGCGCCTCGGGATGCTGCATCTGTTCAGGACGCGCAGGGTCCCATTTCTGCGAAGCACGACGCTGCAGCTCCTCCAGCGCTTTGCGCTCTGAAGGATGCGCGGGGCGGAATGTGCGCGTGATGGGATCAGCCTACGATTTCGTCGAGACGGAAGAAGAAGGCGATCTCGCGTTCGGCCGAAGCCTCCGAGTCGGAGCCGTGGACCGAGTTTTCGCCGATCGACTGGGCGAAGAGTTTGCGAACGGTGCCGTCGGCGGCCTTGGCGGGGTCGGTGGCGCCCATGACTTCGCGGTGGGCGGCGACGGCATTTTCGCCTTCAAGTACCTGGAGAACGACAGGGCCCGAGGTCATGAAGTCGACCAGCTCGCCGAAAAAGCCGCGGGCCTTGTGCTCGCCGTAGAAGCCTTCGGCCTGGGCGCGGTGAGACGGACGCGCTTCTGGGCGACGATGCAAGGCCGGACTTCGAACACGGCGTTGATCGCACCGGTGAGATTACGCTTCGTGGCGTCCGGTTTAATGATGGAGAAGGTGCGTTGGCCGGCCATGAAGTGTTCCTGAAAGGCGGGTCTGGAGATGCGATTGAGCCGGTGAATCGGGCTCGGACGGCCCCTATAGCCTTGGGAACTGGCCTCGCCAACTGGGCTGTATGGTTTATTGGCAGGCAGGGCTGGGCTTAGTCTGGCGCAGATGCAGGAGAACCTCATGGCTGGCGACAATGCAAAGCAGATCGAGGACTGGAATGGCTCGGTCGGGGAGCACTGGGCGGCTGAACAGGAGAACACCGACCGCCTCATACGCGCTTTCGGTGACGCGGCGCTGCGGGCGGCGGGAACGAAGCCGGGCGAGAGGGTGCTGGATGTGGGATGCGGGTGTGGCGACACTTCGCTTGAGCTGGCCAGGGCGGTTGGCGCACAGGGAAGCGTGGTCGGGCTGGATGTCTCAGCGCCGATGCTGGCGGTGGCGCGGCGGCGGGCGACCGGGATGGCGAATGTGGCGTTTATCGAGGGAGACGCCGCAAAGACGGAGCTGCCGGGGCCGTTTGACCTGCTCTATTCGCGATTTGGCGTGATGTTTTTCGACGATCCGGCGGCTGCCTTCGGGCACATGCGACGGGCGATTGCGCCGGGCGGGCGTCTGGCGTTCGCGTGCTGGCAGATGGCGAAGGACAATCCCTGGGCGATGATCCCAGTGGTTGCCGCGCGGCAGGCGGCGGCGATGGACCTGCCGCCGGCCGATCCGAACGCGCCTGGGCCGTTTGCGTTCGGGGACAGGGGACGGCT
Source organism: Hyphomonadaceae bacterium (assembly GCA_016714495.1). GTDB lineage: Bacteria > Pseudomonadota > Alphaproteobacteria > Caulobacterales > Hyphomonadaceae > UBA7672. The sequence goes on along the minus strand of JADKDU010000004.1, from coordinate 282,445 downwards.
GCTAGGGATACTGGAAACGGCCGGACTACGGGATCTGAAGGCCGAGCCCTTCGAGGCGCCGATGTATCTGGGAAGTTCGCCGCGGTCGGCGGCGGAGGGAGCGACGCGTATTGGACCGGCTTCGCGGCTGGCGCGGGAGGCGGGGAAGGACAAGCTGCCCGCTATCACCGACGCCATCGAAGCTGCACTGACGCCGTTCGCGGCGGCAGACGGCAGCGTCGCCCTGCCCGGACGCATCTGGGTGGTGACGGGCAGAATGGGCTGAAAACGAATCTGTCGCAAAAAAGGGATGCTCTGGGACGGTAAATCAGACATCCGGCAGCTAGTTGCTGACGATTGTTCAACTTTTGCAGGTTAAAAAAGTTTTGCGAATATGCCTTCTTTGAGCCCCGATCCGTAGCCATCTCTCGGCCATCAGAAGACCGGGAAATACATCCCGGCCAGGAACAGAAAAAAGAGAACGGGCTCCTCCCATGCTCGCCAAACGCTTCATTGTTGCGGCTTTTGCCGCTCTCGCCGTCGGAATGTCTTCCCTTGCCTTTTCTGGCCCGGATGACCTCTTCGTCGATATTCAGCCTATCCCGGCTGTCATCGCGTCGAATTGACGGACGCCCCCTTATTGCGACTGGCTGGCTTGTGCTGACAGCAGGAGCGTAGCGGGCCATTGTCTTTCGGGCTCGGTCCCGGAGGTTCGCATGTTCTTGAGGTCAGCGTTGGCGGGCCTGATGACCTGCATGCTTTGCGCGTGCGGGACGCAGGCGGCTGGGCCTTTCGCCGGGCCTGTCGAGACCGCACCCAAGGCATATGCGGCTGTGCGGATCGGGAACGGACCGATCATCTCGCCGGAGACCCATCCGAACATTGGGCACAATATACAGGGGCCATCGCTGGTGCGCGTGCCGGACTGGGTCCCGAACCGGCTGGGCCGGTACTACCTCTATTTCGCGGACCACAAGGGAGCGTATATCCGGCTGGCCTATGCCGACCGGATAGAGGGGCCGTGGAAGATTCATCAGCCAGGCGCGCTGAACATTGTCGACACGCCCTTCCCGCACGAGCCGCCCCCTTTCACTGACCAGCAGATGGCTGACTATCGCGTGCGCGCGAAAGCGGCGGGGCTCGACCTCGATCAGTTTCCCGACCTCGCGAAAGAGATGACGACGCCGCACGTCGCCTCGCCTGACGTGCATGTCGACGAGGCCAAAAAGCGCTTCGTGATGTACTATCACGGGCTGGAAAGCTTCGCCCAGCAGGTCACACGCGCGGCGACCTCCTCTGATGGTATTCACTTTACATCGGGCAAGGAAATCCTTGGGCGTACCTACTGGCGTGCGTTTGCGCATGACGGAATGACATATGTGCTGGCGATGCCGGGCGTGCTCTATCGTTCTGCTGATCCGCTCTCAGGATTCCAGACCGGGCCGACCCTGTTCGACCCTGACATGCGGCACTCGGCTGTCTTCCAGCGCGGGAAGACGCTGTTCGTCGTGTGGACACAGGTGGCGACTGATCCGCCTGAGCGGATCATGATGAGCACGATCGACATATCGGGTCCGTGGGAGACGTGGAAGGAAAGTGCGCCGGTCGAGTTGTTTCGGCCCGAGAGGGATTGGGAAGGCGCGAACCTGCCGCTGGCGAAGTCTGCGCGCAGCTTTGCGCCGGGGCGCGTGAACCAGTTGCGCGATCCGGCGATCTATGAGGAAGGCGGACGCATCTACCTGCTCTATTCCATCGCCGGAGAGAGCGGGATTGCACTGGCCGAGCTGAAGCCCACGCGGTGACAGCTATTTCAGGTTCTTCTCGAACCAGGCAACCATCATGTTCATGGCTTCGTTGGCGATAGCGTCGGTCCTCGCCGGCTCGCCCTTCACGTAGAAGTCGTGATCGGCTTCTGGGAAAATCTTGAGCTCGTTTTTCACGCCGGCCTTATCGAGTGCCGCCTTCATCGTTTCGGACTGGGAGACAGGCACGCCCTTGTCCGACCCGCCCGAGATGATCAGCGTGGGTGAATCCTTCGCGTCGACGAAGTAGATCGGTGAGACCGATTTGCGGAGGCTGTTGTCGAAATCGATGGCGCCGGTTTTGGCGCGATCTCCGAGCAGGACATCGAGATCGGTCGGCGGGAAATAGGCGACGACGGCTTTGATGCGGTTGCCGGAACGCTCCAGCGGATTGGTTGCTGCGGGGTCGCCATCATCGGCCATTGTACCCGCGACGAGCGAGAGGTGCCCTCCGGCGCTCGCGCCCCACACACCGATGCGGGCGGGATCGGCGCCGTAGTCCTTCGCGTGCAGCTTGATATGGCGCAGGCCAAAGCGAATGTCAGTGACAGCATCCGGCACCTGAAAGCGCGGGGCGGAGGAATGATAGAGCGCGACGACGGTGAAGCCCTTGTCGATGAGCCATTGGTAGCGCGCCTGACGCTCCTCCGGTGGTCCCCAGGAAGAGCGCCAGCCGGCGGACACCATGTTAACGACCAACGCGCCATTCGCCTTCTTCGGCTTGAATACGTCGTAGGTGAGCGCCATGCCGTCGCGATGACCGTAGATCACGTCGCGGACGTAGGTGGCGGTTTTCAGTTCGGCGGCGGTGGGAAGACCCAGAGCCTTGCGCGGATAGCCGCTGAGTGGCGCGCCGGGATCGGCGGCGGGTGTTTGAGCGAGCGATGGCGCGGCGAACAGGATCGCAAGGGTGGACAGAAACAGCGCTCGCAAGGCCATGTCAGTCTCGCCATGTAAAACAGTGATCAGGTCGATTCAGCGAACAGTTCCCGCCCTATGAGCCAGCGCCTTATCTCCGACGTCCCTGCCCCGATCTCGTAGAGCTTGGCGTCGCGGAGAAGGCGGCCTGTCAGGGTAGTCGTTGATGTAGCCGTTTCCGCCGAGGATCTGGATGGCGTCGAGGGCGAGTTGAGTGGCGGTCTCGGCGGCGAAGAGGATGGCGCCGGCGGCGTCTTTCCGGGCTGTGCGGCCGGCGTCGCAGGCTTTGGCGACGGCGTACACATAGGCCTTGGACGCGTTCATCTTCACATACATGTCGGCGACCTTGCCCTGGATGAGCTGGAACTCGCCGATGGATTTTCCGAACTGCTTGCGATCGTGAATGTAGGGCAGCACGACATCCATGCAGGCCTGCATGATGCCGGTAGAGCCGGCGGCCAGAACGGTGCGCTCATAGTCGAGGCCGGACATCAGGATTTCGACGCCGCTGTTGAGCGGGCCCATCAGGTTTTCTTCGGGAACTTCGCAATCCTCGAAGACCAGCTCTCCGGTTTCGGAGCCGCGCATGCCAAGCTTGTCGAGTTTCTGGGCGACGGAGAAACCCTTAAAGCCCTTTTCGATGATGAAGGCGGAGATGCCGCGCGAGTTCTTGTCGGGCGCGGTCTTGGCGTAGACGATCAACGTGTCGGCAGAGGGGCCGTTGGTGATCCACATCTTCGAGCCGTTGAGGATGTAGCGGTCGCCCTTCTTCACGGCGTTGAGCTTCATCGAGACGACGTCGGAACCGGCGCCGGGTTCGGACATCGCAAGCGAGCCGAGGTGTTCGCCGGTCATCAGCTTGGTGAGATAGCGGCGTTTCTGTTCATCGGTGCCCCAGCGTCGCATCTGGTTCACGCAGAGGTTGGAGTGGGCGCCGTAGGAGAGGCCGACGGAGGCGGAGGCGCGGCTGATCTCTTCCATCGCCACGGCATGTTCGAGATAACCGAGGCCGGCGCCGCCCCACTCCTCCTCCACGGTGATGCCGAGGAGGCCGAGTTCGCCCATGCGGGGCCAGAGGTCGCGCGGGAATTCGTCCGTGCGGTCGATGTCCGCCGCGCGGGGCGCGATTTCGGATTGGGCGAAGCTGCTGACTGTATCGCGGATCATGTCCGCGGTTTCGCCAAGGTCGAAGTCGAGGGAGCGTGTGTTCGGGATCATGGGCGGCAATCTACCCAGAGCCGCGCAGATTGCCAGCTTGCCGTTTGGTCAGCCTGATCAGATGTCGTCGGACGTGCGATTCCAGAAGATAAAATAGACGCTCATGAGCATCATGACGCCAAAGACGGCCAGAAGCGTGGCGGCGGCGCGGGGGACACTGGCGTCGAGGCTGCTGGAGGTCTTGAAAGTATCCACAGCGCCGATGATGAGGCCGAGGACCGACAGGACGAGGACAATGATCCAGGGGGCCAGTATGGCGAAGCGGCCGGAGATCGGGCCGATGCGCTTGGCGTGGCCGTTGACGAGTTTGGCCTTGCGCTCCGCTTCGGCGAACAGAACAGCCGGGTCGCGGCCGGGCTCGACGATTTCGGTGTCGTCAATGACCGGGCGAGCGCGCGGTGCGGCGCGTTCGGCGGGATGGTCAAAATCGGGGAGACCTTCCCGGACGTCTGGCTCGGGTTGTTTCGCAGCTAGCTTAGGCTGGACGGCGGCGGGTCTGGCAGCGCCCTCCTGCGTGTCGATTTCCTTCTCAGCACGCTCGAGGATGCGGGCGACCCGCTCGGCGACGACGCGGCGGGCATGTTCAATCTCTTCGGCAGTCTTCGGCTGGGCGGCTGCTTCAACCGGCGGCTCGATGACGGGTTCGCGGGCAGCGACAGCTTCCGGCGGTGCGACGGTGGCGCCGAGCGGCAGCGGGATTTCGGGAGTCGGGGTGATGGCCTCGCGGGTGCGCTCCGCCAGGCGGCGAACGGCCTCGGCGATGTCGCCGGAGGGCGCCGGACCTGTGCGCGGGGCTTCCTCGTCATCGGCGCGCGGCCGCGGCTGGGCGGCGGCGGGAGCGAGCGTGTCCATCTCGGGTTTGACGAGCGGGGTCGGGGCCGAGGGCGGGCCGCTCGGGTGCTCGAGGAAGAGTCCCTTCTCGGCAGCACGACGGCGAACAAGCGCATCGACGATCATGACCTGGCCATGCAAGCGAGCCTTGCGCCAGAGGTCGAAGCCATTGGCGGCGGCCAGGATATCGCCGGCGTTAAGGTTACGCAGGATGTCCGAGTCCCGGAACTGGCCGATCGAGATATTGAAGACGAGCGAGACCAACGCGTCGAACTGGTTCTGCATCAAGGGGGCGTAGATCAGTTGCGCGACGGCGTCCTCGACCGGCTTCAGGTCGTAGGTTAGCAGGTCTTCCGCGTCTTTCTGGCTGACTGTCAGGCCTTCGCGGGCGGTGCGGACGTGACCATAGCCGATCGTCCAGCGACCGTCAGGAAGCCGGGTCGCCGTTTCGCGGAAGCCCTCGAAGCTCTTGATGAGCTCCAGGCCCGCAGCAGAAGTGCGCATTCGTCCTGCCATCGTCCTGACCTGACACATCCCCCATGGATTTCGCCTGTCCGGTGCAACCCGGACGCCAGTCTCGTCGGAAAAGGACGGAAACGTCAGAGAAGCATCACACTGGCGAGGCCGAGGAAAACGAAAAAGCTCGCCATATCAATGCTCGTCAGCACAAAGACTGACGAAGCCACGGCCGGGTCGGCCCCGAAGCGCTTCAGGGTTAATGGGGCGAGGATGCCGACGAGGCCGGCCCAGGTGAAGGTCACCATCATCGACAGGCCGATGACCACGCTGATGGTCGGGTTGTGGAACCAGAGGAGCACCACGAGAGCGGCGCTCCAGGCGATGATCGCGCCGTTGATCATGGCGGTGAGCGCCTCGCGGCGGATGGCGCGGCGCACGAGCGGGCCTTCGAGATCGCGTTCGGCGATGGCGCGGACCGACACCGCTAGCGCCTGCGACCCAGCATTGCCGCTGAGGCCCGCGACGACGGGCATCAGGAAGGCAAGGACGACGACCTGCTCGATCACGGGCGCGAAGAGTGAGACGACGCTAGAGGCGAAGAAGGCGGTGATCAGGTTCACCAGCAGCCAGGGGATGCGGGCGCGCACCGCGGACAACAGCGACTGGTTGACGCCGGCTTCGCTGACGCCCGACAGGGCGAGAATGTCTTCCTCGGCCTCTTCCTGGATGACATCCACGACGTCGTCGATGGTGATCATGCCGGTGAGACGACCGGCTTCATCGACGACGGGGGCGGAGGCTAGGTTGTACTGGCGGAAGATATAGGCGACTTCTTCCTGGTCCATCTCCGGCCGGACCTGGACCGGGACTTCCTTCATGATGTCTTTGAGCGGCGTTTCACGCGAATAGCGCAGCAGGCGCGATACCGGCACGCTCCCCTGCAGCCGGAAGGCCGGGTCGACGATGTAGATCTCGAAGAAAGTTTCCGGCAGGTCGTCGTCGCTGACGGTGCGCATGTGGTCGATCGCCTGCCCGACCGACCAGAAGACCGGCGCCGCTACGAAGGCGCGCTGCATCAGGCGGCCGGCGGATTCGTCATCGAAGGACAGCGAGCTTTCGATAGCCGCGCGGTCGGTGGCGGAAACTTTGTTGAGAATGCGGGCGCGGCGATCTTCTTCCAGGTCGCTTAGCAGGAAGGATGCGTCGTCGGAATCGAGGTGACCGATCATCGCCGTGACGGCGGCGTCGGTCAGCTCGTGCAGCGCCTCAAGGCGCATGTTGTCGGACAGCTCGGCCACCGCCTCGGCGGGCAGGTCCTTGCCGAGCAGGTGGATGGCCTTGCGAAAGGCCTCCGGCGGCAGGTGTTCGAGCAAGTCGGCGGTGTCGGCAGGGTGGAGATCCCGCACGGTGCGCCACAGGGACGGCTTGTCGCCATCGCCGACCGCGCCGATGAACCGGGCGATGAAGGCGGGCGAGATTACGCCGGTCGATTCGACGGCTTCGGGATCGGATTCGGGCGCGTCCGGGTCGCGGGTGTCATTCATGGCGACCTCCCTCTCCCGAACGGCGTTCTCTCTGTTGAAGTTGCTGGTGCGGTCGAGAAGACTCGAACTTCCACGCCTTGCGGCGCTACCACCTCAAGGTAGTGCGTCTACCAATTCCGCCACGACCGCACGCCGAAGCAAGGTGCGCCGTATAAGCCGGGTTTCGCAGCTTGTGAAGTCAGAATGTCTGGGACGAATTAGACGCCGGAAAGCCCCGAAACAGGGCTATTGCTCCGTGGCGAAGTAATCCTCGACCTGGGCGGACCTGGTGATGTTCACGGAGATCTTGTCATTCTCGATGATCAGCTCGCCGCGGGCGATGGGGTGATTGTTTGCGAGAATCCAGACTTCGTCGTTCTCGTTGGTGTCGAGCTGGATGACGGCGCCCCGGCCCATGCGCAGCAATTGCTGCATGGGCATGAGCGAGCGGCCCAGAAGGACGGTGATCTCGACGCCTACATGATCCAGTTGCGACTGCACAAGGGTACTCCGATATACGGAGGGCAGAGTCACGGTTTCGGATTTCGGACAGGTTAATGACCACTGGATGGGCCATTTCTGACGGGCTTGTGGGATATCCCGAAGCAGTCGCCGCGATGGAATCGCGGGCGGCGGCCATTGCGGAAGGCCGGGCTGACGAGCTCGTCTGGCTGGTGGAGCACCCTGCCCTGTACACGCGCGGCGCTAGCGCCAAAGAAGACGACCTGCTTGATCCGGCTCGCTTTCCGGTGTTCGACACCCAGCGCGGCGGGCAGTTCACGTATCACGGACCCGGCCAGCGAGTGGCCTATGTGATGCTGGACCTGACCCGGCGCGGGCGTGATGTGAAGCAGTTTGTCTGCTCGCTGGAGGACTGGGTGATCGGCACGCTGGCGACTTTCAATGTGAAGGGCGAGCGGCGAAAAGGGCGGGTTGGAGTCTGGGTTGATCGGACGAAATCAGGCGGCGCGTTGCACGAAGACAAGATCGCGGCGATCGGCGTGCGGCTGAAGCGCTGGGTGAGCTATCATGGCGTCAGCCTGAATGTGGAGCCGGACCTGTCGCATTTCGGCGGGATCACGCCGTGCGGGGTGAGCGATCCTGGACTGGGTGTCACCAGCCTCGCCGATCTTGGCCAGCTAATCCCAATGCATGACGTGGACGTGGCGCTGAAAGCGGCGTTCGAGGAGACGTTCGGGCCGGTTGAGCGCGTGAAGGCGCCGGCTTAACCGCCGCTCAGCGGGGGAAGCAGCGCGATCTCGTCCGATGGCGAGATGGAAGTGGCCGCTTCGTCGGCGACCAGCTCCTGATTCACGGCGATACGCACGGTCTTCGTGCGAAGCATGTCCGCCAGGTCGGGATTGAGATGGGCAAGCATGCTGCGGAGTTCGGCGGCGGTGCCAACGCCCTCGGGCATGGGGATGGATGGCGCGCCGAACGCGTCTTTCAGGCGGCCGAAAAGAAGGACGGCGCCGCTCATCCGCCGGTATGCGACATAGTGCGAGGGCTGGCGGGGGTGGCGAGACGTTCGGCGTTGAAGTCGTGACCTTTCGGCTTGCGCGCGATCGCGCCGAGGATGGCTTCGCGGAGCAAGTCGCCTGACGGGTCGGTGCGGAGGACTTCGCGGAGATCTGCCCCGTCCTCACGGCCGAGGCAGGTGTAGAGGCGGCCGGTGCAGGTAACGCGCACGCGGTTGCAGCTTTCGCAGAAATTGTGAGTGAGCGGCGTGATGAAGCCGAGCCTGCCGCCGGTTTCCTCGACGCGGACATAGCGAGCCGGGCCGCCGGTGGTGTCGTTGAGATCGGTGAACGTGAATTGCCGTTCGAGATCGGCTTTCACTTTCGTGAGCGAGAGGAAATCCTCTTCGCGATTGGTCTCGGCCTCGCCCATGGGCATGGTTTCGATCAGCGTCATGTCGGCGCCACGCTGGTGCGCGAAGCGCATCAAGTCGGGGATTTCGTGCTCGTTGATGCTCGCGAGAGCGACCGTGTTGATCTTGATCTTGATGCCTGCGGCAATTGCCGCATCGATCCCCTTGAGCACGTCATCCAGCATGTCCCGACGGGCGATCTTTTCGAACAGGCCGCGGTTCAGGGTATCCAGCGAGACGTTGATCCGGCGGACGCCGATGGCGGAGAGTTCGCCGGCGTATTTCGACAGCAGCGTGCCGTTGGTGGTGAGCGTCAGCTCGTTAAGGCCGTTGCCAAGATGGCGCGAGAAGCGGGCCATCAGCTCCATGAAATCCTTGCGGACGAGCGGCTCGCCCCCGGTGATGCGGAGCTTGTCGACGCCGAAGGCGGCGAAGGCGGTGACCAGTTCATCCAGCTCCTCGAAGGACAGGACATCCTTGCGCGGGAGGAAGGTCATGCGCTCGGGCATGCAGTAGGTGCAGCGGAGGTCGCAACGGTCGGTGATCGACAGGCGGAGGTAGGTGACGCGGCGCTTGAATGAATCGACGAGCGCGCCCTGCCCGGCCGCCAGGGCGGTGGACGAAGCTTCAGTGGCTGGCCTGCCAGCCGGTCGCGCGTTGATGAGCGTGTACGCCATTCGGAGCAGAATACAGCGTTATACGTGACAAAGTCGAGCGGTCAGGCTGACCCTGGATCAGCCCATGGGATAGCGGATTTCCTTGGAAACAGCGTCGATCTTCTTCAACAGATCGGCATCGAGGGTGATCTCGGCGGCGGCGAAGATGTCGGGCAGCTGGTCGGAATGGGTGGCGCCGACGATGGTCGAGGCGACAAAGTCGTGCTGCTTGCTCCAGGCGGTGGCCAGCGTCGTGACTGGCATGCCTGCTTCGCGGGCGAGGCCGATCCAGCGTTCGGTGGACGCCAATGTCTTCTCGTTGACGAAGCGATAGGCCATCTGCGCCTGTCTGGGGCCAACCTCCCTGTACCGGGAGAAGCGTGCGTCGGCGGGCCACTGGCCGTTCTGGTACTTGCCGGTCAGCACGCCGCCGCCGAGCGGCGAGTATGGAATCAGGCTAACGCCCTCCTGCCGGCAGACCTGCGCCAGCTCGTCTTCGAAGCGGCGGTTGTTGAGGCTAAAATTGTTCTGGATTGTCTCGTGGCGGGCGATTCCGAGCTTGTCGGAGGCGGCAAGCGACTTCATTAGGCCCCAGCTTGTCTCGTTGGAGCAACCGAGCACGCGGACCTTTCCGGCCGTCACCAGATCATCGAGCGCGCTCATGTGTTCGTCATAGGCCAGGCCGTGATCTGGCCAGTGGGTTTGGTAGAGATCGACATAGTCGGTCTGCAGGCGACGGAGGCTGCCTTCTATGGCGCTGACGATGTTGTGGCGGTCGAGCGCGGTCATGCCATTGCGGCAGGGCGACTTGAACCAAACATGGCTGGGGCCGGAGACTTTGGTCGCCATGATGATGGCGTCGCGCGGCTTGGTCTTCATCCAGCGGCCGACGATCTCTTCCGTGCGGCCGACATATTTCACGTCTGGCGGCACGGGATAGCCTTCAGCGGTATCGTAGAAATTGATACCGGCTTCGTAAGACATGTCGAGGATGCGATGCGCCATCGCCTCGTCGGCCTGGTTGCCGAACGTCATCGTGCCCATGCAGATGTCGGAAACATAGATCGAGCTACGTCCGAGACGGCGGTTTTTCATGAAAGCTCCCCTGATGTGCGGCCACAGATAGCGACGTGAGCGGACGCTCACAAGGGCTCAGCTCTCCAGCAGGCGCGGCATCAGTTCGACCATGTTGCAAGGCATGTGGCGCGAGTCGAGTTGCCAGCGGATCAGCTTGTCCCAGCCATCTTTTACCGCGCCGTTCGATCCCGGCAGGCAAAAGATGAATGTGGCGTTGGCAACGCCCGCGCAAGCGCGCGACTGAAGCGTGGATGTGCCGACGCTCTGGAACGAGACAAGGTGCCAGACGACGTTGAAGCCTTCGATCTCCTTGTCGAACAAGGGGCGCACGGCTTCGGGTGTCACGTCGCGGCCGGTAAGGCCGGTGCCGCCCGTGGTGATAACGGCGTCGATCCTCGGGTCGGCGATCCATTTGCGCATGACGCGGCGTATCGCGTTCACCTCGTCGGGCACAATGGCTTTGTCCGCGAGTTCGTGGCCGGCTTCCTTCACGCGGTCCGCCAGCAGATGACCGGAGGTATCCGTTTCGTCAGTGCGTGTATCGGAGATCGTCATCACGCACACGCGGAGCTGCTTGAATTCCATCGTGTCCACCATCTTGCCGCCCGGGGCGGTCAGCGGGGGATAGGCGGGTCCGGGCATGTGTTACTCCTTGTTGATCCAGCGCGCGTGCGCTTCGCGGTCGTCGGCGCGGGGTTCGATCCACTCGGCGCCTTCTGGACGAACTTCCTTCTTCCAGAACGGCGCTTCGGTCTTTAGGCGATCCATCAGGTAGTCCACCGCCTGCAAGGCTTCGCGGCGATGTTTCGAGAGCGCCGCGACGAGCACGATCGCCTCGCCTGGCGCCATGCGGCCATATCGATGGATGACGAGCGTGTCGATCACATCGAAGCGCCCGCGGGCGTCAGCTTCAACCGCGGCGATCTGCTTTTCGGTGAAACCGGGATAGGCTTCCAGCTCCAGCGCCTCGACGGCGCCGCCATGGGCGCTGTCGCGGACGGAGCCGATGAAGCTGGCGAGCGCGCCTGCGTCACCGCGACCTTTCGAGAAAGCGGCGGTTTCGGCGTGCGGGTCGAAGGCTTCGGTCTGGACGCGGATCATGCGCGCTAGCCTATCCGGCGGACGCGGATCAGGAAAGCTTGAGGATGGCTGCTGAAAACGGCGGTAATAGGAGCGTTTCGCCTCTTAGGACGGCGTCGGATGACCAGAGGACTTGCGGTCTGGCGTCATAGGTCTGGCTGGCGGCATTTGCGGAGAAGTTGAAGACGCACTGGATTTGATCCTGACCCTGCTCGCGATCGAAAGCCAGGTGACCGTTGACGGCCTCGACGACACGGAAGGAGCCGGAGGCCAGCGCCGGGCTGGACTTGCGCAGCCCGATCAGCGCGCGGGTCGTGTGCAGCATGGACTCGGCCAGCTTCTCCTGCTTCTCGACCGCAAGCACGCGCTGGCGCGGATCGATGGGCAGCCACGGCTCCTTGGACTTGGTGAAGCCCGCGAGCGTTTCGTCCTTCCACGGCATGGGCGTGCGGCAGCCATCCCTGCCCTTGGTGGCGGGCCAGCCGGCGACGCCCCAAGGGTCTTGCAGCTTGTCGAACGGCACGTCAGCGTCTGGCAGGCCGAGTTCCTCGCCCTGATAGAGGAAGATCGTGCCGCGCAGCGACAGCAGAAGCGCCATGAACAGGGGCGCGGCGCGTGGCGGAGCGCAGCCAATCGCTTCGCCCCAACGCGTGGCGACACGCGTGACGTCATGGTTGGAGAACGCCCAGCTCGGCCAGCCATCTTCCGGCCCTTCGCGCCACTGGGCGAGAATGTCGGCCATCTTCTCGACGCCCGGCCAGGCGCCAAGAAAGTCGAACGCATAGGCGGTGTGCAGACGATGTTGGCCCTTCGTATATTCGGCCATCAGCTGGTATGACCCTGGCGCGAGTTCGCCAACGGTCATGTTGGCGCCATGTCCATCGACGCGCTCGCGGACCTTCGAGACGAAGTCGAGCGTTTCGGGCTGGTTCGCGTTGAACTGATGGATCTGCATATTGCGCGGCAGAGCGGGGTTCGGATCACCTGACGGCGGATTGTCGCGAAGCTGCGCATCGTGAATATAGTAGTTCGCCACGTCGAGCCGAAAGCCATCGACGCCTTTCTCCAGCCAGAAACGCGCGACATCGAGAATTGCGGAGCGCACAGCGTCCGACCGGAAGTTCAGGTCGGGTTGGGTCGGCAGGAAGTTGTGCAGGTAATATTGCTGGCGGCGAGGATCCCACGTCCATGTCGGGCCGCCGAACCACGCCTGCCAGTTGTTGGGCGGTGAACCGTCAGGTTTGGGATCGGCCCAGACATACCAGTCGGCTTTTTCATTCGTTCGGTCCCGCCGGCTTAGCTGGAACCATTCATGGTCTGACGAGGTATGCGACCAGACCTGGTCGATGATGACCTTCAGGTCGCGATCATGCGCAGCTTTCAGCAAGGCCTCGAAATCGGAGAGTGACCCGAACAGCGGATCGACGGCGCGATAGTCCGAGATATCATAACCGAAATCGCGCATGGGCGACTTGAAGAAGGGCGAGAGCCAGACGCCATCGACGCCCAGCGACTTCACATGATCCAGCTTCGCGGTGATCCCCTTGAGATCGCCGACGCCATCGCCGTTCGAGTCCATGAAGGAGCGCGGGTAGATCTGGTAGAGCACCGCGACCCGCCACCAGTCTTCCTTACCTGATCCCGTCACGCGTGATCTCCCGCCAGCCTCGGCATGCCCATTGCTTTTCTCCCGGGAAGCGAAGGCGCGACAAGGGCATTGACCGTCATTTCTCGCGCAAACAGGCGACGAATCTGGACCAGAACGATGCAGGCTGCGCCAACAGCACTCATTTCCTCCGCCCAGGACAGGGTCGCGTGGGTCGATTACGCCAAGGGGGTCTGCATTCTTCTGGTGGTGATGTTCCATACGGTTAACCACTATGAGGAGGCCGTGGGCGCCACAGGGTGGATGCGCTGGATCGTCGACTTCTCGAAGCCGTTTCGCATGCCCGACTTCTTCCTGATCTCGGGCCTGTTCTTATCGCGCACCATCAACGCGAACCTGCTCACCTACTTCGACAAGAAGGTCGTGCATTTCGCGTATTTCTACCTGCTCTGGCTGGCGCTCACCCTACTAGTCACGGATCACGACACGCTGACGGCCAATCCGGTCGAGTTCCTGAAGCTTTATGGGTGGAACATCCTGCAGCCGACGGGCGTCTTGTGGTTCGCGCACATGCTGGCTGTGTTCTACGTCATCACCCGCCTCGTGCGCCGCCTGCCGAAATGGTCGGTCTTGCTGGTCGCTGCAGCGCTGCAGATCGCGCATCAGGCCCTCTGGATCGACACGCCGAGCTTCGCGATCAACCGGCTGATGGACTATTACGTATTCTTCTTCCTGGGCCACGCCATCTCCGGCCTGGTGTTCGACGTGGCTGACCGTGCGAAGGCGCGGCCGTGGACCACCGTTTCTGTGCTGGCCGGCTGGGGCGTCTGCAACTACTTGCTGACGCAACAGCAGATGCATCACCTGCCCGTCTATGGCCTGTTCATGGCTTCGCGGGCGCGATTGCGTTAGTCGAGGTTGCAGCGCTGCTGTCGAAATGGAAATCGGCGCGGTTGCTGCGTTATTGCGGGCAGAACTCGATCGTCATCTATCTGACCTTCTTTTTCCCGATGACATTCCTTGAGCGCACGCTCGCGGCGAAGGGATGGATTCCGGATGTTGGTTGGGCGTGCTTCGCAATCCTCGCGATCTCGGCAGGGACGCCATTGCTTTTCCACCTCGCGATCAAGAAGACCCCGCTTATCGCGCTGTACGTCCGGCCGAAAATGTTCCGGCTTAGCAACAACCAGCGGAAGCTGCAGGAAGTTGCCGCCTGACGCTGACAACTATCCGCGATGTCATAGTTTCGACTCGCGAACGCTGGTAGATGCGACATGCGCCGGGCCTAGGCGCAGACATCCCCAGCATTCGGAGTCATTGATGTTGAACATCGACCTCGGAAAGATCGTGACGGCGCTCGGCGAAGACACGATCGCGGATATCGGTGCGCCGCTTGGACTTTCAAAGGAATTGTCGCTCAAGGCCGCGCGCTCGCTTGCGGAAAACTTCCATGGCAACAGCGACGAGGCGATTGCCGCCGCCGCCAAGGAAACCGGGATCGGCAAGGAAGTCCTTGAAGCAATGATCACCAAGCTTCTGGACGAGGCCAAGAACACGGCCGTCGATCATGTGAAGGAACAGGCCGCGAGCGCGGCCAAGAACATGTTTGGGAAATTCTTCGGTCGCTGATGACTTGGTGAGCGCGCACTCGTCTTCGGCGATGCCTGTATTGCGGCGTTGTCAGAATGACGGTTTAGCCCGACTCCCAAAAAAATCGCGCAAAAGCAGGACCCCGCCGCTGTCCATCAACAGCGACAAGGAACCGTTGGATATCTAGAATCAAGTCGCGATTCACAGTGATGATTGGCCTAGAGAGAGGCCATGCCGAAAGACCACGAACCTACGCAGCAACTGCCGCCGCCGCACAACCTGCAGGCCGAGATGGCCGTGCTTGGCGCGATCCTGTTCGACAACAATGCGCACCAGCGCGTGACCGACATTCTGAAGCCGCGCGATTTCTACGCACCAGCCAATGCGGCGATCTTTGAAGTGCTGGACCGGCTGATCGCCGGCGGGCGCGTGGCCGATGGCGTGACGCTGCGCGAGCACTTCGAGCGTGACGGGAGGCTCGTGGATATCGGCGGCGCGCGGTATCTGGCCGACCTGCTGGACTCGGCGGCGTTCGGACCGGAGATCCTCGACTACGCCAGGCTGGTGCATGACCTGTCGTTGCGTCGCGAGTTGATCGATATCGGCGCGGGCATGGTGCAGAAGGCGACGCGATCAGACCTCGACGAGCCGGGCGAATTCCAGATCCAGGATGCCGAGAAGAAGCTGTTTTCGCTGGCCGAACGCGGCGCGGGCGCTCAAGGCTTCCAGACTTTCAACTCCGCGCTGGCGACATCAATCGAGACGGCCACCCTCGCCTTCAAGCGGGACGGTAAGATTGCCGGCGTGCCGACGGGGCTGAGCGAACTCGACCGCATGCTGGGCGGCCTTCACAAGTCGGACCTTGTGATCCTCGCGGCGCGTCCTTCGATGGGAAAGACGGCGCTGGCGACGAACATCGCATACTATGCCGCCAAGCACTGCAAGCGTTCGCCCGGGCCGAACGGAATCATGAAAACGGATGAAGGCGCTGTCGTCGGCTTCTTCTCACTCGAGATGTCGTCCGATCAACTCGCGGCGCGCGTGCTGGCCGATGTGTCCGCTGTGCCATCCGACAAGATGAGGCGGGGCGATCTGTCTCCACGCGACTACGAACAGATCCGCGAAGCCGCTACCACAATGGAAGGTCTGCCTCTCTACATCGACGACATGGGCGGCATCTCGATATCGCAACTGGCGGCGCGTGCGCGTCGTTTGCAGCGGACGTCCGGCCTCGACCTGCTGATTATCGACTACCTGCAGCTCATCACCCCGTCGGGCAGCCGCAAGAGCGACGGTCGTGTGCAGGAAGTGACCGAGATCACCAAATCGCTGAAGGCTCTTGCGAAGGAGCTGGCTATTCCGGTGATTGCCCTCTCGCAGCTGTCGCGTGCTGTGGAACAGCGCGAAGACAAGCGCCCACAGCTCGCCGACCTCAGGGAATCCGGCTCGATCGAGCAGGACGCCGATGTCGTGATGTTCATCTATCGCGAGGCCTACTATCTCGAACGCCTGGAACCCGGCGAAGGCGATCCGCGCCATGCCGAGTGGAAAGATCAGATGGCCCTGAAATTCAACGTGGCTGAGGTCATCATCGCCAAGCAACGTCACGGCCCGATCGGCCGGGTTGAAGTCGGCTTCAACCCTGCCCGCGTGAAGTTCTCGAACCTCGACAAGCGCTTTGGCGGCGGTGATGGCGGCGGCGGGGGCGGCGGAGGCGGATGGCAACGCAAGCCTGAGAAGGCGGGGACAAGCTTCCTGCCAGATGGCCGCGAATAGGCCGCCTAATTCCGCCATTCCGCCCCTGCTTCACCTGTGCAGCAAAACCGGTTAGCGAAGCTGCATGGCCTTACCCCGTTTGCACATCGATCTCGACGCCATCGTCGCCAACTGGCGCATGTTCCAGCGGCGCGTGGAACCCGCGTATGCGGCGGCTGTCGTTAAGGCGAATGCCTACGGACTGGGTGCTGATACGGTCGCGGGCGCGCTCAGCAAGGCGGGATGTTCGCGTTTCTACGTCGCCTGGCCATCCGAAGGCGGCGCACTGCGGCGGACGCTGGGCGCGGCGCCCGAGATCACAGTGTTCCATGGGCCTACGTCGGACACGATGGACGTCTTCCAGATGTATCAGCTCGTGCCGGTGCTGAATCATCTTGAGCAGATCGACCTCTGGGTCAGCGGCAATATCTCGCCACGCCCGGCGGCCATGCATGTCGATGTCGGCATGAACCGGCTCGGGCTTTCAGAAGCGCACTGGGCGGCCGCGGCGAAGATGCTGCCGAGGCCGTCGCGCCTGCTGGCGCATCTCGCTTGTGGGGACGAGGACAGCCCGTTGAACGCTCAGCAACTCGAGATCTTCGAACGCGCAAGCAAGCTCTGGCCCGGCGCGCCGCGCAGCCTGTCGGCGACAGGCGGCGCCTATCTCGGCAAAGCCTATCACTTTGACGAGGTACGGCCCGGTATCGGACTTTACGGCGGCGGACCGAAGCCCGCAGAGGGCTCGCCGTCGCATACGGTGGTCACGCTCACAGCCCCCGTGCTTCAGGTACGCGATATAAAAAAGGGGACGACGGTGGGCTACGGCGCCACGTGGATGGCGGATGCTGACACGACGTTGGCAACGGTCGGGCTTGGCTACGCCGACGGTTTCTTGCGATCGGCCTCGAACAGGGGCAAGGCGTTCGTGGCCGGCGAAAAGCGGCCGATCGTGGGGCGGATTTCGATGGACCTCATCGTTGTGGATGTCACCGGGCTTTCGGTGTCCCCGGGGGATGACATCGAGTTCCTCGGCCCCAACATGCCTCTTTCGGAGGTAGCCGGGGCCATGGGCACGATCGATTATGAAATCCTGACCCGGCTGGGCTCCCGGTTCGAGCGCGTCTATGTGGGGGGGGCATGACGGCGACCCCAGACGTGATCTCGGCGCGCCAGCGCGGCCCTATCTTGCTGCGCCCGTTCGCGATGATCGGACAGACTGTGATCGGCGCTTTCCGCGAGGTTGGACGTATCGCCGTATTTTCAGGCGGCGTGCTGGCGGCCTGCGTGACGCCGGTGATCTATCTGCGCGAAGTCCTCCGCCAGTGCATGAAAGTGGGCTTCTACTCACTGCCCGTCGTCGGCCTGACGGCGGTTTTCATCGGCGCAGCTTTGGCGCTCAACATCTATACGGGCGGCTCGCGCTTCAACGCCGAACAGTTCGTGCCGAACATCGTCGTGCTTGGCATCACGCGCGAGCTCGGGCCGGTGCTGGCCGGCCTCATGCTGGCGGGACGAGTCAGCGCGGGCATCGCGGCCGAGATCGGCGCGATGCGGGTCACCGAACAAATCGACGCGCTGCTGACATTGTCCGCGAAGCCCGAGCGCTATCTCTACGCCCCGCGCGTGATCGCGGGCATCCTGACCCTCCCGATCCTGGTGCTGATCGCCGACATAATCGGCGTGCTGGGCGGCTATCTCGTGGCTGTAGGCGCGCTCGATTTCAACGGCTCGCTCTATCTCAAGAACTCCTGGGCGTTCGTGACGGGCAATGACATCTGGTCGGGCGTTATCAAGGCGGCGGTGTTCGGCGGCATCATCTCGCTGATGGGCTGCTATCAGGGCGACCGCTCGAAGGGCGGCGCAGGCGGCGTCGGCCGCGCGGCGACGCTGGCTGTTGTGGGCGCAGCCGTGCTCATCCTTGCCAGCAATTATATCCTAACTTCGATCTTTGTGAGGATCGGGCTGTGAGCGTTAATCCAATCTCTGGCCCCATCCTCGAACTGAAGAACGTGCATAAAGCGTTCGGCGCGCAGCAGGTGCTGCGGGGTGTGGACTTGACGGTCGCGCGTGGACAGTCGCTGGTGATCATCGGCGGATCGGGCACAGGCAAGTCTGTGACGATCAAGTCGGCGCTTGGTCTGATCCCGCTGGATAAAGGCGAGATCAGGTTCGCGGGCGAAGCCGCCAACGACGGAAAATCCATCGCGGCCCTGCGTCGCCGCACCGGCATGCTGTTCCAGGGCGGCGCCCTTTTCGACAGCTTGACCGTCTGGGAGAACGTCGCTTTCGCCCTGCTCTATCGTGATCGTGTGAGCCGGGGAAACGCGAAGAATCTTGCGATCGAGAACCTCGCGAAGGTGCGCCTGCCTGCGTCCGCTGCGGACCTGCGCCCAGCTGAACTGTCAGGCGGTATGCAGAAGCGCGTCGCGCTGGCGCGGGCGATCATCGCCAAGCCCGACCTGATCTTCTTCGACGAACCGACCACCGGCCTTGATCCGATCACAGCGGACGCGGTTAACGAGCTGATCGTGGAACAGGTGAAAGCGCTGGGCGCCGCCGCCGTGTCGATAACGCACGACATGGCGAGCGTGCGGAAGATCGCCGACGAGGTGGCGATGCTGCACGACGGCAAGATTGTGTGGCGCGGGCCGGTCTCGGCCCTGGACAATTCCGGCAGCCCCTATGTCGACCAGTTCGTGAACGGTCGCGCCGACGGGCCAATACAGCCCGCGATCTGATCGGTCACACGTAGGCGCCGGCACGTTTCAACACGTCTCCGCCAGTCTCCAGCTTGAAACGCGCGATCCCCGCGCCCGATTGCGTGTTGACGCCGCCGAGATCGAGCGTGGCGACGCCCTTAGCCTTGAGCTCCTTCATCGCGGTCCAGAGGATGAGGTTGTGAGCGGCGTTATCGCGTCCGGCCTCGCTGGTCCAGCCGACATGATAGGTCGCGCGGCGCCCCGTGGATCAGGAACAGCATGCCGGCAGCCGGATCACGACCGAGATCGGCGCGGAACACGGCAAGCCCTGCCCCGCGATCGCCATTGGCGCATTCGGCCTTTGCGTCCTGCCAACGCTCGGTGAGCCCCAACGGCATGGCGCGATAGCCGCGCTTCTGCCGCTGCTGCGTTTCAGCGTCGATCAGCCAGCGATATTGCGCGGGCTTCAGCCCCGATTTCTGAACGACAAGGTCCGATCGTTCAGCTTTCGCGAGCTTATTGCGCCAGCTGGATTCAAAGCCAGCACGCAACGCAGCTTCGTCCTTCATCAGATCGAGCAGCACGGTCGCATCACCGGTCATGACCCGGCTCATGCCCTTGAGGCCAGCATTTTCGCCTGCGGGTTCGTCGGGGGTTATAATGAGCAGGCGCGGCCAGCGTTGCGGCAAGGATTTGCGCAAGAGGCGATAAGCGTCGCGCTTTTCATCAGGCGTCACCGCACCGATCCAGGCTGGACCGTGCGTGCACAGGGCAAAGCGGCCGATCACGGCGTAGGGACGTGCAACAATCTGCGCCAACGCGACGAGCGAGCCATCAGCACGCGCTATAGACGCGCGAAGAATTTCCACTGAGGGCGACGCGGATTTCAGCGATGCGCCATAGGCCCAGTCCTGCTGATAGGTCGCAGCGGCTCGGGCATGCGCCGCGTCCCATTGGCTGCGGGGCAGATCATTCCAGGAGATGGTCAGGCGACTCATTTGCCAAGTTTTAGCGATTTCCGCTCCCAATTGGTGAACGGCTTCGAGGATCCATTATGGCCCGCGCAAAACTGCAGACTGTCGCCGGCCAAACGCTGCCCGAGCCGCGCATCACGCCGATGGCGATTTGGCTGGTTTTCCTGTGGGTTGGCGTACCAGTGCTAGCGATTGGCGGCTTGCTGGACGTAATCATGCAGATCGGCTTTGGCGTCTGCACCGGCCTATGGTGTTTCGCCGCCCGCTAGTTCTGGCCGCGCACGGCGCGCCAAGCTTCCAGCATCGCTTCGACAGATCGATCGACATCAGCCTCGGTCGTGGTTTCACTGCTAACCGAAATGCGCATGATCCAGCAGCCGCGCCACAGCGCCCCGCCCACGAATGTGACGCCGCCGGCCTGGATGCGGGCAATTACGGCCTTCGTCTGCTCGTCGTCGCCAAAGCGAACGGCGACCTGGTTTAGAACGACATCGTTGAGGACTTTCACGCCGGCTTCTGCGCCCAGGTTATGC
Organism: Hyphomonadaceae bacterium; assembly: GCA_016714495.1. GTDB lineage: Bacteria > Pseudomonadota > Alphaproteobacteria > Caulobacterales > Hyphomonadaceae > UBA7672. The sequence continues at coordinate 261,875 of JADKDU010000004.1, read as the reverse complement.
GCGAAGCGGCGCGCACAGGCGCAGTGACGCGTGATCATCTCGGCGATGCGCCTGCGGCCATAGTGGCGGATCAGCGCCCAGGTCGCGAAACCGCGTGCGCGTCGGGACAGTTCGGGAACAAAATCGGACGGGTTGCGCGCGCCATCGCCCGCACCCGGCAAATAGCTGGCGGCGATCTGCATAGCGCGGATGTGCGCCCCGCGATGGCGGACGATGGCGTAGCCGCAGTCGTAAGGCGTCTGCAGCCATTTGTGGCCATCAACGGCCCATGAGTCTGCCAGCTCAAGCCCTTCGCCCAGGTGACGGTGCGTCGTCGTCGCGCGCGCCCAGAGCCCGAACGCGCCGTCGACATGCAGCCAACCATTCTTCGCCTTCACTGCTTTAGCGATCGCGGGGAATGGATCAAAGGCGCCGGTGTTGATCTGGCCTGCTTGAGCGACGACGATGATCGGGCCGGAGGCGCGTTCGATGGCGTCGAGGAATGCCCCAGGAATCATGGCGCCGTTGTGATCAACGTCGACCTTCACAACGCGCTGGGCGCCGAGGCCAAGATACTTGATCGCGGCGAAGACCGTAGAATGGGCTTCCTCGCCAAGAATCACGGTAATCGGCGGCGCGCCGAACAGGCCGTCGGCTTCTACATCCCACCCAGCGCGGCGCAGCACGTCTCCGCGCGCAGCCGCAAGGCAGGTGAAGTTCGCCATCGTCGCGCCGGTGACGAAGCCAACCGACGACTCCCGTGGCAGATCGAGCAGGTCCAGCAAGGCAACGCCCGCCTGCTCTTCGGCAGCGGCGGCCGAAGGCGTTGCCAAATGATTGCCGGCGTTCTGGCCCCAGATGCCGGTGAGCCAGTCTGCGGCGACACCCGTGGCGTTGCTGCCGCCAATGACCCAGCCATGAAATCGCGGGCTTGTTATGGCGGCCAGACCTGGTTCCGCGAATTCGATCAGCTCGCGGATTACCTGTTTGGCCGGGACGCCCTCATCCTGAACGGGCAAGCGAAAGCGTTCGAGCTGTTCAGCGTAAGTCGCCGCGGGATGGTGCGCGCGTTCAGCGTCAGCTGTACGTCGCTGGGCGGCGTAGCGGGCGATATGCGCGAAGAGAGCTTCGAGGTCTGGCGTATCCATGGATGGCTCTTGCCTGGTACGGACGCAGAATAGAATCTGTCGTCGCGCCCCACGACGGAGAAAGCGACATGACGTTCAGGAAGTTTCGTCATGCGGCGGCGAGCATGCCCTCGCCGGTTATCGAAAGAACCGAGCGATGAGGGCGTAATCTCAAGCAGCGGTATGCGCGTAGGGCGTCGACTTCATGATCTCGATTTCTTCCGGCGTCATGTCGGCCGGCGTGTTGGCGAACAGAGGGGTCGAGAGATAGCGCTCGCCGGTATCAGGCAGCATGGCGAGGATGTTCGAACCCTTGGGCGCGGTCTTGGCCACTTCCAGCGCGCCGGCGAAAGTCGCGCCGGATGTGATGCCGACGAACACGCCCTCCTTCTGAGCGAGGTCGAGGCTGCACTTCATGGCGTCGGTGGCGGCGATAGGGATGATCTTGCTGATCTTCGACCAGTCGACTTCACCGGTCAGCTTCGGAATGAAGTCAGGCGTCCAGCCCTGCATCGGGTGCGGCTTCCAGGCGGGGTGGCCCGCGGCTGGCGTGCCGTCGTCGTTACGCGACTGAGACTGGCCGCTGGAGATCAGCGGCGCATCAGCAGGCTCGCACACGACGATCTTGGTGCGCGGGCTCTCCTTGGTCAGAACGCGCGAGACGCCGTTGAGCGTGCCGCCCGTGCCATAGCCGGTGACGAAATAGTCGAGGCCGTCCGATTTGAAGTCATCGATGATTTCGCGGGCCGTCGTTTTCTCATGATAGTCCGGATTGGCGGGGTTCTCGAACTGGCGGGTCATGAACCAGCCATGCTTCTTGGCGAGTTCGATCGTCTTGGTGATCGCGCCCGTCGCGCGCAGCGGCGCGGGCGTCAGCAGAACCTTGGCGCCGAGAAAACGCATCAGCTTGCGGCGCTCGATCGAGAAGCTTTCCGGCATCACGATCACCAGTGGATAGCCTTTCGCTGCGCAGACCATCGCGAGGCCGATGCCGGTGTTGCCGCTGGTCATCTCAACCACGGTCTGGCCGGGTTTCAGCTCGCCGGAACGTTCAGCCGCTTCGATGACGCCAAGCGCGAGACGATCCTTCACCGATCCAAGCGGGTTGAAGGCCTCAACCTTCACCCAGACATTCACGCCTTCCGGGGCGAGGCGGTTGATGCGGACGACCGGCGTGCGGCCGACGGTCTCGGTGATGTTGTTGTAACGCGCCATGGGATTTTTCCTCTGTTTGGTGCGCGGACGCTACTACTGCATTGGCGCTCCGCAAATATGCTGATCATTGGAAATCGTCTGCCCGCCTTATTTCTGGCGCCGGAAAATCCGCCATCAGCGCTGGTCATGACGCGCATGACGTTTTCTCCTGGGATGGTGTCCGGCTTGCTTTTGCCGCCGCGTCATCGTGCACTCCCCTTGCAGCCTGCCCGGGGGAGCCAGCCAAGATGAAGTATGTGCGGATGCCGATCGAGGTCGAGTCGCCCGAAGAGCGCGGCTACAACAATATCCGCTTCAACCTGGCCGAAAGCTCCGTGACGGACCGCCCCTGTCGGCGCTCAAGGTTGATCTGGCGGCATCGTGCTGGCTTATGGCGACCATCGCGGCCACCTGCCATTACGCACCGAGATCGCGGCGGATGGGAACGTCGAGCCTTCGCAAGTCCTGACCACCGCTGGCGCGGCCGGTGCGCTCTTCATGATCGCGACGACCCTGCTGCAAACGGGCGACCATCTGGTCGTCGTGCGGCCCAACTATGCGACCAACCTCGAGACGCCGCGCGCGTCGGTTGCGAAATTACGATCGTTGACCTGGCGTTCGAGAAGGGGTTCGCGCTGGACCTCGACCGGATCGCGAAGGCCATTCGCCCGAACACGAAACTGATCAGCCTGACGACGCCGCACAATCCGACTGGAACGTGTCTCGATTCTGCAACGCTAAAAAGGGCGGCGGCATTGACTGCAAAGGCGGGCTGCCATCTGCTCGTAGATGAAACTTATCGCGACATGGTGTTCGGGCCAAAGCCGCCGCTCGCCGCCACGCTTGGCCCGCAAGTCATCAGCGTGTCATCGGTGTCGAAGTCCTATGGCATTCCGGGCGTGCGGGTCGGATGGATCGTCAACACCGATGCGGCGCTGATTGAGCGCTTCCTAGCGGCCAAGGAGCAAATCGGCATATGCGGCAGTTTGCTGGACGAGACGTCGGCGGCCGCCGCCGTTGCGGAACGTCACACTTTCCTGCCCGCTCTCAGGACAAGACTGGCGGAAGGGCGCGAGATCGTCGCGAACTGGATCGCAAGCGAAACACGGATGGAGTGGATACGGCCGGAGGGCGGATGCGTCTGCTTTCCGCGCATCAAGGCCGCGGTGGCGATTGATATCGACCGCTTCTATCATGCGCTCGATGCCGATTTCAGCGTGGCCGTCGGGCCGGGGCACTGGTTCGAAATGGACCGGCGGTTCATGCGGATCGGCTATGGCTGGCCGACCGAGGAGGAGCTGAAATCCGGTCTTGCAGCCATTTCCGCAGCGCTTGACGCAGCAACAGCCTGACAAGACAGCTGGACGAATCCCGGTGAGGCTGCGTACTGCACATCCGTCAGCCGGAACCAAGTGACATGGCCAAATCGACCACTGCCTATGTCTGCCAGTCCTGCGGCGCCGCCCACGGAAAATGGTCGGGCCGGTGCGAGGCGTGTGGGGCGTGGAATTCACTGATTGAGGAAGCCGTTGGGACGCCGGGCGGTCTAGAAGCGCCCAAGACCGGCACGAAGACACGGGCTGGCACAGTTGATTTCTCGCCGCTCGACTCTGCAGAGCCGCCGCCTCCTCGGCTATCGACCGGTATCGACGAGCTGGACCGCGTGTTCGGCGGCGGCATCGCGCGATCTTCGGCCGTGCTGGTGGGCGGCGATCCGGGGATCGGGAAATCGACGCTGCTGTTGCAGGCAGCCGCCTCGATGGCGAAAACAGGCGTGAAGTGCGTCTATATTTCGGGTGAGGAAGCCGTCTCGCAGATCCAGGGACGCGCGCGACGGCTCGGTGTGACGAATGCGCCGGTTCAGCTCGCGGCTGAAACGGACTTGCGTTCGATCCTGAAGGCGCTGAAAGCGTCATCGCCCGAACTCATCGTGATCGACAGCGTGCAGACGCTCTGGTCGGACAGCCTTGAAGCAGCGCCCGGATCGGTGGCGCAGGTGCGCGCGTGTGCGCAGGAGCTGACTCGCTTTGCGAAGAAGACCGGCGCAGCGGTGATCCTCGTCGGCCATGTCACCAAAGACGGACAGATCGCCGGGCCGCGCGTGCTCGAGCACATGGTCGACGCCGTGTTCTATTTCGAGGGCGAACGCGGGCATCAATTCCGCATTCTCCGCTCGGTAAAAAACCGCTTCGGACCGACCGACGAGATCGGCGTGTTCGAGATGGGCGAGCTTGGCCTGACGCCGGCGCGCGATCCTTCAGCGCTGTTCCTCGCCGGCAGCGAAGCGGAAGCCTCCGGCCGCGCGGTATTCGCCGCGATGGAAGGATCACGGCCCGTGCTCGCCGAAGTGCAGGCGCTGGCGGGGCAGGAAGCGGCGGGCAACCCGCGGCGCTCGATCGTCGGATGGGACAGCGCGCGACTATCGATGCTGTTGGCGGTGTTCGATGCACGCTGCGGGCTGCGGTTCGGCATGCGGGATGTGTATCTCAGTGTTACCGGCGGCTATCGCATCGCAGAGCCGGCCGGTGATCTCGCAGCGGCCGCGGCGCTAGCCTCCGCCCTGCTCGACAAGCCGTTTCCGTCGGGATCGGTCTTCTTCGGCGAGGTGGCGCTGTCCGGGGCGATTCGCCCCGTGGGCAGGATCGAACCGCGGCTGCGGGAAGCAGCGCGCCTTGGTTTTTCAAGAGCTTTCGTGCCGGGAGGGGCGCCAGATACAGTCGACGGGATGGCCGTGCATGGGCTATCCAGATTGCAGGACCTCGTGGACGTGTTGGGCGGGGATTCTGGGTAAAGGGTTCTTTCTTGGCGCCTCCTTGGGTCTTCGACGTCGTGATTATCGCGCTGACGATCATGTCGGCGGTGATGTCGATCGGGCGCGGCCTGATTCGCGAGGCGTTCTCGGTGATTTCGTTCACCATTGGCGGCCTTGCAGCTTGGCTGTGCCTGAAATTCTTCGAGCCGCCGCTGCAGCGATAATCTGCCCGACGACCCCAGCCGTCGGTCGTGCCGTGGCTGATCCTCGTGGTCGTCGGGTTCCTGGTCGCCTACCTGCTGGCCGCCTTCCTGGGCCAGCGTTGTCGAAGCTGATCCATTCGTCGCCGGAAATCGGCGCGCTGGACCGGATTGCGGGGGCGGGATTCGGCTTGGCCCGCGGCATATTGGCCGCAATTCTCTTTGTTCTGCTGATGCATCAGGTCCTGCCCGCTGGCGGCGAACCCGACTGGGTTGCGAAAAGCTATACCTATCCGTATCTCAACGCCGCCGCTGGCGGTGTTGGCGGCGCCTTGACGACGGTCGTGGAATTGTTCACCGGCGGGGCGCAAGCCGCGACGGCGGCGACCAGCAGTCAGTAGCATTTGCCAGGAGGCAAGCATTTGGCCAGTCCTGATGTCTTCGACGAGCCAGGACTGGAAGAGGATGATTTTCGTTCCGGCACAGAAGACGGCCCCGGACGCAAAGACGGCATGGGCCACAAGTGCGGCGTGTTCGGCGTCTTCGGGCGTGAGGACGCTGCGGTCCTGACGGCTCTGGGGCTGCACGCCCTGCAGCATCGCGGACAGGAAGCCTGCGGGATCGTCACCTTCGACGGCAAGGGCGGCACGTTCCGCTCCGAACGCCATATGGGTCTCGTGGGCGACAGCTTCTCGGAAGAGACCGGCGCGATCTCCCGCCTGCCCGGCCGGATGGCCATCGGGCACAATCGATATTCGACGTCGGGCCGCGTCGTCCTGCGCAACATCCAGCCGATCTATGGCGACCTTGCGCATGGCGGGCTCGCCGTGGCGCACAATGGCAATCTCACCAACGCCCGCGCGATCCATCGCGAGCTGGTGCAGAACGGCGCGATCTTCCAGTCGACCATGGACACCGAGGTCGTTCTGCAACTGACGGCGCGCTCAATGCGCAACCGGATCGAGGATCGCTTCATCGATGCATTGCGCCAGCTCGAAGGCGGCTATGCCTTCGTGGCCCTGACCAACGACAAGATGATCGGCGCGCGCGATCCGTGGGGCCTACGACCTCTCGTGCTGGGCGCGTTGGAAGACGGTTCGCCAGTGCTGTGTTCGGAAACCTGCGCGCTCGATGCGATCGGCGCGAGCTTCGTACGCAACATCGAGGCGGGCGAAGTGGTCGTCATCGACAAGAACGGCGTCGAGAGCCTGACCCCCTTCCCGGTCACGCGCGCCAGCCCCTGTGTGTTCGAATACGTCTATTTCGCGCGGCCGGATTCGATCATGCATGGCCAGAGCATCTATGAGACGCGCCGCCGCTTCGGGCGCATCCTCGCCAGCGAAGCGCATGTCGATGCGGATATCGTCTGCCCGGTCCCGGATGGCGGCAATCCGGCGGCCTTGGGCTTTGCAGAAGCTTCGAGCATCCCATTCGGCTTCGGCATTATCCGCAACCATTATGTCGGCCGCACCTTCATCCAGCCGACGCAGACCGGGCGGCAGCGCTCGATCTCGCGCAAACACGCGCCGAACCGGCCGCTGCTGGAAGGCAAGCGCGTTGTGCTGGTGGATGACTCGATCGTTCGCGGGAACACGTCGCAACGGATCGTTCAGATGATCCGCGATGCGGGCGCGAGCGAGATACATTTCCGCGTGGCGAGCCCGCCGATCAAACATCCGGATTTCTACGGCATCGACATGCCTTCCAAGGAAGAGCTGATCGCATCCTCGATGAGCATCGACCAGATGCGGCGCTATCTGAAGGTCGACAGCCTAGCCTTCATCTCCCTACCCGGCTTTTATGAGGCGCTGGGCCAGGGCAAGCGGGTCGACCACGCGCCGCAGTTTGCAGACCACTGCTTCACGGGCGACTACCCGACCCGGCTGATCGATCGCGACCACGACATGGCTTCGAAGGAGCAGCAACTTTCGCTGCTCGACGACTAGGACCTTCACATGGATCGCCGCATCGTTCTTGTCACCGGCGCCTCCCGGGGTATTGGCCGCGCGGCTGCGCTGGAGCTGGCGAAAGCCGGCAATCATGTGATTGCGACGGCGCGCTCGGAAAAGGCGCTGACCAAGTTGGATGACGAGATCGCCGCAGCCACCGGGCACAACGCGACGCTGATCCCGCTCGACCTGCGCGATGGCGCGGCGGTGGATCGGCTGGCTTCGGCATTGCTGGAGCGGTTCGGGCGCCTGGATGGATTGATGGGCAATGCCGGCGTGCTGGGGACGCTGGGGCCGCTCGAGAACATTTCGCCGGCGGCGTTTCAGGAAACGCTGGATGTGAACTTCACCGCGAACTGGCGGCTGATCCGGGCGGTGCATCCGCTTCTGCGGATGAGCGAAGCCGGTCGGGCGTTGTTCGTGACTTCTGGCATCGTGCCACGTCCACGGGCGTTCTGGGGCGTCTACGGCGCGACCAAGGCTGCGCTCGAGACGATGATCGCCTGCTATGCCGACGAGATCGAGAACACGCCGATCCGCGTGAACTTGCTCGATCCGGGCGCGGTGCGAACGGAAATGCGATTCAAGGCGATGCCGGGTGAAGACCCGCTGACCCTGCCGACACCGGCCGAGGTGGCAACAACGATACCGCAATATCTGTCGCCCGAGTGCACGCTGCATGGCGAGCGGATCGTGTTTGCGAAGCGGGTGAAGGCTTAGCGCTGATTTCTACCCAAGCAACAATCAAAAGGCCCGCTCTCTCGAGCGGGCCTTCTACCGAGAAACGCGTGTAATCTAGAACGGAATTTCGTCGTCGAATTCGGGACCGCGGGAGAAGTCTTCCTGGGCGCCCTTGCCGCCTTTGCCTTTGGGGCCGGCGTTGCGCGCGGGCGCGCGGTCCTGGTTGTAGCTGTCGCCGCCCCGATCGCCGCCGCCTTCGTTCTTGCCATCGAGCATGGTGAGCGAGGCGTTGAAGTTACGCAGGACGACTTCGGTCGAGTATTTGTCGTTGCCGTCCTTGTCCTGCCATTTGCGGGTTTCGAGCGCGCCTTCGATGTAGACTTTCGAGCCCTTCTTGAGGAACTGCTCGACGATGCGGACGAGGCCCTCGTTGAAGACGACGACGCGGTGCCACTCGGTCTTTTCCTTCCGCTCGCCCGAGGCCTTGTCGCGCCACGTTTCGGACGTGGCGATCGAGAGGTTGGCGAGAGAAGAGCCTGAAGGGAGTTGTTTGATTTCTGGATCCCGGCCGAGATTGCCGATGAGGATCACCTTGTTGACCGAGCCGGCCATGTTCGTCTCCGTTTGCACTCCGGCCCCGGCCGCCTTTCGCGTACCGCTCCGGTTCCTGACACAGGACGGGCACCCTAGGGCCACCCGTCACTCCACGCGACCAGCGAAACCACCGTTCGCGTCACCAACTTGTGGACGCCGGAAAGCTTCCACAAGTTGGTGATGCACGCACGGTTGCGCATGTTCGTGGTTTGTTCTTTCATAAAACCGATGCTGACGCAAGTCATAAAGGCAGCAAGACCGGCCTCCGCCCTGCCCTCTTCGCTCCCGCGCGAACGTGCGCCCAGCCCCGGGCCATATTCGCCAGCCCCAAACGGGAGGTGGGCGGGGGCCGTGTTTTCTTTCTTTGTCGCGAGACAAGTTTGGCGCGCATACCAATGCGTATCGCGGCGCTGCTCGATTTCGAATGTGTGATCCGACAACTGCCACTGTTGCGCTATCTACCTTAAATATAGCGAGCGGCGCTTTACCTGGGCGCCGCCGAAATGAGGAGACGTCATGAGGATTTTCATCGCGACCGCCCTGACGGCGGCCCTGTTCGGCGCTGCGCCCGCGCTGGCGCAGCAGACCCCGGCCCCAACGACGCCTCAGCCCTTTGCGGTGGGACCGCCGCTGGGCGTGACGACAGATGGAAAGACCACGCCGATCTCATCCAACGTGAAGGTTTTCGGTTCGGTGGTGAGCGCGGAGAGCTGCGTCTATGACGCCAACCGTAAGCTGATCATGACGATCAATCGCGGCGCGGGGCAGAAGGAAGTGCCGAACGACGCGTGGGTGTCGCTGCACAATCCCGATGGCTCAGTTCACACGCCGCGCTGGATCGGCGCGACGCGCAATGGCGGGCTGGTGCTGAACCAGCCGTTCGGCAGCGCGGTGCAGAATGGCAAGCTCTATATTGCCGACAGCGATGGCGACACGGCCGACGGCGCCAAGCGCGTATCGGTGGTGCGAGTGTTCGACATGACCACGGGCGCGCCCGCGGGACAGTTCGTGGCGCCGGAATCGCCGTGGTTCAACGGGCTCGCCGTCGCCAAGGACGGAACGATTTACGGCTCGCAAACCGGCAGCGCCGATGGCGCAACGCCGGCCAAGATCTTCAAGATCACGGCGGATGGCAAGGTGTCGGCGTTCCTCGAAGGCGCGCCGCTGTCGCGCCCGAACGGCGTGGCGATCGACAATGACGGCAACGTCGTGATCGTAAACATGGGTGATACGGCCGTGCTGACCTTCTCGCCTGCCGGCAAGCTGGTGAAGACGGAACAGTCCGCGCAGGCGGGCAGCGATGGCGTAGTCGTGCTGGCGGACGGCACGAAGATCGTGAACAGCGTCACGCTCGGCGGCGTCTCGCGCATCAAGCCCGGCAAGCCGGCCGAGCTGATTGCAACGGGCATCCCGGGGGCAGCATCGGCTTGCTACGACTCGGGCGCGAAGCAGCTCGTCATTCCGATGAACGCGAACAATGCGCTTGGATTCGTCAAGGTGCAGTAGGCGTTTCGCCTTCTCTCCTTTGAGCCGATTCACCAATACGGATGTGCGAGCAAGGTCACGTGACCTTGCTCGCGCTCCTGCGCGGAATGGAACTAACCTGCGCTAGGTTCATTACTCCAGCGATCGAAAGAGAATTGGAGATGGCTATGGCCAATATTCCTCTCATCGCTTCTGGTGTCGCGGGCGCGCTTGCTGTTGCAGGCGTAGGCTTTGCTCTCGGAACAGCGAACCTGTCGCAGAACGCAATGGAGCGTGTCGAAGATAGCGGCGGCAAGCCGATGAAGCTCGCATCAATCGAGAAAGATATGAGCGCGCAGAAGGTCGCTGCAGCCGAATGGCGAGCGGGGGAAGCCCAGCGTGCGGCGGAAGACAAGATACAATGCGAACGCGATCGCCAGAACGCGTCTAACCAGGGCGCGGTTGTCGGTGGCGTGGCTGGCGCGGTGATCGGCAGCCAGCTCGCCGGCAGCGGCGCGAAATCCGAAGGCGCGGTGATCGGCGGCCTGGGCGGCGTTCTTGCTGGGCGTCAGATCGCGAAGAAAGATCACCGCTGCTAGGCAACTGACCAGGAATTGCGATGCGCCGCCGCGTTGTATGGTTACGTGGCGGTGTTTTCGGGTCTAGCGACGCGTCTTTTTTCCGCCCGGACTGAAGCGGGAGCGGCGAGCTTTGGGCTAGACCCAGCTTCTTTTTCACGGCGGGCGACGCATTTCACGCAGAGGCAGTTTTCCTTGCCGATGAAGGCGTTGAAGTAAATCTTGCCGTAGTCGTAGGTGATCTCCTCCCCCGGATCGATGGCGCGGAGGGATTTGACGTAGACGCGCCCACGGTAAGTGTAGTCCACAGCGTTGGGACGGCAGGAGTGATTGGCGTAACGGCCGAGATTGCTGCGCGGCGAGCCGTCCAGAGTGAATTTCTTGTTGAGGTCGTAGAGATAGCGCGGCTTTCCCGGCAGCCGGTCGGCGGCCTCGTTGGTGATGATGCGACCGGTGTATTCGAAGATGCGGGTGTTCTTTGGAATGCGCTCGGTGGCGAACATGCCAAGGCCGGTGGTCGAACGTCCAATGCGGAAAGGTCTGGCTGACATGCTGTTGAGTTAGCGAAGGATTCGCACCGGTTCAATTTCCCAAGTCGTCTCAGTTGCAAAATGGATGGATCATCTGCGCTTGCGCGTGTTGCTCCAGGCCACCTGGACGAGGCCGATCGCGATTGCGATCACGCCCCAGACCGCCCACTGGCGGTCATCGACCATGAAGCTACGTTCGCCTCCGGCGCCCATCGGCCCGTTGAAAGCGATGTTGAATGACTGCAGGATCCACACAACGCCGCCGAAAACGACGAGCAGGCCGAGTAGCGTGCTGATAATCCGCCCGATGATGTTGAATGCAGGAATCATTGATCGTTCTCCCCAATTCTGAGGCAACCTATCGCATCCAGCCCTGAAACGGCAGTTCGCGTTTAGCCGGGCCTGGCCGGGTTACGCACGCTGTTGCCACTGCCCCGTCAGCAAGGACGCAGTGACGCGGTTGCGCGCCCTGTCCTTCGGCCCATATTCGCCGGGCGGGTGAAAGATTGGGCTGAGTAGAAGACAGCGGCTATTGTTCCGCTTATGTTCTCGACCGAACAATCGACTCAGCGCACGTCCGTCTGGCAATAAACTTCGATCAGCTCCCCGGGTTTTTGTATGTCATCCGAGCCTAACGCCATCCGCGTGTGCGGCGCGCGCGAGCACAATCTGAAGAACATCGACGTGGATATTCCGCGGAACGAGCTGGTGGTGATCACCGGCCTGTCGGGGTCGGGCAAATCCTCGCTGGCGTTCGACACGATCTATGCCGAGGGGCAGCGGCGGTATGTGGAGAGCTTGTCGGCGTATGCACGGCAGTTCCTCGAACTAATGCAGAAGCCGGATGTGGAGCGCATCGATGGTCTCTCGCCGGCGATCTCGATCGAGCAGAAGACCACCAGCCGCAACCCGCGCTCGACCGTGGGAACGGTGACGGAGGTGTATGACTACATGCGCCTTCTCTGGGCGCGTGTCGGCGTTCCGTATTCGCCGGCGACCGGGTTGCCGATCGAGGCGCAGACCGTGTCGCAGATGGTCGACAAGGCGATGGCGCTTGGCGAGGGGACGCGGTTCCACTTGCTGGCGCCGATGATCCGCGGCCGGAAGGGTGAGTACCGCAAGGAGTTCGCCGACCTGCTGAAACGCGGCTTTGCGCGGGTGAAGGTGGATGGCGAGTATCACGAACTGGAAGATCCGCCGAAGCTGGACAAGAAGCTGAAGCACGACATCGACGTTGTCGTGGACCGGATCGTCATCAAGGCCGGGATGGAGCAGCGGCTGGCCGAGAGTTTCGAGACGGCGCTAGGTCTGGCGGACGGCATCGCTGTTGCGGAATTTGCGGATAAGGTGAAGGAAGGCGAAGAGCCAAAGCGGCTGACTTTTTCCGCCAAGTTCGCCTGTCCTGTTTCGGGCTTCACGATCCCGGAGATCGAGCCGCGGCTGTTCTCATTCAATAATCCGTTCGGCGCGTGCCCGGCCTGCGATGGCTTGGGCGAGCAGCTGAAGATCGACCCGGCGCTCGTCGTGCCGGAAACGGACAAGAGCCTGAGTGACGGGGCGATTGCGCCATGGGGAAAGTCAGCCTCGCCGCTGCAGGACCAGACGCTGAAGGCGCTGGCAAAGAAGTACAAGTTCTCGCTGACCGCGCCGTGGAACAAGCTGTCGGAAACGGTACGGGACCTGATCCTGAACGGGACCGGCGAGGATGAAGTGGATTTCGTCTTCGATGACGGAATGCGCCGTTATGAAGTGACCAAGCCGTTCGAGGGCGTGGTCGGCAATCTGGAGCGTCGGTTCCGGGAGACGGACTCGGCATGGATGCGCGAAGAGATCGGGCGTTACCAGTCGGCTGCGCCCTGCCCGACCTGCAAGGGCGAACGGCTGCGGCCGGAAGCCCTGAGCGTGAAGATCAACAAGTTCACGATTTCGGATTCGGCCAAGCTGTCGATCAAGTCGGCGCGCGACTGGTTCGAGACGCTGCCGAAGACGCTAACCAAGAAGCAGAACGAGATTGCAGTCCGGATTCTCAAAGAGATCAGGGACAGGTTGCAATTCCTCAACGATGTGGGGCTTGAGTATCTGACATTATCGCGCGGATCAGGCACGCTGTCGGGCGGCGAGAGCCAACGTATTCGGTTAGCTTCGCAGATCGGATCGGGGCTTTCGGGCGTGCTCTACGTGCTCGACGAGCCGTCGATCGGCCTGCACCAGCGGGACAACGACCGGCTGCTCGAAACGCTGAAACGGCTGCGCGATCTCGGCAACACGGTGATCGTCGTCGAACATGATGAGGACGCGATCCGATCGACATGGGTCCGCGCGCGGGCGTGCTGGGCGGCGAAGTGATCGCGTTCGGCAAGCCGGAAGACCTGATGGCGAACCCGCAGAGCATCACGGGCAAGTATCTCTCTGGCGAAGAGGAGATCGCGATCCCCGAGAAGCGTCGCTGGGCCGACAAGAAGAAGATGATCAAGGTCGTCGGCGCGACCGGGAACAACCTGAAGAATGTGACGGCGGAAATTCCGCTGGGCATCTTCACCTGCGTGACGGGCGTGTCGGGCGGCGGCAAGTCCACGCTGATCATCGAGACGCTTTACAAGGCGCTAGCGCGGCGGTTGAATGGCGCGAGCGATGCACCGGCGGCGCATCAGAAGATCGAGGGCATCGAGCACCTCGACAAGATCATCGACATCGACCAGTCGCCGATCGGTCGCACGCCGCGCTCCAACCCTGCGACATACACCGGCGCGTTCGGGCCGATCCGGGATTGGTATACGGGTCTGCCGGAATCGAAGGCGCGCGGATATCAGGCGGGACGGTTCTCGTTCAACGTGAAAGGGGGGCGCTGCGAGGCATGCCAGGGCGATGGCGTCGTGAAGATCGAGATGCACTTCCTGCCGGACGTGTATGTCACTTGCGATGTGTGCAAGGGGAAGCGCTACAACCGCGAGACGCTTGAAGTGCTCTACAAGGGCAAGTCGATCGCGGATGTGCTCGACATGACCGTGGAAGAGGCGCGCGTGTTCTTTGGCGCGGTGCCGGGCATTCGCGGCAAGATGGAAACGCTTGCGCGGGTTGGGCTTGGCTATGTGAAAGTGGGTCAGCAGGCGACGACCCTTTCGGGCGGCGAAGCGCAGCGGGTGAAGCTGGCCAAGGAGCTGTCGAAGCGGGCGACGGGCCGGACGATGTATATACTCGACGAGCCGACCACGGGCTTGCACTTCGACGACGTGCGGACGCTGATGGAAGTGCTGCAGGAGCTGGTCGATGCGGGCAACACCATCGTGGTGATCGAGCACAATCTGGACGTCATCAAGGTGGCGGACTGGATCGTCGACATGGGGCCGGATGGCGGCGATGGCGGTGGGGAAGTGGTGGCGGTGGGCACGCCCGAAGACGTCGCGAAGAACAAGAAATCCTGGACGGGCAAGTTCCTCGTGCAGACATTCGCGCGGCAGGAAGAGCGTCGGGCCCGCCAGAGAGCGAAATCGAAGGCTGGTGCGAAGGCTGCACCGGTAAAAGCCAAGACAAAGAAGGCGGCGCAGGCGGCGGAGTAGCGGACGCCGTAATCTGTCAGGAGCGGCGAATACGCTTTCGTGCACCGCGAAGATGTCGCCTTCCGTATTGTCGAAGATCCCCTGCCGCTGCGCGGGGGCGGATGACGACCTGATTGGCGTCGGCGGACCGATACCTGGCGCGGCCTTGCTATTTCGGTGTGAAGCCCGGCGGGCGCAGGCCCTTGTAGAAGATGGCCCCGAGCACGACGACCGGGATCGTGGTCAGGGCGCCGACGAAGGTGACCAGCGCGCGGACGATCAGAACCGGCATGACGCCTTGCGCTCCTTCCGGCAGGGCCAGCAGCAGCGACACGCCAACACTGCCGACGATGCTGTCGATCAGCATAACGGGCAGCACCGTCAGGATCATGGCGCCGAGCAGGCGCAGGATGTTGCGACTCGACCAGCTCCAGGTCTGGAAGATCACCATGCGGCGCTCGCCGATGGTCGCCGCATTGACCATGTAGAGGCGCGCAGCGAGGACAAGGAAAATCACGAACATCACGATGATAAAGAGCGACAGAGCGGTCGCCCCACCCTCGCCCACTGCGGCGACGATGGCTTCGTTCATGGCGTCGGGGTCGGCCAAAATGGCTTCGAGCGCGGCCTGCGATGTCGCGATCTTGCTAAAGACGGTGATGCTGAGAACGAACAAGACCAGGCTGACGATCGGCACGAACAGGCAAGCCATCGCGGCAGCAACGCCAAGGAGGCGCACTTCGTCGGCGCCGAAGGCAAGGCCGAAGCGACCAGTGAACTCGTTGCGGACGGCCTTGCGCAGGATGGCGGCGGTGTAGAGCAGGCCGGCGATCATGGATGGCAGGGCAGTGAGGAAATCGCCAAGCACGTTCTGCATGACGGTTTGCGGCGCCGGATCGGCCGGCGCGACCAGCAGGGCAAGCGCCGGGCCGATCTGCGAGAAGATCGCCACGGCGGCGGCGGCAGGCGCGAACAGGCGCCAGTGCGCTATCAGGAACTGCCACGCCTCGCTCACGCACGTGATGACAGGAACCTTGCCCGCTGCGGTGTCCGTCATGCTGCCCTCCAGAACAGGCATGGGCCTAGTTCAATTGGCGGGGGGCGGCAACCGCCGAGACTGCTGGCTATTTACCCAGACCGAACTCGACGGTGAAGATGTGGGCTTCCGGCATGCGGCAGCTGGGCGGGGCGTAGCCCTCTATGCGCCAGCGCCATGACTTGACGGCATCGCCCAGCCGCTCGGCAAATCCGGGGTGGGGCGCGGAGGCCAGCACGCGGGGGGAGGACAAGACGCCATTGGGCTCGACCTTCATTGCATAGATCACTTCACCGCCAAGATCGCGGAAGCGCGCATCGAAAGGGAAGCCGGGGCTGTCGAACTTGCGGTCGAGAAGGATACGGCAGCGCGGCGCGGATGTATCGCCTGGCGCGGGATAGAGGATGTCGGCGATCGACTTGATGTTGCTACTGCGATTGGGTGTGGCTTTCTGGCGGGTCGCATCGAGCGCGCTGTACATGATGTCGCCCCATGCAATCGCTGCGAAGTATTCGGCGGCGTAACGGTCGCGGATGGCGCCGGGCTGCTCCGCGGCGATCTGCTCGGCAAGCACGGCGGCCACATCGTAGATCGCGTTGTAGGCTTCCGGTGATTTCACGCGCATGTACGACGAAGCGGCCACGCCACGCCGCAACTCGAAACGTACTGGCGATTGGCTGGCGCCGACTTCGTCCAGGAAGCGGATCGCGAGCAACGCGCTGTCATAGGCCTGCGCCCAATCACCAGCGGCCCAGGCCTGGGCGTAGAGCGCGTGCGCGGCGCGGACAGAGATGAGGTCTTGGCCGGGAGCGGCGGCACGCTGCTGGAGTGAGGCGAGCAGGCGTGTGCGCGAGGGCTGCGAGGGCGCGGAGGCAAGGCTCGCCCAGTCGTGCAGGATGCGGGAAACGACGGGCGATGAATCCGGCCGGGCAAGCGAGGCGCCCTGCTCCACCAGGAACTTAGCGTAGGTCAATGCCGTGGTCGGTTGGCCGGCGAGCATGGCAATCCAGCCGAACTCGCGGGCGACCGAGGCAGCATCAGGGTTGGCGCGACTAATGGCTGGCCACGTCTCGTTAGCCGCGGCGACCGCCGCAACGTAGTCGCCCTTTTGCACGGCTGTGTTGAACGCGCGGATATCAGCGGATGCGGGACCAACAATCACTGCAAGCAGCGCCGCACAGGCGAAAATCCGGCTTCTGACAGTCATGGCGTTCCTGATGGCGAAGGTCCTGAAACCTACGCTTTTCCGGGCGAACGGGAAGATGGGCAGCGCACAGTAATGCGCCCCCTGTTCCCAACTGCAGGTTCCACTATACGGAGCCCATGAGCACCAAACCCATACACATCATCGGCGGCGGCATGGCGGGGTCGGAGGCGGCCTGGCAGGCGGCCAATATGGGCGTGCCCGTGGTGCTGCACGAGATGCGGCCGGTGCGAAAAACGGATGCCCATCATACGGACGGGCTGGCGGAACTCGTGTGCTCCAACTCCTTCCGGTCGGATGACTGGGAATATAACGCAGTGGGCCTCCTGCATGAGGAGATGCGGCGCGCGAACGGGCTGATCATCGCCATGGGCGACAAGCACAAGGTTCCCGCGGGCTCAGCGCTGGCGGTGGATCGCGACGGGTTCTCGGCTGATGTTACGGCGGCGCTGGAGGCGCATCCGCTGGTCACGATTGAGCGCGGCGAGATCGATGGGTGGCCGCCTGAGGCGTGGTCGAGCGTGATCATCGCGACGGGACCGCTGACCTCGGATGCGCTGGCCAAGGCGATCCTTGCCAAAACGGGTGAGGACTCACTGGCGTTCTTTGATGCGATCGCGCCGATCGTGCATATCGAATCGATCGACATGACGAAGGCGTGGAAGCAGTCGCGGTATGACAAGCCGGGACCGGGCGGCGATGGGGCGGAGGCTTACATCAACTGCCCGATGTCGAAGGAGCAGTATGAGGCGTTCATCGCTGCGTTGCTGGCGGCGCCAAAGAGCGAGTTCAAGGAATGGGAAGGCACGCCCTATTTCGAGGGCTGCCTGCCGATCGAAGTGATGGCGGAGCGCGGCGCCGAGACGCTGCGCTATGGGCCGATGAAGCCGGTGGGGCTTACCAATGCGCATGACCCGACCGTGAAGGCCTGGGCCGTGGTGCAGTTGCGGCAGGACAACAAGCTTGCAACATTGTGGAACATGGTGGGCTTTCAGACGAAGCTGAAGCATGGGGCGCAGCAGGATATCTTCCGGATGATTCCGGGGCTCGAGAATGCGCAATTCGCGCGGTTGGGCGGCATCCATCGCAATACCTTCATCAACTCGCCGGCGCTGCTTGATGGACAGCTGCGGCTGAATGCGGATACGCGCGTTCGGTTCGCTGGGCAGGTGACGGGCGTAGAAGGTTATGTCGAGAGCGCGGCGATGGGGCTAGTTGCAGGGCGCATGGCTGCGGCCGAGCAGCTTGGACTTCAGGTTGACGCGCCGCCTTCAACCACAGCGCTCGGCGCGCTCGTAAACCACATCACGGGCGGGCATGTGGTCGGGCAGATCGAGGATTCGAGCGCCCGGTCGTTCCAGCCGATGAATGTAAATTATGGTCTGTTCCCCGACATCGAGGCGGGCGAGTTGAAAGGCCCGGATGGCAAGCGCCTCAAGGGCGCGGACAAGGGCCGGGCGCGCAAGCGGTTGATATCCCTCCGCGCGCTGGATGACATCGAAGGCTGGCTGAAGGCGCAGATGGCGCCTGTCACGGCCTCCAACTAGATTCCGCGCACGGGAGGCAACATGGCTCGCAAACACCTGACTCCCAAGCGCCATCTCGGGCGTGAACTGAACGAGTCGACGGTCGATGTCGCCAAGCGCCTTGCACAGGTCGTGTCGCAAGCTGAAACCAAGCATAAGACTTCAGTCGAAGGAATGTTCGAGGCGTCGGTGGCCGAGGAAATGGCCGCGACTTTCGGCGCGGAGATTTTGTTCGAGGAAAACCGCGAAGGGCCGATCACCTCGCTGGCCATCATCCTGATCCCCGATGAAAACCGGCAGAACAGGCGCGTTGCGGCGCTGGCGGCGACGTTCGGGTTTGTGGCGCACCTGTCGAAGCGCAGGAAGATCGCGGTGGCGGCGCCGCAGGGCTACGTCACCGACTTCGCATCGATCCCGGGGTTTGCACAGTGGATGATCTCGCCGTTCGGCAAGCATTCGGAAGCCGCCGTGGTGCACGACTGGCTCTATACCTTGGGAACCAAGGGCGACAAAAAGGGTCGCAAGCTTGCGGATGTGACTTTCAGGCGCGCATTGAAGCTGGTGGGCGTTGGCTTCTTCCGGCGCAATATCATGTACTGGGCCGTGCGCGTTGGCGGCGGCAGCGGTTATGGGCTCGAAAGCGATTATGACTTCCGCGACCTTGAACGGTTGAAGCCGCGCGATCCGCTGCCCGACCGGAAATCTTTCGCCGTCACCTGGCGGGAGGCGGAAATTCCCAAGCCCGTGAAGCGGAAAAAGGGCCTGGCGCCCGAGCGCTCGCCGGCCAGTGTCCAACCACCCTTAAGCGAGGCCGACGCGAAGGCGAAGGCGCAGGACGCAATGGTGGCGACTAAGGCTCGCTAGGTCCGTCCAACTTTTCGCCGCGCATCGCTTTCTCGAAAGACTCGCGGTTCGACATCTGCTTGACCGCCTGGTTCCAGCTGCCCTCGAAGGGAAGTGGAACGCCAGCGCGGCCTGCATTGGTGATGACGCCCCAGATCGCGCGGAACACGATCAGCGCCAGCACGCCGATCATGGGTTGCCCCAGCACGAAGAGCGCGCCCGCACCGAGGAACAGACCGAAGTGCAGCACGATGATGCGGCCGTAGGGTGCGAACATTTCGGCCATCGGATTCGAGTTCTTCCATTCGCCCTTGATGAGGAACTCCCAGACGAACAGCAGCGCCTGGAAACCCACGATGGTGTAGAGGATCCAGTCGACATGCAGGCCGCTGTTGAGGGAGAAGGTGAACATGCCTTGGAGATCCATGAGCGGAATGGCGGCCATGGCTTGAGGGCCTGATGCAAAGGCGGCAAAGCCCATCAGGAAGGTGCCGTGCACCATGCAGAACAGGCCATAGTGGAAGACGAAGAAGACGCTGAGACCAAGGCCAGCGAGCAGGCCGAGCGCGCCGTAGCTGGCGCCAGACACAATGATGCGCGGAAGCGTCGCGGCGCCGGCGACGATGTTTTCCATCCAGTAGAGCAGGACCAGCGGGACTGCGTTCCAGCCCCAGGCGATCACGCCATAGACCGGTAGAAGATCGATCGCGAGGCCCAGCAGCACAACTGGCTGGGTCAGCGCGCGGCCCCAATAGGCTGGATCGAAAAGCCTGTTCACGTCCGCGCTGCCCCGTCTCTGCCCTGGCCGATTCTATCCCTGAAGCACCAGACCGCGTCGAGAGGCAAATAGCCATAGGCGCGGGCTGTGCGGGCTCAGTCTTCGAGTTCCCACGCGACGGAATGGTGTTCGTGGACGATGATCCATTCGCCTTCGATTTTGTGATAGCCAATGGTCAGACGGATCGGCTTTTCGACTTCCGATGGCGTCGATCCGACGCAGCGGACGAGACAATGGCTGAAGGCGACATCGTCACCCGCGACGATCGACAGGTCGCTTGGCTCGAAGACGCCTTTGGGGCCGAACCAGGGGAAGAAATTTTCCCAGATGTCGCGATACTCGTCGACGCCGGTGAGTTGCGGCGGATCGGCGACGTCGAACATCACCACATCATCGTCATGTGCGTCGGTGACGCCGCTGAGATCGCGGGTCTGCACGGCCTTGAGCCAGCGCTCGAACACGGCACGGACGTCGGAGGCATTTTTCGGATCGCCAGTCTGTGTGGTCATCGCGGTCTCGCTGAGGTGAGAGATCAAATGCGGCGGGTCAGCGCAGCGCGGAACATGCGCCAGCGTTTCGAGAAGGGTGAGCGTGGCTCTTCACCTGAGTCGGCGGCGGCCGCGTGCAGAATTGCGGGAAGGAGTGTCGACGGTAGTTTACGCGCGGCGGTCTGCGCATTAGCCCAGCGCGCCCGCGCGTCGGGAAGTTCGGCGGCGAGAGCCACGCGAGCTTCGCCGCAGCGGCCGAGCATCTCAAGTTGTTCACGCGTCGCCTTCGCATCGAGCGCTTGGCCAGCCAACCGGGCAAGAGCGCCTTCGACGGCAAGGTGGCGCGATTCATGGTCGCCGCCGGTCGTGTGGCCCCCATGGAGATGGTCGTCGAGAATGTCGTCGAAGCGATCGACCAGGTCGTTGATAGGGGCGATCAGGTCGGTGCGGTCTTTTGTGACGCGCGCCAGTTCCTCGGCAAGGTCATGGCGGCGCAGCGGCGCCTTGCCGGCGATCTGTTCGATCGTCTCGCGCCACCACTGGATGCGGATTTTGCCCAGCATTGGCTCCTTAGTGTGAAGCGTGCGCTGGAGCTCCTGATTGAGCAGATAGATGGCGACCAGCCGCTCGCGCCCGTCTGGCGGCGCATAACGCGTCGCCAGCCAGCGATCTTCGTCCGTCCGCTTGAGTCGGGCGTCGAATTCCGCGGCGCCCGCGAGCGGCGCGCTTGCAAGATTTGCCTTATTGGACGTATCGCTCATGTTCAAATTCAGATCCGAGGCCCTATTTCAGAGCCTGCAGAGATAAAACAGAGGGTAATTTCATGGCTTTCACGCTTCCCGCCCTGCCTTACGCCCGTGACGCCCTGGCGCCGCACATTTCCGAAAACACCCTCAACTTTCATTATGGCAAGCACCATCAGGCCTATGTGGACAACCTGAACAAGCTGGTCGCCGGCACGCCGCTGGAAAGCGCATCGCTTGAGGAAGTCGTCAAGCAGAGCTGGGCCGAGAAAAAGACGCCGATTTTCAACAATGCCGGCCAGGTCTGGAACCACACCTTCTACTGGCATTCCATGAAGCCGCAGGGCGGCGGCAAGCCGACCGGCCTGATCGCGGACAAGATCAACAACGATTTCGGCTCGTTTGATGAGTTCAAGGCCAAGTTCGCCGAAGCCGGCACGACGCAGTTCGGTTCGGGCTGGGCCTGGCTGTCGCTGAAGGATGGCAAGCTGGTCGTCTCGAAGACGGGCAATGCCGAGACGCCGCTGACCGAAAACGGGGTTACTCCGCTGATAACCATGGATGTCTGGGAACACGCCTATTATCTCGACTACCAGAACCTCCGCCCCAAATACATCAACACCTTCCTCGACGAACTCGTGAACTGGGATCACGCGAACCAGGCGCTTTCGGACGCCAAGTGAGGCGAGGCGCCACGCGCTTCGATCAGTTTGACTAGCGCCGGTTAGCGGTTTCGAGACGTTTTTGTGGCGTATTTGACCCGACGGACCCTGGACTAAACCAGGGCCGCGGGTGGTGAATTCGCTGCGATGATGATCGTCCCAGATACGGGTTCGGAGACTGCTGCCCGGCGCGCAACGCCTGCGAGCGCCAGCCTACTTGAAGCCGCCATCGAGCGCGGCGGATTGCATCCGTTTTTTCACGCTAAGGTTTCGATGACGACGCGCAGAATCGTCGGCGCGGAAGCGCTGGCGCGGATCGCGACGCCGCAAATGGGGTTCGCGTCGCCGGCCGCCTATGTTGAGCTGGCCGAGCGTAACCAGCGGATCGATGCGCTAACCTATGCGATGGCGCGGGCCGTTGCGAAGCATGCTGTCGCGTTTGAAGGCCTGCCCTGCTCCATCAACATCAGCCCGATATCGCTGGAGCGCACGGAGTTTGCCGATCTCATGGAGGGTGCGATCAACGAGGCCGGGCTGGACTGCGCGCAATTCGTTCTGGAAGTCACCGAGAGCCGTGCGATTGAGTTTGGCGTGCATGCGTTCGAGACGATGACGGCGCTGCGGAGCAAAGGCTTCGGCCTCGCGATCGACGACTTTGGCGCGGGGACAAGCAATATCGACCGGCTGCGGAATTTCCCTTTCACCGAAGTGAAGATCGACCCGGCGTTTACGCGGCTGGCGATGGAAGAGGCGTTCGCGAAGGCGGCGCTGGTGAGCTGCGTGCGGCTGGCCCGGGAGCATGGGCTGAAGGTCGTGGCCGAGGGCGTTGAGACGCAGGAGATGTGGGACTTCATGACCTGGTTGAAGGTCGATGAAGCGCAGGGCTTCCTGCTGTCGAAGCCGATGCAGCCGGCGGATTTCAGGGATCTGTTGAAGCGGGACTGATGCCGTTGCGGCGCCTTGCGGTGCGCCGAGCTTGGAGCTTTTATCGGGTGAGCCGAGGAAGCTGGTATGACCTACACCACCATCACCGTGAAGCCGCTGTCGCCGCATCTTGGGGCGGAGATCGAAGGCATTGATCTGGCGAAGCCGCTGAGCGCAGCGCAGTTCGACGACATTCATGCGGCGTTCCTGAAACACCATGTGATCTTCTTTCACAACCAGCAGCTGACGCCCGAGCAGCACATTGCATTCGGGAAGCGGTGGGGGACGCTGAATATCCATCCCTACGTGAAGGGCATGGCGGATCACCCGGAGATCCTCGAGATCATCAAGGAGCCGAGCGAGCGGATCAATTTCGGCGGCGGCTGGCATTCGGACATGAGCTTCCTTGAAGTGCCCGCGCTGGGATCAATCCTGCATGCGATCGAGGTTCCGGAGGTCGGCGGCGATACCTTGTTTGCGAGCCAGTATGCGGCGTGGGAGGCGCTCTCGCCCGGGCTGAAGCAGACGCTGGAGAAATTGCGAGCGATCCATTCGGCGGCGGAGGAGTATGGGGCGCAAGGCGCGTCGTCGCGGAAGCGGGCTTCGATGGATAGTGAAGTCGTGGGTGATGATGTGCCGGAGTATGAGCATCCGGTGGTGCGGACGCATCCAGAGACGGGGCGCAAGGGGCTGTATGTGAACCCGGCTTTCACGCTGCGCTTTGCGGGATGGACGCGGAAGGAGTCGCGACCGCTGCTCGATTACCTGTTCGAGGTCTGCCGCCGCGAGGCGTTCACCTGCCGGTTCAGGTGGCGGCCTGGCTCGCTGGCGATGTGGGACAATCGCTGCGTCTGGCACTTCGCGCTGAACGACTATCACGGGCAGCGTCGGCATATGCGGCGCGTGACCGTGAATGGCGACAAGGTGCGGTGAATATCGAGCTGTAAGCTAACCCCGATCCCGCAGCAATCTGCCCTTCTGTCTGTCCCAGTCGCGTTTCTTTTCGACGTCGCGTTTGTCTGGCGCCTTGCGCCCGGTCGCCAGCGCGAGCTTGATCTTCGCGATGCCGTTGGAGCCGAAATAGAGTTCGAGGGGCACGAGGGTGCGGCCGTCGCGTTCGACGGCGCCGACGAGGCGGTTGAATTCGCGCTTCTTGACCAAAAGAATGCGTTTGCGGTTGGGCTCGTGGTTGAACTGGCCGGCGGGGGGATAGGTCGGGATGGTGGAGTTGATCATCACGATCTGACCGTTTTCCTCGCGCGCGTAGGCCTCGGCGATGTTGGCGCGACCCTCGCGCAGGGATTTCACTTCACTGCCGGTGAGGATGATGCCGACTTCGATGTCGTCGATGATTTCGTAATTGCGGCGCGCCTGCCGGTTCTCGGCCACGGACTTGCGGGCGAGTTCGCGCTGCGTCTTGCTTTTGGGGTTCTGGCCGCTGCTGCGGGGGGACTGGGCCATCAGAGGACGCCGGCTTCCTTCATTGCCGCCTCAATTTCCTTCTTCGCCTCGGCCGACTGGACGGGCACGAGCGGCAGGCGGACTTCGTCCGTGCACAGGCCGAGGACCTGGAGGGCGTATTTGGCGGGCGCGGGGCTGGCCTCAAGGAACATGGCGCGATGGAGACGGGCCAGCGTGTCGTTGATGCGGCGGGCCTCGGCATAGTCGCCCTTCATCGTGGCGGTTTGCAGGGCGGCGCACTGATAGGGGGCGACGTTGGCGGTGACGGAAATGCAGCCGACCCCGCCGAGGGCGTTGAAGCCGACGGCGTTGCCGTCTTCCCCCGAAATCTGGATGAAATCCTTGCCCGCAAGCGCCGTGTGGCGCGCGACGCGGGCGACGTCGCCAGAGGCGTCCTTGATCCCGATGACGTTAGGGAGGCTCGCCAGGCGGCCAATAAGCTCGGGTTGCATGTCGGAACCCGTGCGACTGGGCACATTGTAAACAAAAATAGGCAGTTGAACCGCCTCATTCAAAGTTTTGTAATGCGCGTAAACCCCATCTTGGGTGGGGCGGTTGTAATATGGGTTCACGACGAGGGCTGCGTGAGCGCCGATATCCTTGGCGTGCTGGGTGAGGCTGATGGCCTCGTCCGTGGAATTGGAGCCTGTACCTGCGATGACCGGAACACGTCCAGCCGCCGTTTTTACGCACAGCTCGACCACGTGCATGTGTTCTTCGTGCGAAAGCGTGGCGGATTCGCCCGTGGTTCCGCAGGGAACCAGCGCATGCGTGCCGGCGGCCACCTGCCGTTCCACCAGCGCCACGAACGCCTTGTCGTCGACTTTCCCATTGCGGAAAGGCGTCACAAGGGCGGGCATGGAGCCCCTGAAAACCGGGGATGGGAAGACCATGGGTTTCTCCGGAACGCGTGATGCAGGTGGGTCACGCGACTCGCGGGATAATCATTCCATGATCGGGTTTGGCAAGCAGATGTCGCGGACCGGGCGGGCTTTGATGGCCGCCGTGGCGGTTGGAGCGCTGGGCGCGGGCGCGGCGATGGCCAATCCGGTGGCCCCTTCCCTAAAGCCCTCGCCGACCCTGTCGTCGACCTGGCTGGAGACGTCAGATTTCACACTGCTGACCCGCGCGCTGGACGCGGCGGACGACGGCCTGTGGAGCCAGGTGAGGTCCTATCTCGACCGGATCGGCGATCCGGCGGCGCAGGCGCTGATCCGCTGGCGGATCGCGACCAATGGCGACACGGGGATGGGTTACAGCGACCTGATCAAGGCTATGGAGGAGTTCAAGGGCTGGCCTGACCTCTCCAAGATCGAGGACCAGCTGGAAATCACGATCATCCGCTCGAGCCTGACGTCGGACGAGCGGATTGCGTGGCTGCTGGCGCGCGGGCCGCAGACGGGCGAAGGCGTGCTGGCGCTGGCCGATGCTTATCACAGCCAGGGCAAGATGGATGACCGGCTGCGCGTGATCCGCGAGGCGTGGCGCGCACGGGCGATGAGCACGGGCGCGGCGGCGGCGATCCAGGTGCAGTTCGCGGGCGATCTTTCGGCCGAGGATCATTTTGCGCGCGCCGACATGTTCTTGTGGCGGGGCGACACGAAGAGCGCACAGGCGCTGCTATCGAAACTGAGTGCGGGGCGCAGGAAGATCATCGAGGCGCGCATTGCGCTGATGAAGAACGCCAAGAACGTCGACAAGACGGTGAACGCCGTGCCGACGGAGTATATGGACGATCCGGGCCTGCTGTTCGATCGCGCGCGGTGGGCGGAGCGGAAGGGGCGGCAGTCGGACGAGCTGAGCTATCTGCTACGCATCAATGGCGAGACGGCGCCGGTGGGGGGCCGCGAAGAAATATGGGGCGAGAAGCAGTCGGTGATGCGCCGCATGATCCGCGAGCGCGATTACCAGAAGGCGTATCAGCTGGCGGCGGGGCATGGCCTGCTGAGCGGCGAGGCGTTCCGCGATGCGGAATGGATGGCGGGCTGGTTGGCGCTCGAGAAGCTGGGCGATGCGGCGAAGGCCGAGGCGCATTTCCGTGTGTTCGGCGCGGGCGTGGCGACGCCGATTTCTGTGAGCCGAGCGCAATACTGGCTGGGCGAGGCGCTAACCAAGCAGGGGCGCGTGCCGGAAGCGCAGGAAGCCTATGCGTTGGCGGCGAAGTATCCGTACGTGTTTTACGGTCAGTTGGCGGCGGAGAAGGTGCGCCAGCAGATGCCGGAGGCGATGAAAATCTCTTTCGCCCTGCCCGCGCAGCCGACCGATGAAGAGCGCGCGGCCTTCGCGAAACGCACGCCGGTGCGCGCTGCGATCCTTCTGGCGGAGACGGGGCGGCTGGCGAGCTTCGAGCGGTTCTCGTTCGCGCTGGACGACATGATGGAGACGGCGAACGAGCATCAGATGCTGTTCGACATCGCCGCCGGATACCAAGAGATGCGCGCGGCTGTGCGCGGCGCGAAGGCCGGACTTGGGCGCGGCCTTGTGGCGCCGGATGCGGTGTTCCCGCTGATGTTGCTGCCGACAAGCCCACGGACGGGATCGGCGGAGCCGGCGCTGGTGCTGGCGCTGTCGCGGCAGGAGAGCGAGTTCAATGCGCGCGCGATCTCGGGCGCGGATGCGCGCGGGCTGATGCAGATGATCCCGCGCTATGCACAGGCGGAAGCGAAGAAGGTCGGCCTGCCGTTCAAGCAGAGTTGGCTGACGGATGATCCGCAATACAATCTGCGGCTAGGGCGCGGCTTCCTCGATGATCTCGTGGACAGCTTTGGCGGGTCATACATCCTTGCGGCGGCCGCCTACAATGCCGGGCCGAGCCGGGCGCGGCAGTGGATCAATGACTTTGGCGATCCGCGCGGCGAGGTCGATCCCGTCGACTGGATCGAGAGCATACCGTTCGCCGAAACGCGGAACTATGTGCAGCGCGTGCTAGAGAACACGCAAGTCTATCGCCACCGCCTGGCGGGCACGAGCGTGGATATCCAATTGTCGGATGACCTGAGGCGCGGGCGTCCACGGTAATCGCTGCGAGCTTCCCCAGCGCCGCCGTATTCGGGCACAAGCGATGGCTTCGGCTGGGAGCGCGCGGCTGTGCAGATTGCTGTCCTCACGCTTGATGGGTTCAACGAGCTGGACTCGTTCATCGCAGCGTCGATCCTCAACCGTATGAGGTCAAAGGGCTGGAAGGCTCACATCACCTCGCCGACGGAGCAGGTGACGTCGATGAATGGCGTTACGGTTTAGCGGCAAAAGTCGCTGGCGTTTGCCGCCGAGGCCGACGCGGTGCTGATTGGCAGCGGCGTGAAGACGCGCGAGATCACGGCGGATGCAGAGCTGCTGGCGCAGATCAGGCTGGATCCGGGCCGTCAGATGATCGGCGCGCAGTGCTCAGGCACGCTGTTGCTTGCGAAGCTTGGGCAGGTGGGCGACCTGCCCGCCTGCACGGACCTGACGACGAAGCCTTGGGTGATCGAGGCTGGCGTCAAGGTTCGGGATGATCCGGTCGTAGCGCACGGCAATGTTGCGACGGCCGGCGGATGCCTGGCGTCACAATATCTCGCGACGTGGATGATCGCGCTCGGCGCCTCGCTGACCGACGCTGAAGAGGCGATGCACTACGTCGCTCCAGTTGGCGAGAAGGCGGCTTATGTCGCCCTAGCGCTGGCGAATGTATCGCCATTTCTCAAAACGGATGAGTCGCCACCGTTGCGCCAGGCCGGCGGCTGACGCGCGATTGCTTGCGCGAACAGTTCGGCATCCACGTTTCCGCCTGACAGCACCACGAGGACGGGACCTCGCTTGGCGAAGTGTTCGCGATTGTTGAGCAGCACGGCGAGAGCGTTGGCGCCGCCGGGTTCGACAACAAGTTTCAGGTTGTGGAAGGCGAAGCTCATGGCGTCGAGGAGCTGATCGTTGGTAGCGGTGAAGCCGCCGGTGACGCGGCGCTGGTGGATGGCGAAGGGGAGCACACCAGGCTCGGGCGACATCAGGGCGTCGGCGATGGAGCGGATGCCTGGGGCGTTGGCGACGATCTTCTTCGCGGCGAGCGAGCGGATCAGGTCGTCATGGCCGTCGGGCTCGGCGACATAAACCTCGGTTGAAGGCGAGAGGGCTTCGAAGGCGACCGCGACGCCGGCGAGAAGTCCGCCGCCGCTTGCGTTGCAGATGAGGCTGCCGAAGGCGGCGCCTTGTGCGGCGGCGTCCTTTGCGGCTTCGAGCCCGGCTGTGCCCTGCCCGGCCATGATCCACGCGTCGTCGAAGGGACGGACGGTAGTAGCGCCTGAGGCCTTCACGAGTTCGGCGGCAATGGCTTCGCGGCTTTCGCTGATGCGGTCATATAGGCGGACTTCGGCGCCGCGCTTCTTCGTGCTTTCGATCTTGGCGCGCGGGGCGTCTGACGGCATCACGATGGTCGCCTTCATGCCGAGGATGCGCGCGGCTTCGGCGACGCCCTGCGCATGGTTGCCGGAGGAGAAGGCGACAACGCCTTTCGGCTTTTCGGCGTCGGGGATGCGGCTGATGCGGTTCCACGCGCCGCGCATCTTGAACGAGCCGGTGCGCTGGAGCGTTTCAGGCTTGATCCAGACGGGCGCTCCAATCACGGCGTCGAGCGCGTCGAAGCGCAGGAGCGGCGTGTGGAGGGTGACGCCCTTCAGGCGCTGGGCGGCGTCTTCGACATCGTCGATCGTAGGAAGGTCGCGGAGTGGATCGGTTATCATGGCGCGCTTATGCGCCTGTTCGCTCGCAGATCGCAAACGAGGTTATCTAACCGACTGCTGAGAAATTCGAAGCTGAAACCGCCAGCTGCGCGTTCGCTTCCGCGTATTCGCGCTTGAGCCTGGCGATGTAGTCCGCGGCGGAGGTGCGGGCCTTGATGGCGCCGATGCCCTGGCCGGAGCCCCAGACGTCTTTCCACGCTTTCGCCTTTGAGCCTTCGCCGGATTGGAAGCTCATCGTGGCCTTGTCGCCATCGGGAAGATTGTTCGGATCCATTCCGGCGGCGGCGACGGAGGGCGAGAGATAGTTGCCGTGCACGCCGGTGAACAGGCTGGAATAGACGATGTCCTTTGCGGCGCTGGCGACGATCATGTCCTTGTAGGTGTCGGGTGCGCGGGCTTCGTGCGTGGCGATGAAGGCGGAGCCGATATAGGCAAAGTCGGCGCCCATGGCCTGCGCGGCGAGAATCTGGCGGCCGGTGGAGATGGCGCCGGAAAGGGCGAGCGGACCGTCGAAGAATTCGCGGATCTCAGAGATGAGCGCGAAGGGCGAAAGGACGCCGGCATGTCCGCCCGCACCGGCGGAGACCGCGATCAGGCCGTCGGCGCCCTTTTCGAGCGCCTTGTGGGCGAAGACGATGTTGATAATGTCGTGCAGAACGATGCCGCCATAAGAATGGATGGCGTCGTTTACTTCAGGCCGGGCGCCGAGCGAGGTGATGACGATCGGGACCTTGTGCTTCACGCACAGAGCAAGGTCCTGTTCGATGCGGACGTTGGACTTGTGGACGATCAGGTTGACTGCGAAGGGTGCGATCTTCGCGACTGGATCGGCGCGGCGAGCGTCGGCGAGTTCTTCGGTGATCCGGTTCAGCCATTCGTCCAGCTGTTCGATCGGGCGGGCGTTGAGCGAGGGGAAAGAACCGACAACTCCGGCCTTGCACTGGGCAATCACCAGATCTGGGTTTGAGATGATGAACAGGGGGGATCCGATAACCGGCAGGGCAAGCTGGTTCGCAAGGGAAGCCGGAATCGCCATGAAAGACCCGCTGGAAACGGCGGGAGAGGCCCCGGCCGGACGCGACCATACCGGCCCTGCGACGACGGGCAATGCGGCGGCGTGGGCGCAAACCCTTGACGCAAGGCCAAGCCGATGCCTGATGGCGCCGACGCGTTCAGTGAGAGATTCATGGCGGACAACCTGCCCCTTTCTTCGGATTTTGCCCGTGGCGACGAGGCCAAATGGCTCGCCCTGGCCGAAAAGGCGCTGGAGGGCGTTCCGCTTTCCAAGCTGACCACCAAAACCGAGCACGGGGTGCCGGTGAAGCCGCTGTATCGCGCGCCCGACTGGGCGCCGGACGCTTCGGGCATGCCGGGGATGGCGCCTTTCATCCGGGGCGGCCGGGCGGTCAATGACGCATATCTGCCCTGGGACATCCGCCAAATCGTCTCGCATCCGGATCCGGCGATTGCCGGCGACCAGGTGATGGAAGCGCTCGAAGGCGGCGTTTCGTCGATCGAACTGCGCGTGGACGCGGCTGGCGAGCATGGCGTGGTGGCGCGGTCGTCTGTCGATATCGAACGCGTTCTGAAGGGCATGAAGCTGGACCTCGCGGCGCTCGCGCTAGAGGCGACGGGCGCATCGGCCACGCAGGGCGTGGAGCTGGCGGCGCTGCTGGCGGCGGCGGTGGGTCGTCAGTCGACCGCGGCGCAGGTGGCGTTCAACGTCGATCCGATCGGCGCGCTGGCGCGGACGGGCGCCCTGCCCGGTTCAACCGACGAAGAGATGGCGCAGGCGGCTTCCTTTGCGCGGGACGTGGCCGGCGAGTTTCCGAAGGCGACGGCGCTTCGCGCAGACTCGCGGCCGGTGCATGAGGCGGGCGGAACAGAGGTTCAGGAGCTGGCCTATCTGGTCGCGTCGGGCGCGGAGTATGTGCGCGCGCTGATGACAGCGGGGCTGACGGCAGACCAAGCGTGCTCGGCAATCCTGTTCACTGTGAGCATGGGTGCGGATTTTCAAGTTGAGATGTCGAAGTTGCGCGCGGCGCGGCGGATGTGGGGTCGCGTGGCGGATGCGTTCGGCGCCAAGGGCGCGGCCGCGGGCATGCAGCTGCAGGCGGTGACATCGCGGCGGATGCTGACGCGGCGCGATCCGTGGGTGAACATCCTGCGCAACACGGCCGCATGCTTTGCGGCGGGCGTGGGCGGCGCGGATATCGTGACCGTGCGAGCGTTCACAGATGCGATAGGCCTGCCGGGCAAGCTGGCGCGCAGGTTGGCGCGCAACACGCAGGTGATCGCGCAGGAAGAAAGCAGCCTCGGCAAGGTTGTGGATGCGCCGGGCGGCGCGTGGGCGATGGAGAAGCTGGGCGACGATCTAACGGTTGCGGCGTGGGCGCTGTTCCAGCAGGTGGAGCGCGAGGGCGGGCTGGCGAAGGCGCTCGAGACGGGCGGCTTCCAGACCGGCGTCGCGGAGGCGCGTGGAGCACGCATTAAGGCTGCCGCCAAGCGCAAAGAACTGGTGACGGGCGTGACTGACTTCCCGCTGCTGCAGGAAGAAGTACCGAGCATCGAAGTTGTGAACCTGCCCGCTATCGTGCGGCGGGCGGCGGAGGCGTCTGGCCGCGCACCGGCGGCGCGGTCGTGGTTCTCGCTGAAGGGCGCGGCGCAGGATCGCGCGACACTGGCGGATCTTTCGCGCACGTCTGATGATGGCGGGGCGGAAGCCGAGCCGCTTTGGCCGATCCGCCTAGCGGAACCGTTCGAGCGGCTGCGCGATCTGGCGGATCAGCGCACAGCCGCAGGACGTGCGCCGAAGATTTTCCTCGCAGCGCTGGGGCCGATGGCCGAGCATACGGCGCGACTGCAGTATGCGACAAACTTCTTCGCGGCGGGCGGCATCGGCGCAGTGCCTTCGGTGGGCGATGCGACCTGGCATGAGAAGACGATCGGATCCTCTGGGTGCTCGCTGGCGTGCATCTGCGGCTCGGACAAGCGCTATGCAACCGATGCGGTCGAAGCTGCGAAGGCGCTGAAGCGGGCGGGCGTGGCGCGGCTTTACCTGGCGGGCAAGCCGGGTGAGCTCGAAGCGGCGCTGCGCGAAGCGGGCGTTGATGAATTTATCCATGTCGGCGTTGACGTGCTAGCGAGCCTCGAACTGGCGCATGCGGAGCTTGGGCTGGGCAGCTGAGGCTGTTCAGCTTTGCGTGACGGGATGTGCGCGCGGGTTTGGCGTGCTATCTGCGACAGCCAGGGGGGTGTTGCGGAGATTGCCGATGCGCATGCCTTTCCTGTCGACTGCCGCTCTTGGGCTTGTGCTGGCGGCATGCAGCCCTGGAGCCCCCGCCCCCACGGCGCAGGCCGAGCAGTCTACAAACCCCACGCGTGGCGCGCCTGTGCAGCAGAGCGATCCCAACAAATCGAACGCAGTGCCTGCCTTTCCCGAGCAGACGCGTGCGCCGGAAGCCAGAACCAACGTTACACTCAAGGTGGAGACGCTCGCGGAGGGCATCGAGAACCCGTGGGGCTCCGCGCTGCTGCCGGATGACGGCGCAGTGCTGGTGACCTCGAAAGCCGGCAAGCTGTGGCTGGTGGCGCCGGGCAAGCCGAAGACCGAAGTGACGGGCGTGCCGAAGGT
The DNA here is from genome assembly GCA_016714495.1 of Hyphomonadaceae bacterium. GTDB lineage: Bacteria > Pseudomonadota > Alphaproteobacteria > Caulobacterales > Hyphomonadaceae > UBA7672. The sequence continues at coordinate 229,277 of JADKDU010000004.1, read as the reverse complement.
GGATGCGCGCGGCCAGGGCGGGCTGCTGGATATCTCGGTGGGGCCCGACTTCGCGACGACGCGCTCTGTGTATTTCAGCTATTCTGAGGATCGTGGCGACGGCAAAAATGGGACGAGCCTTGCGAAGGCGACGCTTTCGACAGACCGGACGAAGCTGGAGAATGTTGCGACGATCTTCCGGCAGGAGCCGGCGTGGCAATCGACCGGGCACTATGGCTCGAACCTCGAATGGGATTCTGCCGGCAACCTCTATCTCACCGTCGGCGACCGGCAGCGGCCGGAGCCGCGGCAGCTGGCGCAGGACATCAACACGCATATCGGCAAGATCATGCGGCTAAAGGCGGATGGGAAGCCGGCGGTCGGCAATCCGTTCATCGGGCAAGCCAATGCCCGGCCGGAAATCTGGAGCTATGGCCATCGCAACGTGCAGGGCGCAGCGATCCATCCCGATACCGGCAAGCTGTGGACGATCGAGCATGGTCCGCGCGGCGGCGATGAGATAAATATTCCCCAAGCCGGCAAGAATTATGGCTGGCCGATCATCTGCTATTGCATCGACTATCCAGGCGGGCCGATCGGCGAAGGCATCACGACCAAGAACGGCATGGAACAGCCGGTCTATTACTGGGACCCGGTGATCGCGCCGGGCGACATGATCTTCTACACGGGCAATCTGTTCCCGTGGAAAGGCGACATCCTCGCAAGCGGGCTGGCGGCGAATACAATCGTGCGGCTAGATCTCGATGGTGAGAAAGTAATTGGCGAGGAGCGGCTGCTGCCGGATCAGGGCCGCATCCGCGATATCCTGCAAGCGCCGGATGGCGCGCTGTATGTGCTGGTCGATGATGCTGGCAAGGTGCTGCGCCTGACGCCGGCCTGATCAGCCTCGGAAGGTTGAATTGGCGAGCGCGGCGATGCAGGCGTTGAGGCTGTCATAGAGGGCCTGGCTGACCCGGTCATAGCGCTCGCCACCGCCGAGATCGTTCCACGAGCCCATTCCGCCGAACACCCAGGCGCGGCTGCACGCCTCAAAGATTGCGGCTTGCTTGTCATCAAAACCGGTGAACCGCCCCATATCGCCCTGCTCGATCGCGGGCTTGCCGGCATCGATCGTGTCGGTAGCTTCGTTGAAGATGTCAGCGAAGTTGTCGTATTTCTCATCGCGCGCGTAGGTCTCGATGTGAACGAGCGACTTGCGGAAGGCGGCGACGGCGGTGTCGAGCGTCGGGCCTGCATCAGCATCGACATCGGCGCGCGGCGCCTTCCATTGCAGGATATACGTGCATTTCCAGATGCGGCGTTCCGGATCGTTCTGGTCGCCGACGCGGTGGAACGGCTCCCAGATTTCGGACTCCGTTTCACCAGCGGCCTCGATGAGCCAGCGCTGGCCGCCCCCGACGAAGCCCGCGAGCATGCGATCGGGCACGTCGAGCTGCTGGTCGGGACCGCGTGTCGGGACGATCTGGTGAAGGCGCAGGCCGCGGCGCCAAGGCTTTAGCTGCTCGAACCATTCCATTGGGTCGGAGGCGACGAGCGGAAAATCGTCCGCATCCTTGCCCGACGATGGCGGTTGGCGGAATTCGATGAGCTTCATGAAGTTAAAAACGGGCGCATCGGGCCAGAAGCCTTCGATGTTCTGGCCCGCGAGAAACTGGTTGCCTGCGCAGACGAGCGCGACGGCGCTGGCGATGTGGCCGTTCATCAGGCTTTCCTTGGCGGGACGACGTCGCTGAACATGTCCATCGATTTCCACCTGGGCTCAACCGGCGGGGTATCCTGCTTCGGGATATAGGGCGAGGGTTTGGCGGCGGCCGGGTCGGGGATGTAGCGCGGGCAGTTCGGAAAAATGTCCACCGGCGTAAAGCGGATAATGGCCTGCGCGCCAGGAAAGTCCGTCTTCAGCGGATCGTCGAGCGAAACGATCGCGCGGCCATTGGCGCGGAGGCGCTTTGGCGTCTCGCCCATGCGGATGAAGAGAAGGCCGACCGACGGGTTTACGGCAATGTTGCCGAGGCTCTTGAACATGCCATTGCCGTCATAGTCAGGCCAGATGAGTAGGTCTGGCTCAAGCACGCGGATGAAGCCGGGAGGGCCGCCCTTGAACGAACAGTCGGGCTGGCCGATCGGCGTGGCAGTGGCGAGGAAGAAACAGTCGAGGGACTCAATGAAGGCTTTGTCGTCGTCTGTGAATTCCGAGCGGCGGAGGCGTTCGACGAGACGATCCGCCAGCGCCGTGGACCCGAACAGCGCCTGAAGCTCGCGATTGCCGTCGTGATACATCGGCATGGGCTATGCCTCCCCGAAGGAGCATAGCCGACGCCGTTCTCGGCGCTAGGCCTTGAGGCGGGATGAGAACGCCTTGTCGGCGGCCGCCCAGTCGAGGGCGCCCATGTAGGCGTTGACGTAATCGCCAACCTTGGCGCCGAAATCCATGTGGTAAGCGTGCTCGTACATGTCGAGCGCGAGAAGAACTGCGCCATCGGCGGCGGTAAGCGTGTGATCGGACGACCACTGGTTGATGAGGCGCCCTGCCCTTGGCGACCAGGTGAGCAACACCCAGCCGGACCCGCCGCCCAGCGCTTTGCCAATGCCGGTGAATTCAGCGCGCCAGCGATCGTGGCTGCCAAAATCTGCTTCCAGCTGGCGGGCGAGATCGGCGCCGGGCTTCGATCCACCCTTGCCGAGGCCAGCAAAGTAAACCTCGTGGAGGATCATGGAATTGAGCGCGATGAGTTCTTCGCGCTTGAGGCCGTTGATGAGGAAACCTGGCGCGGTTGCAAAGTCGGTCTGACGGAGTTGGGCTTCGATATCGCCGAAACGTTTCGCGGCGCCGGCGTAATTGTTGTCGTGGTGGCTGACGAGGAGCTTCTCGGACAGGCCAGGAATTGCCTTTGGGTCGAAGGGCAGCGGTTTGGGCGTGTAGACGGTGGATAGTGCGGGCGGCGACTGGGCTGTGGCGCATCCGGCGATGGCGGCGCTTGCCGCAAGCATGGCGCCTGCGCCGATGAGGCTGCGTCTGTCGAGCATTCGATGTCTCCCACGGAGATTGCCTGTCCCTCAAGCTACGCCGTTGTGCTCTCAAGATCGGGCAAAAGCCAGCGCCTGCTCGCTCAGCGGCTCTAGCGCAGGCGTGACGTGGCGCGGTCGCAGTTCTGGTATTTGGCGGTGTCACTGACGGCGGTTGGGGCGCCGCACAAGCCATAGTTCGATGTATTGTCGGGGAAGCGGTCGAGTGGCGCGAGCGAAGCAGCGGGGACCCAGCCTGTTATGGCGCGCGCGCCAGCCCGGGCGCCGCCTTCCTGCGTGACGACTTTCACCTTGTCGCCGGAGGTTTCGAGGCGGCGGACATTCTGGTCCTTGCGTACGGTGACGAGGGACGCGGCGCCTGGGTTGAGATCCTGCACGATCTCCGTGTTGGCGCGCAGGAAGGCGCGGGACGAAAAGGCGCTCTGCACATCGGCGGCGATGTGTGAGGCGAGACGGGCGCCCTTGTCGAACCATTGACCGAAATAGCCCTGCGTGGCGGGGTTGGCCAAGTTGGTGTCGATAGCGTAGCCGACCGGCGATGGCGCGATGTCGAGCGCGTTCTGGAAGAGCGTCCAGTTACCGGTGTTATAGAAAGCCTGCGTGCCGGAATGGCCGGTGGAGCCGGAGAGCCAGAAATATTGGGCGAGACCTTTCTCGCGGACGGCGTTGCAGATGCACCCGTTGGAGTAGATGCCAACGGCGATATTCGCGCCTTCAAAGGCGCGCTTCACATCTTCGAAGTATTTGATGATCGGATCGCGCATCGCGCTGTAAGGCCAATCTGCGTCGACACCGAAATAGATGGCGGAGCCTTCTGGCTGGCCTGCGGCTTCGGCCATCCGGAGCGCCTGCTCGGCGTCTTCCTTGCCCCAGTTGTTTTCGAAGGTGCGGAAGCAATTGTTGTAGTGCTGGAAGACGCTGCCGATGGAGAGGCCCTCGCCAAAGATGATCTTGGCCTCCTCGGGTTGAAGGTCTTTACCTGGCAGGCTGGGCGGAAGGTGCGAGTAGTAGCGGAAGACGGTTTTAACGCCCTGAGTACGAAGGGATTTCGCCTTGGCGACATCGAGACGTGAGGCCGTATCGGCAATCAGCGGGAAAGCCGAGCCGGCGATGGGGACTGGTGTAGGCGTTGTCGCCGCGCTGGGCGTTGCAGGCTTCGGCGTGGGGGCTGGCGACGGAGAAGGCGCCGATTCGCAGCCGATGAGCGCGGTGGTCGCAATTAAAGCGGACGACGTCAGGAGGAAGTCGCGGCGGTTGAGACGCGGGTTCATCTTGTCCCTCCTCACAGGCTGATTGCTACTTAGCTCTCAAGGGAGCGTAGCCAAGGTGCATGCCCGCGTCGATGATCATGAACTCGCCGGTGACGTGACGGCTTTCGGGGCCAGCGAAGAACAGAACCGACTCCGCAATGTCTTCCGGCATGGAGGCGACTTTCAAGGGGACGGACTTCGCGACCATGTCGGCGGTCTGTTGCTCAACAGCGTCGCCCTGATACTTCGTGAACCAGCCTGAGCCGATATAGCCGGGGCAGACGGCGTTGACGCGGATGTTCGGCGCAAGCGCGCGGGCGAGCGACAAGGTCATCGTATTGAGCGCACCCTTGGTCGAGGCGTAGGCGATGGATGAGCCGATGCCGGTGACGCCGGCGATGGATGACACATTGACGACAGAGCCCTTGCCGCTGGAGGCGAGATGGGGGCGAGCGGCGCGGGTCATCTGATAGACGGCGACGACATTGACCTTGTAGAGACGAAGGAAGTCTTCAGCGTCGAGCGCATCCAGGTCGGAGTGCGCGGCGAATTTGGTGATGCCGGCGTTATTGATGAGCACGTCGAGGCCGCCGAGTTTCTGGACAGCAGTTTCGACAAGGGCGCGGCAGTCGGCATCTTCAGCAACGTTGGCTTTGACAGCGAAGGCCTCGACGCCGAGCGCCTGGCATTGAGCGACGACCTCGTTGGCGGCGGCGGCGCTGGAATAATAGTTGATGGCGATGTTGACGCCGCGTCTAGCCAGGCCAATGGCGGTCGCAGCGCCCAGGCCTGTGCCGCCGCCCGTGACGATGGCGCGCTTGCCCTTCATGCTGTTGACGTCGCTCATTTTTCACTCCCTGTTTTGTCGCCAGCATTGCCGAAACCAAGGGCTGACGGCAATGACAGTCGCAGCCTGTTCCGGAGTATTCGATTATCGCCGCGTTATCGCCTGAAGTCCTGCAGATCATCCGCAAGCATTTTCCGCTGATGGATGTGCCGACGATTCCGGAGGTGCGAGTGCGCAAGGCGGCGCCGCGGAGCGGGATTTGGCGTCTGGCTGACGTGGATGCGGCGTTCGGAAATCCCTATTGGGCGTATCACTGGGGCGGCGGGCTGGCGCTGGCTCGGCATGTGCTCGACCAACTAACGCTGGTGGCGGGGCGGCGGGTGCTCGATCTGGGGACGGGATCGGGCGTCGTCGCGATCGCGGCAGCGAAGGCGGGCGCCGCGTCGGTGATCGCGGCGGATGCTGATCCGTATGCGATCGCAGCGACCGGCCTGAACGCCGAAGCGAATGGCGTGGTAATCGAAACGATGCTGGGCGACCTAACCGCAGGCGCGCCACCTGAGGTGGACATCGTGCTGGTGGGCGATCTTTTCTACGAAGCTGGGCTAGCGAAGCGCGTGACCGCGTTTCTGGATCGTTGTCTTGCGGCAGGGATCACCGTGCTGGTGGGCGATCCGTGGCGCGAATTTCTCCCGCGCCATCGACTGGAACTGCTTGCCGAATATCCGGGCGTTGATTTTGGCAGCGGCGCGCGTCCGGAGCCGGCGTCGAACGCGGTGTTTGCCTTCAGGGCTGCCTAGTTATTTTTCCAGTCCCGCAGCTTCGCGACGCCGGGCGGCAAGCAGCATGGCGAACACAGACACTTCGTTCTCGCGGCAGGCATATTCCTCGATATGCTTGAAAGGAGCGGTGCGGAATTCGTATTCGCCGCCCCATACCTGATCCCATTTCGTGGGGTCATCGACAGTGAATTGATAGAGCAATCGATCTTGCTTCACGCGAGTGAAGCGCTCGGTGACAGTGAGATTTTCCCAAGAACCGCGGAATAGCTGTTCAGGCGGATAGTTGGTGGTTTCAACGACGAGCGTATCGCCCTCGTACCAGCCAATGGAATCGCCGAGATAGGGACGCCGTCCGTCGGTGCGGTGCTTGCCATTCAGGCGCACGATGCGGGCGTCGTGAATCATCTCGACGAGGATGACCACGTACTGCTCCGTCTGGATGATCTCGTAGTTGGAATTTCCAGAAAGTGGCAGCATGACCGGACCGGCATTGTTGCCGGCGGGCAGGATGCAGCGATCATCAATGAGCTGCAATTCCGAACCGTCTGTATATCGCTCGCCGGGCAAGAGCGCCGTGCGGCGGTTTGTGTCGGGCTTTACGCCCGGCTTCATGGGCGGCACTTGGCCGTTGACCGGATTGGTGATGAAGCTGCTGCGCGGCTGGCCATTCACGCGCATAGCGGGATGGAATTTCGAGTATGAGTCGACCTCGGCCGTTTCCTCCGGCGTCAGGATGAGGCGGTCGCCCATCTCGACGGGACGCTCAAGCCGCGTCTTCGTCTCATTCGTCCATACGCCCTGCATGTCGGGGTGGCCAAGCCAGGTGCGGGGCGCGCGATAAGTTTCCTGCGCCTCGGCGGTCGCAGCGGCAAACCCGACAAAGAGCGTGGCAAGTGCGATCAGAGCGCGCATCTGTCTTCCCCCTTCAGAGCGCCCAGCCATAGAAACCCGGGCAGGGTCAGTAAAGGGAGAAGACAGCGTACGCTACTGCGCCGGACGCGGTCCGGCGCGCAAGGAGAGATATTGTTCCTTCGTGACGAAGCCGTCGCCGTCGCCATCAACGCGGGACGACCATATTTGATCGGCCATGGCCTTCGCCTGTTCCGGCAAGGTCGAGATGAACTCGGCCTTGTCGAGCTTGCCGTCGTGGTTCTTGTCGGCGGCGTCGAACCGGGCGGCGCGCTCTTCAGGCGTTTGCGGCGCTGGCTGGGCGAAGGCGGGCGCCACGAGGGCGGCCGCGAGCGCCAGCGAAACGATGACGGGCTTCATGTGCGCCTGACCTTAGTGGTGCTGTTGCTGCATTTTCATCGGGGCGGTGAATTCCGCCTTCGAGATCGATTTGTTACCGTCCTCATCGCGGCGGGCAAAGAAGTCCTGAAGTTGTTCGTCGGAGGCCTGAGCGGCCATCGCCGGGAGCGCAGTCTTCCATTCAGCGAAGTCGAGCTTGGCGTCCTTGTTGGCGTCGGCCTTGTCGAAAGCGGCGGCGCGCTGCTCGGACGTCATCGGCGTGGGGGCGGCGGCGTGTTGCTGGGCCAGCGCGGAACTGGCCATCACCGCGGCAAAAGCGGAAATGGCGGCGATTTGCGTGAAGATCATGAAGCGTTCTCCGAAGGACCGTAGTCCGGGTGTGACGTCCCTATCGCGCCGAAGTCCGGGCGACCACAAGGATCAACGGCAGGCCGGTACCAGTCCGTCGCATTTGCCTGTATGTGGAGACCCTGTAAGCCGGGTGCAATGAACGGGACATGAGCGATTGTCCTTCGCACTTGCGAAGGCTTCAAGGCGCGGCATGCCAGTGCTAGGAAAACCAGTCGAATCTGCGTTCCGGAGAGCCCGCCCATGGCCCTGACCTTCCCCGACTTCACGAAGCTCCCTCTGGGCGATGCTGCGGCGGGGGCCGATATCAAGGCCTGGGAGGCGCTGGCGGGCGCTGGCGGCAAGTCCATATGGGAAACGCCCGAGGGCGTGGCCGTGAAACCGGTTTACACGGGCGCAGACATCAAGGAGCTCGATTTCGTCGACGACTATCCGGGGATAGCGCCGTTTGGCCGTGGCCCCTACCCGACCATGTACGCCAACCAGCCGTGGACGATCCGACAGTATGCCGGATTCTCGACGGCGGAAGATTCAAACGCGTTCTACCGGCGCAATCTGGCGGCGGGCCAAAAGGGTCTGTCGGTGGCGTTCGATCTGGCGACGCACCGTGGCTATGACAGCGACCATCCCCGCGTGACGGGCGATGTCGGCATGGCCGGCGTGGCGATCGACTCGATCTACGACATGCGCACGTTGTTCGCCGGCATCCCGCTCGATCAGATGTCTGTCTCGATGACAATGAACGGCGCGGTCTTGCCGATCATGTCGCTGTTCATCGTGGCGGCTGAGGAGCAAGGCGTTCCGGCGGCAAAGCTTTCCGGCACGATCCAGAATGACATCCTCAAAGAGTTCATGGTGCGGAACACGTATATCTATCCGCCCCGCCCCTCGATGCGGATCATCTCGGACATCTTCGCTTACTCGTCGCAGCATATGCCGAAGTTCAATTCGATCTCGATCTCCGGCTATCACATGCAGGAAGCGGGAGCGACGGCGGACCTCGAGCTCGCCTACACGCTGGCCGATGGTGTCGAGTACATCCGCGCCGGGATGGCGGCGGGGCTGGACGTCGACAAGTTCGCGCCGCGCCTGTCGTTCTTTTGGGCGATCGGCATGAACTATTTCATGGAAGTCGCGAAGATGCGCGCCGGACGCCTGCTGTGGGCGAAGCTGGTGAAGCAGTTCAATCCGAAGAGCGACAAATCTCTGTCGCTGCGCGCGCATTGCCAGACCTCAGGCTGGTCGCTGACGGCGCAGGACGTTTATAACAACACCATCCGCACCTGCTTTGAGGCGATGGCGGCGGCAGGCGGGCAGACGCAGAGCCTGCACACAAACGCGTTCGATGAGGCGCTGGCTTTGCCCACGGATTTCTCGGCCCGCATTGCGCGCAACACGCAGATCTTCCTGCAACAGGAAGGCGGCGTGACGCGCACGATCGATCCGTGGGGTGGCTCCTACTATGTCGAGAAGCTGACCTACGACCTTGCCAAGCGCGCCTGGGAGCACATTCAGGAAGTCGAGGCGATGGGCGGCATGGCGAAGGCCATCGAGGAGGGCGTGCCCAAGCTGCGCATCGAGGAAGCCGCCGCCAGGACGCAGGCGCGCATCGACAGCGGCGTGCAGACCATCGTGGGCGTGAACAAATTCCGCTTGAACGAAGCCGAAGACGTGCCGGTGCTGAAGGTCGACAACGCGAAGGTGCGGCAGCTGCAGCTCGACAAGCTGGCGCGGCTGCGCGGCGAGCGCGACGAGGTTGCGGTGGCGCAGGCGCTGGAGGCGATTACCAACGCGACCGAGATGGGACGTGGCAACCTTCTCGAGCTGGGCATTCAGGCGGCGCGCGCCAAGGCGACGGTGGGCGAGATCAGCTACGCCGTCGAGAAAGTGGTCGGACGCCATCAGGCGGTGATCAAGTCAATCCAGGGCGTTTATGCGCAGGGCATGGGCATGAAATCGGACAAGGTGACCGCGGCTCGGGCGCTGGCCGACGACTTCGAGAAATCGGAAGGGCGCCGCCCGCGCATCCTGATCGCCAAGATGGGTCAGGACGGCCATGACCGCGGCCAAAAGGTTGTCGCATCTGGCTTTGCCGACCTTGGTTGGGATGTGGACATCGGGCCGCTGTTCCAGACGCCGGGCGAAGCGGCTCGCCAGGCCGTCGAGAATGACGTCCATGTCGTGGCCGCTTCTTCGCTGGCGGCGGGCCACCTGACGCTGGTGCCCGAACTGCGCGGGGCGCTGAATAAGGAAGGCCGTGGCGATATCACCGTGGTCGTGGGCGGCGTGGTGCCGCCGCAGGACTATGATGCGCTATACGCAGCAGGCGCCGCGGCGATCTTCCCGCCGGGCACTGTGATTGCCGATGCGGCGATCCAACTGCTCGACAAGCTCAAAAGCCGGCTTGGGCATAATTCAAAGAACGCGGCGGCGAGCTGATCAAGCTGCTCCAGGCTAGATTCAAAGGCTGGCGCCGGGCGCGAATGGCCCTAGTTTATAGGCCAAGGAGACACGCCCATGAAACGCTTCATCGGAGCCTTTGCCCTTCTCGCGCTTGCAGCGTGCGCTACGCCGCCGACGGTGTATGGACCGGCGGCGGCCAGCGATAAGATGGGCTATCGCGAGCAGCGCATCGAGACGGATCGCTATCGCGTTTCCTTCCGCGCCAATGCTGACCTGAAACCGCCGCAGGTCGAAGACCTCGCCTTGCGACGAGCCGCGGAGCTTGCCGTGACGCAGGGCTATCAGTGGTTTCGGGTCGTTACGCGCAATACGGATTGGGTCGGCGGATCCAACACGCCTTCCGGACCCAGCGTGGGCGTGGGTGGATCGAGCGGCACGTATGGGTCCTCAGTCGGCCTCGGGCTCGGCTTCACCTTTGGAAGCGACAACCGGCAGTATCAGTCGGTGCTGGAAGTCCTGATGGGGCGTGGGCCGAAGCCGTCGGAGCCGAATGCCTATGACGCGCAGCAGGTGTTGAGCCGCGGGACCTGAGCAATCATCCGGTGCCGATCCTGATCGTCCTGCTGGGCGCCATATCGCTCGTGAGCCTGTTCAGGCGGGCGCACTGGCCCGTCGAGCTGCTGACGCACTTCCGCCCTCAGCTGATCGTTGCGTGCCTTGGCGGTGCGTTGCTGTGTCTGCTGTTGGCAGAGCGCTGGGAGTGGGCTCTGATCTCGCTTGGCTTGGCCCTAGTCAACTATGGCGCCCTGCCCGCGACGCGCTGGATCAAGCCTGAGGCGGCCCTAGCCACCTCGCCGGGGCTGACCGTCGTGTGGGCGAATGTCTGGCAAAAGCGGGCAGCGCTGGAAGGCACGCTCAACTGGGCGAAGGCTGAAGGGGCGGACGTAATCCTGATCGGCGAGCATCCTATCGTTGATCCCGCGGAAATGCTGCCTGAGGACTATCCCTATCGGCTCGACACTGGCGCGACCACGAAGCGACGCTATGCCGTTAGGATTGTCGCTTATTCGCGGATGCCGCTGGACGACGGCGCGGTGCATCCCGGGCCGGGGCCGAACCTGCGGCCAATCCTGTCATTTGCCGTGACGGTGGCGGGCAAGCACCTGACCATCATCGCCGCGCATCCCGTGCCGCCCTATGACACCCGCCTGACGCAGGAGCGGGACAAGCATATTGCAATGCTCGCGGCTCATGTGCGCGAACCGTTCGTTCTGGCGGGAGACTTCAATGTCACGCCGTGGTCGGCGGGCTTCAAGGGGATTCCGGGACGCCGCGTGGGGGCATACCTGTTTGCACCGACATGGTTCAGCAACATTCCGCTGCTGGGCTTGCCAATCGACCACATCATGCTGTCACCAACGCTGAAGGCGAGCGCTTATTGTGTTGCTGGACCAACCGGCTCGGATCATCGCGCGATTCTTGCGCGGGTGCGTATTTGAGCGAATTGAACGCGCACCGGCCATCTCCTGCGTCCTTGAGTCCCCTGAGGCTGCAGCGTAGGAAGCCCGCTCCGATAACCCCAACCCCAAGGCCCGGATACGCGTGACGCCCGACATTTCGACCCGTGCCGGCCTTGCGCGCGCGATCACGTTGGTGGAATCGCGGCGGGCGGACCATCAGGCGGAAGCGCGGACGCTCCTCTCTCAGATCATGCCGCGCACCGGACACGCGCAGCGCATCGGCGTTACTGGGGTGCCAGGTGTGGGCAAGTCCACCTTCATCGAGGCGTTCGGGACGCTGCTGACGGGGCTGGGCAAGCGGGTAGCCGTGCTGGCCGTTGATCCGACGTCGCGGCGGTCTGGCGGTTCTATCCTTGGCGACAAAACGCGGATGGCGAAGCTGTCCGCCGACGAGCGCGCGTTCATCCGGCCATCGCCTGCCGGCGACACGCTGGGCGGGGTGTCGCGCAAGACACGGGAGACGATGCTGCTGTGCGAGGCGGCGGGGTATGACGTCGTGCTGGTGGAAACGGTCGGCGTCGGACAGTCGGAGACTGTTGTCGCCGACATGGTCGATTTCTTTCTGGTCTTGATGCTGCCGAATGCGGGCGACGAGCTTCAAGGCATCAAGAAGGGCGTGCTGGAAGTCGCGGACCTGATCGCAGTGAACAAGGCCGACATCGATCCCACTGCAGCCAAGCGGGCGGCGCGGGCCTATGGAGTGGCGCTGCACATCATGGAACAGTCGGACCCGGATTGGTCGCCGCCGGTCCATACGATTTCGGGATTTGGCGGCGAAGGATTGCCGGAGCTCTGGGCGGCGATCGAACTGCACCGGAACAAGACTGAGGCGTCGGGAACCCGCGCGCGGCGGCGTGCAGCCCAGCAGGTGCGCTGGCTGGACGCCCTGATCCAAGAGGGGCTGACAGAAGGATTTGCACGGAGCCCTGAAGTCGCAGCCCGCCTTGTGAAGGTGCGCCAGGGAGTCGCGGACGGCCAAATTCCTGCATCCACAGCTGCGGATGAGCTTCTGGCGCTGTTCTTCGCGCCGAAGTGAGCTTCCTGTAATGCGGCGCGGTCATTGCTCGCGCACCCCGCTGCGATAGAGATTGTCTGTTGGATTCGGGAGGCGGCGGCCCATGGGAGGGCGGCGAACAGGGTTTGTTGCGGGGCTGCTTTCGGCCCTGAGCGGATGGTTGCTGGGCGCCCCAGCAGCGCTCGCCGACCAGCCTATGACATTCGAGTGGGGCGCGGTCTATGGCGACGTGCCTGCGATATTCGCTGACGGCGAGTTTACCCCCGAGACACCAGCCGCGCTGCGCGCCTTTCTGAAGCGCAGCGACCAGGCGACGCCCGACACCATGCTCTACCTATCCTCGTTGGGCGGCGATCTCACGGCGGGCATGGAAGTCGGCAAGATCATCCGGCAGGCAGGCCTCAACACGGGCGTCGCGCGCAACACGCGCAATCCTGCGCAAGCCAATACGATCGATCTGGATGCGTTCAGCCGCGTCTATCCGGGGCATTGCGTGTCGGCTTGTTCCCTCGCTTTTCTTGGCGGCGTGAAGCGCGAAGTGCGGCCGGGATCGATCTTCGCGGTTCACCAGGTAAGCATGAACTGCGTCGACAAGCGCAAGGCGCTTTCGCAATACCCGTGGGTGGCGCTACCGCACGTGAACTACTGCCCTGATCTCAACGAAGCGCTGACCATGGTGCAGATCGCCAACGGCGTTGTGGTGGAATACGTGCGCTCGATGGGTGTAGACCCGATCTTCCTGACCGAGATGTCGAAGGCGGGGCCAGAAACGATCAACGCGCTCTCAGAAGACAAGTTGAAAGAGTACCGGATCGTCTACGAATACAAGACGGAGTCCTGGGAATTCGAGACGGATGCGCAGGGTCAATTCTTCCTGCGCTATCGGCAGGGCAATCAGTGGAAGGACGACAAGGTCGAGATCTTCTGCAATCGCTTGGGCGCGCCGCGGCTTTATCTGTGGCTGGTGCATGATGTGCGACGAAGCACGGGGCCGATTGATGCGCAGCGTGTGGTGGATCTCGCGGCCAAAGGGCTGTCGGTCTATTGGCAGCTCGACGCGCAGCGGCCCGATGTGTTTGCGGACATCCGCAACGTAGCGCTGCAACCCTATGAGATCATCGATCCGCCCAAGGTGACAGAGCACGGCAACATCCAAGTGACGATCGACCTGTCGCCCCGCCTACTCGACGTGATCACGGGCGCACGGCTGTTCCAGATCGTGACGACAGAGCCGGACACCAATGGCGTGACGGGCTTCAACCTGATCTCGATAAATCTTGATCGCGACAAGCTCTCAGGAATTGTGCGATCCTGCCGTTAGGACGGACGCGAGCGACCCCATGACCGATCAGATGACCTGGCGAGCGGGCGGATGCCATTGCGGCGCCGTGCGCTTTGAAGTGCAGACGCCCGACATTATCGAGGTCGAGGACTGCAATTGCAGCATGTGCGCGTGCACGGGCTTCCTGCACATCATCGTGCCGTCGTCGCGCTTTAGGTTACGACAAGGGGCGGAACGGATTACGAGCTACACGTTCAACACCGGCACGGCGAAGCACATGTTCTGCTCGGTCTGTGGAGTGAAGTCGTTCTATGTGCCGCGATCAAACCCGGATGGGTTCAGCGTGAACCTGCGCTGCCTCGATGATCCGAAGAGCTTTGACGAGGTCCGCATCGTGAATTTCAACGGGCGCGGCGACTGGGAAGCGCAGGCACAGGCGTTGGCGTACAAGTCGAAGGACTGACCGCCGCCTCAGGCGCTGCCTTCTGGCGCCGTTTCCATACCTGCATTGGCCTCCTGCAGAAGTTGCTTGGCCTGCGGAACACATTTCTCGCGCTCGATGCGGCCCCGGCACGATATGGCGGCATTGACCCAGTCGATGTTCGACTGACTCCATGCGGCGACCTGCCCGTAGTGCCAGATGCCGATACTGTTCAGCTTCTGCTCCAGCTTCGGGCCGATGCCCGAGATCAGCTTTAGATCATCGCCACGGTTGTCACGGGGCTGATCCAACAGCTCCGGCTTGTCGCCTTCCGGCGCCTTGGGCTTGGGCGCCGATGTTTCGATCTGGGGCGCTGCAGGTGCAACGACGGCAGGGGTCAGACCGCCCGTGCGCACGAGTTCTTCCTCCAGATACTTCACACGGCCTTCGAGATAGCGGTTGCGCCAGCGCAGCCGCGTCGCCTCGTCATTCTGGTCCTCGACCGGCCGTGCGGTGGACCCATCCGCCTCCACATCAGCCAGCTTGCCTTCAAGGAAGCGCACGCGCGATTCGAGGTGGCGGTTGCGCCAGGCCAATGAGCCTTCGATGATAGGGGCGTTTTCCTCGCCTGATCTCGCAATACCAGACTTCTGGCGCAGGTCTTCGGACTCGGCGGCCGCCTTGTTTAGCTTTTCCTCGAGTTCCGCGATCCGGGCGGCTTCGCTGGCGGCGGCCTCAACCGTCATTGGCACGACGGCCGGCGTTTCGGCCTGACGCTGGAGGTAGAGCATATGCAGGGCCCAGCCGATGGCCCCGCCAAAGGCGGCTGCGATCAGAAGCCAAACCCAGATGTCCATTTACTCCGACTCCACCCGGGTCACCCGGAACTCGATACGGCGGTTTCGGGCCCGGCCTGAGCTAGTGCGGTTGCTGGCGACCGGGCGATCCGGACCGAATCCTACAGCAGTCAGCTGGTCGGGGGACAGACCTAGTTCGACGAGATATTCCTTGACGGCCTGCGCCCGTTCAAGACTGAGGCGGGTGTTGCTCGCACGGTTTCCCTGACTGTCGGTAAAGGCTTGGACTTCAATTTTGGAGCCTGAGCAAGCCTTGCCGACCACAGCTAACTTATCCACCGCAGCCTTGGCCTTGGCATCGAGCCCCCAGCGGTCCCTGCCGAATTCGATTGGGTTTTCCGTTACAACGCGGGCGAATTCTGCCTGGCAAGCTTCCGCCCGGCCGACGTCTGCACCAGCTGCGTAAAGCTCAGGCGCCGCCGGTGCGGCTGAAGCGGCGGCGCCCTCCACCGGGGCCGATGCCGGTGGGGGCTTGCCAACAGCCACCGCAGCTTCCAGCGCGCGCCCCGTGGCGGGCTCCATCGGGGCTGTGGCTATGAAGCAGGTGACCGCAAGCCCGACCACCCCTGCGGCCAAAAGCGGCTGAGCATAGGATCTGTTAGCCATAAAATTCCCCCTGCACGCCGCTGCTGAACACGGTCGCGGCCGATCAGCGGCACGAAGCACATCTTCCCACGCATGCCCAACGCCCATAGAGGTACGTCGGATTGTTGTACTGGCGATGGCGTGTGACCTCAGGATCATCAGAAAAACCGGGACCGCATGCGGATTCCCCACAAGGACGATCTGCGCAGCAGACGTTCGAGCATATCTCGTCCACAGCCAACGACACAGTGAAGCTTCTCAAATCGCTTGAGCGCAAAAAAGCGCGGAGCGAGAGTGGACTCTTTCTCGCTGAAGGCGCGCGCCTCGCGGAGGAAGCGCTGCTCAATGGCTGGTCGCCGGCCTACGCGCTTGCGGGCGTGCATGCGCTTGAGCGTCCGCAGACGGTCGACCTGCTCGCGCGGATGAAGAAAGCCGGCGCGCGAGTTCTTACGGCGAGCGAGAAGGTTCTCGTGTCGGTGTCGCGCAAGGATAATCCGCAGACTGTGATCACCGCGTTCAAGCAACGCGTTTCAAATCTGTCGAGCTTCCCTCCTGACGAGACGCGGCGTTGGGTGGCGCTTTACGAGGTGCGCGACCCCGGCAATCTCGGGACCGTTGTGCGTACCGCTGATGCGGCGGGTGTCGATGGCGTGATCCTGATCGGGCAAACGTGCGATCCGTTTTCGGTCGAGGCCGTGCGCGCGAGCATGGGGTCGCTGTTCGCCATGCCAATCGCATCGGCGAGCTTTGAAGACTTCAATGCATGGCGGAAGACGGTTGGCGCGCGGATGGTGGCGGCGTCGATGCGCGGCGCACTCGCACATGACAAAGCAGACTATGGTCAGCGCAGCATCGTACTGATGGGCAATGAACAGTCGGGGTTGCCGCTGGAAGTCGAAGCGCATTGCGACGAGCTTGTGCGCATTCCAATGAAAGGCAAGGCGGACAGCCTAAACCTCGCCTCGGCCGCCAGCGTGATGATCTACGAAGTCTGGCGGGGCCAATCGTATGCGGGGGCGCGCACGTGACGGCGGAAAGTTTCACGCTTTTGGTCAGCGACGACTGGCGCGACTACGAGCTGCTAGACAGCGGCGACATGCGCAAGCTGGAGCGCTTCGGCGGGGTGCGTGTGAACCGGCCCGACCCACAGGCTTTGTGGAAGCCCATGGCGCCAATCGCGAACTGGAAGGCGGATGCGACTTTCGCCTCCAAGGACGACGAGGATGATCGCGGCGCCTGGTCATTCGCCAGCAAGGCGCCGCCGGATGAGTGGCCAATTGCGTGGGATGCGCTGAAGTTGAATGCGCGGCTCGCCGCCTTCCGCCATATGGGCGTGTTTCCTGAGCACTCCGTACACTGGCGTTGGGCCATGGATCAGGTCAAGGCGGCGAAGCGGCCGGTGAGGGCGCTTAACCTGTTTGGTTATACCGGCATGATGTCCTTAGCGCTAGCGAAGGTTGGGGCCGATGTCGTGCATCTTGATGCGTCGCCAAAATCGATCACGCAGGGGCGCGAGAATGCGGAGATGTCCGGGCTGGCAGGCGCGCCGATCCGCTGGATCTGCGACGATGCGATGAAGTTCGTCGAACGCGAGATCAGGCGCGGATCGAAATATGAGGTCATCGTGCTGGACCCACCGAAGTTCGGGCGCGGACCGAAGAACGAGACGTGGCGCTTCGAAACCGATTTTCCGAAGCTGCTGGAACACACGCGTGCGCTGATGAGCGAGAAGCCTCTGTTCGTGATTGCGACCGTCTATGCCGTGCGGCTGTCTTACGCGGCCGTTGGGCAGTCGCTTGCCGGCGCCATGGGCGGGGCAAGGTGCAATGCGGCGAGATGGCGATCCGGGAATCTTCCGGCCGCGATCTTGTGCTGCCAACGGGGCTCTTTGCTCGCTGGACGCCTTAAGGGCGTTTGCTGAGGCGTGTAATCACGGAGGTGAAGCTCAATGCCGGCTTCTCGTTGGCAGTGATCAGCCCGCGCACGTAGATGAGGCGGCCGCCTGCCCGCGTGATTTCGCCGGTGGCTTCCATGGTATCGCCTACCTTGGCGGCAGACAGAAAATCGCCCGAGAGGTTCACCGTGACGCTCGGGCCCTCGGTCTGCTCTTCCGCAATGGCGAAGCAGGCGAAGTCCGCAAAGGTCATGAAACAGCCGCCGTGCATGAAGCCCCCGCCATTCATGTGGCGCGGCTCGGCAATGAAGCGGCAGACGACCCGCCCGGCTTCGTCCCGCTTCATGTAGAACGGGCCGGTCCCGCTCTCGAATTTGTCCTCCGGCCAGGTCCTCCAACCCGCCCAAGGGCCGCTTTCTATAGTTGTAGAGGTGTTCATGGGTTTATCCAGAATGCGGATTCCACCTGTCCCTAGCGGCCGAAAGCGCCGCTGTCATGCCCCGCCCCGACCTCGCCCATCTTGACTGGTTTGGGGGATCGCGTATTGCCGTCGGCCTCGACTACAGGGGTGTAGCTCAGTTGGTAGAGTACCGGTCTCCAAAACCGGGTGTCGTGGGTTCGAGTCCCTCCGCCCCTGCCAGTCGCCTTCAAGCTTAGGAAGCCAATCCCGGTCGCGCGAGCATGCGTTCGCGCCAGGCAGCCAGATTCGGGTGTTCATCCCAAGGGCGGAACTTGACCACGCGGCCGAACCCCATCGCGACATGTAGCGTGATGTCTGCGATGGTGAATCGAACGCCTGCGACGTAGGGCGAAACAGCGAGGCGTTGATCTAGAAAAGCGGCGTGCTTGCGGGCGCGGCCCTGGCAAATTTCCGCCCATTCGGCTGACTGTGGCTTTTCCAGCTCGGCCATGGCGGGATGGGAATTGCGGAACCATCCTCCGATCTGGGCCATGTAAGTCAGCTCGACCCGACGATCCCACATCTCGATGACTGCGCGTTCCTTGCCATCGACCCCCATGAGATTGGGCTCGGGATTCAGGGCTTCGAAATAGGTGCAGATTGCCCGGCTTTCAGTCAGCACGGTTCCATCATCGAGCTCAAGCGCCGGAACATGGCCGAGCGGACTTATGGCGAGATATTCGGGCCGTCGATGTTCATGCTTGACGATGTTGAGTTCGGACTTGGGCGTCTGCTCCCAGATGCCCTTCTCCTGCAGGAAAAAGCGGACCCGGTCAGGGTTGGGCGCCATCACGGCGTAGTGGAGTTTCATGTTGGACCTCCCTTGCGTGCAGCCTAGCGCGAACCGCGCGGGCCGCGACTCTGTTTTTCGGATACGGGTTTGCCGGTGTGGCGCTTGCCGCTATGCGGGCCGCGGCCGCCGGGCGGACGATTTCCTGGCTTGGCGCTCTTGCGCGGATCGACATAGGCCTCGACGCCAAAGCGCTTGTCGCTTGCCTTGTCGCGCGCCTTCTGGCCCTTCGGTTTTTCCTGTTTGGGATGCACCGGTTTGCCGCGAGGGACATCGCGGGTCTTGAACGGGTTGGGACGCCGCTTTTCGGAGATGAATTGGGAAACCTCGGCCAACAGGCTGGCGGGGGACACCTCTTCCAACGCGCCGGGTCCGAGATCGTCCAGTTGGAAGGGACCATAAGATGTGCGGATGAGCCGGTTCACTTTCAGACCCAGACTTTCCAGAGCGCGGCGCACTTCGCGCTTCTTGCCCTCAGCCAGCGTAACATCGATCCAGCAGTTGGAACCCGTGACGCGATCGAGCTTGGCGATGATCGAGCGATATTCCTCGCCCTCGTAGACAATGCCGTCGCGCAATTTGTCGAGTTCGCGCTGTTCGATGCGGCCATAGGCGCGGGCGCGGTACTTCCGTTCGAGACCGGTTGAGGGCAGCTCGAGCCCGCGCGCCAGCTCGCCGTCGTTCGTAAGCAGCAGCAGGCCCTCAGTGTTGAGGTCAAGACGGCCGATGGTGACCACGCGGGGGAGATCTTTCGGCATCTCGTCGAAAATTGTGGGACGGCCGTCGGGATCCTTGTTTGTCGTCACCAGACCCGCCGGCTTGTGATAGCGCCACAGTCGCGTGACGTCGGGGCGGCTGACCGGCTGGCCGTCGAGGAGGATTTTCTCCTTACCCGTGACCTTGAACGCCGGCGTGTCCAGCTTCCTGCCATCGACCGTGATGCGGCCTTCGACAATCATCTTCTCGACGTCGCGGCGCGAGGCCACGCCAGCGCTTGCGAGGTATTTTGCGATCCGTTCGCCATCGGCAAACGACTGGTCCGTCTCGCGACGCTCCGTCATGCTGTCTTGTCCTTGTTCTTGAGTCCCCGCGTGAAGCGGTGAACCAACAGCGCCACGCCAAACAACACGGTCGAGAGCGCAAAGATAGCCGCAGCGAGCATCCAGGGCGTGTTGAAATTCTCGTGCTCGGAATAGTCCATCAGGTGCATGCCGTACAGGAAATCATAGGTGCGCCAGAGATCAGTGCGCGGAAGGCTGGTGCGACCATCAACGGCGGAGATGTAGAGCGTGGGATCGCCCTCGCCCTTAAAGTGCGCCGCCCATACATTGCCCGACACGCTGGATTCGCGTGGAGCAGTTTCAAGCTCCTGCATGGCGCGAATTGGCGTATCACTCGCCCAGGTCACGGTCGCGATCCGGCGCGCCAAGGGCTCGTCGACAATGATGCGCTCGCCGGTTTCGCCTGAAACGAGGAACGTGCCGATCTCGGCGCGGATCACGTAGACCGGCAATCCGGCCAGGGACTTCAGCGTGACTTCATATGGTCGATCTTCCGCGACGCTCTTTAACGCGTCTGCCGATGTGACCTTCACCCGGTTCAAATCCACCGGCGTCATGTGGTTCGTCGGATGCACGAGATTGTCGGCGCGGACGTCGGTGATGTGGACGGCGACGAAAAACAGCCCGGTGCCCGTCCAGACAATCAGCTGAGCAAATACGACGAGACCCAGCCATTTGTGGATCGTGGCAATGCGTCTGGCCAGCCGCGGGGAGATCATGGCACGCGCTTACGCTGCCATGCTCCGCGCCGCAAGCCGCTGCTAGTTACCGGCCCCGGACTTGAGGCTCATCGAATAGGGAATGTAGATTTCGAGGTCGAGCGGCCCCACAGGCCGGGTCTGAGCGCGCTGTTCCATACCGGTCAACGACACCTGAACCGGGGCGTTGGCGCCGCCGAACGACGCCTGCATCAGGCGCACATCTTCCGAGATGGCCTTGATCAACGTGTCGCGATGCTTCTTGGGCTCGGAGACGCCAAGAAACTGGCTGTCGCCAATCACGGCCTCGACCCGGCCCGTCAGCGGCGCATCCTTGACGAATTTCTCGGCGCGGGCGCGGATTTGGTCGAACGTCTCTTTTTCCTTCACGCTCACTTTGAGCACGACATCAATGGCGGAGCGGTCGTCGCCCTGATCCTGGATCAGTTCCTTTATCGCAGCAGTTTCAACGGCGGCTGAGATGCCGGGCTGGCCAACTTCGATGCTCATGCCGTCGGCTCGGGCGGCGCGGTCGGTCACTGTCTTGAACACCGTGGCGAGTTCGGTCTCGCGCGCGTCGGCCGAGCGGGTCGCCGTCTCGTAACGAACGCTGAACAGGACGAAGTCGGCGCGAACGATGATCGAGACCTGCGGGATCGCGGCCTGCTGACGGCTAACATAGTTGCTCTGCGCGACGATCTGATCGCCCCGGACGATTTGAGCGTGGGCGGCGGGCGCGGCAAGCGCAATCGCCGCCGCCGCGGCAAGAAGCAGGCGTTTCATGGTCCGTGTCATTGGGCGTCCCTCCAAAAGCGCTCCGCACCTGGGCGCGTATCGTGACTGACGATGCAATCACGGCATTGGCGCGGCGGCCAGCGGGCGCTTGAAGGGAGGTTGCAGTTGGCCCACGACTTCAGCTTTTGAGGCGACGCCCAAATAAGCGAAACGACGGCGCTATTTGGCGCCGCCGCTGCAACAGGCTTAAAACCGGATCCTAGGACCGAACGCCTTCCGTCTTGCGTTCAGCTTCGACTTTCGCCGAATACTCGTTATCGCGGTATTTCTTGAACTCGTTACGGGCGACAGCGCGGTTGTGAACTTCATCCGGGCCGTCCGCGAGGCGCATGGTGCGCATCGAGGCGTATTGTTTAGCGAGACCGAAGTCAGTTGTGACGCCGCCGGCGCCATGAGCCTGGATCGCGTCGTCGATGATCTTCAGCGCGGCGCGGGGGCCGGCGACCTTGATCATGGCGATCTCGTTCTGGGCGCCCTTGTTGCCGACCTTGTCCATCATGTCGGCCGCCTTGAGGCAGAGCAGACGCGTCATCTCGATGTTCATGCGGGCTTCGGCGATACGCTCTTCCCAGACCGAATGCTCGGCGATCTTTTTGCCGAAAACAGTGCGCGAGAGCAAACGTTTGCACATCTTCTCGAGCGCGACTTCCGCCGAGCCGATGGTGCGCATGCAGTGGTGGATGCGTCCCGGCCCGAGGCGGCCCTGGGCGATCTCGAAGCCGCGGCCTTCGCCAAGCAGCATGTTGGTCGCCGGAACGCGGACATTGTCGAGGATGACTTCCGCGTGGCCGTGCGGTGCGTCGTCATAGCCGAACACGGGCAGCATGCGGACGACTTTCACGCCCGGCGTGTCCAGCGGCACGAGGATTTGCGATTGCTGTTTGTGCTTCTCGGCGCTGAAGTCCGACTTGCCCATCACAATGGCGACCTTGCAATGACTGTCGCCGACGCCCGACGACCACCATTTGCGGCCGTTGATGACGTACTCGTCGCCCTTGCGCTCGATACGCGTCTCGATGTTCGTCGCGTCTGACGAGCCGACAGCCGGCTCGGTCATGAGGAAGGCTGAGCGAATGTCGCCGTTCATCAATGGACGCAGCCATTTCACGTTTTGCTCTTCAGTGCCGTAATAGTGCAGCACTTCCATGTTGCCGGTGTCAGGCGCCGAGCAATTGAAGACTTCCGAGGCCCAGGCGACGCGGCCCATGATTTCGGCCAGCGGCGCGTATTCGAGGTTGGTGAGCCCAGCGCCATGCCACTCGCCTTTGTCATGCTCCTTGTGCGGAGGCATGAACATGTTCCAGAGGCCTTCTTTCTTCGCCAGCTCTTTGAGGTCGTGGACGATCTGCGGCGTGACCCAGCGGTCGCCGCTCGCATGCTGGCTCTCGAAGGTTTCGACGTTCGGATAGACGTGCCGGTCCATGAATGCCGAAACGCGGGCAATCCATTCCTTGCTTTTGGCGCTGTACTCGAAATCCATGGGGGCTCCATTTTTCCCGGCCGCGCGGTTCAATGCTGCGGCCTGAAAGCGGGCCCCTGCCCGTCGGGTACGCAGCCGCGCGGTTTTCACCTTGTGGTGGGGATTGGGTAGCCGCGCCGCAAAAGCAACGCAATGGGCCGGAAGCCCACTTTCAAGGCGCCGCGCGCAGGTTTTGTGCGTCAGTCGCGTCCTATCGACACCGCCGGCACGCTCCGTTCAGCCAGAGTGGCCAGATCACGCCACCAATAACCGACCAGCGGTACGATCTGCCCGCCGACGCTGTCCATCTTGCGGCCGGCATGCTCGCCATGCAGGGCCTCGTAGAAGTCGCGGGCGCCGCCATTGTCGCGCAACACCCACAGACCGCCCGAGAACATGCCGCGACGGATGCAATGGTCAGCCGCCACTTTCATCAAGGCGCGACCGATGCCGCCGCCACGGTTTTCCTTGAGAACGTAGACCATGCTGATCTCAGCTTCCCACGGGGCAAACGCCTCACGCGTCGAGCCGACCATGACGAAGCCGACAATCTCGCGGGAGATGCTTGCGACAAATATCTGCTCGTCGAGATCCTCTGCCCGGCGATCAAGATTGGTTCGCCAACGCGCCAGCAGGCGCCTTTCTGACAGCGCATCGAGATACGCACTGTCGAGAAGGCCGCGATAGGCCTCTTTCCATGTGCGCTCGTGGACACGAGCGATACCCGCAGCGTCCGTGCGGCGGGCCAAGCGAATGCTGATCATCCCGCGTCTCCTTCCGACTCATCAAGCTTGATGTGGGGAACCGGAATGCGCAAGGCCACCCGGTTCGACAGATACGTTGCGGAAGGTTATGTGGCGCCACGGATTCACATCCGTTCCCGTTTTGATTCGGTTCCTTCGGCCACACTCCATGAATTCCGCCGTCGTCGGCATAATTCTCCTCGCAGCGCTTGTAACCGCAGCGATCTCTGGCGTGTTCGGGATGGCAGGAGGGCTGATCCTGATGGGCGTGCTGGCGTCCTATGTGCCGGTTGCGACTGCCATGGTGCTGCATGGGTTTATCCAGATCATCTCCAACTTCTCGCGGGCGGCTTTCCTGCGAAAGCATATCTCGTGGGCAATCATTGGCCGCTATGCGTTGGGAATAGGCGGCGCACTGCTTGTCCTCCTCATGATCAGCTGGCGGCCGACTCAAACGATGGTGTTCATCCTGCTCGGCCTGACGGCAATGCTGGTCTGGATTCCCAGGAAGCTGGTCGAGATCAACGTCGAGAGACGGTTTCAGGCGGAACTCTGCGGATTTCTTGTCCAGACTTTGAATACGCTTTCAGGCGTCGCCGGGCCGTTGCTGGACCTGTTCTTCGTGAAGACCGAGCTTACGCGGCAGACGGTGGTGGCGACGAAGGCCGCCACGCAGGTGATGGCGCACGCGGTGAAGATCGCTTTCTGGGGGCTGCCATTGTTTGCGGTTCTGTCCGATCCCGCCCTGCAGGCGGACGCAAATTTTCCGCCGTTCTGGATGTTCGCGGCAGTGGTTCCGCTGTCGCTTGTGGGGACGTGGGTGGGCGGCCTTGTGCTGGACCGGATGACAGACGCCAACTTCCGCACATGGACAAAATGGCTCGTGACAGCGACAGGGCTTGTCTATCTGGCGCGCGGCCTCTGGCTCGGCTAACTCGCTACTCGACTGAGCAGAACATTTCGTCGTTCAGCGCTTTGCGTCCCGCCTCGCAGCCCACGTCGGTGAATGGCGCCATGACAGTGTCGAGCCAGCCCGAGCGGTGGTCGATCTCGGCGATCGGCGTGTCGCCCGTGGGAGGCTCCAGCGTCCAGGCGGGCCATTCCGGCAGGTTGCAGCCAGCGCCGGTGACAAGGCCCTTGCGGCAAACCTGGTTGCGCAACTCGATCACCATTGCAGCGCCGCGCTTCAGCGCAGCGTCGGCGCGGTAGAGGTCGGTCTCGCCTGCGCTTGTGCTCGCATCAGGCGCTTCACGCGCGCCTTCCAGCGCCTTGTCGAGAATGACGGTCCAGCGTTCCGCGCCGATCATGACAACGAAAGGATCGAGATCTTCCGACGGCGTGTTGCCCTGCTGTTCGGCGACGGGTTTGGGCGCTGCGGATTCTGGCGCAACGGCTGGCGTTTGCGGACCGCAGGCCGCCAGCGTCGAAGCGAAAATGGTTACAGCGGCGACTCTTCTAGCCATGGCGTCACTCCCACATCGTCGGTGGAACCGTAGCAGGCTCCGCAATCATTGCACGGGAGTATTCTCAGGCAGACTGCAGTCAGCTCGCCGCTTTTTCGCCCGCTTTGGAAACGTCTTCGGATTGTTCGAGGGACTGATGCTCGGTCGCTGGCTGCGTTTCGCGGTCGATGCGGCGTTCGGGGCCGAAATAATCGGCTCGGTCGATCCAGGGCCGCGTGGTGGTGCGGGCCGCCGTGATCTTTTTCAGCAAGACGTCGCCGGATGATGGGAACAGGACGTATTCGTGCGCGCCGCCATTGATCACGGCGTTGATGGTCTGCAGGTCGCGGCGCGGCGACACCGCGATGACCGGGATGCGCGAATGCGGGCTGTCTTCCGACCGCCGAATGAAGTTCAGCGTCGTAAGGCCGTCGTCGGCGGAGTTCTCGCTATCGACATAGGTGATGACGCAATGCGGCTCAGCAGCCGTAAAGCCTTCGAGCAACTGTTCAGTGTTTGCTGCAAGCACGACGTTACGAACGCCCATGCCGCGCAACGCCATTCTGAGCGTACGCGCGATGCCGCTCATGTTTGTGCACACGACGATGTTGGCGTCTGCCGGATTATTCATAGATCGCCCCTGTCTTCCTGGGGAATAGCGCGGGGTACGTTAACGTAAAGCTACGAGCAACAATCTATGACAATTGCAGCGTGGCAAGCCTTGCGTAAGCGCCGTTGCGCGCCATCAACTCGTCGTGAGTCCCGGACTCCACGACGCGGCCATCTTCCATGACGTAAATGCGATCCGCGCGTCGCACGGTCGCGAGGCGGTGGGCGATGACGATGATGGTTCGCTTGCCGGCGAGTTGGGCGATTGCCTGCTGTACGCGGGCTTCGCTTTCGGAGTCGAGCGCGCTGGTGGCTTCATCGAGCAGCAGCACGGGAGCGTCCGAGAGCAGCGCGCGCGCCAGCGCTATGCGCTGGCGCTGGCCGCCCGAAAGATTGCGCCCGCCCTCTCCTGCCTGAGCATTCCATCCACCCGGAAGCGTATCGATGAACTCGCAAGCGGCCGCCTGTGCAGCAGTCCTGATCTGCGCGTCGCTGGCGCCGCTTGATCCGAGCGCAATGTTTTCGCGGATGGTTGCGTCGAAGAGGAAGGCATCCTGCGAGACGAGCGCCAGATTGCGACGAAGCGAGGCTAGTGACAATTCACGCACGTCATGACCATCGACGCGCACCGCGCCCTGCCCGGCTTCGTAGAGCCGCAAGAGTATGTTGAAGACTGTGGATTTGCCCGCGCCTGATGGCCCGACGATCGCTACCGTCTCGCCCGGTTGGGCGGCGAAGCTAAGTCCGGACAGGGCGGGACTGGCGCCGGGATAGGCGAAAGACACGTCTGCGAACTCGACCTGCCCCTTGGCGCGACCAAGCGCGCGCGCATCCGGCCGGTCAGCGACCATCGGCTTCTCGTCGATCACGGCGTAGACGCGCGCCGCGGCCGCGAGACCTTCGTTGACCACGGCATTCAGCGTTCCGAGCGCTCGGATCTCTGGCGAGGCGACGCCGATAGCTACGATGATGCCGAGGAGGTCGCCGACCGTGATGTCGCCGGTGAATGAGCGCCAGCCGGCGAACATGAACAGGCCAGCCAGCGCCACGCCGCCAACGATCTCCAGGAAGGGATCAACAAGCGCTTTGGAGCGCAGGACTTGCATATAGAGCCGCGCACGCTCCACGAACGATCCGTGCGCGCGCTGCTTCTGATATCCCTCGAGCGCGAACGCCTTGACGGTGCGCGATCCCTGGAACGCTTCGTTGAGGATAGAGGTCATCGCCCCGGCCTGCTCCTGCGCCCTGCGCGAAGACTTGCGGACTCGGGCGCCCATCCGGATCACTGGATAAAAGGCGATGGGATAAACGATCAGCAGGAACAGCGTCAGCAGCCAGTCGGTGATCATCATATAGGTGACAGTGGCGAGGATGGTTAGCGATGATTTTGCGAGGTTGGTGGCAACCCGTAAGGCTGCTTCGCGGATCAGCACCATGTCGTTGGCGAATTGCGAGACGTACTCGCCGGAATTCTTCGCCTGAAGGCGCGCGAAGTCGCCGTCGATCAGGCGGCTGAATAAGGCGTCCTGCAGCCTCACGATGGCGTTCTGAACGCCGTGATTATTGGCCTGCGTTTGCCAGTACATCGCCGGCGCCCGCAGCGCTACCAGCGCAACGATAACGATCGGCGCCGTGTTGAAGATACGCGGATCGGCTGCCGCCAGCCAATCGGTCGCGAGCGACGTGATCTGCGAATAGCCGCCAGCGCACGCAGCCGTGACGGCCGCGAAGAATGCGCCGACAGCGAACCATTTCCACTGGGGAACCAGCCAGTCACGGACGAAGCGTGAGGAAAGGCGATCCCTTGCGGGCCCGCTAGGGGCTTCAGGCATTGTGATGTTTGCCGGTTTCCGGGTCGAGCAGCCGGTGGGCGTGCAGGATGAAATAGCGCATCTGCGCGTTGTCGACCGTGCGCTGGGCCGCGCCCTTCCAGGCGAGCAATGCAGCATTATAACTTGGGAAAGCCCCGACGAAGTGGATCTCATCGAGATTGGCGAACTCGAACGCGCCAATGCTCTTGAGTTCGCCGCCAATGACGAGGTGAAGGAGTTGTTTGTCGGGCGTGCTGGAAGTCATCTTGAATCCTGGCCGGCGAGGTGGTTTTGCAGACCTTCCATTATCAGCGGGTAAAGAGGGGCGCCAGCGGCCACCACGCCGCGCTGGAGAACCGATGCCTGATTGAAAACAAGCTGCTTGCCCTCCCTGTCGGTGGCGATCCCACCTGCCTCCCGAACGAGCAGAACCGCCGCGGCCAGGTCCCAATCACTCTTGGGATTGAGCGCCACGGCGGCATCCCACCGGCCGGCGGCCACCAGACACAGCCGCCAGGCCATCGCGTTGGGCATAGGCGTGATCAGTTCGATCCCCGGCCAGCGCGCCGCAGCATCCCTGCGCGCGAAAACTTCCGGCTGCCCCACCATGCGGCAGGCGAGTGTTGTAGCCTGCGTGACGCGGATGGGACGATCATTAAGGAACGCTCCGCCGTCGACGCGCGCATGCAACAGTTCGTCGAAATTCGGGTTGTAGACGACGCCCGCGACCGGCCGGCCCGCATCGATTCGCGCGATCGAGACGCAGAAGCCCGTGTCGCCCTTCACGAAAGCCCTGGTGCCGTCGATGGGATCGACGACCCACACCTTGCCCTGTGTGCGGTCGGCGGGGTTGTCCCTCGTCTCCTCGGACAGCCAGCCGTATTCCGGGCGTGCGCTGCGGAGACGTTTCGCGATCAGATCATTGACCGCGATGTCGGCTTCAGTGACCGGATTGTCCGCCGACTTGTCCCACGATTTTGCGCCGCGACGCAGCCATTCGAGCGATAGCTCCCCTGCTTCGCGCGCCACGTCCTTCAGAAGCGCGAGATCCTGCAGGAGCGCCAGGTCGGCGTCGAGAGTTTCACCTGCCGGCAAGAGCCATCCCATCGATGAGCAGGCTCGGTGCGTTAGTCGAGCCGCGGATCTCAAGGTCTGATCCAGGGATCGCGCGCAGCAGCATGGACGTAAGATCCCCAGCCACTGTTACTTCCGAAACGGGATAGGCCCGCTCGCCATTCTCGAACCAGAAGCCGGAAACGCCAACCGAGTAGTCCCCCGTGTTCGGGTTGAGCGATGGTCCGAACATGTCGGTCACCAGCAGGCCTTTGCCCGCATCCTTCATCAACTCATCCGGCGAGCGTATTCCGGGCTCGATTTCGAGGTTGGAGGTCGTGACGCCCGGCGGATCGCCGAAGCCCATGCTGGCGAAACCGTTCGGGGTCAGCCCAAGCTGGCGCGCAGCGGGGCCGTTCAGTAGCCATTGCGTCAGCACGCCACCCCGCACCAGCGCAGTGCGCTTGACCGGCCTGCCCTCGCCGTCGAAGCCGCGCGAGCCGAAACCGCCGAGCCGCAGCGGATCGTCGATTACGTTGACGCCGGGCGCGAAGACGGGCTTGTCCATCTTGTCCTTCAGAAAGGACACGCCCCGCGCGATGGCTGGCCCGGAAATCGCGCCGATGAACGCGCCGAGCAGGCGGCTGGACAAACGCCGGTCGAAGATCACGGGCGCAGTCTGGCTATCCAGCTTGCGGGCGCCCAGACGCGATGCGGCGCGCCGGCCGGCTTCCGCGCCGATCCATTCCGGTGATTTGTGCTTTGCGAGCAGGCGCTCGGATGAGCTTTCGTAGTCGCGCTCCATAGCGCCGTCACGCTCGGCGATCGCAACTGCCGACATCGAGGAATAGCCCGACGTCTTGTGCGCAGCAAAACCGTTAGACGCCGCAACCCACGAACTGCTTGTGCCCCATGATGCACCGGCATGTGACATCTGCTTCACGCCTGGAATGGCCATGGCGGCGTCTTCCATGATGCGGCCGCGGCGTTCGAGTTCGCCCGCTTCCGGCGTGTCGTCGCTGTCAAGTTGCAGGTCGGGATGGTCCCTTGCGATTTCCGATGCGTCGGCGATCCCGCAATACTTGTCCTCGGGCGCCAGCTTGGCCATGGCGACCACGCGCTCGCTCAGAGCCTTCAACGCAGCGGGAGATAGATCAGTCCCCGAAACCGACGCCTGCCGGCGCCCCACCAACGCGCGGAGAGCCAATCCGCGCGATTCTTCCCGTTCGACGCTTTCCAGCTCGCCGTTCCGCACCTCGACCGAGAGGCTGGCGCTTTCAGACAGCCGCGCATCGGCGGCGTCGGCGCCCGCCTTCAGGGTGGCGTCGATGAGTGATTGGAGCAGGTCTGCGGGGGAAGCGGTCATAGGCCCTATGTGAAGCCGCCCGGGCAAAAGGCCAAGGGCGGCGCAAAAGAAGAGGCGCCAGCGTCACCCGCCAGCGCCTCGAACTTCCGATCCCGCCGCCTTATTTGGCGCGCGGCAGGCGATCGTTGATGTCGTCCCGGATATCCAGCAGCGTCACCAACACGCCGCAGACGATCGTCGCAGCAACCCAGCCCATGATCAGGCCCGCCACGATGGACAGCGCTGCAAGGCCGGATGGCTGAAGAACCATCCCCGGATCAATCTGACCGGTCGGCAGCACGCCGCCACCTGTCAGCTTGGAGATAACCTCCTGGATCTGCGCTCGCTCGATGTAGGCGCCGAAAGCGTAGAGCGCGATGATTCCGAAGTAAGCGATGTAAACCAGAAAGCGGAAACTGTTGATGATGAAGAACTTCATGAACCCCTCCACGCGTACCGGCTGACTTTCTAGCCGCTGGCAAGACCACAGGCGAACGGTTTTTTCCGTTATCTGTCAGGGAGGCGGTATTTGCCGCTATTCGCGTCGCAACAACTCGTCAACGTTGATCTTCGACTTGCGCGTTTGCAGGAATTTCGCCTTCAGGGCCGCCCGATCATAGCCCACCTCGACCCATTGCTGGAATGTAAGTCCTTTCGGATCGCCTTCCGCTAGGTAGGCCTCGAAGAAAAAGTCGAGGACACCAGTCTTGCCCTGCCGGATGTGCAAGTATTTTCGCGACAGCATTTCCAGCGCCTGGTTGATTGGCTGGCCTTTGCGGAAGTGTTGGTAGAGAACAGCCATGATCCCTGCCCGGTCCGCCCCGGACTTGCAGTGCATCAGGGCCGGATAAGTGATGGAATCGAACAGGTTCTTCGCCGCCAGCACGTTTTCCGGCGGGGGTATATCGCGCGAAAACATCTGAAAATCCACAAGGTCGATGCCGTTCCGGGCGCAAGCCTCCTTTTCCAGCAGATAATAGCCCTTGGGGCTTTCCCCGCGCAGGTTAATAATCGTTCTGAGGCCCAGTTCCTTTGCGTAATCGGAGATGTGCTCCGGCGAAGGCTGGTTCGCCCGATACATTTCGTCCGAGATACGATGCAGGTTGCGGAACTTCAGGCGCAGGAAGCCGTGATCGCCCCAGATCAGCTCGTTTCGCGCGCGGCGGCGGCCGGCCGCTGTGGCGAGGTCGATCTTAAGGGCCATGGAGGCTGCGCCGCTGGTCATTCTGTCCGCTAGATGCCGTTTCTGGCCGGGATTGCAAGGCGGTGTGGCTGTCGCAGGG
The DNA here is from genome assembly GCA_016714495.1 of Hyphomonadaceae bacterium. Taxonomy (GTDB): domain Bacteria; phylum Pseudomonadota; class Alphaproteobacteria; order Caulobacterales; family Hyphomonadaceae; genus UBA7672. The sequence goes on along the minus strand of JADKDU010000004.1, from coordinate 198,309 downwards.
AGAAGCATCGCAGCCGCCGAAGTCTGGCGGGCGCCGCCTCAGGGAGTATATAGCGGCTCATGTCTAAGCGTCGTGGCCAGTCACCGGTGATTCCCTGGATCGGGGGCACGCTGATCTGGATGTACATGTCGATCCTCTCTCACACCCTGCGCTGGCGCGTGGAGGGTATCGAGCATCTGCGCACGCTGTGGGATTCGCCGCAGGGCTGGGTCGCCGCGACCTGGCATTCCCGCATCCTGCTGATGCCGTTCGCACAGATAAAGATGCGGCCGAAATGGCCGAAACCGCCCCACCCGGCGGCGCTCATGGTTTCGCCCTCTAAGGACGGCGAATTCACGAAGCGGGCCGGCACATGGCTGGGTCTCTACATCATTCGCGGTTCCTCTTCTGGCCGGAAGGACAAGAGCAAGCGCGGCGTGTCGGCTGCACGCGAGTGCATGGAAGTGATGAAGAAGGGCGGCTGCATCGTCATGACGATCGATGGCCCCAAAGGTCCGCGCGAGACAGTCGGCATTGGCACGATCAAGCTGGCGCAGCAGATGGGCGCACCGATCCTCATCTACGGTCTCTCCGCGAAAGCAAAACGCCTCGACACCTGGGACCGCCTGCTCTGGCCCAAACCGTTTGCGCGCGGCGCCGTGGTGATCCCTGAGCCGATCCCAACGTCCAAGGACATGGACTCCGAGGAATTGCGCCAGCGGGTCGAGATCGCGCTGCGGGCGGCGACCAAGCGCGCGGATGAACTTTGCGGTCTTGAGCCCGACACTGTTCCTATTCCGGAGCCGAAGACCAAGACCACCGTAGAGGTCGAACCCGCGCGATCTGCGGATGAACCGCAGGCGGTTCTGGAGCATCGCGGCACGTGACCGCATCGCTTGCGCTCTATCGCTTCACGACGCGTCTGCTTGAACCTCTTGCTCCTTGGCTGGTCGAGCAACGGATCAAGATGGGCAAGGAGAAGCCGGACCGCATTGGCGAACGCTTCGGCGTTTCACAGGCCGCGCGACCCGCAGGGACGCTGATCTGGATGCACGCGGCAAGTGTTGGCGAGTCGCGCCTGTTGCTGGACGTGTTTTCCGCTTTGCGCAAGCGCCGCCCGAACGTTTGCGCGCTCATCACAACGCAGACGGCCACCTCAGCCGATATGATCGCGGCCTGGGCGCCGCCCAACGTGGTTCACCAGATGGCGCCGGTGGATGGACCGAAAGCCGTCGAAGCGTTCCTGCAGCACTGGCAGCCTGACGCCGCGGTCTTCGCGGAAGGCGAGATCTGGCCCAACATGCTCGGCGCGCTAAAGGCGCATGCCGTGCCGGCCGCTCTGGTGAATGCCCGCATGACCGAAAAAACGCTGAAAAGCTGGAGTGGACGCAAGGCATCTGCCGCAGAGGTTTTCGGCGCGTTTGGCTTCATTGGCGCCGCTGACCGGCAGACCGCAGACGGCATTGCAGCCGCGACAGGCCGGCACATCGGCGTGGTCGGCAATCTCAAGATGGCCACGGCCGTCGAAGCGCCCGCTTCCAACAAGGTTGCCGACTTTCGCACGCAAGCAGGCGGCCGGCCCATTGTGCTCGCCGCCTCAACTCATCCCGGCGAGGAGGTATTTGCGCTCGACGCCTTTACGGAAGTGCGGATGCGCAAACCTGGCGTGTTGATGATCCTCGTGCCGCGCCATCCCGATCGCGGCGACGCCATTGTTGCAATGATGCGCGAACGGGGGATGACGACGCAGCAATGGTCGAAGAACAAGTCGGCGCCGCCAAGCGATGTCGACGTGCTGGTCGCCGACACAATTGGCGATTTGCTGTTCTGGTACGCAGTCTCGGACGCGGTCTACCTCGGCGGCGCCACGGCGGAGGGCATCGGCGGACACAATCCGGTCGAACCGGTGCAACTCGGCAAGCGCGTGTTCACGGGACCGTATGGCTTCAATTTTCGCGAGACGTTCGAGGCATTGGAAAAGACCGGCGCGCTTGTCGTGGGCGCGCCATATCAGGCGCTATCGGACTATTGGCTGGGCGCTCTCGAAGCTGCTCAGCCTGCGCCGGTGCTCGGCGCGTTTTTCAACGCGTCGCGAGCGCCTTTCGATCAAACGCTCGATGCGGTCGAAGCCATGCTGCCCATGATAAGCGCGGTGACGCCGCATGCGTGAGCCGCATTTCTGGACGGTCACCGACAAACGTAGCCGCGCCTCCGCCCCGGCGATCAAGCTGCTGATGACGCCGTTGTCGATGCTTTACCGATGGGCTGGACGTCGCCGAATTGCGAAGACTGTCCCGATGGATGCAGGGCTGCCTGTCGTCTGCATCGGCAACCTCACGCTCGGTGGCGCAGGCAAGACGCCGGTGACGGCGGCTGTCCGCGCCTACTACGCGGCAAAGGGCGCTCGCGCCGCTAGCCTGTCGCGCGGCTATCGCGGCTCGATCATCGGGCCGACCCATGTGGATGCGCAGAGCAACACGGCTGCGGAGGTCGGCGACGAGCCGCTAATGCTGGCCGCCACCGGCGAAGCGTGGATATCGAAGGATCGCGCTGCCGGCGCCCAGGCAATGAGGGAGGCGGGCGTCCAGATCGTCGTTATGGACGACGGCCACCAGAATCCGACCTTGAGGAAATCACTGTCGGTCGTTGTGATCGACGCCAGCAACCCGTTCGGGAATGGGCACGTGTTTCCGAAGGGACCGCTGCGCGAACCTGTGGCCGAAGGCCTTTCACGCGCAGACGCGGTTGTGCTGATGGGTAAGGGTGAAATGCATGCCGCGCTGAATGAATTCAATGGCGTCGTCCTGCGCGCCCACCTGGCTCCGCTGGCGCCTTTGCCGCCGGGACGCTACATCGCGTTTGCCGGAATCGGCCGGCCGGAACGCTTCTTCGACAGCCTGCAAATGCAGGACGGGGTCGAACTGGTCGAAGGAGTGCCGTATCCTGATCATCATGCCTTTCAGCCGTCGGACCTGAACTTTCTCATGAAGTTGTCGAAGGAACGCGACGCCCGACTCGTCACAACCGACAAGGACCATGTGCGTCTTTCGCCAGAGTTGAAGGATCATGTGCTGCGCGCATCTGTGGAAGCCAAGTTCGAGGATGAGCCCGCCTTTGCCGCTCTGCTCGCCCGCGTGCTGCAATGAACGACGACAGCAGGCCTGAAGCGGGCCGTTTCATCCGTCCGGTCGACTTAGACAACGAACAGCGCAGCACGCTGGGCGCGAAGATCGGCTGGTCACTCGAAGCGTTCGCCTGGGATTGGGTTTACTGGAACCCGATGGCGGCCCTGTCGCTCGAGGCTGCATCCAACACCGTCTCCCGTATCCTCAAGACCATCGGCCCGGCAACTTCCCAACATCGCTCGATGATCCGCAATCTCCGCATGGCGTTTCCCGACTGGTCGGAGAAGCAGGTGGAGGAATGCGCAAAGGGCGCCTGGGAGAATCTTGGCCGCCTGGCAGGTGAGATGCCCCATCTTGCGAAGATGAAGCCTTATGTGCGCGACAGCCGCATTGAAGTTGTCGGCGCTGAGCGGCTCGATACAATCCGTGCGTCAAAAAAGCCGGTCGTCTTCGTGACTGGGCATTTTGCGAACTGGGAAGTGATGGCCTCCGCTATCTGCAATCGGCCACTCGACTGCCAGATCACTTATCGCGCCGCCAACAATCCCTACATCGATCGCCGCATCGCAAAGGCGCGTCACGCCTATGGCATCCAGGTGCTGACGCCCAAGGGCGCTGGCACCCGCGAACTCATGCGGGCGCTTGGTCGCGGCCAATCGATCGCGCTGCTCAACGACCAGAAGTTCAACCAGGGCCTTGCCGTCCCGTTCTTCGGCCACGATGCTATGACGGCGCCCGGACCCACGCGGCTCGCCATGAAGTTCAAGGCGCCGCTGCTGCCAATTTCATGCAAGCGCCTTGGGCCGGCGCGCTATCGCGTGACGTTCCACGAGCCGCTCATGCCGGACGCCGATCCCGACGAGGAAAAGGCAATCTACAACACTGTACTGCTCATCAACCGTTTCACCGAGGCGGTTATCCGCGAAGCGCCGGACCAGTGGTTCTGGATGCACAATCGCTGGCCGAAAGACGCGTGGGCCAAGGCCGGCGTGATGGAGCGCTAATCCATGATCCCGACACTGTCGTCAATCGTGCGGCGGACGGCGCCGACATAGTCGACCAGCGTGTGACCTTCGATCATTGCTTCGTAGAGCATCTTCAGTGCGTCGCGCACCACATACGGGCGCTCCATCGGAATGAAGTGCGTCGTGCCGGGCACCTTGGTAATCGCGGCATCGGGCCGGATGGAGTGGATGCGCTGGTCGGCGTCGGACGGGGCCGAGGATTCCTTCTCGGCCTGAAGCAGAATGATCGGAATACGTTTCTTCCGAAGACGCCGCAACGCCGCCCAAGGCCGATAGCGATGCGCGTCGTAGACTGCGGATTCCCATTCGGGCGTGCACGACAGGGCATAACGCCCATCGTCCTGACGCAGCACGCCGTCGACGACATAGTCGTCCAGGAATGGCGTCCGCCATGTCTTGAAAGCGCCGCGACCGCGCAGTCCCTCAGCCGCCTCGCCAGGTGAAGCGAATTCGCGTCGCCGTTTTAGCGCGCCTCGTGAAAAGGCATTCTTCTGGATGAACATGTTGAGGATCGGGATGTTGTAAGCGCGGGAGGCGCTTCGGCGCAGCAGCACCGGGTCCGCAAGGACCAGGCCGCGCACCAGTTCGGGGCGCTTGCCTGCGACGAGCAGCGCCACGGTCGCGCCCATGGAGTGTCCGCCGAGCACCGCGCCATCTGGAGCAGTTTTCTCGAGGATCTGGATCACGTCATCGCGGAACTTGTTCCACGACTTCATCCGTCGCGGATTGGCCGGCAGTTTCGAGCGGCCATGACCACGCAGATCGACCGCCGCAGCATGCATCTGCGTGCCGAGCGGCTCGAGGATCGATTCATAGGTAATCGCATTGAAGCCGGTGGCGCAGCCACAGCACATCGATCGGCCTTACAGGGTCGCCGAATGCAATGCCGGACGTCTCACCGTCCTTGAGGTCGATCCGAAACCTGCGCATCGCGCGCGACTAGCCTCCGAACACTTTACGCAGGAGGTCGCTGGTCCGCTTGACGGGATCGCGTCGAATCGACTGCTCCTCACGGGCGACGTAATAGAACAATCCGTTGAGAGCGCTAGTCGTGGCGGCATCGGCCAGCCATGTCTTGGCGTCTGTTTTCACCAATCCTGCTCCATATTTGGCCATCGCGCTGTCAACGGCGGCAAGCGCGCCAGAGGTCGCCAGCGCCTTGTCGAAATAAGGGCGGAAGGATTGTCGCAGGTTGGTCTCGGTCCGTTTGCGGAGGAAATCGGTCGCCGCAGTATCGCCGCCGCGCAGAATGCCCATGGCGTCGTCGAACGTCATGGTCTTCACGGCGTCGACAACCAGCTTGCTGGCGGTGGGCACGGCTGACTCCGCAGCGCGGTTCACTTTCAGCTGCAGGTCGTCCAACGGCCCAGCCATGCCGAAGGGCTGCAGCTTCTTCTGCGCACTGCCGAGCGCGCCCGGCAGCGGAATGCGCACGGCGGGATCGCCCATGAAGCCGTCCTTGACGCCCAACCGCTTGGATGCGAGGCCGCTTGCGACATTTAGAGCCTCCTTGAGGCCGAGCGTGACATCGCCCTTAGACAGGTTCCCCTTGTCGCCCGGCAGCGACTTGTGAAGGATATCGGACGCGATCTTGCCGAAATCCTGCGCGAACGCAGTGGTCGTTGCAACGAACCCCACGGCAAACGCGACAGACGCCCTTTTCAGCCAAACTCGCATGAAACATCTGCCTCCCGGCAGGTTCCCCTCTCCTGCCGGCGGATAGGAGCCGGAAAGGCCCCATCCGTCAAACGAGGGATGCGGTGCACCGCTCAGACCGGCGACACTGCCTAGGATGCTTCAGCTCCGACTCAGATGGAAGGCCGGGGACGCGGGGGCGCCCCGCTGGTGGGCTGCCGCTTCAAGGCGGCCCTAGCGCTCGTCAAAGAGAAACGCGATTCATCCCTCGACGCTGCGCGTCGCCCCCCCACAATCGCTTCTCGCCAGCTGGATCACGAAGATCTTTCACCTCTTGGATCGCCAAGGACGTCGGCGGAAAGGTCGGGCTGTTCATCGCCCGACCCTCTGCGCCATGCTTGCCCGTCTCGGCGATAAGGGACCTGGCGCCTTTCCTCGCATTGGCTGCATGGAGGACAGTCTTCGGGAGGACCCAACCGCCCGATCGCATCGCGCCTCGCGCCGTTGAACATCGCGACTGGCCATAATGCGGAGGCGATGACGCGCTTTCGCATCGGATGTGCAGGTGGAGATGAGCGGGGCTCAATCCCCCCCTGCTTTCGCGCTTGGGCGTTGAGCGTGTTGGGAAAGATGGTTTGGAGCCGCGATTGGATTCTGCGGAATTGCGGTGCTGACGTAGCGCATGTCTTCCATGCCTCGCACTCCGACGTTCACCGATCGAAGGTCCGCCGGCTTTTATTGCACGCGGCTGAAGAGGCCCTGGGCCGAGAACACCAACGCGGAGCCGATGCGGGCTTCGACTGATGCGAACACGATCGCCTTGGCGCGCTTGTCGATCCTGGTTGCGACTTCGACGACGCCGACACCGATTGCGTGAGAAGCCACGTCGAGCGAGAGGGAGGTCATGCGGAATTCGTCGCCGGCCGCCTCGCCCAGCATCGCGATTGCGGCGGCCGAACACTCTTCGGCCTGCGGCGAACCAGGGCCGCCGAGGTCAGCCGCCGGAATATGCTTCACGCTGGCCAAAGGCTCATCGCTCATACCCCCACTCTAACCCGGATCGGCGCGCATGTTAAGCAATGCTAACCGGTCATTAACGCCTCGGGCGTACGGGCTGGAAACATGATGCGGATGCGATTTCCTCTCGCGTGGGTATCTGGCGCTTGTCTTGGCGCGGCGATAATGGCCGCGCAGGCGGCGCACGCGCAGGCCGCCGCCGGCCAGACCGCGATTTCTGCACGGGTCGACGACATCCAGGTTGCTCGCGACGGCGAGACAGTCTCCATCCTCATAAAGCTGTCACAGCAACCAGCAGCCGCCACTGCCAAGACGTCTGACGAAGCGCTCACAGTGGAAATCGATGGCGTGAGCCTGACGCCGCTGACGCTCACGCCGCCGGGCGGTTCGCTGGTGCGGAAAGTGGAAGCGGGTTCCGGCAAGCTGACGCTTTCCGGAGCGGCTTTCAGCAATGCAACGACTGTCATCTATCGCAATGCAGTCTTGATTGAAGCGAAGCTGGCGGAGCCGAGCCTTCGCACCGGCGCCTCGCTGATGAGCGTGGCGACGCCGGTGAAGTCCGCACCGGCAGCAATCGCGTTAGCGCCCGTCATTCCTGCGCCAGCGCTCATTGTGGTGAAACAGGCTGAGCTGGCAAACGATCTGCAATCGCATCCAGCGCCGCCAAAGCCGCGGTCTGCCACAACGGTAACAGCCATCGCCGGCATTGATGGGGCACGTTGCGGCGCGGCCTCTGCTGAACTCGCGAACGATGCATGGGCGCTTGCGGCGATGGGCGATTATGCGCTTTGCCTTCTTGACGCTGACAAGCTCGACGAAGCCAAAAGCCGTATCGACCAGCTCGCAGCCATCACGCCGCAGGACTGGCGCGTTGCGCTTGGCCGCGCCGTTCTGGCGGAAAAAACGGGGGACCTGGAAAAGGCGCAAGCCCACTACGTGTCGGCGTCTCTGGCCGCTCCGAATGACAAGGTGCGCGGCGAGATCGTTTCGCGCACTCCGGCAACGGCGAAAACACCTATCGATGATCTGCAGCTGCCGCTTCCAAAGACAGTCGCCTCCTCAGCACACTGAGATGAAACGACAGCCGCCCGCGCGACAGTGTCGCGCGGGCGGCAAATCAGGCGTCTTCCCGACGCGCAGTCTCGGGGGTCGGGGGGGACGGAAAAGACCGCCTCGCCGGGAAGATCGGACTATATACGGCCATGGTGCGAGCGCGGTTCCGAGGCGAGATGGAATTTTTCTGAAAAAAAATCCGCGCCAACCTGGTAGCGTGGAATTTCAGCGGCGCCGCAAAGTTTCCAAAACAAAACGGGCGACCCGAAGGCCGCCCGCCATGCCTGTAACTCTACTGATGCTCAGGCTACGCTACTAACTGCACTGGCGGGCGCGTTGACGGCGCCGAACATGTCGCCGAGATGGCCGACACCGGTCACGCCGAACGTGGATTCTGCGTACTTCCCGATCGCCGGGAACAGGCGACCGATTTCCTTGTTGCCGAGCCCTGCCTTGTGCAGGTCGCGAATGACTTGTTCCGCGACGGCCATACGGCCGCCCGGCGTGCGTTCGATCAAGCGTGCGATCACGCCGGTCGCAGCGCCAACCTGCGCACCCATGTTTGCGGCCAGCACGCGTGCGCCGGGAACACGCTCGAAAATCTCATCAGCAATCGGCGCGCCCTGCCGGTAAGCGGCGTTCAACACGATCCCTATCGCTGCCTCGGCCTTCTCGATCGGCATGCCGATGGATTTTGAGATGTGTTTAACGAAGGCGTTGAGCATTCTGGCCCCGCAATCAACTGTGGAAGCACTCTGGCCCGTTAAGGTTGCCGGGGTCTTAAGCTCCTGCTGGCCTTAGACGTCTGGTCTATCGGTGGGATTGCAGGCGCCATAGTGCGCCGCCGCGTGCCCGCCGAGCCTCGCCCACAGCTGGTCGCCCCAGGAATAATGCCACCATTCAGTCGGGTTATTGGCGAAGCCGGCTTCCGTCATGGTCCAATAGAGCAGGCGCCGGTTGGCCCGGGCTTCCTCGTCGGACATGGACACTACGTCCTTGCACTCGAACCCGTCGGTCCATGCCTCTTCGGTCAGATCGTCGAAGATGCCGCCCATGAACAGAGGCTGGCGCGTGTCGCTGATCATCAGCGTGAGATCGAGGGCGGCGCCTGTTGAATGCGGCGATGGCGAGTTTGCGCCCGCCGTTGGCGCCGCCCAGTATTTCTCGACCTCCTCGACGAGCGACTGTCCGGCCAGGTGAGGCTGGCGCTGCACGAGCCATTCGGGAAACCAGACATCGTGGAAATAGCGCTGGATCGCCTGCGGCCGCCAGGCGTCGAAGAGATAGAGTTCAAGCCCGGTTGATTTCAGCCGCGTATTCACCTCGACCAGTTTCGTCGCGACCGACTTGCGCAGGTAAAGTTCCGCGACCGAGCCGGGCACACTGACATAGTAAGGAGGGTTGCGTGGCGTGTTGTAGTGATTGTCGCCTGCGATGCCGATGTTGCGCACCTCAATGCAGGGCTCGTTCGCGAGCGCGCCTGAGAAGTCGATAGACACGGTCTCGCGATAGCCGCTCTTGCGCGCCAGCACCTCGGCCGAGGATGCAACGGGTCTGAGCTTCAGGGCGTCCAGGTCACGACTCATGCGCCTACCCTACGCTGCGCCGCCTATGCCGCAATGCGGCGAACGGAACTCGACCTCCCTGGCCGGCGTTGCGGCTCTATGAAGAGCCGATACGACGTGGCATCCCCCACAGCCATCCGCTTGAAGGATTGGCGCGCGATTATTGTTCGTGTTGCTGGACGCATTGGTGCGGACAATGTCGGCCTGCTGTCTGCCGGCATCGCCTTCTATGCTTTCCTCTCGATCTTTCCCGCCATCGCTGCCGGGTTGATGATCTGGGGCTTGTTCACGGACATGACGACGCTGGGTCCGCAGCTGCAGAGCATTCGCGATTTTGCGCCCGATGCATTTGGCCTGATCGCGGACCAGATGGTGGTGATCGCGACGCAAGACGATGGGGGCCTGACGCTGGGCGTCGTCGTCTCTGCGCTGCTCGCTCTGTGGGGCGCTTCGGGCGCGGTTTCGGCGCTGATGCAAGCGATGAACATGGCGTATCACGAAAAGGAAAAGCGCGGCTTCCTTCGCCTGACTGGCCTAACCCTCCTTTTCACATTTGGAGGCATTGTCTTCGCTGCGATCTCGCTGGCCGCCATTGCAGCCGTGCCGCCGATCCTGAAGGCGCTCTATCTCGGCGCCTTTCTCGAAGCAGTTGCGGGCGCTGCGCGATGGTTGATGATGATCGCACTATTCGCGGTTGCTTGCGCCCTGATCTATCGCATCGCGCCCTCGCGCACGAGCGCACGGTGGCGCTGGATCGTCCCGGGCGCACTCGCCGCGGGGGCTGTCTGGCTGGTCGCGTCGATTGCGTTCTCCGCCTATCTCGAGAACTTCAACGCCTACAATGCGACCTTTGGATCGCTAGGCGCGGTTGCCGCGCTGCTGATGTGGTTCTGGTTATCCGCCTACGCAATCTGCATGGGAGCCGAACTCAACTCGCAACTCGAACTGTTCACGACGCAGGACACTACGGTGGATGGGCCGGCGAAGCCGGGCCAGCGCGGTGCTTTTGTGGCGGATCATATCGAGAATCCGGAACAGGCCTCCGGCCCTACGCCGCAGGCTGAGGACGTTACAATACCACAAGATTTGGAACGAATGCCGCATTCGCGTCTTCCCTAGGCGCCAGGCCTATAGGCCACAACTTCTAGCAGGATCATTCCATGAAACGCCTTTTCGCTTCATCTGCGCTCGCTGTCGCTTTCGCTGTAGCCCCTGCCTATGCGCAACCGCCGACCACGCCGGACACCATCCAGAGCAATGTGACGGTGCAGGGCGCCGCTCCTTCTACCGTCACGACAACTACGGGAGTTGCGCCGGCTGAAGCGCCCCGGCCGCAGACGAGCGTCACGATCGATACGGCTGCCACCAACACGCCCTCTGCGAGGGTCGAGACGACCACTGAAGTTATCACTCCGGTCTCCGGCCGTCCGGCACTCGACGTGGAGCACCCGATCGCGCCGGAAGTTCAAGCCGTTGTTGACGGCAAGAAGAACTACACGACAGCCGACATTGTGAAAGCGCAGCATGAAGCCATGCTCGCAACGCCCGTCAGCCAGCCCACCACGGTGATCACGACGACTAAGACCACTCCGAAATCGGACGGCTGATCGAGGTAAACTTCACCTTCCGATCGATATCGCCCGGCAGGCTCCCACCCGCCGGGCGTTCTGTTGCATTCCGGCAAAATCTGTCGCTTAAGGTAGCGCCAGCAATGGCGTGAGAATGGGCACGGAGAACTGGAATGCGTGAGGCAGTGGTCGTTTCAACCGCTCGGACAGGGCTCGCGAAATCGGTGCGAGGCGGATTCAACATGACCCACGGGGCCGCCCTTGCCGGACATGCCATCAAGCATGCGGTCGAACGCGCCAAGCTTGACCCAAAGGAAATTGAGGACGTCTACATCGGCTGCGCCAATCCTGAAGGCGCCACGGGCGGCAACATCGCCCGTCAGGCTGCACTTTGGGCCGACATGCCCGTGTCTGTCGCGGGCGCTACGGTCAACCGCTTCTGCTCATCGGGCCTGAACGCCATCGCGCTCGCCGCCCATCAGATCCGCGACGGCGCGGACATCATGATCGGCGGCGGTGTTGAATCAATCTCGCTGGTGCAGTTCGCCCCCCTCGTCCGCTGCCGGCCAGCGGCCGGAGCCCCGCGCTCGACGAGAAATTGCTCGCAAAAATTCCGGCCATCTACATGACGATGATCGAGACCGCAGAGATCGTCGCAGAGCGCTACGGCGTTTCGCGTGAAGCCCAGGATGAATACGCACTTCAATCTCAGCAGCGCACCGCCGCTGCGCAGGCCGCTAACAAGTACGAGCACGAGATCGTGCCGATGAAGACCAAGATGGCCGTCACCAACAAGGAGACCGGCGTCGTCACGATGGAAGACGTCACCGTCAGCCGCGATGATTGCAACAGGCCGCAGACGACGCTGGCTGATCTGCAAAAGCTGCAGCCGGTTTTCAAGGGCGGCCAGAAGATCGCCGAAGGCAAATACATCACCGCTGGCAACGCCTCGCAATTTTCCGACGGCGGCGCGGCGCTCGTGCTGATGGAAGCGAAAGAAGCCAAGAAGCGCGGCCTCGAACCGCTCGGCGCTTTCCGTGGCTTCGCCGTGCATGGCTGCGAGCCGGATGAAATGGGCATCGGTCCCGTGTTCGCTGTTCCGCGCCTGCTTGAGCGTCATGGCCTGAAGGTCCAGGACATCGACCTATGGGAGCTCAACGAGGCGTTCGCATCGCAATGCCTATACAGCCGCGACAAGCTCGGCATCGATCCGGAGAAATACAACGTCAATGGCGGCTCGATCTCGATCGGCCACCCCTATGGCGTCACCGGCGCACGCTGCACCGGCCACCTGCTGCTCGAAGGCAAGCGGCGCAAGGCCAAGTATGGCGTCGTCACCATGTGCATCGGGGGCGGACAAGGTGCGGCGGGCCTGTTCGAGATTTTCTAGTCCCGGCGGCATGATAAAAAGGGACGGCCCGGTAACTTGCCGGGCCGTTTCATTTTCGAGGCCTCGTATCAATCGGTTATCATCGAACCAGCGCATTGGCGCCACAGGTGGCAAAAGACGGTTGATACCGCCAACTTTCTTCCTGAGGCGCGCGTCCGCGCCCTACCCAGCAGCTGCAAAGGCCGCTACATCCCGCCGCATCAGCTGACGTGAGTAATCACCCCGTGCCACCCGACTCCATCGCCCAGTCGGTATCTTCCGCGCCTGTCCGGCGGTTGCCGCTGTGGGAGTTCGTGAGCCTGACCGCCATGCTGATGGCGCTCAACGCGCTTGCGATCGACATCATGCTGCCTGCCCTGCCGCAAATGGGACGCGACTTCGCGGTGCCGCAGGAAAACGATCGTCAGATGATCATCGTGTCCTACATGCTGGGCTTTGGCATCTCACAGCTTTTCTATGGGCCTCTGACTGACCGCTTCGGCCGGCGCAGCGTACTTTTCGTCTCGCTGTTCTTCTATGTCGTCGCAGCGATCATGTGCGTCTATGCATCGACCTTTGAGATACTGATCGCCGTGCGCGCCTTCATGGGCGCCAGCGCTGGCGGCTCGCGTGTCATCGCTGTTTCGGCAGCGCGCGACCTCTACGCTGGACGCCAGATGGCGAAGGTGATGTCGCTGGTGATGATCGTGTTCATGGCGGCGCCGATCGTTGCGCCCTTCTTCGGCCAGCTCATGTTGAAGGTGATGACGTGGCACGGCATCTTCTGGGCGCTGGCGATCTTTGGCGTGGTGATGTTTTTCTGGGTGCTGCTTCGCCTGCCCGAAACATTACCCAAGGAGCGTCGCGTTCCGCTCAACATTCCGACCATGTTCCGCAACTACTGGAAGGTTATCAAGACACGCGATTCTCTTGGCTACACCATCGCCTCGGGATTCCTGTTCGGCGGCTTGATGAGCTACATCTCCGCTTCCGAACAGCTCTATCATGAGGTCTATGTGACCGGTGACTGGTTCGCGCTCTGGTTCGCCGGCGCGGCCGTCGCGATGTCGGTGTCGAACCTGATCAATTCGCGCCTCGTCGAACGCCTGGGCATGCGGTTGATCTCGCATACGGCCCTGATCGCGTTCGTGGTCATCAGCATCGCCCACGCGATTATTGCGATGCAGGGGCCGGTGCCGTTCCCGTTGTTCTACACGCTGGTGATCTTGGCGTTCTTCTGCATCGGCTTCCAGGGGCCGAACTACAACGCCATCGCCATGGAGCCGCTAGGTGCGCTCGCCGGATCGGGCGCAGCGCTGATCGGTTTTGCGTCATCCTTCGTGTCGGCGTCCATCGGCGGCCTGGTCGCCCGCCAGTTCGACGGCACGGTCACGCCGATCTTCATCGGTCACGCGGTCGTTGGCTCGCTCGCCCTGATCACGATCTTCATCACAGAGCGCGGCAAGCTGATGAAGCCGCACCAGCATGGGCCTATGCATTAGCGACACTTCCCTAGCGTTGCGGAGCTTACGGTGATTGACTCCTGATCCGGGCGCCGCTCACTGCCGTACAAGCAGGGGAGCCAGCCATGATAACCGTTCACCACCTGAACAATTCGCGCTCGCAGCGCGTGCTTTGGCTGCTGGAGGAACTTGGCGTCATTTACGAAGTGAAACGCTATGAACGCGACAAGACCACCATGCTCGCACCGCCCGAGCTGAAGGCCATGCACCCGCTCGGCAAGTCGCCTGTGATCAGCGAAGACGGACGCGTCATTGCAGAAACCGGCGCCATTATCGAATACATACTGGAGCGCCACGGCAAAGGTCGTCTGATCCCGCCTCCCGGCACGAATGAACGCCTCCGCTACACCTATTGGCTGCATTACGCCGAAGGGTCGGCCATGACGCCGCTGTTGCTCAAACTGATCTTCACGCGCCTGCCGGAGAATGCGCCGGGTTTTTTGCGGGGCCTGGTGAAGAGCATTTCAGCCAAGGCCAATGCGCGCCTTGCCGATCCCCAGATCCGCACGCACCTCGACTTTTGGGACACCGAACTGTCGAAGTCTGAATGGTTTGCGGGCCAGGACTTCACTGCAGCTGACGTCATGATGAGCTTCCCACTCGAAGCGGCCGCTGCTCGAGCCGGCGCAAAGTCAAAGCCCATGGTCAAGGCTTTCCTGGACCGCATCCATGCCCGTCCCACTTACCAGCAGGCGCTCAGGAAGGGCGGCCCTTACGACTACGCGTCCTGATCAATATGCCGGCCGGCTTCCTCGAATTCCTTGCTGCAGCCGTCGTCATGGAACTGACGCCGGGACCGAACATGACATGGCTCGTTCTCCTGTCGGCGCGCGCTGGCTGGCGCGCGGGGCTGCAGGCGGTGGCCGGGATCACTAGCGGGCTCGCCTTGATGGGCGGTGTCGCCGCCAGCGGGGCGGCCGCGCTGATTGCAGCCTATCCGCTGGTCTATGAGACCCTGAGGTGGGCCGGCGTCATCTTCCTCCTTTATCTCGCCTTCGAGGCCTGGGTCGGGGAGAAGGCTGGCGCCGCGCGAGACGATAAGGGGCGGCACTTTCGCCGCGGCTTCCTGGTCAACATCCTTAATCCGAAAGCGGCAGCGGTCTTCCTCGTAATGATCCCCGCTTTCGCCGGCACGGCGGGAGCCGGCTGGCTCATTGTGATGAGTACGATCTATCTTGCCATCGCCACCACGGCTCATGCGCTGATTGCCGTCTTCGCCAGTAATCTTCAGCAGATCGTAGTAGACCCGCGCCGGGAAGTGATCGTCCGCAGGATTCTCGCCATTCTGCTGGGCAGTGTCGCAATTTGGTTCGGCCTGTCCACGGGGCGTCAGGCGTAGAGATTTCCAGGGAAATGAACGCGGCAGAGAACTTGCAGATGCTCGCCCATGACAAACACTGGCCTCAGAGTTAAGACTTCCGGACGCGGCGGCGACTGGTGCTACAGCGTACTCGGCCCGTCTAGTCGGGTACTGGTGACCCGGCGCGGCTTTCCGTCGGAATACGCCGCTCGCAATGCCGGCTGGGCCGCCGCTGATGCGCTTTCGCCGGTTGCTGTCGCTGAGCGCCTCGCCCAATCGCCTAAGGCCGACTGGCGCGCAGTGCGCGCGACAGAACGCAAACCGCTCTGGCGCGCGCTGTTCGGCTGATCGAGCCTTAGATTTCGGCCGGCGTTTCAACGCGCCAGCCTGCGCCCTCGCCTTGTTTCATCAGATTGCACAACCATGGCATGGCGGCGCGCATATGTTCCGCAACGCCATAGGGCGGATTGACGATAACGATCCCAGCGCCGCCCAGCGGACCTGGGCCGATCGCCTTCACCCACAGATCCGCGACGAGCAGCTTCTCCGCCGCAACGCCGCCTTCCTCAATCAGCATGCTTGCGAGTTCGCTGTCGAACGCTTCGACAGCTTCGACATCCTTGATCGGGCGCCAGAACACATAAGTTCCCAGCGGCCAGCGCTTCACGGCCCGGGCCGCAGCTTTCAGCATCCAGTCGAAATCCTGCTTTCGTTCTGAAGTTCCCGCCTCGAAAGGCGGATCGATCAGGACGAGCCCGCGCCGTTCCGGCGGCGGCAGATAGGCGGCTAGTGCATCGAAGCCATCGCGCTCCTCGATCTTCACGCGCTTGTCGCGGCCCATCGCCTGACGCAGCAGCTCAGCGCTTGGCGGGTGCAGTTCGCACAGGCGTAGCGCATCGTCCTTGCGCATCATCTCGGCCGCCAGCACGGGTGAGCCGGGATAATGCTGCACGCCGCCGGAGTTCAAACGCCGGATCACATTCAGCCACGGGGCCAGGGATGCGCGCACAAGGTCTGGCGCACCGCGCTCGGCTTCCCAGATGCGCCCGACTCCGTCTTTCCATTCCGGGCTACGTCCTGCTTCTTCGCCCTCGAAATCGTAGAGGCCGATCCCGGCATGCGTGTCGATGTAGCGGTACGGCGCTTCCTTCGCGTTGAGCCGGTCTAAGCACAGCGCCAGCGCAACGTGCTTCACCACGTCCGCAAAGTTTCCGGCGTGAAAGGCGTGACGGTAATTCAGCTGCAACTCCTGTGGCGCGGTCACGCACTTATCATCCGCGTGACGTCAGTGAAACTTGTGTAATCACAAGTACACCCCACCTGCTCCTCCGGTAGTTTTTTTAGGAGGGATTCTTGCCGCTTTTCCTGTGCCCGAACGACAATTCCCAGATGCAGAAGATCGCGCGCGAGGGGATCGACATCGACATCTGCCCTACCTGCCAAGGCGTGTGGCTGGATCGCGGTGAGTTGGACAAACTATTGATGCAAGAGCGCGAGGAATCCGAAAAGCAGGCGCAAGCCCAACGCCGCTTTCATGAAGAGGTGAACCAGTTCGGGCGCGATCCGGACAAATGGCGGAAGGAGCACCGCTATGACGAGGAAAAGAAGCGATATCGCTACGAAGGCGACGATGACGACGATCGCCACGATGGCCGTCGCAAGCGCCGGGGCGGATTCGACCTTTTCGATATCTTCGACTAGTCGCCGAAACCAGGGTCGGTGTGATCGGGATTGAAACCCAGTCGCCCGACAATTTCGTTGATGCCCTGCACGCCTCCAGCACCTGGCGCCATTGGTGATTTCTGACCAAAGGTCCGCGTGCCGTTGTTAAGCCTGCCATCGGTCGGCTCGCAGCCGACCTTGCGGGCGCAACGCGTCATGAACTCGGCGTGATATGTCCGCAGCTCCTCCTTTGAGCGCGGCATGATCGTGTCCATCTTGCCGACGGCGGCGGCCCAGTTGGTCACGCAGTCCTTCGCCTTCAGGCCGATGCGAGTTTCGCATGGGTCGCGGCTCGCCAGCCCTTCGAGCCCGCCGGGCTGCGCTGGTTGGGCAAAGGGTGACGGGCCGAGATAGACGCTATCATTGCTTTGCACCGGCGCGGGCTGTCGGGGCGGCGTCGCCGTCGTCGGCTGCCTGTCGTTCCGGCGAGGCGGGGGCAGCGACGGCGCGGCGTCCGCGGGTTCTGATTTGGCGGTTGCTGGAGTCGGCCGCGGCGCAGGCCGGACCGGCATAGGCAGCGAATCCGCGATCAGCGAAACCTCGATTGCCTCTGGAATAATTGTCAGCTTGGCGGCCGGTGGCCGACCGGACGCCGCTATCATCCCAATCATCGCCAGCCCGATAGAGGCGTGCGCCACAACGGAGCCCGCGGCGGGCGCGTGTCTGCGCCAGCCGGGCCAGCCCGCCCAATGGCGTATCTTTTCCCGCAGCTCCATCGCACGGGATTATGCGCGCGACGTGCTGATCCGAAATCATGAAATCTGCGCCGGCCTAGAGGATTTCTTTGTGGGAGGTCACAATCCTGCCCACAAGGCCGTACTCCACCGCCTCTTTCGCGCTCATCCAGTGATCGCGATCGGTGTCCTTCTTGATGCGGTCGATCGACTGGCCGGTCGCATCCGCGAAAATCTGGTTCAGCCGCTCGCGCATCTTGATGATTTCGCGCGCCTGAATCTCGACGTCCGAAGCCTGACCGCCAACGCCGCCGCGGGGTTCGTGCAGCAGGAAGCGGGTGTTGGGCAGGCAGAAGCGGTTTGCTTTTTCGCCCGCCGCATAGATCAGCGCGCCAGCCGAGGCGCACCAGCCGGTGCCGAGGATCTTTACGGGCGCACGGACGAATTTGATCATGTCATGTATCATGTCGCCGCTCTCGACGTGACCGCCGGGCGAAGACAGCACGAGCAGGATCGGCTTGTCGCTGACGGCTGAGTACGCCAGCAGCTGAGCACTAACCGAACGGGCGATCTTGTCGTTGATCTCGCCGGTCAGAAGGATCGTGCGGGAATCGAAAAGAGCCTTCTCCATCAAGGACGACTGGGACTCCTCCTTTTTCGCCGAATCGTCTTCGCCATCATCATCGTCGTCGAACCGAATCGTCATGGGAGCTCCAAGAAGGTCGTAGTCCGCATAGGTGGCGTCTGCGGTCGGCCGGGTCAATGGCCGCGCCGGAAGGCGCTGAAAACGGGCTTTGCCACAGGCTGGTTAATGCCCGGCGAACCACACCAGATAGCTGACGTCGATGCCCTGGGCGGTCAGCTTGGTGTCGCCCTGCAGCTCCGGGAGGCAGACCAGGAACGCCGCCCCGGCGACCTTTGCCCCGGCCTTGCGCAACAGCTTGATCGCCGCCAGGGCCGTGCCGCCCGTCGCGACCAGATCATCAACCAGCAGAACGCGGTCGCCCGGCGCGATGGCGTCGGTGTGCATTTCCATCGAGTCGACGCCGTATTCGAGCTCGTAGCTTTCTGTGATGACGTTATGGGGCAGCTTGCCCTTCTTCCGCAGCGGCACGAATCCGGCCGACAGCTGGTGCGCCACCGCTCCGCCGAGGATGAAGCCGCGCGCTTCTATGCCCGCGACCTTGTCGATCTTCTGGCCCGCATAGGGCTGCACCAGCTCGTCCACCGCCTGCCGGAAGGCGCGCGGATTGCCCATCAGGGTTGTGACGTCCCGGAACATGATCCCCGGCTTGGGAAAGTCCGGGATGGTACGGATGGCGTCCTTGAGTTCCATGATGGTCCCCGCTTGGTTTAGTTAAGAATTGCCGCGCGTCTGTGACTAGGCAATGTCGGATCGCGGCAGCTGGCGTGTTTCCTTTTCCGCTGCCGCAATCCACGCCGCCATGTTCGGCTCGACGAGCATCTGGTCGATATAATCTTGCGCATCGGGCGAGCGGGGAATGGCGTAGGTGATGAAGCGCATCACCACCGGCGCGTACATGGCGTCGGCGACCGAATAGTCGCCAAACAGATATGGGCCGCCGGAGCGCTTCAGCCAGCCACTCCAGAGTTCATCCACCTTGGCGGCGTCGTCGAGGCCTGCCGGGGTCATCCGGCCCGCATCGGTGCGACGGCGAATGTTCATCGGCGCGTCGCTACGCAGATTCGCAAACCCAGAATGCATGATCGATGCTGCCGAGCGCGCGAGCGCCCGGTCAGTCGAGCCTTTGGGCCATAGCGCGGGGTTTTGCTCGGCCGCCCATTCGCAGATCGCGAGGCTCTCGGCGATCACCGCGCCGTCCAGCTCCAGCGCAGGAACGCGCGCGTTCGGAGAGATGGCGCCGAAGGAAGGTTTGCCGCCCATTTCGGGAAGCGCATGCAGGACTTCGTCGAATGCGATCCCGCCCACGCGCATCGCCAGCCACGGCCGCATCGACCAGGAGGAATAGTTCTTGTCGCCAATATGAAGGCGCGGCTTGGCCATCAGCTTCTCCCCTAAACGTGCTGTCTCAACCCGAACGCTACCAGCAGCGCCAGCACGATGAAAACGATGCCGACGCCGCGCTCGAACCATTTGCGGATAACCGGCTGAGCCAAGAAGCGCGAGAGCGATCCGCCGAGATGCGTGTACATCCACTGCACCGCCATATCGACAATGGTGCCGACAACGCCGATCACCAGCGTCTGGCTAAGTACATTGCCGGTCGCGTCGATGAACTGCGGCAGCAGGGTGATGAACCAGATGATCGTCTTGGGGTTGCCGAAGCCCAGCATCAGCCCATCGAAGAACGCGCCGCGTCCGACTGCGATGACCGGTGCGGGCTGGCTTGTATCCGGCGGCAGATGCGTCTTGAACGAACGTATCAGCGCGAGCGCGCCGATGAGCGCGAGATAGCCTGCGCCTACCCATTTCAACACGAAAAAAGCCAGCGGCGATGTCGCAATCAGCCCCGCGAGACCCAGCGCCGTCAAAGCGAAGTAGACGACGTTCGCGACCTGGATGCCGAAGCCGGCCATGATCCCGGCGCGATGACCGCGCAGGGCCGCTTGCGACATGATGAACATGACGTTGGGGCCGGGGGCGAGGCTGACCAGCGTGGTCATCCCGATGAACAACAGGAGGTTGTCGGGCATTAAACTCTCTTCCCCGCCGCGCCCGGGATGTGGGAGTACGCGCCCGTTTCCGTCAAGTCCTCAACACCCGCCCGGCGACAGCCTCCAGCTTCTTTACGAGCGCCAAGTCGCGGCACTGAGGGGCGGTGATGATCGCGTGGTCGAGACACGTATCGATGCCATCGGGATCGGGCGTGCGCGGGCTAGCCGCTACACGCTGTGCGATGCGCGAGACCAGCGCTCCGGCACGGTCTGCATTGCCGTGAAGAACCTTAAGCACATCCGTCACCGAAACAGCCGCCACTTCCTCGCGCCAACAATCATAGTCCGTCACCATGGCAACGGTCGCATAAGGCAGCTCCGCTTCGCGTGCGAGCTTTGCCTCGGGCATGTTCGTCATCCCGATCACGGCGCAGTCCCAGGAGCGATATAGCTTCGACTCCGCCAGCGAGGAGAATTGCGGGCCTTCCATGGCCAGATAGGTTCCGCCCGTGTGCGTGCGACCTACAAGCGCTGCGGATTCTTCAGCTGCAAACCCTGCGAGGCGTGAGGATACCGGATGCGCCATCGACACGTGCGCCACCACGCCTTCGCCGAAGAAGCTCTTCTCGCGCGCGAAGGTGCGGTCGATAAACTGGTCGACGATCACGAAGTCGCCGGGGGCGAACTCCTCCTTCAGCGAGCCGCAGGCCGACAGCGATAGCAAGTCGGTGCACCCTGCCTGCTTCATCACGTCGATATTGGCGCGATAGTTCAGCTGCGTAGGTCCGAGCCTGTGTCCACGCCCGTGGCGGGGCAGGAACACCAGATCCACGCCATGCAGCTTGCCGCGATAAACCTGATCAGAGGGCACGCCCCAGGGCGAGGTGATCGTCTCCCACCGCCCACCTTCGATGCCGGGTATCTGATAGAGGCCGGAGCCACCGATGATGCCGAGAACCCATTTGCTCATGCGCCATCGTAACCCTTGGGAGAGCAGCTGGGGAATACGGGTAAGCCGGGAAGCGATGCGATATGGAACCGGGATCCGCGCAAACCGACAGCCCGACGGTTGAGCGGATCCCGGTATACGCCTTGCGGCGTATCACGATGGCCCGACGCGAGGTCACGTCACGGTCGAGCCTGAATGTCAGGAATTGAACGGATGACGCGCCGTTTCCCGCCGCGAGGATTTCGCGGCGGCATAACGCGGCCTTGAGCCTCTAGTGTTCGATGTTCCGCCAGAGCGCCTTGTAGGACAGGAAGACGAGGATCGAGAGCAAGAGCAGGAACGGGATAACCGCCGCGCCCATCTGCTTGCGCGCCACGGCTTTCGGATCGCCAGCCCAGGCGAGGAAGACAGCGACGTCGTGCGCCATCTGCTCTTTCGTCGTCGGCGTGCCATCGTCGAACGTAACATTGGCGTTTTCAAGCGGCCAGGCCATTGCGAGGAAGCCGCCCGGCGGCTTGAGACGCGGATCGCCAGACCAGCTGGCGGCGGTGTCGCCGGCGAAATAGGCATTGTAATGCTGGCCAGCCGCAACTGTGAGGCCCGACGGAGGCGTGTGGTAGCCCATCATCAGTGAATAGACATACGCCGCGCCGCCGTGACGGGCCTTGGAGATGACCGACAGGTCGGGCGGCAGGGCGCCGCCGTTCAGGACGCGCGCAGCGATGTCGTTGGCGTAAGGCCCGACAATACGGTCAGACGTCTTCGCGGGCATCTTCACCGGATCGCCCGAGTCCGGGTCGACGGACGGGATCTGGTTGACGTACTTGGCCGCGATTTCCTTCACGACCGGATTGTCGTTCGGGTTGGGGAAAGCAGCGTTGTAGAATGGGCCGCCCTGTTCGCCGAGGTTGCGGAACGACAGCAGTTTCATGCCATGGCAGGACGAGCAGACTTCCGAGAACACCTTGAAGCCGCGCTGAAGCTGGTTCTGGTCGAACGTGCCGAAATAGTCCTCGTGCGGCCAGCCGCCCCTGGGCGCGAGCAGCTCGTGCTCGCCGCCGGCAGCAGCGTGTTCAGCCTCGCCGCCAGCAGCGGCAGCGCCATGCTCCTGGGCAAGGGCCGGAATTGCGATGGCGCCGGCGGCAAGAGCCGCAAGACCAGCGAGAGCGAGTTTGGCGATACGCATCTCTCTCTCCCTATTCCGCAGCCACAGCGGCGGCAGGCGCCGAACCGTGTTTCTTGCGGACGCTATCGGCAATCGAGGCAGGCCTGGGCTTCGGCTTCTCGATCACGCCGAGCAGCGGCAGCAACACCAGGAAATACAGGAAGTAATATGCGCCCAGGATCTGGGACAACCACAGCCACTTGAAGCCAACCGCCTGGACCTCGATCGCCCCACCCGCCGTCGCCGGCAGCCTTTCGAGCTTGGCCTTGGCGGCGGCGTAGTCGTCGAAGACTTCGCGCTGCGGCTGGCCGTTGGTGTTGTTGTAGGTCAGCGCGAGCTGGTCAGCTTGCGTCTTGAAGACGAGCTTGTCCGGATCGTTGGCGCCGCAGAAGCCGAGACCGACCGAGGCGAATACGAACACCACGAAGATCGAGCGCGCGAACGGACGGTAGCGCATCGAGCGGACCTTGGACGTATCCAGCCAGGGCAGCACGAACAGGATCAGGATCGAGCCGAACATCGCGAACACGCCAAGCACCTTGGCCGGGATCGGGCCGATGTCGAACGTGATGGCGCGCAGGATCGCGTAGAACGGCAGCAGGTACCATTCCGGCACGATGTGCGCCGGGGTCTGCAGCGGGTTCGCCTCGATCGAGTTGTCGGCGTGGCCAAGCGAGTTCGGGAAGTAGAACACGAACAGCGCGAACAGGATCAGGAAGACGATGATCGCGAAGCCGTCCTTCACCGTGTAGTACGGGTGGAATGGAACCGTGTCCTTCTTGACGTCCTTCACCGAAACGCCCGTCGGGTTGTTGTTGCCCGGCACGTGCAGCGCCCAGATGTGCAGGACGACGATGCCCGCGATCACGAACGGCAGCAGATAGTGCAGCGAAAAGAAGCGGTTGAGCGTTGCATCGCCGATCGCCGGACCACCCATCAGGTAGGTCTTGACGGGTTCGCCGACCAGCGGGATCGCGCCGATCAGGTTGGTGATGACGGCCGAGCCGTGGAAGGACATCTGGCCCCAGGGCAGCACATAGCCCATAAACGCCGTCGCCATCATCAGGAAGTAGATCACAACGCCGAGGATCCAGATGACCTCGCGCGGGTTCTTGTATGAGCCGTAATACATGCCGCGGAACATGTGAATGTAGACGGCGAGGAAGAACATCGAGGCGCCGTTGGCGTGGATGTTCCGGATCAGCCAGCCGAAATCAACGTCGCGCATGATGCGCTCAACCGAGGCGAAGGCCATCTGCGTGTTGGCCACATAGTGCATGGCCAGCACGATGCCGGTGACGATCTGGATTGCGAGGCAGGCCGCGAGGATGCCGCCGAACGTCCACCAGTAGTTGAGATTCTTCGGCGTCGGGAAATCCATCAGGTCCGCGCCAAAGCGGATGATGGGAAGACGCGTATCGAGCCATTTCTCGATGCCGGTCTTCGGTTCGTAGGTCGATGGTCCGCTCATGAGCCCCTTCCCCCTACTACAGCGAAATCTTGATCATTGTGGCGGTCGTGTATTCGTATTTCGGGATCGCCAGGTTCTTCGGCGCCGGTCCCTTACGAATGCGTCCCGATGTGTCGTAGTGCGAGCCATGGCACGGGCAGTACCAGCCGCCGAACTCTCCGACCGACCCCTGCGCCGGGCCCACTGGCACGCAGCCGAGGTGCGTGCAGGTGCCCGAAGTCACGAGGATCGCGCGGTTGAGGTTGCCATCCAGGCCTTTGACCAGACGGCTATCGTCCGTGGCCGGATCGCGGAGCTGGGCGGTGTCGCCGGCTTCGGCCGAAGCTATCTCCGCCGGCGTGCGGTGACGGATGAAGAACGGCTGACCGCCGATCAGCACGCGGATCTCGCTGCCAAGCGGCACTTTGGAAACATCGACTTCCGCGGCCGAGAGGGCGCGGGTGTCAGCCGCCGGAGCGAGCTGCTGGATGAACGGCCATGCCACCGCAGCAACACCGCCAGCGGTCACCGTCGCGGCGGCGATGTGAATGAAATCGCGGCGTGTTTCGCCGGCATGGTCGCCCGTTGCTGTAGCGGCCTTTGAACCGTGTTCCGACACACGAGTCTCCCATGCTATCCGGAGCGTTGGACGCCTTATTACCGCCACACAGGGAACCCCCTACGTGGCGAGGTGTCGCAAGAAAGCCCCCTGCGTAGCGGACCCGTCTAAAGTGCGACTCGCTCTCTATCAACCGGATATCCCTCAGAATCTTGGGGCTAGCCTACGGTTAGCGGCGTGCCTTGGCGTCGCAGTCGACATTATCGAGCCTTGCGGCTTCGCTTTGACCGATAAAGCGCTTCGTCGGACCGCCATGGACTATGGGG
Source organism: Hyphomonadaceae bacterium (assembly GCA_016714495.1). Classification (GTDB taxonomy): domain Bacteria; phylum Pseudomonadota; class Alphaproteobacteria; order Caulobacterales; family Hyphomonadaceae; genus UBA7672. The sequence continues at coordinate 173,668 of JADKDU010000004.1, read as the reverse complement.
AAAACGTCGAAATCGTCCGACATGACGGATGGTCGGCCTTCCGCGAGTCGCAAATCCGTTCTTCCGGCCGGCTGATCCTTTTCACGACCAGGGGTGCTGCGACACTTCAGACAGTGGCGTTCGAAGCGAACGATATCCTGCTGTTCGGGCGCGAATCTGCTGGAGTGCCCGATGAAGTTCACGCTGCAGCGGATGTTCGGGTGCGCATTGCCCTCATGCCGAATGTCCGCTCGCTCAACGTGTCGATGTCGGCGGGAATCGCGCTTTGGGAAGCCTTGCGCCAGACCGGCCAGCTTACGGGCGTTTAACCGGCGGCCAGATAGCCTTCGGCGCCGCAGGATGTGACCACTTCGCGGGTTACGGCGGAAAGCTTGGCTTTCTGCGCGGGTGTCAGCTCCTCGACCATCTTTTCGGTTTCGGAGTCTTCCCCCTGTGCGCCGAGGACGATGATGTCGAACAGCTCCTTGTCGAGCTTTTCGTCCGACGCCTTTGCGAAACACTCGCAGACTTCCACAGTCTCGCCTTCGGCGATGCACTGCTCGGTGATCACCTTCTTGCCGACCTCGTTCTGGCTGCAGGCAGCCAGCCCAAACGCAGCGATCCCAAGAAATGCGAGGCGCGCCATCGCGGGCTTCAACCTGTCTCTTTGCTATGCCGCGCTTCTAGACGGTCGCGGCGCAACGCTCAACAAAGCGTCTAGTTGAGTGTCTCGCATTCCAACTGCCGGGCGGCGACCAGGCTCGAATGCTCAAAGCGCTCGTCATAGGGAAGCGAGAGCATGATCGCATCCGCTTCGTCTTCCTTGCCCTGCGCCTGAAGAATGAGCGCTCTCTGGATCTGCGGGCTGATCTCGCCGGCCGCCAGCAATTCATCGACTTTGGTGGCCTGGCATTCGCAGTGGGGCTGCTCGCCGCCGCCATCGACGCAAAGTTTGGCCAGTTCGAGATGCTCTGGGCTCTGCGGCGGCTTGCTTTCGCCACAGGCCGAAACCGCAACCACGATCGCCGCCAGAGCCAGACCACGCGTCATCAGCACCCCCTGCCAGCCAATCCCGACCCGTTTCCGTGACAACCCTAGCCAGCTTTGGCGGCGCGAGACACCTGAAATATCTGCAACCAGCTACTTCTATCTCTCCTGCCCTGCGAAAATGCGCCCGCTTGCGGGAAGCCGACCTAGCCGGCTAGCTAGCCGCCATGTCACAGACCCTCGCCCGCGACGACGCCACGAAGCTTGAAGCACGCAAGGCGCGCGCTTTCGGTTGGTTCCAGACGCTGCAGGCCGACATCATCTCCCGCTTCGAGGCTTTGGAAGATGCGGCCTCGCCGCCGCTTTATAAGGGCCCGGCCGGGCGCTTCGAGAAGACGCCCTGGAAGCGTGGCGACGGAACGGAAGACCTCGGCGGCGGGACGATGGCCGTCATGCGCGGGCGGTTGTTCGAGAAAGTCGGCGTGCATGTGTCGTGTGTCTATGGGGCTTTCTCTCCCGAATTCGCCAAAAGCATTCCGGGCGCGGACAAGTCGGACGGGAAGTTCTGGGCCAGCGGGATATCGCTGATCGCGCACATGCATTCGCCGCGTGTGCCGGCGGTGCACATGAATACGCGGATGCTGGTGACGTCGGACGCGTGGTTCGGCGGCGGCGCGGACCTGACGCCGCTGTTGGCCTATCAGCGCGAGCAGGAATTTCCCGACGCGATCCGCTTCCACGACGCCATGCGGGCCGCTTGTGAGGGACATCCCGGCGCAGACTATGAGGCGTTCAAAAAGCATTGCGACGAATACTTCTACCTGCCCCATCGCGATGAGCCACGCGGCATCGGCGGCATCTTCTATGATCGCCACGCGACCAGTGACTGGGAGGGAGACTTCGCCTTCACGCAAAGCGTGGGGAGGCAATTCGCGGAAGTTTATCCCGAGATCGTCCGCCGCCGGATGGTCGAGAGCTGGACGCCGGCTGAGCGGGAAGAGCAGTTGGTGCGCCGCGGCCGCTATGTCGAGTTCAACCTGCTCTACGATCGCGGCACGACGTTCGGCCTCAAGACCGGAGGTAATGTGGCGAGCATTCTGTCGTCCATGCCGCCCGTCGTGAAGTGGCCATGATCCTTGCGGCGCGCCTTGCCCAGCGGCGCTAACAGGAACAGGCCGAAGCGCTGGGGGGGCACGTCAGCATGTCGCCACGAACGAACGGAAAGCTTCTCGCGCCGCCCCTGGCGGTCCTGGCGCTGACGGCAGGCGTTTACCACGGCGACAGGGTCACGATCAATTTTCCTGATGGCTGGAGTGCGCCTGACACCGTTGCAGACGGCATAGTCGCTTCGAGACAGGGCGACAGTGACGCGACTGCAATATCGATATCGATGTGAAAGACGTCGCCGCAATCGCCGACATGACGATGCCGGAGGTAAACGCCGAATATGCTCATGTTTTCGAAGTGGCGGACTGGGCCGATTTTCTGGCGCTGAAACCCCAGGACATCACGCTTATTGCTAGTGATATCCGGCCGCTTGGCGACGCGTACTTCCATGTAGCAATAATGAAGATCAAGGTGGATGATAACGTTGATGCGATCACTCGCTATTGCTTCTACGTCTTGCGGCGCCGCGTAGTCATGGCCGGCTGCTATGTCGAGGCGTCGCTCTATCCGATCTACACATCGCAGTTTGAAGCAACGACCAGTTCGCTGCGCCCCTGGTAGTCGCAAATACCCGAGACCCGCCGACCCGCAGGTCGCCGCGGTGACCTTCACATCAGCCTCAGCGGCGTCTTCTGCCAGTTGCCGGGGCGGGCGCCCCCTGCCGCTGGACAGGCGTGATCTGGGGCCTAACTGAGTCCTGACGCCCCCCGGAAGAGGGGTGCGCAGGGAGAAACCATGCCCCAACGCGTCCCAACGATCCCGGCTGAACGCCCGGTCGAGGCCACCATCCTGGCCTTTATCGCGATCATCGCCGCGACGGCGCTGGTCGCAGCCCTGGGCGCTCTCGCCTCGGGCGGGGATTCAGACCCCTGGTATGCCGCGCTTAACAAGGCCCCGGGGACGCCGCCCGGCTTCGTGTTCGGCATCGTCTGGCCCACGCTTTATGTCGTTATGGCGGTCAGCGCCTGCATCGTCTGGCGCGCCGGCGGAACATGGAAACGAGCCGATAGCGCGCTCGGTCTCTATTTCCTGCAGCTCGTGGCCAATCTTGGCTGGAGCTATCTCTTTTTCAAATACCATCTCGCGACGCCGGCGCTGATCGACATCGCGGCGCTGTGGGTGCTGGTCTTCATGATGACCCGCGAGTTCGGTCGGCACAGCAAGCTGGCTGCGATGATGCAGTACCCGTATCTCGCCTGGCTGACATTCGCAGCGTATCTCAATGTGTGGGTGGTGGCTGCGAACTAGCGCGCGGTCCCGCATTCGCACGGGCGCAATCGTCTGCGGGATGCTTCAGCTCTCGCCCGGATAGAGGGCCGGAGCGCGCGAGTGCCCGGCGTGGTTTGGGCGAGCCGCTTCAAGGCGGCCCTGCCCGTCCTCAAAGAGAAACGCGATCATCCCGCGCGCCCGCGATGGTTTGTCGCCGTCTGGATCAAGGAGGTGTTCACCTTTGGATTCCGCGGAATTTGCGCGGCTCGTGAGCACGCCCCCTTGTGCTTTACGCCAACTGGGCCAACAGCTCGTCATGCGTCGCTGTGAAGTCGCTGTCGATCCATGCCGCTTCGAGTTTGCGGAGCGCATCGCCAATTTCGGGGCCTTGCGCAACGCCACGCTTTAGCAGGTCAGCGCCGGTGACGGGCATGACGGGGCGCTGCCAGGCGTCGACGAGTGTGAGAACGTCGGACCAGTCGGCGGAGCCGTCGCTGGCCCATTCAAGCATGAGGCGATCGCGAATGGTCTGCTGGCCCGCGAGATAGAGGGCGGTACGCACTTCCTGTTCGGTGATGCCGCCCCAGAGCGGCGCGTCGTGCTGGACCGCCCAGTTGAGGCGGTGGCGTTCGTCGTTTGACATCTTCATGCGGTTGGCGACGTCGTGAACCGCAGCAGCGTCCTTCCAGAAAAGAGCGAGGAAGCGGACGATCGGATCGGGTGCGAAGCCTTCGCGGATGTCGAGGCCGACGAGCTTGCGCAGAAGCTTGAGGCCTTTCGCTTCGATGAAAAGCTGATCGAGGACGCCTGTCGATTCCATCGCGTCGAGGGCTGCAAGCGGCTGGGGCGCCGCCAGGAGCTTGCCGGTTTCCATCCAGATCCGTTCCGCGGAGATGTCGGCTAGCCCGCCACGAAGTTTTGCACAGGCCGCAAGGCCGGCTGCGTCAGGCACTGTGCGGCCATACCAGGCTTGGAAGCGGAAGAAGCGCAGGATGCGGAGATAGTCTTCGCGGATGCGGGTTTCGGGATCGCCGACGAAGATGATGCGGCGGCTGGCGATGTCGTCGAGGCCCCCGCCGGTGGGATCGTGGAGTTCGCCGTCGGGCGTGGCGTAGAGCGCATTCATACGGAAGTCGCGGCGCTGCGCGTCGAGCGCCCAGTCGTCGGTGAAGGCGACGACGGCGCGACGGCCATCGGTTTCGACGTCCTGACGGAGGCTCGTGACTTCGAAGGGATGATGGTCGGAGACGACGGTGAGCGTGCCGTGTTCGATGCCGGTCGGATGCACGGCGATCTTCGCGGCGATCATCACCTTGTGAACCAGTTCAGGAACGAGCTGGGTGGCGATGTCGACGTCGGCGACGGGTTCGCCCAGAAGCGCATTGCGCACGCAACCGCCGACGAAGCGCGCACAGTCCGGACGCGCGCCATTGAGCGCATCCATCACGCGTCGCGCTGCGGGAGACGTCATCCAGGGCTGGGGGTCCAGCCTGCCCATCTTAGCCACCGCTGCCGGTATCGCGCGGGGCGACAGGCGTTTGCGTCGGCGTGGTGGGGGTGATGTCGCTGCCGGGGAGTTTCTGCTGCTCACAGGGGATTTCGCGCGGCGGGACGATCTGGCCATTTGCGTTATAGCGCACAGGATCGAAGCACTTGTTGCTTTCGCGCGGCTCGAGCAAGGGCGTGATGATGAGCGCGGCGATAGCGATGCCAGCGCCGATGAGCACCAGCCGGGTGAGCGGCCAGCGGTCCTTGATCTTCATGTCCCGCGAGGCGGCCCGGTAGACCAGGAACACCGCGAACGGGATCAGGAAAAGAAGAAGCTCGATGAGAACGCGCTGGGCCATATTTTACATTTCGCCGGACTTGTCACCGGCGCCGTAAAGCCGGTCGTAGAGTGACTTCAACATTCCGGCGGTCGCCCCCCAGATGTAGCGCCCGTTGTGGGGCATGGCGTAGTAAGCGCGCAAGGCCCCTCGGAACTCCTTCTCGTGACGCTCGTGATTGGCGGCGTTCATTAGGAAGCTGAACGGGGTTTCGAAGACATCGGCCACTTCGCTGCTGTGGGGCACGGGCGCGAAATCGCGCGGTAGGACGCCCACGAACGGCGAAATCGCGAATCCGCTGCCGGTGAGGTAAGTGTCGCCTTGCCCCAGCACGCGCACGGTTGCGGGATCAACGCCCACTTCCTCGTGAGCTTCGCGGAGCGCGGCTGCGAGCAAGGTCTCGCCTGGTTCGAGACGTCCGCCGGGGAAAGCCACCTGCCCGGCGTGGCTGGACATGGTTTCAGGGCGCAGGGTGAGCAGGACGCCATAATCGTCGCGCCGGTCGATCAGGCCGATCAGGACGGCGGCCTTGCGGAAATTGCCTGATATGGGCGCGGGCCAGTCCGGGTTGAGATCGTAGTCCGTGCGCTGCGGAGGGTCGAACACGGCGTCGATGGCGGCCAGCCGGGCCGCGGCGCGGGCCTCAAAATCCGCTTTCGTGGTAAATGCCATGGGGATCAGGCCGCCTGGCCGATCGGGAACCTTACGCCCGAGGAGACGACGCTCATGCCCGACGCGCCGGCTTCGTCTGGCTCGGCCCAGCCCACCAGCTCATAATAAGGCGGGCGGGCCAGCCTGGCTTCCAGTCCCCCACGGACCAGAACATAGGTGGAGGGCTCGCCCGTTTGGCGATCCGTGACGACCCGCAGAGGATGGTCGGCATCGATCGCCACGACATCGCCCACATTGGTCGTGACGACTATGACCTGATGCCCGCCCGATTCATGCCGGTCCGCGCGAACACCCATGAATGGGGCGTCTTCGACCTTCACCACCACTTTTTCGTGAGGGGTGACCAGCCAGTATCCGTCGGAATCCTTCCTGAGTATCGTTGAAAACAGGCGCACAAGCTTGTCCCTGCTGAATCGCACCCCGTTCTGCCACCAGGATCCGTCCCGACGGATCTCCAGGCCGATGTCGCCACAGTTGGCCGGGTTCCACAAATGTACGGGAGGAAGGGAACGGGGCTTTTCCAAACCCGCTTCCGACTGCAAGGTGGCGATCAGGTCCGAGAGCGACGTCGTTTTCGGGGTTATCGCGTTCGACATGGGCTGCTCGGCGTTCGGGTTGGCCTCAGACATAGGTAAATGCTGAGCATGAGTGAAGCCGCTATCGCCAACGCCCCGTCCGCCGACATCGTGAAGGATGCCGACGCCGCTGTGCAGCTTCTGGCGCAGGTTCGCGCCGAGATCGGGAAAGTCGTGTTCGGACAGGAACGCGTCGTCGAGCTGGTGCTGTCGACCATTCTGGCGGGCGGACACGCCCTGCTGATCGGCGCGCCGGGTCTTGCTAAAACCAAGCTGGTGGAGACTACCGCGCGTGCGCTGGGTCTCGACTGGGGCCGGGTGCAGTTCACCCCAGACCTTATGCCGTCCGACATTCTGGGTTCGGAGATCCTGGACGAGAGCGCCTCGGGTCGCTCCTTCCGCTTCGTGAAGGGTCCGATCTTCACCTCGCTGCTCATGGCCGATGAGATAAACCGCGCTTCGCCGCGGACGCAGTCGGCGTTGCTGCAGGCGATGCAGGAACGGCATGTGACGGTGGCGGGGGCGAGCTATGACCTGCCCAAGCCGTTCCACGTGCTGGCGACGCAGAACCCGATCGAACAAGAAGGCACATATCCGCTGCCGGAAGCGCAGCTCGATCGCTTCCTGCTGAAAGTGGACGTTACGTATCCGGACAATGAGACCGAGCGGCGCATCCTGGTCGAGACGACGGGGATGAGCGACCAGACGGTGAACCCGATCCTCAATGCCGAGAAGCTGATCGGCCTGCAGAACCTCGTGCGGCGGATGCCGGTGCCCGAGACGGTGCTGGAGGCGATCCTGCGGCTCGTGCGTTCGGCGCGGCCGGAACAATCGGATCATCCGCAGGTGAAGAAGCGGGTCGACTGGGGTCCGAGCCCGCGTGCAGGTCAGGCGCTGATGCTGGCGGCGCGCTCACGTGCGCTGCTGCGCGGACGCCTTGCGCCGTCGCTGGATGACATCGAGGCGCTGGCTGAACCGGCGCTCGGCCACCGCATGGCGCTGGCCTACGATCCTACAGGACAGGGGGGGACGCTGTCGTCGCTGATTCAGGAACTTGCTTCCAAAGCCGCGTAACCGCCCAAGGACCGCCCCCCAGTGCCACAGGCGCCACTTAGTCAACTGAAAGCCGAAGCGTCCGCGCTTGCGAACGATCTCGGCACGCTGACGACGCGCGCCCGCGCGGCGAGTGCGGCGCATATGGGATCGGCGGGACGGCGCAAGTCGGGGACTGGCGAGAACTTCTGGCAGTATCGTCGGCACACGTCGGAAGACGGCGCGGATCGCGTCGACTGGCGCAGGTCGGCGCGCGAGGAACATCTGTTTGTGCGAGAGACCGAGCTGGAGACGGCGCGAACCTTCTTGTTCTGGGTGGATCCGACGCCGGGCTTCAACTGGTCCAGCGCAGCAACGGTTCCATTCAAGGCGGATCGTGCGCTGCTGTTGTCGATGGCGCTTGCCGGAGCGCTTTCGCGGTCAGGCGAGCGTTGCGGCGCCTTGGGCGGCGGACGCGGCGCCGTGTCGGGCGCGCGGGCGCCGGCGCGCGTCGGCGAGGATATCCGCAACTTCAGGCCTGAGACGCCCTTCCCCAAGCCGCCTCGTGATACGGCGGCCGTGGTGATCTGCAGCGACTTCTATTCATCGCTGGATGAGTGGCGGGCACGGCTGACCCCGGTGGCCGCCAAGTGCCGCGATGGCGTGCTGCTGCAGGTGTGCGACCCGATCGAGGAAGCTTATCCGTTCAACGGCCGCGTGCGGTTCTTCCGGCCGGGACAGGATCGCGAGCGGCTGATCGGGCGCGCTGAATCGATCCGCGAGGGATATCTCGGAAAATTCGAACAACGCCGCGCCGACATGCTATCGCTGGCCGGCGAACTGGGTTGGCGCTTTGTCACGCATGTGACGAGCGAAGAAACACGCACGCCGCTGGGCAAGCTTGCCTGGCTTTGCCATCAGCGGAGCCGCAGCGTGAGCCTTGGTCCATTCCTTTTCCTGCAACCCTGGGCGCTGCTTGGCCTGCTGGCTTTGCCGCTGCTCTGGCTGCTGCTGCGCGCGACGCCGCCGGAGCCGAAGCGCTTCGCGCTGCCCTCGCTGGCGCTGCTGGACGATCTGAGGCCGGATGAAGAGACGCCGGCGCGCACGCCATGGTGGCTGTTGCTGCTGCGGATGATTGCGCTGGGTCTTGCTATCCTGGGCTTTGCGCGGCCGACTTGGGCGCCGAATGCGCAGATCAATACGAGCGGCGGCACGCTGATCGTGGTGGATGATGGCTGGACCAGCGCCGAGCGCTGGCGTGATCTTGTGCGGACAGCGACCTCGGCGGTGGATGAGACATCGCAGGATGGCGGCGCGATCCATGTGATGTTCACGGCGCCGCGCGAAGTGACGCGCGATCCTTCCGAAGTGCTGGATGCAGAAACGGCGCGACAGCTGCTGCGCAATACGCGGCCGGCAGCGTGGCTGCCCAAGCGGCTGGATGCGCTGAAGAAGCTGGATGAGACTGGCCTCAAGCCGGGTCGCATCATTTGGGCGACGGACGGCTTCAACAATGACGATAGCGACGCGTTTGCGCGCGGCCTGTCGGCGAAGGCGGCGACCGAGGTTCGGGTCACGCGGCCGAAGAATGCCTTTGCGATCACATCTGCGGATTCGTCCGCCGAAGGCGCGCGAGTTTCGGTGGTGCGGGCCAACAGCCTGCCGGGCGCGACGGCGGACGTTATCGCTGAAACGGCGGAAGGCGCGTCGATCGCATCGACGCGGATTTCGTTCGACGGCGGGTCGATGACAGCGGATGCGTTGTTCGCTATTCCGGCGGCGGCGCTGAACCGCGTGGCGCGGTTCCGCATCGGCGGATCGCCTTCGGCAGGCGGCGTGTGGCTGTGGGATGACACAGCGCGGCGGCCGCATGTCGGCCTTGCCGATACGCGCGACGAGGCGCAGCCGCTGCTGTCTGAACATTACTATGTGCGCAAGGCTTTGCAGCCTTATGCGCAGCTGACCGAGAAGAAGCTGCCTGACCTGCTGGACTCGCCGATCGACGCGATCGTGCTGGGCGACCGCGGCACGATCGAGGAAGGCACGCGCGCAAAGCTGACAGAGTGGATCGAGAAGGGCGGCGTGCTGATCCGCTTCGCTGGTCCGCGCCTGGCCGCGCAGGATGATCCCTTCACACCGGTGCCGTTGCGGCCGACTTCACGCTCGCTGGGATCGTCGCTGTCTTGGGAGACGCCGCAGCGGATTGCGCCGTTCGACAACAATTCGCCGTTCATCGGCATTCCGCGCCCCTCGGATACAGCCGTGCGCCAGCAGGTTCTGGCGCAGCCTTCGGCAGAGCTGGACAGCCTGACATGGGCGCGGCTGGAAGATGGGACGCCATTGGTTACGGCGCGGCGCATCGGGCGCGGCGAGCTGGTGTTATTCCATGTGACGGCTGACCCGGACTGGTCTGACCTCCCCTATACCGGCGCGTTCGTTGAGATGCTGCGCCGGTCGGTGGTGTCTGGCGGCGAGCGTTCTGGCGCGACGGCGCTGGGCTCCGAAGGCACGCTGGCGCCCGTGCGGGTGCTGGATGGATATGGCGTGCTGCAACCGCCGCAAGCAAGCGCGACGCCGATCGCGGCCGTGGATTTCCTAAAAACTGCGCCGAGCCCGACGACGCCTCCGGGACTTTACACCGGACCGGCCGGTGAGCGGGCGTTGAATGCGGGCGCGCCGGCGCCGCAGGTGGTCGAGACGTGGCCGGGCATCGCCAAGGTAACAGAACAGGAAGCTGTCGTGGAACGTGCGGGTCTGGGCGGATGGATGCTCGCGCTGGCGCTGGGCATTGTGGCGCTCGACCTTTTGATCGCACTGGCGTTCGCGGGACGGTTGCCGCGCTTCGGGCGGCAGGCGGCAGGCGTGCTGGCGGTTTTCTTCATCGCTGCGGCGACACTGAATCCGCAGCCGGCTTTCGCGCAGAAGAGTTCGGAACAGCTGGGCAAGGAGGCGGCCGCGCATCTTCGCTTCGCTTATGTGAAGACGGGTGATCGCAGCCTCGACGAGACGACGGCGGCGGGCTTGTTCGGATTGTCTTACCAGCTGGGTCAGCGGACGTCGGTGGAGCCGGACGAGCCGCATGGCATCGATCTCGCGCGCGACAGTCTCGAGCTTTATCCGCTGATCTATTACGCCGTGCCGCGCAATGCGAAGGCGTTGCCTCCGGCGGCGGTGGCGAAGGTGAACGCCTATCTGCGCGCAGGCGGCGCGTTCTTCGTGGATACGCGCGATGCGGCGCCCGGACGGGATGTCTCGCAGAACCTGCAGCAGCTTCTGGCGGGCATTGATGCGCCGCCGCTGCAGCCCGCGCCGGCGACGCATGTGTTGACCAAGAGCTATTACCTGATCCGGTCTTTCCCCGGTCGTCTCAACGGACGCCTGTGGATCGAGAGCGGCGCGGCGGATCGCGATACGCGGCGCGGCGATGGCGTCTCGGGCCTGTTCATCGGCGGATCGGACTGGGCCGGCGCGTGGGCCATCGATCGCAATACGGGCAAAGGCCTGCGCTCGATGGATGGCGGCGAGAACGCCCGTGAGATGGCCTACCGCTTCGGCATCAACCTCGTGATGTACATCCTCACCGGGAACTACAAGGAAGACCAGGTTCACATCCCGGAACTGCTCGACCGGCGGGGGACGTCTCGGGACAAGGCTGACTAGTCATGCTCGAAGCATCCCGTCTTGCGTTTGATCCGCTCATTCCATGGATCGCCCTCTGGGTGCTCGTGGCCGGCGCCGTGGCGCTATGGGGCGTCTATCTCTATTTGCGCGGCAAGGCGTGGCTGTTCCGCGCGCTCGCGCTGACCGTGCTGGCGCTGGCGCTGGCCAATCCGCTGTGGATCCAGGAACAGCGCGAGCCGCTGAAGGATATCGTGGCGGTCGTGATGGACCGCTCGGAGAGCATGAATTTTCGCGGCCGCACGGAGACGGCGCAGGCGGCGTATGACGCCGTGCGCAAGCAGATCGATGCGGACGAAACGCTGGAGCTGCGCGTTGCAGAGACCGATCCCGGCGCGGACGGCACTGATCTTTATGTGGCCCTGCAGTCAGCGCTGTCGGACGCGCCGCGCGAGCGAATAGCGGGCGCGATCCTCATCACGGATGGGCAGATCCACGATGCGCCGACGAATGCGGATGACGCCAAGCCGATGGGGCCGGTGCATGCGCTGATCGTCGGGGGCGATGACGAGATCGACCGCAATATCGAGATCCAACAGGTCCCCTCGTTCTCGATTATCGACCAGAAGGTCGACATGCGGGTGCAGGTGAATGATCCGACGGCGCAGACTGTGCCGGTTGCGATCACGATCAATGGCGAGATGCAGCCGCCGCAGAGCGTGAAGGTCGGCGAGCCGTCGATGATCTCGTTCACACTGAAGCGGCGCGGCGAGAACCTTGTCGTGCTTTCGGTCGAAGGCATTCCGAACGAGCTGACGCTGGCGAACAACCTCGCCTCGGCGCGGATTTCAGGCGTGCAGGACCGTCTGCGTGTGCTGCTAGTGACGGGCGAACCGCATGCGGGCGCGCGGGTTTGGCGCGACCTGCTGAAATCCGATCCGGCAGTAGATCTGGTTCACTTCACGATCCTTCGGCCGCCGCAGAAATCGGACAATGTGCCGATCGAGGAAATCGCGCTGATCGCCTTCCCGAAGCCGCAGCTGTTCCGCGAGAAGCTCGACGAGTTCGACCTGGTGATCTTCGACCACGAGCTGCGGCCGTCGGTGCTGGAGGAACAGTATCTTGATCGTGTCGCGCGGTATGTGGAGCGCGGCGGAGCGCTGCTAATCGCGGCCGGCCCCCCCTATCCGGGCGCTTACATTCTTTACAACACGCCGCTGGGCGGGGTTCTGCCCGGGCGGGCGACGGGTGAAGTGGTGGACGGCAAGTTCACGCCGCAGCTGACCAAACTGGGCAAGCGTCATTCGGTGACGGCGACGCTGCCGACCGAGGGCTGGGGCCCGTGGATGCGCTACATGAAGATGGACCAGGGCAAGTCCGAGGCGCTGATGCAGACGCCGGACGGCCATCCGCTGTTGCTGCTGAACCGCGTGGGTCAGGGACGCGTGGCGTCGGTGATGTCGGACCAATTGTGGCTGTGGGCGCGCGGTTATGAGGGCGGCGGGCCGTATGCGGAGCTGATCCGCCGCACAGCGCACTGGCTGATGAAGGAGCCTGAGCTCGAAGAAGAGCTGCTGGAGCTGCAGGCTGGGTCAGCGCCCGAGGTGACGGCGAGCCTGCACACCATGTCGGACGCGCCGGCTCCGCTGTCTGTCGCGGGACCGGATGGCGTTAAGGCTGAAAGCCCATGGTCGCTGGTGTCGCCGGGCAATTATCGCGCGGTCCTCCCGGCGAAAGAGCTGGGGCTCTATCGCGCTACGAGCGGCAAGCTCAACGCCGTGACGCTGCGCGGACCGACGCATCCGCGCGAATATCTCGATCTGCGTGCGACGCCGGACAAGCTGCAGCCGATTGCGGCGGCGACGCTGGGCGGCGTGTTCCGTCTCGGCGCCGATGGGTCACCCACGATGCCGCGCATCGACCGGATCGGGGAACGCGGCAACGCGGCGGGCTCGGACTGGCTGGGCCTGCGCCAGCGCGGCGCCTATGCGGTCCGCGCGACGGAGTCGACGACGCTGCTGCCGGGCGTGATCGGCATGCTGCTGGCATGCGCTTTCCTGATGCTCGCCTGGCGGCGCGAAGGCCGCTAACGCGGGACGCTGAGTTCGCCCTTGAGCTTGGCGGCGCGATCTGAGAGGTCGCGGATGAGGACGCGTTTCTGGTCGACTGGGCCGGGCAGCAGGAAGCGGCCCTCGCCAGCGGGGTGAAAGCCGAAACGCTCATAGTATTCGTGGTCGCCTACCAGGATGACGGCGGCATAGCCCTGCTCGCGGCAGACGCCGATGGCGCGTTCCATGAGCTTGAAGGCGACGCCGTTGCCGCGACGTCTCTCCGCGACAGCAATAGGCCCAAGAAAGGCTGCGCGCCCGCCCTCGCCGACTTTCACCGGCCAGACACGGACGACGCCCGTAACGCCGTCGGAATCGACGGCGAGGAGGCTGGCGTCGGCGATCTTGGTGTTGCCTTCGCGCAGGCGCTCGGCCGTCTTGGCGAAGCGGCCCGGGCCGAAAACGTCGTCGTATAGCGCCTCGACGGCGTCCGAATGCTCTGGCGAATCGGGAACGATTTCATAGGCGGGGATGGTGTTCACGGGGCGTAGGCTCCGAAGACGAGAGTGACGAACCAACGACCGCAGCTTCGGCTTTTGCCTAGGCCCAGGTCAGCGCATCACCGCTGGTCGCCGTCTTCCCCGTTTGGGGCCCTTCGCGCAGCCGGTTATTGGACGGTGCAGATAGGGAGTTTCGTCCCCCGGTGCAACAATAATTGTGTGACAGGCGAAACGAGGCGGAGCGCCTCTCCGGCGGAAATCGGCGCAGGGCGCAAACCCCGGGCCGGGCGGCTGCCTGCCGGCTGGGCCGGACTGCGTGCGGGATATACGGAATGTGCACTTTTTACGGGGCAAACATCGATTTTCCTGAAGCGCGACCAGAGATTTATGGTTTAGAAAGCGTTCCATCCGCACATCGTCGCGGAGAGGTCGCCCGCTTGTTTTTGTCATCCCGAATATCCGGCATTTCTGATGCAACAGCCACGCGGCTGGGGCGCTCCGGTTCTTGGGAAACAGCGTCCCTCGGGGAGCGTTTTTGACATGGGCGACTCTGGCGGCACCCTCTGGTCGATGCGCACCAAGTCGCGCCAGCCCTGGTGGTCATATCTGCCTGATTCCGAGCTGCTGGAGATGCGGCTCAAGGATCTCCACGTTTCCATCGAAGGCACCTGGATCCAGGGCTGCATGAAGGAGCTGAACGGCGAACTGAAACGCCGCGGACTCGTGCAGGCGCACGCCTGGATTTCTGACGAATGGTTCAGCCCCGACACAACGCCGGGCATTGCCGTCCCGTTCTATCTCGCCCATCCGCGCCTCGCCCGACTTGAGCGTAAGATGTTCAAGGAAGTGGAAGGCGGCACGAAGCGTCAGTGCATGCAGATCCTGCGGCACGAAGCCGGCCACATCATCCAGCACGCCTACGCCCTGCACCGCCGCCGGAAATGGCAGGAGATGTTTGGACGTTCGTCGTCCCCCTATCCCGACAGCTATCGCCCCAATCCCAACAGCAGGGATTTCGTCCAGCACTTGCCGCGCTGGTATGCGCAGAGCCATCCGGACGAGGATTTCGCGGAAACGTTCGCCGTGTGGCTGACGCCGCGCGCGAGCTGGCGGACGAAGTACGCCGAATGGCCCGGCGCGCTGGAGAAACTGGAATTCGTCGATGAACTCATGCACGAAATTTCGGGCATGAAGGCCGGGCTGACGCGGCGCATGGAAGTCGACCCCGTCGGCCGCCTCAACAAGACGCTGGCTGACCATTACGGACGCAAGCTTGCGCATTATGCGGTCGACACCGACACACGCTACGACCGCGACCTGCAACGCATATTCTCCAATGAGCCGCGCCATGCGCGCTCGAAACCGGCGTCTGCGTTCCTGCGCAAGAATCGCGTAAAAATCCGCGATGCCGCCTGGCGCGTTTCGGGCGCGTATCAATTTGCGTTGGACAATACGATCGACCAGCTCATAAACCGCGCCCGCGCGCTCAAGCTGCGCGCGCCGGGCGCTGAAAGCGAACTACGAAAGTCGATGGTAAGACTGATCAACAACAAGGTTGCCCACCAGCTGCATACATCGCGGCGGCAATGGTTCGCGGTATGAAGCCGCTACGTATTCTCGCCCTCGCCCACCCTGACCTGATCCCGCCCGACAATATCGAGGGACTTTCAGAGTCGGAGACCTATGTCTGGAAGACAGAGTACGACGTCTCAACGACGCTTCGCGCCAGCGGACATGAAGTGCGCATGCTGGGCGTGCAGACCGAACTGGCCCCGATCCGCGACGCGGTCGAAGACTGGAAGCCGGATATCGTCTTCAACATGCTCGAGGAATTCCACGGCGAGTCGCTTTACGCGCAGAACGTGGTGGCGCTGTTGGAGCTGCTGCGCGTACCCTACACCGGCTGCAATCCGCGCGGCATGATGCTGGCGCGCGGCAAGGACCTATCGAAGAAATTGCTGAAATATCACCGCGTGCCGGCGCCGGCGTTCGCCGTATTTCCGATGGGCAAGAAGGCGCGGCGACCGGGTAGGCTCAAGTTTCCGCTGATCGTGAAATCGCTTTGGGAAGACGCTTCGCTGGGCATCGCGCAGGCGTCGATTGTGGATACAGACGAGAAGCTCGCTGAACGCGTGGCATTCATTCATAAGCGGCTAAACACGCCAGCGATCGCCGAGCAGTATATCGAAGGCCGCGAGATCTATGTCGGCGTGTTGGGTAATGACCGGCTTCAGGTGTTGCCGGTGTGGGAGCTGAGCTTCTCGAACCTTGCCGAAGGCTCGCACGCTATCGCGACCGAGAAGGTGAAGCACGATCCGATCTATCAGGAGAAGCGCGGCATCCTGCAAGGCCCTGCGCAGGACCTTCCGCCGAGCGTGGTGACGAAGATCCGTACGCTGGCCAAACGCATCAGCCATACGCTGGAGCTGGACGGCTATTGCCGGATCGACTTCCGGCTGTCGAAGGACAACGTGCCCTACTTCATCGAGGCGAACCCGAACCCGGAGATCGCGGCGAGCCAGGAGTATGCGCAGGCGGCGCTGCACGCGGGCACAAGCTATGCGGATCTCTTGAACAAGATCGTGATGCTCGGCCTGAAGCGGGCTGGCGTGGAGCTCTAGGCTCAACCGCTTGGGTCATCGTCAACCGGTTCGACCTTGCGCACCAACACCTTGTCGATGCGGCGGCCATCCATATCGACGACCTCGAACTGCAACGGTTCGCGCTCAACTTTGTCGCCTTCCTTGGGAAGCGTGCGCAGCAGATGCATCACGAGGCCGGCGACGGTCGAGAAGCCTTCGTCGGTATCCAGGTCGCGCACGCCAACCAGTTGCTCGAATTCGTCCACGGGCGTCATGCCGTCCACAAGCCAGCTGCCGTCGTCACGCAGGACTGGCGGGGCAAGGCCTTCATCTTCGCTGAGAGCGGCGTCACCCGCGATGGATTCCAGGAGGTCAGCCGCCGTTACGAGGCCCAGCACGCCGCCGTATTCGTCTGACACAATCACCATGCGGACGGCATTGCCGCGCATAGCTTCGAGCATTTTCAGAACCGGCATCGTTTCAGGCACGAAAATCGGCGGGTGCATCACCGCCTTGAGGTCGATCGTGCCGGTGCGGGCGAGATGGGCGAACAGCTCCTTGGTCTGGACGACGCCGACTATCTGGTCCGCATCGCCATTGGCGACCGGGAAGCGGGAGTGGCCGCTGTCAGTGATTTCCTGGAGCAGTTCTTCGCGGGGCGTATCTGGATCGAGCCATATGACTTCGGTGCGCGGCGTCATGATGGCTTTCACAGAGCGGTCGCCGAGACGCATCACGCTCTGGATCATGTCGCGTTCTTCTTCCTCAATGACGCCGGCTTTCTCACCTTCGACGATCAGGGATTGAAGCTCTTCCTCGGTGACATCCTCCTGCCGGGTGCGATGTAGGCCGAGAAGACGGATGACGCCCTCCGTGACGAAGCGAAGCAGCCAGACGAGTGGTGACGCGGCAGTTTCGATCAGCGCCATGACCGGGGCCATCGCCGCAGCCATGGGTTCGGGCGCCGCCAAGGCGATGCGTTTGGGAATCAACTCGCCCAACACCAGCGACAGGAAGGTGGTGAACACGATGACGACGCTGAACGCGATCAGCTCTGCTTGTGGGGCCAGCATGGGGTGCCAGCTGGCGACGATCGGGGTCAGGTCATCCGAAAGAGCCGTGGCGCTATAGGCGCCGGCGATGACGCCGATGGCCGTAATGCCGATCTGGACGGTGGATAGAAGCTTTGAGGGATCGTCGATCAGACGCAGCGCTGTCTTCGCGCCGCCATTGCCGCGATCGGCCATGGCCTTGAGCCGCGGGCGACGGGAAGAAACGATCGCCATCTCGGACAGCGCGAAAACGCCGTTGAGCAGGATCAGCAGTACGAGGATCAGAAGTTCCATCTACTCCGCGAGCCCGAAAGGCCCGTGTGCCTTGATGCGCTGGAGAACCCAGCGAACACACCTTCTGCGACACTTGTCGGGTGCATTCAACCGGCCGATTTGCCGGCCATGATCGGCGCATGAAGGAGAAAAGAGCTGTACCCTCAGGGACATAGGGTGTGAGAGCACAATTCCAGAAGCCTGTGGATTTACTCTGATTTTGCGTAAAGGAACGGCCGCAGGGTTGTAAATAGGATAATTTTCCTATTACTAGGTCTCGCGTCCTATCGGGCGAAGGTCCTGGCCATGCGCCATACAGACATATGGAAAGCGATCGATGCCCTGGCTGAGCGGCACGGGCTGTCGGCGTCGGGGCTCGCGAAACGCGCAGGGCTCGATGCAACGGCGTTCAACAAGTCGAAGCGCGCAGGCGCAGATGGATCGCCGCGCTGGCTGTCGACGGAAAGCCTGATAAAGGCGCTCGATGCGGTGGGAACATCGCCTGAGGATTTTGCAGCGCTGGCCGAGGGACGGCTGGGACATACGACGCCCCTGCTCGGCTTCGCGAAGGCGGGCAGCGACGGGTATTTCGACGACGCGGGCTTCCCGGTGGGCGATGGGTGGGAAGATGTGCGCTTTCCCGGGCCGGAGACCGAGACGGCCTATGCGCTGGAGATCACGGGCGACTCGATGGAGCCAGTCTATCGCCACGGCGACCGGATCGTGGTGGCGCCCGGCGTGGCTGTGCGCCGTGGCGACAGGGTGGTGGCGCGCACGCGAGATGGCGAGGTGCTGGCCAAGGTTCTCGGGCGGCAGACCGAGCGGCTGGTCGAGCTGCTGTCGCTGAACCCGGCCTATCCGCCGCGCGAGCTGGTGCGTGGCGACCTGGCCTGGATGGCGCGCATCGTGTGGGCGAGCCAGTAGTCTAGTTCTGCCGCGTCTTCGCCATCGCCTGCATGACCGCAGCAGTTTCCGCGTTGGAAGAAGGCTTCGACAGCCAGCTCCGATAAAGTGACATCCGCGGGCGCGCCGAAGACTGTCGTGGTCGTGATAAAGGACAGGAGCTGATCGCCTAGCTTCAGTTCGAACGGCAAGCGATTGCGTCGGCTTCTTCCCATGCCCTTCCCTTCGGAGCTGGCGGCGCGGGATAGGTGGCGAGTTCGCGTTCGAGATCGATAAGCCTCGGATCGCAGGTTACGTTGATCTGCTCGTTCAATCGCCAGAGCACGTGCGACTTCCAGCGCGCGAGATTGGCGATGAATGGCGCAAGGCCGCCGGGATGCAGGGAGATGTGCAGCACATTGACACTACCTTTCAGCAGGCTCGTGTCGCTGACGAGGCCTAGAAGCGGCGCTACCGCTGCATTCGCCATCACAAGAGTCCAGTAACGGTCGATGGTAATCGCCGGATTGGGTTCTTAGCCCTTGAGCACCAGCTCAACCGCGGCGCGGGCGGCGCTCATCGAGGGATCGGTGAGCTTTCGTTCGGCGAAAGCTGGCGCGAAGCCGGCGGAGAGCAGCAGCACATTTCGCTCGCGCAAAGGCAGGCCGAGATGCTCGGACAGGGTTTCGACCATGTCACGTGAAGGCGCGGAGCGGCCGCTTTCGACAAAGCTGAGATGACGCTGTGACACGCCAGCCTCGAGCGCCAGATCGAGCTGGCTGAGGCGGCGGCGGGTGCGCCATTCCTTGATCAGGTCGCTGACCTTGGCCGGTCGTTCGGACGTCTGCTGTTTCATCATGCCCGAACGATAGCCGCACACGATCTGCGCTTCCATTACCTCCGGCGCAATCGCCTGCCGGCGCGGGCCTCGCCATGTTGGCCGTACTGAAACGGCAAACACAGGAGCTGCCCATGACCGCCCTCTCCTCCTGCCTCCGCAAAGCTCTGCTGGCTGACGCTGTCGTCAGCGGCGCAGCCAGCCTTGCCATGATCGCCGGCGCGGACTTCACGTATGACCTGCTCGGTCTGCCCTCCGCACTATTGTTCTGGGCGGGTGTCGCTTCGATCACTTTCGTGACGCTGCTGGCGATGATGGTGCGCGCGGGCCGTGCGCCGGGGTCGCTGATCGTGGCGGTCATCGTGACGCACTTAGCCTGGGTCGCAGGCAGCCTGTTCGCCGCTTTTGGACCAGCATTCGCGCCGAGCCTTCTGGGGCAGGTGTTCGTCGTCAAACAGGCGGCGATCGTCGGCGTGTTTGCGCAATTGCAGATCGTTGGCCTGCGCCGTGCAGGTGCGACAGCGTGATCTTACGAACTCTCGCGAACTTGCTCCGCCGGTTTCGGCCGGGGGAGTTTTCTTACTGAACGTCGAGCGTCAACAGCTTGTCGAGCACCGAGGCGAGACGTTTCTGCGGCACGGGCGAGCTCATCGCCTCGTCCGCCGCCCAGCGCAGGTAGGTTTCCACCTCGTCGCGATCCGCCTTGCGCTGAAGCATGGCAAGCACCGGCCAGGCGTAGCTGTCATATTCGTCGGCCGGCACGCCGCAGCCGATCGGGTACCATTCGCCGTGCAGGATGGCGCGCACCTGGTCGAACGCCGCCTTTGCCTGTTTCAGTTCCGGGCGGCTCACAGCATCACCTGCGCGAGTTTCTCCGCGGCGGCTTTGTCGCCTTTCAGCGCCTCCACGAGACGGATCGCCCGCGCCTGCATCACCTGCTCGACATGGTCTTGGGCGACGGCCGACATGGCGCGCGTCAAAGCCTGCATGGCTTCCGTCGCATGCGCCTTTGCGCCGAGCGCAACCAGCGCGCGGGCGTATTGCCAGTGGATGCCGACATCATCGGGAGCAAGCTGAATCGCTATCGCATAGTGGCTGCGCGCCTTGTCGAGGCTCGCGCCCATGACCCACGCGCCGAAGCCCCCGCCGCGCTGCTCAACTTCTATATTCCAGACTGCAAGGAAGCCGTGAGCGTAGAAGTTTGTGGGATCCGCCGCTAGCACGTCTTCCGCCAGCTTGCGGCCCTTCTCCCCATATCCCGCGCTCCACGCGGTCATTGCGTCCATGGGCCGGCTTTTCAGCGAGAGTGCGATGGCAAGCTGGAGCCGGCCCTCGCCGTGGTCAGGCTCAAGCGTCAGGGCGGCTTCGGCATCCCGCGAGGCGCGGTCAATGATGGCGGCATCGGGTTCCTGCTCGCCTGTCATGCAGAAAGCGAGCAGCGCGCGGGCGGCAAAGGCGAGATCGTCCGCGCCGGCGGCCGTCTCGGCTTCGCTGGCGGCGGCCATATACTCGCCACGCGCGAACTTCGCCGCGAGTTCGATTGACGTGGGATCGGCGGACGCCGGAAGCACGAGCGCCAATACGGTGGCGGCAGCCGCTGACAAACGTGCGATAGCGGCCAGAGAACCGCGCATCTTATTCCTTACGAGTCGGAAATGTCATGGTGCGCCGCGCTTAGCACTTGCGCAACGCCCCAAACTCAGGCGCTAAGTGGCGGCAATTCAGGGAGCAGCTGTCGTGCGTCGTCTTGCTTGTGTTGCGGTGCTCGCATTGGCGGCCGCCTGCGGCGCGCCCGAGGGCGACGAGACGGCGTCATCCGCTGCACCTTCGTCCGAAACGCCGGAACGTTTACCCGGCGATCCGATCGACAACCGTTCCTATGCAGGCGAGTGGGCGGCTCAGGTCGACGATTGCAGCGACGCCCGGAAGGTCTGGACCATCGAAAGCCATCGCATGGGCGTGCGGAAACAGCGCTTCTGCGTGTTCAATCAGGTGCGGCAGACCGAGGAAACGACAGACGCCGAGGTCTGGCGGGCGGATGCGCGCTGCTTGGCGGGCGGGCGCGAGAGCGACGACGTGCTATTCTTCCGCGTGAAGCCCAGCCGCCTTGAAATGCGGGTGCGGATCAGCGACTCGGACCCCGAGGAACTGGTGCGCTGCCCGATGCAGACCTGACACAGATTGCCCCGCCTCGCGGCTCACCTTAAGCCGCGAAGGATGACGGATATTCTGCTGATCTTTCATTTTCTCGGACTGATGCTGGGCGTGACCGGCGGCCTGGGCGGCACGGTTGTGCTCGCGCTCGCCTCGCCGGCGCAGAAGGCAAAGGGCGGGCCCATCCGTGGGATCGGGCCGGCTCTGACGCATCTGTCGATGTCGGGGCTGGTTCTGATGTGGCCGACCGGTATTGGGTTGATGATCTCATCGGACTTCGGCGCGGCTATGGGTGCAATGTTCTGGATGAAGATAGGCTTTGCCGTCGCGGTGACATTCGCGACGGTGTCCACGCTGATGGTCTATCAGCGGGCTCGGCGTGACCCGAAAGTGGCGCGTCTATTGCTGAGCTTGGGGCCGCTGGCGACGCTTTGCTATGTACTGACGATCGTTTTCGCCGTGTTGGCGTTTCACTGACCGCGGGCGAGCGAGTCCCGGATCAGCTTGGCGCTTTCCTTGACGCCGTAGAGCGCGATGAAGCCGCCGAAGCGCGGTCCCTGGCTTTGGCCAAGGCAGACTTCGTAGATGGCGGTGAACCAGGTGCGGAGCGGTTCGAACGCATGCTCTGTGCCGACCGCGAAGACCATGGTCTGCAGTGTCTCACCATCAAGTGCGCCGCCCCACTTCTCGAGGCGTGAAGCGAGATCCTCGAGCGCGGCACGCTCTTTCGCATCGGCGCAGCGATATTTCTTCGTCGGAGCGACGAAGTCGGCATAGTATTTGAGCGCGTAGCCGACGAGATGATCGAGCAACGGATCGGTTTCCGGCGTAGCGTTCGGCGCTTCGCGCTTGATGAAGCCCCAGAGCACGTCCTTGTTCGAAGCGTTGGCGGCCGAGACGAGGTTCAGCAGCATGGCGAAGGAGACCGGCGAGGATTTCGCCGGGGGCTTGCCGCCATGGATGTGCCAGGCGGGATTTTCGAGCTGCTGCTCGGGCGTCTGCTTCGCGTAGGCGTCCAAGAAGGTGAGGTATTCGTCGACGGCTTTCGGGATCACGTCGAAGTAAAGCTTCTTTGCGGTCTTTGGCTTCTGCCACTGGTAGAGCGAGAGGCTCTCGGCGGGGGCGTATTTCAGCCACTGCTCGACCGAGATGCCATTGCCTTTGGTCTTGGAGATCTTCTCGCCTTTTTCGTCGAGGAAGAGTTCGTAGACGAACTGGTGCGGCGGCTCGACGCCGAGGATGCGGCAGATCTTGGAATAGATCGGCGCGTTGGCCTGATGGTCCTTGCCGAACATCTCGAAATCGACGCCGAGGGCGGCCCAACGCATGCCAAAATCCGGCTTCCACTGGAGCTTCACACGGCCGCCAGTGACGGGAAGCGTTGTATCTTCGGCATTCTCGTCCACGAAGGTGATCGTACCGGCTTTCGCATCGACGGCCTTCATGGGCACGTAGAGCACGCGGCCCGTCGTCGGTGAGATCGGCAGGAAGGGCGAATAAGTTTCGCGGCGCTCGTCGCCCAGCGTCGGCAACATCACTTTCATGATGTCATCGTACTTCTCTGCGGCGCGCAGCAGCATCGCGTCGAACCGGCCCGACTTGTACAGTTCGGTGGCCGAGGCGAATTCGTATTCGAAGCCGAAACTGTCGAGGAAGGCGCGCAGGCGCGCGTTCATGTGGGCTCCATAGCTCTCGTGCGTGCCGAAGGGATCAGGCACGGAGGTGAGTGGCTTCTGCAGGAAGGCCTGCAACTTCTCCGGGTTCGGCACCGTGTCCGGAATCTTCCGCATGCCGTCCATGTCGTCAGAGACACAGATAAGGCGGGTCTTATAGACGCCGCCGGTGAGCGCCTCGAAGGCGCGACGGACCATGGTGGTTCGCACCACTTCGCCGAACGTGCCGATGTGTGGCAGGCCCGAGGGGCCGTACCCGGTTTCGAAGACGACCGGCGCGTCCTTCGCCCTGCCCGCCATTTCCAGCTTCTCGATGCGCGCCCTGAGCTCGCGGGCCTGCTCGAATGGCCAGGCTTTTGCAGTTGCAGCGAGGTCGGCGGTGGGCATCTGGAACTCCTATCGGACCCGCCTAGGGGGCGCGGGGGACAGGGTCAAGGGAAGCCCGAAATCAGTGGTGGATGCGCTTGCTATAACGGTAATTGGGCTTGATGACCCAGTTGATGAACTGGCCTTTCGAGTCCGCCTGCCGGTACTGGGGCCAGACCTCCTCGGGCACATCGAAATAGTCGTACGCGTCGCCGTCGCGATATTTCATCGAAAAGGCGCCGCCGTGCCAATTGACCCATTCGACAGCAGCCGAAGGCATGTCAGCCTACCCGCTTGAAGTACTGAACTTCGCGCTCGTACTGCTGGGCGGCCGCCTTCGACTTGAAGGTGCCGAGGTTGCGGCGCTTGCCGGTCTTGGGGTCTTTTTTGCGGGAGTAGAGGCGATAGCCGCCGACGGCGGGTTTGCGGATCATTAGGGCGCTCCTTTCGAGGAAACGAACGCCCGAACTGCTGGATCGTTCGGACGCCTTGCCGGCCGGAAAAAGGGCTATTCGCGTAACTTCTCGGGGTGCGGCGCCGCGTCGCCGGCATGCCTGTTGCAAGGCGATTGACAATCAATCGCAAATCGCTGCAAATCGTTCTCATGATCATCTGCGTGTGTCGGGGTCTCAATACGGCGAAAGTGAACGACGCGATTGCGGCGGGCGCGCGCTCCCCTGCGCAGGTTCACCGGCACCATTCCACGACGATAAACTGCGGAAAATGCTGCGAAACTGTCTGCGGGATGATCCGCGAACAGGCTCAGGACGACGTTTGTTCGTCCCAGCGGATCGTTGTCGCCGCAGAATAGATCCGTGCGAACGCGACGTCCTCGCATTCGCAAAAATCCTCAATAAAAACAACTTGAAAAGCGTCGAGAGTCGGGGTCTTTGGGACCGGTCCGCGCGTTATGCTTACCGAGGCTCTGCTCGCCCGCCCGACCGCAGCTTTTTGAAGGATGCCGCCCATGAAAGGCGACCCCAAGGTCATCGAATTCCTGAATCAGGCGCTCAAGAACGAGCTGACCGCGATCAACCAGTATTTCCTTCACTCGCGGATGCTGCGGGATTGGGGCGTCTCGGAACTGGCCAAGAAGGAGCATGACGAGTCAATCGAGGAGATGCACCACGCCGACTGGCTGATCGAGCGCATCCTGTTCCTCGAAGGCCTGCCGAACCTTCAGGACCTGGGCAAGCTGTTCATCGGCGAGAACGTTAAGGAGATCCTGGAATGCGATCTCAAGACCGAGCAGATGGCGGTGCCGGTGCTGCGTGACGCGATCGAATACGCGGAGAAGGTCCGCGATTACGGTTCGCGCGACATTTTCAATAAGATCCTCCACAACGAGGAAGAGCATATCGACTATATCGAGACCCAGTTCGAACTGATCGACCAGGTCGGCATCCAGAACTACATTCAGCTCCAGTCGAAACCGAATGCGAGCCAGGCGCTGGAATAGGAAGCGCGACCTCGCCTATCAAGCGAGCCCACACTTAACGTGGGCGCGGCGCTGCCCAGAATATTCTTTGCCCGACGCAAACGGTGTCTGGGGACACGCCATGCGAGAGCACCGGCACACTGAGCAGCATCAACGCAACCTCGCGCAGGCGCTCTGTCACGGGTCAGAAGACTCATCGAATTCTGCGGAGAACCTCCGTTCGCGACAGGCCTTTTTGCGATCCTCGGGATTGTCGGCCTCGCCCTGTCTTTCGTCGCTTATGGCGTGGATCGTTTTTAGTCCGTCGACCCCGCACGACAAGTCGACGCCGTATCTGAAAACATACAGTGACGAGGTCACCCCATCGAGTGAAACCATTTTCCGCCAGGTTGATGACGTCGGCGGCGATCTCAAGGCCGAGATAAAAGCGCTAGAAGACAAGATCGGTCATAGCCAGGCTGGGCGTGTCTTCCTGCTCGAAGACGGGATCGAAGGCGACTATTCGAATTTCTGGTACGCTCACCCGATCTCCCAAACTTCACAGGCCGAGTTGACGATCAAAAGCTGGTTGCGTTGGGCGCAACCATCCTCGACCCGCCGCAGGCGTATGCACACTATGGCGACGGGTATTACGCCGTTTTCTTTTCCGATCCGGCCGGACTGAAGCTGGAATACGCGTTCACGCCACCCTCCGCCGAGGTGCGAGTCGCGTCCTGATCCTGCCCTCGACAGGCTCACCGCACGGAAGAGGTCCGGAGCGCAGCGGCGCTGAGGAAATCGGCATACATGCGGTGGGCGCGTTCGGTTAGCGCAGGATCGTAGCGGACGCGCCAGTCCTGCGCCTCGATCTCGTCGAAAGCGTGGGTGGCGCCTTCGAACACCGCCACATCAATGGCGGCGGAGGGCGTGCGCATGCGCCCCAGCGTCTTGATCAGCGAGCGACCGCCGACGACTGCGTCGGCGGTGCCGACGATTGCCTGAACGGGCACGTCCACGCGGATGCCACGCAGAGGAGCGAGCGCGCCGATGCCTTGATACGGATAGATCACGAAGGCGCCGGCGAGACCCGCAAGCGGTTCGTCGGGAAGATCGAGAAGGCGTGTGGCGCTTTCGATCTGACGGCCGGGCGTCATCGCCATAGCGTCGAGGGCGGTCCAGCCGCCATGGCTCCAGCCGGCGATTGCTATACGGGTGGGATCGATCCATGGCTGGCGCCGTGCCCATTGCATCATGGCGAAGAGATCGCCAGCACGCTCGCGACCCCAGAGCTGGAGACCAGTGCAGACGGTGGCGTAGGCTTCGAATTTCGAGATACGGCGGTGGCCGTAGCTGTCGACGACGAGCACGGCCCAACCAGCGGACTTGGCGACGGCGGCCCAGCGCGCCTGCAGGTTCTTCTTGCCCCCGCAACCGTGGAATTGAAGGACGATCGGAAAAGGCCCCTCGCCTTCCGGTTTGTAGAGTTCGCTATCGCGCAGCAGCGCTTCGATGCGCTGATCAACGGGCTCCAGCCGGAAGGAAGGTTTCATTGGCCGTGGCGCCTGTGCAGTTCGGCGAGCAGGACGCGGTCGAACTCGCGGCTGGGCATATCGTTCCACGCGCGAATCTCGTTGCCGATCAAAGCGAGATTGCGGGCGGACTCGAAATCGGGGCCGGGGATTATTTTGAGATCCAACAGGCGCCGGGGCGAATAGCCGGTGAGAATCCACGAATAGTGCCAGGCCAGCTTGGCGACCTTTGCGAGCTCATTGGTGCAGTTAGATGCGAACGTGTTGTAGAAGCGCGGGCGTATCGAGATGTCTATCGTCCGTTGCAACAGCCCGCGCAGAAAGGAGTGCTTCTGCTCGGCCGAGAGCCTGAGCGGATAGATATAGATGTCCTTGTCCAGGAACACGGCGCGGCGCGTGAGCAGTTCCTTCGGCGTGTTCCACATATAGGCGAGCTCATATTTGTTGAGCGCGCCATCGACGGCGGAATAGGTTTCATTCTTTTCCAGGCGGGCTTCGACCGTCAGACCGACCATCCTGCCGTCCGGGAATTCGAACAGCAGCAAGGTGTGAGCGGCATAGGGCTGGCCGGGCTGGGGCTCGACCATGAGCCAGATATTCTTCACGTCCGAGATGCTCGCGGCAAAGCTGGTCGAGGTCTTCGTGGCGGGCCCCTCGACCGTATAGGACCAGTCCATAACCGGATCGAGAGAGAAGTTGTCGCCCGCAATCGTGACCTTGGACATGACCGCTAGGTTCTCGGTCCAGTCGCGGTCTAGGCGCGGCGTCGCCATGGCGATGGACGTCATCGACACGACCACGCCTGCTGCAACGGCGACGCCGGCGGTCGCCCAGGGGTGCTCCGTGATCCAGTTCCAGACCGACATCCGACCTCTTCCCGCTACGCCACAAAAACATGGGCGCCGCGCCAAGGCAAAGCAACCGGACCCATGCGCGAGGTAACAAACCGAGACTGTGGCCTGCCATCTCAGGAAGCCACCGGCAACAATCCCGTTACGACGTAACGTAAAGCGCACGCCAGTTCGGCGCCCGCGCCGCTTGCACGGACATTTGCAGGCGGTTCTGCGCAAGCACGACGCGCGCGGATTGTGTTTGCTCCACAGAGGTCTACAGCTTGCGCCGTGATCGGGTCCGGGGTGCGCTATGCCAGACGTGTTCGTTTCCTATAACCGGGAAGACCTTCCCATTGCGCAACGCGTGGTGGACGGACTGGTGCATGAAGGCTTGAACGTCTGGCTCGATATGGAGCTTAAGGCGGGCGAAAATTACGACGAGATCACCGAGGAAAGACTGCGCGGGGCAAAAGCCGTCGTCGTGCTGTGGTCAAGCCGGTCGGTAAAGTCGCGCTGGGTACGCGCCGAAGCGACGATCGGCCAGCGCAAGAGCACGCTGGTTCCGGCGATGATCGAGGAATGCGATCGGCCCGTGATGTTCGAACTGATCCAGACGACCGATCTTTCGAAATGGGAAGGCGATCTGGCGGACCCGAACTGGCGCAAGCTCGTCGACGTTATCCGTGATCGCATTGCTGCGGCGCCGCCCGGACCCTTGTTCGCGGAAGGCGGCGTCAAGAAGCAGATCGGCAAGGGCGGGAAGCGCAAGGCGCCGCCAAAGCAGGTCGCGATCCGCAAGGAGCATATCGAGAAGAAGCGTGCGATCGGCATGGGCGCCGTGGTGATGTCGCTGCTGGTCCTCGTGATTGTCGCGGCAGGCGGCTTCTATGTGTGGAAACCACAACAGGTGAATGCGCTGCTGGCTTCGTTTTCCAGCAATGCTTCTTCGGTTGCGGAAGATGTCGCTTCACTGCGTTCCGCTGGGGCGGAAACGCCCTCGCTCACAGCGGTCGCGCCTGCCGAAGCTCTGGACAACGCCGCTCCAGTTGTCGCCGTCACACCGGCGGCGGCTTCGCCGGTTGCTGATGTGTCGCCGGTTTCGCCCGCAGCTCAGCCTGCCAACACATTCCGCGAATGCGCCGCTTGCCCGCTGATGCTGAACGTCAACGGCGGCACCTTCATGATGGGCGCGCCCGATGACGAGCTTGGCCGCAAGGCGTGGGAAGGCCCGCAGCGCAAGGTCGCGATGGCGCCGTTCGCGATGGGCGTCAGCGAAGTGACTTACGATGAATGGGATGCATGCGTCGCAGACGGCGGCTGCGGCAAGTACACCCCGAAGGATGCGGGAACAGGCCGCGGCAAGCTGCCGGTGACGCAGGTGTCTTGGAAAGATGCGACCGCTTACGCGGCGTGGCTGACGAAAAAGACAGGCCGTGTCTATCGCCTGCCGACAGAAGCGGAATGGGAATATGCAGGCCGCGGCGGCGCGACGACGCCGTTCTGGTGGGGTGCGCTGAACGACGTGTCCAAGTCCGGCTCGGGAACAGCACCGCAAGCGGTCGACACGCTGGCGGCCAACGCGCTGGGCCTGCTCGGGGTGACGGGCAATGTGCGCGAGTGGACGCAGGACTGTTACGTCAACACGTTCGCCAAGGCGCCGCTGGATGGACGTTCGGTCGAAGTCGCCAAGTGCGCGCAACGCGTGCTGCGCGGCGGATCGTTCTCCGATGGCGTCGAGGCATTGCGGATCGCGGCGCGGGCGCGCAATGCGCCGGACTTCCGCGACCGGCTCACCGGCTTCCGGGTCGCCGCGGCGCCGTGACAACCGCCTTGACGTCGCCGCATTCTTCCATCAAACAGCCGCCCCTTGGATCAACCTCCTTTCGGAGACGACCGATGAAACGGCGCTACGAAAACCAGAGAGCAACGACTGACCAGCTGGCGCTGGTCGGTTGCTATGGCATGGAGGGATAGGTCCAAGGGTCAGCACAGCTGATCGAAACCGAACCCTCCGCGCATCGCCGGAGGGTTTTTTGTTGTCCGCTCGGACGATGACAAACTCCGGAAATGCGCGGAGGGTCTGCGAACAAGGAAACGCAGACATGAGCACGTTTGAAGTGTTCGAAACGGCGGCCGGTGGCCGCATCAAGGCCTGGGTGAAAGGCGTGACCGTCGAGGATGCCGCCCGGGAACAGCTGGAAAACGTGGCGGGATTGCCGTTCGTGCACTCCCACCTCGCCGTCATGCCCGACGTCCACTTCGGACGCGGGGCAACCGTTGGCTCGGTGATCCCGACCAAGGGGGCGATCATTCCGGCCGCTGTCGGCGTCGACATTGGCTGCGGGATGATGGCGGTCGAGACCACGCTGCGCGCGGAACACCTGCCGGACTCGCTGGCGAAGCTGCGTTCGGAGATCGAGCGCAAGGCGCCGGCGGGTGTGGGACGGAATGGGGAATGGGGCACGACCCCGGACTCCGTCATCTCGCGCTGGCGCAATTCGGATCTTGAGGAAAGGCTTGATCGCATCCGCGACAAGCACCGCAAGATTCCGAACCACAAAGTGGGCGCACAGCTCGGCACGCTCGGCTCGGGCAACCACTTCATCGAGGTCTGCCTCGACGAGGCGGAGCGTGTCTGGGTGATGCTGCACTCGGGCTCGCGCGGCACGGGCAACCAGATCGGGCAGTACTTCATCGAGGCGGCCCGCAAGGCGCTCGAGAAGCGCGTGCTCGGCTATCACGTGCCGGATCAGGATCTCGCCTTCTTCGTCGAGGGCGAACCGATCTTCGACGACTACATCGAGGCGGTGGGATGGGCGCAGGACTACGCGCGCGCCAACCGCGAAGCGATGATGGAGCGGACGCTGCAGGCGCTGCGCGAGCAGATGCCGAAGTTCAAGCTCGGGAGCCACGCAGTGAACTGCCACCATAACTATGTGGAGAAGGAACACCATTTCGGCGCCGATGTGTGGGTGACCCGCAAGGGCGCCGTGCGCGCGGGCGAAGGCGAGCTTGGCATCATCCCGGGCTCAATGGGCGCGAAATCGTTCATCGTGCGCGGGAAAGGCAACGCGGATTCGTTCTGCTCGTGTTCGCACGGTGCAGGACGCGCGATGTCGCGCACCAAGGCGAAGGCGACGTTCACGCTGAAGGATCACCGCGAGGCGACCGATGGTGTTGAATGTCGCAAGGACCAGGGCGTGATCGACGAAACGCCGATGGCGTACAAGGACATCGACGCCGTCATCGCCGCGCAATCCGACCTGATCGAGGTGGTTCACACCCTGAAACAGATCGTTTGCGTGAAGGGCTAAGGGAACGGGCGGTCCACACGGCCGCCCGTTTCCGCTATTTCCGCCACTTAGCCGACGTATCGACCCGCCGGTCATGCACCCGGGGGCAGAAACTCGATTCCGTAAATGCCGCCGACACGCACGATGCCCGGAATGTCTGGTGGGTTCATCGACACTTCGCTCGATACCTGCCGAAAGAACTTCGAAGCATTCCCTTTGGTGACGATAGTGAGGAATTCAGCATCCTCGACAGTATGATAGCTGTGAGGCATGTTGGCCGGCACGTGCGCAAAGCCGCCCGGGCGCAGGCGTGTGGTCTCACCGTTCACAGTGACGTCGAGCACGCCCTTGGTGACGACGTAAATCTCTTCCCAGGCATGGCGGTGGGTTGGCGGGCCGCCGCCTGTGGGGCCTTTGGTGTTGAATATTTCGACGGACGATCCCATTTCGTTGGTCAGCATCGGGGCGAGTGTTTCACCGAGGACGTAGAAGCTTTCTTTCGTATCTTTCGCCGCGCTCATCCAAGTCCCTCCTTTGGATCCGCATTCGCTGCACGCTCGTGCAGTGGGAAAGTATGCGCTCCGCGACAGTCCCTGGCAACGAAATCCCTCCCATGCCGCAAGGCGGCCTAGGAAAAAACGGCAGGCGGAGCGTTCACTGCGCCCTCACTGACATCCGCTGCACGTCAAACCGCTTCGATAACAGTCGCGATGCCCTGACCTCCGCCGATGCACTGCGTCGCGAGGGCGAAGCGCTTGCCTTCACGTTTCATGATCTGCGCGGCTTTGGCCGTGATGCGCGCGCCCGTCGCGCCGAGCGGGTGGCCGATCGCGATTCCGCCGCCATCGATGTTGACCGTCTCCATCGGGATGGCGAGTTCGCGGATCGAAGCTAAGGCCTGCGAACCGAAAGCCTCGTTGATCTCGACTACGTCAATATCCTGAATAGTGAGACCAGCGCGTTGAAGCGCCTTCTGCGACGCAGGCGCCGGACCCATGCCCATGATTTCCGGCGGCACCGCGGCAATGACGACGGAGCGAATGCGGCCGAGAATATCAAGTCCATGCGCCTTGGCGTAGGCTTCGCTGGTGATCAGCGTGGCCGATGCGCCATCGGTGAGCGGCGAGGATGTGCCGGCGGTGACCGATCCATCCGCGCGGAAGGCGGGCTTGAGACCCGCAAGACCTTCAGGTGTCGTGCTCGGACGAAGCGTGCCAACCTGATCGACGATCCCATCGAGGGTTTTGACCGGCACGATCTCGTCTTTCAGACGGCCGGCGCGCTGCGCCTCGGCGGCCTTCATCTGCGAAACGTAGGCGAGCTTTTCCTGATCGGCGCGCGAGATGCCGTACTTGCACGCGACATTCTCGGCCGTCTCGCCCATGGAGATGTAGGCGTTGAGCATGATGTCGGGGTTTTTCTCGCCCTGCTCCTTGAAGCGCGGATTGGGAGAATGGTTGAAGCCGCCCTGTGGCACGCGCGTCATGCTCTCAACACCGCCAGCGATGAAGGCCTCGCCCGCGCCGATAGCGATCTGGCCTGCGGCGTAGTGGATGGCCGACATCGACGAGCCGCAGAAGCGGTTCATCGTGATGCCGCCGAGTTCTATGGGAAGGCCAGCCAGGAAACTGGCGAGACGGGCGATGTTGCTGCCCTGCTCGGCCTCGGGATACGCCGTGCCGAGGACAACGTCCTCTAGCGATTTCGGATCAATGCCGGTGCGCTCGACGAGCGCCTTGATGGCGATGGCGGCGAGATCGTCCGGCCGTACTCCAACAAGTTTCCCTTTATTGGCGAAATGGAACGGCGTGCGGGCATAACCTGCGATTACGGCCCGGGTTATTTGCGAATCCTCCTGGTTGCCTTTTGTATGATGGTCATCATATTGCAGCGCACAAGAGGGCTGCAAGGTTAAATTGGAGGCGGCGACGCCACGGTAACGTCGTGTTTGGACGCTATGCCCTTGGCAAAGCTAAGGAGTTTGCGGCAGAGGTGGCTGCGGGAAATGTCGGGACCGATGCGCCAGCTTGTTCTTCTTCGCCACGCCAAGGCCGCTGTCGATGCGGCTACGGGAGAG
Source organism: Hyphomonadaceae bacterium (assembly GCA_016714495.1). Lineage (GTDB taxonomy): Bacteria > Pseudomonadota > Alphaproteobacteria > Caulobacterales > Hyphomonadaceae > UBA7672. The sequence continues at coordinate 141,086 of JADKDU010000004.1, read as the reverse complement.
GACTACGACCGTCCTTTGGCGGCGCGCGGCCTGGAGGATGCGCCGGCGGTGGCGCAGGCGCTCGTCGAGGCCGGAGCGGATCCGCAAATCGTGCTGGTGTCAGATGCAAAGCGCACGCGTGAGACGTGGGCGCTGGTCAGCCCGGCATTTCCGAAGGCTGAGGTGCGTTTCCTGAAGTCGCTTTATCTGAGCCCGTCGGAGGCGGTGGCGACGGAAGCCGAGAAGGCTGGCGCCGAGCGCGTGATGATCGTCGCGCACAATCCCGGCCTGCATGAACTGGCGAGCCGGCTGGCGCATCGGAATAACGCGCTGGAAACGAAGCTTCGCGCGAAATTCCCCACCTGCGCCGGAGCTGTGTTTGCGCGCAAGGATGCGGACTCGTCCTGGAAGCTGCAGGCCTTCGTGACGCCGAAGACGATTTCCGACTGATCAGTCGGGGATGGGTGTCTGGGCGGACGGGACAATAATCATGTCGCCCACGCCCTCGAACGACCAGTTGTTCACCAGCCCCAGCAGGTAGGTTCCGTAAAGCGCGAGGAAGATGATCCCCGTCGCCACGCCGACACGGCGCTTGGCGAAGATCACCAGCGTCACGAGGATGGCGGCAAGCGCCATGGCCCAGTTGCTGAAGGCTGTGAATTCCGGGCTCAGCATCTCGCGAGGGCCGAGAACGCCAACGACGCCGCCGACGCCGAGAATGTTGAAAATGCACGCGCCGATGATGTTGCCCATGGCGACATCGCTCTGCTTACGCATCGCTGCGGCGACGGCGGCGCCCAGCTCCGGCAGGGACGATCCGAAGGCCAACAGAGTGAGACCGACAATGCGTTCGCTGGCGTTAAGCTCCTTACCGAGCGTGATGCCGCCATCAACGAGGAAGCGGGCGCCAAGCGGCAGACCGATCAGGCCGATCAGGATCAGCATGGTCATGCGCCATGCCGGCGTATTCATGATCGCGATTTCTTCCTTGGTATCCTCCGTCCTGTCCTCGCGGTCGATCATCCAGGCGAGCACGGCGTAGATGGCGAGAATGACCAGGAAGACCATGCCCACAATCTGCGTGAGACCGAAGAACATGGTGACGCCGATCCACGCCGCCGTGCAGCACAGCATGAAAAAGGCCGTGATCCGCATGCGATGAGCATCGGTCGCAATGGGGAAGATCAAGGCAGGCAGCGCCAGCACCAGGAAGATGTTGGCGATGTTCGAGCCGATGATGTTGCCGTGGGCGAGGCCCGAATAGCCCGAGGAAGCCGCCTGCACCCCGATCAGGAATTCCGGCATAGACGTGCCGAAACCGACAATTACGATCCCGACTAGCAGCGGAGACACGTTCGACTTGTAGGCGGCCGCAAGCGCGCCGCGAACAAGGCAGTCCCCCGAATAGAGAAGGACCGCAAAGCCGATGACGAGGAATACGATCGAGGCCGTCATGCCTGTTGCCTCCCCCTGCAATCAGCCCTGCGTCAGGCGAGCTTAGTCGATGCGGCGGTATTCGATGAGGTTCAAAATGCTGAACACGGCTACAACAGCCAGAATTGCGTAGACAGCCGCCACGGTATTCTCCTTCAGACTTCTCGTTAGTGCGTCTATGCCTGTCCTAGACCATCTCCTGCAAGGCTCCTACCCCTTGAGAAAGCCAACCTTTCGCGACCGTGTCTTCCAGAGCTACTGGCGCATGAGTCGGTCGGCCACGCTGGGCGTTCGCGGCGTGGTTGTGGATGCGAAGGGCCATGTCCTTCTGCTGCGACATACCTACACGCCGGGCTGGCATTTCCCCGGTGGAGGCGTTGAAAAGGGCGAAACCTGTGCGTTGGCCCTAACACGCGAGCTAGAGGAAGAAGCGGGAATCAGGTCCGCGCCCGAAGCGATGGACTTGATTTCGATCCACGCCAATCACGCGTTCTTCCCGAACGACCATGTGCTTGTATACCGGATAACGACCTGGACGCAGGGCCAAGCTACCCAAAAGGGCGAGATCGCGGAAGTGGCGTTCTTCGACCCGCAGACACTCCCGGAAGGCGTTTCCAAAGGCACACAGCGCCGGCTGGACGAGCTTTTCGCAGGCGCAGCGCGCAGCGAGCTTTGGTAGCAGCGATACGCCTGCTGCATTTTGCGCGCCTGACGGCCATTGATTTGCAGTAATGTTTAGTCATCACTGCCGCCCTGCACGCGGAGGACGTGAATGCAACTGGGTTCGATCACCGCACTAGCGGCCGGCTTGAGCGCCGCCTTGGCCTTGGCCGGATGCGGAGGCGAGCCGACGGGCGCTGCAGCAGCGACATCCGCAGGATCGCTCGAGGGCGACGCCGCCCTGATCACGTCAGCGCAGGCGATCAGCGATGCAATCGGCGGATGTGTGAAGCCGGAAGGGGCGGAGATCGAGTCGAAAGTCGTCGGCATGCAGAGCGGCGCGATCGTGATGCTGGCTTGCAATGCGAACACGCATCGCCTGTTCGCCGTACGCGCCTCCGACGCTCTGGAACTGCAATCGCTTCCCGACTACGCCGCGGATGGATGGGTCGCGACGAACCAGGCCAGCATGGCGGAGCTGGACGCCGGCAACGAGATGCTGACGACGTTCCACAAGAGCTCGGAAGATGGATCGTGCGGATCGGAAGGAACATACCACTGGGACGGCCAGCGCTTCGTGCTGCAGGAACTGCGCTGGCAGGATTGCACGACGCCTGACCGCAAAGGCCCGCCCTTCCCCGTTGTCTGGCCCACTCAGGTTGGCGCGGTCGTGGACCCGAACGGCGCGACACCGGAGCCATAGCCGGTCAGCGCCGCTACAAACAAAAAGGGCGGCTCGATCGAACCGCCCTTCTGCATTCTGTAGATCGCCCTACTCTACCGTTTCCGGTTCGGGCTTTTCTTTCTGTGTCGGCTTCGGATTTTCGACGAACTTGAACGACAGCTTGTCGGGGTCGTTCTTGTCGATGTCGATCTTCACGCCGCCGCCCTTCTGGAGGGAACCAAAGAGAAGCTCGTCTGCCATTGGTTTCTTCACGTGCTCCTGGATGAGCCTGCCGAGAGGACGCGCGCCAAACGCTTCGTCGTAACCGCGAACGGCCAGCCACTTGCGGGCTTTTGGCGTGAGCGCGATCGTGACGTTGCGATCCGCCAGTTGGGTTTCCAGCTGAAGGATGAACTTGTCGACGACCATCTCGATGATCTCCTGACTGAGGCCAGCAAAAGGGATGGTCGCGTCGAGACGGTTGCGGAATTCGGGCGTGAACAGGCGTTTTATGGCCTCTTCATTCTCGTCTTCGCGCTTGCCGCGTCCGAAGCCGATCGACTCTTTTGCAGCATCAGACGCGCCAGCGTTCGTGGTCATGATGAGGATCACGTTCCTGAAGTCGACCTTCTTGCCGTTCGAGTCGGTCAGCGTGCCATTGTCCATCACCTGCAGCAGGATGTTGAACAGGTCCGGGTGCGCCTTCTCGATCTCGTCGAGCAGCAGCACGCAGTGCGGATGCTGGTCGACGCCATCGGTCAGCAGACCGCCTTGGTCGAAGCCGACATAGCCCGGAGGCGCGCCGATGAGACGCGAAACCGTATGGCGCTCCATGTATTCCGACATGTCGAAACGCAGCATCTCAACGCCGAGAATGGAGCCGAGCTGCTTGGCGACTTCCGTCTTGCCGACGCCCGTGGGGCCGGAGAACAGGTAGCAGCCGATGGGCTTGTTCGGTTCGCGCAGGCCTGCACGCGCCAGCTTGATCGCGGTGGCAAGCGCCTTGATGGCATTGTCCTGACCGAAGACCACGCGCTTGAGATCCGCTTCGAGCGACTTGAGCTGCTCGGCGTCCGACTTCGAGACCTGCTTGGCGGGGATGCGGGCCATCTTGGAGATGACGACCTCGACCTCGCGGGCGCCGATCTGCTTGCGGCGCTTGTTTTCCGGCAGGAGCCACTGCGCAGCGCCGGCTTCGTCGATTACATCGATCGCCTTGTCGGGCAGCTTACGGTCCGTGATGTAGCGCGCCGAGAGATCAACCGCGGTGCGGATGGCCTCGTTCGTGTACTTCAGGCCGTGGAACTCCTCGAAATAGGGCTTGAGGCCCATCACGATCTTGATCGTGTCTTCGACCGTCGGCTCGACAACGTCGATCTTCTGGAAGCGGCGGGCGAGCGCGCGATCCTTCTCGAAGTGCTGGCGGTATTCCTTGTAAGTGGTGGAGCCCATGCAGCGGAGCTGGCCCGACTGGAGCGCGGGCTTCAGCAGGTTGGACGCATCCATCGCGCCGCCGGACGTGGCGCCGGCGCCGATCACGGTGTGGATCTCGTCGATGAAGAGGACCGCCTTGGGCTGCTCCTCCAGTTCCTTCACGACGGCTTTCAGACGCTCTTCGAAGTCGCCGCGATAGCGGGTGCCGGCCAGCAGCGCGCCCATGTCGAGCGAGTAGATGACGGCGTCGGCCAGGATCGACGGAGCTTCGCCATCGACGATCTTCTTCGCGAGGCCTTCAGCGATGGCCGTCTTGCCGACGCCCGGATCACCCACCAGCAGCGGGTTGTTCTTGCGGCGGCGGCAAAGAACCTGGATCGCGCGCTCGACTTCCGCGTGGCGACCGATGAGCGGGTCCGTCTTGCCCTCGCGGGCCTTCTGGTTGAGGTCGACGCAATAGGCGCCCAGCGCCTCGCCGACCGGCTTGGTTGCGTCTTCTTCTTTCTCACCGGCTCCTTCAACGGGCTTCGGCTTCGACATGCCCGGTTTCTTGGCCACGCCGTGCGATATGTAGTTCACCGCGTCGTAACGCGTCATGTCCTGCTCTTGCAGGAAATAGGCGGCGTGACTGTCGCGTTCGGCGAAGATCGAGACGAGCACGTTCGCGCCGGTGACTTCGTCCTTCGACGACGACTCGACGTGAAGAACCGCGCGCTGGACGACGCGCTGGAATGCAGCAGTCGGGTGCACCTGCGCCTCCATCCTCCACGACGAAGGAGGCGCAGTCATTGTCGAGATAATTCGTCGGAAACACGCCGCAGACCCCCACGCCGTAGTTGTGGACGTGGAGCATGATCCGCGTCGCCTCTTCGCGCGACTTGTTGAAGAAGTGCTCGAGGACGAGGACCACGAACTCCATGGGCGTGTAGTCGTCGTTGAGCAGAAGCACCCGGTACATGGACGGCTTCTTGGGCTTGGGCTTGCTCCGCGTCTGGACGCCGAGCTCCTTTGCCGTACCGGGGGTGGGGGGGCGCTTCTCAGTCATTGGTTCCTAGCCGGATCCTTTAGGAACAGCCTAAGCGTGGTTGAGGTGAGTTAACAGCTATCTGCTCACCATTAGATATTGATCCGCGAGCGGGTTGAAAGGGCCACCCCATCTAACAGTTGGGAGCGGCCGGTCCGGAAGCATCATTCCGCAGCGCTTGCCATGGTTTGCACAAAGTCCGGGCTCATGGTTAAGCGGGTGAAGCTTCCCTGGAACCGCACTGCGAGAACCTCGCATGGTTCATGCAAGATTAAGCGAAGCACCGCTCTAATTGGGTGGAAGCAGACCCAAATATGGGCAGGCGGGAAGAAAATCGCGAGACTCTGCAGAACAGGGGTGACGTCACTTAAAGATTGGGTAAGGTCGCCATTGGACCCTCAATCTCGTCTTTGTATGTACTTCTGATAGAGGAATCCCTTGCGTATGAAGACGGTCTCTCCGATCGCCTGGATCCGTAAGGCGGCGCTGTTTCTGGCGCTCGCCCTGTTCAGTTCGGCCCCGGCCTGGGCTGGCAAGTACGCCTCGATCGTCATCGATCTGGACACCCACCAAGTGATGCACGCCCGTGACGCCGATGAAGTGCGTCACCCGGCCTCCCTTACCAAGGTCATGACGCTTTACCTCGTTTTCGACGCCCTGGACGCCGGAAAACTCAAGCTTTCCGACAAGATGAACGTGTCCAAGGCTGCTTCGCGCGCCCAACCGTCCAAGCTGGGCCTGAAAGCCGGGACGACCATCAAGGTCGAGGATGCGATTCGCGCCCTGGTCACCAAATCAGCCAACGACGTCGCTATCGTGTTCGCCGAGAAGCTGGGCGGAACCGAAGCCAAGTTCGTTACCAAGATGAATGCCAAGGCCAAGGACCTGGGCATGGAGGCCACCACCTTCCGCAACTCGTCCGGTCTGCCCGACAAGAAGCAGGTGACCACCGCCCGCGACATGGCGAAACTGGCCGAAGCCGTCTACGCCGACCACAAAGATCGTTACAATTACTTCTCGTTGTCTTCCTTCACCTGGAAGAAACGGAAATACGCCAACCACAACGAACTCCTCAAGAAAGTTCAGGGCGTCGACGGCATCAAGACCGGCTTCACCAACGCTTCTGGCTACAACCTGATGGCCTCCGCTGAACGGGACGGCCGCCGGGTGATCGCGGTGATGATGGGCGGCACGACCGGCCGCTCGCGCGACCAGCACGTGGCGGACTTGCTTGAAGCGGCCTTCATGGAACTCAATGGCACGCTCGTGGCCGACAATGATCTGCGGGCCCGCATCGCCTTTGGCGACCTCGGCAACGCTTCGGCCGATGACCTGGCCCTCGCCCAACTCCGCAAGCTGACCGAGCCAGAAACGCCTGACGCAGCGCTGGTTTCCTCAACCGATCCGACGCTGGTCGCTGAACTCGACGAATCGACCACCGAGGAAGGCGAAGAAGCCTTCGAGGAAGTGGCCGAAGGCGACAGCGAAACGGCGGATCAGGCTGAAGACCCGATCGGCGCGCTGATCGAGGCTTCGCCGGCGACGACGGAACTTGCCGCCACGCCGGTCACCGCCTCGCAAGCGATCGTTCCGGCTTGGGACGCCATTCTGGTCACCAGCGAAGTGGCCGCGGGCTCCGCCCCGACGGCCGCGTCGATGGACCAACTGGCCCTGCCCGTCACGCCATAGGCTTCGGTTTTCCAGCTATTTCCGTTTCCAGCGCAGCGGTTTGCCGCCATCGCGGATGACGTCGCCGCGCGCTTCCGCATCGAGCTGGACTGTCTTGGCCCACCAGCCCTGCGTCGTGCCCCATTTGCTGGCCGGCAGCGCCTGCTTCATCAAGGCCATCATCTCCGACTGAGTGACGCCAGGCCCGGCTTTCGGCAACACCTTCAATAGAGCCTTGCGAGCCGCCTCGTATTTCGCGGCGTCGCGCGGATAGGTCTTGCCCGGCGCATTGACGTTTAGCGCCTGAATGATGCGCCCTTCCAAGGCCTTTTTGGCCGGCTTTTTGACTGGGGATTTCGCGGGCGCCTTTGCCATTGAGCAATGCTAGCGCAGGAAAATCGCTCTTAGAAGCTGATTTCCTTGCCCTCGAGCCCTGGCAGTTTCAGCACGATCATCAGGTCGCGGATCTCCTGACGGGCGGCGACATGGCTCATCGTGAAGGCCACACCCGAACCCGCGTCGGTAAGGTCCAGCAGGCTCAGTCCCATCGGAAACAGCTCGCGATAGATCACCCGCTCCGACAACCCCGGCGCAATCCGAAAGCCGACGCGGCGCGAAAGGTTTTCCAACGCCTCGCCAACCCGCTGCTTATTGCGCGCATCCAGCGGCGACATGCGGTTGCGCATGACAATCCAGTCGATCGGCTTGCGCGTCTGCTGGGCCTTCTGCTTACGGCATTCCCACACAAGTTCGGCGTAGAAGCTGGGCCGTGCCACTTCCAATGTCTGCGGATCGACATCGCCCAGCAGATCGAAATCCACGAACGAGTCGTTCAGCGGCGTGATCAACGTATCGGCTGCGGAATGAGCCGTACGCGACAGGAAGGTGTCGCCGCCGGGCGCGTCGATGATGATGAAATTGCACTTTTCGGAAAGGCGCCTGAGGCTTTCCTCGAAATGCTTCGATTCCTCGGCTTCGGCAGCGTCGAGATCGCGGGCCTGGCTGGCGTCGATGCGCGCGACCTCCGGCATGGGCAGCGGCGCGCCAGTGTTGCGGATCCAGCGCGAGCGGTTCTCGATATAGCGGGCCAGCGAGCGCTGGCGGACATCAAGGTCCATCACGCCGACCGTCATCCCCATGCGTAGCAGGCCAACGCACAGGTGCATGGCGACGGTCGACTTGCCCGCCCCGCCCTTTTCGTTGCCGACGACGATCGTGTGCGCCAGCCGGGTCGGTGCGGCGGCGTCACGTCCTTGCGTGGCGGTTGGCGCTGTCATGACAGTGGAAACCATGCGATCAGTACGCCCTTATGGGGGCGACCACACGGCAGGCGCCAGTGAGGGATGACAGCTCCACACAAAGTGACGTGACCGCCTCTTCGCTGATCATCGGGCCGGCAGTCAGGCGGATTTCCGACCCCACCGAGGCGTAAACGGGCTCGACGCCCGCCAGCCGGTTGGTGGCGACGAGTTGTTTCCACCGGGCTTCGGCGGCGCTCCGTGAGGCGAACGAGCCCAGTTCGGCTGCGTAAAAGAGCGAGCTGGCATGGGTAAGCACCGGGGCGGGCGAATATAGGCTGGCAAGCCGAGCATTGGCTTTGGCGGCCTCGCCTGTGCTCTCCGATTTGGCGAACGGGCTGAGCATGCCGTCCGGATCGGGCAGCGGTCCCAGCACGTCCAGCGCCTTGCGTAGGTGGACGATCTGCGAATCGAGTGCGGCAACCTGGGCTTCCAGGGCGGCGATACGGTCAGCTTCGCTGACGGGTTGGGTAGATGCGGCCATTTGACCGGATTCCGGCGGCTCGCCGACCAGCGGCTCCGGCCGGCCGGACGCTGTTTCGCTGGGCGCAATCTTGGCGCACGCGGCCACGGCCAGCGCCGCAACGCTGAGCCCCGCTAGCCTGAGATAACGCACAACACCAGAATGCATCGGGAGAGCATGGGTAAAGCCGGTTAAGGACCTATAAAACCAGTCGCCAGCCAGATGATTGATCCACCCCCGGAACGGGCCTAGAAGCGCGCGCCGGAATGCCCGCGCCCAGCGGAACCGGCTGAGACTCTCGAAGGGGTGAAGCGTGCCGAAGCGTTCCGGTCTTGTCGTCGCTCGCACCCGTGGTGAGGCAAGGGATTGGTATAAGTCGCAGCGCGCGCTCGGCAAACGCATCGCTTTCGCCCCAACGATGGGCGCACTCCATGATGGCCATGTCAGCCTGATCCATATCGGACTTGGGAAGGCGGACGTCGCCGCATCCTCCATCTTCGTGAACCCGACCCAATTCGCCGCCCATGAAGACCTCGCGACCTACCCGCGCACCGAGGATAGCGATCTCCAAAAGCTGGAAGCTGCGGGCTGCGCGTTCTGCTACTGCCCCTCGCCTGCCGAAATGTATCCGCCAGGCGACTCGACGCGCGTCACGGTGAAAGACCTGTCCCACATTCTCGAAGGCGAGGTGCGGCCGCACTTCTTCGAAGGCGTGGCGAGCGTGGTCAGTCGCCTCTTCCTGCACGTGAGCCCGGACGTCGCGGTGTTTGGCGAGAAGGATTACCAGCAGCTCCTCGTCATCAAGCGCATGACGCAGGACCTCGGCTTCCCGATCGAGATCGTCGGCGGCCCGACAAAGCGCGAAGCCGACGGCCTCGCAATGTCGTCGCGCAACGCGTATCTAAATCCCGAGGAACGCACGCAGGCTGCCGCCATGTCGAAGGTCATGTTCGCAACAGCTGCGAAGGTTGAGGCTGGCGAGCTGATCCGCGCGGCCGCCGACACGGCCAAGGCTGATCTGCTGGCGGCAGGCTTCGCCTCGGTCGACTATGTAGAAGCCCGTCGCGCCGACACTCTCGCGCCATTTGGCGCAGAAACCTGCCCCGCCGGAACAAGCGGCCGCTTGCTGATCGCCGCGCGGCTCGGCAAGACACGATTGATCGACAATATCGGGTTCGTGCGGCGTTAGCCCTACCCGCCTTAATGAACTACCAGGCCAGCGCTTGCTTCAGCGCCTGCTCCAGATCGGCAGACAAAGCTGGCCCCTTGCCGTCGACATCGGGCGGCGCATCGCCCGGCTCGAGATAGCGCCAGCCCTGGAAGGGCCGCTTCTTACGCGACTTGGTGCGGACAAGTTCAGAATCGAGGTGAACGCGGCACATGGCCTTGCCGTCCTCGTCCTTTACCGCCTCGAAACCGATGAGCTTCTGACGAACGATGATATGGTTCTTGATGACCCAGTAGATCGAACCGCCCGCGAGCATTTCCTCGGCGCGTTTCGGCGTCATCCGGGTGTCGTGGAAAGGGTTGGCGGGCTTGCCCTTTTTTGCGCGTTCCTTCGCGCGCTTGACCTGCCATTCCGAAAGCTCGTCGACGGTGTCGACGCCGACGCACAGCTTGATCATGTGAAGGGCCATGGGCGCGAAAGTAATGGCGCGGGACGGGCCCGCAACCCTTCAGCGGAGATTGGCTGTGAGTCCCGGCGCGTAAGGCGACGGCTTGGAGGACAGGTCCTGCTCACTGTCGCCGGCGAGGCCGAAGGCGATGTCGGTGAGTTCGACATGGATCGAGCGGGTTTCGCTCATGCCCCATTGTCCGCCCTTGGCGGTAAGATCGTAGGAAGAAACGTAACTTACATCCCAGCGGGCGGAATAGCCGAACTGGTAGGTCTGATTGTAGACTTCGATCGTTGTTCCGTTGTCCAGCTTCACCGGGCGTTCGATGTCGTAGGCGATGGTCTGCAGATAGCCGTGCGCGGCTCAAGCTGAAGGCGGCCAACCATGCGGGCGGAGAATTCGGCGTCGATCGGGCCATCGTTCACCGAGACCTTGTGGCGGAAGCTGACGGTCATGGCATCGGCGGCGCCGGCGATGCGAGCGTCGCCCAGGCTGACCCGGAGATCGTCTGCGAAGAGACGGGCGTCGGCCTGCCTCTCGTCTCGCCACCCCTGCACAACGGCGTCGAGTTCGTCATTAGAGCCGTGAGACAGCGTGACGCGGAAGCGGTTGGCGGGATCGGCGTAAGGGTCGAACTCGATGCGACGGACGGCGTTGCCGGCGGTGAGCGTGGCGTGGAAAGCGGCGCGCAGGGCGGCGGGCGGCTCGGCCGCATCGAGCGCACGCTCCAGCGCCTGCTCGGGGGGCAGACCGGCCCACGTAACGGCAAACAGAAGAAATGCGGGCATGGCTCGCGATCCGTCCCGGGGAGCTCAGTGTCCTAACCAGCCAGAGGGTCGTGGGGGAATGTGGCTGGATTTGGCCGTGGAAGATGAATTCGGTTGTGTGACTGCTGACGGGCAGTGTGCCGCAGTCTAGATGAACAATTCCCAAATCGGCCCGCAGCCGGCTGCTATTCCGGGACCGGTTCGAGTTTGACCAGCACGACGCCTTCAGCCGTTTGCGTGCCGGCGGTTGCGGATACTTCGGCAACCTTGCCATCGCGCGGGGCTGTGAGCGTGTGTTCCATCTTCATGGCTTCCATGACCACGAGCGGATCACCCTTCTTCACGTCCTGTCCGGCCGTCGCCTTAACGTCCAGGATCTTGCCGGGCATTGGCGAGCGAATGTCGTCACCGGCGGCGAGGCCTTCCAGGGCGGCGCCAAATTCCGGACTGCGCAAAGCGATAGCGCGGCCGCGACTGAAGAGTACGGGGCCGTCGGCCAGCGCGCGGACGACGCCGAAGACTTCAGCGCCATCAATCGCGCCGGAGATGACGACGCCATCGCCAAGCCGGACGGTCTCAAGACTGATCTCGAAACTGTCGCCATAGATGTGGGCGCGTTCGGCGCCGTTGGCTTGATTGAGCTTCACCGAACGCGTTTCGCCCTCGATGTCGAATAGGTAGGTGGCGCGTGGCGAAGCGTTGAGGCGAAAGCCGTCGGGCATGTCCCACGGGTCAGAGACGTTGACCGGGTTGAGGTCGCGCAGACCCACGGCGCCGAGGATGAGCGCGTCGGCGTGCTCAGCGTCGTCTGGCTCGGCGAGTTCATCAAGATTGGCTTCGACGAGATTTGTGGTGGCGACGCCTTCACGGAAATCGGGATGGTCGAGCAGGTTGGCCAGCATGGCGGCGTTGGTTGTAACCGGCCAGACTTCAGCTTCACGCAGGGCCTGACCAAGCGCGTCAAGCGCGCCATCGCGCGTGGGCGCATGGGCGATGGCCTTGGCGATCATGCTGTCATACGCGGCGGGCACGACATCGCCCTCTTCGACCGCGCTGTCGAGACGAAGCGTGACGCCGCCACCCGGCGCTTCATCAAGGAAGGCGGAGAGATCGAAGACTTCGAGGAACCCGGACGACGGCAAGAAGCCGCGCGCGGGGTCTTCAGCGCAAAGCCGCGCTTCGGCGGCGTGGCCATTGAGCTTGATCTCCGACTGGGCGGGGAGTTTTCCGCCGGCGGCGACTTTCAACTGCAGCTCAACGAGGTCAAGACCGGTGATAAATTCGGTCACCGGGTGTTCGACCTGCAGGCGCGTGTTCATTTCCATGAACCAGAAACCGTCAGGACGCAGAACGCCGGAGCCATCGACGATGAATTCGATCGTGCCTGCGTTGCGATAGCCGACAGCCTGGGCGGCCATGAGCGCGGCGTCGGTCATCGCCTTGCGGACGGCAAGGCTCATGCCAGGCGCGGGCGCTTCCTCGATCACCTTTTGCCGGCGGCGCTGGAGCGAGCAGTCGCGCTCGAAGAGGTGGATGTAATTGTCGTGGCTGTCGCCAAAGACCTGCACTTCGATGTGACGCGGGCTCTCGATGAATTTCTCGACGAGGACGCGATCGTCGCCGAAGCTGGCTTTCGCTTCACGCTGGGCGCTGGTGAGCGCGGCGTCGAAATCGTCTGCGCTGTCGACACGGCGCATGCCGCGGCCACCGCCGCCGGCGATAGCCTTGATAAGGACCGGAAAGCCAATCGTTTTCGCGGCCGCCTTAAGTGTCTTCAGGCTCTGGTCTTCGCCGTGATAGCCGGGCGTAACGGGCACTCCATTCCTTTCCATCAGCGCCTTGGCGGCGTCCTTGAGGCCCATCGCACGGATGGCTGACGGCGGAGGACCGATCCATGTGAGACCGGCCCTGCCCACGGCTTCGGCGAAGCCCGCATTCTCCGACAGGAAGCCATAGCCCGGATGGATGCACTCGGCGCCAGTGTCGAGCGCAGCCTCGATGATACGGTCGCCCTTCAGATAGCTTTCTGCGGCGGGAGCCGCCCCGATCCATACGGCTTCGTCGGCCTCGCGCACGAACGCCGCTTCCATGTCAGCGTCGGAATAGACCGCGATCGTCCGCAAGCCGAGCTTTCGGGCGGTTCGCATGATGCGTCGTGAAATTTCGCCGCGGTTGGCGATCAGGATCGATGAAAACATGACGGGAAGTTAGGACGCGCCGCGAAACGAAGGAAGCGTTTTCGTAATCTTGTCCGTTCCTCTGCGACAGGAACGAATCACTCAGCCCACAAAGCCGAGCGCCAGGATCGCAACCAGGAAGATCGCCAGCGAGATCGCGGCGAACGTCAAGAGCACCGGCGTGCGCCACAGCGCCGAGAACCAGCCGAGACTGTAGGAGCCTTTCAGATGAAAGAAGGTGTGGACCGGAATTGCCAGCATCAGGAATGGCGCCAGCCATTCAAATAGAACGGGCACGGCCGATACCAGTGACGCTACAATGAAGAGCATAGACACGAAAGACAGCGAATAGAGAATGTAGACCGTGTGATCGAACAAGGCCAGGCCGCGTTTCCAGAAGAACAACAGCCACAGGAAGGGCAGCGAGATCGGCACCAGCAGGAAGGCGAACTTGTAGGCCGCGTTCTGGAATTTGTAGATGGCAAGTTCAGGATTTTCGAGCTTGTGCTTGATCTTCTTGTCGAGATCAGGCCATCCCGTCTGGATCTTGAACCTTTCTTCGCGCGCGGCGCGGGCGATCTGGTCATAGGCCGAGACCTCGGTGGCGTGGTCTTCGTCGGCCGGCCCGTCTGCCGCGCTATCTGCAGCAGTTTCCATTTGCGATGTGCGGACTCCCGCCGCCAGGTCTGCCCGTGTTTCCTGGATCGCCGCGGCCAGTTCGCCACGGGCCGCCGGTGCATCGACGCCCACGCTGGCGCCGCCGGCGAAGGCGAAGACCACGAACATGGTGAAGACGGCGAGAAGGAACATCGCCAGCGGCGAGATGAACCTGGCGCGTTTGCCGTGGATGTAGTCGCGGGTCAGCGTGCCCGGACGAAAAATGATCATCGGCAGGGTGCGCCACGCGCGCGTATCGAAATGCAGAAGGCCGTGCAGGAATTCCTCGACCATGTGGCCAAGCGTTCGGTGCACATGGGCGGGCTGGCCGCACGCTGCGCAGAAGTTTCCGTGGAGCTCCGCCCCGCAATTGGCGCAAGGCCCGTGCACGGCTTCGCCATGCGGCTTTGGTCCATCGATCGCGCCAGCGACCAGACCGGCCGTAATGGCCGCGCCTGCGGCTTCGATTTCCCCGCTCATCGTCCCTGCCCCTCCTGCCGTCCCGCGCCGCGATGGACGGCCGCCACCAGCACGAAGCTGATGATCATCAACAAATACCAAGCGCCCAGCTTGTCCAGAGAGACGGGATGCCAGCCATCGTCCTGACTTGGATAGACCCACGCGCGGGCGAATGTGCCGAGATTCTCGGCAAACCAGACGAACAGCGCAACCAGCAACAACCCGACGGCGAGCGGCATGAAGCGCTCATGCCTGTCTGGCCGGAAATAGACGACGCAAGGCGCATAAATGATCAGGCTGAAGGCAAACAAGCCGAGGCGCATGTCCGGCATGTAGTGGTGGGTGAAAAAGTTGGCATAGACGCCAGCCGCCAGCACGCCCTGCAGCCAGAGCGGCGGAAACCGTTCGAAGCGGAATGCGAAGATGCGCCAGACACGCGCGAGATAGCTGCCCACCGCCGCGTACATGAAACCGGAAAATAATGGTACGCCCGCGATGCGGAAGAACGAGCCTTCCGGATAGATCCAGGACCCGGCGCCGGTCTTGAAGATTTCCATGATCGTGCCGACGAGATGGAAGGCGAAGATGACGCGCGCCTCCTCCCACGTCTCCAGCCGCATCGCGAGCATGGCGGCCTGGATGGCGAGCGCGGCGAGCGTGAGAAAATCATAACGCGCAAGCGCCGCATTGGTCGGATAGAACAGGAAGCTACCGACCAGCAGGGCCAACATCAGACCGCCGAACAGGCAAGCCCATGCCTGCTTCACGCCGAACGATACGAACTCGAAGATGAAGCTGGTGACCGGGCCGCGCGCGAAGGCTGCGCGCCAGGCTTCACGCCGCGCATGCAGCCACGCTTCGAGCTTGAGGCGGCGAGACATGTCCCCCTTCGTGGGCGCCTAGCGCGCCCAACTCGGCTTGCGCTTTTCAAGGAAGGCGGAGAGGCCCTCCTTGCCAAGCGTGCTGACGCGACGATGCGCGAGGCGTTTGGCCGTAAGGTGGCCGAGGCTCGAGTCGATGACTTCTCCAGTGACGCGAGAGACAAGATCCTTCGTGTCGGCGACGGCCTCGGGAGAAGCCGCATAGGCGAGATCGGCATAGTGCTCGACCAGCTTTTCCATCGCCATTTCGTCTTCCACCTCGTGATGGATCAGGCCGATTTTCGCGGCGAAATCCGCCTCGAAGCGTTCGGCGGTGACGAACAGCATGCGCGCCCAGCGCGGGCCGATGGCGTTTATCACGTAGGGCGAGATGGTGGCGGGCAAGATACCGAGCTTCACTTCAGAGAATGAGAAGATCGTACCCTTGCGTGCAATGGCGATGTCGGCAGCGGCGGCGAGGCCGCAGGCGCCCGCCATGGCGGCGCCATGCAGCAGCGCGATGGTGATCTGCGGCAATTCGAACAGCTGGCGCAGCATCTCGGCCATGGCGTAGGCGTCTTCCTCATTCTCGCGCTCGGAATAATGCGAGGCGGCGCGCATCCATTCGAGATCCGCGCCTGCGGAGAAGACGGGACCTGCGCCACGGATCAGCAGGAGACGGCACTCAGGATTCTTCGAGAGGGTCTCGAAGGCGTCAGAGAGCTCATCGATGGTGGGGGCGTTGAAGGCGTTGCGCTTCTCGGGTCGGTTCAGCGTGAGAACGGCTGTGCCTTCCGGCGACACATCGAGGAGGATGTTCTCATAGGCCATGGGGCTCTCCGCTTTTGTCTGGCGTATTCTGGAGTGATGTAGACCTGTGGGCGTCGCTCGTCACCTAGCGCAACGGCTGCAGGATGTGTTTGACCTCGGTCACGTTGCGCCGGTCGTCGAGCTGGACTTCGATATCGGCGCGGCGGCCGCCATCCATCATGTGGCGGGTGATGCGCTCGAAATGCGCAATGAAACGACCGACACGTTGACGGTCGGCGTCGTTAAGCGCACGGCCGAGCAGACCCTCCTCTTGCTGGCAGCGCCAGTCGTGGATGACGGCGAAGGACGGGGCGCGGAGGTAAAGGATCGCATCCAGGCGGGCGAAAGCATGCTGATAGGCGCCGGCGAGATTGTCGTTGATCTCGCGGCGCCAGGTGGAGGCGGCGTCTTGCTTCGCTTCGACATCGTTGACCGGGATGGCGAGCTGTTCGGGAGCCTGCGGCAAGGCGCCGAGACACCAGCCGTCAACCAGGATGACCGACGGCCTGCCGCGAAAGACGGGTTTTCGCATAGCATGGACGGGGTTGTCGGCGATCTTGTCGAAGGCGGGGAGGAATGTCTGCGCGCCCTCGCCGGCTTCGAGCAGCTCGTCCAGGGTTTCGTTGAACTGAAGGATGTTATGCGTGCCGGGCGGGCCGCGGGTTTCGAACAGAGGGTGGACGCTCTGCGCGAGCAAGCGGCGATAACCCGCCGGGAGGTAGACATCGTCGAGCGAAAAGTGCGCCGTCTGGCGATGCGCCGCAGCGTGCGCCGCGACAAGCGTAGTCTTGCCTGAGCCCTGTGGCCCGGCGACGCCAACAACCGGAATCCGATCGCCTGCCCTCTCCCGCGCGATGGCGACGACCTGATCGAGAGCATTGAGGGCTTCGGCGTTCATGAGCCTACGAGTTACGTCCTGAAAACGCCGAAAGCGGGTTCGCGGTTCGCAGCACGGCCATGCGGCGCATTCAGCGAAGCAGAGAGCGCGAGAGCGAGAACGCGGCGGGTGTCGGCAGGAGCGATCACGCCGTCGTCCCACATCCGGGCGGTGGAGAAGTAGGGAGAGCCTTCGCGTTCGTAGAGATCGCGGATCGGTTGCTTGAACTTCGCTTCGGCCTCGGCGGCCCAGGTCTCGCCCTTGGCTTCCATCGCGTCGCGTTTCACCGTGGCGAGCACGCTGGCGGCCTGTTCGCCGCCCATTACCGAGATGCGAGCGTTGGGCCACATGAAGAGGAAACGGGGCGAATAGGCGCGGCCGCACATGCCGTAATTGCCCGCGCCATAGCTGCCGCCGATGACGATGGTGAATTTGGGCACGCGGGCGGTGGCGACGGCAGTGACCATCTTCGCGCCGTCCTTGGCGATACCCCCGGTTTCATATTTCGAGCCGACCATGAAGCCGGTGATGTTCTGCAGGAACACCAGCGGAATGCCGCGCTGGTCGCAGAGCTGGATGAAGTGCGCGGCTTTCTGAGCGCTTTCGGAGAACAGGATGCCATTGTTGGCGACGATGCCGACCGGCAAGCCGTTCAGATGGGCAAAGCCGGTGACAAGCGTTTCGCCGTAGAGTTTCTTGAACTCGTCGAATTCCGAACCATCGACAAGACGCGCGATGACTTCGCGGACGTCGTAGGGTTCGCGGGCGTCGAGCGGAACGACGCCTTCGAGCTCGGCGGGGCTATGGGCGGGTGGACGCGGATCGCGCACGTCGAGCTTCACGTGCTTGGGGCGATTGAAGTTCTTCACAATGTCGCGGACGATCTCGAGCGCATGGGCGTCGTTGGCGGCGTAATGGTCGGCGACGCCCGAGCGGCGAGCGTGCACATCGGCGCCGCCCAGATCCTCAGCCGAGATGATCTCGCCGGTGGCGGCTTTCACCAGCGGCGGGCCGCCGAGGAAGATAGTGCCCTGCTTGCGCACGATGACAGTCTCGTCCGACATGGCTGGGACGTAGGCGCCGCCGGCAGTGCACGATCCCATGACGGCGGCGACCTGCGGAATGCCGCGAGCGCTCATATTGGCCTGGTTGTAGAAGATGCGGCCGAAGTGTTCGCGGTCGGGGAAGACTTCGGACTGGTGCGGCAGATTCGCGCCGCCCGAATCCACGAGATAGACGCACGGAAGGTGATTCTCGAGGGCGACTTCCTGAGCGCGGAGATGTTTCTTCACGGTCATCAGGAAGTAGGCGCCGCCTTTCACGGTGGCGTCGTTGCGAACAATGACACATTCCCGGCCGGAAATGCGGCCGATACCGGTGAGGACGCCGGCGGCCGGCGCCTCGCCGTCATACATGCCTTCCGCAGCGAGCGGCGATAGTTCCAGGAAGGGCGAGGCAGGATCGACAAGCTGTTCAATGCGCTCACGGGGGAGCAACTTGCCGCGCGCCGAATGCCGCGTGCGCGAACTTTCTGGCCCGCCGAGCGCTGCTTTCGCCGTCTTCTCCTGCAGCTCGGCCACCAGCCGCTGCATTGCAGCAGCATTGCCTTGAAAACGCTCCGAGGACGCACTTACCTGAGAATGTAGTCGCGCCATTGCGCCCCGCCGTATTTGCTGATTCTGGGCATTAAGGTCACGGGAGGGCTAGGTGGCAAGACAGCCGCACGCGCGGATATCACGTCGCCCCAACCTTTCTTTCAGGGTTGTGCGTTTATGTTGGCGCTGGAGCGGGTAACGATTTCGGGTCGGGTCGATCCATGGGCTTGAAGACAAAGGACAAGGCGGCCGAGGCGCCGCCGCTGCTCCCGACGCTGAAGTCGGTGCCCTTCCTGAGGGATGCCCCGCCGCGCGCGCTAAAGGCTGCGGAGGACCACACCAAGTATTTCGGCCTGCCGGGCGGCTGGCAGCTGTTCGGGCCGGGCGAACCCTCGGACCAGATCTATTTCGTGCTGTCGGGGTCGCTGGGCGCGTTCCGGGTGGGCGCCAACGGCAAGATGGAGTTGCTGGGCCATATCCGGGCCGGCGAGCCGGTGGGCGAGATGTCCATGATCGCAGGCGAGCCGCACGAGAATGCGGTGTTTGCGCTGCGCGACACTGAGCTTCTGTCGATGTCGCGGCAGGGGTTCATGAACCTCGTGAAGTCCGATCCGCAGATCCTGGAGCGGCTGACGCGGGTGATCATGATCCGCATGCGGCAGGCGCGGAAGAAAACCGGCAGGTCGTCAGAGCCGCGCGTGTTCGGACTTGTTGCAGCCTCGCCTACCATCGACCTGAAACAGCGCGCGCGGACGCTGTCGACGGAGTTGCAGGGCATGGGCATGCGGGTCGCCATTGTGGGCGAGGAAGCCGTAGGCATGCCGGCGACCTATTTCGACGAGCTGGAGATGCGCAACGATATCGTGTTGCTGCTATCCACGCTGGGCGACACGCCGTGGTTCAAAATGACCCAGCGCCATTCGGATCGCATCTGGCTATTCGCGCGCGCCGACGCACGACCGTCAAAGCCATTGCTGCCAGACGATCCTTCACCTGCCCGCCAGTTCCGACTGGTCGACCTTGTGCTGCTGCATCACGGCGGCGAGCGACAGGTCACATCGACGGCGGAGTGGATGGAAGCGACGGAAGCGACGCGCGCTTTCCACTGGAACCAGATGGACGAGCACGATGCGCGGCGGTTGTCGCGCACCATGTCAGGCAAGTCAGTTGGCCTTGTCATGTCCGGCGGCGGTGCGCGGGCCTATGCACATATCGGCGTAATCCGCGCCCTACGCGAAGCCAATTGCCCGGTCGACTTCATCGGCGGCGCGTCTATGGGTGCGATTGTTGGCGCGGCGATGGCTTGTGGCTGGGATGACGAAGAAATTCATCGCCGCATCCACAAGGCGTTCGTCGAGACCAATCCGCTGTCGGACTATCGACTGCCTGTGGTCGGCCTCGTGAAAGGCCACAAGGTGGACGCCCGACTAAAAGAGCATTTTGGCGACAGGCTGATCGAAGATCTGCCGGTGCCGTTCTTTGCAGTGTCGACCAACCTCACGCAGGGCACCTTCCAGGTACATACGCAGGGTCTGCTGCGCGATGCGTTGCGCGCAACGATCTCCCTGCCTGGCATCCTGCCGCCGGTGGTGTCGCACAAGCAGGTGTTGGTGGATGGCGCCGTGCTGAACAATTTCCCTGTCGACGTGATGCGCGAAGCGCATCGTGGCCGGATCATCGGGGTCGATGTGGCGGCGGCGCCAGAAGGATTGTCGGCTGACGATTTCATCGATCCGCCCGGCTTCTTCGGGTGGACGCTCAAGCATGGCTTCAAGTCTGCGCCGCCCATCGCCAACCTGCTGATGCGCGCGGCGACGGTCAGCATGAACCCCAACCAGCATCGCGCGATCACGGACATCCTGATCGCGCCTGAGTTGCGGGGCGTCGAACTGCGCGACTGGAAGAAATACGACAAGACGGTCGAGGAAGGCTATCTGTCAATGAAGGAAGCGCTGGCGGACGTGAGGGGCCCTCGCCCAGATCATCCGCGGCAATGCGGCGGCGCTAGCAGACTAGGCTGCATACTCATAAATCCGCTGGCAGTCGGCGCGAAGCGTGATTCACTCCCGTGAGGGAGATTGGTGATGGCGCGATATGATCTGACGGACTTTGAGTGGAAGGTGATCCAGCCGCTGCTTCCCAACAAGCCGCGCGGAGTGCCCCGGGTTGACGACCGGCGAGTGTTGAACGGGATGTTCTGGGTCCTGCGCTCGGGTTCGCCCTGGGCGGACCTGCCGGAGCGCTGGACCACCGACGACGGTCTACAATCGCTTCAATCGCTGGCGAAAAGCGGGAGTTTGGGATCGTCTGATGGACGCCATCATCGCCGCCCACGACGGCAAAGTGCAGATGATCGATTCAACGATTGTGCGCGTGCACCAGCAAGCTGCCGCCCAAAAAAACAGACTGGAGACGCTTGTATCGGTCGAAGTCGTGGAGGGCTGACCACCAAG
This sequence comes from Hyphomonadaceae bacterium, assembly GCA_016714495.1. Lineage (GTDB taxonomy): Bacteria > Pseudomonadota > Alphaproteobacteria > Caulobacterales > Hyphomonadaceae > UBA7672. The sequence goes on along the minus strand of JADKDU010000004.1, from coordinate 120,191 downwards.
CTTCACGCCCGGGTCATCGGTAATGGCCTGCCTGTGCAGCTCGAACTCTCACCCGGCCAGGCCCATGACGCGCCAATGGCGGATCTGCTCCTCAATGATCTCCCCAAAGGCGCTGTCGTGCTGGGAGATCGAGCCTACGACAGTGACTGGATCCGAGAGGTGATCGAAGACCAGGACTGCCGCGCCTGCATTCCACCCCAATCGCAGCGGGTCCAGGACATCACCTACTCAAAGCGCCTTTATAAACAACGCAATCTGATCGAGCGCTTCTTCAACAAGCTCAAGCAGTTCCGCCATATCTGCACGCGCTTCCATCGCCACGCCCTGAACTATCTGGCCATGGCAAAGCTCGCTTCCGTGCGATTATGGCTTCGACATTATGAGTCTACAGCCTAGTCGCCTTCAGGCTTGCGGCGCGGCAGGTTCCGGGCGCTTGAATTCCTTCCAGGCGCCGCCGCGCTCCTGCTGGAAATACCGGGCGGCGCCGCCTGCGTCTGTTGCGGCCTTGTATTGCTGGCGGGCCTTGGCGCGAGCGGTTTCGTCGCCGCCGTCGAACACAACCATCACGCGCTCGAACAGGTTCGCGTCGGCGTCGGAACCGTCAAGCAGAAGCGCGACCTTGGCGTTGTTGGCGGGGACGGCTTCGGTGGAAAGCAGGACAGGATGCTTGTTCGCATCCGTGCGGGCGCGACCGTGGGGAAGGAAAGAATCCTCACGGAAGGTCCAGAGCGTCTTGTTCAGACGTTCGAGTGTGTCGTCATGGCCGACGACGAGGACGCGCCACCTGCGATCGAGGCATTTCTCGATCAGCGGGGCGATGGCCGCGTCGAGCGACGTGTGCTCGATGTGGTAGAACCACCACTCCGCGGCCGCCATGTATTAGTCCTCGTAATTATCGGCGATGAACCGGTCGAGGATGCGCACGCCCCAGCCGGTGGCCCAGGTGGGCTCCAGCGGATTGTCGTTGCCGGGCTTCCAGGCGGTGCCGGCGATGTCGAGGTGGGCCCAGGCGCGTCCTTCGTCGACGAAACGCTGCAAGAACTGCGCGGCCGTGATCGAGCCTGCATTGCCGGCATTGCCGATGTTGCGCATGTCCGCAACTTCGCTGTCGATCTGCTTATCGTAGCCGGGGCCGAGCGGCAGGCGCCAAATCGGCTCGCCTTCGGCCTTGCCCGCGGCCGTGAGCTTGGCGACGAGATCGTCGCTGTTCGAGAAGATGCCCGCATGTTCGTTGCCGAGCGAAACGATGATGGCGCCGGTGAGCGTTGCGAGATCGACCATCGCCTTCGGATTGAACTTCTTCTGCGCGTACCAGAGCACGTCGCAAAGGACGAGGCGGCCTTCCGCATCGGTGTTCTGGATCTCAATCGTCTTGCCTGCGGCGGCGCGTACGATGTCGCCGGGCCGCTGGGCGTTGCCGTCCGGCATGTTCTCGACGAGGCCGACGAGGCCAACAACGTTGGCCTTCGCTTTCCGCTTAGCGATTGCCATCATCGCGCCGACAACAGCGGCCGAGCCGCCCATGTCGCCCTTCATGTCCTGCATGCCGGGGCCGGGCTTCAGCGAAATGCCGCCCGTGTCGAAGGTGACGCCCTTGCCGATGAGCGCGACGGGGGCGGCTTTCTTGTCCTTGCCACCCATCCATTTGAGGACGACGAGACGCGAGCCTCGCACCGAGCCTTGGCCGACGCCAACCAGCGAGCCCATGCCCAACTTTGTCATAGCCGCCACGTCGAGCACTTCGATCTCAAGGCCGAGCTCGGAGAGTTCCTCGATGCGCTCGGCATAGCTTTCCGGATGGAGCACATTTGGAGGTTCGGAGACGAGGTTGCGCGCGAGTTCAACGCCCTCGGCCTTGGCGGAGAGCGGAGCGTAGTCCGACCGCGCGCCGGCGGCGCTGTCGGTGACGACGGAGACGCTGGCGAGAGTCGGCTTCTTGTCGGTCTTCAGGTTGAGGCGGTACTGGTCGAAGCGATAGCCAGCGAGACGGGCGCCGAAGGCGAGGTTCGCTGCTACGCCGCGATCGGGCGCGCCGACGATCGATAGAGATTTGGCGCCGCTGGTCAGCAGGCGCTTCACCAGCGTTGCGGCCGCCTTCTGCCAGCCCAGCTCGCTGACGGCTGTCTTCTTGCCGACGCCGACGATCATCACGCGCGAAGCGTCGCTCCATTCCGGGGCAAGGATCTCGACCACCTGCCCTGCGCCGCCCTTGAATGAACCGGCGGCGATAGCGCGCCGCATGGCGGCTTCGGCGGACTTGTCGAGGTCAGCTGCGAACTCGACCCCCTTGTCGCCTTCGTAAGCAAGGTAGGCGACAGCATCGCCCGCGGGTTCCGCTGAAAACTTGATTTGCATGGAGATATTCAGCCCTGACTATTGTCTACACACGGTCATCGACGTACGCCCCGGACACCGCTAGCACTTGGCCTGGCCGCGAGGCCATGCCTCTGGCGCCAGGCGCCGTCCTTGGGTTTCCGCATGTCAGGGTTTCAGCGCTATCTCTTTCGGAACGTGTTGAGAACCCTGCTGGCAATCGTCGGCGGTCTTGCGCTTATTGCGCTTCTGACGCAAGGCCTTGCGCAGGATCGGCTGGATCTGATCGTCGAGAATCGCCAGTCGGTTGTGGTCTATTTGTGGGTGTCGGTGCTGGCGACGCCGCAGATCATCTCCCTACTCATGCCGATCGCGCTGTTTATCGCAACGGCAGCCGCCCTAAATGCGTTCCACCGTGACAATGAAGTGGTGGTGGCGCAGGCCTCGGGCATGTCTAACTGGCAGGTCGCCTCGCCCGTGCTGCGACTGGCCACGCTGGCGGCGATCATCCATCTCGGGCTCAACCTGTGGATACAGCCGGCCGCGTCGCGAGAACTCCGCCAGACGGTGTCGGAGGCGTCGACCGACCTTGCCTCCTCCCTTGTGCGCGAGGGCATGTTCATGACGCATGGCGAGGGGCTGACGACTTTCGCCGGACAGGTGAATGGATCGGAGATCAGCTTCCTCGTCGCCAGCGACAGCCGCGATCCGAAGAACGAGGCGACCTTCATCGCCAAGACCGCATTTGTTTCGGAAGTCGAGGGCAGGCCGACGCTGATCCTGCGCGACGGGCAACGCCAGACGCTCCGCGCCAACGGCGCGCTGGAGGCGCTGACCTTCCAGCAATCCCCATTGGAGCTGAGCGCCTTCGTCAACGACCAGAAGGCGATCGTGATGGAGGAGTCGGACCGCTTCCTGCCCGAACTCTTCTTCCCGGACATGAACAATTACTACGACGTGAAAAACGCCGAAGCGTTCCAGGCGGAAGGCCATGCGCGGATGGCGGCGCCGTTGCTGAATATCGCGATGGCGATGCTGGCGATCTATTCGGTGCTGGGCGGGGACTTCAACCGGCGGGGGTATGCCAAGCGGATCGCAATGGCCTCGGCAGGCGCGGTTCTACTACGTCTTATGGCGTTCCAGACGACGGCGGCGGCAGCAGATGATTCAGAGCTGAACTTCCTGCAATACCTACTGCCGATGTTTGTGATCGCGCTTGTCGGTTTCTTCTACTTCGTGGTTCCGGCGTTGCAGCGCAGGCGTCTGCGTGCAGCGCCGAAGCTTAGGACCGCCTAGCGATGGTCATAGCCGGGCGCATTCAACGTTACATCTTCGTCCAGTGCCTCATCTCGCTTATGATGACGCTGGGGATCATCCTGCTCGCGATCCTTCTGGTGGACGTCGTCGAGCAGGTGCGGACGGTCGGCAGCCGGACGGAAATCGGAATCGAGACGGCGTTCAAGCTGACACTGATGAAGACGCCGGGTCTTCTGCTGGAAACCCTGCCCTTCGCCATGCTCGTCGGGTCGATCCTGACCTATTCGCAGCTCAGCCGGCGCAGCGAGATACCGGCCGTACGGGCGGCAGGCGTGTCGGCGTGGCGTTTTCTTGGGCCTGTGATGGTTCTGGCGGTGGTGGTTGGCGCGTCGATGGTGATGATCATCGATCCGCTCGCAACCCGGCTCAACCAGGACTTCCAGGCCGAGCGCGACCGCCTGCTCGGCAACGCGCCGATCGAAACAAATGGCGTCTGGCTCAGCCAGGGCGACCTTCAGGCGAATGCGGCGGACGAAACAGGCTCCGTTGCAGATGAAAATCCCAATGGCCAGGCGATCATCCATGGGCGGGGAGTCGTCGGGCGCGGGCGGGCGCTTGAGAACGTCACTTTCTGGTACTTCCGGCCCGGGCCGGGCGGACGCGCTGATCGCGTCTTCACCCACCGGATCGACGCCGAGCGCGCCGAACTGACACCGGGCTTCTGGCAGCTCACAGCCGTCGTCGAAAATCGTCTTGGAGGCGACGTCCGGCGCGAGGCCAATCTCGCCCTGCCGACCAATCTGAGAAGCGACACGCTACTGACACGCTTTGCATCGGCCAAAACCATTCCGTTCTGGGAACTGCCTTCGTTCATCGACGCCGGGCGATCCGCCGGAATGGAAGTGAATGCCTATGTCCTTAAATTCCACGGGCTTCTGGCGACGCCTTTGTTCATGTTGGCGATGGCGCTGATCGGCGCGGTCGTTTGTCTACGGCTGGCACGGTCCGGCGGGCTTTCACAATTGATCGGCGCTGGGGCGCTGGCAGGTTTCGTACTGTTCTTTGTGACACGCCTTGCAGCGGGCATGTCGGCTTCGGGCGCGACGAGCCCGGAAGCCGCCGCATGGTGCCCGCCCCTGTTTGCCCTGTTTGCGGTTCTGACGTTGCTGGCCCACGCCGAAGACGGCTGAATACTGGCCTTTCCTGCAGGTAATACAGCGCATTTGATGTGGCTCTGGCGCCGCGCTACAGGCCGGACTTGGGGAAAACCGCTGACCGCCTTTACGCCTTACCGGCCTTTGCGTATCGGTTTGGCGCTGGGAGTCGCTCGCAATCAGTTCGCGAGGGGAGAGTGATGGTGTTGCGGCTTACCTGCCTCGCGTCCGTCGCCGCTGTCGCCATTTCGGCGGGCAGCGCGGCCTATGCGCAGCAAACGCCTGTGGCGCCCCCCGCGCCGACTCCATCATCCACATCCGCAGGCGACGAAGACATCGTCCTGCAGGCGGACACGATCGAGGAAGACCAGGACACCAGCATTGTAACCGCATCGGGCAACGTCGAAATCCGTATCGGCAATCGCACGCTGCTGGCCGACCGCGTGGTTTACGATCGCAACAGTGAAACGATGCGCGCGCAAGGCCACGTGCAGATTTCCGACGGCACCGGCCAGGTGCAGTTCGCCGACGAGATCGAAGCGGACGAAGATTTTCGCAATGGCTTCGCGACCCGCTTCTCAGCGCGACTGTCCGGGAACTCGCTGGTGACGGCGTCGTCGGCCGTGCGCACCGACGCCACAAAGAACGCGATGGAGCAGGTGGTCTTCACCAACTGTCCGATCTGCATCGAACAGCATCGCGATCCCACCTGGGTCCTGCGCGCCCGCCGGGCGATGCTGGACCAGGAAGACCAGATGATCACCTACCAGGACGCCGTCCTGGAGGTTGCCGGCGTGCCGGTGCTGTATGTGCCATGGTTCGCCCACCCCGATCCGAATTCGGAACGACGCTCGGGCCTGATGGCGCCCGACCTCGGGATCTCGTCGAAAATCGGCCCGTTCTACGAGCAGCCCTACTATCTCGTGATCTCGCCGTCGGAAGACGTGACGATCAGCCCGATGGTGTCGACTAACGTCAATCCGCTGGTGAAGGTCGACTTCCGCAAGCGTTTCTTCTCAGGTTTCGTGCAGGCGGAGAGCAGCTTCACTTATGAACAGGACTTCAACTCGGACGGCGACAAGTTCGACGACCAAACCTGGCGCAGCCACCTCTATGCAGTCGGCCGTTTCGACATCAACCAGGACTGGAAATGGGGCTTCGGCGTCGAGCGCCAGACGGACGACCTGTACGACCGGCGTTACGACATCGACGGCGAGGATGACCTGCGCGGGCTTTTCGCGAGCCAACCGCGCCAACTGTTGACGCAGGTCTACGCCACCGGCCAACAGCCTGACTTCTACTTTGAAGCAGGCACGTTCCTGTTCCAGGGGCTGCGCTCGGGCGAAGACGATGCGCAGATCCCCAAAGTCGTGCCGTCCGTGTTCGCCGAAAAGGTTTTCGACTTCGGGCCAGCTGGCGGCCAGCTGGCGACCGATTTCAGCGCGGTCGGCCTGCTGCGTGACACGCAAACGCGGCTGCCAAACGTCAGCGCGCTGTATCCCACCGGTCAATTGACGATGGACACGGCCCGTGCAACGGCCAGCGCGGACTGGCGGGCGCAATACGTTGTTGGCCCCGGCTTCATGGTTGAGCCATTCGGGCTTGGCCGCGGCGACTTCTATCGCATCGACGATGGTAGCGCCGCCGGCGAGCGAGATGTTTCGCGCGTGCTCGGCGTGGCTGGCGCGCAGGTCAGCTATCCGCTGATCAATCGCGGCGAGAACATGGATATTATCGTCGAGCCGATCGCCATGGTGGCCTACGGCACGCCGGATGCGAATGATGACGGCATCCCGAACGAAGACTCGCTCGTGTTCGAGGCTGACGAGACCAATCTTTTCCGCCCCAACGCCGTCAGCAATTATGATCTCTGGGAAGGCGGCGCGCGCGCGTCAGTGGGCGTCAGCGCAACCGCGAAGATCGGCAAGGACGTCGAGCTTAGCACGCTTGTGGGCAAGCGCTGGCGCGAGGATGCGGACCCAGCTTTCAACGATCTTAACAACCTGGCTGGCGAAGAATCCGATTATGTGGCGTCCGTTCGCGCGGATCTCGGCCAGATCATCAATGTGGGCGCCCGCTTCCGTGTTGACGAGGAGTATGAGGTCAAACGGATGGACGTGGACGCCGGGGCCAACATCTGGCGGTTCAACGGCTCGGCCCGGTATTTCAAGGTTGCCGAGAACGCCGCAGGGGTCGAGGACGAAGGCCTGGTCTGGACCGGCCAGTTCAAGATGACCGACAACTGGTCCGCGATCATGACGCAGACCCGGAACATCACCCAGAGGCAGGACATCCGCCTGTCGCTCGGGATCGCCTATCGGGATGAATGTTCCTTCTTCCAACTCGCCTATGAGCGGTCCGGCGCCCGCGACAGGACGTTGGGACCGTCCGAATCGATCAGATTCCTGTTCGTTCTGACCGGTCTGGGCGGGGTTTCCGACGTCGACGCCGACTAGTCACCCAAATTGGGGTTTCCGGGGCGAATTGCCCCGGCTGCGCTAGGCGGCTCGCATTTGGTCCCGCGCGCCGGTATATCGGCCATGTTTTTGCCTTTAGCTGACCGCAGGGTTGGGCCTTCAGGGTGTCTGGATGAAACGAATTATCGCGATTGCAGTGGCCGTTGTGGCGGCGTCGGCCGGCCTGGCGCTGGCCCAGCAGGGCCCGGGCCCCCAGCAGGCTGCCGCCCGGGGTCAGACCATCGACGGCATCGTCGCCACCGTGAACGACGAGGTCATTTCGCAATCGGATGTCCGCAACCGGATGCGCTGGATGCTGCTGCGCTTCGAGCAGCAGCCGGACGACCAGATCCTTGCGCAAATTCAACAACAGGCGGTCGAAGACCTGATCGACGAGAAAGTGCAGCTTCACGAGTTCAAGAAGCTATCCAAGGAAGGTGGAATCGAAGATGCCGAGATCGACGAAAGCATCAACGACCTCGCCCGGCAGTACAAGCTGACCAAGGAACAGTTCCTCACCGCCATCGCGCAAGCTGGCGTATCCGAAGGTTCGGTCCGCGACATGGAAAAGGCGAAGATCGCCTGGAACGCGCTGATCCGCGGTCGCTATTTCAAGCAGGTGCGCGTCTCGGAGCTTCGCATCGACGAGATGCTGCATCGCGTCGAGGCGGGTCTCGGCAAAGCGCAGTATCGGCTCTATGAGATTTTTCTCTACGCGCCTGACCAGGCGTCGCGCACGAATGCGAAAGCGCGGGCCGAAACGCTGATCACCAACATCAACCAGGGCGCGGACTTCGCCACGCTGGCGCAGCAGTTTTCCGCTTCACCGTCCGCCGCGGCGGGCGGCGACCTCAGCTGGCTGTCGCCGGGCGACATGCGCTCGCCGGAGATCGAGAAGGCCGTGCTGACCGCGCCGACCGTGCCGACCATCCTGCCGCCGATTGAAAGCGATGGCGGGGTCTATGTCATCGCGGTGGCCGGCAAACGTGAACCGAACGATCCCAACGCCTCGATGATCCTCAACCTCGAACAGATAATCGCGCGCGGCGAAGGCGCGACTGACAAGCTGCTCAAGGTGAAGACGGACGCCGCGGATTGCGCCGGCGTGGCCAAGGCCGTCAACGGCGTCGATGGCCTGACCCGCACGCCGATGAATGAGATTGGCCTGCAGCAGATTGCACCGGCGTACCGCACGCCGCTGGAGACGACCAATGTCGGTCAGTCGACGGGGATCATCGACACGCCGGACGGGGGCAAGATGGTCTTCTATGTCTGCGCGAAGAAATCTGGCAGCGCGGAGCTGCCGTCTCGCGACGAGATCAAGGATCGCCTGTTCAACCAGGAGCTGACCCTTACCGCCGAACGTTACCTGCGCGATCTCAAACGCGAGGCGACAATCATCCGGCGCTAGGCGATGGCCGCGCCTGTTCTTCCGCTTGCGATGACGATGGGCGACCCGGCCGGGGTCGGCCCGCTGATATCTTTCAAGGCGTATGACACCGTGAAAGCGCAGGGCGGACGGGCATTCTATGTGATCGCGCCGCGCGAAGTGATGGCGGCGGCTGGCGGGCGCATCGCTCTGATCAACAATCCTTCGGAGGCTGGCCGCGCGTTTGTGGAAGCGTTGCCGGTGCTGGCCATTCCGGGCGGACCAGCATCGCCCGGCAAGCCGGATCCGGCGAGCGCGCCGGTAGTCATCGAGTCCATTCGTCTGGCCGTGGAACATACGCGCGGTGGAAAGGCGGCGGCGGTGGTCACCAATCCAATCGCCAAGGCCCTACTCTACCGCGCCGGGTTCAGGCATCCGGGGCATACGGAATATCTGGCGGAGCTGGCGGCAGATGACGGGGCGGCGCCGCGACCGGTGATGATGCTGGCAGGGGGCGGGCTGCGCGTGGCGCTGGCGACGATCCATCGTCCGCTGGCGAGCGTTGTGCCGTCGCTGTCCACCGAGCTGATCGTCGAGATTGGGCTGATCATCGATGCAGCGCTGAAGCGCGATTTCGGCCTGGCGCGGCCGCGCATCGGGCTTTGCGGCGTCAACCCGCATGCCGGCGAAGATGGCGAGATCGGCCGAGAGGAGATCGAGATCATCAATCCAGCCGCCGTGAAATTGCGCGCGCGGACGATCGATATTTCGGATGCGCGGCCGGGCGACACGATCTTCCACGAAGCGCGGGCGGGCCGGTTCGACGCCGTGATCGCGATGTATCACGACCAGGGACTGATCCCGGTGAAGACACTGGACATGTGGGGCGGCGTCAACGTGACGCTCGGCCTGCCATTCATCCGCACATCGCCGGATCACGGGGTGGCTTATGACGCGGCTGCTGCGGGTGTGGCGAAGGCCGAGAGCCTGATCGCGGCGATCAGGATGGCGGACGAGATGGCGCACGCGCGCGCCGCCGCGCAATGACTACGCCGCTGACGCCGGGCGCGGCGAAGAAATCACTTGGCCAGCACTTCTTGTTCGATCCGTCGCTGCTGAAGCGCGTCGCGAATGCCGGCGGCGCCGTCGAGGGCAAGACCGTCATCGAAGTCGGGCCGGGACCGGGGGGCCTCACGCGCGCGTTGCTGGACAGCAGCGTTGGCAAGCTGATCGCGATCGAACTGGACGACCGTTTTGCGGAGGGGCTCGCGCTGTGGCCCGAGGCGCGCAGCGGACAGCTTCATGTACACCATGGCGATGCGCGACGTGTGAACATCGCCGAGACGGTGAAGGCTGTTGGCGGCGAACTGCCTGCGATGATCGTGGCCAACCTGCCCTACAATGTCGGCACGCCGCTGTTGGTGGAATGGCTCAAGGCCGGGGACTGGCGCGGTACGATGGTGCTGATGTTCCAGAAGGAAGTGGCCCTGCGGATTTGCGCCGCGCCAGACGAGGAACACTATGGGCGGCTGTCGGTACTGGCTCACGCGGCATCGCGGCCGCGCATTGCGCTGACTTTGCCCCCGGGCGCCTTCCGTCCGCCGCCGAAGGTGGACAGCGCCGTAGTCGTGCTCGATCCCTTGCCCTCCGGCGAGGCCTTCGTCGATCTTGATGGTCTGGAGAGCATCACCGCCGCCGCGTTCGGCCAGCGCCGTAAGATGCTGCGCGCGGCGCTGAAAACCTTGCCGGGGGCGGTCGAGGCGCTGGATGCGGCTGGGATCGATCCGACACGCCGGGCGGAGACGCTTACACAAACAGAGTTCCGCAAGCTAGCCACGGCCTGGCGCGCTACGCGATAGCGAGCTACGCCGCACCAGCCCCTCCAGCGCCGTAGTTCCGCTAAATCCAAACGACGTCGCAAGCCAGCTCTGCCAACACGCTCAACGCCCAAGCGCGAAAGCAGGTGGGGCGATTGCGCCCCCCGCTCATCCCCGCCCTGCCACGCGTGAGATATTGCCCATGTCGCCCCCCGCATGGAGGCAGTCGCGATCTTCAACGGCGCGAAGGGCGATGCGATCGAGCGGCTTGGTCCTCTCGAAGACTGTCGTCCATAAAGCCAATGCGAGGAAGAGCGCTAGGTCCCTTGTCGCTGAGATAGGCAAGCACGGCGCAGAGGATCAGGCGATGAACAGCCCGACCTTTCCGCCGATGGCCTTGGGGATCCAAGAGGTGAAAGGCCTCCGTGATCCAGCTGGCGACAAACGATTGCGAGGGGTGACGCGCAGCTTCGATGGATGAATCGCGTTTCTCTTTGACGAGCGCTAGAGCCGCCTTGAAGCGGCAGCCAATCAGCGGGGCATCCGGACGTCCCCGGCCCTCTCTCTGGGCCGGAACGACAGCGTCCCGCAGGGCGATTGCGCCCGTACGATCGATGGATTGCGCGCTGTTTGAAATCTCCACCACGCCGATCCGGGCGTCCGCCCCTAGGACTTGCCGCCCGATGCGCTGCCGCTTTGCGTCTTTGTAGCGACGTGAGCGTCCTTCAGGAGATTGTCGACCATGATGCCGAGCGAGGCGCGAACGCGCTTGTTGCGTTCGGTGATGAGGATGGAGCGGATCTCGTTGAAAGCTGTGTCGAGATTGTCGTTGACGATTGCGTAGTCGTATTCGCCCCAGCGCAGGATGTCCTGACCGGCGCCATCAAGACGCGACTGCACGGATTTGAGATCAGCGCCCGGACGTCCTTCAAGGCGCTGCTTCAGCTGCGCCAGCGAGGGCGGGAGGATGAAGATCGAGACAACATCGCCGGGGCGGATGGTCTTGAGGGCGCGGGCGCCCTGCCAGTCGACGTCGAAGACGACATCCATGCCGGCGACCAGGCGGGATTCGACTTCGCTGCGCGGCGTGCCGTAGAAATTCTTGAAGACCTTCGCCCATTCAAGAAATTCGTCGCGCTCGATCATGTCCTGGAACTGTTCGACGGAGCGGAAGTGATAGTCAGACCCGTCGCGCTCATTGGGGCGGGGTTCGCGAGTGGTGGCCGAGATCGAGAGCTCGACGCCAGGCACTTCGGTAATTATTCGGCGGGATAACGTCGTCTTCCCGGCGCCCGAGGGGCTGGAAATCACGAGCATGACGCCCCGGCGCGGCCGCACCCGTTGCTGCGGTGTGCTGTCGGGACGATCACTCGACATTCTGAACCTGCTCCCGGAACTGGTCGATTAGCGATTTTAGCGCCAAACCCGCATTCGTCAGCTCTAGACTGGCCGATTTGGAGCAAAGCGTATTGGCCTCCCGGTTAAGCTCCTGACAGAGAAAGTCCAGCTTCCGGCCGGCGGCTTCGCCCGCGGTCAGCATCTGACGCGCGGAACTTATGTGGGCGGACAGGCGGTCGAGCTCCTCCCGCACGTCGGCGCGGGTGGCCATAACCAACACTTCCTGCGCAATGCGATCCGCATCGATGGCGGCGTCCTTCGCAATGTCGTTGAGGCGAGCACGGAAGCGATCGCGCACGAGTTCGGGCTGTTTTGCGGCGAATTCGGTGGATTGAGCAACCAGCTGTTCGACCTGGGCTAGCATGGCGGTGAAGAGCTCCATCAGACCCTCGCCTTCCCGGGCCCGCGCGGCGGCGAGCATGTCGAGCGCCTGATCAAGGCCGGCGAGCAGGTCCTTCGCGGTCACCTCATCCACTGCATTGCTGGTGCGCGCCGCGCCCTTGGTCACGCCGGTGGCGCTGAGCAAGCCGTCGAAGCGCGCGGGCTTTACGCCTGAGCCCGGCCGCGACCAGTGGCGCGACAGGCGGGCGAGACGCGCAAGTTCGCGCGCGTCAACGGCTGTGGCGCCAGCATCCTTCGTCCAGTCGATCTTGAGCTGGAGCTGGAAGCTGCCGCGCGAGAAACGCTCCTTCACGCGGCGACGGGCTTCGAAGTCCACTGCTTCGCAGCCTGGCGGGAAGTTGGTGCGCAGGTCAACCGACTTGCCGTTGACCGAGCGCGCTTCCCACACCCAGGCGCCCCAGGGCGCCTGGCCCTGCGCCCGGCCGAAACCTGTCATCCCACGGATCATGCCCCGCTCCGATGTCTCATGGTTTCGGCTTGGCGCCCTGCACAGCCGCCGGCTGTTTCGCGTCGCGCTGTTTCTCGATCTCGCGCCACTTCGAGACATTGGCGTTGTGCTCGCCCAGCGTCTCGGCGAAGGCATGACCGCCTGAGCCGTCGGCGACGAAGTAGATGTAATTCGTCTGGGCTGGATTGAGCACGGCCTTTATCGACTCGCGGCCAGGATTGCAGATCGGCGTCTTGGGCAGGCCGTCGATCTGATAGGTGTTCCACTCGGTCTTCTGCGCGATCTCGCTGACGCGCAGACCATGTCCAAGCGGCACGCCGCGTGTGATGCCATAGACGATCGTGGGATCGCTCTGCAGCCGCATCGGCTTGTTGAGGCGGTTGATGAACAGGGACGCGACCTGCGGGCGTTCATGCGGAACACCAGTTTCGTTTTCGACGATAGAGGCGAGGTTCACGGCTTCTTCTGGCGTCCTCACGGGCAAGCCGGGTTGGCGGTTGGGCCAGAGTTCGGCGAGCAGATCCTGCTGCGCCTTGATCATGCGGTTGATGACTGACTCGACCGTGTCGCCGCGCGTGACGGCGTAATCGCCGGGGAGCAGCACGCCCTCGGCGGGCACGGCAGGGACAGGGCCGGCCAGTCTGTAGGTGTGTTGGGCGCCGCCGGTGGCTTTCCACTCGCGATCGACCAGCAGGCTGAGGATCATCTGGCTGGTGAGGCCTTCAGGAACGATGACGGCGTATTGCAGCGCCTTGCCGTCGGACAGCTCCTTGACGATCGCTTCCATCGAAGCGCCGCTGACGATCTCGTACTCGCCGGCCTTCATAACCGGCTTGTCGCCAAGGATTTCGCGAACGCGGAGGGCGAGCCGGAACAGGCCATCGTCGGCGATGGCGCCGACTTCCTTGAGTTTCGTGGCGATGGCCTGCGTGGTCGAGCCACGTTCGATCATCACGACGCGCGGCTTGCCATCCGTCGTAGCCGGGCCATCAGCGGTGAAACTGCTGTTGATCCAGAACCAGCCGGCGCCCGCCGCGACAGCGGCCACAATCACCAGCGAAAACAGAATGCCGATAAGCTTGCCCAAGCCAAACTCCCGAGACGCCCCGCGACTCTAGCCCGCAAGTATGGATCAGTCTGCCGCCTTGATCACAAGTGCGGCGTTCGTTCCGCCGAACCCGAACGAATTGGAAAGCGCGGCCCTGACCTTCTTCTTCACCGCCTTGTGAGGGGTGAGATTGATCGGCGACTCGAAGCTCGGATTGTCGAGGTTCAGGGTGGGCGGGATCACGCCATCCCGAATGGCAAGGGCGCAGAAGATCGCTTCGACCGAACCGGCGGCGCCGAGCAGGTGGCCGATGGCGGACTTGGTCGATGACAGGTGTGTGGTAGCGGCGGCGTTGCCAAGCACACGCGCGACGGCGCGGACTTCGATCTCGTCGCCTGCCGGCGTCGATGTGCCGTGGGCGTTGACGTAATCGATCTCGGACGCGTCGAGACCTGAACGTTGGAGGGCGGTGCGCATGGCGCGCTCGCCGCCATCGCCAGTTTCGTCCGGCGAGGTAATGTGGAAGGCGTCGCCCGTCAGGCCGTAGCCCAGGACTTCGCCATAGATGTTCGCGCCGCGTTTCTTCGCGTGCTCATATTCCTCAAGCACGACGATGCCGGCGCCTTCCCCCATCACGAAGCCGTCGCGATCCTTGTCGTAGGGCCGCGACCCCTTCTCGGGCGTCTCGTTGAAGCTGGTCGACATCGCGCGGCAGGCAATGAAGCCGGCATAGCCGATGCGGCAGATCGAAGCTTCCGCCCCGCCCGCAACCATCACGTCGGCGTCGCCCCACTGGATCAGGCGCATCGAGTCGCCGATCGCGTGCGCGCCCGTGGCGCATGCCGTCACGACGGCGTGGTTCGGCCCCTTGAAACCGTACTTGATGGAGACCTGTCCCGAAGCGAGATTGATCAGCGCGCTTGGAATGAAGAATGGCGACACACGTCGCGGTCCCTTCTCGTGCAGCTCCACCGCCGTGTCGGCGATAGCCTTGAGGCCGCCAATGCCTGAACCGATCAGGACGCCGGTACGGATCTTGTCTTCGTAGTCCTGCGGCGTCCAACCGGAGTCGGCGATAGCTTCGTCGGCAGCCGCCATAGCGTACAGGATGAACTCGTCAACGCGCCGCTGCTCCTTCGGCGACATCGTCTTCTCAGGATCGAAGGAAGCCGGATCGTCGGCCGAGCCGCCGCCCCGCCCGCTCACCCACGGAACCTGGCCCCCGATCTTGCAAGCCAGGTCACCCGTTTCGAACAGGTCGACTTTCTTCAGTCCCGACTGACCGGCAATCAGACGTTCCCACGACGCCTCGCGGCCATTGGCCAGAGGCGTTACGAGTCCCATGCCGGTGATGACGACGCGCCGCATGATATGGCTCCGAGCCGAGGCGCGCGCTTCTTAGACGCGTTCCTTGATGAAGCGGACAGCGTCGCCTACGGTGCCGATCTGCTCCTGGACGTCGTCCGGGATTTCGATGCCGAACTCTTCTTCAAACGCCATGACCAGCTCGACCAGGTCGAGCGAGTCGGCGCCAAGATCGTCGATGAAGCTCGCCTTCTCGTTGACCTTCTCAGCGTCAACTTCCAGGCGCTCGACCACGATTTTCTTCACGCGCTCGATAACGTCGGACATCTTTATCCCTTCCAGTATCAAGGCCCTGACGGGCCTGAAAAACCACGTTGCGGCGCGGTAACACGCCTGAATTTCTTTGACCATAGCCCGGCTTGATAGCCGGGCCTAGATCATCGCCATCCCGCCGTTAACGTGCAGGGTTTGGCCCGTTACGTAAGCGGATTCATCCGATGCGAGATAGAGCGCGGCTGCCCCTATGTCAGCCCCTGTTCCCAATCTTCCCGCTGGAATACCCTTGAGTAGCGCTTCTTTCTGCTCATCCTTCAGCACGTCCGTCATCGGGGTGGCGATGAAGCCGGGGGCGATGCAGTTGACCGTAATGTTCCGGCTGGCCACCTCTTGGGCGAGCGACTTGGAGAACCCGATCATTCCAGCTTTGGAGGCGGCATAGTTGGTCTGGCCGGCATTGCCAGTGACGCCCACGACCGAGGTAATTCCGATGATGCGGCCATGGCGGCGCTTCATCATGCCTCGCATGGCCGCCTTCGCGAGCCGGAAGTAGGCGCCCAGGTTGACGTTGAGGACAGTATCCCAGTCCTCTTCCTTCATGCGCATCAGGAGCCCGTCCTTGGTGAGGCCGGCGTTGGAAATCAGGATATCGAGGCCGCCGAGGGCTTCCTCGGCCTGACCAACCAGCGCTGTCGTTGCGGCCGGGTCAGCAAGATTGCAGGGCAGGATGACAGGGGACCCGCCGATCTCGGCGGCGGTCTTTTCGAGCGCTTCGACGCGTGTGCCCGACAGGGCGACCTTGGCGCCGGCGTCACTGAGCGCCTTGGCGATCGACCCGCCGATGCCGCCCGAAGCGCCGGTCACCAGCGCGAACCGTCCCGTGAGATTGAACATGGCCGTGTTTCCTAGTTGAGCGATTTCGCAAACGCCTCGAGATCCGCCGGCAGGTTCAGCGCAACGGCTTCAGCCTCGGGCGCATTGCGCTTGACCATGCCGGAGAGCTGCTTGCCGGCGCCCGTCTCGACGAATTTCATGACGCCGCCGCCGTTCTGATCGGTGGTCAGCGCCATCCATTGAATGCTTTCGCGCCAGCGTACGCGACCTGTCACCTGTTCGACCAGCAGCCGACGAATGTCGGCAGGCTCGGAAATCGGACGCGCGGTGACGTTGGCCACGACAGGCACGACAGGCGTCTTGATTGTGGCAGCCGCCAGCGCTTGCTCCATCTCGACGGCGGCGGGCGCCATCAGGGGCGAATGGAACGGCGCGGAGACTGGCAGCGAGATCGCTTTTACACCTTTGGCTTTGGCCACCGCGATTGCGGCTTCGACGCCGGCTTTCGAGCCGGAGATCACGACGTTGCCGACATTGTTGTCGTTGGCAACGACGACCGTGCCCGCCGCTGAACCTTCCAGCGCAATGATTTCCGCAACTTCGACGTCGACCTTGCCGATAAGCGCCGCCATCGCGCCGGTGCCTGCAGGGGCCGCGGCCTGCATCGCCCGCCCACGCTTGCGCAGGAGCTTCGCGGCATCCGCCACCGAGAGCGCCCCGGCGGCGGCAAGCGCCGAATACTCGCCCAACGAGTGACCTGCAACGAAGGCGGCAGTCGAGATCTTCACGCCGAACGCCGTTTCCAGAGCGCGCGAGGCTGCAAGGCTCACCGCCATCAGCGCTGGCTGGGCATTGGCTGTGAGGGTCAGCTCTTCGATAGAGCCGCCCCAGATCAGCGTGGACAGCTTCTCGCCCAGCGCCGCATCTACCTCGTCAAACACGGCCTTGGCGGCCGGAAAAGCGTCCGCCAGTTCTTTGCCCATGCCGATGGCCTGAGAGCCTTGACCGGGAAAGATGAAAGCGATGCGGGACATATCGGCCTCAGGAATCGGCGCGTGAACGAAGCGCGTTTCCTAGGAACTAGGTTAAGCACGCGCAAGTGACACGGGAAAAGCGGCCTAGTCGGCCGTGCGCGAATTCATCTGGTCAGGCCGATCGCGCTCACCCGCCTCGCCCATCAGGGAGTCGCCAAACGGTCCGAAGCGTTCCATCTGGGGTTCGTGCGCCAGCTGCCGCCATTGGGCGCGGCTTGCTGGATAAAGACGATACGGGCATCAGGCGCACCCAGCTTAAGCACTCAACATTACGGGTCATCGGCAATACGCAACTGCTGGGACAACGCGGTAAATGCAAATTTGCTCTGACCATTTTGTGGCTTCTGCTGCGCTTCGGCTTCGGGGCGGTCAAATCGCTTGATTCCCGCCATTTTTCCTGTATTGAGCCCGCTTCGCAAAGAGAGGCGGTCCTAAGGCCCAACCGGGCGCGCGGGATCCATCGTAGGCTGTCCGCCCTTCGGACTGGCTGCGCCGCCCCTCGCAGAAGGGATAAAAAATGGCACTCTACGAACACGTGGTCGTCACGCGACCCGATATTTCCCCGCAACAGGTCGACGCTCTGGTGGAAGACATCACCAAGATCGTTACAGAAGGCAAAGGTTCGGTCGGCAAGACCGAATACTGGGGCCTGCGCAACCTGTCCTACCCGATCAAGAAATCCCGTAAGGCGCACTACTCGCTCATCAACATCGACGCCCCCGGCCCGGTGATCCATGAGATCGAGCGTCGTCACCGCATCAACGAAGACGTCCTGCGCTTCCTCACCGTGAAGGTGGACGAACTGCAGACCGAACCTTCGCCGGTCATCGCCCGTAAGGACCGCGACGATCGCAAGCGCGACCGTGACGACTTCGGCGGCGGCTTTGGCGGCGGCGGTTTCGGCGGCGATCGTCCGCCCCGTGGCGACCGTCCTCCCCGCGATTTTGGCCCGTCCGCCCGCGATCGCGGCTAACGGTAGGAAAAACGAACATGGCTCAACAGAAAATCAACATCGCGAACCTGCCCGCACGCCGCCCATTCGGTCGCCGGCGCAAGGTCTGCCCGTTCTCGGGTAAAGATGCTCAGCCGATCGACTACAAGGACGTGAAACTTCTCCAGCGCTACATCTCGGAGAAGGGCAAGATCGTTCCCGCCCGCATCACCGCAGTTTCCGCCAAGAAGCAACGCGTCCTGTCGCAAGCGATCAAACGCGCGCGTCATCTGTCGCTGCTTCCGTATCTCGTGAAGTAGGAGGGAATATCCCATGGAAATCATCCTCCTCGAACGGGTGGAAAACCTCGGCGCCATTGGCGACGTGGTCAAAGTGAAGAACGGGTTCGCCCGCAACTTTCTGTTCCCGCAACACAAGGCTCTGCTGGCCACCGACGCGAACAAAGCTCGTTTCGAGCGTGAGCGCGCGGCGATTGAAGCTCGCAACGAGAAAGCCCGCGCGGCTGCTCAGACCGAGGGCCAATCGCTCGACGGCACGTCTTACGTGCTCATCCGTCAGGCCGGCGAAACCGGCCAACTGTACGGTTCGGTTGCTGCGCGTGACATCGCTGATGCGATCAACGCCGCCGGTCACAAGATCGAGCGCAAGCACGTGGCGATCCAGCAGCCGATCAAGACGATCGGCGTGCATGACGTCACGATCCGCCTGCACCCGGAAGTCGCTCTCAAGGTCACGCTCAACGTCGCCCGCTCGCCGGACGAAGCAGAGCGTCAGGCCAAGGGCGAGAACGTGATCGCCGCCGGTCAGGCTGCCGACAAGGCCGCCGACGAAGAAGCCGCGAAGGAAATCGCCGCCGCGGCCCAGGCCGCTGGCTTCGATCGCGGCCCGATCGACGGCTGATTCAGCCCGAACTGATCCAACGAAGAAAGGCCCGCTTGCACGAGCGGGCCTTTTGCTTTCTGGCTAAGAGCGAAAGCTAGGCTTTACCGCTGTTGCGGACGACTTCGGCCTCGTGCGCAGCGATCTGCTTGTCGAGATCCGCGATGCTTTTCTCGAGTTCAGCCGCTTTCGCGGGATCGCCCGTGCCCAGCGCGAGCGATAGCTCCTGCACCAGGCGGGAGCGGTCCCGGCGGATTCTGCGGATGGGCGACTGTTTCATGGGCGAAGCCCTCCTGGGCCTGAAAGGCTCATCCTATAGCGAGCGTATGTGCGCCAGCGCAAGAAATCGCGAATCGCGCCATTTTGTTCGCATGGCCCATTCGCGCCCTACCTTCCTGGAATTCTTCGCCGGCGGCGGCATGGCGCGCCAGGGGCTCGTCGGCATTTTCGATTGCGCCTTCGCCAACGACCTCGACCCGATGAAGTGCGCCGCCTATCGCTCCAATTATCCCGACGACGAGATTGTCGAGGGCGATGTCTGGAACCTGGATGGTGCGAAGCTGCCTTCGGCACAGATGGCCTGGGCGAGCTTTCCCTGTCAGGATCTGTCGCTCGCCGGTGGTCGGCGCGGGCTGAATGCGCCGCGCTCGGGCGCGTTCTGGGGGTTCTGGAACGTGATCGAGAAACAGCGCGAGCGGGCGCCGAAGACAATCGTGATCGAAAATGTCGCTGGTCTGCTCTCGTCGCACAATGGGCGCGACTTCACGACGTTGCTGAGTCAGTTTGCTGACGCTGGCTATCGTGTGGGCGCGATGCTGATCGACGCGGCGATGTTCTCGCCTCAGTCGCGTCAACGCTTGTTCATCGTGGCGCACAAGGGCAAGCTGCCGGCGAGCCTGACGAGGGATCACCCCGACGCGGTCTTCCACCCGGCGACATTGTGCAATGCCGTCGACGCCCTCCCCGACCAGACGCGCATGGCGTGGGTTTGGTGGCGCCTGCCCTATCCGCCGCGCCGCAATGCGGACCTCGCGGCGCTTTTGGAGCGTAACCCGCCCGAGCATGTCTGGCGCTCGGAAGACGCGACGCAGAAGTTGCTGGCGCAGATGACGCCGCTGCACCGCCAGCGCGTGGAAGCTGTGCTTGCCGATCCGAAGTGGAATGCCGGCGCAGTCTTCCGCCGCATTCGGCTGGAAAAAAACGAGCGCGTGCAGCGCGCCGAGATCCGCTATGACGGCATGGCTGGCTGCTTGCGCACGCCTGCGGGCGGATCGTCGAAACAGCTTCTGCTGGTGACCGAGCAGGGTCGCCCGCGGCTGCGGCCAGTGCTGGCGCGAGAAGCGGCGCGGTTGATGGGGCTCGAGGACAGCTACCGGCTGCCGCTGGGCGAGACCAACGCGCTGAAAGTCATAGGCGACGGGGTTTCCGTGCCTGTGGTGCGCTGGCTGGGCGAGCATCTGCTTTCGCCACTGGCAGGAAGCGCCGCGGCAAAAGCCGCTGCCTGATCCCTACTTCTTCGCTCGAGCAGCGGACTTTTTCGCGGCTGCCTTTTTCACAACAGCCTTCTTTGCGGGCGCCTTCTTGGCGGCGGTTTTCTTGGCCGGTTTCTTCTTCACGGCCGCCTTCGCGTCCGCCATCAGCTCTGCCGCGCTGTCGCGTTTGACGTCCTGGCCGTGGGCGCGCTTGAACGTCTGAATGTCCTTGAACTGACCTTCCGCATCCCGAACGGCGTAAAGCTTCGTACCTTTGGAACTGCGGTGCGTTGTACGGGCCACGGTCTCACTCCCACTTTTGTTTGTGTCGAATCCGAGCGCGCACTCTTACGTCGCGCGGCATCGGACACAACCGGCATTCCGTCCAAGCCCGATCGGTCCTACATTGGAGGGATCAGTTCTGATGGGCGTCGCCATGAACGAACGTGAACGCGAGATCGATACCCGCATTCGCAAGGCGCAGCGGCAGGAGTTTTTCCGCGTGCTTTGGGAGTCGAAGCTGGCCGCTTTTGTCGGCGTCTTCCTGCTAGGCGCAATCGCTTTCGGCGCGGGCTTTGCCATGGCGCCGACCAAGCTGGAAGGCGAACAACTCGGCCACGTGGCAATCGAGGGCGGCGTCGCAACGACCCGTAAGGGCGCGCAATATCGGCACGACACGATCCAGCTCGACAATGGCGCGACCATCACGCTGGATCTCCCCGGGACCGAGAACGCACGGACCGATGCGCCGATGAGAATCGAAATCTACGAGAAGGACTTTGGTCCGTTCCACCAGATCACATATCGGTTCGCAGGCTATGCGGACGCATTCGATCCATCCTGATGTCGGACGTTTTCGATCCCGAAAAACGATCAGCAGTGATGCGCGCGGTGAAGTCGCGAGACACGGGGCCGGAATTGAAAGTGCGGCGGGCGGCTCATGCACTCGGATTGCGCTTCCGGCTCAATCGCAAGGATCTACCAGGAAAGCCTGATCTCGTTTTTCCGGCGAAACGAACAGCAATGTTCGTGCATGGCTGTTTCTGGCATGGGCATGACTGTCCGCGCGGGGCGCGTATGCCGCAGAACAATCGCGCTTACTGGGAGGCCAAGATTTCCCGAAATATGGCGCGCGATAGGGCAGCTCTGGCTGCGCTGAAAAAGCTTGGCTGGACGTCGAGCGTGATCTGGGAATGCCAGACTCGGGATAACGCCGCTCTCTCACGGTTGATCGCACGGCAGATGGGAGAACGCTGGTCAACTTGACCGGTTGGCGCGGGGCTTCCATGGTTGGGACGTCGGTTACGGGACGTCGAGAATGCTTCACGCTTCAACGCAGCAATTGATCCGCAAGCTCTACGAACTGACGGAGGCTGGCGCCCTCAACTGGAAGGAAGGCGAAGGCCAATGTTCGGTATTCGAGACAGAAGGTTATGTCGTCGAAATCCAGCCTGAGCCCGCCTCCGTGCGCCTGTTGCGAGCCGATGGCCATGAGCTTGAGCGGGCCGATGCGACTGATCTTGCAACGCCTTGGGGCGAAGGTGACGGCACTTACGCCATGCACGTGGCCGACATGGCCCGTCACGCAAGCCGCATCGCGCGCGGGGCCGAGACCGCGATCGCGAAAATCCTGTCGTCGTTGTCAGCTCCACCAAAGAAACAGCCCGAGCCGGAACCAGAGCCCGCCGCCCTCGCCTTTGCCTTCGCCGAGGATAAGCCGCCGCATTCTGTACGCGCCGGCGAGAGCGCGGCTGCGATTGCGGCTGTGACAGCAGATCTGGAGTCGCAGCGCAAACAGGTCGCAGAAGCCCCGCCGGTATCGCACGCCGTGCCCGATGCCCCCGTTGCGGTCGTCGCGCCGGAAACGGAGACAGCGATCGATCGGGTGCTCGCTGTGCAGCCGGCTCTCCGGCCCGTGTCGCCAACTGAACCGCTCATTCAGGCGCCGCACACGTTGGAAACCGCGCCAAAGTCGGAACCGGCGGCGGTAGCGAAGATCGAACCGGCGCCCGCACCGCCGCCGCCACGGGTTATCGATCTGCCGCCGCCCTTTGCGGATTCCACCATGCAGCCGCAGTTGCCGCCGCAAATGATTGCGCCGCTTGCCGCGGCAGCGCCGCATCCGCCGCCGGCCCCGGCTAAGGTTGCCCCCTTCGTCAAACCCGCTCCCGCATCCGTGACGACAGCCAAAGCGGGCTTTGGAGCGATCGACGCCTTCTCGCGTCAGAAGCAAGAAGTCGCGCCGCCATCCCAGCCGAGGCCTGAGCCTGCACAGGTTGCGCCGGCCAGCCTGCTGATGAGCGGGATCAGTGCGCGCTCGCGGCAGACTGTCGAACCATCCACGGCGCAGGATTTTTATCGCCCACCCGCGGCGCCGCCGTCTGCCACCCCTCAACCAGCGCCCGAAAAAAAGCTAGAGCCCGTCGTCGCGACGGGCCCCGATATCTACAAGCCGTGGGCGTAATCTAGAATTTGCAGGCCTTGGTGAGCAGGCGGCCGATCACCTTGTCGGTCGAGCGCACTTCTTCCGCATCCGGGCACGGAGCCGTCGTCACGGTGCCTTCGCGCAGGAAACGCATCCGTGACATCCATGCCGGCTGCGAACCCTGTTCGATCGCATCGAGATAGGCGACGCTCGACCCGGCGGCGTCTGTCGCGCATTCATAGACTTGGCCATTCTTGGCTCGCAGGCCGAGGGCGATCTGCTCGCCGTCCTGACGGGGATATACCGCCGTCACCAGCGCAGGCTGGCCCAACTTCGCCAGACATGCATCAATCGGCCCAAGCGCATCCAGCACTTGCGAGGCTTCCTGCGAAGCGGTTGATATCGCGCCGCCGAACGCACAGCCATCAAAGTCGACGCCGTCGAACGTCACCTTCGCAGTGAAGTCGCCTTTTCCACCCTGCTCGGTTTCGCAAGCCTCCGGTTTGATCGAGACGAGCAAAGCACCCGCCTTAAAAACATCCGCCCCGCTTTCGCGGGAAGGCTGCACCAACGGCTCTTCGATCGCGCGCAAACCGGAACGCCTGAATTCGAACCAGCCATCGACAATTTCGAGACGCCAGAACGGCTCCTGCCCGGCCGCAGAGAAGGGCGGCTGCAGGATCCAGGTCGATGTGTCGAGGGGAGCCGATGCTCCCGCCGCCTGCACGGTCTGCGGCGCGGCGGAGGAAGTACTCGTTGCGCCAGAGCTTCCCGGTTGAGCGGCAACCGCCGGCTCGCCCGCCGCCGGAGACACGGCGCCGTCGCCTGCAGGCGCATCGCCGCCGCAGGCCGCCAGCGCAAGCGCACAGAGCGCCAGCGCGGCCTTCGCGGCGCCGGTGATCATCGCAGCGTTTCGCATCGCGAAACTCGCCATTCCTTCAAACCCCGAATGATCATTCGACCAATTGGCCGGACCGGCTTTTGAGTCTCGTGACTCTAGCACTTCCCCAACGGACGGCGAGCCCTTCAAAATTTACCCGCCTTCTGAAACGAATACTGCAGGACTGGAGGCTACCCGGTTGATTCAATGTACCTTTCGTTTTGGACCGCCTGCCTGGACTGTGCTCAGGCGATCACAAGCCTGAAGTCCCGGCGATCCAGCCGAACAGGCAGCTGCGTCGTGACCAAAGCCATGCCGCCGACGGCTTCGAGCAAATTGTCCGCCCGTTTCCGTTCTTCACCAACCAGCTGGCGGTAGTGATCCTGCACGCGCTGGAGCCGCCAGAGCGCAAACGTGAGGATACTGCGCTGGCCGCGCCGGCCGCCGATGACGAACTCATGCACGCCGAGAGAACGTTTGATTCGCGCGCCGCTTGGTTGGGCTCGGGTCCACTCTGCAAGAGCGCATATAGTCTCAATCAGAACAGGGGCCTGCTCGCTCATCTGTCGTTTCAGGATCGGATGCAATGTCTTTGGGACCTCGTCGTTCGCCAGCAACGCCTCCGGCCCGGCGCGCTCATCGCGAACGCGCTCAACCCACGCCACAACTGGCGGCGCTTGACGCCGCATACGCTCGCCCAGCGCCGGGTCGCGATAAAGTGGCCCGTACAGCGCACCGAACAGGGCGAAATCACCAAGCGAAGGACGGTCGCCCAGAACAAACGGGAGCTTGCGCAGATGGGCCGAGAAGTCCGCGAGGAAGCCTTCATAGTGTGCTTCAATGCCTGACACCGTGTCGTCGCTGATGCCGAAGCGTGGGGCGGCGTCACGCAACGGATTGGCGATGACCTGCCCGATCGCGACCTGCTCTTCGCGCGAAGCATCTGGCCTCGCGATTCTTCCGAGCTCTTCGACGATCCAGGCGTCGTCGCGATTCCAGCGATAGTGCATGGCCGGTATGACCAGCCACTCGTCCGCGTAAAGTTCGAGCAGGAGTGAGACAAGTTCCTGCAGCGGCGTCGCTGGATGAATGGGTGGTCCGGACGTGTTGCGATCAACAAAATCGATGATGTCGCCGCTGTCCTGAATCGTCTGGCCGGATTCCGTCAGTAGCACCGGGATCACGCTATAGCCGATCCTCGGCTCGATGATGTCGCGGTAGACTTCCGGCGTCGCCACGGTCTCGCTGAAGTCGACGCCTTTCCAGCGGAGAGCGGCGCGAGCCTTCCCCGAGAACTGACTAGCCTCAGTTCCGATGAGAACGTATCCCATCAACTTCTCGCAAGGCGGCTTCTGTCCCAGCCCGACCTGAGCCGCTATGAAGAGAGTGTGCCTGAAAAGCCTCACTCAGGGAATCTGGCGCAGCGTGAATTTATTGTTGCTCCACAAGTACCGCAGCGTTTCTGCGCAAAGCGTCGATATTATGAACGCGTAATGAACCAAACATGCTCGCAACTTGTTGTAAGAAGCCGCGTTTATGTCGTTATCGTCGCTGAATGACTCAGCGCGAACCGGCGTGCGCGTCGATTCGGATTTAAAGGGAGACATCGATGAAGCGTACTCTTGCATTCATGGGGGCGGCACTTGCTCTCGGCGCATGCGCCACTGACCCGGTCACAGGGCAAAGCATTTACGGAAGAACGGCAACTGGCGCCGGGATCGGCGCTGTCGTAGGCGCCCTCGGCGGGGTTTTCGCGGGCGGTAATGATGGCCGCAACGCCGCGGTCGGCGCCGCGGTTGGCGCGCTCGCCGGCGCGGGCATCGGCCGCTACATGGACGGCCAGGAAGAAGACATGCGTCGCAAGGTCGCCAGCAGCGGCATCGGCCTGCAACGCCAAGGCGACAACATCGTTCTCGTGATGCCGTCCGACGTCACCTTCTCGAAAGGCTCGGCCATGCTCGACGCCCAGTTCACGCCGGTTCTCAGCAAGGTTGCTGAATCGCTGAACCTCTATCCCAAAACCACGATCGACATCGTCGGCCACGCATCGACAGAAGGCGAGGCGCAAGCCAACCTCGACCTATCCTATCGCCGCGCTGAATCCGTGCGCGTCTATCTGCAAGGTGCTGGCGTTCTACCGCAACGCATGGCGACGGGCGGCCTTGGCGAAAGCCAGCCGATCGTCGTTCCGGACGACACGGAAGCCAAGCGCGCGCAGAACCGCCGCGTGGTAATCACGTTGCGTCCGGTCACGCAGTAAGCGATATCGAAGTTGAATACGAAAAGGGCGCTCTTTGGAGCGCCCTTTTTGTTTCGCCTACTTGTCGCTGGCATAGCGCGTGACCTGCTCGGTGATCACGCCGTCGATCAGGGGGGCCAGCTTGTCAAGACTGGACAGCGATGACCCGCTCACCTTGAAATCAACCGTCACCGCAGTCTTCGATGGCGAAGACCCGTCAGCCAGCGTGAACGTCAGCGCGCCGCTCACGCCCATCTCCTGAAGCGGTCCCAACGCGGTGGAGAAACGGATTGCCTCCTTCGGCATAACGAACATGACGCGGCCATGCTCGACCTCCCCGCCGCTCCACAATTCACACCAGCAGCCGCCTGCGACGGCATCGATATTCATCGACTCCGCGCTGCCGGAATAAGTATGCGAACCGTTCCACCAGGATCCGATATGAAGCAATCGCGCCCACGCATCATCGCGATCAAGCGCGACCTCCGTCTTGATCTGGATGATCAACCCGTCGGGCGCTGAGGCTCTAACGTCGGCGTGCGCCGGGCTGCCGGTCAGTGTTATCGCGAAAACAAAGCTCGCAATCGCCTTCAAAGCCATGTTCATACCTGCGCTGTAACCACCGCAAGGTTGTCGCGCTGCCGGCCATCTCGTCAATGTCCCAGCGCCGTCGGACGCCAGACATCGAAGCGTTACGCAGCCGCCTTCTGATCCTTGGGCGGGAAGCGAGAGTAAAAAGTCTGGCCCTTCGCCGCCATCTCGCGCAACAGGGCATTGGGGCGGAAGCGTTCGCCGTAAGCTTCGGCGAGGCGGTCACATTCCTGGACGAACGTCTTGATGCCGACCTTGAGGTCCATGTAGGAGCACACGCCGCCGGAATACGGCGCAAAGCCCCAGGCGAGGATCGAGCCAATATCGGCATCGCGGGCGTCGGTAATGACGCCTTCCTCGAAGCAGCGAGCGACCTCGACGCACTGACGATAAAGCATGCGCTTGGTCAGTTCGGTCTTCAGCTCCGGCGGGCACTCCTTCACCTTCACCTCAATCTTCTTGCCGAGATCGGGATAGAGGCGCGAGGGCTTGCCGGCTTCGTTGTAGTCGTAGAAGCCTTTGCCGGCCTTGCGGCCAACGCGGTTCTGCGTGTCGACGATCCAGGCGACCATGTCACCGACCGGGTTCTGGTCGTAGGACTTCCCGGCGGCCTTGGCGCTCTCACGGCCTATCTTCAGCATGGTGTCGATGCCGACGGAGTCGGAAACCTCCAGCGGGCCCATTGGCATGCCGGCCATGCGGCCGACATTTTCTACGATGGCAGGCGCGATGCCTTCGGTAAGCATCGTCATGCCCTCTTCCGGGTAGGTGCCGAACACGCGCGAGGTGTAGAAACCGCGAAAGTCGTTCACAGCCACTGGCGTTTTCTTGATTTTCAGCACGTAGTCCATCGTCTTGGCGAGCGTCTCCTGGGTCGTTTCCTTACCCATGATGATCTCCACGAGGCCCATACGCTCGACCGGCGAGAAGAAGTGGATGCCGATGAAATTGGCGGGGCGTTTTGACGCCTTCGCCAACCCGGTGATAGGCAGCGTGGACGTGTTGGTTCCCATGACGGCGGTCTCGCCTAGATGTTCCTCGATCTGCGCGGTGACTTTCGCCTTCAGTTCGGAATTTTCGAACACAGCTTCGACTACGATGTCAGCGCCTTTCACCAGAGAATAATCAGTCGACGGCGTAATGAGCGCGAGAAGGGCTTCGCCCTTCTCCTTGCTGATTTTTCCGCGCGAGACGTCCTTTTCGACGATGCGCTGCGAGTAAGCTTTTCCCTTGTCGGCGGATTCCTGACTGACATCGAGCAGCACGGTCGGGATGCCGGCCTTCGCCTGCACGTAGGCGATGCCCGCGCCCATCAGGCCGGCGCCGACAACGATGGCTTTCTTGATGTCGTAGGTCGGATAACCAGCCGGGCGCGATGCGCCCTTTGACAAATCCTGCATCGACAGGAAAAGCGAGCGGATCATGCCCTTCGCTTCCGGCGTCATCAGCGTCTTCACGAAATAGCGGCTCTCGATGCGCAGGGCCGCATCCATTGGAACGCTGAGGCCTTCGTAGACCGCCGAGAGGATGTGCTTTTGCGCAGGGTAATTGCCCCAGGTCTGCTTGGCCAGCATGGCGGCGCCGAAGGTGAACACCATCGAACCCTGCTGTGAGTCGGGCTTGCCGCCCGGGATCTTGAACTTGGCGTCGTCCCACGGCGCCTTGGCGTTCGGATTTGCCTTCACCCATTCCTTGGCGCGACCGACCAGTTGGGCAGTCGGCGCGAGCTCATGGACGACGCCGAGATCCTTGGCCTGCTGCGCGGTCATGTTCTCGCCCTGTAGCAGATAGGGCGCGGCAGCCTGCGCGCCGATCAACCGCGGAAGACGTTGCGTGCCGCCGCCGCCTGGCATCAGGCCGACCTTTGCTTCAGGCAGGCCGAGCTGAAACTTCGGGTTGTCGTTCGCCGCGATACGGTAGTGGCAGCCAAGCGCCACTTCGAAACCACCGCCGAGCGCAAGGCCGTTGATGGCGCAGGCGACAGGCTTCTTGCAGGTTTCGAGATTACGCAGGATCTTGTTCATCTGGAACGCACGGTCGAACGCCGCCTTGAGCTGCGCTTCCGGATCGCCGCTCTTGTCGCCATCGACAGAGCCGCCGCCGAGTTCGCCGAGATCGGCGCCGGCGCAAAACCCGCTGGTCTTGCCGGAGGTAATGACGAGGCCCTTGATCGTCGCGTTGGAGCCAACCTCATCTGCGATGGCCTCAAGATCCTGAATGGCGCGGGCCGTAAGTGTGTTCATCGAGCGACCCGGCACGTCGAAGGTCGCAACTGCGATGCCATCTGCATCTACGTCGAGGCTGAAGGTTTCGAGTTTCATGTCATTTGCCTTTGGTCGATTGTTTTTCGGGGGCGTTGCCGCCCTTGCGGATGTCGTCCGATGCAAAGAAGAAGAGCGCCGCACCCATCGTCAGCGTGATCGGAAGAGAGATCGCGAGCGCGTAGCCAAGATCGCGTAGCGCCTGGCTCAGCATGAGCGTAAGGCCCGCGCCGGTGAGCGCCGCGACGGCGAGGGCGCTGATTTTCGCCTCGCCGACACGCATCACACGCGCTCGATGACTGTGGCCGTGCCCATGCCGGCGCCGACGCAGAGCGTGATCAGGCCGGTTTCCTTGCCCGACCGCTCCAGTTCGTCCAGCATCGTGCCGAGGATCATGCCGCCGGTGGCGCCAAGCGGGTGGCCCATGGCGATTGCTCCGCCATTCACGTTCATCTTCTCGTGCGGGATGTTGAGGTGCTGCATCATGCGCAGGACCACCGAAGCAAACGCTTCGTTGAGTTCGTAAAGGTCAATGTCTTCCGGCGTCATGCCCAGCTTGCCGAGCAGTTTCTGCGTGACCAGCGAAGGGCCGGTCAGCATGATCGACGGTTCCGAGCCGATGGAGGCGAATCCCTTGATACGCGCACGCGCCTTGAGGCCGAGCTGTTCACCCATTTCCTTCGTGCCGATCAGGACGGCGGAGGCGCCATCCACAATGCCGGACGAGTTGCCGGCATGGTGGACATGGTTCACCTTCTCGATTTCCGGATAGCGCTGCCTCACGACATCATCGAACGCCATCTGCCCCATCTGTTCGAAGGACGGATTCAGCGCTGCGAGCGTCTGCATTGTGGTGTCGCCCCGCACAGTCTCGTCATGCGCGAGGATCGTGACGCCGAGCTGGTCCATCACCGGCACGACTGATTTCTTGAAGCGGCCTTCCTTCCAGGCGCGCGAGGCGCGCTTCTGACTCTCGACGGCGTACGCATCCACGTCATCGCGTGAGAAGCCGTATTTGGTGGCGATGAGATCAGCGCCGATGCCCTGCGGGGCGAAGTACGACTTCATCGCGATTTCCGGGTTGGTGGCCCAGGCGCCGCCGTTCGACCCCATCGGCACGCGCGACATCGCTTCGACGCCGCCGCCGATCGCCATGTCGGCCTCGCCGGTCATAACCTTGGCCGCTGCGATGTTGCACGCCTCGAGGCCCGAAGCGCAGAAGCGATCCACCTGCACGCCCGCAGTTGTCTCGGAATAATCTGCGTTCAGCACGGCGATGCGCGCGATATCCGAGCCTTGCTCGCCGATCGGCGTCACGCAGCCGAGGATGACGTCATCGACCTTGGAGGTGTCGAGGTTGTTGCGATCCTTGATCGCCTTCAGCGCTTGGGTCGCCAGCTGGAGCGATGTGATTTCGTGCAGCGAACCGTTGC
Source organism: Hyphomonadaceae bacterium (assembly GCA_016714495.1). Taxonomy (GTDB): domain Bacteria; phylum Pseudomonadota; class Alphaproteobacteria; order Caulobacterales; family Hyphomonadaceae; genus UBA7672. The sequence continues at coordinate 89,948 of JADKDU010000004.1, read as the reverse complement.
TCTTGCCCTTGCCGCGCGGCGTGCGGACGGCGTCGTAAATGTAGGCTTCGGCCATGAGGGCCTCCTCTGAAGTCGGGCCCGGCTGCGGGCCGTAAGGGAGCGGACGCCGGAGGAAGGTCCGGCGTCCGTCAGAATGCGTCTGCGCTGAGGGCCATGACCGGCGTCGCGCCTGTCTTTACCTTTGCGAGATGTGACGTAGCGTCAGGCAAGACCCGCTCAAAATAATACCGAGCAGTAACAAGTTTGTTCGCATAGAACGGATCGCTCGAGGCTTCCTGCGCCAACGCGGCTTTCGCCATCTTCGCCCACATTAGCGCAAACGCAGTCAGGCCAAAAAGCTGAAGATAGTCATGGCTTGAGGCGCCGGCATTGTCGAAGTTCGACATGCCGTTCTGCATCAACCACATGGTCGCTTCCTTGAGCTGCCCGGTCGCGGTGCGGACACCCTCGACATAGGGCTTCATCTTCTCGTTCGCTTCGTTTTCCGACACGAACTCTTCGAGATCCGAGAAGAAACCGAACACGGCCCGACCGCCGTTTGCCGCCAGCTTGCGGCCCACAAGGTCCAACGCCTGAATGCCGTTGGTGCCTTCATAGATCAGTGCGATGCGCGCATCACGCACGAACTGCTCGACACCCTGGTCGAGCGTATAGCCGGTGCCGCCATGAAGCTGCAGCGCATCCGATGCGCACTTGAAACCACGGTCAGTAAGGAAGCCCTTGATCACTGGCGTCAGCAGCGCCATCCGGTCATCGGCCTTCTCGCGCACGTGTGCGTCTGGCGAGACGTGCAAGAGATCCCCCTGCAGCGCCGTCCAGTAGCAGAATGCGCGGCCGCCTTCGGTGAATGCCTTCATCTCCATCAGCATGCGCCGCACATCAGGGTGCACGATGATCGGATCGGCTGGCTTATCCGGCGCCTTCGCGCCGGTGATGGAGCGGCCCTGCAGGCGTTCGCGCGCGAAATCCGCAGCATTCTGGAACGCGACTTCAGCTTGCGCGAGGCCCTGCATGCCGACGCCGAGGCGCGCCTCGTTCATCATGACGAACATGGTGCGCATGCCCTTGTGGGCTTCGCCGACGAGGAAGCCGGTGGCGCCCTCATAGTTCATCACGCACGTCGCGTTGCCGTGGATGCCCATCTTCTCTTCGAGGCCGCCACACTGGAACGAGTTGCGGGCGCCGAGCGAGCCGTCGGGCGTCACGATGAACTTCGGCACGATGAAGAGCGAGATGCCCTTGATGCCTTCCGGCCCACCCTCGATGCGCGCGAGCACCAGCTGGATGATGTTTTCGGCGAGATCCTGCTCGCCGCCGGAAATCCAGATCTTCTGGCCAGTGATCTTGTAGCTGCCGTCGGGCTGCGGCACTGCTTTGGTGCGGATAAGACCAAGGTCGGTTCCGCATTGCGGCTCAGTGAGATTCATGGTGCCCGACCATTTGCCGGTCATCATATTAGGCAGGTAAATGTTCTTCTGTTCTTCCGAGCCGCCGGTCTCGATTGCTTCGGCCGCGCCGCGTGTGAGGCCTGGATACATCGAGAAGGCCATGTTGGCGGATGAGCACATCTCCAGCACCGGCATCGCAACAACGCGAGGAAGGCCCTGCCCGCCCCATTTGGGATCGGCTGACATCGCGATCCAGCCGTCATCGGACATCTGCTGGTAGGCTTCGCGGAACCCTTTCGGCGTCGTCACCGAGCCGTCAGGATTGCGCTTGCAGCCTTGTCTGTCGCCGATGGCGTTGAGCGGCTGCAGGATTTCGGCGGCGAACGCCGCACCGCCGTCCAGAACCGCTTCGATCACGTCTGACGGGGCATCCGCGAAACGTGGCAGGTTTGAATAACTCCCGATCTCAAGCACTTCGTTGAGCAGGAACTTCATGTCCCTGAGCGGCGCCTGATATCTAGGCATCTGTTATCACCCTTGGGTCATGCGTCGCAGCGACAAGAGCATAGGCGACGCCGGGAAGTGAATACTTCCCGGCGTAATACCATCAAGCAAGCAGTCGTCGAGCCTGACTTGGCGTCAGCTGTCGAGATGCGCTGCGTCGCCGTCAAGTCCGGCGCGAGCGACGCGCTCGTAGGCACGGGCGGATTGCTCCACTTCAGCGCCTGGTCCCAGCTCCTGCAGCTTTTCTTCGGCCCATTTGACGCCCTTGTGGAGCGTCTCCAGCGCCGCTTCGACGTCTTCACGCTGTTTCTCGAGATTGCGAATCTGGTCCCGAGACTTCTTGAGCGACAGCTTGAGCTGAGCGCGATGCCCCTCAAGCGTATAGAGGTCGAGAATCTCGCGAATGTCTGAAAGCGAAAAGCCGACACTCTTGCCCTGCAGAATGAGCTTCAGTCTGGCCCGGTCGCGCGTCGAGTAGACGCGGTTGAGCCCGTCACGCGTGGGCGAAAGCAGTCCCTTATCTTCGTAAAAACGCAATGCGCGCGGCGTCACCTGAAATTCGCGCGCAAGTTCGCTAATCGTGTACGTCTTCATTCCCTGCCTCCCGTTCGTTCTTTATCTGCTCCGTGGGTGAGCACGGGCGCGCGTCTTTTGATTAACGCTCAGTAATACGTAACGTTAGCTGACCCTAAGGTCAATTCGTGCATATGCCGGCTTTAAGGGGCTCACCGGAATTAACGTTTAAAGCCCGTTAACCGTATCCCGGCCAACTGGCCGTTGGTGCGGGCGTAAGACAGGCTCCCGCATCGATTCGGAGCCGTGATGAGCCAGGGACCCTGGAGCGTAAAAGGAATTGACCCCAAGGCGCGGGAACTCGCGCGGGAGCGCGCCCAGCGTCAGGGCGTGACCTTGGGCCAATACCTGAACTCCTTACTGCTTGAAGACGATTCCGCGGCTTTCGAAGACATCGACCTGTCCGCCGCCGCACCCCGTCCTTCCAGAATCTCTGACGATCACGACCTCCGCCGCATGTCGCAGGAGATCGACATGCTGGCCCAGCGCCTGGAGGCGTCGACCTCCCGCTCGGCCCGCGCGATCTCGGGAATCGACAAATCGATCCTTGGGCTTATGGGCAAGGTGGACGTCTCAGGAAAGGCGCAACTGCAGGCGCTTGAACGTGTCACCCGCGCCCTCGGCGAGATCGACTCAACTCAGGCAGCCCTGCGCTCGCGTATCGAAACAATCGAATCCGGCGCCGGCAATGCGCCGACCCTTGAAGCGCTCAAGACTCTGGAAGCTTCGCTCGGCCGCCTTTCGGACACCGTGCAGTCGCGCGTTCATGATCAGGACGAGTTCCGCTCGCTGTTCGAGGAGAAGGTCAACCAGGTTTCCTCTAAGGTCGACGATGTGGCCCGTTCGATGGATGCCGCGGTCAACAACGCGATCCGTTCCAATTCCGCTGGCCTCACCGGCCGCGTTGATCAGATCGAGGAGAAGATGTCCTCGGTCGAGCGCCGAATTGAGGCGGGCATCAACAAGATCACCGATGCCGCCACGCGCTTCGAACTGTTCGAAACCAAGGCCGAGCGCGCCGTCGGCGACACGACCTGGCGCATGGAGCGGGCGCTCGAAACCACGCTCAATCGCTCGCGCGAAATGTCGAAACAAGTGCTCGAGCGCGTCGACGGCATCGAGGAAAAGACGCGCGAGGCTATGAACGGCCTTGGCGATGCGGTCGCCCGCATCACCGAACGTCTCAGCCGCGCCGAACGCAAGACCGATACTGCGATGAGCGTCCTGGAACGCGCGGTCACAGACATTGACGAGCGCGTGCAGAAAGGCGGAGGCAGGCAACAGGCGGAAGACTTCGCCCAGCTTCAGACCCTTTTCCAAAAACGTCTCGACAGTCTTGCCGAGGATCTCTCGCGCCCCATCCACGCCGTCCGCGCCGATGTTGAGCGACGCCTCGAAGAAATCGCTCGCACAGGCAGCCCCGAGAAGCTCGAACGCCTCGAACGCACGATCCGTCAGCTTCAGGAACAAGTCCACGTCGCCGAAGCCCGTCAGGCGGACGCCGTCGAGGCCATGAGTTCGCAGGTGGACCGGCTGTCGCGCGCTGTCGACGAACGCCTCCGCTCAGTAGAAGCGCGTGACGACCAGCGATCGATCGACGACGTGCGCCGCGAGATGACGCGACTAGCCGACACGATCGACGCCCGCCTCGGAAATGTCGAAGCATCGGGCCGCTCAACCCAGGATTCGGTCGGCCGCCTCAACACCGCTGTCGACGACAAGCTGCAGGCGTTAGAAAAGCGCAGCGCCGGCGCCATCGACGCTGTGGGCGAACAGGTCGCGCTGGTTGCCGAACGCCTGCAGAAACGCCACGATGAAAGCGTGCAACGACTCTCGGATCGCATATCCGAAACCGCCGCCGCCGCCCGTCCGCTGGACAATGCCGAGGTCGACCGCCTCGCTGACCGCCTCGACGAACGCGTCAAGGAAAGCGAGCGTCGAAGCGCGGAAGCCATCGGCCAGATCGGCGAACAGGTCGCGCGCGTTGCTGACCGTCTGCAGACCCAGCACGCTGAATCCCTGCGCGCTTTTGAGACGCGCCTCGCGGATTCGGGCCGCAGCTACGAGAACAAACTCAGCGACGTTCTCTCCGAAGTTCAGCGCCGCATGGAAGAAGTGGGCGACCAGTCCACCGCTTTCCTCGCGCCCATGCAGAAGACGGTGTCCTCGCTCGCCCGCCGCCTTGAGGGCCTCGAAGATGCGCGCCGCGGCGCTCCCGCCGCTGAAGTCACGCGCGACATTCCTGTCGTGCACGACGACTATGTGATCCTCGATGACGATCTAGTCGTACCGGCCGTCGACCCGATCATCGCGCCTGAGGCGATGGCCGTGGTGGCGCTCGCCGACGCCGATGCCGAAACCAATGATATTGTCGGCGTCGAACCGCCGCCCTTCGATCGCAAGACCGATCCGCGTGACGCACACCTGTTTTCCGACGAAGCTGCCCTCGCAACGCCAGAGTCGCCGCCGCCGGCTGGTGAAGCCGCTAAGCGGATCGAAGACCTGCTGGAAACCGACGATGTCTTCCTCGGGCCGCCGCCGGCCGGCGAGTTCGTAGCCGACCTGCCTTCCGACGACAGCCGCGAGAAGCTCTCGGCCGGCTATCTGGAAGAAGCGCGTCGCGCCGCTCGCCAAGGCCGCCGCGTTGCTCCGGTCACCGCTAAGAAGGGCATCGGCAAAGGGCCGTTGATCGCCTCAGGCATGCTTGCTGTCGCCGTTGCCGGCGGCGCCGCTTTCACCGTCATGCGCGGCAAACAGGAAGCGCAGGGCGATGATTTCGCCAAGCTCGACCCCGCTGCTCCTGCTGAAGCTGCCGCCGCCCCCGGCGCAACCGATGCCGTTCTGTTCAGCGAGGCCGCCGAAGAACCCGCTTCCGAAGGGGCTATTCCTCCGGCTGGCCTTTCTCCGACCGACCTGTTCGAAGAGACGCCAGCCAAGGCTGCGCCAACGCAGGACGGTCTCGCCTCGAAGCCCGCCGCCGCCGGAAAACCGCCGACCGAGGCTGTCACTTCGGCCGCCGCGCCCGCAATTTCGTTCAACGACGCCGTCCGCAATGGCGACCCCGTCGCTCTGCACGACTATGCGCTTGAACTGCTGCAAAGCGGCGACAAGGCCAAGGGCGTTCAGATGCTCAAGGACGCGGCCGGGCGTGGTCTCGTCATGGCAGACTATCGCCTCGCAAAGCTCTACGAGCGCGGCGAAGGCGTGCCGCGCGACATGGCCGCCTCGCGCCAATGGACCGAAAAGGCTGCTGTCGGCGGGAATGTGAAGGCCATGCACGATCTCGCCGTGTTCTACGCTGAGGGCGACGCTGGCCCTCAGAGCTATGCCGCCGCCGTCGAATGGTTCCGCCAGGCGTCGGACCACGGCCTTGTCGACAGCCAGTACAACCTCGCAGTTCTCTACGAACAGGGCCTTGGCCTCAGCCAGGACAAGTCGGAGGCCGCTTACTGGTACGAAGTCGCGGGCCGCGCCGGCGACCAGGATGCCGGCCGTCGCGCCCGCGCCATGCTGGGCGAAATGCAGCCGACACAGGCCGAGGCAATCAAGCGCAAGGCGCGTGCATTTGCACCGAAACCCGGCATTCCGCGCGCCAACGGCGAATTTGGCCGCCGCGCTTGGGACATCGCTTCGCCTGCCCAGATTGTCGAAGCCCAGCGTCTGCTGGTCCGCCTCGGCTTCTCCGCGGGCGCGGCGGACGGCAAGCTGAATGCGCGCACCGCTGAAGCCATTCGCCAGTTCGAGCGGGATAACGACCTGCCCGTGACCGGCGAAGCGAGCGTTTCGTTGCTTCGCCAGCTGCGCGCCGCCACGCTGAACATCACCAAGTAGCACTCAACTCCGGCGCGACCTGATCGGACCAATCCGGGACTGGACGCCTTTGCCGGGGTTCCACCCGTAGAATTGAGGCCTCTCAGCCGCTTCCGGCGCGCGTTTCCGACGCGTAGAACTGCGCGATGCTGATTCACCTCCCCATCGCTCAGATCGCGGTCGACCCGCTGATCCTGATTGGGATTGGGATGTTGGTGGGTTTCCTGTCGGGCCTGTTCGGCGTTGGCGGCGGTTTCCTGTTGACGCCGTTGCTGATTTTCTACGGCGTGCCCGCCGCAGTCGCTGTGTCAACGCAGGCAAACCAGGTTCTGGCGACATCGATCGCAGGTGTTTCGGCGCACTGGCGCGAGCGACAGGTCGATACCAAGCTTGGCACGCTCATGCTCATGGGCGGTCTCGGCGGATCGACAGTCGGCGTCGGCGTCTTCAGCCTGCTCACGTATTTCGGCGTGGTCGATGCGACCATCGCGGTTCTGTACATCGTGTTCCTTGGCGTGATCGGCGGGCTGATGGCGTGGGAGAGCGTCGGCGCGCTTGGCGGCTCAGGGGGCGACCCAGGACGGCGCACGCGCTTACGAGTCTGGATGCGCACCCTGCCAATGAAGCGCCGCTTCCCACGCTCAGGCCTGTACATCTCGATCATCCCACCGATTGGCATCGGTTTCTTCGTCGGCGTGCTCGCCGCCGTGCTCGGCGTGGGCGGCGGATTTATTCTGGCGCCGGCGATGGTCTACCTGCTTGGCGTGCCGACGCGCGTCATGGTCGGAACCTCGCTGTTTCAGATTATATTTCTCACTGCCTACGTCACCTTCCTGCAGGCGACGTTCAATGGCACGGTCGACCTTGTGCTCGCTGGCGTTCTAATGGCAGGCGGCGTGATCGGCGCTCGCTATGGTGCGATGGCCGGGCGCAAGCTCAAGGCGGCGCAGCTCCGCCTGTTGCTCGCCCTGCTGGTGCTCGGGATCGCAGGGCGTCTCGTTTATGAACTCTACGTTGCTCCAACGCCGGAATATCGGCTGGAGGAAGCGACATGAAGATCAGGTTCTTAATCCTCGCGCTGGCGGCGCTCGTCATTCCGCAGGCTTCTGCGCAACGCGTTGAAGGTCGCGACCGACCCTTTATGGCGGCCGGCCTAGCGGAAGATGTGGTTGAGTTGAAGGTCAACTATTCCGGTTCGCGCATCGTCCTCTTCGCTACCGCGCCCCAGCCGGAGAATGAGACGTCGGGCATGGCCGTCGCCCTGATAGGTCCGATGGCGCCGCAGAAGATGATCCACCGCACAGCTACTGGGGACGAGACGATCGAGTTCGTCGCGGCCCCGTTGGTTTTCGCCATCGGCGCCGAGCCGCAAGTCGCCGCGAGCGTTGCGCTGGAGGTCATGATCGAAGCTGGCCTCAATGCACAAGCCTCCGCCATGCCGCGTTCGAACCAGCTCATGTCGCCGGACCTCGACAAATGGCGCACCGCCTTCGTGGACCTCAAGATGGAGCAGGGTCTCTATTCTTTCAGCGACACGACAATCGAACGCCTCGATGGCGGGCTGCGCCGCGCCAAGATCGCACTGCCGATCAACGCGCCGCCGGGCGAATACCGCATTCGCGCGGTCTCATTCCGCAACGGCGCGCCGGTTGGCGAAAGCGAGCAGGTGCTGACGATCGTTCGAAGCGGGCTCGACGCGACATTGTTCGACCTCTCGCGCCAGCACGGCTTCATCTATGGATTCGTTGCTGTTCTGCTTGGGGTGAGTGTTGGCGGCATCGCCGCGTGGTTCGGACGAAAGTAGGTCGGTTAGTCTGCCGCCCTGATCGTGTCAGAAGCCAGACGGTCTCTTGCCGCGAGGTAGACACCATCGCGTCCCAACACGCCGGCGAACACGCCATCCGGAAATAATGGTCCGAATGCCGCGTCGAGCAGGTTCAAACCGCCCGTCAGCGCGCCGTAAGCCGGCATCACCAATCGCTCGCCGTCGGTCGCAAAGCAGCGTGCACGCACCGTTCGCCCGCCGCGCCCGATGACACGCGCACAAGGATGAAAGTGACCTGCGATCTCTCCCGGGGCGGAACCAGCCGTCGGCTCGTGTCGGAATACCAGAGCGCCCAGCTTCAGCTCTTGCGTCATTCGCCCACCCAGATCCTCTGGCGGCTTGGGATCGTGGTTACCCTCGATCCAGATCCAGTCGCACGCCGCAGTCATATCACGCACGAGGGCGACATCGCTCGGCGACATGCGCGGCCGCGCGCGCCGATCGTGAAAGCTGTCGCCTAGCGAAATGACCGTCGTCGGCCTCAGCGTCTCGATGAGCATCGCTATCCGGCCCAGGGTGGCCCGCGTGTCGTAAGGTGGAAGCATCTGTCCGCGCGCCGCATAGGACGACGCCTTCTCGAGATGCAGATCCGAAACAACAAGCACGCTTGCCGCTTTCCACCACAAACCGCCGCATGGCTGCAGGCACAGGCGTTCGCCCGCGACCTCGAAGATCAGGTCCGCGCGAGTAACAGGGCGGGATAGGGCCTGCGGCATGGGCGGAACGTGAACAGAACCGCGGGCGGCGTCAACGTCGTCAGACCAGCCCAGGTTTGGGGACTTTTCGCCGCGCCAGCCGCGTCAGCTCATGGCGTCGCGAACTAGATCGTCTTCCGCCTCGCGCAGGATCGCCTCGGCCACATCGCCCGAAAACACCGGTTCCTTGCCTATTTCCAGCATGACCGGAACGGCAAAAGGCGAGATATGGTCGAGCTTTGAATGCACGATCTTGCCCTTAATCCGTTTGAGCGCTTCCGCCAGCCGACGGATATCCAACAAGCCGTCTCCTGCATCTTGCCGGGCCGCCTGAAGCAGCAGGTGATCCGACTCATGCGAGCGCAACACATCGTAGATCAGGTCGGTCGAGAAAGTGATCTGCCGCCCCGTCTTCTCCGCTTTGGGATAGCGCCGTTCGATCAGCCCGGCGATCAGCGCGTTGTTGCGAAAGGTTCGCTTCATCAACGCGCTTTCTTCCAGCCAGGCATCGAGATCGTCGCCAAGCATGTCTTCGTGGAATAGCGCATCCAGGTCCTCGCCGCGCATATCCTCCAGCGCCCACACCGACAGCGCATACTCCGACGCCACGAAGCCCAGCGGCTTCAGCCCCGTTCGCTCCATCCTGCGCGTCAGGAGCATGCCCAGCGTCTGGTGCGCCAACCGACCTTCGAACGGATAACACACAAGATAATGCCGGTCGCCGCGCGGGAATGTTTCCACCAGAAGCTGGTCCGCCTCGGGAATGATCGACTTGCGTTCCTGAACCTCGATCCATTCACGCACCTGGTCAGGCAAGCGATGCCAGTTCTCGCGGTCATGTAGAATGCGACGCACGCGATTGGCGAGAAACGTCGTTAGCGGAAACTTGCCGCCATTGTAGCTGGGGATCGCCGGATCAGGATCATAGGTCCGCGTCACCAGCGCGTCGGTGTCCGATATGCCTTCAAACCGCAGTACCTCGCCAGCGAACAGGAACGTGTCGCCAGGCGTCAGCATCTCGAAAAAGTATTCCTCCATCTCGCCGAGCTTCCGGCCCGGACGCATCAGCTTCTTGTTCTCCGAGCCTCTATGGAAGCTGACCATGCGCACCGAGATCATCGGGTCTTCGATGATCGTGCCGATATTCATCCGATGCTGACGTCTTACATCGTCGTTGCGCGCCCGCCAGACGCCGTCGGGAAACTTCACGATGCGGCGGAAGCGTTCGTAAGTCTTGAGCGCATAGCCACCCGTCGCCACCAGATCGACAACGCGTTCCCACGTCTCCCAGTCGAGATCCTTGTATGGCGCTGCGACCCTGATCTCGTCATACAGCTTCACCCCATCAAATCCATCGCCACACGCGCGCCCCATCACATGCTGCGCCAGCACGTCCAGCGCGCCGCGCCGCGCCCCTGGTCCATCGAGTTCACCCGCCGCCACCGCTTCCACAGCAGCGCGGCACTCCAGAACCTCGAAACGGTTTGATGGCGCGAGCAGGGCCCGGCTCGGCTCGTCCATCCTGTGGTTCGACCGCCCGATGCGCTGGATCAGACGCGACGATCCCTTCGGCGCGCCCATCTGCACGACCAGATCGACATCACCCCAGTCGATCCCGAGATCCAGCGTCGAGGTGCAGACCACGGCCTTCAGCTTCCCCGCCGCCATGTGCGCCTCGACCTTGCGCCGCTGCTCCACATCCAGCGAACCATGGTGCAGAGCGATAGGCAGCGAGTCCTCGTTGACGCGCCACAGCTCCTGAAACGTCATCTCAGCCTGGCTGCGCGTGTTGACGAACACCAGCGTCATCTTCGCGATCTTGATCGCCTGATAGACCTCGCGGATATTGTGCCGGCCGGTGTGACCCGACCATGGAATCCGCGCCTCGCTCTCCAGCACGGAGATATTCGCGCTCGCGCCGCCCTGATGCCGAATGATCGGCGTGTCTGGCCCCAGCCATCGCGCCAGCGCATCAGGATCGCGCACAGTCGCCGACAGTCCGATATGCCGCGCCTCTGGCGCCCAAGTCCGCAAGGTTGCAAGGCAAAGCGAGAGCAGGTCGCCTCGCTTCGATTGCGCGATCGCGTGCACCTCGTCGACGATCACGGCCCTGAGGTCGGCAAAGAACCTGCCCGCATGCTCGGACGCCACCAGCAGAGCCAGCTGCTCCGGCGTCGTCAGCAGGATATCCGGCGGCTTTGCCCGCTGCCTCTGCCGCCGCGACGCGCTTGTATCGCCCGTGCGTGTCTCCAGCGTCAGATCGAGTTTCATCTCATTGGCGGGCGCCTTGAGATTTCGCGCCACGTCCGTCGCCAGCGCCTTGAGCGGCGAAATATAGAGTGTGTGCAGCGCCGGATGGACGCGCGGCGGCGCTTCCGCCAGCTCGATCAGGCTGGGTAGGAAACCCGCAAGCGTCTTGCCGCCGCCGGTCGGCGCGATCACCAGCCCGCCTTGCCCGCGCCTTGCCGCCTCGATCAGCCCGGCCTGGTGCGGCCGCAGGCCCCAGCCGCGCAAGGCAAACCAGTCCGCAAACCGCGGCGGCAGCAGGCCCAGTGCTGTTTGATCATCAGCCATCGCAACAAGATAGGCATTCCCCGGCCTCCTGTCCCGTCCAGCCAACGCGCGTTAACCCGCGCTGCCCGCGCCTTAACCTTTTGTTGGTCATAGCAGCGGAAACTCCACGCTTATGACGGTTTCCATTCGCGCATCCCTGATGCTCAGCGCGCTAGCGATGGCGGCGCTGACGGCGGCGTTTGTCGATCCGCCGGAAGCCGACGAAGCCAAAAAGCCGGCCCATCCTGCCCACTGGTCCTATGGCGGCGAGGGCGGCCCGGAGCGTTGGGGCGAGCTCGCGCCCGAGAACAAGTCCTGCTCAACCGGCGCACAGCAATCACCCATCGACCTCGCCGGCGCGCTGACCGCCAGCGTCGACGCGCCTCACCCACATTGGGTTCCGGCGCATGGCGGCACGGTTATCAACAATGGCCACACCATCCAGGTTGATGTCAGCAATGGCGGCGGCATGGCGCTGAACGGCAAGGACTACGCCCTCAAGCAGTTCCACTTTCACCACCCGTCCGAACACACGATCGACGGCAAACACTTCCCGCTGGAAGTCCATTTCGTTCACGCCTCGAACGACGGCGATCTTGCCGTAGTCGGCGTGATGTTCGCGGAAGGCGCATCGAACCCTAGCCTAGACGCCATTTGGGCCACGGCGCCCGGCAGGGAGGGGAAGGCAGCGGTCGCGTTTGACATCGACGTCGCCAAATTCCTCCCCGCAAAATCCGAGGCGTATCGCTACGAAGGCTCGCTCACCACGCCGCCATGTTCCGAGACTGTCCACTGGACGGTAATGGCAGCGCCGCAGACGGCATCGGCAGGCCAGATCGCAGCGTTCTCGAGTCTGTTTCCGTGGAACGCCCGCCCTGTTCAACCGCTTAACCGGCGTTATGTCTTGAAGACTTCGGGCTGAGCTTCCATCGCGAGGCGACCCACAACCAAGGCGCTGCGGCGAACACGATCACGCCAAACACAGTCAGGCCGATCAACACGTAGTTGAGCCAGAACTCGAATGTCGGGAACTGCGTCCAGTTCACGATCAGCGTCACCGTCATGGTTGTCACGCTCAACGCGATGCCCGCGCGCGGACGCGATAGCATCAGCCAGAACACCATCAGATCGACAAGACAGATCCCATACCAGAACCAGGGCGCCCAGCTGGGAGCCGGTCCGTAATACCAGAGATCACCATGCGCCATCACCCAGCCGATATGGCTCGCGGCGCCAAAGACAAAGCCCCATGCGAGCCAGACCCGAAACCGGTCCGCTGCATTCATGCGCGTACGCCAGGCTTCGTTGATCTCGCGCATGAACTTCATGCGAGCATTTTCCGAAGTCGCGCATAATCCGCTTTCGAGTTGTGCCGCCTGTCCATCGGCACCTCGCGCAGCAGCACCACATCGATCGGCCCGACCTTTGCCGCGCGAGTCTGCAGCGCAGCCTGATCAAGCCCCGCGCCGGACACCGCCAGCCTCGCACGCGTGCCCCCCGCCAGCAGCGCGGCTTGCTGCACGCCCGGCCAGCTCAATGCTGCGGTCTCCACGGCAAATGGAAACAAATCGCCGCTTGCTGCTTCGCGTCGTCCAAGCAACCAGAGCCGACCTTGCTCATCCAATCGCGCGGCATCGCCGGTGCGGTGCCACAGCTTGCCTTCTCTCTTGGACTTGGTCGACTTGTCGTCGCTCGGATCGAGGTAACCGCGATTCACATGCTCGCCCGCCACGAACACCTCGCGATCGCGTATCTCGACAGCGATCTCCGGAATGGGCTTGCCAGCCAGCAAGCCAGCCCCGTTCGCCATCGCCTCCCAATCCGTGGCGCCGATCTCATTCATGTCCAGATGCGCAATCGGTTCGGCCTCGGTTGACCCATAAACGGCATGCACAGCCGCTTTCGGCGCGGTGCGGGCAATTGCGTGGAGCAGGTTAGGAAACACCGGCCCGCCGCCCGTGAACACCGCTTCGAGCTGCGTCATTGCTTCTGCGCCGTCGGCAATCCGCGCGCAAACGGCGGGCGGCGCGACCACGCGATTGATGCGATGCTCGGCGATCTGCCGGCGCAGGGCGGCGCCATCCAGCTTCGCGGGCCGCGTTAGCTTTCCAGCTGGAATGACGCTCGCAGCCCCCGCTGCGGGGTTCGCAAGAATGAACACCGGCAAAGATATCAGATCAACGTCGCCCGGCTTGGTCTGTCGCAACTTCTCCAGCAGCGTGTGCTGAAGGACCAGGAAATCCGACGTGCGCACGATGCCTTTGGGTCGCCCCGTCGAGCCCGACGTGAACGTGATCAATGCCGGCGCGTCACCCTGCAGATGCGCCAGAATATCCCGACCGACCGCATAGCCGTTTGGCTCCGGCAGAGACATCAGACGCCGCGATTCAGGAAAGAGCAGGCGCAGAATTTGACCGACGCCCGTCGTCGCCACGGCCTTCGGCTGAACGGCCTGCACGGCGAGCCGCAAGCCCTTTAGTCCCGCCGCCGGTTCCGGAAACATCGCAACGGCGCCGAGCCGAAACACCGCAAGGAGAGTCTCATAAAGCTCAACCGAAACACCGCGCGCAATCAAAACGACATCACCCGCGCCGATCCCTGCACGCTGATAAACCAGCGCTCGCGCCGCCGAACCTCTCGCCAGCTCAGCATACGTCACCACCCGTCCCGCCGACGTGACGATCGCCGCCGCATCTGGCCGCGCTTCGACCTGTATCAGGAATAGCTCGACGAGATTCAAAGCCGGCCACCCCATAATGCATAGCGGCGGAACACCCTGCCGCCCGTGTTACCGGAATGTGTCGCCGAAAGATTGCCTTCATGCATCAGCGCATGAATCACATCCACAAACCCAAGCCTCTGCGCGCGAGCGTGAAAGGCATTGGCCAGCATCGACCCGCCGCCTTTCACCTGCGAAGCATAGGTCTTCAGAATCACGGACTTCGGCTGCGGACCTTCGGCAAGATTGGGAAAGGCGAAGAGAAAAGCCTTTAACGCGCCTGCTTCATCCTCGGCCAACAGCACCAGCTCCGGAGCGATGGCTTTCAACACTGGCCGGTAACTCGCGAGGAAATCTTCCAGGGAGATTGACTGATAGAATTTGTTCGTCGCAAACGCTTCAAGCGACAAAGCATGAATGCGTGTCAGCTCGCTTTCTGCGCGCGCCGGGTCAAAGTCGCGCAATTGCAGGCCGGGAGGCGAGCGCGATCCGCTCTCCGGAACATCCGCCGGCCTCACAGCAGAGACGTACCGCGAGACAATCTGCAGGCCCGATTGATCGAAGGCCTGAACATAGTGCGCTGGATTCTGGGGCTCCATCAGGAAGGGAGATCGGCCATCGCTTTCGACCACCAGCCTGTGCTTTGCCCAGGTCGATCCATCCATCGGCCCAACCACGGCGCCGAAGCCTTCCGCCTTCAAACTCGCCATCGCCTCCCGGATAAGCGTAGCGCCCGCCCGAGCCGTGTCGCAGGCAAATGCACCTAACGCCGCCGTCTGCGATCCATCCAGCGAAGGCGCATCGCGAAAGATCGCAAGGCTCGCGCCGGCTACGCTCATGACCTCCGGCGCGCTCATGCCCGGGGCCACAAAGGCAGGCTGGCCAATCCGAACGTCATGCTCAGCGCTCCCAGCATCATCCACGGCCGGTAGAAATCGCGACGCCTCAGCATCCAGCCAGCAATCGCAACCAGGATGATGGCGCCAAGGCCCGCCAGCGTGAAGATCAATCCCTGAGGACTCTGGCCCACGGCCCAGTACGTCCGTACAGACATCGCCACCCACGCCACGGCGATGACAAGCGCATCGCCACAGCTGCTGTGCAAACCGCGCCGAAATTCCCGCCGCCAGCGCCGCGAACGAAAGATTGAACCCGAAGATCGTGTCCATGCGCAGGAGGTTGCTGAGCGCAAAATAGAACAGTGCGACTGCCAGCACGACCAGAAGCAGATTCAAAGCATCAAACGGCGGCCGCTCCAGCTTGCGAACCTTGTCCGCAGCAAAGTAAGTCGCCACCGCCACGACTGGAGTCACAAGACTCGACGGCTCCGCAAAGATGGCGATGCAGAAGAACAGCGTCGACCCGATGGCGAGGAAATGCCGCTCTGCACCCGGTCGATGCCGCGTCATGTACAGCAGCAGCAACAGCACGCCGAGAAATACCCCGGCGATTTCGGCCAGACCGACCACGCCCAGATAGAGCAGGTTCGCCAGCAGGAAGTAGAGCCCGAGCGGAATAAATAGGTTGTCCAGCCCGCGCCAGCTCGCCGCCTCCAGCAACGCGCCAAACGCCGCCGCAATGAACGCCAACAGCACAACCTCGCTACGCCCAATATCGGTCAGCAACAGCAGAACGATCAACGACAGCAACCAAGCCGTCACCGCGAACACCACCACGCCCTCGACGCTCTTCGCGCCTTCCTCGATGACGAACACGCGCTTCCCATAGCGCGAGCCAACCACGGCGCTCGCCGCATCGCACAGCGTGAGAATAAGTATCGGCAGCATATAAAGCACCGGCCCGATCTGCGCCTTGTGGTGCATGGAAACGCTGACGAAGTGCCCGTCCTTAAGCCAGAACAGCAGCGCCACAGAGACAGCGAATAGTATCTCGCCATAGGACGTGCGCTTCACCGAATGCAGCCCGCCGCCGAGACTCTGCCGCATCGCTCCACGCGCCAGTAGGAACACGCCCGCCGCCAGCGCGCACGTGGCGAACACTTCCCACGCCGCGCTGAACACATAGGGAAAGGTGAGGCAGTAGAGGCCAAGACTGATATGGACCAGCTTACGCCCGATCTCCGGATCAAGCTTTGCGAACTTCGCCAGCCGCGACACGCCCCGCAGCACCAGCGCCAGCAGGACCACCGACCCCGCAATCTTCGCCCCGCTGATCAGCAGCGCATCGTTCACGCAACTTCCTCGATCACGAAGTCCGAATAGAAGAACGCCTTGTCCAGCGGCTTCAGCTTCGCCTCAAGCTCTGCAATCGTTCTCACCTTCGACGCCATCGACGCAGGCACGCGCCGCGGCGCCATCATGTTCCAATACGCGATCCGAGCGCCCGGTCGCGACGCCGCAAGGATCCTCCCGTAAGCTTTCTCGTGCGCCTCGGGCGACATGTATTCGAAGATGTCTGACAGGTTGAAAGCGTCCGCCTTCACGCCTTCATCCGCCAGCGTCTCTACCGTGCAGAGCCTGATCTCCAGTCGATCCAGTCGGTCGCGGATCGTCTCGAACCGCTCTTCCGCCAACGCACGCGGCAGCACATCGCCATGCGTCCCACGCAGGATCCAGTGCAAGTACGGGTTCGCCGCCGGATCCTGATCGACCAGCGCCTTGCGCGTCAGCCGCGCCACCTGGCTCGAAGGTCCGCCCTCGACATGATCAAAGAACGCCGGATCGCGCCCCAGCTTCCCCATCACGAAGCGTGAGAAGAAGCCCTTCAGCATCATCCGCCAGCCCCAGATATTCCAGTACCGATCATAAAACGCCCCGCGCTCATTCGCATGCCGTTCCCGCAGCAGCGAGTCGATCGTCTCCCGATTGTGGACAAACGGCAGAACCCATTCGCGGAACGTGCGGAAATAGTTCTCAAACTTACCCACGCCGCCAACGCCGTACTTGACCACCTGGCTCTTCAGCCCGACCCAGAATCTCTGGTCTTCCTCCGACAATGTCGCGACGACCTGATCAAGAAGATGGCCGCGCCGCCCCGAAGGCCGCGACCCCATCAACTCAAGAAACTCCAGGTGCGAGTGCATCCGATACATCGCCGCACGCATGCGCACGCATGCCAGCTGCGCGGGATTGAGATCGACCGCGATAACGCGCTCCGGCCCTTCGGCCAGTAGAGCCAGCGCATTGTCCCCAGCCGACGCGATGGAGACCACGGTATCGCCTGCCTTCGGCCGCAGCGCCGCGACGAGGATGTCGGCATCCTCCCAGACCTGCGCATACCTCACAATGTCGAAGGCCGCGCGTTTCGCGATATCCGTTTCAGCCATTACCCGGCTTGCTCCACATCACCCGCCTGAGCCGTTCTTTCGACCGTTCGGACCCCGCCGTCCAATCTCACGGTATCGCCGGTCTGCAACCATTGAGTCACACCCTTGAGTGATACGACGCAAGGCACGCCCATTTCCCGGGCGACAATGGCCGAGTGCGACAGCAGCGAGCCGCGCTCCGCGATCACGCCGGCCGCGTTGGCGAACACCGCAATCCAGCCAGGATCAGTATGCCGCGCCACAAGAATTTCGCCCGGCAGCAACGCCTCCACGCGCGGATCATCGATAACGCGCACCTTGGCGACAACCACGCCCCGGCAACACGCCAATCCCTTGCGCGTCTCGCCCGCTTCGCCAGGTTCGGCCGCCCGGGCCGCAAGCACCGTAACGCCACTGATGTGCGCACCGCGCACCGTGAACCGTTCCGGGGGGTCAGGTCGCGCCATCTGCGCACGATGTTCCGCTTCACGAAGCGCGGCCAGCGCCTTGAGATCACTCGTGATGCCTGCCCCCTCGAGCGCGGCCAGTAACTCTTCAACCGTCAGATTGAACACTGCGCGCGGATCGCTCAACACGCCAGCCTCGGTCAGCCGCGCGCCCATCGCCAGAAAGATGCGCCGCACGCGCCCGAACAGCCGTGTCCGCTCGAACCGTAGATTTTCGCGATCCCGCACGCGCGCCTTCGCCCAGGCCAGCAGCCAGCGCGCCATAACACGCTTACCGAGCTCCGGCACGAGATCATGCAGATCGTGTTCCAGCGCTGCTGTTCTAGCCGCAGCTTTCGGCGCGGCCGCGGCGGAGATCGCCATCAGCACCTGAGCCGGATCGTCATGCAACGATCGGCTTTCCAACTTGAGTTCCTGAGTGCACCTGTCGCCGAACTTCGCAATGTAAGCGTCAAACGCCGCGCGCAACTCGGGCAGCGCATCAAAGGCCGATCGATCGCCAGCCGCCAGCCGCTTCACCACGTCCGGACGGTCGCGCACCATCCCGCCCATCGCCTGGATCAATCGCGCAGGCTCCGCCGAAACAATGTCGCCTTGGCCAATCAGCGTGTTCGACATGAAAGCAACGCCATTGGCGCCGGCCCATGTCGTCATCGCCTTCTGCGCCGCCCCGAAAGCGATCATGCAGAGAAAATCGTTCACCAGCGGCGCATCCCACTTCGCCAGCAGCTGCTGCTCGAGATGCCGGTATTCCGCCGCCAGTTGCGTCGCCGACAGACCGTCAATCTCCGCATCCGGCCGCGCGAGCGCTACGGTCAGGCGATCATTGAATTTGTCGATCGTCGAACGTACCCGCACCTCGTGCCAGATCAGCCCCAAGCCAACACGCGCAAGCTTCAGATTGTCGAAGAAACGTTCCGTGCCGCTTGCCGTCGGCGGCGCAATCGCATCGGCCATCTCTTGAGGCAGTGCCTCTGAGACGCCCATCATGCCTTCCATGAACTTTCGATTGGCCTTGAACCCCGGAAACAGGGCTAGCGCCCGATACCAGTTCAGGAGATTGTAGTAGATCCGCCCATCCACGCGCCCGAGCATGTTCTCGAACACATGCCGATGTTCATCCACTACTTGAACCGGCACGCCCATCAGCCGCGAGAACGCCTCGTATACATGCCGATACGCATACCGCGCGAACGAGAACGTTAGCGGCGACGTAACCCCCGGGTAACTCTCAACGATGTTCGAGTTGTCCCAGATCGTCAGCTCGCCATCCGCTTCTGGCTTCACGACGCCAAGCGTGGTGATCGGCCGCGATTGCAGCATGTGCAGCTTGTCGCGATCAAACGCCCACTCGATGTCTTGCGGTGATCGGAATTGCTCAGCCGCGCGCCGCGCCATCGCAGCGACCTCGCCACGCTCGGCCTCGCTAAGCACGGGCGTCCCGCCAATCACTTCCGCCACAAGCGTCTCGCCGCCAGAGCCAATACGATAGCTGTCGCCATCCGCCTCGCCGCCAACCAGCTTGTCCGCCAACCCAACGATCGCGCTCACAATAACCACGCTACGATCACCAGAAACCGGATCCGCCGAAAACGCGACGCCGGCGGCGCGCGCTTCAACCATCACTTGAACAATGACCGCTGGCGGTTGCGGTGCGTCCGACAGACCTTTGGCCTGCCGATACTGCGCCAGCGTCTTGCTGAACCCCGAATTCCAGACGCGATGTGCCGCCGCCGCAACATCGCCCGCCGCAACATTCAGCTCCGTTTCGAACTGCCCCGCATGCGCGCTGTCGGCGCCATCTTCCTCGCGCCCCGACGAGCGTACCGCAAAGGGCCCCCTCCCCAGCAGCTGCAACGCCTGTCTAACTTCTTCACGCGCCTCGACTTTCAGCCCCGCGTCGTCAATCGCTTCGGCGGGGATCACAAAGAAAGCCGGCACCGGAAAATTCGCGGCCAGCTTCGCCAACGCAGCGCCTTTGCCGCCAGCGATAGCCGGCGACATTGCCGCCTCGCCTGTCAGGGCGTATCGCGGCGCTTCGCTCACGGCAGCCACAACGACGCCATCAGCGGAAGCACGCCAAGTAGCAGATAATTGCACAGCACGAACACGCCGCTTCCCGTCTCCAACGCTTTGGCCGTCTTCGGCGTAGGCGTTCCCGCATAATCAATCGCGCGCCATACGGTCCAAGCACTCACCAGCAGCAAACCCGCCAGGAACCATACGCCCGCCCCGGACCGCACATTAATAAACGCCGCCAACGCCAGCCCCGCCAGCACCACGCACAGCACCGCCACGCCAGCCCGCCCCGGCCGCCAAAGCCTTGAATAGGTCTCCACGCCCTCTCGCTCCTGCTCCGGCGCCCAGCACTTGCGCGCAATCTCGATCGCAGAGCCGTTCACGAGCGATAACAACAGAAACGCGCCCAGCGTCAGCCCGAAACCTTGATGCAGCGCATATCCCGCCGGCCACCAGTCACACGCCGTCGCATAAAGATCGATCAGCGGCATGATCGCCATGTGGCTGATCATGTAGACCAGCGGCCGCTTCTTCAGCCATTCTGGAACGAAGAACTCCTTCGTCATGATCGTCAGCCAGCCCCACACCGCCAGGAGCAGTACAATCAGCGTCCAGTCCAGCAACACCGTCAGCCCGATCTGCGCAGCCGCGACGGCAAACGCTGCAACGCGCAGTTCCTTCAACGTCACCAATCCCCGCGGCACGGGCCGCTCGGGCCGATACTTCGTATCGTCCTCATTGTCCTTATGCTCGTCCGCCACGCGCAGCTGAAAGAAGAACCCGAGCAGCACAAGCACAGCAACAACGATAGCCAGCCCACTCGGCGCCGCCCCGCGCAACAACGCTGATAGGCACACCGCAGACGCCCCGAATGCCGCAATCAGCGCGCCATGCTTGAACACTGGAAACCGCTCGGCCTGATACTCCCACAGCCGCATCGCAAACCCGCGCGAAGACTTCGCTGAAGATGCGGCAACCACCTTGCTCACGCCTTGCCCCGCGCAAGGTTCTTATGCGCACTCGCAAACTCATGCGCACACAGCGCCCCGATGATCGAGAGCTCGCCAGCCAGACAGACCGCCGCGCAAACCTCGCCAAACACCCGCGCCTTGCCTGCGCCCTTGAGCCCCATAATGTTGAGCCCGGCGCTCTGCGTCGGCAGCCCCGTCCCGCCACCTACCGTGCCCGCAATGATGTTCGGCAAGGTCACCGACACGAATAGTTTATCGTTGTCGCGCAGCTCCATACGCGTCACCCCCACAGCGCTTTCTGCGACACAAGCCGCATCCTGCCCCGTCGCCAGATAAAGCGCCGCAAGCCCGTTGGCGTAATGCCCCTGCACGCCAATCGACCCCGACATCACGCCGCCCAGCGCCGACATGCGCCAGTAGTCCTCCATCCGCTTCGAAGTCGTATGCAGCTGCTTTGCGATCTCCTCGCACGGCAGCTCCACCGATGCCGTCACCTTCCGCCCGCGCACGCTAACGAACGACATGGCCGACGCCTTCTTGTCGCCCGAGAAGTTGGCTTCTACGAACCAGTAGAGCGGCTTCACCGGCGAATGCTCTAGGATCGCGGCGCACACGCGTTCCGTAGCGATGGTCACCATGTTCTGCCCGGCCGCATCGCCCGTCGTGTAGGTGCACAGCAGGTAGACGTGGTCGCCCTCGATATGCGGCGACAGCTCCACCAGCTTGCCATGCCGCGTCGTCTTCTCAGCTGCTTCGCGCAGCAGTTCGAAATTCATGCACACCCACGCCACGAACAGTCCGGCATCCGTCGTCGAAGCAAACGCAAACCCTGGGGAGCGATGCACGCCCTCCGCTAGCGTTCCCGTCGTGCATCCCCCCACCGACGAGATCAGCCGCGCCCCGCGCCCATAGCTCGCCACCAGCGCCGCCTCGCTCGTCGCCAGCGGCACGTAGAAATCGCCCTTGGCGAAAATCCCGTTCACTCGCAACGGCCCGATTACCCCAACCGGCAGCCGCACCGTCCCAATATAATTCTCGACATTATGCTCGTACCGCTCAAGCTGCTCCTGAGCTTTCGCATCATAAAGCTCAACTTTGTCGGCCTCCGTCGCGCCCGAATTCGCTAGCAGCGTCTTCCAGTTCGCCGCTGTGAATGTCGGCTCCAGCCGCTTGGCCGGCCGTATCCACGGCTTCAACGGCGTCGTCGTGTCCGGCCGGCTCTGCTGTGCGATCTCTTCCGTCGACCGCCCGGCCATCATGGCTGCGATCATCCGCTTGGCCGCATCAAATGCGCTAGGCATAGATCCCTCAACCGCCGTCCCAGCGGCGCGCGGGCATCAATCAGCCGATTTGAGGAAAACTCAAGGCGCTAGCCAGACTGCTTTGCCGCAATGCCGTAACCATGACCCAACGTCGGTCAGCGCGCCGGCTGTGGCGGGAAAACGAGCAGAGCGGTATCATACCCCATCGCCTTCACCTTGGCGGTCAGTTCGGCGACCAGCGCAGCCCCGGGCTGCGGGTTGCGCGTGAAGATGTTCACCTCGCCAAAGTCCGGCGTCGTGGTGATGAACCAGCTGTAGTCCGCCGCGAGCGCCACAACCCAGGTCTCGCGCGAGACAAACGGAAAATAATCAACCCGGATTTTCGCATTCGTGCCGGGGTCAAGAATATGCCCGGTCCCGTCTATCGCCTTCTCTTTCCCGTCGAGCGTTTTCTCGCGACACGAATCCCGCACGCCAACTTCATCCGGCTTGTTTTTCGGCGTATAGCGCGTGATCCCGGCCACGCAGCCCTCTGTCATCCCGTTGGGTCGGAACGCGATCTCGTGCCAGTCGCCAGTATACAATTTCGTCAGCTCTACAGACGCCACCGGCGGAGGAGCGCCGCCGGGCCCCGGCGAGGTGATGCAGCCCGTCATTGCAAGGGCCATCGCAAGCACGAAAGTTCCAGTAAGCTGTTTCATGCACCTCATACGCGCCGCGAGGCGGATTGGAGCACCCCAGCAGCAACTATTTGGGGAAATCCGCATCAGCCCTCATATCCCCGTCATGATCCGCCCGGAAGACCTGCTTTGTCCGACGCCGAAGGGGTTGTATTGCCCGCCCGGCGATTTCTACATCGACCCGGTGCGCAGCGGGGTTGATCGCGCCGTCGTCACGCACGGACATTCCGATCACGCCCGTGCAGGTCACGGGTCTGTCCTAGCCACGCCAGAAACGCTCGAAGCCATGGCGACCCGCTATGGACAGAACTTCGCCCAATCGCGCCAGCTCGCACCCTACGGCGCTACCACGCGCATCGGCGATGTCGACGTACGCCTCGTCCCTGCTGGTCACGTCATCGGCTCGGCGCAGGTCGAGGTGAAATGGAAAGGCTTCACCATGGTCTGCACCGGCGATTACAAGCGCCGCGCCGACCCTACCTGCGCACCCTTCGAAGTCATCCCCTGCAACGTCTTCATCTCGGAAGCGACCTTCGCCCTCCCCGTCTTCCGTCACCCCGACAGCCCCGGCGAGGTCGCCAAGCTCCTGGCCTCCATCCGCGCCTTCCCGGACCGCGCCCACCTCGTTGGCGCCTACGCGTTCGGCAAGGCTCAGCGCGTCATCCGTGAACTGCGCGATGCCGGCTACACCGAGACTATTTACATCCACGGCGCCATGAAGGCCTTATGCGACATGTATGAACGCCTCGGCGTCGATCTTGGCCCGCTCGAATCGGCAACGCTCGAGAAAAAGCAGACGACTGAAAGCCAGAAGTTCGCCGGCAAGATCGTCATCTGCCCGCCGTCCGCCACCTCGACGCCTTGGGCGCAAAGCTTCCCCGATCCCGTCGTCGCCTTCGCCTCCGGCTGGATGAACATCCGTCAGCGCGCCAAGGCGGGCGGCGTCGAACTTCCCCTCATCCTGTCAGATCACGCCGACTGGCACGAACTCACACAAACCGTCCGCGATGTGAACCCGGACGAACTCTGGGTCACGCACGGCCGCGACGACGCCCTCGCCCGCTGGGCAGAGCTGGAAGGCCGCAAGGCCCGCCCGCTCCATCTGATCGGGTATGAGGACGAAGCAGGCGAGTAGCGAAAACTCGCGCAACCCACGCGCGCCGCCCCTTCCCGCGAGCGCAATCCCACGGCATTACTAACGACATGCCTTACCGCACGCTGGACGCCGATCGCATAGAAGCCACGTTGGAAACGCTGCGGAAGCGTATCGACGAGCGCTTCCCCAATCGCGGCTTGTCCAATCTCTGCAAGGATGTTCTGGATCTGGCCCGTCAGAACAAGCGGCGCTTGGCCGAAGTCTCGCATCCCAACATGTGGCTACGCGCCGGCGCCGTCATCGCCATCGCCACGGGCGCTGTTGGCCTTGTCTGGTTTGCGACGAGCCTGCCCCGGCTGGACGTGAACAGTGAAATCTCCAACGTCCTTCAAGGTGTGGACGCCGCTGTGAACACCGTCGCGCTGTCCGGCGCCGCCAGCTGGTTCCTGCTGAATCTCGACACCCGGTGGCGCCGCCGCGCCGTGCTGCGCGACCTGCACGAGCTGCGATCAATCGCGCACGTTGTCGACATGCACCAGCTTACGAAAGACCCAACCCAGCTCCACAAGGGATACAGCTCGACGGCCTCGTCGCAAGTCCACGAGATGAACGAGTTCGAGCTGATGCGATATCTCGACTACTGCAGCGAGATGCTCTCCCTCACCGGCAAGCTCGCCGCGCTCT
The DNA here is from genome assembly GCA_016714495.1 of Hyphomonadaceae bacterium. Classification (GTDB taxonomy): domain Bacteria; phylum Pseudomonadota; class Alphaproteobacteria; order Caulobacterales; family Hyphomonadaceae; genus UBA7672. The sequence continues at coordinate 65,437 of JADKDU010000004.1, read as the reverse complement.
ACATGCAGAACATGCGTGACCCGGTCATCATCGAAGCCGTGAACGAGATCGAAGACCTGACCACCTCGCTCTCGCGAAAGATCTGGCAGAAAATCATGATCCTCAACCAGCCGACGAAGCCTTGGGCGCAGTAACGCGCTTACCAGACCTTGAACCGCGCGTCCGCTCGCCCAACCACCTCGCCATCCGCCGTGACAAACGCCTGCGCAAAGCACAGTGTCCGTCCCGTCTTTACATAGCGCGTGTCGAAGGCGACCCATTGGCCCAGCTTCGCAGCGCCGATGAAATCGGTGGCCATCGACACCGTAATCAGTCCACCCTCCGGCTTGCGCCCCTCGCCTGTGAGGACCGCCACGCAGGAAAGCCCCATCGCATTGTCGGCCAGCGCGGCGATCAGCCCGCCGTGCACCATTCCCCGCGAATTGGTATGTGGCTCCCGTGCATACAGCCCGATGACAACTCGGTCCGGCAGCCGCTGCGAAAAGATCGGCTCCCAGGGTTCGGTAAGCGGCGACCTGCGGAAATGCGGCTCAAAGCCTTCCGGCGGCGTGACTGCCATCGATTTTTCCCTGTCTGGGAATCAGGCCGTGCGCCTGACGCCATGTGCGGTTGGTCGCTCTGTGTTGCTGGACGAGAGTATGCAGCAGGCTCTAATCTACGTGCAACGCGCACGGCAACGACCGGGCTGCGTCGGGAGGGATATTCATGAACGCCATCGGATTTGGCAGCCGCCGCGCGCTTCTGAAAGCTTCAGTCGCGGTAATCGCCCTGGCCACAACCGGCGGGGCGTTGGCCGCCTGCGGTGAAAGCGCGCCGGCCAAGCCGGAACCGGTGGCCGCGACGCCCGATGCAAACCCGGTCGTCGCAACCAAGTACGGCCCGGTCAAAGGCAAGTTCGAAGACGGCGTCGCCACGTTCAAGGGCGTGCGCTATGGCGCAGACACCTCAACCACCCGCTTCCAGCCGCCCAAACCGCCCACACCGTGGACCGAACCGGCCGATGCACTCGCCTACGCCAACTCAGCGCCCCAACTTCCAGCGGGCGACGGCGGCGGTCTCTTCTCCTCCTGGCGCCAGAAGCCGCCTCTGCCGACATCAGAAGACTGTCTATTCCTCAATGTCTGGACGCCGGCGGTTGACGACAAGAAACGCCCCGTCCTCGTCTGGTTCCACGGCGGCGGCTTCGCGACAGGCTCAGGCTCGTCCTACGCCTATGACGGCGTCCGTCTCGCCAAGCGCGGCGATGTGGTGATCGTCACAACCAACCATCGCCTGAACCAATTCGGCTATCTTAACCTTGCCAACTATGGCGAACAATTCGCCGACAGCGGCGCCGTCGGCGCGCTCGACATGGTCGCGTCGCTCGAATGGGTCCGCGACAACATCGCAGCCTTCGGCGGCGATCCCGCAAACGTCATGGTCTTTGGCGAATCCGGCGGCGGCTCGAAAGTCTGCACCCTGCTGGCGATGGACAAGGCCAAGGGCCTGTTCCACCGCGCAGTCATCCAATCCGGCCCGCGCGTCATGCACGCGACGAAAGAAGCCTCCGCACAGGCCGCTGACGAAGTCGTCAAGAGGCTGGGCCTGACGAAAGCATCAATCGCCGACATCCTCACCAAGCCGATCGCCGACATCCAAGCCGCCGCCGACGGCAATGTCGTCGCCGGCTCAGGCCCTGTCGTCACCGGCGTATCGATCACCCGTCACCCCTTCGAACCTGACGGCCCGCCGCAGTCCGCAGACGTGCCGCTCCTCATCGGCTCCAACCGCACCGAAGGCACAGCGCTCGATGGCCCGCGCGACCCCACCCTGTTCGACCTCACCTGGGAAACGCTCCCCGCCGCGATGAAGAAGCAGTTCAAAGGCAAGGACCCGACGAAGATCATCGCTCTCTACCGCAAGAACTACCCGAACATCGAAGCGCCCGAGCTTTACTTCATGGCCGGCGCCGATGGCCGCTTCATGCGCGGCAGCGTCACCATCGCCGACCGCAAGTCCGCGCAGGGCGCCGCACCCGTCTTCTTCTATCATCTCGACTGGGCCACGCCCGTCATGGGAGGCAAGCGCTACGTTCCCCACGCCCTCGACATCGGCATGGTCTTCGACAACGTCGCCAAGTCGGAGTCCATGTCCGGCACGGGGCCCGAAGCCCAGGCCATCGCTGACCAGATGTCCGAAAGCTGGCTCGCCTTCGCCAGGACGGGCACCCCGTCCAATCCGAAAGTCGGCGTCTGGCCGGCCTACACCGCGGCGCAACGCAGCATGATGGTCTTCCGCACGACACCCGGCGTCGAAGTCGACATCCGCGCCGCCGAACGCGCCGCGACCGCATAACGGAAGGCAGTCCGCCTCTCGCCACCCGCGCCAACACGCCCTAGCTTCCCCTCCACAGGGGACAGCCATGGCCAACCACACGCTCGACACCTTCATCCGCGACGCCCTCAACCGAGGCGAACAGCGTGGCCGCATCTCCTCCGCCCTCGTCGCCGCCGGCTGGACGCCGAAGGAAGTCGACGCAGCCCTCGACGACTACGCCACGACAGATCTCGGCATGGCCGTCCCCAAGCCGCGCCCCTACGTCTCCGCTCGCGAGGCCTTTCTCTATCTCGTCCTCTTCATTCTGCTTGGCGTCGTCGCCTGGAATCTCGGCTCCCTGCTCTTCGCTCTGATCGACATCGCGATCCCTGACGAACTCGACGCCGGCCCCTATGACTACGCGCTCTTCGGACGTGACTTCCAGATCCGCTCCGCCATCGCGGGTCTCGTCGTCGGCGGCCCGCTGTTCGCCTGGCTTGCCCTCCACATCCGCAAGCAGCGCCGCACGAACCCCGCCATGCAGCGTAGCCGTGTCCGCAAATGGCTCACCTACGCCACATTGATCATCGCCTCCTGCACGCTGATTGGAGACGCCATCGGCCTCGTCTACAACTTCCTCGCCGGCGAACTGTCCGCCCGCCTTGTCCTGAAGCTGCTCGTTATCGCCGTCCTCGCCGGTGGCGTCTTCTTCTACTTCATCCGCGACGCCGAAGAGGGAGACGCCAATGACCAGCAAGCGTAATTTCGGCCCCGTCCTCGCCCTCACGGGCGCCGGCATCGCCATCGGCGCCGTAATCGCCGGCTTTGTCCTGGTCGGCGGCCCAGGCGACGCCCGCGACCGCCGCCTAGACGACCTGACAATGAGCTGGATCACGCAAGGCCTTCAGCTCGCCCATTGCGCCTACAACGCCACGGGCAAAGCCCCGGCCACAATCGAAGAAGCGCACAGCATGCGCGCCGTTCCCGCCAACCCGATAGACCCGCCCCGCCTCTGTGGTCGCGGCGAACCTCCGCTCAACTCCCGCCTCCACACCGGCGACCAGCCCGCAGCGCCAGGCGATGCAACCTACCGCGCCATCGACTCTAACCGCGTCCGTCTGTGCGGCAATTTCCGCCGTCCCTTCTTACCTGAACGCGACGGAAACGAGGGGTATAGCTCCTACCAGTTATCATACCCGCAGCTTGGCCAGCCGAGGCCCGCCGGCATCCACTGCTTCGACATCGAACTGATCCGCGGCGCGGACCTTGCCACGGCGCCCTCCCACCAAGGCCACATGGACGTCTTCGAATAGCGCCCCGCCTGGCCTATATTCCGATCCATGCAAGCTTTCGCCGCGCTCCTTGGACGGCTGGTGCTTACGCCGTCGCGCAATGGCAAGCTCCAGCTGCTCTGCGACTATTTGCGCCACACCACCGATTCGTCGCGTGGGTGGGCGCTCGCGGCCATCACCGGCGACCTAGACATCCCGTCCGTCAAACCCGCCGCCATCCGCGAACTCGTCGCCAGTCGCGTTGATCCCGTCCTGTTCAACCTGTCCTACGACTATGTGGGCGATCTCGCCGAGACGATCTCCCTCATCTGGCCGCAACGCCCCGGCGCGAACCGCGCGCCAGACCTCAACGAGATCGTCGAGACCCTTCTCGAATCCACCAAGGCGCACGGCCTCCGCCTCGTCGAGGGCTGGCTGGACGCGCTCGACGCCACCGGCCGCTGGGGCCTGCTGAAGCTGAGCACCGGCGGCCTGCGCGTTGGCGTCTCTGCCCGCCTCGCACGCCAGGCCGTCGCCGACTTCGGCAAAGTTGATGTCGCCGAGATCGAAGAACTATGGCACGGCATGAGCCCGCCCTATCTCGACCTCTTCGCCTGGCTCGAAGGCAAAGGCTCCAAGCCCGTCTCCGGCGCCCTAGCTCCCTTCCGCCCGCCCATGCTCGCCCATCCGCTGCTGTCCAAAGCCGAGCGGATGGAAGCCAACGACCTCGACCCTTCTCTGATCTCGCCATCTGACTTCGCCGCCGAATGGAAATGGGATGGCGTCCGCGTCCAGCTCGCGTCGGACAAAGGCCTGCGCCGCCTTTACACTCGCAATGGTGACGACATCTCGAAAGCCTTCCCCGATCTTCTCGAAGCAGCAGACTTCGACGCTGCGCTCGACGGTGAACTCCTGATCCGCTCGCCCGAAGGCGGTGTCGCGCCTTTCAACGAGCTGCAGCAGCGCATGAATCGCAAGACCGTCTCGCCAAAACAGATGGCAGACCGCCCAGCGATGCTCCGCGTCTACGATTTGCTCAATGAAGCTGGCCACGATCTGCGCCCGCTCCCCTTCGCGGATCGCCGCAAACGGCTCGAACGCTTCGTCGTCTCCCTGCACAATGATCGCATCGATCTCTCACCTCTCGTCCCTTTTGAAGACGCCATCCAGCTCGAAGACATCCGCCGCAATCCCCCCACCCGCGAGATCGAAGGCCTCATGCTCAAACGGTGGGATGCGCCCTATCTCGCCGGCCGCCCCGCCGGCCATTGGTACAAATGGAAGCGCGACCCGATGCTGGTCGACGCCGTGCTGATGTACGCCCAGCGCGGCCACGGCAAGCGCAGCTCCTTCTATTCCGACTACACCTTCGGCGTGTGGCGCACAACGCCCGAAGGCGATGAACTCGCTCCCGTCGGCAAGGCCTATTTCGGTTTCACCGACGAAGAACTCGTGATGCTTGACAAGTATGTCCGCGACCACACCATCGAACGTTTCGGCCCCGTTCGCTCGGTGACAGCCAACACGAATGAAGGCCTTGTGCTCGAAGTCGCCTTCGAGGGCCTGCAACGCTCGCCGCGCCACAAGTCAGGCCTCGCCATGCGCTTCCCGCGAATCCACCGTATCCGCTGGGACAAACCCTCGCGAGACGCAGACCGCATGGAAACACTCCAAGCCCTGCTCGCGCTCTGATCCGCCCGGCATTGCTTCTTCGCAATGTTTGTCGCGCTTAGCCTATTCCACGTAGCGACTTGCGATAAGCAAGCGGGGCGAACCTCGGAAAATCACTGCAAACCGCATCCAGCTCCTGTCACACGCTCGTCGCTAACGCGTTGCACAGGAACTAGTCGTCGTGCCGGATTTCAGGCACTGTGCTGTTGGGACAAATGACGATCGCCGCGACGCGTGATTCCTCGTCAGGGTCGGAAACAGGGTGGGGACTATCATGCGATTGACCTGGGCCGTTATTACTGCGCTTGCCTGCATAGCAATCGTAGCAGCTCCCATACTCGCCTGATTGACCGTGACGCCATCGGGCGTCGGACACATCTGATTACGCCGAATTCGCGCCAGACACGTCATCGGGTTGCCCGAGGGACGCCGCTGGGCCAGTTTCCGCCTAACTGAAACGGCGCGCGATTCCGGCATGGATTTCCAAACTCAAATCAGCACCTTCCACGAGTGGGCCTTCCACTTCGAGGGCACCACCCAGAAGTGGATGTGGTCCGCGATCGCAATCGTTGCCGGCTATGTGCTGGGCGCCATTCTGTCCCGCGTGCTGCGCTTCATCGCCCGCAAGCTCGCAGGCCTCGCCAAGCACAACGAAACCGACACCCAGCCCAAATCCGCCGATCACGTGATGATCGACATACTCGGCGCGCTCATCCGCGCAGCCTTCGTGCTGGTCGCCCTTGCCATCTGCGCCAACCTGCTTGTCGGCTACAGCCTCGATGAAGCCCGCGCCCTCGCCGTCTCGGCGCTTAAGGGCCTCGCCATCCTCGTCGCCGTCTGGTTCCTGGGCTCGTGGCTTGGCTCGCGCGTGCGCAAGTTCGGCCATAAGGTCGGCCGCAAGGCCACCGCCGGCGGCGAGACATTGTTCAACTTCCTCGCCGCTCTCGTCCGCTTCGGCGCTTTCGCCGTCGGCCTCATCGCGGCCCTCCAGCAGTTCGGCTTCGACACCGCCTCCCTGCTCGCCATCGTCGGCGCCGCGGGCCTCGCCATCGCCCTCGCTCTGCAGGACACGTTGAAAGCCGTCGCGGCCGGCGTCGTCATCGCCGTCTTCCGCCCTTACCGTATCGGCGACAATGTGAAGATCGCCGGGCAGGACGGCACCGTGGCCGACATCACTCCCTTCACCACCGTCCTCAACACGATCGACAATCGCGAAGTCGTCATCACCAACGACAAGGCATGGGGCGACGTGATCATCAACTCCTCGGTTCGCAGCCTGCGCCGCCTCGATCTGCTGCTGTCGATCGATTATGGCGACGACATCGACAAAGCGATCGGCATCATCAAGAACATCCTCACTGACGACCACCGCGTCCGCGACGAGCCGCCCGTCTGGGTGAAAGTGGTGGAGCTCAACTCTTCCTCGGTCGATCTCCGCGCCCGCGCCTGGGTCTCGAATGCCGACTGGTGGGATCTGCGCTGCGATACGCTGCAGAAAGTGAAGCAGGGCTTTGACAAGGCCGGAATTACCATTCCCTATCCGCATCAGGTGACGGTCACCAAGGGCGACCCGCATGTGGACGCGCCCGAGCCTGCCGCGCCAAGGGAAGCCAAGCCCAGAGCCGCAGGATGACCCCGACCCACCCCTCCGATCCCCCGCCACCCGCGAAAGTCACCGAGGTCATCTACGAGCCTACCGGCCCCAAGGACCCGCGCGACAACCGCTTCTGGGATGAGGGCGACGACGCCCACACGCTTCGCCCGGTCTCGTTTTCGGGCCGCATGTTCAATGTCGGCTGGAAGGGCTGGGTCCGCCTCGCCCTGATCTGCATCTTCGTCGGCGCCGTCTTCCAGGCCGGCGGCTTCAATCCGTTCGCACCCGGCTTCACGATCAGCATCGGCGCCGGCCAGATCATCACCGGCGTGCTCAACATCGCAGGCTGGGCCGCCCGGCTCGGCGCAATGCCTCTGGTGCTCGGCGCGCTGGTCGTCGTCCCCATCTGGCTGGTCTGGCGCGCGATCCTCGCGCTCTTTAACAAGGACCGCCCACCCGGTCCCCACGATCGCATCCTGCCGAAGGAACGACCGAAGAGACGCTAATCCAGCGCCTTCTCGTCACGCTCGCCCGTGCGGATGCGCACAACGTCGGAAAGCCCGCTGACGAAGATCTTCCCATCGCCAATCTTGCCCGATCCCGCTGCTTTCTGGATCGCCTCGATCACAGCCTCGGCCTGGCCTGACGCCACTGCGATCTCCAGCTTCAGCTTCGGCACCTCGGTCGCCTGGTATTCGTTGCCGCGATAGAATTCCGTCTGCCCGCGCTGGCGGCCGAAGCCCTGCACCTGCGTCGCCGTGATCCCGGAAATGCCCAGCCGCATCAGCGCATCGCGCACCGCGTCATACCTGTGCGGCCGGATGATCGCCGTGATCATGCGCATCGGATGCTCCTGTTCGTGCTGCAATCCCAGATAAACCAGCCGCCTGATCGCCTCGGACCGCGAAGGCAGGTCCTGCTGCGTCCGCCGCCAGTCATCGACATCCTTCCCGAAGCTTTGCGACGCCACGAGCTGAATGCGCTGGTCGAGCTTTTCCTCATCGCTCAAAGGCCTAGTCTCCGGGGTATCGAAGCTGCACCCTAGCAACTTACACACCGAAAGCCAATCGATTGGCTGCGCTGCCAAATCCTCGGCGTAAAGGTTAACGCGCGCCCGCAATTCCACCGCATCCGTCGCAACGGGAAAATTACCTTGTTGGTTTACCTTGATCGGGAACTCAGAATGGGTGGACAGCTTCAGATGCACGATCCGAGAAAACCTCGGCCGTTGAAACCGCGGACCCTGCAGGTCCTGGTCATCGACGCCAACACCTTCAGCCGCGGCCTGATCGGCGAAATCCTCCGCAGCCTCAACGTCACGAACATCTCCTCCGCCCGCAGCGAGGAAATGGCTGCCAACTTTCTTCTCGAGCGCCCCACCGACGCCATTCTTCTCTCATGGGAAGAAGGCGACAGCCTCGACGGTCTCAACTTCGTCCGCCGCCTGCGCAAGCACGAAGACGATCGCCTGCGCCGCCTGCCCGTCATCCTGATCACCGCCGGCCTAACCCGCCAGATGGTCATCAATGGCCGCGACGCCGGCGTCGATGAATTCCTCGCCAAGCCAATCTCGCCGATGGCGATGCGCCAGCGCCTCGAAATGGTGATCGAGACGCCGCGCCCGTTCGTCGATTGCAACGTCTATCTCGGCCCCTGCCGCCGCCGGAAGAACCCGGCAGACTATTACGGCGCTAAGCGCCGCTCGGGCGAACGCGTCGCCGAACGCCCCGCCCTGATCGACCAGGACGAGATCGCCGCGCAGACGCCGATGCGCCTCATCCTCTCGCAACTGCGCCAGACCTGCGTGCACCTTCGCGCCAGCCGCCCGGAAGCCATCGCCACCGCCTTCGAACAGCTAAAGACCGCAAAGAGTCTTGCGATCGAGGCGAAGGATCACGCGCTGCACGCGGGCCTCGCCTCCTTCGAATCCTATGTCGGCGTCGCCACGCCCCTGGGGCAGCTGGAAGAGCCGGTGATCACCACCGCCCTCACCGCGCTCGAACAACTCGCGGCCCTGCCGCAGAACTACGCCGAGGCCCGCGACAGCGTGGCCATCGCCCTTGGTAAAGCCATCCAGAAGAAACTGGCCGCCTGATGACCGAAGAACGCACGCTCAATCCCGCCGATCTCAAAAAGATGAAGGTCCTCGTCGTGGACCCCAACGCCTTTATGCGCGGGGTCGTGGCCGACTCGCTGCGCCGCCTGATGGTCACGAACATCATGGCCGCCGCCAGCGCCGTGGAGGCGTTCACCGTCGGCCGCGCCTTCAAACCCGACGTCATCTTCGTCGATTGGGATGCAGGCCGCATGTCCGGCCTCGAATTCACGCGCGAAGTGCGCCGCAACACCACCGGCGTGTCGCGCGAAACGCCGATCATTCTGCTAGCCGGCGTCATCGACCACGATCAGCTGATGTCGGCCCGTCAGGCCGGCATCAACGAATTCCTGCTCAAGCCGGTCTCGGCGCAGGGCGTGCTCTCACGCATCGAGGAAGTCGTCCTGCGTCCGCGCAAGTTCATCGACAGCCGCAACTATGTCGGCCCCTGCCGCCGCCGCAAGGACGATCCCAACTATGCCGGCCCATGGCGCCGCCTCACCGACGAGCCGCCGCAGAAAGCCACCAGCGAGATGGCCAAAGAAAACGCCTTCAAGCTGCGCGCGATCATCGAAAGCCTTGCGCAATACGCCGACCGCACCAATGACGACCGCACCGCCGGCATCCGCGGCATGTACCGCATGCTGCAGCAGAACGCCGACGAAGTCGCGCGCCTTGGCGACGAGGTTATCGTGAAGGTCTGGTCCACCGCCCTGCGCTACATCGAAGGCGTCGGCATGACCGACACCTACGACATCGAAGTCGTGAAATATCACTTCCAGACCATCGCCATCATTCTCGACATGCCCGAGGAAGCCTTCCTGCACCGCGCGTCCGTCTCGAACGAGCTCGAGCGCCTGGTCAACAAGAAGATCCACTCGGCCCACGAGAAGAAGCACGACGTCGCCTGACAACAGCTGAGCGGCGCCGGCCAGGGAAACGAAGGTCCCAACTTACTCCGCGCTTAGCTGAAACTGCCTGATGAACTTGTCCGCAAGGATGGCGTGCACAGCCGAGGTTTTGTGCGCGTTGTCATAGTTGATCAGGCGACTGCAATCACTCTGGCTCTTGGCGTTGCAGTAAGCGGCGGGATCCGGAGAATAGCGTGAAAACCCGTAGGTCTCAGCATGCGCGATCACGTCGCGGATGTCTGCGTAGAAATCGTACACTTCCACATCTGCGCCCAATTCAGCATCCAGGTCAGCCGCCAGTTTCCTGATGGCGATGTTCAACTGTCGGCCGGCGGCGTCGTTCTTTGCTTCGACATTCGGCTCCTCGGTTGCGCGGTCATGGTCTGACAGGACCGGGCGCGGCGTGCGCGTGCCGACCACGATAAATTCCGCTCCCAACGCATCGAGTTTCGTCACTGCAGCGCGCAGGTTGACGAGTACGCCTGCGATGGCCGCATCAATCGCAGCCTGGTCGACCTTGTCGACCGCAGCGAGATCGTTCGACCCAGCCATCACCATGAATAGCGCGTGAGCGTCAGCGGGCTTTCCCGCCAGCGCCGCCTCCAGCTCCGCCAGTTGAGCCGTGAGCCCCGTATTACGCAGATCCGGCGTGTCGTCCCGGCCTGCGATGTTCGTCACACCCGACGTCGCCCCGCCCCATGCATAGTTCACCTGTTTGAGGCCCAGGCGCTTGCTCAGAAATTCCGGCAGGATCTCGGCATTCGAATAGCGCTTTCCCAACGTGTTGGGCGGCACGAGTTTTCCGTCTTTCGGATTGCCCTCGCGCTCGGTCATCGCGCGACCGATATCGAGATTGCTATCGCCGATGAACACCAGCTGCGATACGTCATGATGCGCGCCCACGCTCGTTGAAGCGCAGCCCGACAGCATCGCGCCACAGATCGCAAGCGCCGCAACCCGTTTCACCAAATCATTCATCCCCACTCTCCCTGCAGCGCCTTCCGGCCGCCACATCTGACCCCGCTCGTCGCCCGAGCGCAACTCTTGAAACAGACGGCCGATTAAGCTGGGCGCCCTTCTCAATAGGTGGACGGCAGTAAGGGTGATCGCCCCTACCCGAACAACCGCCGCTCAATCTCGGCTCGCCTGCGCCTATCCACGCCCAGCGCATCGCGCAGATACGCCTCGACTCCCCCGTGCCGCTCGTCGATTACCGCGAGCGAGCGCTCCAGAAAAGCCGGCTCGACGCTCATGACGACCTTCATCGTGCCCAGCGTCGGGCCGACGCCGCGCTCCTTGCGGATCATTTCCGCCCACTGCGCACCGAACGTTTCGAAGCGCTTCGAGTCATTGGTCAGCAGATAGTCCGCCACCACATCGTCGCGATGCACGCCCGCCAGCATGTGCGTCAGCGCCACAAGCAGCCCGGTGCGATCCTTGCCCGCCGCGCAATGCACCACCACCGCGCCTTCACCCGTCGCCAGCGTATCAAAATACCGCGTGAACAGATCGAGCAGCCGCGGCAGATGCGGCGCCCGCTCATAATAGCGTCCCTGAAATGCCCGGAACGATTCCGGCGTCATGTCCCACGACGCCATGAAGCTTTCCCAGTTCTCGGGACCTTCATCCGCATCATGGTTCTCAATCACGGTCGCGGCGAAATCCGCCCACCGCCGCGAGGGCTGCCGCTCGCGCTCGGACGGCCTGCGCAGGTCGACCACCGCGCCGATCCCCATCTCCCTCAACCGCGCAAGGTCCGCCTCCGTCGCCATCGCGTGATTGGCCGACCGAAACAGCCGCCCCGTCACAAGTCTCCGGTTCCCGGCGACATACCCGCCAAAGTCGCGAAAATTGTGAAGCCCCTCGAATTCATGCGTGCGTGTTTCCATGCGGGCGACCTAGGCCAATCCGGCAAGCAGGTCCACATGCTCTTCTCCCCTGAGCGGAAAGAGCATCGGCGCTCACGCACGATATTGAGGGATAGAGCCCTTCCCAATTCGGAGCACGGCCGGAAATCTTTACGCGCGACCCCGATCAACTAACGCCGAGATTTGGAGGAGGAGAGCATCCTTCAGAATCTACCGGCCCCTGGGCGCGGGTATGATAGCGCCCATGACGCTGGTACGAATACGCGCAAATGAGGTCAGCGCCCCGACAGCCCTGGCTGGCCGTGATGCTGCGCGCGTTTGTCGAGCTGGTGCGAAACGTCGTTGCGACGCTCTGATGACCCCCTCCGCTCGCTCCGTGATTGGCGCACGGAAACGGCGGATGCGTCTAAGTCCTTGGAGAAGACCGACCCGATCCAGGAAGCCATCGCTGTCACGCACGACAGCCTCATAGCCCTTGTCACTGTGGGATGTGCGAAGGTGTCGGCAGACCAGATCCCGTATCATCGCCCTCGCCTGAACGCTCCTCACCATCCTCGACGCAATGGCGCGCGACAACAAAGCCCGCGCCTGATCAAAGACAATTGTTCATCCTGAGGAGCGCAGCGAAGCTGCTCGTCTCGAGGCACGAGCGCGAGCCACGCATCGTCTCCCTTGTCTCCGCCATCTCGCGCCCCGTTTAAGGCGCGCGCCCTCTCAAAGTCACTCCGCAGCCATACCTGGCGCGCCCCGGCCCTGCGCCTTATCCACAGCCTCGCGCCCGAGCCGAAAATCCGGCACACTCAGCACGATTCACCCGTGAGGCTCCCATGACTGCCCCAGTCGGCTCCAAGGCCAACCCGTCAAAATACGACCCCTACACAAAGCTCGCCGACGACGAGCCCTATTTCATCATCCGCGCCAACGACCTGCTTTCCAGCGCCCTGATCGAACTCCATGCCTATATCGGCGCGGGCCAGTCGGGCGCCGCGCACAACAAGCTAGCCGAGATCATGGCGCTTACCGCCGCCAAGCCGCCGCGCCCGTCGGACTCTCCGAAATACCGCGAGACCTTCGCGATCTCCGCCTCGATGGAAAAATGGCGCAACAGCCAGTGATCTAGATTGAGCCGATCGTCAGGCCGCCATCGACGACGACTTCCTCGCCCGTCATGTAGCGGCTCTCGTTGGCCGCCAGGAACAGCACGGCGTTCGCGATGTCGGCCGGCTGTCCCTTCACGCCCAGGGGCACCCGGAAGGCCGACATGGCGTCGAGATCCAGCGGCGCATTCGACCCCGGCATCACGCCATGCCAGATCGGCGTGTCGATGATGCCTGGGTGAACCGAGTTCACGCGTATCCCGTCCTTCATCGCAGCGCATTCCAGCGCGACGGCCTTGGTGAAAAGCCGTACTGCTCCTTTCGAAGCGCAATAGGCCGACAACCGCGCCGAGCCGCGAAGGCCCGCGACCGAAGAGATGTTCACGATCGACCCGCCGCCGTGCTTGCGCATCAGCGGCAGGGAGGTCTTCGTGCCCAGAAACACGCTGTCGACGTTCACCGCCATCTGCCGCCGGAAATCCTCCAGCGACAGATCAGTCACCATGCCCCCGACAGCGATGCCGGCATTGTTCACCAGAATGTCCAGCCGCCCAAAATCCTTGTCGATCCGCCGAACGATCTCCGCCCACTCGCTTTCGCTCGTCACATCGTGCCGTGCAAACTGCGCCTTGCCGCCGGCCTCGCCGATCCCTGCGGCGACGTCGACACCTTTGTCCGCCTGAATGTCAGTAATCACGACGACCGCGCCCTCGCGGGCCAGCAGCTCCGCAGAGGCCCGTCCGATCCCGCTCGCAGCGCCCGTCACCAGCGCGACCTTGCCTGACACACGTCCCATGAGCTTCTCCTTAGCCCCTGCCGATGAACGGCATGTTTGTCGCCATCACGGTCATGAACTGCACGTTGGAAGCAAGAGGCAGCTCCGCCATCATCAGAACCGCTCTCGCAACATCACCAACATCCATGGTCGGTTCGACCATGATCCGCCCATCCGCCTGCGGCACGCCTGTCGTCATCGGCGCGACCATTTCCGTCAACGCATTGCCGATATCGATCTGCCCGCACGCAATGCCAAAGGGCCGCCCATCAAGCGACAGGCACTTGGTCAGTCCGGTGATCGCATGCTTGGTCACGGTGTAAGGTGTCGATCCGGGCCGAGGCGTATGCGCCGAAATCGACCCGTTATTGATGATCCGTCCACCCTGCGGCGACTGCTTCCGCATCTGAGCAAACGCGGCCCGCGCGCACAGCGCCGCGCCCGTCAAATTCACATCGAGCACGCCATGCCAATCATCGAGCGACATTTCATCGATCGTCTTCGGCCCTGACGCCCGTCCCGCATTGTTGAACAAGACGTCAAGCCGCCCGAAAGCCGTGACCGCCTTCGCGAACGCCGCCTCGACCTGCTCAGCCTTCGTCACGTCGCCTGCGACAACCAGCCCGCCGCCGGAAATCCGCGCTGTTTCAGCCAGCGTGTCGCCACGCCGCCCGACAAGCGCAACATCCCAGCCGGCGTTCACGAAAGCGACTGCCGTAGCGCGGCCAATGCCGCTGCCTGCGCCCGTGATCAGAATGGATGACATGCAGCCTCCGATTCAGGGAAGGGCTGATCAATAGCTCTTCGGCAGGCCTAGCACGCGTTCGGAGATGTAATTCAGGATCATTTCGCGGCTGACTGGCGCAATCCGCGCGATCATCGCTTCTCGCATGTAACGCTCGACGTCGTACTCCTTCGCGTAGCCCATGCCGCCATGCGCGAGCACAGCAGCCTCGCAGGCGTTGAAGCCGTATTCAGCGCCCAGATACTTCGCAGCGTTGGCTTCAGCACCGCACTCAAGCCCCTTGTCGTAAAGATCAGCCGCCTTGTAGGCGAGCAGCTCCGCCGCGCTTAGTTCCGCCCAGCACTTGGCCAGCGGATGCGCCACGCCCTGGTTCTGGCCGATCGGACGGCCGAACACGACGCGCTCTTTGGCATAGATCGTTGCACGCTCCAGCGCTGCAAAGCCGAGGCCGATGGCCTCGACAGCGAACAGCACACGCTCTGGGTTCAGGCCCTGCAGTAGGTATTTGAATCCCTGCCCCTCTTCGCCGATCAGCGCTTCCTTGGGAATCTCGACATTGTCGAAATACAGCATGTTGCACTCGACGGCCCTGCGGCCCATTTTAGGGATCGGCTTCGCGTCGATGCCCTTCATGTCGCAATAAAACAGAGACAGGCCCATGTAGGGCTTCGCGACCTTGTCCTGCGGCGTGGTGCGCGCGATCAGCAGGATCTTGTCGGCGCGCTGCGCGCCAGTCGTCCAGATCTTGCGACCATTGATGACGTAGCCAGAATTCGTGCGCTCGGCGCGTGTCTGCAGGCTAGACGTATCGAGGCCTGAGTTCGGCTCCGTCACGCCAAAGCACATCTTCTGCTGGCCCGAGATGATCTTCGGCAGGAATTCCTGCTTCTGCTCGCTCGTGCCGAATTTCTCGATCGGCTTCGCGCCGAAAATGTTGAGGTGGATCGACGAGCAGCCCGTGAAGCCGGCGCCCGAGCGCGCGACTGTCTGCATCATGATAGACGCTTCCTTCAGGCCAAGGCCAGAGCCGCCCACTTCTTCCGGCATGGCGATGCCAAGCCAGCCGCCCTCCGCCATCGCCTTGGTGAACTCTTCGGGCCATTTGCCGGTCTCGTCCGTCTTGCGCCAGTACTCAGCGTTGAACTCGCGGCAGACCGCGGCGACCGCGTCCTGGATCGACTGCTGATCTTCCGTCATGGGCGCGATGTTGTGCATGCGTCTCTCCCGAAATCCCGCTTCGGCGGGTTAGTCTCTTTGCAAGGCCGAGTGCGCCGCCTCGGCCTGCTTGTCAAACCGGAGCGGATCGAACGCACCCGCAAGCGGACTTACTTTACCGTCAATCACCTGGTCCGCGACAAGCTCCGCCGTAGCTGGAGCGAACAGCACGCCGTTACGGTAATGTCCCAGCGCCGCGAACACGCCCGGTATCGCCGTTTGGCCGATCATTGGCGCGTCATCCGGCGTGCCGGGCCGAACACCAGCCCAGGCCGTCACCTCCGGCGCGTCCGCCAGTGCAGGCACAAGCGCCGCCGCCCGCGTTCTCAGCGCTGCGACACTGGCAGGTTCGACCTCGGTATCCGCCCGTCCGCGCTCGCTGGTCGCGCCGACTAGCACCCAGCGCGATTTTGGCGCGATGTAGACGTCGCGCGCGTGGATCACATGCTGTGGTCCGCCTCCAACAGGCGCGAGCGCCAGCATCTGTCCTTTCACGGGAATCATCTCTATCAAGCCATGCTCCAGTGGCGCGCCGCGCGGCCCGAAAAATGCCGGAAGCGGACCCGATCCGGTCGCCAGCACAACGCGGTCAAATCTTTCGCCGTCCGGCATCTGGAACACCTGCCCGCCGACGATGCGCTCGACCTTGCGGCCATACTTGAAGCCGACCCCGGCACGCGACAGGGCCGCGCCCAACCTCTGCAGAACAATCTGCGCATCGACCTGTCGATCTTCCGGCAGCATCAGCGCAGCTTTGGCGCCGCCTGTCAGCGCCGGCTCATCGCGCTTCAGGTCTGCCGCAGACATTCGCCGCACGGGCAGGTCTCGTGCCTGGCAAGCCGCCGCCAGGGTCTCCAGCCACCCGATTTCGGCATCGCTGCGCGCGACGACGATTGCACCTTCCTTCGAAAACTCGACCCCGCCGCCGCCCATCCGCTCGATGCGCGCCGCGAAGTCGGGCCACAGCATTCCAGCGTGCCGGGCCAGCGCCGCCAGCGACCGCTGATCCGCCTCGAGCGCCCAATCGAACGCCGACCCCAGCATGCCAGCCGCCCGCACGGTGACGCCCGCGCCGAGTTGTATCCCGCTCTCATAGACGGCCACATCCGCGCCGCGCGCGCGCATCTCCAGCGCCGCGCTCAGTCCGATAATCCCGCCGCCGACAACGGCGATGCGGAGAGAACCGTTATTCCTCATGACGGGCTGCGCGGGCATGGCGCCTCTATATAACGGCCCCCGCCAAGAGCCAGAGCGCCCCGCAAAGACCCGTCGCGTGCAACGCTTCGCGCCGTGTTACCTAAGATCAAGGCCAAGTCGCCTCCCCGGTGCATTCCAACGCTATTCGTTCTGGAATAGCCGTGCAGGCGGTGAGGATCACGCCAGGGAAACCGGAGAGTGCACCGCACCATAATGTGACCGACTCGCCTCACACCGCAGGTTATGCACAGCCCCTCGGCTGTCGTGTTTTGGGGCAGGTCAATTAACTGCGGTCAGGTCAGATGGTGGCGGGCGTGGCGTCCGGCATGCGGAAGCGCTGGCGCTCTGTTCGCCAGAAAACCAGGAAGCGCGCGGCATGGTCGCGGTGCTGGAAAACCAGCTTCCGGCGCATCTCGCCGCCCGTGTATTCGGTCATCATCATAATATCCGGCGCATCGCCGGAATCGGCAGAAAGCCCAGCTTCTGCGGCCCATTTCGCAAAAGCATCGAGTGCGTGCGTGAGGCGGGAGGGATCCCGGGTCTCTTCCGCGCTTATCTGCACAACGACTTCAGACATGAAGCCCCCGAAGTCCCAACACCACTGGCCGCCGCTCTCAACGTTTCTTGGATCGTACAGATTACCGACCCTGCCGTATTTCAGGGCGGCGCCACCACCCATTCAGCAAGAGAGACGCCAATTGATGCCTGACTGCGCTCTCGCTGCAACGCAACAAATCAGCGCACGATGACAGCGTCACGTAGATTCAACTATCCGGCGAGAATCCTTTGCCGGGCGATCTCGTCGGCGACGCGGTTGGTGGGGCGATTCTCGGCCTTGGCCCGGTCCAGAACCTCGCCCAGCGTCTGCACCAGACGCTGAACCTTGCCTTCGACCCAAGCCGGTTCGTACGTGCCGGAAATCTCCGCCGCCACGTTTATGATGCCGCCGCCGTTGATGACGTAATCCGGCGCGTAAAGGATGCCTTTCTCGACCACCTTCTCTCCCATGTCCGGCGTGGCGAGCTGGTTGTTGGCCCCTCCGGCGATCACCTTCACCTTGAGGCGCGGCAGTGTCGTTGGATTGATGATCGCGCCCAGCGCATTCGGCGAGAAGATGTCGGCGGCGATATCGTAGATCTCGTCCGGCGCCACGACCTTCGCGCCGGTATCCTTGGCGACAGCAGCCAGCGCCTCGGGGTTAACATCCGTGATCGTGAGCCTAGCGCCAGCCTTCGCGAGATGCCCGCACACATACGCGCCGACATGCCCGACGCCCTGCACCGCGATATGCTTGCCATCGAGATCATCCGTGCCGAAGGCGCGCAACGCTGTCGCCTTGATGCCGAGGAACACGCCCTTCGCCGTCACGGGAGATGGATCGCCGCTTGCGGCCTTTCCTGTTGGCAGGCCCGCGACATACTTCGTCTCTTCAGCCGCATACGCCATATCGTGCACCGACACGCCGACATCTTCGGCTGACCAGTACGCGCCATTTAGCGTCGCGATCGCGCGGCCCAGCGCGCGGAACAGTTCCGGCGTCTTGTCGGCCTTCGAATTGCCCCAGATTACCGCCTTGCCGCCGCCCAGCGGCAGGTCGGCCATGGCGTTCTTGTAGCTCATGCCTTCCGACAAACGCAGCGCATCCACGAACGCGTCGTCTGCCGTCGCATAATTCCACATTCGGCATCCGCCAGCCGCAGGCCCGCGCGCCGTCGAATGGATCACGATGATCGCCCGAAGCCCGGTCTTCGCGTCATAGAAGTGATGGGCACTCTCGTGGCCAGCGAAGGCGGGCTTGTCGAACATGGGGAGGCTCCGAACACACGCCGCCTGACGCGGCTTGGGCGCGCATATACTCCCAACGCCCCGTGGTTTGAACCGCGAAACTGAGCATGAACGTGCGTATGCGGCGCTATTCGCAGACCGAAATGGGAAGATCGTGTTTCAGGCGGGCGCGCACGCCCGGAAACTAGGTCTTGTCGAATAGCGCATCTGTTGCGCCAGCGTCATCCGGTTGGATAGCAATAGCGAGCATGTCCGCAGATAACTCAAGCGGCGCGAGCTGTTCGGTCTTGTCGGCGATCCAGAGATTCATCTCCAGCGCGCCGCCTTCCATCGCTCGCGAACGCGCGCGCCAGCTCTGCGCTTCCCACGCCAGCTCCTGCAGGAACAGCGCTCCTTCACGGCCAGAGAAACCGCTCTGCGACGCGCTTTCCAGAACCTGCGCCAGGTTGGCGTAGCCCTGCTTCGCAGCGGCCAGAACCTGCTCAGTCACGGCGACCTTGCGAACCGACTTGAAGCCCGTAAGCTTCAACAGTTCTTCGATCTCGTCATCCGTGGCGAGCAGAGGCTCAGCCCATGCCGATGCAAAAGCTTCGGCAGGCGTCTTTTTGGTCCGTCGCGTGGTGTCGAGAAACACCCAGCGGCCACTATCATCGAGCGCGCGGAACACTCGCCCAACCAGACCCGCCTTGTGATCGGCATACGCAAACGCCTCGACGCTCACGACGGCCTGCAGCGAGTGATCCGGGAACCCGCGCGGACGATCGACTTCGCCACGCGTCACTGTCGCCGACGGCGCCAGCTCGTTGAGACGTGTAACGCACGCCGTACGCCATTCGGTCGCCAGCGCCTTGCGATCGGATTGCGCCGCAAACGCATTGAGCAGTGCGCCATCTGCGCCGATAAAGCCGATATCGCCCGGCCTGTCGGCGAGTTCCAGCGCCGCGTCGATCATTCTGGTGTCCAGGGCGTGCAAGCCCGGCGCGAGGCGCCCCTCGCCCCACAGCGTCTCCAGGGCCTTGATGCGAACGCCGCCGCCATCGACCGGCTCGACAACCTCGGCCACAGGCTCGACGACGAGCGCTGCGGTCGGCGCAGGCGTTTCAATCTTCTCTTCGGGTTTCGCTTCTGGCTTGGCCGCGGCGGCCTTGGGTTCCTCCGCTTTTGCGGCCTCGGCCTCGCCTTCTGCTCGCGGCACGTAGTCGCGACCGTTCCACCAGGCGCCAAATCGCCCGGCGACATCGCCACCCGCCATCTTTTTCACTTGCGCAAGCATTCCGCGCGTAGTCCTCGACCGCTGAACCCCAGTCTTCGAACCTACCTGATCTTGGTTAATTTTCGGGCGATCCGGATCAGTGCAATTTCATCGATTTTCAGCGATTTCACGCCGAAAGGGAATCGGCGGGGGGTTCGAAGGCAAGGGATCATTTGGCTTCCGGATGAACGCCAGGATGTCGCTCCAGACTGACTCGGCCTGCAGGTCGTTCATCAGCATATGGTAGCCTTTCGTGTAATAGGCCGTCTTCACATGACTGGGCATGCGCCGCGCCGCCCGCTCAATTCCCTCAGGTGGAATGATCTCGTCCTTGGCCCCGTACAGCATCAGCGTCGGCACTCGCGCGGGCAGCCGGTCGATCTTCTGGTCCGCCTCGTCCATGATCGAGACAACGCCAAAGACGCTGTCGATCCGGTTGGACTTCTGCACGAAAGGGTCAAACCACATCTCGCGCAGCTTGGCGGTGTTGTCCGTCGCCACGATGTGCACGCCCTCCGGCGGCACCACCACCCAGTCAGGCCGCACATGCGAACTCACCCAAAGGCTTGCACTGTAATACCAGGGCAGCACGCCCCAGCCGCGCAAGCCCGGCCCAGACAGGATCAGCGCATCCGCATCGATTGCAGGATCATCCGCGAAAGCCGTGGTGGCGACCGCCGCGCCCATGCTCTCGCCGACCACGGCGATTTTCGCATCCGGATGCCGCTCACGCGCCAGCGCAACGGCCGTTTCCACATCCTTGCGCATGACATCGTGTGACGGCCAGATCATCCAGTTGGGGGAGCGCCCGAAGCCGCGCTGATCATAGGCGTAGACCTTCGCGCCATGCGCCGACCACCATGCCCCGGCGGATTTGAACGCGCCCGCATAGTCGTTCATCCCGTGGATAGCGATGATCACAACATCCGGCTCGTGCGAATAGATCGCCGCAGCCGCGGCGCAGGTCGAAGCCCTGTTGAAAAGATTAAGCCCCTTGCCCGCATCGCATGGCCCGGCCCCGTCCACCGCCAAATGCGGTTCGTAGATATCCAGCCCCAGCCGCGCGCCATCGAACGACACGAACCAGTGATCCGAGAAACCCGGCGTCGGCTCGGCGTCGTATCTCAGCTCGCCCTGCTGCAACGGGGCGCAGGCAGACGCGAGCAGAATGACGAGGCCAAGCATCCCCCCACGCAACCGCGATGGCAGGAATGTTGTGCCCGGGGGTGCCAGCTCCATCATCCGGCCAGTTTCCCAATCCTGGCGGCCTCGTCCATACTCCTCCGCACACAATCGGAAAAGTTCCCATGCCTAACGCCGTTGACCTGATCATCGAACCCCGCCAGCGCGATCTGGGCGGCTTCTTCGTGCGCCGCCTGTTGCCCTTCCCGACCCGTCGGAAGGTCGGTCCGTTCGTCTTTTTTGACCATCTTGGCCCCGCCGAGATGCCGCCGGGCAAGGGCATGGACGTGCGCTCGCATCCGCATATCGGGCTCGCAACGGTCACCTGGCTGTTCGAGGGGGCTCTTGATCACCGCGACAGCCTCGGCACGCAGCAGACGATCCGTCCCGGCGCGGTCAACTGGATGACAGCCGGCCGCGGCATCGTGCATTCCGAACGCACCCCGCCCGAGGAACGCGCCAACGGCCATCGCATCGAGGCGATCCAGACCTGGGTCGCCCTCCCGCGGTCGCATGAAGAGCAGGAGCCGACCTTCCAGCACTATCCCGCCAGCGTGCTCCCGCAGATCGATGCGGGCGGCGCAAAAGGCGTGCTGATCTCGGGTTCCGCCTACGACCATAAGTCGCCTGTCGCCTTTCCAAGCGGCATCTGCCAGCTCGTCTTGACCGCAGACCGTGACACCACGATCGAAGCGCCTGAAGCGGAGGAACTCTGTCTGTACGTGGTCAGCGGCTCTGCAACCATTGGCGAGACGACACTGAACGACGCCCAGATGGCGGTGCTTAATGCCGCTCGTCCCTGCCTTGTAAAACTCACCGCCGGAACACGCGTCATGTTCGCCGGTGGCGACGCGCTCGACGGCCCGAGATTCCTCGACTGGAACTTCGTCGCCTCATCGAAGGAACGCCTCGCCAAGGCCGCCGCGGACTGGCGCGCTTCCATCGCCGGCGGCTTCACCGGCACATGGTTCACCCAGCCGCCGCACGAAACAGCCTGGATTCCGCTGCCCGGCGAGCCGCAACCCACGCCGATGGACCACATCCCTGATGATCATGACGACTGGGAAAGCTGACCCATGTAAAAACGCCAGAACACCGGAACCGTTCTGCGAATCTGACGTTGATTGTCCGAACCGGCTGAAAATGAAGAACGCAAGTTTGGAAGTTTCATGTGGTTTTGAATGGCCCAGCACGCAAATGCTGGGCCTTTTAATTTGCCGGGCTTCTACTCCCAGATGCCGCAATTCCCTCCCTTTGCTGGTTCCCGTCCTCGGGATAATGTGCCCGCACTTTGAGGGAGATGTAGATGAGATTGCTCGCGCTATCGGCAACAGGGCTGCTGTCCGTTGCCCTCGCCGGCTGCGACCCGATCGAACGCGAAAAGCCCGCCGCACCGATCGCAGACGCCGGCGCGGTTTCATCCTCGCTCGTAACCTCCCTCGAGATCACCGCAGCTGACCTTGGCGCGCGTATCAAGGAACTGGCCGACGACAAGTATGAGGGCCGCGGCCCCGGCACCGCCGCCGGCGAAAAGGCCGCCGATTGGATCGCCGCCGAGATGAAACGCATCGGCCTTGAGCCCGGGAACCCGGATGGCACTTACTTCCAGACCGTGAAAATGGTCGCGCAGAACGTTGACCCCGCGACGTCCTCGCTCAAGATCGCCGGCCCCAGCAAGACGTGGGACCTGAAACTCGGACCGGATGCGGTTTTCCTCACCAAGGACCAGAAGAACAAGACCGTCTCGTTCACCGATTCCGATCTCATCTTCGTCGGCTATGGCGTCGTCGCGCCCGAAGCCAGCTGGAACGATTATGCCGGCATCGACGTGAAAGGCAAAACGGTCGTGATGTTCGTCAACGACCCGGGCTTCATCACCAACGACAACACGCTCTTCAACGGCCAGGCCATGACCTATTACGGCCGCTGGACCTACAAGTACGAAGAGGCCGCCCGCCAGGGCGCCACCGCCGCCATCCTGATCCACGAAGAAAAGCCCGCCGCCTATGGCTGGGGCGTGGTCGAGGGTTCATGGACCGGCGTGCAGTCCGATCTCGTCCGCAATGATGGCGGCGCAAGCCGCGCCAAACTCGAAGGCTGGATCCAACTCAACCACGCTACCGAACTGTTCAAGGCCGCCGGCCTCGATATCGACGCCATGCGCGCCGCCGCCAACAAGCGCGGCTTCAAGGCAGTTCCGATGACAGGCCTCAAGGCCTCGGCCACGATCAACCAGTCGATCGAGTTCAAGGACTCGCGCAATGTGATCGGCACGGTGAAGGGCTCGGAAGCCCCCGACGAACACCTGCTGCTGATGGCGCACTGGGACCATCTTGGCAAAGGCCCCAGCTCTGATCCCAACGAGGACACGATCAACAACGGCGCGGTCGACAACGCCACCGGCGTCGCCGCCATCCTCGAGATCGGCGAGAAGATCGCTGCCGGTCCGAAGCCCAAGCGCTCCGTCACAGTCCTCGCCGTCACACTGGAAGAATCCGGCCTCCTCGGCTCGGCCTATTTCGGCGAAAACCCGCTCATTCCGCTCGGCAGCATTGTCGCCGGCATCAACATCGACGCGATGCAGCCCACCGGGCCGGCGAAGGATATCGTCGTTGTCGGCGCCGGCGCCTCGCAACTCGAAGACACTCTCAAGGCTGTGCTGACCGAAAGCGGCCGCGTGATCCGCCCGGATCCAATGCCCCAGAACGGCTATTTCTACCGCTCGGACCACATCAGCCTCGCCAAGAAAGGCGTGCCGATGCTTTACGCCGACAGCGGTATCGACCTGATCGAAGGCGGTGAAGCTGCGGGCGAAGCGGCCGGCAAGAAATACACCGACGAGAACTACCACAAACCCAGCGACGAATACGCAGACGACTGGAACCTCACCGGCATCGAAGCCGACGTGAAGGTCGACTACGAAGTCGTCAGCCGCCTCGCCAACAATGGCGAGTGGCCGAACTGGTATGAAGGCAACGAGTTCAAGGCGCTCCGCGACGCCCAAAGAAAGTAATCGAGAGGAATAGCGAGATGGCTCTGGATCGATCGAAACTCCACAAGGGATTCCAGACCTACCTCGCCAACGCTGAAAAGGCCTCCGGCAAGACATACGAGCATTTCTCGCTCGTCCTCTCGAAGTCTGGTCTCAAGAAGCATGGCGAGCTTCGGTCTCACCTGATGAAAGCGATGGGTCTGGGTCATGGCCACGCCAATGCGGTGACCGCCATCTGGCTCATGCCGGGCAATGGCGGCCCAGCCCTTGCGATCGAAAAGCCTGCCGTGAAGGGCCCGGTGAAGAAAGCCGCCGAGGCGTCAGCGAAGACGGCCAGGAAAGCCGCGCCCGCAAAGAATTCTCCGGCGAAGAAAAAGAAGTAGCGCTCACAACTCCCGCGTCATGAACATGCTGAACGGATCGTCGGTGTAGCCTTCAAACGGCCCGCATTGCACAAAGCCCGCGCTTTCATATAGCCTGATCGCCGGCACGAAGGCATCGACCGAGCCGGTCTCCAGCCAAAGGCTCCTCATCCCCACACGCCGTGCCTCTGTGAGGATGTGCTCCAGCATCGCGCGGCCCGCGCCCCTACCCAGAAACCCATCCGCCACGCGCATGGATTTGATCTCGCCGCGCGTCGCATCGATCCGCTTCAGCGCGCCCATCACCGCAATCTCATCGCCCGCCCAACCCGACCAGAACGTCACGCCTGGCTGGCGCAGCTTGTCGATATCAAACGCATGCACGCTACAAGCCGGAGAATTCTCGTACATCCCGGCCAGATGCCGCTTCACCAGCGCCTGTGTCGCCGCGCCGGATAGGTCGTCCACGCGAAAATCGAGCTTCACTTGCACTGGCCCGCTCTCCGATAACTACTGCCCTACCACCGCATGTCGAAGATACATGCCTAGACCGTGCAATCCAGCCGAAGAGCCCCGGGGAAGATCGCCGGGGCTCCGTAGCATGCAATTGATGCAGGGGGGCCTTGCATCAGATCTGAGCGAAGCCGCCATCCACGAAAACCTCGCTGCCGATCATGAAGCTGCTGTCGCCTGACGCCAAAAACGCCGCAACCGCAGCCGTTTCAGCCGGATCGCCCATCCGCTCAAGCGGCGTCAGTTTCCCCATGGCGGACATAGCTTCCTCACCCCCTGCGCCCCCGGCCCCCCTCACCAGCCAGTCGTGACTCCGCGCAACGGCGTGACGGTAAATATCAGCCTCTTGCGTCCTGTCGTAGTGCTCAGGTTTGCCCCCGCCCGCGGCGCGTCCCTCGAAGTCGGTCGCGTCCAGCCCCCCCCCCACCCCCCACCGCCCCCCCCCCCCCCCCCGCCCCCCCCCCCCGGAAAAAGGGCCGACCCCCCCTCCCCCGTGGACCCCCCCCCCCCCGCCCCCCCCCCGTTCCCCTCCCCCCCCCGGCCCCCCCCCCGTCTTGCTTTCAAGTCTCTTCATCTCGTTGCATCCTTCATTGAGGTTGCACTCAGCTGGATGGACACCCAGCTACGGCGGCGTCAGCGACAAGATGCTGACCCAGCACCTGAAAGAGATGAAGTCCGACCGCATCGTGACGCGGACGGATTACAGGGAGGTCCCGCCACGCGTCGATTACAACCTAACGGCGCTCGCCCACAGTCCGTCCGAAGCGCTTGTTCCGCTCTGCAGCTGGGGAACGGAAAACATGGTTGAAGTCACCCGCGTCCTCGCCGAACGCGTGACGTGGAGCAGTAGCGCGAACTGAGCAGGCCGCCGCCGACTCTACATCCGCTCCGGAATTTCGATC
Organism: Hyphomonadaceae bacterium; assembly: GCA_016714495.1. Classification (GTDB taxonomy): domain Bacteria; phylum Pseudomonadota; class Alphaproteobacteria; order Caulobacterales; family Hyphomonadaceae; genus UBA7672. The sequence continues at coordinate 39,715 of JADKDU010000004.1, read as the reverse complement.
CCGATCAGCCCGAGCACGATCTCCAGCTGCTTCAGCGTCGCCAGGGCCAGCGCGAGGCGTGACGCCTTCTTCACCGGATCGCTCTCGACCAGAACCGGCGCCGCCGCATAGAAGCCGGAGAATGCCTGCCCCAAAGCATAGGCGTGGTCGCAGAGAATATGCGGCATCCGCTTGTCGTAAGCGCCGCGCAGCGCATCGCCGAAGCCGTCGAGCGCCAGCACGAGCGCGCGCTCTGCGTCCAGCTCCACCGCGATCGCGCCCTGCTTCACGCCCTCCGCCTCGGCCCGCCGCGCCAGCGATTTGATCCGCACCGCCGCATACAGAAGATACGGCCCCGTCTTGCCCTCGAAGGACACGAAGCGATCGAGATCGAAGATGTAGTTCGTCGTCCGCACGTTGGAGAGATCTGAGAATTTGATCGCCGCCACCGCCACCTTGTGCGCGATGTCAACCCGCTCGGCCTCGGAGACATCCGCGCCCAGCTCAGCTTCTCGCATCCGCGCCGTCGCCGTCGCATCGGCCTGGCTGATGAACTCGTGCAGCTTCAGGATGCCGCCCTCGCGCGTCTTGAACGGCTTACCATCGGGCCCGTTCACGGTGCCAAAGCCAAGATGCTCCAGCTCATTCTCAGGCAGATAGCCAGCGCGATCACTCGCCCGGAACACCTGCTCGAAATGCAGCGCCTGTCGCTGGTCCACGATGTAGAGCGACAGCCGCGGATCAATGCTCTGCTTGCGGTCCACGATCGTGCCGAGGTCCGAGCCGTGATAGCCGATCGCGCCATCCCGATTCACCAGGATGATCGGCGGCATCTCCTTCTTGTCGCTCTCGCGCGCGACACGCACGATCCACGCCCCTGCGTCGAACTCCGCAATCTGCCGCGCTTTCAGATCCTTGACGATCTCGGGAATGAACGGCTCGGCATCGCTCTCGCCCTTCCACAAATCGAATGTCACGCCGAGGCTCTTGCACTCACGCTCCAGCCCCACGCGCGTCACGTTGCAGAAGTGCCGCCACAGCGCGCGATAGCCCGGCCTCCCGGCCTGCAATTCCTGGGTCGCTTTGCGATCCTCATCCCGCCGCGCCTCGTCCGCCTTCGACTTGCCCGACGCCTGCGGATAAAGCCGGCTCAGATCATCCATTGTGACCGGGCTCTGTTCCGGATACGGCCCGGTGAACGCCGCAACAAAATACGGCAGGCTCGGCTGCTCGAGCTTCACCTCGTTGATCAGCTGGCCCATCTGAAGGCCCCAGTCGCCCAGGTGCACGTCGCTGGTGACGCTATCACCCATGAAGCGGAACAGCCGCTGCAGTGAATCTCCGATCACCGTCGAACGCAGGTGGCCGATGTGCATTTCCTTGGCGACGTTCCAGCCGCCAAAATCCATCACCACGCGCCGCGGCGTCTCCACACGCTGCGCGCCCGCGCGCGTATCCGCCGCGATTTCTTCCGCGCGCTTCGACAGCCCGCCTGCCGACAGCCGCACATTGATGAAGCCTGGCCCCGCCACTTCCGACGACGCCACCAGCGGCGACGCTTTCAATGCTTCGACCACCGCTGTCGCAATCTCTCGCGGATTCTTCCCCAGCTTTTTCGCCGCCGCCATCGCGCCATTGCACTGGAAGTCGGCCAGATCCGGCCGGTCCGACCGGCGCATAGCGCCAAGCTGCGCCTCGAGCCCTAGCGCGACAAACGCGGCGCCTGCAGCGTCCGACAGTAGGCCGGCGAGATCCTTGGTCTGGGTCATATCGAAGTCCGGGGGCTGAAAAGCCTCGCCGGACTACTGCGGCTTGGCGGGGGGTGCAACGTTGATCGTGAACCGCGTGCCCGATCGGTTATACGCCACCTGTTCCGGCGTCAGGTCGAAGCCGACAATGACCTCGAAATTGGTGCCTGCAATCGTCTCGTTGGCGCGCGGGATCACAATGCCCGGCACCTTTTCGGTCATGCGAACGATGTCCTTGCCGGGCGGAAAGACCACATTCACGTCGAACCGCTCCTTGGCCAGCACAGACCGGTCCCGCCGGGTCACAGTGACGAACACCGGATAGGACCGGCTGGCGCTCGCAGCCTTCGGGCCCTTGCCGAAGGCGAAATCGATCTCGATTTCCATGTTGATCGGATTGGCACCGAGATAACGGCAGAAGCTGCGCACGCGCTCGATGGAGCCCGTGAAGCCAACATTTTCATGCCGCTCCGGTCCGGTGATCTCGACCAAACGGTTTGCGTCGTAAAGCGCGCCAGCCACCGGGCACGGACCGGCGTTCGGGGTTGTGTCCAGCGACTCCACGGCCGCGCACCCGCTTGCGAGCAGCGTGGCCGAAAGGCCCAGGCAGGCAGGCACAAAACGCTTCACTGGCACATCCTGACGCAGGGCCCCTTGGATTGCGTCCAAGGCGGCGACATTTTCACGGTGCGTGATAGCCTTTAAAGACCGGGCCACGCAACTTCGCAGGCCATACCCGTAACAAGGCGGAATTTTGCCCGACTTTCCGACCGTTTCCGAATCATCCCGTCCCCCGCTAAAGGTCCTTCTGGCGGCTCCACGGGGCTTTTGCGCCGGGGTCGACCGGGCGATCCAGATCGTCGAGCAAGCGCTGGCGAAATGGGGCGCCCCGGTCTTCGTGCGCCACGAGATTGTCCATAACGCCCACGTCGTAAAGCGGCTCGAGGCGATGGGCGCCGTCTTCGTCGAGGAACTCACTGAATGCCCGGACGACCGCCCGGTGGTCTTCTCCGCCCATGGCGTGCCTAAGGTCGTCCCCGCCGAAGCCGCCCGACGCGACATGACCTATGTCGACGCCACCTGCCCGCTCGTTTCCAAGGTTCACGCCGAAGCCCAGCGCCACGAGCGCAACGGCCTGCACATCCTGCTCATCGGGCATGAAGGGCACCCGGAAGTCGTCGGAACGATGGGCCAGATTGGCCCCGGCGCAATGACGCTCATCGAAACCGTCGCTGACGCCGAAGCCTTCGCGCCTGCCAATCCTCTCAACCTTGCCTATGTGACGCAGACGACACTCTCCGTTGACGACACGAAAGACATCGTCGCCACCCTCCGCCGCCGCTTCCCCGACATGGCCGAGCCCCGCAAGGACGACATCTGCTACGCCACCACCAACCGGCAGGAAGCCGTGAAAGCGATCGCAGAGCACGCTGAACTTGTTCTCGTCATCGGAGCCGCGAACTCTTCCAATTCGGTGCGCCTCAAGGAAGTCGCCGAACGCTCCGGGGCCGATCGCGCCCACCTCATCGCTTCGGCCGACAACATTGACTGGGCCTGGTTCAACGGCGTGACGACATTGGGCCTTACCGCCGGCGCCTCCGCCCCCGAAACCCTCGTGCAAGGCGTCATCGCCGCCTGCCGCGCAAGGTTCGAAGTCTCTGTTCAGGAAGTCGTCACTGCCCAAGAGGACGTCGTCTTCCGCATCCCGCGTGTGCTCGAAGGCGTGTAGGTCTACCCGTGCGTATCATTACAGGCGAAATGGTCGCGCCCGCACACATAAGCAGGCAGCCTATGCGCCCGCGCGCGAACGCACTCGACAATCACACACTTCGCTTGCCTGTCGCTTGCTCTGCCCCTAACCAGCGCTCATGGCCGTCTACACCGACATCGATGACGCAGCCTTGTCCGCGCTGCTGACCGAGTACGATCTCGGTCCGCCGCTGGCGTTCAAGGGCATTGCCGAAGGCGTGGAGAATTCGAACTTCCTCCTCGAGACGCCTAAGGGCCGCTACATCCTCACAGTGTTCGAGAAGCGCGCGAAGAAGGAAGACCTGCCCTTCTTCATGGGCATGATGGGACACCTTGCCTCGAAAGGCTTCCCTGCGCCGCTTCCTGTTCCCGCGAAAGACGGAAACCCGCTCCGCACCGTGCAGGGCAAGCCCGCCGTGATCTGCTCGTTCCTGCAGGGCATGAGCCCCCGCCGTCCCGACATCGACCAGTGCCGCGCTCTCGGCCAGGCGCTCGGCCGTTTCCATGTCGCGCTGGGCGATTTCCGCATGCGGCGGCCGAACGATCTGTCGCTCGCCTCATGGCCCGTGATGTTCGCCGGCCGCGAAGCGGCAGCGGACGCGCTCTCGCCTGGCCTCTCCACGCAGGTTCAGGGCGATCTCGATTTCCTGAAAGCCAACTGGCCCAAGACCCTGCCCGGCGGCGCCATCCATGCCGACCTGTTCCCCGACAACACATTCTTCCTCGATGGAAAGCTCTCGGGCGTGATCGATTTTTACTTCGCCTGCTCCGATTTCCTCGCCTACGACATCGCCGTTTGCCTCAATGCGTGGTGTTTCGAACGGCGCGGCGAATACAACCTCACCAAGGGCCGCGCCTTGATCTCCAGCTACGAAACCGTCCGCCGCCTGGAGCCGCGCGAGCGTTCCGCCCTCCCCATCCTCGCGCGCGGCGCCGCCATGCGCTTCTTCCTGACCCGCCTTGTCGACCTCGCAGCGACGCCCAAGGACGCTCTCGTCAAACCGCACAACCCCCTCGACTACGCCGAACGCCTTGGCTTCCATCGCCAGGCCAAGTCGCCGGAGGATTATGGGGCCTAACGCAAGCCGCTGACCAGCACGCCGCCTGCAACCGCTGCGACGATCACCAGCACAACCAGCCATACGGGGAGCCCGCCTTTCAATTCTACTCTGGGAACATCTTCCGGCAGGGCCCGCAGCCGCACCGGCCCCTCCGGCTCATAGTCGATCATGGACCGCCGCTCCCCCAGCCCGATCGTATCGAACTCATCATCCGCAACCGAGCGCGTCACGCCAATGGCCCGCAGCGCCTGATTGATCGCCCCGCCGCCTCCACGCGCCCGCTGTGGGGCCATCGTCTCGCGCCCGTCCACGAACGCCACCGCAGACTGCCCGCCCGTTCCGCCGAAATAATCCGTTTCGACATAGGCCAGCCCGCCGCCCGCTTCCGTCGCGGCGGCCAGCGCCAGCTCCAGCCCGAATGGCGACATATCCAGCTCCGGTGGCCGCGTCGCGCCCGGCGCCTTCGCCTCGATGGCGGCATAGAGCGCATCCTCGACCGGTATCGCCTGCCAGCCGCCCCGAAGCTCCACGGCGCGCGATCCCGGCCACCGGCGCAAGAAAGCCTGCACCGCTGCGCCTCGACCGATAATCAGGTGAACACTGTGCCCCATGCCCATCATCCTATAGCGCGAGTCTTGACGCCGGACACGAACACACAGACCTCACGCGCATGACCGACATGATCGAAATCTGGACGGACGGCGCTTGCTCGGGAAACCCCGGTCCGGGCGGCTGGGGCGCCGTCATCCGCACCAATGGCGTCGACACGGAACTCCATGGCGGCGAGCCGGCCACGACCAACAACCGCATGGAACTCATGGCCGCCATCGCCGCGCTGGAACATCATGCGTCCGGCACGAAGGTCACGCTTCACACCGACAGCACATATGTGAAGGACGGCCTCACCAAGTGGATACTCGGCTGGAAGCGCAATGGCTGGAAAACCGCCGACAAGAAGCCGGTCAAGAACCAGGACCTCTGGATGCGCCTCGACGCCGCCGCCGCCGCCCATAAGGTAGACTGGCGCTGGGTGAAGGGCCATTCCGGCCACGCCGAGAACGACCGCGCCGACGCCCTTGCCCGCCTTGGCTGCGAGGAAAATCGCCAGCGGCGCTAGTGGCTATCTTGACGCAACGCCTGCCACGTCCTTGCTTTTGCCGGGCGGCCCGCCTTGGTATAAAATAGCCCCAACAGTCGGGGCTGCCATGAACGTCGAACTCGCTGAAGAGCGCATCCTTCTCCTGCCCGACAAGCTCGGAGCAGCGCAGGCCGAAGGCCGCGCCTGGGCCAAACGCACTGACGCCTTCGGCGCCTTCGCGAAGATCGGCGGCTTTCTCAACAAGCCGAAGGATGAAGACTACGAAGTCGTCTACCGCGAACTACGGCTACAACCCTTCTGGCGCCTCAGCGCCTCCACCCGCCAGGTCTACGAACGCCAGCGTCAGCACAAGCTGAAGGTCGGCGCCGAAGTACAGTCATGCACGCTCGGCGCTGAAACGTATCCGGCAGTCAATCGCGAAGTCGCCATCACCGTCACCGAAGCTGCAGCGAATCCACGCAGCGCGACTGGCTGTTCGACGGCATCACCAAGAAGGCCGAGCCCAACCTGAAATCCTATCTCGGCGTCGAGGCGATGCCCGTTACCGCGGAAGACCTCAACGAGCAGGCCAAGGCCGGCGCCATCATCGTGCCGCCGCAGGCCAAGGCATCGATGCTGACGCGCGATGTCATCTCGCAGGCCATCCACAAGATCGAAGCCGACCGCATCATCGAAGAGAAGATGCAGATCGACGCCATCGATCTCTATTATCGCCCGATCTACGCTGTGCGTTACAAATGGCAGCAGAAAGAAGCTGTTGTCGAAGTCGACGCCGTCACCGGCGACACGCGCGTCGGCGGAGCCACGTTCGAGGCCTATATCGGCAAGCTGGTCGATCGCGACTTCCTGCTCGACGCCGGCGCCGAAGCCGCGAACATGTTCATCCCCGGCGTGAACCTCGCCAAGATAATCGTCGTCAAAGGCCTGAAGATCGGCGCGAAGGCCTAGGCGAGCCGCACTTTCAGCAACCCGTTCTCCGACCCCGTCACCACGATCTGGTCGCCCTCGACGATCACGGTCGAATCCGACTGCTTTGCCAGCCAGACCGTATCGCCGACCTTCACCTTACCTTCCCCCTGATCGAAATTTGTCGCTGCCTCGCCGCGCTGCCCCTCCATCCCGGCAAGCCGGTCGTTGAGATGGGGATGCGTCGTTACGCGCGTGCGCAGCCCTTTGAACAGCGTCCGCCCCGAAATCACGAACGCAATCGCGACCACGCCGAAGAACACCATCTGCCCTTGCCACCCGCCCGCAGGCGCCGGCACGACCAGGGCGAACAGCGCCGTCAGGAAGGCCCCAATCGCCACCCACAGCAGGTCGAACGTGCCAACCGCAACCTCGATCGTCATCAGCACGATGCCGAGGCCGACCCAGTGCCAGACCGTCAGTCCCTCGAGAAAGCCTTCCATGGCCTGGCCTCGCGTTGCAAACGGGCTTGGGTTGCCGCCGCCGCTGGGCGGACGCGGCGCATCCGGCGGCCGCTTCACATTATCCGTCAGCGCCTTCACGCCCTCGATCGCGCCAACCAGTCCGGCGAAGTCCGCCGGCACGATTACCGTGCGCTGTTGCGGCGAAGACGCCAGCTTGGCGAACGCCTCGACGTATTTCAGGCCAAGGAAGTAGTTGATCGCATTCACGTCGCCTGCCGCAATCGCCTGCGACACAACCTCGGTCGCCTTCGCTTCGGCTTCCGCTGCCCGCTCGCGCGCCTCGGCGTCGCGGAACGCAGCTTCGCGGCGGCCCTCAGCTTCCAGAATCTGCGACTGCTTCAGGCCCTCGGCCTTGAGAATGGCCGAAGCCCGATCGCCCTCGGCCTCCAGAATCTGCGCGCGCTTCAAACGCTCAGCCTTCATCTGCCGCGCCATTGCTTCGGTGATATCGCCCGGCGGGGTCAGATCCTTGATCTCAATGCGCGTGACCTTCACGCCCCACGGATGCGTCGCCGCATCGATCACCTTCAGCAACCGCGCGTTGATGTCGTCCCGGTTCGACAACACCTGGTCGAGGTCCATCGAGCCAACGACGGTGCGTATGTTCGTCATAGACAGGTTTGTTATCGCGCGAATCAGATCGTTCACTTCATACGCCGCCGGCACCGGATCAACGATCTGCGTAAACACCACCGCGTCGCAAGACACCTGCGCGTTGTCCTTGGTGATGACTTCCTGCTGAGGAATATCGAGCACTGTCTCCATCATGTTCAGCTTGTGGCCGATACGGTCCACGAACGGCATGATGAAGGCGAGACCGGGCGAGAGCGTGCGCGTATACCGGCCGAACTGCTCGACCGTGTACATATAGCCCTGCGGTACGACCTTCACGGCGCTGAAGATCAGGACAACGCCGGCCACCACCAGCAGGATCGGGATCAGCAGTCCCGCATTATTCGCGAAATCCAGATCCATCCCATTCTCCTCCTCAACCATGACAAGGAACCTTGTCACGCGCGGATATAGGGGTCAAGACAGGATTCGCAACACCCCGCCGCGCAGGCGCGCATGGACCGGGGCCTTGTTCCAGCGCACAACAGACGGGCTCAAGCGGACGGGGACGCAAAATGAAGCGCATGATGATGGCTCTTGCGGCTTTCGCTGCGGCGATAGTGTCGGCATGCGCTCACGTGCCCCCCGCGCCCGCCGCCTGCCCCGCACCCGACAAGGCGATCATCGAAGTCGGACAGACAATGCGAGACATGTATGCGGCGCTGACGAAAGACGATCTCGGCGCGTGGCGAGCCGTCATCACAAAGGACTTCTTCTCATTTGACGGGGGCAGGCGCTTCGACGGCGACGCCCTGTTCGACCTGATCAAGACCAATCACGCCAAGGGCACAGTCTACGTATGGACCGTCAACATCCCGAAGGTAGACCTGGCGTGCGACATGGCGCTGGTGACTTACGTCAACACGGGCTCGGTGACATCCTCCTCGGCTGCAATGCGAAGCGTGTCATGGCTGGAATCCGCAACGCTGAGACACGATGGTCAACGCTGGCGCATCAGCTTCTTCCACTCCACGCGAGTCCCCGATCCCCCGCCGCCGCAGCAAAGCTGACGGGCGTCTACTGTGCCTTGCGGTAGCCGGGATTGGGGCTGCGCACCTTCAGGAAAACCGACCACGTCGTTGATGGTGAACGCGCTGACGGCGAGGAGTTGTCGGTGATGAACTCGACAAGCACATCGTTCTGCAGTCCCGGGCGGGTCAGCGTGACCACGGTCTCGAAGTCCTCGAACTGCTTCGTCCGCACCGCCTCACTTGCTGTCCAGCCCTTTGGCGTCAAGCATGCGACGGTTTGCGCGGCCAGCTTCGTGTGAGCATCGACGGCCTTGGCCTCGCCGCCTGCGTCCTGGAAAGAAAACATCTGGAACTGCGAACAGCGGAAGTAGTTGTAAGGTCCTCCGCCATTTACGCCTTCAACGGCATTGCCGGCGCGATAGATCTCGCACGCCTTCAGCGCTTCAAAGCCCAGCGGCTTCTGCTTCAGCGCGGGAAGGGACCCCGGCGTCTGCCCCGCCGGAAGCAGCGACATGAATGGCCGGGCTTCCCAAGCCGCGGCGATCGCCAGATCAAGCCCGCCGCACAGCGGATCCGCAGGCGAAGTTTCCTGCGCCAGCGCCATCGGCGCCGGCGCAATGGCAAGCGCAGCAGCAACCCATTTCCTCACCACCGCCTCCCCCTTGAGAAACTCGCTAGAGCTGGCCGAGCATATACTCCGCGGCGCTGACCTCGAACTTGCCCGGCGCCTCGATGTTCAGCGACTTCACCACGCCATCATCGACCATCATCGAATAGCGCTGCGAACGCCCGCCCATGCCAAAGCCCTTGCCATCCATCTCGAGCCCGACTGCTCTCGCGAAATCGCCATTGCCGTCCGCCAGCATCACGACATCCTCACCCACGCGCTGATCCTTGCCCCAGGCGTTCATGACGAAGACATCGTTCACCGCCACGCAGGCGATGGTGTCTACGCCCTTGGCGCGAAACTCGTCCGCCTTTTCCTTGTAGCCCGGCAGGTGCCGCGCCGAGCAGGTCGGCGTAAACGCGCCCGGCACAGCGAACAGCGCCACCTTCTTGCCCTTGGTCAGCTCAGAGACCGTCATGTCCGTCGGCTTGCCGTCCTTCATCACCTTGAAGGCCGCGTCCGGCAACTTGTCGCCTACCTTGATGGTCATGGGTGTTTTCTCCAAACAACATGAAATGAACCGGCAAGGATTTAGTCTCGATCCGCGCCAAAGGCGAATCCCATTCCGCTTTGCGCCATTTTTGCAGGCCTCACGCCGGGCTTGCCTTGCCCGTCATGAAAGCCCAGCATGCCTGACGTGACTGCCCCGGAGACATCCCGTTTGGAAGGCTCGCTTGCCGGCAAACTCCTGATCGCATCCCCCGCGATCGAAGACCCCCGCTTCAGTCGGGCGGTCATCCTTGTCTGCACACATAACGAAGAGCACGCGATGGGCATCGTGCTCAACCAGGCCAGCGACGAAGACAACCTTTCCGAATTGCTCGACCAGCTTGGCGTCGACGGCGATGGCGCGCCGGACGATGCGCATATCCTCTTCGGCGGCCCCGTCGGTCGCGAACGCGGCTTCGTTCTGCATTCGGAAGATTACGACAGTGACGGCGCGACGCTGAACGTCTGCGAAGGCGTCTGCCTCACCGCCACGCGCGATATCCTGCACGCCATGACATCCGACAGCCCGCCCGAACGTTTCGTCCTCGCCCTCGGCTATTCCGGCTGGGGCGCCGGTCAGCTCGAAAGCGAACTCGCCGCAAACGTCTGGCTCGTCGGCATCCCCGATCCCGCCCTCGTCTACGACCCCTCCCTCGACACCAAATGGAGCCGCGCCCTCGCAAGGATCGGCGTGTCGCCCGACAAGCTGCAGGTCACGGGCGGCCGGGCCTAGCACATCGACGCTAGGTAAGCTCAAAACCGCTTCAGCCCTCTTGCCAAGCCCGGCGCGGCAAGACCTACTCCGCGCATACCGGAGGACACCCATGCGTTTCGCCCTTATCGCCGCCGCCCTGCTGTTCAGCGCCCCCGCCATTGCGCAGACGCCAGTCCACTTCCCGCAGAAGCTCGACACGCCCGGCTTCCAGGGGATGATCGCTGACACCGGACCCGCGTACGTCTCCGGCCAGCCCACCGAAGCCGCCCTCCGCCAACTCGCCGCGCAAGGCGTGAAGACCGTCATCAATCTCCGCACGCAAGCCGAGATGGACAATCGCAAGCAAGTCCCCTTCGACGAAGCCGCTGTCGCGAAGGAACTCGGCATCACCTACGTGCACGTCCCACTGGGCGGCCCCGACACGCCCTACACGCCCGCAGCCGTCGAGAAAGTCGCAGCCGCGATTAAAGCTGCCGACGGGAAGGTGCTGCTCCACTGCACCGTCGCCTGGCGCGCCAGCCATATGTGGGCCGCCTACCTCGTGAGGGAAAAAGGTGTGTCTTACGAGGACGCGGTGAAAGCGGGCGAAGCCATGAACATCAACGGCTATAAGCCGCCTAACGCCACCTCCACCCCCGTGGAAGATCTGCTCGGCCCCACACTCGCGTCGAACTGAGATTTTTCCTCCTGCGAGCGGGAGGAGCCGTGCGCGCGTCTGCCTTAACAAGACCAATCAGGCGCTCGGTTCATAGCGGGATCGCACCAACCGCGACCGATAAACCCTCAATGAGCGCTGCCCATTTCCCGCTCAGGGGAGGCAAAGGCCTGGGGTTTTACCCGGATTGACTCCCTTAAAACAAACTACCCTGATCCCCGCCCGTCGTCCGCCGCCGGATGCGCGGCCGCGGCGCCTCGGGCGTCGCAGCCGGCGGCTTCGGCTCGCCCGATCCGCCGTCCGCGGTCACGCCTACCTCGCCATCCGCGAAGCGTAGCTTCAGCGCATCCCCCTCCGTTATCGCCGCCGCCGACCGGACCAGTCCACCCTCGCCATTCGTCACCAGCGCAAACCCGCGCGCCAGCACGCGCTCGTACGAAACCGAGTCGAGCACCCGCGTCTGCTCGCGCAACGCATCGCGGAGCCGCTTCATCCGCCGCCCCAACGCAGGCTGCAAACGCGCCGCCAGACGCTCCACCTCCGTCCGCTTGCCCACGATCTCCCGCCGCAGCGCCGCCGGCCGCAACCCGCCGCCCGCAGAATCGAACTTCGCCCGCTTGCGCGCCACCATACGCGACAGCGATCCGCCAAACCGCTGCGAAGCCAGGTCCAGCCTCTGCCGCGGCGCCTGGAGCAACGCATCCAGCTTCGGCAACCGCGCACCCGCTGAGCGCAGCTCCAGCTTCCGCTTCTCGACCGTGCCCGTCAGCCGCCGTGTCAGTCGTCCGCCCAGCGTCTGCACTTGATGGATCAGCTCGCTCCGCACCGGTAGCGCCATCTCCGCAGCCCCTGTCGGTGTCGGCGCCCGGCGATCCGATACAAAATCGATCAGCGTCGTATCCGTCTCGTGCCCCACCGCAGAAATCAGCGGAATCTCGCTGTCCGCCACAGCGCGCACCAGACGCTCCTCGTTGAACGGCCACAGATCCTCGATCGACCCGCCGCCCCGCGCCACGATGATCACATCCGGCCGCGGTATAACGCCGCCAGCCTTCAGCGCATTGAACCCGCGTATCCCCGCCTCGACTTCCGCCGCCGCCTTCTCGCCCTGCACCAGCGCCGGCCAGATCAGCACATGCACTGGAAATCGATCCCGCACGCGATGCAGAATATCGCGGATCACCGCTCCGGTCGGCGACGTCACCACGCCAATCACCGCCGGCAGGAACGGAATGGCTTTCTTCCGTTCCGGTGCAAACAGGCCCTCGGCCGCCAGCTTCTTCTTGCGCTCTTCCAGCAGCTGCATCAGCGCGCCAACGCCCGCTGGCCGCATCTTGTCGGCAATCATCTGGTAGTTGGACCGTCCCGGATAGGTCGACAGTCGCCCTTCGGCGACGACCTCCAGCCCCTCTTCGGGTTTGAACGGCAAGCGCCCCGCATTGCCTTTCCACATGATGGTGTTGAGCGTCGCGCCCTCGTCCTTGATGTCGAAATACAGGTGCCCGGATTTCGCCAGCACCACGCGCCCCAGCTCTCCGCGCACGCGCACGAAGGCATAGCTCTCCTCCACCGTCCGCTTCAGCGCATTGGCCAGCTCGGAGACCGACATTTCCGGCATGTTGTCGCCATGCGGCGGAGGGGTCGGCGATTCGAGAAATTCATCCATGACCGACTATAACCCACCCTTCGCGCACGTCAGGGGCCGCAACACTTTGCGGCGCGTACCGCGCGATACCGACCGGGTCTGCATCGCGACAAGTTAGCGCATCACTTGGCGCGCGCGTCATGATGTCGAGGGAAATTTATCCACCTTCAGGCAAACAAACATGATCAATTGGCTGCATTTCCACGCGCCAGCGAAACATCGGCGCGACACTTCATGCTTTTCGCCGGAGTTTCACGGCCCCATACAGCAAGCTGACTTGGCCCGCGGCGCCAAACTGCCCTAGGGTCGGCGACTGTTTGCCGGGGTACGGAATTGACTGGAACAAAATTTAGAGCTGCGCCGACCGTTCAGGCGGGCCCCGTGATAAGCATGAAATCGGTGTTCGCCGGTGTCGGTTTCGGCCTCATGGCCACCGCCGCCTCCGCCTATGCACAGACACCCGCCAGCGATGTCGCTGGCGCGGGCGTCCACGTCTCAGAGACGATCTACGAACCGGGCTATTACGCGCGCTATTCGCCCCGCTCCGCGCTGGACATGGTCCAGCAGACGCCTGGTTTCACAATCACCGAAGGCGACGCGGAAAAGCGCGGCCTTGGCCAGGGCGGCGCAAACGTCCTGATCAACTCACAGCGCATCTCCTCGAAGGCAACCAACGCCGAGGACGCGCTCGGCCGCATTTCCGCCGACCGCGTCGTCCGCATCGAGATCGTCGATGGCGCGCGCCTCAATATTCCGGGCCTGTCCGGCTATGTCGTCAACGTCATTACACGGGGCGGCGCGATGACCGGCCGCTGGGAATGGGCGCCGGAATTCCGCGAAGGTCGCAAACCGAGACTGGAGCGCGGCAAGCTATTCGTTTCCGGCGATTTGCTGGGCTGGAACTATACCGCATCGTTGTCGAGCGATCAGTATGGCGACTTCTACGCCGGCACCGAATACGCACTCGATGAAAACGCCGACCTCTTCGACGTAAGGGTCGAAGACGATGAAAACTGGAACACACGCCGCCAGACCTCGCTCGACTTGTCGAACGAAAGCCCGGCCGGATGGGTCACCAACATCCACGTGCTCGCCTCCAGCGACGACAAGAGGCAACGCGAATTTTCCGATCGAACCGGCATCACCCTTCCCGATCGCTTCCGCGTCTTCCAGAAGATGGATGATGGCGACAAGATCGAAGTCGGCGGCGACATCGAATTCGGGCTGGGGCCGGGCCGCCTGAAGCTTATCGGGCTGCACCAGTCGCTCACGAATGGCCTCTACGAATCCGCAACGACCGATTTCCTCGGCGTTCGTCCGATGACGGGGTCCCACGTGATCACGGCCAAGGAAAGCGGCGAGTCCATTTTGCGCGGCGAATACTCACTGCAGGTCGACAATACCGACTGGCAGGCCTCGCTCGAAGGCGCCTTCAACTTTCTCGACTCTGCTGGCGAACTTTCCACCATTTCGAACGGCAATTATGTCGTCGTTCCGCTGGATGGGAACACCAGCCGGGTCGAGGAACGCAGGGCTGAAGCAACGCTGGTTCACGGCCGCCCGCTGACCGATCACTTGAGCATGCAGGCGTCACTGGGCGCCGAATATTCGGAGCTCTCGCAAACCGGCGCGAACGGTCTTGTGCGCGAGTTCGTGCGGCCCAAGGGTTTTCTCGCCCTGTCCTATAACTCGAGCGCCCAGTGGGACGCGACCTTCCGTGTCGCACGCTCCGTTGGTCAGCTCAATTTTGCTTACTTCATAACGACAGTCGGGCTCAACAGCGATCAAAGTCAGACTACCATCGGAAATCCCAACATCGTGCCTGAACAAAGCTGGGACACCGAACTGATCGTCAACAGCAAGATGGCATGGTCAGGCCCCGTAAAGCTTCGCCTGTTCTACCGCGCGATCGAGGATCCGAACGACAAGATCCTCGTCTCCCGCGTCGTGAATCCCAACGGATCGATCGATATCCTTGAATCAGATGGAAACCTCGACAGCGCAGTTGACTACGGCATCGAGCTGTCCGGCACATACTCCCTGGCCTCGGTTCTTCCCGGCGCAAAAATCGATTGGCTATATCTGCTGAGCGAACAGCGGGTCGAAGACCCGGTCGTCCCCAACATGACGCGTATGCTCAACCAGAACGACTTCTCAAAGATCGACGTGAAGTTCCGCCAGGACATACCTGGCAGTTCATGGGCGTGGGGCATGGATTTTTTCCTCTCCCGCACAACTGGCCTCTGGCGTCTTGACCAGAGGATCCACCGCCTCTCCCGCCCCGGCAACCTCGATGCTTTCATCCAGAACAAGGACATCTTCGGTCTGGATGTGAATCTGAGAGTGATGAATCTTCTCGACGAGGAGGACAACATCAGCCGCCTCGTTTGGAACGGCACGCGCGCTGATAATCTCGAACTTCAGGAGAACCGCTTCCGCTACAGCGGCCGCGCCATCAGGCTCACCGTCTCCGGCAGCTTCTGAGGATCACACCCGAAGCGTGCAGGCGCCCTATTGTTCCCGCGCCTGCCAAAGGTCTGCAGTGCTTCCCACATCGGCCGCCAGCTTCTCCATAACGAACTTCATGTGCGCCGGTGTGACCTCGCGGTTGTCGATCGCGACGCCGATCTTCAGATCGCCGCTGTCCGTTATCCAGAACGAAGTCGGCTGCACGCTCCCACCGCGCTTAAGCAGTTCAAGCGCCCGCTCGCCGGTTAACGTCGATCTTCCCAAACTGGCCGTACACCAGATATAGCGAGTGCTCTTGGCCACCTCCAGCCCCAGCGGGACGTTGAACGCGCCCGTCGTGATCGTCACCTCGAACTTCTCGCTGCCCGGCGTCGCCGAGATTTCATTTATGGTATGGCCCATATTTTCGACCATGGATTTGAGCCCGCCATAAGTCAGCGGATCGGCCATCGCCGTCATCGGCAACAGCGCGATCGCACCAGCCACCACGGCCGCGCGCGCCAGAACTTTCATGCCGTCTCCCCGAAATACCCCAACGCCCTTTTCTGACGTGCGCCGCGGCCCGCTTCAATATCCGATACAGTCTTCGCCCGAAAAAAAGCGCAAGGCACGCCCCCACCCGCGACAGGCTCGCGCCACAACCGGGGGGCGCTCGGCGTGTCGAAAGTGTTCCAGGCTAACGCCTTGCCTCTAGCTCGACCGCACGCTCGATCTGCGCAGCTTGGGCGCCGCGCGACACACGCACCAGCACGAAGCGGCCGGAGAAGCCGTTGTTGAACCGCCACTCCCCGTCGATCATCGTGAAGTTTGCGTCGACCGTCCCCGCATAGAAAATCGGATGCCGGTGAACGCCCGGCGCCGGGTGGTAGAGCTTGTTGAACTGCACCGAGAGCTCGCCGCGCTGGCCGCTGATATCCGCCGAAAGCTCGACCAACCCCGGATGCGCGAACGTGTTCGGTTCCAGCGTCGTTCCGGTGATCGAACCGAGAGAATCGATGATATGCGCCGAAAACGGCGTCGGCTGCCCGCCGCCATCGTACCAGTACTCGCCGGACCAAAGACCCGTCAGGTCGCTATCGCGCGAAAATGCCGAATGTCCTGTCACGTCGAGAGCCTTGTCTTACCCGCCCGGCCAGTACTAATCCGGCGCACGAGATAACACCCGCTATCAACCCGGCCGGATAATTTCCATGAAAATTCTCATAGTCGGGTCCGGTGGCCGCGAACACGCTCTTGCCTGGCGCCTGAAGCAGAGCCCGCGCGTCACCCAGATCATCGCCGCGCCCGGCAATCCCGGCATCGCCCAGCTCGCCGAATGCGTCCCCGTCGCCGCCGACAATATCGAGGGCCTCGTCGACCTCGCCCGCATCGAGCGTCCCAACCTCGTCATCATCGGCCCCGAAGTCCCACTCGTCATGGGCCTCGCCGACAAGCTGCGCGCCATCGACATTCCCGTCTTCGGGCCCTCCGCCCGCGCCGCCATGCTCGAAGGTTCGAAAGGCTTCTCGAAAGACTTCATGGCGAAGCACAACATCCCCACCGCCCGCTATCGCCGCTTCGACGCGACACAAGCGGCCGAAGCCAAAGCCTATCTCGATACCTTCGATGGCCCGCCCTACGTGCTGAAGGCCGACGGCCTCGCCGCCGGCAAGGGCGTCGTCATTCCCGAAACCAAAGCCGAAGCCGAAGCCGAAATCGACGCCATGCTCGGCGGCAGGTTCGGCGCAGCCTCCGCCTCCCTCGTCATCGAGGAATTCATGCACGGCGAGGAAGCCTCCTTCTTCGCCCTCTGCGATGGCGAGACCGCCGTAGCGCTCGCGGGCGCCCAGGACCACAAGCGCGCCGGCGACGGCGACACCGGGCCCAACACCGGCGGCATGGGGGCCTACTCGCCCGCACCTATCCTCGACGAAGCCATGCAGAGCCGCGTCATGGAGGAGATCGTCACGCCCACCGTCAACGGCATGAAGAAGGACGGCCGTCCCTTTCGCGGCGTCCTCTTCGTTGGCCTGATGATCGACGAGAAGCACGGCCCGCGCGTCGTCGAATACAATGTCCGCTTCGGCGATCCCGAATGCCAGGTCATCATGACCCGCCTGAAGGACGACCCGCTCCCGCAATTCCTCGCCTGCGCCATCGGGGGCCTCGCCGGCTGCGCACGCCTTGAGCGCATCTCCGACCCCGCCGTCACCGTCGTCATGGCCGGCGCTGGCTATCCCGGCGAACCGAAAAAAGGCGGCGTGATCGGCAAGCTGAAGGAGGCCGGCAAAGTCCCGGGCGTCATCATTTTCCACGCCGGCACCACGCAGAAAGGCGACGACATCATCGCCAGTGGCGGCCGCGTTCTCACCATCACCGCCACCGCGCCCACCCTGCAGGAAGCCGTCATCCGCGCCTACGAAGCCGTCGACACAATCGACTGGCCAGACGGCTTCTGCCGTCGCGACATCGCCTGGCGCGCACTCAAACGCGGCTAGACGCCACCGCGTTTCATAAGCAAGGTCCATCAAATCGGCATATCAGGGCAGCACATGACCCACCCCAATCCGACCGAAATCTTCAGCGGCACCAAGGACGTCGCCGACAGCCACAAGTTCGACGAGTCCAAACTCGCCGCATGGATGGAAGCCAATGTCGAGGGTTACAAGAGCCCGCTCGAAGTGCGCCAGTTCAAGGGCGGCCAGTCCAACCCGACCTACCAGCTAATCACCCCGACGCAGAAATACGTCATGCGCCGCAAGCCGCCCGGCAAGCTGTTGCCCAGCGCTCACGCCGTCGATCGCGAATACCGCGTCATCTCCGCTCTCTATCCGCTCGGCTTCCCCGTCGCGCGTCCCTTCGGCCTGTGCGAGGACGAGAGTATAATCGGCACGATGTTCTACGTCATGGAGATGGTCGAAGGCCGCATCCTGTGGGACGCCACGCTCCCCGGCTACACGCCGGATCAACGGCGCGCCATCTTCGACGCCAAGCTCACCACCTTCGCCCACCTCCACAATGTCGACTGGAAAGCCGCCGGGCTAGAAGGCTTCGGCAAGGAAGGCGACTACATCGCCCGCCAGATCCACCGCTGGACCAAACAATACCAAGCATCCGAAACCGCCAGGATCCCGGAGATGAACAAGCTGATCGAATGGCTCCCCAAAAAACGTGCCGCCGGGAGAGCGCACCTCGATTGTCCACGGCGACTATCGCATCGACAACATGATCCTCCATCCCACCGAACCGAAGGTCATCGCCGTGCTTGACTGGGAGCTCTCCACGCTCGGCGACCCGCTCGCCGACTTCACCTACCATCTTATGTCGTGGGAAATGCCGTCGAACGATCCGCAGCGCCCCGCCATCTCCGGCGTGAAGGATCTCAAGGCGCACGGCATCCCGACAAAAGAAGAATACGTCGCCCGCTATTGCGAACTTACCGGCCGCTCCGGCCTGCCGCAACTCGATTACTATTTCGCATATAACGCCTTCCGTCTCGCCGGCATCCTGCAGGGCATCGTCGGCCGCGTGCGCGATGGCACGGCCAGCAACGCCGCCGCCGCAGAGAATGAAGCCCGCGTGGCGCCGCTAGCGCAATTTGCCTACGCCTGCGCGCTTCGCGCCGGCATGCCGGCGTGACGCGAGGCTTGCCCTCGCATAGCGAAGGCCTACCTCACATTCAAAGACTCGTGAGGCTTCATGCGCACGCACATCCTGATGGCCGCATCGCTCCTTGCCCTCGCAGCCTGCGCAAGCTCTTCCTTGGACATCGGCGCGCTACAGCCGACAGCTGAAGGCGAGCAGGTCACGCTCACCGGCTATTTCGATCTCAACGGCCTGCAGTTCCGCCTCTATCCCGGCGCAACCGGCGACGAGGCGCCTTGTATCTCTGGCGCGCTCACGTCACTCGCCGGCGTTCCCACGCCCGAATTCACCACCCGCCAGATGGCCTTCACCGGCCACCTTCACCGCACGACCGACGCCGAAGCCGAAAAAATCCCCAACCCCTGCGGCGGCGCGCTGGTCATGCTGGCTAACCAAGTCGTCGTCCCCTGAGCGTTACGAATACGCGTCCATCCTTCGAGATGCCGTTCGGCGGCTCTTCAGAATGAGGGCTACTGTTTAGCCCTCATCCCGAGGGGGCCGAAGACCGCCTCGCAGGACGAGGGCGTGCTCGCCGAACGCAGGGAGTGCGCGATCACTGGCTCCCAATTCAGAGGATGGCGAAAAACCTTCGCTCAAGAATTCATGGGGCTTGCTTGCAAACCCTGTAGGATAGCGCCCGCCAGATTCCACCGGCGTCCGGCGCAAGGTTATGCCGCCCGCGTCCTGACGAGAGGCAGGTCCGAAGTCGACCCCTGCTTCCGATGTCGGGACGTCGGTCGCATGGCCGGCGGCGTCTTGGGAACTCGACAGCGTCCCATCAAGTAAGCCAATCACGACTGCGGGCGCGCGTATTCGACCCTTCCTGGTTGCGAGGCGAAACGAACGCTGCAGGCATTGCCTGCTCACGCAGCAAACTCAGATCTAGCGTTTCTGACGCCCGAACTCGATGCGTACATCACCGCCACGCCCCACATCGCAGGTCGTGTCGACATAGGCGTAACCCTTGCGGTCATGCAGCCGCATCTTGCCGCGCATTTCCCAGCCATAGCGTCCTTCATAGAGCTTCGGGCCTTCATGGTACTGGGCGCTATAGAAGTTGCGGTCCCACGCCTCGCGGATGCCCGCGATGCTGCAGTCACGCTGCACTATCTGGAAATCCGGTTTGCGCCGGCGCCAGTCATCGTGGTCGTTCCAGCCGCGTCCATCACGATCGTTCTGACCCGAGAACAGCGGCGGGCTGCGATCGAGTCGGCCATCGTCGCGATAACCCGGCTGGGCAAAAGCCGGCAGCGCGACGGCGAGGGCCATGGATGCAGCCAACGCTGCGGCAACGGCCTTGGAGGGGAGGTTCCTTGTCATGAGATCATCTTCGAATCTGGATACGGAACCCAGTCTGAACGCCGCTGTCATGTTGCAGCGCGCCCACACTTTCGAAGGTTCAGGCAGGCAGAAGGCCGCCCAAGGAACCGGGACCGGCGAGACGCGTAATTCTGCAGGCTTACACGAACCGGGGATTTTCCATGGCGCCGCACACCTTCCAGCAAGCTGCCGACTCCCGTATCTCCGACGCGTTCCTGCTCATGGTTGCGCTGATCGTGATGATCGCGCCGTTCGTGATCTCGATTGTCGCCAATATCGGCCGCCGTCCCTGGCCGTCCTATCGCCGCGAAGCCGTCATGCGTCCGCGCGCGCTTCTGGCCCCTCCTCCGCGCGTCGCCTAAGGCAGCGCCCTGAACCACAGGTCCAGTGCCCGCGCCTCGGCCCTCGCGCGTTCGGTCCGCCGCATCGCCTCGGCGTCCTCGCCCCATTTCGACGCCTGATACGCCTCGTCAATCCGCGACAGCTCATAGGCCTCAGCCGCGCTCATCCATCCGCGCTCAACGCCGAGCCCCAGCACCGCCGATCCAAACAGCGCAATGCCGTGCGACAGTCCCGCCAGGCGGAATGCATCAAGCGCTTCCGCATGGCGCCGCATCGCCTCCAGCGACTCTTTCGGCTGCCGCGCCGGGATGATTCCCTCGACAGCCGACAGGCGCACGCCCATCTCGTCGCCAGCCCGGTTGCGCGCCGGCGCCCAGCCGATCTCCTGCATCGCCCGTAGCGAGGCGGGCCCCGCAGCCAGATGGCAGACTAGATCGGTTTCTGCGTATCGCGTCGCTTCCGCCGCCAGCTCCTCGGCGGCCCGCGCCGCCCGGTCGATCGCCGTATGCGCCAGCCGGGTGTTAAACATCGATTGCAGGTCAATCCGCTCGACCTGCGCGCGCCATTCATCGGCGATCACCTTCGCCAGCGCTTCGGTCGGCAGCGCCAGCGGGTGTCCATTCGGCGTCCGCAACGCCTTGCCATCCAGCGCCACGCGCCACGCATCGCCATCGCGCATGACAGAAACGTCGCTGTAAAAGCGCTTGGGCCTCTGGTCGATCTCGCCCTTCACGCCCCTTGCGTATTCAGGCTTGTCGCTCATCGCACCCGTCTCGGCTTGCGCAGGTCAAAGAAGTTTTCGGCGCTATCCTCGTCGAAGCCGAGCACGTTGAAGGTCTGCTTCATGTGCTGGGGCAGGTCGGCCACGATCTAGATCGCCGGCCCGCCCTTGTTCGGCAGCCGCAGCGCACGCGCATGCAAGTGCAGCCCACCCGCAAGCCCCGCCGGAACTTCGCGGTCGCACGTATACTTATTGTCGCCCAGGATCGCCGTACCGATTTCCGCCATGTGGAAGCGAAGCTGGTGCGTGCGCCCCGTCTCCGGCTTCAGCGCAACCCATGCCGCCTTGCGCCCGGCATTCTGCACAACCGAATAAAGCGTCAGCGCGTGCACCGCGCCTTTTTCACTTTGCTCGGCCGTTCTCATCTTCTCTTTATCTGTACCCGGTCCGGCGGATTTGATCATGTACCCCCGGATATCGCCGCTCACCGGGTGGGGGACCCCCAGGGTCACAGCCCAATAGATCTTGTCGAGCTCGCGCGATTTAAAAAGCTGGCCCAGCTGGTTTGCCGTTCCCACCGTCTTGGCGAGGATGAGCACGCCGGTGGTGTCGCGATCCAGACGATGAACGAGGCGCGGCTTCTCCGCCGTGTCATCCACCAGCGCACGCGACAGCGCATCGATGTGCCGGGTAGTCCCCGTACCCCCCTGTACCGCCAGGCCTGCCGGCTTGTTCAGCGCAATGAGATGGTCGTCCTCATAGATCACCAGCGAGCGCATCATGTCGGCATCCGAAGACTTGACCCGCGCGCGCGGCTTCTCAACTTCGTCTTCGCCGTCACGACCTTTCGGCGCTGTCATCGGCGGAACACGAACCGTCTGTCCCGCCTTCACCCGCGTATTCGCCTTCGCCCGCGCGCCATCAACCCGGATCTCCCCGGTTCGACACGCCTTCTCCACCTGGCCCTGCGTCAGTCCGTGAAACTTCCGCTTCAACCAGCGATCAAGACGGGTGTCATCTTCATCCGCATCGACCGTGAGAGTAACGACCTGTCCGACATTCCAGCTCATCCGAACACCCGTTTTGCCATCGCGAGACCAATGGCGACGGCAATGAGGCCGGCGATCACGGAACCGATCGAATATGTAGACGCACCAACCCAGTCATTCCGCTCGATCATGCGCATGGCTTCGAGCGAGTAGGCGGAGAATGTCGTGAAGCCGCCGAGCACGCCAACGCCCAGAAGCAGACGCCACGGCTCTGCTTCGGGATTGCGCGCGATCCAACCCGCAAGCACGCCGATCAGCAGGCTGCCCGCCACGTTGATCCCAAACGTCGCCCATGGCCACGCATCGCCACGCGCCGGAAAGGCCAGCGAGACGCCAAACCGGCTAGCGGCGCCAAGGCCGCCCCCGAGGGCTACGAGAAGGACATTGAGCATTGCGGACCCGTCCATAGGGCTATCCGGCGCGCAAGGCCAGATCGGAGGGCATTTCGATGCCGGCGGCGGCCACAACAGCGCAAAAATCGGCTGGCGGCGGGGCGTTAATCACGATCCGGCCCCCTACGGCAGGGTGCGGGATCTCAAGGCTGGCGGCGTGCAGCATCAGGCGAGGCACCGGCTCGCCCTTCAGGTGCCGGCGCCGCCATAATAGGGATCGCCCAGGATGGGCCGCCCCTCGATCGAAAGATGCACCCTGATCTGGTGCATGCGGCCGGTAAGGGGCTCGACCGCAAGCAAATGGTGCGAGCCGGACGAGGCAAGCACCCGCCAACGCGTGACGGCAGACTGGCTCTTCTGGTCGCCCGGTCGGGCGGCGCGCATCAGCTCAAGCCCGGGCCGCGCGATATGACGCGACAGCGGCATGGAGAACTCGGTCACGCCGTCCTTGAAGGTCGAGCCGCTGACGAGCGCAAGATAAGTCTTCGATACCTGCCGCTCGGCAAACGCCTGGCTGAGCGCCGCAGCTGCGGGCTGCGTCTTCGCCGCGACGATCACGCCGGAGGTCTGCGCATCAAGCCGGTGAACGAGACGCGGCCGCTTTCCGTTGGAGCGCGCGAACGCCGCCATCAGCCGATCAAGCGTGCGGTCGTCCACATTGCGCGTCTGCACTGGAAGGCCCGATGGCTTGTTGAAAGCGAGCACCGCGATGTCGTCATGAATGACCAGCGAACGCACATAGGCTGCGTCTTCATCAGATACGGGGATCGCTTCGTAGTTGCGCTTCTCGCCCTTACTCACCCGCGCGCTCGCGGCGGAGTTTCGCCCACTGTTCAAGCTTCTCACGGATTGGGCCTTCGCGACCGGCGCCTTTGGGTTGGTAGAATTCCTGGCGCTCCATGCCGTCCGGGAAATAGTTCTGGCCCGAGAACTGCCCTTCGGCGTCGTGGTCGTATTGATAGCCCGATCCATAGCCGAGCGACTTCATCATCGTCGTGGGGGCGTTGAGGATATGAGACGGCGGCATCAGCGAACCTGTTTCACGCGCCGCCGCACGCGCCACCTTAGCGCCTTGTAGGCCGCGTTCGACTTCAGCGCAGTGGCGAGGTGGATCACGGCCTGCGCCAGCGCTAGCTCACCCTCGGGCGACCCTAGCCGCTCATACGCCTGCGCCGCCTCGTTGCAGATCATCAGCGCGGTCGGATCAGCAAGTCCGATATCTTCCGTCGCCGCGCGGATCATCCGCCGCGCCAGGAACAGTGGATCCTCGCCGCCTTCCAGCATGCGCGCAAACCAGTAGAGCGCAGCATCCGGATCAGATCCGCGCGTCGCCTTGTGCCAGGCGGAGATGAGATTGTAGTGCTCCTCGCGATCCTTGTCGTAGGCAGGCGCGCGCTTCTGCAGCGCCGCCATCAAGCCATTCGCATCCACCGGCTGCGCCCGTCCCCACGAGAACACCTCTTCCACCAGGTTGAGGAAGTATCGCCCATCGCCATCCGCCATCGCCATCAGCGCCGCCTTGCCGTCCTCGGTCAGCGGCGCCGGCTTCCCAGATGCGCCTCGGCCCTGGCCAGCAACTTCGCCAGCGCCGCATCGTCAAGCCGCTTCAGGACCATCACCTGAGTCCGCGACAGCAAAGCGCCATTGAGTTCGAAGGAGGGGTTCTCGGTTGTCGCGCCGACGAGTGTGACAACGCCGCGCTCCACGAATGGCAGGAAGCCGTCCTGCTGGGCGCGATTGAAGCGATGGATTTCGTCAACGAAAAGCAATGTGCCCTTGCCCAATGCGCGCTTGCCTTCGGCCTTCTCAAACGCCGCGCGCAGATCCTTCACGCCCGAAAAGATCGCCGACAGCTGCTCGAAATCCAGATTGGCGCGCTTGGCGAGCAGGCGGGCGATAGTGGTCTTGCCGGTACCCGGCGGCCCCCAGAGGATCAGGCTGGCGAGACGACCCTGCGCCAGCATGCGGCCTATGGGCCCTTCCGGGCCGAGCAGGTGTTCCTGCCCGACGACATCCTCGAGCTTTTCCGGGCGCAAACGGTCAGCCAGCGGTCGGGGCGCGTCGTCAGTAAGGCCGGCTGCTTCGAAAAGATCACTCACGGTTACGATCTAGCGCGCCGGGGGCTTGGGTTCTAGCCGCGGAGAGACGTCTCGATGCGTTGGCCGTTGCGCTCGATCGCAAGCCGCCATTCCGTGCCGGGCGTGGCCTCGGCCTTCTTCACCGCGGTTTCGAAGTCTTTCTTCGTCCGGATGGTGACGCCGTTGATCTCGCGCACGATGTCGCCGGGCTGGAAGCCGACATTACGGGCGATCGTGCGCCCCGGAACGCTATGAATCAGCATGCCGTCCTTAGCCTGGAACGGGTCGAGCCCTAGCGCATCCGCCAGCGCCGGCGACAGTTCGGCCACCTGGGCGCCCGAGAACGGGTTGTTCCGGCTAGTGACCTGCATCAGCTCCGCCTTCGAGGTGCCCGGAGGGGCGGACATGCGAACGTTAATCGTCTTCGCCTGACGCGCGCGGATGATGCTGAGCGTCGCCGTTTCACCTTCAGCCTTGGTGGCGGCGATGAACTTCATGCCGCGATCGTCAAACACTTCGCGTCCGTCGACGGTAAGTACGACGTCGCCTTCTTGAAGACCGGCCTTGTCGGCCGGACCGCCATCGAAGATTTGCGAGATCAGCACGCCGCGTGGCCGGTCGAGGCCGAGGGCGAGCGCCTTCGCACTGTCGACCAATTCGCCTTTCGCGCCCAGCCACGGACGCACCAGCGTGCCGCCGTGAACCGCAGCATCGACGACGCGCTTCACCATTTCGGCCGGGATCGCGAAGCCGACGCCGTTGGAGCCGCCGCCCTTGGAGAAGATGATGGAGTTCACGCCCAGTAGCCGGCCTTGCATGTCGACCAGCGCGCCGCCCGAGTTGCCGGGGTTGATGGCGGCGTCGGTCTGGATGAATGAAGCATAATCCGACACGCCCACATCCGTGCGAGCGAGCGCCGAGACGATGCCGCTGGTGACGGTCTGGCCAACCCCGAACGGATTGCCGATCGCCAGCACGAGATCGCCCACCGCAATGTTCCGCGTATCTGCGAATTCGAGCATGGGCAGGGTCTGGCCATTGACGTCGATGCGCAGCACGGCGAGGTCGGTGCGCTCATCCTTCATCACCAGCTCGGCAGGGAATTCGCGGCGGTCGTTCAGCACGACGCGGAATTCCGTGCCGCCTTCGACGACGTGGTTATTGGTGACGATCACGCCGTCGGCTCCGACAATGACGCCAGAGCCGAGCGAGTTGTCGACCTTCTGGTTGGTCGTCGGCGTGTTGCCGCACAGCCGCGAAAAGACAGGGTCGTTCGCATAGGGGCAGTTTGAGCGGCGAACGGTGACGCTGGAATAGACGTTCACCACTGCCGGCGCCGTGCGGCGCACGACCGGCGCGAACGACTGCTGCATCGCCGTCTGTGATTCCGGAACGACGCGCGTCTCCTGCGGCGCGGGATCGGGCGAGGGACCGGAAACAGCTGCAGTGGGAGCAGGTTGCCCGCCGGGCGTCACAAGCTGGCCAAGAGCAGGCGCGGCGAGCATGGCGAGCACAGTCGCGATGGATGCCGAGGCGACGAGAAGGATGTTCTGCCGGTTCATGGGGCCTGCTCCGCTTTGGCGATCATGCCGTCCGCTCGGCGGCAGATAAGGATCAGATTTCGGCGCAAACAAGGCCCGGCGCACAGCTTGGCCGCCTGCCGGTCGGAAGATATCCGGCCAAAAGCAAAAGGCCGCCCGGGAGGGGGCGGCCTTTCGGATTTGGGTCAGAACCGAAGATCAGGCGTCTTCCATCTCGGCTTGGGCTTCGACGCGAGCGCGGTCGTCAGCGCCTTTGGCGTCGACGTCGCGGTCGACAAGCTCGATGACCGCCAGCGGGGCGTTGTCGCCGTGGCGGAAGCCAGCTTTCAGGACGCGGGTGTAGCCGCCCTTGCGGTCCTTGTAGCGCTCTGCGAGCGTATCGAAGAGCTTCACGACCACATCGTCTTCCTTGAGCTGGGCAGCAGCGAGACGACGGTTCGAGAGACCGCCCTTCTTGCCGAGCGTGATCAGCTTGTCGACGACAGCCTTGAGTTCCTTCGCCTTTGGCAGGGTCGTGGTGATCTGCTCGTGGCGGATCAGCGAGCCCGACATATTGGCAAACATCGCCTTGCGGTGCGAGGCGGTGCGGTTGAGTTTGCGAAGCGCGAAACCGTGGCGCATTTGACTAGCCGGCCCTTGCGGGGCCGCTCCTTATAATCAGGTGTGGTCTTCGTATTTCTTGGCGAGCTCTTCGATGTTCTCCGGCGGCCAGGACGGAACGTCCATGCCGAGGTGGAGGCCCATCGAGGCGAGCACTTCCTTGATCTCGTTGAGCGACTTGCGGCCGAAGTTCGGAGTACGGAGCATTTCCGCTTCCGACTTCTGGATGAGGTCGCCGATGTAGACGATGTTGTCGTTGCGCAGGCAGTTGGCCGAACGCACCGAGAGTTCCAGCTCGTCGACCTTCTTGAGCAGCACCGGGTTGAAGCCCAGGTCCGGCTCGTCGTCCGACGAAGAAGCGGCGACCGGCTCGTCGAAGGTGATGAGAAGTTGCAGCTGGTCCTGCAGGATGCGCGCAGCATAGGCCACGGCGTTTTCCGGCGTCACCGAACCATCGGTCTGCACTTCGAGCGTGAGTTTATCGTAGTCGAGAACCTGACCGGCGCGGGTGTCTTCGACGAACACGCCAACGCGCTCAACCGGCGAGAAGATCGAGTCGATCGGGATGTAACCGAGCGGGGCGTCATCGGGACGGTTGCGGTCAGCTGGCACGTAGCCCTTGCCAGTCGCGACCGTGAACTCCATGCGGAGCTCCGAACCTTCGTCGAGGTGGCAGATGATGTGGTCGGGGTTGAGGATCTCGATGTCCGACGACGTCTCGATCTGGCCGGCTTTCACCGGACCACCGCCCGTGGCCTTCAACGTCATGCGCTTCGGCGTATCCGACACCATGCGGATCGCGACGCGCTTGAGGTTGAGCACGATGTCCGTGACGTCTTCACGGACGCCAGGAATGGATGAGAATTCGTGGACGACGCCATCGATCTGGACGCCGGTGATGGCCGCGCCTTGCAGCGAGGACAGCAGCACGCGGCGGAGCGCGTTGCCCAGCGTCGTGCCGAAGCCACGCTCGAGCGGCTCGATCACGAGTTTCGCTTTGCGCTGGGGATCCCGATCATGCTCAACAACCGGACGGTTGGGGCGGATCAGGTCTTTCCAGTTCTTGTCGTTCACCGAACCGGCGGGTTGCGCCATGGGTTTAGCCTCTTCAGTAGAGCCGGACCAAAACAGAAGCGCGTATCAGACGCGGCGGCGTTTCGGCGGGCGGCAGCCGTTATGCGGAACGGCGGTCGTGTCGTGGATAGTGGTGACAGTGAAGCCGACGGCTTGCAGCGCGCGCAGAGCCGACTCGCGACCCGAACCGGGGCCGTGGACGAGAACTTCGAGCGTCTTCATGCCGTGTTCCATTGCCTTCTTGCCGGCGTCTTCAGCAGCGACCTGAGCAGCATAAGGGGTCGACTTGCGCGAGCCCTTGAAGCCCATCGTACCGGCGGACGACCAAGAGATGGTGTTGCCTTGCGCGTCGGTGATGGTGATGATCGTGTTGTTGAACGACGCATTCACGTGGGCGACGCCCGACGCGATGTTCTTGCGTTCCCGTTTCTTGACCCGGCCCTTATCGGCGCCAGCTGCTTCGCGAGCCATTGTCTATCCTACTTCTTCTTGCCGGCGATGGCCTTAGCGGGGCCTTTGCGCGTGCGGGCGTTGGTGTGGGTGCGCTGGCCGCGGACCGGCAGGCCCTTGCGGTGGCGGAGGCCACGGTAGCAACCGAGGTCCATCAGGCGTTTGATGTTCATCGCGACTTCGCGGCGAAGGTCGCCCTCGACGACGAAGTCAGAGTCGATCGTTTCGCGGATCTTGAGGACTTCAGCGTCGGTCAGCTGGTTCACGCGGCGCGCCGGCTCGATGCCGAGCTTCGCGGTGAGCTCCTTGGCTTTGGCCGGGCCAATGCCGTGAATGTAGGTCAACGCGACTTCGACGCGCTTTGCCGTCGGAAGGTTCACGCCTGCGATACGGGCCAATTGGCTCTCCTGAACGTCCGCCTTTTCCTGGGAAAAAGCTCTGAATACTCATCCGAAATGCTTGCGCGACGGCAACGCAGCCGCAGCGCCCTACGGCGCGGCGAAGCATTGGGCCCATCGCGGAAGCCGCCGTTATAGAGGGCTAACTTCCCTCGTCAACCGCTTATTTCCTTTTCATTTTCGCCCATTTCCGCCGGGGATGCGGGGGGCGTTTAGGCACAGATTCCGTTACGCTTTTTAACGTTTGGCGGCGTCGAGAATGCCGGCGATCGAGGCCGACACCGTCTCCACATTAGCCATGCCGTCGATCTCGGTCAGCTTGCCCTGCCCCTTGTAGACTTCGACAAGGGGGGCGGTCTGGCTGTTGTAGGCGACAAGGCGCTTCTTAAAGGCTTCCGGATTGTCGTCAGCCCGGCCTTCGACCTCGAAACGGCTCGTTACCCGAGCGATCAGGGCTTCTTCGTCGACCTTGAGGCGGATGACCGAGTCGACCTTCTGACCTCGCCCAGCGAGCGAATCGTCCAGCGCCTTGGCCTGGGGAATCGTCCGCGGAAAGCCGTCGAAGATGAAGCCGGCAGCGTCAGGGTTCTTGTCGAGCTGTTCTTCGATCAGCGCGATGACGATCTCGTCGGAGACGAGCGCGCCCGAATCCATAATGGCGGCAACCTTCTTGCCGAGCTCAGACCCCGAGGAGCGGGCGGCACGCAGCATGTCGCCTGTCGACAGCTGGATGAAACCGCGCTCGGCGACGAGCTTCTTGGCCTGGGTTCCCTTGCCGGCTGCTGGCGGGCCGAACAGGATCAGGTTCACTTCTTCTTACCCCCCAACCTCGCCCTCTTGATCATGCCTTCGTACTGGTGGCCGATCAGATGCGACTGAATCTGCGCAACGGTGTCCATGGTGACGGACACGACAATCAGCAGCGACGTGCCGCCTATGTAGAATCGTCCTGTGAGCGGGTTGTTTCGCAAGAGTTCTGGCAGGACGCAAACCGCGGCGATGTAGACTGAGCCGATCACCGTCAGGCGCGTCAGCACGTAATCGAAATATTCGGCCGTCCGCTTACCCGGACGGTAGCCGGGGATAAAGCCGCCATACTTGCGCAGGTTTTCCGCTGTCTCTTCCGCGTTGAACACAATGCCGGTGTAGAAGAAGCAGAAGAAAATGATCAGCGCCGCAAACAGGATGACGTGGAGCGGCTGGCCGACGCCAAGATAGGCGTTGATGAAGCCAAGTGTCTCGCCCCACCAGCCGGCTTGAGCGGTGGCGCCGCCTGCGGCGTTCATGCTGGCCATCGTCTGCGGCAACATTAGCAGCGACGAAGCGAAGATCGGCGGGATGACGCCGGCGGAGTTGACCTTCAGCGGCAAGAACGACGATTCGCCGCCCACCATCCGATTGCCCTGCTGGCGCTTTGGATACTGGATCAGCAGCCGCCGTTGCGATCGTTCGATGAAGACGATGAAGAGGACCATCATGATCGATAGCGCCGTGATCGCGAGGATCACCGTGAAGTCGATCGAGCCCTGATAGAGTTGTTGCCAGGTCTGGACAATGTAGTTCGGCAATTCGGCCACGATGCCGGCGAAGATGATCAGCGAGATGCCGTTGCCAACGCCGCGCGCCGTCACCTGCTCGCCCAGCCACATCAGGAACACCGTGCCGCCGACCAGCGTCACGACCGTGGAGGTCAGGAAGTAGATGCCTGGATCCAGCGCCGCCGAAGTGCCGTCGGTCTGGACCGTGTTCAGCGACGTCGCAACCATGAAGGCCTGCGCGAGCGCGAGGATGACGGTGAGATAGCGCGTGTACTGGTTGATCTGTTTGCGGCCGCCCTCGCCTTCCTTCTTCAGGCGCTCGAGCGCCGGAACGGCTGTGGTCAGGATCTGCACGATGATCGACGCCGAGATGTAAGGCATCACGTTCAGCGCGAAGATGGCCATGCGCTCCACGGCGCCGCCGGAGAAGGTGTTCCACATGCCCAGGATTCCCTGGGACGCAGCGCCGAACTGGGCGGCGTATACGGCGGTATCAATACCAGGAATGGGAACCTGCGTGCCGATCCGGTAGACAACCAGCGCAATCAGCGTGAACCAGATGCGAGCCTGCAGCTCCTTGGCCTTGCCGAAGGTCGAGAATGAAATGTTGCGAGCAAGCTGCTCGGCCGCGGATACCATTAAGCCCGCCTCCCAGATCGCGCGACCCTTGGACCCGCCGGGGTGGCGGGCTCAGAACACGCGGACGCCCGTCCTGAACTCAGGCCAAGCCTACTCGGCAGCCTCGACGGCAGCCGGCTTCGTCACAGTAACCTTGCCGCCGGCTTTTTCCACCGCTTCGATCGCGGCTTTTGAGGCGCCGTACACGACCAGCTCAACTTTGGACGTCAGCTCGCCCTTTGCAAGGAGGCGGACGCCGTCCTTGGCGCGGCGCAGCAGGCCGGAAGCCTTGAGCGCGTCGGCATCGATCGGCTTCTTCGCGTCGAGTTTGCCGGCTTGCACGAATTCCTCGATTTTGCCGAGGTTCACTTCGGCAAAGCTCTTGGCCCCGTGAGGCGTGAAGCCACGCTTCGGCAAGCGCATATAGATCGGCATCTGGCCGCCTTCGAAGCCGTTGATGGCGACGCCGCGGCGCGCCTTCTGGCCCTTGACGCCGCGTCCAGCGGTCTTGCCTTTGCCCGAGCCGACGCCCAGGCCCACGCGCATCCGCTTCTTGCGGGCGCCTTCTTTGTCGGAGATCTGGTTCAGTTTCATCTTACGCTCCAGACCGGCCTGCCCTTACGGGCGCACCGGTGAAAGTATTAGTCCACGATCTCGACGAGGTGCTGGACCTTGGCGATCATGCCACGGACCGAAGGGGTGTCTTCAAGTTCGCGCTCGCGCTGAACCTTGTTGAGGCCGAGCCCGACAAGCGTCGCACGCTGCGAAGCTTCGCGGCGCTGCGGGCTCTTCACCTGCTTCACGCGGAGGGTTTTCTTGGCAGCCATCTCGACCGTCTCCTACCTTACGCCACTTCGGCGTTGCCCGAGCCGTCGGTACGGCGGGCGATGATGTCCTGCACTTTCAGGCCGCGCTTGGATGCGATCTGACGGGGCGAAGCCTGGCGCTTGAGCGCGTCGACCGTGGCGCGAACCATGTTGTACGGGTTCGACGAACCCGTCGACTTGGCGACGACGTCACGGATGCCGAGCACGTCGAACACGGCGCGCATCGGACCACCGGCGATCACGCCCGTACCGGCCGGAGCCGAACGCATGATGACCTTGCCAGCGCCCCAACGGCCGTGGGTGTCATGGTGCAGCGTGCGGCCTTCACGAAGCGGAACGCGGACCATGGATTTCTTGGCTTCTTCGGTCGCCTTGCGGATGGCCTCGGGAACCTCACGAGCCTTGCCGTGACCGTAGCCGATGCGGCCCTTCTGGTCGCCGACAACCACGAGAGCAGCGAACGCGAAGTTCTTACCGCCCTTCACGACCTTCGCGACACGGTTGATCGCAACCAGCTTGTCGACGATTTCGGACTGTTCGCGATCTTCATTGCGATCACGACGGCCGCGACCGCGGTCACCACGTTCACCACCACGTTCGCTACGTTCGCCTTCACGCGCCATTCGCGACTCCTAGAATTTCAGGCCGCCCTCGCGGGCGGCTTCGGCGAGCGCTTTCACGCGGCCATGAAAAATGTAACCGCCGCGATCGAAGACGACGTCAGTGACGCCGGCTTTCTTCGCACGATCAGCGATGAGCTTGCCGACAGTGGAGGCGTCCTCGGACTTGGTGCCGCCCTTGAAGTCTTTCTCGAGCGACGAGGCGGCAGCCACCGTGAGGCCGTTGGCGTCGTCGATGAGCTGCACAGAGATGTGCTTGGTCGAGCGGGTGACCGACAAGCGCGCCTTGCCGTCCGCGA
Source organism: Hyphomonadaceae bacterium (assembly GCA_016714495.1). Taxonomy (GTDB): domain Bacteria; phylum Pseudomonadota; class Alphaproteobacteria; order Caulobacterales; family Hyphomonadaceae; genus UBA7672. The sequence continues at coordinate 6,935 of JADKDU010000004.1, read as the reverse complement.
CCTTGCGGAGCTTGGTGCGAACGCGCTGGGCGCGGCGAAGTTTGTTTTTCTGGTAAGCTTGCATGATCGCCTACTTCTTCTTGCCTTCCTTGCGGCGGACGAATTCGCCCACCTTGCGGACGCCCTTGCCCTTGTAGGGCTCCGGCGGACGATAGCTGCGGAGTTCGGCGGCGACCTGGCCAATCATCTGCTTGTCGGCGCCCGAGATCTTGATCTCGGTCGGTTTGGCAGACGTGAAGGTAATGCCGGCCGGCGCCTTGTAGACGATCGGGTGCGAGTAGCCGAGCGAGAGCTCGAGATCCTTGCCCTTCATGGCGGCGCGATAACCGACGCCGACCAGTTCAAGGTCCTTCGTGAAGCCGGTGGTCACGCCCGTGACCATATTCTGGATGTTGGCGCGAACCGTGCCCCACATCGCTTTCGACTTGCGCTCGTCAGGGTTGCGGGCCGTGACGGTGACTTCACCGTTGTCGACTTTGACGCCAACTTCATCGGACAGAGCCATCTTAAGCTCGCCCTTCGGGCCTTTGACCGTGACCTGGCCAGAAGCGACCTTAATGTCGACGCCCTTGACCGCTTCGATCGGTTTTTTTCCAACGCGTGACATGACTAGCTCACCCGGCAGAGGATTTCGCCGCCGACGTTCTGGGTGCGCGCCTCGGCGTCCGACATCACGCCCTTTGGCGTGGACAGGACCGAGATGCCCAGGCCGTTACGGACCAGCGGCAGATCACGAACAGCCGAGTAAACCCGGCGGCCCGGTTTCGAGATGCGGCGGATTTCGGAGATGACCGGCGCGCCGTCGTAATACTTGAGCTCGATATCGAGCTCACGGCGTCCGTCCTTCTCCACTTCCGTGAAACCGCGGATATAGCCTTCGCGCTGGAGCACTTCCAGAACGTGGAGGCGGAGTTTCGAGGCAGGCGACTGCACCGTCGACCGGCCACGACGCTGAGCGTTGCGGATGCGGGTCAGGAGATCGCCCAGGGGATCGTTCATTTGCATCGTGTGATCTCCCCTACCAGCTCGACTTGACGAGGCCCGGGATCATCCCGTTGGCGCCGTAGTCGCGAAGCGCAATTCGCGACATTCTGAGCTTGCGGTAGTAAGCGCGCGGACGACCCGAGATTTCGCAGCGGTTGCGAACACGGCTCGGGGCCGAGTTGCGCGGAAGCTTCGCCAGTTTCATGCGCGCTTCGAAACGCTCTTCCAGAGGAAGGCTTTCGTCGAGCGCCATGGCTTTCAGTTCAGCGCGCTTGGGAGCGTACTGAGCCGACATCCGCTTGCGGCGGTTGTTCTTTTCGATTGAGCTTTTCTTAGCCATATCGTTTCTCTCCAGCGCGCCTAGTTGCGGAAGGGAAAGCCGAACTCCGTGAGGAGTGCTTTCGCTTCTTCGTTGGTGCGCGCCGTCGTGCACACAATGATGTCCATGCCCCAGACCGTCTCAATGTTGTCGTAGCTGATCTCGGGGAACACGGTGTGCTCCTTGAGACCCATCGCGAAGTTGCCACGGCCATCGAACGACTTGCCGTTAAGGCCGCGGAAGTCCTTCACACGCGGAAGGGCGATCGTGGTCAGGCGGTCGATGAATTCGTACATTCGCTCGCGGCGAAGGGTGACCTTCGCGCCGATCGTCATGCCCTCACGCAGCTTGAACGTGGCGATCGACTTGCGCGACTTGGTTTCGACCGGCTTCTGGCCAGAGATCGCCGTCAGGTCGGCCACAGCCGAGCGGATCTTCTTGGAGTCGGCGACAGCTTCGCCGACGCCCATGTTGATCACGACCTTCTCGAGAGCCGGGACCTGCAGGCCGTTCGTATAGTTGAACTGGCCGGTCAGCTTCTCGCGGATCGACGTCGTGTAAAGCGTCTTGAGACGCGGCGTATATTTGGCGTCAGCCATCGATCGACTCCCCGGAACGCTTGGCAAAGCGCACCTTGCGGCTCTTCTCGCCGGTTCCCTCAATCTTGAAACCGATGCGGGTCGGCTTGCCCGACGTCGGATCGACGTGGGCGACGTTGGACACATGGATCGGCGCTTCGTTGCGCTTAATCCCGCCCTGCGGATCAGCCTGGCTCGGCTTGGTGTGGCGCGCCTTGATGTTGACGCCTGACACGAGGACCCGGCTGTCTTCAGGGAACGACTTCAGGACTTCGCCTTTGCGGCCCTTGTCCTTGCCGGTGATCACGATCACCGTGTCGCCTTTGCGAATTCTGGCGGCCATTACAGGACCTCCGGGGCGAGCGAGATGATTTTCATGTGGTTCTTGGCGCGGAGTTCGCGCGGAACCGGTCCAAAGATGCGGGTGCCGATCGGCTCGTTCTGGGCGTTGACCAGGACGGCGGCGTTCGAGTCGAAGCGGATGACCGAACCATCGCGGCGCTGCAGGTCTTTCGACACACGAACGACGACGGCGCGTTTCACTTCGCCCTTCTTCACCCTGCCCTTCGGGGCAGCTTCCTTGATCGACACGACGATGACGTCGCCGACCGAGGCGTAACGGCGCTTGGAGCCGCCGAGCACTTTGATGCACTGGACACGGCGAGCGCCGGAGTTGTCCGCAACATCAAGATTTGTTTGCATCTGGATCATGCGTTCGCCCCTTTGAACGAAACGATTTCCCAACGCTTCAATTTAGAGCGCGGCGGGCATTCTTGGATCTCGACGTGCTGGCCAACCTGGGCAGCATTGTCCTGATCGTGAGCGTGATAGCGCTTCGACTTACGGACCGTCTTCTTGAACAGCGGGTGGATGAAGGTTCGCTCGACCTTAACGACGGCGGTCTTGTCCATCTTGTTGGAGACGACCACGCCTTCCATGATTCTCTTGGGCATCGCTGTCTCCTACGCCGTCTGCTTCTTCGACTTCTCGGACAGCACAGCCTCGATGCGGGCGATGCTGCGGCGGATGTCGCCGACGCGAGAGGTCTTTTCCATCTGGCCCGTGGCCTTCTGGAAACGCAGGTTGAATTGTTCTTTACGCAGCGACGCGAGTTCGTCGCGCAGCTGGTCGGGCGTGGAGGCGCGGTAGCCTTCCAGGTCCTTCCGGATTTCGTAAAACTTGGTCATCGCCTACTCTCCGATCCGCGTGACGATCTTCGTCTTGACCGACAGCTTGGCGGCGCCGAGCGTGAGGGCCTGACGCGCGATCGCATCCGGAACGCCATCGATTTCAAACAGGATGCGACCGGGTTTCACACGGGCCACCCAGTATTCCGGCGCGCCCTTGCCCGAGCCCATGCGGACTTCGATCGGCTTTTTCGACACCGGCACGTCCGGGAACACGCGGCACCAGACCTTGCCGAGACGTTTCATCTCGCGGGTGAGCGCGCGGCGGGCAGCCTCGATCTCACGCGCTGTGACGCGGTTCGGCTCCAGGGCCTTGAGACCGTGGCTGCCGTTGTTCAGCGTGAAGCCCGACTTGGCCACACCATGAATCCGGCCCTTGAAGGCCTTGCGATACTTTGTGCGCTTGGGTTGAAGCATCTTCTATCTCACTTACGCGCGCTGACCTTGACGCTCGCGGTCGCGGCGCGGGCGGTTCTCGCCGGCGGCTTCCTGCTTGCGGTCGACGGCCATGGGATCGTGTTCCATGATCTCGCCTTTGAAGATCCAGCATTTGATGCCGATGATGCCGTAGGTCGTGGAGGCTTCTGCGGTGCCGTAGTCGATGTCGGCGCGCAGCGTGTGAAGCGGAACGCGGCCTTCGCGATACCATTCGGTGCGGGCGATCTCTGCGCCGCCAAGGCGGCCAGCGACCGTGAGACGAACGCCCTGAGCGCCCATGCGCATCGTCGTCTGCATTGCGCGCTTCATGGCGCGGCGGAACGAGACACGACGCTCGAGCTGGCGGGCGACATCTTCGGCAACCAGGTTGGCGTCGGTTTCCGGCTTGCGGATCTCGACCAGGTTGAGGAACACTTCGTCTTTGCAAAGCTTGGTAATCGCCTTGCGCAGCGTCTCGATGTCCGCGCCCTTCTTACCGATCACCATGCCCGGGCGGGCGGTGTGAACGGTGATGCGGCACTTCTTGTGCGGACGCTCGATGACGACGCGACTGACGCCGGCCTGCTTCAGCTTGTCCTTGATGAACTTGCGGATCTTGATGTCTTCGTGGAGCAGGCGGCCGAAGTCGGCGCTTTCTGCGTACCAGCGGCTGTCAGCCGTACGGTTGACGCCCAGACGAAATCCGATCGGGTTGATCTTCTGACCCATTATGCGGCCTCGGAGGTTTGGGCGACCGCGGACGTGTCGCGGAGCACGATGGTGAGCTGTGAGAACTGCTTCTCGACCCGGACGCCGCGGCCGCGCGCGCGAGCGTGCATCCGCTTCATGACCAGGTTCTTGCCGACGTGAGCTTCGGCGACGATCAGGCTGTCGATGTCGAGGTTGTGGTTGTTGTCAGCGTTCGCGACAGCGGACTTGAGCAGCTTGAGCACGTCGCCAGCGGCGCGCTTGCGCGAGAACTCGAGTTCGGCCATCGCCTTGTCGACCTTGAGGCCACGGATCTGCTGCGCCAGCAGGTTTAGCTTCTGACCGCTGATGCGGTACATGCGAAGCACGGCGCGGCTCTCGTTCGAAGCCTGTTTCGGAGGAGCTTTTTGCTTGCCCATGATTATTTACCTGCCGGCTTGCGAGCGACTTTCTTGTCGCCGCCATGGCCTTGGAACGAACGTGTCGGCGCGAACTCGCCGAGCTTGTGGCCAACCATCTCTTCAGAGACGTTGACGGGCACGAACGTCTTGCCGTTGTGGACCTGGAAGGTCAGGCCAATGAAATCGGGCAGGATCGTCGAACGGCGTGACCAGGTCTTGATCGGCGTCGGACGCGCAGCAGCCTTCGCTACTTCTGCTTTCTTGAGCAGATAGCCATCGACGAAGGGGCCTTTCCAGACGGAACGGGACATCTTGCTTCTCTCCGTTACGCTTTGTGCCGACGACGAACGATGAGACGATCGGTCGACTTGTTCTTACGGGTCTTCGGACCGCGGGTCTTCTTGCCCCACGGCGTGACAGGGTGACGGCCACCGGACGTCTTGCCTTCACCACCACCGTGCGGGTGATCGACCGGGTTCATGGCGACGCCGCGAACGTGCGGACGCCAGCCCTTGTGAACGTTGCGGCCGGCCTTGCCGATCACGACGTTCATGTTGTCAGGGTTCGACACCGCGCCGATCGTGGCCATGCAACCTTCCGGGATGAGGCGGACTTCGCCGGACGACAGTTTGACCTGTGCGTAACCGTCGCCACGGCCGACGAGCTGGGCATAAGAGCCAGCCGAACGAGCGATCTGTGCGCCCTTGAGCGGCTTCATTTCAATATTGTGGATGATAGTGCCGACCGGGATCGACTTCAGCGGCAGGGCGTTGCCCGGCTTGATGTCGACGCTCTCGCCTGCAACCACCGTGTCGCCGACATCAACGCGCTGCGGGGCGATGATGTAGGCCTGCTCGCCATCCGTGTAGGTGATGAGCGCGATGAAAGCTGTGCGGTTAGGATCGTATTCCAGACGTTCGATCTTCGCCGGAACGTTCCACTTGCGACGCTTGAAGTCGATGATGCGGTACGCCTTCTTGGCGCCGCCCCCGCGCCAGCGCGCGGTGCGACGGCCGAGGTTGTTGCGGCCGCCAGACGAGTTCTTGCCCTCGGTCAGCGCCTTGACGGGGCCGCCCTTGTGCAGGCCCGAACGGTCAATCAGCACAAGCTGACGACGGCCAGGCGAAGTCGGGTTGAAGGTCTTAAGAGCCATGACGCCTTATCCTCAGAGCCCGGTCGTCACGTCGATGGACTGGCCGTCCTTCAACGTCACGATCGCTTTCTTGACGTCCGAGCGCTTGCCCGGGACGCCGCGGAAGAATTTGGTTTTGCCTTTGACGACGATCGTGTTCACGCCAACGACGTTGACGTTGAACAAAGCTTCAACCGCCTCCTTGATCTGCGGCTTGGTCGCATCGAGGGGCACGCGGAAGACGACCTTGTTGAACTCGGACAACATGGTCGACTTTTCAGTGATAATCGGCGCCGTCAGGCGCGTGTAGTGGAGGGCTTTGGGAGCGGCCATCTGGTTACGCCTTCTCGGCTTCGGCGAAGCGCGCATTCACGCCTTCGACCGCTTCACGCGACATGACCAGCGTCTTGCGGCGCAGAACGTCGTAGACGTTGAGGCCAGCGAGCGGGAGCACATCGATGTTTGGGATGTTGCGAGCGGCTTTGGCGAACTTCTCGTTCACTTCGGCGCCGCCGATGAAGAGAGCGTTCGAGATGTTGAGCGCCTTGAGCTGAGCGACCAGATCCTTGGTCTTCTCGCCGTCGAAACCATCGAGAACGATGAGCGCTTCGTCTTTCACTTTCGATGAGAGCGCGTGCTTCATGGCCAATGCACGAACCTTTTTCGGGAGCGCGTGAGCGTGGCTGTGCGGGTGGGGACCATGCGCTACACCACCGCCAACGAAGATCGGAGCGTTACGCGAACCGTGACGCGCGCCGCCCGTGCCCTTCTGGCGATAGAGCTTCTTGGTCGTGCGGCTCACATCGTCGCGGTTTTGCGTCGAGTGCGTGCCGGCCTGGCGCTTGGACAGCTGGTAGCGAACCATGCGCTGCAGAATGTCCGAGCGGATGTCTTCAATGCCAAACACGGCGTCAGCGAGTTCGATCTCGCCGGCCTTTTTGGCGTCAAGCTTGACGACGGGGAGTTTCATCAGCCCTGCCCTTCCTTGGCGCGAAGACCAGCAGGCGACGGCGCGCCCTTATTGTCCTTGGCCTTCACAGCATCACGAATTTCGACCCAGCTGTTCTCGGAGCCGGGAACCGCGCCCTTGATCAGGATCAGACCACGCTCGGCGTCGGTGCGGACGATTTCGAGGTTTTGTGTGGTGACGCGCTCCATGCCGAGATGGCCGGCCATTTTCTTGCCTTTAAACACGCGGCCCGGATCCTG
>JADKDU010000003.1 GCA_016714495.1 Hyphomonadaceae bacterium | reverse complement strand
TTGGCGCTGTCATCGTAAACCAGCGTGTCGGCGGACATAATCCAGTTGATCGCGCCGGGATTCGCGCCGAAGCCGCCAAACAGATAGAGGCGGCCTTTATGGTCGACGATATGAGGGTGGTGGCGGGGAGCAGGAAGAGACGCGAGTGAGCTCGTGTTTTGCGTTTTCGGATCGTATGCGATGTGATGGCTGGAAGCGGCAACGGCGCGGCCGCCTTCTGCCAACAGACCGCCAGCGATGTGGATGCGACCTTTGTGAGCCGCGGGGTAGATTTCCTGCACGGCGAAAGGCAGCGGTTTGAGAGTCGTGTTGTAATCCGACTTCTGGCTCACAGGCGCGGGACCATCGGTGCACGCGACGGCAAGTCCTGCGCTTGCGGAAAGGATGGCGGTGCGGCGGCTGAGCATTCGGGTTCCTTGCTCGACTGCGGGCGTGGAAGCGATACCATGCACCTCAGCAAGCGGGGATCAAACCAATGCGAACGCAGGCCGGCCTTGCATTGCTGATGTGTCTCGCGGGATGCGAGAGCGCACCCCCAGCCCCGTCGCTTGCCCCGGCAAAGGTTGTTGAGCAGTTTATGTGGGACTACACGGCCACCTGGAACAAGCACGATGCCGCAGGGATCGCGCGCGACTTCTATCGGACCGGGCCAAGCGTTGCGGAGCAGACCGGCAGCCTCAAGCACACCTTCGCCAGTTTGCGGGCGCAAGGCTATGACCATTCGGATATCCACGAGATCAAGGCGTGCATGACAGGCGCTGACGCCGCGTGGGCCGGGATGAAGTTCTCGCGCATGACGTCGTGGGGAACGCCGCTGCCGCCGAAGGATCGAGCGAGTTCCTACACGCTCAGGAAATTCGCTGATGGGTGGCGTATCACAAAGGTTGGCGCGGGCGGCGTGAGCGCCGATCAACCGCTGGTTTGTCCGGCCGATTGAGCGGTAGCTAGATCTTGTTGTCCTGATCGATCGCCGCGTCTTCGGCGGCGATCACGGAGAACTGGCCGGTCTCGGGATTGCGCCAGTGGAGTTCTCCCTTGCCGATCGAGAACCAGGCGCCGTTCATGTCGAGCTGCCCGCTTTCGTAGGCGGAACGCACAAAAGGAAAGCTTAGCAAGTTCGCCAGCGATAGACCAACAGCGCCGTGTTCGACGGCTTCCTGCCAGTCGGCGCGCAGAATGCTCTCGTCACGCAGCACAACGTCCCGCGCATCAGCGGCAATCTCCACCCAAGGAGCTATGAAGTGGCCGACAGGGCGGTCGGCGGCGGCGGCGAGCGAAGCGGCGATGCCGCCGCAGCCGCCATGACCCATGACGACAATCTGCTTCACCTTGAGCCGCGTCACCGCGAATTCGACGGCGGCGGAGACCCCGTGCAGGCCGCCGGATTCATCGTAAGGAGGCACAAGGGCGGCGACGTTGCGAACGGTGAACAGTTCGCCGGGCGCGGCGTCGAAGATCATGGCCGGATCGGCGCGGCTGTCTGCGCACGCAATGATCATCGTCGCCGGTTCTTGCCCGTCTCGGAGCCGTTTGAAGAGATCACGGGCTTCGCGATAGCGGTTCGCGCGGAAACGGCGATAGCCGGCGATCAAATCCTGAGCGTCGTCTGCAAAGTCGATCATGGTGGCGTGTCGCTAGCGAAAGTTCGGCCCAGAAGCAAACCCTGTTGGTGATCGGGTCATTGACTCGTGGCTGGAGTTGGCCTGACAAGGAACGAACAGTTCCGTTAGACCTCGATAACACCGCACCGGTATTCGCGGCGAGAGCCGCTGAGACGAGGCTGTCATGTCAGACGACGACATTCCGCTGACGAGCGCCGAAGAGGTTGATAAGCGCCGTGTCGGCCCACGGCGCAGCGAAGCGTCCACGAACGCTGTTCTGGTGGCGGCCTATACAGAGCTGTCCGAGCATGGCTGGCGCGGTTTCTCCGTCGATCGCGTGGCGAAGACAGCCAAGGCGTCCAAGCAGACAATCTATCGCTGGTGGAAATCGGCAGCTTGCCTCGCCGTGGACGCTGCACTTGCGACGCTGGCTGAAAGGCCGGCGCCTGTGGCGGCCAATGCGGATGTGCGGGACAGGATCGCAGCGTTGATAGAACCCATGCTGGTGGCTGTGCGCACGGGCGATGGCGCGCATGCCTGGCGCGGGGCCCTGCTGGCGGCGGCGGATGACAGCGATGCGGGCGAGATATTCCGCGCGTGGTTCTCGGAAAGCGTGAAAGTGCCGCTGCGCCACATATTGGCGGAGCAGGCGTTGAAGGGTGTGGTTCGGCGCGACTGGGACATCGATCTGGCGACCGAGCTTCTGTTCGGGCCGATCTGGCATCGCCTGATCGCGATGCGAGGGCCGGTGCCGGAAGCGTACTCGCGGCGGCTAGTGGAGAGCGTGCTGAAGGCGCTGGCGCCGACATAGTACGCAGAAAGAAAAGCCCGGTGTCTTGGCCGGGCTTCTCGCAGTCAAGCAATATGTATTTTTACTGGGCCGGAGCCGCGGGCGCAGCAGGCGCCAGGGCGGCCGGGTTCTTGTAGGCGCCATAGACCCATTCACGGAGCTTCATCGGATAGTCCATGGTTTCGTTGTTCTGGATCATGAAGATCATGGTGATGTCGTTCTTCGGATCGACCCACATGTTGGTGCCGGCATAGCCTGACCAGGAGAACACATTGCCCTTGGCCGGGTCCTTCATGTCGATCGGCAGCAGCCCGAAGCCGAGACCGAAACCGCCGAGCGGGCCATAGAACCACGCCTTGCGATCAACGGTTGGGCCGACCTGGTCGACGAGCATGGCGTCGAGGGTTTCCGGCTTGATGATGCGCACACCGCGATATTCACCCTTGCTGCGCAGCATTTCGACGAAACGGAAATAGTCTTCCGTCGTGGAGTTGAGGCCGCCGCCGCCCGACAGCATGGGCTGCACGATTTTCGGCGTGGAGAGCGGTGCTTTCAGTGTGGTCGGCGCCTCAGCGAGGCGATTGGCCTCGTCAGCTTCGAGGTAGAAGTGCGTGTCGTCCATGCCGAGCGGGGCAAAAATCTTCTCGTTGAGCAGGGCATCGAGCGACTTTCCCGAGGCGATCTCGATCACTGCGCCGAGGACGTCGGTGGAGCGCCCGTAATTCCACGCTGTGCCCGGGTCGAAGGCGAGGGGCAGGCCAGCGATGGCTTTCGACAGGTCAAGCGCGGTGAAGTCGAAGCGCACGTCGCCAGCGGCCATATAGAGCTTGCCGAGCGGATGGTCCGGTTTTGCGAACACGCCGTAGATCATGCCTGATTCGTGGCTCAGGAGGTCACGTACCGTGATTTCGCGGGCGGCCGGACGGGTAGTCTTGCCGTCCTTCTCCAGAACTTTCGGGCTGGCGAATTCAGGGATGTATTTCGAAATCGGATCTTCGAGCGCGATCTTACCTTCTTCCACGAGTTGCATCGTGGCGATCGAGACGATCGGCTTCGACATCGAGTAGATGCGGAAGATGGTCTCGGGCGTCATAGGGTCAGCATCGCGCGGGCCTTCCGTGCCGACTGCGGTGACATCGACGACCTGGCCGCCCTTGGCGATGAGTAGGACAGCGCCAGGAATCGTTCCGGATTTCACGTCGGCTTCCAGATCGGTCTTGGCCTTCGCGAAGACCGCGGTGTCGAAGCCAAGAGCGGTCGGATCGGCCGCCATGGTGATTGACGAGGCCGATGGATCGGCGACGGTCGGCGCGGGAGGCGCTGCGGCGACTTCCGGCTTTGGCGCTTCGGGAGGGCAGGCGATGGCTAGCGCGAGGATCGCGGCAGAGGTCGCAGCGAAAAGTTGGCGTTTCATGTCGGCTGCTCCTAATTTGACCGACGCACGCGTACTCCATGGTTATCACGGGCAAAAGACCGACCTGGCGGCAAAACTGGCGCGCAAGGCGTCGAGCACTTACCCCTCGACAGGTCAAGTATAAGCGCCTATATGCCGGCTCGAACCAGTTCTCACATCGAAGCGGCGGCCCCGGGAACTGGGCCGCCGCTTCGCATTTCGGACCCGATTTTCGGGCCAGTACAAAGGAAACGCACCCCTGATGCGGGCGCTGAGCGAACTTGAAATCCGGATTCTCGACATGATCGAGCCCGTGGCGGCGAGCCTCGGCCTCGATATTGTGCGGGTGCGCGTGACGGGTTCGCAGACACCGACGCTGCAGATCATGGCGGAGCTCCCGGACGGCACGATGACGGTGGCGCGCTGCGCCAGGCTCTCGCGGGCGATTTCGCCGGTGCTGGAAGCGGAAGATCCGATCTCGAGCGAGTATTCGCTGGAAGTGTCTTCGCCTGGTATTGATCGGCCGCTGACGCGGGTTGGCGATTTCGCCAAGTGGATCGGTCATGAGATCAGGGTTGAGCTAAGCACGCCGACGATCGACGGGCGCAAGCGTTTCCATGGCGCGATCGTTAGCGAAATGGATGGCGTGGTGGAGCTGGACCTGAAGGATGGCGGGGCGGCGAAGCTCAATGTCGCCGACATGTCGAAGGCGACCATGGTGCTGACCGACATGCTGATCCAGGCCGCGCGGGCCAAAGGCCAGGCCCCGGTCGAGGGCGCTGAAGAGGAAGACGAAGAAGACATCGCGATCGAAGGCGAATTCGCGGACGAGGATTTTGACGCCGTCGAGGTCGACGACCTCGATGAGGATTTTGACGAAGAGTCTGACGACGCGGATCAAGGCCCGGCGTCGGACAACAAGGAGTAGGGAATGGCTACCGGAGCAGTTTCGGCAAACAGGCTGGAGATCCTGCAGATCGCGAACGCGGTCGCGGCGGAGAAATCCATCGACAAGCGCATCGTGCTAGAGGCGATGGAAGAGGCGATCCAGAAAGCGGCGCGCTCGCGCTACGGCCTGGAGCACGACATCCGCGCCGAAATCAACGCAGATAGCGGTGAAACCCGCCTGTGGCGCGTGCAGACGGTCGTTGAGACTGTCGAGAATCCGGTCACGCAGCTAACGCTCGCCGAAGCCAAGAAGATGGATTCCGACGCTGAAGTCGGCAACGAATTTCGCGAAGAACTGCCGCCGTTCGAATTCGGCCGTGTCGCCGCGCAGACCGCGAAACAGGTGATCACGGGCAAGGTTCGTGAAGCCGAGCGCGCCCGCCAGTATAACGATTTCAAGGATCGCGTCGGCGAGATCATCAACGGCACGGTGAAGCGCGTCGAATACGGTCATGTGATCGTCGATCTTGGAAAGGCCGAAGGCGTTATCCGCCGCAATGACGGCATTCCGCGCGAGAATTTCAACACGGGCGATCGCGTCCGCTCCTACCTCTACAAGGTTTCGGCTGAAGCCAAGGGCCCTCAGATCTTCCTGTCGCGCTCGCACCCCAGCTTCATGATCGCGCTGTTCGCCCAGGAAGTTCCTGAGGTTTATGAAGGCGTGATCGAAATCAAGGCCTGCGCCCGTGATCCGGGCTCGCGCGCCAAGATCGGCGTGTTCAGCCATGACAATTCGATCGACCCGGTCGGCGCGTGCGTCGGTATGCGCGGCGCTCGTGTGCAGGCGGTCGTGTCGGAACTCGGCGGCGAGAAGATCGACATCATCCCGTGGTCGGGCGACGATGCGACGTTCATCGTCAACGCGCTGCAGCCGGCGGAAGTCTCCAAGGTCGTGATCGATGAGGAAGAAGGCCGCGTTGAAGTGGTCGTGGAAGAAAGCCAGTTCCCACTGGCGATCGGCCGCCGCGGCCAGAACGTGCGTCTCGCCTCTCAGCTCACGGGCTGGCAGATCGATCTGATGACGGAATCCGCGGATTCCGAGCGTCGTCAGCGCGAATTCAAGGAGCGTACCGATCTGTTCCAGAAGGCCTTGGACGCCGATGAGACGCTGGCCCAGCTGCTGGCCTCCGAAGGCTTCGAGACAGTCGAAGAGATCGCCTATGTCGAGATCGAGCAGCTTGCCTCGATCGAAGGCTTTGACGAGGAAGTCGCGGGCGAACTTCAGCAGCGCGCGCGTGAATACCTCGAGAAGCTGACGGCCGAGCTGGTCGCCAGGCGCCGCGAACTCGGCGTCGCCGACGAAGTTGCAGACATGGAAGGCGTGACGCCGCAGATGACCGTGAAGTTCGGCGAGAATGGCGTCAAGACCATCGACGACCTCGCTGGCCTTGTACCGGACGATCTCGTTGGCTGGAAAGAGCCGGGTCCGGACGGCAAACCCAAAATGATGCCGGGCCTGCTCACCAAGGGCGAAATGACTCGTGACGACGCCGAACTGTTCATCCTCAAGGCGCGCGTTGCGGCTGGCTGGGTCGAACCGCAGGCGCTGGAGGAGGCTTTGGCGGCCCGCGCTGCAGCGCTGGATGCGGAAGAAGCCGAACTCGATGCGGCCGGCGGCGAGCCACAAGGCGGTACGGCACGCAGCCGTGGCGACGAACTGTTCAATCTGAAGGGGGCGAATGCCTCAAGCGACCAGTGATGGCGAGCTGAACGGCATCGAAGCCGTCGAAACCGACGCGGGTCCGCCCCGCGCCGGCAAGGCGGGTGCGCGTGACCCCGAGCGCCGCTGCATCGTCACGATGGGGCGGCGCGAGCAGAGCGAGTTGATCCGTTTCGTCCTGTCGCCGGACAATCAGGTGACGCCGGATCTCGCCGCCAAGCTGCCCGGCAGGGGGGCGTGGGTCACGTCCTCCCGCGAGGCAGTCGAGCTTGCTATTAAGAAGGGCGCGTTCAACCGCGCCTTCAAGAAGCAGGTAAAAGTGGCGCCCGACCTGGCTGATCAGATCGAGTTGCTGCTGGCAAAAAGAATTCTTGACCAGCTCGGCATGGTAAAGCGCGCCGGCGACCTCATATTGGGTTTCGAGCAGGTGCGCGAGGAAGTCCGCAAGGCGGCTCCCGCATTCTTGGTGGAGGCGTCCGACGGCTCCGAAGACCAGCGGGGCAAGGTTTTGGCCCTGGTACGGGGGCTTCATACGCCAGACCTGGACGAGGCGGGCAAACCGGCCGGAAGCCTTGAACTTCCGCCTGTTGTTGGCTGTTTTTTAGCCAGTGATTTGGGCATGGCCTTGGGGCGCGACCGTGTGATACACGCTTGCGTCAAATATGGCCGTATAGCGCACGCTTGGAGGGGGGAGCTCGAAAGGCTTTCCGGGTTCCGGCGTGTCTGGTTGCCCGGTTGGCAACCGAGCAGCGCTACGGGGCGACAGAATAGTGACGACACCCAGGCCCGTGTTTCCGGGGGCGATCCTCCGGCCGCGCTGGCTTCAACCGAACTGCCTGCAACTGAAGTGAGTGAATGAGCGATACCAAGGACACGGACAACACTGGACGTCGGCCGCTGACTCTCAAGCGGGCGGATTCAGGCACCGTGAAGCAGAGCTTCTCGCACGGCCGCTCCAAGCAGGTCGTCGTCGAGACAAAGAAAAAACGCGTGGTTGTGGTGACGCCCGGCGACAAGCCGAAGGTTGTCAAACCTGCTGAGCCTGAGAAAGTCGCTGAAGCTCCGCCAAAGCTGACAGCCGCTCAGGAAGCGTTACAGAAATCCGGCCTGTCCGAGCAGGAGCTGAAGGCGCGCCAGGCGGCGATCGCCCAGCGCCGCGCGGACGAAGAGCGCCGCAAGATCGAGCAGGAAGCTCTTGACGAAGCCAACAAGCGTCGCGCCGAAGAAGCGCGCCGTTTGGCCGACGAAGAAAAGCGTCGCATCGAAGCGACTGCACGTGGCGAAGTCGCCCCGCCGGTTGAAGAAGAAGATCGTGGCGCGCGCGGTCGTGGCGACCGCGGCGCCGAACGTGACACGGGCTTCCGCCGTGGTCCGGGCGGAGCTCCGCCGCGCACAAGCGCTGGCGCTCCTCCGCGTGGTCCGGGCGGCGCTGTTCGCGTTCGCCCCGATGCGGGCCCGCGTGGTCCTGGCGCTCCGCGTCCGGGTGGTCCGGGAGGCGATCGCCCGCGCCCCGGCGCTCCGGGTGGCGATCGTGGAGCTGCGCGCCCGGGTGGTCCTCCGGGCCGTCCCGGCGGTCCGCGTCCGCTTGCGCCGCTGGATCCCGATGAACTGACGCCGCTGTCCGAACTTGGCGGCCGCGTCAAACGTGTGAAGTCGTCAGGCGACGAGCCAACCGGCGAAGCCCGCCCTGTACGCAAGGACGAACCCAAGCGCCGCCAAGGCAGGCTGACGATCTCGGCCGCTCTTGGAGACGACGAAGATAAGCAACGTTCCTACGCCGCGGTAAAACGTGCGCGTGAACGCGAGCGTGAACGTCGTTTGAAAATGGCTGGCGGCGGCGCTGAGAAAGTCGCGCGCGAGGTCATCCTGCCAGAATCGATCACGGTCGCCGACCTAGCGAACCGCATGAGCGAGCGTCAGGCCGACGTCGTGAAGTTCATGATGCAGCAGGGCGAACTCGTGCGCTCGACTGACGTGCTGGATGCGGATACCGCCCAGCTGATCGTCGAGGAATTTGGCCACACCGTGAAACGCGTGGCGGAGTCGGATGTCGAGATTGGCCTTGAAGGCCATGACGACCATGACGATCACCTCGATCCGCGCCCGCCAGTCGTGACCGTGATGGGTCACGTCGACCACGGCAAGACCTCGCTGCTTGATGCGCTGCGCCAGACCGACGTGGTGTCGGGCGAGGCCGGCGGCATCACCCAGCACATCGGCGCCTATCAGGTTCAGCTGAAATCCGGCGAGAAGATCACCTTTCTCGACACGCCGGGCCACGCGGCCTTCTCGTCGATGCGCGCCCGCGGCGCCAACGCTACAGACATCGTCATCCTCGTGGTGGCGGCGGACGATGGCGTGATGCCGCAGACGATCGAGGCGATCCAGCACGCGAAAGCGGCCGGTGCGCCGATCATCGTGGCAGTCAACAAGATCGACAAGCACGACGCCGATCCGAACAAGGTTCTCACGCAGCTCCTGCAATACGACGTGCAGGTCGAAGCCATGGGCGGCCAGACGCCGGCCGTTCAGGTTTCGGCGCTGAAGAAAACCGGGCTAGACGAACTCACCGCGACGATCTCGGCGCTCGCCGAGATTCTGGAACTCAAGGCCAACCCCGATCGCGACGCCGACGGCGTGGTCATCGAATCCAAGCTCGACAAGGGCCGTGGATCGGTGGCGACGGTGCTGGTGAATCGCGGCACGCTGAAGCGCGGCGACATCGTCGTGGCTGGCGCGCAGTGGGGCCGCGTGAAGGCGCTGAACAACGAGCGCGGCCAGACGCTGGAAACAGCAGGCCCGGCGACGCCGGTTGAAATCCTCGGCCTCGATGGCTCGCCCGATCCGGGTGATGCATTCGTGGTCGTCGACTCCGAAGCGCGTGCGCGCGAGATCATCGACTACCGTGTTCGCACCAAGCGCAACAAGTCGGGCGCGGGCATGCGTACCTCGCTCGACCAGATGCTGGCTCGCCTGAAAGAGGGCGGCTCGGCGACGGGCGGCCAACTCAAGGAAGCCGCCTTCATCCTCAAGGGTGACGTGCAGGGATCGGTCGAGGCGATCACGCAGGCGCTCGAGAAGCTGTCGACCGACGAAGTCCGCGCACGCGTCGTACTTGGCGCAGTGGGCGGTATTTCGGAAAGCGACGTGCAGCTTGCTGCCGGCGCCAACGCTCCGATCATCGCGTTCAACGTCCGCGCCAACAAGCAGGCGCGCGATCTGGCCGAGCGTGAAGGCGTCGAAATTCGCTACTACTCGATCATCTACAACCTGATCGACGACGTGAAAGGCGTGCTCTCGGGCATGCTGGCGCCGGAACGTCGCGAGACCTTCCTGGGCTATGCGGAAATCCTGCAGGTCTTCTCGATCTCGAAAGCGGGCAAGGTTGCCGGCTGCCGTGTCA
The DNA here is from genome assembly GCA_016714495.1 of Hyphomonadaceae bacterium. Taxonomy (GTDB): domain Bacteria; phylum Pseudomonadota; class Alphaproteobacteria; order Caulobacterales; family Hyphomonadaceae; genus UBA7672. Next base: position 364,670 of record JADKDU010000003.1, on the reverse strand, counting down.
CCGAAGGCATCGTGCGTCGCGGTTCGGGCGTCCGCCTGCTGCGCGACAACGTCGTGATCCACGAGGGCACGCTGTCCACCCTGAAGCGCTTCAAGGACGAAGTCCCGGAAGTGAAGCAGGGCATGGAATGCGGCATGGCCTTCCTGAACTATCAGGACATCCGCGAAGGCGACCAGATCGAATGCTTCCAGGTTGAGCTCATCGAGCGGAAGCTGGACTAGGTCAGCGTGCAGTCGGACTTTTTCGGGAGGCGCCGTTCCAGCTGGAGCGGCGCCTCTTGAGCATTTGACGGCGGCGGGCAAAATCCCGTCGTGCAGAAAGAATTCATTCTAGATTATCGCGGAGCGGAGGCGGCGCGCAGCCGGCGGTTGCTGCATCGCACGCTTTATGGCGGAGACCGCGCCGCCTCCTGGGCAATCGTCCTTCCAGCCATCGCCTATCTGGCGTTTTCTGCACACGCCTATTTCACTTTGTGGCCGGGTGACCTGAGCGCGACCGTGATCGTCGGCGCCGGCGTGGTGTTGCTGGCCTACATCCGGCTTGCGGCGCCATGGCTCAATCGCAGGCGTTTTGCGCGTCTGTCCGGCGTCGCCAGCCTAGAAGGGCGGCAGGTGACATATGCCTTCGAGGAGCATGGATTTCGCATCTACGCCGAGCATTTCGACGCCTTCCAGAAATGGGCGGGCGTCGACCGGATCATTGCGCTGGACGGGATGGTGATGATCGTTCTGGGGCCAAACGCCAATTTTCTGCCGGCGCGGAGGTTTCAGTCAAGTGACGCCCAGCGGGAGTTTGTAGCGTGGGCGCTGCAAAAACTGACGCCGGAAGCCCGCGCGCGTAGCGTGATCGGTTGAATTTCACGGATCGGCTGAACTGGATGTTCACCACGGGTAGGCATGGTTGCGTCTACGGTAACCGTCGCCCAGGCGGGGACGACGCGGAGGCCCGCATGCACCAGGCTTCGATCCTCTTCACCGCCGCCGTCATGGCGATGGCGGGCGCGTGGTACGCCATGCAGGACATGTCGCGCGACGATGTGGAAGCGGCGGCGACCGAGCAGGTTGCGAGCGTCGCTCAATCCGAGCCTCTGGCCGAGTAACGCAATTTTCCGGCTGGGAAGCAGCTTGCGCTGGGGCGGGCGATTTTCGTCTAGCGGTCTTTCCGCTTTTCAGTGTCCGTGCCCGTATCTGGTGCAAACGGATCAGCCTGAAGTCCAAGAGCCCTGGCGAGGGCGCCTGGAATATGCGCCCTGATCGCGGGATGTCCCTTCTCCATCCCGCGCGCGATGGCCACGACCACCAGCATCTCAACCAGCAGCGCGACGATGGCCAATATCAGCCACAGCATCAACATTGCGTCCATCGTCTCACTCCTTCGTCCGGCTAGCGACAATGTCCTTGACAGCGCCAGGAGTCAATATCAAAGTGATATCACTGCGATATCGCACGTGGAGGACGTCAATGACTGTGATCAGCCACAAGAGAACGCAGGAAAAGCCTGCAAGCACCGGAAGCGGCGGCTTCCTGCTCGTGCTGGCGCTTGCGGGGTTTCTCGCTTCAGCAGCTATGGTGATTCAGGGGATCGTCATTGGAGAAACCGGTGTGGGGGATGATCTGTCGATTGTCCTGCACATCGTCGGTGGCATCGCAATCACACTTTTGTCGGTTCTGGTTCTGTCCGGGCTTTATTCCCTGCAGCAGAATGAGAGCGCGGCGATCACGCTGTTCGGGAACTATAAGGGCACGGACAAAACCCCTGGCCTGCGCTGGGTCGTGCCTTGGTACTCGCGCAAGAAAATTTCACTGCGCGTGCGCAACGTCACCTCGCAGACGTTGAAGGTCAACGACAAGAAGGGCAATCCGATCGAGATCGCGGCGGTTGTCGTGTGGCGCGTTGTCGATACCGCCCAGGCAGTTTTCGACGTCGACAATTACGAGACCTTCGTGAACATCCAGATTGAGACGTCTCTGCGCGAGATCACGTCGCATTTTGCTTACGACCATGGCGAGGAAGCTGAACCCACGCTGCGCGCCGATGGCGTGAAGGTGGGCGAGATGTTGGCTGCGCGTCTGCAGGAGCGTGTCGCGATTGCAGGCCTTGCGGTTGACGAGGCGCGACTTTCCCATCTGGCCTATGCGCCGGAGATCGCATCCTCAATGCTGCGCAGGCAGCAGGCTGAAGCGGTGCTGGAAGCGCGCGCCAAAATCGTGACGGGCGCAGTGTCGATGGTGGAAAGCGCCCTGCAGCAACTATCCGAGCGCGACATCGTCACGCTGGACGATGAACGTAAGGCGGCCATGGTGTCGAACCTCCTGGTGGTGCTGTGCGCCGATCGCGAGGCGCAGCCCGTCGTCAATGCGGGCTCGCTCTACTAGGCCCAAGACAAGACAGGCGGCCCATGCCTTCGCCCGGCAAGAAAGCGTTCCCTCTCAGGCTCGATCCGGCGCTCCACGCCGCGATCGAACGCCTTGCGTCGCAGGACCTGCGCTCGGTCAATGCCGAAATCGAGTTCCTGCTGCGCGAAGCGCTCAAGAAGCGCGGCGTCACGTTGAAAGACGACAAGTAGCTAGAGCAGCGTCTGCCCAGTATGGCGACGCTCGTGGTCGAGCAGCCATTGCTTGCGCCAGAGGCCGCCTGCATACCCAGTCAGCGTGCCGTCCGCGCCGATGACGCGGTGGCAGGGCGTAATGATAGCGCAGCGATTTAGGCGATTGGCGTTGGCGACGGCGCGCACTGCGGTGGGCCGGCCGATACGTTCCGCCATTTCCTGATAGGAGCGCGTGACGCCCGCCGGAACACGGCGGAGTTCGTGCCAGACTTCGTTCTGGAATTCGGTGCCCGCACTGGCGATCTTTGATTTGAAGACGAGGCTCGTGCCGGAGAAGTAGTCTGCAAGCTCCTGCTTGATGAGCTTCAGGGCATTTGTATCACCAGGCAGAACCGTTGCATTGAACTGCTTGCGATAGCGCTCGACATGCTCGTGCAGTTTCCGGCGCTCGACAAACTCCAGCATATGGAGGTGCGTGTCGTCAGCGATGGCGAGCATCGGGCCGAGCGGCGTGTCGATCCAGTCCATTGCGAAGGTGAGGGCTGCGCGCGATTTGTTCGGCGCCTCGCCAAAAGTGCGGGAGAAGGCCTCGCGGAAGCCGGAGCCGGATTCAAAACCGGCATCGAACTGGGCTTCGATCACGGTGTTTCCATTCTTGATCGTGTTGAAGGCATGCCCGAGCCGACGCGCACGGGCGTATTGCGAGAAACTCATGTCGAAGCGCTTCTGAAACTGGCGGCGTGCGGTTGCGGGCTCGATGCCGAGATCACGCAGATCGTCCTCGCTCCAGCGGCGGGAGGGATCCTCCTCGACGAGGCGCAGCAGCTTGTCGAGAATGACGCCCGGTGCGTTGGGGTCGTCCAGCGGGCGGCAGCGTTTGCACGGGCGAAGACCGGCTGCGAGCGCTTCGTCCGGCGAGCCGTAGAAGGTGATGTTCTTCGAAAGCGGCGTGCGTGCGGGGCAGACCGGACGACAGAAGATGCCCGTGGTTTTCACCCCAACATAGACCACCCCGTCGAGCTCCGGGTTGCGGCGCTGGATGTGGGCGTAGAGTTCATCGTGATCAGGAAGGCGGTTCAGCATTGTTTGGCCTATTTGGCGTCTAGTCTGTGTAGCCTCAAGATAGAGGCTCTGGCAGGGCGTGAGGCCGGAAAAACGACACGACTATCGGAGCGGTTTGCTGAGGTGAGGCGACCCAGCCAGGCCATAGCGCCATGGTAGATTCGTCGCCTTAGTGATTCCAATGCGGGGACCTGTGACGATGTCGGGCTTGTCGGGGCGAGAGATGAGCGAGAACGGCGCCTCGTCTAAAGGCAAGCCATTGTGCGCGCGCGTGACGCCCATCGCCTGAGTGAGGCGACCGGGGCCGGAACAAAGCAGACGCTTTTCCGCGAGGCCGCGGCGGCGGCGCATCAAGGCAATACCCGTTGCCGGGTCAACCGCGCGAATAAGAACAGCGGCCGAGCCCGCTCTTTCGCAGACGAAGTTCACGCACCAGTGGAGGCCGTAGGAACGGTATATGTAGGCATAGCCTGCCGGGCCGAACATCACGGCATTGCGGTCAGTGACGCCGCCAAAGGAATGGGCGGCGGCTTCTGTGTGGTGATAGGCCTCCAGTTCGACGATCACGCCGTCCGTACTTCCAAACAGGAAGGTAGCTCCAATCAGTTCCGGCGCGACCTGGTGGACGCTTCAGGCGAAGAAGGATTTGCGCAGCCTGCCCGATCGGGTCATGGCGGTTATGGCCGTTCGGGATGCGTGGAAGGCCTACTAGAGAAATCCCGGTCATGCGCGTCCTTGACTTCACGGCCCCGGCGGCCTTTGAAGATCGTATGAAACCGCCCACCCAAAGACAGCTTCGCGCAGGGGAACTGATTCGCCACGCCCTGACGGATATTTTCGCCCGGGAAGAGTTTGCCGACCCCGATCTGCACGGGAAATCCATCACTATTACGGAGGTGCGGATCTCGCCGGACCTCAAGAACGCCACGGCGTTTGCGGCTCCCTTGGGCGGAGACGACATGGCCAAGACGGTGGCGGCCCTGAACCGCGTCGCCGGTTTCATGCGCGGTCGGCTGAGCCGCGAGATCGACATGCGCTATACGCCCAACCTTCGCTTCATCGCGGACGACAGCTACGATGAAGCCCGGCGGATCGAGGAATTGCTGGCGTCCGAAAGGGTGCGGCGCGACCTGGTCAAGCGCGACGAGGACTGAGCGACATGACCCCGTGCTTCATGATCGCGGTCACCGGAGGATCAGGCTCGGGCAAGACCACGCTCGCGCGCGCTCTTTACGCGCGGCTGGGGGCGGAGACCTGTCAGCTAGTGACAGAGGACCATTACTATTTCGGACGGGCGCACTATGGGCCAGCGGCGCTGGCGATGTCGCATGGAGAGTTGGAGCGGACTTTCAATTTTGACGACCCCGTCAACAAGGACATGGCCAATCTGCGGCGCGACATCGAGGCGCTAAGATGTGGCGAAAGCGTCGAACAGCCGGTCTACGAATTCGCGAAGCATGACCGCGTGCCGGGCGTCACCAAGCGTGTTGAGGCGCGGCCGGTCGTGATCATCGAGGGCATTCATGTTCTTTCGGATCCTTCGTTTGCGAAGCTGTTCGACCTGACCGTTTTTGTGGATGCGCCGGCGGATCTACGATTGATCCGGCGTATTCGGCGGGACGAGGCGGAGCGGGGGAGGAGCGCTGAGAGCGTGATTCAGCAATACCTTCGCTTTGTGCGCGCGGCGCAGGCGCGCTTTATCGATCCGGCGCGATATATCTGCGATATCGTGGTGTCCTGCGAAGTGGCGTCGCCGGATGTTGATGCGCCCCCCGATGCGGATTCGATCGATCGCCTTGTCGCGCCGGTATGGACGCAGCTCCAGAAGCTGGGCGTCGCGACTTCAGGTTAGCTGAGGCGGAGCGCGGCGCAGGGAACCCTCCGCGAAACAACGTGTTCCACTCCGACAGGCCGTGCGTGGCGGCCAGGAGGAATTCAGATGGCGCGAGTTGGCTTGGACGAAACAGACCCCAATCAGCCGGCGACAAAGAACATCTCGTCCCAGCGTGCGCGTCAGGGCCAGAACGTTAAAGGCATGATCTGGGTGCTGGTGATCAGCATCGGGCTCGTGGTTGCGGCTTACGCGGTCATGCTCGCCCTGCAGGCCAAACCCGTGACGGCGGATAATAGAATCGTGGAAGATGTCGCGCCGACGCCCGGCCCGGGCGGCCCTGCTCCGGCAATTCCGGAAACTGCTCAGTCTCCGACATAAAACACAAATCACGTTGATGGTCGCGAAAACGTGAGCTAGGTTACAGATACAGAGCCTGAAGGCGTAAACGCCAAACGGCCTCACCTCCCCACCGAGATTCCTCCCTGTGCGGGCCCGCATGAGCTCGCAAGTTGCGCTTTGGGTTGGCCGTCGGTCGCCCGAGCTGCGTGAGCGGCAAAGCGCAGAGGCGCTTGTCCGAGTGAGGAGGTGGATATGGGCTTTCAGAGTTCAGCACGGGACGAGGCGTCGGGAGCCAAACATGCCCGTGAGAACTTATACTGCCTAGCGGCTGTAACGCTCGCAGCTACTGCATTTATCGGACTGGCCTTTGGCGCGATTATGCTTCTGGCGTCACCCGACGGCTGGGTCATGAAGGCGGCCAATCAGGCTATGACGATGGCGCAGCAGGGCGCCCTGGCGTCCTACGACATAGCCGACACGCACTGAGTGTTTCGATCAGGCGCCCGCCGGACTTGCGCCGCCATCCTGAATGTCGGGGACGCCCACGATGTGGAAGCCTGCGTCCACGTGCACGACCTCGCCCGTGATCGAGCGGCCGATCGGCGAGAGCAGATACAAGGCGCAGCCAGCCACGCCTTCCATCGAAGTGTCTTCCTTCAGCAGCGACCAGTCCCGGCCTGTGCTCATCAGACCCTTGCCGCCCTTGATGCCCGCCAGCGAAAGCGTGCGCATCGCGCCCGCCGAGATGGCGTTCACGCGGATGCCCTTCGTGCCGAGGTCGCGTGCGGCATAACGGGTGGAGGCCTCAAGCGCCGCCTTTGCCACGCCCATCACATTGTACGACGGCACGGTGCGCTCGGCGCCTAGATAGGTCATGCACACGATCGACCCGCCATCGGGCATGATCTCGGACGCACGGCGCGAGCAGTCGATGAAGCTGTAGACCGATATGTCCATCGCGCGGCGGAAGCCCTCGCGCGTCGTGTTGGCCACCATGGAGCCCTGCAGCTCTTCCTTGCCGGCGAAGGCGATGGAGTGGACGAGGAAGTCGATCTTGCCCCACTTGGCCGCGATCTGCGCGAAGGCGGCGTCCATGCTGGCGTCGTCCGTCACGTCGGCGGAGATCATCGTGTCCATGCCAATGGATTCGACCAGCGGGCGTACACGGCGCTCGAGGTTCTCGCCCTGGTAGGTGAATGCGATCTCGGCGCCCTGCGCCGCGATCTGCCGGGCGATGCCCCAGGCAATCGACTTGTCGTTGGCGACGCCCATGACGAGGCCGCGCTTGCCCTTCATCAGGTCCCCTTTGGGGAAGGTCCAGTCGGCCATGGGAGGCTCCTTTTCTGAGATCGCGGGGTAGGTGAGCGGGGCAGGCGCGTCAAGTTTCAGCGCGCATGCGGCTGCGACCCGCGGCAAGCGGCAGGGTAGGCGGATTGGCGGGCGCGGGCTCGTCCCGAGCTGTCGGCGAATTGCACCAAAAGTCGCGTCAGCTCTGCTTGGTTCGATCGGGCGAAGCTGATTCACAAAGGCATTGCGCATGCCGGTCGCGATTGTCGTGCGGCAGAACAGGGCAATCGGGATGAAGAAGCCCATGAGCATCGCGCCGATGAGCCCGCAGGAAGGTCAGCGCGTCAGAACTGGCGACGTGAAGGGGCGCGGAGTAGGCGGGCTGGGTGTGGGGTGGGTGTATCCCGCCCCCAATTGCATTCCGCGAGGGGGTTGAATTGGTTGGCGCAAGCGCGGGGAACGGGGATAGCCGTCCCTCGCATTGGCGGCGAAATGATGCGGGGTTATGCGCCGGCGCGGCAGCGAGGATGACGTCGGGCGGCCGTGGTGAGGCCTTCGTAACCGCCACCGAGCCGGCGCCCTGCCAATCGGAAGTCTTTGAAACTGCCTTTAAGAATCCTGGGTGCAGAATGTAGGATCGGTTTTCGCCGTTCCGTCCTCTGGCCGGAACAAGGAGAATCCAATGCGCTTTGTCATGCTGATGTATCCCGGACCGGCTGCCGAAACGGAGCGGTCGCCCGTGCCGGATGGGCCGGAAGGGCAGAAGCTTCTCGAAGACATGATGGCTTTCAACCAGCGTATGGTGGACGCCGGGATCATGCTCGGCGGAGAAGGGTTGAAGCCGACACGCCATGGCGCGCGTGTGAAGTATGAGGGCGGCGGCAAAACGATCGTGCTGGATGGCCCCTTCACCGAGACCAAGGAGGTACTCGGCGGATATTGGATCATTGAGTGTGCGTCGCTCGAGGACGCCGTTGGCTGGGCGCGTCAGGCGCCATGCCCGGCCGGCGAGGTCATCGAGATCCGCCCCGTGTGGACGCCAGAAGACTTCGGCCCGGAAGCGGCAGCTATCGAGCGCGAACAGATGGCGCAAATGGAAGCGCAGAAGCGCGGCTAGGACCTGACGCGAAGGGTCAGACCTTCGCGACCATTACCGAGCCGTTGGTGCCGCCGAAGCCGAAGGAGTTGGACATCACCATCTTGATGACCGCTTCGCGGGCCTCGCGGATGATGTTCACGCCGTAGGCGAGCGGGTCGAGCTTGTCGATGTTGATCGACGGAGCGACGAATCTCTCCTTCATCATGATCAACGAGTAGATCAGCTCCTGTACGCCGGCGCCGCCGAGCGAGTGGCCCGTCATCGACTTGGTGGCGGAGATCATCGGCTGGTCGGCGGCCTGCTGGCCGAAGACTTCGCGGACGGCTTCCAGTTCTTTCACGTCGCCGACAAGCGTGGAGGTGGCGTGCGGATTAAGATAGTCGGGCGAGCGGCCGGCCTGCGCCAGGGCCAGCTTCATGGCGCGGGCTGCGCCTTCGCCAGAGGGGGCGACCATGTCGTGGCCATCCGAGGTTGCGCCATAGCCGGCGATTTCGCCGTAGATGGTCGCGCCGCGGCGCTTGGCGTGTTCGTATTCTTCGAGCACCAGCATGCCGGCGCCGCCGGCGATAACGAAGCCGTCGCGGTCAGCGTCGAACGCGCGCGAGGCTCGGTGCGGTTCGGCATTGTATTTTGAGGACATGGCGCCGAGGCCGTCGAAAAGGCATGACAGGGTCCAGTCGAGTTCTTCCCCGCCACCGGCGAACATAACGTCTTGCTTACCCCACTGGATCTGTTCGGTCGCGGCGCCCACGCAATGCAGCGAGGTCGTGCAGGCTGACGAGATCGAATAGTTCACGCCGAGAATCTTGAAGAGGGTCGAGAGCGTCGCCGACGCAGTTGAGGACATCGCTTTGGGCACGGCGAACGGGCCGACGCGGCGGGGCGAGCCCTTTTCGCGGGTCGAGTCCGCAGCCTCTACGATCGCGCGCGTCGACGGCCCCCCGGTGCCGACGATCAGGCCGGTGCGCGGATTTGTGATGTGCTGCTGCTCGAGGCCTGCATCGGCGATCGCCTGCGTCATCGCCATATGGCACCAGCCGGCGCCATCGCCCATGAAGCGCATGGCGCGCTTGTCGACATGGTCGCCCGGCATGGCTTTCGGCTTGCCATAGACCTGGGACCTGAATCCCTTGTCGGCATATTCCTGGCTGAAGGAGATGCCGGACACGCCATTCTTGAGGCTGTCCGTGACTTCGCGAATCGTGTCGCCAATGGAGGACACGATGCCCATCCCCGTGACGACTACCCGGCGAAGATCTGGGCCGTTGGCGGCCATGGCGTGCAGCTCCCTTGTCGACGGCGTTCCGCCAGTGATGTGGCGATGCCCAGCCGTGATTTTTACGCGGCGGGCAAGATCAAGCCAACTTTCATGTCCTTGGCCTGGTAAATCTTTTCGCCATCCAGGAACACAGTCCCGTCAGCGATGCCCATGGTCAGGTGCGAGCGAATCGCCCGGCGGATGTCGATTTCGTAGCGCACCAGCTTCCTGTCCGGCGTAACCTGCCCGGTAAACTTGCACTCGCCAACGCCCAGCGCCCGGCCCTTTCCGGGCGAGCCGGACCAGCCGAGCCAGAAGCCAACCAGTTGCCACATTGCGTCAAGGCCAAGGCAGCCCGGCATCACGGGATCCCCCGGGAAATGGCATTTGAAAAACCAGAGATCGGGGTTGATATCGAGTTCCGCAACGATGTGACCGCGTTTTGCGGCGCCGCCATCGAGCGTGATCTCGTTGATACGGTCGAGCATCAGCATGGGCGGGGTCGGGAGCTGGGCGTTGCCGGGCCCAAAAAGCTCGCCGCGCCCACTCTTCAGCAGGTCCTCATAGCCGTAGGACGCCTGCGGCGTATGAAAAGCGTGAGGCGCCTTGTGAGTCTGAGTCATTGGCCGCTCCGGAGGAGAGGCCGGTTAACACGGGGGGATAGGGGGCTCAAGCGCGGTGACGGGGACGCGCCCGCAGCAAAATCCTAGTGATTTCCGGGGGCGCTCGTCAGGGGGTCAATTCCCCAGAGCTGGGCGCGGCGAATCCAGCCTTCGCGGCCCTCTGCGGTCGCCTGGCACCATGTTCCGGTGCAATCTCCGAGGGAAACCACGGCGCCGGCTGCAAAACGGGCGATACGCTCCGAGCGGGGATTGGCGTCGCGGAACATCGCGCCGGTGTCTGTGGTGATGGCGGTGCGCTCGGCGGCGAGCTGGGATTTGTTCACCCAGACCTCGTCGCCCAGCGGATCGCGGATTTTGCGCCAGTCCTGGCTTTCCCGCACGATCACGACCGGCAGGCCGGCGCGCTCGTAGGTCCAGCGGATGGGATAATCGAGGCTGGGGCCGGCGCGGCCGTTGACCATGTCATGCCGCAGGCTGGCATATCGCGGCACCGGCTTTCCCGAGAAATCGCTCATCCGCGGCTCCATCGCTTCCGGCGCGTAGGCCTTGAAGCTGCCCGGCGTGAGCTGGTCCTGCGCATAGGCGGCCGCGGCGCCAAAAATCTGCGCAACAGCAAGCAAAGTGACGAGACGGGTGCGTTTTTCGCTCACGGCGCGGCATTTCCTCGTGATGAGAGGCGGAAGGCCAACAAAACACGGGGTGGTGAAAGTGCGCTTAACCACACGCCGCAAAACGAGATGAATCCTGCGTTTGCCATATGAGTATTGTGTCGTGGAGAAGGGGAGCTGGTTGGCCCAACGGGTTCGCCTTGCTACACCGCCTGAAAGGTGAGACGGGGCAGCCCGCGCACCGAGAACGAGAGGAACGCGCCGAGGCATGCCTACGTCCCGCCCGAAGGTGAAGGTCATCGTCACGCGCCGGCTTCCCGAGCCGGTCGAAACGCGCATGAGCGAGCTGTTCGATGTCGAGCTGAACACGACCGACCAGCCGATGACGATCGAGCAGCTGTGTGACGCTGCGGCACGCTGCGACGTGCTGGTGCCGACCGTAACCGACAAGATCGACGGTCGCGTTCTGGCGCGGGCCGGCGACAGGCTGAGGCTGATCGCGCAGTTCGGCGTCGGGGTGGACAATATCGACGTGCAGTCGTGCGTATCGCGCGGCATCACCGTGACCAACACGCCGGGCGTACTGACGGAAGACACGGCCGACATGACGATGGCGCTGATCCTCGCCGCGCCGCGCCGGATCGTGGATGGCGTCAATGCAATGCAAGCGGGCCAGTTCGTCGGCTGGTCGCCGACCTGGATGCTTGGGCGCCGTATCTACGGAAAGCGACTGGGCATCATCGGCATGGGCCGCATCGGCACCGCTGTGGCGCGCCGCGCCCGCGCGTTCGGGCTCCAGATCCACTATCACAACCGCAAGCCGGTTCGCGAACAGCTCGCCGAACAGCTTGAGGCGACCTACTGGGAAAGCCTCGATCAGATGCTGGCGCGGATGGACATCGTCTCCATCAATTGTCCACATACGCCGGCGACGTTCCACCTGCTGAGCGCGCGTCGCATCAAGCTGATGAAGGCGGAAGCCTATCTGGTGAACACGGCGCGCGGCGAAGTCGTCGATGAAGCGGCGCTGATCCGGGCGCTCGAAAACGGCGAGATCGCCGGCGCCGGGCTCGACGTGTTCGAGAACGAGCCGAACGTGAACCCGCGCCTCAAGGCGCTGCGCAATGTCGTGCTTCTGCCGCACATGAGTTCGGCGACGATCGAGGGCCGGGTCGACATGGGCGAGAAAGTGATCATCAACATCAAGACCTTCGCCGATGGTCACAAGCCGCCGGATCGCGTCATTCCCGCAATGCTCTAAGCGGCAACGTTTCAGGCGGCGACTGCTTCAGGATCGCCATCGTTTAGCCGCCGTCGCCTGGCAGGGTGATTGGCTGGCGGACACGCTTCGTCCCCGAAACGACAGGTGCGATCTCGATGCGTGTTGTAGTTTCTGCTTTATTTGCAGCAACTTTGGCCTGCGGCGGCGCGGCCGTGGCGCAGGTTCCCGACCAACCTGCGGCGGCGCATGTCAGCTATATCGTGGAGCCATTTACCCCGGCCGGGCAAGTGACGATCCAGGGCACGGGCGTGCGTTTGCGCGCTGAGCCCTTCACCAATCCGCAGACACAAGTCCTCAGCTCGGGCAGCACGGGTTTGTCGCTGACCGTGGTCGGCATTGCGCGTCTGCCGGATTGGAACTGGTACCAGGTCGTATTGAAGAACGGGCAGAAGGCATTCATCCGTTCGGACCTCACCTCCGCGCCATCGCGTGGGACCGGACAGATGGCCACGGTCGCCGCGGTCGCCCCGGCGACGCCCGCGGCGCCGGTGATTGCCTATACGCCTACGCCGCCTCCTACGCCGCCGGCCTATGTCCCCCCGGCTTACACGCCGCCTGCGCCGATCGATCCGCAGCCCGTGCCATTGTCGCCTGCGGCGAGCCAGCCAGCGACGCCCATGCCGACAGGGCGTCCCTCGCTCGACCTGCCGCTTCCCTCCGATCCTGCCGGCCTGCAGTCGCACTGATCGAGTTCTGAGGGAGCAGATTCCAGAGGCACTGGCGTCCCGTCGCACTCTCATTCAATCTGGGTTCAGCCGGGGTCGGGGAAGATCCGGGTCAGGACCTGGAGTGGGATGATGACTTTCCGCACGCTTGCTTTCGCAACGCTTGCCGCTTCCGTGATGGCGCTTTCCGCCTGCGCGACGGAAGAGGGCTATCGCCAGCACATGAGCCTCGAGCTCGGACGCTCGACAGACGATGTCCTCGTCCGCTGGGGCGCTCCGCAGAACCGCACGACGATGTCGAACGGCCGTGAGATGTGGAGCTACACCAAGACCACTGTCGATGAGCAGGCCGGTTACTATCGTGATGAATCCCGCGAGGTGAAACGCACTTTCACCGACAAGGATGGCAAGACCAAAACCGAGACCATCACGGAGACCTTCCCTGTGTGGGAGCCGCCGCGCGTCTATCGCTCGACGTGCTCGACGCGCTTCGTGATCGGCGGCGGTCGCGTGGAGGACGTAACGTTCGAGGGCGATGGCTGCGTTGCCGAAGAACTGAGCTGACGCAACGGCAGCGCCGGCGCGATTTTACTTGAAGTCACGCGACAACGGCGTTCTTCTTTCTCTGAAAGAGCGGGGCGGCATTTGCGCGCCCGAGCTCACGAAGCGGGGAACGCGCATGCGGATGTTTCTTTCGGCGACAGTCGCGGCGCTCGCGATCTCAGCTTACGCGACAACCGCGCCGACAGCGGCGGCGCAAACGCCTCCAACGGCGCCGGCAGCCAACACGCAGGCCTTCTCTCGCGTCATCGATCTTGGTCAGGGAATTTCCATGCTGATGGGAGCTGGCGGCAATCTGGGCCTCAGCGTGGGCGAGGATGGCGTCTTCATGATCGACGACCAGTTTGCAACCAACGCATCGGCGAACCTCGTGAAGATAGAGGAGTTTGCGAAGGGCAAACCAAGATACATCCTCAACACGCACTGGCACTATGACCATGCCGGCGGCAACGCCGTGTTCGCGAATGCGGGCGCGACGGTGTTCGCCAGTGACAATGTGCGTAAGCGAATCTCCGGCGAGACAGTTACGACGGGTCGGCAGGCGTTGACGGCGCCGCTACCGAAGGCGGACTATCCGGTGGTGACCTTTGTCAACGGCATCGACTTTCATCTCAACGGCCAGACGATCCGGGCCATCCGCGCGCCGCTGCCCGCGCATACCGACGGCGATACGTTTGTGTACTTCGTTGAGGCTGACGTCTTGCACACGGGCGATACCTACATGAAGGATCGCTATCCGTATGTGGATACGGGCTCGGGTGGGACGCAGGCAGGCTTCATTGCGGCGCTCGAAAAGATGCTGCAGGTCGCCGGGCCAAATACGAAGATTATCCCCGGACACGGAGAGCTCGCCACAAGGGCGGACCTGCAGGCGACGCTCGATATGCACAAAGGCGCACGCGCGGCTGTGGAGACACAGGTGAAGGCGGGCAAGACGCTTGCTCAGACCATTTCCGCCAAGCCGCTGGCGCGGTGGACGCCTCGCTTCGGCGGGGCGACGGGCTTCATCAGCGAAGACGCGTATATCACGGCGATCTACGAGGAACTGAAGAAGTAGGCGGCAGCGCACTCTGAATGACGCGTGCGTCGTCTGCATGGCCACGATTTCGCTTGAAGTCGTGGGGCAAGAGCGCTCTCCTGATGCGGGAGCTGGGTTGCGCAAAACAGGCTCGGGAAATCAGGGGATACGGATGCGAGTGCTTCTTTCAACGACGGCCGCAATGTTCGCGCTGGCGGCTTGCACGACTACCGAGGCGGCGGCGCCTGCGCTCGCGACCGCAGCCGCAACTCCTGCTCCTGCTCCTGCTCCTGTCGCTTCGGCGCCGGCCGCTGCGCCTGCGCCAAACACACAGCCCTTTGCCCGCGTTGTTGATCTTGGGTCGGGCATATCGATGCTGATCGGGGCGGGCGGAAATCTCGGCCTCAGCGTCGGCGATGACGGCGTCTTTCTGATCGACGACCAGTTCGTGACAAACGCTGAAGCCAACCTCGCCAAAATCGAACAGCTGGCGAAGGGCAAGCCGAAATACCTGATCAACACCCACTGGCACTTTGACCATGCCGGCGGCAACGAGACCTTCGGCAAGGGAGGCGCGATGATTTTCGCGAGCGACAATGTGCGGAAGCGGCTGACTGGCGAAGTGAAATCGGAATCACGTGGCGCTCCGCAGGTTCCGGCTGCGAAGGTCGCGTTGCCCGTCGTGACTTTCGTCGAGGGAATCGACTTTCACCTCAACGGCCAGACCATCCGCGCGATCCGGGCCCCGATGCCGGCGCACACGGATGGCGATACGTTCGTCTATTTCGTCGAAGCGGATGTGCTGCACACAGGCGATCTTTACATGAAGGATCGCTATCCTTTCGTGGACACCGGATCGGGCGGGACGCAGGCAGGATTCATCGCAGGAGTCGAGAAGCTGCTGACGGTTGCCGGAGCGAACACCAAGATCATTCCCGGCCATGGCGAGCTGGCGACAAAAGCTGACCTCCAGGCGGCGCTCGACATGCATAAGGGCGCTCGAGCGGCGGTGGATGCGCAGGTCAAGGCGGGCAAGACGCTTGAACAGACAGTAGCGGCAAAGCCGCTTGCGCAATGGACGCCGCGCTTTGGCGGCAGCGCAGGCAGCGACGATAGCTATGTGACGGTGATCTACAACGAGCTGAAGAAGTAGCTCAGCCACCGCAGATGGGGCAGGCCGGGTCTGCGGAGAGGGAGACGGTGCGGCTGTCTCCGCTCAATCCGTCGAATAGCCAGAGCTTGCCGGCGAGTGATGCCCCCACGCCTGCGATTTCCTTGATCGTCTCCAGCGCGAGGCGGGCGCCGATCATGCCGGTGAGTGGGCCGATGACGCCCACGGCGGCGCATGTTTCTTCCATGGCCGGCATTTCAGCGACGAAGCAGCGATAGCAGGGCAAGCGTTCTTTTCGCGGCTTGCCCCTCGTTAGCCCTGACTTGAAGACCGATACCTGCGCGCTCCATCGGCCCACAGCGCCAGAGACAAGGGGCTGGCCGAGCGTGTGGCAGGCTGCGTTGACCTCGAACCGGGTCGCGAAACTGTCGGAGCCATCGACAACGATGTGAGCGTCGGCCAAGAGCGTGGCGGCGTTGGCGGCGTCGAGCCGTTCGCGCCGTTCGTGAATCTGGAGGCCTGAATTGAGGCCGGTCAGGCGCGCAGCGCCTGCCTCTGTCTTGGGCCTGCCGACATCGCCGCCGACGAACAATACCTGCCGCTGCAGGTTGGACAGCGACACCACATCGTCGTCAATCAGGGTCAGCCTTACGACGCCGGCGGCTGCCAGATAAAGCGCCGCGGGGCCTCCGAGCGCCCCCAGGCCGACCAGCGCAACGTGCGCGTTCAACAGCTTCTGCTGGCCCGGTCCGCCGATCTCGCGCAGCATGATGTGCCGGGCGTAACGTTCCAGTTGTTCGGGCGTTAGACTCATGATCTGCGCTAAATCCTCCCGGAGCAGAAATCATGGCCGACGCAGTTGTACAATGGGACGGCCACCGCCGGTGACCACGGAGCCGGCCTCCAATGTCTATGCGCCGCTGGTCGACGAGATCGTGGGCGGACGACGCAATATCTTCCTGACGGGTCGCGCCGGCACAGGGAAGACGACGCTGCTGCGCCAGTTGATCTTCAACTCGCTCGAGAAGGCTGTGGTGCTCGCGCCGACGGGCCTAGCGGCGGTGAATGTCGGCGGGCAGACGATCCACTCCTTCTTCAATTTTCCGCCACGCCTGCTCGATGCGGGGGACACGCGGAAGATCCGCAACCAGCGGCTGGTGAAAGCCATCGAGACGATGGTTATCGACGAGGTGTCGATGGTGCGCGCCGACATGATGCAGGCGATCGATAATTCGCTGCGGCTGAATCGCGCAGACAAGCGGCCGTTCGGCGGGGTGCGCATGATCCTGTCGGGCGACCTGCATCAATTGCCGCCGGTGGTCGGCGCGGATGTCGAGCATATCCTGCAGGAGAGTTATGGCGGCGCATGGTTCTTCAAGGCGCCGGGGTTCGTGGCAGGGCAGTTCCGGCTTGCGGCGTTGAAGCGGATTTTTCGGCAGGAAGACGTTGCCTTCATCCACATCCTCAACGGCCTGCGCAATGCGCGGCTGACGAAGGAGGATGAGGAGATTCTGCTGACGCGCGTTTCGACGCGCACGCCTGCCGAAGCGAGCACAACGCATGTAGTTCTGACGCCAAACAATGCAGCGGCGTGGAAGATCAACCAGTTGCGGCTGGCTGAACTGCCCGGACCGGCGCGGGGATATACAGCGGCGCTGGAGGGAAATTTCGAGCCCAAGGCCTTTCCAACCGAGGAGGTGCTTGAGCTGAAGCAGGGCGCGCGGGTGATGATGATCCGCAATGATCCATCGGGGCGATGGGTCAACGGATCGCTGGGCGTGGTGCAGGGATTGGGCGACACGGATTGCTTCGTCAAAATCAATGGCGAGACGCATCGCGTCGCCCAGCAAGCGTGGGAGAAGTTCCGCTACGAGTTCGACGCGAGCGCAAAAGCGGTCTCGCGGTCGGTGGTAGGATCATTCAAGCAGCTTCCGCTGCGGCTCGCCTACGCCACCACGATTCACAAGAGCCAGGGCATGACGCTCGATCGCGTTCACATTGATTTCGATCGGGGTATGTTCGCGCACGGACAAGCCTATGTCGCGTTCTCGCGCTGCCGTTCGCTGGAAGGGCTGGAGCTGTCGCGACAGCTGCGGCCGCGCGACATCATCATCGATCGCTCCGCCTTCGATTTTGGCGGGCTGGAGACGGTGAGCGACACCGAGCATTTCCTGCTGGCCGAAATGGCGAAGCCGCAGCTCGATCTGAAAGGCTGAAGGCGACGGGTCAGGTCTTCCTGACAAAGCCGTCGATCTTCTCGCGCGTAGCGCCGAAATCCATGTTGCTGGCCATGGCGCAGGCGGCCTCGCCATAAGCGCTGGCAATGCCCATTTCCAACTGTCGGTAGAACAGGCTCTTACCCAGGCTGATCGCATTGGGCTGCTTGCCGGCGATCGCGCGGGCTGCCTCCATTACGGCCTCGTCGAGCATATCCGCCGGAACGGCGGCATTGATCAGGCCAATCTCCGCCGCTCTTGGCGCCAGGATCAGCCGTCCGGTCAGTGCGAGATCGAGTGCGTGCTTGGGGTGCACCACGCGTGACAACGGCACCGAGGGCGTTGAGCAGAACAGGCCGAGATTTATGCCGTTGATGCCGAACTTCGCGCCTTCGACCGCATAAGCGAGATCGCAGGTCGCAACCAGCTGACAACCGGCCGCCACCGCTGCGCCCTGCACACGCGCGATGAAAGGCTTCGGCGCATTGCGGATCGAGAGCATCAGTCGCGAACAATGATCGAAATGCGCTTTCTGCCAATCGTTGTTCTTGTGCTCGAGCATTTCCTCGAGATCATGACCTGCGGAGAAAATCCTGCCATTGGCGGCGATCACGACGACACGCACGCCCTCGTCGGCGATTGCCTCGCCGATCCGGCCTTCAAGCGCATGCATCATCGCGGCTGAGAGCGCGTTGCCCTTGTCCGGCCGGTTGAGAGTGATGGTGGCGACGCCATCATTGATGTCGATAAGGGCGGGTTCATCGCGCACGGCAGCTCTCCTTCAACGGCCCTCCACCCATTACCCTCTTTTGTGAGGAATGTCGCGGGGCAGCGGGAACGTTGTTTCCCGGCAGGATGACCTCGTTTCAGCGTCCAGTCGACCCGAAGCCGCCAGCGCCGCGTTTCGTCTCGTCGAGAGAGGCGACAATCTTCAGTTCTCCACGCGTGACCGGCGCGATCACCATCTGTGCGATACGTTCACCTCGCTTGATCACGAAGGAGTCCTGCCCGTGGTTTATCAGGATCACCTTCACTTCGCCGCGATAGTCGGCGTCGATCGTCCCGGGCGTGTTGAGGCAGGTAACGCCATGCTTGGCGGCGAGACCCGAGCGCGGCCGCACCTGCGCCTCGTGGCCGGCGGGCAGGGCGATGGTGAGGCCGGTTGGCACCATAGCGCGATGACCGGGGGCAAGAGTCAGCGGCTCGCCATCCGGCACCGCGGCGCGCAGGTCCATGCCGGCGGCGTCGGCTGTTTCGTAAGCGGGCAGGGCCAGCCCTTCGAAATGCGGCAGCGGTGCAACGTGAATGGTGACAGTCATGGCTGGCTCCGGGTCAGAGCGTCATGACTAGCGCGGCGAGGGGCGAAGGGCGAGCGGAGCTGCCCGCTTTCCACAGATCGATCAGGCGTCGATGTCAGCCGCGAAGCGAAGTTCGCGACGTGGCCGGACAACGCTGGTTACTTCCGAATAGGTCGGGTGTTTCTTGAAGGCGTGCAGTGCGTCGATGTTCGAGAATTCGGCATAGACAACGATGTCAATCTCATTGCTGAACAGGTCGGCTTTGCGGTTCTGCGCAACGTCAAAAAGCGTCGAGCCAGGAATGGTCCCGAGCCGCTTGAGATGGCCGATGATTCCGGGCGCTTCGGCCGGGTCTTTCAGCGTGAAAAAGACGATGTGACGGATCATGCGACTGACCTAGGAGGTGGGGGCTCTCCCGGCCATATGCGCGGGGCGCGCTATTCCGCCGCGCTGGTCTGCGGGTCGTGGAAAGCTTCGGCGATCCGCTCTGCCAGCTTCATGGCGACTTCAGCCTTGCTCATCCGCGGCCAGCGCTCTGCCCCGGCTTTGGATACGAGCAGGACCTGGTTGTCCGCTCCACCCATCACGTCGCCGGAGACGTCGTTGCCGATGATCCAGTCGCAGCCCTTGCGCGAGAGTTTCCCTTTCGCGTGTTTCTCGACATCGTTGGTTTCGGCCGCGAAGCCGACGACGAGGCGCGGGCGACCCTTTTTCCTCGTGCCGATCGTCTTCAGGATGTCGGGGTTTTCCACCAGCTGCAGCGCGACATTGTCCGGGTCGCCGCCCTTCAGCTTCAGCTTGGTCTGGGCGCGCGTTGCCGGGCGCCAGTCTGCGACAGCGGCGACGGACACGAAGATGTCGGCGGGCAGATTCGATTTCACGGCGTCGAGCATCTCGACGGCCGTTTCGATCTTCACGCCGGTAACGCCGTCGGGAATTGGAAGCTGCGTTGGCCCGGTGACGAGCCGCACATCCGCGCCGAGCCGCGCAAGGGCGTCTGCGATCGCATAGCCCTGCTTGCCCGAGGAATGATTGGAGATGAAGCGTACGGGATCGAGAGGTTCGCGTGTCGGTCCAGCCGTCACCACTGCGCGAAAGCCGGAGAGAGGCCCAATGCCGGTGGGGG
Source organism: Hyphomonadaceae bacterium (assembly GCA_016714495.1). Taxonomy (GTDB): domain Bacteria; phylum Pseudomonadota; class Alphaproteobacteria; order Caulobacterales; family Hyphomonadaceae; genus UBA7672. The sequence goes on along the minus strand of JADKDU010000003.1, from coordinate 344,735 downwards.
AGGAAAGAAGCTTGCGGATCTGCGCCGCGATGCGCTCGGGTTCGGGCAGGCGGCCGGGCCCGAACTCGCCGCATGCCATCGGCCCTACATCAGGCGTCATCACGGTGACGCCATCGGCTTGCAGTTGCGCGACGTTACGTTTGGTCGCCGCGTGTTCCCACATGCGAACATTCATTGCGGGCGCCATCAGCACCGTCTTGTCGGTCGCGAGCAGGGTGGTGGAGGCCAGATCGTTGGCGAGGCCGTTGGCCGCTTTCGCCATCAGGTCAGCCGTCGCTGGCGCGACGACGACGAGGTCGGCCGAGCGCGACAGCTCGATATGGCCCATCTCGGCTTCATCGGTGAGACTGAAAAGTTCCTGATAAACCTTGTCGCCTGACAGCGATCCCAGCGACAGCGGCGTCACGAATTCCGCGCCGGCCTTGGTCAGGATCACGCGTGTGGCGATGCCGTCCTTGGCAAGCAGCCGGATCAGCTCCAGCGACTTGTAGGCCGCGATGCCGCCGCCGACGATCAGAAGTATGCGCTTGCCGTCCAAGCTCTGCGCTCCGGAAACTTGACCGCCATAGATAGTGAATTTTGGTCAGGATTGCACCAAGTCCGGCGTACGGATCGGATGAGTTCGGGAAAGGACTGGGTAAGGATTGGCCGGTTGCGCCTCGTCACCCTAGATTCAGCTTCATGAGCAAGGCTTTCACGAAGGAATCGGACGACGATGGCGTGCTGGATCTGCCGGAGCGCGAGATTTCGTCCTTCCCGAACCTCGTGACGGCGCAAGGTCTTGTCCTGATTGACGCCGAGATCACTCGCCACAGCGAGGCGCATGCGGAAGGGCTGGCTGCCGGGGACAGGGAAGCCGCAGCTCGCGCGGCGCGTGAACTTCGCTACTGGACCGCACGGCGGAACAGCGCGCAGGTGCAATCTCCGCCCGCGGGGGCGGACGAAGTGGTTTTTGGTTCGGCCGTGAACATACTGCGTGAAGATGGCTGGCGGTCGAGCTTCCGGATTGTCGGCGAGGATGAAGCCGATCCCACGCGCGGTCTTCTGTCATGGGTCTCGCCGCTTGCGCGAGAGATGATGGGGAAGGGCGTGGGAGAAGAGATCGAAGCGGGCGCCACGGAAGCCAGGATCGTCGCGATCTCGATCTAGGATTGTTTGCTGGTCATGCCGGAAAAGGACGCCTGCTCTGCCGGGCCTTCGCCTGTGACCTCGCCGGGAATGTCTTGGCAGAATTCCACATAGCTGATTCTCGATTCCAGACCGTACTGCACTTCGATGCCCGCAAGTTCGGGATCATCCAGCGAACCGATGGTGACGCAGATGCAGGCGTCCGGCGTGTTGGAGGCGAGGTCAGCGGCGTCCCGCATGCGCGGCGGAGGCCGCGCGTGGCGATGTTGGAGGAGGCGAAGAAAGCGGGCTCGCCTATCGTCTATTCCACCTTGTCCCCATGCATGGCGTAACGAACAGCGCCGCACCGGCGCCCGCCGGTGATCGCCATCATCCGACCTCCGGAAGATGGTCAAATGAGATCTTCCAGCGCGCCCGTTTTAGCGCTGGCGCGCAGTCCGGCGACAGCTTTGTCTGAGGTTGCCAGCGCGCATAGGCGGCTCGCTCATCTTCTCCGGGATGACGCGTGAACGTTTCCATCATGGCGGCATGGGCGGCGTCTGACGCGGCAAGGCTGAGCCCCTCGCCCTGTGCAGCCGTGCGCCGGACAGTCGAGAGGGTCTGGGCGAGCGGCCCGCCCCTTTCCTTGAGAAGGCGCGCCGCATCGGCGGCGCCAGGCTGACCGTTGGCGCCCAGCCATTCGACGAATTCGTCATGGAGCCGGATGCCGCCTTCGATCCGCGCCTGGCATTGTCCAAGCGTATCAAGGTCGGCCTGGTTGAAGGCCTCGGCCAGCTTTGCGCCTTCGACAAGGCCATCCTGCTGGGCCTCCGCGGCAGGGCAGGCGAGCAACAGGGTCAGAGCGATCAGCCGATTCATGGAAGTTCCGTAAGATTCAACCGGAAAGTAACCATGCCATGCGATACGATCGGCGCGTAGGGCGGTTTCTCACCGGGGGCCATATCCCGGGGGCAACTGACTCAAGCGGTTGGCGCGTGGCTTGGCCTGTGCTGGCATGCTTTCTGAAGGGACTCCGGGACGATGTTGTTCAGCAGCAAACCAAAACCGGGCAATTTCTCGCGCACGCTTGTCGGCGAATGGCGCGCCGACACCTCATCTGGCGATGTGAAGGGCGAGATCACCGCCGTGTTCAACACGGACGGCTCCTACCTGACGCGGAACCGGATGGAGATCCGCGGCGTGCCGACCGATCCGGTGACGCAGACGGGTCGCTACCGGGTCGAGACCGTCGACAGGCAGCGCTTCAAGCTGTTCACGATCGACGAGAACGGGCAGCCGCTGTCGACCACGGTCCGCTCCTTCGTCGACAAGAACACCATGCTCAACGAAGTCGGCCGCATCACGTTCAAGCGGGTCGAACAGCCCGAATCGCCGCTGTTCTGAGCCGCCTCACCCGGGTTTTCTCGCGATGGCATAGGCAGCCGAGAGGTCCGCGACGGTCTCGACGCTGTAGCGAACGCCCGTATCGCACGCGACCTTCCACGCCGCTTCCATGGGCGTATTGCGTACATTGATAGGAGTTTGCGGCGGGATATCGGCTGCCCCCGTCAGTGCGCCGTTGAGATAGTTCTCGGTTTTCAGCGCTTCGATCGACCGTCCCTCGCAGCGCAAGACCGAGCGCTGCGCTACGGCGTCGTGCACCTCGCTGCCCGCGCCTGTGGGTTCGGGCAGCATCGTCCATATCCACGCTTCGACGGAATCAGGTTCTGCCCCTCTCCGGATTCCGGAAAGGAAGTAGGTCGCCCCTTCGGTCTTGCCAGCGAGCTTGTAGCCGTATTCGCTTGCCAGTGCTTCCTGGCTATTGGCGGCGCCGGGCAGGCACGCCAGTGCGGCCAGTAGGGCGAGTCCTGTACGTTGCATCATCAAGGTCCCCGCCTCTGCGGAACCTCCTCCTAACCGTGACAGTGCCGGAGGCCAATCTCCATGGCAATGAGGCAGGGCGCCTAATCCAAACCCGCCTTTTGGGGGGACTCACAAAGCCTGCAAACCTGGACTATCTAGTCACCAGCGCCCTACCGCTGCGATGCCGAGGAGACCCCCATGCGCGACTACCTGAAATTCTACATCAATGGCGAGTGGGTTGATCCGGTGACGCCGCGCGCCCTGGAGGTGCAGAACCCGGCCAATGAGGAGGCCTACGCCCGCATTTCGATCGGCTCGAAGGCGGATGTGGACAAGGCTGTCGCAGCCGCAAAGGCCGCCTTCCCGGCCTTTGCCGCAACCACGAAAGAGTATCGCGCCGACCTGCTCGACAAGATCATCGCGGTCTACAAGAGGCGCATGGGCGAGGTGGCGGGCGCCATCTCCGAGGAGATGGGCGCGCCGCTGTGGCTGGCCCAGGGCGCACACGCCCCGTCAGCGATCGGCCATCTGACGCAGGCGGCCAATTATCTGCGCACCTTCGAGTTCGAGGAGCGTCGCGGCAAGCACCTGATCCGCAAGGAGCCGATCGGCGTGTGCGGCTTCATCACGCCGTGGAACTGGCCGCAGAACCAGATCGCCTGCAAGGTCGCGCCCGCGATCGCGGCCGGTTGCACAATGGTTCTGAAACCATCTGAAGTTGCGCCTATTGATGCGATCATCTTCGCTGAAATCCTCCACGAAGCAGGCGTGCCGAAAGGCGTGTTCAACCTCGTCAATGGCGACGGTCCGGGCGTGGGCGCGGCCCTGTCGGCTCACCCGGATGTCGACATGGTGTCCTTCACCGGTTCGACCCGCGCGGGCGTTCTGGTTGCGCAAGCTGCGGCGCCGACGGTCAAGCGCGTCGCCCAGGAACTCGGCGGCAAGTCAGCCAACATCGTGCTCGATGACGCGGACCTGCAAAAGGCGGTAAAGCAGGGCGTCATGCAGATGATGACCAACACGGGCCAGAGCTGCAACGCGCCCTCGCGCATGTTCGTGCCGCGCGCCAAGAATGAAGAAGCCAAGGCCATCGCCAAGGCGACCGCTGAGGCCGTGAAGGTGCAGGATCCGGCGACCGCCGAGAAAGGCGCCATCGGCCCCGTCGTCTCCGAGACCCAGTGGAACAAGATCCAGGGCCTCATCAAGACCGGCATCGAAGAAGGCGCGACGCTTGTTACGGGCGGTCTGGGCCGTCCCGACGGCCTCAATCGCGGCTATTATGTGAAGCCCACCGTCTTCGCCGACGTGCGCAACGATATGACGATCGCGGTCGAGGAGATTTTCGGGCCAGTGCTCTGCATCCTGCCCTATGATAGCGAGGAGCAGGCGATCGCCATGGCGAATGACACGGTCTATGGCCTCTCAGGCTATGTGCAGGGCGAGCAGGAGCACGCCCAGAAGATCGCCCGCCAGCTGCGCACCGGCATGGTCCACCTCAATGGCCAAGGCTCGGACCAGACCATGCCCTTCGGCGGTTACAAGCAGTCCGGCAATGGCCGCGAATGGGGCGTCGAAGGCATCCACGAGTTCCTCGAAACCAAATCCGTGTTCGGGTTTGCAACTGCCTGAAGGCCGGCTTGCGCCTGATCTGGCGGGGGCGACATTGCGTAAACTTGATCAAGGTCGTTTCTCCTGCGGTGGACCGGCCGCGTTCTATTGGCGTTCATCTTGTACTTACTATGTGAGAGTCTGCAGGAATTCGCCCGTTTAGGAGGCAAACTCATGTTGCGCATGCTTTTCGCTGCTGCAGCGATCACCACCACACTAGGTCTGGCCGCGTGCCAGACCGGCCCAACGCCTTATCAGCCGGGCGGGCGTTATGATGGCGGTTACACGGAGTCGCGGATCGAGAACGACCGCTACCGCATCTCGTTTAAAGGCAATTCGCTGACCGAACGCGAGACGGTCGAGAATTACATGCTCTACCGCGCCGCCGAGCTGACGCTGCAGAACGGCTACGACACCTTCACCATCGTCAATCGTGACACGGACAAGGACAGCCGCATCCGCTCGTCGGGCGGGTTCATGGGCTCGCACATGTCCTACGCCTATTTCGTCCCGCGCTATGGCTGGGTCCGCACCTGGGACCCGTTCTGGACGCCGCAGACGTTTGAACAGGTTACGCGCTACGAGGCCTACGCCGAGGTGGTGATGAGCCGCGGGCAGAAGGGTGGTGATCCAAATGCCTTCGATGCGCGGCAGGTGTCGCAAAACCTGGCTGGCCAGATCCAGCGGCCGACTTCGTAGGCTGCTCTGAACCGCGTCAGACCGTGCAGTGCGAAGTGAAAGTCGGGACATTTCAACGCACTTGCGGCATGTAAACGTGGCCGCAACCTGCCTCGCGTAACGTACGGCTCCCATGAGCCCAACTGTCTCGATTATCATCCCGACCTTTCGCCGCCCCGACCGCGCGATTGAAGCTGCGCGCTCCGCGTTGGCGCAGGCGTGCGATGCGTCATTCGAACTGGTGCTGGTCGACAATGACCCTGCAGGCTCAGCGCTTGAACCGCTGCGGGCGCTTAGCGACCAGCGCGTCGTTGTGATTCACGAACCGTGCGCCGGCATCGCCAATGCGCGAAATGCCGGTCTGCGAGCGGCGCGGGGAGAGATCATCGCTTTCCTCGATGATGACGAGATTGCGCCCTCGGACTGGTTGACCGAGCTGCTGCGTGTGCAGCGTGAGGGACGGGCCGATGTTGTGTTTGGGCCAGTGCGAACGAAGCTAGCAGCGAAGCCGCGCGCTCATGAGGCGTATTTCAGCGCCTTCTTTGCGCGCGAACCCGATCACGCTGAGGGCGTCATCGACATCTTCTATGGCTGCGGATGCAGCCTTGTTCGCCGCAGTGCGCTTCCGTCCGCGGAGCCATTCTCGATCGAGCGCAACGAGATCGGTGGTGAGGACGATCTCCTGTTCCAGGCCATGGAAGCCGCCGGCGCCCGCTTTGCCTGGGCGCCCAACGCATTCGTCTGGGAAACGCCTGAGCCCTCGCGCGTGACGCTCGCCTACACGTTGCGCCGCGCCTTCGCCTATGGGCAAGGCCCTGCGACGAAAGCATGGACCGGGCCCAAGCGCGATCTTTCCGCCATCGCTTTTTGGATGGCCATAGGCGCCGGCCAGACCGTGGTTTACGGCGCAGTGGCGTTCGGCTGCTTTCTCGCCAAGACGGAAGGCCGCGCCTTTGCCTATCGCCGTTTCGTCGAAGGCCTCGGCAAGGTGTTGTGGTTCCCCGCGATCAAACCGCGTTTCTACGGCGCCGCGAAACTTACGAAATCAGAACGCGCGGCCGAGGCGCAAGCCGTCCTTGCTGCTTAGGCGCATTCGGCGTCTGCGCAGTCTTCGCTTTCGATCTCGATTGTCGCGTGGTCGATGCCGTGGGTGTCGTGCAGTCGCGCCTTGATGCGGGCGACCACAGCCGGCCCCGCAGCATCTTCGCGAATGCGCGCGTGCATCGTCATCATCGACCGTCGTCCATCCAGCGACCACAGGTGTGCATGGTGGATATCGACCACGCCCTCGACGTGTTCGAGGTCGTGAGTCACCTTGTCTAGATCCATGTTGTGCGGCGCGCCCTCGAGCAGGATATGCGCGCTCTCGAAGGTCAGCGACCAGGCGGAACGCAAGATGATCAGCGACACCAGCGCCGACAGGATTGGATCGATCTGGAGCCAGCCCGTGTTCATGATCATGATCGCCCCCACAATCGCGGCGATCGATCCCAGCAGGTCGCCCGCGACATGGAGCAGGGCGCCGCGCACATTCAGATTGTCTCGGTCCGCGCCGTGCAGGACTGCGAACGCAACCACATTCACGGCGAGGCCGGCAGCCGCGACCCACAGCATCAGGTTGGGTTCGATGGGATGCGGATTGTTCAGCCGCCCGATCGCTTCGGCGATGATCCACACCACGATCGCAAACAGCGTCAGTCCGTTTACGAACGCCGCTAGCACCGGAAAGCGCCTGAAGCCGAAAGTGCGCCGCGAGTTCGCGGGACGCCGCGCCATGCGGAAGCCGATCCACGCCAACGCCAGCGAGCCAAAGTCCGACAGCATGTGGCCGGCGTCGGCAATCAGCGCCAGCGATCCGGAGATAAGTCCGCCGGCCAACTCGACACCCATGAACGCGCCGGTCAGCAGTGCGGCTATACCGATCCGGCTCTCATTCTTCTCGTCGCCATGGTGATGATGGCCATGTGAATGATCGTGCGCATGGTCGTGGCCATGCCCGGCGTGCGCGTGTGCGTGATCATCACCCATGCCGCTCCCTAAGCTGCGCAGCTCTCAAAATCAAACGATTACAATGATACGATATAGCGATCCGGACGCCGTCACACTGCAGAGCCAACGGGCTTGGCGAGACCTGTTGCATCGATCATCGCCTGTGCGATTTCTTCCTCGCCCGAGATGATGACGTCGGCGCCGAAGCTGCGCAGGTGGTCGATCTCCGCATCATTGTGCGAACGGGCGAAGATCCGGATGCCGGGGTTCAGCTGCCGCGCGATCTCCACAATGCGTCCAGCCTCGAAGCCATCCGGCACGGTGATGTAGATAAGCTGAGCTGATTCCACAGCGGCCGCTTTAAGCGTCTCGATCGACACGCCATTGCCCGCGACAGCCGGGAGGCCCTGCTCGTGAAGTTTTTCGACGAGTTCCTGTCGGTCCTCGATGACAGAATAGTCGACGCGCGCCGCGCCCAGCGCCTTGCCGAGGCGCGAGCCCACGCGGCCATAGCCCACGATGATCGCGCGGCCGGGCGAGCCAGCCCTCACGGGCTCTGCTTCCACTGGCGCTGCCTTTGGCGTGAAGCGGTCGGCGACGAGGAAGACCAGCGGGTTCAGAACGATCGACAGGATAGCCGCACCAAGGATCAGGTCGCGCGCTTCTTCCGGCAGCAGGCCCAAGCCTACGCCGAGGCCGGCGAGAATGAAGGAGAACTCGCCGATCTGCGCGAGGCTTGCCGCGATCAGAGCAGAATTCTCGCGCTTCTGCTTGAACGCGCCCATGATCAGCAGCGCCGCCAGTGACTTGCCCACGACCACAATCGCTAGTGCGCCGAGCAGCGGCCAAGGGTTGTTCACCAGCGTTAGAGGGTCGAACAGCATGCCGACTGAGACGAAGAACAGCACGGCGAACGCATCTCGCAGCGGCAGCGTCTCGTTCGCCGCCTGATGCGACAGCTCGCTTTCGCCCATGATCATGCCGGCGAAGAAGGCGCCAAGCGCGAAGGACACGCCGAACAGTTCGGACGCGCCCAGCGCCACGCCGAGTGCAATTGCCAGAACCGATAGCCTGAACAGTTCGCGAGATCCCAGATGCAATACGCGATGCAGCAGCCAGGGGATCGCTCGCTTGCCGATGACCAGCATGATCACGATGAACGCGCCGACCTTGCCGAGCGTGAGCAGCACCGCAATCGTGATCTCCTGCGCCTGCGCCCAGGTGAAGCCGCCAGCCTCCGCCATCTGCTCGCGTATGCCGGCCCATGTCGGCAACAGCACTAGCGCCAGAACCATGGCGAGGTCTTCAACGATCAGCCATCCAACCGCGATGCGGCCCTTGTCGGTCTGCACCACGCGCCGCTCCTGCAGCGCACGCAACAGCACGACGGTCGAGGCGACAGACAGGGCAAGGCCAAAGACGATGCCGGCTTCGACGGTCCATCCCATCAGCGTGCCCATGCCCAGACCGAGCAGGGTCGCCGCGCCGATCTGCGCCAGAGCGCCCGGAATGGCGATCGCGCGCACGGAGAGCAGGTCTTTCAGCGAGAAGTGCAGGCCGACGCCGAACATGAGGAGGATCACGCCGATCTCGGCGAGTTCGCCCGCAAGATGCGGGTCGCCGACAAATCCCGGTGTAAATGGCCCGATCACAACGCCTGCGACCAGATAGCCCACCAGCGGCGACAGCTTTAGCCGCGTGGCAATCATACCGAACACGAAGGCGAACCCCAGGCCGATGGTGAGAAGCGAGATCAGCGGCGTGGCATGGGGCATCGTGCAGGGGGTTCCTTTCGGTGGAGGGGATCGCGAACACCCTGCCAAAACGGCAAGACAAAATGCAAGGAAATCCGTCCACTGATAGCGTGGAAGACAGCGTTGCGGCTGACGCGATGGGCAGCTTAAGGTCATGTATGCAGGACGGGGCAATATTGGTCGGGGATGCCGGCGGCACGAATGTGCGTTTTGCACTGGCGCGCGTCAGCGGCGGGGAGGTTGCACTTTCGGACGTCTGGAAGCGCGCTGGTGCGGACTTCGAGACATTCGAAGCTGCACTCGACGTCTATCTAGCGGAGACGAAACCAGACTATGCAGGGGCCTCATTTGGCTTTGCTGGCGTCACGGGCGGCCCGCGCGTCGAACTTCTCAACCGTAGCTGGACCGTCGATCTTGCAGCCGTTCGGCGTCGCCTGAGCGTCGACAGGCTGGTGGCGGTGAACGACTTCATCGCCATGGCCCGGTCGGCGCCGGAACTTGCCGGCGATCAGCTTCGACAGATCGCGCCCGGCGAGTGCGACCCAAAAGGCTCGTGCGCCATTGGCGGTCCCGGCACCGGCTTCGGCGTTGGCTTACTCCGCCGGGTCGATGCGGGCTGGGTCGTGATCGGCGGGGAGGGCGGCCATCAGGCTTTCACGCCCGAAACCGATATCGAATGGAAACTCGCCGAAAAGCTGCGCAGCCAGCATGGCTACGTGTCTAACGAAATGGTGGCCGGCGGGGTGGGCTATGAAGACACGCGTGATGCGTTGTTCGGGGTCATGGGCATGAAGCCCGCGCCGCTCAGCCAAGCCGAGACAATCGACGCCGCATATGCGGGGAACCCGGTCTCGCTCGAATTCTGCCGGCTGCGGGCGCGCACCGTGATGACCGCCATGGGCAATATGGCGCTTGTATCGAACGCCACGGGAGGCGTGTTCATCGCCGGCGGTGTCTCGCAACGCCTGGAGCCGTGGCTGAGGGAACGCGCCGCGCTCGACCGCTTTTACAAGCGCGGCCCGCGGGCTGCGTTGATGAAGCCGATCCCGATCAATCTGATTGTGTCGGAGGCCGCGCCGTTGATTGGCTCAGCCCATCTCTGGCGCGACGAACAACTAAGAGGCTGGCTCTAGAAGCCGGTTATTTGCAGCCGCAGCCATTGCCGCCGCCACCGCCCTTGCCGCCGCCAGCAAAAGCGGTCGCAGAAGCGCCGGCAAAGGCGAAGGCCGAGGCTGAAGCCTGAGCGCGAGCCGAGCCGCCTGAGATGACAATCACGCGGCTGCCGCCGCTCGAGCCGCCATTGATGTCGATTCCGACGCCCCCCGTGCCAAAATTGGACGGCAGCACGATCGACGGCGGGGCTAGTTTGATGGGGGTGGGTTCCGGCGCGACCGGAGGCGCCGGCGGTGGGATGCGAAGCGGCGGCGGAGGCGGCGCCGCCACGCGCGGCGGCCTTTTCCGGCCATCGGCGAAGGACGGGCCTGCGACAGCGGCGGCGCCGAACGAAAGCACCAGCACGGCTGCGAGAAGACGGGAAATTCGTATCATGACGGGCGTCCGATGCATTCGCCGTGCCGTGCGGCAAGTGAATACTGGCGAGGTTAACTCCAAGTCTCCGACGGGCGGAAAGCAAGACGCTTTGCGAGGGAGTTCCAACGGCTAGAAATCGACCGCTAGACCCTTCTTTTCCCAATCGCCATAGCGGGTGGGTTCTTCGCCCTCGCGGCGGCCGTTGATCTCGGTAGGCAATTCTTGCCGGGACGCGGCCTGGCGCCGCGCCTCTGCTTCCTCGAGCGCGCGGATGGCTTCCGGGCTCAGGGCCTTACCGGGCGCAGCGCCGGGAATAACCTGGGTTTGTTCGGCGGCGGTCGCGACTGAGTCCTCAGCGCCACGCGCTTCATTCGATGTGTTTGTTTCGTCGCTCATGGCCGGCACGTTCACCAATTTTTTCATGTTTGGAAAGGATGCTTTTACCAAGACAGCTAAACCTCCCCTGCGGGGGGACGACGACCAGTGTTGAGAGAGCTTTCATGAGCTACTTAAAGGCCGCCGGACTGATGCTCCTGATCCACCTCGCCTTCGCGGGGGGGGGCTGGTCCATTGCCGGAAAAGAAGGCGCGCTGACCGGCACGCTGATTGCGCTTGGTTTCCATATCGTGGTCTTCTGGTACGCCGAGAAGATCATGCTGAAGCTGCATAACGCACGCGAAGTCGGCTCTGACGATCCCTCGCCGATGATCCGGGCTTTCGTGGCCGACTGCGACCGCCTCGCCATGCGCGCCAACATGCCGCGCCCGCGCACCTACATCGTAGATGCGTTCCAGCCGAACGCCTTCGTCGCCGGCCGTGACACCAATCACGCTTCGATCGCCGTGACCGACGGCCTGCTCAAGACGCTCAGCCGCGCCGAAGTCTCGGCGGTGGTTGCGCACGAGCTTGCGCACGTTAAACGCGGCGACGCACTCGCCATGGGCGTCTGCTCAGCCCTGTCCGTTGTGCTCACAACCATTTTCGGCACGCTTGCTTACCCACTAGGCCAGCGCAAACGTGTCTCGCGCATCGTCTCCGGCCTTGTCGCCCGTGTCGGCCAGAGCCACGCCCGCGAATACGCTGCTGACAAGCACGCCGGCGAAATCTGCGGCGCTCCGGTCAACCTCGCCAATGCGCTGCTCAAGCTCGAGCGCCACACCATGTCGCTGCTGAACCCGCTCGCCGAGCGCAGCCCCGCCACCGCCCACACCTTCGTCATCGACCCGTTGCACGGCAAACGCCGCACCGCCAGCGCGTCGCACCCGCCGACCGAGCGCCGCATCCAGCGCCTGCATCGTCAGGCCGCCGAGATGGAAGGCGTGGAGTAGGGTTCGCCCAATCCAAACAAGCAGCGATGCCCGGCCCAGCGCCGGGCATTTCTGCTTCAGGGCTCGCCTCTCCGCATGCCGCCTCTGGCCAGCGATCCATCAAGCAGCTACCAGCCGCCCATGGCCCGACCCCTACGCGAAAAGCGAAACGAAGCCGCCGGCTGGCAAAGCCGCCTCGCGGCTGCCGAGCTGTTACACCTTACGCTCGACAAGGGTCTCGACCTCGAAGCCGCGATGGATGCCAGCAAGACTTTCCGGCGGCTTGAGGGTTCCGATCGTGGCTTTGCGCGCGCCATCGCCGGCGCCGCGCTGCGCGGGATTGGCCGGATCGACTACGCGCTCGGCGGCATGGTGCAGCGGCCGCTGGCCGACATGGAGCCTGAAGTTCGCGCCGTCCTGTGCGCCGGCGCTGCACAGCTCTGGATGCTTGGCGTCGCTGATCACGCGGCTGTCTCGGCCACGGTCGAGGCTGCTGGCAAATGGCATGAAGCCCGCCGGGGCGGCGGTCTCGTCAACGCCGTCTTGCGCCGCGCGGCGCGCGAAGCCGACGCCTTCCACAACGCGCCGCCCACCTCCGTCTGGCCAGAATGGATGGCCGCGAAGCTCAAATCCGCGCTCGGGCCTGAGCGCGCTGACGCCATGGCCCGCCTGCAGCTTGAAGAGCCGCCCATCGACATCACGCTGAAGCCCGGTGCGGATCCCGCTGCGTGGGCGGAAAAACTAGGGGGCATCGTTCTGCCGTCGGATTCGGTGCGTCTCGCCAGCGGGGCAGGGCTTGCTGACCTCCCTGGTTACGCCGACGGCGCGTGGTGGGTGCAGGATGTTGCGGCCTCTCTCCCGGCCAAGCTCATGGGAGACATCGACGGCAAGCGCGTTGCCGACCTGTGCGCTGCTCCGGGCGGCAAAGCAATGCAGCTCGCCGCAGCCGGAGCCAGGCTCACGGCTGTCGAAGTCTCGCGCCAGCGCATCACACGCCTGCGCGAAAACGCCGAGCGCGCCCGTCTTCCCATGACAATTGTCGAGCAGGACGCCCGCACCTGGCGCCCCTCCGAACCCCTCGACGCTATCTTGCTGGATGCGCCGTGTTCGGCTCTCGGCATCCTCCGCCGCCATCCCGAGGGCGCGTGGCGTCGCGATCCAAAAGATATGGCGCGCTTCCCGGCGACGCAGACCCAGCTGGTGGAAGTCGCCGCCGCCATGCTCCGCCCGGGCGGCCGTCTGGTCTATTCCGTATGCACGCCAACACCCGAGGAAGGCCGCGACATTGTCGAGGCGGCGCTGGCTTCAGGAAGTTGGCGGCGCGTTAAAATCACTCCGGAAGAGGTCCCCGGCTTCGAAGCGGCGTTAACAGATGACGGCGACGTAATCACAGCCCCCGCGCCTGACAGGATGCCGCGTGTCGCCGCTGCATCGCCCACGGACGAAAGTGCTTTCGAGTCAATGAAATCGGACATTTTCTACATCGCCCGACTTGAACGCGCCTGATCGCGGTTCCATTCCTGAAATCGAACCCGACAACACTTTCGCGCTGTCAGGAGTGACACAATCCTGCCTCGGATAAGCGACGAAACCGTACGATTGGGTTCAGCGGCGGTTCAGCCGCGTCGGGTATAACTTTGTGTGTAGGGGCGGGGACCTTCCCGGACAATTCCGTCCCACAGGAGTGCGTGATGGACGGATCCTCTTTCACCGCGACGGTCGCCCCGGTCGAAGGCCTGCGCGCCTCGACGATCGCCCGCCCGCAAAAAGCTTTCGCGATCGCCTTCGCGATCCTGGCCACTGCGCTGGCTGGTTGCGCCAGCGGCCTCGGCGCCAACACCTATGATCGTGGTTCAGTCGGCATGGTCGCCCGTGTCGAGGAAGGCACGGTCGTTGGCCTGCGCCCGATCCAGATCGAGGGCTCCTCGCAGGGTTCGAAAGTCGGCACGCTTGCCGGCGCTGCGCTTGGCGGTCTCGCCGGTAGTGAAATCGGCGGCGGCTCGAAAGCCAACACGGCTGGCGCCATCGGCGGCGCGATCCTCGGCGGCGTCCTAGGTAACGCGGTCGGCAACTCGGCCACGGCGCAGACCGGCTATGCCTACACGATCCGCCTGCGCTCGGGCGAACTTGTCTCGGTCGCCCAGGCTGGCGAATACGCCATTCCAAATGGCACCCCGGTGCTGATCGAATACGGTCAGCGCGCCCGCGTCATCCCGCAGAATTCCTCAATCGGCTACAACTAGGCCTTTCAGTTGTCAGCCCAACAAGCCGCCCGGAGCGCCCCTTCGGGCGGTATTCGTATCGGAAGTGTGCGTTGCGCGCCTCCTCGCCTTGCGTCCGCAAACCCTCGCTGCTAGGCCGACCCTCATGGCGGATGTCCTCATTTCCCCCTCGATTCTGGCGGCCGACTTTGCTTGTCTTGGCGAGGAAATCCGAGCCGTCGACGAAGCCGGCGCGGACATGATCCATATCGACGTGATGGATGGCCATTTCGTGCCGAATATCTCCATCGGCCCCGGCGTCATCGAGAAGTTGCGTCCGCACACCAAAAAGCCGTTCGACGTCCACCTGATGATCTCGCCGGTCGACGCGTATCTCGAAGCCTTCGCGACCGCCGGCGCGGACATCATCACGGCCCACCCCGAAGCCGGCCCGCCTTTCCACCGCACGCTTCAGGTCATTAAGAAGCTCGGCAAGAAGGCCGGCGCCGCGCTAAATCCGTCCACGCCCGCCGATGTGCTCGATCCGGTGCTCGAAGAACTCGATCTCATCCTGGTCATGAGCGTGAACCCCGGATTCGGCGGCCAGAAATTCATCGAAAGCCAGCTCCGCAAGATCGAGGCGATCCGCGCCAAGCTCGACCGCGTCAACCTGAAGACCATTCTCGAAGTCGATGGCGGCGTGATCCCCGAGAATGCCGGCGCCATTATCTCCGCTGGCGCCAACGCGTTAGTCGCCGGCTCGGCCGTATTCGGCAAGGGGCCGAATAATTACGCGGCGGCGATCGCCGCCATCCGCGAAGCCGGGCCAGCCGCCAGCACGCGCGGGTGAGGGAGCATGGCTCTCCCACCTCTCGGACCTTCCGGGCGTGAAGCCGAAGACGCGCAATGGCTGGAGCTGACCGGCAAGTCCGGCATGGGGATCAACGTATCGCCCGTTCACCGCCTCCGCATTTCCGGCCCGGGCCCCAGCAGTCTGACTGCGCTGCCGAAGGACAATCGCCCGGTGAACCGCGCACGTGGCGAAGCCATTCTCGCGGGCAAGTGGAAGTTCGGCGTCTCCCACATCGAAACGCCGGAGGGGCATTCGCCCTGGGGCCCGGCCTTTCCATCAATCCATTTCACCGACCGGATCCACCGCTTCCACTGGCTACGCGATCTGGCGAGCCTCGGCCCCGCAGGTCAATCCCGTGCGCGGGCGTTGGTGGTCGCCTGGGCTGAAGCCTACGGAAAATGGGAGAACTTTGCCTGGCGCCTGTCGGTCACGGCGGATCGACTGATCAACTGGCTATGCGCAGGTCCATCGCTATTTGCGCCATTTGAGGGCGAGGCGCGTATCGCCGTCATGGAAACGCTGGGCCGCCAGCTGCGTCATCTCCATTTTTCTGGCGTCGAGGAAACAGATCCCGTCAGCCGTTTCCGCATCGCCGTCGCGCTTTGCCTCGGCGGCGCGGCGACCGATGACGGACGCAAGAGCCTCGATGCCGGTCTCGCCATGCTTGAAGCCGAGTGCACGGCGCAGATCCTGCCCGATGGAGGTCACGCCAGCCGCAGCCCCGAAGCGCTGGCCGAAGCCATGCTCGACATCCAGACTGTCGAAGAACTTCTTCTTCGCCTCGGCCTCAACGCCCCCAGCTTCCTGACCAAGCTTCAGGCGCGCATGGCCGCCATGCTCTCCTTCTTCCAGCAGGCTGATGGCGGACTGCTTCCGGCCAACGGAGGAGGCGATAGTTCGAACGGCGTCGCCCAGGCCGCCATGCGCCCGCATGGGTCGGTCAACTCGAAATTCTCCTTCGCCCGCCTGTCCGCCTACCAGCGCATCCAGGCCGAGGGACTGACCGTCTACTTGGACGCCGGTCCCGGCCCCGAGCGGCCCAACGGCGCCCACGCCCATGCCGGCGCTTTGGCTATGACGGTTGATGACGGGCCTGATCGTTTGATCACGTCCTGCGGCTCCAATACGGATCTAGAACCCGTACTGCGTGACGCCGCTCGCCGCACGGCCGCCCACTCCGTCCTCTCCTTGAATGGTGAAGACTCAGCAGTCTTCACCTTCGATCCGGCGACTGGCGTGCGCGTTCCGGAAGGCCCCGATCAGCTCGCAATCCGCCGGATGGAGGAGGGCGACCAATATCTCGTCGAGGGCCAGCATGGCGGGTGGCGCGTCCGCCACGGGCTGATTTACCGGCGCCGGCTTTACGTTGCGATGAATGGCGGGCGGATAACCGGCGAGGACAGCCTCTCCCGTCCCATGTCCGAAACGGCCTCCAGCTTCCCGGGCGGCCTAATCCCCTTTGAAATCCGCTTTCATCTACATCCGGACGTGCAGATGGCGGACGGTCCGGATGATAGGACTGTATTCCTAGGACTGCCCAGACGCCATCGCGTTTGGCGGTTCCGCAGCGAGACTTTGCTTTCTGTCGAAAATTCGCGTTACTGGGGAGGAGAGGTCGCGCAGAGAGCGCGGCAGCTTGTGATACGGGGAGTAGCTGATCCTGGGGCAGACGGGTCTCAGGCGCCTAATCGGGTGCGGTGGGCGCTGTCGAGAGTCGAACCCGGTGTTCAGGGGGAGAGTGCGTGAGTAACCTTGAGGTTTCCGCCCGTAGGGCGGCTATCGAGGCCAAGGCCGCCTGCTTTGGCTACGACATCATCAGCGGCATGATCGCGATGTATCTCGCGCCGCAGATTACCTATTATTTTTCGGATCGGGGCGCCCCCACCTGGCTCGATTTCTTTGTCGCGATCGCATTCGGGGTCGCTGCCGCCTTTGCTTTCTGGCTGCGTGGCGTCCATCGCCAGGTCTGGCGGCATACCTCGCTGCGCGACGTCGTGCGCCTCTTCCAGGCCGTCGCGCTGACGCACCTGATGTCGTTGCCAATCCTTATCCTGGCCAAAACGTTGCAGGACTATCCGCTCACCAGCATCTATCTCCAGTTCCCGATCTGGCTGGCCTTTCTGATGATCGTGCGCTTCTGGGCGCGTGGACGGAACACCGGCGATCTTAGCGCCATCTTCCGCCGCGAGCCGCCTTATGCGCCTCGCGCCCTTGTCGTTGGCCCAGCCGGTCACGTAGCGGAAGCTCTGCGCGCCTCCCGCAAGGCCTCTTCCGGTCCGCCCATTCGCACCATCGGCATCGTAGAGACATCCGGCCAGCATTTCGGCCGCGACATCGAAGGCGTGCAGGTGATGGGCGGCATTGGCCAGCTCGCCACGCTGTTCGACCATTACACGGCCCGCTTCGGCGAGCTGCCCTGGATAGCCATCGCCGCTCCGCCGGAAGACCGCCGGACGATGGAAGCGGCCCTTGCCGTCGCTTCAGCCCGCAAGGCGACGCTGCTGCGCATCGGTCCGAAGGCGCTTCTCGAACCGATCCGACCAGCCGATCTTCTTGCCCGCCCGGAACGTCGCCTCGACATGGAGCCGGTCGCCGAACTCGTTTCTGGCGCGCGCGTCTTCATCACCGGCGGCGGCGGCACGATTGGCGGCGAACTGGCGCGTCAGTGCGCGGCTCTCGGCCCGGCCGAACTCACCGTGTTCGACTCCTCCGAATTCAACGTCTTCGAGATCGACCAGGAACTTTCCCGCGCCTATCCGAACGTGGTCCGCCGCATGGTGATCGGCGACGTCCGCGACGAGATTCGCCTCGAACAAGCGATGCGCGAAGCCGCCCCTGACGTCGTGATCCACGCAGCCGCGCTCAAGCACGTGCCGCTGATGGAGCTGAATCCGAACGAAGCGATCCTCACCAACGTGCTTGGCGCGCGCCGCTGCGCCACCATCGCCGCAACGCTGGGAGTTAAAAGCTTCACCTTCATCTCGACCGACAAGGCTGTGAACCCCACCAATGTGATGGGCGCCACCAAGCGCGCCGCCGAACTCTTCATCCAGGCCTACGCGCCCACCGCGCCGGGCACGCGCTTCTCGCTTGTGCGCTTCGGCAACGTGCTCGGCTCCAAGGGCTCCGTCGCCCCTCTGTTCGAAAAGCAAATCGCAGAAGGCGGCCCTGTCACCGTCACCCACCCCGACATGACGCGCTATTTCATGAGCGTGGAAGAAGCCTCCGCCCTCGTGCTGCAGGCAGCTGCGCTCTCGGCAAAATCGGAATCGGAAGACGCGATCCTCTACGTGCTCGACATGGGTGAACCTGTCCGCGTCATCGAACTGGCAGAGAAGATGATCCGCATGAAGGGCCTCACGCCCGGCCAGGACATCCTCATTCGTGTCACCGGCCCGCGTCCGGGCGAAAAGCTGACCGAGACAGTGTTCTATGATCGCGAGCAGGTGAAAAACACACGCATCGATGGCGTGCTCGAAGTCGCCTGGTCAAAATCCCCACCCATTGCGGAGGTGCAGGCCCGGCTGGACGCCATCGTCTCCTATGCCGCCCGCCGCGACCCGCACGCCTCCCTGTCCATGATGAAGGCCCTCGCGCCGGAAATCTTCGACGGCGAAGCCTGGGGCGAGCCTTCCCTGAACGTCCACTAGCCGCGGTATTGACCGCAGCCCGCCCATCGCCATCTCTTTGCGATGGAAATGCGTGTTCTCATGTTCGAAGGCGAGGCGTACTGCGACAGTGATCGCCAGGATCAGCTTGTCCGGCGCACCTTGGAAGCGATCAAGGCCAGCGGCGCTCATCTGGAAGCCAGCGAATTGTCGGTGGATCGCGGCGCCGCCATGTTCCTCGTGAGCGGTGATTCTGCGGCCATCCGGCGTCTGTGGAGCATTGTCGACGCAAGCGGGCTGGAGAGCGCCTGGGAGGCGTTTGGCGCGCGGCTCGACTGGCAAAACTTCGAGATGAGCAGCTAGTCAAGCCTGCCCTACAAGTTGTGGCAAGGATGATGGTTTTAAGACAGCCGGGTTGATGCTATCGGGCGCCCAGCCAGTGCTGGAGCCGCCAATGTCCCCGCCTAAAGCCGCCCCCAAGAACGTGCCCGATCGCGTTGCGGTCAAGCGCGTGCTGATTTCGGTCTCGGATAAAACAGGGTTGGTCGAACGCGCGAAGAAACTCGCCGCTCTTGGCGCTGATCTTGTCTCCACCGGCGGCACGTCGAAAACGCTGAAAGAAGCGGGCCTGAAGGTTCGCGACGTCGCCGATCTAACCGGCTTCCCGGAAATGATGGACGGCCGCGTGAAGACGCTGCACCCGAAAGTCCATGGCGGCCTTCTCTATCGCCGTGACCTCGAAACTCACACCAAGGATGCAACCGATCACGGAATCGAGCCGATCGATCTCGTCTGGATCAACCTCTATCCGTTCGAGGCCACCGTGCAGTCAGGCGCCGGCTTTGACGATTGTGTGGAAAATATCGACATCGGCGGCCCCGCCATGCTGCGCGCCGCTTCCAAGAACGCAGACTTCGTCGCCGTTTGCACCGATGGCGCGGATGTCGATGCCGCCATCGCAGAGATGGAGCAGGGCGGCGTGACGCTCAAGACCCGCCGTCGCCTCGCCGCGAAAACCTACGCCCGCACCGCCGCCTACGACGCAGCCATCAGCGAATGGTACTGGAAGCAGCTGGAAGAAGACGCTGGCGACTGGCGCGCCTTCGGCGGCAAGCTCCAGCAGACGCTCCGCTATGGCGAGAACCCGCACCAAAAGGCGTCGGTCTATGCCGGCCCCGACAAGCGCGCAGGCGTGCTCACAGCCCGCCAGATCCAGGGCAAGGAACTCAGCTACAATAATATCAACGACACGGACGCCGCTTACGAACTCGTCGCCGAATTCGATCCTAAGCAAGGCCCCGCCGTCGCCATCATCAAGCATGCCAATCCGTGCGGCGTCGCCGCTGGCAAGACTGCGCTGGAAGCTTACAAGACCGCGCTCGCCTGCGATTCCACGTCGGCCTTCGGCGGGATCATCGCCGTCAACGTGCCGCTAGACGGCCCCACCGCCGAAGCGATCACCGACATCTTCACCGAAGTCGTCATCGCCCCCGGCGCTGACGAAGCCGCGCTGGCTTTCTTCGCGAAGAAAAAGAACCTGCGCCTGTTGCTCACCGATGGCGTCCCCGACCCCTCGAAGCCCGGCGTGATGGTCCGCACCGTCGCCGGCGGCCTGCTGGTGCAGGACCGCGACATTGGCCGCATCATGGAATCGGACCTTAAGGTCGTCACCAAACGCAAGCCCAGCCCGCAGGAAATCGCGGACATGATCTTCGCCTTCCGCGTCTGCAAGCACACCAAGTCCAACGCCATCATCTACGCCAAGAACGGCGCTACGGTCGGGATCGGCGCTGGTCAGATGTCGCGCGTGGACTCCGCCCGCATCGCCCGCCGCAAGGCCGAGGATGCGGCTGCGGCGCTCGGCAAGCAGGATCCAGCCACCATTGGCTCGGTCTGCGCGTCCGACGCCTTCTTCCCGTTCCCCGACGGCCTGATGCAGGCAGCGCAGGCCGGCGCCACGGCGGTCATCCAGCCCGGCGGTTCGGTCAACGATGACAAGGTTATCGCTGCGGCCGACGAAGCCGACCTCGCCATGGTCTTCACCGGCATGCGCCACTTCCGGCATTAGCCGCGCAAGAAAACGGCGAGCGTGGTTGCCCGCGCTCGCCGTCTCGTCAGGTGTCTGGTCTGACGATTAGTTCTGCGCCTTCAACTTGTTCTCCTGGGCAATCTCGCGGTCCGCCTTGTCGAACTCGATCGGCGCCGCGCCCGCTGGCGCGGCCGCATAGGCGCGGGATTTCTTCGCAAGACGGGCCATCGACTCGTTCATCGTGCCGGCGGACATCGCCATCTGCTTGCCGCCATCGACGCCGACGGAGGAAGCATCCGCAATGTTGTCGAAATTGGCGCCAAGGAAGACGACCTCCCAGCCTTTGGCCTTCACCCGCTCAAGCGCCGCCTTCACGCCATCGCGCGTCACTTCCTTCGAGGCATTCTCCTGTCCATCCGTCATCACCACGATGACAGCCTTGTCCGGCTTGTCGGCGTCGGCGAGCGCGATGATGCGAATCAATGCATCAAGCAGCGGGGTCATTCCCCGCGGCGTCGCGTCGGCGTCCGTCACTGTCTCCCAATGCAGCGCCGGTTGCTTCCTGCGCAGCACGTCGAACTGCAGGCCCGCTTGTTCATCGAAAACGGCGAGCGTGATGTGGCTGTCGACGGCCGGGCCGTCCTTTTTGTTGGCTAGTTCCTTTGCGTATGCGTTGACCGAGGACAGGGCCTCGACCCAGAGCGACTGCATCGATCCGGATCTGTCGAGGAGGATATAGGCCTGCATGCATGGTCCCCTTTTCTGGTAGTCCCCAACCCGCGGGCGCGCTTGTGCAGCGGCCCGTCGGCGGGACATGGGTGCGGCCGGCTGCTGCACCAGAGGCGCGCTGCTAATTAATTCTGCGAGTTTCCGCGCGCGTCAGCGCTAGTCCGCTTCGCCCCCGCAGGCGCCGCTATCCAGAGCATGCAACATCTGTTCTTTCGTGAACTGCCTGCAGCCCGCGGCGTCCCAGTCCTTCGCAATGATCTCGCGAATGCGCAGCTCATCGATGCCTAGGTTCGGACAGACGCCCTCAGGCTCACGCGCCACCAGCCACACTTCCCTCTCGCTCAGCCCGCGCGAGACGAGCCCGGCCACGCACGCCTCGGCCGCTTGCAGGTCAACGCCGGCGGGCGGGCGATAATCATCCATGCCGCCCAGCGGGCTGGTTGCAGCGCACTGCCCCGACGCCATTGCAAATGCCGGGCTCATCGTTCCGGCCTCGCGGCAGGCTGCCGGCCATTCCGCATCCAATTCGCGCAGCCGCTCCGCCGAAAGGGTGGTTGACGGGCAGATCCGGTCGCCGCTCATAACGATCGCCATTTCCTCTGGCGTCACGCCCATGCCGATGAGCGCACTGGCGCACCTGGCCTTCGGCTCGATAGCGCAGCAGGCAACCTCCGGCTCCTTTTCGCGACAGGCGGAGAGCAGGGCGATTCCGGCGACAATCATCAAGATGCGCATTGAAGGCTCCGGCGATGATGTGTCATCGCCAGTCATTCTGTGCAGCGTTGCGTCAAACGCCAACCCGGATTTACGCCTACCGCATTGCGGCCAGATGGCGTGAGGCCACGATGATCACGATCAATGGCGCGAGGGCGGACTGGATCGACCACAACCCGGTCGTGAGCATCACCAGCTGGTTCAACGCAAACAGGGCGGCATAAAGATAGAAGCCCCACTTCCGCATCATGAACATGCCCGCCAGGGCCGTTAGTCCGACGATTGCCGAAAACGTCAGATACGGCATGTACCAGTCGGGCGCTCCGGAAAGCGCGCCAGAGCTCCCGAGGTAAATCAGGCCAACGACGCCCAGCACGCCTACTACGCAGATGCCGGTGATCGCCCCGGGGCGTTTCACGGCTTCCGTATTTGTATCCATCGGCTTTGCCCTTCCCATTGATGTCCACAAAGGAAGGCGCATTTCACCGGCCAAACGGGCCAAAGAAGTCGACCTTTTAACCTGCCGCTAACCGAAATAACGCCCACTCCATCTCATATTTTCAATGGAGAGCGTTCGATGTCGGCCTGTTACCGGCTCGTTCTGGATTCGGTATGCCGCAGCAATCACCACCGCATCGCGGTGATGGCGCTTGAGCACCTTCAATCCGAAGACGCCGAAAGCTGGCGCAACGTCTTCCTCAAGCATCGCGACGCCTATCTCGAAGGCGCGAAGGCGCCCGACGAGGTCTTCAAGGATTTCCGCAATCACGTCCTTCACGTCCGCGACGGGGCCAATGGAGGCAAGGATTGGGGCGGCGCTCCCGCCGCCGCGCGCGAATGGTATCGCCGCACCGTCCGCGCGATGCAGGCTCAGGACTGGAAGCACGCCGCCTACTGCGCCGGCGTCATGAGCCACTATGCAGTCGATCCGGTACAACCCTTCCACACCCACCAGACCGAGGAGGAAAACACCATCCACCGCGCCGTCGAATGGTCGCTGTCTAAGGCCTTCCCGGAACTGTTTCTGATCCTCACGCAGGAACTCGGTTTCCCCGATGTGCCCATTCCCGATGGCGATAACTGGCTCGAGCAGATGGTCCGCAACGGCGCGCTAGTCTCCAACAAGCATTATGAGACCCTGATCGACCATTACGACTTTGCCGTCGGCGTGAAGCGCCCCGTCGAGGGCCTCGATCAGGAAATGAAGGACGTCGTCGCAGCGCTCCTGGGCTACGCCTCCGTCATGCTGGCCCGCGTGCTCGACCGCGCCATCGCCGAAGCCAAGGCCGAGGCCCCGCCCGTCAGCCTCGTGCTCGACACCGTGGCGATCCTCGCCAACACGCCCGCGCGCATGGTCTTGAAACGGATCGAGCACGTCGCCGAGAAAAAGCTGGTCGCCACCCAGTTCAAGGAATTCCGCAAGACCGGTAAAGTCCGTGAAACGTTGGGCGACGATGACAAGGTTGTCCGCAAGCTCTTCGCCGAAGAGGTGCTGAAGGTTCCGCTTGCCACGCTTGATTGCCAATGGCCACGCGAAGCCGGCGCCGCCAACGGGCAGGGCGCGGAAAAGCGCGTGACGAAGAAAATCAAAGCTACAAAGACCGCAACCCAACCCGCTCCGCCCAAACCCGCCGCGCCTGAAAAGCCAAAGACTGTTCAACAGCCCGCCCCTGTCGCCACCGCGCCCGCCCCCGCAGGAGCCCCGGCGCCCGCGCCGGTCATCTCGCGCATCCGCCTCTCACGCGAAGCCGCGGTGGTCGACGCGCCCTCGATCGGCCCCAAGACCGCCAACCGCCTTGCCATCATCGGCGTGAAGACGGTGGGTGATCTCCTCGCCCTCGCGCCAGAAGACGCCGCCGCCCGCATCAAGGCCGGCCACATCAATGCCGGCGTCATCAAGGACTGGCAGGCGCAGGCGCTGCTGGCCTGCTCGGTGCCCGAACTGAACGGCACGAACGCCCAGCTTCTCGTCGGCGCAGGCCTCTACAGCATCGATGACCTCGCCTCAGCCGACCTCGACTTCCTGATCGACGCCATAACGCTCTACGCCCAGTCGAACGAAGGCGATCGCGCCCTGCGTGGCGCTGCAATCCCCGACCGGCCGCGCGTCAAAGCCTGGATCGAAGCCGCGCTGCACATTTGCGAGAACCGTTCCGCGGCGTGAAATACATCCTTCGCGGTTCGTAAACATGAACGTCGGACAACGATTGTTCATGCTGTGTCGCAAATGAATGCGCGGCCACATCCTCGCCATGCGCGCTGCAGTTTTTCTCACGAAATCTGCTTGTGCAATCGGCTGAATTTACAAAACTTTTTGCCAGCGCGCTGAATCTTTTCGAAGATGAACAGATGAGTCTAGCTCTGTTCAGGTGCTGCGCGTTCTTATGGGGCTACGAGATTGAAAGGAGTGCCTCATGCGTCTCATAGCTTCCTCACTGATGGCTGGCCTCATTGCTTTTAGCTCTGTTGCGCCGGCCTTCGCCGACCAGCGTGGCCGCGGCCATAATGATCGTGGCCACGACCGTGGCCGTGGTCATGACCGTGACTGGAACGACCGCGACTATCGCGATGGCTACCGCGATGCCCGCCGGGATGATCGCCGCAGCGACCGCTATAACGGCCGTGGCTGGTACGACACCCGCGGCGATCACCACTACTGGGGTCGTGGCGACCGGTTCGAACACCGCCGCTACACCGGCTATGTCGTCGTGAACGATTATCATCGCTATCGCCTGCCGCCTCCGCGTCGCGGCGAGTACTATTATCGCGACCACAACAGCGGTGACATCCTGCTCGTCGCCGCCGCTACCGGCCTAGTCCTGTGGGCGCTGACCAACTAGCGATCGACTGATCTAGCGACCCGCGTCTATCTCGCGCGCTGGTTGCCGCGGCCGCCCTTTCCCCCGGAAGGGCGGCCGCTTTAGTCTGCGTTTGCCCTGCCGGCAGGGCTTCAGGCTCGCTTGACATCGTCACGCGTCACCCGACACTCCCGTTAAAACAGCACAAGGGAGAGCGGAATGCGCAGCATGATCGCGAGTGTTTCGGTTCTGGCGCTTGCCGCGGCCTGCGGCCCGACCGAGCCAGCCAAGCCTGCGGCTCTCGCGCCCAGCGCCACTGCCAATGCCGATCTTCAGAAACTCCTGATCGAAGCCAAGCCCGGCGATACGATAGAGATCGGCGAGGGCGCGTTCGACTTCACCGAGGGCCTCTCGCTCACGGTCGATAACGTCACCCTGAAGGGCGCCGGCATCGACAAGACGGTCATATCTTTCAAGGGTCAGAAGGGAGCGGGCGAGGGCCTGCTCGTGACGTCTGACGGGGTCACGCTCACCGGCTTCACGATGCAGGATTCCAAGGGAGACGGCATCAAGTCCAAGGGCGCCGACGACATCGTTTACAAGGACTTGAAGGTTGAATGGACCGGCGGCCCGCTCGCCACAAACGGCGCCTATGGCGTCTATCCGGTCGAATCAACCAACGTGCTGATCGACGGCGTCACCGTCTCGGGCGCGTCTGATGCCGGCATCTATGTCGGCCAGTCCGACAACATCATCGTCCGCAACAGCCGCGCCGAGTACAATGTCGCCGGCATCGAGATCGAGAACTCCACGCGCGCCGACGTCCACGACAATGTCGCGACCAAGAATGCCGGCGGGATCCTGGTGTTCGACCTGCCCGACCTGCCGAAGAAGGGCGGTCACTCCACGCGCGTATTCAACAACCAGATTTTCGAGAACGACACGCCAAACTTCGCCCCGCCCGGCAATATCGTCGCCAGCGTGCCGACCGGCACGGGCGTGCTTCTGATGGCGAACCGCGACGTCCACGTCTTCGGCAACACGTTCGACAAGAACAAGACGGCGCATGTCCTGATCGTGTCCTACTCGAACACGTTCAAGGACCCCGACTACAATCCGCTGCCGCGCGACTTCGTTATCCGCGACAACACCTATGGCGAGGGCGGCAACGACCCGCAGGGCCTTTTCCAGTCGCTCGCCCCGGCGCTTGGCGGCAAACTTCCGGCCATCGTCTGGGATGGCGTCACCAAATATGGCGACAAGACCGAAGACGTCCGCATCGTCGTCCGTGAGAAGCCGGAAGTCGGCTTCATCAGCCTCGGCCTCATCTCCACGCCGCCCGATCTGACAAAAGCCAAACCCTCCATGGATCGCCAGCCCGACACGCAGATCCGGGAACCTGCGCCTGTCGTGCTGCCCCAGAAGCCCGTCGCCGCGAAAGAAGGCGCCTGATCTGAACGTGAAAGCTGTCTCCTTCTGTCTTGCGGGGGGCTTGCTGGCGCTCGCAGTTGCTGCGTGTTCGCCAGAACCAGGCCCGCGCGCCAGCGTTATTCTTGCCGCCGATCCTGCGCCAAAGCTCTCCGACTATGGCTTCTTCGCCAGCGCGAACGCCGGCGCCGCGCCGTCCGAAGGCGTGCGGCCCTACGATCTCGTCAATGCGCTGTTCTCGGACTACGCAGCCAAGCATCGTCTCGTCTATGTCCCTAAAGGCCAGAGCGCGACTTACAACCCGGATACGGTGTTCGACTTCCCCGTCGGCTCCGCTCTCATCAAGACGTTCGCCTTCGCGCCCGACATGCGCGACCCCGCACTCAACGAGCGCTACATCGAAACGCGCGTGCTGATCCACAAACCGGAAGGCTGGGTCGCCTATCCCTACATCTGGAACAAGGAGCAGACCGAAGCGGCCTATTCCCCCGTCGGCGGCCGTCAGCCGATCGAGACCATCTCGCCTGAAGGCAAGCCGCTTACCATCGATTATGCGGTGCCGAACCGTAACCAGTGCAAGGAATGCCATTCCACGGGCGACGATTTCGTCCCCATCGGCCCCAGCGCGCGCAATCTCAATCATGTCGGCCCTGCCGGCGTGAACCAGCTCGCCGACTGGATAGAGCGTGGCCTGCTCACTGGCGCGCCAGCCGACGCCCCCGCGGCGCCTGCCGTCTATGGCGACGCGCCGCTCGAAGAGCGCGCCCGCGCCTGGCTCGACATCAATTGCGCCCATTGCCACAAGGCCGCTGGCGGCGCGTCAAACTCAGGGCTCTTCCTCGCCTGGAATGAAACTGACCCCACCGGCTGGGGCATCCATAAACGTCCCACTGCGGCGGGCAGGGGGTCGGGCGACGATCTCTTCGTCATCGAGCCAGGTCACCCGGATCAGTCGATTCTCGTCCACCGAATCGAATCAACCGAGCCCGGCGTCCTAATGCCCGAACTCGGTCGCACGGTGACCGATGAAAAGGCCCTCGCCCTGATCAGGCAATGGATATCCGCGATGCCGACGGAAGGGGCGGCGGATATAGAATAGTGGTCATGTTAGACACTTTTCCAATTGATTTTTGGGACCGGCGTCGCAGGTGGGAGGTATCGGACCAAAAGAGTCCGGACCCGCCATGGTCAAAAGCCATGGCTCCCCATGAGGAAGCCCCAATGTCCAGAATGATTGCATGCCTTGCGGCTGCAGCCGCACTCGTTGCTCCAGTCTTCGCTGAAACGCCCGCGCCCACTGAAACCTTCGCCTTCCATTTCACCTTCCGCCAGGCTCAACTCGACGGCGCTCAAGGCGCCGCCCGTTTGCATCGTCAGCTTCGTGTCGAAGCCGCCCGCGCCTGTCGCATTGGCGCTCCTTCCGCAATGCGTCTGGTCGACGAGCAGTGCCGCGACCAGCTGGTTGACGCCGCCGTTAAGCGCATCAACAATCCGCAGCTGACGCAGATCCATTCGGGCGCGACGGCTGTCGCCGCCGACTGATCATCTGCGAACACGTCAGACAGAACCCTTTCCGGCAACGGGAGGGGTTCTAATTCGCGCAATCGCCGCGCTGCAAAGCCGGCGCGTTTGTTTCATCGAACTGAGGCTGGGCTGTCAGACGCCTGTCATCGATTCACGCCAGAGACACGACGAACAGACGCGGGGCGGGTCCAATGACATCTCGGGTAAGCCAGAAGATCCTTGCGCTCGCCGCCCTCGCGATTACCGCAGCCATCGCCTTCACGCCTGCCCGCGCAGCATTCGCCTCCGAAGCGGCGCTTTTGGTGGCCGCCGCTCAGGACACAGATCACGGCGTCGACTCCTCCCGCAGCCGCGCTGCGCGCTGAGGACCATCGCCGGTAACGGGCGGGGGCCTCGCCTCCGCCCGCACCATCTACGGCACAGAAACCACCGCCGGCGCCATCGGGAACAGCAGGCCGGTCAGGCTCGCTGCCGCCAGCGTCAGGACAGCTGCAACGCCTGCCGCCGCGGCCAGCCATTGCAATGTCAGATTCAGCTTGTCGACGATGCGCGGAATCTTCGGCGCGCCGCCGGGAGCCAGCGTCTCCTGAAGCTTGTGCACCACCCAGTAATGCGCCGCGAGCGCTGCAAAGAACGTCATCAACATCACGCCCAGCAACGCCATCAACCGCCCGCCCTGGCCGGTCCCGCGCACGATAAGGTCGATCGGCATGTGGATCAGCGGAATCGCCAGAACCGCCACAGGACCTCTCGCCATCGAAGTCGCGTAGCTGCGCGTCATCGCCTTCTTCATCGCCGCGCCGGCGCGCGCGATATAGTCCGCCGTCACGACGCCCTTGAACAGGCCCACAATGCCGCTCTGATCCTTCTTCGCAGCGTTCTCGACGATCGCGACATTGGCTTCCGAGGCCAGTACGGTCGCCAGCGACTCATGCAGCCCCGCATCCACGCGCGGCGGCAGAAGGCGCGTCGTCTGAAGCCTGTCTTCCAGCACGCGAAGATCGTCCGACAGCAGCATCCCGGCGATGTTGCGATAGTCCAGAACGTCCTGCTGCGGTCCGTAGGCCTGCACCTGCGCACGTGCGCCGCCCGCCACCACCGTCACGGTCGTCACCGGCGTCACCGCCCTCGTGTCCCGGCTCAGCGTATCCGCGCTCGTCTCCGCCACAACCCGGTAAGACCCCGCCAGTCCCAGCACCTTGTCGATACTGTTCAGCCTCTTCAGCACCGCCGCCGTTTCGGGATCGCTCGCTCGCGCCGTTGTCTCGAATGTCTCGCGTATGGCGCATTCGATCCGCGTCACGAAATGGCGCCGCCCTTCGCCCCCGCACGTCTCGCAGCGCAGGTATCCTGAACCCTGGCACTGCGTGCACGGAATGGTCTTCTGCCCATGACACGACGCGCAGGTGATGGTCGTTCGCCCGTTGCACTTGCCGCACTTGGTGAGGCCCGCCCCGTTGCAAGTCTCGCACGTCACGGTCTCCTGCACATGCTCGACGCGATGCGAATTGGTTTCCTCGTCGTAGACCTTGCGTTCCTTGTGCGTCACGACTGTGCGCATCCCTTTGCAGGTCTTGCACGTCACCTCGCCCGTCGCATTGCACGCCGTGCACGGATTGCCGCCGCGTCCCTCGCACGCCTCGCAGGTCAGCGTGCCCGCCGCTTGGCATAGCGAACACGGGATCTTGCCCGCGCCTTGGCAGGGCTCGCACGTCGCCACATGCCCTATCGGCGCGAGCGTCGTGAAACAGTCGCTGACCGCAGGCTTCGCCGTCGGCGTCTCGCCATGCTCTGCCGCCCAGGCCGATAGCCGCGTGCGCACCGCCGCGCGCGAAGCTGCCAGCTGCGCCTCGCTGGCGCGCGCCATAGCTGCTACATTCGCCGCTTGAACCACGCCTTCCGGCAGCCCGCCATTGCCCTCGCTGCGCACCGTCTCGAACGCCACGCGGAAAACCTGCCGCGCGATGACGTCGACGCTCTCATGCTGGCTGCTTTCAAGCGTGAGGTGGCCCCGATCGAATCGGGTTAGCGGCTCGACGAAATCGCCGATCTTCGTCAGCAGCCGGATGCCGGGGTCTGTCGTGAATCCTGCGTCACTGCCGGAGTCTGTTGTCACGCCTGTCCTCGACACGTCCACCCGCCAGACCGGGGTAGCATTCGGGCCTTTTCGGTCAAGCACGTTCGCGCTCGCCACATGCAAGGTGGTATTAACCCTGCGTTTCGCGCGATCGCGCAGTAACGTCGCCTTGCCGTTCCCGCCACGGACCTAGATTGTAGCAGGGACGCATGCGCCGACACGCGCCGCCCCGGGGAGTTCTGGTGACCACTGCTTTGCAGCTGCACAAGACACGGCCTGGTGGCATTCGGGCGGCAGTCAGCCTGCTTCTGCTCATCCCGATTCTCGTGCCGTTGTTCGCCGCCGCCCTGATCTGGCTTAGCGAACGTGACGAAGCCCGCGCGTCCGAAGACCGCGTTGCCGCCGCCACCCGCATTGTAGGGGCCAACGTCCGCAATCTCGTCGAAAGCACGCTCGATCGTCTGCGTCGCGTGGACGAGGCGCTTGGCCCCGATCCCCTCGCCTTCGAACCAAAGCCCTCCGGCCCGGGCGAGGGCATCACCTTAATCTACGATGCGGCCGGCGCGACAATCATGCGCAATGGCCAGCGCGGCGCTAACGTCGCCACCAACGCGGCCTTCATCGCGCTGAGGGACGGTGATCCGTGGACCATCACCCCGCTCCTCGGTGAGGCGGGCGCGCTGCGCTTCTTCGGTATCGCCCGGCGGCTTGAGCGCGACGGGCAGTTCGCCGGCCTCGTATCGGCGCTTCTTCCGGCCGACACTCTGTCCGAAGTCTGGGCCGAAGTGGCGCTGGGCGTCGAATCCACGGTCAGCGTCGTCCGCGACGATGGCTGGGTGGTCACGCGCTATCCGGTTCCTGCAGAAGGCATAAATCTGTCCAGCCACGATCTCTTCACGGTTCACCTGCCGAACGCGCCTGACGGCGTCTACATCTCGCCCGCTTCGCCGGTCGATAGCATCCCGCGCACCGTCGGCTACCAGTCGTTGAAAGATCTCGGCCTCATCGTTATCGCCAGCCGCTCGCATGCCGACGCGACCGAACGCTTCTGGACCCGCACCGCCTCCACGGCGCTGGTCGCGGCGCCGGTCTTCATCGTGATGGTGGCCCTGTGCGGCTGGGCCATCATGCTGCTGATGCGTCACGAACGTTCGCGCGCCGAACTTCAGGAAGCCCTCGCGCAAAATCGCGTCCTGTTCCAGGAAATTCACCACCGCGTGAAGAACAACCTCCAGCAGGTTGCGGCCCTCGTTAAGCTTCAGCAGGCCCCGGCTCAGATGAAGGAGGATCTCATCCGCCGCATCGCCGCCATGTCGGCTGTGCACCAGCACATCTATGAAAGCGACCAGTTCGGCGCGCTCGACGCCGAAGCCTATCTCGCGAAGCTGCTCGCTGGCCTGCGCGATTCAGCGCCGCCCGGCGTTGATCTCGAATGGCGCCTCGTCCCGCTCCGTCTCTCGCCCGACCAGGCGCTTCCGCTCGGTCTCATCGTCAACGAGGTTGTCGCCAACGCCTTCAAGCACGGCTTCCCGAATGGCCGGGCGGGGCGTGTTTCCGTCACGCTGGAACGGCCGCTGGAAGGCAATGAAGCGGTCCTCACCATCATCGACACCGGTGTCGGCATGTCCGAAACCCCCTCGGGCGGAATGGGCCTTGGCACCCGCCTCATTGGCGGCCTCTCCCAACAGCTCGAGGGCAAATCCACCGCCACCCGCGAGAATGGCGTCAAGTTCGAACTGCGGTTTCCAGTGGGCGCTTAAACGCTTCGGACCGCTCACGTCGCAAAAGCAAGACGGCCGCCGGAATGCTCCGGCGGCCGTTTCGATTTTCAGGTCAGGAAGGGCGCGTTATTCCGCGCCTTCCTTGGCGCGGTCGCCGCCGCCGCCTTCGCGGCGCGGGCCACGGCCGCGACCACCACGGTCGCCGCCACGGCCGCCGCGGTCACCTTCACGGCGCGGCGGACGATCGCCCGTCGGGCCGTCGTCCGTCACACCTTCTATCGCTTCGCCAGTTTCCTGGTTCACGGCCTTCATCGACAGGCGAACCTTGCCGCGATCGTCGAAGCCGAGCAGCTTCACCTTCACAGTGTCGCCCTCTTTGACGACGTCCGACGGCGAGTTCACACGCTCTGCGGCGAGTTGCGAGACGTGCACGAGGCCGTCCTTAGCGCCGAAGAAGTTCACGAATGCGCCGAACTCCATAACCTTCACGACCTTGCCTTCGTAGATCGCGCCGATTTCCGGCTCAGCCGTCAGGCTGTGGATCCACTTCTGGGCCATCTCGAGGCTTTCTTTCTCGACAGCCGCGATCTTCACCGTGCCGTCGTCCTCGACATTGATCTTCGCGCCCGTCTTTTCGACGATCTCGCGGATGACCTTGCCGCCCGTGCCGATCACGTCACGGATCTTGTCGACCGGGATCTTCATCGAGATCATCTTCGGAGCGTTCTCGGAGACTTCTGTGCGGGCGCCGTCCATCGCCTTGTTCATCTCGGCGAGGATGTGCAGGCGGCCGCCATTCGCCTGAGCGAGGGCCGTCTTCATGATGTCGAACGTGACGCTATCGATCTTCAGGTCCATCTGCAGTGAGGTGACGCCCACTTCGGTGCCCGCGACCTTGAAGTCCATGTCGCCGAGGTGATCCTCATCACCCAGGATGTCGGAGAGAATGGCAATGCCGTTCGGCTCCTTGATCAGGCCCATGGCGATGCCCGAGACCGGACGGGTGATCGGCACGCCAGCGTCCATCATCGCGAGCGAGGAGCCGCAGACGGTCGCCATCGAGGACGAGCCGTTCGATTCCATGATCTCGGAGACGATGCGCAGCGTGTAGGGGAAGTCCTCGCCCTTCGGCAGGACGGCCTTCACCGCGCGCCAGGCCAGCTTGCCGTGGCCGATTTCACGGCGGCCCGGAGAGCCCCCACGACCGGTCTCGCCGACGGAGTAGGGAGGGAAGTTGTAGTGAAGAAGGAACTTCTCCTTCTTCGTTCCCTCGAGGCCATCGATGTACTGCTCGTCTTCGGCGGTGCCGAGCGTCGCGACGCACAGCGCCTGCGTTTCGCCGCGCGTGAACAGCGACGAGCCGTGCGTGCGCGGCAGGACGCCGACCTGCGAGACGATGGCGCGGACCTGATCGGTCTTGCGGCCGTCGATGCGCGAGCCAGTGCGGATAATGTCACCGCGAACGACCTTCGCTTCGGCTTCCTTGAACTGCTCCTTGAACACCAGCGGATCAGCGCCCGTCGGGTTCGTTTCGGACTTCACGAGAGCGGCCTTGGCCTTCTCGCGCGCAGCGTTCACGGCGTCGTGGCGCTCGCCCTTGTCCTTGATCTTGTAGGCGGCGGAGAGGTCCGCGCCGGCAATGTCCTGGATCGATTTGAGCAGCGCGGAGTGATCCGGGCTCTCGAACGCGAACGGCTCCTTCGCGGCTTTCTCGGCCAGCGAGATGATCGCGGCGATCACTTTCTGGAACGACTCATGGCCGGCTTTCACCGCGCCAAGCATCACGTCTTCCGAAAGCTCCTTCGCCTCCGATTCAACCATCATCACGCCTTCGGTCGTGCCGGCGACGACGAGGTCGAGCTCGAAGCCTTCCATCTGCTCTTGCGTCGGATTGATGATGTACGCGCCATCCTTGTAGCCGACGCGGGCAGCCGCGATAGGGCCAGCGAACGGCGCGCCGGAAATCACGAGCGCTGCGGAAGCTGCAACCATGCCGACGATATCCGGATCGTTTTCCTGGTCATACGACAGCACGGTCACGGTGACCTGCACTTCGTTTTTGAAGCCGTCTGCGAACAGCGGACGGATCGGACGGTCGATGAGGCGCGAGGTCAGCGTCTCTTTTTCGGTGGGACGGCCTTCGCGCTTGAAGTATCCGCCCGGCACGCGGCCAGCCGCGTAATAACGCTCGAGATAGTTCACGGTCAGGGGGAAGAAGTCCTGGCCTTCCTTCGCCTTGCGCGCATAGACGACAGCGGCGAGCACGCTCGTCTCGCCATAGGTCGCCAGAACCGCGCCATCGGCCTGCCGCGCGATGCGGCCAGTTTCCAGCGTGAGCGGACGGCCCGCCCAGTCGATCGTGACGCGTTGAATGTCAAACATCGTATTTTTCTCTTTCTGCATACGAAAACCCGCCGGACCCCGGTGGGCCGGCGGGTGGGGAGGAACCCGGCCTAGCGCCTGAGTTCCAGCTCTTTGAGGATCGTCTGATAACGAGCCTCGTCTCTCGACTTCAGATAGTCGAGCAGTCGGCGACGCTGCGAGACCATCTTCAGAAGGCCGCGGCGCGAATGGTTGTCTTTCTTGTGCTCCTTGAAGTGGTCGGTCAGGTAGTTGATGCGATGCGTAAGGATCGCGACCTGCACTTCGGGGCTGCCCGTGTCACCTTCGGTGCGGGCGAATTGCTTGATCAGGGAGGCTTTTGCCTCCGGCGTGATCGACATCGGGTTTCTCCTTGGGCCGTGTGGCCAGTCTATTGGTTGAACACGCGAACCGGCATGAATCTGCCGGCCCGGACTTCACCCAGGGCAACACCGAATTGTCCTTCGCCCACCTTTTCAGTGGCCAGACAAATGCGGGAAGCATCCTCCCCGTTCACTTGACGAGGACGGCGCATCTCCCGAAACGCCTCGACCTGATGGGGCAGAAGTACGATCTCTCGGCCCTGCCTGAGCCTGGACGCCTCTTCCCTGGTGATGGCCAGCGCCGGGATGTCGTCCAGCGCGGTCTCGAGGGGAACAAGCTTGTCGTCCAGCGCGGCCTTATCGCTCATTTGCTGCAGGATTGAAAGCTCAATTGCCCCGTCAACGGAAAATGCTCCGACACGTGTCCGACGCAGCGCCGCCACATGCCCTTCGGCCCCTAGGGCAACCGCAAGGTCACGTACGAGAGCCCTGATATAAAACCCTTTTCCGCACGTAACCGCGATAACCGCCAAGTCTTCCGACGGGCAATCGACCAGCTCGGCTTTGTGCACCACCACGGTGCGCGGCTGCAGCTCCAC
Organism: Hyphomonadaceae bacterium; assembly: GCA_016714495.1. Classification (GTDB taxonomy): domain Bacteria; phylum Pseudomonadota; class Alphaproteobacteria; order Caulobacterales; family Hyphomonadaceae; genus UBA7672. Next base: position 309,934 of record JADKDU010000003.1, on the reverse strand, counting down.
CTCTTCCCCGTCGCGCGCCAGGTCATAGGCCCGCTCGCCATTAACCTTGATCGCGGAATAGATGGGCGGCGTCTGCTCGATCTCGCCAACGAAGCCTTTCAGCGCTTCCTCGATCGCTGCGCGAGCCGGCCGGACGCCCGATATCCCCGTCACGGCGCCCTCGCGATCCTGTGTGGTCGTCGAAGACCCCCATCGGATCGTGAACACGTAATCCTTGTCCGCCTCCATGACGTAGCCGACCGTCTTGGTCGCCTCGCCAAACGCCAGCGGCAGGATGCCCGACGCCAACGGGTCCAGCGTGCCGCCGTGTCCTGCCTTCTGCGCATTGAACACGCGCCGGCAGATTCCCACCGCCTGCGTCGAGGTCACGCCCTCCGGCTTGTCGAGCACCAGCCAGCCATGAACCGGCTCGCCCTTCTTCTTGCGGGACATTGTTCTCTCCAGGCGCCGCCGAGGGATCAAACCCCGGCCGGGTCGAGTGTTGGGAGCGCGGGAGTAAGGGGATGGGAGAAGGGGTCAAGGTCTGCTCAGCGGTCGAACTGGTTCAGTGGGAGGGGAATTGCCTCCACCAGTGCGAAGAACGGGGAGTTGGATCGCCGCGTCTTCGCGGTGAGGCGGAGGAGCGGCCCCCCGGCAATTCCGCGGAATCCAATCCCGGCCGCAAACCATCTTTCCCAACAAACTCAACGCCCACGCGCGAAAGCAGATTGGGGGGGACGAGCCCCGCTTAGCCCCACCCCCTGTGAGATATTGCCCATGTCGCCCCGCTAGGGCCGCCTTGAAGCGGCTCGCCCAACCATGCCGGGCGCCCCCGCATCCCCGGCCCTCTATCTGGGCCAGGTCTGAAGCATCCCACGCCCGTGCGATCGGGGGATTGCGTCGGATGAGTTAGCGCGCCGCAGCGCCGAACCTGTGGTCAAGATCGACCAGAGCATCGGCCAGTCCCAGCGCCGCTTCGATATCGCCGCGCAGCCGCAGCAGTGTCTCGCGACTGGCTGCAGGCTTGGTAAAGGCGGGCGGTTGGAACAGCTCGCGGCCAAAAGCTTTCGGCGTCGCCACGGTCAGACGCGATCCGGTGCAAAGCAGTACTGGCCGCCCGAAATCGCCACGCTCGCCCAGCCGGAGCAGCTTCTCCATCAGCGCGGGATGGAGCAGGGCGCGCGCAGCGATCTGGTCTGTCGAATAGACTTCGTAGACCCGCTCGAACGCCACATCCTCCAGCTTCACCCGCTGGCGCCCGCGGGCGGCGAGGCGGTCACGAAGATTCCCGAACGCGCCCGCATCGGAAACAACGGCGGTCGTCGCCTCCGTGTCGCGGCGAAGATCGATGTCGATTAGGAGTCCGTCAAAAACCGTCGTGTCCCTTTTCTTCTCCTCGGCGTTCATCAGCTTCAGCTCGACAATGTTGATCGGCAGCCCACGATAGGTCCCCGCCAGTTCGTTCGTCGCGCGGGCTTCGCCGAAATTCCTGAACACATGCTCGGCCTTCAGGCGCGCAAGATCGGGCATCACCGCATTGCGCCATGTAATCTCCCCGAAAGACGCTGCGAGTCTTGGCAGCACACGTTCGCGATAGAGTTTGTCGTATTGCAGCGAGAGCTCGTGCATCGACCAAAAATAGCCGACGAACCCGCCGACAATAATCACCACGATGAAGTCCATCGTATCGCCCGGCGCGCCGGTCAGCGCCAGCAACGTCCACGCGCACAGCCCCACGCCCGCACACGCCGGCACGCGCCAGGCTGAGCGTTCCTTCACCTGCCGCGAAATATCCTGCCGATACATCTCAAGGTCGGTCAGGATCGCATGCATTTCGCCGCCAATTTCATCGACGCCCATCACTTCGGGAAGATGCGGCTTGGGCGGCACTGACAGATTGATCGCGATCCAGCCGCCCACCGCCGCAATCAGCAGCGCTACAAAGAACCCGCCGAACACAGCTGTCGCGAGGCCGACCACGCCCGGCGTGCGCGAATTCGCCGCCACCGCAATCCCGATCCAGGCGATCGCCGCAAGTCCCAGGAAAGCGGTGAACACCACGCGCCCGATCTGGCTGTTGGGCGGGACCTTCCCTGGAATTTCCTGTGCAGCCTGCGTCGTCATCGGCCCGAATATAGCCCACCGCTTTGGCCTTGCGAACAGTTGGGACTAACACTTGGATCAACCTAAACATAAAGAGAGAAACCTCTTTTCGCGCGAACTCGGCACGATCCGCCCAATCGAGGCTGCTATAATTCTCGTCCCTGCAAGAATACTCCCCGCCGTGGCGGCGGCGTCACGGCGCAGCAGGCCTGTGTGCGGTGCTCGCGCGTTCGCCGCCCGCGATTGTCATTCGCTCCGCAACGCTGATAGCTTTTTCAAAAGACCTGCTCGGGACGCGCTCCATGAACAAGACCTTGTTCGCCTGCCTCAGCCTCGCCGCCATAGCAGGGGCTGCGCTGACGCTTCAGGCGCAGCCGCAAGCTGCTCTGCCAGCCGCCAGCGACGACGCGCCAACCGATTATTCCAAATGGAGCCAGCCCGCCCTCGAGGCCGAGCTCAAACGCCTCGCGATCGTCGAGCAAAAGGTGCTGATGCCGATGCGCGACGGCGTGCACCTCTCGACCGATATCTATCGCCCGAAGGATGCGACCGGCCCGGTGCCGACGATTTTCGTGCGCACGCCTTACAACATGAACACGCTGACCGGCGGCTCGCTGCGCCAGGTCGTCGAGGCGGTTGACCGGGGCTACGCCTATATCGGCCAGAACGAGCGCGGCCGTTATTTTTCCGAAGGCGAATTCGAGATCCTTGGATATCCGCGCACCGACGGTTACGACGCGCTCACCTGGATTGCCGACCAGCCTTGGTCCAACAGGAAGGTTGGCACGCTCGGCTGCTCATCCACTGCCGAATGGCAGCTCCAGCTCGCCGCCACCAACCATCCTGCGCATGCAGCCATGGTGCCGATGGCCTCCGGCGCCGGCATCGGCCGCGTCGGCGAATTCCACGAGCAGGGCAACTGGTATCGCGGCGGCGTGCCGCGCACGCTCTTCACCATCTGGCTGTACGACACCGACAATCCGATGCGCGCCCAGATCCCGGAAAATCTCGATCCGAAGCTGCGCCAGTACCTCTCACAGTACAGCGACCTCAATCCGAAGAAGCCCGACGTCACCTGGTCGAAACAGGTCTGGCACTTGCCCTATGCCGAAATGCTGACCTCGCTGGGCGAGCCGGCCGGCACGAATGAGAAGCTGATCGCCCGTGCAAAGCCGGATGATCCGGAATGGTTCAAGGGCGGCCTCTACCACGACAATGAAAAGTGGGGCGTGCCCGCGCTGTGGTACAATTCCTGGTACGACGTTTCGATCGGCCCCAACCTCGCGCTCTACAATCACGCGACGAAAGCTGGCGTCGACGCCGAAGCGCGCGATAACCAGTACGCGATAGTCGGCCCCAGCGTTCATTGCGCCTTCGCTTCGCTTGGACCCGACTTCCGGTCAGGCGACCGCGTCCTCGGCGATACGACGATGGATGTGAACGGCGAAGTCTGGAAATTCTTCGACCGCTTCCTCAAGAGCAAGCCGGAAGCCTTCCCCTCAACGACGCCAAAGATCCGCTATTATTCGATGGGCGACAACCAGTGGAAGACCTCACACCAATGGCCGCCGAAAGAGGCGCAAGAGACGCGGCTCTATCTGCAGTCCAACGGAAAGGCGAACTCGATGTTCGGCGACGGCAAGCTCTCATTCTCGCCGCCGCCCGCGAGCCAGTCTGCTGATAACTTCGTCTATGATCCGCTCAACCCGGTGCAGACCATCGGCGGCGGCGATTGCTGCAATGGCGGCGTCGTCGTGCCCGGCGCGTTCGACCAGCGCCCGGCCGAGGTTCGTCACGACGTTTTGGTTTATACATCTGACCGGCTGACCGCGCCTGTCACCGTCGCCGGTTTCGTCGATGCGATCCTGCATGTCTCGTCCGACGTGAAGGACACCGACTTCGCCGTAAAGCTGGTCGACGTCGCGCCCGACGGGACTGCCTACATTCTCGACGACACCATCCTGCGCACCCGCTTCCGCGAAGGCTATGACCGCGAAGTCTTCATGGAGAAGGGCAAGACCTACAAGCTCGACTTCACGCCCATGTCCACGGCCAACACCTTCCTGCCGGGCCATCGCATTCGTGTAGAAGTGTCCTCCTCCTCATTCCCGAAATACGGACGCAACCTCAATACGGGCGGCCGCAACGAATTCGAGAAGGACGGCATCGTCGCGAACAATCAGGTTAAGCACACCAGCTCACAGCCGAGCTATATCGTGCTGCCGATCATGAAATAGGCATTGGGTCGGAACGCTCCTGCCGGTCGGGGGCGCTCCCTGATCAGCTGCATGGCGCACGCCAGGGGGCGAAGCACGATCGAAAGCTTGCCAGCGCGCTGCAGGGCTGGCCATCTGTTCCGGACAAATGGCTGCTGGGATAATCCATGCTGAAATGGTTGAGCCTGATTACCGTGGTCGCACTGGCCGCGGGAATCGCGGGTGGCGCGCTTGTGGGCGCTTCCGGCAATGCCGGTCTCATCGGCTTCACGACCGAGGTCGAGTATGTCGGCGCTCTTTGGTTGAACCTGCTGCGCATGACGGTCGTGCCACTGGTGTTCTCGCTGCTGGTCACCGGCGTCGCCTCGGTCGCCAATGCCGCCTCGACGGGCAGGCTCGCAGCGCGCTCGCTGATGGTGTTTGGCGTGCTGCTCGTCGCGGCAACCGTGTTCGCTTGGCTCGCCTTCCCGGCTTTCCTCGCCCTGTGGCCGGTTGATCAGACCGCTGCGGCCGCTTTCATTTCGGGCGCAGGCGCTGCTCCGGTGACGCCCGCCTCGCCGCCGACCATCGGCGCCTGGCTCGCCGCCCTCGCTCCCGGCAATCCCATCGCCGCCGCGGCAGAGGGCGCGATCCTGCCGCTGGTCGTCTTCGCCTTGTTCTTCGGTTTCGCCGCCACGCGCCTTCCCGAAGCTCAGCGCGAATCCATGGTCGCTTTCCTCCGCGCCGTGGGCGACACGATGATCGTCATCGTTCGCTGGGTTCTCCTGGCTGCGCCCATCGGTGTGTTTGCGTTGGCGCTAGGCGTCGGCCTCACGGCCGGCGTGGGGATTGTCGGCCTGATTGCGCAGTACATCGTTATCGTCTCGGTTGTGACCGCCGCCGTCGTGCCGATCGCATTCCTCTTCGCGATTCTCTGGGGCAGGGTCAGCGCCGGCTATTTCGCCAACGCGACCGCGCCGGTGCTGGCCGTCGCGATCTCCAGCCGTTCCTCGCTCGCTTCGCTGCCGCTCATGGTCGAACGCTCGCGCGACGCCCTCAACGTGCCCGAGCGCGTGGCCAACATCGTTCTGCCGCTCGCGGTTGCGGTGTTCCGCATGACCAGCCCGGTTGCAAACCTTGGCGTGGTTTTCTTTTGCGCCGCCGTGTTCGGCGTCGACCTCACGCCCGACAAGATTCTGGTCGGCGGCTTCGTCGCCATCGCGATCAGCATCGGCTCGGTCGGCTTGCCGGGCGAGATTTCCTTCATTGCCAGCGTCGCGCCGATCTCGATGGCGATGGGCGTTCCGATCGAACTGCTGGGCATTCTCGTCGCGGTCGAATCCGTGCCCGACATCTTCCGCACAGTGGGCAACGTCTCAGGCGACATGGCCGCCACGGTCATCGCCGCAAAGGGGCATCCAGCTAGTCCGCCGTCCCCCGCCAGCTCACCCGCGGCGGCGTCCGCCTGACCACGCGGGCTGCGGTTAGCACTTCATCAATCGCGGCCGCCACCATGTCAGGCCGGTGGATGAAAAAGGCGTGGTTCGAATCCGGCACGATCTGCAATCGTCCCCGGCTCGACCAAGTCGCGATATCCGCCTGCAGCTGGCGCCACACAACTTCGCCCTCCGGCGTATCTGCTCCAGAAGTGAGGCCGTCTGCTGAAAGCAGGTAGGCGTCATGCGCGTCGGCGCGCTTACGCGCCTGCGTCTGTTCCGGCAACTCCCGCGCGAGCACCACGACGGGCCAGTTCTGCAGGTCGCGATATTTCCCCGCCACTTCCATCGTGCGTGGCCGATTGCGCGCCTCGCGCGCATTCGCCTGAGCCGACTTCGGATAGAAAGCCCGCACATCGTCTGAAATCGATGGGTCCGCCGGATAGGGCGACAGCCGCATCAGGCCGGTCCATTTGAAAGCAAGCCCGAGTTCCTCCGCCGGCGTCACATAATCGCCGGTCGGCAACCCGGCTTCCCGGAAGCGCTTTTCCTGATCGGGATGCGAGGAATCGGCGAACACCATGCCCGCGATCTCGTCGCGATAGAGCCCGGCGAAAATCAGATTATAGAGCCCACCTCTGGAATGGGCGACCATCACATAGGGCGGCTTCTCGCCCGCGGCTTCCAGCGCCGCGTGAAGATCGTGGGCCACTTCCTCCGGTTCGAATTTTGCGGTCGCCGGGTCGCTCCAGAGAATGCCCGCGCGGCTGTAGGCGCAGGCCCTCGTCTTGCCGGAGACTTTCGCCATCACCGGCTTCCAGCCCAGCGAGCCCAGCAGGTCGCCGCCCGCCTGGAACACGACGGTCGGCCCGCCTTCGCCCCGACAGTCGATCTGGATCCGCCGTCCGCCGATATCGACCAGCTTGCCTTCGACCGGGTGCTCGCGGACCGCTTCTGCTTCGAGGAAGGTCTCGCAGGCGGAAAGGGCAGGCATGCAGGCGAGCGCGAGGGCGGTCGCCGCCGCGCGTCCAGCCCCTGCCTTGCGCCAAAGATTCCGCATCACCTGCATTTTGTAGGCGCCACAGTCGGCGGGCGCTACATCACAAATAGGTAAGACGCAGTCGACCGGACATGGAACCCGGCCGGGATAGCCGACGTCGGGTGCTCAATCGCAAAACTTACGAACGGATCGTCACTTTCAGCGGGCCCATATCCGAGGAGATTTCGAATGTATCGCCGGACGTCTTGCCGTCCGGGTATTCGGTGCACTGGTCGATCATGCCAAAGGCCTCGAGCGTGATGCAGAGCTTGTTGCCGTCGGTCCTGTACTTGCCTTCGATCTGGCCTTCGAAGCCCGAAAACGTGCCGTCGGGGTTGTAGACGATCTCCCCAGCCTGGCCCGCAACTTCCATCGTGACGCCTTTTTCCACCACGGCCTTGATCGTATCGGAGGGAGGGGCGGCATCCTGCGCGAGCGCCGGCGCGGCCAGCAGGACGGCGGCCAGAGCGAATGTGGTCAGTTTCATTTAATATCCTCCCAGAAACGCCGCGGTTCCCTAGCACCGAACGGCCGTCCCAAACAGGGGCGGATACAGTGGCAGGTGCATTCCGCCTCCGGACAAGCTAACGGAAAACCATGACGTTCCGCGCTGCCTGCCTCACGCTTTTCCCGGAAGCTTTCCCGGGCATTCTCGGCGTTTCGATCGTCGGGGCGGCCCTGCGGCAGGGCGTTTGGCAGCTCGACACGGTCGACATCCGCGAACACGGGACCGGCAAGCACCGCAATGTCGACGACACCCCGTCGGGAGGCGGCGCCGGCATGGTGATGCGAGCTGACGTTGCGGCGGCGGCGATAGACAGCGTCGAGCAGGCTGGTCGCCCACGCATCTATCTGTCGCCGCGCGGCAAGCCGCTGACCCAGGCCCGCGTGCGTGAACTGGCGGCCGGCCCCGGGGTCATACTGCTCTGCGGCCGGTTCGAGGGGCTGGACGAACGGGTGATCGAGGGCCGGGGTCTTGAGGAAATCTCGATCGGCGATTTCGTCCTGGCCGGCGGCGAGGTTGCCGCGCAGGCTCTGCTGGAGGCCTGCGTCCGGTTGCTGCCCGGTGTCGCAGGCAACGCCGAGTCCCTTACGGAAGAAAGTTTCGAGACCGGACTGCTCGAACACCCTCACTATACCCGGCCGCAAACGTGGGAAAATCGCGAGATTCCGGCGGTATTAACCTCTGGCGATCATGCAAAGGTCGCAGCCTGGCGACGAAATCAGGCCGAGGAGTTGACTAAAGCCCGCAGACCCGATTTATACGCCGCTTCCCGCGACGCCCCCCTTCCAAGGGCGAAGCCGCGCGACTGAAAGACAGACAGATGACCGCTCACCTTATCAAGACCCTCGAACGCGAGGAAATCGCCCGCGTCACCGAAGGCAAGAAAATCCCTGATTTCGCCCCCGGCGACACGTTGCGCGTCAACGTGAAGATCAAGGAAGGCGACCGTGAGCGGGTCCAGGCTTTCGAAGGCCTCTGCATCGCACGCGCGGGCCAGGGTCTGAACGAGAATTTCACCGTCCGCAAACTCTCGTTCGGCGAAGGCGTCGAGCGCGTGTTCCCGGTGAACTCGCCCATGCTGGAGTCGATCGAAGTCCGCCGCAAAGGCAAGGTGCGCCGGGCCAAGCTGTATTACCTGCGTGGCCTGACCGGCAAGCGCGCCCGTATTGCTGAGAAGACAAGCACGCGCGGCGCCGGCGGCGCCGGCGGCGCTGACGAAGCCTAAGGCTGATCCCAGACCGTCTGCCTTCTTCCTGCTCCGATCTCGTGGTCTGAACCGCTTCACGCGGCGCCGCCGCGTGTGACCCAGAGACGGGGAGGGACGGACGATGGCCATCTCCACATTGCGAAACTCAACCCTGCCATCTACGGCGCCGGGCGACACTCGCCAGCGCATCCTTGATGTCACGCAGGCCGGTGTGCTCGAGAAGGGTTTCGCGGCGACGTCGATCGAAGAAATCATCGTGGCCGTCGGCATCACGAAATCCGGGTTCTTCTACCATTTCGCCGACAAGGGCGAACTCGCGCATGCGCTGCTGGAGCGCTATCTCTCGCAGGAGCAAGTGCTGTTCGATGGCATTTTCGCCCGCGCTGACGAACTGTCTGAAGATCCTCTGCACGCTTTCCTGATTGCGATGAAGCTGTTCGGGGAGCTGTTCGAAAATCTCCCCCAGGCGCATCCGGGCTGCCTCACTGCGGCTTTCTGCTATCAGGACAGGCAATTTGACCGCCGCGTGCGCGAACTCAACGCGGCGGGTCTGACCGCATGGCGCAATCGTTTCACGGTCCGGCTGGAGGCCATCGCGGAACTCTATCCGCCGCGGATGAACGTGAAGCTGACCGACGTCGCCGACATGCTCTCGGCGCTGGCTGATGGCGGGATCATCCTGTCTAAGGCGCTCGATGAGCCGCGCGCGCTGGCGGCTCAGATTAATCTTTATCGTGAATTCGTCCGCGCGCTGTTTCTGGGCGCGCCGACGCAGGCCTGAAAACAAACGCCCCACCCGGCAAGGCCGAATGGGGCGACAGACGCTTCAGGTCGATCAAAGGCACGTCTCGAACTCTACTCCAAACTTTGGCTACTTGCCGGCGTCTTGCAGATTCCATTTGTAGTACACGTCGTGGTCGCACATGGCCTGCGCCACGCCGCCAATCTTACCGGGCGTGAAGCGTTCATTGCGCAGCCACTTGGCGGCCGCATCGTCAAGCCGTTGTGAGCCGCTAGTCCCGGCAATGTTCACCGAGGTCACACGGCCCTGCGGGTTCACGCAGACACGCAAGTGCGTCGCGCCCTGTTCACCGGCCCGCAGCGCTGCGGGCGGGTACGCCGGCTTGGCGCCAGGGTTCAGCTTCGGCGCAATGCGATCCGTGCCGACTGCAGGAGCAGGCGCTGCGGGAATCGGGTCAGGGACAGGTGCAGGCTCGGCAACGGGCGCGACCATCACAGGCAGCGTCTCGACGACAAAATCGATTTCGGGGGCAACCAGCTCTGGCGCGGCCGGCGGCGCCTCGATCGGTTTTTCAACCTTCTTGATCTCCTCCACCGGTTTTACGGGCGGCGGCGTGATAATCACCATCTCCATCGCGCGCTCATCCTTGGGCGTGATGTCAAGGTTCATGCCTTCAGCAAGCGCGTAGCCGAATGCAAACGTGAGAGCTGTTGCAGTGACGATCCCGACGACGCGGGTCTTGCTGTTGGAGTGCTGCGCCGTTTCATACATTGACCGCCTCCTCCGAAGCGCGGCAGGCCCAACGCCTCCGCAAGAACCTTCAACGAATGTGGTGACGCTCTACGGCGCTCACCAAGTACTTCTGTCTCGAGAACGCAGTGAATTTGCAGCCAGTTCCGAAACGAACTCAGCTCAATTCGGGCGAGGACATGCCTAACAAAGGCGACATGCAGGCGCTTCTTGAACAACTTCGCGTTCATGGCGTCTGACAAGGCGTCGCGTCATGTCGATCAGCCTGTTGCGCGCGGCGCGCGAAAGCGCTGCTCCGCCAGCGCGCGTGGATCGGGATCGCTGTCCACCCCGCCATTCATCGTGAGCTGCATCAGCACCGTGTCGCACCATCGACCGTGCTTGAAGCCAGAACCGACGATCCGACCGGAATGCAAAAAACCCATCGCCTCATGCAGCTTCACCGACGGCTGGTTCACCTCGCCATCGCCGATGACAGCGATCATCTGCCGGAAGCCCAACGCCTCACTACGCGCGATGAGCTCGGTCAGCAGCAAGCGTCCGATGCCCTGGCCCTGTGAGTCCGACGCAATGTAGATCGAGTCCTCGGCCGTGAAGCGATAGGCCGGGCGCGTGCGAAAGGGGCCGCGTAGGCGTAACCGATCAATCTCCCATCGCCGTCGCCTTCCTCATGGACGGCAACGAGGTAGGGAAAGCCTGCTTGCACGAGCGCGTTGTAGCGCGCTGTCATTTCGGCCAGCGATGGCGGGTCATATTCATAGCTCGCCGTGCCGTGGACGACGGCGTGGGCGTATATGCTCGTGATCGCCTGCAAGTCACCGGGCTTCGCGGAGCGAACCTTCGGCGTCATCATCCCGCAACCCGCTTTCCATCCGCATCGACCAGCGGCGTCCCATCTTCCTTTGCAAAGGGGCCGGCTGGCCAGCAGTCGAGCAGGTCAAGCACTGCGGCGCTATCGGGGCGGCACAGGCGCGTACCCTTGGGTGTCGTCACGAAAGGCCGGTTCACCAGGACAGGATGCGTCACCATGGCCTCGACAAGCTGGTCGTCCGTCACGTCGGGATCAAGCAAACCGAGCGCCGCGGCCGATGTGTTCTTCTCGCGCAAGACTTCGCGCGCGCTGACGCCAGCAGCTTCAAACAGCGTCAGTAGTTGCAAGCGCGTCCAGCCAGCGACCAGGTACTCTACGACGTTCGGCCGATAGCCCGCAGCCTCGATGATCGCGAGCACATTGCGGGACGTGCCGCATTCGGGATTGTGAAAGATCGTGACGGGAAAATCCTCGCCCGCCATGCCGGCCTCAGGTTGCGCGCTCGACCATCAGCTTCTTGATCTCCGCGATGGCTTTCGCCGGGTTGAGCCCCTTCGGGCAGACCTGCGCGCAGTTCATGATGGTGTGGCAGCGATATAGCTTGAACGGATCTTCGAGATCGTCGAGTCGCTCGCCCGTCGATTCGTCACGGCTGTCGATAATCCAGCGATAGGCCTGCAACAGGGCCGCCGGCCCGAGGAACTTGTCGCCATTCCACCAATAGCTCGGGCACGCGGTCGAGCAGGAGGCGCACATGATGCACTCGTAGAGGCCGTCCAGCTTCTTGCGGTCGTCCTCGGTCTGCTTCCACTCTTTCTGCGGCTCGGGCGTCGTCGTCTTCAGGTAGGGCTGCACATAGGTGTGCTGTGCGTAGAAGTTGGTCAGGTCGGGAACGAGGTCCTTCACCACCGGCTGGTGGGGCAGGGGCGAGATGGTGATCGTGCCCGAGAATTCGTCGTGGCCCTTGGTGCAGGCGATCGTATTGCCGCCGCCAATGTTCATGGCGCAGGAGCCGCATACGCCCTCGCGGCACGAACGGCGGAACGTCAGCGTTGGGTCTATCTCGTTCTTGATGTAGATGAGCACGTCGAGGATCATCGGGCCGACCTTGCTCATGTCGACGCGATAGGTGTCCCAACGCGGTTTCTTGCCGTTTTCCGGGTCGTAGCGGTAAATCTTGAAGGTGCGGGTTTTCTTGGCGCCGCCACGCGCGGGCCATTCCTTGCCGCGCGTTATTTTGGAGTTCTGCGGAAGCGTAAGTTCGACCATGCGCGCGTGGGCCCCAAGCGTCCTGAAACTGGCGGCAATCTAGCGGTGGATTCGTAAATTGAAAGCGCCGGAAAGTCGCGGCGGATCAGGTATTTGCGCCAATCTAGTCGCGCCGGAACAGGTTCCTGATCTTCGAGACGATCGAACGCCTGAGGCCATAGGCCTTTCGGGCCGCGGAAGGGCGGTCCAGATGTAGCATTTCGGTCACTCCGGCCTTCTCCAGCGCCTTGGCCAGCTTGACCGTGCCGTGAATCGCGGCGGCTTCGAGTTCGTCGCGATAGATCGGGGTCGGGGCCCAGAAATCGACGGCGTCGCCGTTCGGCAGGCGCATCCGCTCAAACCCGTCCGCTGGCAGGCGCGGTCGAATAAAGGCGAAGGCTACCTGTTTGGTGTTCTCGAACACCGCCTTGGGCTTTTTGGAAAACTGGACCGTTTCGCCCGCGCTGACCCGTACATTCTGGATGTGAACCAGCTTGGCGAACTGGCGCACCGTGTTGGCCGCCAGATTCAGCATGGCGAGATCGGCTTTCGGATCTCCCCGCTGCGGCGTCGCCAGCACGAATTCCATCCGGGCCTTGCCGCCGGGCGACATCACATCGCCGCCCTTTTTCAGAGACGATCCATAGGTGCAGACATAGGCAAACCTGCGCTCACCTTCAGGCGGGATCACCATCACGTCGACGGGCGGTCCTGGCTCCTTGGATTTTTCGGCCCAGCCATCCTGGTCGGAAAAGGCAATATGCGGCTCACCGAGGCAGCGCGTGAGGTGCAACTGCACCTCTTCGCGAAACTCCTCGCCTGTGTGACCGGTTTCGGTCCGGCGACCCCAGATGCTCTGCATCCGTGAGGTATTGTTTCTTCAGCGCGGCGCGTCAACCGCGCGGGCTGAAATCAACGCATCCGTGACCAAATTTGCCGCAGGCCCGCGCTCAGAAAGTCCCGTTCAGAAACATCGGTGCACGGGCGAAACAAGGTCAGCGCTGTCGTGCAGCAATGACGTCGCCATAAAACTTTGTCACGGCGGCGACGCCCGCCTCACGCTGGAACCGCGCCATGTCGTAGCTGTCGCGCATGATGCCGGGTGCAGTCTTGCGCGCCGCCCACACCGCGATTGCTTCGGCAAGGGCGGGGGCGCTTTCCGGCGTCACCAGGCAGTCTTCGCGTCCACGAAACATTTCGGAAAATCCGTCCACCGTGGTGGCGATGATCGGCGCGCTGCAGGCCATCGCTTCCAGCGCCACAAGCGCGAAGGGCTCGCGGCGAGAGGGCATCGTCAGCAGGTCTGCAGCGCCATACCAGGCCGTGGGCATGTTCGAATAGCCGATGAATTTGATACGTGGGTCGCCCGCGCCTCGTGCGTTCATCGCAGCTTCATCGAGGCCGACGCCGACGATAGCAAGGCGCAGGTTAGGATCGGGCAGGGACCGAAAGCCATCGATGAGAAGGTCCACACCCTTCACATGCTCAAGTCGGCCGACATAGACGACAAGGAAATTTCCGGCGTCGGCGCCGGCAGCCTCGCGCGCGGCAGCGATCGCTTCTGCGGAAGAGGGCGCTATGCTGGGGGTCCAGTTGTTGACCTTTTGAATCCGGCCACGGAAACCGGCCAAGGCTTCGCGCTGCCAGTCGGCCAGCATGTGGACGCCTTCGAAATGGCTCATCGTCGCCGGCTTGTAACGGATGTGCAGGGTGACCAGCGCCGGCGGGCGGAAGGGCGCAAATCGCAGCCAGCGTGCAGCGGTGCCGTCATGGCAATGAACGATATCGGGCTTCAGGGCGTACATTGTCTTGAGAAACGAAAACGCGCGCGGTTTTCCGATCACGACACTGCGTACATCCTTGCGTGCAAAATCGAACGCCGTGCCAGGATCCGCGGGCATCGCCACGATCGGCTCATGCCCAAGATCCTTCTGACCGGCGGCAAGATCGAAGGCGTACCGGTTTGCGCCGGACACGGTCGATGTGGAACTGACGTGAAGGATGCGCAAAGCGCCTCTTGTGTCCGGGGCGCAGCACGCGCGGCTTCAGCTTGTGTCCCGTTGGTATCGTGGCGGCGATGCCGGTCAAGCGCTGCTCCCGCAGCAAAGAGCCGAAAATCCCGACGTCCTCTTAAACCAGCCTAAGGACAGTTTTGGCAGCTTCCCTGCTGGGGGGCGCCCATGAATTTTCTCAAGGACTGGACGTCAGGCGAAGGCCGTCTCAGCCAGAAGGGCTATGCGCTCTATTTCCTGGCGCCCGGCGCAGCGCTGATCGTCGCCACATGGCTGGCATTTGCTCTTGCGCCGGGCCTGTTTGGCAGCTCTGGCGCCATTGTCGTGATCGCTCCGTGGATGCTGTTCCTCGCCATCACGGATGGGCAGAATATTCGGCGCTGTCATGACATCGGCAATTCGGGTCGTCTCTACCGCCTGCTGCGCCCGCTTGTTGTCGTGCTGCCCTTGCTGGCCCTGCTTCTAAATTTCGTGCTGCCCGCTCACATGGCTATGGCCGGCGACGTGCAGGCGCTGGTCTACATGATGGGGCAGGACATGAACGGCTTTTCGTTCGGCCCCATTCCGATGGCGCTGTTTGGCCTTACGCTGGCCGGCATGATTTGCAGTGTCGGCTATCTCGCCGCGATGCCCGGCATGCAGGGGCCGAATGATCATGGCCCAGACCCGCGCTCAGGCGCGAACCTGCCTGGCATTGTGAAGCCTGTGGCGACCGAGGCCGACGATCGCGTGGAGCGCGCGCTGGCCCAGTATCAAGCGCAGCAGAACAAACCCGCCACCCCGATGATCAAGCCGATGCGGAACGGGCCTGTCGGCGCAAGCTTCGGCCGCAAGCGGGCCTAGTAAACCCGAGGCTTGGGTTTGATGTACTCGACGTCGTTCGACATCGTGTAGGCGTGCACCGGGCGGTAATCGAGTTTCACCGCGCCCTTGTCGTCGACCCACGCCAGCGTGTGCTTCATCCAGTTGACGTCGTCGCGCTCGGCGAAATCTTCTCGCGCATGCGCGCCGCGGCTTTCCTGGCGGTTGGCTGCTGAGTTCACCGTGGCGGCCGCCTGCACGATCAGGTTGTCGAACTCCAGCGTTTCGACGAGATCGGTATTCCAGATCAGGCCGCGATCCGTGACGCCGATGTCGGCGATGCCTGCGATCACATCCGCGATGCGCTTCACGCCGCTCTGCAGCGTCTCGCCGGTGCGGAACACGGCGCAGTCTTCCTGCATCGCGCGTTGCATGGTGGCGCGCAGTTTCGCCGTCGGCGTGGCGCCCTTGGCGTTGCGGAATTTGTCGAAGCGGGCGAGGTGATCATCGCCTGCGCCTTTCGGCAGGTCGGTCTGGTTGGCGTTGGCTTCCAGAGCCTCGCCGCAGCGCAGGCCCGCCGCGCGGCCGAATACCACAAGATCGATCAGCGAGTTGGAGCCGAGGCGGTTGGCCCCGTGCACGGAAACGCAGGCCGCTTCGCCCACAGCCATCAGGCCCGGCACGATGGTGTCCGGATCGCCGCCAGCCTTGGTCAGCACTTCGCCATGATAGTTCGTGGGGATGCCGCCCATATTGTAGTGCACGGTTGGCAGCACCGGAATCGGCTCTTTTGTGAGATCGACGCCCGCAAAGATCTTCGCGCTTTCCGAAATGCCAGGCAGGCGTTGGTGCAGGATCTTTGGATCGAGGTGGTCGAGGTGCAGGTGGATGTGATCCTTGTGCGTGCCGACGCCGCGACCCTCACGGATTTCCATCGTCATCGCACGTGAGACGACGTCGCGCGAGGCGAGGTCTTTCACGGTCGGGGCATAGCGCTCCATGAAGCGCTCGCCCTTCGAATTGGTGAGATATCCGCCTTCGCCGCGCGCGCCTTCGGTGATGAGGCAGCCCGATCCGTAAATGCCGGTCGGGTGGAACTGCACGAACTCCATGTCCTGTAGCGGAAGGCCGGCGCGCAGCGCCATGCCGCCGCCATCGCCCGTGCAGGTGTGGGCCGACGTCGCCGAGAAGTAGGCGCGGCCATAGCCGCCGGTCGCGAGGATCACACGCTGAGCGCGGTAACGGTGCATCGTGCCATCGTCGAGCTTCAGGGCCGTGATGCCCCGGCAGGCGCCGTTTTCCATAATTAGGTCGAGCGCGAAGTATTCGATAAAAAAGTCGACCGCGTATTTCAGCGACTGGCCGTAGAGCGTGTGAAGCATGGCGTGGCCGGTGCGGTCGGCCGCCGCGCAGGTGCGCTGGATCGAGGCTTCGCCATAGTTCTTGGTCATGCCGCCGAAGGCGCGCTGATAGATCTTGCCTTCTTCGGTGCGCGAGAAGGGCACGCCCCAGTGCTCTAGCTCGTAAACGGCGGCGGGCGCTGCGCGCACCATGTACTCGATGGCGTCCTGGTCGCCGAGCCAGTCGGCGCCCTTCACCGTGTCGTACATGTGCCAGCGCCAGTCATCCTGGCCCATGTTGCCGAGCGAGGCCGAGATGCCGCCCTGCGCTGCAACCGTGTGGGAGCGCGTGGGGAAGACCTTGGTAATGCATGCCGTCTTCAGGCCCGCCTGCGCGCAACCCAGAGCGGCGCGAAGCCCCGACCCGCCGGCGCCGACCACCACGACGTCATAGGTGTGATCGTTCCATGTGTACGCAGTCATGCGGTCACGTCCTCGGAGTCAGGTGTTCAGGAGATCGCGATCTTCAGCACCGCATAGGCGGCGGCGGCGAAGAGGACGACACATATAAAGGTGTTCAGGATCAGCAGCACGTTCTTCGTGCTGTGCTTGGTGATGTAGTCCTCGACCACGACCTGCATGCCGAGGCGCATGTGATAGAGCGCAGTCCCGACTGCCAGCAGCGTCAGCACCGCATTGATTGGATCGGCGACCCAGGCAAGCGCGCCGTCATAGCCGCCGCGCACTGCGCCGATCAGCGAGATCAGGAACCACGGCACGAGGACGATCAGGCCGATGGCAGAAACGCGCTGGGTGATGAAGTGGCCTGCGCCGTGCTTGGCCGAGCCAAGGCCGCGAACCTTGCCGAGCGGCGTGCGCATGGTCTGCTGAGGCTTGCTCATTGCGCAGCTCCCGTCATGTGCAACGGGTCTACGCCGGGAACGAGGCCGGAGAGCAGCCAAACCGCCACGGCGAGCACAACGGCGAACACGAGAACCAGGCCCGAGAGGAAGCTGGCGAATTTCGGGTTGAGGGCGAGGCCCGCGTCCATGAACAGGTGGCGCACGCCGTTGATCAGATGGTAGCAGATCGACAGCGTGAAGCCGAACAGGATGAGCTGGCCCCAGATCGTGCCGACCACGCCCGCCAGAGGTTCGTAATAGTCGGGACCGGCCGCCGTCGCGAACAGCCAGGCCGCCACGATGAAGATGCCGATATAATTGCCGACGCCTGTCATCCGGTGGAGGATCGAAGAGGCCATCGTGAGATGCCACTTCCAGACCTGCATGTGCGGCGACATTGGCCGCTTGTCAGTCCAGGAGGACATGCCTGCTCCCTTTTCCCCAGCGCGACTGCGCGTTGCGCCCCGGTAATAGACCTCGAATCGGCCCTGTCAACGCGACTGGAAGAGGCTCTTGGCGGCAGGCCGCAACCGCTCCATCTAGGGTCAATGCGGGTAACGATTCTGGAAACGGGGCGGGCGCCGGGCAGGCTGAGCGAGGAATATCCGCGCTATCCCGACATGTTCGTCTCGCTACTGTCGAAAGCCGATCAAACGCTGGTCTTTGACAGCGTTGCGCTGATCGATGGCGAGGCTTTGCCGGATGTCTCCCGCTGCGAGGCGGTGATCATCACGGGCTCGCCCGCCGGCGTTTATGACTCGACGCCATGGATGGATCCGTTGCGCGTCTTCATTCGCGAGGCATTCGCAACAAGGAAGCCGATGGTGGGCATCTGCTTTGGCCACCAGATCATCGCGGATGCGCTCGGCGGGCAGGTGGCCAAGTCCCACAAGGGGTGGGGAATTGGTCGTCACACCTATGACGTCACTAACCAGCTCGACTGGATGGCCGGCGCAGGACCCACCCTGTCACTGTCAGCCAGTCACCAGGACCAGGTGATCACGCCGCCAGAAGGAGCCATAACGCTGGCCCGCTCGGCGCATACGGATCATGCGATGCTGGCCTACACCGACGCCCCGGTGATCAGCGTGCAGGGTCACCCGGAATATTCGGATCGTTTCGTCGCTGCGTTGTGGTCGGCGCGCCGGGGACGGGCTTTGACGGATGATCAGGTCGACGCGGCGCTCGAATCCCTCGCGCGTCCGGAAGACAACGCGCTGTTCGCTGACTGGATTGTCCGCTTCCTGAGAAGCGTGCGCTAGCGCGTGCGCACTAGCCGTATTGCGGCGAACCATCCTGCAGCTTGATAGCAGCCAGCAAAGATCAACAGCGTGTCGAGCCATTGCCGCGTATTCCACAGCGGCCAGATCGGCAACAACGTCACCAGCGCCACCAGCAGCGAGGCGCCATCCAGCCAGCGGTCGCCAAACAGATAGCCAAGCCCTCGTCTGGCCCGCCGCACCTCATTCCGCGTCACCG
The DNA here is from genome assembly GCA_016714495.1 of Hyphomonadaceae bacterium. Classification (GTDB taxonomy): domain Bacteria; phylum Pseudomonadota; class Alphaproteobacteria; order Caulobacterales; family Hyphomonadaceae; genus UBA7672. The sequence goes on along the minus strand of JADKDU010000003.1, from coordinate 291,385 downwards.
GGAAAATGCCATCTTCGAGCCGGGGAGGGCCGAAGGTTTCCTGTAGGTCGTCAAGGCTCAGAATGCCCGTCAGGTCGCGCAGCGTGTCCGCCGTTGCGCGGCCTTCATCCACCTGTTGCCAAGACGCACCGCCACGAATCGAGCGGATCACCACCGACAGGATGATGGCGAATGCGGCGGCAAGCTGGGCGAGGGCGGGCAGGTACATCGGCTCAATATAGGCAGGCCTACCCGCGATTGGGTATAGCCGCCCAATAATCGAAATCGAGGATGACGTCGGGTAGGTGTTTCCCCTCGGCGTCCTTGTACGGGAAATCCGCGCACGGCTTGTTCTTGGTTGCTACAAGCCGCAGGCGCAACGCGCCCAGCCCATCGCCCAGATCCGCCTTGTCGAGCACTTCCGACCACGCGAACACCGTGTCGCCTGCGAACAGCGGGTTCACATGGCTACCGGCGTTGATGGCGATGATCTCGGCCGCGTTGGCGAGACCGTTGAACGCCAGCGACCGCGCCAGCGAGATCGCGACGCCGCCATAGATCAGCCTGCGCCCGCGCGGCGTCTGCGCCTGTGCGAATTGGTTGAAATGAACTTTGGCGGTGTTCTGGTACAGCCGCGTCGCGATCTGGTGTTCAGCTTCTTCCACCGTGAAGGCGTCGACGTGATCGATCTTCTCGCCGATCTCGTAGTCTTCAAATCCGAACGGCGAACCGGCCAGCACGAAATTGTACTCGGCGCCATCGAGGCTGCGCTCTGGCAGCTCCTTCGGATCCACCACCTGCGGCAGCTCCGGCACAACGGCTTTGGGAGCGGGATGGCTTGGATCCTTCTTGTTGACCATCACCCAGCGCACATAGCTGAGGACTTCGTCATTTTCCTGATTGTAGCCTCGCGTGCGAACCCACACGACGCCGGTCTTGCCGTTGGAGTTCTCCTTGACGCCAATCACTTCCGACACCGCACGCAGCGTGTCCCCGGGGAAGACGGGTGAAAGAAAACGCCCATCGGCATAGCCAAGATTTGCAACGGCGTTCAGCGAGATATCCGGCACCGTCTTGCCGAACACGACATGAAAGGCGAGCAGGGGATCGAGCGGCGCGCTCGGCAGTCCGCAATCCTGCGCAAACGTGTCGGCCGAATAGAGCGCAAAGCGGGATCCGGTCAGCCCCGTGTACAGCGCTGCATCCGCTTCCGTCACGGTGCGCGGCGTTGCGTGAATCAGCTCGTCGCCAACAACGAAGTCCTCGAAGAAATTGCCAGGATCGGATTTAAGGGTCACTGCACGGCCTCTCTCTGAGCAATCGCTTCGGCAACCGCCACCATCCGCTTTGCCTGCGCGAGGTGCAACAGCTCGGTCATCTTGCCGTTCACCTTCAGCACGCCCTTGCCGGCATTCGCCGGGTCGGCGAACGCAGCAATCACGTCACGCGATTGCTGCACGGCTTCGGCAGGAGGGGCGAAGACTGTGTTGCAAGGCTCGACCTGTGTCGGATGGATAAGCGTCTTGCCATCAAAGCCGAACGCCTTCGCCTGTTTCGATTCCGCCACGAAGCCTTGAGTGTTGGCGATGTCGTTATAGACGCCGTCAAAGACCAGAAGGTCGTAGGCGCGCGCCGCTGCGATCGCCAGCGTATAGCAGGCGGCGAGGTTCTCGCGGCCTGGCATCGGCTCGGCGCGGAAATCCTTGATCAGGTCGTTTGATCCCATCACGAAGCCCGAAAGCCGCGTCGTCTGCGCCGTCGATGCGATGTCCTTGATGTTGAGGATCGACAACGGTGTCTCGATCATTACCCATAGGCCCAGCGACGCGCTCGCGCCCGCTTCCGACAGCGTTTCGTCGAGCCAGCGGATATCATCGCCGCGTGTCACTTTCGGCGCCAGGATGGCGTCAGGATTGGCGTGCGCTGCGGCCCTGAGGTCGGCCTTGCCCCATTCCGTGTCCTGCCCATTGACGCGGATGATCAGCTCGCGCGGGCCATAGCCGCCCGCCTTCACGACGCCGCACACACGATCGCGCGCCTCGACTTTGGCCTCGGGCGCAACGGCGTCCTCCAGATCGAGGATCAGCGAATCGGCAGGCAGCGTCTTGGCCTTTTCCAGCGCGCGTTCGTTGGCGCCGGGCATGTAGAGGACCGAGCGGCGCGGACGAATGGCGGACATGGATGACCCCTTGTTCTTAACGTGTGAAGGGTGATGACGGAGCGGCTCCTCAAGATCAAGGTGGAGCCGATCGCGGGCTGGGCTAATGTCGAAAATTCGCCGCGCGTGATGATCGAATGGACAGACTATGCCTCTGGTTCTTGTGATTTCCTCCTACGTCGCCGCTAGCCGCGTTGGCGGAGGCATAGCGCCCTACGTCCTTGCGCCGATGAAGGTCGATCCTGTCCACATTCCCACTTGCCTGTTCGGCCGCCATCCCGGCTGGGGCCCGCCCGGCGGCGGCCCTGTCGCCGCTGACACAATGACGAAAATGCTGGAAGGGGTCCAAGCCAATAACCTGTTCGGCCTGATGGACGCTGTCGTCACGGGGCATTTCTCTACGCCTGCCCAGGTCGCCGTCGCCTGCGACGCCATCGATTGCATACGCGTCACGCCACGTGTCGCGTCGCACGCGCATTTTCCGGAAAAGCCAATCATCGTCGTCGATCCGGTCATGGGCGATGAAGCGCCCGGCCTCTACATCAAGCCCGAAACGGCAAGCGCATTGATGGCCGATCTCGCGCCACGCGCCGACATTCTCGCACCCAATCTCTGGGAGTTCGCAAGGCTCACGGCGAGCGATCTCGCATCTCTCACTACGCCGGAAGATGTCATGCGCGAAGCGCGCAGCTGGGGAGGCCGCTGGCTTATCTCATCCATCCCGTCGCCCAAAGGCGTCGGTGTTCTCTATATCGACCCGGATACTGCGCTGCTTGCGGAAACGTCCCGCATCGCCGGCAAAATACCCAACGGCACGGGCGACATGCTCACGCTGCGCTTCACCGGCGGTCTCGTCTCTGGTCTTGGCGCGGAAGCCGCGCTGGCAGATGCAGTCGGCGCCACACTCCTTGTCATCGACAAGACGGCCCAGTGGCGCGGCTCAGAACTCAGCCTCGCCGCCTGCAGCGAACTTCTCGCCAGCCCGCCCCTCGCTCCGGTCCGGCGGTTAGCTTAGAATCGACTTCGGATAGGTCGACTTCAGCGCCTTCTCATCCGTGGCGAACACGCCCTTGCCCGGCACGAAATTCAACTCGAGCCGCACGCCGTCCGGGTCTTCGAACAGGATCGAGTAATAGCCCGGCGCCCAGCCATCTTCCTGTGGCGCGCGGACGATCGTTGCGCCCAGCGTCTTCAGGAAAGCATGCGCTTCGTCCACGTCCTCGCGCGAGCGCGCGCGGAAGCAGACATGGTGCAGTCCCACGCGCGTCTGCACGAAGCGCTCGCCGTCGTACTCCGGCGCCGGCTTTGAGATCAGCACACCCGTCCGACCACCCACGCAATAGTAGCCGTATTCGTTGTCCAGAACCTGTTTCAGGCCCAGGAAGGGCAGCAGCTTCGAATAGAAAGCGCGTGCTTCGTCGTAGCGCCCAGCTGTTATCTGGATATGCGCAATGCCGTTAATTTCCATGAACGTCCTCCGTTGCGCCAGTTGAGCGCAAGCGCGGTTGACCTGCAACGCCTCTAGCCCGATGTCTGCGTGCATGAACACTAATGGATTCACCGCCGCAGGCTTCGAGCCCGTCCGTGAGGCTTTCGAAAGCAACTTTGCCGAAGGCCTCGAACACGGGGCCGCCTTTGCGGCGTTCCTCGGCGATGAACTCGTAGTCGACCTGCGAGGCGGCTTCGCCGATCGCGCCGGCGAAGTCCCATGGACGGCTGACACGCTCTGCCCCGTCTATTCCGCTACGAAACCTATCAGTGCTCTTGTGGTCGCAACGCTCGTGGAACGCGGCAAGCTTGATTACGACGCACCTGTTGCTGACTACTGGCCGGAATTCGCCGCCAACGGCAAAGGCGCTTACACGATCGCAGAGACCCTGTCGCATCAGGCCGGCATTCCCGGCTTTCCCGACCAGATCGATCCCGGCCTCTGGCTCGATCCGCCCGCACTTTCGCAAGCGCTCGCCCAGCTCAGCCCGATGTGGAGCAGGGGTGAAGGCTCAGGCTATCATCCGCTCACTTGGGGCTATATCGCGGGCGAACTCGTGCGGCGCGTCTCAAAACGTTCGCTCGGAACGATCCTGCGCGAGGATATCTGCAAGCCGCTGGGTATCGATTTCTGGATCGGCCTGCCCGAACGCGAACACGACCGGGTCGCACAACTGCTGAAGCCAAAAACCGCCGCGCACTTCCCCCACAACAATGCAGAAACACGCGCCGCCTTCCTGACGCCATGGGCCGCGGCGAACCGCGGTGCGACCGAATGGCGGAAGACCGAAATTCCGTCCGCCAACGGCCATGGTAAGGCGGCGGCGCTTGCACGTCTCTATTCCGCCTATGCTCTCAAGGGCCGCATCGGTGAAACGCGCGTCATCGCGCCGGTCACATGGGACGAGCTCACGCGCGAGCGTGTCTCCGGCGAAGATCGTGTTCTCCCTGGCCGCATCGCCTTTGGTGCGGGCGTCATGCGCAATCTGCCGCTGATCTATGGGCCGAACCCCGCCACGCTCTGCCATTCCGGCTGGGGCGGCTCTGGCGCATTCGGCGATCCCGACACCGGCCTCGCCGGCGGCTACATCATGAACCGCCAGGGCACGCATCTGCTGGAAGACGCCCGCCGTTCACGTCTGATCGACGCACTGTATCGCTGCCTCTAGGTCGCTCGCAGGAATTCCGGCCGCGCTCCTTCCTTCAGCATCACGGCCGTCAACGGACCGCCGAATACCGCGCCGGTGTCGACATTTATGCGGTGCGGATAAATTTCAGGGTCGAACGATTTCGGCGTGTGGCCGTGGATCACCATCAGACCTTTCAGCTCCTCCCGGTCGGGCCATTGCCACTGCAGGAAGAAACGCTCCGAGCGCGTCCACAGATAGGTGCGCTGGTCTTCGTCGGGAAACTGCGCCGGCTCGATGCCCGCATGCACGAACACAAGTCTCCGCTCCTTGTCATGCAGCATTCCCGGCAGGCGGCGCATCCAGCTGATATGTTCCTTCGGCACGGTCTCGCGCCAGTTGGCGCCAACAGTCTCCCTGCCGTCAGCATAGCTGTCGGCCGTTTCCGAGCCGCCCTGCGACCACCACGAACCGGCAACGTCCACATCCTGCGCGTCGTAAGCATCCAGCATCATCTGTTCATGATTGCCCATCAGCGAGACAATCTCGACCACAGGATCGCGGTCAAAACGCTTCTCCAGCGCCATCACAGCTTCCACTGCCCCGCGACTATCGGGTCCGCGGTCAACATAGTCGCCAAGATGGATGATCTTCGCGGCGCGGCCCTCGAACGCGATACGGTCGAGAATGGCGGCATGCAGCTGGCGTAGCTTGTCCGCCTCGCCATGCACATCGCCGATTGCGAAATAGATAGGCCCGGCCATGCCGTATCCCTGCCTTGTCAGGGCAGGGATGGCTCCCTTTGCGCTTTACCGCAAGTGTTTGGCGTCAGGCGTGGATCGAGGCCAGCTTGGCCATGACGGCGACGCCAGCCTGGCCACCTTCGCCGCGCACGTCTTTCGCATGCAGGGCGGTCAGGGCCGCGAGGTGCGCTTTCGCCACCATCAGCATCCTGTCATCGAGCGGATTGGCGCCCTTGCGCAGTGTCTCAATCAGCGATCGCGCAATCTTGCCGAGCAAGGGATAGCCCAGCACGCCGGCGAGCCCCGCCATGTCGTGCATCGGCGCATAGATCGTCTCAAGCTTCAGCGATCCCGGCGCCGCGCTGTTCACCGCGTCCTGGAGGCGGGCGAGTTCGGTCTTGGCCTGATCCCACCATTCAGATCGGGCGGATTCCCACTCGGGAGAGGCGGTTGGATCTGGGGATGCACTCATGGTGATGCCTCAACTTCGTAATCTACAACGCCCCTCCGGCGCTCCGAGCGCCGCGGTAGATCACACGCAAGGTTACACGTGCGTGAAGCAGACGAACCGCATTCGCCGCGATTGCGGTAATAAGACAGCTGTCCCCTGCCTGCGAAGATCATGGTCGGGATTCATTAAGACATCGCTTAGCGTGAAGCCTTGTAATCGCCCAAAGTTCGCATTTAGACGGTTAAAATTTGCGAAGGGAATGTGGCGCCGGTCTTGCGATATGAGGCCTGAAATCGCTCTTCGCGGCTTCGCATGGCAAACTCATTCACCCTGCCGCTGCCCAGCATCGGCGGGGTTTTCTTTGCAGTCAGTCCGCGCTCGGCGCCGGCGCGGCAATGCGTGGTTGACGTCCCGCCAGGGTAAAGATGACCACGCCCAGCCAGATAAGGCCGAACGTCATTGCATGGGCTGGAGTGAAAACTTCTCCCAGCAGAAGCGCGAGAACGAACTGCAGGCTCGGCCCGATATATTGCAACACGCCGATGGTCGACAGCTTCAGGCGCCGCGCACCCATTGCGAACAGAATCAGCGGCGCCGCCGTGACAGGCCCTGCCAGCAGCAGCAGGACGACGTAACCTGGATCGCCATTGCCGAACGCCTGCGTTCCCCCGGCAGAAAGAACATCAGGTAAGCCGCCGCCACAGGGGATAGCCAGATCGCCTCCATTCCAAAGCCGACGCGACTGTCGACCGGCGTTGTCTTGCGGATGACGCCATAGATCGCGAACGACAGCGCCAGCGACAGTGACACCCAGGGAAACTCCCCCACCACCAGCGTCTGGTTCAGCACCCCAGCCGTCGCCATGCCCAAGGCGACCAGCTGCAGCGGCTTGAACCGTTCGCCGAAGAAAATGGCGGCGAAGACGAATGTGATCAGCGGGTTGATGAAATAGCCCAGGCTGCCCTCGAGCACCCGTCCGTTGGTCACCGCCCAGATATAAATCGTCCAGTTCGTCGCAATCGCGAGACTCGACGCTAGCAAGGTGAACATGACGCGCGGCGATCGCCAGAGCCCTGTCAGCTCGCCCCATTTCCCCGCCGCTACAATCAGCACCAGCGCTGTCGGCACTGACCACACGATGCGGTGCGCCAGGATCACCGGGGGCGAGGTCTCGCCCAGAAGCTTGAAATACAGTGGCAGGAAGCCCCACAGGACATAGGCCCCTATGGATGCGAAAAGCCCTGTCCGGATTTCGATGTTGGTCGGCATCGCGCACAGATAGGCGCGTTCTACCGGCGCTGTAACCGGGAATACCGCGCGAACTGGCGATTCAGCTCGGAGAAAATCTCCTAGGTGGTCAGAGGAGCCCTGAACGCTCCTTTGTTCAGCAGCAATTCAGCGCATTGGACGGCGATCATTGCCGATCCATTACGCAGATCGTCCGCCACGATCCACATGGCCAGGCCGTTCTCCACTGTCGGATCGTCCCGCACGCGGCAGACATAGGTCGCCCATTCACCCACCGCGCCGACCGGCGTTTCATAGCCATCCTCTTCCTCACGCCGGTCGAGCAGCACGATCCCCGGCGATTCACGCAGCAGCGCACGCGCTTCGGCGGCGGGCAGGGGCTCGGCCAGCTCGACATGCACCGCCTCGCCGACGCTGACGAAAGTCGGCACTCGCACGCAGGTCGCCACAACCTGAATGTCGTTGTCGACCATCTTCCGGGTTTCGGCAGCGATCCGCCATTCTTCCTCGGTGAAACCGTCATCCATCACATCATCCACCTGGGGGATGACGTTAAAGGCGATCTGCCGCGGAAATTCCTTGGGGTCCGGCGCCTGGTTCACATAGATGCCCTTGGTTTGCACCCACAGCTCGTCGATGGCGCGCTGGCCTTCGCCCGAAACCGACTGGTAGGTCGCGACCACCACGCGTGTTACACCGGCCGCGTCGTGCAGCGGCTTCAGCGCCCGCACCAGCTGCGCCGTGACGCCATCGGGAACCGACACGATCTTGCGCTTTATATAGCCGTCGATCGCCGCGGCGTTCACCTCCGGCATCACCAGCGGCACCTGCGGGTCCATGCGAAACGCCCGTGACGTGTCGATCACGATACAGCCCGCCGCCGAGATCGCATTGCCATACTTTCGCGCCGGCGCATCACCGGTCGCCATGATACAGAGCTGCACCGTCGAAAAATCGAATTCGTCGACGTCCTTCGCCTTCAACGTGGCGTCGCCATAACTGACCTCCGCGCCCATCAGCTTGCGTGAGGCCAGCGCGTACATCTCGGTGGCGGGAATCCACGTTCCGCAAGGATGCTCAGGATTTCGCGCCCCACCATGCCAGTGGCGCCCAAGACTGCGACCTTTGGCGCCATGCGTGTCTCCCAGTGAGGTCCTCGTTCTGGACCTTCGGTCGTGTTGCGGTCATATTCATGCGGTTAGTTCGCCGCACTAGCCCGTGGGCGCTCCGTATATGGGAACGCCCTGTTCGTAATGCCGGGTCCAGTAGCCTCAAATCAGTCCGCCAGCCTAGGGCCTGCGGAGCGATTCCGCGGGCCGCCGGATTCCCTCAGGAGCCGCGATGTCCGACCTTGCCGCCCTCGTTCGTCGCTATGTGGAGCGATATAACGCGAACGACGTCGATGGCATGCTGGATTGCTGCTCCGACGATGTGGTTTTCGAGACGGTGACCAATCCGGGCGGCTCGATCCGCCTCACTGGCAAGACCGAGATGCGCGAAGTCATCGAGGCCACCACCCGCGCCTTCCGTGAGCGTCGCCACGAACTCGTCGCCATCCTGGTCGATGGCCAGCGGGCCGCCGCCGAAACCGTGTTTTCCGGCGTGGCCGCCGCCGAGCTGGGCCATTATGTCCGCTCCGGCGAGCACGTCTCCATCCGTGGCGCGACGATCTTCGAACTCAGGGATAACCGCTTCGCCCGGATCTGCGATTACAGCTAGAATGGCCAGTACAATTTTCTCTGAAGCGCGCGTATCACGCGCTTGTCGCTAGGCCGGTCGGGTGCTGGATACTCTCTTAGGGTTGCGCGCCCCGCCTTGATCATCCCGAACGCGAAGAATAGCCCGATGATCGTCGGGATCAGCAACGCGCCCGACAAGACTTTTTGCTTTGCTGGCGTTCGGATGGCCTCGGCCGCAATCGCCGCCGGGTCGCTTTCCGCTTTCGCAATCTCGATGCCGCCCGGCCCTGCAAAGCCGCACAATACGAACCGTTTCTGGATCACATAAAAGGCAAACCGACCCGTCTGTCGGGCGGCAATGTGCGCGCCGCTGACGGCGTCAGCAACAACTTGTTCCAGCGTCACCGGTTTGCGTGTCGCCCGGTTGAATCTGACAAAAGCCTAGGCCGTCCCAGTTTGACCGGCCTCGGCCAAGATGGCTGCCGTCGGCCCAAGCTGATCAATGACGCCCCGGATAACTTTCAGCGCCATTGCATACCCCCCAACGCGGACGAGACTATTTCTCGCTCCACACCGCGAGTTCATTGCCCCCGGGTTCGCGGAAATGAAAGCGGCGTCCGCCTGGAAAGGCAAAGATGGGGCGCACGACTACGCCGCCTGCCGCCTTCACTGCGGTCTCAACAGCTTCCAGATCATCCGCCTTCAGGATCACGAGGGGTGCAGTATTCGCCTCCGCGGCATCACCCTGGATGCCGCCATCAACCCCGGCATTCGTCATCGCCGCATAGGTCGGGCCGTAGTCCTGAAAGCTCCACCCGAACGCCTTCGCAAAGAAATCCCGCGATGCGCCGAGAGCAGGGCTGGAGAATTCGACATAGTCGATCTTCGGATGCGTCATCTTTCACCCAGGGGTTCATGATATGTGCCAGTCGTTGCAGCGTGCGATGGCGCCGCTGGCCCACGAATAGTCTAGAGATACTTGAGGATTGCGTCCGCCATCTGGCGCGTCGACATGGAGCCGCCAATGTCGGCCGTGCGCGCGCCACCCTCCAGCGCCTTGCCTACGGCTGCGAAAATGCGGTCGGCCACTTCGGCACGGCCCAAGCTCCAGCGCATCACCATCTCCAGTGACAGGATCGCTGCGATGGGATTGGCGATGCCCTTGCCGGCAATGTCCGGCGCGGATCCATGCACGGGCTCATAAAGGCCGGGCACGCCAGGATCGCCCAGCGAGGCCGACGGCAGCATGCCGATCGATCCCGTTAGCATCGACGCCTCGTCGGACAGGATGTCGCCGAACAGGTTGTCGGCCAGCAGCACGTTGATGTCCTTCGGCGCCTTCACCAGGTGCATCGCGGCGGCGTCCGCGAGCATGTGGTCCAGCTTAACATCGCTGAAGCTCTCGGCGTGAAGCTTCGTCACTTCCTGCCGCCACAGCAGACCCGAATCCATCACGTTGGATTTCTCGCACGATAAAACGCCGGGGAATTTCCCCGTCCGCCCCGTGCGCCCGCGCGCCAGTTCGAACGCCCGCGCGGCTACGCGGCGGATCTCGCTCGTCGTATAGCTCTGCGTGTCCACGCCGCGCCGCTCGCCATTAGGGAGCGTTTCGATGGTCTTCGGTTGGCCGAAATAGACGCCCGAGGTCAGCTCGCGCACGATCAGGATATCGAGCCCTTCAACCAGCTCCGTCTTCAGCGCCGAAGCACCCGCAAGTGCAGGGAAGCAGAAGGCGGGGCGCAGGTTGGCGTAGACGTCGAGATTCTTCCGCATCGCCAGCAGCGCCGCCTCGGGCCGCTTATCGCGCGGAACATTATCCCATTTGGGCCCGCCCACCGCGCCCATCAGGATCGCGTCCACATTGCGTGCGCGGTTCATCACCTTGTCGGTCAGAGGGGCGCCGAAATTGTCGTAGGAAACGCCGCCGAAGAACGCTTCTTCGATCAGAAGGTCCGGCGCCACATGCGCCGCCACGCGGCGAGCCTCTTCCGTCACTTCCGGACCGATTCCGTCGCCGGGCAGCAGCAGTAGGGTTTGCGTATTCGTCGTCGCCATGGATCAGGTCCGCCCGTCAGTTTCTGGCAGGCGTCTTAGAGCCTTTCCGCCCGGCGGGAAACCGGCCTGATGGGCCGATATCCATGGTCTCTCTCGCCGCATCCCGGATCACGCCCCTCACCCAGGCCAGAACCGGGTCCGCCGCCCGCACATGGCTCCACACGACGGTGAGGTCGAGCCGCGTCTCCGGCAGCGGCGGTTCTTTCAGGATCAAGTCGAACGGGTCCGCAAACTTCTGCGCGAAAACGCGGCTGATCGTCGTCACCATGTCTGTCTGCGCCACCGCAGCCACCGCTCCCATGAAGCTCGGCGTCACCAGCGCCATTCGCCTGTGCACGCCAACGCGCGCAAGCTGCGCATCCATGTCGGACCCGGCATCGCCGATGATCGAGATGCCGACCTGAGGCCAGCGGCCATAATCCTCGATCGTCCATTTATTTTTCGCCATCGGATGATCCCGCCGCATCACCAGCGCGAGCTTGTCGCTGGCATAGGTCTCGCTGCGCGCGCCTGGCGGCAGCGGCGTGGTCGTGACCGCGAAGGCAAGATCGAGGCGCCCCGTCTCCATCCGCTGGATCAGGTCAGGCCCGTAGCTCTCTATTTTCACATCGATCCCCGGCGCGTCTTCCGCCAATTTGGCCATCAGCGCCGGCGCCAGCAGGATCGTATGCGTGTCCGCGCCTGCGATCCGTATCGTCCGCTCGACTTGCGCCGGATCGAAGCTTGGCGGCTGGAAGACCGCTTTCACCTGATCGAGTGCTCCGGCCAGATGTCCCGCCAACGCTTCCGCCCTTGGGGAGAGCGCGTATCCGCCGCCCGGCGCACGGATCAGCAGCACATCACCCAGCACCTCGCGCAGTCGCGCCAGCGCCCGGCTCATCGCCGGCTGACTGAGCCCGACATCCGCGGCTGCATGGCTCACATTCTTCCGCTTCAGCAGCGCCTCGAGCGCCGGTAGCAGATTGAGGTCGATTGAAGAAAGATGCACGTCACGCATATTATGAATACCAACTATGCATTTCGGATATAATCATTCCGCGCCTACCTTCCTGTCAACAGAGAAGGAAACGACGATGACAAACGCGAAGGGACCAATCACCATCTTCGGTTACGGCCCCACGGGCGCCGCCACGGCCGAGGTCCTCCGTAATCGCGGCCAGTCCATCCGCGTCGTCCAGCGCAAGCGCCCAGCCAGTCTCCCCGCCGGCGTCGAGTTCATGCCGTGCGATGTGATGGATGCGCAGAGCGTTCTCCGCGCCATGACCGGCGCCGAGCAGGCCGTCATCACCATTGGCGTCGAATACAGCGGCAGGATCTGGAGAGAAGTCTGGCCCAAAGCCATGGCCAACTTCCTCGCCGCCGCCGAAGCGGCCAACGCCCGCATCGTCCATATCGACAATATGTATATGTACGGCCCGCACGACGACACCCCGATCCACGAAGACGCGCCGCTCACAGCCTACGGCCACAAGCCGGCCGTCCGTTCGGAAATAACGCGCATGTGGATGGAGGCCGGCCGTGAAGGCCGCGTGAAATGGGCCGCCCTGCGCGCGCCCGATTTCTACGGTCCCGGCGTGGATCGTTCGCACATTGGCGAAACCGGCCTCGGCCTGATCGCGCAAGGCAAGACCGCGCAACTCATCATGTCGCCCGACCAGCCCCACGCCTTCGCCTATGTGCCCGACATTGCCCGCGCCGCCGTCAGCCTGCTCGATGCGCCCGACGACGCCTTCAACCAGGCCTGGCACGTCCCCTGCGCGCCGACCCGCACGCCACGCCAGCTCCTTCAGATCGGCGCCGCCGCCATCGGCCAGAAACTGAAGCTCATGGCGATGCCCACGCTCGGCCTACGCATCATTGGGCTTTTCTCGCCCTTCCTGCGTGAATGCGTCGAAATGCGCTTCACCTGGAACCGCCCCTACCATGTCGACGCGACCAAATTCGCCCACCGTTTCTGGTCCGACGCCACGCCCTTCGAGGTCGGCATTCCGCTCACCGTAAAGGCCTTCCGCGCCGCCGCGCGTCCCGAAACAAAAGAGAGCAGGGGCCAAACCCCCGCCAGAACCGCCGTGACTTGAACCTCCCCACCCAACGGGCGGATACTGTCCGCTCGTTGGGACCGGAGAGGCACGTCAATGGCGCTGTTCAAGTTCGACCACAAGACGGAGCCGATGGCTTCCGGCGCCAGTTTCGCCGGCCGCATGTTCACCAACCTGCTGGCGGCGCTCATAATCGTGGCGCTTGCGCTTGCGGTCGGGATGTACGGCTATCAGGAAATCGAAGGCATGGCGTGGATCGACGCCTTCTTGAACTCCGCCATGCTGCTCGGCGGCATGGGGCCAGTCGCGCCCGAACTTCACACTGAAGCTGGCAAGCTGTTCGCCGGTTTCTACGCGCTCGGCTGCGGCCTGGTTCTTGTGCTGGTTTCCGGCATCATTCTTGCGCCGGTGCTTCACCGCGTACTGCATGCCCTGCACGTGAACGATGACGACAAGAGCTAGTGGCTCTCGTCCAGTTCCTGCAGCTCTTCAGGCGTCGCCGGCGCGCCGCCATTCATCCTGTCCAGCGCCGACTTCGCGTCCGTCGATCCGAGCGCTGCCCCGCGCTCATACCATTCGCGCGCTTTTTTCTTGTCGCTCATGAATGAGTCCTGCTCGTACATCAGGCCGACGCCGAGGATTGCCTGCACATGTCCTTGCCGTGCCGCGCGTTCCATCATCATCAGGCCTGAGTTGGGCTTCAGCGGGTAGCCGTCGCGGCCATAGGCCAGCTTCGCGCCCAGCCAGAACTGCGCCTCAGCCACGCCCTTGTCGGCCGCAGCCTCCATGTCTTCGAAGCCGCCCTGCTGCTGCGAGAAGTCCTGCGACGACAACCGGTTCTGTCCGCGATGCAAGAGCGCCCAGCCATTTCCGGCGTCTGCAAGATCGTCCAACTTCTCTGCGTCGTTCGCCGCCAGCGCCGCATCGAACTCCGGCTTCTGCGTTGCGAGCGCGTCGGCCAGCACCTTGGCCTTGGCCTCTTCGGCTGCAACCTTCGGGTCGACTTTCGCCGTCGCTGCGGCGTCCGCCTTTGGTTCTTCCTTGGCGCGACTCGCCGATCTCATCGAGGCCGGCCAGCAGGCTCGCTTTTCGACCTTCGTCCATGTCGAAGCTGTGCACCCTGCCATCGGGCGCTGTTACAGTTTGCGCGGCGAGGTCGATGCTGAACACATGGTTCGGCCCGCCCGCCTGCTCCATCAGGCGCTCGACCACGTCACGCGGCAGCACGATTGGCAGCAGCCCGTTCTTGAAACAGTTATTGTAGAAGATGTCGGCGAAGCTCGGCGCGATCACACAGCTTAGTCCCTGGTCCAGCAGCGCCCACGGCGCATGCTCGCGCGAGGAGCCGCAGCCGAAGTTCTCCTTGGCGATCAGGATCGACGCCTTGGCATAGGCTGGCCTGTTGAGCACGAAGTCGGGATTGGGCGATCCGTCCGGCTTTGTCTTCAGCTCATAGAACAGGCCCTTGGCCAGTCCCTCGCGCGAGACTGTCTTCAGGAACTGCTTGGGAATGATCATGTCGGTGTCGATGTTCGCAAGCGGCAGCGGCGCGGCGGTTCCGGTAAGGGTCGTGAACGGTTTCATGGGTGCGGTATAGAACGGGACGCGCCAGATGTGGAGAGGGCGTCAGCGCCGCCTACGCAGGCTCGGCCGACAGCACCAGCGTCGGCACGTTCAGCGTCCCGTCCCGCACCGTGAATACTTTCGTCCCCGCCCGCCGGCCCGCTCGGATCGACGTCACCGCGAAATTGGCCGCAACCAGCCGCTCATGCGCCGCGTCGATATCCGGTACGCGCCAGGACAGGCCCCACAGCTTGTCTGGCGCATTGCCGACGCCGGCCGAGATCTTGTGCGCCAGCTCGATGGTGAGCTGCCCCACGCGGAAGAACATCAGCCGCATGTCCCAGTCCGGGTTGGACCGGTCGAGCGCCAGGCGAAGCCCCAGCCGCGCGCCATAGAGCGCCGTCGCCCTGTCCGGGTTCGACGTGTTGATCACTACGTGGTCGAGCCCAGAAACCGCATTCGGCTTCGCGTTCTTGTACGTCATAGGATCGGGCAACTTGCGTTGCAGGGCGAAGATACGCACGCCATGCGTGGCCTGTTCGTCCAGTCGCATGCGCGACCAGTAACGCGCCGTGCCCGAATGGGGATCGATGCTTTCCCCGTCCACAATCTCGTCCGGCTTCAAGGCGCGTCGATCGAATGTCGAACGCGCGTCGGCAAGATCATCGCATGCGAAGATCAGAGACTTCAGGCCAGCGCCGTCCTGATCGATCATGCCATGCAGCCGCCGCGCCAGCGGACCGCCGCCCTGCGGCGACATGATCTCGAGCGCCGTGTTCTCAAGCTGATAGATCACGGTCGCCGATCCGCCCGGATCGGTCGAACGCCAGTCAGGCTCGCGCCCAAGCAGCGCGGTGTACGCATACTCGCCGTCGTCGATCGACGGGCACACGATAAGAACGTGGTCCAGACCTGTGATCATCAGCCTTGCCGAAAGGATTCGAGCGTCCCTACTTGGCCACCATCGGTCGCAAAATTGTCATGTGCAAGCCACTGGTCCAACGCTTGGCTCAGAACCGGCCATTCACTGTCAATAATCGAATGCCACACGGTGTCGCGGGACATTCCCTTCACCACCATGTCGTTCCGGAACACGCCTTCCAGCGTGAAGCCGAATCGCGCCGCGGCGCGAATCGAGGCGAGGTTCCGACTGCTGCACTTCCACTCATAGCGGCGATAGCCAAGCTGGAAGACATGCCCGGCCATCAACGCCAGCGCTTCGGTCGCTTCGGTCGAACGCTTCAGCTTCGGCCCGAACGCCACGCAACCGATCTCGGCGCTGCCCTGCGTCTCGCGGATGTGCATGTAGGTCGCCATGCCGAGAATCTCGCCGGAGGCGCGCGCGCGAATCACCATTGTCCGCCAGCGTTCCGTCTGCCGCATAGCCGCCAGGAAATTCCGTAGGTCTTCACGGGCAAGGAACGGCCCGACCGGCATCCACTCCCAGATGCCCGCATTGGTCTCTCCGCCAACCGCAGCGAATAAGCCAGCGCCGTGGCTATCCCAATCCAGCGGCTCCAGCCGCACGCGGTTGCCATCCAGTGCGGCAAGCCCCGGCGTTTCTCGTGCAGCCCAGTTGGAAAGCTCGGTCATGGGCGCGGGAGTAGAGCGGGGGGATGGCCCACGCAAGCAGGCCCGCAACATCCGCAGGTCGCTGTCCCGTTTTACCGCGCAATCGCGCTTTCATCTGAGGGGCGCTCGGCAAGGGGACGTCGCCATGAATGCAAGTTTGATAACACAGCTTGCGGCCGCTTGCGCGCTATGCGCCTGCAGCCCTTCCAGTTCGCCCGCCGAGCCGACCGAGCCGTCTGCTCGCCCGCCTGTGGAAGCGCTGGCTGAACCTGTTCCAGAAGCGTCCGACATCGTGACGGGCGATGAGCCGGATCTCCGCAACAAGGTCGATGGAGCGATGCGATCGTTCAAGGTCGCGGGTGTCCAGGTATACCGGCAAGTCAGCCAGGACTTTCCCGATGAGTTCGCCATCCTCGTGGACGCCACCGTCGCCGCCGTAAAGGGAGACCAGACCGAGCGGGACGCCGGGCTGGCAGGCAAGACCTTCGCCGTTACGCTCAAGGAAAAATACGCGGACCGCATGAGGGATGCCGGTCCGAGAAGATACGGGCGCTGCTGACCACCCGCCGCGATCTGTTTGTGAGCGTACAGGGGTCTATGGCGCCGAAGCCTGCAACCAGATGGCTCGCACCGACGCTTTTGCGGAAGATACTGTCAGCCGCGTGGGGCCGGCGTTCACGCGCTACATGGTCGCCAGCTGGAGTGCTATGAAAGCGGGCGTCGCTGCGCCAGCGCCGCAGGATCATCCAACCCGCCAGGACATCCTGGCGCTGGCGTCCGCAGCCCTAAATGCGGGAGGCCCGGGAGCGGCGATCAATGCCTGGGCCACGGACAACGCCCTGACTTCCGGTCGGGAGTGTGATATTCTGATTGCCCTGCTCAACGCCGAACTGGCTCTGACTGGCCAAGCCGGCGAACGCCTGAGGGCAGGCAGCACGGTCAGCCTTCCCTTCGCCCAACCCTGACCTGCGACCGTTATGGCGGTCGCTTGGACTCGCTCAGCTGTGGCTGTTGCGGCAGCTCTAGGGCAGACGTTGGAACGGCTGGATTTTTCATGCGGTCATCTGGAACGCCTTCGGCGTCCCACCCCATTTTTTTCTTGATGACCCCGAGGCCGAAAAGGACGATCAGCACCAGAACTGTCGTGATCCCGGCGATTGCATAGGCGCCCGAACCGCACGCCACCCCGATCGCCGCCGCCGTCCAGACGCCGGCCCCGGTCGTTAGCCCGTGCACCTTCGCGCCCGACTGGAAAATGATCCCGGCGGCCAGGAACCCCGCGCCCGCTGTAACCGCCTCGATGATCCGCACTGGGTCGCCTGTCGCCGGCTGCTCGATCGACCGGATGTGCTGATACAGTTCCCACGCCACCAGCGTGAACACGCAGCTCGCCAGCGCCACAAGAATATGCGTGCGCAGTCCGGCGTCGTGATTGCCGATCTCGCGCTCCAGTCCGATCAGCCCGCCTAGCACGCACGCCAGCCCCAGCCGGATGGCAATGATCCATTCCGGCGTCCAGCTGCGCAGTGACATGACAAAAGTCGACGTCTCGTCCATGGCTGTCGAAATAGGCCGGGTCCGCATGCGGAACAGTTTTCGCGCGCCTCTGTGATTGCGCGTTTGCAGCATCGCTTGGCGCACGAGTCCGTGCCGATCCGGCGAATTTCATCGATCTCCGACAGCCGGTTTCAACCATCATCAGGTATCATCCGAATCGAGTTCGAAGAGTGGTCGCGCCGCTCCGGACGGGCAGATGGCATCCTTTCGCGAAGTTCAGGAACCGCTGCGTAAATGACACACTGCGCCAGCGATCCGCACCTTGTCTGAATGCGGGTTCATGCTGATGGCGAAAGCGTCCCCACATGTCTGAATACCGTGCGCGGTTCGCCGCAATCGGGACGTACTGCCGCCCGTGTTGACTGGCCTGATGTTCGCATCGGAACCGGCGCGTGGTCCGGACATTCAACTCGAAGCCCCAGCCAAGAAGGGCGGATCGATATGAGCATACACGTTTCTCTCGCGAAGGCCGAAGCGGTCGACGCATACTGGTATCCCCAGTCGCGCCGCGAAGAATGGCTTGCCGACGTCATTGTCCACGTGGTGGGCATCGTCCTCGCCCTGATCGGTTGTTTTCTCCTTGTCACCACCGCCGCCAACTCGGGCTCGGTGAAGCTGACGGCCGCGCTGGTCGTCTATTCCGCTGGCCTTCTGGCCATGCTCGGATGCTCGGCGCTGTACAATTCGAACACCAACGAGAAGCTGTCGAAGCTGCTTGAGCGCTTCGATCTCTCGGGCATCTTCGTGATGATCGCCGCGTCTTACACGCCGTTCATGTTAGCCAAGCTCGACGGCCCGATGGCGTGGACCGTGCTCGCCGCGGTCTGGATCGTCGCCCTCTCTGGCGTCGCGATGAACCTGCTGGCGCGCTGGAACGCCCCCCGCGTCTATATCGGCATGTATTTGATGCTTGGCTGGGCGGCGCTGTCGATCTTTGACCAGCTGATGCACACCCTGTCGCCGCTAGGCCTCGGCCTGCTGGCCGCCGGCGGCATCCTCTACACGATCGGCGTCATTTTCCACGTCAACAAGAAGCTGCCGTTCAATTCGGCGATCTGGCATGGTTTTGTTGTCGCCGCCGCCTCCTGCCACTTCGCTGCAATCTATCTGGATATCGCCAGCACTGCGGTCGTCTGACCGGAAATACGCTGAATAAAAGACCCCGCGCGCATCCGCCGGACTTTTTCCTCGCCCTCACGGCCCGCCGCCATTTTTAGCACAACTTGCTGAGCCGATGGCTTCCCGCACGGCATGGGTGTACGTTCCTCTTCAAAAGCCGACCAAAAATGCCGGCGAGGGAGAGGAAAATCATGAAAAGCTATCTGCTGGCATTTGCCGCTGTCGCCGCGATCGCGGCTGGGTCGGGCGCCGCATCCGCGCAAGCGGCAGGCAATTATGCGCCGCCGCGCACCTCTTGGGGCGCCCCCGAACTCAGCGGCGTCTGGACCAACGCCTCGCTGACTTCGCTTCAGCGCGCGTCTTCAGCATCAAAGGTGACAGTCACCGAGGAAGAGGCGGCCCAGCTGCTGGCGCGCAACCGCTACACGCTGGCGACGCAGGACGAGGCCGGCGCCTCCAAGCTTGACAAGGAGTCGAGTGACAAGCTGCTCGCCGACAAGAACCCGGCTCGCGGCTATAACCGCTTCTGGATGGATCCCGGCTCAGACTACGCGCGTGTCGGCAATGACATCCGCACGGCTTGGGTCACCAGTCCCGCCGACGGCCTGATCCCGTACAAGCCGGGCAAGCGCCCGGGCTTCAAGGTCACCTATGACGGCCCCGAAGGCCGTCCAGTGCAGGAGCGTTGCGTCTCCTACGCCCGCCTAGGCCCGGTCTTCGGAAACGGCATGTACAACAACAACTTCCAGCTCGTTCAGACGCACTCGCACCTGATGATCGACGCCGAGATGATACACGAAGCGCGCGTGATCCCGATCTTCAAGTCGGCGGCCGAGGCCAGGCATGGTCCCGAAGCCCTGCGCAATTTCGGCGGCGACTCGGTCGCCTGGTAGAGGGCGACACGCTCGTTGTTGAAACCATCAACGTCCGCCAGGACCAGCGCCCGCACATCACGGCCACAGGCAAGGCGATTGAACGCTTCACGCGCTGGAAGGACAACGAGATCCTCTACCAGTTCCGCGTTGAGGATGACTCGATCTACACCCAGCCCTGGAGCGGCGAGCAGGTCCTGCGCGCCTCCAGCGAGCCGGTCTACGAATACGCCTGCCATGAAGGCAATTACGGCATGTTCGGCATCCTCGCCGGCGCCCGCCAGCTTGAGCATGACGGCCGCGAGCATCCGCCCGAAAAGCCGATCTTCGCCGGGCTGGACGCGGACGAGTAGTCGTCCTTGTGCTTCAAGGCCCGGCTTGACCGCCGGGCCTTTTTCACGATCGCGCGCGGCTGGCGTGCGTCATGGCAATTTAGCCTAAAATCCATTATATAGCGGCCAGATCAAGCGATCGGACGAGAAGTCCCGCGTTGGGAGAAGTACCATGAAAACCTATCTGCTGACTTTCGCGGCCATGTCGGCCATCGCGGCGAGTGGCGCGGCCTGGGCCCAGAGCACTCCCGCCGCCGACTACACGCCCCCGCGCACCACATGGGGCGCGCCCGCGCTTGACGGCGTGTGGTCCAACGCTTCGCTGACCACGCTTCAGCGTCCGGCCCACGCCGCGAAGGTCACAGTCACCGAAGAGGAGCACAAGGCGCTTCTGGCGAGGAACCAGTATACGCTGATGGCCAAAGATGAGGCCGGAGCTTCCAAGCTCGACAAGGCGTCGACCGACAAGCTGCTCTCTGATGGCAACGCCAACCGCGGCTACAACCATTTCTGGCTCGACCCCGGTTCCGCCTATGCCCGCGTCGGCAACGACATCCGCACCGCCTGGGTCACGAGCCCGGCTGACGGAATGATCCCCTACAAGCCGGGCAAGCGCCCCGGGATGAAGCTCAGCTATGACGGCCCCGAAGGCCGCCCGGTGCAGGAGCGTTGCGTCTCCTACGCCCGCCTAGGCCCGGTGTTCGGCAACGGCATGTACAATAACAACCTCCAGATCGTTCAGACGCCGAGCCATCTGATGATCAATGCCGAGATGATTCACGAAGTCCGCGCCATTCCGATCTTCAAGTCGGCGGCCGAAGCCAAGCACGGTCCAAAGCAGCTTCGGAACTTCGGCGGTGACAGCGTCGCCTGGTACGAAGGCAACACGTTGGTGGTCGAAACGGTGAATGTGCGTCAGGACCAACGTCCGCATATCACGGAGACGGGCAAGACCATCGAGCGCTTCACGCGCTGGAAGGATGACGAGATCCTCTATCAGTTCCGCGTCGAAGATGACTCGATCTACTCCCAACCGTGGAGTGGGGAACAGGTGCTCCGCGCCTCCAAGGAGCAGGTCTACGAATACGCCTGCCATGAAGGCAATTACGGCATGCACGGCATCCTCGCCGGCGCCCGCCAGCTTGAGCATGACGGCCGCGAGCATCCGCCTGAACTGTCGATCTTCGCCGGCCTCGACGCCGACGAATAGTCGATAGCCGTTAGCACGATTGGAGGGGTCGCCTTTTCGAGGCGGCCCCTTCTCACATCATCTCACCGCATCGTGCTTGGCTTGACGCCAATTGTGCCCGCACACCTTGCCCTAGCGGCATGGCCGTTCCTGCGCAGATGCGTATACGCTCGCCGCAAATAAAAAAAACAAGCACGGGGAAATATCATGAAAACCTACCTGCTCGCATTCGCTGCGACGGCCGCGGTCGTCGCCGGGGCTGGCGCCGCTTCCGCCCAGGCGGCTGGCGACTATTCGCCTCCGCGCACCAGCTGGGGCGTTCCTCAGTTCGATGGCGTCTGGACCAACTCCTCGCTTACGACCCTGCAGCGCCCGGCAAACGCCAAGACGGTGGTCATCACCCCGGAGGAGCACGCCAAGGTTCTTGCGCACAATCAGTACGCGATGATGGCCAAGGACGAAGCCGCTCCCTCCAAGCTTGACAAGGAATCGAGCGACAAGCTTCTCGCCGACAAGAACGCCAACCGTGGCTACAACCATTTCTGGATTGACGCCGGCAACGACTACGCGCGCGTCGGCAACGACATCCGCACCGCATGGATCACCAACCCCGCCGACGGCATGATCCCCTACATCCCCGGCAAGCAGCCCCGGATGACCATCACCTATGACGGCCCTGAAGGTCGTCCGGCCGGCGAGCGCTGCCTGACCTGGGCCAACCTTGGCCCGGTCCTGCGCAACGGCATGTACAACAACAACTTCCAGATCATTCAAACGCCGACCCACCTGATGATCAACGCCGAGATGATTCACGAATTCCGTATCATCCCGATCGTGAAGTCGGCCGCTGAGGTCAAGCACGGCCCAGCCGAAATGAGGAACTTCGGCGGCGATGGCGTCGCTTGGTATGAAGGCGACACGCTGGTGGTCGAAACGGTCAACGTGCGCCAGGATCAGCGTCCTTACATCACCGCAACCGGCAAGGTCACCGAACGCTTCACGCGCTGGAAGGACGGCGAAATCCACTACGCATTCCGCGTCGAGGATCCTGCGCTCTACTCCGCCGCATGGAGCGGCGACATGGTGCTGCGCGCCTCGAACGAGCAGGTTTATGAGTTCGCCTGCCACGAAGGAAATTACGGCATGCACGGCATCCTCGCCGGCGCGCGCGAACTTGAACGAAATGGCCGCGAACACCCGCCGGAAATCTCGATCTTCGCTGGCTTGGCCGCGGACGAATGATCGTCAGACCTGTTGGGGAGGCGCCGCTTTCGAGCGGCGCCTATTCCATCGACAGGATTACGCTGCGCACGGTCGGGTAGATCTGGTTCTCCCACTTCCGGCCCGAGAATACGCCGTAATGGCCAACGCCCGGCTGCAGGTGGTGATGGCGCAGGTGCGGACGCAGCTTGGTCGCCAGGTCATGCACGGCCGCAGTCTGGCCCACGGAGCAAATATCGTCGCGTTCGCCTTCCACCGTCAGGATCGCCGTCCGCGTGATCTTCGAGCAGTCGACCGGCTCGCCGTGATGCTTCAATCGCCCAAGCGGCAGGCGCATCTCCTGGAATACCCAAGCCACCGTCTCAAGATAGAATTCCTCGGTCAGGTCGAGCACGGCGAAATACTCGTCGTAGAAAGTCTTGATCTTCTCCGCCTCGTCGTCCTCGCCTTCGACAAGATGGCGGAACAGGCTCTTGTGCGCATCAAGGTGCCGCTCGGGGTTCATCGACACGAAAGCCGCCAGCTGCATGAAGCCCGGATAGACCCTCCGGCCCCAACCGGGCAGGGGAAAAGGCACGGTCGAAATCAGATTGCTCTTGAACCACTCGATCGGATGGTCCGTCGCCAGCTTGTTCACCGTCGTCGGGTTGATCCGACAGTCGATCGGCCCGGCCATCAAGGTCAGCGAGCGCGGCTCGCACGGGTGCTTCTGCGCCGCCATCACGGCCGTCGCCACCGTGGACTGGACGCAGGGCTGGCAAACCGCCACGACATGCGCGCCTGGTCCTAGATGCTCCAGCATCTTGATCAGGTAATCGACATATTCCTCGAACCCGAAGCGGCCCTGCACCAGCGGCACTTCGCGCGCGTTCTTCCAGTCGGTTATGTAGACGTCATGGTCCTGCAGCAGCGTCTTCACCGTGTTGCGCAGGAGCGTGGCAAAGTGTCCCGACAACGGTGCGACAAGCAGCACGCGAGGTTGCGGAGAGTCGATATCCTTCCGGAAATGCAGCAGCCGTCCGAACGGCAGATCCAGCGCCGTCTCCTCGACAACCAGCGCTTCGCGGTTCTCGACCTGGACCGTTTTTATGCCGAATGGCTGGGAAACATGCGTCAGCTTTGCGCGACTCGTCATTTCGAGCGCGGCCATCATCTGTCGCGTGGCGGGCGAATCCGCCACCCCGTTCATGGCCGATCGCATCTGCAGCGCGGCTAGCGCGGCAGCGCGGAACGGCGCCGAAGCCTGCATCTGGGCCTCGTAAATGTGGTACCACATATCCCGTTGCGCTCTATTCTTAGGCAGATGCGTGACCCATCCAGCTTCCTTAACGAAGCCTAGTTCCCGACTGACTGCACTGCGACATACGATTGCATAATACAATTAAGGGCAAGGAAAGTGCCGTGATGGCAGGCGCTAAGCTGACAATATCGAGCAGGAATTACTCCTCCTGGTCTCTGCGGGCCTGGCTGTTCTGCCAGTTGGCCGAGTTGGACGTGGAGGTGGAAAGCGTTTCGATCGATGATCCGAACGCGCGGGCAGAGCTTCTGTTGCTCAGTCCAACCGTCCTTACACCCCGCCTCGAGCACAATGGCGCGAGCATCTGGGATACATTCGCAATTGCCGAATATCTTGAGGAAGCCTTTCCCAAAAAGGGCCTTCTTCCGCTGGAAACAGCGCCTCGCTCGCATAGCCGGTCGATCATCGGCGAAATGCATGGCGGCTTCTACAACCTGCGCTCGGCCTTGCCGATGAATCTGCGCGCCCGTTATCCCGGCTTCCGCGTCTTCACGGGCGCCAAGGGCGACATCCGCCGTGTGCTGACGATCTGGAACGAATGTTTCGACCTCTATGGCGGCAAATTCCTGTTCGGCGACAAGCCGACGCTGGCAGACGCAATGTACGCCCCGGTCTGCACCCGCTTCGTCACCTACGACGTCGCCCTCGAAGGCAGGGCCGCCCAGTACCGCGATCGCATCATGAACTGGGAACCGATGCTGCAATGGATCGACGAGTCTAAAGCCGAACCCATCGAGATCGAAGAACTCGACATCGAATTCTGACCCGGCGCCGCAATTCGGGCGTCAGCGCCCCAGTTCGCGCGTCGCTTCCTCGACGCCCTTCACGGTCATCGGAAACATGCGATGGCCGCCGATTATCTGGCGGATGATGTCGGTCGAGCCCGAATACTCCCACCCGGACGGATGGGTCGGGTTGATCCACACCAGATGCGGATAGATCTCGACCAGCCGCTGCAACCACACTGCGCCCGGCTCTTCGTTCCAGTGCTCGACTGAGCCGCCCGGATAGGTGATCTCGTAAGGGCTCATCGACGCATCGCCCACGACGATGACCTTATAGTCGGCCGGAAACCGGTGCAGCACATCCCATGTTGGGATCTTGTGCACGCCGCGCCTGCGATTGTCCTTCCACACGCCCTCGTAGATGCAGTTGTGGAAATAGAAGAATTCGAGATTCTTGAACTCCGTTCGCGCCGCTGAGAACAGCTCCTCGCAGGCCTTCACATGCGGGTCCATCGATCCGCCAATGTCCAAGAACATTAGCACCTTCACCGTATTGCGCCGCTCGGGCCGCATGACGATGTCGATATAGCCCTGCTTCGCCGTCTTGCTGATCGTTCCGTCGAGATCAAGCTCGTCTTCGGCTCCATCACGCGCCCATTTGCGCAGGCGGCGCAACGCCACTTTCAGGTTGCGCGTGCCGATCTCGACAGAGTCATCAAGGTTCTTGAACTCGCGCTTGTCCCACACCTTCACCGCGCGCTGGTGGCGTGACTTGTCCTGCCCGATCCGCACGCCTTCGGGATTGTAGCCATAAGCCCCATAGGGCGATGTCCCCGCCGTCCCGATCATCTTGTTGCCGCCCTGGTGGCGTTTCTTCTGTTCTTCCATCCGCTGCTTGAGCGTCTCCATGAGCTTGTCCCAGCCGCCCATGGCTTCAATCTGTTTCTTCTCTTCTTCAGACAGGAATTTCTCGGAGAGCTTCTTCAGCCACTCTTCCGGGAACTGGTGCACATCGATCCCGTCGGAGAATGACTCGAGCCCCTTGAAGACATGGCCGAACACCTTGTCGAAACGATCGAGGTGCTTCTCGTCCTTCACCAGCGCCGTGCGCGCGAGAAAATAGAAATCCTGCACCTCATTTCCGCCATCGCCGCCGACAACGCCCTTGTCCATTGCTTCGAGCAGCGTGAGATATTCCTTCAGCGTGACCGGCACCTTGGCGGCGCGCAGTTCGTGGAAGAAATGCTGGAACATGGGGCAACTCCGGCAAGCCGGCGCAGGTTAGCGCGGCTTGCCCGGAAGCGCAAAACGGCCTGTCACCAGCACTTAACCTGCGTCGGCGGGCTTGGCCTGCTGCGGCGGGGTCTGTCCATCATCGAGTGTGTGTGGCAGGGGCCGCGGCTTGATCGTGGCGTTGGCCTCGAACGTCGCGATTTCCAGATCGAAATAGGGCGCTCCATTTTGCGCGATCGTGATGCGCTTCGGCCATTTCACGCCGTTACTGACGATTTCGCCCGAGAACGCAACTGTCTCGACAATATCCCGTGCGCCGCCCGCAGGATCGCGCACGACAAGACCCACACGCATCAGCTTGCCCGCTGTGTCGAATTCGAGCTCGCCGCCCATGCCGTTCGGCAGCATCGCCTTGATCGCCCGCGTCCCGTCGGCGCCAGCCGGCGCTTCCGTCACCCTCGCTGCCGGGTCTTTCAGCGGCGTCAGCAGCATCAGCTTGTAGAGCCCGAACTGTTGGTTCTCGTGCACCGCCTGCGCCTCCGGCAGTGGCGTCCAGGTCACGCGATCCACCCGCCACGCCTTGCCCTGTTCGGCCTGCAGCGTCCTTGCCTTCTTGGGCCCATCCGCCTTCACCCAGCTGGTCGAGCGCGCCCAGTTCGTCGCGGGCCGTACAACCGTCGCAACTTCCACCACCGTGGTCTTGCCTTCGGCGGTGATCGTGGCCGTGCCGGTCCATTCGATCTCTTTCACCTGTGCAAGCGCCGCTTCTCCGCCCGCTGCGGCTATGGCGGTATCCAATACGCTCTTGCCCGCATAGGCGCTCGCCGCCGCACTGGCGGCGCCGCCCTCTGGCGGCGCCGACGCACAGGCGCCCAGCGTGAACAGCGTGGCCGTGATGATTGCGCGATTGACGACGACCATCGAAGTCTCTCCCCGTGAGTTGCCGGCTTGATCTGCCGATCGTGGCAATCTCTTAGCGCAACTCGCGCCCGAATGCGAAGCGTCAGCATGCTCGGCTGGAAACCGACATAAACGCGACGTCATAGGGAATATTTGGGCAACCGGACCGGACGCTAGCCGATCCTGCCCTTGAGCGAAGCCAGCGTCTGCTTGGCGTCATATTGTTTCGGTCCGCCCGCCAGCGTCTCGCCCTTACCCATCACGATCACCAGCGTCTGCATGTTCTTGCCGTCGATCTTGCTGGCGATCTCGAACCACTCATTGCCCTTGTCGAGGGTTGCCTGAGCCGCGCGGGCCAGCGTGCGCTCGCCCACCACCTTCGCGCTCGCATCCGTCGGCGAGGTGTAGACAATGCGATAGCGTCCGCCCGACATCGCCTCTTCCGTATAGCCCGATAACGGCCCTGATGGCGCAGCGGGTCCGCTGCCCATCGACGAACACGCGGTTGTCGCGAGTAACGCCGCAGCGAGGAAAATCCGCTTCATCTAATTTCTCCTGAAATCGGCGTGCAGTCCGACCTCACTATACGTCTTGCCGCCACAGGCAGTTCCATTGCTGCTCACGGCGAACGCGGCAGGAATTTCGGCGTCGTCAGCGCCTTCGTTCGCTGCTCGTAAGCGTAGGCAAGCCCGATCAGCGTCGCCTCCGACCATTTCGGCCCGAAGAAGCACAAGCCCACTGGCAGGTCGCGCACAGCGCCCATCGGCACGGTGATGCTCGGATAGCCGGCGATCGCGGCCATTGAATAAGACGCGCCGAGGAAATGGTCGCCGGTCACGAGATCCGTCGTCCAGGCCGGGCCGCCGCTCGGCGCGACGATGGCGATGACGTTGTTGTCGGCCGCCAGCTTGTCGATGCCTTCCTTGCCTGCCAGCCGCGCAGCCATCGCTTTTGCGTCGAGATACGCCTTGTCTGAAAGGGCATGCGCCTTGGCGGCTTCCTCAAAAATGCTCTGGTCGAAGAATTCCAGCTCGGCCGCCGTCTCGCTGTTGAACTTGATAAGGTCATCAAGCGTGCGCGCCTTCACCGTCTCCGGCGTGGTGGCGAGATAGGCATTCACGCCCGCCTTGAACTCGGTCAGCAGGATCGTGAACTCTGCAGCGTTCATCTGGTCTTTGCCTGCAGGCTCCTTCAGCTCGACCAGTTCGGCGCCCGCAGCCTTCAGCTCTTCCAGCGCCTTCTCGAACAGCGCATCGGTTGCGTCGTGATAGCCGGAGAGATACCGGGCCACGCCGATCCGCTTGCCTTGCAGGGCGCTCGCATCGAGGGCTTTCGAATAGTCGCTCTTCTTTGCGTCCGCCTCGGCGCTGGCCGGATCGCCCGGATCGGACCCCGCGATCACGGTCAGAACCGCCGCTGCATCCGCCACCGTCAGCGCCATCGGCCCGGCCGTATCCTGCGTCGCGCTGATCGGCACGATATGCGTGCGTGGCACAAGTCCGACCGTCGGCTTGATGCCCACAATGCCGCTGGCGGCCGACGGGCAGATAATTGACCCGTCCGTCTCCGTGCCGATCGCTACCGGCGCCAGTCCCGCCGCCACCGCCGCTCCCGACCCTGACGACGACCCGCACGGGTTGCGGTCCAGCACGTGCGGGTTCTTCGTCTGCCCGCCTACGCCGCTCCAGCCCGAGGTCGACGAACCGGACCGGAAATTGGCCCATTCGCTCAGGTTTGTCTTGCCCAGGATCACCGCGCCCGCCGCCCGCAACCGCGCCACCAGCGGGGAATCCCGCCCTGTTATATTCTCCGCCAGCGCCAGCGACCCGGCAGTTGTGGGCATGCCCAGCGCATCGATATTGTCCTTCAGCAGGATCGGCACGCCATGCAGCGGTCCTTTGCTCGCCGCCGCATCCAGTGCCTTGGCGTCCGCAATTGCGTTCGGATTGAGCGACAGCACGGCATTCAGCATCGGCCCCGCATCATCCACCGCCGCAATACGATCGAGATAGCCCTGCGTCACCGCCTCCGCCGTCGCAGTCTTCCCCGCGATCTCTGCGGCGACCGCAACCACCGTCTTCGGCTCGCTCACAAGGCCGGCGAATCCCTCAACCATCGCCGCTGGCTTTGGTGATTCGGCTGGCTGGCACGCTGCGGCGCAAATTGCGGCCACGCACCAAAAAATCTTTAGCATCGACCCCTCCATCGTCATCGACCGACATCATCACCCACGCCCGGACCTGTCGAGCCACTCGGTCTGCGAGTGTGCGCGGTAAGGAAGATTGCCAGATTCCTAATCGCTGCGCTGGCAGGTCCTTGCGAAGATCCGAGCGCACGCAAACCATTGTGGAGCAGGGGATTGATGCCCGCCGCCGCTGGGATCCCGCGCGCGCAGTCCGACAGAAAACGCCTCGGAATCGCGTTGGCGTTAACGCGTGGAACCCTTTGTGACTCCTCATGAATCGGCAAAATTTGCCGGAAACCGGATGGAAAGGATTCAGTGCCAAAAGTCCCCCGTGGAGATCGGGATTCCGTTCTCCGTGTATCTGCGCGTCGACCGAATGTCGGCTTGAACTACACGACCAGGATGGTCCGGCCATGTCTATTTCCGCTCTTTCGGTCTCGCAGATCCGCGCACTGTCGACCACGGCCATCCAGAGCCTGTCGACCACGTCCATCCAGTCGCTGACGACCACGCAGGTCGCGGCTTTCACGACAACGGGGATCGGGGCGCTCAGCTCCACCCAGTTCGGCAACTTCTCCACCACGCAGGTGAGGGCGCTTGCAACGACGCAGATTCCGTCGATCAACTCCAGCGTCTCCTTCACCTCCAACCAGCTTCTGGTGCTCACCGCCCAGCAACTCGGCGTTCTCGCGACGGCGCAGGTCGCCACGATTGAAACCACGGCCATTCAGGGCTTCTCGATCACGCAAATCGGCGGTTTCTCTTCCACCAACCTGTCCAGCCTCGATCAGACCCAGGCTGCAGCGCTCACCACCACGCAGATCGGCGCCTTTTCGACCACGCAGGTTGGCGGGCTCAACGCCACCGACATCGGCGAACTGACCGCAACGCAGGTCGGCGCCATTACGCGCACGCAGATCGCGCGCCTTGGCACGGAATCCGTCGCCGCGCTCGACACCACGCAGATGGCTGCGATCGGAACCACCGTTCTTCAGGCGCTGACGACCAGCCAGCTTGGCGCGCTCGAAGCGGCTGATATTTCGGAATTCACCACCACTCAGATCGCGAACCTGTCGACCACGCAGATCCGCACGCTGAACACGACCTTCCTCTCGGGCCTCAGCGATACACAAGTCGCCGCTCTCACCACGACCCAGCTCGGCGCGCTCACCACGACGAACCTCTCGGCGCTCGACGGCACGCAGGCCGCCGCCCTGACGACCACACAGGTGCGCGGCCTGAACACCACCCAGATCCTGTCGCTCAACGCCACAGATGTCGGCGAGTTCACCACGACGCAGATCGCCGCCCTGACCAATGCTCAGGCCCAGTCGCTGACCTCAACGCAGCTTGGCGGTCTCGCCGATACTCAGGTCCAGGCCTTTACGACAACGCAGATCTCGGCCCTGTCAACGACGCAGATCCGCAACCTCACCACCGACATTCTCGCCGCCCTTGATACAACGCAGGTCGCGGCCATGACGGCGACCCAGATCGCCAGCCTCTCGACCACGAACCTCAACACGATCGAAGCTACCAAGCTGAACGCGCTCAGCTCGACGCAGGTGAAGGGCCTCACCAACGTCCAGCTCGCCGCGTTCAACGCCACCACGCTGTCGGCGCTCGACGCCACCCGCTACAGCGCCCTGACAGCCACACAGGTCAAAGGCTTCACGACTACCCAGATCGCTGGCCTCGAAGCCTCCGACGTCGCCAAGCTCGGCACGACCCAGATCTCCGCCCTGACGCTGGCTCAGGTTGGCGCGTTGACGACCACAGGCGTTGCGGACCTCGTCACCACGCAGATGCAGGCGTTCGCGACCACACAGCTGAACGCGCTGTCCACCACGAACCTCAACGCGCTCACCAGCACGCAGATGGGCGCGTTGACGACGCTTCAGGTGTCGGGCCTCTCGACCACGCAGGCTGCCGCACTCACAGCCACCAACATCCAGTCGCTCACCACCACGCAGGCTGGCGCGCTCACCGTCGCGCAACTCGGCCGCCTGTCCAGCGAAGCGCTTATCGCTTTCGATACAACACAGTTCGGGGCCCTCAGCGCCACGCAGGTCCGCGCCCTGACGACCACGCAGCTTGGCAACCTCGAAGCCGCCGACATCGCCGAATTCACGACGACGCAGATCGCTGGCCTCGCGACCACGCAGGTTCGCGGCCTCACAGACACAGCGGTCGCCGCGCTCGCCGCCACGCAGATCGCCGCGCTGACCACCGCCCAGGTCCAGTCGTTGACCACCACGGCGCTGATCGCCTTCGTCGACACGCAGATCGGGGCCCTGACAACAACCCAGGTCGCTGGCCTGCTCACCACGCAGGTTTCCGCCCTCGATACCACCAACGTCGCGGCGCTCGCCGCCACGCAGGTCGCCGCTCTCACGGGGGCGCAGGTCGCGGCGCTTGGATCGACCAGCTTCGCCCAGCTCGACGGCACCCAGGTCGGCGCCCTTACCACGACGCAGATGCGCGCGCTCTCGACGACGCAGATCGCCAATATCGATGCCGCCCAGGTCGCATCCTTCACCACGACGCAACTGACCCAGCTCAACGGTACGCAGCTGAAGTCACTTTCGACCAGCAATCTCTCGGCGCTCGACACCACGCAGATGGCCGCGTTGACCGCCAGCCAGATCGCCTCGCTCTCGACCACCCAGATCGCGGGTCTCGTCGCCGGCGACATCGGCGAGATGACGACCACGCAGATCCAGTCATTGGTCACCACGCAGATCGCGAACCTCGCGACGGACGCCGTTTCGGCGCTGACCTCCACTCAGGTCGCCGCGATGCGCACCACGCAGATCCAGGGCCTCACCACGACGCAGTTCGGCGCGCTCGACTCGACTGACATTGGCGAATTCTCGACCACTCAGTTGCAGTCGCTGTCCACCGCGCAGGTCGCCGGCCTCAGCTCCACCAACGCGCAGTCGCTCACGACGACGCAACTTGCAGCCCTCACCACGTCCCAGGTCGCGGCCCTCTCGGTCACCAACCTGTCGGCGCTGGACGCCACGCAGGTCGGCGCAATGACGACGACCCAGGTCAAGGCCTTGACCAGCACGCAGCTGACGGGTCTCGACGCCGCTGACGTGGCCGAATTCACAACGACGCAGATCGGCTCGCTGGGCAACCCGCAGCTTCTGGCGCTCACCTCGACCAACATGGCCAGCCTGTCGGAAACACAGATGGCGGCCATCGCCACCGCCGGCGTCAAGGCTTTCACGACAACCACCTTCGCCGCCTTCGCCGAAACGCAACTGGCCGCGCTGACTACCACGCAGGTCGCCTCGCTCACCACTTCGCAGCTCCAGGCGCTAAACTCCACCAAGTTCTCGGCCTTCACGGAAACGCAGATCGGCGCGCTGACCACCAGCCAGGTCGCGGTCATCTCCACCACCAACCTCTCGGCGCTCGATGCAACGCAGGTGAATGCCTTCCGCACCACGCAGCTGCAGACGCTGACTACCACGCAGCTCAATGGCCTCACCACGACCGACATCGGCGAGCTGACCACGACCCAGATCGGCCAACTCACCACCGCGCAGGTTCGCGGCATCTCAACCACGAATATCGGGGCGCTGTCCGACTCGCAGATTCTCGCCCTGTCGACCACCCAGCTAGCCGCGTTCTCCACCACAAACCTGTCGGCGCTCGACGCTACGCAGATCGGCCAGCTGACGACGACGCAGGTCCGCTCGCTCACCGCAACGCACATTGCCGGCCTCAACGCCACCGATGTTGCGGAATTCACGACCGACCAGCTCGGCGCGCTGACCGCCACGCAGGCGGTGGCCCTGACGTCCACGAACATGGCGAGCCTGGTCGATACGCAAATCCAGGCGCTCACTACCACCGCGCTGCGCTCGCTCTCGACGACCAACGTCGCCGCCCTGTCGACCACGCAGCTCTCGGCGCTGACCGCGACGCAGACCGCCTCGCTGACCAATACGCAGCTCAACGCGCTCACCTCGACCAAGCTCGGCTCCTTCACGGAATCGCAGATCGAGGCGCTCACGACTACTCAGGTGGCGTCGATCTCGACCGCGAACCTTGTCTCGCTCGGCGCCACCCAGATCGCCGCGCTGGCCACGACGCAGGTCTCCAACCTCAGCGCTACGCAGATTGGCGCGTTGACCACCACCAATGTCGGTTCGCTGACGGAAACCCAGGTCGGCGCCTTCACGGCGACGCAGATCAAATCGCTGTCGACCACCAACCTGTCGGCCCTCGACGGCACGCAGGCTGCAGCCCTCACCACGACGCAGGTCGCCAACCTCACGACCACGCAGGTCGGCGCGCTCAACGCTACCGACATCGGCGAACTCGATGCGACCCAGATCGGCGCGCTCTCGGCGACGCTGCTTGCCAAGCTGACGACTGAAGCGGTCGTCGCCCTCGATGCGACGCAGCTCGCCGGCCTCAACACGACGCAGCTGCAGTCCTTCGTCACCACGCAGATGGCGGCTCTCGACACCACCGATATCGCCGAGTTCACGGAAACGCAGGTCGCCACGCTCTCCGCCACGCAGATCCGCAGCCTGACGGCGACTGCGGTTGGCGCGCTGGCTGAAACACAGATCGCGGCGCTGACAACTGCGCAGGTTCAGTCGCTCTCGACGACCTCGCTGGCCGATCTCGATGGAACGCAGGTTGCTGCGCTGACAACCACGCAAGTCAGGTCGATCAGCAACATACAGATTGCGGCGCTCTCGACCACCGACATCCAGGAGTTCACGACCGACCAGATCGCGGCTCTGACCGTGACCCAGCTCGGCGCGTTCACCTCGACCAAGTACGCTGCGCTCACCGACGCACAGATCGCCGCCATGACGCTGACGCAGGTCCAGGCAATCTCCGCATCGAACCTGTCTGCGCTCGACCTGACGCAGATCGCCGCGCTTACCACCACGCATGTCGGGGGGCTATCGACCACCCAGCTCGCCGGCCTGTCGACCACGAATCTCCGCGCGCTCGACGAAACGCAGTTCGGCCAGCTCTCGACCACGCAGGTCAAGGCGCTGTCCGCGACGCAGATCGCCGGGCTGCAAGCGACCGACATCTCCGAGATGGCCAACACCCAGCTCGAAGCCCTTACGACCACGCAGGTCGCGGCGTTGACCTCGACCAACGTCGCCATGCTGGCCGACACGCAGGTTGCCGCATTCACGGCGACCCAGCTGGGCCGCCTCACCAACGCCGTGGTCCACGCGTTCGACGCCACTCAGCTCGCCACGCTGTCCAGCACGCAGGTGCAGGCCTTCACCACCAGCCAGATCGCGGCGCTTGACGAGACCGACCTCGACGAGTTCACTACGGCGCAGGTCGCGGCGCTTTCGACCGCCCAGGTCCGCGCGTTGGCCACCACCGTGATCGCTGGCATCTCCTCGAACGCTATCGCGGCCTTCGATGTGACCCAACTCGCCCAGCTCACCACGACGCAGATCGACAACCTGACGACCACGAACCTGTCGGCTCTGTCCTCGACCCAGCTCCTGTCCTTCACCTCGACCCAGGTCGCCGGCTTCGACGACCCGCAGCTCGAAGCCTACCTCCTCGGCATCGCCTAAGGGCAGGGAAGGCCATAAAATCAAGTTCCGCGGTGGTGGCGTAAACGCGTCGCCCCCGCGGATTTACCTTTTATTGAGCAACGAACTTCAATCCTGACCCGCACGGGCGCGTTTTGCGTCCAGCGGGCAGCGATCGATGTCGAACAGTCATTTCCTAGGCGGCATCCAGAAAATCACCGCCGGCGGCCTGCCGCTCGACGAACTTCTCGTCGCGGCAAACGGCCTCGAGCCCGACCAGGCGCGCCAGCTCTACCAGGTGTGGATCTCCTTCAACAAAGAGCACCCGTTGCTCTTTATCGCCCATTTCAACTGCTCCACGCTGCTCCAGCAGATCGGCGACGAGCAGGGCGGCGAGGCCGAACTCAAGGCCGCGCTCGCGATCAAGCCCGATTTTGCCCCCGCCTGCATCAATCTCGGCTCGGCCTATGAACGCCGCGGCATGGCGAAAGAGGCGGTGGAACAGTGGCGCGACGGCGTTGAACGCATGTCCACCGTCTCCGGCGACGCAATCAACTACAAGACGACGCTCCTGAAACAGATCAGCCGCGTCCTCTCCGACAACCAGGCGCTCGCCGCCGCGGAAATTGCGCTCACTCAATGTCTTGATCTCGCGCCTGATGCGCGCGATGTCGCCGAACAATACGTCGCCTCACGCCTGTCCCAGTGCAAATGGCCGATGACGCCCGTAGGCTCGAAGATCTCGCGCCGGACACTTGTCTCGCGCCTGCACCCGCTCTCGCTCTGCGCCTACACCGACGATCCGTTGTTCCAGCTCGCCGCATCCGAACGCTATGTCCGCACCATGGCGCCGATCGAGGATCGCATCACGCGATATGATCGCCGCTCTGCGCCGATCGAGATGAATCGCCGCCTGCGCATCGGTTATGTCAGTTCCGACCTGCGCCACCACGCAGTCGGCTATCTGATGGTCAACTTCTTCGAGGAACACGACCGCAAGGATTTCGAGGTCTTCGCCTACTACACGGGCATCAAGGCCGAAGATCCGATACAAGCCCGCATCAAGGCGTTCTGCGATCACTGGCGCGACATTCGCGGCGTCACCGATGACGAAGCCGCGGCCATGATCGCGGAAGACGGCATCGACATCCTCGTGGATGTCAACGGACACACGCGCGATGCGCGCATCGGCGTCTTCGCGCGCCGCCCCGCGCCCATCCAGGTCAACTGGCTCGGCTATCCCGGCACGATGGGCTCGTCCTTCCATCACTATATCGTCGGCGACGACTGGACGATTCCGGAGTACGCTGAAGGCTGGTACTCCGAAAAAGTTCTCCGCCTGCCATGTTACCAGCCCAACGACCGCAGGCGCATCGTCGACGAAACTACGCCTAAGCGCGCCGATTTCGGCCTTCCGGACGACGCCTTCGTGTTCTGCTGCTTCAACGCCAGCCACAAATTCACGCGCTTCACCTTCGACCGCTGGATGGAGGTGATGAAAGCCACCGACAACAGCGTCCTCTGGCTGCTCGACTATGCGCCCGAAACCAACCAGCGCCTGCGCGAACAGGCTGAAGCGCGCGGCGTCGCCGGCGACCGCCTCATCTTCGCGCCGAAGCTTCCGAACCCGCGTCACCTCGCGCGCTATCCGCTCGCTGATCTCTTCCTCGACTCGACGCCCTACGGCGCTCACACCACCGCGTCGGACGCGCTCTGGATGGGCGTGCCCGTGCTCACCTGGTCGGGCCGCTGCTTCTCCAGCCGCGTCTGCGGCAGTCTCCTGCGCAATGCCGGCCTACCGGACCTCGTCACCGAGACGCCGGAAGATTTCGTCGCCCGCGCCATCCATCTGGCGGGCAAGGGGAGGGGGGAACTCGAAGTCCTCCGCGCCCGCCTCATCGCCAACCGCGACAGCAGCACGCTCTTCGATGTCGTCAAGCTCTCGCGCGCGCTCGAAGGTCTCTATCGCCAGATGCGCGACGATTATCGCTCCGGCAATCTCCCGCAGCCCAACCTCGCCAATCTCGACTCCTATTTCGAGATTGGCGTGACGCAGGATCACGAAGCCCGCGAAATCGGAGCGCTCATCGACTATGAGGGCTTCTACAAAGCCCATCTTGCCCGCCGACACTACCACCACCCCATCCCGCCCGACGGTCGCTTGTGGACAGGCGCCGAGGAAGGAGAACCGAAACCGGTCTCGCTCGCCAAGCCGAAGGCGGCTTAGGACGCTCGGCTCACGCCCTCGTACTTCGAGACGCGGCTCCTCAGGATGAGCATCTGATCTTTGATCAGGTGTAGGCTTTGTTGTCGCGCGCCACTGCGTTGAGGATGGTGAGGAGCTTTCTGGCGATGGCGATGATGGCGACTTTGAACGGCTTTCCGGCGGCTTCGAGGCGTTGGCGCATAGCTTTGAGGGCGGGGTCTGAGCGGCTGGCGATGAGGGCGGCGAGGTAGAGGACACAGCGCCCGCCCGCGCGTCCCCCCAGATATGCCAGCGCCCTCTGGAATGGCCTCAATGGCGCTGACTCATCAGCAAGGTCGCGGGCGTTTGTCGAAGAGTCCCGTGAAGCTTACGCCGCCGGCGGTGGAGACGTCGCATCTGGCTTTGCAGCCACGGGAATCCCACCCGACATGCCGATCGCGCCGGCGCCTGCCGCCACGATCAGCGCCGTCAGCGCAATCCAGTACCCGAAGCGTTCCTGCAGCATCTGGTCCAGCATCTGTCCGCCCATGCCACCCATTCCCCCGCCGCCGAACGGATTGCCCGCGCCGCCGCCAAACGGATTGTCGCCCTGGCCGCCAAAGGGCGAGCTGGCTTCGGCCGTCCCGCCGCCGTCATTGCCCTGCCGCTTTACCTGGTCCTTCCACCACCACACCGTGCCGAACACCAGAACGAGGCCGATCAGGCTGGTGATCATCACATTGCGCGAGGCCATCTTGCCCGTGCCGATAAAACTCAGAAGCAAGCCCACGATGATTGCGGTTGCAGCCCCGACGCCGATGAAGTTCATGCCGAGATCAGGCACGGCCGTCGACAGGCCGCTGTCGCGTGTCCCGCCAAACCCGCCATCGGCTTCAAGCGAGCCTGCAGGCGCGCCGAACATGTTGCCCATGCCCCGGCCCATCTGCTTTTCGGCGTCGGGGTTCGCCGTCATTTTGCCCTGGATCAGCTCAATTCCCGATGCGGTCGCGAGATCGATCGTTCCCTGGCCCGGCACGCTGCACGACACCGCCACCCACGGCAGCACGAACGCCAGCAACGCCACGATCTTGGCGATGCGCACAATATTCATCAGGCTCATTGTCGTCCCCTTTGCAGTCCCCTTGTTACGTCAGCCGTTCTCCCGCCGAGCCAGGAAAGCCAGCCGTTCGAACAGCTGGATGTCCTGCTCGTTCTTCAAAAGCGCGCCATGCAGGGGAGGGACAAGCTTGTTGGGATTTTTTTCGCGGAGCGTTTCAGGATCGACATCTTCCGACATCAGCAGCTTTAGCCAGTCGAGCAGTTCACTGGTCGATGGTTTCTTCTTCAATCCCGGCACGTCGCGCATCCGGTAGAAGGTTGCGAGCGCCTCGCTGACCAGCCGTTTCTTGATGCCGGGGAAGTGCACGTCGACGATCGCGTTCATCGTCTGGTCGTCCGGAAATTTGATGTAGTGGAAGAAGCAGCGGCGCAGGAAAGCGTCCGGCAATTCCTTCTCGTTGTTCGAAGTGATGATCACCACCGGGCGAACCTTCGCCTTGATCGTCTCGTCGATTTCGTAGACGTAGAATTCCATCCGATCGAGTTCCTGCAGGAGGTCGTTTGGAAACTCGATGTCAGCCTTGTCGATCTCGTCGATCAGCAGGACCGGGCGAACCGGCGCGGTGAACGCCTCCCACAGCTTGCCCTTCTTGATGTAGTTGCGGATGTCCTTCGCCCGCTCCTCGCCGAGCTGACCGTCGCGCAGCCGGGCGACCGCGTCGTATTCATAGAGGCCCTGGTGCGCCTTGGTGGTCGACTTGATGTGCCATTCGATGATCGGCATGCCCAGCGACCGGGCGATCTCCAGCGCCAGCATGGTCTTGCCCGTGCCCGGTTCGCCCTTGACCAGGAGCGGCCGCTCCAGCGCGATGGCGGCGTTCACAGCCACCCGGAGGTCATCGGTCGCCACATAGTGGTCGGACCCCTCGAAACGCTTCTTGTCGGCCATATTCAGAACCCTGCTGGAACGCTCGTTACGGTTAGAGCGGATTTGGCGGGGCTAGGGAAGCCAGACCTGACCCCGAGATCCTCTGCGGGTTACTCAACTACAAGCAAAACTTAAGGAACGGCGGCTAGACCGGGGGTTCGGCCACGTTCAGTCTCCCCGGATTCCGGGGACGCTGCCGCCCGGCCGGGAGGAACGGATGCCGCTCAAACTGTCGCTCAAGCCGGGCGAACGCTTCGTGGTCAACGGGGCGGTCCTCCAGAACGGCGACCGCCGCGCGGTCCTATTGCTGCAGAACAAGGCTTCCATCCTCCGCGAGAAGGACATCATCCAGCCCGAAGACGCCAACACCCCGGCCCGCCGGATCTATTTCCCGATCATGATGATGTATCTTGATCCCGCCGAGGCGAACAAATTTTACGATGAGTTTGTACTGCGTCTGAACGAATTCATGAACGCGATTCGATCGACCGACGTCCTCAAGGAATGCGTCTCGCTTTCGCGGGAAGTCATGTCCGCCGACTATTACAAGGCGCTGACCAGGTGCCGCAAATTACTCACCTACGAACAGGGATTGCTGGGCAATGTCCATTCAGGCGTACCAGAACGCGGCGAAGAAAACTGAAGGTCCGCGTCAGACCGAGTACCGCGCCTTCGCGATGGCGACCCGCAGTCTGATCGACGCGGCAAGCTTGCCGTCCAACGAGGTCGGCCGCCGCGCTGAGGCGCTGGCCGTGAACCGCCGCCTGTGGTCGCTGCTGGCCGCCGATTGTGCGGCGGAGGGCAACCAGCTGTCGCAGCCCCTGCGCGCCCAGATCATCTCGCTATCCCTGTTCGTCGACCGTCATTCCAGCCAGGTCATGCGCAACGGCGCTTCCTTCGAGGTGTTGATCGAGATAAATCGAACGATCATGCAGGGCCTTTCGCCCGCTGCCGCCCCAGTGCCGGCCTAGACGCGCTAACTTCTCACTAACCATCTGTTCCGGTTAGGATTTCCGAAGCAATTTTGGTTCGACCAGCACACCTCTAATTAAGACCTCTCCGGTTATCTGGGATCATGTTGGCGCAAAACGCGCCGACGGCCGATCAAAACGATCGGTCTCTGACCCAGAACGGAGACGTGTGTCATGCTTAGCGTGAACTCGAACTTTGGCGCGTCCGTCGCGCTGCAATCCCTCAACAACACCAACAAAGAACTGAACGAAGTCCAGAACCGGATTTCGACTGGCCTCAAGGTCGCTTCGGCCCGTGACAACGGCGCCGTTTACGCGATCGCCGAAGGCCAACGCGCCCGCGTGTCGTCGGTCGCCGCCGTCAAAGACGGTATCGATCGTGCGTCATCCGTGGTCGACGTCGCCCTCGCGGCTGGCAAGTCGGTTGGCGACATCCTGCAGAAGTTGAAGGCGAAAGCCGTGGCCGCCCAGGCTGACGACCTCACCTCCGACCAGCGCGATGCTCTCCAGGCTGACTTCGCAAGCCTCCGTTCGCAGATCGACACCATCGCCAACGCAGCGCAGTTCAACGGCGCCAACCTGGCTCTGGGCTCGACCTCGCTGAACGTCCTGATCTCCGACCTCGGCGGCTCCACGGCTGCCACGGGCGTTGGCGTCCAGTCTGTTGCGATGGGTCTGCCGGTCTCCGGCGCTGCCTTGCTCACGGACCTCACGGACCAGAGCGCGGCCATCGCCGCCAACGACCTCATCAGCTTCGATCTGACGTCGTCGACTGCAGCCGGTACGTTCACGGTCGCTGTCGAAGTAACCGCCACGATGACGGTCGACGACTTCGTCGAAGCCGTCAACGCCGCTTCCGGCGGCAAGGTTTCGGCGTCTTATGACGACCAGGCGGGCCAATTCACCTACCTGATCAACGACACGTATTACGACGAACTGGCTGTTACGACCGGCGGCGGCAACGCCGACGTGCTCGGCGTTGGTGAAGCGTTCGGCAACGTCTCGAGCGCCGGGTCGAACACCTTCCAGGTGGACGGCTTCGACTTCTCGCTGACCGGTTCGATCCTGTCGCCGATCGCGTCCACAGACGTCTCGACGTCCACGGCCGCTGCGACGACGGCTTCGAACGCCATCGACTCGGCTATCACGAGCCTGAACCAGTCGCTCGCGACCATGGGTTCGCAGGCTGCCGCCCTCGACATCCAGAACGGCTTCCTGTCGTCGCTCTCCGACGTCATCGAGCAAGGCATCGGCAACCTCGTCGACGCTGACCTGGCGAAGGAATCGGCCCGCCTCCAGTCGCTGCAGATCAAGCAGCAGCTGGGCGCGCAGGCCTTGTCGATCGCCAACCAGGCGCCGTCGCTGATCCTATCGTTCTTCCGCTAATTCACGCCTGATCCCGGGCGGTGACGCCGGGGGTCTGGACTTGAAACGGTTACTGGGAGGGGCGGAGCTTTAGGGCTTCGCCCCTCTGCCGTTTTTGCCTAGCTGGAGGCGCGCCTGCGCCCGGCAAATCGTGCCGGGAGGTAAATATGATTCAGTATCGCGCTAGCAATAACCCGCGCCGTTAACCTCCAGACCCATTGAAATCAGACGTTTCTGTCTTGGCTGTTAACCTTAACAGACTGGCACGCGACTTGAACACTCATGCCAAGTCCAAGCCCGCATTGGGCGTGAACGACGAGTCTGCGCAGGAGCATCAGCCATGCTGAGCGTCAATACGAACTACAGCGCCATGGTTGCGCTCCAGAACTTGAACTTCACGAACACTGAACTGGAAGGTGTTCAGAACAAGATTTCGACCGGCCTCAAGATTTCGAGCGCCCGCGATAACGGCGCGATCTATGCGATCGCAGAAGGGCAGAGGAGCCGGGTCTCCTCCGTGGCCGCCGTCAAGGACGGGATTGACCGCGCCAATTCCACAATCGACGTCGCCCTCGCGGCCGGCAAGTCGATCGGCGAAATCCTGCAGAAGCTGAAGGCCAAGTCGGTCGCCGCCCAGGCCGATGACCTCACGCCCGACCAGCGCGATGCTCTCCAGGCTGACTTCGACTCCCTGCGTGGGCAGATCGACACGATCGCTAACTCCGCCCAGTTCAACGGCGCGAACCTCGCCGTCGGCAGCTTCGATTTCAACGTCCTGATCTCCGACCTCGGCGGCTCCACGGCTGCCACGGGCGTTGGCGTCCAGTCTGTTGCGATGGGTCTGCCGGTCTCCGGCGCTGCCTTGCTCACGGACCTCACGGACCAGAGCGCGGCCATCGCCGCCAACGACCTCATCAGCTTCGATCTGACGTCGTCGACTGCAGCCGGTACGTTCACGGTCGCTGTCGAAGTAACCGCCACGATGACGGTCGATGACTACATCCAGGCAGTCAACGCCGCGTCCGGCGGCAAGGTTTCGGCGTCGTATGACGACCAGGCGGGCCAATTCACCTACCTGATCAACGACACGTATTACGACGAGCTGGCTGTTACGACCGGCGGCGGCAACGCCGACGTGCTTGGCGTCGGCGTAGCGTTCGGCAACGTCTCGAGCGCCGGCTCCAACATGATGGTTGTGAACGGCCTAGATCTGACGATCGCGGGCTCGATGTTCGCGTCCTTCTCGACGGTTGACATCTCCACCTCGGCGGCCGCCGCCACCACGGCCGCCAACGCGCTGGAGCAGGCGATCACAGACCTCAACATCTCGCTGGCCTCGCTTGGCTCGCAGGCGACCGCTCTCGACGCGCAGCAGGACTTCCTCGCGAAGCTCTCCGACGAGATCGAGAATGGCATCGGCAACCTCGTCGACGCCGACTTGGCGAAAGAATCGGCCAAGCTCCAATCGCTGCAGATCAAGCAGCAGCTGGGCGCGCAGGCCTTGTCGATCGCCAACCAGGCGCCGCAGGTCATCTTGTCGCTGTTCCGAAGCTAAGCGTGCTGAACACTTACTAATCCAATACGGAAAGCCGCTTTCCCCAAACAGGCGGAGGCGGCTTTTGCACATAACGCTGTGGGCCAGTCCGGCTTGGAAACCACCGGTTAACGATTGCTAACGAAGACTGACCGCGAATTGACGACTCGTTCACCACGTTTCGTCCGCGGAGACGGCCAAAA
This sequence comes from Hyphomonadaceae bacterium, assembly GCA_016714495.1. Lineage (GTDB taxonomy): Bacteria > Pseudomonadota > Alphaproteobacteria > Caulobacterales > Hyphomonadaceae > UBA7672. The sequence goes on along the minus strand of JADKDU010000003.1, from coordinate 248,871 downwards.
TGGTCGAAAGACTGAACAACCCGACCGGCGCCCTTGGGGCGCTCAAATACCTCCAGTCGGCGAGCCGCGATCTGTCGGGCGCCGAAACGCGGCTTTCGTCGGGTCTCAAAGTGTCCCGCGCCCGCGACGACGCCAACGCCTATCATTCCGCCGCCGTCATGAAGGGCCAGGGTGGGTCCCTCAACGCAGTCGCGCTCAGCCTTGGCCGCGCCGAGTCGATCTCCGACACCGCGATCTCAGCAGCCGAATCGATCTCCAAGCTGCTGATCGAGATGAAAGCCACGGCGACGCAGGCGATGTCCGAGGATATGGACGCCTCACAGCGCGAGGCCTTGTCGCAGCGCTATTCCGGCCAGATGACGACGCTGCAGAGCTTCATCCGCAACGCCTCGTTCGACGATTCCAACATTCTCGACGGCTCCAAACCCAATGGCGTCTCGTTCATCGCTGACGCCGAAGCGAGCCAATCGCTTACGCTCGAAGGCCGCAACTTCATGCCGGGCGGGCCGGTGATCCTCGCACCAGCTTCGGCCAGCGCAGTCGCCAACACGCGGGCGGCGGCCGACACGCAGGCCCTGCTTGATCAGTCGATCGCCAATGTCGGCGACCAGCTCACCGAGATGGCGGCTGAGCGCAAGCGCATCGAGGCGCAGAAAGGGTTCGTCTCGCGGCTTGCAGACGCGCTGGCCGCGGGCGTCGGCCGCATGGTCGATACCGACCTTGCCGCCGAAAGCGCACTGATCCAGGCGCTTCAGGTCAAGCAGGAGCTGAGCGCCTCTGCGGTCAGCATCGCCAACTCAGCTCCGCAGGCGCTGCTGTCCCTCTTCCGCTGATGCAGTCATGCTGACGGATATACAGTTCGAGCAGGCCGTCGCAGCCTTCGTCACTTTCTTCGTTGTGATCGACGCGGTCGGCGTCGCGCCCGTCTTTGCTTCGCTTACGGCGCCGGGCGGGGCGAAATACGCGCGCAAGATGGCGATAAAGGCGACCTTTGTCGCCACGCTGATCATGTTCTTCTTTGCTTTTGGCGGTCCGTGGCTGCTGGGACATCTGGGCATTTCGCTGGATGCGTTCCGTGTCGCCGGCGGCGCGCTGCTGTTCCTGATCGCCCTCGAGATGGTGTTCGAGAAGCGCCAGCAAAGACAGAAAAGCCGCGCCGATCAGGTGCTGGCCGAAGAGGAAGCCGCCGGACGGCTGGACGACATTTCGGTCTTCCCGATTGCGATCCCGATGATCGCAGGCCCCGGCTCAATCGCCACGGCGATGATCTACATGCGCAATGCGGGCGGGGATCCGCTCGACATCGCCATCGTATGCGCGGCGATCTTTGCAAACCTCGTGCTGGCCGGGTTGATCTTCCTCGCGGCCGGGCCGCTGATGAGGCTGATGGGCGACCAGGTCGCAGGCGCGATCACGCGCATTTTCGGCGTCATCCTGTCCGCACTGGCCGTGCAGATGATGATCGTCGGGATCGTCGGCGCATTCGGCCTGCAGGTTCCCGCAGGCTGAAACGTCAGCTCGCCGCCGAATAATCGTCCATCAGGTATACGGCGCTGACCTTCTTCGGCTTGTCGCGCCGGAAGGATTTCCAGAACACCGACAACGCCACGAAGCCGAGCAGGGCGAGGCAGGCGAGCAGGCCGGCCACCTGCATGCGCAGGGCGTTGGTCCAGGTCACGGTCGTACGCGCTGTGTCGAGCAGATTCTCGCCATCATAGTCGGCCAGCGGTACAATGCGGTCGCCGCCTGCGCGCGCCACCAGCTGGGCGCGGTTCACGTCAGCGCGGTCCTTGATGCGGCTGATGATGGCGACGGCAGATTCGTTGGACGTGTCCTGGGCGATCTCGCGCAGGATGCGGAATTCCGCCAGCAGCGGCTCCAGCTTCTCCTTGTCGATCGTGGTGCGGAAGACGCGATCCACGACTTCGGCGTTCCTGGCGCTGTAGCCGACCTCGTTCTGAAACTCGGCGGCCAGAAGCCGCTTCATTTCAGCGATGGGAACGACATCCTCGATCCGCTTCTGCAGGTAAAGCTTGAAGGGAACAGTGCCCTCCTTGCGGGTGAGGAAGGTCGAGATCGCAACCGAGGCGCCGGAGCGGGCTTCCGGGTCAGCCAGGATCAGGCCGATGCCGGAGAGCAGGAAGGACGTTACGTCGGTGTGATCGTCATTAGCCCAGCCGACTGCGGCGCGGGTGTGCTGCGGCAGGTCGCCCAGACGGTTCAGTTCGATCGGCGCGTCGGCATCGCGCGTCACCGTCAGCGACGCGGCGCCGGCGGAGGTGGCGACGGCAGGCGTCGCTCCCGGAACAGCCGAGGCGGGGGCGGACGCCGTGAAGATGGATTGCAGCGGCGTGGAGCGGCGCTCGTACTCGTCCTGTAGGTCTTCCGGCAGGTAGGCGACGGCGGCGTCGATCAGGGCATCCTCGCCCGAGCCGCTGGCGACTGCGATGCGCGCCCGCAGGGCCTCGCCATCCTTGCCGTTCAGCATGGCCGGCGCGCCGAGCAGCAGGCCGCGCACCCTACGCATCTCTTTTTCTTCGAGTGAGGTGCGGACCATCTCGGCCCAGACATCGCGCGAGGCCTTGTCGGGGCGGGCGGAGATCTGCTGGAAGCGAAGGTCCATCGCCTGACGCGTGGCGGTGATGGCTTCCGGCGTCGCCTGGAAAGCCGGGCGCTTGTCGCCATACGCCGTCGAAATGACATGGGACGCCATGAAAGGCGTGACACAGATGGCTGCGTTGAAGATTAGAGCGGCGTAAGCCGCGAACGGCAACCGGCGCTTGCGACGTCGATTCATCGAGCCCGCTTCCGTATCAATAACGTGGCCGCACAGGGCTTAACGCCCATCCGTCCACTCACGCGCCCCGGCCTAGGCCTCCTTTGTTTGCCGGGAGGGCAAATAGATCAAGTGGGCAAGGCGCCTCAGGCGCAAAAAAAGTCATAACATGCATGTCACGCGAAGCGTTTCGCTCCGCTTACGCAACAACGCCAAATTACGCCTTGGCGTCCACGGCAAGGCCCGAAGCTTCGCGCCGGGCGCCGGTATTTACCGTTCCGCTGCGTCCGTAAGCGGCAGGAGCGCTGCGGGATGAGGCAATCTCCGCGGCAATCGAGCGGACGAGGCCTTCTGTGACGGTCTTCGTCGCCATCAGCGCCATGGCGTGCGCCTCGAGACCTTGCTCGAGTTCTTTCGCAGCTTCGCGCAGGCGCGTCTTAAGGTCGGGCGAAATTCCCGCGAGCAGATCCGGGTCGGCCTTGACCTTGGACACCTCGATTCGCCAGGCGTGAACCAGCCGTTCTTTCTCGTGCCATTCAGCCGAAGGGCCCTGAAGCTTGCGCGCCTTCACGGCCTCGATCTCGGCCGCCAGCAGGCCGACGAGTCGTTGCGTCATGGCCAGCAATTGTGTCGCGCGCTCGGTGGAATCGGACGTCATTCGAGCCCCTGCATGCGAAGGATTTCCTTGAGCACGGCATCGGAGATGCCGATCCCGCCGCCGCGGGCGATGGCGTCGGCATACTGGTCGACAAGCATAGGCCGGAAGGTCGCCTCGGCATTGCCGCCGCCCATGGGTCCGTCGGTTTCCAGCCCCTGGAACATCGGGGCCAGCATTTCGGAAATGAACATGCGCTCGAACTGCCGTGCGACTTCCTCGGCCTGCGCCCGCGTCTTCACGCCCGACATGTCGGTCGAAAGGCCGGCCTTCTTCTGCGCGAGAATGTCGACTGGCGGCGGGGTCAGCGCGATGTCCGCCATCACATCACCTCGATCTCGGCCTGCAGCGCGCCAGATGTCTTCAGCGCCTGCAGGATAACGATCAGGTCGCGCGGGGAGACGCCCAGTGCGTTGAGGCCCGTCACCAGCTCGCGCAGCGGCACGCCATTGCCGCCGACCATGGCCAGCTTGGCCACGTCTTCAGCGACAGTGATGTTCGATTGCGGTACGACGACGGGCGGCGCGTTGGTGAACGAGTTCGGCATGGCGACGCCAGGCGTCTCCTGAACCTGGATCGTGAGATTGCCCTGCGCAATGGCCACGGTCGACACGCGCACATTCTCACCCATCACGATCACGCCTGTCGTCTCGTTGATGACGACGCGCGCGCGTTGCTCTGGCTCGATCTCGAGCCCCTCGATCTGAGCGATGAGCGAGGACATGTCGCCGAACGCCGCCGGGCGGCGCAGGCGCACGGTTGCAAGGTCGGATGCGAACGCCGCTTCGACGCCAAGGAAAGTATTTATTGCGCCGGCGATGCGTTTCGCGGTGGTGAAATCCGGGTTGCGCAGCGCGAGGCGCAATTCGCTCTGCGCCGAAATGTCGAAGCGCAGCTCGCGTTCGATCGTCGCGCCGTTCGGCACGCGGCCATTGGTTGGTATGTTACGCGTCAGCGAGGTGCCGGAATTGCCGCTCGCCGTGAAGGCGCCTACGGCGACCGAGCCCTGCGCCAGCGCATAGGCCTGGCTGTCGGCGCCGATCATCGGCGTCGCCAGCAGCGTGCCGCCTTCAAGGCTCTTTGCGTCGCACATGGTCGACACGGTCACGTCGATACGCGAGCCGTTGGTGCCAAAGGGCGGAAGGTTGGCGGTGACCATCACTGCGGCGACGTTCTTGGTGTTCACGGTCGAATCGCGCGTGTTGATGCCCAGCCGTTCCAGCATGGAGGCGAGGCCCTGCTGCAGCATCGGGCAGTTGCGGATGGAATCGCCCGAACCATTGAGGCCGAACACGATGCCATAGCCGGTCAGCTGGTTCTCGCGCACGCCTTCGATGTCGATAATATCCTTCAGGCGCGTCCCCGCAGCGACCGGCGCGGCGAGCGCCAGGGCGACAAGAAGGCAGGACAGGGTACGGGCGAGCACGCGCATGAGATCCCAGGGTACGGGTGACGGAAATTTCCGACCGTTCTGGCCGCAGCGTTCTTGTCGGGAGTTTCGTCCGGCAATTCGCAACAAAGCCTTAAGCCTCGTTTCCCGGCAGGAAACTTTCCTTAAGCCGCCATTAACCAACTAGGCCAAATCTGCCGGGCAGGAGACGTGCTGAGATGAAGGTCAGTTCCACCTCGTCGACATCTGCAACCGCTGGCGGCGGCGCCAAACCCGCGGCCGAAGGCTTCAGCCGCCTGCTCGCCGCCGATGGGGTAGCGCCACGCGCTGCAGCCGCAGGTGTTTCCGGGGCGGCTGGGGTATCCGGGCTCTCCGCCCTGTTTGCGCTTCAGGGCGTAGGCGGGCTCGAAGCCCGCGATCGCGCGCTACGCAAGGGCCGCCGCCTGCTCGACGCACTCGATCGCCTGCAGCTGGCCATGCTGGGCGAAGGCCCATCACAGCGCCATCTTGCGCTTCTTCAAGGCGCCCTGTCTGAACAACGCGACGCCACCGGCGATATCGGCCTTGATGATACGCTAAATTGGGCGGAAGTCCGCGTCGCAGTCGAAGCCGCCAAGCTGGAACGCGAAGCCGAGCCAGCCTGATGTCTGTGCAGTCAATAATTGCTGCGCCGCGGCAATGCGCAGTTCCGTGAGCGAATACTCACGCATTAAGCATGCTAAACGAGCGTCGTCAAAAATTCGCAACAATTTCAACACGCCAGGCGCGAATCATGGATGACTGAGCCCGTTTACGGAGTAGGCGGGCTCCTATATATAGCCCGCCCAGCTAAGGCGGCCCTGGGGATGGGCCGGCCTAGGGAGCACAAGCGATGAGTTCCAAGACGGCCACCTATAAGCCGACCGAGAACGAGCCCTACATGAGCAAGAAACAGCTCAAGTATTTCAAGGAAAAGCTGATCGCCTGGAAGGAGGAAATCCTTCAGGGCAACCGCGAGACGATCACGGGGATGCAGGAGAACGTCGCGCCGATTCCCGATCTCGTGGATCGCGCCTCCTCCGAAGCAGATCGCGCGCTCGAATTGCGCACGCGCGACCGCGAGCGCAAGCTGATCAACAAGATAGAAGCTGCTCTCCGACGCATCGAACTCGGCGAGTACGGCTATTGCGAAGAGACCGGCGAGCCGATCGGCGTGAAGCGGCTCGACGCCCGCCCGATCGCCACCCTCTGCCTCGAGGCGCAGGAACGCCACGAACGCAAGGAACGCACGATCCGCGACGACTGACCTGCGCGACATCTTCATCCTTCGAGACGGCGCACGGCCTCCTCAGGACGAGGACTGAACAACTGTTAGCGGATTGGCCCTGATCCTGAGGGGCGCCTGAAAGGTGCGTCCCGGAGGACACGGGCGGACGCGCGAACCTAAGACTTGTTTCGGGGCGGCTCAAACGCCGGCATGTGCCACTTCCACTGGATGGCGCCGGCGCGAACGATGAAGCCGAGCGCGACGGCGATGCCGCTGGCCCATGTCCAGTCCATGCTGAGCGTGCGCATCACAATGAAGACGCCCGCGCTGACGATCGCCGGCGTGATATAGAGTTCGCGTCGCAGCAGGATTGACGGTTCGCCGGCCAGCACGTCGCGGATGATGCCGCCGAATGTTGCCGTAAGTGCGCCCATCACGACGCAGATCACCGGATGCACGCCCAGCGACAGCGCCTTTGCGGCGCCCACGACCGCATAGACACACAGCCCCGCCGCATCGAGCCACAGCAGCGTCTTTTCGTGCACGCCGCGCCCGCGTGTCAGATAGACCAGCACGGCCACGACCGAACACACGATCACGTATCCTGGATCGAGCACCCAGAAGACCGGCGCATCGATGAGCAGGTCGCGCAGGGTTCCGCCGCCTACGCCCGTGATCGCCGCGAAGAAGATGAACGCCACCACATCCTGCCGCTTTTGGGCGGCCATGAGGGCGCCGGACGCGGCGAACGTCGCCACGCCTGCATAATCCAGGACCGAGAGCAGGGTGATCTGCATCTTAGACCTACAGCGCGAATTGCCAAGCTAGGCAACGCCGGTCTAGCCTCAGGCCGTCACGGGAGGATTGACCATCCGCTCACGCTTGGCCCTTGCAACCGTCGCGATCCTTGCCGGCCTCGGCAGCGTGGGGCTGGCTCAGCCTGCGGCGACGCCGGGGAAAAAGACCGAAGCGCAGTATGCCGGCGGCTTCCGTCCCGACGCCTGTCGCTATCCCAGGCCCGCCCGCGAGAAGCAGCTTTCCGGTTGCTGCCAGATGGAGCTCGAGATCGGCCCCGACGGCAGCCTCCTCAGCGCCGATGGCGTCTGCAGCGATCCGATCTTCCTTGAACCTACGGTCCGTTGCCTCTCGGCGCAGGGTTTCGTTCCCGCCACGCGCAATGGCCGACCAGTGCGCGACCTTCAGCACCTGGAATACGAGTGGCGCGCCACGACGCCTTCGAAGGTCAATCTGTGCGACAAGCTGAAGACCAGCTGACACGATCTGTCGGCTCTTGAATAAGCGCTGCGAGTCATGATGCTGCGCGGGACGCAGCGTGGAGTCGCAGATGGATGTCATTTCGAACGGCGCAGATGCGGGCCTCTACTGGTCCGAACTCGCGCGCAACTGGGCGTCGGCCTTCACCTTTGTCGCGGCGCTGCTCGCCGGTCTCTTCGGCCTGTTCCGCTATCTGCGCTCCGAGCGCATGCGCCAGACGGAACAGGTACGCGAACTCTACCGCATGTTCTTCGAATCCGACCGCTACCGCCGCATCCGCTTCGTGCTCGCCAATCCGGACTCGCCCGAGTTCGCCGCCCTCAAAACCGAACTGTCGACGCCGGGCATGCCCAAGGCGCTCGAAGGCGAACTGATCGACCTGCTCAACTTCTTCGAGTTCGTCTCCGGCCTCACCCGGCGCGGCCTTGTCGCCAAGCGCGACATCGACTGGATGTTCGCCAGCTTCATCGGCCGCGTCGTCTCCGTCGACTTCGTTCGCGACTATGTCCTCCGGTCCGACTTCGAGGAATTGCAGGACGCGGCCCGCGCAGCTTCAAAGCGCAGGAAGTGACGCTCGGCGGGCCCCCGGGTGGCCGGTTCAGTTCCTGGGTGTATCGTCTCGGCGCAGCCTGCAGGGTGTTCCTGTCAACGCCTCGGGCGACTATGTCCAGTGCATGAAAGCGCAACGCCTCCCATGATCAACCGCTCCGCCGGCCCCGAAATCCTCCGCCTGATCGACCTCCTGTCGAAACTGCCCGGGCTCGGTCCGCGCTCGGCTCGCCGGGCGGCGCTGCATCTGCTGAAAAAACGCGACCAGCTTTTGGGGCCTCTTGCGGCGGCGCTCGCAGATGCGTCGGCCAAGGTCGAAATCTGCCGTCAGTGCGGGAATTTCGACACCGTGAACCCGTGTTCCGTCTGCATCGCCCCGGGCCGGGATGCATCCGTCATCTGCGCAGTGGAAGAGGTGGGGGATCTTTGGGCGATGGAGCGTTCCGGCGTCTTCCGGGGGCGTTATCATGTGGTCGGGGGAACCCTGTCCGCCCTCGACGGCGTACGCCCCGACGACCTCAATATCGCGGGGCTGGTGGAGCGCGCCGGGGCCACAGATGTGCGCGAAGTAATCCTGGCGCTGAATGCAACCGTGGACGGGCAGACCACCGCCCACTACATCACAGACAGGCTGGCGCATTTGCCTGTGAAGGTAACGCGCCTGGCCCACGGGGTGCCCGTGGGCGGAGAACTCGATCACCTCGACGATGGCACGATCGCGGCTGCGATGGCGTCGAGGCGATAGAAAAGACGGCTGGAACGTCCCATGGTGAAACGCAAACACGTACCGGTTGTACTGACACTAGCCGCGGTCGGCGTGGGCGTCGGAATCGGGATGTGGCTGATGCGCGATCGGATCAGGCGTGTCGCCAGCGACGTGCGCACGAACGCGCGCCGCGCCAACAATCCGCTCGACGTGTTCGGCACGGATGTCCCTGACGACGCTTTCGAGGGTGTGCCCAACTATCCGTACATGCCGGAAGGCTGGCGACCCAAGCGCGGCATGCGCGACTGATTTTCTCTTATCGCTAGAATCACGCGACGCTCCGACGCCTTTTGGTTGATCGGAACAAATAATGAACATATGGTCGCAGGCATGACGCTTGATACGCTTCACATCATTCTTCTGGTCATCGCTCTGGCCGCCGCCGCGGCAGCCTTCGTGTTCTCGCAGCGCAAGCCGCCGGACACCGCGCACCTTTCGGCTGAATTGGCCGAGCGCAGCAAGGAAGTCGTCGCACTGAAGTCCGAGGTCTCGGCCTTGCGCCAGCGCGCCGAAGCCGCTGAAAGGCTCCACGCCGCTGAAGCCGCCAAGATGACCGAACGCGACGCCAGCATGGTGCGCGAGCGCGAGCAATTGGCGAAGATGCAGGCCGAAAGCGAGGCCCGCTTCAAGTCGCTGGCCGATGCCGCGCTTCTCAAATCGCAGCAGCAATTCGTGGCGATCGCGGACGAGACGCTGAAGAAGCACAAGGAGGGCGCCGAAGGCGAACTCGGCAAGATGCTCAAGCCGATCTCGGAAACGTTCGGCCAGTTCCAGAAGAAGGTCGACGAGATTCAAAAAATCAGCTCGGAAGACCGCGCCAAGCTGGAAGAACAGATCCGTGGCGTCAGCGAAAGCGTGCGGAAGACGGAAAGCGCGGCCGGCAAGCTGGCCAGCGCGCTGTCCACCACCCGCCACGGCGGCCGCTGGGGCGAGGAGACGCTCCGCAACGTGTTGGAAATGTCGGGGCTGTCGCCCTACGCCGACTTCACCGAGCAGAACTCCTCGGAAACCGAAAAAGGTCGTATCCGCCCCGACGTCATCGTCCGCATGCCGGGCGGCCGTGAGTTGGTGATCGACTCCAAAGTCTCGCTCGACGATTACCTCGCCGCCTCCAACGAGAGCGACCCGGCGAAGCGTCAGGCCTTCCTGGCCGCCCACGCAGCCAAGGTGCGCGCTCACGTCACGAGCCTTGCCCGCAAGGACTACTGGAAAGGTTTCTCAGATCGCGTCGACTTCGTCGCCATGTTCATGCCGGGCGAGAATTTCTACGCCGCCGTGCTGGAGCATGATCGCGAGATTTTCGATTTCGCCTCCAGGAATAGCGTTATCATCGTCACGCCATCGACCCTGATCGCGCTCGCCAAGGCCGTCGCCTATGGCTGGCGCCAGGAGCAGGCGGCTCGCAATGCCGAGCAGGCGGTGGAGCTGGGCCGGGAACTCTACCAGCGCCTGTCCGTGATGACCGACCATATGTCGAAAGTCGGCTCCAACCTCGACAAGGCAGTCGACAGCTACAACTCGCTGGTCGGCTCCTACGAGCGGAAGGTCATGCCGCAGGTCCGGCGCTTCGAGGAGCTCCAGATCCCGACTGAAGACCGCGCCGTTGAAGCGCCCGGGGAACTCGGCGTCCGCGCCCGTACGCCGCAGGCGCAGATAGCAGAGGTAAAGTCCGATACCCCGCTACTGGACGCCCTGCAGCCGCAGGCGGCGGGCGGAAAGCGGAAATAACCCTCCTGTCAGCGGCTTTCCCCGATCATGAAGCACTCCTCACGGGCTCGTTCACTTGACGAAAACCGGGCTCGTCCATAGCTAGCCGTTATGGCTATCCGTTCCATCCTCACAGTTCCTGACCCTGTTCTGAAACAGGTGTCGAAGCGCGTTGACACGGTCACTGACCATACGCGCGCGCTTATGGATGACATGCTGGAGACGATGTACGCCGCGCCAGGCATCGGCTTGGCCGCCGTGCAGATCGGCGAACCCGTCCGCGTGATCGTGATGGACCTCGCCAAGGAAGGCGAAAAGCCCGAACCCCGTTATTTCGTGAACCCCGAAATCCTGGAGTTCAATGACGAGAAGCAGATCTATGAAGAGGGCTGCCTCTCCGTCCCGGATTTCTACGACGAAGTGGAGCGTCCCAATCGCGTGAAGCTGCGCTACCTCAACTATAAGGGCGAGCAGGTCGAGGAGTGGGCGGAAGGCATGTATGCTGTCTGCATCCAGCACGAGATGGACCACCTGCAGGGCACGCTCTTCATCGACCACCTCTCGCGCCTGAAACGCTCCTACGCCATCAACAAGGTCAAAAAGGCGAAGAAGAAAGAGAGGGACGCGGCTTAGTCCGCGCTCCCAAAACCGGCCCGTCGCCCACAAATCATTTCCGCTTGCGCGCCCGGTTTGTATACAGACCGGGCGCTGTCGCATTCGAGCGAGGCTCATCCGGGGCGGACATTGATCAAGGCCAGACTGATCCGCTTCCTGTTCGCGCTCCATCGCTGGATGGGCGCGACGCTTGGCCTGCTGATGCTGCTATGGTGCATCACGGGCGTGGTGATGATCTGGAATCCTTATCCCGCCACAACGCTGGGCGATCGTGACTATCGTGTCGAGGGGCTCGCCCCCATCATCTCGCCAGACCGCATTGCGCTGCCCGCAATCCCCGACGCCGCCACGCTGTCATACGCACGCATCGAGATGCTGGCCGGTCGTCCTGTCATGTCTGTCGAATGGAGCACGGGCGCGGAGAGAGCGAGCGGCCTCTACGATCTCGCGACCGCCGCGAAGATCGATCAGATCAGCGAAGCCGACGCCCTCGGCGTCGCCCGCACCTACCTCCAACGCCACAAGCTTGCCGGCCAACCCACGCTCACCAAGCTCATGGAACGCGACGAGTTCGTCGTCGCCGGCTATTTCAACAATAGCCGTCCGTTCTACGAAGTCGCCCTGAACGACCCCGAACAGACGGTCCTCTACATTTCCTCAAAGACCGGCGAAGTCAGCCAGCGCACGACGGCGTCGCTGCGCGTCTGGTCATGGCTGGGCGCAATCCCGCACTGGCTGTATTTCACTGAACTCCGCCGCAACACGCCGCTCTGGCAGCAGGTCATCATCTGGACCTCGCTCGCCGGCTGTTTCCTCACCATGCTTGGCGTTTTTGTCGGCCTTCGCCAGTTTCGCCGCCGCCATTCCACCGGCAAGTTCGCCTCGCCCTATCGCGGCGCCAAGTTCTGGCACCACATGATCGGGCTCGTCTTCGGCGTGCTTGTGCTGACCTTCAGCTTTTCCGGTTTCACCTCGATGCAGCCCTGGGGCTGGCTTGAAAGCGGCCCCGCAGCCGGCGAGGCGGCGGATCGTTACGCCGGCAAGCCCATTACCTGGGCCGAAGCCAGGCCCGCCTTCGAAGCGCAGGCCATTGCATTGCGCACCGTATCGCGCGAACGCAGCCTTGTGACGTTCACCCAGATCGAGGGGCGCCCCTGGTTCATCTGGCAGTCTGCCGACGGCTCGCGCCGTCGCATCGACGCCAATGGCCAGCCTGCGCCCTTCGATGACGCCGCCCGCCAGCGCGCCGCCGATCTCCTCGCCAGCGACAAGGGTCCGCCGCGCTTCGTTCTCATGACCTCAGCTGACGAATATTATTATCCAGGCGCCTCGTCGTCCGACCTGCCGGTCGTGCGCGTAGAATCGAGCGACGACACGCGGTTCTATCTTGATCCCGACACCGGCAGTCTGCGCTTCATCGCCGACGACGGCGCCAAGGGCTTCCGCATCTGGCACATGGCGCTGCACACGTTCGACTTCCTGACCTCGCCCCTCCGCGAGATCCTGCTCGTGCTGGCCATGCTGGGGGTCACCGCCGTCTGCGGCCTCGGCGCCTGGATGGGCGTCAAGAAGCTCGCCCGCGGCGGCAAGCTGGACAACATTCCGAAAGACGAAAAGCCTGCAGCCTAGAAAGGCGTGATCTGGTCGTAGATCAGCTTGCCATACTTGTCGCGCTGCACCTGGCTGATGTCGCCCCGGCCGCCATAGGAAATGCGCGCCTCGGCGATCTTGGTGTGCGCGATCGTGTTGTCCGACGCCACATCCTCCGGGCGGATCACGCCCGACACCAGCAGCTCGCGCAGCTCGTTATTGATGCGGACTTCCTGGCTGCCGCCGATCACAAGGTTGCCGTTCGGCAGGCGGTCCGTGATCACGGCGGCGACGGTGAGATTAACCGTCTCCTGCCGATTCACCGAACCTGTGCCGTTCGACGCGGAACTCGAATTGAAGCCCACCGCCGGGTCGAGCGAAGGCGTACCCGGCAACGCATTCTGGATAGTGTCCTCCAGCCCGAGCAGGGCCTGGACGCCCGTCTCTGTGCTGCCCGTGCGGCTGCGCGCCGTCGTGTTGTTCAGCTGCGCCGAGTCCGCGATCTCGATATTGACTGTCAGGATGTCGCCGATCTTGCTGGCGCGCTGGTCGTTGAAGAACGACTTCGCGCCCGCCCGCCACAGCGAGTTCGGCGCTTGCGCTTCCACATTCGGCGTCGGAAGCGGCATGGAGACGCGCTGCGATCCTGCGATCGTCGCGGGGTTCGAGATCGCCGTCAGCTGCGGCGGCGCGATCGCCTCATTAATCCCCGCGCAGCCGCCAAGCATAAGCGCGGCCAGACCAGCTCCGGTTGTGATTGCGTGTTTCATCTGTTCTACCTGCCGTTGACCCGGGCCTCGCCGCTGGCTACGGCCACGGCTTCGACGGTCCGTTTGGAATAGCTATTGAGCACGCGAACAGGCTCGCCCTTCGCTGCTTCGTTCTGCGCGACGCCATCGACGCTGAGCCTGACGCCCGCCGTGACATAAACCAGCTTCACCGGTTCACCCTTGCGGATCAGCGCCGGCTGTTTCAGGTCCTGCGCCAGCACGGGTTGGCCAGCCTTGATGGCGCGCTTCACTTCCATGCCGACCGCCTGCGCATCGGCGCCGTTGCGGATCGGGCGGGTGGGGCTGGCTGCTTCCCAGCTCACATCGCTGGAAGAGAGGACATGACCGCGCGGCACGTCACGTACAAAAACCAGAACCTCTCCGGGGCTCGTCGTTCCGCCAATCTGCGCCGCCGGCGTTGCAGCCCGCGCGGTGTTCGCCACCGGCGCCGGCGTGGCATTGCCGGTCGCGCGCGTCACCATGATGGGCTGATCGAGCGGAATCGCGAGGATCACGCCCGCATTCTTCGCTGTCGCGATCAGGAATGCCGGGTCGAGCGCCAGCGTCTGCCCTGGCGGCGGCGCCGGCCCAAGCAGAATGCCTGCATGCTCGCCCGTCACGGGCGCGACGTCGCCCAGCGTTATCCAGTCGCCGATCACTTTCACGCCCGTGCGCTGCGCGACCGCGAGCGGCGCGAGCAGCAGGACGGAAAGAACAAGAGCGGCGATACGGGTCATGAAACTTAACGCAGATTGCTGGTGGCGCGCAGCATCTCGTCGGTCGTGGTGATGACCTTCGAATTCATCTCATAGGCGCGCTGCGCCGTGATCAGCGACGAAATTTCCGTCACTGCGTTGACGTTCGAAGTCTCAAGGAAGCCTTGCTGCAGATAGCCAAAGCCCACGGCCGCCGGCTGTCCGCGATTGGCTGCGCCCGAAGCCGGCGTTTCGAGAAAGGCGTTGTCGCCGATCGCTTCAAGACCCGCCGGGTTTACGAAGCGCGCCAGCTCGAGGGCGCCGACATCCTGCGGATCGCTGCCATCCGCCATGATCGCCTGCACAACGCCCTGACGGTTGATCGAAACACCTACCGCATCGAGCGGAACCGAGATCCCTGGCGCCACGGTGAAGCCGTCTTCGGTCACCAGCTGCCCGTCCGGCGACAGCGCGAAATTGCCCGCGCGCGTATAGGCGTCGCGGCCATCGGGCAGCTGGACGATGAAATAACCTTCGCCGGAAATGCCGACGTCATAAGGGTTGCTCGTCTGCGTCATCCCGCCCTGTTCGGTCACGCGATAGACCGAGCCGGCCTTGACGCCCACGCCCACCTGCACGCCGGTCGGAACGATCGTACCGGCGTCGGAGGAGGTAACGCCCATGCGCTCGACATTCTGGTAGAGCAGATCCTGGAACTCCGCGCGCTGGCGCTTGAAGCCGGTCGTGTTCATGTTCGCGATGTTGTTCGCGATCACCTCGACGTTGAGCTGCTGGGCCTGCATGCCCGTGGCGGCGGTGTTGAGAGCGCGCATGTAAGTCTTGCCTCCTCAGGCGGTGGTCCAAAAATTATCTGACGCGAGCCAGTTTCTCGATAGAAGACCCGCGAAGCTCGTCCGACTGCTGGATCATCTTCGCAACCGACGTGTAGGCGCGGCTGATCTCGATCATGTCGGTCAGTTCCTTGACCGCGTTGACGTTCGCGCCCTCGACAAAGCCGGAAACAACACGCGCATCCGTCGCGGGCGCCGGCTGCTCGTCGGTCGCAAGCCATAGATTGTTGCCAGCCTTCTCCAGCGCCGCCGGCGTCTGAAAGTTCGAAACACGCAACGTCCCGGCGATCTGGCCGTCCTGGCTGATCGAACCTTCGCGCGAGACGGAGATCGGCCCGCCTGTCGCATTCAGCGTGACCGGGCCGCCTTCGCCCATGACAAGGTCGCCATTGCGCGTCACCACCTGGCCCTGCTGGTTCAGGGTGAAGCGACCGTCGCGCGTATAGGCCTGGCCCGCCGCCGTCTGCACCGCGAAGAAGCCTTCGCCCTCGATGGCGAAGTCCAGCGGGTTGCCGGTCTGCTCGATCGGGCCGGTTGAAAAGTCGCGCTGGAGCATCCACGCATCCGCAAACGAGATCTCGTTGGGCGAGTCGGAAGCCGTTGCGGGCTTCTCCGTCAGGTCGCGCGTCACCAGATGCTCGACCTTGAAGCCGGCAGTGGTCATGTTCGCGAGATTGTTCGCGGTCGTGTCCATCCGCTTTTGCAGCACTTGCTGCGCGGACAGGCCGACCATGAATGAATTGTCCATGGGCCGCCGTTTGTCTCCACGCAGCGCTTTTGGCGGCGATGGAGCCAGGCTGGGCTTGGTCCGCGTTTTCTGCGGCGGACACGGGAATTAACGGGTCCAGCATGGGGCCGCACGGTTAACGGGATGTTGCCAGACAGGGCGCCCCGGCAGTTCTTCACCCGGCAGCTTTTGCCCATCTCCACCAATCCTTAACCATCGGGAGACGATTTTGCCGGGTAGCCCGGAGTGTCCCGGGTCGTGTGATTCCCGGACTAGCTGGCAGAGGGGCGGCCGCCATGGCCAAGAAGGAAAAGGCAAAGAAGCCTGAAGCTCCCGAGGCTGATAAGCCGGTGGCCGAGGGTGAGGAGGGCGCAGCCGTCAAGAAGAAGATGGCTGGCAAGACGCTGGTGCTCTTCATCATCCTTCCCGCCGTGCTGGTGCTTGGCGGGGGCGGCGCTGCGGCGATGATGCTGCTCGGCGGCGGCGCGCCGGCGACTGCGGCCGAAGCGCACGGCGAAGAGGAAGAAGAAGGCGAAGGTCACGCCAAGCCCGAAGAAGGCCATGGCGAAGCGAAAGCCGATGAACATGGCGCCCCCGCTGCTGGCGGCGAGCATGGCGCTGAGGGCGCCGCCGCCGCAGGCGATCCTGGCGATGTCGGCCACCCGCTCGAATGCCAGGATGGCGATCCCTGCTATTACGCGATGCCCAAGCTGGTCGTGAATCTCGCCGGCGCGGAAGGCCAACGCTCGCCCTACATGGAACTCGAACTCACGCTTGAATCCAGCAGCTCCGTCACATTCAAGCGCGTGCCCGAGCTGATGCCGCGCCTGAAGGACCAGCTGAACGCCTTTCTGCGCGAGTTGCGCGTCGAGGATCTCAACGGTTCGACCGGCACCTGGCGCCTGCGCCGCGAATTGCTCAATCGCTTCAACACAGTGATGGATCCCAAGAAGATCGACGCCGTGCTGATCGAGAGCATGCTGATCCAGTAAGCAACACATGGCTCAGGAAACCACAGACGAAGAACTTGCAGCTGGCTGGGAAGCCAGCGTCGCCTCGGGCAAGCCCGGCGGCGGCGATGATGCATGGAGTGCGGAGTCCCAGGGTGGGGACGGCGCGCAGTCGCTCGCCCAGCAGGCCGTCGGCTCCGAGCGCATCCTTAATCAGGACGAGATCGACTCGCTCCTCGGCTTCTCGCTCGAGGAAGAAAACGGCGCCAAGCGCAACGGCATCCGTGCGCTCATCAACTCCGCGCTCGTCTCCTACGAACGGCTGCCGATGCTCGAGGTCGTGTTCGACCGGCTCGTGCGCCTGATGACCACCAGCCTGCGCAATTTCACCTCCGACAACGTGGAAGTGTCGCTGGATGCGATCCAGTCCATGCGTTTTGGCGACTATCTCAACTCTATCCCGCTGCCAGCCATCCTCGCCGTGTTCAAGGCCAAGCAGCTCGACAATTTTGGACTTCTCACCGTCGACTCCAACCTGATCTACTCGATCGTCGACGTTCTGCTCGGCGGCCGCCGCGGCACCGTCGCCATGCGCGTCGAAGGCAGGCCTTACACCACGATTGAGCGCGTGCTCGTCACCCGTTTGGTCGAAGTCATCCTGCACGATGCGCGCAAGGCGTTCGATCCTCTCACCGCCGTCGAATTCGAACTCGATCGCATCGAGACCAACCCTCGCTTCGCCGCCATCGCCCAGCCCGCCAACGCCGCCATCCTGGTCAAGCTGCGCATCGACATGGAAGACCGCGGCGGCCGCTGCGAACTGCTGCTGCCCTACGCAACGCTCGAACCGATCCGGAAGATGCTGCTGCAGAACTTCATGGGCGAAAAGTTCGGCCGCGACAACATCTGGGAAGGCCACCTCGCCACCGAACTCTGGTCCGCGCCTACAACCTTGCGCGTCGTGCTGGACGAGTTCACCCAGCCGCTCGGCAAGATGATGAACCTGCAGGTCGGCGACACGCTGATCATGAACGCCACGCCGGAGTCGAAAGCACATCTGATGTGCGGCGACATCCATCTCACGCACGGCCAGGTCGGTCGCATCGGTCAGAAAGTGGCCATGCGCGTCGAAGCGCCGATCACCAACGCAGCCAAGAAACGGGTACTGGAAGCAAGATGATGATGTCGGCGGGACTCTATTCCATCGTGCTTGAGGGCTTTCTCGCCCTGCTGCTCGTTATCGCAATCGCCTATTGCATGCGCCTCGACGGCAAGCTGAAGGCGCTGCGCAACGGCAATGCGCGCATGCTCGAAGCTGCGAAGGAACTCCAGAACTCGGTCATTCACGCCCAGAACGCAGTCACCGCCCTGCGCCGCTCGGCCGACGCCGCCGGCAAGGAGCTTCAGACGAAGATCGACGAAGCCAGGGCGGTTGCGTCTATACCGATGGTCCGCGACGTGCGCGATATGCCGATCGATCCCTACCGCGAACCGCCGCGCGAAACCGCGCACGCCACCGCCCGCGCCAATGTCGACTTCACATTGCGCCGTCGCAGCGTGCTCTAGGAGAGCCTGCCCATGACTCCCAAGGTCGGTGTCCTCTCCGTCGTCTGCGCCGTCGCAGTCGGCGCGCTCGCCTTCAAGGGCGTCGACATCGCGCAGGCCGTCGCCGCCGAGACCGCGGAAACAGCCGCGCCTGCGGCCGCCGAGACCGAGCTCACCGCCGGCGTCGGAGAAGCGCCAGAAGCCGCCGCTGCTGCGACAGAAGAGGGCGCTCCGCCCGCCGAAGCCGCCGCCCCCACGCCGGAACAGTGCTTGACCACCCTCAACTCCGCGGCCGAGGAGATGGGTCTCTCCTCGCAGGAAATCCTCGTCCTCCGCAGTCTGCAGAAACGCCGCGAGGAGCTCGACGCGCGTGAAGGTGGTCTCGAAACCCGCGAACAGGCCGCCGCCGCCGCCGATTCGCGCCTTCAAGAACAGATCACCCAGCTCAAGGCCGTCGAGACAGAAATCCAGACGCTCCTGACCGCCATGGATGCCAAGCGCGACGAGCGCATGGCCGCGCTCGTGAAAACCTATGAGTCCATGAAGCCGAAGGACGCTGCAAAGATATTCGACGGCATGGAAGACCCGCTGCTGCTCGACATCGCCAAGACAATGAAGCCCGCCACGCTCGCCGCCGTCCTGTCGACAATGCAGCCCAAGCGGGCCGAAGCGCTCACCAAACTGCTCGCCGGTCTCGCCAAGCCGCCCGCCAGCATCGAAGCCCTGCAGCAGAAAACGCCAACGTGAGCGCAAGCCGCCCTCCTATTGGCTGGGCGATCCGCCTCTCCATGATGGGAGCGGCGGCTGTTTCCCTTTCTGCGCCCGCCTTTGCAGATCGTCCGATCCAGTTCGCCTTCAAGGAAGCGCCCGGCTATGCCCGCATCACCGCCAAATGGGGCGATGGCGATGAAACCGCGCCGAAGATCAGCGCCAAGGTCACTAACCAGGTTCTCATCCTCACGTTCAGCGAGAAGGTCACGCTTAATCTCGACAAGCTGAAGGAAGGCCTGCCCAGCTGGGCCGCCGTCACCTTCATGGACCCCGACGGCATGACCGCCCGCATCGGTCTCAAGCAGGCCCCACGCCTCGCCGTCTCGACCTCGATCGATCTCACCGCGATCGATCTCATCCCCGAATCCATCACCGACGCGCCACCCAAGCTCGTCTCGCCGCTCGTCCCCAAGCGCGCAGCGGAGGCCGAAGCCAAGCGCGTCGCCGCCATCCCGCCGCCAGCCGCCCTCGAACCCCTCGAAGTCCGCGGCAGCCATTCAGGCGATTCCTCGCGCGTCGCTTTCTACTGGCCGACACGGGTCGGCTACAAAGTCGTCTCGCAAGGCGAGGGCACGCTCAAGCTGCAATTCGCCAGGCGCGCCAAGCCCGACCTCGCCTATCTCCGCATCACCCCGCCTCCCAACCTCGCTGACTTCCAGGGCGAGAACACCGACAAGGGCTACCTCGTCACCATCACCTCGAAGGACAAGCTGCCGCTCAAGCACTTCCTCGAAGGCGATGTGCTGGTTGTCGATATCACCAAGCCCGCGCCGCCGCAGACAGCCGAAGCCGCCAAACCGGCGCCCGCGAAGCCCACATCCGCCGCAGACAAGCCCGCCGAAGGCAAGCAGAGCGCCATCCTCCTTGCGCCGCCCAAGCAGATGCTTGAGAGCGAGAACACCAAAGAAGCCGACGACGCCGCAAAGGCCGCCGCCAGCGCGCAGGCCCTGGCCGACGCCACGCTTGGCGGCCCGGAGCGCGTCACCGAGATGTCGGGCAACTGGCAAGACCCAGCCCCCCGCAACGGTCTCGTCAACGTAAAGGCCGTCCCGCTCGCTAACGGCCTCGAACTGCAGGTTCCGTTCGCCGCCCCCGCGCCCGCCGCCGTGTTCGCACGCGGCGCAGCCATCTGGGCGGTCTTCGGCGCCAATGCAGATCTCAAGATCGATCCGACCCAGCTTCCCGCCGGCTATCGCGTCCGCACCATGCGTGCAAAGGACGCCACGCTGATGCGGCTCGAAATTCCCAAAGGCCTGATCGTCTCCGCCGACATGGATGAGTCGGTCTGGACGCTCCGCTTTGCGCCCACCGGCGCCAAGCCTCAGCGCTTCCTCGCGCCTACGCGCCGCGCAGGCGAGAGCGGCCGCGCCCGCATCGAAACGATGCTCATCGGCGCGGCCGGCCTGATCTGGTTCGAGGACCCTGTCATCGGCGACCAGATCGCCGTCGCCGTCTCCTACGGCCCGTCATCCGCCGCGCCTACGCCGCGCGACTTCGTTGAAGCCTCGCTTCCGGCCACCGCCCATGGCCTCGCCATCGCGCCGAAATCCGACGACGTGGTCGTCACCATAGAGGGCGAGCGCGTCGTTGTTTCGATGGCGTCCGGCGGCCAATCGACGCCAGACGTCGTCGCCGACAGCGGCTTCACCAAGGCGGCGGCCAACCCGGCCTTTATCGATTTCGCCGGCTGGGGCGCCGCGCGCGGCCCGGCCTATTTTGAACAGCTCTCGGGCCTCGAATCCGCCGCTGCTTCACTCGATCCCTCGACCCCGCCCGGCGCCAGCGCCGCGCTTGATCTCGTTCGCTTTCATCTCGGCCACGACCAGGCGCACGAAGCGCTCGGCGTTCTCAAGGTCGCGGCGGAGGATCGTCCCGAGCTTGAACAGGATCCCAGCTTCGTCGGTCTGCGCGGCGTCGCCAACTACATGGCGGGCCGTCTCAAGCCGGCCGATGATGATCTCGCGCGCGGCGTCCTGCGTGGCGAATCGTCCGCAGCCCTGTGGCGCGCCATGATCGCGGTCGAGCGTGGCGAATGGGAGCGCGCGCTGGAATTCTTCCGCGCGTCAGACAAGCAGGTCTTTCTCTACCCCTCGGGCCGCGCTGCGGATTTTGCCGCCGCCTGGGCCGAAGCCGCGCTCCGCACCAATGACTACGACACCGCGCGTCGACAGGCCAACACAGCCGTCGCCAATGGCGACCGCGAGACCAAGGAACACGGCCAGCTCGTCCTTGCGACCTTGCGGTCAGTCATCGATAGTCCCGCCGCCGCCTATGACGATTTCGTCGCGCTCGCGAAGAACGCCTCCGAGCCGATCGCCGTTCGCGCCGAACTCAAGCGTCTGGAAACCGGCGTTCTCGCCGGCAAGATGAACGCTAACGAAGCCGCAACCGAACTCGAAGCCCTGCGCTATCGCTGGCGCGGCGATGAAGTCGAGATGGCGACCGTCGGTATTCTCGCCGACCAATACATGCGCGTCGGCCGCTTCCGTGACGCCCTCCTGCTTGCGCAATCCACGTCGCTGCGCGACGCCACCGCGCCGGGCGCGCGCGAGCTGCGCATCAAGCTCTCGGATTATTTCCGCCGCCTCTTCCTCAACGGCGAGGCCGACCGTCTCGATCCCATTCAGGCCGTCGCCCTATTCTACGAGTTCGACGACAGCCTCATGCCGATCGGCCCGGATGGCGACCAGATGGTGCGCAAGCTGGCCCAACGCCTCGTCGCATTCGACCTTCTCGAGCCGGCCAGCCTGCTCCTGCAATACCAGGTTGACAATCGCATCCGCGGCGTCGGCAAAGCCGCCGTCGCCGTCGACCTCGCGACGATCTATCTGTGGGACAAGCGGCCCGACAAGGCGCTCGCCGCGATCAACACGACGCGCCAGCCGCAACTGCCGAAGGAGCTCGCGCTCGAACGCCGTCTGCTCGAAGCCGCCGCTTATCGCGACCTTGGACAGTTCGATCACGTCATCGAACTCGTCGAGCCGCTTGAAGGCGTCGAGGCGAAATCGCTCCTCGCCGACGCCTACTGGCGCGATCGCAAATGGCCCGAAGCCTCGAAAGCGTTGATGTCCATGCTGGCGCCCGCGGGCCAGGCGCAGAAGAAGGATGGCGACACCATCTTCAAGACGGCTATCGCCGCGCGCATGGCGAAGGACGCCGGCATGATCGCCCAGCTCCGCGCCTATGACGGCGCGATGAACGGCAACGCAAACAAGGCCAGCTTCGACCTGATCACCTCGCAGACCGATGTCTCCGGCGCCGCCCTCTCCGAAGCCGTCCGTCGCCTCGCAGACGCCCCGAAAGTCGACGCCTTCGCCGCCGCCATGAAGCAACGCTTCGAAGCCCCCAAAACCACCTCCGGCCCAACCGCGGCCGCGGCAACCACCACGTCAGGCGGCTCGCGCTAGGCGTTCGCTTGCGGTTCTACAGCCCGTCATCCTTTGTGCCAGGCTCTCCCAGCTCCAGCCCCGCGAAATCGAACAGCTCGCTATCAACCAGATGCGACGGCCGCACATGGCTCAGCGCCCGCGCCATCACCTGGCGCTTGCCGGGATTGCGCTGCTCCCATTCGTTCAGCAGCGATTTGATCTGCATCCGCTGCAGCCCGTCCTGCGATCCGCAGAGATTGCACGGGATGATCGGAAACTGCATCTGCGCCGCAAACCTGCGAATGTCCTCTTCGGCGCAGCCGATAAGCGGCCGCAACACGAACAGGTCTCCCGCGTCATTCACCAGCTTCGGCGGCATCGCCGCCAGCCGTCCGCCGTGCAGGAAGTTGAGCATGAAGGTTTCGAGCGAGTCGTCGCGATGGTGCCCCAGCACCACCGCCTCGCAACCCTCTTCACGCGCGACACGATACAAGATCCCCCGCCGCAGCCGCGAGCACAGCGAGCAGTACGTGTTCGCTGCCGGCACTTTCTCCGTCACGACCGAATAGGTGTCCTGCGTGATGATCCTGTGCGGCACGCCAACGCGCGTCAGATACTCAGGCAGGATGTGTTTGGGAAACCCCGGCTGCCCCTGATCGAGATTGCACGCCAGCACGTCCACCGGCAGCGCGCCCTGCCATTGCAAGTCAAGCAGCACGGAGAGCAAGGTGTAGCTGTCCTTGCCTCCCGACAGGCAAACCAGCCAGCGCGGCCGTTTGCCCGAACTCACCATCCCGAACGCCCGAATTGCCTCCTGCGTCTGCCGCACCAGCCGCTTGCGCAGTTTGCGGAACGTCACGCTGTCCGGCGCATCCGCAAACACGGGATGCAGCGGCGAGAAGACGGCCGCGTCCTCGGAATCATCTGCATGCGACAGATCGTCGACCATTATCCGCTTTCTACTATCCCTCGTTTTCATAGGCATTCTTTTGTCCCTTGGGGAACTGCCGGGGTGAATTTCAGGGGCCACCCCGGTGCCAGATGCAACTAATAATTAGGATGCGGTGATTAACGCTTGTGACGGGTAGGGATCACGCGGACAGGCGTGGATCCGGGACAGAACTGGGTGGGACATGGGCGGTTCGCCAAACCAACTGAGGATTCTTGTTGTCGATGGCGATGATCTATTGATGTCGGAGGTCGATGCGCTCGGCCACCCCGCCATTGAATTCTCGGCGCTGGCTCCAGCGCAGGTCTCCGCCTCACGCGGCTCGCTCGCGGATCGCGATGTCCTTGTGGTCGGGGTCGATACTCCGGGTGGGCTCGATCTCGTGGCCGACCTGTGCAGCCGGCCCAACATGCCGCCAGTCATCGCTCTTGCGGGCAGGGCGGCGCACAGCCGATCGCTGGAGCACGTTCTCCTGCTCGCCGAACTTTGCGGCGCGTCCCTCTCGCTTCCCAAGCCGATCGACGGCGTTGAACTTGCGCTTGCCGCCGTCGAACTGGTGCGTGCGCGCTCCGGATCAGGCGAGATGGCGGTTGTCGCCAGGGACCTCGAGCGCCGCCTCGACTGGTAGCGTCAGGCCGCCGCGCTCGCTGCGGCCGCCGGCCCTAGATAGATCGACGCTGGCCGCACCAACCGCCCGGTCGCCAGCTGTTCGCGGGCATGCGCGATCCATCCCGTCACGCGGCCGCAACCGAACAGGCAGGTGAACAGTCCGCGCGGAATGCCCAGCGCCTCGAGCAGGATCGCCGTATAGTATTCGACATTGGTCTCAAGCTTCCGGTCGGGCTTCTCCGCCGCCAGCTTTTGCAGGATGCGCCCCTCGATCGCCTGCGCCAGCGCAAGCCGCCCACTGCTCGCCGGCAAAGTGTTGACCACGCGCTTCAGTACATCCGCGCGCGGATCGCGCGTGCGGTAAACCCGGTGCCCGAAGCCCATCAGCCGCTCGCCGCGATCCAGCGCGTTGCGGATCCAGCCCTCTGCACGATCCGCCGCGCCGATCCCGTCCAGCATGTCCAGCACAGGTCCCGGCGCGCCGCCGTGCAGCGGCCCCTTCAACCCCGAAAGCGCTGCAATCACCGCGGACCCAAGCCCCGCCCGCGTTGACGCCACGCAGCGCGCCACGAACGTCGAAGCGTTGAGACCATGATCCGACACCGTCACCAGATAGGCTTCCAGCGCCCGCGCTTCTTCCGGCGACGGCGCCTCACCCCGGATCATCTGCAACAAATCCGCCCCATGCCCCGTCTCAGCGTCGGGGGCCACCGGGGCACGTCCCGCCTTCATCTGCGCGATGGCGCCCGTCGCCACGGCCATCGTCGCCACGAGATCGATTGCCGAAGCCGCATCATGCCCGTCCGGCGCGAGAGCCAGCGCCGCCCGCAAGGCCTCGATCTCGGCCAACGGCGCGAGCCGCACGAAATCAGGCTTCAGTCGCGCAAACGCGGCAACGCGCGCCTTGCCCAACGCCGCCTTGATGTCTGGCAAATCATCGAAGAACCCCGCCCACAGATGCTTCGCCGTCTGCTCGAAGCTGAATGCCAAGGCCAACGTTTCCACATCCCGGCCGCGAATGATTAGCCGTCCTTCCGCGCCCTGCACATCCGACAGCACCGTCTCGGCAGCGACAACTTTCTCCAGACCCGCGTCCATCGCTTACTCCCTGATTGACGGGGGTGAGATGGCGATCCATGGTCGTGTTGGTCAAGATTGATCAATATAATCAACCAGAGGCGAGGATGGACTGGATTTCCATCGACAAGGCGTTGACCGAACTCGCCGTCCGGAAGCAGACGCTCTACGCTTATGTCAGCCGCGGTCTCGTCCGCGCGAAGGCGGATGAATCCGATCCGCGCCGCAGCCTCTATTCGGCGAGCGATGTCGGCAAGCTGAAGGGCAGGCGGCGCGGCGCCCGACGCCGCTCGGAGGTCGCCGCCGGCGCCATAGCCTGGGGGGAACCCGTTCTCGAAAGCGCCATCTCCACCGTGCGCGACGGCCAGCTCATCGTCCGGGGTCGATCGATCGAACAGCTCGCGGCGAAGTACACGCTCGAAGACATGGCGCGCCTGCTGTGGAATGCGGACGATATCCCAGCTCCGAACCCGTCACGCCGCACGCCCGGCGCCACGCCAAAGGCGCGCGCCTTCACCATGCTCGCGCGCCGCGCAGCCGAAGACGCGCCCAGCCTCGGACGCAGTCCAAAAGCCCTGCGCGCGGACGCCTGGTCCATCCTCTTCGAATTCGCTCATGTCCTTTGCGGCGAGTCTGGCAAGGGTGCGATGCACGATCGGCTGGCCCGCGCATGGAAGCTCGACGCGCGCGGCGCGCACCTGATCCGCCGCGCGCTCGTCTTGATGGCGGATCATGAACTCAACCCGTCCACCTTCGCGGTCCGCATCGCCGCCTCGACCGGCGCACCGCTGGCTGCGTGCATGCTGTCCGGCCTTTCGACGCTGGCCGGTCCGCTGCACGGCGAGGCGCCTGCGCGCGCTCTCGCGCAACTCGACCAGTTGACCGAAGCGAAGAACATCGCTGCCGAAGCAAAGGCGATGGTGGCGCGTGGCGATCAGATCGCCGGCTGGTCGCACCCGCTTTATCCGGATGGCGATATCCGCGCTGTGAACCTGCTTGCCGCGCTCAAGCCGAAGCCCGCAATCGCCAGGGCGCTCCGCGCCTTACAGCAGGAAACCGGCGACAAGCCCAATTGCGATGCAGCCCTCGCCGCGATGACGCGCGAACTTGGTCTACCCGACGATGCGCCATTCTCGATCTTTGCACTTGCCCGCATGGCAGGGTGGCTCGCGCACGCAATGGAGCAGCGCGAAGCCGGCCGCATCATCCGTCCCCGCGCCCGCTATACGGGCCTGTAGGGATCACTATCTGGATCAGGCCGCGACCAGCACGCCCTTGTCGACCAGCAGCGATTTCAGCTCCCCCGACTGGAACATCTCCTTGGCGATGTCGCAGCCGCCGATGAATTCGCCCTTCACATAGAGCTGGGGAATGGTCGGCCAGTTCGAGAAGTCCTTGATGCCCTGGCGCAGCTCCGCATCCTCGAGAATGTTCGCGCTATCGTACTGAACGCCCATATGGTCGAGGATCGAGATCACGGTCGCCGAGAATCCGCACTGCGGGAAGGTAGGCGTGCCCTTCATGAACAGGAACACGGGACTGCTATCAACCAGGGCCTGGATGCGTGCGTTTACGTCGGACATGGCGTCATTCCCGGGGAAAAGTGGGGCTCTTCCCCTCAGCTAAGGCCGGATCACGCCGTAATCAAGCGTCCGGTGCTGGGACTGGTGATCGCATGGACGTTGGCTTCCAGGTGATCCAGCCGCGAAGTCGTCGATATGACCCGGTGCGCGCCGCCCTCGCGCAGCGCCCAGTTCAGGGCCTCGCCCACCGTCATGGGCGTCGGCGGAACAGGGCCGCCTCGGCCCATTAGCGTGCGCGCAAGCTGCCAGGTCGCGCCTGCGCTCACCGGCGCCCGGAAGCGCCGCTTGGCCGGGGCCAGCGCCTCGATCCCGATTACCTCGCCCGCCGCGCGCAGCCGCTCCAACCGCTGGAGTTCATGCGGCTCCAGCCCGATATGAACCGGGGTCATGAACAGGGTAAACTGCCCCGTCGCCAGAGCGGCATCCAGCGCGTTGTCGCGCGAACAAATGCCGATCTCGCCGATGTCGCCCTTGAACTTCAGGTCCACCAGCGTCTTAAGCAGCGCATCGGTCAGCGCAGACGACGGCGGCCCGTGTAGGAACAGCCAGTCCACCCGCGTCCGCCGCAGCCGCTGCAGCGACGCCTCAATTGACTTGCGCACACTCTCCGGCTCGAACTCATGTGCCCGCTTCGCGAGGCCGGAAGCCTTCAGCCCCACCTTGGTCGAGACGATCGGCTCATAAGGCGGCAGGCGCGCCAGCGCTTCGCCCAATCGGCGCTCTGCCTCGCCGGCGCCATAGGCCGGCGCAGTATCAAATACCCGCACGCCCAGCGCGAACGCATGCAGGATCATCTCGACCGTCGCCAGCGGCCGGATCAGCGGCGAGCCATGTGGACCGCTCACCCCGAAACCGAGACGGCGCACGCCAATGGCATTGTCACGCATAACTTCGGACACGCGGCTTCTGTCCCTTCAGTCCGGCGCCCGGGTCGAGAGCGCGAGCGCATGGAGCGCGCCGCCCATGCGACCCTTTAGTGCGGCATAGACCATCTGGTGCTGTGCGACGCGCGACTTGCCGCGGAACTGCTCCGAGACGATTTCCGCGCTCCAGTGATCGTTGTCGCCGGCAAGGTCCTTGAGCCCGATTGACGCGTCGGGAAATGCTTCGCGCAAATAACCTTCGAGCGTCGCACGATCCATCGCCATGAATATTCCCTCCCAGGATCGCCGCCTGGGTCGCGCCCGCGGTCGGATCCGGTCGTCAATCCCGGATGACGTATCTAGTTCAGCTTTCGCCCTGCACAATAGCGGAACGCACGGTCTCCGGTGCGGGAGACCCTGCGTCCTTTTGTGCGCCGCGTGGGCCGTCCCCAGCCTGCCTTAGCTGGGATTGGGCGTTTTGTCGGACTTCTTGGCGATGTCGCGGATTTTTTCGGCCTCGGCCCTGTGCGTCTGCAGCGTCGGCAGGGATTCGTCCGCATACATTTTCAGCTGAGCTGTTGCATCCGGGTCCCTCGAATACTCCTCGAACAGCTTGATTGCGTCGTTATGCGCATCGATCTGCAAGGCGCCATAGTCAGCATCGAAATCGGCATCGCCATCCGTCTCCACCAGATCGTTGATCCGCCGCATGTGGAAATCATCCAGGACGTCAATCGGCGGCCTCAGCGACGCCGCCGAGGTCGCAGCCTTCAGCTTGTCGATCGAGGCCTTGTGGTTGTCGATCATCATCTGCGCGAACGCCTTTACGTCTGCGCTTGCCGATTTCTCTAGGGCCATCTCGCTGGTGCGGATCTCGACCAGGCTCGCCTGACCGGCGGCGTTGACGAAATCCTGGGCCTCGCGCGTGGCGTTTTCCGCGGTTGCCGGACGAATCGAGGCGGTTTCCGTGGTCGGCGTGGTCATCGCCGTGTTCGAGCTCATATTGTCGCCGCACGCGGCGAGCGAAAGCGCGGCAAGACTGGCGGCGTTTAATAGAATGAAACGCGACATAGGTTCCTCCAAGTGATCGGGTCCCCACCCATCACCGTGGAAACGCAGGCCTTTAGAGTCTCGTTCCGCGTTCCACCATGTCGAATGAGTCAGGTTCCCCACTGGGCGGTATTTTATGTGTAGATAGTGGCGTGAACGCTCTCGTCCTTTGACGGATGCACGCGTTGCATGTTGCTCAATGATGGCTACAGGTCCGCCAGCGGTTAGCCCTCATCCTTCGCAGGCCCGAAGGGCCGCTCTTCGAAGGACGAGGCCGTGCTCACAGATGATCGCTATGAAGCGCCGGCCATGTACTTCGGCAACCACCCTTCATGAGCGGCGCGGAGGGTGGCGAGGGTGACCGTGCTGGATTTGTCGGCAACAGAGACAGTTATCGAGTCGCCGCCAAACGTGCCAAGCACGCCGAGCCACTCAACGCCTAGCTTGTTCAGCTGCCCAATATCTTCTTCGCGGGAGAATGCGACCAGATAGCGAGCCTGATCCTCTGCGAATAGCGTCCACCATTGGTTGTCAGTCCCGATCTCGAGGCCGATATCGCTCGCCAGGGCCATTTCTGCGGCTGCGCAAACAATGCCGCCCTCGGAGACGTCATGAACGGCATTCACACGGCCCGCTTTGACCAGTGTACGAATTACGTTTGCGATCTCTTGCTCCTTGACGAGATCGACCGGCGGGGCTGACCCGGCAGTAAGGCCGTCGAGGCCCAGAACAATGCGCGCATAAGCCGACGCCCCCATATGCCCTTTCGTTTCGCCAACCAGCACCAACACATCGCCCGCTTGGGCGCCCTTAAGCGTCGCAATGTGATCGAGATTTTCGATCAACCCGATCCCACCCACCACCGGCGTTGGCGGAATCCCTACGCCATCCGTCTCATTGTAGAGCGACACGTTCCCGCTCACGACCGGGAATTCCAGAACGCGGCAGGCTTCCGCCATGCCCTCGATCGCCTTCACGATCACGCCCATCGTGTCGGGCTTCTCCGGATTGCCGAAATTGAGGTTGTCGGTAATCGCGATCGGCGTCGCGCCAACCGCGCTCAGATTGCGATACGCCTCCGCGACCGCCTGCTTTCCGCCCTCATAGGGGTCGGCCGCCACATAGTGCGGGTTGCAGTCTGAGCAGATCGCCAGCGCCTTGTTCGTCCCGTGGATACGCACGATGGCCGCGTCCCCCCCCGACTGCGAACTATCGATCGTGTCGCCCATCACATGGCGGTCATACTGCTCCCAGATCCACCGCTTCGACGCCATGTCCGGCGACGACATCAGCTTCAGCAGAACCTCGCCATAATCCTTCGGCTCCGGATATTTCGAGATATCCAGCGTTGGCGCCGCCTTCGGCGTATTCCACGGCCGGTCATAGTTCGGCGCATCCTGGCTCAGCGGCGGCACCGGAATATCACACACGACCTTGCCTTGCTGCTTCAGCACAAGCCGGCCCGTGTTGGTCGTGTAGCCGATCACCTCGGCATCGAGATCCCACTTGTCGAAAATCTTCTTCGCATCCGCCTCGCGCCCCGGCTTCAGCACCATCAGCATCCGCTCTTGGCTTTCCGACAGCATGATCTCGTAAGCCGTCATGCCTTCTTCACGTTGCGGGACCTTGTCCATGTCCATCTCGACGCCGACGCCGCCCTTGTCCGCGATCTCGACGGAGGAGGAGGTAAGGCCGGCCGCGCCCATGTCCTGGATCGATTGAATCCAATCCGTCGCCATCAGCTCTAGGCAGGCCTCGATCAGCAGCTTCTCGGTGAAGGGGTCGCCCACCTGCACGGTCGGCCGCTTCTCTTCATCCCCTTCCGAGAATTCCGCCGACGCCATCGTCGCGCCATGGATGCCGTCGCGCCCGGTCTTCGAGCCAACATAGAAGATCGCATTGCCCGGTTCGGCGCCGCGCGAATAGAAGATCTTGTCCTGGTCCGCGAGCCCCACCGCCATCGCATTGACGAGGATATTGCCGTTATAGCCCTTGTGAAATTGCGTCTCGCCCGCCACCGTCGGCACGCCCACGCAGTTTCCGTATCCGCCAATGCCCGACACCACGCCTGCCACCAGCGACCGCGTTTTCGCATGGCTCGGGTCGCCAAAGCGCAGCGCATTCACCAAAGCCACAGGCCGGGCGCCCATCGTGAACACATCGCGCAGGATGCCGCCCACGCCCGTGCCTGCGCCCTGCCGTGGCTCGATGTAAGACGGATGGTTGTGGCTCTCCATCTTGAAGATGCACGCTTGCCCGTCGCCGATATCGACAACGCCCGCATTCTCGCCCGGCCCCTGGATCACGCGCGGGCCTTTGGTCGGAAATTTCCCCAGATGCCGGCGCGTCGATTTGTACGAGCAATGCTCCGACCACATCACCGAGAAGATGCCCATCTCAACCAGGTTTGGCTGGCGGCTCAGCCGATCCAGAATGATCTGGTACTCGTTCGGCTTCAGCCCGTGACTCTTTGCCGACGCCTCGTCCTGAGGAGCCAGAAGGGGAGAAAGGTCGGGTTTCGCGCTCATGGCCGCGTCATTTACGCCACCGGCGCGATTCTGCAATGTGGCGGCATAAACAAGCTGAGGGCCGCTGTTTCCCGGCGATAATTTGGTCGCTCCGGCATGCTGTCCGTCCAGACAATCGATCGGGCTTGCGCTGAGCGGGAATGTCATGCTCGCAATGGCGCTCAATTCCGGGGCCGAGGGGCTGGACGTGCCGCGCATAACCGCAGAGCAGGGCGACATCACGCGCGCCGCTGTCGACGTTATTGTGAACGCCGCCAATTCCAGCCTGCTGGGCGGCGGCGGGGTCGACGGCGCGATCCACCGCGCGGCCGGCCCCGGGCTTCTCATCGAATGCCGCACGCTTGGCGGCTGCCCCACGGGCGAGGCCAGGATCACCGGCGCCTATAATCTGTCCCACCGCCACATCATCCACACGGTCGGCCCCGTCTGGCATGGCGGCGGCGTCAACGAGGCTGACTTGCTCGCCAATTGTTACAGCAACTCGCTACGCCTCGCGGTTCAGCATGCCTGCCGCTCGATCGCCTTCCCCTCGATCTCCACTGGCGCATATGGCTACCCGCTGCCCGCCGCTACCCAGATCGCCGTCCGCACCGTGCGCAGCTTCCTCGCCGCCGAACCTGTCGCCCCCGACGTGATATTCTGCTGTTTCAGCACCGAGGCCCTGTCGCTCTACCAGGTCGCAATCGACGCCTAGGCGCGGGGCCCCGGGGGGCGCCCCGCGGGCCCCCGGCCCCCCCCCGGGCCCGGGCCCGGCCCCCCCCCCCCCCCCCCCGCCGGCCCGAAACCCCCCCCCGGCCCCCCCCCCGCCCCCCCGCCCGCCCCCCGGGCCCCCCGGCGGCCCCCCCGCCCCCCCGGCCGGCGGGGCCCCGCGCCCCCCCCCCCCCCCCCCCCCCCCCCCCCCCCCCCCCCCCCCCCCGCCGCCGCGCCCCCCCCCCCCCCCCCCCCCCCCCCCCCCCCCCCCCGCCCCCCACCCCCCCCCCCCCCCCCCCCCCCGCCCGGGGGGCCCCCCCCCCCCCCCGCGGGCCCCCCCCCCCCCCCCCCCCGGCCCCGCCCCCCCCCCCCCCCCCGGGCCCCCCCCCCCAGACGCTCGCCGCCACCAGCGCCTCGCGCTCGGCCGGCGAAAGGTGCCGCCACTTGCCTTCCGGCAGATCGCCCAGCTTCAGCGAACCAATGCGCACGCGGATCAGGTCGACGACTTCTAGCTCCACCAGTTCGCACATCCGCCGGATCTGCCGGTTGCGTCCCTCGGTCAGCACGAAGCGCAGCACCTGCACATCATCCAGCGTCACCTTCGCTGGCTTCAACCGCCGCCCATCCAGCTCCAACCCATGCCGCAGCTTCTGGATCTTTGCACGGTCCACCTTGCCGGTCACTGTCACGACATACTCCCTGTCGATCTGCGACTCCGGTCCGATGATCGCCTTCGCGAGCACGCCGTCTTCCGACAGCAGCAGCAGCCCGCGTGAATCCATGTCGAGCCGCCCCAGCGGCGCAAAGCTCGCGCGCGAACTCGGCGCGATGCCCGGCCCCGTCTGGTTCTCCGCTGTCAAAAGACGCGCCGCCGGTATCTGCCCCGGGTCCGGTTGCGCCGACACGATCCCCATTGGCTTGTGAATCATCACCGATATCTGCGCCCCGAGCCCCAGCTCCGCGCGATCATTCAGCACTAGCGTCTGCCCTGGCGAAATCTTCCGGCCAACATCTTCGACACGCTGCCCGTCGATGAATACCGCGCCGGCCGCGATCAGCGCCTCCGCTTCCCGCCGCGAACACACGCCCGCTTGCGCCAGCCATTTGTTGACCCGCTGAGGCTCCTCGCCGTCATAGACCCGCGACCAGCTCACTCCGCCTCAGTCCTTCTTCGGGTCGATCTCGGGCTTCACGCCCTGCGCCTCGACGATTTCGACCAGCGCCAGCAGCGCGGCCGCAATCAGGTCCGGGTCGCGGCTGCGCGCCACCAGGTTGACGCCGTACTCCGTCGTCTTGCCCTTCAGCCGCATCCACGGATAGGAGCCAAAGCTCACTTCCGGCCGTGCCTTGGCCAGCGCCCCCAGCGGCTCGGCGATATCGCCCTCGCGCAGCCCGGCCCCGCGCACGGTATGCGCATGCAGCACCGCGCCGCCCTTGATGCGATGTCCCACATCCTGAAGCATGCCGCGCATCACCGATGGTATCCCCGCCATGACGAACACATTGCCCAGCATGAAGCCCGGCGCCGCCGACACCGGGTTGTGGATCAGCTCCGCCCCCGCCGGAATGCGCGCCATCCGCATCCGGCCTTCGTTGATCTCCTGTCCGCGCGCCTCATACCAGGGCCTGAGGATCGCTAGCGCGTCCGCCCGCACGTCGATCGTTCGCTCGAACGCCGCCGCTACGGCATCCGCAGTAATATCGTCATGCGTCGGCCCGATGCCGCCTGTGGTGAACACATAGTCGTGCCGGGTCCGCATCACATCGACCGTCTTCACGATCGTCTCGTGCACGTCGGGGATCACCCGCGCCTCGCGCACCTCCACGCCCAGAGGGTTAAGGAATTCCGCGATTGTCTTCAGGTTTGAATCCTGCGTGCGCCCGGAAAGGATCTCGTCGCCAATAATGATGACTGCTGCGGTGACTGTTTGGGCCATGTCCCGCGTTTACGTCCGCTTCATCAAGAGGTCCAGCGCCAAGCATGAAGCAGACGTAAACGGTCCAATCGCGATTCTGCGCAAAAATGCCGAGTTCCATTCAGCGGATAATTAAACCTGATAGTGCATAACCGATCCTGCGGTAAAAGGCGGGACACTCATGCGCACCCAAAAGCGCCTCTCCAGAGCGGAGGGCGGCAACGTGATGATCGAGTTCGCGCTGCTCGCGCCGATCTTCTTCATGCTGATCATGGGCTTGGTGGAGTTCTGCCTCTACCAATACAAGACCTACGCGCTCAACCACATCGTCTACGAAGCCACCCGCAACCTGCAGACCGGCGAAGTTCAAGGCGCCGAGGACATGCGCGAAAGATTCGACGAGCTGTGCGGAGAATCCGCTGGCGCGCTGATGGACTGCAACGAAATCGAGTGGGATGTGCGCAACTACGACGCGCTCAATGAACTCGAATTTCCCCCGGTTGAATTCGACGAAAACGGTTTGCCGACAAACTTCATCTTCGATCCCGGCGGCCCCAACCAGTTTTCCGTCGTGCGCGCGACGATCCATCATCAGTTCGTCACGCCCTTCATGGATCAGCTGTTCCAGATGGGGCCGGACAAGCCTGCGATCGTGAACAGCTTCTGCATCGTCAGAAACGAGCCGTGGAACTGATCATGCGCACCCCGTCCTTCATTCCCCGGTTTCTTGCTGACGGCCGCGGTGTCGCGGCGACGGAGTTCGCCCTTATCGCTCCGGCGCTGATCTTCCTGGTCATGGGCGTGTTCGAGCTGTCTTTCCGCTTTCGGGCGGCCGAAGAGGCCACGCGCTATGTCCACCAGGTCGCGGACCTCGTTTCGCGCGAAACCACCCTGACGACCGCCGGGCTGGAAGAGATTCGTGATGCATCCGTGTTCATGATGAGCCCTCTCGACACGACCGACAATCTCGATCTCGATATCTCGCAGGTTGGCTTCGATGGCGCAGATGCAGAGCCGATATTCCTCTGGCGCCGTGTCGCCGGCACACCGGTGGCATTCGATATCATGGACGCGGAAGGCATGGGCATCGAGAACGAAGCGGTCATCCGCGTTGGCGTTCGTTACATTTATCGCTCCATTCTCACCGATCTTTTCGGCGGCGACGTCATGTCGATCGAAAGGTCGGCCTACGCTCGCCCCCGTGTCGAGCGCCTCATTAGGCTTGACGGCGTTTCAGATGACGGCGGCGATATCGTGAATTTCGGTACGGGCTGATTTTAGAAGCTGGCGCGCTTCACCGCGCGCCCTGGGGAAGGCGAGACGACCATGTTCGGGTCCATAAGCAAGTTTGTAGCGAACAAGCGCGGCGCTTTCGCGCTGCAATTCGCGATGATGGCGATTCCGCTGACGGTCTGCACCGGCCTCGCCATCGACGGCGGCCGCGCCTTCCTCGCGCGTTTCGAACTCGCCGCGGCGCTGGACGCTGCTGCGCTTGCGGTCGGCTCGACGCTGACCGAGGGCTCCGACCTCGACGCCATCGCCGCGACGTTCGTGGAGCGCAACTTTCGTACCGAGCACGACGAGCCGATTGCCCTCGAACTCGTCGAGAGCCTCGTCAACGGCGCCGAAACGTACACGCTCCGGGGCGAGGTGACCATCAACACCTACTTCATGCCGCTTGTCGGCCAACCGCACGTGACCGTTTCGGCGGAAAGCGAAGTGCGGCAGGGCGGCAACAATGTCGAGGTCGCGCTTGCGCTCGACATCACCGGCTCGATGAACGCAACACGTATGGAGGGTCTCAGGAGCGCGGCCACCCTGCTGATCGATGAAGTTGTCAGCGAGCAGCAGCCGCCGGCGGTGCCGTTCTTCTCGCGTGCGGCTATCGTCCCGTGGTCACAGTACGTTAACCTCAGCACCACCGGCACAGGCGCGGTCAGTCACGTCAACAGCACCGTCGTCGATGAACTGCGCGGTGCGCTCATCGGCACGACTCCGATCTCCGCCGCCACATGGCGCAAGCCGTCGACCAGCGACAAGACGATCAGCCAGGCCGGCTGGCGTGTTGGCGCCGGCAAGGCGATCAGCGGTGTCTCCTGGCGCCGCGGCGCCGCGCTCAACATCACAGACATTCGCAAGACAAACTCCAACACCCGGATCCGCGTCACTGTCTCGGCTTCGGCGAGCACGTATTACACGAACGGTGATACGGTCTATATTTCCGGCGCCAATGGCAGCTACACAGGCCTGAATGGCAATCGCTACAAGGTCGCAGACCGCACGAGTACGTCCCCGTATTACTTCTGGCTGCAGAACCTCGGGACCACGACCTATACGACGCCGCCCTCGGGCACGACCAACGCGACGGCCGGCTCCTCGCAGCGTTGCTGGACCACGACTTGCGAAGTCGGCGTCACCGCCAGCAGCCATGGCTACTCGGCCGGCGACCTCATCTATATCAACGGCGTGAACACGACCGGCGCTGGCGCCAGCCCCAACAACACGTGGGGAACAACCTACACCATCGCCGCGTTCGACGCGAATACATTCATCCTGCCGGGCACGAACAGCTCGAGCTTCGCGACCTACAACAACAGCGGCACGGCCTCGAAGTGCTACGTCTCCAATTGCCGCTATCGCGTCACGACCTCGACCAATCACGGCTTCTCGACATCCGACTACGTCGCGATCTGGGGTATGACGGAGACAGGCTCAGGCACGTCCGCGCACTCTGTGCTCAATTCATCCTTGAGCGTCGAAAACCCGTCCGGCACGGTCTTCTACCTTCCGGGCGAAGGCCGGAATTATCGCGACTGGACCTCGGGCGGCACGACCGCGCTTTGCGATCTGACCACCTGCAACGTCAAGATCACGTCCGCCAATCACGGCATCGCGGTCGACGAACGCATCGTCATCACGGGCGCCGGCGGCATGACAGGTCTCAACACCTGTAGCCTTAGCTCGTCGGGCACATGTTCGTCGGGTACGCGTCTCACCTGGACCGTGCTTGCCGATAGCGATCCCAACGACAACCTGCTTACGCTCGGCGACTCCGGCCCGACAGTCACGAACATGGCGACCAATTACACGGCCAACAGCGCCGCGTCGCAATGCACGCGCTATGGCTGCAACCGCTACTGGCACCTGAACGCCAGCAATTCCGAGCGCGTCTTCCGACCCAGCCCGTGCTTGGTCGAACGCTATGGCGATGACGCCTTCACCGACGCGAGCCCGGCCACATCGCCCCTCGGCATTTCCTATACGGGCGATGGGACTTGCACCCAGACCAACTATGTCACGCCGCTGACGGATGACCGGCAGCGCCTGTTCGACGCGATCGAGGATCTCGACACGGACGGCTCCACCGCCGGACAGCTCGGCGTCGCCTGGGGTTGGTACCTGCTGTCGAACAACTTCGCGACGGTGTGGGACAGGGAACCTGAGAACGTTCCGCAGCCCAGGAATTTCGCCCAGCTGGCCAGGGTGCTCGTCCTGATGACCGACGGCGAGTTCAATTACTCGACTTGCAACGGCATTCGCTCGAGTTCGATAAGCTCCACCATCTGCACGCCCAGCACCGCCGGAGACAACACGGCTGGCAGGGACCCCTCCTTCAAGCAGGCGCAAGCGCTGTGCAACGCCATGCGCGCGGACGGCATCATCATCTACACGGTCGGCCTTCAGCTCAACACAGCCGGCTTCAGCGATGACTTCCTGTTGGCCTGCGCCGGCGGCATTACGCAGAACGCCTTCCTTGCCGACGACAATGCACAGCTCGAAGCCGCGTTCAGGAACATCGCCGTGTCGATCTCGCGGCTGCGCATCGCAAGGTAACGCTCACGCTCCCGCGTGATCAGACCGGGCCGGACTGGCGACAGTCCGGCCCTTTTTCTAGACCGTCACCCGTAGGCTTTCAGCCACCGCCCTGGCCGCTTGCGTGTCCATCGCACCGAGTTCGCCGAACCGTTTTAGCGCCAGACGCCACAGCCATTTGGCGTTGCTCGCCCGGCCCACCGCTGCGGCGTGATCGCCGGCCAACCCGGTCAGCTCCGCCAGCTCCAGGCCGTGCGCCGTCTCACGCCCCGCATTCAGCAGCTTCTCGGCGTCGTCGAGACGTCCCGCGGCCAGCGCCGCCCGTATCGCCGCAAACGGCGCCACAGGCGCCGCCGCAACAGGTTCTGCCGGCGCGGGCGCTGCGGGCAGGGGCGCGGTCGGCGCCGGGGCCATCGGTCTCAGTGCAGTCGGAGCCCCGGCGACCACCATCGGCGCATCGGGGTCGGGCGCCGTAACCGGCTCCTCAAGGACGGGCGCCGCAGCCGGTGTTTCTGCAACAGGCGGAGCTACGAGGACCTCAACCTTTGGCGCAGGCGGCGGCTCAGCCGCAACCGGAATCGGGGCCAGCGTCGCTGCTGACGGAAAGGGCGTCGGCGCCACTGCTTCGGGCGGCGCTGATGTCGCTACTGGCTTGGCTGCAACCGTTGCCGCAGGCTCGACCTTCACCGGCGGGGGAGCAATGGGAGAAGGCGGCGACGGAAGAGGAGGCGATTGCGGAAGCGCCGGAGCAGGCGGCGCAGCTGCCCGCACCGCCTCCGCTACTGGCGCGGGCGTCGCCGGCGCAGGGATATCGCTTGTCCGCCAGTCGCGATCGGCCGCGCGTCCCCGTTCGGAATAATAGGTCTCGGCCGCGCCCAGCGTCGCCTCGCGTGTCGCCGCCTGCGCCGCCAGCCGCGCGCGCCGGTTGGGCCGCGGATGCACCGCGTTCACCAGCAGCACGACGCCCGCGCATAGCCCCATCACGCCGGCAATCACCAGCCACGGCATGCTTGTCGCCGGCGGAAAGACATTCATGCCGCCGGAACGGTAGGTCCAGGCGAGATAGCCTCCACCTCCGGCCAGAACAGCGCCGAGCAGGAAGTGAACAATACGTACAAACATCTCGCTACCCCAAACGGGCCACGTCTTGATCTGCGTGCGATCCCGATCCGGCCAGGCTGCGGAGGCCCGGCCCCGGCCAAGGCTTAGCCGCTTCCTCGGCCGCCCGAAACCTCAAACACGCAGCAGGCGCGGTGCGACCGTTTCGCCTGAGAAATCCCGCTTGTCCTTGCGTCGCCAAGGCTACGCCGTGACCTGGACGTCCGCCTACTCGTCATGCCACGGAGCCATCGCCGGCCTCCTCGCGCGTGCACTGTACCAAAGGTACAGTTCTTACCCGCGTATTCTGCAAACCCGCAGAGCGCGACGCCTCGGCCATCGCCAACGCTCTGAAATCGCCTGCGAAACATTCCGTGCAGCAACCAGACCGCGCGTCTTCTATCGGCACGCCCTGCGCCGTCCTAGATCTCGCATGCCGGCGCATGAGTTGCCGGGCACAGAAGACCGATAACAAGAAAAGACACGAGCCTCCCATGACCAAGCACATCGCCACCGTCGCGCTGATCGTCGAACTTTCGACGCTGGGCCCCATCTTCGCGTTCCTGATCTCAGCCATGCTAGGTCAGCCCGCGCATCTCGCCTGACGCACAGGAAAAAGAGGCGGCGGCGCACGGTTCCACAAGAGAGCCGACGCCGCCGCTCAAGGCGCAACGCCCCTCCCCAAGAACAAGACTCCGGGACAAGACTGATGCTGCACGACATCTACGGAAACGCCCTCTCCACACGCTCACCCGAAGCGCAGGCGGCGTTTGACCTCGCGCTTCGCCAGATTCGCACCCTGCACGGCGATCCTATCGCCACGCTCGATGCGGCGCTCGACCACGATCCGCGCTTCGGCCTCGCCTGGATCACGCGCGCCATCGTGCTCGCCCAGGTGACAGACCGCATGTTCGAAGGCGAGATCGCCCGCTCGCTGCGCGAAGCCCACGCCTGCCGGCTTGATGCGCGCGAACAGGCGCATGCCGGTGCGGCGCGCAGCTGGGCTGAAGGCCGCTTCCGCGAGGGCGCGATGGCCTTCGCCCGGATCTCCCGCGAAGCTCCGCGCGATCTTCTGGCCGTGCAGAACGCGCATGTCGGCTGCTTTTTCATCGGCGCGCAGTTCGAACTGCGCGACATCCCGCTTGCCGCTCTCCGCGCCAGCCGCGTGGGCGAGGAAGGCCATCACGCGCTGCTTGGCATGGCCGCCTTCGGTCTCGAGGAATGTGGCGACTACGCCGCCGCCGAAGCCTTTGGCCTCGAAGCGGTGGAGCTTGAGCTGGAGGATGCTTGGGCCACGCACGCCGTCGCGCACGTCTACGAAATGCGCGGCGAGGTCGCCATAGGCCGCGACTGGCTGGAAGACACCGCCGGGGGCTGGTCGGAAGATTGCGGTTTCGCCTATCACAACTGGTGGCACCTCGCCCTTTTGCATCTTGATGCACAGAACCCGCAGGCCGCGCTTAAGCTGTATGACGAGCGCGTCCGCCCGCGTGACTCAGCGAACGTCGTTCTCGAAATGCTCGATGCTTCGGCGCTCCTATGGCGCCTGCATCTCGATGGCGTCGACACGGGTGACCGCTTCACGCGCCTTGCGCGCGTGTGGGAAGAGAAGATCGAAGACGGCATTCTCGCCTTCAACGACCTGCACGCCATCATGGCCTTCCTCGGCGCAGGCCGCCGCGATCTTGCCGAGAGAACGCTCCAGTCGATGCGCCGCGCCGCAAACGGGGCAGGCGACAACGCCATGATGACGCACGATGTCGGTCTTGCGCTCGCCGACGGCTTCCTCGCCTTCGATGCGAAACGTCATGCCGAAGCCGTCGATCGGCTCGCCCCCGTCCGCGCCATCGCCCAGCGCTTCGGCGGCAGCCACGCCCAGCGCGACGTGATCTCTCTCACCCTGCTTCACGCTGCGATCAATGGCGGGATGCGCTCCACGGCTGAAGCGCTCGCCGCCGAACGCCTGGCTCACAAACCCCAGAGCCCCTGGGCCAATCGCCTCGCAGTGGCCGCCAAAACCGCGGGCGCAACAGCCTCGACCAAATGAAGCGCCTACCACGCCCTCATCCCGGGGGGGCCGAAGACCGTCTCGCAGGACGAGGGCGTGCTCGCCGAACGCAGGGAGTGCGCGATCACTGGCTCCCAATTCAGAGGATGGCGAAAAACCTTCGCCCGCAGTTTCAAAGACCTGCGCGCAAACCCCGTAGGACAGCGCCCGCCAGATTCCACCGGCCTCCGGCGCAAGGTTATGCCGCCCGCCTCCTGACGAGAGGCAGGTCCGAAGTCGACCCCTGCTTCCGATGTCGGGACGTCGGTCGCATGGCCGGCGGCGTGTTGGGAACTCGACAGCGTCCCATCAAGCAGGCCAATCGCGACTGCGGGCGGGCGTATTCGACCCTTCCTGGTTGCGAGGCGAAACGAACGCTGCAGGCATTGCCTGCGGACACAACCGGAGGCTCGAGGGCTTTCTCGGCAAGGCCCTGACACGTTGCACGGTCACCACTGGCAATGGAGCTAAGGCCCCTGGGGCTTCCCCCGTGGCGCGTCGATCAGCAATCCAATCGCCACAGCGGGAATAAAACGGCCGATCGGGGCGCGTGATGACGCGCATTTCCGCAGCAATGCGGAACAGGCCTGCCCACGGCGCTGACCCAAGCGCCCCGCTCCCTCGTTCGGGGAGGGACGACAGCATCCCGCAGGGCAAGCGCGCCCCTGCGATGGAGCGGGCGTCGGGGCGATCGCATCAACCTCCCGGTAACGCCTTTCTGCAATCCAAATGGCCCGTTCATCTGACGCTCATCAATCCGCGCACATTCTCCACACCCATGACGCGCAAAGGTCGGATTCTCGGGGCAAGGACGGCGGTCTTCGGACTGGTCGCGATCCTCGCATCGGCCTGCGCCAGCTCGCGGCCCGCGCCGATCAGCTATGGCCGCGCCCCTGCAATCGCTGCGGTTCCGGCGCCAGCTCGCACAAGCGCTCCGCCGCTCGACCTCACCACTCGTCCCTTCGACGACAGTGCGGCGCCGTATATCATCGCAGACCTTCCGCCCTCCGAATGCGTGCCCTACGCTCGCACAATCTCGGGCCTGCAGATCTGGGGCGACGCCGTCACCTGGTGGGAGCAGGCGGAAAACAAGTACATCCGCTCCGGTCGTCCCGCCGAAGGCTCCGTCCTCGTCCTGCGCGGCTGGAACGACGAACGGCGCGGCCACGTCGCCGTTGTGAAAGCCATCCTTTCCGAGCGTGTCATCCGCGTCGATCACGCCAACTGGATGCATGGCGGCGAGATCAGCATCAACGTGCCGGTCGTCGATGTATCGGCGGCGAATGACTGGTCGCAGGTGCGCGTCTGGCACGTGCCCGGCGGCTATTGGGGCGGGCGCACCTATGCCACGCAGGGTTTCATCCACCCCTACCGTCTCAACGGCTCCGCCGGTCTCAGCGGCTAAGCCGCTTCCAGACGTCGCCGCGCCGCGCCCTCCACTCATCGGCCGTCTGCCCCCAAAGATCGACCGGATCATTGTGATAAGGCGGCGGCATTTTTCCGGAGCCACGGTTGGTCGAGCCAAGCCGCATCGCCAGTTTCTGCGATGGAAGGTTTTCGGGATGGATGGAATGGATGATGTCCGTCCAGCCCAGCTCATCCACCGCAAAATCCATCGAAGCAACGGCCGCCTCTAGCGCGTAGCCCTTGCCCCACACATCGCGGACGACGCCCCAGCCGACTTCGAGGCCGGGCCATTCATGCGGCGACCACGGGCCAACACGGCCCACCCATCGTCCGGTGTCCTTCTCGAACACGGAAAACATCGCGAACCCCTCCAGATGCCACGACCCTACCATCGTGCAGATGCCCCGCCAGACCACCGAAGGCGGCTGCGCCTTGCCGATAAACTGCGCCGCCTCCTCGTCGCCCATGAAGGCGCACCAGGGTTCGAATTCCGCGAGGCTCGGAATCTTCAGAATCAGCCGCGGCGTTTCGATCACGGTGTCCATGCGCGATGTCATGATGCTGTCCTGTTCAACACGCCCGCTACCGAACGCTCGAGCGCTGCTGCAAACGGCGTCCAGTTCAGTCCCAGCGCTTCATTCGCTCTTGCATTCGACAGCCGCGCGTTCAACGGCCGCTTCGCCGGCGCATTGAACGCCGCCGTCGTTACCGGCTCGATCCGCGCAAACGGCCCGCCCTGCCGCTGTGACTCGGCCATGATCGCCCCCGCCATGTCCGACCGGCTCATCGCATCGGGCGACGCCAGATGAAGCAGTCCGGACAAATCCCGCACGCTTTCGACCTTCGCCCTTGCAAGCCGGAGCAGGGCGATGGCGATATCCGGCGCATAGGTTGGCGGCCCGATCTGATCCGACACGATCTGCAACACGGGCCGCGCCCGCGCCCAATCGATTGCCTTGGAGACGAAGCTCTCGGCAAACTCCGAGAACACCCAGCACACGCGCGCCGTCACCGCCTCGGGATATTCCTCGGCAACAGCCAGTTCGCCCGCCAGCTTTGATCGCCCATAAGCCGACAGCGGTCGCGGCGACT
This sequence comes from Hyphomonadaceae bacterium, assembly GCA_016714495.1. GTDB lineage: Bacteria > Pseudomonadota > Alphaproteobacteria > Caulobacterales > Hyphomonadaceae > UBA7672. The sequence goes on along the minus strand of JADKDU010000003.1, from coordinate 205,903 downwards.
CGTCCTCTGTGTGAGGCTCGGTCCCCGCGCCGTCGAACACGCAATCCGTCGACATATGAATGAAGTGCACCCCGTAGCGGTTGCACAGCCGCGCCAGCGTGCGCGGCCCCTCGGCATTCACCGCGAAAGCCTTCGCCTCGTCGTTTTCCGCCTTGTCAACGAGGTTGTAGGCGCCGGCATTGAGCACCACATGCGCCTGCGTCTGATGGATGAACGCTTCCAGCGCCGCAGCATCGGTCAGGTCGGCCGCCTCCCGCCCCGCCTGGTGCAGTTCGATCGACGGATACCCCGCCGCCACCCCCGCCAGGGCCTGCGCCGTCTGTCCATGCTTTCCGATACAGGCGATGCGCAGCGGGATCATGCGGCCTCACTTCGCATGCAGACGTGTGACGGCCAAGAGCGTCGACGCGGCCGCAAAACCCCTCTATGGGTCGCCGGCTTCAAGACAGGATAGCCCGTATGTTTCGTCCCATACTCACCGCAGTCGCCCTGATGACCCTATCAGGCTGCGCCGTCTGGGACGGCGTCGTTGGCTGGTTCGCCCCTGCTGACCCCGTGGCCGTCGCCAATGCGGTCGATACAGTCGCCTGGTTGCGCTATGTGCCTTGGAACACCGCCGCGAAGAATGTCGTGAAGACAGGCTCGGGGGTGGAATACATCGTCCTCGCCAGCGGCCCTGCAGATGGCCCGCTGCCCGGCCCGAAGGCGCGCGTGGAAATCCATTATGAGGGTCATCTGAACAAGACTGGCGCGACGGCGTTCGATTCATCCTTCGCGCGCAACGAGACGGCCGAGTTTCCGGTCGCGGTCGTCATTCCCGGATTTGCCGAAGCGTTGAGCAAGATGCGCCCCGGTGATTCCTGGTTGGTGTTCATCCCAGCAAAGCTGGGCTATGGCGAGGAAGGCGCTGGTAATGACATCCCGCCCAACTCCGATCTGGTTTTCGAAATCGAGATGAAAAAAGCCATGACACCTCCACCGTCGAACGCCGCCGCCTGGTCGAAATATGCACCGTGGAACAGCAGCAGTCCCGATGTGAAGAAGACCGGCTCGGGCGTCGAATACGTGGTCATCAAGGAAGGCCCCGCCGGCGGCGCGCCGCCAACGAAGGATCAGGACGCCGAAGTCTTCTACGAAGGCCGTCTCAATGTTGGCGGCGACGCCTTCGACAGCGCGTTCGAGCGTGGCGACACCGAGACTTTCCCGGTCGCGGCCGTGGTGCCCGGCTTCTCCGAAGCGCTCACTCTGATGAAGCCCGGCGACCACTGGCTCGTCTTCATCCCCTCCAAGCTCGGCTACGGCGCGCGTGGCGCCCCAGGCGCGATCCCGCCCAACGCCGATCTCTTATTCGAAATCCTGATGGTCGGGATCGAATAAGCCACAAACAAAAACGCCTCCCGCGAGGGAGGCGTTTCCGGTTTCGGATAAGCGTCGCAGCCTAAGCCAGCGATGGCTCGAGCTTCTTGCAGGCGTCGAGCAGGCCGCGGACGGCGCCGACGGATTTCTCGAACATCGCCTTTTCGTCGGCGTTGAGTTCGAACTGCACGATGCGCTCGACGCCGCCGGCGCCGATCACGCAAGGCACGCCGACATAGAGGTCGCTGACGCCATACTGGCCGGTAAGGTTAGCGGCGACCGGCAGCACGCGCTTCTTGTCTTTCAGATAGGACTTGGCCATCGCGACAGCTGATTCAGCCGGCGCATAGAAGGCCGAGCCGGTTTCGAGCAGGGCGACGATCTCGCCGCCGCCGCCGCGCGTGCGTTTCACCATCGCGTCGAGCTCTTCCTGGGTGAAGAAGCCTTGCTTGATGCAATCCGGCAGCGGCACGCCGCCGATCGAGGAGTGGCGCACCATCGGCACCATGTCGTCGCCATGTCCGCCCAGCGTCCAGGCTTTCACGTCTTCAACCGAAATGCCGGTCTTCTCGGAAAGGAAGTAGGCGAAGCGGGCCGAGTCAAGCACGCCGGCCATGCCGACAACGTGGCTCGCCGGCAGCCCGGAGAATTTCTGCAGCGCCCACACCATCGCATCGAGCGGGTTGGTGATGCAAATCACGAAGGCTTTCGGGGCATGCTGCTTGATGGCGGCGCCAACCGATTTCATCACGCCCAAGTTGATGCCGATCAGGTCGTCTCGGCTCATGCCCGGCTTACGCGGCACGCCGGCAGTGACGATCACGACGTCCGCGCCAGCAATCGCCTGATACTCGTCCAGCGAAGCGCCCGACATGGCGGCGTCCTTGCCGTAAACAGCGGCGGCTTCGGCGATATCCAGCCCTTTGCCCTTGGCGATGCCGCCCTTCATGTCGACCAGAACCACGTCGCCGAGTTCCTCGCGCGAGCAGATGTGGGCGAGCGTGCCGCCGATCATGCCGGCGCCTACGAGGGCGATCTTCTTGCGGGCCATGGCGAGGTCTCCTGATGGTTGTGCGGCGGGCGCACGTTGCGGTGCGGGTTGTTGAACCGGTTGGGGCGGAGCCGTTTCAGCCCGGCTGGCGGCGAGCGGCCGAGGAGCTGGCGGCTTGGCCGCACCCGTCTTCTTCTTGCTCTTGAACCAGCCGAACATCCACGCCCCGGAATGTGAACGCGGGGAGCGTTAGCGCAAGGAGGGCAAAGGGGCAATGCGGCTTGGAAACCGCTTTTTCCTTGCTGCTGATGCGCAAGCCGTAAGCGCAGGTTTCCACCTTGCAGGCCTGCATGCGGATCTCGATGGCCATCGGCCGCGGGATGCCCTTGGGTTTGTCTAGCACTGAACGGTAGTCCGACGCCTGGATGTTGAGCGCCGGGGCGTTGTCGTCGGCGTCGTCCACGTCGATCTCGACGCCATCAGCTTCCAGCACCGCAAGATCGACATTTTCGCCGTCATCGTCACAGATAACGATCACATAGTACTCGACCGTGGCGTCACCCCCGAAGGGAATGGAGATTATCTCGCCTGCCGCCAATTCGCCGAAGCGGGTCTCGCCCGCCTCATCGCCATAGATCTCACCGGGCATGTTGAGCAGCTTGCGGATTTCCGAGACGGAGGCGTCGTTCAGCTTGCCGGCAAGCGCGGAATCGCTCCAGATCAGGCCTGTTGCAGGCGCAAAGCCAACCGCGCGATGCCGCCCCGGATCATCCGGCCATAATCATCGTCGGCCAGCGCGTCGCTGGTCTGCTGCGCCAGTTGCACATGGTGACGGGCGCCTGCGACGTCGCCTGTGCGCTGAAGCACATCGGCAAGATTGACATGGAGAGAGGGAAAAAAGCTCAGGACGGAAAGACTCGCCGTATCCGGGCGCTCCCTGACGATGCGGTTCGCGGCATCGAGCGCACGCCGATCCCACGCCAGCTCTTCGGCCGGATCATCCTGCGCATCGGCCATGCAGTGGCTCAGCACGCATTGATGAAACGGATCGCCATTCGTTTCGATTTCGGTCCAGATCGTGGCGAACCTTTCGCGCGCTTCCGTCCGCCGTCCTGCGTTGACCAGGTCCAGCGCCTCGGAAATGCGGTCGAGCACCGGATCGTTCACTTCGCAGGCTCCACAGCCTGCTCGCGCTCGGCGGCGAGGTAATCCGCAGACCGCATCTCGTGCAGGCGGCTCGCCGTGCGCTGGAATTCGAACGCGCCATCGCCGGCGACATAGAGATCATCCGGCTGCGCATCGGCAGACATGACCAGCTTGGTCTTGGACTCGTAGAGCGCATCCACCAGTGTCACGAATCGCGCCGCCCAGTTGCGCTCGTCGAGCCCCATCTTCGGCACATGATCGACCAGTATGGTGGGATAGTGCCGCGCCAGCGTCAGGTAATCGGCGGCTCCCATCGGTTTCTTGCACAGCGCGTCGAAGTCGAACCGCGCAACACCCATCGCCTGCTTCGGAACCAGGATCGTGCGGCCATGAACGTCGAGCGCCTCGGGCGAGGGCGCAGCGCCGCCGGTTAGCCGTGCGAACGCCGCATTCATCGCCGCATCCGCTGCGGATCCGAGTGGCGAATAGAAAACCGGCGCGGCCGCGAGGCGGTCGAGACGATAATCCCGCGCCGATTTCAGCTCGATCACGTCGAGTTCTTCCTCCAGCCGTTTGATGAACGGCGTGAAGAGCTGCCGGTTGATGCCGTTGTTGTAGAGATCGCCCGGCTTGCGGTTGGACGTCGCCACAATGGTCACGCCTCGATCGAACAGCTGTTCAAACAGTCGGCCAAGGATCATCGCGTCCGCAATCTGCGTCACATGGAATTCGTCGAAACAGAGCAGGCGCGCCCGGTCGGCAATGTGTTTCGCCGTCGGCGCAATCGGATCATCACCTGCATCGCGCACATGCGCGGGATGCTTCCGCTTCTCGGCGTGCGAGAGCTTGCGCCATTCGAAGATGAAGGCATGCGCCTCCAGCATGAAGTCGTGGAAGTGGACGCGGCGCTTGTCCTTGATCGCGACGGCTTCGAAGAACAGGTCCATCAACATCGACTTGCCGCGGCCAACTGCGCCCCAGATGTAGAGGCCGCGCCTCTTCGCTCCACCGCTAAACCATCCGCGTGAGGCCGCCAGCTGTTTCGCCAGCGCATCCAGCCGAGCCACGGCTTCCGCCTGCGCCGGGTCAGGCGATACCTGGCCGGCGGCGAGCCGATGGGCGTAGAGGTGTTTGACCTTGGTCATGCCCGCCCGCGATAGCGGGATTTTCCCCGGCCGGGAAAGCGATTTCGCGTCGCGGGGCCGCCTTGCACCGGATTATTTGCCGGGGCGCTGTCGGATGGCGCGATCCGAGCCCGTCTTTTTTGCAGGCACGGAACGCCGCGCCGTCACGGTAAGGGAGAGAGACAATGATCGCGCGCAACGGAATTTCCGGCCTCGTCTTGCGAGCCGCCATCATCGGCATCGCCGCAATCATCTTCGGCTGCGCGCTCATAGGTCTTTTGTGCAGCGGCGGCATAGAAATAGCCGCGCTCCCACACATCCACCTTCGCAAGGTCCGCATTCAGGATCGGCTGGTCGATGTCGAAGGCGAATGCCATCGCCTGCGCCGCCATCTCGTGATTGATGCGCGGACCCGAATAGGCCGCGGCGCTGCGTTGTTCGCGGGGCTGGTACGGAATCTCTGCATAGCCCGGACCGGAGTCGACTCCACCCGGCGCCATCAGCACCCAGGGCTGCCGCGCTTCGGCATGGCCGACGCGTTCATACCATTCCGCGATCACTACGCGCACCTTGGCTTCGTCATCGGATGTCTGCGCAAAGGCGGGCGCGCTCGCCGATAGCGTCAGCAGGATCAGGGCTATGGCGCGCATGGAAAATCCCCTTCACCTGCAAACCTACGGGCAAATCGGGGCGGAAGTTTGAGGACGCTAGCGCGTTGCTGCTTTCAGCGTGCCGGCGTCCGGCATCAGTCCCTGTACGAAGTCGCGGAACAGCTCTGGCCGACGCACGAAATCCGCCAGCGGCAGGTTTTCCTTGCCGACCGCCTTGGGGCAGCAATCCACGCCCGCCCGGATCAGGCTCCGCACCACCTCATCGCGCTTGTCGCTGCCCGACACCACGGCGACGCGGAATTTGCCCATGCTGGCGATGCGCGTGACGGTCGCGTCTTCGTCGGTCGAATCCGGCAGCATCAGGTCGATAACGACCAGATCGAACCGCTCCAGCCGCAGCTTGCGCTCGGCGTCCATCAGAGACGTCGCAACGACCAGGTCGATGCCATAGCGTTTGCGCGAGGCGGCCGCCGCTGCAGCCGTCAGTAACTCGCCGGCGCGGGCGTGGTCTTCCACCCATAAGACTTTCATCGTTTCCCCCAGGTCCTTTTATTATTGCCGCCCGACCTCCCGACCAAAGGCGTCCAGCGGCTCTACACGAATTCCCCAGCGACACGTTTCGCAACCGCGAAAGACAACTCAAGCAATTTTCGCTCGCTATCTGTTACGAATGGTTAATAACTTGGGCCCGACCGCTAAGTTATGCGCCCTGCAGGGAAATAATGGCTGAAAAAGCAGAAATCGCTGACTCGCGGCTCGCCGCGTTCGTCGAACCGGAAAAGCGCGACGCTCATATCGTCGACATCATGATTGAGGAGCGTTGCCCGACCTGGGTGAATCACTGGTCATGGCCAGTCGTACGTCCGGTGCTGTTTTCGATGCTGGGCTACCGCAAGGCGCTGCGCTGGGCGGACGCTATCAAGAAGCTGCCGTCTGGCGACGCCTGCTTCGCTTATCTCGACAGGGCGCTCGACCTCCGCGTGACGTCGACCGGCCTTGAGCGCGTGCCGCGCACTGGCCGCACAGTTATCGTCTCCAATCATCCCACCGGTCTTGCCGACGGTTCGATCGTGCTCGCCGCCCTGAAGCCGGTGCGCACCGACATCGAGATTATGGCGAATGCCGACGCCTGCCGCGTCAATCCGAAATTCGCGGAGGTGATCATCCCGGTCGAATGGGTGCAGGACAAGCGCACGATCGCCAAGACGAAGGAAACCCTGCGCCGCGCCGCCGCCACGTTCGGGGCTGAGCGCCTGCTGATGATCTTCCCTTCCGGCGCGCTGGCCCAGATGCGCGATGGCAAGCTCACCGACGAGCCATGGCTACCCACCGCCGTCACGCTCGCGCGCAAGAACAAGGCCCCGCTGACGCCGCTGCACATCAACGGCCGCAATTCGGATCTCTACTACCGGTTCTGCAAGCTCAACCGCGAACTGCGCGATATCACGCTCTTCCACGAACTGCTCAACAAGCAGGGTGACAAATTCCACCTCACCTTTGGCAAGCAGATCCCGTGGGAACATCTCAACGGCGACCCGCAAGCCGTCACCGACCATGTCCGCAACTATGTCGAGAACATCCTGCCCAACGACCCCGACCGCCCCTTCGAGCCGCCGAAGCCTTCGGAATAGGGCGCAGCGGGCGCCCTTCACGCGCCCTCATCCCATGCCTAGTGTGCGGCGCTTCCAGCGTAACGAGTCGGGGACGCGTCTGCAGTCATGAAACAGTTTCTCCGCTTCTACGGCGCGCCGATCGCCATCGTGCTGCTGGGCCTGCTGGTCGCCTTCCTGTTCATGGCGCCCGCGCCGCCGAAGAAAGTGGTGATCGCGGGCGGCGCGGCCGGCGGCGCCTATGCAGCGACCGCCGAAAGCTATGCCAGGGCCCTGCGCGAGCAGGGAATCGAGGTTGATGTCCTCAACACGGCCGGCTCGGTCGATAACCTCGCGAAGATCAAGGCGAGGCAGGCCGACATCGGCATCATACAGACCGGCCTGACTGCGGATTTTGGCAGCGATGGCGTGCGTTCACTTGGCGCTGTTTTCTACGAACCGCTCTGGGTGTTCCACCGCGCCGCCGCGCCGATCGAAGAATTGCAGGACATCGCCGGCCGCCGTGTCGCCATTGGTCCGGAAGGCTCCGGCGTTCGCGCGCTGGCGACGCTACTGCTCGGTGAAGCCGGCGTCACGCCGGATAAATACACCGCCAGCCCGCTCGCTGGGCAGGCGGCGGCAGTCGCGCTCAAGGCCGACGAGATCGATGTCGCGCTGGTTGTGTCGGGTCCGACGACCGACTGGATCGCTGACCTCATCGCCGATCGCGACATCGCGCTGCTGTTCATGCGTGAAGCGCACGCGCTGGCGCGACGCCATCCCTATCTCGACGAAGTTACGCTCTATCGCGGCGTCGTCGATCTTGCCGCTATTCTGCCGAAGGACGACATCACCCTAATCGCGCCGGCCGCACAGATCGCGGTGCGCGAGGATCTTCATCCGGCCATCCAGTCCCTGCTGATCGAAGCCGCCTTCCGCGAACATGCAGCGGGCTCGCTTCTGTCAGATCCAGGCCGCTTTCCCACGTCCGAGCTTTCTGACATCGCCATCTCCGACGAGGCCGAACGCTATTACAAGAACGGGCCTAGCTTCCTACGTCGCATCTTCCCCTACAGCATCGCCAACTTCTTCGAGCGCGCTTGGGTGTTGGCCATTCCGCTGATCACCCTGCTGATCCCCTTGATCCGCGCGGCCCCGCCGCTCTATCGCTGGCGCATCCGCCGCAAGATCTATGTCTGGTACAACAACCTGCGCGAACTCGAAGCCGCGGGCAGGGCGGCGGAAACGCCGGAAGATCGCACCGAGGTCCGCGCCAAGCTGGCCGACCTGCAGGCCGAAACCGGAAATGTAGAAGTGCCCGTCAGCTATACAGACGACCTCTATCGCCTGCGCGCCCATATCCGATTCGTCGCCGAACTGGTCGACAAGCTGTCGGCGCAGGAAAGGCATGCACGAATCTGATGCGCCTGCGCTTTTTCTTCGACGCCGGGTCGGGCATGTGCCTCTGGGCGCAGGACGAAGCGACGAAACAGCGCTTCGGCTACGCCGTGCAGCTTGACGATCTCGACCTGCCGCCCGATCTGCGCGCCGATCTTGTCCAGCTCATTGCCGACTACGACGCAACGATCGACTGGAACAGTCCGGGCGGCTCGTCTGACATCGACACTGGCCCGATCAGTTTGGGATATGAAACGGACGCCCCCTTTCGAGATCGTGGTCAGGCGCTGCTGCATCGCCTGCGCCCCGCGCTAGGTCCGGAATTCATCATCGAATGCGACCACGAAGCCTAGCGCTGCGCCCATCAGCCGCGCGAATTCTCCGTAACAAGATTTTAGACGCGTTCGGTCGCAAAGCGGCGTAAGCACTGCTGCAAACAAGAACACCAGAAACGCTGCCTCGTCCTCGCAATGACCGTCTACCGTAACGTTGCGTCACTCATCCTGGCGGTCATGCTGCTGCAGGCCGCCTCGGGCATTCTCTCCGTCTCGACGCCGCTGGCGCTCAGTTACATGGGCGCGTCCGCGCTTGGCGTCGGCATGGTTGCAGCCGTGTTCTCAGCGGGCTTCATGCTGGGCGCCTGGTTTGCGCCGGATGTGGTCCGGCAGATCGGTCACATTCGAGCCTATTCCGCCGCTGCTGCAATCTATGCGGTCGGCATTCTCTCGATGGGGCTCGCGTTCGACCCTGTTGCGTGGGGCCTTCTGCGCTTGTTTCAGGGCATTGCTTCGGCGGTGATGTTCACGTCTGCCGAAAGCTGGATCGCGGATTCGACGCCCCGATCGAAGCGCGGCGGCGTCATGGGTCTCTACCAGCTCATGCTGAAGGTCGCGCTTTGTTGCGGACCGCTGCTGATCGTCGAGCACGCCGCCGACGATATCCGGCCGTTCATCTGGGCCGGCCTGCTTATGACGCTGGCCGTCATTCCGCTCTGCGCCACCCGCCGCGCGCAGCCGGTCTTGCCCGATCGCGAAGCCCTCACGCTCGCGGGCATCTTCAAGATTCCGCCCGCCGCCCTCATGGGCTCGATCGTCGCCGGCGTGTGCAACACCGGCGTCACCAGCCAGCTCCCGCTCTACGCCAAGGATCTCCAGCCCGGCGCGGCCGGGGCTTCCGCCGCCACGCTCTACATCGCCGCGATGATCGGCGGCACGGTCACGCAATGGCCCGCCGGCCTGCTGTCCGACCGGATCGACAGGCGTTTTGTCGTCGCGGGGCTTGCCGCCATCGCGCTGGGCGCGTGCATCGCGCTCTATCTGACGGCCGGGAAGGTCTCGTTTTCGATCACTGTCCTGCTGTCGGCCCTGTGGGGCGCCGGCGCGTTGTCATTCTATTCCGTCTCCGCCTCCCACGCGACCGATCGCACGGAAGCCGGCCAGATCACGCAGGTGATGTCAGGCATGCTCTTCATCTGGGCGGGCGGATCGGTGCTGGGGCCTCTTCTGACTGGGGTCGTTGCAGACACAAGGGCAGGCCAGCCCGGGGTTTTCGCAGCTGTCGCCGCGGGTTATTTTGCCCTCATGACCGCCAATCTCTGGAGGCTTTTCGTCAAGGATCGCCCGGATGCCGCACATCGGCAGCCCTTCCAGCCAGTCGGATCGACAAGTGTTGTGCAAGGCAAGGTGGCTGACGAAGCCGACCGTCCCGCGACAGCAGATTAGTTCTCTAAAAAACGATAAAACGGCTACGTTGCCTAAGGGCGCCCCATGCGCTAATCGCCACCCACGCAGAGCCAGCGGCGGCTCTCCGTTGAGGGGCGAAATTCCATGAACATCCACGAGCATCAGGCGAAAGAAGTCCTGAAGTCTTTCGGCGCGCCGGTCGCCAAAGGCGTCGCGATCACCTCGCTGGATCAAGCCCAGGCCGCCATCGACGCGCTGCCGGGTCCGCTCTGGGTCGTGAAATCGCAGATCCACGCGGGCGGCCGCGGCAAGGGCAAGTTCATTGAAAAGGAAGCCGGTGAAAAAGGCGGCGTCCGCCTCGGCTTCTCGAAAGAGCAGGCGCTTGAGCACGTCAAAGCCATGCTTGGCAAACACCTCGTCACCGCTCAAACCAACGCTGCCGGCAAGCAAGTCAATCGCATCTACATCGAAGACGGCGCCGACATCGAGAAAGAGCTCTACCTCTCCATGTTGGTTGACCGCGAAACCGGCCGCGTTGCGTTCGTGGTATCCACCGAAGGGGGCATGGACATCGAAGCCGTCGCCCACGACACGCCCGAAAAAATTCTTACCATTTCGATCGACCCGGCCACTGGCGTCACCGAAGCCGACTCCCTCAAGCTGGCCGGCGCGCTGAGCCTCGAAGGCGCCGCCAAGGCCGACATGAGCACGCTGGCCCCGATCCTCTACAAGGCGTTCACGTCGAAAGACATGAGCATGCTGGAAGTGAACCCGCTCATCGTCATGAAGGACGGCCACCTGCGCGTGCTCGACGCGAAAGTGTCGTTCGACGACAACGCGCTCGCGATCAAGGGCCGCCACGACGACATCATGGCGCTGCGCGACACGTCGGAAGAAGACGAGAAAGAGATCGCCGCGAAAGAGTGGGACCTCGCCTACATCCCGCTCGACGGCACGATCGGCTGCATGGTCAACGGCGCGGGCCTCGCCATGGCGACGATGGACATCATCAAGCTCTACGGCGAAGAGCCCGCGAACTTCTGTGACGTCGGCGGCGGCGCCGGGAAAGAGAAAGTCGCGGCTGCCTTTAAGATCATCATGCAGGACCCCAAGGTGAAGGGCATCCTCGTGAACATCTTCGGCGGCATCATGAAGTGCGACGTCATCGCGGAAGGCGTCCTCGCCGCGGTGAAAGAGACGAACCTGTCGGTTCCGCTGGTCGTCCGCCTCGAAGGAACCAACGCTGAGCTGGGCAAGAAGATCATCCGCGAGTCCGGCCTCAACGTGATCCCGGCCAACGATCTCGACGACGCGGCCCAGAAGATCGTCTCCGCCATCAAGGGCAAATAGCTTCACCCCGGACGAGCCTGCGGCTCGCCCGTTTCCGTTTCCGACCTGACCAAGCAAGGCTCAGCGATGTCCATCCTGATCGACAAGAACACCAAGGTCCTCACCCAGGGCATGACCGGCAAGACCGGCACGTTCCACACCGAGCAGGGCATCGCCTACGGCACGCAATTTGTCGGCGGTATTACTCCCGGCAAGGGCGGCCAGAAATGGACCGGCAAGTTGCCGAACGGCGAAACGGTCGAGCGTCCGCTGTTCAACACGGTCGCCGAAGCCCGCGACGCCACGGGCGCCAACGCCACGGTGATCTACGTGCCGCCGTCGGGCTGCGCCGCCGCCATCCTCGAAGCCATCGACGCTGAAATCCCGCTAATCGTCACGATCACGGAAGGCGTTCCGGTCCTCGACATGGTGAAGGTGAAAGACCGCCTGTCGAAGTCGAAATCGCGCCTGATCGGGCCGAACTGCCCGGGCGTGCTGACGCCGGGCGAGTGCAAGATCGGCATCATGCCGGGCAACATCTTCTCCAAGGGCACTGTCGGCGTTCTCTCGCGCTCGGGCACGCTGACCTACGAAGCCGTCTTCCAGACCACCAATGAAGGTCTCGGCCAGACAACGGCCGTCGGCATCGGCGGAGACCCTGTGAAGGGCACGGATTTCATCGACGTGCTCGAAATGTTCCTGGCCGACGACGCGACCAAGGCGATCATCATGATCGGCGAAATCGGCGGTTCGGGCGAGGAAGACGCCGCCCAGTTCCTCAAGGACGAAGCCAAGCGCGGCCGCAAGAAGCCGATGGTCGGCTTCATCGCCGGCCGCACGGCGCCCAAGGGCCGGACGATGGGCCATGCCGGCGCCATCGTTTCGGGCGGCAAGGGCGACGCGGAATCGAAGATTGCGGCCATGGAATCGGCCGGAATCACCGTTTCCCCGAGCCCGGCGCGTCTCGGCGCGACCATGGTGGAAGTCCTGAAACGATAGGGTTTCCGGCGATCGTCCATTCCCTGCAACGAAACGCTAACGGGTCACGGTCTTATGTGCAGAATGTCTCACCCCAACGGGTTGAGTCCGGACGCAAAAAGCGACATCTGAGTGCCACCCAACCGCGCCCAGGGCAGGGGCCCTGATTCCGGCGCATCAGGACGCAAAAAAATGACGATCGAGGCGAAGACGGGCGAGGCCCGCGGCATGGACAACGAAGCCATGCTGGACACGGCCTTTCTTTACGGGGCCAACGCCGCCTACATCGAACAGCTCTACGCCCAGTACGCCGAGGATCCGTCCTCGGTGCCCGAGAGCTGGCAAACCTTCTTCCGCGGCGTGGCCGATACGGCCGCCGATGCAACTCACGCCGCCAAAGGCCCGGAGTGGAAAGAGCCCCTCAAGCACCAGAACGGCGAACTCGTCTCCGCCCTCGACGGCAACTGGGGCGTTGAGCCCAAAAAGGAGCCGAAGAAGGCCCCGCAGGTCGGTCCAACCCTCGCTCCACAGGATCTCGCCCAGCAGGTCCAGGATTCGATCCGCGCGCTGATGATGATCCGCGCTTACCGCATCCGAGGCCACCTTGCCGCCCATCTCGATCCGCTCAACCTGGTCAAGATCGACGACCATCCCGAGCTTGATCCCAAAACCTACGGCTTCGGCCCGAAGGACATGGATCGCCGGATCTACATCGACAACGTCATGGGTCTCGAATACGCGACCCCGCGCCAGATGGTCGACATCCTGAAGCGCACCTATTGCGGCACCTTCGCTGTCGAATTCATGCACATCTCGGATCCGGACGAGAAGTCCTGGCTGCAGCAGCGCATCGAGGGCAAGGACAAGGAAATCTCGTTCACGCCGCAAGGCAAGCGCGCCATCCTCAAGAAGCTGGTCGAAGCGGAAGCCTTCGAGCGCTTCCTGCACAAGCGCTACCCGGGCACGAAACGCTTCGGTCTCGATGGCGGTGAAGCCGCGGTCCCGGCGCTCGAGCAGATCATCAAGCGCGGCGGCGCGCTCGGCGTCGACGAGATAATCGTCGGCATGCCGCACCGTGGCCGTCTCAACGTGCTCGCCGCCGTGATGGGCAAGCCCTACCACAAGATCTTCTTCGAATTCCAAGGCGGCAACACGCAGGGCGGCGACGACTACGGCTCGGGCGACGTGAAATACCACCTTGGCGCCTCATCCGACCGTGAGTTCGACGGCCACAGCGTCCACCTTTCTCTCACGGCGAACCCGTCCCATCTCGAAATCGTCAACCCCGTCGTTCTCGGCAAGGCGCGCGCCAAGCAGTTCTTTGACGAAGTCGAAGCCGGCGGCACGCGCGCCACCGACCCGAAGGAACGCGATCGCCGTCGCACGAAGGTCATGCCGCTGCTGCTGCATGGCGACGCCGCCTTCGCAGGTCAGGGCGTCGTGCCGGAATGCTTCGCGCTGTCCGGCCTCGCCGGCTACCGCACCGGCGGCGCCATGCACTTCATCGTCAACAACCAGATCGGTTTCACGACAGCGCCGAGTTTCTCTCGTTCTTCTCCATATCCGTCGGATGTGGCGAAGATGGTCGAAGCTCCGATCTTCCACGTCAACGGCGATGACCCGGAGGCGGTCGTCTACGCCGCCAAGGTCGCCACTGAATACCGTCAGGCGTTTGGCAAGGACGTCGTCATCGACATGTTCTGCTATCGCCGCTTCGGCCACAACGAGGGCGATGACCCGACGATGACGCAGCCGCAGATGTACGCGAGGATCCGTGACCAGTCCTCGACGCGCGAACTCTATTCCCGCCGCCTGATCGAGGAAGGCGTGATTTCGGACGAAGCCGTGAACAATATGGTCGCTGAGATGGAGGCCCATCTCGACAGTGAGTTCGAGAAAGCCAAGACGTTCAAGCCCGGCGCCGCCGACTGGCTCGATGGCAAATGGGCTGGCCTCGGCCTGCCGAAGGACGACGAGGGTCGCGGCAAGACCGGCGTCACGATGGCCAAGCTGAAAGAGCTCGGCAAGAAGATCACGACCGTCCCGGAAGGCTTCAACATCCACAAGACCGTCGCCCGTACGATCGACGCGCGTCGCAAGATGGCGACGACCGGCGAAAACCTGGACTGGGGCATGGCCGAACACATGGCCTTCGCCTCGCTGGTCGACGAGGGCTTCCCGGTGCGCCTGTCGGGTCAGGATTCCTGCCGCGGCACGTTCACTCAGCGCCACTCCCACTTGGTCGATCAGGACACCGAAGAGCGCTACACGCCGATCAACAACATCTCGCCGACGCAGGCCAATTACGAAGTCATCGACTCGCTGCTCTCCGAAGAAGCGGTCCTCGGCTACGAGTATGGCTATTCGCTCACGGCCCCGAACACGCTCACCCTCTGGGAAGCGCAATTCGGCGACTTCGCCAACGGCGCCCAAGTGCTCTTCGACCAGTTCATCTCGTCTGGCGAGCGCAAATGGCTGCGCATGTGCGGCCTCGTCTGCCTCCTGCCGCACGGCTATGAAGGGCAGGGCCCGGAACACTCCTCCGCCCGCCTCGAGCGCTTCCTTCAGATGTGCGCGCAGGACAACATGCAGGTCGTCAACTGCACGACGCCGGCGAACTACTTCCACGCCCTGCGCCGCCAGATCCACCGCGACTTCCGCAAGCCGCTGATCGTGATGACGCCGAAATCCCTGCTGCGCCATAAGCGCGCCGTGTCTTTCTTCAAGGATATGGGACCCAACACGTCCTTCCACCGCATCCTGGCAGACGGCGCCGAGGTTCCGGAATGCAAGGCCGATGTCACGCTCAAGGCAGACAAGGACATCCGTCGTGTCGTGATGTGTTCGGGGAAAGTCTATTTCGACCTCTTCGAAGAGCGCGAGAAGCGCAAGATCGACGATGTCTACCTGCTCCGCATCGAACAGCTCTATCCGTTCCCGGTCGCCTCGCTCATGAAGGAACTTGCGCGCTTCCCGCAGGCCGACATGGTGTGGTGTCAGGAAGAGCCGCGCAATATGGGCGCGTGGTCCTTCGTCGACTGGAATATCGAGAAGACGCTCGAAAAACTCGATGTGAAGCACAAGCGTCCGCGTTATGTAGGCCGCCCCGCTTCGGCGTCTACAGCCGCCGGAACGATGGCGCTGCATAACAAGGAATTGCAGGCCTTCCTTGACGCTGCTTTCGAAAAGTAGCGCGATCTGACCGACTACGCCGCCAGCCCGCCGACGCTCGTCGGCGGCGCCACGTGCAGTGGGAAGCGGATCGTAACGCTTGTCCCCGCGCTTTCCGTCTCGGTCGGCACGATCAGCCCGCCAAGTTGGCGCACGAAGATCGCGACATAGTCGCCGCCGCGTTTCTCTGTCGGTTTTGGATCGTCGACTTTCGAAATGCCGATCCCGTTGTCAGCGATCGTCAGTTCGATGTCGGCGACGCGCGTCGTAGCGCTCAGCAGGACACGGCCCGTTCCTTCAGGAAATGCGTGCTTGATGGCGTTCGTGGCCAGCTCGTTGACCAACAGGCCAAAGGGTACTGCGCGTTCGGGGTCGATCTCGATCGGGTCTGCTTTGACGTCGATCTTTATCTTCGTGGCGTTCCCAAGAAGACTCGCCGAAATCGATGTGGCGATTTCGTTCAGATAGCCTTCCAGTGCAACAGCCCCGCCGCGGCTGGAGTGTGAGATCAGATCGTAAAGCTGTGCGATCGCGCCAATGCGCGTCTGCATCGACCTGTAGCCCTGCACGCACGGCAGGGGCGTAGATCGAACTTCAAAAGCGATCAATCCGACGATGATCTGCAGGTTGTTCTTGATCCGATGGGATATCTCGTTGGTTAGCATCAGCGCATCGCGCTCACGCTGCTTGCGATCCGTGATGTCCTCGAACACCAGCAGCATGCGGTGGGCATGGTTCCCCGGCTGCGAGATCTTCCGCGCATTGAGATTGAACACCCGCCGGCCCAGCACCGGAAACGTGTCCTCGATCTCGAAATTCTCGAACGGCTTGTTCTCGGGAAGCACCTTGTCCATCAGGTGGCGCAGCGCCGGCACGTCCCACTGATGCTGGCCAAGCTCGGATACGCGGCGGCCGCGCGCCTCCGCCTGCGCAATGCCGAACATTGTCAGGAAGGCCCTGCTTGCCGTTACCACCGTCATGTCGCTCTCAAGCACGACAAGCGGATCGCGGATCGTGTCCACGACGCTTTGTGTCAGCTGCCAGTTGCGCTTGCTTTCCTTGCGGGCGACACGCTCCTCGCTGACGTCCTCAATCGCGAGCAGGATAGAGCCGTCATTGTCGTCGCCGGGATGGAAGATCTTGCGTGCGTTCACCAGCATGGTGCGTTGGCCAATGGTCGGGAAGTCGTGTTCGACTTCAAAGCCCTCCACTGAGGCGCGATGTGGAATCACGCTTTCCAGAAGGGTGCGAAGCGCTGGTATGTCCCACTGCCGGTTGCCCAGATCATAGATCAGGCAGCCTTCGGTCTCGGCGCGGCTGGTCCGGAATGTTTGGTAGAAGGCCCGGTTAGCCGAAGCGATGATCAAGTCCTTGTTGAGCACAATAAGCGCGCTTGGCACGGTGTCGACAATTTCGCTGGCGGCAATTTCGGACAACGCCGTTACTCCTCGCAATCTTAGGCTTAGGCGGCGAGCATTCCGTCGACGGATGTGTGCAGCTGATTGGGCGTGTAGGGTTTTCCGAGGAAGTGCGAGCCTGTGACGAAGCGGGATTTCAGATCGGCGTTGGCCGAGTTTCCGGTCGTGTAAAGCACACGCAGTCCGGGGCGGATCACCATCGCCTGTTGAGCAAGATCGCATCCGCCGAATACAGCCGTCTTGAGGTAGATGTCGGTGAAAAGAGCGTCGATCGGCGTGTCCGATTTCAGCAGCTTGAGGCCCTCTTCGACGCTGCCGGCAAACAACACGTCATGGCCCCAGTCGCCGATGCAAATGCCGGCAAGTTCTCGGGTGAAAAGCTCATCCTCGACGATAAGTATGACGGCCATTTGGAACTGTCCTCCCGCGCCGCCCACACGCGGACGCTAACTCCTCTTCGGTGCGTAATGCGCCAGCAGAGGGCATTCCTGTTTATAAGGAGGGCTCACACACAACTCTGGCTGGGCCTTTGTGTTCCGCCTGCATCGGCTTTAATCGCGGCCGTTCGCCCGGCCCGCACTGGCGCTTCAGGCGCGCGCCGATAGAGTCCCTGCACAAAGCGCGGAATGCGGACAAAACACGCTGAAAACATGCGCCAAAGCCCAAGTTGGACTCGCCCTAGCGGCCAAGTGACCCCAAATGGGTCGAACCGCGGCGATCTACCCGCGAAAACCCGACTTTTTACCCTCCCCAAGCGGCCCGAGCGAGGTTAAACCCTCCCGCAACTCGCTCGCGCGAAGGGCGACTCGAAACCGGCTGGAGACGTTATGGATATCAAGGTGCCCGCGATGGGCGAGAGCGTCACTGAAGGTACGCTCGCCAACTGGCTCGTGAAACCCGGCCAGGTCGTGAAGCAGGACGATCCGATCGCCGAAATCGAAACCGACAAGGTCGCCGTTGAAGTCCCGGCGCCTGCCGCCGGCGTCATCTCCGAACAGCTCGTCAAGGAAGGCGAGACCGTCCAGATCGGCAAGATCATCGCGCGCATGACCGAAGGCGGCGCCGCCGCTGCTCCGGCCGCCGCCAAGCCCGCTGCCTCGGCCGCGCCGCCGGCTGCGAAAGCCCCGGCTGCTGCGCCCGCCGCTCCTGCTGCGCGCGCCACTGACAAGATCGCTCCTTCGGTCGGCCGCATCGCCGCCGAAGCTGGCGTCGACGCCGCCGATATTCCGGGCACGGGCAAGGGCGGACGCGCGACCAAGGGCGATGCGCTCGCCTACGTCGCCGACACGCCGGCCCCCGCGGCCGCCCGCGCGCCTGCCGCTCCCGAGGCGCCCCGCGCCCCGCGCGAGCTCGGCCCCCGCGAAGAACGCGTGAAGATGACGCGCCTGCGCCAGACCATCGCGCGTCGTCTCAAGGAAGCCCAGAACTCAGCTGCGATGCTCACGACGTTCAACGATGTCGACATGTCGGAAGTGATGGAGCTGCGTAAGCGTCACAAGGACGCCTTCGAGAAGAAGCACGGCGTGAAGCTCGGCTTCATGGGCTTCTTCGTCCGCGCCTGCGTCGGCGCCCTGAAGGAAGTCCCCTCGGTCAACGCCGAGATCGACGGCACGGACATCATCTACAAGAATTTCTACAACATCTCGGTCGCCGTCGGCACCGACAAGGGCCTCGTCGTCCCCGTCGTGCGTGACGCCGACACGATGACCCTCGCCGAGATCGAAGCTGAAATCGGCCGTCTCGGCGCGCTCGCCCGCGATGGCAAGCTCGCCATGGACGACCTGCAGGGCGGCACGTTCACGATCTCGAATGGCGGCGTCTACGGCTCGCTGATGTCGACCCCGATCCTCAACCCGCCGCAGTCCGGGGTGCTCGGCATGCACCGCATTGAGGAGCGTCCGGTTGTCGTCGATGGCAAGATCATCGCCCGCCCGATGATGTATCTCGCGCTCAGCTACGACCACCGCCTCGTCGACGGCAAGGAAGCAGTCACCTTCCTCGTCCGCGTCAAGGAAGCCCTGGAAGATCCCGAGCGCCTGCTGCTGGACCTCTAACCAGACATGACCGTCGAGGCCTTCTCCGACGGCCTCCTCGGATGGATCATCCGCATTGCGGGCCTGTTCTGGCTCGTCGGCGCCGTCATGCTGTTCCGTCAGATCCGCATGGAGATGATGCTCGACCGCATGACGTCGCGCATCGAGACGATGACGCGTGAATTCGAGGCCGAAGGCGTCGAGGACGATGATGGCTACGGCAATCTCGAAGCTCCCGTGAAGCGGGTCCCGCGCACGCCCGCCGAACAGGCGATCGACCGCTGGGCCGATCGCGACGACGCCGCCCGCCGCGGCTGGATCGCCGGCCAGGCTGTCGTGCTGGGCGTCACCGCGCTCGCCATGATCCTGCTGCACCCCGCCGCCGCCTGGCTCGTTGCCCTGCTGGTGATCGGGCAGGGCGCCTATTTCTTCTGGCGCGAATACACTGCCCGCCACGCCCCAGACGCCCAATCCGCCGATCACGCCCGTCCCACGACCTCCACCGTCAACGCCGGCTGGTTCTCCGTCATCGTCGCTTGCCTCGTATGGGCCGCCGCGTTCCGCGGCGTGCTGCACTGACTGCATTGCCGTGGCCGCACCCGAAAGCCATGCTTCCGTTTCGGGACCTGGGATTGATCATGAAACGCTTCGTCGCGCTGGTTCTTCTTTCGACGGCGCTCGCCACATCCGCCCACGCTCAGGCCCCGGCGCCTATCGATGTCACATGGCGCGCCTTCACGACGCCCAATGGCTGCATCTTCCATGAGGGCGATCTGCTCAACATGGTCCCCGACGCGCCAAAGGCCACGGCCACGCGGTCAAGCGCCTGCAAGGCCGGCGAAGCCATCATCGGCGAGGGAACCATCACCCTCAAGCGTTTGGTCAACGGCTTCGCGACGACCCGCACCTGCAAGGGCCAACTCTCTGGCGGATATCTCGACGGCAGGATCACCATCGCGGACAGCTATGTCAGCATCGACAATCCGGCCGACAAGGAAACCGGCACGCCGCACACATTCCCTTGCAGGATGGGCTGCATGGTCCTCACCGGGACAGACGGTGATCTCGAATCCGGCACGATCGGCAATCAGCCCATCCAGTGCGTGGCCTAGACCGCCAATATCACGCCCGCCGACGCCGGTTGATCCCCGGCTCAACTCCCCCATCAGATTTCCCAGCAAAACCACGCCAAAATCGTCCCTTTATTCCCTTTGTTGACCCTTTGCGCGAGGCGCGTATAGCTCGCGCCCAATCGATCTGAGACGGACATTTGCCATGAGCGAGAGCTACGACGTCGTCATCATCGGCGCCGGCCCCGGCGGCTACAATTGCGCCATCCGCTGTGGCCAGCTTGGCCTCAAGACCGCGATCGTCGAAAAGCGCGACAAGCTCGGCGGCACCTGCCTCAACGTCGGCTGCATCCCCTCGAAAGCGCTGCTGCACGCTTCGGAACTCTACGAGACGGCGGCCAAGGATTTCGCCGGCCTCGGCATCGAGGTCACGGGCTTGAAGCTCAACCTCGAAAACATGCTCAAGCAGAAAGCCGACGCCGTCTCCGGCCTCACCGCCGGCGTCGCCTTCCTGATGAAGAAGCATAAGGTCACCGTCATAACCGGTTCCGGCCGCATTGACGGTCCCGGCCGCGTGGTCGTCGGCGACCAGGTTCTCCAGACGAAGAACATCGTCATCGCTACCGGCTCCGAAGTCACCCCGCTTCCGGGTGTCGACGTGGATGAAGAGCGCGTCGTCTCGTCCACCGGCGCTCTCTCGCTCAAGGCCGTGCCGAAGAAAATGATCGTCATCGGCGCCGGCATCATCGGCCTCGAACTCGGCTCCGTCTGGCGCCGTCTTGGAGCGGAGGTCACCGTCGTCGAATACCTCGACCGCATTCTGCCCGGCGCCGACGGCGAGATCGCCAAGCAGGCCCAGCGCATCTTCACCAAGCAGGGCATTGAATTCAAACTCGGCATGAAGGTCACCGGCGTCGAGAAGCTGAAGTCCAAGCTCAAGCTCTCGATGCAGCCCGCCGCGGGCGGCGATGCGGAATCGCTCGACGCCGACATCGTGCTCCTCGCCATCGGCCGCCGTCCTTACACGCAGGGCCTCGGCCTCGAGACGGTCGGCATCACGCCCGACAAGCGCGGCCAGATCGCCAACGATCACTTCCGCACGTCGGCCGAAGGGGTGTGGGTCGTCGGCGACGTCACCAGCGGTCCGATGCTCGCCCACAAGGCCGAAGACGAAGCCACGGCCTGTGCTGAAACCATCGCGGGCAAGGCTGGCCATGTCGACTACGGCATCATTCCGGGCGTGGTTTACACCAAGCCGGAAATCGCCTGGGTGGGGAAAACGGAAGAAGAGCTCAAGGCTGAAGGTGTCGCCTACAAGTCCGGCAAATTCCCGTTCTCGGCCAACTCGCGCGCCAAGACGAACCACGAGACCGAAGGCTTCGTGAAAATCCTGGCCGACGCCACGACCGACCGCATCCTCGGCGCGCACCTGATGGGCGTCGGCGTCGGCGAGATGGTGGCCGAACTCTGCGTCGCCATGGAATTCGGCGCGGCCTCCGAAGACATCGCCCGCACCTCCCACGCCCACCCGACCCTGACAGAAGCCATCCGCCAGGCCGCCATGGGCGTCGAAGGCTGGACGATGCAGATGTAATTGACCTCCCTTGCTGAAGGCGGGGAGGTCGTGTTCGGCCCAGCCGAATGACGGAGGGGTTGGCTGGGGGCCGGTACCCGCGTGGCCATAGCAGTTAACGCCGCCAGAACGGCATGGCCTTTGCGCGGCGCTTGTGCTTGGTTCGCCTTGGGGCTGAGCTGCGTGGAGGGACGCGTTGAGCACCATTTCAAGCCTGACAGGCGATTTGGCCCAGGTCCGTGAATCGCTTGCACGGCGGCTTCAGGGCGTCGATCCGTCCGATCTGGAAGCGCAGCGCCGCGCCTACGACGCTTATTCCGAAAACGATCCGATGCCCGAGATGTCGACCCAGTCCGAGATCGATCTCGGCGGCGTTTCCTGCCTCGGCCTGCTGCCAAAGGGCTGCAGCGGCGACCATGTCATTCTCTGGGCGCACGGCGGCGGCTTCGCCATGGGCTCTTCGCGCTCGCACAAGGGCCTCGCCAGTCAGGTCGCCGTCGCCGCGAAGGTCGCGGCCATCCTGCCCGACTATCGCCTTGCCCCCGAACATCGCCATCCTGCGGCGCTCGAAGATATCGTCCTCGCCTATGGCGCCATCCTTGCCGAAGGCGTGCATGCCAATCGCGTCATCCTCGCTGGCGACAGCGCCGGCGGCGGCCTTGTCGTCGCCGCTGCGATGAAGCTGAAAGAGCAGGGCGTCGCGATGCCCGCCGGCATGATCCTGTTGAGCCCCTGGGTTGATCTCGCCAACCGCGGCTGGAGCCACACTGCCAAGGCCCAACGCGATCCCTTCCTCACAACGTCGGTGCTGAACACGCGCGCGAAGCAATATGGCGGCGAAGCCAACGCCAACCTTTCCATCCTCGACGCAGACCTGCGCGGCCTTCCGCCCGCTTTCATCCAGACCGGCGAAGCCGAAATCCTGATGTCGGATTCAACCGTGCTGGCCGAACGCCTCGGCGCCGCCGGCGTGCCCCTCACGCTCGAAATCTGGCCCGAGATGTTCCACGTCTTCCAGGCCCGCTATCCCATGCTCGCTCAGTCCCGCCAGGCCATCCAACGCCTCGGCCAATGGGCGGCAGCGCACCTCGCCCAGTAGCGAAACCTCGTCCTCCCGCGAGCGGGGAGGAGAGCGACAAAGCTCATGCCCGAGGAATGCGGGACAAGCGGTTCCCAACTCAGAGGATGGCGAAAAGCCTTCGCTCCTGATTTCACGCCCGCTCCCAAAGCCGCGGTTTCGAGCCGAACTTCGGCGCCACAAGCTCCCACACGCCCCGCAACAAGTCGAAATCTCACTCACTTCCGTCTCCGATCCGTTGCACCGTCAGAAAAACCGGCCTAGGACCCCACGCATGACCACCCGCGCCAAGACCCTTCGACTTAAGCAGGCCAACAAATGGCTTGCGCCGGCGCGTCGCGACTAGCGCGACCGGGCCGGCGGCGGAAGCGCCGGCGACCCTCGTCCCGACCAGCACTCTCCGCCCTGAACCAGGCAAATACTGAAGGGGCGAGCGGAGAGACGAAGATGACGACCGAGGCCCTCCCAGTCGATCACGAAGCCCGCAACCGCGCTATCGGTGTGGGCCTCGCCGCTCTCGGCGCCGCGCTCTTCTCGCTCAAGGGCGTCGTCATCAAGCTCGCCTTCGCCGAAGGCATCGGCGTCTCGCAACTCCTGACGCTGCGCATGGCCTTCTCGCTGCCGGCCTATCTCGCGGTCGGCGTCTATGCGTGGATGCGTCTGAAGAAACAGCCGTCGCTGAAGACCTACGCGGCGGCCGCCGGCCTCGGCATTATGAGCTATTGCCTATCATCCTGGCTCAATTTCGAGGGCCTGAAATACGTCTCGGCCCAGCTCGAACGCCTGATCCTCTATATCTACCCCACCATGGTCGCCGGCCTTTCCTTCTTCTTCCTGAAGGACAAGCTCACGCGCCGCCACGTGATTGCGCTGTGCCTCGCCTATGCCGGCGTCGCGATCCTGTTCGGCGCCGAGATCGACCATCAAGGTCCCAACGCATGGCTCGGCGGCGGTCTCATTTTCGCTGGCGCCCTTATCTACGCCGTCTACGTCACCGCTTCGAAACCCATCATCATCCGCATGGGATCGACCCTGTTCACCGCCTTCGGCATGTCGGCTGCATCGATCGTCTTCCTGACGCAGGCCGGCGTCGACATGGCCTTCCACTCCCCGCCGCCTGTCA
Organism: Hyphomonadaceae bacterium; assembly: GCA_016714495.1. Taxonomy (GTDB): domain Bacteria; phylum Pseudomonadota; class Alphaproteobacteria; order Caulobacterales; family Hyphomonadaceae; genus UBA7672. The sequence continues at coordinate 182,233 of JADKDU010000003.1, read as the reverse complement.
CGGCGAACGGCTACTGGCTCGCCCTCGTGCTCGCCATGGTCTGCACCGTGATCCCGAGCTTCATGATCGCCGAAGCGATCAGCCGCATCGGCCCCGGCCCCATGAGCGCAGTCGGCGGCGTCGGTCCCGTCGTGGCGGCGTGGGCGGCGGTGATGATCCTGCACGAACCCTTCGGCTGGCCCCACGTCGCTTCGATGGTGCTGACAATCGTCGGCGTCTGGCTGCTCGCCAAGCCAAGGATCACGCGAACCGCCGGCGCCCGAACCTGGTGATCACAACGCCAGCGCTGGCGGCTCAATCTCATGGCCGACCATGCCCGCGAAAGCGATCGTGGTCTTGTCATCGAGGAAAGGCCCAATCGCCTGGACGGCAACCGGCAGGCCGGAGGCGCTGAGGCCAAGCGGGGTCGCTGTCGATGGCAGATCCGCCACCGTCGCGATCCCCGCCCAGCCAAGCTGCGCGCCGAAATTCGCAACCTCGCCGTCGATATCGAGCGACCGGTTGCGCCAATCCATCTCGTCTGAATGCGGAAAGGCAGATGTGCCGAAAGCCGGGCAGATCACGATGTCGAAATGCCGGAAGAACTCATGCCACTGCCGGCGGATCCGCAATTGCAGGTCCAGCTGATCAAGCCAGTCATGCGCCGAAATCGGCGCACGCGTCACAGTAGGATCGCGATGCGAAAGGATGGTGTGCAGGATGATCTGATAAGCCTTCCACTGCACATTCAGGTCCGGCAGCAGGCTCGATTGCCGCGCCACCGTCGCACCTTCCCGGGTCAGATGATCGGCCAGTTTCTCAAGCGCGCCAAGAATGTTCCTGTCCGCCCGTGCGACCGGATGATGATCAAGCAGGAAGACGCGGAAGTTTCTCAGCAGCGCATGACGCGGTGGCGGCAGCGCAACCTTGTTGGCCGGCGATTCCGCATCCGGTCCGGCAACCACATCCAGCGCCATCGCCAGATCCTGCGCCGATCGCGCCATCGGTCCGATCACGCTCAACAGCTGTGGCGCAGCCAGTGCCCCGCCCGCCGCATGCCCGCCCATCGGCAGCAGGCCATGACTGGGCTTGTGTCCATACACGCCGCAGAAAGCCGCGGGCACGCGGATTGATCCGCCGATATCCGACCCCATCTCGAGGGCGGAGAAGCCCATCGCAATCGCCGCTGCCCCGCCACCCGACGATCCGCCAGGAGATCGCGTCACATCATAAGGATTGTTCGTCCGCCCATAGATTGGATTAGCCGACTGCCAGTCGCCCAGCGCCGGCGGCACATTGGTCTTGCCGAGCACAACCGCGCCCGCCGCTTTCAGGCGTTGCACGGCCAACGCATCCTCGCGCGCAACATGCTCACTATGGATCGTGAGGCCCCAGGTCGTCGCGTGATGGCGCAGGTCAAAGCTTTCCTTCACGGTCACCGGAATGCCGGTCAGCGTCTTCTGTTCGCCGCGGGCCAGCGCCTCGTCGGCCAGCCGCGCTTCGGTGTGTGCGCGCTCGAAATCGCGCACCACGACGGCGTTGATCTGCGGGTCAAGCTGCTGGATCCGCTCGATCGACGCGCGGCACAGCTCCTGCGCGCTGAATGCTTTCTTTCTCAGCCCGGCGGCGAGCTGCGCAGCGGTCATCCGGAAGAAGCTGGTCTCCAGACTCATGAATTCACTCTATCCATCCCTGCAATGCATGCAACGCGCCGGAATTTCTGGCAGATGAAGGTTTGCGGGACAGAGGCCGGTTGCGTTTCAAGGCTTTGGACTTCCGCCGCGTTACGCTAGATCAAGCGCAAGAAGGAGACTGTCATGCTGAAGCTTGCCTGTGCATCCGCCGCTCTCATCGCCCTGCTGGCCGCCTGTTCGCCTGCGGACGCCGAGCTTGATGGCGATTTGGAGATCAACGGCATGGAGCCTGCGTTCTGGGGAGTGAAAATCGTGCGTGCGCAGAAAATCACCACCATCGCCGTGCTGGGCGAGCGTGACATCGCGGGCGAGCTTCCCGTCAAATCGAAAGGCGAGAAGGACGCGACGATCCTTACCTCGAAGACGCCCGAAGGCGATTTCGTGATGACGTTGCGCCAAGGCCCCTGCGAGGACGGGTTGGGCGAGCGCGAGTATAATTGGTCCGTCGTCGCCAACTGGAAGGGCGAAAAGCTCAGCGGCTGCGCGGCAGTCGTCAAACCGGCTGCTCCTGCCGGCGCTGGTTGACTCGGGTCTGCCGTCTCGTCAGGGTTCGTCCGGACCGGGACGAAATCACAAGGGGGACTACATGCGCATTGCTTTCTACGGACTCATAGCCGCATCCGCCGTGCTGGCCACGGCCTGCAGTCCGGCTGTTGGCTCGCCGGATTGGTGCAAGCAGTTCCAGGCGAAGAACGAGAACAAGAACCCGATGGACGTGCTGTCGAACCTGACGCCCGAGGAGCAGAAGGGCATCGAGCAGTGTATGATGAACGCGTTCAGCGGAGCGCTGGGCCAGTAGTTTCGGCTCACGCCCTCGGATGCGCCTCGGCATGCACCTTCATCAGCCTTGCGGCGTCAACGCCGGTGTAGATCTGCGTTGTCGACAGGCTGGCATGGCCAAGTAGCGCCTGGATCGAGCGCAGGTCGCCTCCATTGGCGAGCAGGTGGGTCGCGAATGAATGGCGCAGCGCGTGCGGCGTCGCCGTTTCCGGCAGTCCAAGACGGATGCGCAGCTTCTCCATCAGGCGCTGCACCAGGCGCGGATTCAGCGGGCCGCCCTTTGTCCCGCGGAAAAGCGGTTCGTCAGGCGCGGCCGGATAGGGGCATGCCTTGCGATAGTCGTTGATCGCCTCGCGCACCACGCGGATCAGCGGCACAATCCTCACCTTGCGGCCCTTGCCGTAGACACGCAGCGCGTCAGGCGCAGGCGTATCCTTGCCGGTCAGCGACAGCGCTTCAGAGAGACGAAGCCCCGCGCCATAGAGCAGCGAGAGGATCGCCGCGTCGCGCGCCAGCACCCATTCGGCAACGTCATCGCCATCGCCATCCCCGGCGATCTCAATAGCTTCGGCGGCAAGCTTTTCCGGCAGAGGTCGCGGCAGACGATGCGGTCGCCGTGGGCTTTCGAACATCATCGCCTTTGCGTTGGCGGCGTCGAGCCTGCGGTCGAGGAAACGATAGAAGGCCCGCAGACTGGATGCCGCACGTGCACGCGAAGATGCCGCAAGATTGTCCTCCGTCCGGCGCCGCGCCAGCCATGCGACGACATCGTGACGGGACAGTTTCTTGAGATCAGACACGTGCGGTTCGCCACCGAGATGCTCGACGAGGAAGCTGATGAAATTGCCGATGTCGCGCTGATACGCCTCGATCGTCTTTTCCGACGCGCGACGTTCGGTCTCCAGCCAGACCGCAAACTCCTGCAGGGCCTCTCGCGCTGTATGGGGCGTGCTCATGATGGGACGATGGGCTGACAGCGTTAAGGCTCTGTTTCCCTGGCGGAGCCTTAGGGTTCTCCGGATCGCCCAATCTTCAGGGAACCCATTGGCGCGTTCTGCGTTAATACTCTCGCCCCTGTCAGCAAGGACGTGAGTAATGAAACCAGCCGCCATCCGGATCTGGGCCTTAGGAGCTGTCGCACTGGCGGGTTTATCGGCCTGCAGCCCGGATTCGCCCGCGCCCACCCAGGCTGCCGCTCAACCAGCCAGCGCGCCTTCGCCCGCGCCGGCGCACAGCACGGTCGTGCTCGGTCCGCCTCCGGCCAATATCGACCCGGGCTTCATCGGCGCGTGGGCGTCTGTCGAGACCGACTGCGGCGATCCGGCCAAGATAGTGAAGCTCTCGGCGAAGACGATCACCCTGATGCCCGGCGAGGGAGACTGCGCTGTCAAGTCGATCAGCGAGGAACATCCGAGCGGCCGGTCGATGTCCTATACGATCATCGCCAACTGCGTGGCGAAGGACCGGACGGGCGAAGACACATTCCGGGTGAATTTCGGTCCCTCCGACACGATTGTGCAGTTCCAGCAGAATGCGCGCGAGCCGGTGCGCCTCGTCCGCTGTCCGCCTCAGTAGTCGCCTGATTTCAACCGGTTGAATCTGCCTGCGGCGTCACGTGATGTGTCCGCGTGGTTGACAGGGTCGGGCCTGCCCTGACCATGAGGCGATGCTGTTTCCACCCCGAATCGTCTCGGTGCTGCTGCCGCAGCCCTTGCCCGAACCGTTCGACTACGAACTGCCGGAAGGCGCAGAAGCGCCGCCGGGAAGTTTCGTCATCGTGCCGCTCGGCTCGCGCGAGGTGATTGGCGTTGTCTGGCGAGAGCGAACGGTCCCCAGCAACCGCAAGCTCAAGCCCGTTCTAGAAGTCATCGGCCAGGCGCCATCGCTGCCCGATAACATGCGCGCCTTCATCGAACGCGCCGCCAAATATGTCTGCACGCCTACCGGCAACCTTCTCGCCATGGCGATGCGCTCGCGCGAGGCGCTGGACGAACCGCCCGTCGAGCTGCTGGTCGTCGCATCGGGTCAGGCGCCCGAGCGCATGACGCCAGCGCGCGAGAAAGTACTGGCCGAAGCTGGCGCGCCCTTGTCCGGCGCCGATCTCGCCCGCGCTGCCGGCGTTTCATCAGGCGTTGTGAAGGGTCTGCTCGATGCGGGCGCGCTGAAGCACGTCGAACGCTCGCTGGATCCGCCATTCCCGCAGCCCGATCCCGAGCGACCACCGCGCGATCTGACGGGCGAACAGAAGGAAGCAGCCGGCTATCTGCGCAACATGGTGCGGGACAATACCTATCGCGCGGCCCTGCTCGATGGCGTCACCGGGTCGGGCAAGACCGAAGTCTATTTCGAAGCTATCGCCGAAGCCCTGCGCCGCGATCCCGAAGCGCAGGTGTTGGTGCTGCTGCCTGAGATTGCGCTGACGCAGGCGGTTACCTCGCGCTTCGAGGAGCGTTTCGGCGTCGTGCCTGCCGAATGGCATTCCGCCGCCGGATCGGCCGCCCGGCGCCGCGTCTGGCGCGAAGTCGCCGCCGGCCGCGCCCGCATTGTCGTCGGCGCCCGGTCTGCGCTGTTCCTGCCTTATCGCAAGTTGCGTCTTATCGTGGTCGATGAAGAACACGACCAGTCCTACAAGCAGGAAGAGGGCGTCATCTATCACGCCCGCGATCTCGCCGTGCTGCGCGCGTCTATCGAACAGTGCGCCATTGTGCTCGCCTCCGCGACGCCTTCGCTTGAAACGATGGCGAATGCGCAGCAGGGCAAGTATTCGCACCTCAAGCTCAGCGCGCGGCCCGGCGTGTCCCAGCTTCCTCCGATCGCGCTGGCCGACATGCGAACCGCGCCGCCCGAGGCCAATCGCTGGATTGGGCCCGAGCTGGCGGCGGCCATCGACCAGACGCTTGCGGCGAAAGAACAGGCGTTGCTGTTTCTCAATCGCCGGGGCTATGCGCCGCTGGTTCTCTGCCGTGCGTGTGGCGAACGGCTGAAGGCGCCAGATTCGGATTCCTGGCTGGTTGAGCATCGCTATTCCGGCAAGCTCGTCTGCCATCTGACCGGTTTCACGATGGATAAGCCGCTGCTGTGTCCGCACTGCGGCGCCAGAGGTTCGCTCACCGGCGTGGGTCCGGGCGTCGAGCGGTTGGCGGAGGAAGTCCACACCCGCTTCCATGGCGCGCGCGTCGAGGTCCTGTCGTCCGATACGGTGACGTCGCCGGACGCCTTACGCGAGCTGATCGCTCGCATGGAAGGCGGGGCGATCGACATTCTCATCGGCACGCAGATCGTTGCGAAGGGCCACAACTTCCCGACACTGACGCTGGTCGGCGTGGTCGACGCCGACGCCGGTCTTCGCGGCGGAGACCTACGCGCAGGCGAGCGTACCTTCCAGCTGCTGATGCAGGTCGCCGGGCGCGCCGGCCGCGCCGACAAGCCGGGCCGCGCCATAATCCAGACCTATGCACCCGACAGTCCGGCGATCGCGTTGCTGGCTGCGGGCGATCGCGACGCCTTCATTGCCTACGAAATGGATCAGCGCCGCCTTGTCGGCTTCCCGCCGTTCGGCCGACTCGGCGCAATCATCCTCTCGGCCGGTAGCGCCGAGCAGGCCAATGAAAGCGCCGCCGCTTTCGGCGCCGCCCAGCCCAACGCGACCGGCATCGAAGTTTGGGGGCCAGCGCCTGCGCCGATCACCATCCTGCGCGGCCGCCATCGCCGCCGCTTCCTCGTGCGGGCGGATCGCAATGTCGATCTGTCGGCTTTTCTGGCGGCGTGGAAAGAGCGTGTGAAACTGCCGTCAAACGTGCGCGTTGCACTCGACGTCGAGCCCTACAGCTTCATGTAAAGAAAAGGCGCAGGCCGCCGGGCAAGACGGACCTGCGCTGCCAGGGAGGTGGTCCGCCGCCTTCTTGGTGCGGCTTTGAGCTCCGGGGGGGGTCGAGCGACCACCCTTGTACGTATGGGTTATTTGACCCTCACGCCGTTCATCATCGCGAGCTGGAGCACGCCGATGTCGCCAGGGCCGATCTTGTCGTAGGCGGCCTGCAGCTCGCTGCGGATAGGTTCAAGCGCGGCGTTGGCCGAGCCTTCTGCCTTGAATGCGCCGTCCCAATTTTTTGCTGCAATCAGCGGGTCGACCTGCGCGAGGAAGGCTTTGCCGGTCGCATGGACCCTGCCACAGGCTGTCTTGATCGCCGCTTCGACCGCGCTCTTGTCGAACGTGGTGCGCACTTTCGAGAAATCGAACTTGTAGCGGCCATCCTTCGGCATGTAGGCCTCGCCTGCAATGCTGACGCGGGCTTCGATGTTGTTGGCGCCGAGAGCCGAGTCGATCATGAACTGACCGACTTCATAGCGCCAACCTGCACCGTAGCGTGCATAGACGGCTCTGGCGGGGCAGTAAGCGGCGACCTTCGCGTTGACGAGCGTGTCGAACTCGACCTGCGCCGCGTGGTGCTTGCGCATCACCGGCTCGAACTGCGCCCGCATGAAAGCGATGTCTTCCGGCGTCGCGACGGTTTCTACCTCGACAACAGGATTCGGAGCTTCCGCCTCCGCGGCTTTGTTCTCGGTCATCTTCGCCAACATCATTGCGATCTGCGCCTCGCTGAAATTGGCGAAGCTGGTCGCAAGCTGCTGGCGCGCCATCGGACGCAGGGACGGTTCGACCTCCCTCAGCATTGCTTCGATCGCGCGTTCCTGGTCAGGACGTAGCTTGGCCGCGCCCGTTTGCGCTTCGCTGGAAGACGGCGCCATGAAGACGGCTGCGAGGCAGACGGCTGCGAGCGGATAGAGGAAGCGCATTTTCGGCGTGGACGCCTTCTCGACCACTTGGATCGACGGCAGGCGGAGTTTCTTGGTCGTCGTCATCGGAAGATTTCCTTCTTCTCTTTTTTGTTTTCAGCGCCGGTTTTCCCGCGTCGCTGGTGGAGGGTTTGTCAGGTCTAGCTCTTGGTCGCAGCTGGCATCTGGGGGGTGAACGGGATGTGCGGACGGTCAGGCGCAACGCCCGGCGACAGCGCAGCCGGCGCCATCTCGCCCCTGGGTCCGAGCGACTTGATGTAGGCGTAGATCGCCTTCAGGTCCTTGTCGCTCATCGCCTTGAGGCTCGGCCATGGCATGGGAGGACGGCCCTGTCCGGCGCGCGCCATCTCGATAAACTGCGTCTCATTCATATTCTGGAATGAGAGGCGCAGATTCGCCGGGTAGCTCACGCCCCACGGACCCGAGAAGCCGACCGCATCGCCCGTCAGCCATTCTGGTTCGTCGGGCGAGGCGCCATTGGCCATCGCGAAGCCCGGCGTGTGGCAGTCGTTGCAGCCGCCGATCTTCACCAGATAGCGGCCAGCTTCGAGGGTCGATCCAGCCGAGACGTGCTCAACGCCCGTGACGGCTTCCGCAGCCGGCGCGGCGGCGGCAGGTTTGCTGCAGCCTTGCAGCGAGAGCAGACCCGCGATCACGATGAATGCGGTGTGAGCAGAGATATTGGTGTTGTGTGCAGACATTATTGCTTCCTTTGCCGGCGTGACCGCCGGTCTCTTGTTGGTTTGGCTTTTGCTTGTTTCAGTCTTGCCGACCGTTGTTTTTGGAAGGGCCGGTCAGGGTAGGCTCAGTTGCTCTGAACTCTTGTTTGCATGCTTGTTTCCTCAGTCTTCTTGTCTCTTCAGGCTGATGCCTTGTTTTGAGCTTCGACCGCACTGCGCCAGCCATAGAAGCCAGCGTGTACTTCATCCCAGGTCGGCAGGGTCTTCATTGTGTTCATCCAGCGGGTGACGTTGGCGAACGCGCGAAGATCATAGCCGACCAGTTCACCGGCGGAGACGATGCCCGCGCCGAAATAGTCGGCGATGGTGATCTCGTTTCCGCAGATGAAGGTCTTCGAGCCGATCCACGTATCCAGCGCCCTCAGCCGTTTCGCTGCGCGCGGTTCATGGAGGGCGATGAACTGCTGCTGGGCGGCGCCGGGCAGGCGATAATGGGCCAGCACGCGCGAATAGACGAGACCGTACACATAGTCGCGCATCAGGTAGGTGTTGAAGAAATCCATCACCTCGTTCACGCGCGCCCGGGCTTTCAGCTCTTTCGGGTAGGCGGGCGATTCGGTGAGGTCAGCGAGGTATTTGAGAATGGCCGAGCTTTCAGTGAGGACGAAGCCGTCATGCTCCAGCACAGGCACAGCCTGATTGGGATTGAGCCGCGTGTACCATTCCGTGCGGTTCTCGTCAGAGAACAGGTCGTTCAACTGGTAGTCCAGCGGAATGCTGTTCTCGGATGCGAACAGAAGGATGGGGCGGCATGTGGTCGACGCGGGATCGTAGTGCAGCCGGAGAGAGCCGCCCGGCGCCTTCCGAGGAGGAGGGGGGGAGATGTTCCTGGAAGGGGCCGGGGGAGTCATGGGAGGGAGGTGTCTCGAACGATTTGGCGTCGTCTTCTTGAGTAGTCTTCTGCTTCGGTTGTGTCTTTCGACATCTGGTCCGTGACATTCAGGTACGGCTTGTCGCACACCCCCACAATCCGAAGTATTGCAGATCGATCTGCATTTATGCATAACGCAGCATGTTCGAATGGAGCGACCTCAGGCACTTTCTGGCGGTGGCAAGGAGCGGTAGCACCTTGTCTGCAGCCAAGATTCTCGGCGTTAACCAGACGACCGTGGCGCGCAGGGTTGCGGCGCTCGAGGAGGCGATCGGCGAGAAGCTGTTCGATAAAACCGCAGGCGGCTATCGCCTGACCGAGGTCGGTTCTGCGATGGTGCAGAACGCCGAACGGGTAGAGGCCGAAGCCGAAGCCTTCGCCCGGATGGTCGCCCAGCGGAGCCGGAAGCTGCTCGGCATGATCCGGGTTACCACCAACGACGTGCTGGCCGACTGTCTGCTGACGCCGTGGCTGCGGGAATTCACCCAGCGCTTTCCGGTGGTTCAGGTCGAGACGATCATCACGGATCGACGTCTCGATATCTCGCGTGGCGAAGCGGACATCGCGCTGAGGGCGAACACGTCGAAAGGTCCGGCCTTGGGCGATGGCGTCACTGTGCGGCGGCTGGCGACGGGCAAGTGGGGCGTCTATGCCTCGAAGAAATACGCGGCTGAGCAGGGATCTCCCTCCAACGCGCAGGAATTGGCGAAACATCCGATCATCGCAGGCGCTGGGGAACTCGCGCGGTTCGACCCCGCCTTTTGCAGGAGGCCAAGGCGGCGGGCGCGGTCATCCGGCAGGCCTCGTCTTCCATCCTCAACATGGCCGGGGCCATACGCTCCGGTCTCGGCGTGGGCGGCATTCCATGCATGCTCGGCGAACTCGATCCGGAGTTGCAGCTCTGCTTCCTGTTCGACGAGGCCGACTATGACCTCACGCTGATCACGCGCGAGGAAATGCGGAATCTTCCCCATGTCCGCGCCTTCAACGATTTCATCGCTTCGCGCACGGCCGCTCTGCGGCATATGATCGAGGGACGGGTGCAGAACAGATAAGGCGCCACAACAAGACTGAGGGAGCGCGCGGTGGGATATTTTCGTCTGAGACAGATCGCCCTGGTGGCAAGCGATCTTGCCACGACCGAGAAGCAGATCGCGGATGTGCTTGGCCTCGAAATCTGTTTCCGTGATCCGGGCGTCGGCAAGTACGGCCTGCACAATGCGCTCTTCGCGATGGGCGGGACGTTCCTCGAAATCGTCGCGCCAACGCAGCCCAACACCGCCGCCGGCCGCTATATCGAGCGGCGCAAGGGCGATGGCGGCTACATGTACATCGTCGATTGCGATGACCTTGAACGCCGCCGCGAGCATTTCCTGAAGCATGGTGTGCGGCTGGTCGAGGATCTGAAGTCGAGCGAAGGCGCGCTGACGGGCGAGGCGCTGCACCTGCATCCGCGCGATACGGGCGGTTGCCTGCTGTCGGTGGATCGTCACTCACCGGACGGCGAGAATATGGGCGGCTCCTACAAATGGGCCGGGCCGGACTGGCAGAAGCATGATCGCTCGCCGGCGATCACGGCCATTGTCGGCGCCGGCATCCAGTCGACTGATCCGGAGGCGCTTGCTGCGCGCTGGAGCGAATTGCTGGAGCTGCCGGTGGGCAAGGCCAGCGAGGGCGATGCGCTGGAGATCAAATTCGATCAGGCCTTCGTGCGGTTCGGGCCGCTGCAAGATGATCGCGGCGAAGGCCTGCGGGCGGTGCATCTGAAGTGCAAGGACAAAGCGCGTGTTCTCGCAGCGGCCGACAAGGTGGGCGTCAATCGCGGTGAGAATTTCGTCGATCTCGTCGGCGTTCGCTTCGTGCTGGCGTAGGAGAATACGATGACGGTCTATCTGGTTGCCCAGCTCAAGTTCACTAATGTCGAAGCCTATCGGCGCTATCAGGCGAACTTCCCGGCGGTGTTCCGGGAGTTCGATGCGAAGGCGATTGTCGCCGACGAGGAGGTGAAAGTTCTCGAGGGCGACTGGCCACGCGACAAGCTGGTGATTCTGAGCTTTCCCGATGAGGCCGAGGCACAGCGTTTCTGGGCGTCGCCGGAATATCTCGGGATCGTCCAAGACAGGTTCGACGGCGCCGAAACGACAGTGGTGCTGGCGAAGGGCTTCGTGCCAAAAACCTAAAGCGTCCACACGCGCGCGGTCTGGATCGGGTGGTTCTCGATCTCGGTGGTGGTCTGCACCGAATATTCCGCCGCTTGCCGGAAAGCATCGCGCGGGAAATAGGTGCGGCCGGGATCGCCCGCATAGATCGTGACGCCGGCGGCATGGCAGCGTTCGAGGAAGGCGCGGAACATCTGCGCGGGGCGTTGCTCGTAGAAGACGTCAGCGGCGACGACGATGTCGAAATCGGGCGGCGGCGCATCGAGAATGCTGCCGGCGATATAGCGGATCGAAACGCCGTTCAGTTCGGCGTTGAGCGCCACGGCTGCTTCGCACATCGGGTCGATGTCGTTGGCGGTGACTTCGGCGGCGCCAGCCAGCGCCGCCGCGACGCCGACAAGGCCTGAGCCCGCCGCGAGGTCGAGCACGCGTTTGCCGCGTACTGCGTCGGGATGATCGGTGAGATAGCGGGCCAGCGCCTGGCCCCCGGCCCATGGAAAGGCCCAGAAGGGCGGATCGACATTGGCGGCGGCGAGATCCTTTTCCGTCGCCTCCCAGATCGGGGTCAGTTCGTCGGCCTGGTAGAGACGGATGGGCAGGGCGTGGATCTGCGCCACGCGGGTGTTGGCGCGGATAAAAGACTTCGCGTCCTCCAGCGTTGCGACGGCGCGCTTGCCTTGCACGTGATCCCTCTCCAGATTGCCGCTGCAAACCTTCCGGTGCAGATGGCTACGCCTAGCCGATAAAGCATCGGCTGACTTTCTTTCTTTTTGCTCCAGCGCGACGGACCGCACATGACCGATTTCACGATGTTCGATCTCAAAGTCACCGACGGCGTCGCCGTCGCGACGTTCAACCGGCCGGACAAGATGAACACGTTCACCCCGGTGGTGATGCGCGAGATGATCCAGCTGTTCGACATCACGGATGCGGACGATGCGATCCGCGCCGTTGTGATCACGGGATCGGGCCGGGCGTTCTGCGCCGGGGCCGAGCTTGGCGTCGCGGGCGGGGACACGTTCAACTATGCCAAGCGCGCTGCGGGCGACGAGATCATCCATAACGGCATCCGGCGCGACGGCGGCGGACGCGTGGTTCTGCGCATCTACCGCAGCCTCAAGCCGGTGATCGCGGCGGTGAACGGCGCGGCGGTGGGCGTTGGCGCGACGATGCAGTTGCCGATGGATTTCCGTATGGCATCGACGACTGCGAAGTTCGGCTTCGTGTTCTCTCGCCGGGGCATCACGCCGGAGGCTTGCTCCAGCTGGTTCCTTCCGCGTCTCGTCGGCGTGCCGACCGCGCTCGACTGGGTCTATTCGGGCCGTGTGTTCGATGCGGTTGAAGCGAAGGCCACCGGCTTCGTCCAGTCGCTGCATGAGCCCGATGCGCTGCTGCCGGCGGCGATGGAGCTGGCGCATCGCGTGACCGAGAAGTCCTCGCAGGTCTCGATCGCGGTTTCGCGGCAGATGATCTGGCGCATGATGGGCGCCGAACATCCGATGGAGGCGCACAAGATCGACAGCCGCGCGCTTCAATCCCGCGGCCAGTCGGCCGACGTGAAGGAGGGCATCGAGAGCTTCATGCAGAAGCGCGACGCAAAATTCCCGAACGGCGTGGCCCACGATTTCCCCGCCGAACTTTTTTCGAAGGAACCGGACTTCGAATAGCTAGATCGCGTCTGCTTCCTGATCGATGTCCGCCAGTATTTTGGGGGCGGGCGCTGTGATCGTGAAACGGACGCCATGGACCGTATCTATGGCGAGAGTTGCGTCGATCTTGGCGGTCATCATGTTGATGAGCTTTGATCCGAAGCCGCTTGGTTCGCTCTGGCTGATCGGCATTCCCACGCCGTTATCAGCGACGATCACCACGAGCTTGTCGTCGATGATGTTCGCCTTGACCTCGATTGCGCCCGGGCGGCTGTCCGGAAAGGCGTGACGCAGGGCGTTGACCACGAGTTCATTGACCGCGAGTAGCAGAGGCTGCGCCAGTGCCACGGGCGCCTGAATCTGTTCGACATTGACGACCAGGGCAACTGATCTGGGCCCGCCGGCCATAACGTGGAGCGACCGGCACATCGCGAGCAGGGCGGAGCCCAGGTCGATCACATCCTTGCCGCCGCTTTCTTGAAGCGCGTCGTGGATCTGGGCGATCGAGAGGACCCGCGTTGCGGCCGCGTTGAGGGCGTCTGCTGCGGCGGCGGTCTCTTCGCGGCTGGCCTGCACTCTCATCAGGCTGGCGACGATCTGCAGGCTGTTCTTGATGCGGTGATCGCCCTCATGAAGGAGCGTCTGGCAGCGTGATGCTTCCCGCTCGCTGCGTCGAAGGCGCTGCCTGAGCAGCCGTGTCTCGTTTCGTGAGTCGAATTTCCTGACCACCACCTGTGCGCTCCCCCGCCAAGCTTCGACTGCGGCTTCCCGATCCATTTTCATTTTTTGCTCCACCGCCGTCACCGGGATTGAAGCTAGGGCGCCTATTAAGGAAGTCGGTGCACCAACCGACTCTTGGGTCTTCGATGATGTCGCACAGCCTGCGCATACGGCAGCGCCTGCTGATTTTCAGCCAGCTGATGGCGATTCCGAGCTTGATCTGACCTGTTCTTCCCCAAACAAGCGACGATATTCTCCGGCGACGGCCTCGTAGCATTCTCAGGCGGCATTCTCGAGGCCGACGCGATCGACGATGGTGATCCGGCCATGCTGATAGCGGATTACGCCAGCTTTCTGCAGCGTGCCGGCGGCCACGCTGACGGTTGAGCGCCGCACGCCGAGCATCACGGCGATCAGATCCTGGGTCAGTGACAGTTCAGCGACGCCGCTTCGGTCGTGCGCGCCGAGCAGCCAGCGTGCCAGGCGCTGGCCGAGTTCGTGATGAGCGTTGCAAGCGGCTGTCTGCGCAACCTGGATCTGGAAGAGGTGGGCGTAAAGCAGAAGCAGGTCACGGAAATGGGGGACGATGTCTGCAGCAGGCTTGAAGGCTGAGGCCGGCATGCGCAGAGCGCGGCCGCCGGTCTGGCACATCGTCTCGGCGAAGGAGGTATGGGCGCCCAGCGCGATTGAAACACCATCAACTCCCTCGGAGCCGATCAGGCCGACTTCGAGCGGGTGCCCGTCCGACAGGACGGCGAGCGCCGAGATGAAGCCCGTCTCGACGAAATAGACATGCTCGATGGGGTCGCCTGCACGGTGAAGGGTCTGTCCCATCTCAAGCTCAACCGGCGTGAGATGAGGCGCGATCACGTTAAACTCAGCTGCGGGCAGCAGACGGAGCAGGCGATTTCGGACGTTCTCTTGTTCGAGGGCGGGCATGAAGCTCCTGCGCGAAAAGGCGGGAGCTCGAACATCTCTCAGCCGGCCGTGAGCCAACGCGTGGCGGCCGATGGAGCGATAATGCTTCAGATTGAGGATAGCTCCAAATATTATGTTCGCTATCGAACAGAGTCTGTGCGCTACCGCACAGTGTACGCTGTCGAACAATCAGGTGACGCGCTTCAGCAGGACCGCATAGGTCTGCGGCTTGCCGTCTTCGCCGGTGAATTTCTGAACGACTTCAACGGTGCTGGCGTCGAGCTTCTTCCAGTGGAAGGCGCTGGGCGCATTGACCGGAGCGAAGGCGATGTAGCCGTCGGCGATGTCGGTGGCTTTCCAGCTGTACTCGCCCCAACGGGAATAGATGTCACCTTCCTCAAGCGTCAACGTGCTTGTGTCGCTGACGGTGGTGAAGGCGGCGTCAAAGCGTTGCGAGCGGAATTTTTCGGGCGAGGGAAAGTCATACTGCTCGTAGAAGGGCGCGCCGTCGGGGCCGATGCCCTGCCAGCGGCCTTCGAGGAAGGACAGCTTCGCGAGATCGCCCTGCGTGTAGCCGCCGGCCGTGGCGGCGCAGGCAGATGCAATGAGTGCGAAGGCGATGGTGAGCGCGCGGATCATTTCCGTTCAACCACCTTGATCGTGTCTGTCGAGTTGTCGCTGGCGTACGGATAGCCGGCGGTGATGACGAAGCGCTTGATGTTGCTGGCGGCTTCGTGGCGGTTCACGGAGGCGAGGATGTCGTCGAAGCTCTTGGGTTCTTCCGGTTCGAGATCGGCGTTGACGCCCCAGACGAGTGAGAGCTTGCGTGCGGTGGGCAGGCTTGGCGTGAGGGCGTGGATCGGTTGCTTCGGGCGCGTGGCGGAGACGCGCTGGGCCGATGAGCCCGAGCGCGTGAAGACGACAAGCGGGCAATCGAGATCGTCGGCAAGGTTGGACGCGGCGCGCGCGCAGGCGTCCGCCGTGGTGACGTGCGCGGGATTCGGGGCGGCCTGCGTTGACGGGTTTGCGTCGCGATCTGTTTCGATGGCGCGGATGATGCGGTCCATTATGGCGACGGCGGCGGTGGGGTGGCGGCCGACGGCGCTTTCGGCTGAGAGCATGACGGCGTCTGCGCCCTGATAGACGGCGGTGGCGACGTCGTTGGCTTCGGCGCGGGTGGGGACGAGGGCTTCGACCATAGATTCCAGCATGTGCGTTGCAACGATCACCGGCTTGCCGTGCGAACGCGCGACGCGGACGATGCGGCGCTGGGCGATCGGCACCTGCTCGGGCGAGAGTTCGACGCCGAGATCGCCGCGCGCGACCATTACGGCGTCAGACAGCGCGACGATGTCTTCGAGCTCATCGAGGGCGGCGGGCTTTTCGATCTTGGCTACGAGTGGCACGTGATCGCCGAAGACTTCGCGGGCCATGGTGAGGTCTGCGGCGCGCTGCACGAAGGAGAGAGCGAGGTAGTCGACGCCCTGGGAGAGCGCGAACTTGCCGTCTGCAAGGTCCTTCTCGGTGAGGGCCGGGATCGGGATCGGGCGGTTGGGAACGGCGATGCCTTTCCGGCTCATGATGCGGCCGGGGGCGATCGGGCGGGCGATGCGGTCTGCGCCGTCGACCTTCACGATGACCAGCATCATCTTGCCGTCGTCGATCAGCAGGCGGTCGCCGAGCTGGAGCGAGGCGACAAGTTCCGGGTGCGGGATCGGGATGATGTCGGGATCATTCGAAGTCTGGGCGGCGATGAGGCGAAGCTCGGACGACATGCGGACGTCGCACTGGCCGCCGCCGATATCGCCGACGCGGAGCTTGGGACCCTGGAGATCGGCGAGGATTGCGACTGGGTGGCCGTGAGCTTTCTCCGCCTCGCGGGCGGCGGCGATGCGGGCTGCGTGCTGTTCGTGCGTGCCGTGGGAGAAGTTGACCCGGAAGAGGTCGACCCCGGCGCGGAGCAGTTCTTCCATCTTGAGCGCCCCATCGCTGGCAGGGCCGAGTGTGGCGAGGATCTTGGTGCGGCGACGGATGGACGGCGTCATGGCGGGGCCTTTCGATTCGGGCGGACCATAACAGGTGTCGCGCAAGGCTCTATCGTCGTGTTGGTCATACGGAGGCATTCCCGGAAGCTGGGCTTTCGGGGTGGGGAGGGTTCTGGCTCTGGATAGTGAGGTGGAGGAGGGCCGCGCGGTTGCGCGAAGAGGCCCCCTCCGTCTTGCGCGCAAGGGCGCGCAATCCACCTCCCCCAGTGCTGCGCACTGAGGGAGGCAAGGCAATGGTGGTTTGCCTCCACCGCATGAAACGCGGGGGAGGTGGATTGCAGCGTAGCTGCAAGACGGAGGGGGCTCTGCTCCGCGCGCAGGCCTTCGGCGCGTTTCTGCGCGAGGCGTTCGTAGTCTTCGAAGCGCGTGACGAGGCGGCGGAAGCTGGTCCAGCAGGCTTGGGGCGTGCGGCCTGAGCGGCTGGCGGTGCGGTTGGGTGTGAAGTCCTTCGCGCGGGAGCGGATGCCTAGGATCTCGCAGGCTCTCAGATAGATCAGGAGGTCGAGCTTGGCGTGTGCGTCAGCGAGGCCCGCGGAGACGATCAGGCATTGGTTGGGGTCGTCTTCCATCCTGCTGATGGCTTCGTCGTTGTCGAAGAGGCGGAAGCCGGCGGCGATGATGTCGACGAGATTCGCCTCCACCGCCATGACGGGGCGGAGGCGCCAGAGAATCCAGAGGATGATCTGCTGCAGCTCGAACATGCGTTGAATATGGGCGCAGTCAGGTGGGGTGTGGGTTGGTGTTTCAGGTTGTCCCCCAGCAGAAAGTGCGGGGGCCGCTGTGTTGCAGCGGTTGGGAAATTTCAGGCCACCGGTTCTTTGGGCCGAGACCTGCGGGATCTGGCGCTTGTGGCTCTGAGTCCCGGCTTTCGCCGGGATGAGCGGGAGAGAGGGGGCGCTCTTTTTTCCGGAGGTGGGGCAGTCTAGTGGGAGTTCAGGAGAGACACATGCGGATTGCCGGGTTGATTGCAGTGTTCATGGTGCTGGGCGCCTGCGAGATGATGGAGCCGGACCATGTGGCGTTGCCGCGTGAGCCGGACGACATTCTGGCGCCTGCATGGGCCGAGCGGACCCCATCCTTCAGCGACATGATGAAAGTCTATCCGGAAGCGGCGCTGGATGCGGGGATCGAGTCGCTGGTGAAGCTGCCGTGTGTCGTGCTGGCTGACTGGACGTTCGCGTGCGAGCCGGGATGGGAAGAGCAGCCCGGATATGGATTCAGCGAGGCTGCGATCCGCGTGTCCAAGATTTTCGCGATCAGGAAAGACAACAGCTACGGCGTGACGCCCGGAGCGCGGGTGACGCTGCCGATCAGGTTTGTGGTCGGCTAGGCAGGCGCCCGGCAGCTTTGAGCGCTGATTCCGGTTGCGTGGCTCTCCGCTGTGCGCTACATACTGTGCGACGCACACTGTATGGGACATGGGATGCCGATCGGACCCGACATTATTGAGGCTTTGCGGCTGGAGCTGAGGCGGGGTTCGTTGATCCTTGCGGTTCTCGGAACACTGCGTTCCGAGAAATATGGCTACACGCTGAAGACCGAATTGGGAGAGGCCGGCGTCGATATCGACGAGGGCGCTCTCTATCCCATGCTGCGGCGGCTGGAGGCGCAGGGTCTGCTGACCTCCGAATGGCGCGAGGACGCCAAGCGGCAGAAGCGGTTCTACCGCCTCTCGGCCGATGGCGCGGCGGCGCTTGAACATCTCACACAGGAATGGCGCGGGATGAACCGCGCGCTTGAGCGGATTCTTGGCGGACCGCCAGCGGCGGCTGGCCTGAAGGAGGGACGGCAATGACCGATCACCTGGTCGAGGCTCACCTGAAATTTCACGACATGAATGCGCCGGACGATGGAGAGCGGAAAGTGAAGGACATGATCGCGCGCTATCTCGCGGCGGTGGAGCGGCGGCTGCCGGACGATGCGGCGAAGGACATCATCGCCGAGCTTCGCGAGGCCATCGACTCCCGGGTCGAGGCGAAGGAGGCGGAGCTGGGGCGCGCCGCTGGGGATGACGAGATCGCGGCTGTGCTGAAGGATTTCGGGCATCCGGTGGTGGTGGCGTCGCGCTATTCCGGGAACGATCACCTGATCGGGCCGGGTTATTATCCGTGGTTCTGGCATGTGCAGCGGATCGCTGTGGGCCTCGCGATCGCGATCGGGTTCGGCATCGTGACGATACGGGCGCTGGGGTCGGAAGAGCCTTTCAGGGCGGCGTTTCGCGGCATCGGGAGCGCGCTGGAGATTGCGCTGGTGACGTTCGGCGTGGTGACCGCGCTGTTCATCGCGGCGGAGCGCGGCAAGCTGGACATGAAGTGGGCGGCGAAGTGGGACCCGAAGTCTCTGCCGCGGGATAATGTGCGCCAGCCGCGGACGCTGTTCGAGAGCGCGTTCACGTTGGTGTTCGACATCGTCTTCCTGCTGTTCTGGGTGAAGGTCGTGCAGTTCCCGAACGAGATTCCGGTGCGGGATGGCGCCTCGGCGGCGCTGGCGTTCTCGCCGGCGTGGGATGTGGTTTACTGGCCGATACTGGTGCTGGCGGTCGGTGTGACGGTGGTTCACCTCGCTGACATTCTGCATCCGGCGTGGAGCAGGGTGCGGTCTGTGGTCAGCATTGCGGGGCATCTGGCCGGGCTGGGCATATTGTGGGTGTTGTACCAGTCGCAGCCGCTGATCGAGGTGACGCCGGTGGATGGCGCCGATCTGGATGAGATCGCCCGGGTTGTGCGGATGGTGTGGGGGATCGTGAACGTTTCGCTGGGGGTGGCGGCGCTGATCTGGGTGGTGACGATCGGGGTCGAGGTCTGGCGGCTGTTGCGGACGGCGCGGGCGCCTGCGAATCCTTCGCAGGTGGCCGCCTAGGCCTCGCTTGTCCGTCGCTCCGACAGAATGCTCACGAACAAACTGAGCGGCCGGTGGGCGCTTCTCTCGATATATTTATGTTCTGCCCCAGCGGCGCCTCGTTGTTGACGTGCCCGATATTTGTTCGCCGGGCGCCTAGTTGTTGACAGTGTCAATTGCGAGTAGGTTCCGCGCTGGAATCGGACAAAAATAAAACCCAGGGAGTTACCGTCCATGAAGAGGATCGCGTCAGCTGTCCTGCTGGCGAGCGTTTCTGTGCTCGGCCTGGCAGCATGCTCGAACGAGGCGCCGGCTGCCAAGCTGGTGGGCAATACGGTCGACAACTACATGCTGGCCGATGGGTCGGGCATGGGCCACATCCTTCGCTATGACACGCATACCCCGGCCGTCGTGCTGGCGTCGTATGTGAACGGCGATGAGACGTCGCGCGCGACCGCCAAGGCGCTGATGGCGCTGAAAGAGAAAAATCCGGAGCTGGTCATCCAGCTCATCAACTCGAACACGGCCGACACGCGCGCCATGATCGAGGCGGAAGCCAAGGAGCAGGGCATCACCCTGCCGATCCTGAACGACGAATTCCAGCTCATCGGCGCTTCGCTCGGCAAGGACGCCAGCGGCAAGTCGGTCGGCTTCACCTACACGGGCGAGACCGTGGTGGTGAGCCCGAAGGACTGGAAAGTGGTTTATCATGGCCCGGTCGAGTCGGCTGAAGCCGCTGTGACCGAGTTCGTCGCCGGCAAGCCGATCACCAACGCCGAACTGCCGGTGAAGGGCACGAAGATCGCGTATGCCGACAACTCGGCCTACTCGAAAGTCTCCTACACCAACGACGTCGCGCCGATCTTCCAGGCCAAGTGCGTCGAGTGCCACCAGCCGAACGGCATCGCGCCGCAGATGCTGTACTGGAACAGCTATCAGCAGGTGAAGAACTTCGCGCCGATGATCCGCGAAGCGATCCGCACGGACCGCATGCCGCCGTTCGACGCTGACAGCCACTATCGCGCGTTCCAGAACAACGAGAACCTGACCGAGAAGGAAATCAAAACCCTGATCGGCTGGATCGATGCCGGCGCTCCGAGCGACCTGGCTGACGCTGCTGCCGACCCGCTGACGAAGGCTGCTGCCGGCCGTGAAGAATGGCCGCTGGGCAAGCCCGACCTCGTCGTCGACATCCCGTCGTATGACGTGCCGGCTGCCGGCGTTGTCGATTATCAGATCCCGGCGGTTGCGAGCCCGCTGACGGAAGGCAAATGGCTGAAGGCGACCACCTTCAAGGCCGGCAACCGTCAGGGCGTGCACCACATCCTGGCTGGCTGGCTGCCGAAGATGCCGGCCAACGGCCGCGGCTTCGACTGGAATATCTCGATGGGCGGTTACGCTGTCGGGTCGGAATCGAACCTCGCTCCCGACAAGTGGGCGACGTGGATCCCGGCTGGCGGCGCCATCTCCTTCCAGATGCACTACACGCCGATCGGCAAGGCCTTCACCGACAATTCGAAGATCGCCTTCTACTTCTCGAAGGATGATCCGGAACTGGTGAAGCGTCAGATCGTGATCTCCGATCCGTCGATCACCATTCAGCCGAACCAGGCTCGCTGGCATGAGACTGCCTATGTGCAGTTCCCGGCCGACGTTCAGATCACTGCCTCGCTCGTGCACGCGCACTATCGTGGCTACGCCTCGAAGCTGACCGCGATCTATCCGGACGGCAAAGAGGAAGTGATCCTCAACATGCCGCACTACGACTTCAACTGGCAGCGCGAGTACAACTACAAGGACCTGATCGAACTGCCGGCCGGCACGAAACTCGTCGCCGATTACTGGTACGACAACTCGAAGAACAACAAGGCGCTCTACGGCGACAACACCAAGACCCGGACGAACCCGGATCAGGAAGTTGTCTGGGGTGACCAGTCGTTCGAAGAGATGCTGTTCACGAGCGTCCAGTACCGCTGGAAAGACGAGACGGCGAAGAACCCGCGTGAAGACCTGCAGCAGCAGCTCCAGGCTTCGCAGATGCTGACCGCGGCCGACGACAACCGCGATGGCATGCTGCAGGAAGCCGAGATGAAGAGCCCGATGTTCCAGCCGGTCAAAGCCAACTTCGCTGCGATCGACACGGACAAGAGCGGCGCGCTTTCCTTCCAGGAAGCCGGCGTGGCTCTGAAGAAAAAGCGGGTGCTGGATTGGGCAAAGCAAGGCAAGTAGGGGTGACACTTTGAAGAAAGACGAAGCTGAACAGGGTTCCCGCCCCCTTGCGGGGTTGGGCCAAGGCAAGTTTCGTTCGGCGGGGCTGATGATGGAAGAGCGCTTCCGCGAGTCCGAAGGCCGCCGCGAATAGGCCCTTCGAACTTGCAGTCTGACTAAAGCGCCGGCCGGATCCCCCAAGGATCCGGCCGGTTGCGTTTTGGGGTTGGCGATCCGCCTTTCCCGCCTGCGGCGAGGAAGGACTTAAGCGGCGGGCTGTTCAGCTTCGACGAAGCCGGGCCATTGGCGCATGTACTGGACGAAGGCGGGGGAGAGGCCTTCGTTGGTAAGGTGCTCGATGCTGACGGGCGTTGCTGGCGAGGCGTAGGCCGGGTCTGCCTTCACACGCTCGACGAAGTCATGCCGCAGGATGGCGGCGCGGCCGATGACGACGAAGTCGCAACCGGCGTCGAGAACGGACTGGGCCTGCGGGCCGGTCATCACCTTGCCGGCGGCGCCGAGGCGGGTCTGACCGCGCGGGAGTTCGGTGAAGACGCTCATCAGCGTGCGGCCCTTGAACTCTTCTTCGTTGGGCTCCTTGGCGAAGTCCCACAGGGACATGTCGAGGAAGTCGATCTTCTGGCCGCGAAGGATTTCGGCGGCGACATCGCGGATCTCCGCGAGCTTCAGGCCGAAGCGTTCGGGCGAGAGGCGCAAGCCGAGCTGGAAGCCGGGCTTCGTGGCGGCGCGGATGCCGTCGATGATTTCGAGGATCAGGCGTGCGCGGTTCTCCAGCGAGCCGCCATACTGGTCGGTGCGGTGGTTGATTTCGGACGAGAGGAACTGCGCGAGGATGTAGCCGTGGGCGCCGTGGATCTCGACTCCGTCGAAACCCGCCTTCTCGGCGCGGACAGCCGCGGCGATGTAGGCGTCGCGGACGGCTTCGACCTCGGGGAGGGTGAGGCCGCGTGCGCCGGTCTTGGGATCGTCGGACGGGCAGACGGGCGTGCCGACGAGTTCCTTGGGCGAGCGGTTGCCGGCGTGGTGGATCTGGAGGGACGAGACCGAGCCGTTGGTGCGGAGGGCGCTGGCCAGGCGCGTGAGGCCGGGCAGGTGCTTGTCGTCGAAGGCGCCCAGCTGGCCGGGGAAACCCTGTCCGACAGCCTGCACGTGGGCGGCGCACGTCATGGTCAGGCCGAAGCCGCCTTTTGCCCTGAGCGTGAGCCAGTTGAACTCGGCGTCCGACAGCGTGCCATCGGCATGGCTCTGCATGTTGGTGAGCGGCGCCAGCATGAAGCGGTTCTTCCAGGTGGGGCCGTGGGCGAGGGTTAGGGGCTGGAAGAGGGACATGGGCGGCTCCGGTTGGGATCGTCGAAGTATGGGCGCGCGGGACAGGTCGCAAGTTAGCGCCGCTCAACTGTCATCCCCGCCGTGGCGGTAGAGAGGAGCCGGGAGCCACCGGAAGGCTGTTGGGGTGGGGTGAGTATGGAATGGCGCTGCGCGCTTCCGGGATGACAGGTCGGGCCGGGAGCGCCGGCCACGGGCCGCCCATACACAGCTTCCTTGGTGTAGCCGGGATTACGGACGCGGAAGGTCTGCCGCGCCGCGACGAAACGCCCGTGTTTGTTGATGAATTTGGCCAAAACCGCTTGTTGTCACACGGCGCCCGCGCGTGCTAGCAACCCGCGCGACGGACGACCGGAAGGCCACCCGTATCTACGTGGCTGATTTCACATCATTTTTGTCTCGAGCCCGGTGCGGGGGATTCGAGACGCTGGGGCGAGCAATTTGGCCGGTTCATCGACCACATCTGTAAGCGAAGCTGCCCAGCGCTATGCTGCCGCGGTATTCGACCTTGCGATCACGTCCGGCGAAGTCGACGCGGTCGATAACGGCCTGACGGCGCTGGCAAAAACGATCGAGGGCGATGTTGCTCTCTCGCGTGTGCTGAAGTCGCCGCTCCACAAGTCCGAAGAGAAAGCCGCTGTGCTCGCCGCGATCGGCGACAAGCTTGGCCTGCCGGACCTGGCAAAACGTTTTGTCGGCGTTGCGACGCTGAACCGTCGCGCGGGCGACATTGTCGGCATGGCGAAGGCATTCGCCGAGAAAGCCGCCAAGCATCGCGGATCGAGCCGCGTTGTTGCGCGCGTCGCCAAGCCGATCACCAAGGAACAGACGCTCGACATCGAGAGCGCCATCTCCAAATCGCTGGGCCGCACCGTGACGGTGGACGTTGAAGTCGATCCGGCGCTGATCGGCGGCCTGCAGCTGAAGATTGGCTCAAAGCTGGTGGACAGCTCGATCCGCACCAAACTGAACAACCTGACGAACCTCATGAAGGGGGCCTAGCCTCATGGACATCCGCGCCTCGGAAATTTCCGACATCCTGAAAGCCCAGATCAAGAATTTCGGCGCTGAAGCCGAAGTCTCCGACGTCGGCCAGGTGCTGTCGGTCGGCGACGGCATCGCCCGCGTTCACGGCCTCGACAGCGTCCAGGCCGGCGAGATGGTGCAGTTCGAGTCGGGCGTTAAGGGCATGGCCCTCAACCTCGAGCGCGACAATGTCGGCGTCGTCATCTTCGGCGACGACCGCGGCATCAAGGAAGGCGACAACGTCAAGCGAACGCAGGAGATCGTGGCCGCCCCGGTGGGCAAGGGCCTGCTCGGCCGCGTGGTTGACGCTCTCGGTGAACCGATCGACGGCAAAGGCCCGCTGGTGAATGTCGCCGAGCGCCGTCGCGTGGACGTGAAAGCCCCGGGCATCCTGCCGCGCAAGTCGGTGCACGAGCCGATGTCGACCGGCATCAAGGCCATCGACACGCTGGTCCCGATCGGCCGCGGCCAGCGCGAGCTGATCATCGGCGACCGTCAGACCGGCAAGACCGCCGTCGCGATCGACACCATCCTGAACCAGAAGGCCATCAACGCCCGCGGCAATGAGAGCGAGAAGCTCTACTGCATCTACGTCGTCATCGGTCAGAAGCGTTCGACCGTCGCCCAGGTCGTAAAGTCGCTCGAAGAGCGCGGCGCGCTTGAGTACACGATCGTCGTCGCCGCGACGGCGTCGGAGCCGGCCCCGCTGCAATACATCGCGCCGTTCACCGGCTGCACGATGGGCGAGTGGTTCCGCGACAACGGCATGCACGCCCTGATCATCTATGACGATCTGTCGAAGCAGGCCGTCGCCTACCGCCAGATGTCGCTGCTGCTGCGCCGCCCGCCGGGCCGCGAAGCCTATCCGGGCGACGTGTTCTATCTCCACTCCCGGCTGCTCGAGCGCGCGGCCAAGCTGAACGCGGACCATGGTTCGGGCTCGCTGACCGCGCTGCCGATCATCGAGACGCAGGCCAACGACGTGTCGGCCTACATCCCGACCAACGTGATCTCGATCACGGACGGACAGATCTTCCTCGAGACCGACCTGTTCAACTCGGGCATTCGCCCGGCCGTGAACGTTGGTCTGTCGGTGTCGCGCGTGGGCGGTTCGGCCCAGGTGAAATCGACCAAGCAGGTGTCCGGCACGATGAAGTCGGAACTCTCGCAGTATCGCGAGATGGCCGCCTTCGCGAAGTTCGGTTCGGACCTCGACGCGACGACGCAGCGCCAGCTGAACCGCGGCGCGCGCCTGACCCAGCTCCTGAAGCAGCCGCAATACTCGCCGCTGCAGATGGAAGAGCAGGTCGTGGTGATCTACTCGGGCACGCGCGGCTATCTCGACAAGATCCCGACCGACGCGGTCGTGCGCTACGAGGCCGAACTGCTGCGCCACATCCGCGCCGACAAGCAGGCCCTGCTCGCAGACATCCGCGACCAGAAGGATATCTCCAAGAACGGCAAGGACGGCGGCAAGATCGAAGATGCGATCAAGTCGACGCTCGATGCTTTCACCAAGACGTTCGCGTAATCGCCAAGTCTGAGGATCAGGCATAGCCCATGCCCAGCTTGAAGGAATTCCGCCTCCGGATCGTCAGCGTGAAGTCCACGCAGAAGATCACCAAGGCGCTGCAGATGGTCGCTACGGCCAAGCTGAAGCGTGCGCAGGAAGCTGCGCAGGCGGCACGGCCATATGCGACGCGCATGGCGGCGGTGATCGCCAACCTCGCATCGGGCGCGGCCGCTGGCGGCGGACCGAAGCTGATCGCCGGGACGGGATCGGATGACGTTCACCTGTTGGTGGTGCTGACGTCAGAGCGCGGCCTGTGCGGCGGCTTCAACACCAACATCGTCAAGCTCGCGCGGGCCGAAATCAGGCGGCTGCAGGCTGCCGGCAAGACTGTAAAAATCCTCACGATCGGCAAGAAGGGCTCTGACGCATTGAAGCGCCAGTATGGCCAGCTGATTGTCGGCCATATCGACCGCAAGTCCGAGCGTTCGGTGACGGCTGAGGGCGCAGCCCGTATCGCCGCCGAGATCACCGACCGGTTCGACCGGGCGGAGTTCGATATCGCGACGCTGGTGTTCGCACGCTTCAAGAACCTGCTGACGCAGATCCCGACCGCGCTGCAGCTGATCCCGGCGAGAGCGCCGGCGGATGCTCCGGTCGTTGACCTGCAGGGCGCGCGCTACATCTACGAGCCGTCAGAAGAGGCGATCCTCGAGACGCTGTTGCCGCGCTATCTAGGCACGCAGCTTCTGTCCGCGCTGCTGGAAACCGAAGCCGGCTTCCAGGGCGCGCAGATGACCGCCATGGACAACGCGACGCGCAACGCAGGCGACATGATCAAGTCGCTGCAGCTGCGCTACAACCGTGCGCGTCAGGCGCAGATCACCAAGGAACTTATCGAGATCATCTCGGGCGCTGAAGCGCTCTAGTGATCTGACGAAATTGACGAGAGGCTGAGATGAACACGAAAACCGCCACCAACGTGAAGGGCCGCGTAAGCCAGGTCATCGGCGCCGTCGTCGACGTGGAATTCGACGGCCACCTGCCGGCGATCCTGAACGCGCTGGAGACCGACAACAACGGCACGCGCCTCATTCTGGAAGTCGCGCAGCACCTCGGCGAGAACGCCGTGCGCACGATCGCGATGGACTCGACCGAGGGCCTGACGCGCGGTCACGAAGTGAAGGACACGGGCCAGGCGATCTCGGTGCCGGTCGGTGAAGCCACGCTGGGCCGCATCATGAACGTCATCGGCGAGCCGATCGACGAAGCCGGTCCGGTCTCGCGCGAATTCACGCGCGGCATCCACCAGCTTGCCCCCGCCTTCGTCGACCAGAAGCCGGTGCCGGAAATCCTGCCGACGGGCATCAAGGTCGTCGACCTGCTGTGCCCCTATGCGAAGGGCGGCAAGATCGGTCTGTTCGGCGGCGCAGGCGTCGGCAAAACCGTGCTGATCCAGGAGCTGATCAACAACATCGCGAAAGCCTATGGCGGCTATTCCGTGTTCGCCGGCGTCGGCGAGCGCACGCGTGAAGGCAACGACCTCTATCACGAGATGGTTGAGTCTGGCGTGAACCAGGCTGGCGGCGGCGGCACGTCGCGCTGCTCGCTGGTGTTCGGCCAGATGAACGAGCCGCCGGGCGCGCGCGCCCGCGTCGCCCTGTCCGGTCTCACGGTTGCCGAAAACTTCCGCGACCAGGGCCAGGACGTGCTCTTCTTCGTGGACAACATCTTCCGCTTCACGCAGGCGGGTTCGGAAATGTCGGCGCTGCTAGGCCGTATTCCTTCGGCGGTCGGCTATCAGCCGACGCTGGCGACGGACATGGGCCAGCTGCAAGAACGCATCACCTCGACCACCAAGGGCTCGATCACTTCGGTGCAGGCCATCTACGTTCCGGCCGACGACTTGACCGACCCGGCCCCGGCCGCCTCGTTCGCCCACTTGGACGCGCAGACCGTTCTCAACCGTTCGATCTCGGAAAAGGGCATCTACCCGGCCGTGGACCCGCTCGACTCATCGTCGCGGATTCTCGATGCAAATATCGTCGGCCAGGATCACTACAACACCGCGCGCGGCGTGCAGGAGATCCTGCAGAAGTACAAGTCGCTGCAGGATATCATCGCCATTCTCGGCATGGACGAACTGTCCGAAGAGGACAAACTCGTCGTGGCGCGGGCCCGCAAGATCGAGCGCTTCCTGTCGCAGCCCTTCTTTGTCGCGTCGCAATTCACCAACCTCGACGGCCAGTTCGTCGACGTGAAGGACACGGTGCAGGGCTTCAAGGAAATCCTCGAAGGCAAGCACGACGACATCCCGGAACAGGCCTTCCTGATGTGCGGCAAGATCGATGACGTGATCGCGAAAGCCCAGAAAATGGCGGCCGAAGCGGCCTGATCTTCCTGACTTTGCAGAAGCTGGAGCAGGCGCGGAGCGATCCGCGCCTGCTTTGTTTGTGATCTTGCGCGCCTTGTGCGACGGGCGCCGTCCTGTAGCCTTGCTCATCGGCTGGAGGGGCGTACATGAACCGCAGGATCTGGGTATCTGCCTCGGCGCTGATGCTTGCAGCGTGCGCGACGGCGCCGCCGCGGCCGCAGCTGGCCTACGGCCTGAGCCCCGAGGATGTGATGAATGGCTTTGTCATTTCGGTTCTGGAGGCGTGTGTGCCGGCCGCAGAGAGAGAATCGCGCTGGATAAGATGAGCACCTACCGAATTTTGCGCGACACCATCCGCAGCACGGCGCGGCCGCCGAAGCCGGGTTATTCGGCATGGGCGCCGGGGTTGGGTCAGGGTGTTGTCGAGATCGAGGACGGGCCGGGCGGATGCGATGTGGCGGCCCATGGCGCGCCGGTTGAAACCACGTTCAACATCGTCATCGCTTCATTGCGGGCGAAGGGCTATGCGCTGGCGCCTGCGGCGCCGTCGCAACCCAAATCCTTCTCGCACGACCTGCGGACGAAGACCGCGAATGGCAGGAGCGTGCGGGTTGTGCTAACCGGCCATGAGCCGGGCGCATCGTCACAATTCAGCGGACTGTCGGCGGCTATTACGTCGACTGCACCGTGATGGGCGCGCCGCTGGCGGCGCGTGTGGCGTGCGGGTAGAGTGGACGCTGGCTGATGAGGGGAAGGCGATGGCGGAAAGCGCCACGCCAGCAAAACACGAGACGAAGGCCAGCCGATCGGCCTACGCCGCCTTCGTGAGCTACAGCCATTCGGACTCCGAGGTCTGCGACCGGCTTCATCGCAGGCTGGAAAGCTATGTCGTGCCGCATTCGCTGGTGGGCCGGCAGGGCCCGGATGGCGCAATCGGCAAGCGGTTGGGCAAGTTCTTCCGTGATCGCGCAGACCTTGGCGCGCACCACAATCTCGGCGCTGAGATCCGCGAGGCGCTGGAGGCGTCGTCGGCGCTGATCGTGCTGTGTTCGCCCAGATCTGCCGGAAGCCCGTATGTCGAAGAGGAAATCCGCTATTTCAAATCTCTGGGGCGAGGCGAGCGGATTTTCGCTGCGATCATCAGCGGGGAACCGCACGCTGCAGGCAAGCCGGGACTGACGGCGGCGGATGAGTGTTTTCCGCGCGCGCTGGTCTATCGCATCGGTCCCAACCGTGCGGTGAGCAGCGAACCCGAGGCGGTGGAGCCGATTGCGGCCGATCTTCGCGACAAGAAGGACGGTATCGAGAACGGCGCGCTGAAGCTGATTGCGGGCATGCTGGACGTCGGGCTCGACGATCTGGTGCAACGCGAACGACAGGCGGAAGCGCGCAGGCGACGGCGGGCGAACTTGATCGCGGGCGTGATGGCCGTGCTGGCGCTGGGCGCCGGCGTAGGCGGGGGGCTGGCGTGGGTGAATGGCGAAAAGCTGCAGGTCTCCAACACGGCGCTGGATGGCGCCAACAAGCAGCTGACGACGACAAACGCGAACCTCGATCTTGCGAAGAAGGACGTTGAGGCGAAGCTGCGTCAGAACCAGGCGCTGACGACGCGGATCACGTCGGTCGTCGGTGAAATCTCAGACATCGCAGGACAGGACGATGCCGTGCCCGAACGATTGCTGTTCCTGTCCTTCGGCGCGCGTTTAGGCATTTCGGCGTCGGCGCTCAACACCATTCTCGACAGCTCATTCGGCGACACCCAGCAGTTCAATCCCACGAACTATGGCGGGCCGCTGTGCATCGGCATGGATTATTGCGCACGGACGTTCACTGTCGAGCAAATGCGCAACGACTGGGCCGGGATATTGACGCCGGAGGCGATCGATCGGCTGGCCGCCGTGTGGGATGCGAAGAAGCCTGAACCGAAGGGCGCCGACTGGGAAACGGCCGATCCCAACTTCACTGCACTCAAGCGTGTGCTCGGAACGGTCGACGACATCGTGGTCGACCGACGCGATGCAATACGTGTTTTCGGCCGCGCCCAGCTTCCCCCGTTCTGCGAGCAGGTGCAGCGTATCTGGCCCGAAGCCGACCTGCTGGCGCCGGACGCTTTCGGGGCGCTGGTCTATGTCGTTCTCTATTTCGGCGCCGGGGCAGCCGGCCGCATGGCGGACGATGTAAAGGCCGGGAGGTACGCTGACGTACCGGCCGGTATCCGGGCTCTGGGCAAGCTTCAGTCCGCCAAAGCGCCCGGGATCATCGGCGAGCGCATCCGGAAATGGAGCGAAGAGCAGGCGCAGATGTACGAGCGGGGTCTCAAGAGCGCGGCGCCAGTCGCGGTTGGATCGGCGGCCAACCCCGGCTAGCATCGCCTCGTCGGGAGATTCACATGCGGATTGCGTTTCTGGCTATGGGAGCGGTGCTGGCTGGCGCGCCGGCGTCCGCCCAGCGTGACGCCGTGTCGTCGGCGCTTTCGCCCGAGGCGGCGGCGGATGCGTTCAGGCGGGCGGTGGTGGATGCGTGCGTGCCGGCGGTGACCGGCTCGGGCGTGAGCGGGTTGTCGGCGGCGCAGCGCGGGAGTCTTCAGCCGACCAATGACGCCGAGACGCGCAAGCAGGCGGGCGCGGCGCCGGATGAGACTGTTTGGGATGTGATGGACGGCAGGGGCGTCGTAACGGTGCGCGAGAAGGCGGGGCGATGCGTCGTGTCGGTCTATGGACCGTCGGCCGGAGCGACCGTTCAGAACGTGGCGCAGGCGCTGACCGGGGCTCCGGGGTTTCAGCGGCTGGCGACGCCGGCGAATGGGCTGGGACAGACGCTGCAGGCGGCCTCGAACGGTCGGTCCGTGACAGTGCAGCTGGCGGGGTCCGATCCGGGGATGGCCGGACATCAGTCCCGCTTCAGCGTGGTGACGGCGACGGTGTTCGTGGCGCAATAGCGGCAGGCGCGCGGACGGCCCATGGGCAATATCATCATGACCCTCGCCTGGATCGGAGCGGTGCTCTGGCCGTCGGCGATCCTGTTCGGGCTGTGGCGGGGACTGAAAGCGGGGCGAGGGCCGGGCTGGCTCGGCTGGAGCGCTATCGTTCTGGTGACGGCGGTGTGGGCGCTCGGGATCCGGGCGTTTCTGTGGGAGCCGGAGACGCTGGTGGTGCGTCGTGTCGAGGTGGTGAGCCAGTCGTGGGAGGGCGAACCGCTGCGGGTGGGTGTAATCAGCGACATCCACGGCGGTGGGGCGCATATGAGCCTCGGGCGTCTTGAGGATATTGTCGCGGAGATGAATGCGGAGCGGCCGGATGTCATCCTGCTGCTGGGCGACTACGCGCCCGGGCATGAGCCGGCGGCGTCGCGGAGCGCGGATGAAAGCGCTGTCGTCATGTCGATGCTTCCGCCGTTGAAGAAGCTGCAGGCGCCGCTAGGCGTATGGTCAGTGCTTGGCAATCATGACTGGTGGTATGATGGCGAGGCGATCGAGAAGGCGCTGGAGGCTGAAGGCATTCCGGTGCTGGAGAATGAGCGCGTGCGGATCGAGCGGCCGGGCGGGGCATTCTGGCTCGGCGGGCTGGCGGATTACGAGTCGGCGCGGGCTCAGCCATCTTATGGTGAGACGTTGAGTGATCTGCCCGATGGCGATCCGGTCGTGGTGATGTCGCACTGGCCGGATGTGTTTGCCGCAGCGCCGGACCGGGTGGCGATCACCTTTGCGGGGCACAGCCATTGCGGGCAGGTGAACCTGCCCGTCTTCGGGCGGCTGATGCATGCCTCGCCGGGGTCCGAGAAATGGCCTTGCGGGCTCTACAGCAATGGGACGAGGCGGCTTTACGTGAGCGGCGGGGTGGGGGTGTCGATCATGCCGGTAAGGTTCAACCAGCCCCCTGAAATCGCCGTGGTAACCCTTCGGGCGGACTGATTTCCCGGCCTGGCCCGCATTAGCCAAATCGCCGCCTTTACAGGGGTTTCCAGCCTGCTAGACCGGCGCCCGATACAGGAGTCACCCGTGGCCGACACGCTCAATTTCTCGCTGGTTTCGCCTGAGCGAGAGCTCTTTGCCGGCGAAGTGAACCAGGTCGACGCCCCCGGCGTCGAGGGTGAATTCGGCGTGCTGCCGAAGCATGCTCCGTTCATGACCGTGCTGAAGCCGGGGATCGTGCGCATCCATGAAGCTTTGGGCGTGACGCCGGTGTTCGTGCGCGGTGGCTTTGCCGATGTGACGCCGGCCGGCCTTACGATCCTCGCCGAAGAGGCCGTGCGGCTGTCGGATGTGGATGTCGGCTCGCTCGACGCAGAAATCGTCAAGGTGAAGTCGGACGCGAATGATCCGGGCGATGAAGCTCGGCGCAAGCGCGCGTCGGAGCGTCTGGCTTATCTCGAAGCGCTGCGTGCAGCTGTCGGTTCGTCCGCCGCTCACTGATAGCGGCGACTAGACCGGCTCAGTCCACTTCGCGAAGCGCTTCGCGACCTCGTCGTAGACAGCCGCCTTGAACGGGATGACGAGGCCGGGGGCCTCTTCAAGCTTTGCCCATTTCCACGCATCGAATTCAGGCGTGTGGTCGTCGAGGCGGAAATCGGTGTCCGAGCCGATGAAGCGATAGGCGAACCATTTCTGGCGCTGGCCGAAATAGGGGCCGGTGAGCTTCTGTTTCAAGGCAGGCGGGAAGTCGTAATAGAGCCACGGCTCCAGCTCTTCGAGAAGTTCGACATGCTTCGTGTTAATGCCGGTCTCTTCACCGAGTTCGCGCAGAGCTGCAATGGCAGGCGTCTCGCCTCGGTCGATCCCGCCTTGCGGCATCTGCCAGGCGTAACGCGCATCATCCTTGCGCACGCCTGAGCGGCGGCCGAGCCAGAGCAGGCCCCTCTTCGAGAAGATGGCGAGGCCGACATTGGGCCGGTAGAGCGATGGATCGCGCCCGCCCTGTTCCGGGTGGGCGCGCCAGGTCACGACTTGGCCGTTCGCGTGGTGACGCCGGCCGAGGCGGAGGCCGGGGCGAGCTGGTAGCCCTTGGCTTTCAGGCCTTCAGCCCAGAGGCGGAATTGCTCGATCGTGACCGGATAGGCGAAGCCGACGCCGATGGCCTTGCCGTTCTGGATGGCGAGGGCTTCGAGGGCGAGGAGTTCGCGGTCGATCGCATCGGCCGAGAGTTCGGCGTCGACAATGCGGTCGGCGACGGTGAAGTCGAGGCCGGTCTGGTCGGCGGCTTGCGGCAGGACAGAGCGCGCGGCGGCGCCGTCATGCAGGAAGACGAGGCCGCGATCCTTGAGCGCCTTCATGACCGGGGTGGCGGCGGCGGCGTCGGTCGCGAACTTGGCGCCCTGATAGTTGGTGACGCCAAAATATCCGGTCGTCTTGCCGAGCAGGATGTTGAGGCGGCGCAGGTTCTCTTCCGGCTTGGCGGAGGTGATGAGGGTTTGCGGGCCAGTGTCGACGTTCGGATAGTCGTAGGCTTCCATCGGCAGTTCGAGCAGCACTTCGTGGCCGGCGGCGCGGGCCTTGTTGATCCAGCCCTGCAGGTCGGTGGCGTAAGGCACGAAGGACAGCGTGACTTCCGGCGGCAGCTCGTTGATGGCGGCCAGCGTGTGTTTCTGCGTCATGCCGAGGCCGCCAACGATCAGCGAGATGCGCGGCGTGCCGGCGACGGCGTTGAACGGACGGGCATAGGCTTCGGCGGGCGAGCGACCATCGGGACCCATTTTCGGCAGGTCGCCGGCGGCGGTGCGTTCATAGAAGCCGTTGATCGGCGCGCGCACGAGTGCAGTAGCAACCGCGCCGGAATTGGTCGAGATTTCGGTGACGGTCATGCCGGCTTCGGCGCCATCGCCGCCGTCTTCGGGCAGGCTTTCGTCGTATTCGACGCCGACAAGGCTCGGCTCGCCCGTGGCGTTGGCATCGAGCGCATCAAGCGACGATCGGTTCTTAAGAAGCGGCGGCGGGCCGTTCTGTTCGGAATAGAGGGCGAGTTCGATGCGCGGGCCGCCCGCTTCATCGTCGCCAAAGAAGAAAGCCGCGCCGACAGCGCCGGCCGCGAGCGTTCCGAAAGCGGCGAGGCTCAGGGCGAACTGGCTGAGGCCAGTGCGCAGAACTGATCCATCGGCAGCGCGTGACGCAGACATGCAGATCCTCACATACACCCGAACGACCAGTTTGCGACCCGTAACGTTAAGAACGCGGTAACGGAGCTGCGACCGGCTAGCCTTCATGAGGCTGTAAACGTTGAGGAATTTGGGGGTGGAGACAAGGTTTCGCGCGCGGGAAGCAGAGCTTGTCCCCGCGTAAGACGCTGAAAAGCAAAAGGCCCGGCGCAAGCCGGGCCTTTCCGTGTCTGGTATTGGCTGTCCGGGTTACGGCGTCGCCGTGGCCAGCGCCGGGGTTGCGGCGGCTGTGGCATGCGGCTTGGGCGTGGCCTTGCCGGCCAGGATGAGGGCGACAGCCTGGTCGAGCTGGTAGTCCTCGCCCTTGTAGTCGGCGGGGGGCATGTCTGCCGGAACGTGCGGCGGCTTGCGCTCGGCGCCCTGATCGTTTTCCAGTGCGTGGGGTAGGGTCGACTCGCTGTAGCGCGCAGCGCGCGTTTTCAGCTCAGCGACGTCCTTGTCCGACAGGCGGACTTGGGCGACTTCGAAGTCCGGCTCGATGCCGGCGCCCTGGATCGATTTGCCCGACGGCGTGTAGTAACGCGAGGTGGTGAGACGCATCGCGCCCTTGTTCGGGCCGAGCGGCAGCACGGTCTGCACCGAGCCCTTGCCGAACGACGTCACGCCCATGACGACCGCGCGTTCACGGTCCTGCAGCGCGCCAGAGACGATTTCAGCGGCGGAGGCCGAACCGCCATTGACGAGCACCACGATCGGCACCTTCGGATAGCGGTTGGTGCGGACAGCGTTGTAGCGCTTGGAGTCCGTGTCGTGCCGGCCGCGCGTGGAGACCACTTCGCCGCCATCGACGAAGCGCGAGGTGACTTCGATCGAGGCTTCGAGCAGGCCGCCCGGGTTGTCCCGCAGGTCGAGCACGAGGCCTTTCAGCGGGCCTTTGCGGGTGTTTTCCAGCGCCTTGTCGAGCGCCTTCACGGTCTGCTCGTTGAAGGTCGTGACGCGGACATAGCCGACATCGCCGATCATCTTCTGCTTCACGACTTCCGGGCGAATGACTTCGCGGTTGAGAGAAACGTCGAACGGCTCAACGCCCTCGCGCACGATGGTGACCGAGATGGCCGAGTTGATCTCGCCGCGCATCTGCTTGACGGCGTCGTTGAGCGGCAGGCCGACAATCGACTTGCCGTCGATGGCGGTGAGGAAGTCGCCGGACTTGATGCCGGCGCGGAAGGCAGGCGTGCCATCCATCGGCGAGACGACTTTCACGAAGCCGTCCTGCGCGGTGACTTCGATGCCGAGGCCGCCGTATTCGCCGGAGGTCTGGGCCTGCATGTCCTTGAAGTCGTCGGGATCGAGGTAGGACGAGTGCGGGTCAAGCGAGGCGAGCATGCCGTTGATGGCGGCTTCGATCGCTTCGGACTCGTCGAATTCGGTGACGTAGTTGGATTGCGCCTTGGCGACGATCTCGGCGAAGAGCTCGAGTTGCTTGAATGTCTGGGCGCGCTTTTCGGCCGCGTTTCCATTGGTCGTAACGGCGAAGGCCGAGAAGCCAAGCGTGGCTCCCAGAAGACCCGCGCCGACGATCGGGCCCAACAACCACTTGCGCATGTTGCGCTGCTCCTCTGACATATCCCGCCGTCCGTTACCTTGCCGTCATCCGCGCGAAGTTCAACAGACAATGACGCCGCGCAGAGGCACTTTCAGCACTACCGTTCGTCGCAGGCCCGGCTCTCGTCCGCAATTCAAGTTCGGGGCCGCAGCCATTTCTCAGGGTCTACGGGCTGACCCTTACGTCTTACCTCCAGATAAAGTTCTGGAGATGGCGACTTCCGGTCGGCCATGCGGCCTATGGGCTCTCCCGCCAGCACCCACTGTCCTGCTTCGGGATAAAGGGCGTCAAGGCCGGAAACGACCACAACCACGTCACTTCCGACATCCAGGATCGCCATAAGGCCATAGGAGCGGAAAATACCGGCATACTGCACCCTTGCGTCGAGTGGGGCGATGACCTGAGCGGAAGGTCGCGTGGTCAGCGTCAATCCCTCCTGCTTTTCGCCATCCACGGTCTGGCCGAAGCGGTGAAGGCGCGCGCCGACGGCCGGCTGCAGTGGCGCTGCGGCTCCGGCGGGCGGCCGGTTGGCGACTGTTGCGGGAGGTTTTGCCGGCGTTGGGGAGGGCCTGGCTGGGCCGGGCTTGGCGGGCGGCTTGCCGGGGGACGGTTTTACCGAAGGCTTGGCTGGAGCCGACTTGGCGAGGCTGTCGAGCAGATCGCGTAGCGTATCTGCTTCAGCGGCTAATCGTTTCGACTCCGCACGGGCGGCGGCGGTTTCGGCGTCGAGCGTGGCCGAGGCGCGGCGCTTTTCTTCGGCCAGCGCGGCAATCTCCTCGCGGCGGGCGGACAGGGCGCCGGTGGCGGAAGCGAGGTTGGCCTGCTGGGCGCGTGTTTCGGCGGCGAGACGATCAATGGTCGCGATCTGCGATTTGAGCTCGCCTGCACGCTTCGAGAGAGCAGGCGCGGCGTCGGACATCAGGATGGCGGCGCGGACGGCGGCAGCGCTGTCCTCAGGGCTGGCGGCGAGCGCGGGCGGGCGACGGGAGCCAAAGGTCATCAGGGCGGCGAGCAGGTCGTCGAGGGCGGCTTGGTCGGCGGAGAGGGCGCTTGTTGCTGTCTGAGACTCGTCGGTGAGGATCATCAGCTGCTCCTCGGCGGCGTAGGCGGCTTCCTCGCGGGCGGTCGAGTCTTCGGCGGCGGCGATCAGGTCGGCGTCGATCTCGGAGGCTTCGCGCGCGACGGCGTTGGAGCGGGCTTCGAGCGTGCGCAGGCGGGCGACGGCCGCGTCGCGAGCGGCTTCGGCGCGCTTGAGATCATCCTGGGTAAAGGTTTTGGGCGCCGCGCGGGACTGGGCCAGCGCGGGGGTCGCGAGCAGCAACAGGATGAGGGCCAGCCTCCGCATCATTCCCGGTGGTAAGGTGATCCGGCCTCGATCGAAAGGGCGCGGTAGACCTGCTCGGCGATCATCACGCGGACGAGGCGGTGGGGCCAGGTCTGGACCCCGAAGCTGATGGTATGGCGGGCGGCGGCGGCGATGGCGGGTGAGGTGCCGTCGGTTCCGCCGATCACGAAGCTGCAGGCGTCTTCGCCAGCGTCGCGCCAGCGGGCGAGGCGTTTGGACAGATCCTGTGAAGTCCAGGCTTCGCCGCGCTCGTCCAGCCGGATCAGAATGCCCTGGCCATGCTTTGCGAGCAGGCGGGTCCCCTCATCGTCCTTGGAGGAAGGCGGGATCTCGATTTCTTCGACGGCGCGATAGCCAAGCGATTTTCCGCTCTTCTGGGCGCGCACGACGTACTCGTCCACGAGCGCGCGCTCCGGCCCGTCCTTCATGCGGCCGACGCAGAGGATGCGGATGCGCAAGGTGGGGCGCCTGGAGCTAGTTGGCGGTGGCGGCGCGCGCCGTCGGCGGGGCGTCGGAGGCCCAGATACGCTCGAGATTGTAGAACTCGCGCACTTCCGGACGGAAGATGTGGACGATGACGTCGCCCGCATCGATCAGCACCCAGTCGGCATTCGGCAGGCCTTCAACATGGACCTTCGATGCGCCGGCTTCCTTGAGCTTGCGCGCAACATGGTCTGCGAGGGCGGCGACGTGACGGGCCGAGCGCCCGGACGCAACCACCATGGCGTCGGCCATCGGCGATTTTCCGGCCAGCGGAATGTTGAGAATGTTCTCGGCCTTGTCGTCATCGAGCTGCTGGGCGACCAGGCGGGCCAGTTCGAGCGGATCAGGAATGGCCGGCTTGGGCGGGGTTGCGGCCGGTTTTGAGACTGAACTCTTGCCGGTCTTTGAGCTGCGAATTGCGGGCAGGGCTGTTTCCTCAAGCTGATGAATTAGGTCGAAGCCTACCACGTAGGGGCGAGAGCGGCGAGGGGGAAGGGCGGCGCGACTGTCCTCTCTTCGAAAGCTCAAGGATGACCGCCGGCTCGGGGTGGAAGCTTTGGCAAGCAGAAAATCTAAAGCCAAGTAATACTACCGACTAAGTCGTGTTTGAGATTGTCTCATGATCAAGGGCGCGGGGATGGCTGCGCTATTGTTCAGGACGAGCTATGATGCGCGCTTTTGATACTACACGAAACAAGTCGGGTAATCATCTCAAGTATGGCATTTCGTTTGCTGCACTTGCGCTGCTCTCGGCCGCGCCGGCGTTTGCGCAAGCTGCGCCGGACGAGCCCCAGCCCCAGCAAACCATCGCAAATCCTTCAGGCCCGAACGCCGATGATCAGCCGCAGACGGGGCCGGCGCTTCAGCCCGGCGACCGCGTGATCGTGACGGCCCGACGGGTCGAGGAAGACGTGCAGGACGTTCCGATCCCTGTGGCCGTGCTGTCGGAGGATTTCCTCGCGGACACCGGGGCGCTCAACATCGGGAAGCTCAATCAGCTGGTCCCGTCGGTTCAGTTTTACTCGACTAACCCGCGCAATACGGCGATCAACATCCGCGGCCTCGGTGCGCCGTTTGGCCTGACCAATGACGGCATCGAACAGGGCGTCGGCCTTTATGTCGATGGCGTCTATTTCGCGCGCCCCGCCTCTGCGGTGCTCGACTTCATTGATGTTGAGCGCATCGAGGTGCTGCGCGGACCGCAGGGCACGCTCTACGGTAAGAACACGACCGCTGGCGCGATCAACGTCACGACCAAGCTGCCGGAATTCACGCCGTCAACGGATGTCGAGCTGAGCTATGGCAATCTCGGTTACTTCCAGGCCAAGGCGACGACCACCGGTCCGCTGACGGACACGCTGGCCTATCGTCTCTCGTTCTCGGGCACGCAGCGTGACGGCGTACTGTGGAACGTCACTGACCAGGACGATCTCAACGACCTCAACAATATCGGTGGCCGCGCCCAGCTTCTGTGGACGCCGAGCGACACGCTTCAAGTCAAACTCTCCGCCGACAACACGGTGCAGCGTCCGGAAGGTTATGCGCAAGTATTCGCGGGCGTGGTCCCGACCCAGCGCCCGCTCAACCGTCAATATGCAGCGCAGGCGGCATTTTACAACTACGCACCGCCCAGCCTGAACCCGTTCGACCGCGTGACCGATTTGGATACGCCGCACCGGTCCAATTCGGACCTTGGCGGCTTCGCGCTCAATGTCGACTGGGATGTTGGCGGCGGTACGCTGTCTGCCATCACCGCATGGCGGTACTGGATCTGGGACCCGTCGAACGACCGCGACTTCCTCGGCCTGCCGATCCGGACGCTCTCGCAGAACCCATCGAAATCCTACCAGTGGTCGCAGGAACTTCGATACGCCGGAGACTTTGGCGAGAATCTGAACTATGTCGTGGGCGCCTTCTGGTTCAACCAGGTGACGAAGACGCTGGGCCGCGAAGAGCAGGGCTCGGCCGCCTGGCGCTGGCTGGCCAACCCGAACGCGACGAACACGCTTCTAGGCAATCTGGGTGCGCTCGATGGCTATGGGCAGCGGGTGCAGATTCGATCCGATCACACCAGCACTGCCTTGTTCGGCCAGCTCGAGTGGCAGGTGACCGACCAGCTTCGCATCCTGCCCGGCTTGCGGGCCAACTTTGACGAGAAGAACGGCTTCTACCGGGCAACGCCGTATGGCCGGCTCGACACGACAGGACTGGGGCTAACGCCTGCACAGGTAACTGCACTGCGTGCGCTTGAGCTCAGCATCCTACAGCCGCTGTCTTACGAATCCGAAGGCGAGGACGACAACGTCTCCGGGCAGCTGACCGTCGCCTACGACATTTCCAATAACGTCAACGCCTATGCGACCTATGCGACGGCGTTCAAGACGTTCGGCCTCAACAACAACGGCATTCCAGTCGATGCCAACAACAATCCGCTTCTCGACCTCGCGTCGATCAAGCCGGAGGATACCAAACATATCGAAATCGGCCTGAAGACAGAGCCGCTTCCGGGCGTGGTCGCCAACGTCTCAGCCTATCACACCGCTGTCGATGATTTCCAGGTCAGTGTCGTGAGCAACCAGGCTGGCACGCTGCGCGGATATCTCGCCAACGCCGAGCAGGTGGTCGTTCAGGGCGTCGAGTTTGACGGCTCATGGCGGGTCAACGACAATCTGTCCTTCTATGGCAACATCGCGTGGACCGACGCCAAGTACGAAAAGTTCACCGGCGCGCCGCCGGCCCTGGAAGACTCGGGAGGCGCCGTCCTCGTGGTCGACGCTTCGGGCGCACGCCTTCCCGGAGTGTCGGAATGGGCGGCCTCGTTCGGCGGCGAATACACGCTGCCTGGCGAGTTCAGCAAACGTCAGGGCGAATGGTTCGTCGCGGCTGACGCCAGCTATCGCTCGGAGTTCTCCTCAAGCCCCACCGAGTCCCACTATCTCAACATCGACGGCTACACGCTGGTGAACCTGCGCGCCGGCTTCCGCAGCGTTGATGGCTGGGACCTCTTCGGTTGGACACGCAACGCGCTTGACGAAGAATACTTCGAGATGCTCAACGCGGGCGGCTCGTCGTCGGGCTATTATGCGGGTCTCCTTGGCGATCCGCGCACCTATGGCGTCACCCTGAGAGGGAGTTTCTGACGACAGAAATCCGCCACGCGCCTCCCCGGTGCGCGCGGATAGAGGGGCGGGCTGCACCAAGTGCGGCCTGCCGGTCCCGGCCCCCGTCCGGAAACGGATCATTTCAGCGGCCGCGTCTTACGTCCTCCCGCGGCCCGCCCCTCGTCCTCGTTATTTTGATCTTGCGAGTGCCTCGGCCTGGAACCTGTCGAACGTGACGGTCTCCGGCGTCACCGCTTCCCCGCACTCGGAGCAGGTCAGGACGGGTTTGAATCGGTGGCCGCAAACCGTGTGGCGGCGGTCGACCGGATGGACCAACGCGGGCAGGTGGGTTTCGGCCCAGTGGGCCATCGACATCATCACCGGCTGAAGCGCCCGACCCCGCGAAGTGAGGTGATACTCATAGCGCGGCGGGTGTGCCTGATAGATCACACGATCCAGAATTCCGTGTTCGACAAGGTGGGCGAGGCGTTCGGAGATAATGGCCCGTGAGGCCCCCGTGAGCTGTTTGAATTCCTCGAATTTCCGAGCGCCCCGCACGGCATCCCGAAGAAGGAGGAGTGTCCAGCTATCTCCGATAATCGCCATCGTCTGCGCCAGCGGGCACGGAGTGGTGTCGATCTGACTCCAGCGCAACAGGAACTCCCGCGTTCGTGTGGGCCTGTGTGTATGCGTAGCAATTGACCCCGTGCGGGAACCACGCGAGGCTGAGTTCATAAAATGAACTTACATACGTCGGGGAGGACGGCAATGGACAGCGTCAGGAGACGCCCGGTTAAACGGGCTGTCGGACTCGTTGCGCTCGCCGCAGGGCTTGGGCCCGTTGCGATGGCGCAGCAGGCGCCTGCCCAACCCGCCACCGGCCAGACGGCTCCGGTCCCGGCAGCCGCCCTCGTAGCTCAAGATGGCGTGCAGACGTTCGACCTTGGCTTCTTCAAGCAATACAATCCCGTGACCGCGGCGGACATGGTGAGCCGCGTGCCGGGCTTCGAGATCGACGATGGCGAAGTGCTGCGCGGCTTCGGCGCGACGGCTGGCAACGTGCTGGTCAATGGCGAGCGCCCCTCTTCGAAAGTGCTGGTCACCGAACAGCTCAAGCGCATCCCGGCGGATGCGGTGGCGAAGATCGAGCTGATTTCCGGTTCGGCGTCGAACGTCGATGTGCGTGGACAGACACAGCTTGTGAACGTCGTCCTCAAGCAGGTGCAGAAGGGCGCCAGCTCGCCCGGCACCTGGGTCGTCGACGTGCGGATGTTCCAGTTCTCCAATCGTCTCGGCGGGCAGTTCCAGGTGACGAAGTCGTTCTCCCTGGGCGAGACGGCTGACCTGACGCTCGACTTCCAGCTCCCCAACCTGCGCGGGCGGGTCGAGAGCTTTGAGACAGTGCGCAATCCGGCTGGCCAGCTGACGCGCTATCGCCGTGGGTTCGGACAGCCGAACCAGATCGGCGTGCAGGGAGCGGGCGTGCTGAAATGGCGCCCGACTGCCCAGGACACGGTCGGAGTGAACCTCCAGTATTCTCCAACCTGGAACACCACCAACAATGGTCAGACCGATTATCGCCCGTCGGGCGCGTTCGAGCGAAGCAGGTTTGGCTTCGTCGACTTTACCGACAACTACACCGCAGAACTCGGCGCAGACTGGGAGCACCGCTTCTCGCCCGAGTTTTCCGTAAAAGGCGTCGCGCTGGCGACGGCCACGGGCGTCAACCAGGACGACATCTACAACATTTTCACGCCGACCGGGACAGCCGGGCCCAATGGCCTTGCAACCGTGCAGACGATCAGCCGCACGACCGAAGGCGGCGAACGTGTCGGCCGCGGCTTTGCGACATGGCGGCCGAATACGGCGCACACGATCGACATCGGCCTCGAGGGTGCGTTCAACTTCCGCGAAGTGACGCTCGATATCTTCAACGATACAGGCGCGGGCCCCGTCGCCACCATCCTCCCGGTCTCGGATACGCGGGTCGAGGAAACGCGCATCGAGCCGTTCATCACCGATGTGTGGAAGCTCACGCCGCAACTGACGCTGGAAAGCGGCTTCATCTACGAATCCTCGACGATCAAGCAGTCGGGCGATGAGGTGAAGGAGCGCGAATTCTCCTATCCGAAGCCGCGCCTGATCGCGACATGGCAGGCGAACGAGACGGATCAGCTGCGCGCCAGCATAGCGCGGGAAGTGGCGCAGCTCGACTTCGCGGAGTTCGGC
Organism: Hyphomonadaceae bacterium; assembly: GCA_016714495.1. GTDB lineage: Bacteria > Pseudomonadota > Alphaproteobacteria > Caulobacterales > Hyphomonadaceae > UBA7672. The sequence continues at coordinate 139,727 of JADKDU010000003.1, read as the reverse complement.
ACGTCCATCAACGTGGTCGATGAATCGAGCCTGATCGGCAACCCGGATCTCGAGCCCGAGAAGACGTGGCGGGCCCGGACCGAGTGGGAACACAAGTTCGGCAAGCGCGGAGCCGTCACGGTGGCGCTGTTCTACGATCAGGTGGAGGACGTGCAGGACTTCGTCCCGCGCGCGGTCTGCGTCAATCCAATCGGCGCATCGCTGGCGACCTGCTCCCTAGCCAACCAGCGGACCTATGACGCGCCGGGAAATGTCGGCGACGGAACGCGCACGGGCGTCGAGGTGCGTGGCGCGCTGCCGTTGGCGCCTTTTATCGAGAACGCGGAGATTCGCTTCTCCGGCTTGTATCAGGAAACCCAAGTCGACGATCCGCAGACCGGAGAATCCCGGCGTTTCTCGGGCGAGCGCGCATGGACCTACAACGTCTCATATCGCCAGGAGCTGCCTGAGTGGAAAACGGCCTGGGGCGCCATCGCCAAGGGTGTCTCGGACAGGGCCGAGTATAAATACCTTGAGACGCTCGACTTCGACCGGCCGGGGACCAATCTCGAACTTTTCGCCGAGACGACCCAGATTCCTGGCATCACAGTGCGCGCATCGGTTACAAACATCTTCCACATCGACGAGTCGCGGATACGCAACTTCTTCGTCGGCAATCGCGGGTCCGGCGTGCTGGACCGCGTGGACGAACGCAAACAGAAGGGCGGTCCCGACGGCACAACGTGGGTTGCCCTCCGCTTCTCGGGCAACTTTTAGGCCCGGAAGATCCACAAAATCATCGAGGTTTGCCCGCGAATCGGCGGCGCAAATCATGATCCCGTCTTGCAGCTCTTTTTGCACCCGCCTGTCGGGCCAGGCTATCCTCGCGCGTCCTTAGGTCAAACCTGGAGCGCCCCATGATGTACGCGGTTCTTTGCTACAATAACGAAGAGATGGTCTGCGGCTGGTCGAAGGAGCAGGACGACGCCGTCATGGCGGCGCTGTCCAAGGTTCACGACAAGTGGGAGGGCGTGGGCAAGCTGAAGCCTTCGATCCGTCTTTTGCCGACGTCGGCGGCGACGACGCTGCACAAGCAGAAGGACCTGGTGGTTGATGGTCCTTACGCAGAGACCAAGGAAGCGCTGCTGGGCTTCTATATCATAGACGTTGAGAATCTCGAGGAAGGGCTAACCTTCGCGCGGGAACTCAGCAAGGCGAATCCGGGTGGGGCGTATGAGCTCCGGCCGATCCAGCTCTATCTGCCGGGCGCGCCGATAAACGGCCCTTATGCCGCCGAGCGCAGCTATGCATCCGGCGCGGCGGGCTGAGCGTGACCGACCAGGCCTGGATCGAGGCGGCGCTTACGACATCGCGGCCACAGGCAGTAGCGGCGCTGCTGCGCTACTTCCGCGATCTCGATGCGGCCGAGGAAGCTTACCAGGAGGCGTGCCTCAGGGCGTTGCGCAACTGGACCGTCAACGGGCCGCCGCGCGATCCACGGCGTGGCTCATCATGGTCGGGCGCAATGCGGCGCTGGATGCGGTGCGCAAACGGTCACGCCAAGCGCCCATGCCGGACGAGGCGCAGATTTCTGATCTCGAAGATGTCGAGACGCCGATGGCTGAGCGGCTGGACGAGAGCCAGTATCGCGATGACGTGCTGCGATTGATGTTTATCTGTTGCCATCCCGATTTACCGGCGACGCAGCAGATAGCGCTGGCCTTGCGCATCGTGTCAGGGCTGACGGTGAAGCAGATCGCGCGGGCGTTCCTCGTCGGCGAGGCGGCGATGGAACAGCGCATCACGCGGGCCAAGACGAAGGTGGCGGATGCGGGTGTCGCGTTCGAGACACCGGGCCCGATCGAGCGTTCCGAACGCCTCGCGGCGGTGATGCAGATGGTCTACCTCGTTTTCAACGAAGGCTATTCGGCAGGTCCCAAGGACGAGGCGCGGGCGGAGCTGGCGGACGAGGCGATAAGGCTGGGGCGGTTGCTCTTGCGCATGTTCCAGGCTGAGCCGGAGGTGATGGGTTTGCTGGCGCTGATGCTGTTGCAGCATTCGCGGAGCGAGGCGCGGTTCGACGCCAATGGCGAGGCGGTGCTGCTGGAAGACCAGGACCGTTCGCTGTGGCGGGACAAGCTGATCCAGGAAGGTCTCGCGCTGATCGACAAGGCGATGCGGCACAAGAAGACCGGCGTCTATCTGGTGCAGGCGGCGATTGCGGCTTTGCACGCGCGGGCGCGGCGGTTCGAGGACACGGACTGGGCGGGGATCGATGCGCTTTATGCGACGCTGGAGCGGTTGCAGCCTTCGCCCGTGATCACGCTCAATCGTGCGGTGGCGGTTTCGAAGACCAAGGGGCCGCAGGCGGCGCTCGACATGATCGAGCCGCTGGGGGATCGGCTGTCGACCTATTTTCATTTTCACGGGGCGCGGGGCGGGTTGCTGCTGATGCTGGACAGGCGCGGCGAGGCCCGGGTTGCGTTCGATCGGGCGATTGCGCTGGCGAACACTGCGGCGGAGGCGGCGCATATACGCATGCATATCGACCGGTTGATCGCCGAGAGCGAGAAAGCGAAGCGGGCGTGAGGGTGCGCCCTCGCGGAGTTGGGTGGGGTTGAGTTTGGCCTGATCTGGTCAGGCTGTGGCGGATGCCTTCCACCGGGTTGCCCGCGACGGCGTAGGGCCACAATGCCGCGAGGGGCGCGTCGCGCGCGTTCCTGTTCAGGAGAGCCGGAGGCCTTTCGCATTGCTCAGGGCATGCGTCGTTCGAATTGGTCCCCCGGACCAATTCGCGCCAACGGCGCCACTCCTCACCATCTACGAATTGGAACACGCTCCATCCTGCAAAACGATCATGCCTGACGGAAAAAAGTTTTGTGCGCGTGTCGGAACCGCGTCGCTTCGCGCGTCCTGGGGACGTAACAAGGGCGGCGGCCCCCCGGACAAAAGACGAGAACGCCATGTCGACCAAGATTTTCCTGAACCTTCCCGTGAAAGACCTCGATAGGTCGACGACCTCCTCGAGGCGCTCGGCTGGACGTTCAATCAGCAGTTCCCGGATGAGACGGCGGCGAGCCTTGTCATCTCGGACGACATCTACGCTATGCTGCTGACACGCAAAAATAGACGAGTTCACGACCGAGCAGATCGCCGACACGTCGAAGACTGCGCAGATCCTGATCTGCATTTCGCAGGACTTGAAGGGGGACGTGCGCACGCTCGTTGACGCCGCCGCGTGAAGGTCGGCGCGAAGGAGCCGCGGCCGATGCAGGATTACGGCTTCATGATCTGCCGCTCATTCGAAGACCCGGACGGCCACATTTGGGAGGTCGTCTGTATGGATCCTTCCTTCATGCAGCCAACCTGTTCATATTTTCAAACACAGAAAAAAAGAGAAACGCCATGACCGCCCCGACACACGAACTGGTTCTTGAGCTCATCCTCGATGCGCCAAAGGAAAAACTCTATCGCGGCTGGACCGAGCCCGAGCTGATCAAGAGGTGGTTCGCGCCGAAGCCGTGGACAACCCCGCATGCAGAGAATGATTTGAGACCGGGCGGCGCGTGTCTTGTTGTAATGCGCTCGCCCGAGGGACAGGAATTTCCCAACCCGGGGCAGTATCTGGAAATCGCCCCGAACAGGAAATTGGCGTTCACGGATGCGTTTGTAGGCAACTGGGTTCCGAAAGAAGGCGCGCCGTTCTTTGTCGCCGAGTTGACGTTCGAGGACGCTGGCCCCGGCAAGACGAAGTATACAGCGAAAGCGCGTCACTGGACGGCGGAAGCCAAGGCCCAGCACGAGCAGATGGGGTTCATCCCCGGTTGGACGATCTGCGCCAAGCAGCTTGAGGCGCTGGCCCAGACGCTCTGACGCCCACCATGAAAACACAAGGAGGGAAACCTATGCGCTTCATCACGATCTTCCGTCAGGACCCGAACAGCAATGCGCCCCCGCCCACCGCCGAGGAGATGGCGAAGCACCGTGAAGAGATGGGCAGGCATGTCGAGCGGGCCGTAGCTGCGGGAGCGATGGTGACGACGGGCGGTCTCGGCTTGCGTGAGAAGACCGGAGGACGCATTCACAACAAGGGCGGCAAGCTGACGGTCGAGACGCCGCCGCAGGGCGATGGCGGATGGATGGCGGCGGGCGGTTTCGCGATCGTGAATGCGGTCTCGCGCGACGCTCTGATTGCGGATCTGAAAAAGCAGATCCTTGGCATGGACGAAGGGTCGGTTGAATTCGTCCACTACAACCAGTTCTTCCCGGCGCCGGACCAGACGGTTGCGCCGCCGACATCGACGGCGATGCCGGGCGGCGTGATCCCCTATCTGAGCTTCGACAAAGCAAGCGACGTGGCGGCGTTCTATGCAAGGGCGTTCGACGCGAGGGAGATCGCGCGGATGTATGGCGAGGACGGCAAGCGGATCATGCATTGCCAGCTCGAGATTAATGGCGGCGCCCTGATGTTGTCGGACAATTTTCCGGAGTACGGCCTGCCGCCTGTGCAGCGCTCGCACAGCTATACGATGCAGCTGGTGGTTCCCGATGGCGATGCGTGGTGGGAGCGCGCGATCAACGCCGGTTGCACAGTGAAGATGCCGTTCGCGGTGGCGCCGTGGGGCGACAAGTACGGACAGATGGTCGATCCGTTCGGCGTCACCTGGGCGATCAACACCCCCGCCACGAAATAGCTGGGAAGAGCGCCGCCTGGCAAAGCCCGGCATGCTCGTCATGGCCATCATCTGCTTTGCGGTGTCGATGAGCAGCTGTGGCGGCAGGTCTGAGCTGTTCATGCCCGAGCCAGCGGTGTCGCGGGAAGATGTGTGAGCCTCAGATCGGCGGGCTTGCGTTGGGCATCATCTGTGCACGGATCTCGCTGGACGAGATCGGGTCGAACGGGGCGGAGATATAGACCCAGACGGGCGGCTTGTGGCGCGCGAGCGTGCGGGCGTCTTGTTCGTTGAGGCGCCGGGCGCCGAAGGCGTTGACGAAGCGCGAGAGGCCGGCTTTCGGGTTCGCGCCCGGGCGAGCGACGACCACGATCGGAACGAGCCTTGCGATCGCCTGCCAGCTTTTCCATGTATGAAAGTCGCGGAGATTGTCGGCGCCCATGATCCAGACGAAACGGGCGTGCGGGGCCATGCGCTTGAGGCGGTGCAGGAGATCGATCGTATAGCGCGTGCCGAGTTGGGCTTCGAGGCCGGAGACGATGGTGCGGCGGCCGCCGAGGCGCCGCTGGGCGGAGGCCAGGCGGTCGACGAAGGCGGTCTGCGTTTTCTTCAGCGGATTGCGGGGGACACGAAGACCCAGACGCGGTCGAGGCCGGCGGCGCGGCGGGCGGTTTCGATGACATGCGTGTGGCCGGAATGGGCGGGGTCGAAGGAGCCGCCCATAATGCCGATGACGAGATCACTCGGCGGCGAGGGGAGCGCAGATATGCAGGCGGGCGGCGGCGAGTCATGCGCCGCAAACTAGCGTGGCGGTTGCCCGAAGCTAGAGCGGGAGCGCGGCTTCCTTGGGCTTGGACGCGTAGAAATAGCGGCCCGAGCCCATGACATCCGAATGGCGATAGTCGAAGCGGCGATAGACGCGGGCTTCGGCCGCATCGCCCAGCGTCGCGGCCACCGAGGCTTTCGTGCCGTCGTCAGCGCCCTGGAGGGCGGCGGCGAGGCGGTCTCCGGCTTCGGCGGCGACGAGTTCGGAGTCGGACGGCTTGTACTCCTGCGGGTCGGCGCCGAGCTGAACCGCGCCCTGCTCATAGGCGCCGGGCGAGGCGGCTGCGCGGGCTTTCCAGTCGACGAAAGCGGTGGCGAGCGCGGGGGCGTTGCCGACCGGGGGTAGTGCGTTGATATCGCCGGCGACGGAGCTGCGATAGTCGACGACGGTGTCGGGCGTGTCCTTGGGCGCGTAACCGGCCGCGACGTCGGGGGCCGGAGCTGCGCCTTGTTCTGAGGCGATGGCGGCGAGTTCGTCGGCGGGGATTTCCGGCGGCGGTGTCCCTGCGGCGGCGGCCGGCACGCTCTCGCGGCCCTTGCCATTGGCGTTGGAGGCGAGGTCGGTAGGCTTCGAGCAGGCGGCGATGCTAAGCGCGATGAACAGCGCTGTAACGGCCAGTCTCCTCATGTCGTCCCCTCAAGCTGGCCCGTGACGAGCTTGGGAAGCTGGTCGGGCGAAGAGACCAGAGACCATTTTCCGCCAGAGGCGACAACAGTGGCTTCCCACATCTTCAGCGAGTCGAAGTACTTCTTCGGGTTGGACGGGTCGGTCTTGATGACATTGGCCGCAACGACGTGAATGCCCGAAAGATCGAGCGGGATTTCGGATACGTCGCACGACTTGCTGTAGTCCTCGAGCATGTCGGAGAAGAGGACGATGTAGCGGTCGGCTTCGGGGCGCTGCTTGAGTTCGAAAGCGGCCTGGGCGAGAGCGCCGCGGATGTCGGTGAACTTCGCGGTTTTCACCTGGGCGGCATAGGCGTTGAGGGCGGTGAACACTTCGCGCTTGGCTTCGGCGGCGAGGCTGGGCGTTTGCGGCAGTTGGCGATTAAGGAAGATTTCCTTCTCCGAGAAGGAGCATGCGGAGATCTGGCTTGCCGCGATGTAGTCGCCGGGCAGGAGTTCAGCCACCGTGATGTTGGCGAGCTTGGCGGCGTCCGGCACGGCCTTCACATAAGTGCCGGAGACGTCGAACACGAAGAAGACGGAGCGGCTGGTGGATGTCACGAGGCCGCACGCGGCGAGGACGGCGATGGCGATCGCACACGCAGCCCCCAACAAATGCCTCGCGGTCATGCTTGTTGCAGCTCCCGTTCCTTGCGGTCGCGTTCGCGCTTGGGCGGTTGTTCGGACTTCGGCGATTTCTTCTCGAGGAACAGTGTGTCCTCATCGCCATCGCCGCCGTCGTCTTTCCGCCTGCCGCCGCCCTTGTTGCGGGTGACGCCCTTGACCCGCCGTTCGACCCAGAGCGGGGCGAAGATGATCAGGTCGTAGACCGACAGCACGAAGAGGCCGAGATTCTTGAACAGGACGGACAGCGTCTTGAACAGGAAGGCGAAGAACAACATCAGGTAGCTGGTCGCGATCGACGCCATGAAGACAGAGTTCCGCACGATCGCTTCGAGCGGCAAGGCCGCGGCGGCGAGCAGCCAGGGGATGATCGCGGCGAGGATGACTTGCGCAAACGTCGATAGCTGAAGCCCGAAGATGTTGGGGCGTTGAGCCACGGGTGCGGCTGTCTCAGCAGGAGCTGCAGCTTCCGGCGCGGGGGCGTTAGCGGCTGCGACGGGCGCCATCAGAGCGCGGTTGGCCATGTCGCGGGTTTCCTGCTGCTGCTCGATGATCTGCTCGCGAACGATCGAGAGCGTGATCTCAAGCACGGAGAAGGCTGAGAGGAAGCCGAAGGCGACGAAGAACATGATCCGCCGGCTGTTTTGCGTCATCGAATGGAAGGCGGGGATCAGCTTGGTGAAGCCCGCCGCGTCCATCAGGATCACGCCTGCGACGAATTCGAGGAAGATGACGACGATCGCCGCAACAGCCGGAAGGCCGACGCCGCCGATGCGCGCGCCTTCGCCGACGATCTCGGACATCGGGCGCTCGATCAGGAAGAAGTTGAGGAACACACCGGCCAGAGCGATGGCCGTGATGAGAACGGCGATCAGCCAGGGCACGAAGATCGACGCCTTGGCGGCGACAGCCATGCGGTCTTCCGACTTCACGATCTGCTCGAACTCGACAAACGATTTGTTGACATCGTCGGCGTGCTTGTCGAATTCCTGCTGCGTCTTGGTCAGCTTGTCGGCGATCTCGCGCAAACGCGGGCCTTCAGTCTTGAGCGCCGTGAGCGCGGGGCGGATGGGCGTCAGCCGCTCGGCCATGGCCTTCGATGTCTGCTGCGCAATGGTGCGCTCGAGCTTGGAAAGGTTTCGGCCGCCTTCGATCGAAGGCATGGCGGCGCGGAATGCGCGTTCGGCTGCGTCTTCGACATTGATATCAGCCAAAGCGGTCGCCGTGCTAGCGAGCGAATGGGTGCTCTTGTCGAGTTTGGCGATGATCGGGCCGGTTTCCTTTGGAAGCCTTTCGGCGCGGTGGCCGATGCGATCTTCCAGCATCAACATACGTTCCTGAAGCTCGTCAGCGCGGTGCGAGGCGATCTTCTCGTTGCAGTTGGCGCGGGCATTCTTGCCATGCTCGCCGAGCCACAAGCCCCATCGGCCAAACATGCGGCCGGTGATAAAAAATACCTGCCACAGTACGCGTCGCAAGGGCTCGCGCGCCATCCACATGATGAGGATGAGAGCGATGATCGCCGCCCACCACGGAATTCCAAAAAACGAGCCGCTATCCACAGCGGCGTTTGACGACGGGAAGCCCGTCGACGGATCCAGAGGTTCTTCCACAGCGAGCCCTTCAGCTGCCTATGCCCGACCCCAATCATTTCACCCGCGACTACTTCGCTGGCGCGATGGGGCGGGAATGTGGCCGGGACATTACAATGCCTCCACGCTCGCGGATTATTTCGCAGGCGGGCTGAAGGAAACGAAATCGAAAGGTTTGAAACGCGCGGAGAAACATCGCGCGTCTCGGCGCCAAAAGATGATCAGGGACGCGTCTGTCCCGTACCGCGCACAACGTATTTGAAGATCGTCAGCTGTTCTGCGCCGACAGGGCCGCGTGCATGCAGGCGGCCCGTCGCGATGCCGATTTCAGCGCCCATGCCGAATTCAGCGCCGTCCGCGAATTGTGTCGAAGCGTTGCGCATGACGATGGCGCTATCGACTTCGGCGAGGAAACGTTCCGCTGCTGCATCGTCTTCGGTGACGATGCTGTCGGTGTGCTGGGAGCCGTAGCGCGCGATGTGGGCCATGGCGCCTTCGATGCCGTCGACGACAGCGACCGACAGGATCGGGGCGAGGTATTCGGTGGTCCAGTCCTGTTCGCTCGCCGCGATCATCGGGTGGATTGCGCGCGCGCGTTCGTCGCCACGCAGTTCGCAACCGGCGGCTTCGAGCGCCTTGGCGAGGCGCGGAAGCAGGGTGGGCGCGATCGACGCGTCGATCATCATCGTTTCGGTCGAGCCGCAGACGCCGACGCGGCGCAGCTTGGCGTTGAGAATGATAGCTTCGGCTTTATCGGGGTCCGCCTTGGCGTGGATGTAGGTGTGGCACAGGCCTTCGAGGTGGCCGATGACGGGGACGCGCGCTTCCTCCTGCACGCGTGCGACGAGGCTCTTGCCGCCGCGGGGCACGACAACATCGAGCTTGCCGCCCAGGCCGGAGAGAATATGGCCGACAGCCGCGCGATCGGGCGTCTGCACGAGCTGGATCGCATCCTGCGGCAGGCCGACATCGGCGAGGCCGGCGCGGAGGCAGTCCGCGATCGCGCGCGATGACTTAAGGCTTTCCGAGCCGCCGCGCAGGATGGCGGCGTTGGCGGCGCGCAGGCAGAGCGCGCCTGCATCGGCCGTCACATTGGGGCGGCTTTCATAGATGATGCCGATCACGCCGATGGGGCCACGCACGCGGCTGATCTCGAGACCGTTGGGACGGGTCCATGTCGCCATCACGTCGCCCACGGGATCGGGAAGCGCGGCGACGTCCTCGATGCCCTTCGCCATGGCTTCGATGCGCGAGGGGGTGAGTTCGAGACGGTCGAGCATGGCGCCGCTGATGCCTTTGGCGTTGGCGGCGATCATGTCTTGCCTGTTGGCGTCCAGCAGGGCGGGTGCGGCGGCGCGGATGCGCGCGGCCATCGCCTTGAGCGCGGCGGTACGCTTGTCCGGGCCGGCCTTGGCGACCGTCGCGGAGGCGTCGCGCGCGGCTGCGCCCATGGCCATCATGATGCCGGCGAGGCCCGCGTCGTGCGCGGCGAGAGGGAGCTGAATTGTCATGGGCGTCCGTTTAGCAGGGTGTGAGGCGGCTAGAAAGACCAGTTGCGCCACGGTCGCGGGTCTTCGCGGACAAGGCCGTAGATCAGGCTGTCGCGAACGCCGAGATGGGTTTCCCATTCACCTCGCAGGCGGCCCTCATAGCTGAAGCCCAGCTTTCCGAAGACGCGAATGGACGGGATATTGTCGGGGTCGACGTCTGCCATGATGCGGCGGACGCCGCGGCGCTCGAAAGCTTCCTCGATGGCGATGGCGAGGCCGCGCGCGGCGAGGTTTCGACCGCGTGCGGCGGGGGCGATCATGCAGGCGGCTTCCCAGACTTGGGGCTTTGGCGAGGCGTAGAGCGAGACGCGGCCGATGGCAGGCCCGCCGGGGATATCCGCCAGCACCCAGTTGATGTCGTCGCGGGCCATCCAGCCCTGCATCATCGCGATTGTGTCGGCGATCGAGGCCGTGGCGGGGCGCGACAGATATTGGCAGCTCGCTTCATCGCCATAGATGGCGTGAAGCGCCGGGCCATCGGCCACGGGATCGATCGGGCGGACAATGAAGTCAGCGGGCATGGCGCTGACTTACACCCGCGCGCGGCGTTTGGGGTAGTGACGTTCGCCGAAGGATTTGAGGGCGGCGAGGACGGGCTGCAAGTCGCCGCCGCGCTGGGTCAGCAGGTATTCGAAGCGTTCCGGCATTTCGGAATAGAGCGCGACGCGGACGGAGATCTGGGAGCGTTCGGGTCGTGGGATCGAAACGCTTGATCCTCCGGTGCTGATGCGGCGCTGGACGGGTTTGATGCGTGCGAGCTGGTGACGATACCGGCCCTGCTGGAGGTTGCCGACTGGCAGGTGTTCGAAGCGGCGCGGTTGAAGTTGCTGCCGAACATGTCGCCCAAGGACCCGGCGAAGCGGAATGGTGTGAAAGTGGCCGAGCCTGTTACGTAGCCGGAACCTGTCGACCTCGGCGCCGTTCCGCGTAAAGTAGACGGGCAGGAGCGTTAGTGATGAGCGAACTTCGCGATAATGTGGCAGACAGCCAGTACGAGCTCGAGGCCAATGGCGAGACGGCCTTCGCGAGGTATCGCAAGCAGGACGGCGTGCTGACCATTCTATGGGTCGAAGCGCCGCCGGCGCTACGCGGCACGGGCGCGGCCGGCAAGCTGATGTCGCTGGTCGCGGAAGAGGCGAGGCGGAACAGCTGGCGCGTGGTTCCGGTGTGCGGCTATGCGGCCGGGTGGCTGCGCGGGTCGAAGCAGTATCGCGATCTGGTGGTGTAGGTCAGCCAACCAAGACCATGTCGTCGACGTGGATAAGCGCCGGACGGCCGCGATAGCCTAGGATGGTTTCGAACTCGTCCGACTTGCGGCCGATCAGCTTGGTCGCGTCTTCCGATGAATAGGCCGAGACGCCGCGCGCGATGGTTGCCCCGTCCATGTCGATCACATCGACAGCGTCGCCGCGTTCAAAGCGGCCCGCCACGGCGGTGACGCCGGCTGCGAGCAGGGATTTTCCCGTCTTGAGCGCGCGGGCGGCGCCGGCATCGACGCGAACCGAACCGGTCGGGCGCAGGGCCCCGGCGAGCCATTGCTTGCGCGCGGTTTCGGGAGACAGATCGGTGAGGAACCATGTGCCGCGCGCGCCTCCGATGTGAGAAGCGATGGGGCCTGCGTCTGTCGTGGCGTTCGTGCCAAGCGTGATGAGGGTGGAGCAGCCTGCGGTGAGAGCGATGCGGGCGGCGTCGATCTTGGTGGACATGCCGCCTGAACCAACGCCAGCGGACGCGTTTGCGCCGCCGGCCATGGCGGCGATTTCAGGGGTGAGCTTGCGGACTTCCGCGATGTGCTGCGCGGTCGGGTTGGAGCGCGGATCGGCGTTGTAGAGGCCGTCGATGTCGGAGAGCAGGACGAGCACGTCAGCGCCGAGCATCTGCGCGACGCGGGCGGCGAGGCGGTCGTTGTCGCCATAGCGGATCTCTTCGGTCGCGACAGTGTCGTTCTCGTTGACGATGGGGATGGCGCCGCGCTCCAGCAGGGTTTCCATTGTCGAACGGGCGTTGAGCCAGCGCCGGCGGCGTTCGGTGTCCTCGAAGGTGAGCAGGGCCTGTGCGACGGGGGCGTTATGCTTCGCTAGAGCGTCTTCCCAGGCGCGCATCAGCTTGGGCTGGCCTGCGGCGGCGGCGGCCTGTTTTTCCTCGAGGCGCAGCTTGCCGGCCTTGAGGCCGAGCGCGCGGCGGCCGAGGGCTACGGCGCCGGAGGAGACGATGATGATCGACTTGCCTTGTCCGCGCAGCTTCGCGGCGTCGGCGGCAAGCGCGGCGAAACGCGCAGCGTGCGGCTGGCCCGTCTCCTGATCTATCAGGAGCGACGAGCCGACCTTGATGACGATGCGGCGGGCCGAGGCGAGTGGCGAGGTCACGGCTTCCAGCCTTCGGATTTTTCTTCGGGCGTCATTTCCGCCGCGATCTGCGCTTCGCGTTCGGCGCGGCGGTGTTCCTGGATGATCTGGAAGAGCTTCTGCACCGTCTCGGGCACGCCCTTCTGCGAAGCGCCGGAGATGCGCAGCGGCGTCTGCTTGCAGGCCTTCTTGAGCTGCGCGGCCTTTTCGCTGATCTCTTCCTTGGTCATTGCGTCGATCTTGTTGAGCGCGACGATCTCCGGCTTGTCGGCGAGGCCGCCGCCATACTTCTCAAGCTCGGCGCGGATGACGCGGTAGGCTTCGGCGACATCGTCCTGCGTGCCATCGACAAGGTGGAGCAGAACAGCGCAGCGTTCAACGTGACCGAGGAAGCGCGTGCCGACGCCTGCGCCTTCGGCGGCGCCTTCGATAAGGCCTGGAATATCGGCGAGCACGAAGCTCGCGCCGACGCCGAGCGAGACGACGCCTAGGTTCGGGACGAGCGTGGTGAAGGGGTAGTCGGCGATCTTCGGCTTCGCGGCGCTGACGGCGGCGAGGAAGGTGGACTTGCCCGCGTTGGGCATGCCGAGCAGACCGGCGTCGGCGATCAGTTTTAGGCGCAGCCAGATCCAGCGCTCTTCGCCATCGTGACCAGGGTTGAAGCGGCGCGGCGCCTGGTTGGTCGATGACTTGAATTTGGTATTACCCCAGCCGCCCGAGCCGCCCTTGGCGAGCAGCATCTGGTCGCCGAGCTTGTCGAGATCGGCGATCAGCGTTTCCTGATCTTCCTCGAAGACCTGCGTGCCGACCGGCACTTTCAGGACGAGAGTTGGCGCGTCGGAGCCGGTGCGATTGGCGCCCATGCCGTGCACGCCGCGCTGCGCCTTATAGTGCTGCAAGTAACGGTAATCGATCAGCGTGTTGAGGCCTTCGACAGCCTCGATGATCACGTCGCCGCCGCGACCGCCATCGCCGCCGTCAGGCCCGCCGAACGGGATGAATTTCTCGCGCCGGAACGAGACGCAGCCATCGCCGCCGCCGCCGGATTTCACGTAGACCTTACACTGGTCGAGAAATTTCATCGGGAGCGCGCCTTTGGCTGTGCGGCCTTTTTCACGGCGGCAGGTTTCTTTTTGGTGGAGGTCTTGAGCGAAAGCCGCATCAGCGGACGCCCTGGCTTGCGTTCGAGCACGGTTTCAAACCCCGCGCGGTCGAAGACGCGCTTGGGGCCGACGAACATGCCGGTTGTTGAACGCTTTTCCTCGTGCGCCATCGGGCAGGCCTCAAGGCTCGCCGCGCCGTTGTGTTTCGCGTAGTCGGCGCCGGCCTTGAGCAGCATGGCGCTAAGGCCTTCGCCCCGCGCATCCTTGCGGATGAAGAAGCAGCTGGCGGCCCAGATGCTCGCGTCTTCGCCGTGCTCAGGCAGCTCGGCGGCGGACGCCTTGCGGCCGGTGTTCCAGTCGGGCGTTGCGGGACGCGGCGCGATGGCGAGCCAGCCGACAGCCTCGTCGCGCCTGTAGGCGAGCAGGCCGGGCGGCGGGCCCTTCTTCACGATCTTCGCCATCGCGGACTTGCGCGATTTCGGGTCCGTCTGGCGACGTATCGCTGCAGGAAGGCGATGATGCACGCACCAGCACATCCTGCAGATCGAATCCGTTTCGAAGAGCGCGACGAAGTCGTCCCAGCGGTCAGGCGTCAGCGGATGGATGGCGAGGGCGGTCATGTCAGTGTGGCGTGTGGCTCGTATGGGCCATCAAACTAACCGGCGTTGCGTCTTCGGGCCATACATAACGCGCTGCGGGGGAGGTCTGTTGCCGCGCCAGGCCGAACAGATCCTGCTCGCCCGTGCGCACAAAACCCAGCTTGCGCAAGACATTGCCCGAGGCCGGGTTGTCCACGAAATGGCCGGCGACGAAGACTTTTGCGCCGAGCTGGTCGCGGCCCCAGTCCATCAGCGCGCGCGCGGCTTCCGACGCATAGCCCAAGCCCCAGTACGGCATGCCGTACCAGTAACCGAGCTCCCAGGTCGCGGCGTCGGGCTCGCCGACGCGCGAGAGGCCGCAAGCGCCGATGACGCCGTCGATCGGCAGCGTCACGGCGAATGCGTATTCCTTACCGCTTTCCTGGCCGTGCTCGAGCATGTCGAAGAAGCTGTAGGCGGCGGCGATTGGATAGGGATGCGGAACCCGACCGCACATCTTCGCCACGTCATAGTCGCCCGCGAGATAGGCGACGCGCGCGGCGTCCGTTTGGTGATACGGGCGCAGAGTCAGTCTTCTTGTGATGATCGTCTGCATGTCAGTCCCCACGCCCCGTCCTTCGCGGGCTTTGGTCAGGGGAGGGCAAAAAGAAAGGGGAGGCGGTCCGCCTCCCCTGATCTCTTGTCAGGTTCGGACCGCTGCCCTCGTCGAGGGGCGGCCCGGGATCACCTGGTCCGCCTACTCGGCTGCAACTTTCGGGCTCGGGACGATCGAGATGAACATCCGCCCTTTGGCGCCTTCGCGGAACTCAACCCGGCCCGTCTCGGTGGCGAAGATCGTGTGGTCACGACCGAGTCCGACATTCTTGCCCGGGTGGTACTGCGTGCCGCGCTGACGAACGATGATATTGCCAGCCAGGACTTCCTCGCCGCCGAAGCGTTTCACGCCGAGGCGCTTGGAGTTCGAATCGCGGCCGTTACGCGTAGAGCCGCCTGCTTTTTTGTGGGCCAATCTGGCCTCCCTTGGTCCGCGGCCGCGGCCGCGCGTTCAACAGATATGGCCTCGCGGCCGGAAACTTACTTGGCCTTCTTGGCCGGGGCTTTCTTCGCTGCAGCCTTCTTGGCCGGAGCAGCTTCAGCTTTCGCCTTCGGGGCGGCCTTGGCTTTCTTGGCGGGAGCAGCGGCTTCAGCTTTCGGGGCCGGAGCACGGTCGGACTTCTTGGCCGTGGCGCCGCCCTTGGCGAGAATCTCGGTGATCTTGATGACCGTCAGGCTCTGGCGGTGGCCGAGCTTGCGGCGGTAGGTGTTGCGCGGCTTCTTCTTGAAGGTGATGACCTTCGCGCCACGGGTCTGTTCGACCACTTCACCGACGACTTGCGCGCCAGCGATCATAGGCGCCAACGTTCACGTTGTCGCCGTCGCCGATCATCAGCACTTCGCCGAAAACCAGCGTGTCGCCGGCTTCGCCTTCGAGCTTCTCGATGACGATTTCCTGGTCGGCGGCGACCTTATATTGTTTCCCGCCCGTCTTGATGACCGCGAACATCGAAATTCTCTTGTGTTTTCAGGGGGTCTTGCGACCAAATAGCTTTCCACCCACAAGCTGGGCCTGCGGGCGGGAGCGGGCATATAGACGGGGAGGGCCCGCCCTGTCAAACGCCGGACGCGGGAATCTGCCGGAATCCTGCGGCTGGGTGAGCGGTTAATATCCACCCGTTTCCGCGACCGTGATTTTGACGGCCTGCTGATTGGAATAACCTGGGATCAGGCCGCAAGAGGCCTAAGGGAGGATCGCCATGAGGCGCACACTGGCGGGAGCCATCGTCGCGGTCGCGATTTCGGGCGCATGGCCGATACCGGCTGCGCAGGCGCAGCCGATGACAGCGCCGATCGACAACACACTGCGAAGCGCCGTTGAGCGAGGCGACGTGCCCGGCGTTGTCGCGCTGGTGACAGACCGAAACGGCGTTCTTTATCGCGGCGCATTTGGCGTCGCCGATGTCGACACCAAACGTCCGATGGCGGCCGACTCGATGTTCCGCATCGCCTCGATGACCAAGGCGGTTACCTCGGTTGCGCTCATGCAGCTTGTTGAACAGGGCAAGCTGACAATCGAGGACCGGGTTGAGAAATACCTGCCGGAGATGGCGGGGCTCAAGGTTTTTGAAACGTTCGATCCGGCGACAGGCGCCTATAAGCTTCGTCCCGCCTCGCGGCCGATGACCGTTCGGCATGCGCTGACGCATACATCTGGGCTGGGATACGGGTTCACAAGTGCAACCCTGCGCGATTTCAAGCCGAAGGCAGGCGAGACGTATCCGTTTGGCGGTCCGCTGTTGTTCGATCCCGGCGAGCAGTGGATTTACGGCACTAGCACGGACGTGGTCGGACGTCTGGTCGAGACGATCTCGGGGCAGAAACTGGAGGAGTATTTCCGCCAGCATATCTTCGAGCCGCTGAAGATGACGGATACGTCCTATACCGTGCCGCAGGCGGAGGGTGCGCGCATGGTGGCGGATCAGCGGCGTGCAGGCGAGCGGATGGATGGCGCCATAGCGGTGCGCTCGCCGCAGCCATCGCTTGCGGCGGCCAATCCGAGCGGCGGGGGCGGGCTGGCTTCGACCGTGGATGACTACGGACGTTTCATGCGCTCGCTGCTGAATGGCGGCCAGCTCGATGGCGCTCGCATCCTAAAGCCCGAGACCGTGGCGCTGATGGGTCAGAACGCCATCGGAGATGTGAAAGTGCCGGCGCTCAACAGCGCCATGCCGATCAGCAAGGATTTCACCTTCATCACCGACGGACGCGACAAGTGGGGCCTCGGCTTCCTGATCACTGCCGATCAGCTTCCGGGCAAGCGAAGCCCCGGCAGCCTGAGCTGGGGCGGCATCAACAACACGTTCTTCTGGATCGATCCGGCGCGGGGCCTCGCGGGCGTGATCATGATGCAATACCTGCCGTTCGCGGACGCAAAGGCTCTGGCGACCTATGACGCGTTCGAGCGCGCTGTGTATCAGGCAACCGGCGGAGTAGGGCGACACTGACCGCGCAGGCGTTAGCGGCCACGGCGTTTCCGGGTCGTCGCGGCCTTCTTGGCGGACGCAGATTTGGCCGCTGCTGACCGAGATGCCGACGCCTTGGCGCCGGCTTTGCCGCCCTTCTTGGCGGCGGGGCGGCCGGTGGTCTTGCCGCGGCCCGAGCCGCCGGGCTTCCGGCCGCCGCCATCGTCCTTGTTGACCGTCGCCCAGGCTCGGCTCTCGGCCTCCTTCTTGCCGGCGCCGCGCGTCTCGTATCCCTCTTCGATGTGCTCGGCTTTGCGTTCCTGCTTGTCGGTGTATTTCGACTTGTCGCCGCGAGGCATGCGTTTCTCCCAGTGCTCGTGTTCTGGATTGGAAACGAAAGCGGGATCGAAGGTGTTCCGCCCAATGGCAGGAGTTCGTCAGACGCCCGGTGATTTCTTCTTCGCAGGCTTCGACGCGTTCAGATCTGCTGCGGCGCGGACCAGCGCCTTGAACGCCTTCTCGTCTATCTTGGCGCCCTTGTGGAAGTCGATGGCGCGCCGGGCGTTACCTTCGAGACTGGAGTTGAACAGGCTGGAGGGATCTTCCAGCGACGCGCCCTTTGCGAAGGTCGTCTTCACATAGTCCCTGTAGGTCTCGCCGGTGCAGATGATGCCGGCATGCTCCCAGATGGGAACGCCGCGCCATTTCCATTCCTCGACCACGTCAGGGACGGCCTGGTGGATGAGCTTTCGTATGTGGGCGAGTGTTTCACCGCGCCAGTCGCCCAGCTCCTTGATGCGACCATCGATCAGTCTTGAAGGCGACGCGGCGCCTTTCGCTTTCGTTGCGGCGCTCGTGCTTTTCTTTGCCGGGGTGGTTGTTTTCGCCATCATGGTTCTCGCTGGTCACATCTTCTCGCCAGGCAGTTTGCTGGCCTGTTTCACCCAGTTGGCAAACTTGGCCTCATCGAATTCGCCCTCGTAGATATCGAGATAGCGCACATTCTTCTGTCTCGATTCGCCGGGTGGTTTGGGGCGCAGGAGCTGACCCATGAAGAACGCCACCTTCACATACTTGGTCATGCAGTGGACGCCGATGAACCATCTGTCGCGCTCGACGCCGTAAAGCGGCGAGTTCCATTTCACCGCCTTGAGCGCGTGAGGCACGGCGCGTGTGACGATTGCATCGATGCGACGGCCGACATCGCCTTTCCAGCCTGGCATCGCGGCGATATAGGCTTGCGCGGGCGTATCGCCGTAGCCCTTGGCGATCTGCGGGTTGCCGCCGGAGAGAAGCATTGGACCGGCAGCAGAGGATGGCGTCGCCTTACGCGGCTTGACGGTCTTTGCGCTGGCTCGTTTTGCGGTGGCCTTCGCGGGCTTTGCGGTCGGCTTTTTGGCCATGCATCACTTTCGTCCTTAGTCTGCATGCGCCAGAACCTGATCCAGCTTCTCGAAGAACTGCTTCCAGCCGGCATGGGCGCCGCCGAAGGCTTTTTTCTGATCCGGCCGGAATCCTGATTGCTCCATGCGCAGATGGGCGCCGGTCGATGTCGGGGTGAGTGTAAACGTCACGACGCTCTTCAGGCCATAGAGGGGATCGTCGTGCTTGAAATCCCAAGTATAGGACAGCGTCCTGTTTGTCTCAACGACGAGCACTTCGCAGTCCAGCACGCCGCCCCATTCGCCGCGAAGATTGAAGCGATGGCCGACATCAGGCCTGAAGTCGTTCTTCATCAGCCACTCCTCGATCAGATGGGGCTGCGTCAACGCGCGCCAGAGTTTTTCCGGCGGATGGGAGATGTCGCGTTCGATAACGACGGACCGTGTTTCAGTTGCGGTATTGCTCACTGGTCCATCCTCTTCAGGAGATCTTCGAGATGGTCGAACCTGGCTTCCCAGAAGCCGGTCATACGGCTCGTCCAGTCTATCAGCGGCGCCAGCGCGCCGAGCTGTGCGGAATAATGCGTATGGCGGCCTTCGTGTCGGTCACGCACCAGCCCCGCCTGCTTCAGGACAATGAGATGCTTCGATACGACCGGTTGCGAAACCCCAGCCTTGGCCGTCAGCGCGCCAACAGTCTTTTCACCTTCGCGGCAGAGACGCTCGAAGAGGGCGCGCCGCGTGGGATCGGCCAAGGTTCTAAAGAGCGTGTCTTGGGCCTTCGACATCCGGAATTCATACCCCGTTGGCTATGAATCCACGTATAGCTATGCAGCTATATGTCTGTCAAGCGCCCGGCGCGTCGTCGCCGCATGGGATGGATCAAAGCGCCACGCTCCCCGGCCTTCACAGCCGGGGAGGTTCTGGTGGCTTTTGCAAACAACGCTGCCGTTGGCAGACGGTCGTTCGGATCAGTTTGTAGGCTTGGCGGCGACGGAGATCGGTGCGGTTGCATCAGCGGGTTCGACCTTGAGGATCGCGCCGTTCCTCTCATCGGTGACCATGTAGATGAGGCCATCGGGCGCCACCTTCATATCGCGGATACGACGGCCGACTTCGCCGAGCATCGGCATGCGCTCGCTTTCCCAGCCCTGCTGCGTGAGCGTGACACGCTCAGCCCGCTGGAATTTGAGCGAGCCGAGCAGGATGCTGTTTTTCCAGGCCGGGAATTTATCACCCTTGTAGATGGTGATGGCCGTCAGCGAAGGCGATGGCACCCAGTACATGAAGGGTTGCTCCAGGCCTGGGGCATGCGTCGGCGGCTGCTCCGGCGGCGGCACGTTGTTGCCGCTGACCTTGCCTTCGAGGTCATAGATATAGGAGCGGCCGTAAGTGATCAGCGGCCAGCCATAGTTGGCGCCTGGCTTGATGACGTTGATTTCGTCGCCGCCGCGCGGGCCATTGTCGGTGAGCCACAACTTGCCGGTCCCTGGCTCGGAAAACATTCCCATCGAGTTGCGGATGCCGAGGGCATAGATTTCGGGTTTGTACTTCGGATTTCCGACGAACGGATTGTCTTGCGGAATAGAGCCGTCGTCGTTGAGGCGCAGGACTTTGCCCGCGTCCTTCATCGGATCCTGGGCATCGAGGTTGTTGCCGTACTCGATGGGAGTCTTGGCGGCGCTGTTCACGAACGCCGTGCCGATGACCATGTAGATCTTGCCGTCCTGGCCGAACGTGATGCGCGTTGCGGTCGCTTCGTTCCAGGAGTCGGAAACAAAGATGTCTTTGACATCGGTGAGCTTGTCGCCCCCGTCGTAACGGGCGCGCATCAGCGCCGGACGTGCAATCTCCGGTCTGCCTGGCATCGGTTGCCAGTAGGCAACGTAGATCAGCTTGTTTGTCGCGTATTGCGGGTGAACGATCACATCGACGCCGCCGCGCGGGCCGCCCTTGACCTGCATGACTGGCGGGAGGCCGGTAATCGGCTTGGGGTCCAGCTTGCCGTTGTGCAGGAGACGCAGCGTGCTCTGGTTTCTTTCGGTGATCAGAGCGTCGCCATTCGGAAGGAAATCGATCGCCCAGGGGAAGGTGACGCCCGGGATCGTCGTAACTTTAACCTTCTGGCCGGCCGCCATCAGCACCTGAGGCGCCGGGGCGTCCTGGGCCTGAGCGGCGCCGGACGTGGTCAACGTCATCAAGGCCAGGCAGGCTGCGCTGCAGGCCGTTCGTGCGGACCGGGCGCGCTTGTCCAGGAAGCCTGAAGGCGCGGTCGTCCGATCACGTCGATTGTATCGTGAAAACATCTAAGTCCCTCCCATGCGCCGTTTCGGCTTCTTGACCTATTTCTCGACCTCCTCGAGAGGTCGGTCAATCGCCTGATTTGCTCTGTTTCTGGCAGGGTGCAGGCGATCCAAGCCGGCGGTTCGCGATTCCATCCGCAGCGCTCGCCGGCAGCGCGAACACCGGCCTTATCGCGACATTCCGCCCGGCGCTTCAGTTCCTCGCGCGGGGTATGTTCGCTTTATCAGAAAACCGTTCCGCAACTGCGCTGGCCGAGGCGTGGACAACAGGTCGTGTGCGGCTGTATCCGCGCCTCGACTGTGACGCGCCGGGAAGGTATATCGTCGCGATCTTCAACGTTGTCTGGATTGATAAAATGGCGCTGAGAGCGGTGAATCTTGCGGCTGTCGCAGGGCTGGCGATGACGGCCGCCACGGCCTACGCGCAAGAGCTTCCCGAGGGACCAGGAAAGGCGGAGTTCGCCGCTACCTGTAGCGTTTGCCACGGTCTCGAACAGGCGACCGCCCAGCGCATGTCGCGTGATGAATGGGGGCTGAAGGTCAACTCGATGCGCGCCTTCGGCGCGGAAGGAACCGAAGAAGATTTCACGAAGATCGCGGATTATCTCGCGACGAACTTCGGCACTGCCTCGGCCGCGCCGCAGGGTTCATCGAAACTGTCTATGTTTCGTCCTGCGGCGAAACGCTAAGCGCGTCGCGGCGCCTTTTCAGCCTGTCGGCCCGGAGGCCTCCACAGGCTGAAAAAGCATCCGTGTGTTTCTCCCGATCAGCGCTTTGTGTCGGGAAGCGCGAAGACCATTAGCGTGTTGCCACCCGTCGGCGTTACCAGTTCGGGTGTGTAGGAGATAAAGCCGTTGTCGAGCGGCCCCCCGCCGCCCGTCGTCACGGCTACATACTGCTTGCCGTTGGCGGTGTAGGTGACCGGATAGGCGCTGGGCTGGGCGGGCAGGCGCGTTTCCCATAGCGTTGCGCCGTTCTTTTCATCGAGAGCGCGGAAGCGGCGGTCGCGGCTGCCCTGGAAGATCACGCCGCCATCGGTCGACAGCAGCGCCGCTGACTCCACGGCGCGGTGTTTCGCCTTCCACAGCGTCTTGCCGGTGGTGATGTCGAACGCCTGCACATAGCCGAAATTGCCATCCGAATTGTCGGGCACATAGTTTTGCCAGCGAATGTCGCTGCCGCCGGCAGCGATCTCTTCGGGCGTCCGCTTCAGCCATGTGTAATACATGCAGGAGTCGATGACGGGGATGTAGAGGATGCGTGTGGCCGGGTTGTAGGTCGACGCCGTCCAGTTGCGCCCGCCGCCCGGGTGGGGGCAGATGATATCCGTCCGGTTCACGACAGGCGTGAATTTGGGATCGATGATCTTGCGGCCGGTCTTCTTGTCGATCTCCTTCACCAGCGTCTGATAGCCGAGATCACGTGAGAACAGGTATTCGCCAGTCTTGCGGTCGAGCACGTCGAAGATGCCGAGCTTGCCGGCCGTGGCGACGACCTTGCGGTCCTTGCCGTCGACCCTCAGCGTCATCAGGGTGCGTTCGAACACCCAGTCGAGATCCCAGACTTCGCCGTTGAAGTGCTGATAGTGCCAGATCAGTTTTCCGGTTTCGGGATCGAGCGCGAGCGTCGTGTTGGTGTAAAGGGCGTCGTTGTTGCTGACGCCAGTCGCGCCCGGACGCACAGCAAGCAGGGTGGACAGGTTATAGGTCTGCGCGGTGCCGACATAGACCATATTGAGTTCGGGATCGTAGGTCGCCGCGGTCCAGACCGAGCCGCCAAAGCGCTCGTCATCGGGAGCGCCGTTCCAGGTATCGCCGCCGGGCTCGCCGGTGCGCGCGATCGTGTTGAATCGCCAGTCGACCTTGCCGGTCTCCGCATTGAACGCTGTGATGTAGCAGCCGCCACGCACGCGGTTACAATTGGACAGGCCGATGATCACCTTGTCTTTGACGATCAGCGGGCCACCCGTCATGTTCGGATTGCCTTCGGCCGCCTTGCCCTCGGCCGCCGGCACATCCCACAACAGCTCGCCTGTCTTGTTGTTGAGCGCGATCATGTGGCGGTCGGGCGTCGCCAGAAACAGCTTGTTGCCGGAAATGCCCATGCTCCGGTTGATCGAGCCAGAACCGTTGTTCAAGGTGGCCGGAAGAGTGCGCACGTATTGCCAGAGGACATCGCCGCTGGAGGCGTCGAAGGCCTGCACACGGTTGCCGCTGACGACAAACATCACCCCGTTGTGGACGAGGGGCGTGGTTTCGTTGGAGCTCTGGGACAGCTGCCAGCTCCAGGCCAGTTGAAGTTTGGAGACGTTGGAGCGGTCGATCTGCTTCAACGGGCTGCGGCCATACGCATCGTTAGTGCGACGCCAGTTGAGCCAGTCGCCAGGCGCTGGATTCTGGCGCATCGCGTCATCGACGGGTGTCAGGCCTTGCAGCAGTTTTTCGCGGGCTTGCGTCGCCACATTATAGGCGGCGTCCTTGTTCGGTGGGATCACCAGCGGGGGCGGCTGCTGCGCTGACGCCACGGCGGCGACGCAGGACGCCATAAGGCTCGCGGCAAAAATGTAGGCGCGCCGTCCCAGACGGTCCTGAACCTTTAGCATTTACGCTCCCCTTTTTTAGTCCCGACCCCCGGCTTTGCGGGCGGGCAATTTGCAAAGCGCCTTAGCAGTGGTTGGGGCAAACAAAAAGGCCCGTGACTGGGCGAGGGCGATCCGCGGTTATGATCATCGAGCCAATCCGGGGATGCATGGCGCAATGCCAAGGCAATCGCGCAGATTCGAACTGTCGAGGATGTTCATGCCCGGCTGGGTTCGGCGCTTGCGAGAGCCTATTTCGACCTGGATAGTGGGCTGTCGTTGCCTGAGCGTGAAAGCTGATGCGGAGCCGATTGGCTCGTGTTGCGCGAGTTTTGTTCGCACGATCTGGCGAATAGCAAAAAAACGAACCTGCTATCGGACGCGGCGATGCCATCGCTTCCATTCTTGGATCTGCGAACTGCTGTGACATCCTCGGCGAATGCTGCGCAAAAAGCCAAGGCTGCTACGTCTCAAGCGAACAGCGCCTCAGAGGATCCGCGTGCGCGATCGAGCGCTATCATTCCTCCGCTTCGCGCCCTCTCAGATATCTGAAGCCTCGTGTTCATGGCGCGGATTGCCGAAGTCGCAGGTGAGACAGAGGACCGGCTGGACGAAAATTGATCGTGAGTCTCTCAGCGTTTCTCTGGAGTCGGATTTCGCATCGTGCGAGGTTCGCCCATGAGCGATTTTTCCGGAATCAAGGCGCTGACATTCGACGTGTTCGGAACGACCGTTGACTGGTGTGGCGGCATAGCACGCGAATCCAGGGCAATGCTGGGCCCGCGCGGGCATAGTCTTGACTGGGTGGCGTTCGCCAATCGCTGGCGCAGGGATTTTCTGCCGGCGATGGACGAGGTGCGCAGCGGCAGACGTGGGTATGTGACGATGGATCAGTTGCATCGTGAGATGCTGGATCCTGTCGTCGCCGAGTTCGGGGTCGATCTCAGCGACGCAGAGAAAGATCAGTTCGCGCTGAGTTGGCGGCGGCTAGACCCGTGGCCGGATGTGGTGCCGGCGATGACGCGACTGAAGAAACATTTCATCCTCGCTGCGCTGTCGAACGGCAACACCGCGCTCGTTGTGAACATGGCGAAGCGCTCCGGCCTGCCGTGGGATGTGGTTCTCGGCGCGGATTTCGTGCGCACCTACAAGCCCATGCCGGTCCTCTACGACAGCGCGCCGCTGCTGCTCGACCTGAAGCCGTCTGAGATAATGATGGTGGCGTGTCACATGTGGGATCTCGATGCTGCGGCGAAGCAGGGCCTGAGGACGGCCTACGTCCGGCGGAAGGACGAATACGGCGTGGGAGCCCCGATCCAGACGCCTGCCAAGGGCGCATACGATCTGCAGCTGGAAAGTTTCGAGGAACTGGCCGACGCTCTCGAGCATTGATCACTTCCCTGCCTCGTGCGGGCGCGGGCTGGCGGGTCTGCGCGTGCCTCGGCGATTTTCCGCCTATGCGTTTTACGAACGAGTGCACCTGCATATTGTCCTCGACGCCTGAAGGCGAGTTGGTCTTTTCGATCGGTTGCTGATCCGTCGCGGGCGATGCGCGTTGGTCTGGGTCCCCGCTTTCACCGTGATGAGCGCTGGGAGCAGGATGCGGGCGGCCAAAGGCTCGCAACGGGAAGGGAATATTTGCGCGCCAATGGCCGCTATCTCGGGGTCTCGCCAGCAAAAAGGCGTCGCCGAAATGGCGGGCCTGGCATGCGATGACCGAGGAGCTGCGCGCGAAGGACGAGGTGGGGCTCGCGGCGCTGACGATGTGGGACGCGGACCATGCGGCCGACATCGTCTATCAGGGCGGGCCGCTCGGGCCGACCAAGCGCACGACTGAGGACGGCGTGGCGGATACGACGTCAAAGAGCTGACCGTGCTCGTCGTTGTGCGCGCCTTCATATCAGGCGGCGGTCGAACTGTTTGAAAACCACCCGCACGTCACGATCTTCCCAAGCGACGGGGTCCACGTGACGCCGCTGGTCGGGTCGTCTTCGGCCGATTGGTGCGGCGATCCGGCCAGCGCGGCCGCGCCGGCGGGTGCGCCTGCGGGATTGGCGACGATGTGAGTCTCGGTCCGCTTTTGAACGCCTCATCGAGCGCCGCGGCGATAGTGCTCGATCGCTGTGATTTCTCATTCTTTGGCGCGATGCGGTCGTGCTTGTCGCCTGATCATTGATCGGTTTGGAGCGCGACCATCGCTCCACGTCGTGAAGCGGTCTGGTCGAACTCGATTTCGCAGCGCGACAATTCAAGTAACGAAGAACGTTCGACGGGGAGAGAATCCTAACGGCCCAGCCTGCCAGGTTCTGCCTCCGCACCTCCACAATCGCCTCGTCCAAGCGCAGCTCGATCGTTGCCGAATAGGTCATACGTCTCTCAGCAATGAATACGGGTGCGCTGACGAGTCTCCAATCATCCCTAGGCGCCGTCGCAAACAAAAAAGGCCCGTGACTGGGCGGAGCCGAGTCACGGGCCTCATTGTCGAGCTGATCGCTCGCGACGCTAGCTTACATCTGTATGCGCGCGCCGATCTGATAACGACGACCATGGGTGTCGTAGGTGTTGCTCGTGCCGAAGCCAGAGCTCGTGTTGGTGAAGGGGAACAGCGGCGGATCCTTGTCAAAGATGTTCAACACCGAACCGAACACTTCCCAATCGCCGAACGATTTCTTGACCGAGAGGTCAGTCCACCACTGGCTTTCGGCCAGGTCGCCTTTGTAACGCCGCGGTGCGCCGGTCGACGCAACAATCAGGGTGGGGTCGAAACGTCCCGGCCCTACGAAGTGCGATGAAAGGCCGAGCGACCAGTCGTCGAAGACGTAGCTGGCCGTGATCAGACCCTGCATCTGGCCGACAGCCGCTGCGCTGTCGACTGTGATCGCCGGGATCCCCGGCGTGGCCGAGCTGTTTTCGTAGACGTAAGTCGCGAAGGCGCGCAGCGAGAACCGGCCGTCGATGCCGAACACCGGGAGGTCTTCGGTGTAACCCAGTTCAACGTCGAGGCCGCTGTTCGCGAGCGTCGCCAGGTTGGAGTAAGGCAACCTGATGGTCAGCAGGTTACCGTTCGGGTCGTTGTTGTTGTCGCGCAAAATTCGCGAGCAGTAGGTTGCATAGGATGCGTATTGCGGCTGAGCGCTTGCGGTGCAGAGATCCAGCGTTCTTTGCGAAGTGATGGTCGAGATAGCGCCTTCGATATCGATGTTGAAGTAGTCGACCGTCGCGGTGAATTGCGGGAAGAAGCTGGGGTTCCATACGAAACCGATCGTGCTCGTTTCGGCTTCTTCCGGGTCCAGCTCCGGGTTGCCCGAGGTGATCGGAACAATCGAAACGCTCTGGCCGGCTTTCACCGGATCAAGCACGGCGCCAAATCCCGTCGATGCCGGGTTGAACAGTTCAACCAGGTTCGCCGCGCGGATGTCCTTCGAACGGGCGGCGCGGATGCGCAGACCATCGAACGGCACCCAAACCAAACCGGCTTTCCAGGTCGTGACGCCGCCCGAGGTCGAGTAGTCGGTGTAGCGGGCAGCGACGTTCGCTTCGAGCGAGTCGATAAAGGGCAGGTCGGAGAGCAGCGGAATCTGTGCTTCGCCGAAGCCTTCGAACAGTTCGAGGTCGCCCTTGATCGCCGGTGCGTTGATATAGATCAGCGCGCCGGGGGCGCCGTTAAACCCGTTATTCTTGCGAGCCAGTCCGAGTGCGTCGCTGCTCTCGTTCAGGGTTTCCTTGCGATAGCCGCCGCCGGCCGCGACTTCGACCGCACCAGCTGGCAGTTCGAACAACGTGCCTGTGATGGTCGCTTCGATCACCTGCTGGGTATTTTCGTTGAAGTACATGTTTTGCGGGTTGACGTAATCTTGCAGCTCTTTCGAAAATTCCTCACGACCGAAGATGTTCCACGGCACAGCACGATCAACCTGGTCCGAGCGTAATCACCTGGGACGCCATTGTGATACGATTGCCGTCAGGCAGCCCGAACCGCGGTCAGGGCGTTCGCCATCGCAATCGTGTCGCTGAAGTCGTTCAGCGTCATCTGGCTCTTGGTTTCACCGTAAGTGTAATAGATGTCGCCCGACCAGTTGTCGTCGAAGTCGTAGGTCGCGCCGGTGACGATCCGGTTGCGTGCGGCTCTCGAACATCTGTTTGGCGTTAAAAGCAAACTGCTTCTGAACGTTGATCCGGTTGATATTGTTCGTCGCCATCTGCGCAGCGAGGTTCGCCGGTATGTAGGCGTATGTGCTGGGAAGCGTGAAGCCCAGCGGGTTGGCTGTAACGAACGTCCCCGTGCCCGCGCCAGCTTCGGCGCGCGATTTTGTTCGCGCGTAGTTGGCTTCAACATAGACGTTCAGCTGGTCCGAGAAGTCATAGTCGGCGCGCATGAACATCGAGTTGCGGATGGTCGGCGTGGACAGCAGCGCCCCTGGACCGGGGTTATAACCGTCGCCGCCACTGGCGAAGGTTGAGCCGGCGCGTGCCGGTGCTGGGCGTGTTGCGGACGCCGAAATTGTAGGCCTGCGTCGCGGTGCCAGCGTCGTTGAAGCTTGTGCCGAAGATCGGGCAAGTTGCGTAGTTCCGCTGCGTCGTGCCTTGGCGGCAACCCGTAATAAGGCTGTTGATCGGAAACAGCGGGAAGGTGGCGTTCTCGACAATGGCAAGGCCCGTGCCCAAGGTTTCACGACCGATCGGATGCTCTTGCCAGTCGCGGGCAGCCTTGTAGCTGATGGGGTCGTTCTGGATGCCTTCGTCGCGGTTGTATTCGATGCTGGCGAGGACGTGGCCGCGGCCTTCGTCAAATGAACCGCCGAAGTCCAGCTCGCCGCCATAACGGACGCCATCGCGGCGTTGCGTCTGGCCGTAGCCCACTTCAGCTTTGATACCTTCGAAGTCATGGTCGAGAATGAAGTTGACCACGCCGGCGACGGCGTCGGAGCCGTAAGCCGCAGAGGCGCCGCCGGTCACCGTGTCGACCTGACGGATCAGGCCCTGCGGGATGGCGTCGACGTTGACCGCGATGCTCTGGCCGGCGCTGAACGGCGCGGTGGTGACAAAGCGCTTGCCGTCAACCAGCACCAGCGTGCGGAACGCGCCGATGCTGCGGAGGTTGAGCTGCGAGCCGATGGTGAGGCCCATGCCGCCCTTGGCCGACGAAACGGACGTCCTGAGAGATGGCAACTGGATCAGCGCGTCGGCGACGTTCGGAAGCTCGACCGCGTTGATCGCCTCGGTGGTGACGGCCGTGACCGGGGTCGGGGCGTCGGCGCCGCTGGCGACGCGCGAACCGGTGATGATGACTTTGTCGTCGTCATCGGCATCCTCCGCCGGGCCCGGCTGGACCGTTTCCGGGGCAGGCGTTGCTGATTGCTGAGCAAAGGCGACGCCCGTTCCGCCGGCCACCAGGCCAAGCGCAATCACGGACGCAGTGCGTCTAATGTAGGACTTCATCGATTCCTTCTCCCCTTAACCGTTGGTCTAAATGCCGACGGCTTATTTATTCAATGTTGGTCTGATGCCAAAGGCGCTCATTCTCCAAAGAGCATCGTCAGGTATTTTTGTCTAGCGGTGATAAGAGGAAGCTGACGAGTGTTGCTCTGATGCCCCAGGGCGCGCGAATCATCAGGTATGAACGGCGTAAAACACGTGCGCGCTTCCGTGATTTCTTCCCCGGAGCGCTAATTCGCTGCTGCGTCATTCGCTTCCCCTGCGAAAGGTTTTCATCCGCGGTCCTACAGAGGCGGCGTGGCGATGCGATCGGCCTGACGTCGGCGCCGTCAATGGGTGCAAGTACTGCAGAAAAAGGGCCGCACGGTGCATGAGATGCAGCCAGAGAGCGGCGCGCATGTTCGTCCTGGGGGAGCGAAGACAACGGACCTGGCGCGCTCCATGGCTTCCACTTGCAGGACGTCTCGTCGGCTTCTCGGGACGCCGGTTATTTTCCCAAGCTACAAAATCGGCAGTCCCGTCCAGGCGTCGACAAGGATGATGTTCGTTTGGCGGGCCGCCCGCATCGCGACAAAGGCGCATGTATTATAATGCAGATTTGTTGCGCCTCGTTGGTACGCGCAGTCCGCAGGCGGCAACAGCGGCTCTGAGTGCGATCTTCGACCACAATGCTCCGCCTGGGCTTGTAGCTTCGTGCGCGTCAATGCCTCGATCGGATCATCGAGAGCGATCCGATGGATGTCATCGCAAGCGGAGGGGCTTTCTATCAGAAAGCGTGCGCGACCTCTGCGCTGCGATTTCAGGCTCTCAACAAGGGCTGGCGCGCGCCTCCGAAACATGCATTATTATGCATGCGCCATGGAGGAATTCTGTGATCCTGTTTGAACGAAGCGGTGAAGCCTACGCGCACTGGAAGCCCAGGGTCGATAGCTACATCGCTACCCTCATTCTCAATGTCGATGATGGGGCAATGGCGCCAAGCTTCAACCGGGAGCGCATCTGAGATGGCCATTAACTACCAAGAGCGCATCCCGAATAATGTGGGACTCGGCGACAACCGCACGTTGCAGCGCGCGCTTGAGCAATGGCAGCCGGCCTTCCTGGAGTGGTGGAAGGGCATGGGTCCGACGGACTTCCAGAGTGCAGACGTCTACCTGCGGACGGCTGTCTCGGTCGATGCAAAGGGTTGGGCGGATTATGGCCGGGTGCGCATGCCTGATTATCGATGGGGCATCTTCCTTGCCGAGCCGGATCCGAACAAGACGATCGGCTTCGGCGACGAGTTCGGAAAGCAGCCATGGCAGCAGGTGCCGGGCGAGCATCGTTCCACGCTGCGGCGCTTGATCGTAACGCAAGGCGATACCGAACCAGCTTCTGTCGAACAGCAACGGCTGCTGGGGCTGACTTGTCCCTCGCTCTATGACCTTCGTGGTCTTTTCCAGGTAAATGTGGAAGAGGGGCGGCATCTGTGGGCGATGGTGTATCTCCTTCACGCCTATTTCGGACGAGATGGCCGCGAGGAAGCCGAGGAGCTGCTGCAGCGGCATTCGGGCGACAGCGACAAGCCGCGCATCCTCGGTACGTTCAACGAGCCGATCTCCGACTGGCTCAGCTTCTACATGTTCACGTATTTCACCGACCGCGACGGCAAGTATCAGCTGAAGAGCCTGGCTGAATCGGCGTTCGATCCGCTGGCGCGGACCTGCCAGTTCATGCTTACGGAAGAAGCGCACCACATGTTCATCGGCGATACCGGGATCGCCAGGGTGACGCGCCGCACGCTCGAAGTGATGAAGGAAATCGGCTCTGACGATCCCGAAGCGGTGCGCAAAGCGGGCGCGATCGATCTGCCGACAATTCAGAAGTACATGAACTACTGGTTCTCCTCCGCGCTTGACCTGTTCGGATCAGAATCGTCATCCAACGCGGCCTTGTATTTCGCATCTGGACTGAAGGGCAGGCCGGATGAGGCAACCTACGACGACCACCTTGCCATCGATCAGTCATATCTGTTGCACACGCCAGCAGGTTCGGAGGAAATTCCGCTTCGCAACGCGATGAACGATGTCACACGAGGCGCTTACATCAGAGATTGCGAGATCGGGCTCAAGCGTTGGAATCGTATGATCGAGAAGGCCGGCTTCGAATTGCGCTATAGCTTGCCGAGCCCAAAATTCCGCCGTTCAATTGGTGTATGGGCGAATGTCCCGACAGACCTGCAAGGCAAGCCCGTTTCACACGAAGCCTTTGCCGCCCATCAAGCGGAATGGTTACCCACAGAAGCTGATCGAGCCTTCGTCCACAGCCTGATGAAGCCGGTTGTCGAACCCGGCAAGATGGCGAGCTGGATTGCCCCGCCGGATCGCGGAATCAACAACCTCGCGGTCGACTATGAGTACGTCCGCCTCGCTTGACGTGGAAAGATCAGCGGAGTGACCCAGAACGTTGTTGTCATTGGGGCGGGTCATGCAGGGGCGCACGCAGCTGTTTCTCTGCGTGATCTCGGCTTCGAGGGGGCAATAACGCTCGTCAGCGACGAAGCGCAGCTTCCTTATCAACGCCCGCCATTGTCAAAGAGCTACCTGCTGGGGAAGCAGGACGGGGATGCCCTGCTTCTCAAATCCCCTGAAGTTTATGCGGAGCAGCGCATAAAATACCTATCGGGAAATCGCGCGGTTGCGATTGACCGTAGCGGGCGCGTCGTTGTTTTGGCGGATGGACAGAAGCTTCCCTACGACAAGGTTATCCTGGCGACCGGAGGGCGGCGCGCCGTCCTGTCGGCGCCCGGAGCGGAGCTTGATGGCGTCGTTGGCCTGCGCACGTTCTCGGACGCAGCCGATATAAAGGCGCGTCTTGGCGCGGTGCGGAATGTGGTCGTCATCGGGGGCGGCTTCATCGGGCTCGAGTTTGCTTGTGTTGCCCGAAGCCTGGACGTCAACGTCTGCCTGGTGGAGCTGGCCGGCAGATTGCTTGGCCGCTCGGTATCCGAAATCACCGCGCGGCATGTGGAGGACGTTCATCGCGCCAATGGCGTCTCGCTTTGCTTTGGCGAGAAAGTCGTCGCCCTGCATGGCGAAGGTCGGTTGCAGAGCCTCGAGCTGAGTTCGGGCAAGACGTTGCCGGCAGAGCTTGCGCTTGTCGGCGTCGGCATGACGCCAAACGTCGATCTTGCCGCCGCCGCCGGCCTAGATGTGCTGGACGGCGTGCTGGTCGATACGTTCCTCCGGACCTCCGATCCCGATGTGCTGGCGATCGGAGATTGTGCGCGCTTTCCAGCAAACGACGCGATGATGCGTGTCGAGTCTGTCCAGAATGCAACGGACCAGGCGCGACACGCAGCGCACACCATAACCGGTCATCTTGCCCCGTACTCGGCATTGCCGTGGTTTTGGAGCGATCAAGGCGGCATGAAGTTGCAAATGGCGGGACTCGCACAAACGGCAGATCGATTTGTTGTGCGGGGTTCGCCGGCGTCGGGCTCGTTCTCGGTTTTCTGTTTTTGCGGGGATCGCCTGGTTGCGGTCGAATCGGTCAATCGCGGCGCCGATCATGTCATGGGCCGGCGGTTGATCGCCGCCAATGCAGCGCTTACCGAACAACAGGCCTCAGACGAGAGCTTTCCGCTCAAGAACGCCATTTCACCAAATCGCGGCGCGCCAGCCGGCGAGGGCATGACTCGCACTGCCTCGAACGTTCGATCACTGGACGAGCGCATGAAGTGAAGCGGGTTGCCCGTTCGCCGGATTTCCGTCATCTCGCTCGACAGAAGTCTCATTTGCAAAGCGTCCGAGATCGAACGGATAGAAGCTCACTCATGACTGCGAATTCTGCATCGCCAAATATAAGCGATCATCGCATCGCTCTTCCAGGGGGAAGCATCTTTGCCCGCATGTGGAGCCCGCCAGCAGGCGCACTTGCTGGCGAGGTTCCGATCATCCTGTTCCACGACTCACTGGGGTGCGCGGATTTGTGGCGCGATTTTCCAGGTGAGCTGGCGTTGTCCGCGGGGCGGGTGGTCGTCGCCTATGATCGATTGGGATTTGGTCGGTCCGATCCAAATCCTGACCGGCTGAAACTCGATTTTGTGTCGGACGAGGCGCGTACTGCTTTGCCGGCCTTGAAGTCTGCGCTCGGTATCAGGCAAACGATATTGATGGGTCACAGCGTTGGGGGGGCGATGGCCGCCGTGTGCGCAGCTGTCGAGGGCGCCGATTGTCTGGCGTTGATCACTGAGTCTGCTCAGACCTTCGCTGAAGACCGCACACTGTCTGGTATTCGCGCGGCGAAGTCGGCCTTTTCCGTTCCTGGCCAACTCGACCGTCTAATGCGGTATCATGGAGACAAGGCGCAATGGGTGCTCGACGCCTGGACGGAGAGCTGGCTTTCGCCTGGCTTTGCGGATTGGCGTATCGATGACGATCTCAGCCGTGTTCAATGTCCGGTTCTTGCGATCCATGGAGATTGCGACGAATATGGCTCGGAGATCCATCCCAACCAGATTGTGCGTCTGACGCATGGGCCTGCCAGGGCGCTTATCCTGCAGGGTTGCGGTCATGTTCCGCACAAGGAAAAACCCGATATTGTCTTGGCCGCGATCAAGGATTTCCTGGCGAGGCAATGACGTATGAGCGCTGACGGCTGATTGGAAAGCATCGTCTGATTCCCGGGGGAAGACCATCATCGCAACGACGAGGGCGTTAGGGTCCGCCTGAAAGAAGGAGGATGCAGCGCCCGCAATCTGCGGTTAGCCTTGAGCGTTCTCCACGCTCATCGAAGAAGCGCGATCACGGAGTATGTGGCGCTGGACTTTTCCGGTCGCTGTTTTTGGTAGTTCGGCAACGAACTGGATGAAGCGCGGATATTTGTATGGCGCGAGGCGCATCTTTGCGTGTTCCTTGAGGCGAGCGGCCAGCTCGTCTCCGCCAACGACACCTGGTTTGCAAACGATAAATGCAATGCTCTTCAGAAGGCCGGCGCTGTCATTCACGCCAACGACAGCAGCTTCAAGAACATCGTCATGCGTCAGCAGGGTGCTCTCGACTTCAGTCGGCGAAACCCAGTTGCCGCTGACCTTGAGCATGTCGTCGACCCGGCCGCGGTGGGTGTAGCGGCCATCCGTATCGCAAACAAACTTGTCGCCCGTGCGCATCCAGCCATCGACGAAGGTTGACGCGGTTTTTTCCGGTTGATTCCAGTAGAAGGGAGTCATCGTTGGCCCGCGCACACACAGTTCGCCAAACTCTCCTGCAGCGACTTCTCTTCCATCTTCATCGATCAGACGGACTTCGTAGCCTGGCACCGGTTTCCCGGTCGTCCCGTAGACAACATCTCCGGGCTTATTGGAAATGTAGATATGCAGCATTTCCGTCGAGCCGATGCCGTCCACGACCTCAAGGCCGGTAGTAGCCGCCCATGCCTCTCCAATGGAGGAGGGAAGGCCCTCTCCGGCCGAGAGGCATAGTCGTAACCTGGAACCGTGGATTTGATTGGCCAAGCCGGCAGCCAAAATACCGCCGTAAAGCGTCGGCGCTCCACAGAAGACGGTGACGCCGTGCTTGGTGACGACGTCGACAGCGATTGCAGGCGTGACGCGGTCGGGGAACAAGATCGCTGTCGCGCCCACCGCCATCGGGAAGCTGAGGGCGTTTCCAAGTCCGTATGCAAAGAAAAGCTTGGCCCCCGAGTAGACGACATCACTTTCGCGAATTCCCAGCGTGTCTTGGCCAAACAACTGCGCCGTCTGGACCAGACTATAGTGTCGATGAGGCGCGCCTTTCGGACGCCCCGTCGAACCCGAAGAGTAGAGCCAGAACGCTATATCGCCCGCGCTCGAGGGATGATAATCGGCCCGTGTCCCGTGCAGCAGCAAAGTGGAGAAGCCGATCTCATTGGCGTGCGGGGTTCCTATTACGATGAGGGCGCCCGTCCACTCGATCTGCTTTCCCGCTTCCCGAAAATGTGGAGCGATGGGTTCGGACACGATAGCGGCCTTGGCCCCGCTATCAGCCAAGATGTATTCGTAGTCCTTCGCCTTGAAGAGCGTGTTGAGTCCGATCGGAACGAGGCCAGCCTTGATGGCGCCCAGGAACGAGAAAACAAACTCGATGCTGTCGACCGCGCATATGGCGACACGATCGCCAGGTGCAAGTCCCAATGAGCCGAGACCGGCTGCGGTCTTGGCCGCGCCGACAGACACATCGCCAAAGGTGTAGGAGCCGCGCGCATCGATGAACGCAACCTTGTCGCCGCGAGCGTGATTGCGACCAATCAGATCTTCGGCGGCATTGTAATGGCCAACAGGCGCGGTGCGCATGTCCATATATTATCCTCCCTCAGTCCCCGCATCTTCGGCGGTGGACGGTGGCCTGAAATCAGGCGGCGATTGCCGGCGCCAGCTCGCCGGAAATCCAGTCCCTTACCCACTCGCACGCCATATCTTCCGCCAGATCGCCGCTTGATGCATTGTGCAGGAGCGGCTCTCCAACGCGGGTTGCACCGAGCTCTGTCAGGAGGCGATCGAATTTCAGGCCGCCCTGGCAGAAGGTTGCCTTGTAGGTCGTGTCGCCCAGAGCAATTACGCCGTAGATCGTTCGTGTCAGATCGGGGCGCTCGTTGGCCAATTGCGCGAACAGGGCCTGCGCATTGTCGGGGACATCGCCATTGCCATAGGTCGAACTGATAACCAGAAAAACACCGCCGGAGCCAAAAATTCCGGCCTGCGCGTTCTCCATGGATTGAATGCGCGGGGAATAACCAAGGCTTCCCAGGACTTCCGCCACTTCCTGCGCTACCAAATCGGCGGTGCCGGTCATGGTTCCCACGAGAAGTGTGATCGCTTGGCTCAACGCGTGACTCCAGGTTGGAAAAGCCTGTATAGGAACTATAATGCACGTGTTAGTACAAGCAACCCGTTTTTGCGTGATTGCAGGTAGGCAGGCATGACCCGGCATAAGGCTGACAAAAGGGAGACTGAAGAAAAATCCGACGCCGTTTATCTCCTTCGTCTAGGGGAGCGCGTGCGCGAGCTGCGGGCGCGGCGTGGGATGACGCGGAAGATACTGGCCAAGGATTCCGGCCTGTCGGAGCGTTATCTGGCCCAGCTGGAATCGGGCAAAGGCAATATTTCCGTGCTGCTGCTTCGCCAACTCGCGCATGCGCTGGATACCCCGGTCGAAGCCTTGTCGCTCGATGGACCTGAGCCGGCCACTGATTTGCAGCATCTGATTGCATTCCTCGGCAGGTTGTCGCCGCCTGAAATACGCAAGGCGCACACGTTATTGGTTGAAAATTTCGGTCGCTCCGCCAAGTCAGAGCGGAGCAGCCGAATTGCCCTCATCGGCCTTCGTGGAGCGGGCAAATCGACGCTTGGGAAGCTTCTGGCGCAACGACTGACGTGTCCCTTCATCGAGTTGGACAAGGAGATCGAGGCTTCCGCAAAGGCTCCTCTGAGTGCGGTCTTCGACCTTTATGGCCAGCCCGGTTTCCGGCGTCTTGAGCGTCAATGTCTCGATCGGATCATCAAGAACAATCCACGGGTGGTCATCGCAACCGGCGGGGGCATTGTCTCGGATCCGGGGACATTCGAACATCTGCTGCTGAATTGCCATACGGTCTGGCTGAAAGCCTCGCCTGCCGAGCACATGCAACGTGTGGTGGCGCAAGGCGACATGCGGCCCATGACTGACAACCGGCAGTCCATGTCAGATCTGCGGCGGATCCTGAAAACCCGCGAGGCCCTTTACGGCAGGGCCGATGCGGTCATCAGCACGTCGGACAAGACGCCAGCTGAAAGCCTGCGGGAGCTTTGCGCTGCGGTTTCAAGCTCTCAATAAGGGCTGGCGCACGACCCCGAAACATGCATTATTATGCATGCCTCGTGGAGGAATTCTGTGATCCTGTTTGAACGAAGCGGCGAGGCCTATTCGCATTGGAAAGTGCAGGTCGATGGCCGCATCGCCACCCTCACCCTCGATGTGGACGAGGGAGCGACGATTGTTCCGGGCTATAAGCTGAAACTCAATTCCTACGATCTTGGCGTCGATATCGAACTGCATGACGCCATTCAGCGAATTCGTTTTGAGCATCCCGAGGTCGCTTGCGTCGTGCTGACGAGCGGCAAGGACCGTATGTTCTGCGCCGGCGCCAACATCTACATGCTCGGCGCGTCCTCGCACGCATGGAAGGTGAATTTCTGCAAGTTCACCAATGAAACGCGCAACGGCTTCGAAGACTCCAGCGCGCATGACGGCCTCAAATTCCTGGCGGCGGTTAACGGAACATGCGCTGGCGGGGGGTATGAGGTCGCGCTTGCGTGCGACCAGATCGTCATGGTCGATGATCGTTCGACGGTCGTCAGCTTGCCCGAAGTGCCGTTGCTGGGCGTGCTGCCTGGCACCGGCGGCCTCACGCGGGTCGTCGACAAGCGCAAGGTCCGCCGCGATCTGGCGGACATGTTCTGCTCCAGTGCTGACGGTGTGAAAGCCGACCGGGCCAAGCAGTGGGGCCTTGTGGATGCCAGCGCGACGCCCAACCGCTTCCCAGAGCTTGTCAGGGAACGCGCAGAGTCATTGGCGGTCGGATCAATTCGGCCGAGGCGCGCTGACGGCATAAAGCTTGGGCCGCTGAAGCGGCGCGTGCACGATGACGGAATTTTCTACGAGCATGTCGACGCCAGGATCGACCAAGCGTCGCGTACCGTCACGATCACGGTACGCGCGCCGGTCGGGTTGCAGCCTTCGACCCTTGAGTCGATCCACGCCGCCGGCGATGCCTGGTGGCCTTTGGCGATGGCGCGCGAACTCGATGACTGCATTCTCATGCTGAGAACGAACGAGGCGGACCTCGGCTTGTGGGTGCTGAAGACGAGCGGCGATAGTGATGCTGTCATTGCTGCAAGCGGCGTCCTGTCCAGCCGCCGCGAGGACTGGCTGGTGCGCGAAACGGTTGGCCTTCTGCGCAGAACTTTCGCCCGGCTCGATGTCACGTCCCGCAGCCTCTATGCGATCATCGACCAAGGCTCCTGCTTTGCGGGGGTTCTTCTCGAACTCGCGCTCGCTGCCGATCGAATTTACATGCTGTCGCTGCTTGATGGCGACGACAACGCGCCAGCCATCACGCTCCATGAGGCGAACTTCGGACTGTTTCCGGCAGTCAATCACCAGTCGCGTCTGGAAACGCGCTATTATGGCGACAAGGTTTCGCTGGAGCGCGTACGCGGCCAGATCGGGAAGGCGTTGTCGGCAAACGCTGCATTTGAACTTGGGCTCGTCACTGCAACGCCCGACGATCTCGACTGGGACGATGAAATCCGGCTTGCGCTCGAAGAGCGGGCCAGCCTGTCTCCGGACGCTCTGACGGCGATGGAAGCTAATCTGCGCTTCGCGGGCGCAGAGACGATGGAGACCAAGGTCTTCGGGCGTCTCTCGGCATGGCAGAACTGGGTCTTTTACCGGCCAAATTCCACGGGAGAGCAGGGCGCCCTCAAGCTGTTCGGAACTGGCTCGAAACCAAGCTTCAACTGGGAGCGCGTCTGAGTTGAACGACGACCGTACGCTGCCGCCATCGCATGGAAATGAACGACAACAGGACAAACACGGGAACTGATCTTACGAGAACCTGGACCACCGTCACGGGCGAAGCTGCAAGGCGGATCTAGCTCGTCGCGCGCCACCAACGTCCAACCATAAACAGCACGATGTCGGAATCCGAACGTCGGCAGCAAAAAGAGGAGAAGCGCCGTGAAGTATGCATCAATTTTGGCTTCAGTCGTCTGGGCGCTCGCTGGAGCGCCGCTGGCCCTTGCGCAGAGCGCGCCCGCGGAGGGTGCGTCAACCTATACTCCGCCCAGGACCAGCTGGGGCGCGCCGGATATGCAAGGCTTCTTCAGCAGCGCCTCGATCACGACTATCCAGCGTCCCCAGGGCGCAAGCGGGCTGATCGTCAGCGAAGAGGAAGCCGCCAAGCTTTTCAACCGCAACATCTATACGCGCGTTGCGAAGGAGGAAGCGGAGGACGAGCGGGCTGTCACCAAGGGTGAAGAAGAACTAACGCTGCTGACGGACGCCAATCCCGACAGAGGCTACAACCGCTTCTGGTGGGACCCAGGCAACGATCTTGGCAAGATCAACGGACAATACCGTTCGTCCTGGATCGTCGAGCCCGCCAATGGTCAGATCCCGTATCTCAACGCCGCTGCAAGGGCTACGCGGGCGGCGACATCGGAAGAACAATATGCAGACCTCGGGAGCGACAACCCCGAGGATCGCGGCATTCCCGAGCGCTGCATGTGGGGTTTCACCGGCGGGTCTGGTCCGGTGCTGTATAACGGCATGTACAACAACAACTACCAGATCGTCCAAACTCCGACCCACGTTATGCTTCAGTCGGAAATGATCCACGATGCGCGCGTCATTCCGATCAATGGCAAGCGTGCCCATGGCGCCACGCCTAAGTGGGGCGGAGATTCGATTGGCTGGTATGAGGGCGACACGCTTGTGGTCGAGACGATGAACGTCGAGCCGAAGCAGAACAGCTATATCTCGCTCAAGGGCAAGGTGACGGAGCGCTTCACGCGCGTGAGCGAAAGCCAGATCCTTTATCAATACACGGTCGAGGACCCCACTCGCTATTCGCAGCCGTGGAAGGGGGAGATGCCGCTCAATGTCTCGAAGGAGCCGATCTACGAGTACGCCTGCCACGAAGGCAATTACGCCATGTTCAATACGCTAAGCGGCGGCCGCGCCTATGAGCGTGCTGGACGCAAGAATGGCATACGGAAGTCAATCTTTGCGGGAGTGGCCGAGGCGAAGGAATAAGCTGGCGTTCTTTCGCTAGCAGATCGTCTTCATTTTCTACGTCGTGGGCGCGGCGCATCGCCCGCCCACGACACTTAGATCGTCTTGTTGTTATCGCGGAATCTCGCCCGCCACGGTGGTGCGGTAATGCTCGCGCCGGAAAGCGTCATAATCATTGAATGCCTGGTGGACGCAGATGCGGTTGTCCCAAAGCGCCAACGTGCCGACGCTCCAGCGGAGGCGGCACTGGAACGCGGGCTGCGTGATATGCGCGACGAGAAACGCCAGTAGCGGCGCCGACTCCTCTTCCGTCATTCCCTCGATCCCCGACGCATAGGTCTGGTCGCAATAGAGCGATTTTTCGCCCGTGCGCGGATGCGTTCGCACCAGCGGGTGATAGGCGCCGTTCACCTTTCGCACGACGTCGTCGGACAACTCTTTCTGCTCTCTGGTCGCAGCCAGCCGTCCGATCGGAGTATCATCCGCCTTGTTGTGCGCCCGCGCCTCCGACAGCACGCGGCCCATCGACATCCGAACTTTCAGCGGCGCGATCATGGCTTTCATCGTGTCGCTAAGGCAGGCATAGGCCAGCGCCGCGTTAGCCCACATGGTGTCGCCGCCATAGGGGGGAATGTCGACGCCATACAGGATCGAGATCGCCGGAGGCTCCTTCAGGAACGCAGAATCCGTGTGCCAGCCGCTGCCGAAGATCACGCCGGTGCGCGCTCCGGCTTCTTTGACCAGCGGCTGCACATTTGGGTGTCCTGGAACGCCCTTGGTGTAGGCATCCTCCGCGAACGGCCCAAAGCGCAGGCTGAAGGCTTCCTGTCCCGCATGAGTCAGCTTCTGGTCGCGAAAGCAGATCATCTTGTGGCGGAACAGCGCCGCTTCGACTTCGGCGAACTGCGCGTCCGTGATGCGCTCCACGTCGACGCCGAAAATCTCGGCCCCCATTGCCGCAGCCAGCGGTCGGACCTCGATGTACCGATTGTCTGCTGCGCTGTTATCGAACCTGCCGCCTGGATGTATCAGCATAGCCGTTCCCTCCTCATGCATTCTGCGCGAAAACGCGAACAGGGCAATTCACAATAGGCCGACCCATCGGGTCCCATGTCGTTCGGCGACCTTTCGGGATTGGCGACGACAGCACTTATTGCGATGGTCGCATGCGCCGTCCGGTTTACCGTGGCCGGCATTCCGCCTATAGCATTCCCGATCGGCCGGAGAGCCGCGATGTTTAAGGGAGGGAAGGGGATGCACATCCTCGCCAAGCTAGCCACATCTGCGGCCTTGCTTTTCAGTCTGGTCGGTGTCTCGCAAGCCCAGCAGTCACCGGCGCCAACCTCCGCGCCGAGTACGTTGAACGGGACCGCAATCACGCTGCCGCATCCCGGCCAGCCTATTTATCGCGCCTATTGCGCGGCCTGTCATGACAAGCCCGAAGAGACCAAGTCGCCCGCCAAGTCGACACTTGAGGGGATGAGCTTTCAGTCCATCGCCTTCGCGTTGACCGACGGGAAGATGAAGGTGCAAGGGGCAGGGCTGGACGACGAGCAGCGCGGCCAACTCATCGAATACCTGACCGGCTCCAACAAGCGCACCGCGGAGACGTGGAGCCAGGCCATGATGTGCGAAGGCGCACGCAAGGTCGTCGACCTCAAAGCGCC
This sequence comes from Hyphomonadaceae bacterium, assembly GCA_016714495.1. Classification (GTDB taxonomy): domain Bacteria; phylum Pseudomonadota; class Alphaproteobacteria; order Caulobacterales; family Hyphomonadaceae; genus UBA7672. The sequence goes on along the minus strand of JADKDU010000003.1, from coordinate 98,613 downwards.
CGTCACGGTGGCGACCTTCGGGTTTGACGAGCGCAACACGCGCACGCTGACGGCCGCGCAGACCGGCCTGACAAAAGCCCAACTCGGCAAACTTGAACTGGCGTGGGCGATCGGCTTTCCAGGCGTGACCATGATCCGCGCGCAAGGCGCCGTCGTGGGCAATACCCTGTTTCTACCAGTGGCTGAGACCGGCGCGATGTACGCCTTCGATCTCAGCGATCAGGCGAAGCCCTGCGTGAAGTGGGTCTACAACACGCCAAATGGCGCGCCTCTGCGCTCCAGCCCGGGCTATGGCGTGATTGCCGATGGTCGCGCCGTGCTCGCCTTCTCCGGCCTCGATGCGACGGTCCATGTGGTCGAGGCCCAGACCGGAAAGCCGCTATGGCACAAGAACGTCGCCAGCTATTCCTATTCGACCACCACGGCGACGCCACGGGTCCTGAAGGACCGGATCATCGTGCCGGTCAGCCAGTTCGAAATCCTGAGCGCATCCGATAACCGCGTGGCGTGCTGCACCAACCATGGCTACATGCTGTCGTTCGATCCGGCGACTGGAAATCAGCAATGGCGCTATGACACGATGCCGGACGCCAAGCCGATCCGCGACCGCGGCGACGGCAAGATGTTGCTGGGACCGTCTGGCGCGCCGATCTGGAATTCGCCCGTCATCGACGAGAAGCGCGGCCTGATCTTCTTCGGTACAAATGAAGCCAACTCGCCGCCAGCACACCGGAACACAGACGCGCTGATCGCCGTGCGCCTGTCCGACGGCAAGGAAATCTGGAGCCACCAGGCTTTAGCTGACGACATCTTCAACACCGGCTGCGGTCGCAATCCGGCGCCCGAGAAGCTGAACTGCGTCAAGCATCCTGAGACTGTGTATCTGGACTATGACTTCGGCGCTTCGCTGATCCTGGGCAAACTCAAGAATGGCAAGGACGTGCTTTTCGCAGGCCAGAAATCTGGGACGCTGTGGGCTCTGGATCCTGACACCGGCAAGGTGATCTTCCGCCGCGATATCGGCGGCGGCGCAACCAATGGCGGTATCCATTGGGGCATCGCGTTCCTCAACGACACGGTCTACGTGCCGATCTCGGTCGTCGGCGCGCAAGTGCCCGGAGGGCCGCCGGTCGATCCGAGCCTCAAGCGCGGTCTCTACGCGATCGACGCCAATACCGGCGTGATCAAGTGGTCCTACGGCGTTGATCCTGATTGTGGTGACGGTCGGGACAAGCGCGTGAACCTCTGTGAAAGGCATTATGGCTTCTCTGGCGCCCCCACCGTGATCGACGGCGTAGTCGTCACCGGCAGCCTTGACGGACATCTCTACGCGATTGATGGCGAGACCGGAAAGCTTGTCTGGAAGTTTGACACCGTGCGCGAGTATCAGACAGTGAACGGCGTGCCCGGAAAAGGCGGCTCAATCGACGGCGCCTCGATCCTTGGCGTGAACGGCATGGTCATATCGGGTTCCGGCTATGGCATGTTTGCTCAGACGCCCGGCAACGTGCTCCTGGGCTTCCGTCCAAAGCCCTGACAGACGGTCGCTGGCCAATCGTCTGTTTGTAGCGGCGCCACCCAGGAATAGATCGTTGAAATCTGGGGCGGCAATTTCCTGCGTGTGCTGCGTGAGGCGAAGCCGACGCCAAGGTCGAATTCGCGCAGAACTGTTTGGCTATCGTCATCCGGCTTTTTCCTCTCCGGATGAATGCTGCGGCGCCGGAGAACATCCCGGCTCGGTTTTCTTTATCGTGGTTGCCTAGGCCGAAGCATCTGGAACGTGCAGTCATACGCAATCAAATTCTGGATCGTTCAGCGGCCAGGCTATAACGGTCAACGTCCTCGAGCGAGTAGCACACACAGCGGAGCATGTTATGTCGGAACGCAAATTGCATCCTGAAACGCTGGCGTTGCATGCCGGATGGCGTGCAGACAGCGCCACAGGTGCTGTAGTCCCACCGATTTATCAGACGACGTCATATCAGTTTCAGTCGAGCGAGCACGCGGCCAACCTGTTTGCGCTGAAGGAACTCGGGAACATCTACACGCGGATCATGAACCCCACGACGGACGTGCTTGAGAAACGGCTGGCCGCACTCGAGGGTGGAGTTGCCGCGTTAGCAGTCGCGTCAGGTCAGGCCGCGTCGACGCTGGCGATCCAGAATCTAGCGAGGGCGGGGGACAATATCGTCAGCTCGACCGATCTTTACGGCGGCACATGGAATCTGTTCGCCAACACATTCAGGGATATTGGCATCGAGGTCCGCTTCGTCGATCCGGCCGATCCCGAGAATTTTCGGCGGGCGACTGACGATCGCACGCGCGCCTATTATGCCGAAACGCTTCCCAATCCGAAGCTCACGGTTTTCCCGATCGCCGAGGTGGCAAGCATCGGGCGCGAATACGGCATCCCGCTGATCGTTGACAACACGGCCACGCCCTTGCTCGCGAGACCCTTCGATCACGGCGCGGCAATCGTCGTTTATTCCACCACCAAATACATAGGCGGTCATGGCACGTCCATTGGCGGCGCGATCGTGGACGGCGGCAATTTCGACTGGTCGGCAAAGCCCGAGCGTCAGCCTTTGCTCAACACGCCGGACCGATCCTATCACGGCGCGATCTGGAGCGAAGCGGCCAAGCCGCTGGGCCCGATCGCGTATATCCTGCGCGCCCGGGTCGTGATGCTGCGCGACCTTGGGCCGTCCCAATCACCGTTCAACGCGTTTCAGACGCTTCAGGGCCTGGAAACGCTGCCGCTGCGTATCGCCCGCCATTCGGAAAACGCGCAAAAGGTCGCCGATTTTCTCGAGAGCAGACGTGAAGTGGCGGCGGTCATCCATCCATCGAAGCAGACTGGCCTGTCGCGCGAGCGCGCGGACAAATATCTGCAAGGCGGATTTGGCGGACTGGTCGGCTTCGAACTGAAGGCGGGTCGTGAGGCCGGCCGACGCTTCATCGATAGTCTGGAATTATTCTATCACGTCGCCAACATCGGCGATGCACGAAGCTTGGCGATACATCCGGCCACGACGACACACTCGCAGCTGTCATCGCAAGACCAGCTCGCGAGCGGCGTCTCGGAAGGCTATATCCGCCTGTCGGTCGGTCTTGAGCATATCAGCGATATCCTGGCCGATATCGACCAGGCCCTGTCACGGGCGGCCGCGTAGCAACGGGTCGGTCGCACTGGCTCAGCTTGGGTTGAGCGCGAAGGCCGCGTGGCGGCCTTCGTCGCCCTTTTTGATCAAATGCGACCTGACCTCCGCCTAGAAGTCGCCCGTCAGCGAGATCGAGAACGTCCGCGGGCTCTGCGGCCGGAAGCTCGCCAATCCGTTGATCGAGGGCGTGATGAAGGCGAGCACGTCTTCATCGAAGATGTTGTCGACGTTCGCCCGCACCTTGAAATGCCCAAGCGGACCAACCCCGTCGCCTTCGCCAAGGTCAACATACCCGCTGACGATGGTATAATCGCTGATCTCTTCGGTATTGGTGAAGTTGGAATAGCGGTCGGACTGGTACTTGGCCGAAAGGTTCGCAACCAACCAAGATGTCGGCTCCCATGTCGCACCCAGCGAGACGATCCATTCGGGGCTGTCTGTCAGCGTCTTGCCCGAGATCAGCAACGGACGCCGCGCCGTCTGCCCGGTCAGCGGGGCGAGGAAGTTCGGGATATCGTTCTGGAACGTCGTGTTGTTGTAAGTGACGTTGCCGTTGAAATAGAGCTGATCGTTGAAGATTGCCGGCTTCCACGCGCCCGTGAACTCTATGCCGTAGGATTCAACTCCGCCGACATTCTGCGGGAAGGTTTCCACCGCACCGGCCTGGCCCGCGACGAAGTTGCCGTAGGTCTCAAGCCGGTTTTCGAAGGTCGTGTAATAGACCGCCACTGCTGCGTCGAAATCCGACTGCAGCGTGCGGAATCCGACCTCGAAGTTCTCGGAAGTTTCCGCCTCCGGCGCTGGCGATGACACCTGCGAGGCAGGCGCGATAGCAAACGCATCATCCGTGCCCCGCGGCAGGGCATAGTTCTGCGAGTATGAAGCGAACACCTGCTCGTTATTGGTCAACTTCCAGAGGAGTCCCGCCATCGGCAGGAACGTATCCTCAAACGTGTCGCCAACGGTTTGCGGGCCCCAGCCCGCCACGCCGACGCCGCCGACGACACGATAGTAGTCGTTGAAGTCGCGATAACCCGACAGCTGGTAGTCGATCGACAGCGCCTTGACGCCAAGCTCCACATTCAGCGTGTCGTCGAGCAGGCTGATCGTGTCCTTGATGAAGATCTGCGTTGTCTCGCGCGTGGATTCATACTTCCGCCGATAGTAGGCAACTTGGTCATAGAGCACAGCGCCCGTCTGGATGCCGCCCGCGTGGTTCAAGCGATACTGCGTGCGGCTGTAATCGTCCGTCTCTAGCCAGAACCCGCCTTCCAGCTTGTGATTGGCGACCTGCCACGAGCCCTTGGCCACAAGGCCAGACCGCACGCCGCCGACGCCCGAGAGCCCGTACTGCACGCCCCGCGGAGCCGTTACATCGAGCCCCGCTTCGGCCTGCCGCACATAGATCCCGCGCGTGTTGGCGTATCCGTCGGGTGAGACGCCGTACCCGTCCTTGTCTTCGTAATAGGCTGTGGCTTCGACATCGATGTCATCGCCGATCGCAGTTTCGAACGTCGCACCGTAAAGGCTGTCATTACGGATGTTGATACGGTCTTCGAACCAGTCCGTGAAGCCGGCGTTGGTGAGGCCGGTCTGGCCGGGATAGTCCGTCAGCGGACCATAGGCGAGGTTCGGGATGTTGATTGCATACCCGCGATAGCGGCCCCTCTCGCCATTGTTGTCCAACGCGGCAGAATAATACGTCGCCTTCGTGAAGCTCGGAGAGTCGTAGTCGAAGAAGTCGTTCGACACGTATTTGAATGTGAGGTTGGTATCGAGCCCCAGCTCGATCTTGGCCTTGGCTTCCCAGTGCTCGCGATCGATATAGCCGCCGCCGCGCCACAGGTCGCTGTCGGTCTTGGAGCGCGCGATATAAGCCGAGAAGGGACCGATCTGCCCGGTCTGCACCTTCACGAAGCTGCGGTTGAGGTTGTCGTCGCCCCACGCGTGCGAGATTGTGCCGCCAAATTCCGCGTCGGGATCGATCGAATGGTATTCGACGATCGGGCCCAGCGAGGCGTAGCTCGGCTGGCTTACATCGCCGGCGCCGGGCGAGGCGACCACTGATCCGAGGTTCTCGTTGTCGACATACCGGAAGATCGGGCTGCCGCCGAAAGCATCGCTCCGCCCCATGGGGATGCCGTCCAGCACGAAGCCTATCTGCTGCAGGTTGAAGGCGCGGACTGTAACCGAGTTGCCGAATTCGTAGAGGCCAAGCGCCCCGTCCGTCTGGACGTTGAAGCCCGGCAGGCCTTCCAGCATTTTGAGGCCCGAAATGCCCGCCGGCGCGGACAATAGCGCTTCACGCGTAACCGCGACGGTATTGGAGGTTTCGTCGACGCCGATGGCTTCCTCGGCCTGGCTCAGGCGTCTGCCCTGGATCACGACCACATCGCCCGCCGCGCCAGTCGCGGCGGGGGCTTCCTGCGCGTGTGCTGTGGGGCTCAACGCGGCGATGGAGCCAAAGGCCAACAGCGCTATCCCGCTGACACCGGAAGAGAAGGGACGCAGAAAAGAAGATGCCGAACGCGGGGACCGCTCGCCAGCGCAGTCCCCAACAGTGACGAAAGAAGATGCGGTCGGTGCGTTCGAGCGTGTCATGCAATCTACCCTGTGAAAGACACACACATACTGTCGAAGCGGGTCCGGCCGACAAACCGATCATCGCTTATTTGCTTATGATGATCGGCTTCTGGCGGCGCGGCAGGCGATTCAGCCTGATAGTGGTCAAATGCAATGCAGCCGCGAATTCTGACGGGTCAGTTCAGCCGTAACCTTGCGCGTTGAACGACGCACTGGATTCGTATGATGCGCAACTCGCGTCGGTGAAAACGAAAAGGGGGAGATGGCCTTCGGTAACGGGCCTTGATTGGTCAATCCCTGATCGTCCTCACTCCGCCCGCCTCATGCTTCGGTCCGTAGTCAGTGCTCGAGTGCTGCTTGATGAGGTTCTGAGAGGAACGGCCAGCCAATCTAGATTCGCGCAGTTGAGTATTGTCGCTGCTTGCCTTCTCACGGCTTGACCGGTTCCATGCGTCCCCGCGAAGGGACTTCGACCTCGGCGAGGACGGCGTAGGCCCGCCCGGTATTCTGGCGCTTGTTCTCCTATGCGGGTGATGAGGCGAGCGGCGCTGGCGCTGACGAATTCGGCGCCATCCGCCAGCATGCGATGTAAAATCACGGCGAGTTTGCGCGCTACGGCGACTTTCGCCTTCTTGGTCCAGCACGGCTGAGGCAAGTTCATGCCCCAATACTTGAGGGCAGTAGATTTGCCAGGTCGCGAGAGAATGACATTCGCGACTTCATATAGAGCCGCGCGCACCTCGCGATCACCGCACTTCGAGTGTCTTCCGGTTAAATCGGTCTCGCCTGATTGGTACTTGCGCCCGGTGAGTCCGAAATGGGCGCCAACTGGTCTTTCGGCCTGTGCCTCGAGAACGCCTTCAACGCGGAACACATCGTCCAGGCGTTGGATCTCTCGGACTGGATCGGCAAGGTGCAGAAATATTACGGCAAACCGCGCCGGCTCCGCGCGAGATTGAGCTGGGATGTCTGGACCCGGTTGTTGGTCCAAGCGGTCGACACCGACTCGGACGACCGAATGACGACGACCGTGCTGGGAGTTTGCGTCTCATCATTCGACGATGAAAGCGAAAGCTGCAGGGTTGAGAGCGAGCCGTCTGCGCAGTGCGCCCTTGAGACTCACGCTGCGTCTCTAACGCGTTCAGCATCCAGCGGCATCTGCTGAGCCGCCGCGCCATACGCGTCCTTCGCGCATGCTCGGAATCTCTCTTGAGCGGGGCAGTGGCCTCACTCGGGCGATCGTCACGAAAACCTAGCCAAATCGCGTCGAGTTATCTGACCGCTCCAGCGCTACGCCCCTATCCCGCGTTCTTTCAGCGATACGGTGATCTCCTCGAGGATTGCCGGGTCATCGATGGTGGCGGGCATTTTCCAGTCTTCGGCATCGGCGATCTTCTGCATTGTGCCGCGCAGGATCTTGCCCGAGCGCGTCTTGGGCAGCCGCTGATCGTCACCACCATCTTGAACGCCGCCACCGGGCCGATCTTGTCGCGCACCAGCGCCACAACCTCGCGCTCGATCGTGGCGACATCGCGCGCAACACCCGCATTGAGCACGACAAAGCCAAGCGGCGTCTGGCCCTTCATCGCGTCGGCGATGCCGATGACGGCGCATTCGGCGACGTCAGGATGCATCGCCACCACCTCCTCCATGCCGCCCGTCGACAGCCTGTGGCCCGCCACATTGATGATGTCGTCCGTGCGCGCCATGATGAAGAGATAGCCGTCCTCGTCGACATAGCCCGCGTCCGCCGTCTTGTAGTAGCCCGGGAACTCGTCGAGATAAGCTTCGCGGAAGCGATCGTCGGCGTTCCACAGCGTCGGCAGGCAGCCCGGCGGCAGCGGCAGCTTGATCACCACATTGCCCAGTGTTCCGGCCGGCAGTTCGTGACCCGCATCGTCCAGCACGTGGATCTCATAGCCCGGCATGGCGACGCCGGGCGATCCATACTTCACCGGCAGAAGGCCAAGCCCCGCCGGGTTCTGGCTCACCGGCGAGCCTGTCTCGGTCTGCCACCAATGGTCGATCACCGGCCGCCCAAGCTTGTCTTCCGCCCAGTGGATGGTCGGCGGATCGGCGCGCTCGCCTGCAAGAAAGAGGATACGGAATTTCGAGAGATCGTACTTGCTGACGAACTCGCCCTGCGGGTCTTCCTTCTTGATCGCCCTGAAAGCCGTCGGCGCCGTGAACAGCGCGACAACGCCATGCTCGGAGATCACTCGCCAGAACGTGCCTGCGTCCGGCGTGCCCACCGGCTTGCCCTCGAACAGGATCGAGGTCGCGCCATGAATGAGCGGGCCATAGACGATGTAGGAATGGCCCACCACCCAGCCGACATCCGAGGCCGCCCAGAACACCTCGCCCGGCTTGACGCCGAACTCGTTCTCCATCGACCAGGCCAGCGCCACCATGTGGCCGCCGCAGTCGCGCACCACCCCCTTGGGCTGGCCGGTCGTGCCGGAGGTGTAGAGCACATAGAGCGGATCGGTTGCAGCCACAGTCACACATGGCACGTCGCGCCGCGCAGCCTTCGCGGCCGCAACCGCTTGCGCGTAATCGATATCGCGCCCCGCCTTCAGCTCGAAATGCGCCTGCGGCCGTTGCACCACCACGCAATGGCTCACCTTGTGGCTCGCCATCTCGATCGCGCCATCGAGCAGCGGCTGATAGGCGATGATCCGGCCCGGCTCGAGGCCGCATGAGGCCGAGATGATCACCTTCGGCCTGGCGTCGTCGATGCGGGTCGCCAGCTCGCGCGCCGCAAACCCGCCGAACACCACCGAATGCACCGCGCCAAGCCGCGCGCAGGCCAGCATGGCGAAGGCCGCTTCCGCGATCATCGGCATGTAAATGATGACGCGATCGCCTTTTGCGACGCCAAGATCCTGCAGCACCGCCGCCAGCGCCACCACTTCGGTCTTGACCTGCGCATAGGTGAAGCGCGTCACCGACTTCGTCATCGGCGAGTCATGGATCAGCGCGACCTGATCGGCCCGCCCCCCCGCCACCTGACGGTCAACCGCATTGTAGCAAACATTGCACTCGGCCCCGACAAACCAGCGGCCGTAAACCCCCGCCTTGGCGTCGAACACCTTGTCCCACGGCCGGCTCCACTCGATCACCTCCGCCGCCTTCGCCCAGAAGCCCTCGGGATCAGCCTTCCAGTCGGAATAAACCTCCCGATAGCGCGACGACATGCCTTCCTCCCGTCTCTTCAGCCTGACTTGCCAGCACAGGGCAGACATTCTCGTCCTCAAAAGCGGAAGACGTTGGTGTCACCCAAAGACAAAAAGGCCGGGATCACCGATCCCGGCTTTAGAAAAGAGGAGTAAGTTCAAAATTAGCTATCATCACGAATGCAATGCTGCCATTGCATATTTGCGGGGGGTTTTTGCTTTATTGCATTCGCTGAATTGTGCGCGCCGCGTTCCAAGCGATGAGCTTAAATTATTGTCGGTTCGGGAGCAGCTTCGACGCTTTAAGTTTCACCAACTTCTTGAGCCAGCTCACGACGGCGCGAACGCGCGCCAAGTCTGTAACGTCACGGTGAGTGCTAAGCCAGAAGCGACGCTTCAACCTGACTTGTGTAGGAAGAATGCGTGTGAGGCCTGCCGACATGAAGCAGGGCAGCACGCCTATCCCTCCGCCCGCCTCGATAATTTCGCGCTGCGCCCGTATCGAGGACGAGGAGAGCGTTGTCCGGAGGCCGGCACGGACTTCGTCGAGATAATTCAGCTCAGGCGCGTAGACGAGATCATCGATGTAGCCCACGATTTCGTGGCGCTGGAGATCGTCAACGCTCTCGGCCGCCTCGTGCTGTGACAGATAGGACGGCGAAGCGAACAATCCTAACTCATACTCCGTAAGCGGTGTGACCGAGACACGTGCGGTCGGAGGAGCGCTCAGCGTTACTGCAATGTCGACCTCGCGCTTGCTTGAAGAAAGAAAGCCGCTTTGTGCGGCGAGTTCTATTCTCAGATTAGGTATTTGCGCACGCAGCGCCGGCAGGGCGGGCGCTACAATAATGGTCCCAAAGCCTTCGGCGACGCTGAGGCGAACCGTGCCCCCAACGACATCGCGTTCACCTGCGCGCGAAACAACCTCCATTGCGGCTTCGGCCTCTAATGCAGCATCGAAAAGGCGCCCGCCACTCGCTGTGAGGTGCAGGCCTTTCCGGGAGCGCACGAATAGAGTGGACTTCAGAGAAGCTTCGAGGCGCGCGATCCGCCTGCCTACCGTAGCGGCATCGACTCCTAATCGCTGCGATGCTTCGGTCAGAGACGCAAATCGCGCTGCCGCGATGAAATGACGAAGGTCATTCCAATCATACATATTTGACGCCCACACGGTGCAACGCGGCAAACGAAGTCTGCAAGTATGCAATACAGCATTTGCATTCGTGAGGGTAGTGGTTGCGCGTCAGAAGTTCACGCCCCGCTCAGCGGGAAGGGATAGGTATGCGCAACATCAATCTTCTGATCGGCGGAAAGCCGGTCAAGACAACCTCTGGCCGTGAGGGGGATGTGTTCAATCCGAACACGGGCGAGGTGCAGGCGAGGGTTGGTTTTTCCTCGACCGCTGATGTGGATCTTGCGGTGCAGGCGGCGGCGAAGGCCCTGCCGGGCTGGGCGAGCACGAACCCGCAGCGCCGGGCGCGGGTGATGTTCGAGTTCAAGCGGCTGGTTGAAGCGAACATGCAGCCGCTCGCCGAACTCCTGTCGAGCGAGCACGGCAAGGTCGTGGCGGATAGCAAGGGCGACATCCAGCGCGGGCTGGAAGTGATCGAGTTCGCGTGCGGCATCCCGCATGCGCTTAAAGGCGAATACACCGAGGGCGCGGGCCCGGGCATTGACGTCTATTCGATGCGCCAGCCGCTGGGCGTGGTCGCCGGCATCACGCCGTTCAACTTCCCGGCGATGATCCCGATGTGGATGTTTGGCGTTGCGATCGCAGCGGGCAACACATTCGTGCTGAAGCCTTCCGAGCGCGATCCGAGCCTGCCGGTGCGGCTGGGCGAGCTGTTCATGGAAGCAGGCGCGGCGGCCGGTCTTGACGTGACCGGCGTCTTGAACGTCGTGCATGGGGATAAAGTGGCGGTCGATGCGATCCTGCACCATCCGGAAATCCGGGCGGTGAGCTTCGTCGGCTCGTCCGACATCGCGCATTACATCTACCAGGTCGGCGCCGCCAACGGGAAGCGCGTGCAGGCGATGGGCGGGGCCAAGAACCACGGCATCGTGCTGCCCGACGCCGACATGGATCAGGTGGTGAAGGATCTGTCTGGCGCAGCCTTCGGCTCGGCGGGCGAGCGCTGCATGGCGCTGCCGGTGGTTGTGCCGGTGGGGCAGAAGACGGCGGACGAGCTGCGGGAGCGGCTGGTCGCCGAGATCGAGACGCTGAAGGTCGGCGTGTCGAACGATGCGGGCGCGCAGTACGGCCCGGTGGTGACAGCGGCGCATCGCGACAAGATCGCCAACTACATCCAGCTCGGCAAGGACGAGGGCGCGGAACTGGTGGTCGACGGCCGCGGCTTCAAGCTGCAGGGCTATGAGAAGGGCTTCTTCATCGGCCCGTCCCTGTTCGACAAGGTGACGACGGGGATGAAGACTTACCAAGAAGAGATCTTCGGACCCGTCCTGCAGATGGTGCGCGCCAACACGCTCGAGGATGCGATCGCGCTGCCGAGCAAGCACCAGTATGGCAATGGCGTTGCGATCTTCACCCGCAATGGCCGCGCGGCGCGCGAGTTTGCCTCGAAGGTCAATGTCGGCATGGTCGGCATCAACGTGCCGATCCCGGTGCCGGTCGCCTATCACACCTTCGGCGGCTGGAAGCGTTCGGCCTTCGGCGACACCAACCAGCACGGCATGGAAGGCCTCAAATTCTGGACCAAGGTCAAGACCGTCACCGCCCGCTGGCCCGAAGGCGACCAGGCCGATAGCAGCTTCGTCATCCCGACGATGAGATAGGCGCGACAACGATTTTGGCTGGACGTTAGGCACCGGTACACATTGCATGGGCTATCAGCTGAACGAAGACCAGGCTTTGATTGCGGAGGCTGCGCGCTCCTTTTCGGACAAACAGCTCAAGCCAAATGCTGCGCGCTGGGAAGAAGAAAAGAGCCTGGACAGGTCAACGCTCCGGCAGATGGCGGAACTGGGCTTTGCCGGCCTTTACGTGAGAGATGACGTCGGCGGTTCGGCGCTCAGCCGTCTGGATGCAGCCCTTGTCTTCGAACAGCTGGCCCGCGGTTGCGTCTCCACGGCTGCGTTCGTGTCGATTCACAACATGTGCGCGTGGATGATCGACGCCTTCGGTGCGGACGATCTGCGCAAGCGATTCTTGCCCGACGTCACGCGCATGCAGAAGATCATCTCCTATTGCCTGACCGAGCCTAACGCCGGCTCGGACGCTGCCGGATTACAAACGACTGCAAAGATGGACGGCGATTCGCACTATGTGCTGAATGGCTCGAAAAGCTTCATCTCCGGCGGCGGATTCTCTGACCTCTATCTTGTGATGGCGCGAACCGGTGGCGACGGTCCGAAGGGCGTATCCGCATTTGTGGTCGAGAACGGCGCGCCGGGCCTCTCCTTCGGCAAGAATGAAAAGAAGATGGGCTGGCAGGCCCAGCCGACCGCACAAGTCATTATGGAAGATTGCCGGGTTCCGGCCGCCAACCGCATCGGACCCGAGGGATCCGGTTTCAAGTTCGCAATGATGGGCTTGGACGGTGGACGGTTGAACATCTCCGCATGCTCCCTCGGCGCCGCTTCCGAGGCATTGGAGCGCGCAACTCTTTATTCGAAGGACCGCAAGCAGTTTGGGAAGCCGATTGCGGATTTCCAGGCGACGCAGTTCAAGCTTGCCGACATGGCGACCGATCTCGAAGCCGGACGCGCGCTCCTCTACGAGGCGGCGCGCCGGCTGGACACAAAAGAGCCGGACGCAACGAAATTCTGCGCCATGGCCAAGCGCTATGTAACCGACACAGGATTCAGGATCGCCAATGACGCGCTGCAGATCCATGGCGGCTATGGCTATCTTGCCGACTACGAGATCGAACGCATCGTCCGCGACCTGCGCGTCCACCAGATCCTTGAAGGCATGAATTAATTCATGCGTGTGATTATTGGTCATGACGCCAGCAACATCAACGCGTTGTTTGCATCGTGATCGAATTAAGGACGGGAGAGCCGCCAGAGGTTTTCGATAGGGCTGCAATAACAGGAGCACCGACATGAAGGTCGCATTTATTGGCCTGGGCAATATGGGCGGGGGCATGGCCGCGCGACAGGTAGCGGACGGGCGCGAAGTCCACGCATTCGACCTATCGGAAGCGGTTGTGGGTAAGGCAGTCGCAGCGGGCGCGCGGGGCGCGGGAAGCGTATCGAAGGCGGTCCAGGGGGTGGATGCGGTCATCACCATGCTGCCGGCCGGGCCGCACGTCCGGAAGGTGTATTCAGAAGAAATCCTGCCGAATGCGCCAAGGTCAGCATTGTTGATCGATTGCTCGACCGTTGATGTAGAATCGGCGCGGGCGGTCGCAGGTCAGGCAAAGGCGGGTGGCTTCCGGTTCGCGGACGCACCTGTCTCTGGCGGCACCGCAGCTGCAGAAGGCGGCACGCTGGCCTTCATGGTCGGCTGCGGCGAGACGGATTTCGCCGACGTGGAGCGTGCGCTGAAGCCGATGGCGCGCGTGGTGATCCGTGCGGGCGAGCACGGGGCGGGGCAGGCGGCGAAGATCTGCAACAACATGTTGCTTGGGATTTCCATGATCGGCACATGCGAGGCGTTTGCGCTCGCTGAACGGCTGGGATTGTCGCCAGACCGCTTCTTCGAAATTGCATCGAAGTCTTCCGGCCAGTGCTGGTCGCTGACCAGCTATGCGCCATGGCCAGGTGTCGGCCCGCAGACCGCGTCGGATCGGAATTATGAAGGCGGGTTTGCCGCCGGCATGATGCTGAAGGATCTGAAGTTGGCGCAGGAAGCCGCCGCAAAGGCGGGCGCGACGACGCCGCTCGGCGCCCAGGCCGCCGCGATTTATGCGCTGTTCGACAGATTGGGTTATGGCGGCAAGGATTTCTCCGGCGTGCTTCAGATGCTGCGTGGCGAGCTTGCCGGGTTGAATTTAGAGTAGATCAGGAGGGGGCTTGCAATGAGAGCTGCCCGGCACGGAAACGTGGCTGTGCAGCTGCAGCAGATATGCAAGTTTTCACCGCAAATATGCCAATTCGCTTACATTGCTTTCGCCGGAGAAACATGTTCGGCTTTGCATATTAAAACAAGGTCCACAATTGCCGCTGCAATTGGGTCGCCGGTCAGTTGGGCGTGCTTGAAATATCAACACGGAGGAGAAGTTTCGTGAGGCATACATCGATCTTGGCGGCAGTGGCGAGCGTCCTTGCTTTCGCGCCCGTAGCGTTTGCGCAGAACGCGCCAGCTTATGATCCGCCCAAGACAAGCTGGGGCGTACCAGACCTGCAGGGCTTCTTCAGCAGCGCCTCGCTTACAAACATGGCGCGTCCTCCGGGCGCCTCCGGCCTGATTGTCAGTGATGAAGAAGCGGCGAAACTGTTCAATCGCAATATCTATACGCGCGTGGCGAAAGAGGAGGCCCCCCTTTCCAAGGCCGAGCTGCTGACGGATGCGAACCCTGACCGCGCCTACAACCGCTTCTGGATGGATCCCGGCGCTGACCTCGGAAAGATCGACGGAAAATATCGTTCGTCCTGGATCGTCGAGCCCGCCGATGGCCAGATTCCATGGATCGCATCCCCTACAGCCCGCAACGCGTTGGTGTCGGCTTCATCGGAAGAAGAGTTTTCTGATCTCAGCAGCGACAACCCCGAAGCCCGCGGCATTCCAGAGCGTTGCATCTGGGGCTTCACCGGTGGTCCCGGCCCTGTGCTGTTCAATGCAATGTACAACAATAATTATCAGATCGTTCAGACCCCAACCCAAGTCATGATCATGGCTGAAATGAACCATGATGTGCGGGTTATCCAGATCGGCGGCACGCTTGATCCTGCGGGCTTGCCCAAATGGGGTGGCAACTCGGTCGGCCACTACGAGGGCAACACGCTTGTGGTCGAGACTCGTAACGTCGAACCCAAGCAGAAGAGTTATATCTCTGAGAAGGGTAAAGTTACGGAACGTTTCACGCGGTCGAATGAGGGGCAGATCCTGTACGAATACACGATCGATGACCCGACCCGCTATTCGCAGCCGTGGAAAGGGCAGATGCCCCTCAACGCCTCACACTTGCCGCCCTATGAATACGCCTGCCACGAAGGCAATTACAGCATGTTCAACCTGCTCAGTGGCGCCCGCGTCATGGAACGGGAAGGGCGCAAGAACGGCACGCGCAAGGCGATCTTCGCCGGCATTCCGGAAGCAGAATAGGCGAGCCTGCCGCACTGATGATGTCGCCTTGTTAAGTGGCTCACCGCAAGAGCGTGTGAGACTGGTTTGAAGACGGGCGAAGCGGCGGGCCGCTTCGCCCTTTTCTTTTTTCAACCTGTCACGGAATGATCGAAATCTGTATCCATGGTTGACCCATCGTAAGCGTCCGGTGGTCACGCCTTGGGCGACGTTTTCTTCTGTTTGGTGGACGGCTTACGGGTCCAGCGTTTGGCGAGGGCGACAAGCGCGGCGTTGATGCGAGCGGTGTGTGGATCGTCGGGGTCGAAATCGGGTCCGCGCCACTGGATGAGTTCGTCGTGGCGCTCGTGGTCGGGATCGGCCATCGCTTCAAGGTATTCCGCATAACCCGGCGGGCCGCCGACATCTTCTGGTGGGCAGGCGCCCTTGGCCTCGATCAGCACCGGATAGGCGGCGTCGGATGCGGCCTCGGAGATGCGTTCGACCTTGATGGTGTGCTCCCAGCCGTCACCGAAGTCGTAGAGATACTTCAACGTCTTGGCGCCAGCAGCCTCGATGACGGCCTGCAGCGTCGCCTTCTCGGCGTTCAGCGGTCCCTCGCCGAACCCGAAGTCCTGTCCAGGCGGTCCAAACCGCAGGGAGCGCACGTGGAACTCCCAGAGGTGATACGTCTCCCAGCCCATGGCGGCCTGAAGTGCGAGGTGCAACCGATCGAGGCGGATATCGACCGGGACCTCGATGCGTCGCATCACGAGCGGCTCGACATAGTCGAGTGTGACCTTGAGGCGGGCGATGGCGGACGTGCTCATCTCGCCAGATTAGCGGTCCTTTGCGACGGAGCGAAGCGCCACGGTAGGAAGTCGTCGATCCTGCGGGCAGGATGATCTGCGATGCGCGCGAGGACGTCAGCGAGGCAGGCTTGCGGGTCGACAGCGTTGAGCTTGGCGGGCTCGATCAGGGTGCAGGCCAAGGCTGCGGTCTGTCCCCCGCCTTCAGAGCCGGCGAACAGCCAGTGCTTACGCCCTACAGCCAAGCCACGGATCGCCCGCCCAGCGGCACTGATGTCGACCTCTGGCGGCCTTGGAGAGGTAGATCTCAAGCAGCGGCGGGCGCGCCAAGGCTTAGTGCACCCCCTTGGCGGTGTCCGACTTGGCGGAGATCTTCTGCGGCTGGACGCCCAGCCACGCGGCGAGATCATCGAACACAGGGCGGGCTTTGACCTGCCGAATGCGAGTAGCGCCTGGGGGATGACGATCCTCCCGTCCGCCGGCGAAGGCCAGACAAAGCGCCCCTTCTCAAGCCGCCTGGCGAACAGGCACGCACCCTGACCATCCCACCAGATGACCTTGATCAGATCGCCGCGCCGGCGGCGGACGACGAAAAATCACCGCTGAACGGGTTCTGCTCCAGCGCCTTCTCCGCCAGCGCGCTGTGGCCATCGAGCCCCTTGCGCATGTCGGTGGCGCCCGCCGCCACCCGGACCTCAGTCGAGACTGGAACCGGGATCATGAGCGCCGTGCAGCCCGGAGGACGACGATCAGAGACGGCTGACCCCGGCAATGAACCCTGCGCCCAATCGGGAAACTCGACGGTCAGGTCCAGCGAGTCTGGCCGCTTACCCCGGGCTGGGCGCCATCATCGGGGTCGCACTTGTGGCGACCGGCAAGAACTCCATGCGGGCGACGTTGCCGCCAAAACGCGGATCCCGCAGCCACCCGAACACGACGTTGGCGTTGATCTCGTGCCGCCTCGCGACGGGCAGCTATCGACACACCCGGGTCATGGGTCCTCGGTCACTACCTCACGCTTGAACGCATCGGAGTAGCTGCGGCGCGCCCTGGCGAACTTATGGTCGGACATGGTGAGATCGCGTCCACGACAGACAAACGGACACGATCCGCCCCGATCCATCCAGAATGGCCCTTCGCCGCCATAAGGTCGGTCGGACCGGACGGTTATCGATCTGGCAGCGCCGCTGTCGGTTCAACAAAAAACAAAAGGCGCAGCCGCCGGTAGGCGAGCTGCGCCAAGAGCCAAGCGGCTCTGGAAGTTAGCCCTCATGGCCGATTCGGGGCAGCCATGAGGGGTAGTGCAGACATTAAAGTGCGAAACGGAAACCGACCAGGTAGCGCCGTCCCAACAGATCGAAGTTCCCGTTGAACGGAGTGGTGACCGGGCCGGCCAGATAGAACACCGGCGGGTCCCTGTCGAAGATGTTCTGAACCGATCCGAAGAATTCCAGTCCGTTATCGAGCTCGTAATTCGCAGTCAGGTCGGCCCAGGTCTGGCCCTTGATCCGGTCGCCTGCGAAGCGAGCAAAGTTGAACGAGAAACGTCCGCCAGACACCCAGGTCTCTTGCAGGGTAAGCGACAGCGGGCCGGTCTTGTAGCCAACGGACAGGGTCGCAACCTGCTGGGCGACGCCGTCGGCGGTGTCCTGCTTGGTTGCGTTGATGCCCGGCGGGGTGGTTTCGGCGTCGATCGTGTGCGTTCCAAAGAAGCGGACGTTGAGGTCGCCCGGAGTGCCGAACAGGTCCAGCTGAGTTTCATAGCCAGCCTCGACGTCGATCCCGCTCGTGACGAAATTCGAAAGATTGAGCAGGGGCGTCTGGATGCTGAGGACCTGGCCAAGGGCCTGGCCCGGGGCCGGCGTACCGCGCGTGATCAAGCCGCAGTACTCCGAGAGCCCCTGGAAGCACAGGTCGATGGTCCGTTGCGGCGTGAGCGTGGCGATCTGCCCCGCGATCTCGATCTTGTAGTAGTCGATCGAGGCGTAGAAGTCAGGCAGGAAGTCCGGACGGTAAACGACGCCGACGGTCTGGGTATCGGCTTCTTCCGGCGTCAGTTTCCTATTGCCCAAGGTGATCGGGATCATGGCGACGAATTCGCGGGCCCTGAACGGGTCCGACACGCTCGAGTAACCAGAGGCCGGAGGCGTAAAGAGTTCGGGGAGGCCGGCGGCGCGGACGTCGCGAGAGATGGTTCCGCGCAGGCGCAGGCCATCGAACGGTTCGTAGACCAGACCAGCTTTCCACGTATCAACCCCCCCCGACGTGCTGTACTCGGTGCGGCGGCCGGCGAGGTTGGCGTCGAGCGACTTGACGAAGGGCAGGTCAGCAAGCAGCGGAACCTGGACCTCGGCAAAGCCTTCCCACATTTCCAGCGCGCCTTTGACGCCCGGCTGGTTGAGATAACCGTAGGCGCCGATCGCGTTGGTATAGGGGTTGCGGACAGCGGAATTTCCGCGCGTATCGGTCGTCCGGTCCATGTCTTCGTGACGGTAGCCGACACCTGTCGCCATGGAGACTGTGCCTGCCGGAAGTTCGAACAGAGATCCCGAGACGCTCGCTTCCACGACTGCCTGCGAGTTGGTGTTGAAATAAGTGAACTCGGGGAAGAAATACTCTTTTTGCGCCGCGCTATAGGCGCCATTGGCGCTGACTGTGCCGAACAGATTGATCGGAACGCAGGGATTGTTGGGGTCCGTCAGCTTGATCCGGCAAACGATATTGCCACTGGCGTTCCGAACCGCATCCGTTCCGTAGAAGAAGGAGGTCGAAAGCGGGTTGTCGCCCCCCAGTCTTAGCGACCCCTTGCTGACGCCGTACGTGCCGTAGGCCTCATAGGTCCAGTCGTCATTGATACGACCGTCAAGGCCCAGCACGACACGGTCGGTGACGTTCTTGCCCCAGTTGTTGACGTTGTCGAAGATCTTCCGGACGCTGACCGACGTGACGCCGGCGGCGTCCATCAGGGCGCCCAGCGCGGGCGTGATGTAGGCGTTATCGCGTTTGATGGCGATGCCGGACGAGCCGCCGGTGAAGATGTCCGGTCCGATATAGCCTTGGTGACCCTTGACCGTGCTATCAGCGTGCAGAAGCTCTAGGTAGACGTTCGTGTCGTCGTCGAGATCGTAGCTGATCCGGCCGAAAATGGAGGAGCGGAAGTTCGGTTTCGCAAGATTGGTGGCGCTGCCCATCTTCCAGCCGTCTCCACCCTCGGAATACTCGCCGCGGCGGTTGGTGCCGTAGTTATACGGAATCGGATTACCGCTTGCGTCGAACGTGGTGCCGGCCAGCGGGCCTGTCCAGATGACGCCTTCCGGCGGCGTGGCGGCGAAGCGGGAGTTGTATACGAGGCCGGGGCGGCCGCCGGAAATTGCGACGGCCGGAACTTCATCGAGCCACGGGCGCTGAGGGTCCTCGCCCAGCGGGTCGCCGGCAATGCCATCGGTGCGATTGTATTCCGCGGCGAACAGCATGTGGCCACGTCCGTCGGCGAAGGCGCCGCCGGCGGTGAGTTTGGCGCCATAGTTCAGGTTGTCGCCGTAGTCCGTCTGACCGACCGCGACTTCGCCCTTGATCCCCTCATACTCGGTGTCGAGAATGAAGTTCACGACGCCGGCCACGGCGTCCGAACCGTAAGCGGCTGAGGCGCCGCCGGTCACCGTGTCGACCCGCTGGATCAGACCCGATGGAATGGCCTCGATGTTAACGGCGGCGGTGACGCCACCGAATACCTGTTGGGTCACGAAACGCTTGCCGTCCAGCAGGACGAGGTTCCGGAATGTGCCAAGGTTGCGCAGGTTCAGGAACGATCCGTTGGAAATAGCGTTGCTGCCCTTGGACGGCGTGGCGGAGCCCCGAAGTGCGGGGATCTCAATCAGCGAATCGACGATGGCTGTCTGCGCCGAGTTCTGGAGCTCTTCCAGGCCGACAACGCTGACGGGGGTGGGTGCTTCTGCGCCGGTTTCAACTGCGATGCGCGAACCGGTGACGATAACACGATCAGTCGAATCTGCAGCATCTGCTTGTGGCGCTACCTGACCAGGCGCCTCTTGAGCGAAAGCAGCTTGTGACGGGCTCAATGCGATCAATAATGCTATCGCAGAGGCGCCGCCGAGCGCGTGAGTCTTCATTTAGTTTCCTCCCGTAACGTCCTCCCAGAGCGTCGCGTTAGTGCAACGTCTCCATTTCGGCGGGTTCCATCCCACTCGAATTATTCTGAAGTCTTCCGTAAGTCCTCCCGAGCGCCGCGTTGCCGCAACGTCTCTACTTCGGCGGGCTTCATCCCACTCGCATTATTATTGAGGACAACATATTTAGTCACGAGAAAGCAATGCACGCGTCTCTGCATACTTGCGCCTGACGCCCGCATATTTGCGGTAAGCGATCCCGTCATTCTCCTCGACGATAAAATGAGATCATCAGCGCCACTCGCCGGTAACGCGCATTGCAGAGGTCGGCTTCTTGGCAGGCGAAGATTTTGGCTGCCGCAGCGGAATGATGATGCGTCGCCGTAAGCATCCCGGATGCTTTTGCTTGCTCAACCAGCGCTGTCATTGCGCTCGCCTGCGGCATGACGCCGATCAAATCGTGGACCGACGCCTCATAGAAAAGCGCCCAAATCTTCTCGATTCAGGCGATAAGTTTTCTCTATGGAAGGGTAGTGCAATGCGGTTATCATCGCGAGCGCGATGCCACCATTGCATACTTGCAGGCGTAGTCTGCCATATTGTGTTGAATATGATGATGCGCATTACGTGCGCGGCAATGCTGGCTTCAAGTTCGCGCCATGATCAATTGAATACTTAAAGTATACGCGGCAATCCGGATTGCCTTGATTGACCCACGCGGCAGCCGATCGCCGACTACATGCCGCCGACCAAGTTGTTTGCTTCGGAAGAGGGGGACCGACTACTGCGCGATTATGCGATGAATGTAGCCGCAAATCCGAATTGGATGAAATGCTTGCAGCCCTTTTATGGATGCCGCGTCGGTCTCCCCCGTAGCAAATATGCATGCGTTCCCGGCAAGTATGCGCATTTGCTCACATTGCTTTCGTTAGGCGAGTATGGTCCGTGTCAAGCCAAGCTGAATAAAATATGAGCCGCCGCAATCGGGTTCGCTATTCCGTTCGCGCGTGTCGACGAGAAACAGGGAAAGAGAAGCGCAATGAGATACTCATCGATCCTGGCCTCAGTCATGTGTGCCCTCGCGGTCGCGCCGGCGGCCCTGGCGCAGGGCGCGCGGGCTTACGATCCGCCCAAGACGAGCTGGGGCGTGCCGGATCTTACGGGTTTCTTCAGCGCGGCTTCGCTTACCACCATGACGCGTCCCGCAGGCGCTTCCGGCCTGATTGTCAGTGACGAGGAAGCAGCAAAACTTTTCAACAAGAACATCTACACGCGCGTCGCCAAGGATGAGGCGCCTCTTTCCAAGGCCGAGCTGCTGACGGACGCTAATCCTGACCGCGCCTATAACCGTTTCTGGATGGATCCCGGCGCTGACCTCGGCAAGATCAACGGGCAATACCGTTCGTCCTGGATCGTCGAACCCGCCAATGGCCAAATCCCATACCTCAATACCCCCGGGCTCGTGCGCTCTTCCATCGCGTCCTCGGAAGAAGAATACGCCGATCTCCCGAGCAACAACCCTGAAGATCGCGGTCTTTCCGAGCGTTGCGTCTTTTTCGGCACAAACGGGCCGGTGATGACCAACACGATGTACAACAATACGGTGCAGATCGTTCAGAGCCCGACCCACGTGATGATCCAGCTCGAAATGATCCACGAGGTGCGCGTCATCCCGATCAACGGGCAGCACAACCCGGCCGAAATTCCAAAATGGGCAGGCGACTCGGTTGGCCATTATGAGGGCAACACGCTCGTGGTCGAAACCATAAACCCCATGCCCCGCCAGAACGCCCTCATCTCGAGCAAGGGCAAGGTCACAGAACGTTTCACGCGGGCGAATGACGGCCAGATCCTCTATCAGTACATCGTTGAGGATCCGTCCAAGTACTCGCAAACGTGGAAAGGCGAGATGCCACTGAACGCCACTGATCAACCGCTGTACGAATACGCCTGCCATGAAGGCAATTACAGCATGTTCAATCTGCTCTCCGGCGCCCGCGCGTTTGAGCGCGAGGGGCGCTCGAACGGCAAGCGGAAGGCCATTTTTGCCGGCGTCCCAGACGCAGAGTAGGCTGACGTCGGGCGGTCAGGAGCTGCAGGTCGAATCTACAGCGCTGTTGAAGAACCGGCATGTCCAGCTGGCGTTCATCGTCACGGATGAAATGTGTTTCTATGGTGCAGCGCCTGCCTGACTTAGTCTCAGCGATCGACATCGACCTCTACGATACGCGACAATAACCGCGCCGAGAACTCGCATCTCGCCATGCGAAGGCGCGAGCGTAGAGACGGGACTTCAAAGGTCGTCGTCCCGGCGCCGCTTCCCCAAGACGCAAGCTCCTGTCTCCACTACGTTGGAGATCCAGTGGTATAGGCCGAGCCGGGAGCGTTACGTGTGCTCCGTCCACGTTGGAAATCCACCTGGCGTCGCGTGGGTCCTTCCCAGGCCGCGTTCGCGCCCGGCGAGCGAAAGCCCAACATCATTTTCATCCTCGCCGCCGACCTTGGCTTCAACGACATCTCGCCTTTCGGCGGTGGGGTTGCCGGCGGACGCGTGCCGACGCCAAACATAGATCGCCTGGCGGCACGCGGCGCGATTTTCACCCAGGCTTATGCCGGCACAGCGACCTGCGCGCCCTTGCGCGCCATGATCATGACGGGCCGCTATCCAACGCGTACGGGCTTCGAGTTCACGCCGACACCCGATGGAATGGGCGGCATCATCTCCATGCTTGATGATCCCGGCGCGACAGGTCTGCCGCCGGTTTGTCAGATTTGCCGGTGCCTGGAAGATCAACAGCGATGACGCGCCGCCCGGTCTTCAGTAGCCCTGCGCGGCCAATTTCGCAGGAGCGAGAGGGCTTTTTTCGAACCAGCGATGACTATTGCACGTGAGCGTTGTGTCCATTGGCCTTAATGAGTTTCACCCGAAAACCTTGAGCGCGCGAAAGCGTGCTCAGCAAGCTGGGGGATTTCTGCTGTCGCGACGATGTCGATCCGGCCGGCATGCTCGAACACCAGCGTCAGCGGAATTTTATCGCCAATATTCACTGGCGTCAGCGGATTGAAGATCATCAGGTGCAGCCCCCCATTCTTTAGGGACACTGTCTGTCGCGCTCCAACCGACACTGGCGTCTGCACACGGATCATCCGCGACTGTCCATCCTTCACAATGCTCTCATGCACCTCGATGAATTTAGCCGCTTTGCTCTCGACCCCGAGAAGCCAATCAGGCGTGCTGCCCGTATTGTTTATTTCCATGAAGGCGCCGATCGCATTCGACATGCCCAGCGTGGGCGTGATGCGTGCGCCTGAAATCTCGATCGCAGGCCGCAGGTGCGCAACGGGCATTGTTGCAAACGGAGCGCCGAACAGAATGACCAGACCGATCAGCGCAATGAGAAGGAGCCAGACACCGCCAGTTCTTCTTCCCTTTAAGGCAGATAAGGAACCTCGGGTCATTTCGACGCCGACAGACTTGCCGCCGCCGCCACAAGCATTCTCGGCTGTCGACGTTCGTTGAGCGCGAACTCCACTGCGTTAGCAAGCGATTCGCGCTCACTAGGGGTCAAGGCCTCTCCAAACGGTATGCGAGTGTTGCGCAGACGGAAGTAAGCAGCCATGCATTCGCCCTCGGTCCTGCGCTGCCGTTCTATGCGAATCCAGGCTGGGTTTAGCTGCTTGATGGTTGGCGGAGATCCGATCGACGCGCGGTAGGCAATGGACAAAGTCGTGTCGGTCAGGACGATGCGCTGTTCCTGCTGACGGAATCGTTGAGCGTGCCAGAATACGAATGCTGCAACCGCAACTCCCTCGCATCCTGCCAGGATGGAAGCGGGCCATGCGCCCAACAATGCCATGCCAGCAGCGCTGATGGTCACTGTCAGGCCAAGTGCGAGTGTCAGTAGGATGAACGCAATTTCGCTCGTCGACACGTTGGGTCTGACGCTGGCGTCGAACCAGACGCGTGGGCTGGCGCCTTTGGCGATGAAGCTCGATTTGTCTGACGCAACATAACCACGTTCGAGACTTGGCCAGCGGCTCATCAGAACTCAAACTCCGAATACCCCTGCGCTTGCCGCGGAGCATTCTTCGTGAATGCGCCGCACTGCGCGATTTCGACCTGGTACGCATCGAATGTGTTGATGCGCCCGGTGCGCCATACTCCGTCACCGAGGTCAAAGTGATTCCGCGCTGCTAATATCATCCGGACATTGCGCATGTTGGCTTCTCTTATTTGCCGAGGATCTCTTTTATTAGGGGCGGCCCGGACTGCGTCGCTAGAGACGCGGAAAGCGCGGGAACTGGATCGGAACCCGAGGAGCACTCCAAAGTCCGGGCCGCCTTCTCGTCAGCCGTCCCTGGGAGGGCGCGGCGGACAAGCGTGATGCGAGGAAGTGAAATCAAGCTGTCATGCAGAGCGTCTCATCGCCCGCATGTCAGGCAGATTGCTGCCGGCCGTATCAACGCCGAGAGCATGCGCGATGCCGGCATACATTTCTGGCTCGGTCATGTGTCGCCCCGGCTCAGGCTTGCCGCTTTGCGGGTCGAAGCCAAAGGTGAGCATGTCTGCGGTGTTGACGCCGCCAAGAACGCGACCGCCATTGGCGAGGGGGGAGACGATCAGCGATCCATTGTTGAGTTCATGTCCGGACCCAAACGTCATTGCGTTGTTGGGGCGGCGGCGGGTGCGACCAAATTCGGTCGCGAAGTAAATCATCGACCGGTCCCAGAAACTCTGCCCATCGCGGAATTCTTCAGACTTGAGCAAACTGGCCAGGCGGTCGGCAATCGAAAGCTGCCTGTTCCACATCAAGGCCTGCACTTCCCGATTGGCCTGGTGAGAAAAGTCGAATGAGATCGGCGGATTGACGATGTCGCCCTCTCCGAGCCCACCTTCACCCAGTTTGACGCCTTTCTTGAACACGGCGCTGCCTTCGGGTCCGATGGTGACGGTGACGGAGACGCCATAGCGCAGCAGCATGAACGCCAGCGCCGCCTGCGCCTCAAGCGGATCGAACTCGTAGTTCGGAAACGCCTCACGCACCTTCTGGCCGATCGCCGAGCCTTGCAGCCCGTGGGCGGCGAGCGGCATCTCTTCCGAGTCCGGGAACAGCATCAACTTGGTGATGAGGTCGGCGGCCTCTACGCCGCGGAGTGCGTCGCCGCGAATATCTGACCAGTACTTGATCCTCTGGCTGCCGCCAAAGGTTTTAAAGAAATCTGACGAAGGATCGAGTTGTTCATTGCGGAACTTTCGCGCCTTCTCAAACAGGTTGCGTGACGGAGCGCCGGCAATGCCTTTGTATCCATCCAGCGACAGCGGCCAGAGATTGGGAACTGGCGCACGCTCGCCATATGCGTAAGCTGGGAGCGTGCTGTCAGTCCCGCGCTCCGTAAAACCGGTTCCATTCACAAGATGAACATTCGGGATTGCATACCCGGCGCCATAGGACAGAGCGACCGCTTCTTGTAAGGTCCGTCCTTGCCAGGCAGCGTTGCCGTTAATTGACCGTTGCTGCGCCACGTAGTGATTCACGCTGGTGCCGGTATGTGTCACCACCATCATGTCGTTCATGTGCTTTCGCACGAAGTTGGACTGATTGGCGGTAAACGAGGCCGGGATCGCGCCGATCGTGGGTGACTTGAGGTCAATCGCGCGGAACTCGCCTATGGTTTGAACAAGACTGTCTGGATAGGCATTCAAAGTGGCGGCGTTGGGTATTTCTGACTCGCGCCGCGAAAGGAAGGCGTCGACTTGGTTCGCCCCTCCGAATGAACTTAGAACAATGAGAAAGCGTGGATCTTTTGCCCGTTCAATCATGGCCTCCTGGGCCAAAGCATCTTGGGGCAGACGGGTCGCTAAAAATGCCCCCGCCGCGCCGAGTGAAGCCGTGCGGAGGAAGCTGCGACGTGAATGATCATATGTCATGACTGCGTGTCCTGCGATCTATCAATAAAAAACAGCTTCAAGGGACGAGGCGACTGCGAAGCAACTTAGGGTCACCCAGTCTGCAGCAACCTCTGTGCTGTTGGCCGGTCGCCCATCGGCCACTTGCGCATAGTATGTCGTAAGGTTCTGGATCTCTCGTTCACTCGGGCTACGCAGCAAGATGGATCCATAGATCGCGTCCGCCGTACTATTCAGCCAAGTTCTCTCGGGAGCCTTTGCCGCACCGTTCTTCCCGAAGGCGCCAGCCTTGAAGAGGACGGCGTCTGCCGGCTTCTCCTTGTCCCGGCGCACGCGGCTGGTGCAGACATGAAGGGCGAGGCGATCAACAGCTATCGGCGATGTAAGTGCGGCAGTCTCGATGGGCTGGTGCACCGTCAAGTTTGGCGCTTCGACGCCGCCCAATACGATCCTAAACGCGTCCGTCATGCAGTCATAGCGCGACAGCTCCTTGCAGATTTCCTCTCGCGGGATGTTGAGGCCCGCCGAGAGGTCACGCAGGTAGCGCTCGCCGTCCTTGAACTTCACACGCGGGTCGGCAGAAGCAACGGGGGCGGCGGCTTCGACCGCGAGCTGCAACCCAGCAGGTTCAGGTGCGGTGGTGCAGGCGGCCGCCAGAGCAGTCATGGCGATAAGTTTGAGAAAAGCTGGCTTTGTCATAGCGATCTCCTATGGCCGGCCGTAAGCGTTAGTCAGCACAAGATCATGCAGCATTTTCTCGACCCGGTAGTTGTAGGTCGTGACCGACTTCAGTCCGCGCCACAGCTGCGTGAATTCAGTCTGGTCGTTGAGGTCCGGTTCGCGACCGACCAACAGTTTCCAATAGTCGGACGTAACCTTAATCGCGAATGGGTCGCTGTTCGCAGCGACCTGTGTCCATTCGCGCAAATCGGCGACTTGTTGGCCAAGGATGACGCCAGCTGCTGGCGCCTCAGCAACGCGGGCCCCGTCGACACGCACATAGTCGTTGAGTCGATCTTCGTTGTAAGAATAACCGCCGCTGATGCCATTGTAGCGTGTGAACGGATAGGTGAGCGGATCCAGAGTGGCGTGACAGACGGCGCAGGCAGACGCTCCGACGCCCTTGGCATCATAATCCTTCGGCTCGTGCGGTACGGGATCAAGGCCTTGCATCTTGGCTATGTCGAACCCGAGATAGGCGCGATAGGCTTGTGCGGCGGTCGTTCGCGGGATCGACGTGAACATGGTGTTGAGGGCGCCGAACCAGCGCGTTGAAATCATCCCGGCGCGTTTGCCCACCGGCACCGGCTGTTTGGTGCCACGTGGCCGCGCGGCCAGTTCTTCCTCGGTCATCACCTGGAGCGTGACGGGACCGGTGCGTTTCACAAAGTATTGCGCCATGAGCAGGTCGCGCACGTCGTTGTCGTCGCTGTTCGCCCAGGTGAAAGATTGAAGTCGTCGTCGTAATCGCCCAACGGAACCGGACCGGGGTTTTCACCCGACTTGATCGCGTGCGAAGGCTTGATTTTGGCGTTGGCCAAATTCCAGACCACGCCATCCTTGCCGAGCCAGTATGGAGAATCCAGACACTTATCGAGCGCGTCTCTGATCCTGGACAGTTTTGATTTCTGGTCGACAATCGTATTGAAGCCGTCCATTTCCGCGCGGGTCGGCGAGCGGCCGCAGAAATCCAGGTTAACCTTCTTGAACGCGTAGGCGGCGTCATAGCTGCAGACATTCCAATGCGAGTTCGCAGCGCGCGTTGCGTCATCCCCAACACACGCAAGCGTACGTGGAACGCTATTGGCGTCCGCCGTCTGTGTGCCAGCCGTGATCTCGACGATATTGGAAAATCCGTCGGCGTCGGCGTCGAGGTCTTCCACGGCCTTCAGCGCCGCAGGCAAAAAGCGGACGAAGTCCTCATCACTCAGAGGCCGGGGCGCTCCCGGCGCGAGTTTTTCCGCGACCTGCATGCCGAACGCGTTACGGGCCGGCGGCGTGGTATGGCAGGTCGCGCAATCCGCAAAGCCGGCATTGCAAGCCTTCGCGTCCGGATAGGCATGGCAGAACGCCATTGGCGCGGGCGGTTTGGCCGAAGCGGATGGCGCCAACGGCGTTCCCGGAACCAGCGCTGCGCCGACAAGTGTGACAATGGCGGCTCCGAGCGCGACGAGAGCGCCTGTCCTGTTTCTCTGCCTTGTCATGACGCGGGCCCTTTTTGTGAGGTGGGATTGATCACGAGATGTCCTCTAGATTTCGCTACTTGCAGTTGAGCAGACGGTCTTGCGTCGCTGCATAATCAGTGCTGATGGCCCCCACGGCCGCACATCAGATGAGAAGCGCCGTCCATCCACGTGAGACGAACGCCGGAACTCCAGGTGAGGGAGTTCTCGCCATCGCTCCAGACGACCTGCGCGGGACCAGGCTCGGGCGTTTGATATCGCAACCGGTATCTGACGCCATTGAGCCAGATCAAAGCATCCATGCCGCGGCTATCAGAGAATGATAAAAGAAGCTTGCCGCCATCTTCGCATCGGAAAGCGGCGCCATCGAAAGGTTCATCGCGCTGATCGGGCCGAGTCGGGGCTTGGTGCATCGCCTTCAACGGATGCGGCTGGATTTTGTCCGCCAGCCTGTCAGAGGTTTCAAGCGCTTCACCGCCCACGCTCACGATGATGTCCAGTGTTCCAGCTTTCTCGAAAGTCAGCCGAACCGGTAACTGAAATCCCCGGGTGTAAGCTCCCTGGATGCCGTAGATGAGGAGGTGCAGGTCGTCGAAGCCGAGGGAGCGCGTTTGCCCCGCCTTTAGAAACACGGGCTGCGACATTTTCAAGCCGGCGCCCCGGTACACACGCAAGGGAAGGGGATGAAATCCGGCGCCCGCAGCATACTGCGGCGGCACATCTGCGTCGATAAGAACGTCGTCATCGGCGCCCGCATTTACGATCACAAGAGAGACGTGAGCGATATCGGCGTCGTTCTGCGTCGGCAGTCCGTTTACATTGGAGACAGAAATGTCGCCGGTCCGGAACGTGTCTGCGTGAGCCTGCGTGCAGAAGAGCAAAACTAAGAGAGAGAGAATCGCGCTAGTGACGATGCATTGGCCATAGGTGGGCAGGGAAGGCTGCGATTGCTGCTTGGATTGATCCCTGGCGGCAAGGGCGTGGCTTATCCGACTGGCTGACGACGGCGCGTTTTGCGCGACGCTGCGGCGTGTGAAGCCAGACGAAGTCTGGCCGCAATAGAATGCGTACATGTTGACCAGAACCTGATGCTGCGTGCCCGCAGGGAGCAGCAGTTATGACGACAGGCGGAATTCCGCCGCGAAGCAGCGTCAGATCAGGTTTGGGGGGCCAGTCGAAGGCGGCGGGGGTGCTGCGATGCCGAGGCCAGGCCGCAGATTTGCGGTGGCGGCGAAATGCACTTGATGGACGACTTGAAAAACGATCGGTCCAACGGGCGTAGCGGCCATTGCGAAGTGCGGGGCGCTAGCGAATACGCAAGGCTGATGTGTCGAGGACTTGTCCTGGGGGTTCCGCCCGGCACGTCACTCGCGTCAATCAGCTTACCCGTGTCGAGATCTATGACTTGGGACTGACCTTGGTGGTCGCCGCAAAGCGCGACCGTGAGATAACGCCCATGAGGCGTATCGGCCGCGGCAATCATATAGCCCGCCGGCATGACGGCGCGCACGAGCAAGGCCAGGAGCGCTATGGCTCCCAGATGCCTTCCCAAGCGGCGCATGCGGGTAAGGATATCCGTCTCCCGTCGGTAACTCGCATTACACTACGTTGAGCGCTCGCTTGGGGCAAGCGAGGCGGGGTGTCACGTCACCTCACGTCTGAGCGAGCCTTTCGCGGCTTCGTAGATGCGCGTGCAGCGTAACGAGGGTAGTCACTGGGTTCAGCTGACCGGTGGACGAAGTCAGCCAGCTGTCCGGGGTCGTCGCAATCCCGACGGGTGGATCAACGTGTTTTCCAACACGAGCGTCGCGATGCGGCGCGGGTCTCCTTGACCCCCAATCCGGCTATGCCAAAACAATACCATGGTGACCCGCCCGATCGTTCAACAGCTCAGCATCGTCTGCCTTGCGGCCTTCCTGCTCGCCGGATGTGGAGAACGCGTCGCTCCGCCGCCTGTCGTCGAGGCGCTGGATGCGCCGGCGCCGCCTGGCAGCGCGGAGCCCAACCTCGCCGTATCTGCCGCTGGCGAAGTATTCCTGAGCTGGCTTGAACGCGGGCCGGGCGAGACCCACTCCCTGCGCTATTCAAGGCTAAGCGACCTCGATGGCGCGTGGTCATCGCCTGTGCCGATCGTGGCGCGCGACGATCTCTTCGTTAACTGGGCGGATTTTCCGTCACTTCTGCCGACCCGGTCCGGCAGGCTGCTCGCTCACTGGCTTCAGACGAGCGGGGATGCTCCGTACGCCTACGATGTGCGCATTGCTCAATCCGTTGACGACGGTCGAACCTGGAGCGAAAGCAAAATACTGCACGACGATGGCCTGCAGGGTGAGCACGGCTTCGTTTCGTTCCTGGAAACTCCGAGCGGTGATGTCGAGGCGATATGGCTCGATGGGCGCAACACCATCGCTCCAAATCCGACCCCTGAGATGCAGCTTGGGTTCACCACTGTTTCGGGGGACGGGGTGCCTGGCCCAACTCAGCTGATCGATACCCGCATCTGCGACTGCTGCCAGACATCGATTGCGTGGGCGTCGACCGGGCCGGTGGCGGTCTATCGGGACAGGTCGCCAGAAGAGATTCGTGATATCAGTATTGTGCGTCGCGTTGATGGCGTTTGGACGGAACCCGCACGCGTGCACGCAGACAACTGGATGATCGAGGGGTGCCCGGTTAACGGCCCGTCGATCTCGGCCCGCGATGATTTGGTTGTCGTCGCGTGGTTCACGGGCGCCAATGATCAAGAGCGCGTAAACCTGGCGTTCTCCGGTAACAGCGGACAAACATTCTCGCCGCCCATACAGATAGACGACGGAAACCCTGTCGGGCGTGTTGGGGTGAACATGTCTGCCTCAGGCGAGGCGCGCGTGGTTTGGCTGGAGCGGGTTGGCGCTGAGGGCGCTGAGGTACGACTGAGGACCGTCGGGCAGGATGGTGTTCGCTCCCAAGCAACTGTCATCGCAACAACGAGTGCTGCCAGAACGGCCGGCTTTCCACGAATGGCCGCCGTCGGAGACGACCTCGTGATCGCATGGACTGACCCCTCGGAGACGAACAGAGTACGTGTCGCGCGAGTGCGATCGGGTAGATGAGACCGACCTGCACCCTTTTCGCCGCTGCAGCGTGGCTAGGCGCGTGCGGGGAGCCATTGCGCGAGGCGGAGAGTCTCGGATCATCAGCGTACGAAGCGATATCACAAGATGGCAGGCTGGTTTCCCTTGAAGATTTGCGAGGAGAGGCAGTGCTTGTGAATGTGTGGGCAACCTGGTGCGCCCCGTGCCGACAGGAGATACCGTTTCTTGCCGAGCTACACGCCAGATACAGCGCCAACGGACTTCGTGTGATCGGCGTGAGCATCGACGCGGCTGCCGATCAGGAGAAGGTCATCGAGACCGCGCCTGCATTCGGCATAAACTATGACATCTGGTGGACCCGGCAGAGCGGATTGCTGGCGTCATGAGGTATGGCGGCGTGCCCGCCTCTATGCTCATTGGTCGTAACGGCGCCGTACGATGGAAGCATGTTGGCGTCATTCGCGGGATACCCCGGCTTCAAAGAAGCACTGCGCGATGTTCTCGAAATGAAGTCAGCCCACTAGGGATTGCGTCGGCGCACTCGTGCGGCTGAAATCTCGATTGCGATCACCAGCAGCATCGATAGTCCGACGAGCGGAAAAGCGACGCCGAGCGCTATTGCGACAGCGACCACCGGCGTTGGCGTCTTGAAGCCATCTCCCGGACCCGGCTGATTGAAGCGCGTCCCAGGCCGACGTTTCCACCATCACCAGACCGAAGATGATTGTTGCAGCTAGGATAACGCAACTGGCTGCCATGAAGAGCTGGTTCGCGAGGCCGAACTGCTTGCCCATGTGAGTCTGGACGCCGAATTTTACCACCTTCCCGACTGGCGAATAGCGACTCCATGGTATGTCGTCGACGACGGCGCCGTCGGCAGGATTGAGATAGACCGTACGCTGCCCTTCGGCCTTTGCCGGAACGTGCGAGAGCGTGAAAACTTCGCCGGTCGCAGTTGGATAGAATATCTTGAAGGTCGGCCCCGACATGTTTCGCGCCGCGGCTTCGCCGATCACCTGGTCGATGCTTATGCTCCGCACGACGGGCTGGACGGTTGGTCGGTCCGCGTTGCGTATCGACCAGGGCAGGTCGAGGTCACCGTTGTGAGCATTGTGGCCACGATGGGCGGCGTGGGGATCGGGCGCGATAGGCGCGCCATGAAAATTGGGCGTCGGGGCCATCACACCCGCAAGTGATGTGGTGGTTCCAAGGCTGGCGAGGGTCCCGCCCCAGAAGGCGGACCAAGGCAATCCTGTGAGAACCAGGAACGCGACGACCGGGGCATTCCAGGCAGATGGGACCGCATGCAAATCACGCCAAAATGCACGTCCCTTGGCCGTGAGCCGCGGCGCAGCTACCCCAACGCGCCGGCTTTGCCTGGGCCACCATAAAAATACGCCAGTGACCAGCAGGACGAACGTCCAGCACGCCGCGAATTCGACCAGATAGTCGCCGAACGGTCCAATCATGAGCTCGCCGTGCAGCTTGACCATGATCTCGCCGAGTGACCGCCCTGCAGGAATATGCCCGAGGATCTGCGCGGTGTGCGGATTGACGAAGACAGTCAGGTCTTTCCCGTCTGCAGCAACAATTTTCCATATGGCGGAACGAGTTTGTGATGCAGGCGCCTGATACTGGAGGAGTCTGGCGCCTGGATATGTCACCAGGACTGCCGCTTGCTGCGCCGATACGGGTTGAGCGTCTTGCGTTTGTGCAACTTCCACAAGGTCACGATGAATGATCGCGCTGAGTTCGTCGTCAAACAGATAGACGAGCCCTGTGATTGCCAGCACGAGCACGATAGGCGCGACAAGGATCCCGGCATAGAGATGCCAACGCCAGAGTGCGCGGTAGAGGCCGCCCGTTGGGGCGGCCCCCGTCGCGCTCGCTTTGTCGCGAACCGACACAGCTTCCCCCTAGAAGTCGGCAGTCAGTCGCAAGTTGGCTTGGATAGGCTCGCCCGGGAACACGGAGAAATCATTGAACTCCCGCGTGTAGTAGGCCTCATCCGCTATGTTGGTGACGGAAAGATCGAGCCGCGCACTGCCGAAGTCGTAAGTCGCTCCGACGTCCAGCGTTGTGTAAGCAGGCAGCGTCACGTCGCTGGAAGCAAGCCCGGGGAAAATCGTGATGCCTGCATTGTCGCTAAAGGCGCGATCTCCGACATAGTTGACGCCAGCCCGGAGCCGGATCGGCAGGTTTGGCAAGTCATAGCGAACGAACAGATTGGCTTGGCTGTCGGGTGTGTCTGCGAGTGCGAAGCCTTGATTGCCGTCGTTGCTGCTGGTGATTTCTCCGTCCAGCCAAGCGTAACCACCCTGAACTGAGAAGTTCTCGGAGATCTGCCATGCACCCTCAAGCTCGAGACCGCGCACGCGGACTTCACCTGTCTGGATGCTGAAGCCGAGATTTATGGGATCGTCCGTGACAACATTCGTGCGCTTGATCTCGAAGGCGCTTGCGCTGCCGCTGATCGGCCCCTCAGAGTAACGCAAACCTGCTTCGACTTGCGAGGACTCTTCCGGTTCAAACGGTGAACCGCTGAAGTTGCGGCTTCCTGCGACATTCTCCATGTCGAAGCCCGTAGCGTATCCGCCGAACAGCGAGAATCCTCCGTCAAGACGATAGGTGGACCCGATCTGGAAGGTGGAATGATCGAGTTCATCTTCTGTGACGTCAGTTGGGTCAATGACGAGGTCGCCGGAGAATTCGCTCCGGGTCTCGAAACTCGACCAGCGCGCACCAAGAACAACATTCCACTTGTCTGTGAGATCAATACGGTCCTGCGCATAGACGGCCCATGAATCGATGTCGCTGTTGGACAGGAACGCCAGCGGGTACGGTCGTGCGGGTACGGCGCCGTAAGTCGGGTTCAGTGAGTTGATTGCGGCCACAGTCGTGATGTTTTCTTGGTAGAAGGTCGACCGCTCACGATTGTATTCCAAGCCAACCAGCAGGTTGTGCGTCGCTCCGAAGCCTTTCAGCGCGCCGGTGAGGTCGACTTGTCCGATTGTGTAGTTGTCGTCCTCCTTGCCGAAGCGACCATTGCGACCAACCGTAACGCCATCGGCTGCAACGGCGCGAACGCGCAACTGGGTGAAGTTGGTGTCGAGTTCGGAGTAGGAGAGCCGCGGCGTCAAAGTCCAGGTGTCGTTCAGCTTGATATCTACCCACGCCTGCAACAGGGGCGAGAACGCCTCGAGGTCCGATCGGCCCGGATCACCCAGAAACGTCTCGGCGGGAATTTCGCGTACGCCGTTTGAAACGACGGTACCCACGATCGGCAGCCCTGGGTTTCGCTGCGTTCTGCGTTCCTGCCATTCGCTGACGAAGTAGGCGGTGATGTTGTCGCTCGCCTCCCATGTGAGTGAAAGCGCTGCATTCTCGCGATCGATGTCCTGATAGTCGACATATGTGCCGGACCGTTCGACCTCGCCGGTGGCGCGGAAGTACAAGCCAGCATCCTTCGCGAGCGGACCGGTGACATCGAATGAAACAGCTTTCTGGTCGAAAGAGCCGACAACACCGCTGACACTGCCGCCGAACTCACGTTGCGGGCGCTTGGTCACGATCGATACGATGCCGCCAACGGCGGACTGGCCGAAGAGAACTGAAGACGGGCCCTTCAGAACCTCGACCCGCTCGATATTCGAGATCGCCGACGCGTCGACATCCTCATAATACCGCTGACGCACGCCATTGCGCATCTGATCAACATAGAAGCCCCGGACCTTCAGAGAAAAACTCTGATAGGCGGAGGTGCGTGGCGTACCAATGCTCGCCGAGGGAATGGCCTTCAGCGCATCGCCCATGCTTCTGACATTGCGATCGACGAGATCGTCTGCATCAAGAATCTGGACAGCCTGAGGCACCTGGGCAAGCGGGATGCCGGATCTGGCGCCAAACTCGCCGCCGTCGGTTTTTGTGCCCGTGACCACCACGACATCGCGGCTATCGGTCGGAGCCTGCGCCGACGCGAGTGGCGCTGCACATGCAAGAATGGAAGCCGTGCTGGTTATCAGAAGGGCCTGCTTAAATGGGATGAGAATCATAGGACAGTCTTCTCTGTGTGTGAGATCGTTCGGACAACGACAATGGAATAAGGGGGGACGATCCCCCTGCGCGGAGGACGCCGGACGAGATCAGCCGGCTTTCGCCAGTGACCGTCGAACGTCAGACTTCAACTGAGGGCCGGTCGAGGGCGGAGGCGGGGCGGCGATCCCCGGCTAGCGCGAACGGTTTTGACAACCGCATGGTCAACATCGCGTTGAGCGGTTTTGACCACTGGCTCTGACGTAGCGCCGGAAGCGCGACGCCGGGAGCCGCGGCGAAGACGCAAACTGGGTGGCCCCCTTTGCCATCTTGGGGAGCCTCCTTAGATGGATTCTTGAGATCAACCTCTTGACCTGTTTCGAGATTGATCACTTTGG
Source organism: Hyphomonadaceae bacterium (assembly GCA_016714495.1). Classification (GTDB taxonomy): domain Bacteria; phylum Pseudomonadota; class Alphaproteobacteria; order Caulobacterales; family Hyphomonadaceae; genus UBA7672. Next base: position 62,975 of record JADKDU010000003.1, on the reverse strand, counting down.
GCGTGGCGGCATGACCATCGCAGAGCTGGACAATGAGGTAGCGGCCTTCAGAGGCGTCGCCCGTTGCCAGCATGTAGCCGCCCGGTACGATGGCGCGCATAAGGATCGCGAGGAGCGCGATGGCCCCCAACTGTCGTCCCGCGTGGCGCATCCAAGTCAGTATGACCGTCTCCCTGCATGGCTTCATAGGCGAGACCGCTGGTTTCGCAAAGTGCGCCGCGCTGCCGCAAGCCACGACAGCTTGAGCCGATGTTTTTTTGAGTGCTGAAGGCGACACGTCAAAACACTTTTTCCAACTTCAAGGGGTGACTGCCACGGGCGAGGTTTACCCCGCCAGGCAATCGGAGGCTCCCGCTTGGCATGGGCCACGTGAAAATCAGCCAGACACAGGGAGCGCCTCAATCGCAACCGTGCCGGCCCGATGCCAGAACTTGCAGGCTGATTAGCAGACAGTGATCGATTGATCCAAGGCACGAGACACCCGACGATGCCAGTGGCCGTCGAGGGCGCTGACGTTCTTGGCGACTCGGGTCGCGGAAACCATCTTGCCAGAGTGATTTGCGAGCGCAGGAAAAGGCCGGGCCTGGCGAACACAAGCGATCTGATCAAAGTCTGCCCAATCACCTCTGCGAAAGGGGGGCGCCCAAGTATGGCGTCTCGACGAGATGGCCGCGACGATTGCCGGCGAGCGCGTGGGGATCTGGCGCGTCGTCGAAGACGACGAAAAGGGAATGGACATGATCGTGCTGAAGCGGCGCGATACAGGAGCGGCCGCTCGGTTGTTGCGACGCTGTTGTCGAGCCACAGGTCATCGTCACAGATGGGCTACGAGCGCATGGTGCTGTGCACGTCGTCCGACGTGGTCTTGGCCATCGACAGCCTTCTGGACGACTGCACGACAACAATTCCGCAGGAGAATACATATCTGATCATCCCAAGGCGCGAGCGACATGCGGGGTTCGAGAGAGCCGACCGTCTGCGCAGCGGTTTCTCGAGACATGCGGCAGTCTACAGTACGTTCAACATCCAGCGGCGTCTGTAGAGGCGCGCATCGTTGCGGTTGTTTCGCGCCCGCTCGGAACCTGTCTGAAGCAGAGCAGCGCCGCGACTGCCGCCGATCTGCCGAAAGCCCAACAAATCTGGGGCAGTTTAAATTGGCGGCGCTCTGAGGACTATTGCTTCCATGGGTTGGCCAAACGAGGGTCGTTCAGGAATGCCGGATCGGTAAGCGACTCCAGGAATGCGATGACGTCCAGCTTCTCGCTTCCTGATAGTGCAAACCCGATTATCAGCCGATCCTTCAGGGGGCTCTTGCGTCCATCACCCGCAAGCGATTCACCCTGCGCGATTGAGCGCCCCCCGGCTGCATAATGGTCCAAGACCTCGGCAAGCGTTCGGATGGAGCCATCGTGCATGTAGGGCGCGGTAACCGCTATGTTGCGCAGACCTGGCGTCTTGAACTTGCCCATGTCGGAAGGATTGGCCGTATGGCTGATCAAGCCGGGATTGGATGTCGGGTAAGCCCCAGCCCCGTCGAGATTGTAAAGACCGGTATTGTGAAAGTTCGCGAGCGGGGAGATCTCCTCCCTCTCGTTGACGCCGACGACGGGGTCGCCATGACAACCTTGGCACTTCAAACGATCGCTGAAGAATAGCGCTTCGCCACGCTTGGCGGACTCGCTGATGGCGCTACGATTTCCGCCAAAGCGATATTCATCATAAGGCGATCGTGCTGACACAAGCGTGCGTTCGAATGCAGCGAGCGCAGCGGTGATGTTCGACACCGAAATGGACCCCTCCGCAGGAAAGGCGCGCGGAAAGAGGTCCTTATAGACAGGGTCTGCTGCAAGCCGCGCTGTCAGCTCTTCCTGCTGACCGGACATGCCCATCTCAACCGGATGGTCGCCGAACAGAGGCGCGCGGGCCTGCATTTCAAGCTCACGCATGTATGGGTTTACCCAGGTCAGGCTTCTCGCGTAGCCGACATTGGTCAGGGACGGCGTGTTGCGAGCTGTGAGTTGGCCCGTGACCCCCCAGGAGAAAGGCGCTCCGTCCGAGAACGCATGTTCCTGCTGGTGGCAACTCGCGCACGAGCGCAGAAAATCTGCGGCAAGGCGGCCATCATAGAAAAGACGCCTGCCCAACTCGACCTTGGGCGCGGTTATGGGATTCGATGACGGCTCCGGCGGGCGGGGCATCCATGGCGGAAGGTTCCAGTCGAACGGCTGAACATTCGATGCGCGTGTTTCCTGGGCGCGCGCGTCAGGCAAAAATTGTCCCGCCAGAAGGAAGGCCGAACCGACTAACGCAAGCAGGCCGGGGACGCACGATTTGATGGGCTGTCTGCTCTCCATTTCGCCTCATTCGTGCAGCGAGCTTCGTCGGTGTATGCGCGGACGCAGAAATCGTACTTCAGCATCATGCGACAACGCGTATGGTGTGCTTGATCGAAATCAAGTCCATCCAAATGTGCCGACTGGGTCATCCGCGCGGCGTTTCTTGGCGACTGACGCGGCGGTCTACAACATGCTCAACATCCAGCATCACCTGTCGGGCCTTCGTGCGATGCGCCGACTCCGTGCACGCTCGGAATCTGTGTGGAGTAGGGCGGTGGCGTGACTGTCGTAGGTTTGCCGAAGCGCCAGCACACTGTGATCAGTCTATTTGACAGTATTACCGCGGACAACGATTTCTGCCGAGGCACGCCGGAATCTACAATGCGTTCGATTCTCAGCGTCACATGATTTATCGGCCGACGCGTCGGCTGATCCGGTCACGGTCAGACTCTGTCTGGGCGAGGGCGGTTGCTTGGGTGGGGTTGCGCGCCCTGTGTGGAACTCCAAGTCGATGAGTTTATCTGACAATCCCCTTAGAAGCCCGGAGGCCCAAGCCAGCGTCAGGTCGCCCGAGGCTTGACGCGCATCAAATGGTCACTGCGTCGAACCTCAAGTCTGAAGATTCTGATGCATCGCAATCCCGGAAGGTCCCATGCTCATGAAACCGGGCAAGCTCCAGTGCTACATTCGGCGCGCTGCAGTGATAGTCGTTGCCCTGCTCTGCATGCGCCATGCTCATGCCCAGTCGATCGATTGTGTCCGGCGTCAGCAACCGTCAGACAGGTTGAGACCTTTCACTAACGGAGGAATTCTGGATCATCGCAGCCCGAAGAGGCAAGCGAAGATGAGACAAAATGCGGGGCCGCAGTCGGCCGAGAAGCATGTGAAGGAGATCCGCCGGCGGACGCGGCGCACGGCATGGAGCGACGTGGGCGGCAAATTGAGCGGACGCGGTTGGGCTCTTATATGGCCTTCGCAAGTCATTCAGCGCAGCCCTTCTTCAAGAAAACCGCGATCGCCCAGAGTCGACGTTGTCGTTGTAGGTAGTTCTGAAATAGTCTCGTCCTTCCCCGCCAGGACGAGATCGGTGGCGAAAGCAAGAGGATTGAGGCGTGTGAAATCGTGTGCGCTGGTCGGTCTTGTGATGTCGGCCATGTGCCAGGGCCTCTTCGCGCCTTGCGCGTGTAGTCAGGCGGCTATTCCGCGTGGGCCAGGTGGTTTGCCCGACCTGCAGGGGCGCTGGACGATGCGGACATTGACTCCCTTCTTTCGCCCCGAGGGCGTCTCGGTTGCTGCCGTCAAGGCAAGCGAGGAGCCGGCGTTGATCGCGCTTATTATGTCACAACGCCTCGCCGCTGAGCGTTTGGATCCGGGTACGTCCGAACCTGATGGAGACGCACTGGCCGTTGTGAACGGCGAGTATCGGACCTCGGCGATCGTTGCCCCAGCCAACGGCCAGATGGCGTTGACAGCTGCGGGCGAGGCTCGTCTTCGCGCCCGCACGGATGGCGCCGATGGGCCTGAAGCGCGTCCGGTGAACGAGCGCTGCATCGCCGATGCGGGCCGCGCCCCATATCGCGTGATGTCCGGTGAGATGTACTTCGAGATCATCCAGACGTCCGACTACCTCGTCATACATAAAGAGGGGATGGACCCTCCCAGGATCTTCCCCCTGGCGCGGACACCCTCACGACCGGTCGGAAAGTCCTGGACAGGATCATCAACCAGCCACTGGGACGGCGACACATTCGTGATCGAGACGATGGGCTTCAGGCCTGATGATACGAACCGCCGAATATCAGGGCCCGGGGCGGCAGGGTTTCCTATCGCGCCTGATACTCGCGTTACGGAATGGTTGATCCCCGTTTCTGCCGAAGTCATCCTCTATCGCTACAAGATCGACGACACGGCATTGTATGTCGCGCCTCTGGTCATTGAACTCCCTCTTGTCCGCACGTCCGAGAGTCTGTTCGAAAGCGCCTGCCACGAGGGAAACATCAGCTTGGCTAATACACTCAGGGGCGCGCGCAGGGCCGACTAGGCCAGTTCGTCAGTCTCATCGGCAATCGTTGCTGGACCGCGGCGAGCATTCTACCTAAGCGTTTATCAGATTGTGAAGGGAGACTTCCATGACCGAAACATCGCATCCGACCGGGCGTCGCACTTTCCTCTCACGTCTGGGAATCGGCGCCGCGGTTGGGGCGGGGCTGGCTGCGAGTTTTTCCGTGGGGCGGCCTGCGTACGCTCAGTCCAACGCATTCAAGCCCCGGCGTCATACGGAAGATGCTTGGATGGACACTCCGAGGTCGGCGCACCGGGTGATTGTCGACTCCGCTTCACCTGCCGCGGGCGGCGCGGCGCTTCTCTACGCCAACAACAGCTTTAACGCGAACAAGTCGGGGTATGGGCTGCAGGCGGAAGACATCTCCGTGATCGTGGTGCTTCGGCATCTTTCGACGCCTTTCGCCTACGCGGACGCGATATGGGCGAAATATGGTTTAGCGTTTTCTGAGATCCTCGACTTCAAGGATCCGAAGACGAAGGCGGCGCCGGTTACTAACCTCTACAACTCCGGAGGGGCAGGGCTGAGCAACATGGGTGTCACCATTCCGAGTCTGGTGGAGAGGAAGGTGCAGTTCGCTGTCTGTGCTTCTGCTACGCGCTTCCTGTCCAGTGCTGTCGCTCAAAAGACAAAGGGCGAGGCGGAGGCCATCTACCAGGACTTCGTTTCAAACCTCGTTCCGAACTCGCATTTGGTCGCAGCGGGCGTCGTCGCTGTGAATCGAGCTCAAGAGTACGGCTACACGTTGCTGACAGCCGTCTAAGGAAGCGAAGATCAAGCATCCGCGATAATTTTGCGCGACGGAACGATGAGGATCATGCAGATGATCATGAAACGTCTTGTTCGAGCTGCCATGGCGTTTACGGCGCTCGTGCTGGCTGCGCCGTTAAGGCCGGCCATGGCCGATCCAACACATGTCATCGTGCGCGCGCGCAGCCTTGATGCGAAGTTCATAGGTACGAGCACCGGTGGCGTGTCAATCGTTCTTACTGACGCGGCGACGGGACAAGTGTTGGCTGAGGGGCAGATCGCTGGCGGCACGGGCGATACGCCAAGAATCATGCAGCGCCCGCCCGCCAGGTTTGACTCAATCAGTGATGAGGACACCGCTGGCTTCGAGGCCCTGCTGAATCTGGGCAAGCCTACACTTGTCCGGGCAGAGGCCAGGGGACCGCTCGGTCGGCCGGGCTCCGCAATCACGGTTTCGTCGATGATGTGGATCATTCCCGGCCGAGACGTCCTGGGCGATGGATGGGTGCTCACCTTTCCAGGGCTCGCGATTGAGGCCAACGTGGTGCGCAACTCCAGTGGAGTGTCTAGAGTGACGGCCAATACCACATTGATGTGTGGTTGTCCGATCACGCCCGGCGGCTTATGGGACAGCAACGACTTCACCGTCGAGGCTCAACTACTCGACGGCGAAAATATCGTCACGCGGACCATGCTTAGCTATGCTGGAACGGCAAGCCAGTTCGTCGGCGATCTCCCCAAGGTCGGCTCAGGCCGATATACCTTGCGAGTAGTCGCGGTCTCGAAGAAGACGCCGAACGCAGGCGTCATCGAACAGCCGATCGACCAATAGCCACGGCAATTGCTGCAATGTGTCGGCCTGACGGCATGGTAAAGCGTAGGAACTCTAATCCTGTGTAAGCGGCGGCAGCGGTCATCGTGGGGGGCAAATCGTTCATGGGAGTCCCAACTACGCGATCAAGCCATGCGGAGCCGCCGCATCGGGCAAGCGCTCCGCCGACGATGCTTCGGTTGGGATTGAGGAAGAGGATGAACTTGGAATCTGACCCCTTGGGGGTTGCCGATCTACCTGCCGAGACTGGGACAGCGGTGGATTATGCTTGAGCCACGTCAGACAGGTTCGCGCGGCTCATTTGGCATTGTTCGAAATAGCCTAGTTGGATCGCCCCAATCGCTTGCTCACCAGTATCAGGAGGTAGGAAACGATCTTAGGCGGCCGGCCGGTCTCAGCTAGACCGATAGCGGCCAGTGGACCTCTTTGTGCGGGCTAATTTGAGACCGCCGCGTTGCTTCTGCGCTCTGCCGACAGGCAGCGCTTGAGATCGGCCAAACTCGCACGGCGCGGAGTATCTGCCGAGTATCCTATGAGTGAATGCTGAAGCTCGACTCTAACGCGCAGAATCGATCGGAAGGAGTCAGAATGCACCCTTTCAAGAAGCTGCTCAGCAGGGTTTGTGCTGTTGCTGCGGCTATACCAACGTCGGGTTGCTGAAGTGGGCCGCAGACTGGAGATGCGTACCCGCCAGGCGCATCACTTCTTGGAGATTGAACTATCAGGCATTTGTTTCGCCCCGCCAGCTGAGATAGACAGCGTCAAGGCTGGAGCTGACACCAGCCCGCCGGAGGACGAATCGTGAAAGCCAGAACATTCAATGCGGTTCTTGTCGCCTGCGTCTCGAGTTTGGCTCCTGCGAGTTTCGCCCAGGCGCCAAAGCCTACGGCCTCGCACACGTCTGTTTATGCTGCACCAAAGACGCCCTTTGGCCACCCCAACCTTGAGGGCATCTGGACCAGCAACTTCATGACAATTCTGGAAGGGTTGCCGGACGTGCCGCTGGTGCTGCCGGAAAAGGAAGCTCAGGAATTTGCGACCCGCATGGTCAACGCCTTCGCTGAAAGGTCGGCAAGGGGCCTCGATCCAGAGTTACCGGAGATAGCAAAGGCGACGGAGGGCCTGCCGATCGTCCGAGGCGAACGGCGCACGCGCACGGTTGTCGAGCCTGCAGACGGGATCCTGCCTTACACGCCGGAAGCCCGCAAGGAGTCCAAGGCCGGGCCGGTCACCAAGCGTTATGACAATCCTGAGGAGCGTCCGGCCTGGGAGCGATGTCTTGTGGGGCTGGCAGTGCCGCCAGTGACGAACATTGGCGCTGGTAGTTTGAACCCGCGCCAGATTTTTCAAACCAGCCCTGAGCAGATTATCATCCATTCCGAATATGGCGATGAGGCGCGCATCATCCCCTTCGCCAACACCCACAAGCCGAAGGTGCTTCACACTGCGCTGGGCGATTCGATCGCGCGCTGGGAAGGCGAGACTCTTGTGGTCGAAACCGTCAGTCTGCCTGAGGTCGATCGCGTTCGGCTCGTCTCTAATCTCGTCGTGACCAAGAACAGCAAGGTCATCGAGCGTTTGACGCGGCTTTCCGACAACGAATTGCTCTACCAGTACACGGTCGAGGATCCCGCCATCTACACCGCCCCGTGGTCGGCCGAATATTCGCTCTATCGCACCGACCAGCGCATGTTTGAAAGCTCCTGCCATGAAGGCAATTATGCTCTTTCAAACATACTGAAAGGCGGGCGGGTGGCAGATAAGTGGCGATAGTCACTCTCACTAGGGGAGGAGCTGTCAAGATAAGTCCGAATACGGGTCAAGCGCATTCTGGCGTTGGCATGCCGTACCTGATTCATGCTGAATTTGGATCACGCCACTCGGCCGCGCCAACCCGAAAATGATCTCCCCTTGCCAAACTTGACAGCACCTTTCGAAGGTATCGGCATTCGCTAGGATTTCTTAAAACACCCGGTATGCGGCTTAATCGATCCACATCTCATGCGCGTCGATCTTGAGCTTGAGGATCGCAAAGGTCGCCTGAGCACGGGCTTCCGCCTCCATCAGTCGGCTGTCCAGATAGCGGCGTTCCGCGATCAGCAGGTCGGCCAGGCTGGAGGCGCCAATGCCGTACCCGTCCCGAAGTCGCTGGACCACGCGCGTGCTGTCCTCTGCGGCGCGCTGGGCCGATAGCCACGCTGCGTGCTCCGACCGTGCCTGGATGGCGTCCGTCTCGGCTGTGTCCAGAACGGTGCGACGCACGCGCTGGACATCCTGCCGCGCGGCTGCGGCTGCGGCATATCTTTCATACGCCATTGCACTGCGAGCCTCCCCGCCAATCGGAATGGAAAGGTGACGCCCATGCCGGTTTCCTCGCCGTCCCGTTCGCTGAAAACGCGCAAGCCCACTTGCGGATCTGGCGTTTCATCTGCCTTCGCTCTCTGAGCGACTGCGTCCGCGCGCCTTGCTATGTCCTCGACATAGCCGATTTCATGACTGTTTGAGATGACAGCCTGGCGCAACGTATCGAGGTCGTCGGGCAGTGCGGGCGGGGATATCGGCCTTGGGCTTGCGGGAAGCGGCAGCTCTGGAAACCACGCCATCAACGACGCCACTGTTCGCAAGACGACGCCCGCACTCCTCGCTGCCGCCGCTTGTGATTCGGCAAGCGCGGCGCGCGCCATCTCGACGTCGATCGCGGCTGCATCGTTGATCGCGAGGCGTCGCTCTACGGCGCTGACTTCTCGTTCGAAGGCGGCGACTTGCTCGCGGTGGATGGCGGCAGTCTCTCGTGCGGAAAGCCAACCAAGCCAGGCGCCCAGCAAACGCAAGGCCGCCTGGTGACGCGCATCCTCGGCCGCATTCTCCGCCGCCGATACGCCATGCCGGCCGATCTCCTGGTCGATTTCTGCCTTTCCCGGTAGACGCAACCCACGCGCGATTCCGGCGTTGTACTCGGAGAAGTCGCCGACTCCCCTGATCGATCGATGGAGATAGGTTCCCGACAACGTCCACTCATATGGGTCGGCGGCCAGACGGCGAGCTTCGCCACGCGAGACATTTGCGCGCTCCTGTTCTGCGAGCACGTCCGGATGGGAGCCCAACGCGAGGTCTGCAATTTCCGGCGCTGGCAGGAAGTCCTGGGCGAAAGCTGCTGGCGCAATGCACAGTATAAGGGAAAGACAAGGAAAGATGCGGCGGTTCATGTGAGGCGGCCTGCGGCAAGCACGGGTTCGATCCAGTAGGTCAGGTGAGGCACGGGCGCATCGAGGCGGATTCGCTCCAGAACCTGATCGGCATGGCTGCGCGGCAGGATCGACGTCAGCAAGCTGCGCCGGACCTGGCCTGTGACCCGCTCGGCGTGGCTGGCATGCTCGAAGCCCGTGCCGTGACCAGCTCCGCGCCATGTGGTGAAGCCGGGCATGGGTGGATCGATCGCCAGTAACGCCGCGACAAGCGGCGGCTCTGAAGCCGGTGGATAGACAAGTGTCAATCGGCAGAGATCGGTGACCATATGGCGGCCCTCTGGGAGGTGCGAACGGTTCCGGGTGCAATGCCGAAGCGGCGGAATAGCACCGGGAGAAGCAGCAATGTCAGCAGTGTCGAGGACACGAGTCCGCCTATGACGACGATGGCGAGGGGCTTCTGAATCTCGGACCCGGGGCCGTCGGCGAACAGCAGCGGGACCAGACCAAACGCCGCAATCGTCGCGGTCATCAGCACGGGACGCAGGCGGCGGATCGCTCCAAGCCGCACGGCTTCATCGACGGATTGACCGGCCGCAAGCAGCTGATTGAAGTAGCTGACGAGAACAAGCCCGTTTAGGACGGCGATGCCGAGCAGTGCGATGAAGCCGATCGAGGCAGGCACAGAGAAGTACTGACCGGACAGGTAAAGCGACAGCACGCCTCCGATCAGCGCAAGTGGGACGTTTGCGAAGATCAGCACCGATTGGCGGATGGAGCGCAGGGTGACGAACAGCACCACGAAGATCATCGCCAGTGCGATTGGCACAACGAGCCCGAGGCGCTCCGAAGCGCGGCGCTGGTTCGCGAACTCGCCACCCCATTCGAGCCGGTAACCTGGCGGCAGCTTGACCTTCGCAGCTACTTCAGCCTGTGCATCTTCCACAAATCCAACCAGATCGCGTCCGTCGACAAAAGCCTGCACCAGCGCAAAGCGCGACGCGTTCTCCCGGTCGATCTTGACGGCGCCCGGCTCGCGCCGGATTTCTGCGATGTCGCCGACGCGTATTGAGCCTCCGCCTGCGGCGATCGGAACATCGGCGAAGAGTTCCGGCGCCTGCCGAAGCGTACTGTCGCCGCGGACGAGGATTGCGGTGCGCCGCCCTGGTTCGATCACCGTACCGGCGTTCACTCCTTCCAGCATGGCGCGCAGTTCATCTTCGGCATCGGAGATAGACAAGCCACTGGCCCCGACGGCGATACGGTCCATCCGCAGCTGCATGAAATCGGTCGTGTCATTGGACAACGTGAAGACCTCGGTTGCACCCTCGACCGCCTGGATGGAGTCCTGGACCTGCCCTGCGAGGTCCGACAAGACCGCAAGATCAGGCCCAAAGATCTTCACGGCGAGATCTCCGCGTGCCCCGGTCAGCATCTCAGAGGTGCGCATCTCGATCGGTTGGGTGAAGGCAGGCTCAATTCCCGGGAGCGTCTCCATCGCCGTCCGCATCTGGTCGACCACCCAGGATTTGTCAGGCTTGCGCCAATCAGCTTTGGGTTTCAGGACAACGAACATGTCGGACTCGTTGAGGCCCATCGGGTCGAGGCCAAGCTCGTCCGAACCGACACGCGCGACGATGCTCTCGATTTCCGGTACGTCCGCCAGCAACGCCTTCTGCACCGCCAGATCGGCTGTGACGCTGCGCTCAAGATTCACCGAGGGCAGTTTGGCAGTCTGCATGATGACCGAACCCTCATCCATTGTCGGCATAAAGATCTTGCCCACCTGGGAGTAGGCCAGCCCCGCCAGCACGAGGCCGGCCACTGTAACTAGGAAGAGCGGCAAGGGTCGCTTGAGGCTGAAGTCCAGCAGACGCGTGTAGGCGGGTGTAAGCACGCGCATCAGGAAGGGTTCGCTATGCTTCACCTTTTTCAGCAGGAATGAGCTGAGCACTGGCACGATCGTAAGCGACATCGCCAGCGACCCGGCCAGCGCAAAGACGATCGTCATGGCAACCGGTCGGAACAGCTTGCCTTCCAGCCCCTCCAGGGCGAGCAGCGGCAGGAACACCAGACATATGATGAGGATTCCCGATGCGACAGGGACCGCGACCTCGCTGGCGGCCCTGAAGATCAGGTTGACCCAGGGCGTGCGTCCACCTTCTGGCTCATGGCCAAGCCGATCCACCGTGTTTTCCACCACGACGACCGCGGCATCGACGATCAGGCCAATGGCGATGGCGAGGCCGCCCAGGCTCATGAGGTTCGCGCTCATGCCCGTCAGCTGCATCATCATGAAGGTGAACAGGGCGGCCATCGGCAGCATGCAGGCGACGACGATCGATGCGCGCATGTTGCCGAGGAACACGACCAGCAGGATCACGACGAGGACGATCGCCTCGACCAGGGCTTCCTGGACTGTCATCACGGCGTGCGAGATCAACTCCGACCGGTCGTAGAAGACCTCGACAGTTACGTCCTTGGGGAAGGAGGGCGCGAGTTCGGCGAGCCGCGCCCGTACATCGCGAACGATTGTGTTTGCGTCAGCTCCACGCAACGAGAGCACGATCCCCTGAACAGCCTCGCCCTCGCCATTCTTCGTGACGGCGCCGTAGCGGGTGAGAGCGCCAATGCGTGTCTCGGCGACATCACGAAGCAGCACAACGGCATCAGTGCTTCGCTTGATGACAATGCTCGACAGATCTTCCAGCGCCTGGATCGCGCCGACCGAGCGAACGATCAGGGCTTCTTCGCCCACGCTGATTCGCCCTGCGCCATCGTTGCGGTTCGCCGCTTCGATCGCAGCAGTGAGATCGTTGATGGTCAGGTCCGTCGAGGCCAACGCGGCGGCATCCGGCTGCACCTCGAATGTGCGAACCATGCCGCCAAGCGTGTTCACGTCGGCGATGCCGGGCAGGGTGCGTAGCGCCGGGCGGATCGTCCAGTCCAGCAGAGTGCGGCGTTCCTCTGCAGTCAGATCTCCGCCTTCGATCGTGAACATGAAGACGTCGGACAAGGGCGTGGAAATGGGTGCAAGCCCGCCGGACAGGTTGGTCGGCAGGATATCCATCACGGTGGCAAGACGTTCGGACACCTGCTGGCGCGCCCAGTAGATGTCGGCTCCGTCTTCGAAGTCGATGGTGATGTCGGCAATCGCGTACTTGGCGACGGATCGAAGCATGCGTTGACGTGGAATCCCCAACAGCTCCATCTCGACCGGGGCGATGACGCGCTGTTCAACCTCCTCGGGCGTCATGCCGGGCGCCTTCAAGATCAACTTCACCTGGGTGGAGGAAATGTCCGGAAAGGCGTCAATCGGCAGGCGCAGCGTGGCGAAGACGCCCCCTGCAATGAGGGCCAGCGTCAGGCCAAGCACGAGTATGCGCTGTGTGAGCGCCGCCCTGATGATCGCGGAGAGCACTACTCGCCCCCTGAGCGGCGAGCGCCTTCAGTTCGGTGAGTCCGGAGACAGCGACCGCATCGCCTGGTTGGAGGCCGCCAGCGATCGTGGCGGCCTCCACCGCTCTTCCCACGACGTTGACGGGGATGGGGGCAAACCCGTCAGACGTCCGCCGGAAGACGTGGTCGATCCCGTCGATTTTAACGACGGCTCGTGATGGCGTCTTGACGAGATCGGCCGCCTGAGTCGCGCGCGACAGTCGCGCGCGAACGAGTTGCCCCTCGAAGGCGATGAAGTCGGCAGGTGCAGCTGTGATCGCGGTTGCCGAACGGGTGGATGGGTCTATGACGTCCGTCACCGAAATAATGGAGGTTGATGCGCCTCCCGGCAGCGTCACGATATCACCCGGCGCCACCTGTCCGACAAGCCGGGCCGGTGTTTGGAACTCGATCCAAAGCGATTTCGAGGTGGTCAGCGAGCCCAGTGGCGCCATCGCGTCAACGGTATCGCCGACACGGACATCAAGTTGGCTGAGGCGGCCCGAAGCGGTGGCGCGGACGGTGTAGCCGTCGCCGCGTTCTCCCTCGCCTGCAGTCCCTGCCGTCATCGCCCGGTTTTCCTGCACCAGGGCCCGCGCACGACTTGCTCGGACCTCGGCCTCTTCGAGTGTGGACCGGGGAGTGAGGCCAAGGTCGACCAGCTGCCTCTGCCTCGCAAGCGCAGCTTCCGCCGCGGAGCCTTCTGACTCGGCCTGTTTGAGCAGCGAGGAAGCCGTCGCAAAGTCCCGGCTGGCGATACTCACGATGGGATCGCCTACCTTGAGAGACGCGCCTGGCGCCGTGTGAACCTTGGTTACGGCTCCCGCGAAGGGCGCCAGCACCGGGGAAACACCGTTGGGCGCACGCGAAACGCGCCCCACCAGTTCGACGATTCCAACTGACTCAGCCTTCTCGACAGTCTCCACCTTTACGCCGAGACGTTCCTGCTGCTGCTGGGAAAGCTTGATCCCCGGCGCCGGCTGGGCGAACGCGGGGCTGAGGGTGAGAACAAGGGCTGCGACGCTCGCCAACTGTCTCGCTTTCATCGGGAACTCCCACAGCACCAGAACGCTGGGGGTAGTCGCCCGTCCTGACGCGTGCTTGAACCGAACCTGAAACGAAACTGAAAAAGAGAGTTCAGGCTGGTTTCAGGCGAGGGGTCTATGCCCCGGCTCGGATCGCCTGCGCTGGAGTTCGCCATGCATATCCTGCTGGTTGAAGATGACGATGAGCTGGCCGCCCGCGTTGAGCGCGGGCTGCAACAGGCGGGCTTCGTCGTGGAGCGTGCGGCGAATGGCCATGACGGCTTGGAACTGGCGCTGCAACCACAGATGGACATGATCGTCCTCGACCTGGGTCTGCCCGGCAAGACCGGGCTCGAAGTGCTTCGGGAAATTCGGGCGAGGGGGATCGTGACGCCCGTGCTTGTCCTAACCGCACGTGGAACGTGGGCAGACAAGGTCAGTGGCCTCAACGAGGGCGCCGACGACTACCTCACGAAACCATTCCACATGCCCGAACTCATCGCTCGCCTGAACGCGCTGCGTCGGCGCAGCACGGGTCACGCCTCGAACCTCGTTACGTTCGAGGATATCGCCCTAAATGTCAGTACGGGGGAGGTCACACGCGACGGTGCGCCGCTCGATCTCACAGCGCTGGAGCTGCGCATGCTCAAATACTTCATGCAACGGGTTCGCCATGTGATCTCGCAGGGCGACCTGGTTGAGCATCTCTACAGCGTTGACGGCATGCGCGAGTCGAATACGATCGAGGTCTACATTAGCCGTCTGCGCCGCAAGATCGGCGCCGAGAAGATAAAGACCATTCGCGGACTGGGTTATCGCTTCGGATGAACGTTACGGTTCCCCGGTCGCTTAGGTTTCGGTTGGGCCTGGCCGCGGGATTCTGGGTCGTACTCGCAATGGTTGCGGGTTTCTTTGTCCTGTCCTCGATCTTTCGGGCGCATGTGACCGAGCAATTCTACGAAGAACTTTCTGTCCACACCGAAGAGCTCGAACGTCTCGACAAGCTGAAGGGCGCTCCTGGCGGTTCGCTACGTGAACGCTTCAGCGATCCGCGATACGACGTGCCATTGTCTGGCTTCTACTGGGAAGTGCAGCGCATGGGGCGCGCCGCATATACCAGCGCCTCGCTGGAGGGACGCTCTCTGGGGCCGGTATCAGTTTCAACTGATCCGGCAAGCGACCTGCACGCTCAACGCATCCAGGGTCCAACCGGCCCGCTCCTCTTGACGGCGCTTCACGGGACAGCGGAAGCCAAAGGCAAGCTCTACATGGTCGGCACAGACGAACGTCACCTTGAACTTGCCGTTTCCGAGTTTGACCGGGTGCTCACAATCAGCCTGGCCGGGCTCGGTGGCGTTCTCATCTTGGCGGTGACGGGATTTGTCGCATTTGGCCTCGCTCCCTTCAACGCGCTTGCACGCGATCTGCGTCGCGTACGCGCAGGAGAGGCGCCTCGTCTCGAAGGCGCCTATCCATCCGAGGTTCAACCCCTGGCGAGCGAGCTAAATTCCATGATCTGTTCGCAACAGGATTCTCTCCAGCGCGCTCGGGCGCATGCGGGCAATCTCGCGCACGGTCTCAAGGGGCCGCTCGCGATCATAGCCGATGAAGCCTATCAGCTTGGCGAACGGGGCGATGGCGTCGCCAGCATGGCGATCGCTGAGCAATGTCGTGCAATGCAGGTGCACATCGATCACCATATCGCACGCACGCGTGCGCAGGCGATGGCGCGCACGCCAGGCACGCGTTCCGATGTCAGACAGGTCATCTCGGGCGTCTGTTCGGCTCTGTCCCGCCTGCACGCCGGCAAGGATATAGCGCTCGAGCAGGAGCTGGACCACGACGTTTATGCCATTCTCGATGCGCAGGACCTCAACGAGCTTGTGGCGAACGTCGTCGATAACGCCTTCAAGTTCGCCAGGTCGCGCATCATCGTGCGCGCCAGCGCGGGTGACCGAGGCCAGGCTGTGATCTCTGTCGAGGACGACGGACCCGGCTTGCCGCCGGAGGCGCGCGAGATAGTGTTCTCGCCAGGTGCGCGCCTTGATGAATCCAAACCGGGAGCAGGGCTCGGTCTTGCGATCGTTCGCGACCTTGTGGAGCTCTATCAAGGGAAAGTCGACATGTCGCAATCGAGGCTAGGCGGACTGCTGGTACGGCTTCTACTGCCGTCTGCGACCGGTTGAAGAGGCTGCTGGTTTGTCCTGAGGATGCTGTCAGACCAATGCTACCTAGTCTATCGTGAGGGCCGTGGTTATTGGCCTTTCGGGCGCCCCAATGGCGCGAATTGGCTACAAGCGGCACCGCTTCCCGGCCGTCGTGATTCAGCGCGCTGTCTGGCTCTACTTCCGGTTCAAACTCAGTCTGCGTGACGTCGAAGAGATGGTCGCACATCGTGGCGTTGATGTGAGCTACGAAACGGTCCGTGCCTAGACAGTGGAGTTCGCTCCGAAAATCGCAGCGAGCCTTCGCCGACGCAAAGCACCGCACTCCCCACGCTGTTTGGGGTGGACGGCCCCCGACGGCATCGATGTGCCAGAATAAGGTCGGTGTGATCTCAGACAAAGGAGACCATCCGTGGGACAGATTATCCAAATTGGCATGGATACGTCGAAATATTTTTTCCAGCTTGAGGGGGGAACGCCGCCGAGGCTTGCGGCGCCTCCCACCATTGGGCGCGGCTGCTGAGTTCGGTCATGAGGCGAAGCTGATCGCGCCGCAGCTGGTCAAGCCTTGCGTCAAACGAGGCATGGACGCGGACGGCGTCGTTCATCTTGGCGAAGTCAGTTGTTTAATCCGACAGCGCCGTTGAACTCCATGGGCGGGAAGCGGCCAATGTAGGGGCGATAGCGCATCGGCCTGACGGCTCCTTTGCGGACGCCTTGCTTTTCATCGCCACTCCGTTCATCGTGCGCGGGCGTTGCATGGGCTGCGAGGGGATAGCGATGCCGAGCGAAGCCGGCCCCGTCATCAATATCTTCCAGGCGCCGGCAGAGCGTCCACCTTCGAGTTTGGACCTCGAGAAGCTGGCCGCAGAGTTCGGCCAGAACCGCAACACGGACTGGACGGTGGGAGAGGCGTTTCTCTGCCTTCTGCTGTGTGCGGTGTCCGTTGATGGCATGTTTGCCCGGGAGGAACAGGAAGAGGTCAAGGCGCTTATGCTGCGCTCCCGGACCTTGAAAACATTGAGTCAGAGTCAGCTGGCGAAGGCCAACGGCGTGATTCAGAAGCGGCTTGCCGAACGAAAAAGCGGGCTTGACGAAGCCTGCAAGACGCTGCCCAGCGATATGCGGCTCTCGATTTTTGCCCACTGCGTCGACATTGTCTTGTCAGATGGCAACCTCGCTGCGGCGGAGGCCGATTATCTGAATCGCATTACGACCATGCTGGAGTTGCGTTCGGATGACGCCAGACGGGTAATGGAAGTCCTCCTGATCAAGAACCGGTTCTGATCGGCTGCCGCCGGAAGTCCGCTTTCCTTCGATGCGTCAGGAAGTGATTGAAAGATCGGCGATTGAAGGCGTCGTTGGACATGCGCTGTCCAGATCCGTTCTATTTGCCCCATTGGGCGCGATACTTTCAATCGCGTGCGTTGCCGGCGATTGCGTGCGTTATGCTTGACGACGACGACTGATGCCTAGACGAGAATAGCCTACTGCCATTAAACCGTGGCGTGTGAGGCCTTGCGTAGTCGGTACATAATCTTGCCGGCGGGGATAAGACATGAGCAGGACGCAAGTTGAGCCGGAGGACATCGAGGCATTGGCCGCGATCCTCGAACTCGAAAAGAAGCATCACTGTCGCACTCGCGGGCTTTGCTTTGGCCTGTTCATGTTCTCGTTGGCGCTACTGGTGATTGCTATCGTCACTATCGCGGTCCTGTTCCTGACGGGTCGAATAAGTCAAGAGTGGTTGAGCGCCATTCAACTACTGACGCCAATGTCGGCTGCGGTTATCGGCTTCTTCGGCAGTTGGTGGGCCTGTCAGAACTGCATCAATTCGATCGAGCGCACGCTTTTCGCCGCGCGCGCTGGACGCATCAAGTTGTTCACCAGCTTCCTAGGAAATCTGCAGTGCGCCGACAAAAAGAAGCGCGCCTTGTGGATGGAGATGGCCACTTCACTTGTTGCCTAGAGGAGGACGCGGGGCATGTCTGACAGGGCTGAAGACGATCTGATTGCGCTAGTCGCCCAAGAGCAGCGCGGGTTCCGCCGGGTCCTGTTCGCAGGCTTCGGTATTCTGTTTCTGCTCGTAGCTATGTCCGCTGCTCTGGGAGTTTACTACTACGCCGTTTCGCAGCACCTCACGGCTACATCAGCAGCTTTGACCGAAACATCCGCGCGGCTCGAGCGTGAGGCGTTCGACGCAAGGATCGAAGCTGATCGCCAGACCAATCGCGTGTCAAATCTGGAGCGAGCAGTCCGGCGCACCTACGAAGAGTTCAGGTTGACCGCGCTGAACGAGACGAGCCGTTCGAAGCCCGTCGCGATGCTTGAAGCCGTAACAGCTTACCTTCGGCGAGGCCCGTCGCTTACCGAGGAGCGCGTGATCGAAGCTGCAACGCTTTATAACGTGGCAACCAGCCCGGAAGTTCATGCGCTCGTTGAAGGCGCCGCGGGCTTGCTTGCGTGGGAGCGTGGCGGCAACGAGATCAACGCCGACGCCGCAGGCTTTCCTGACATACTTGCGCGGGCGCAAACGGCGTTTAAGAAGGCGCAGGCTGACCCGGTTCTTTCGCCCCTCGCGCATGCTGGCAACGCTTGGGTTCTCTATCTCTACGCATCCTCCAGTCGTTCGAACTACGCCCCGGCGGATTGCAACGCTGTTTTCCAGGCCGTCGAGGCCAGTGCGGTCGCTTCGGATGCGGGGCCGCAACCGCTGTACTGGACTGCGCAATGCAAGCGCAAACTTGGCCTGACGCGGGAGGCGCTTCGCGACTATGTTCTCGCGTTGCGACAAAGCGCTGAAGTTTCGGATGCGTTCGATGAGGCCACCCTCAATCTGGCGATGAATGCGTTTCATGGAGTCGGAACATTGCTGATCGCATCGTTTGATGCGCCTGAAGATAGTCTGCGCGCCGAGCTGGACCTAGCCGGCACCCTGTGCGGCAAGGCCGAACCATCGGAGACGGGTTCACCGCGCATGCAGCTTGCGAGGGCGTGTCTCAACCGGGCGATCAAGTTGCGTGAGCGGCTCCACCAAACGCCAAACCAGATCAGCGGCACGCTGGAGAATGTTAGTTTCTCGTATCTGCGCGACAGCGACTTCGAAGGCGCATTCGCCAACGCAAGCAAGGTTGAGCGCACCGGCTTGTTCCCCTGGAACGAGCTGGTGCGAGGGTTATCGGCGGCGCATACAAAAAGCTTGGACGGTGTCAAAGCGGAGCGGGAGGCACGTCGAAATATCGGTTTCTTTGAAGTTGGGCGGTTCAACCCATGCGAGTTGCAAGCCCTCCTCAATGCCAATCTTCTTGCTGAGGCGCGGTCGATCGTTGAGCAGGAGCACCAGGGCGAGTCGCTGGTTTGTGCATCGGCGCAGAACGCAGAGCGGCCGAGGCCGCCGAAGAGCTGAATTGTCTCAACGCTTGATGTTGTTGCATATTCGCGATCTGCAAGTGGTCGGCGACGTCATCAGTATGAAGTATTGGCAACGCGCCGCGGATTGGGCATCGGCTTTAGTTCCTTTTCCGGTTGCCACTTTTACCGCCCATGGAAATCGGCCATAGATAGGGTTAAAAGCGAACACTAAGTCGGGTGGATGGAATGCGTGGGACAGCGTTCGAGCGTTTCCGGATGGTCTCCGGCTTTGCGGTCGCGGTTTTGCTGTCTGCATGCGTTTCCGGTGCGACGGCGCAAACAAGGCCGGCGGCGACCTGGACGGCCAGAAAAGACTGTAATATTTCCGACATAACCATGCCCGCAGCTTCGCGATACGCGGATATGGTTCGTGATTGCAGCGCAACGGCCGAAGACCCCAACGAAAAGGGAGGCAATCAGGCAATTGCCGCGTACAACGCGGCTCGCGCCTACATCGGGATCGCGGACGGTCAGCCGACGGCAAGCGCAGCCAACTATGTTGCTGCGGTAAGATCGATCAACAGGTCGCTTGACCGCCTTCGCAACGACCACCCAGACCTTACGCGAATCGCAAAGGCCAACGACAAGAACGACGCCGCCATCGTGCTGGCAAACCAGAAGTTCCGCTATGGCCGTGTCTTTGACCTTGGCCGAGCCTACGCCGGACTGGCGCAGAGTGATCCTCCTGCAACGGCGCAATCTACGGGCGGGCTTTGCGCCGGCAAGGCCGGTTGCCTCACGGAGGCGGTTCGGCAGCTCGAAAGCAGAGACGTCGCAACTGCATTTGCCAATGATCCGACTGACGTTCGCTATGACGAATTCGTTCTGTTGCGCGCCAGCACTTATGCCCAGTTGGGCTTGGCCGCCGACGGCGGAAAGGCGAGAGCTGACTTCGAGGAGATTGTCCGTCGCGCAGGTATGCCTGGGCGAGGACAGATTGTTGCGAAGGCCAAGGTCGAACTGGCGAAAATCTACGTGAGGGATGGCCAACTCGCCCTGCTGGGTCAGAACGCCGCCAATCTTGGAATAGCGATCGATTCCTTCCAGAAGGCGCTTGGCGTTGATCCAAATGCGCTTGAGGCAAAGCTGGGTTTGGGGCGAGCCTATGCGGCGCTCGCGGTCAGCTCGGCGACTGGCAAAAGAGAAGCTTATATTTCTGCCTCCGGCGCCTACGAATCCGCAGCAACAACGGCGATGGATCGAGGACTGGTCAAGGAGCAGGCGGAAGCCCGTGAGGGCCGTGGTCAGGCGCTGTTCGAACTCAGCCGAATTTCTGCGGCTTCGGGCGGTTCGGACGCGACGGGCCTACTTCAGCAAGCTATTGATGAATATACAGTTGCTGCGGGCCTTGAACCGAACAACGCCGAACGGCAGTTGAAGCTTGCGCGAGCGCTTGAACGCGCGGGGCAGTTTGTCGGGGCGGATAGGGCCTTTGAAACGGCGGTCGGTTTGCTTGGCCCAGGTCCATTGCTTTCTGATGCGCTGCTGGAACTGGCCGCGGTCAAGTCCAAGCTTCCCAACGCCGGTCCCGAGGTCATTCGTGCGACCTACGAGAAAGCGAGAGCCGCCAATCCCCAGTCGGCCAGGCCGAGCTTTGAGATCGGCATGAGCTATTTCAAGCAGGGCGGGCTGGCGAACGCCGCAAAAGAATTTCAGCAGGTTATCGACAGGACAGGCGGCGTTACTGGCATCCCGCAGTCGGGCGAATTACAGCTGAAGGCGGATGCCCACTATTATCTAAGCCTCATTGAAGCGCGACAGGCCGGAAGCGGGCCGCTGTCGGCGGCCGCAGTGGCCAATGCCGATCGGGCTGTCCTTGTCGGCGCTCCCAATCCTCCGCGAAACTTCGCGTGCCTCGCGCACATCGTGCGTGGGGGCAAGAGCGTCACCGACGACGGCATGTCCAACTGGTGTTCGGGAAACGACGGCCGACCAGAGGGCCTCCTTTTGCGCGGCATGTTCTACCTGAGGCAGGCGCAAATCGCATCGCAGACGGCCAGGCCCATTTTGCGGGATTCAGCCCAGTTCGCCTTCAACCAGGGTTTGAATGAGATCAAGCGCCTTGCTGCTGCTCCGGTTTCCAGTGATGCGTCTGCGCTTCAGATCACGTTTGAATGGCCCGGGTCGCCGATGCCGCCTTCTGTTCAAGTGCTGCTAGATTACGGCAAGGCAGTGGTCGTCGGGTGTGGATCTCCGCAAACAGCGCTGACAACTCTCTCGGCAGCCGATGCTGCCGCTGCGGAGACATTCTTCAAGTTCTATCGAGTTTATGACTGCGAAGCGCGCAGGTAGTTGCGGCAACGGCAAAGGGGCTTTTAATATGGACCACGTTCCAACAGTGTTTGTAGAGTTGCCTCCACCCCCGCCGCCTCCGCAGGCGCCTCCGCCGCGCGTTGACACGGGCGGACTGTTTATCTCGAGAGGCTTCCTCGGGGTTCTCGTCGTGCTCTTCCTTGGCGCGGCTATCGCCGGAACAGGCTTCTTC
Organism: Hyphomonadaceae bacterium; assembly: GCA_016714495.1. Lineage (GTDB taxonomy): Bacteria > Pseudomonadota > Alphaproteobacteria > Caulobacterales > Hyphomonadaceae > UBA7672. Next base: position 41,286 of record JADKDU010000003.1, on the reverse strand, counting down.
TACTTCCAATACAGCGCTGCGCAGACCAAAGTTACGGCCGCCGACAGGACGATCGCCGATCTGAAGGCCACGCTTGTTGCGCGTGATGCTAAGCTCACCGAGCAGACGAACGGCCTCGCGACCCGTGACAACGCGCTCAAGGCTCACGAACTGCAATATGGTCAGATCGAGGCGCTCAATGCACAGGCCGCAAAGCTGCAGAAAGACATCGAAGAACTTCTGCCTCGCAGGCCGGGTACTCCTGGCATCTCCGACAAGATCAAGGCTCCACTTTGGCGCGACGGAGCCGTGCAACAGCTTACGCGGTATGTTGCCGATCTTCAGAAGGAATTCACGCGGATCGATCGTGCCCCTGGGGCGATAGCTCCGGCGGCGCCGACAACCCCCAGGCAGCCTAATATCCAAACCACGCCCGGAACTTCTCCATCCTGATTGGAGCCGACGAAGGGCGCCGGGACTAGACGCTGATCAATGACTCGCTGTATCGCCACGCAAATTTCTTCGATGCACCGCAGGCAGACCAACTGGAGAGGATTGCGATATGGCCGAGGTTTTGAATATCTTCCAGGCAGCGCCTGAGCCGACACAATCGGCGACGTTTGATCTCGACAAGCTGACCGAGGAATTCAAGCAGCAGCGCAACACCGACTGGTCAGTGCCCGAAGCCTTTCTATGTCTCTTGCTTTCGGCGGCCGCAGTGGACGGCAACGTAGCACTGGAGGAGCAGGCCGAGATCTACGCGCTTGCGCGCCGGTCACGTGCCTTGAAGTCGGTGAACGCCAACCAGCTGGCCGCGGCCAACGCTTCGGTCAACCAGCGTCTCAAGGATCGACCCAACGGATTGCAGGAGGCTTGCCTTTCGCTTCCGGCGGATATGCGGCTTCCGGTCTTCGCTCATTGCGTCGATATCATTCTGGCCGACGGCTCATTGCTCCCAGTTGAGGCGGATTTTCTCAACAAGATCATGACGTTCATGGGGCTGGACGCTGTCGACGGCAAGCGTGTGATGGAAGTCTTGCTAGTGAAGAACCGCTTCTAGGCAGGAGTCCTTACCGGCGCTTCTTCCAAAGATGCGTTGATAGACGCCAGCTTGCTTTTGAGCGTCTTTCCCCGCATCGTCAAAAACGTGCGGGGCAAAACGATGCACGTGGGAAAGACGTATGCCAAGTGATGGCGGCCTAGCCAACACTGTAAGGCTATTTGACGTTGCGGAGCCGGCCTCCGCTTCGTCGAACGATTTTGAAAAGCTGGTTGAGCAATTCAAGCGGCAGCGCAGTATCGATTGGTCGATTCCTGAAGCATTCCTGTGCTTGTTGTTGTCGGCGGCTATCTCCGACGGACATTTCTCGGTTGAGGAACAGCTCGAGATTGAAGCCCTCTCTCGTCGCTCCCGCGCCTTGAAATCGATCAGTGCATCGCAATTGGCCAGCGCCAATGCAACGATCAATCTTCGTCTCAAGACCCGCCCAGAAGGCTTGAGGGAAGCTTGCGAGTCCCTCCCAACGGATATGCGGCTGCCACTTTTCGCTCATTGCGTCGATATCGTGCTTGCGGATGGTCAGTTGCTTCCGACGGAAATGGATTTCCTCAATCGCATCATGGAGTTGATGGAGATCAATCCGGCCGAGGGCAGGCGCGTGATGGAAGTGCTGCTGATCAAGAACCGCTTCTAAACCGAGTTGGCTGGTCAAGTTGTTGCCAGTGCGGGGAGGGCAGCGCCTCGCGCCGCCTACGGCTCCGCGGCGCCCCAGCCGATGCGCTCCAATCCGACCATCAGACGGGGTCTGACATGGCTCGGCGCGGCGCTGTCAAGTTGAGCGTGAATATTCGTCAAACGTTTTTCTTGGGCGAGCGTCGTCGCTGGATTCTCGACGGTTTTCGATCCCGGAAAGATGTCAAACGGTGCAGAAAATCATCTCTACTTGTTCAACTTGACAGCACCGACCGTGCAGAAGCGGCGCGACGCTGAAGCTGCGCTTCGATTCCTGCGGCGGTTGTTGAAGAACCAGAACGGCGAGCCCGAGACCATCGTCACTGATGGGTTGCGATCCTATCGTGCGGCGCTCGAGCGTCTTGGCGTGAGCGATTGCTATCGCCCTGGACGTCTGCGCGATAACAAGCGAGCCGAGAACCCGCGTCCCTCGCTTCGACGACGCGAGCGCAAGATGCAGGGGTTCAAGAGCCGATCATCGGCGCAGCGCTTCCTGGAGACGCACGCGGCCGTAGAACACATTCAACATACAGCGGCATCTGTTGAGCCGACGCGCGATGCGTGTACTTGACCTGCTCGGTTTCTTTGGGCCACGGCTATTTTGAGTAGGCGGCCAGTTCTGCTTTCTGTGTTTGCCCCCGAAGGAGCGATTGAGCGACGGAGCGGAGCGCGGAGGCCCCACGTACCGCAGCGGTCCGCTCCGTCGCGGTCACGGGCGCTGCGTTGATGGTGATACTGGCGACAAACTCGTTCGGTGTCATGTAGCCGAGTGACGAATGCGGGCGCACCTCGTTGAAGTGACGCCGCCAGGTCTCGATCAGCACCTTTGCTTCGTCGCGTGACCTGAACCATTCGAGCGACAGGCACTCGTCGCGGAACTTGCCGTTAAAGCTCTCAGTTGTTGCGTTCTGCCAGGGCTTGCCGGGATCGATCAGCGTAGTCTCGATGCCCTGATCCACGATCCACTGCAGCAATGCGCGAGAGACGAACTCGGGGCCGTTGTCTGACCTCAGAAAACGCGGCGCGCCACGCTCCGAGACCAGCCGCGACAGAACCTCGATCACGCGCGGCGAACGAATGCGGCCATCAACTTCGATGGCGAGACCTTCCTTCGTCCACTCGTCGCTCACCGTCAGGCACTTCAGCTTCTGCCCGTTGGCGCACCAGTCGAAGACGAAGTCATAGCTCCACACCTGGTTCGGGCCATTGGGAGCGTTGGGGCGTGGGCGTCCGCTGGCAATGCGCTTCCGCCCGCGCTTCTTCGGCAATTGCAGTCGCGACGCCTGCCAGAGACGATGCGCCCTTCCGAAACTCATCTCATGCCCGTCGCGACGCAGGAAGATCGCGATCCGCCGATAGCCATAGCGCGGATACTGCAGCGACAGCTCGACCATCCGCTTCAGCGCCGGAGCGTCCTTCACCGCCAGGCGCGAACAATAGCCAAGCGCTGATCGCGCAACATCGAGAAGCGTGCAGGCGCGGCGTTGCGATACGCCTCGGGTCGTCGCGAACGCCACTGCGTCCCGACGGGCCTGCACGCTTACCATTTTTTTGCAGCGATCTCCTTCATCACCTCGATCTCGAGATCACGCTCGGCGACAAGCTTCTTCAGCCGCCCGTTCTCGATCTCGAGCTGCTTCAGGCGGCGGACCTCGTCCGTGCCCAGCGCGCCGAACTTCTTGCGCCAGTTGTAGATCGTCTGCTCGCTGACCTTGTGCCGCTTCGCGACAACTGCCGGCGCCTCGCGATCCGCTTCCCGCAGGATCGCCACCATCTGTTCGTCCGTAAACCGCGCCTTGCGCATGGACCCTCTTCCCAGAAGGCCGTCTCTCAAGCAACTCTTGGTCCGAAAATCCTGGGGCAGGTCATACTTAGCTCACGCTCGGAATCTGTTTGGAGCGGGGCGGTGGCGTGAGCACGACAGGTCTGTCGAAAGTCCTTCAAAGCTTGAGCAAGTTTGCCTGACAGTTCTCTGTGCTCACCTTTGATCGCCGCCTGTTGGCCCCAGTTGGGTTGAGTCCTTGACAGTGCGCGTCGTCCATACAGACGCAAGTATGGCTCCACCAACCAGGACTAGAGTTGCCAGCAGCGACCAGTGAGCTTCGAGATAGGGCACAAGATGCAACTCTTTGTGCAGACCGAAATTCCAGATGATCTTGCCGCCGATCAAAACCAGCACGGCGGCTAGACCTGCTTTGAGGTAGACGAACCGGTTCGCTGCAGCAGCCAGCATGAAGTACATTGAACGCAGTCCGAGGATCGCGAAGATGTTAGACGTATAGACGATGAACGGATCGCGCGTGACAGCAAAGATCGCCGGGACGCTGTCGATGGCGAATACGATATCGACCAATTCCACGGTCAAGAGGGCAAGGAACAGCGGAGTTGCGTGAAGCACTGCTCTGCCCGCAGGGTTCGGCACGCGAACAAAGAAGTTGTGGTTACGAATGTCCTGGGTAACCGGCACGAACCGCTCAACGAAACGCACGATCTTGCTGGCGTCAGGTGCATGGCTGGCCGCCCCCATTGAGCGTAACATCTTCCAACCGCTGAAGATCAGGATTGCTGCGAAGACGAACAGCACCCAGGTGAGTTCGTTGACGATCGCCGAACCGAGCCCGATGAAGATCGCTCGAAAGACGATGGCTCCGATAATGCCCCAGAAAAGAACGCGGTGCTGATAGGCAGGCGGCACCGCGAAGAAGGCGAAGACCATCGAGATGACAAATATGTTGTCGAATGCAAGGGCGGTCTCCAGCAGATAGCCAGTAACGTACTGGACAGTCGCCTGCGCGTTCAGGTCGCCTGTACCCGAGTAGAACGCGGGGTCCGGTTCGTACAGAAAATATACATAACCTGCGAACACCAGGGCGCACGTGGCAAAGCCACCCCACATCATAGCACTTCGTGCGGGAGAGATTACGCCGTCATGATTGTTGATGACTCCGAGATCAAGCCAGAGGACGAGGCCAACAAATGAAAGAAAGGCGGCCCACAGCCAAAGAGGCTGGCCAGCGAATTCTGCAAAAATGTCGAAGGGCATAGTGTGAACCTTGAAGGCAAGCATCGCGGCGCGGGCCCCGACCCAAGCTTGCTGCGATGCAGGTATCGGCTTCGACACACGAAGTGTGTCGGCGTGAAGAAGTCGTTTGCTACGTGGATGATCGTGTAAACGGCGCCGGCATCAAAAATGCCGGCGCCGCAACTTCACGTCTGTCAGTCGAAGATGTCGAGAAAACGAGAACGTCGCTTGCCGCCACGGCGACGATGATCATTGAAATCATCATCATCACCGTCCTCGCCGTAAGCCCGGCCGGCCTTGCGGGAACGCTCGACGTCGGCCTCCACCGTTTGCACGGCTTCCTCGGTGACGAGAGCGATGAGTTTCTCGAGTTCGCCCTTGTCGAGCCATACGCCACCCGAAGTCGGGCAGACATCCAGCTCAATGCCATAACGGCGGATCTGGCGCATTGTGACGCCATCAATCGGAGATGTCAGAAGGGGCATGATGATCTCCTAGGCGTCGCTGCTGAGTGGGATGCCCCGGCTTGGCCGCCGGACGCCACCCGTTGGAGATCGCAGCGGATGCGCGTCGCGACCGTGTTCGAGAACGGATCTCATCCTGTCCTTGATAGACAGCTTCCGACGTTTCAGCTCGTTGATCCGAAACCAGTCGGGTGCAAGCGACCGCTCTTCTGTTTCGATTTTTGCTTGAACCTGCTGGTGCGCCAGCGATAGGGCGCGATAAAGCCTTCCAGACATGCATGACTCCTCTCATTCAACCTGCAGGAGCGCGATGGTGTCTGGGATTAAGCGTCCGAGCCACAATCGGGATGCTCCCCGATGCGGTCCGACATCGCAGATGATCAGCAATCGCTGCACATCAGCCAGAGGGGCCCGGTCCGCTCAATAAGAATGAGGATCGATCTGTGTTTCTTCAACGGTAGACTTCTGAGTTTCCCATCACGAAGTTGCGAAGCTCAAGAACTGTGAGTTCAGTATCAAAAACGGACGATGCTGAGTGTGCGCTACCGATCGTGCTGTTGGTTTCAACGCCAGACAGTCTCGAAGCACGCCGCGACCAATAGCGTCTCTCAGTTGCGACGGACTTGAGAAGCTAGCTTACGTTCGGACTATTCGGCATACGGACGGAGGCGGTCTGTGCGGGGTAACGGCGTGGGTAGAAGTCGTCTATCGCAAGGAGCTCGAGACCTTGTGATCCGGGGGCCAGATCAGTCCGATTGCCCGGGCCCGCTTCGCGGACAGAATTCACGCTCGACAAACAGCTTGAACATCGAATCGTCCGAGCCGTTAATCAGGCCGAAGCGAGCGGTGCTCTGGAGGCAAACGCCGTTATCCCGTGAAATCTTGAAGACGCGACCGATCTGGTGCGCCTGTTGTTCGAACCCGGGCTTATCGCGAGTGTTTCCTACAAACGTCGCCGCTTTCCGCCAGCCGTGATTCAGCGCGCCGTTTGGCTCTACTTCCGCGTTACACTCAGCTTGCGTGATGGCGAAGAAATGCTGGCGCATCGTGGCGTTCGCGCACGCTCGGAATCTTTCTTGAGCAGGGCGGTGGCGTGACGGACTAAGGCCCGCCTAAGGCCAACAAAACCTCACGTGGTTAAATTGACAGTGCTCTTCTGACAATTCTACCAGCGAAGGACGCGCGGGCCCAGGATCGCGCCCGCGACAGCGGTCATGCCGATACCGAGCGAGTACCAGACGGCGACGAAGGCCGCGGCGTTCTCGTCGCAGTGTAGGCCATAGACGGTTGCCGAGACGCCGCCCGCAAGCAGGCCGGCGGCGGCGCCGGCGAGCGCGGTGCGGGTGGGGGCAAAGCCGCGCATGGCCCGGAGGGTCGCGGCTAGACCCGGCAGAGCGAGCGCGAAGATCAGCCAGGGCAGGAATCCCAGCTGCCGCCCATGATTGCGGCCGGCACTTCAGCGGGCGGCATGGTCGCCAGTTGAATGATCGCGAGTGCGACGATTGCGGCGGCGCAACCGGCTGCGATCGTCCAGCCAGGCCGGCTGCCGCCGCCGGGGCGTGACAGTCGCTCGGAAAGCAGGAAGCCGGCGGCTGAAAGGCCGACGGTGTATACCGCCTTCATCCAGAAGCTGGGGTCGGCCAGGGCGCCCGGCAAATCGCGGCGGAAACCGATCGCCGGGATCATCATCACAAGGGCCGCAAAGCCGCCAGCCAACGCAAGGGCGGACAGGCGGCGCGGCAATGTGCTGGACTTCACCGGCGCTGCGTCGCGGGCGAGGAGGCTGATCAGCTCATCAGTTTTCATCGCGCGCCCTCCGCATCAGGACTTGCAGGCTGCGATGGATCGAGACTTTCACGGCGCCTTCGGTCATGCCCGCCTTGCGCGCGGCTTCGGCGTGGGAGAGGCCCGCGATCTTGACGTCTTCCAGCAAGGTGCGCTGCTTCTCCGGCAGGATGGACACAAGCTTTCCGAGATCGTGACGCGTGGCGGCTTCGTTGCTGTCCTCGCTGGCGAAGAGTTCGGCGGCTTCGTCGATCGGTTCGGTGCGGCGGATGCGGTTGCGGCGGAACCAGTCGATCAGCTTGTACCTTGCGATAGCAAAAGCCCATGCCGTGAAAGGCTGGGACGTGTCGTAGGTTTCCCGCTTGAGGTGTATGGCAAGCAGGGATTCCTGCACGAGATCCTCCAGGTCGGCGGCGCCGCGGCCTATCTTGCGCGCCAGGAACCCGCGAAGATAGACCGCCATCGCGCCGAGCATTTCGGCATGCGCTGCTCCGTCTCCGCCAAGTCCGCGAAGCATTAACGCTTTCAATCGAGCTTCGATGTCCGATGCCAAACCGAGGTCCGCCCAAGCGCCGCGTGATAGCAGCCGCTTCTGTGTAGCGGAGCCTTGCGACGGTTGTCACGTGCGGATCAGATGCCGGCATACCACTCATAGCCGCGATCTTCCCAATAGCCGCCACGGCCGCGCCCGAACGCGTCGAGCCGTTCGACCATTTCGATGCGCATGAGATATTTGGCGTGCTTGTAGCCAAGCTGCCGCTCGACGCGCAGACGCAGCGGGGCGCCGTGGGCGACGTCGAGCGGCTGGCCATTAAGACTGTAGGCGAGAATCGTCTGCGGATGAAATCCGTCCACCAGATCGATGCTCTCGTAATACATGTCTGCACCGCCGCCATAGTTGTCGGCGCAGTGCATCACGGCGAAGCGGGCGTTGGGCTTGAGGCCGACTGCCTGCAGGAGCGGGCCGAGCTGTGCGCCCTGCCACTTGCCGATCGCACTCCAGCCTTCGACGCAATCGTGGCGGGTGATCTGGGTGCGGGCGGGAATGGCGCGGAGATCTGCAAGCGACAGCGAGAGCGGGCGGTCGACGAGGCCGTCGATCTGCAGGCGCCAGGTGTTGAAGCTGCCGGCGGCAAGTGCGTTGTAGACGGGCGTGTTCGGGTTCTTCGTGCCGTTGGCCTTGAAGATGGGCGAGATGTCGCGTTCGGAGAATTCGCGGGCGAGCGGCTGGCCGACCATCAGCGCGCGCTGGGCGGCCATGGTGAGGGCCTCGCCATTGCCGAGAAAGCTGCGGAAGCCAGGTGAGGCGAAAAGGGCGTCGCAACCTGTGAGGGCGAGGCCGCCCAGCGTGATTGCGCCACCGGTGAGCAGCCTGCGGCGGGTGAGAAAGTCTTTCACGGGGTTTGCTCCGGAGCGGCGGGCGGCACGGTGAACTTGCCGGTGATCATCGAGCGGATCTCGTTCCAGGCGCCGGCGACGACGACTTCGACGAGATGGATGAGGAGGAAAGCGACGAGCAGGTTGGCGGCGATGAAGTGAAGCGATCGGGCCGACTGGCGGCCGCCGAAGAGATCGAGAAAAACCGGCGCGATGGCGTTGAAGCCCGGCGACATGGTGAGGCCGGTGAGAATGATCAGCGGGAAAAGCACGAAGATCACGACGACGTAGGCGAGCTTCTGCAGCGTGTTGTAGCGCTTGGCGGCCGGGCCGGTGATGCGCTTGAACTGCGCATGGTGGACGATCTGTTCCCAGAGGTGAGCGGGCTTGAGCTCTTGCCTGTCCGGCAGGATGTCGCGCGCGAAGTGGCGGTTGGTCAGGCTGAAGGCGATGTAGAGCAGACCGTTTATCACCAGCATCCAGGCGAAAAAGAAGTGCCAGTTGCGGCCAGCGCCGAGATCGCGATGGTTTGGCAGGGTGAGGAGGTCGGGGAAACCGCCCGAGATGGACAGCCAGGGCCGATCGAAATTCGCGCCGGCCTGGCCCCAGTAAAGCATGGGATGGGCGTTGAAGATCTGCAGGCCGCTGAGCAGCAGCAGCAGGAAGCACAGCGCGTTAATCCAGTGCGCGATGCGCACGATTCGCGTGTGGCGGTAGACGATCTCGCTCGTTGGCGGCGCGGTCATGGCTGTCCTCAGGATGGAGTGCGTCGGGACGCCCGGATGCGTCGGAGGGGGGGCTCCCGGGCGTCCCGACGGTCAGCGTCAGTTGCCGGCCGGTTTCATCGGATCGGCCTTCATCGGGTCTGACGCCATTGGATCGGCGGGCTTCATCGGATCGGCGGCCATTGCGTCTGCCGCCATGGGGTCGGCAGTTTTCATGGCGTCGGTGGCCATCGCGTCTGTCGCCATAGCGTCCGCGGCCATCGGATCTTCGGCGGCGGGAGAGCAGGCGCCGACAGCGAGGGCCAGCGCGGCCGCGGCGATCGAAGCGAAGAGTTTAGAGGAGATCATGGTATGTCCTTTGTATCTGTGCCGGGGCACGTGGGTTGAATGCGAAGAGAGAAGTCAGGCTTTGAATGAAGCGATGATCGGTCCACCCGAAACGCCCTGCACGAGGATGGCGGTGCGGTAGGCGGGGTCTGTCGCCGGCGGCAGGGCGTAAGTGGCTGCCTTGCCGGTCCACGCGCCTACGCGCACCAGCTCGTGGACGACGTTGCGGTGGGGAAGGGTGCGACCACCGTTCTCGCCGGCCTGGATCGGCACCTGAACGGTGCGAGGATCATAGCGGACCAGCCAAACGTCGGCGCCGCCCGATGGCGCAGCTGCCGCGGCTATGCTGAGCAAGGGACCTGAGAGTGTCAGAGCCGGCGCGCCGGCGGGCAACCTCGCGCCATTCACCGCGCGCGTGAGTTCCGCGCGGTTGTTGCCGACAATGTCGATCTTACCGTTGATCACCACTTGCGGGGTGGCGACGAAACGGCGCTTCAAGCGGCCATTGCTGTAGTCGTACTGCCGCTGCGTGTTTTCACGCGACGCGAAAGTGTCCTTCCAGCCAAGACGGTCCCAATAGATCACGCCGAAGCTGAGGACGAGAAGGTCCGGGCGGTCTGTCAGCGTCGATATGTTCTCGTTGGCTGGCGGGCAGGATGAGCACCCCTGGCTCTGGTACAGCTCCACCACCGTAGGCGGCCCGGCGGAGGCGCCGTCCATGCAAGCCGTCGCGATCGCAAACGATACGCCCACAATCGCAAGCATGCGCAGGAGAGACCGGTCTTTGGCGTTGAATGCCGACATCGCACCCTCTGGCGCCATGGCGGCGCGTTCAAAGGGTCATTCGCGCGAGAGCGCCGTGGAGTTACATGCCGTTTGAAAAATACGCCGCGACACCGGTTGGAATCTCAGCGGCAAGCGACCGGTTCTGTCAAAAAAACGAGAGAATCGCAGCTTCGCGCGAATTGAGCGAAGCCGATTCATGCTGAGGTGTCACGAAAGCCCGGCATCCAAGCGCCGCACCTTGCGAAAGCCCATACTATGCAAGCTGCGGATTGCGCGAACAAAGTACAGCCTGAGGGGACGCCAGCGTACGACCATCGCATTTTGTCCAAGGGTGAGTAAGCCGATGCACCGGATGAGTCGAGCGTGCGGGTCGATCATGAACTGGCGTGCCGATGCCCGATACTTGGCGGTGATGCCAGACGTGAGAGCCCGCCTGCCTGCAGCCCAATTACGCGCTGCCGACGCAGAGCGATCGATGAGCACCGCCGCGTGCTTGAAATCAATCGGCGACAGGTCGAGTGGGCATAAATGGGGCGCGACGTATACTTCCACTTTGCCTTCAAGTAGCCCGAGATCGCACCATCTGGCTCGCTATCAGCAACGTGATGGCATGCAGACCCCGCGCGATCGCTCTTTGGGGGGTGTCGACCGAGCAGGCGAAGCCGGTCTGCAAAACAAAAATGCGCGTCGCACTCATTTCGGCGGCGATGAGGATGGTGGTGTGCCGCCAATCGCGCCGTCCATCAGATGATCGTTACCTATGCGCTCAGGTGGAAAGGCTACTGAGATTGCAGCGCTTGCTAGAACAGCCTCCGCGGCGTCACCGCGTGACAGGCATACGTGCGCGCCCGTTTGGTTGGTGACCACGACGTGAACGGGGACCTTCGCGTCCTCAAGATTGCGAATTGTCAGGTGCTTTTCGACAAGCATCCGCAGCTGAAATGGCACAAGCAGGCTGCCCGCATCCAATGCCATGGCGCCGCCAAAGGCGACCGGAAAACATCACTCCGTCGGAGCGAACGCCAGATGCTCTCGATAGCTGCTACGCCTTCGGAATCTAGTCGACCCGAAAAGAAGCAAGCATTCAAGGTTCGACCGAGGCGCCCACGATGAAATCTGGCTGTCCGCCTGCGAGAACGAGCTATCTGAGCGCACCGACCTGGATTGTTCCAAGGCGGCCCCCTCCAGCAAACACGAAAGCCGTCGTGTGTTTGTGAGCCATGGATCACCGTACTCGATCGGCCGTCACGCGATCTGCTATTTGGGGTCGGGCAGGTTAGCCGAGACCCTTGGCTGTCTCGAGAACAAGTCCGCTGGGGGGACGGTCCTGATAGCGATGTTCGTATAGTTTGGCCTTTACCGTCCCGTCCGCGCCAATGAAGATAATGAGTGGATGTGGAATGCCGTCGAAACGGGCGCTGCCCTTGACGCTCTCATTGCGGATTCCAAACGCATCAATGGCTCTGGAGCCCGGATCGGAGAGGAGATGATAGTCGAGCTTGTTTGCGGTCGAAAAGCGCTGAAGCGTTTCCGTCGAATCATAAGACACCGCGACCATTGGCCATCCGAGGGCCGCAAGGTCCATCGCCACTGAATTGAGGTCCTGCAACTGAACCTTGCAGAACGGGCACCAGTCGGCGGAGCGGACGAAAACTAGGACGAGCCCGCGCCGTCCCTTGAGAGTTTCAAATGTCCCGGTCTCGCCCGAGCTTGAAATGAGCGAGAACGCCGGAGCCTTGGCGCCAACCTTGGGGCCAAGCTCCATGCTTGCAGGGACCTGAGCGAGCGCGCTGGAAGCCGCTGCGGCCAAAGCGGACGTCCCGAGTGCGAAGCCCATCAAGAGTATACGAATACGTTTCATGGCGCTGATCTTTCCCGGTCCAAAAGACTGATAAGGCGTTTCGTCCTGTATTCGCGCGGGAGGCCAAATGGTTACAGCGCGAGACTCGCGCGCCGCCGGGGGGGCAGTCAGGTTGAGCGCGAATAGTCGTCAAGTCGAATTTTCGTCAGCACTTCCGGCCCTGATCCTTCATCGCTTTTCGAGTCCCGGCTGTACGACGAACGTCAAATAAATCGGCTCTACTTGGTCAACTTGATGGGGTGGATGGCCCCTGTGTCCGGCGTCGATACGCCATAGAGTGGTCGTTGTTGAAGCAACCGCCACAGCAGGAGCCGTCCACCATCAAGATTATCACAATTGGTATCGATCTTGCCAAGTCCGCATTCCAAATTCACGGCGTTGACGCAGGGGGGCGCAGTCGCCGTCAGGAAGAAGCTTCGCCGCGCCGAGGTGCTGAAGTTCTTCGAAGGTCTGCCACCGTGCCTGGTGGGCATGGAAGCGTGCGCGACGGCGCACTTCTGGGCGCGGGAGATCGGCGCGCTTGGTCACGACGTGCGGCTGATGCCGCCGAGCTATGTAAAGGCCTATGTCCGCCGCCAGAAGAATGACGCCGCCCACGCCGAGGCGATCTGCGAGGCGATATCCGACAAACACGCCGTCCCACATTCGCCGGCAGATTTGCCGAACCGCCGTGCGATCTTGGTGCGCTAGCGCACACATCGGCCACTCGACACGTCGGCTTTCAAAAATCAGATGACGGATCGGAACCAGTTGGCGATCAACGTGTTTGTTCTGTTGGTCTTGACGAAAGTAGCAGCGGCCTTGCCGGCCTCGGGGTTGCTTCGGACCAGTGTGGCAGCGTAGGCGGGGAAATCAGATGGCCGTGATCCTGATCGTGGAAGACGAGCCGTTCACTCGTGAACTGGCGGGAATATGCATCGATGCCTGGGGGCACGACACCCTGTTCGCCGACAGCATTGAGGACGCGCTTGTGCATGTCAGATCCGGGAAGGCGATTGATGCGCTGTTCACGGACATCAACCTGAGGGAGGCAACGCTCGGCGGCTGCGACCTGGCTCGCGAGGCGATAGTCCTGCATCCAAAGCTGCGCGTGCTCTACACCACCGGCAATAGCGCCACCGAAGAGCTGAAATCTCTTTTTGTTTCAGGCGCGCATTTCCTGAGCAAACCCTATACGCCAGACCAACTCCAGACCGGTGTTGCGGCTCTTCTCGAAGCCTGACTCGTCTCATCGTTGCGGAGTCGATAGCTCAATCACGAGCCAGTACGCGTCCCCGGGACAGCATCATGAGCAATGGAAACGATGAAACGATCGCCCGGACTAGCACTTCGATAGGCTCCGACAGTAGCGTCCGAAGGCAGGCGGAAGAGGCGCTTCTCAAAGCTGGAGCCCTTCAGAACGCGATCTTTAACAGCGCAAACTTCTCCAGCATTGCGACCGACGCAAAAGGCGTCATTCAAATTTTCAACGTCGGCGCCGAGCGGATGCTGGGCTACACGGCTGCGGAGGTGATGAACAAGATTACGCCAGCCGACATCTCCGATCCCCAGGAACTGATCACGCGCGCCCAGACCCTCAGCGCCGAACTCGCCACTCCGATCACGCCGGGCTTCGAAGCGCTCGTGTTCAAGGCCTCGCGCGGGATAGAGGACATCTACGAGCTTACCTACATCCGCAAGGATGGCAGCCGTTTTCCCGCCGTGGTTTCTGTCACCGCCCTGCGCGACGAACAGGCAGCGATCATCGGCTATCTGCTGATCGGCACCGACAACACCGCCCGCAAGCAGGCCGAAGAGGCTTTGCTCAAGGCGGGGGCGCTGCAGAGCGCGATTTTCAACAGCGCCAACTTCTCCAGCATCGCCACGGACGCCAAAGGCGTCATTCAAATCTTCAACGTCGGCGCCGAGCGCATGCTCGGCTACGACGCTGTCGAGGTGATGAACAAAATCACGCCAGCAGACATTTCCGACCCGCGGGAGCTGGTTACGCGCGCCAAGACCCTGAGCGTGGAACTTGCCACGTCAATCACACCTGGCTTCGAGGCGCTTGTGTTCAAGGCTTCGCGCGGCATCGAGGACATCTACGAGCTGACCTATATCCGCAAGGATGGCAGCCGGTTCCCTGCCGTGGTGTCCGTCACCGCACTGCGCGACGCCCAGGGAACCGTCATCGGCTATCTTCTGATCGGCACCGACAACACCGCTCGAAAGCAGGTTGAAGAAGAACAGAAGAAGCTGGACCAGCGTCTGCGCGACCAGCAATTCTACACGCGCTCGCTGATCGAATCCAACATCGACGCACTCATGACGACCGATCCCTCCGGAATCATCACCGACGTCAACAAGCAGATGGAGGCATTGACCGACTGCTCGCGTGACGAGTTGATCGGCGCGCCGTTCAAGAAATTCTTTACCGATCCGGAGCGAGCGGAAGCTGCGATCAAACTGGTGTTGAGCGAAAAGAAGATCGCCGACTTCGAACTCACGGCCCACGCACGTGACGGGAAACAGACAGTCGTCTCCTACAACGCGACCACGTTCTACGACCGCGACCGCACATTGCAGGGCGTCTTCGCCGCCGCGCGCGACGTGACGGAGCGCAAGAAGGTCGAAATCGAACTGAAGCAGGCCAAGGCGGCAGCCGAGAGCGCGAGCCGGACCAAGTCAGACTTCCTGGCGAGCATGAGCCATGAAATCCGGACGCCCATGAACGCGATCATGGGCATCGCAGATCTGCTGGCCAAGACCGAACTGTCCGCCGAGCAGGACAAGTACGTGCGAATCTTTCGGCGCGCCGGCGATAATCTGCTCAATCTCATCAACGACATTCTTGACCTGTCGAAGGTCGAAGCCTCGCAACTTGAGCTGGAACGGACCGGCTTCTCCTTGATCGAACACCTCGAAATCGTGACGGAGATGGTTGCCGCTCGAGCCCGTGAGAAGGGTCTGATACTGTCCTGTGAGATCGCCCCCGACGTCAGCACCAACCTCGTCGGCGACCCCACGCGACTGCGGCAAGTCCTGCTGAACTTGCTTGGCAACGCCATCAAGTTCACCGAATCCGGCAGTGTGTCGCTACGCGTGTCGGCGGATGCAAATTCCAACATGCCAACTGCGTTGCGATTCACCGTATCGGACACGGGGATTGGCATTCCGCGCGAGAAGTTGTCTCGCGTTTTCGAGCGGTTCACTCAGGCAGACTCATCGACGACGCGCAGGTTCGGAGGCTCAGGCCTCGGGCTGACCATCTCAAAGCGTCTAGTTGAACTGATGGGCGGCAGCATCAGCGTCGAAAGTGAAGTTTCCCAGGGAAGCGTTTTCGCCTTCACGGCTCCATTCGAAATCTGGCTCGGAGCGGACCGGCGAGCGGCGGTTCTCATTGGCGCCGATCCCGACCAACCCCTGCAGGCGCTGCGCATACTCCTTGTCGAGGACTCACCCGACAACTGCACACTCGCGATGGCCTATCTGGAAGACACGCCTTACCTGATTGACGTCGCCGAGAACGGCGCAATCGCCTGCGAGATGTTCATCGCAGGCAACTACGATCTTGTGCTGATGGACCGTCAGATGCCAGTAATGGATGGGTTGACGGCAACTCGGGCAATTCGTGCGTGGGAACGGGCGAATGAACGGACGTCGACACCTATCATTGCATTGACCGCTTCTGCTCTGAAGGGAGACCGGGAAACCTGCATGGCTGCGGGATGCACAGCATTTCTGACCAAGCCGATCAAGCAGGATGTACTGTTGCTGGCGATTAGGGAGCAATCCGTCGGGTCGTTGGCCTCCAGGCTTGAGAGCAACGAGAGGAGCGAGGCTTCCGCGCGACTAAGTCAAAAACTCGCCAGGATGGTCCCGGCCTACTTGCAGAATTGCCGGTTGAACGTCGTCACAATTCTGGACGCATTGGACCGGGCAGACTTCGCCACCGTCACGCGGCTGGGCCACAGTATGCGAGGCTCCGGCGGCGCCTACGGCTTCCAGGGGATTACTGACATCTGCGCTGCTCTCCAGGAGGCGTCTGAGAACGCCGACGATGGCGCGTCCCGCAAGCAGCTCGGCGCGTTGTCGATGTGTCTGGATCAGGCTGAGACTGTCGTCCACTGAGGCTGCACTAGGGCAGCCCAGCAGAACCGTGGTCAGCTAATTTGACCGTGCTCTCATGCCAGACTTGCGGAGATGAGTTTGGCGGCCTGAGCGACATGCGATGGTCCGCCAGTCGGTCTCGCGACTGAGGGCAGCGGTTACGAAGTGGACCGCCAGGAACAAGTTTTGGGTGCCTGCCTGCCAAGCTGCCTTCCGCTGACCCGTCTCAGGCGGCCATAGGCAGCCGAGATGCCTTTCAAAGTTCGCCTTCGTCGAATTTGAACGCAGCGCGGGGTCAGAGCAGCGGCGGCAAATACGTTCTTACAAGTCCAGGTGGGCCTAGAAGCTGCCGATGCCAGCGACGAAGAGGAATACGAAAAACACAGTGAGCAGTAGCATGTTGACGAGCATCCGAACCATGCCCCGCTCGTTCTCATTCCGGATCCCCATGATGTCGCAAACTGCATTCGAAGGTCGCATCAATAGCCGATACATCGACAGCTCCTCATTCATGGTCGCAAGGCGCAACTTATCGCCACCCCGACCCTTGCATGCGTCTACAAATAAAGCAATAAATAAAATACTGCTTTAGGAGCGACGATGCGACTTAACCTCCAGTCGGACTACGCGTTGAGGATGCTGATGCATCTCGCGTCTACCCCAACCCGCCTGGTTACCATCGCCGAGGTGGCCGACCGATTCAGGATCTCTCACAACCACCTCATGAAGGTCGCCTACTTGCTGGGAAGGGAGGGGCTGATCCAGACGGTGCGCGGACGCTCCGGAGGGCTCCGTCTAGTCGGCAGTCCGGCAAATATCGGAATCGGCCACGTCGTCCGGCGGATGGAGGGTGACATCCACATCGTCGAGTGTTTCGCCGCAGAGCCCGGCGGCTGCATGATTTCGAGTGCATGCAGGCTGAAGGGTGTGATGCATGAAGCTCTGGGTGCATTTCTGAGCGTGCTCGACCGCTACACGCTCGCAGACCTGGTCGCGAATCCAAAGCTTCGTGCGCTGCTAAACAACGAGGCCGCCTAATGGCCTGTCCTGTCGTTGCGGCGCATGCACGCCGCGCCGAAATCCAGCGCCGTGCCAGCGCCATCGGCATCGACGAAGCGTACATATCGCTGTTGGTAGACGAATTCTACAGACGTATCCGCGCCGAGGATACGCTTGGCCCCATCTTCGAAGAAGTGATTGGCGACCGTTGGGTTTATCATCTGCCCAGGATGAAGCGCTTCTGGGCGTCGGTCACGCTCAACGCGGGCACGTATTCGGGCCAACCAGTTCCGGCCCACAAGGCGTTGACGCGGGTCGAACAGCCGCATTTCCAGATCTGGTTGGCGCTGTTCCGCAAGACACTGCATGAAACGGCTCCCACCCCAGAGGCCGTAGACTATTTCATGGAGCGCGCCAATCGGATCGCCGAAAGCCTGCAACTCGCCATGTTCGGCTTTCCGGGTTTGCCGATAAAGCGAGAAGTATGATGAGATGAGAGACGGTCCAGCGCCATCACCCTATCGCTCCACTCCCGTTTTCGACGAACACACCCTTCCGGCTGCACTGCGTCGCGAGCACCGCACGAAGCAGGGCGTCTGGGGCGTCATCCGTGTGCTAGACGGGGAACTGAAGCTGACCATCACTGAAACCGGGAAGACCCAGATGCTCTCGCCCGGCGCGCCGGGCGTCGTCCTGCCGGACCAACCGCACCTGGTCGAGCGGCGCTGTCAGGTTAAGCACGAATACTCGTCAAGTGAATTCAGCGACCGGTTAGCTGCGCCTGTTTTCGTTTCGGATTTCGGTCTCGCGACACTGCCACGCGAACCTGAAAATGACCTCTATTTGGCTAACTTGACAGCTCTGGGCGGACAGTAGGCGTTTATCAGCCTGTCGGTCTGATCAATTCATCCGCGCCATGGGGTTTCCCCAAACGTTAGTCCGTGACCTCATTCGGAGGTTACGGACGCGAATGTTTGGCGGGTGAAAAAAGTTATCACAAGCAAAGACGGAGAAGCTTTTATGGGCCTCGGACTCCGCGCTAGAGTAACAAAAGTATGAGCGCTCCGTTATCATAAAGGGGCCGGCCCAGGGGAGAGAGATTGATGAGGATGCTGAAACCGGCATTGACTGCGCTTGCTGTTGCAATCATGGCGGCGCCCGCCTTGGCGCAGGTTCCGAGGGCGCCTGATGGCAAGCCGGATCTGAATGGCGTGTGGACCAACATATCGCTGACTCCGCTGGAGCGCGCCCCTGAGAACAAGGCGCTGGTTGTCAGCGAGGCGGAAGCAGAGAAAATCGCGTCCCGCTTCACCGTGGGTGGCATCAAGGAGGAAGGCTACAAGAGCACCTACTCAGATCCGACCAAGGGCGCCCCGCCCAAGGGAGGCGACGATTTCGGCGTTCAGGCCTACGACTCTTTCTGGTGGGATCCGGGCACCAAGCTCGCCTTCGTGAAGGGCGAGTGGCGCACGTCCAACATCGTCGATCCGCCCAATGGCCTGATGCCGCTCAAGGATCGGGAGGCGGACGCGAAGAAACGGAAGATGCGCCGCGAGGTCTATGAGACCGGCAAGGCCGATTACGACGGTCCGGAAGTGCCGACCCTGGGCGAGCGCTGCGTGATGTTCGGCTCGAAAGCCGGTCCGGGAATGCAGCCCGGCGGCTACAACAACAACTACCAGTTCACCCAGACGGCGGATCACTTCGTGATCCAGGTGGAGATGGGCCCTGACACGCGCATCGTCCCGATCTTTGCGACGGCGGACGAAGCCCGCAAGCATCACAAGCCGGCGACGCTCGCACCATGGACCGGCGACTCGGTTGGTTGGTGGGAAGGCGACACGTTCGTGATGGAATCCATCAACGTGAAGCCGCTCCAGGCGGAGAACCACAGCTTCCCATTGTCGTCGAAGGGCGTTGTCACCGAGCGTTTCACGCGCACTAGCGACAAGGATGTCTTCTATGAGTTCATCGTCAACGACCCCGAGCTCTATACGCGGCCGTGGAGAGCGGAGCTCGCCTTCTCTCCGTCGAAGGCGATCTATGAGTACGCCTGCCATGAAGGCAATTACGGCATGATCGGCATCCTCGCCGGCGCGCGCGAGAAAGACCGTCGGGCGGCCGCCAAGTCCGCGAAGGTGAAAACGGTCAAGGGCGGACAGTAACCCACCTTGGCTCACGTCGGGCGGCGCCGACAGTCGTCCGATAGCCGGTCTCTCTAACTAGGGACGGAGCGCGAAGCGTTACGACCCGGAACAAGTTCGCGCTGCCTGCCATGCGGTGTTCCGCTAGCCGGTCTCTCATGTTGAGGGCAGGATGCGGGAGGTGGGACCGCAAGAGACAAGTTTTGGTCCGGGCGACATGCTGTGTTTCGCTAACCAGTCTCTCGAGCAAGGGCGGGTAGCTTCCGGTGGGACCGCTAGAACTGGTTTTGGTCTTAGCGGCCGCGGCGCCCCCCCCCCCCCCCCCCGGGCCGCCCCCCCCCCCCCCCCCCCCCCCCCCCCCCCCCCGTCCTCCGCGGGCCGTGGGCCCCCCCCCCCCCGGCCCCCCCCGCGGGGCGGCCCCCGGGGGGGGCCGGGGGGGGGCGGGGCGGCCGCGCCCCGCCCCCCCCGCCGCGGGGCGGGCCCCGGCCCGGGGCCGGCGCGGGGGGCCCCCCTCTGGCGGCCGCCCGTACTGGGCTGTCGCGCGGCGTTCGCCAGCAAGCTAGTCTCGCCCGCCGCCTTGGCCCCTAGGCGCAACGAGTTCACGATCACCGAAACTGACGACAGCGACATAGCGACGGCAGCGATCATCGGTGAAAGCATCTGACCCGTGAATGGATAAAGGAGGCCAGCGGCGACCGGGATGCCGAGGGCATTGTAGCCGAAGGCGAAAACCAGGTTCTGCCGGATGTTTGCCATGGTGGCGCGCGACACAGCCCGGCCTTTGACAACCCCGGACAGATCCCCCCGGAGCAATGTGACGCCAGCGCTTTCAATAGCGACATCCGTGCCGGTGCCCATGGCGATTCCGACGTCGGCCGCCGCAAGCGCCGGCCCGTCGTTGACGCCGTCTCCTGCCATGGCGACGACGCGGCCCGCACGCTTCAGTCGCTCGACGATCCGGGATTTGTCCTCAGGGAGGACTTCCGCCTCGACGTGTTCGATGCCCAGAGTCCGGCCGACAGCTTCGGCTGTCGTGCGATTGTCGCCGGTCAACATGACCAGTTCGATGCCCTGTGCGCGTAACGCTTTCAGCGATTCTGGCGTCGTCGCCTTGATCCTGTCAGCGATGCCCAGAACACCAGCCAGTCCGCCGTCGATTGCAACATAGACAGCTGTGACGCCGTCCGCGCGCAGGCGTTCTGCTTCGGAGCGAAGAGATGATGTCGCGATGCCGAGTTCATCCAGATAGCGTTCGGCGCCAAGCGCGACGGTCTTGCCGTCGATCTTGCCGATGACGCCCTTGCCTGTCGGCGAGTCGAACTCGGTCGGTTCGACCAGGGAGATGCCCCGTTCCTTCGCAGCTACCACCACGGCAAGCGCCAGCGGATGTTCGCTGCGCTGCTCGAGACTTGCTGCTGCGCGCAGGAGGTCAGCTTCCACTATCCCCGCAACAGTCTTGATCGCAACGACGCCAGGCTTGCCTTCGGTCAGCGTGCCGGTCTTGTCGAGGACCAGCGTGTTGACCTTCTCGAAGCGTTCCAGCGCCTCGGCGTTGCGGATCAGGATACCCTGACGTGCTGCGCGGCCGACGCCAGCCATGATGGACATCGGGGTGGCAAGACCAAGGGCACACGGACACGCGATGATCAGGACGGAGACGGCGGCGATCAGTCCATAGGTGAAGGAGGGTTGCGGCCCGAACGCCCACCAGCCAATGAACGCGAGGACCGCGATTGCAATCACAGCCGGCACAAACCAGCCGGATACCTTGTCCGCGAGGCGCTGGATCGGGGCGCGGCTCCGCTGCGCATCAGCCACCAGCTGGACGATCTGCGACAGCATGGTGTCGCGGCCGACGCGCTTGGCTTCGATCACGAGGGCGCCAGTTTGATTGAGGGTTCCGGCAATGACCGCGTCGCCTACACCGCGTGTGACAGGCATGGATTCGCCGGTGACCATGGACTCGTCCAGCGTGGAACGTCCATCAATGACGATGCCGTCTACCGGCGTCTTCTCGCCAGGGCGGACACGCAACCGGTCACCGACCATGATCGCATCAAGCGGTACTTCGGCTTCTTCGCCATCGCTGATGCGCCGTGCAGTCTTGGGAGCAAGGTCAAGCAGGGCGCGAATGGCTCCGCCCGTACGCTCGCGGGCGCCTAGCTCCAAAACCTGTCCGAGGAGAACAAGCACCGTGATGACGGCTGCCGCTTCAAAATAGACAGCGACATCGCCGTGAGGGCCGCGGAATTCTGGCGGAAAGGCCGAAGGGAGGAGCAGGGCAACTACACTGTAAGTCCATGCCACGCTTGTTCCGAGCGCAATCAGCGTGAACATGTTGAGGCTTCGGTTGACGAGCGAAGCATAACCCCGTTCGAAGAATGGCCAACCCGCCCAAAGGACTACCGGTGTCGCGAGGCCAAACTGGATCCACGCATTGATATTCGGAGGTACAAGAGCATCGACGTTGAATAAGTGACGGCCCATCTCCAGAACGAGCACCGGCAACGCGAGGACCAGACCCACCCAGAAGCGGCGAGACATGTCGCGAAGCTCTGGGTTCGGCCCTGATTCTACGGTCGGCATCATCGGCTCGAGCGCCATCCCGCAGATTGGGCAGGAACCCGGACCATCCCGCACGATCTCCGGGTGCATGGGACAGGTCCATTTTGCGTCGGCAGGTGCGGATGCTGATGCGGCTGCAAGCGGCGGCACGTGGGAATGGTGATGATGATGGCCCCCAGCATCCTGACCGTCAGTGTGCGCAGCCTTGGCGCTATCCGCGGAGCAGCAGCTGTGTTCGGCTTTGACAGTGGGCTTCAGATATTGACCTGGGTCGGCCTGAAATTTCGTCTTGCAGCCCGCGCTGCAGAACAGCACCTCATGGCCGTCATGTATTGTGCGATGGAGCGTGTCCGCTTTCACCGTCATGCCGCAGACGGGATCTTTCATTTCCGATTCGTTGGAGTGGTTGTGCGCCATGGCGCCCTCCGGGCTTGCATTCTTCACTCAATCCATATACCCCCGAGGGGTATCGAATCAAGTACCCGGGAGGGGTATAATGGACAAAGCGGTTTCCCAGAAAGTTTTGAAGAACTTGAACCGTGTCGAAGGGCAGGTGCGTGGCATCGCCCAAATGGTCGAAGCGGATCGCTACTGCATTGAGGTCGTGACACAGATCGAGGCGGCCCGCGCTGCGCTAGCGCGCATCGAAAGTGACCTTCTACGTCAGCACCTTGGCCATTGCGTGCACCGGGCCATGAACTCGAAGAACGCTTCAGAACAGGAAAAGGTCATCGAAGAGCTCGTCAGCGTTTTCCGGCGCTGAGGTCTTCCGAAAGGGTGCTGTGATCTGTGGATGGCCCCTGGGCTGCAAGGGGAAAGTTGAGCCGAGTTGAAGATCTGTCGGGTGCGGTCATCTGTCCGGCCTGTTTGCGCGGCGTGTAGCGGGCCGCTGGCCCTGATGGAGTCCGCTGAGAAGTCCCTCTCAGACTATCGAGCTTCATGCTCCGACAGCACCACGGGTTGTCTTCTTCTGCGGTCCGCTTCTCGATCCTCATCAGCGCAATTGCTCCCTCGCAGTCTGGAGCAGCGGTCTTGGTCGCTGCGATCTTGGTTAGGTTATTGCTGACGCGCGATAGTCCTCCCTGCGTGAAAGCACGGCCCAGGCGATGCGGGCGGTTTTGTTGGCCATGGCGATGGTAACCACTCGGGCGGGCTTGCGCTCCATTAGGGTCCGCAACCAGGCGCCTGTCGCTGACGTGTTGTCGCCCGCCCGACGGATCACCGAAGTTGCGCCGACGACGAGCAGCTTTCTTAGATAGCCATCGCCCATTTTCGATATCCGACCGAGACGATCCTTGCCGCCAGAGGCGTTCTGACGCGGGACCAGCCCAAGGAACGCCGCAAACTCCCGGCCGGAGCGGAACAGATGCGGGTCCGTCACGGACGCGGCGAGCGCGGTTGCGGTGATGATGCCAACGCCGGGGATGGTTGCAAGGCGCTGGCTCGCCTCGGCCTGGCGATGCCAGACCAGCAGACGTCGCTCGAGGGCGTGGATCTGCACAGCCAACGCATCGAGCTGTTCAGCCAGCATCAGTAGAGCTGATCGAGCAAGGTCGGGTAGAACAGACCCTTCCGCGTCTCGGACCTGCTCGATGAGGTCACTCGCCCGGTACGCCCCCTGCGGCGCGATCATCCCGAACTCGGCGCAATGACCGCGGATGGCGTTGATCAGCATGGTGCGCTGGCGAACCAGCAAATCGCGTGTCCGGTGCAGCACCAGCACGCCCTGGCGCTCGGCGCTCTTGACCGGCACGAAGCGCATGGTCGGTCGGGTAACCGCCTCGCAGATCGCCTCGGCGTCGGCGGCGTCATTCTTCTGGCGGCGCACATAGGCCTTTACATAGCTCGGCGGCATCAGCCGCACGTCGTGACCAAGCGCGCCGATCTCCCGCGCCCAGAAGTGCGCCGTCGCGCACGCTTCCATGCCCACCAGGCACGGTGGCAGACCTTCGAAGAACTTCAGCACCTCGGCGCGGCGAAGCTTCTTCCTGACGGCGACTGCGCCCCCTGCGTCAACGCCGTGAATTTGGAACACCGACTTGGCAAGATCGATCCCAATTGTGATAATCTTGATGGTGGACGGCTCCGGCTGTGGCGGTTGCTTCAACAACGACCACCCTATGGCGCATCGACGCCGGACACAGGGGCCGTCCACCCCATCAGACTAACGCTAACCAATCTCTGCAAAGGCCGTGGCTATTGGCTTGCGGGAGACCCCAATGACGCGAATTTAGTGCAAGAGGCACGGCTTCCTGTCGGCCGTGATTCAGCATGCGGTCTGGCTCTACTTCTAACGCTCAGCCTGCGGGACGTTGAAGAGATGCTCGCTTGCCACGGCATCTGCTGAACCGCGGAGCCTTGCGTGTACTGCGTGCGCGCTTGGAATCTGTCGGGAGCAGGGCGGTGGCGCCACCACCGCATGCTTGTCGAAGGGTCAAGAAAACTGCACCCAGTTAATCTGACAATCCTTCACCACAATCGCAGGCCGCTGCGTCAAAAAAATCGCGCATACAGTTCACGTACCCACATCTGGCGGCGAGAGCAGAAAATGCAGGAGTTCAAGTGTCGACGATCGGTAGGGTGCGGATAAACACCCGCGCGAGTCCAGCACCACGAATATGGTGTTGGCTGTTGTTGATGGCACCATGAGTATGCCAGTTGATTGGGAGCTGTTTACACAGGATGCCTTTCAGGAATGTCGGCCGATCGGCAAGACAAGCGCTGGCTAGCCATACGGCTGCCGCCCGGCATTCGAGTAGTCGACCTATTTCGGTTGGCCGTTGCGATCGCTGTAGTGCAGGCCACATTCTGGGTACTGCTCAATCCTGTCTTGTTCACGCGTGGGCACGCGCCACATACAGAATATGAGCTCGGCGGCTGGCAAGCCGCCAGCCTAGAATCCCCTGACGCTGCCGGACTTGCCGAGGCCGAGTTCGCTCCGATCGAGGGGCCCGGCTGGTATGCCTGCTGCGAGCCCGGCTATCAGGCGGTCCGCTTCTGGATCGACGTCCCGATCCCTCCCGCCGACGGGCTTGGTATCCTTCCCCAGATTTTCGCTGACAACTTCCAGGTGCTGGTGAACGGTCAGGTAGCCATCCAACGCGGCCGAATGGAATTGGGCCGCAACACGTACCACGCCAACGACCGGCGCATCGAGTTCATATCCGCGGGCCAGGTGCGGCCAGGGCGGAACCAAGTCGACTACATTATGGTGCGCGACGCGATGCCCTATTTCGACCTGGGCAATCCCATAGTCGGGCCATGGGGCGAGATCGAAAACGCCTACGCACTTCAGGCCTTCATGCTGGGGCCGTTCCTGGTGATCTGCATCGTCGCCGGATTCGTGCTGGCGGGCTTCGCGCTGGTCCTTGTGCTGCAGTCGGAGAACAAGGGCTTTGCGCTTGCCGTGTTCCTTCTGATCCTGTCATGGACGCTGAAGGCGCACTACTATTCCTGGTCTGAACCGCCTTTTAGCGGCAACGTTCGGTTGCTTTACTACTTCTGCGTCACGTCGGCCCTGCCGGTCGCCTGGCTCCACTTCGCTGACCGCTGGACGGAGCGGTCGATCGCATGGCTGGGGCCGGCTTGCCTCGCCGCACTTGCGGCTATGTCTGGCTTCTTCGCCTATGCGCTGTGGTTCATGCCAACCGGCGAAGGCTTCGATCTCGCGAGTGAAGCGCTCAACATACTGGGTTCTGTCTTCATGGGACTCACTGTCGTGCGCCTGCTCTGGCACATGTTCCGTCATGGCGACCAGCGCCACTGGGAAGTTGCGATCTTTTGCCTGATCGCACTGCTTGCTGTGCTCGAATTCGCAAACGAATTTTTCTGGCAGCAGACGACGGGCTACCTCAGCCGCACCGCGCCATTCCTGATTTTGGCGCTTGTCGTTGCATTCTTTGCGCGCAGCGTGCGGCTGTTTCGTTCCGCCGACCAGATCAATCAGGTGCTAGCTGGCAGGCTGGCCCAGCGCGAAGCAGAACTCTCCGAAGCGCACGCGCGCGAGCGTGATCTCGTTCGCTTTCAGGCCCACGCCGACGAACGCCAACGCATTCTTCGGGACATGCATGACGGCCTGGGAAGCCAGCTGATGTCCATGCTGCTCGCCGCCCGGCGCGGCGAGGTGAAGCCGGACAGATTGGCGGAAGGTCTCCAGTCGGTGATCGATGAGATGCGCCTGATCATCGCCTCGATGGATAGTGTCGGCGAGTCGCTGTTCGCGGCCCTCTCCCTGTTCAGGGACCGGATGACGCCGCGCATCGACGCGGCTGGCTTCACGCTTGATTGGGACGATCGCTATCGTTCCGACTTTCCCGAGTATGGGCCGCGGCCTACCCTGCAAGTCTTTCGAATTCTCCAGGAGGCGGTGACGAACGCGCTGAAGCATTCCGGAGGCGACAGAATCCACGTCCTGATCGAGCCGTCGCCCGCCGCCGACGGTGTCCGCATCACGGTCAGCGACAATGGTCTCGCGACCCGTGGCGCACAAGCTGTGCTGGCCGGCACCGGGCGGGGTCTTGCCAACATGCAGTCGCGGGCTGCCGCCATCGGCGCACGGATATCCGTCGTCCATTCGAATGAGGGCGTTACGGTGACACTCGACCTGCCGCCCGGCGACACAAGCCCTCACCCGAGGCGGATTTCAGCATGACCGCACCTGGACCAAGCCGGATCATGATCGTCGATGACGATCCGATCGTCTCTGCGCACTTCAACGACATTGTCAGGTCAAGCCCGAACCTTGAAGTGGCTGGCATTGCTTCGAGCCTCGCCGCCGCGCGACAACAGATAGGCTGCAAGCCGCACCTGACGTTGCTAGACGTAGGCCTGCCAGACGGCAGCGGACTGACCATCATCCCCGAACTCAAGGCCAGCCATGCCACGCTAGTGCTGATGGTTACGACCTTTGGAGATCGCGAGACGGTCGTTGCAGCGTTACGCGCAGGAGCGGACGGCTACCTGCTGAAGGATTCGAATGCGGCGACGATCCTGGCTGGCATAGAGGCGACGCTCGCTGGCGGCGCGCCAGTAAGCCCGGCGGCCGCTGTCTACCTTCTGGATTCCCTACGGGCGCCTGAGGCCGCGCCGCAGCCGGCCGAAGGCGGCGTCTTCCTGACGCCGCGCGAAATTGAGCTGCTGAAGCTGTTCGCCAAGGGCGCCTCCTACAAGGAAGCAGCACGGACGCTCGAGATCTCGCCCCTGACCGTCGGGAATCATGTGAAATCGATCTACCGGAAACTCGCAGTCAATTCTCGCGGCGAGGCTGTCTATTCCGCGATGCGCTCGGGCCAGCTCAAGGTATGAAGCCTAGTTCCGTTGCGGTTTGAGACCGCTGCGCTTTGCGCTGACGAGTTCATTGAAACTGTAACAAATTCAATTGCCTGCCATATCTGTGGCGGTTGAGAGCCCCTGCTGCTCGAGAGATGGTGCCCACGACGACGAGGGCTCAGTAAGGGGTAAGGAACGTGGCGAACATCAACGGCAACAACAATGCAAACACGCTGACGGGGACCGCAGCCGCAGACACTATCAACGGGCGAGGTGGCAACGACACGCTGTTCGGCGGACTGGGCGATGACACCCTGATTGGCGGCTCTGGTGTGGATACCGCAACTTACGCTGGCGGCGCGGCCGTCAACGCCGACCTCACGCTCGGCGTGGCGACAGGCCAGGGCAACGATATCCTCATCGAGATCGAGAACCTGCGCGGTTCGAGCTTCAACGATACGCTCAAGGGCAATGCCGGAAACAACACGATCCAGGGCGGGGCCGGCGCCGACCTGATCATCGCGACCGCAGGTTTCGATACGCTTTCGGGCGGCGCGGACACTGACACGGTCGATTTTTCGGTCTTCACCAGCGGTGTGAGTGCAAACCTCGCCACGGGCGCCTACAGTTCCGCGTTCGGTTCTGGCCAGATGTCCGGGATCGAGAACCTGGTTGGCTCCTCCCAGAACGACACGCTCACGGGCAACAACGCCAGCAACACGATCAATGGCGGTCTCGGCAACGACATCCTGAACGGCGGGGGCGGTATCGACACGCTGAGCTATGCTGGTGTCCAGGCACACAACTTCATCAACCTCGCAACAGGCGTCGTCACGCAGCAATGGAGCGCCCAGACAGTCGGCACCGACACCGTTTCCAACTTCGAGAACGTAATCGGCGGCGACTATAGCGATTTCATCCATGGCAATGCTGCGAACAACGTCATCAATGGCGGCGATTCCACCGACACGCTATACGCCTCCCTGGGCGTTGACGTCCTTGATGGCGGAACCGGCGCCAACGACACTGCGGACTTCAGCGACGTCTCGGTGGTGACCGCAAGCCTTGCGACGAACACCTACTCGATTGACGCCAACAATTTCGGAACGCTGGCGAACATCGACCATCTCTCGGGCAGCGCTGGCTCGGACACGCTGACCGGCGACGGGGCGAACAACTACCTGATGGGAGCAGCCGGGGCCGACGTGCTGGCTGGCGGGCTTGGCAATGACGAATTGTGGGGCGGCGCCGGCTCGGATCGACTGATCGCCGATGGGGGGAATGACTCTCTCTATGGAAACTATGATCGTCTGAATGGATTCGGCGACTATGCCGCCGACATCTTCGAGATCCGCACCAACGCCGGCTCGGTTACGATTGGCGATTTCGATCTCGGTGTGGACAAGCTCGATCTCACCGCCTTCGGCTTCGATCAGAACGGGATCAGCCCATACTGGACTGGATCGGCGACAGCCACCCCCACTTTCACCACGCTGACGCTGACAGGCCTCAATAACGAAGTGGTGACCATCAAGTTGCAGGGCGTTGGCGCCGGCCAGCCGCTGTCGGTGACCGACTTCATCGGGGGTAGCGCAAGCCTGATCCCCGCGCCGCTGCCCATCAATGGCGGCAATGGACAGTATGACGTTCACGTCCTGACACCCACCACCCAAACGTACACGATTCAAAACTTCGAGAACGGCCTCGACCAGCTTGACGTGTCCCAGGTCGCTGGTTGGGACGGCTATCTCTCGACCACGCCGCAGGGATGGGTCACGTTCAACTTCATGGACAATCAGGGCGGGGCATTCTCCGTCACGCTCGAAGGCGTCTCGATTGCGCAGATCGATCCCAGCGACTTCATCATGTGAACGAAGGGAGAGCCCGTGTGGATCACCTCCACGCGGGCGACGGGCCAATGCGCTCCTCTAATGCAAGCCTGGAACTGACAAGGCCGGCCGGAGCGTTTGGCGCGCTCCGGTCGGCACTGTTCTGGGCGTTTGTCGTTTCTGGCTTCCTGAACCTGCTCTACTTTGCGCCGAGCCTGTTCATGATGCAGATTTACGATCGCGTGCTGCCGACCGGCGGATTGGCTACGCTGGCTGCGCTTTCGACGGCGGCGCTGGCGGCAGTCGTGATGATCGGCGTGCTGGACTGGGTGCGCGGCCGGGTGATGCAGCATGCAGCGCGCGAATTCGAGGCTCACCTTACCGGTCTGGCGGCCGCGGCTCAACTTCACGAAGCGACCGGCCATCCGGCGGATCAACCGCCGCCGTTGCGGGCATTGGAGGCTGTACGCGGCGCTGTATCGGGCCAGCATTTCCTGCCGCTTATGGATGCACCTTGGACACCCCTGTTCATCTGCGCCGCTGCGCTGATCCATCCCCTCATTGCTGCGCTGATACTGGCTGGGGTGGCGTTGGCGCTGGTCCCAGCGTTCTTCCAGGGACGGGGACAGGCGACCGAAAGCGGCTCGCTGATGCTGGGCGCGCAGGAGCATGAGTGGACCAGGCATGACGTTGTTCGAGCCCTGGGCATGGGACAGGGACTTGCCGCCCGCTACGAGCGCGCCCGGCTGATCACGCGATCCACGCACGCCGAAACGGGCGGCCTGTTCGCCTCCCTCTCCCGCGCCATGCGGATCGGCCTGCAGATGGCCGTCCTGGCGACAGGCGCCGTGCTTGCAATCGAGAAACAGATCTCGCCCGGCGCACTGATCGCCGTGTCGATCATGTCGTCGCGCGCTCTTGGACCTGTCGAACAACTTGCGCATGCGTGGCGCCCCGCAATGGCGGGGCTCAAGGCGATGCGCACTCTCACGGTTACGCTTGGGCGCAGTGCAAGCCGGACGCCGCGTACGCAGCTGCCGAACCCATCCGGCCGGCTCGACTTCGAAGCGGTGGCCATCGCAGCCACGGCCGGCGAGCGGCCCCTTCTTCACCAGGTTACATTCTCCGTCGCGCCGGGTCAGGCGATCGGCGTGATTGGAGCCTCGGGAACGGGAAAGTCCAGCCTCGCGCGCGCGGCGGCAGGCGTGCTGACCGCCACTGAAGGCGTTATCCGCATCGACGGAACCGACATCACGAGCTGGGATGACGCCTGGTTGGGGCGGCACACGGGATACCTGCCGCAGGATATCGCGCTCTTTTCCGGCACGATTGCCGACAACATTTCGCGGTTCGAGGAAGTCGATCCACGGACTCGGACGCAACTCGTGGTGGAAGCTGCGCAGGCGGCTGGCGTCCACGATCTGATCTCGCGGCTGCCACAAGGCTACGATACGGTGCTGGGCATGGGCGGGCGCGGCCTCTCGCATGGCCAGGCGCAGCGCGTCGCACTGGCGCGCGCACTCTACCGCACGCCGGCGCTCCTGATCCTTGACGAGCCCAATGCCCATCTCGATGACCAAGGCGAAGCCGCACTCATCCGCGCCATCGACGCGGCCAAGGCGCGCGGCGCAGCCGTCATCGTCATCGCCCATCGCATGAGCGTGATGCGGGTCGCGGACAGGCTGCTGGCTATTCGCGACGGCCGGATTGTAGACGTTCCACGCGAGGCGCTTGCGCCGCGCCGCGTCGTCTTCGGCGGCAATCGCACGGGATCCCAGTCCGCGGGACACAATGACCAACGCCTGGGCCACTGCGGCAGATCTCCGCGCAGACGCTGTAGAAGCCGAGCGCGCTGGCCGAGGAAAGGCGCTGGCGATCGGCCTGTCTGCGATCGCGCTCTTTTTCGGCGGACTTGGCGCAGCCGCTGCGTTTGTTCCGCTCGATTCTGCGGTCATCGGACAGGGATCGGTCATCGTCACGGGAAGAAGCGAAACCATCGCTTCAGTTACAGGCGGTCGCGTGCTCGCTGTGCTCGTCGCCGAGGGCGACGAGGTTCGCCGTGGCGACCTGCTTGTCAGGCTCGATACGCAAAAGGCTGCGGGCGAGGTGGCGGCGATGCAGGCGCGAAGGGTCGAACTCGAGGCGCAACGCGCCCAGCTTCTGGCGGCCGACGCCGGGGCCGAGCAGATCCTCGCGCCGGGTGAGTGGCAGTCGCACACCTCGCCGGACGCGGCTGGAGCCCTGCAGCGCAGACAGTCGGAACTCGACGCTCGCCAGGCGTCTTTGCGCGGAAGCCTGGAGATTCTCGACCAGCGCCAGGCGCAGATCGCCGAGCAATTGGTAGGTCTCGCGGCCCAACGTGTTGCGGTGACCGATCAGGCGCAACTTGCCGATGAGGAGATCGAGACTGCAAAGGGCCTCATCGCCAAGGGGCTGACAACGCTACCGCGTCTCCGCCAGGCCGAGGGACTTCGCGCCCAGCTGACAGAACGGCTTGCGAGGATCGATGCGGAGTCTGCATCGCTCGGGGAGAAGCAATCCGAACTGGAGCTGGAGAAGTCGCGCCTTCGAGACGATGCGTCGGTGAAGACGCGATCACAGCTGTCGGACATCGATCGAACGCTGGCGGAGCTTGAGCCACAACTCGCTGCTGCCGAAGCAACACTCAGCGGCGCCGAGATCCGGGCGACGACTGACGGACGCATCTTGTCGATTGCCGTTCGAAATGCGGGCGATGTCGTCACGCCGGGGGAGCCCATTCTCGACATTGTGCCCGCCGCGCGAACGCTGCTGGTCGAGGCGCGCATCAGCCCCCGGGATGCCGATGATCTCAGCCCTGGCATGAGTGCGGAGGTCCGGCTCGTTGGCGTGGGTGGTCGGATGGCGCTCAGCCACTCAGCCCGCGTCGTGCGCGTGTCGCCGGACCGACTCGTTGACCCGCGGACAAACGAAGCGTGGTTCGACATGCAGCTGGAAGTGCCAGATTTCAAGAATAGCCCAGACCTTGCGGAAGCAATAAGGCCGGGCCTACCCGCCGAGATCCTGGTGTCTCTACGCAAGCGCTCCGCGCTCGACTATCTTCTCGAGCCGCTCAACCAGACCTTGTGGCGAGCGATGCGCGAACAGTGATGGGAATCGGAACCGCTGCTCCGCTGGGTGCCACCAGTCGTCCGATGCGGTCTGTCGAGCTTAGGGCAGGAGGGGCGACCAGTCGTCCGATAAGCGGCCTCTCGAACTGAGGGGTGCAGTAGGATCGTCGGGAACGAATTCGTGCTGCCTGCCATGCGGTGTTCCGCTAGTCCGTCTCTCATGTGGCGGGCGGCGCGTGGCAAGCAGGACCGTTAGAGGCGAGTTTTGGCCCGAGCGACAGGCGGCGTTCCGCTAGCCGGTTTCTCGGATTCCCGGTTATCGGGAAAGCAGTGCAGTCGGTATCGACAATGAGACCGAAGTTGCGGCCACGAGAGACGCGGCTCCGAAATTGGGGCGTTGGCGGGAGCCTCGGTGAGAGGAGCGACGCCAGCGCGCGCCAAACCACCGCCAAAAGCGGGCTATTCGGGTCGATTTCCGGAACTGCTCTGGAGACCTAGGTCTGCCTGGCGGAGAGGGTGAGAGAAGAACCCCGATCTGCGCAGCGTTGTTACTGCGTTGAGAACTTTGAACTTGAGTGCAAGCGCTGACAAGTCATGGGATCACTGGATCGTCACAGTAGGGCGATTTC
Source organism: Hyphomonadaceae bacterium (assembly GCA_016714495.1). Taxonomy (GTDB): domain Bacteria; phylum Pseudomonadota; class Alphaproteobacteria; order Caulobacterales; family Hyphomonadaceae; genus UBA7672. Next base: position 8,616 of record JADKDU010000003.1, on the reverse strand, counting down.
TGCGGATGATCCGCAATGTCTCGTGGTACAATGGACAACGTCAGACCAACGCCAAACAGTCTATGCAAAGGCCGCGGTATTAGCCGGCGTGAGATCGCAATGACACGAATTTCATACAAACAGCATTCGTCACGTAGACGTTAATTCAGCGCGCGGTTGGATCCATTTCAAACTCAGACATCAGCTTGCGTGATGTCGACGAGAACGTCGCACATTGCCGCGCCGATGTGGGCGCGATCCGAACAAAGCCCAAGGCTCACCGGCTCGGGCCCTTTCGTAACTTGATGGATTGCTAGGCGGCGGACAACTCTTCCGCAATGCCTTCGAACAAATCGGCGAAGTGACCGAACATGCTGGTGGTCTGTGCGTCATCATCCATGTCCCAGACCCATTGCGCATCATCAAGGGCAGCCGACAAGTTCGCGCCGCGCAATTCAGCTATGGCGCGACATTCAGCGGCCAGTCGCAGATTCTGGCTTGGCGTCAGAGTTGCATAGTTGATGATGTCGTCAAGCGGATAGGGGTTTCGTCGAAATCCTCGCGAGCCACGTCAGCGGCGAGAGAGCAAGCGGAAAGCGGTTTGACATTTTGACCTCAGCTGAGTTTGGCGGAGTAGGGGATGAAGCCGGTCTTGGTGCGTTGAAGGACGAATGAGCCCTTCGTCACGCCAGAGAACTTTCGGTCGCGGCCACTGTACTGCACACCGATTGTCCGGCCGGCGTCGAAGGGGAAGTGCTTTGTTTGCCCTGGCTTGGCCGTCGCCATCCACTGACGGATTTCCTTGGCCTGCGTGCGCCTGGTGTGATTGTACCAGTGGTCCGCATGCGCTCCGTTCGTGAACGTGCTCACATTTCTCGGACTCGTCTTAAGCGCGTTGAGCGCTTTCACAGCTTTCGTGCGTTGCTTGGACGGCTTCGGAACCGGCACGTGTGGGGACGCAGGCGCACGCGAGAGATTGGCGCCAAGACTCGCCGCGCGGAAATTTGCGCGCGCTAGCTGGCTCGAGGCACGACCTTGCAGGTAGCTGTTGGTCTGCCCAACATGCTTATGAAGATGACCGCCGCCCGCGCGAGACGCCTGCACTGCAATGGAGCGCTGGGCCTGTTGGCGCGCTTGCTGCACAACGACCGGCTTTTGTGCGGATGCCTGCCGAGCCAGCGCGCCGGCCGTCAGCGCGGCAACCCCTTGCCGGATAAGTGTTCTGCGATTGAGCTTCATTGAGTAGTCTCCACGGGTCCAGGTGTTTGAAGGGAAATGGCGAGGTAAGTGGTCGTGCACACTGGTGCTGGCCATTCGCACTCGTCGCGCGCGAACAGCAATTGGCCCGGCAATGCGATGTTTCTTGAGGTCAAGATCGGATCCCGCGCGATCTGAAACGACCTTGCGGATGTTTGCTGCGATAGCTGCTACGTCAGGCGAGCGGCGATCATCGGCTAGAATCAAGGCGTCCACCCATTCGGCTGCAGCCCCAGATCGCTGCATCCAGGCGGCAGCGTTTCGCGCCTGCTCCATCGCCATGCGGCTGGCCTGGCCCAGCCAATCGTCACTGGGGTGCGTGGTTTGCTGAAGTATGCCAGTCGTGGCTTTGGCGCCCTCCTTGAGCATGTCATTCTCATCGATGTCGAAGACGACGAGGCCGACCACGGAGGCAATGGGCAAGCTTACCTCGAACCGGCAGGTGGGGCTGTCGGGGCAGAGCGACGCTGTCTCTCCGTCTTCGAACCTGCGGCGATAGCAGGTATGGCCGGTCCGCGTGAATACGCAGAGTTCGAGGTCGGGCGGGCTGATGTTGGAGAACTCGACGGGTGCGAGGTAGATCATTCTACCGTCCCAGCCGAAGCGTCCATCGGCCGGCGGGCCGATTACGGTGGTTTCAATGTCGTATTTAGTTGTTTGGGCGCTTGCCGGCGCGGCGGCGAAATGAGCGCCGATCAGGGCGGCAAGCGCCATAAACGCGATCTTCAAGACGTGCAGCGGTGACATAGGGCAAACTCCCTCAGGTCTCTGGGGCGGCGAGCAATGGTGCGGCTACGCCGGAGGCTTCGCCGAGGCGAAGCCCCGTATTGCTGGCGAAGGTGATCAGGCTGGACAGCAATGGCTGCAGCGAAAGCGCGAAGTCGTCGTCCGCCTTGCGCTCACGCTCGATGAAGGCGTCATCCGGTATGATCGCGGACTCCCGGTGCGGCAGTTGTAGTCGAAGCGCCGCGAGGCTGGGTCTGAGCTGCCTGCCCTGCGCATGCCGGGTCGATAAGGATCATGTTGGGCTGGCGCGCGATAATGCCTGCGAGTTCAAGCAAGCGGCTGCCTGACGAGGACACAGAGTTGGGCGTCGCCGCCGCGGGAGGCGAGGTCGACATCATTTGGTCTCCATCGCATTGGACACAATTTGGAGGACGCGCGCGCGGAGGTTTTCACCGAAAGCGTCGATCACGTCCTGCAGCATCTGCACGGCGCGCGAATGACCGTTCGGCCACGTCTTCCGCCAGAGCATAGGCACGCTGGTTCATGACGCCGGCTCGCCGCGCCTGTCCGTTCCGGTCGGCATTTTTCTGGCGCGCGAGGGCGGCCTTGAACGTAGTATCGGCGAGTTTTTCGTTGAGGTTGAGCAGATGTTCGCCGAACGCTTCCGTCACAATGAGCTGCAGCTTGTTGTCGAGATTGTTATGCTCCATCACCGCATGACCGCGGATTCCTTCGGCGAGCATCTGGATTTTCACGGCGTACGTCTTGACCATCTCGTCTGCGAGCAGGGAATTGATTGCCGTCGTCGTGTTGCGGTTGATGCGGCTCAACTCGATTTTTCCGAAGAAGCCGTCCACGAGGTTCTGCTTCCCGAACGCACGCGAAGCCACGTCAGTCGCCTTGACGCTCAACATTTCACGCGTCGCAGCATTGATATCCATTCGCGACGTCGGGCTGCTGACCGGGCTGAAGTAGTGCTCGCCTTCGGAACGCGAATCTTCCGCGTCGAGGACTTCGATGGTCGTGATGTTGGGTTTAGTCATAACGTCTCTCCTTGTAGATTGCGGGTAGTGTTGTTGTCTCGTCAGTGAGGCCCTGAACCCAAGCCGCCGGGCGTGTTCATGAATTCCGTCCAGAATTTGCGTTCGAGCTCGTGCTCGGCGAGTTCCTGTGCGCGCCGCGCGCGGCGCTGAGCGGCGGCGGCAAACAGGGATTGGGCGCGATCTTCGAGTTCCATCACAGCTTGCTGGGAAAGCAGGTAGCGGCGAAGGTGGGTGGCCCTGCCGGTCGAGAAGACCTGAGCCAGAATGGCGCTGAGATCGGCAAGCGTTACGAACACTGCGAGCGCGATGCCGAGGATCAGCGCCCCGAAATTTCCCCACATCATCTGCCAAAGAGCCGTCGTCGAGGCGGCGGGGCCGCGGCTCGGAGGGATGACGCGAGGATTCTTGGCGAGTAGCTGGGCGACCAGCAAATCTTTGCCGTCAGCCGTCTCGTTACGGATCAACAGCTGGCGATCGCGCGCTTCGCGAAGGTCCTTCAGGTTCTTGGAGGATGTAGCCTTTGCTTCTAGGTCAGCCTTGGCTGCGTCCTTTTCTCCAGCGAGAATGCTGCGCTGAAGGGCGTTGACGCGATTCTGATAATTGCGGCTCTCATTGAACACCGCGTTGTAGGCCGATTTCCTAGCCCGCGCGTCAGAACGCGCGGCAATCAACCTGTCTACTCCGACTGACGGATCGGCCTCCAGCGACGTCAGGCGCTGGTCGGCGGCAGCCATGTCGCTGCGAAGGCGGATGAGATTGGTCTCTGCCGCAACGAGAAGCGCCTGCGCGTTGGCGAGGTCGGTCGCGAGCAGGGCGGCGGCCTTGTTGGGAGATGGTAAGGCTGGAGCCGCATTGATCGTTGCGGTGATTTGTGCGTCGATCTCGGCGACCTTCTGGTCTTCACGCACCAGACGGCCGTCGACTTCCTTCCGTGCGTCCTGGATCTCAGCCGCGTAGATGACCAGCTGCTTCTTGTCCTGGTGATCCCGGATGTCCGGCTCCAGCATCATTGTCAGTGTAACCGGGACGAAGAGTACGGCCTGCGATCCGCCTAAAGCCGCGCGGGACAACAGGCGCGCCTTGGCGCCTTTCGCGGCTTGCGGTGGCGGCGCCAAGCCGATTTCGGATGCGGTCTGCTGGCCCTTCGTCAGCGAAATTTCGTGCGCGATGTGCAGATCGACGGCGACTACGCAGGTCGCGACCAGCAGCGCAATCCCGATTTTGGCCGGCCAAACGATCGCATCGCCTGCCGTCAGTGACAGCAGATGCACCACGTTGATGATGATAAATGCCGCCACGCAGCCATAAAGCGCGACGACAAGCGCCCCGCTAAAAACCTCAGACGCGGGTGTATGCACTGATTTAATGGAATTTTCCTGCATGTCGGCCCCTCCGGCTCACATGCATGATCAAGAAATACAAAACAGACGCGCTCAAGCGTCCAAATAGGATAATAAATTGAAAATTGTCGATTGTGGACGCATCGGGCGTCTAGAATGGCAAGACGCAAAAAGCAGCATACACTGGCGTTCAGCGGAAACGCGGACACACTTCTTTCAGGGACGGACTGACGGGTGCCGCAAGCAGAGCAAAGAATACGCAGGCGACTTCAGAAGTTGTCCGCCAGCTGGCGGGCACGACTGGAAGACCCGGACCGGTTTCTGCCGTCCGCAGACCCTGTCATGGACACAACGCGGGGACTGGGGCCGGCTTATCGCCTAAATATTATCGCCTGCATTCTCGGTCTGACGCGGCGAAGCTTCGGGGACAAATTCGAAATCCACCTTCCGGGCGGGCAATCTGAGGTCGAAGCGGCGGAGCGCGCCGGCGCGGGCCGTCTTACCCGTTTCATGCAGCTCAACCAGACGCGTCGACCGGAGGAAAGCATAATCCTGGGCGGAGCGCTGCCCGGCGAGTTGACGAGCCTGGTCAACGCGCGTCGTGGTCGGCTGCGGCGCAAGGTCAAGACCGGGAGCTCTTCGGCAAGTCCTTTCACGACGTGAACGCCATCGATCGCTATTATCGCTGGCTGACAGAAGAACTTGAGCCCCTTATCGACGCGACCGAACTATTCGACTCGACCTACACCTTCTTTCCAAACCCGGGAACGCGATGTCGTCTATCACGAATTGCAAGATCTCATTTTCAATTCAAACCAGAACAAGGGTCCACTTGTGCTAAATCCACATGCGGTCGGCATGTGGCGCGGATTGACGGCGCTCGCCTATAAATTGTGTCACGAAAGGGGAGGACGCGAACGGACGTGGGCTTCCTGTCTGCTACATTCCAATTCTCAAACGCCACGAGCATTCGCACACAAATATCGCCCTGATCGTCGCGGCGTTGGTTGCGTTCTACAAATGCGAGCCAATCATCAACGTAAAGCGCCTGGATCGATGGTCTTCGATCCGCAAGGCCGTGGCTTGGCTGAAGACGCGTATGTCAGAGCAGGCCTGCCTGATTGTGCTCGACGCATACTGGGCCTTGGACGTGAAGGAGTCGGCGCTTGAGGTTTCTCGCGTGATCCGCGACGACTACGTTCTTCAACTTATCGCATGGTTGTTTGAAGCTCCGGTCGGGCCGCCCGATGGGGTCATTGATCTTCCGGAATGGCGGCGCAACCGTATCGTCATTCTCACTGAACGAAGCCTCAAGCCGGACGAGAAACGTGCGCCGCACGAGGATATTCATCCGGAGCTTCGGCGTCTTAACACGATATCGATGCGCATTGCTCAGCCGGACGAAGGCGATATGGAACTGATCCTGAAAGATCACGACCTTCGGCATACGCAAACGGTCATGGTGATGCGCAACCAGTACGGCCCGATCGAAGGCAAGAAGTCGGAGTCCGTGTTCCGCGCTTTGGATACCCTGCTGAGTGTTTTTGAGGCGACACGGAGTGAGAGTAAGAGCGCGAGTTTGAGAAACGAGGTGCAAGGCGCCATTGACGCTGCCGTACAGAAGCAGACCCGCGATGGCGATATCCTCGAAGCGATCGTGGCCGCTTTGTTGTTGCGCCTCCATAAGACGCGGCCAGTCTGGTGGCTTGCCCTTCGCCTAATCGCCTTGACGCCAAGCGGTCTTCAGCGCTCGACGCTGGGAAGGCTGCTGGCGGGCATTGGGTCGAATGCCGACGCCATGGCTTTGCTCGACGTCACTGCGAAGGATATCGCGAGCTGGCCTCAAACGGAGGCCGATTTCCTTAAAACGCTGGACAAGGTGCTTGACGATAACATCGCTGACGACTTCGACGGGTTCAACGACCCGGAAGACATGTCACGGTCCAGCTACGCGATCGATTTTACCATCCCCGCTGTACGCAAACTGATTGTCGAGGACCTCTATTCCGACAGCCGCCGGGATGCTGCATGCACGCTCCAGCGCTATCTGAGTGAGGAAACCCTCTCGCAGCAGTCCTTGGCGTTTCGCCGCTCGACTGCCCTGCGTAGCGAATCCATTCGGCCCTACCGCAGGCTGATCGGCGCAATCTATCATGGGCTGTTGTCCTTGCCTTTCGATGATCAGGGGAAATTCGGCAAGGCGGCTGTCAACATGGTTGCGCCCGCGATTCCAAACGATCCCGTCGAAGCATGGTATTATCTTCGAATTGTCCTGATGCGCACTGTTCTCGAGCGCGCTCCGCACGAGTGGGCGCTGAGCCGCACCTATGCCATGGATCGCCTGAAACTTTCGCTTCTCGAGGGATTTGAAGCTCCGTGGATCTGGCGTCCGAGAGGCGAGCTACCGCGAGAACTGAACGTATTCACTTCCCTAGAGGAACGTGCCTCGGAAAGCCCCGCGGTCGAGAAAGCCTGGCAGCAGAAGCGCGTTGCCGAGATCAAGAAGGATCACTTCGAGTCGAAAGGTCTCGTCCGCTATTCGGCGTTGAAGCCGGACGTGAAAGCCTTGTCCGACAGGCGAGGGTTCAAGCGCTGGGTCGATCACCAACTCATGTCGCTCGAAATTCCCGAGGACGATCCGAAAGCCGGCGCCGATCTGGAGGCGGCGATCGACGAGCGGCTTCATCTCGTTTTGGGAGACAAAAAAATTGAAGTTGGGGAGAAACGGTGGGCGCTGGTCTCCAGCCACATCCTCGCGGGGGCAACGCGCGCTCGCACGCTATGTTGGCGAGTCGGAGGTTTCGAATGACCTTGAGCAGTACGTCAAACTCGCCATCGATTATCTGACTTCAATATTGCCCCATCTGCAGAAGGAACCTTCCGATGTATTGCGGGAGGTTATAGATCTCCTCAACAGGCGCGCCGAGGTCGCATCTCTGCGGGCCGCGCTGAACGATGCTGTGCTTGCGACGCGCAACAAACTTCCAGTCCATCGTGACCTTGTGCTGTACGATTATTGCCTAGCCTATGCCTACTACGAGATCTCCGAAGGAGTTCGCCTGCTTGCCAGACGGATCGACGCTCTCGGACGCAATGCACGTGTTTCATCGCACGCGACCAGAAGTGCCATTCGCGTTGCGCTTGAGCTCCATAAGCGTTGGCGGAAAGCATACAGAAATGGCGGCGGTGAAGACCGCTTCGCCGCATACGCACGCCAAATGGCGGATATTCTCGCACGGAGTTCTCAACAGCCTCGCGAGTCGGGCGCGGCTGCTTGTGGTGGACGCAACGATCGAACGGCTGGGCAGGCCGGATTGGCAGATCGATAGGCGGAGGCCGAAAGTGGATGATCCGAACCGGGCGATCGCGCGCGATGCCCTGATAAGGGCTCGGGGCTTTCTTAGGGATGCCGAGGCAATCACAGCTGGACTCAGCGAAGATCTGAGGTTGTCGCGACTGAGGCTCATCGAAGCCGTCGAAACAAACACCGAACTTGCGCTCGTCCACAGTTTCGACAATCCCGATTTCAGCAGCAGATATCTCGACATGGCAAGGCATGACGTTGATCAGTTGCGCCTGATCTCTAAGGACATGGTGCAGCCATTCTGGATCGCGCAGGCGCGTTTGCTCGAGCTCAAAGTCAGTCGAGCAGGTGAGGTGATCGTCGGAGCGCGCAGGGTGTCAGGTCTTCGATCTCCGTTGTGAAACAATGAGCCCCCGAAGTGGCCCCGGACGCGGGAGCTTCGATGGGTGCCGACAGTCGTCCGATAGGCAGTCTCTCGAACTGAGGGCAGGGCGCGCGCAGCAAGACCGTCGGGAACGAGGTCGATGCGGTGTTGGAAGTTTATGGCCGCAATGTTGTCTATCGATCATTGGACGGATTGCTACCGCTGCTGGACCAGCTTCGTTCCCGCGGATGGAATGCCGGAAAATTGGACCCGTACCACATACAGCTCATGAGGGCGCTCCGCTTCCGCTAGACGGTATTGCCAGCTCTTATGACGCGCTCCACTCAATGTCCGACTTCGTTTCCGGTATGACCGATCGATACGCTGTAAAAGTCGCCCAGATGGTTTCACCTCGCTAGGTGAGCGGTGTGGGCGCTTGAAGGGCGATGGAAATCCTCGCGTCTTCCTTCAGGAGCAGACGGAGTGTCCGCTTTACCGGTTCGAATTCGCTCAGAGCGCTAGATTCTGAAAAGTTGATCCAACAGCCTACGGGGCAATGGCGACGCCATGATGATTGGCCAGCGCGTAAAACCAGTCTTGGTC
>JADKDU010000002.1 GCA_016714495.1 Hyphomonadaceae bacterium | reverse complement strand
GGCCGCCGTACAAGAGAGCGAGCTTCGTGCGCAGGCGGGCGAACATGTCGTCCTCAATACGCTGGATGGAAATCGAGCTGGTTGCGGACCGTCAGCTGGACAACCTTGGAGACCCTGCCTGAAGCGGGAACGGCGAGCGTGCTGGTCAGGGTGGCGTCAGGCGATCCCTTCTGCTGCGGATGCCAGACTTCAATCAACCTGTCGCCGGCATCGACATTCCGGAGCTCTACGACACCCATTTTGTCCGTCACTGCCGCCCACGGCGCATCAGTGACACGGATGAACGCTGTCATCTGATCATGGATGTTGCAGCCGACGGCGATCGTGCCGGTTTTCGTAAAGCGGACCGAGCGCGTTTCACCCGCGCCATACAGCTTCAGCTCGAACGGCCCGGCAGGCGAAAAGGAATAAACATGGTGACGAGTCTGGTCGAAGTTGGGAAACGATACGCTCGCCCCGCGCGGAACAACCAGGACAAAAGGGCTGAAGGCCAGGTCTTTCTGCTGCATGACCAGGCCGTCGCTACGCAGCGATGACGCTACGGCAGGTCCCGAGATCGTAACGACAGCATTCGCGATAGGCTCGCCGTTCGGAGCCTTGACCTCGACGCGTACATCAACCGCCCAAGCCGATGCATGCATCGCGAGGCAGGTCATAGCCGCCGTAAAGCTTCTCCAAGCCATGCAACTAGACTATTGGCAGCCGATTTCGGAGTTCTTAACTGTGTCAGGCGCTGCTGCAAATTTGGGCGTAATCCTGCCGCGCACGTTCGTGGCCGGCGCGGCGAGGCGCCCGGCTGGCGTGCTGTCGGTTAGCGAAATGGTCCCGGGACGAACGACACGAATGTCCCACAAGCGACATCGTTTCCCACCGGCGATCACTCTGTGGCCCCGCGCCTTATTCCGCTGGCGCGATGCCCTGCACAGGGTTTTCCAGCTCCAGCTTAGCCAGGCGCCGTTCGACGTCACGCGGCGAACCAGTGCGCCTTGCAAACAGCGAGTAGGCGGTTGGAACAAGGATCAGTGTCACCACCATTGCGGAGAGGACGCCGGCGAAAATAACAACGCCGATGGCCGAACGCGTCTCAGCGCCTGCGCCATGACTGTAGATCAGCGGGATGGCGCCTGCGATTGCCGTGAGCGACGTCATCAGGATCGGGCGGAAGCGGGTGAGCGCCGCCTCGCGCAGAGCGGCGTGGAATTCGACTCCCCTGTCGCGTAGCTGGTTTGCGAACTCGACGATAAGAATGCCGTTCTTCGCCGCGAGACCCACGAGCATGATCAGGCCGATCTGTGTGTAAATGTTGAGCGTATTGCCGGTGAGCCAAATTCCCAAGAGCCCCCCGCCCACGGTCGCTGGCACGCACAGCATGATAACAAGCGGGTGGATCCAGCTCTCGAATTGCGCAGCGAGCACGAGGAACACGACGAGGACACCGAACGCGAACACAAACATGATAGATGAGCCTGAGCGCTTGTAGTCCAGCGACTGGCCTTTGTAATCGAACCTGGCCTCTTCCGGCAGCACGCGGCGCGCGATCGCTTCCATTTTGTCGAGCGTCGTGCCGAGCGAAGTACCAGGGTTGAGCGTGGCGTCGACGGTAATGGAGCGCGTGCGATTGTAACGGTTCAAGCGACGGCTGTCGGCGCTCTGCATGACCTTTACCAGGTTGGACAGCGGGATCAGCTGGCCTGAGCGACCGGCCCTGACGTAGATATTTTCCATGTCCTGCGCAGTCGTCTGATCGGAGCGGTCTCCCTCGAATATGACGTAACGCTCCTCGCCATTCTGCAGGAACGTGCCCACGCGCTTGGAGCCAAGCATTGTTTGCAGCGTCGAGCCGATCTCCTGGACGGTAACGCCAAGGTCAGAGGCGCGTGCGTAGTCAACCTGGATCCGGAACTGCTGCTGGGTCTCCTTGTAGTCCCAGTCGATCTGGCTGATGCCCGGATTTTCCTTGTTGAGGGCGTCGACGAACGTGTTCCGCCATTCGAGCAGCGTCTCGTAAGAGGGGCCTTTTATCACAAACTGGATCGGCTTGCCGCTGTTGCGGCCAAAGCCAGACGGCGCCACTGCGAATGCGCGCACGCCGGTGATGCTGGACAGACGGCGATTGATATCCTGGATCAGGTCTGACTGGGTACGGCGATGGCCCCACTCGCTCAGCATGAGCGAGATCGAGCCAGAGTTGAAGCCGCCGGAGGCAGGCCCGAAGCCGTTGGGCGCGCGCACGGACATTTTTTCCACGTCGCCAGATTCCACAAATGGCTGGAGGCGCTGTTCCACCTGCTCGATAAATGGCTTCATGTATTCAAACGACGCGCCTTCAGGTCCGACGATATTCACCGAGAACGTGCCACGGTCCTCCTGCGGGGTGTATTCACTTGGGATGGCAGTGAAGAGGAAATAGCTTCCGACGAGAATGCCGAAGAAGGCGGTGGCGATGGCAATAGGTCGGCGCACGGTGGCGTCATACACCGCGCCATAGGCCCCGCGCAGTTTCGCGAAAGCCTGGTCAACACGATAGGCTAGGCCTTTTTTCTTCTTGTCTGCCTCATCCGTGTGCGGCGCCAGTAGTCTTGAAGCCATCATCGGCGAGATTGTCAGCGCGACGAGCATCGAAAAGGCGATGGCGGCGGCCATCGCGATGGCGAACTCGGTGAACAGACGACCAACCATGCCTTCCATGAAGGTGATAGGCACAAACACGGAAATCAGCACCATGGTGGTGGCGATAACGGCGAAGCCGACCTGACGCGTTCCCCGGTAGGCAGCCACAAGCGGGGGCTCACCCTGCTCTTCGATGCGCCGATGTATGTTCTCAAGCACCACGATGGCGTCGTCGACCACAAGGCCGATCGCCATGACCAGCGCGAGGAGCGTGAGCATGTTGACGGACAGGCCGAACGCCGAGAGCGCGATAAACGACGCAGTCAATGAAATCGGAACTGTCAGGGCGGGGATGATCGTCGCTTTGATCGACCCTAGGAAAAGGAAGATCACGCCGACCACGAGCAAGACGGCAATGCCGAGCGTTAGGAAAACCTCGTTGATCGCGGCGGTCACGAAGATTGAATTGTCGACGGTCGTGACGAACGACATATCTGCAGGCAGCGTGGCGGCGATTTCAGCCGCGCGGACCTTGGCTTCCTTGATCACTTCTACGACGTTGGCCGTCGATTGCTTGAACAGAAGGATGCCCACCGATTCGCGCCCGTTGGCGCTAAAAATGGAACGGTCTTCCTCTGCTCCGATTTCGACACGGGCGACGTCGCCGAGCTTGACGACGACGCCGTCGGCTCCCTTGGCGACCACAAGTTGAGCAAACTCCTCCGCCGTGGTGAACGGGCGGTCAATGCGGGCCGTATAGACCAGATCTTGCGACGTGATGCTGCCGGCTGGCGATTCCACATTTTCGGTGCGGACGACCTTTTCGATATCGCTCGCCGTGAGCCCCCGCGCCGCCATGGCGTGGCGGTCGAGCCAGACACGCATTGCAGGCTTTCGTCCGCCGACCAGCTCCACGCGGGCAACGCCGTTTACTGAGGAGAACCGGTCCACGAGATAGCGGTCCGCGTAGTCGGTCAGCTCCATCGGAGCCCGCTGATCGGAGCTCAGACGCATCCCGATGACGATTTCTTCGGACGCATCGGCCTTCTGCACGTCTGGCGGATCAGCTTCCTGCGGCAGCAGACGCAGGATGCCTCCGACGCGGTCGCGAACATCGTTGGCGGCGGAATCCATGTTGCGCGAAACGTCGAACTCGATCGAGATCGTGGATTGGCCGTCGCTGCTTTGCGAGCTGATAAAACTGATGCCCTCAACGCCCGCGATCCTATCCTCAATCACTTCGGTAATACGCGACTCGATCACGTTGGCGGATGCGCCAGGATAAGTGGTGCGGACGGTGACGACCGGCGGGTCGATGTCTGGATACTCGCGCAGCGACAGGCGCGTGAATGAGACAATACCCACGGCGACGAGCAAGAGTCCGATGACCGATGCAAAGACGGGTCGCTTGATTGAAACGTCTGACAGAAGCATGACGCTACTGCTCCTGTGTTACTGGCTCAAACTAGCATTGTTAGACTGCGCCTCGTCCGGTCGGATTCTTAAGAAGCCAGCGGTTGGGCCGAGGTCATTGCTAGAGCCGTGCTGCCGACAGCCAGGAATGCCATCGCGACTCCGACGAAGATCGTGTGCTTTGTCAGCATCCCAAAAATCACTCCCCCTCGTCACGCCACACGTTAACCAGACCCGCGACCTCACCGACGAGCGAACGAGCTGCTCTTATACGCACGGTCCGCAGTAATCCGTCTGCGCCAGCAGAACAGCCAATGCGCTGTTGCCTGGCATTGTATGTGACCCGGCTGGCTAGGACACAAATGTATGCGAAAGGCGCCGACGCAGTCCCGCATAGTTGTCATGTATTGCTGCAGAGATGCAGTTCCGGAACCTGCATGATGCAACGACACCATACTCGCCGATATCAAAATAGGGGACCGACAAGTTCAGGATTTCCGGTCGAATTTGGCCGCCGCAGATTTCAGAAATATTTCCGATTTCAAGCAGCAAGTTCGACGACCAAAGTTCGAATTATTCTGCTTCGGGTTTACCTTGCCAGCAGGCCCGATTTTTATTGGCGGCGCGGAGCTCCAGGCTCGTCGAGCGGCACAAGCCGTCGACGAAGACATTGATCAACCTCAACGCGCCGGGCTGCCACTTTCCGCCGATTGAGAATGAAAGTTTTCCAACCAGCGCGCGAAGCAGCTCTTCCGACGAACCATGAGCGACGAGTTGCAGCGCCTCGACCATCCCCTTCTTGGTCGCGACGAGCCGGACATTGGCCTCTAACCACTTCTGCAGACCCTCAACAGGGTCTGCGCTTCGCGACAGCTTCTCGGCCAGCGAAAAAAGCTGATCGACCGCATAGCGACAGCGTCCCCCCGTCTAAGGAATGGACACGTGCGTTGCGCCCGCGCTTTCCCTCGTGGAGGCGCCTTCCAACCCAATAGCATCGCGCGCGACGATTGTTACGGCGATTGGCGGAATTGTTCAACCAGGCGCCGCGCCCCGCTTCTCCGCATCGCCAGGGGCGATTCAGGGCCATTGCCAAAAGCCGGTGCGGATACCACGAGAGTCATGACAGAATGGCTTGGCACAACCTTAGAAGAGGCCCTGTTATGATCCCTGGACTCATGCAGCACACGCCGCTGCAAATCATCGACATCCTGAGGTTCGCTGCACGCGCGCATGCAACGGTCGAGATCGTTTCCCGACGCATTGACGAACCTGTCTACAGGTACAACTACGCTCGCCTGCTCGAGCGCTCCGAGCAGGCCGCCAAGGCGCTCCGGTCGATCGGAGTGAAGTCGGGCGACCGGGTGGCAACGCTTGGTTGGAACACACACCGGCATCTTGAACTCTTCTATGCAGTGCCCGGACTTGGCGCGGTGCTCAATACAGTAAATCCCCGGCTCTTCGACGATCAGATCGTCTACATCATCAATCACGCCGAGAGCGGCGTTCTGATTTTCGAAAAGTCTTTCACCCCGCTTGTGGAGCGCCTGGCCCCGCAGCTCAAAACCGTCAAGACGTTCGTGCTGATGAGCGATGTAGATGACCATAGGCCGGGACCTATTGGGGCCTCTGCTACGAGGAAATGTTGTCGGCGCAGTCACTCGGCTACGAGTGGCCAACCATCGATGAGAATGGCGGCGCAGTGCTGTGTTATACGTCTGGCACGACAGGTGATCCCAAAGGCGTATTGTACAGCCATCGAGCAATTGTCCTGCATGCCATGGCCGCCGGTCTTTCCGGCGCCCTCAACATCACCGCCTTCGACGTCGTGATGCCCTGTTCTTCGCTTTACCATGCGACGGCCTGGGGCCTGCCCTACATCGCCCCAATCAACGGATCGAAGCTCGTCTTGCCCGCCGACAAGATGGGCGCGGGCGATCTTGATGAGTTGATAGCGGCTGAAGGCGTGACGGTTAGCGGTGGCGTGCCAACCATCTGGACCAACTATCTCGACTTCTTGGGGCGCACGGGGAAAACGACAGGCACCCTGAAGCGGCTCATTATCGGCGGCTCGGCCGTTCCGCGCGCTATGGCCGAAACCTTTGCGCAGAAGTATGGCGTCACCGTGCTGCAGCTATGGGGAATGACGGAGACATGCCCCCTAGGTGTGGTCGCCACCCCGACGCCGGCTTTGCTGGCGCATGGAACGGAGTATGCGCAGGAGGTGATCTGGACCCGCCAGGGACGTATGCAGTTCGGCATCGAACTGAAAGTGGTCGATGAAAACGGCGCGCAAGTTGCTCCTGATGGGCAAACGCCCGGGGCGCTGTTTGTTCGCGGACCATGGACCGTCCAGCGTTATTTCAAAGCCGACAAAGATGCGACGGACGACGAGGGTTGGTTTGACACCGGCGATATCGTTACGCTCGACGCCGAAGGTTTTATGCGCATCACGGATCGGCAAAAGGATGTAATCAAATCGGGCGGAGAGTGGATTAGCTCGGTTGACCTTGAGAACGCCGCGATCGGCTATCCGGGCGTCAAGATCGCGGCGGTCGTCGGTGTTCCACATCCAAAATGGGAAGAGCGGCCGATCCTTGTTATCGAGACCCATTCCGCCGCAGAGGTCAGCGCTGAAGGCGTGCTCGCCCACTTGGCGTCCCAGGTGGCCAAGTGGTGGCTTCCGGAGAAGGTATACTTCGACAGTATTCCCCTGACCGCGACCGGCAAGATCGACAAGAAGCGTCTCCGGCAACGCTATGTCCAATAGGAGCATGGTCGCCTCCTGAAGACTTCCGTTGCGGCAGACGCATGGGCAACCCTCCTCGACAGTCTAATCGAGCGAAATCTCCAGCAAAGTTGGACGGTGGAGCTCGGTAAATTGGTCAGGCTGGATGGACAGCAGGAGGGTCCTGCGGTGAAATCGTTGCGTCTATCATTTGGCACGAACAAAAGGCCGAACGATCTCGCTCACTTGGGGGCGCTGGCAAATCGCACCAATCTTACGGAGCGAAATGCAGTCGTCCTGTATTGAGCGCCAAACTCGTTTTGCCAACGGCGCTCGAAGCGCTGCGAAAACAATGTCGCTCGTCTAGAGCAATAAGGAGAAGCGCTGTGAGGTATTCATCCATTCTAGCGTCGGTGGCATGTGTTTTGAGCATTGCGCCGGTGGCGTTGGCGCAAAGCGCACCAGCGCACAATCCGCCCAAGACCAGCTGGGGCGTGCCGGATGTGCAAGGAATCTTCACCAGCGCCTCCCTCACGACGATGACTCGACCGGCCGGCGCGTCCGGCCTGATCATCAGCGATGAAGAGGCAGCGAAGCTGTTCAACCGCAACATTTATACGCGTGTGGCCAAGGAAGAGGCCGGCCTGTCCAAGCTTGACGAGGCTTCTTCGAAAGAATTGTTGGCGGACAATAACCCCGATCGAGGCTACAACCGCTTCTGGATGGATCCAGGCGAGGACCTCGGCAAGATCAACGGACAATACCGTTCGTCGTGGATCGTAGAACCAGCCAATGGGCAGATTCCATTTATCAAAAACACTGGAGCTGCGCGCGCGGCCGCGTCAGAAGAAGAGTTTGCTGATCTTGGAAGCGACGGCCCCGAGCAGCGTGGGCTTCCCGAGCGTTGTATTTGGGGCTTCACCGGCGGCCCTGGCCCGGTGCTGCGAAACGCACTTTACAACAACACCTACCAGATCGTTCAAACGCCTACGCATGTGATGATCGTCGCGGAAATGAACCACGATGTGCGTATCATCCCGATCGATGTCGCGCGAAATCCGGCCAACCCACCGAAATGGGGCGGGGACTCCGTTGGTCACTACGAGGGCAACGCGCTCGTTGTTGAGACCGTCAACGTCATGCCCAAGCAGAACAGTAACATCACCGACAAGGGCAAGGTGACGGAACGGTTCTCGCGCATGAGCGACGGCCGAATTCTCTATGAATACACAGTGGAAGATCCCGCCCTTTACACCCAATCATGGAAAGGCGAGATGCCGCTGAACATCGAGACGAAGGGGATGTTCGAATACGCCTGCCATGAGGGCAATTATGGGATGTTCAATCTGCTGTCAGGCGGGCGCCAGTATGAGCGCGACGGACGCAAGAACGGCGTTCGGAAGCAGATTTTTGCCGGCGTCGCGGAGGAACCATAGAAGGCGTCGTCAATCGCCTACGACAGCAGCCGGGAGTGAGCTCCCTTGCTGGCGCGACTGGTCGCCCTGAACGGGTCGGCCGCTCTTGGCTTGCAGGTCGAGGACTACCGTAAGGTGGACGGCGTAAAGGTCGTGCGCCAAGCGTTGCAAACTTTGCAGACAGTCGATCAGATGCATACCGAGACGCACGATTTAGAGTCCTTCAAGTTCGAGTTCGTGCCGCTCGACCGCTTCTCCGCCCCACGTTGAGGACCACACTTATCGGGCAGGCCCGCAAGCTGTCCGAGTGCGGTACGTCCCTGCTTAGGCGCCGCATTCCTGCAGCCGACATGGAGACTTCCAATGCAGCTTCCCACAGGCGCCACCGTCGCCGTCACCGACGGCGAAAAGTTCAACCTGTTCCGCAACGCCGGCGACGAAGCCGATCTCAAGCTGACGCCTTTGGACCATGAAGCGCTCAACGTCGGCGACCACCAGGGCTCCACACCCGGTCGCCATGGCAGCTCGGCCAATCCCGATGGCGGGCAGGACAAGGAAGACGCCTTTTCAGCCGGCGTCGTCGCCCTTCTCAACAAGAGGGTTCTGGCAGGTCAAATTACCCACCTGCTGATCATCGCCGCCCCTCGCACCCTTGGGGCCATTCGGCCGCAATACCACGCCAAGCTGAAGTCGGCCCTGATCGGCGAGATCAGCAAGGATCTCACCGGACACGCGGTGCAGGATGTGGAAAAGGCAATCACCGCGGCCTAGACTGCTCAAGTACCCGTAAGGACGTATTGGCCCATCCCATGTGTTTGCTGTCGTAGATGTTCTGTTCACGGTGGCGAAGAATCACTCGGTACATTGATCTCGCGTCGTCCCAGAACTCTCTGCATCCCTAGCCGAGATTTTGGTGAAGAACCCAGTCCGTGGAAGGACGCGCACGTGCCCTCTAGTCGTCGTTGCCTTCCTCCCCTTCCCCTTCTGCCCCCCCTTTCCGATGGCAGCTCACGCAGTTGTCGATGTTGCGAATGCCTTCCTCGAGATGCTTCGCTTGCACGCGTCCTGGTTCGTGCTCGTGACATGAGAAGCATGTGTATGTGCTGAAATCACTCTTGGTATGGCAGGTCGCACACGTTGCCTTGTGCGGTCCGATCAACGGGAAGAATCGATCGTGGTCGAATGTTGCGGGCTTCCAGCCGCCCTGGGTGTGACACGTGGCGCACTTGGCTGACTTGTCCGCATGAAGCGCGTCCACTGGCGGCACGTGGCAGCTTGAACACTGGTTCCGCATCGTCTCGTTAAGAAGATCATGTGAGAATAAAGGTTCGCGCGTGGCTGGACTGGCGCCCGGATGTTCCGTGTGGCACGACAAGCAGGCCTGCGTGATGAGCGCCTGATGGAAGGCCGGTCGCGAGCTCGCATCTGCAATCGCCGCTCCGTTCGTCGTCCGAATCCCGATGTCCGCCACCGCGTGACACGAAACGCATTTCGCCGGGGGCACTCCACGGAACGGCGCATGGCAGGAGGAGCAGTTCTCTGCCAACGCCGCATGCGCCGGGATGAGCGAACCCGGGCTGATCATGAGATGTGGATAGGCAAAGACGAGCGCAATGATCGCGACAAGATTTGCGCCGACGAGCGCCAAGACCCAGCCGCGCTTCATTTCCATCCCCAGTGCCAGAAGACGGCGGCAATGTGCGCGAGTGCAAGCACGCCGAATGCAAGCGCGATCGGGAAGTGGACGGCGCGCCATTGCTTGACGACATCAAATGCGAGGGTGTCCCAGTATGTGCTGTCTTCCAGCTCTTCGGCCGAAAGACCCTGCCGGCGCATTGCGTCACGAGCTGCTTCCAGCCTCCGCCGCGCTCGCTGCAGAAGGAACTTGCCGGTCAGGCCGCTCGCGACATTGATCAGCATGGCCCAGACCGCCAGCCATGCTAGGATGGCGTTGAAGTGGATCCCGGCATGCACCAGTACGAGTAGCGATCCCGCCCAGGCCATGCGCTCATGCAAGCGCAAGAGGTCCACAGGCTTTCCAGCATGGATCAACTTGCGCTTCCGAAGCGAGTAACCGAAGGACCCCACAATGAGCAGAACACCAGGGATGCCGAGATAGCGGCCGACCCATACGGCATTGAGCAGGTGAAGGAGCGCATCGAATAGTAGCGCCAGCGCGACGAGCGCGAGCAGTGACGCCAGAAACGGGAGAACCTCGCGCGTCAGAATATGAGCGTGTCTGATCTTCATGCGTCCAGAACCAGTGCAGACCCAGGTTCCGAGATACAGGGAAGACAGTGGCCCGCCGCCACTTCGTAGGCACCAGCCTGTGTGTTGCGGACTGTGCCGGACACGATCCGCGTCTCGCAGGTCCCACAACTGCCAGAACGGCAGCCTGATTCCATGGCAACGCCTTTTCGCTCGGCAAAATCCAGCAGCGTGGCGTCCAGCCCGTCCCAGACCAGGGAACGTTTCGAGCGCTCAAACCGGACATCGATGGGAGTGGCAAGCGCTGATCGAGGTCCCCACTTCGACGGTTCCAACGAGGCCGGACCAAAGGCCTCGAAATGGATGTCCCCGTCAGGAATGCCCGACGTCCGGAGTCCTGGAACAAGGCTGGCCATCATCGGGGGTGGTCCGCACACATAGTATCTGCACCGCACCTCGGCCGGACATGCACGCCTTAGCCGCTCGAGATCGATATAGCCTGAACAATGGAAGTCGCGGCCTTCAATGTCTCCGGGCAACGGGGTTTCGTAGACGACCGTCACGTGGAAGTTCGCATTCGCCGCCGCCAGGTCTTCAAGGATTTTCCGAAACGCGTGATCAGCGCTGTTCCGGACGCCGTAGTAGAGATGAATGGTTCGACCGGGCTGCTCGGCATGGGCCCAGAGGAGCATGCTCATCATGGGCGTGATGCCGACGCCGCCTGCGATCAGAATCGACGGGACGGCCGGATCGGGATCCAGATGGAATCGTCCCGAAGGCGCCTTCACCCTGAGGACGTGACCTTCACGAACAACGTCATGGAAATAAGCCGAGGCGACACCGGGTGGAGCACTGGGAGCCCCCGGCGGAGCGAGCGCTCGTTTGATCGTTATACGGTCACCGTCTGCGCCAGACTTGTCGGAAAGCGAGTAGCAGCGAGTCCCAGCGCCACGACCGCTGGAGGCGTCTGCAACGGGCACGTCAAAGGTAAGAAACTGGCCAGGCAAGTATGTGGGAAGAGGCGCGCGATCAACCGGCTGCAAATAGAATGAACACTGGGAACCAGATGCATCTTCCGGGGTACGCTGCGTAACAACAAAGTCTCGCCAACCTGACCAAGCAGGCGGCAGCAGTGTTCGGGCGCCCCCGATCCACGAAGCGCTGGCGGCTCTTGCGCGCCGCCAGCGCCAAAAGGCTATCCCCAACCCCGCCGCCAGCTGAACAGCTATCGCAACGACGATGTAAGACAGTAGCTGCAGCGCCGTCATACTTCACCCTGGCGGTGGTGGCTCAGCATGAGCTTTGCGCCGCTGTTCGTTCGAAGAACTCTCATCGGCTGTGCGCCCGTTCGGATTTGCGACGTACCAAACGAAGCGCCACACGCGCTCTGTCATCGCCGATCTAGTCCGAATTCCACCGTTAGTACGCACAAAGCCAAAAAGGTTTGACTTTGCGCAAGCGCAGATCGGCTTGAGCTCTCAGGGTTAGGCTGTCGGGTGTGGGAGTGGTGGACGCAGTCAGGTGTGACGTGGTCTCTGGAAAAACCTTTTTACCTCGCGAACTGGGCGTAGCATGCCAGCAAGGCGCCAACAGACTGGACGGAACAGCGACGGCTGCTGGGTATCGAACCCCACTCGAGGGGCTAAAGTGCGAAATCGAGGCATTGCCTGGACTGGGTGCGGAGCTGTCAGTCTAGTGCGAAACGGTCTCTGCCTGGAACAAGGCCGTGGCGTGAGCCCCCCTGCACCTCAAAACCCAATTAGACCAGCATCAATTAACGCGACAGCTCTCTGAAAGCTGCGTGACGATCCTCGCGACTGAGCTATTTTTTCCGACCAGTTTTCGTTCGTCAGAACGCCCCCGAAGCTTTGAGCGATATGATCCGGGAGCCGTCAAGGCCGGAGTATGCCTTCCTTGCGTCGGTACGAACGACAAACCCGGACGCTCGCGATCCTGCATAGAAGGTGCGCACGCGATCTTCTGGTGTTGGACCAACGTTGATCAGCGAAGCCCGAAGCGTCAGCCCTTTCACAGCGGTCGTCTCGAAATAGATGTCCAGCCTGTCGCCATCGCGGTTGTAATAGACTTCCTCGGCCAGCTTGTATTCGAAGCGCTGCGATTCCCTCTTCATCGAAGCTCCCCAGGCCGAGCTGATGTCTGGCAGTTCCTGCCGGAAAGAAACGAGATAATTCCAGGCCGGCTCAAGCGTAAATTCGCGATCCTCTCCTGTCACAGGGTCGGTCACGCTCGTCTTCTGAAATTTTCCGGAGAACCTGAGCTCGGCATTCGGGATACCCAGAAAATCGAGCGGTGAGCCAAAGCGAGCTTCAATGCCCGTGCGTGTTCCGTTTCCAATGTTGCCCGCGCCATCAAGGGTGCGGATGTCAGCCGGAGCGCACGAACCATCCTGTACGCTGCCTGGCCCGGCGCAAAATGAAAGCGGGACCAGATCCTGCGTATCGGACACGTCATCGTAGAAGAGGCTGACGGCCAGCGCCATCTTGGGCGTGAAGCGACGCTCCCATTCCAACCTGGCTTTCCAGGTTTTTTCAGGCTCCAGGTTTGGATTTCCGAACGTCGTGAGGTTATCGATGACAGCGACGGTTGAAGCGAATTCGGCGAAGTCGAGCTGAGCTACATCGCGTATGTAACTCGCGCGAAGCTGGTTGGACGGGTCCATCTGCCAGGTGAGGATGGCGCGGGGCTTGGGGTAGGTGAATTCGCGTTCCTGTTGGGCATCGCCCGTCTGGGTGATGCGCGACGCTTCGAACGTGAACCCTGTCTCGAGCGTCAGGGCGGGCGTCAATTTCCAGACATCGGTCAGGAACGCTTCGCCGCGCAACTCTTCAACACGCGTGTCTGCAACAGGTAGGACCTCTGGCACAGGCCCGGAGCCGGTGTCGTTTGCAATGGCAAGACTGGCGTCCCGGAAGTTGAATGCGCCTTCAAGGCCAGCTTCCAGCGTATGGAAGTCATTCGGCCGCCACGTCAGTGAGCCTCGCCCAACCCGTTCCCCGATGTCGGTAGCGCGATCGAGATACTGAGTATTCACGAGCCCGCCGACCGCCCGAACGGTTTGGAACGTGTCCGCCTGTTCCGTGTACGACGATGTCAGAAGTCCAACCAGCTTGAAGGAAAGCGCGGATGAAAGCTTGCGCTCCCAGTCACTCGCGACTTCCGCTTTATAAATGTCGCCGAAATCGACGCCGCCCATCGTGGCCGAGCGAAAGGCGTCAGCCGCACTATAGACGAACGAGCTTGAGCCGCTGCCATTCAAGGACGGCCTGTAAAGAACGTTCAGGCTGAACGTGTCCGCCGCGCTTGGCCGCCACCTCAGATTGGCGACCCCTTGAATTGCTCGCTGGTTGATCTGGCTGCGTTGCTGGCGATATTCCAGAAGTTCGCCCGCAGGGTTTTTGACTGCTTCATAGAACTCGGTTCTTCCTGGAAGGTTCGGAAACTGCAGATCGATCGAAAGCGTCGTCGAGTCATCAAGCTCGAACGCTTTCGTCGCCTGAGCGAGGGAAAGGAAGGTGCGGCCGTCCCAGGACGACAGGGCCCCTGGTCCGTACCACGCGTCGATGGACCAGGTCGCTGGCCGCGACTGTCCCTTTTGATCTTTGAGAACGACGTTGACAAGTTGGGTCTGGCCACGAACATCCGCGTCGGAATCTGCTCCCGAGATCAACTCGATGCGCGCAACGCCTTCGGCCGGGATGCGCTTCAACTGGTCCGACGTGAGCGACTTCGAGCTTGGCCGCTCGTTGTTCACCAGTACATTGCCTGCCGTGGCGCCATACCCACGGCGATCGACGCCATCGAGAATCTCGAAACCTGGGACACGCGAAACCATGTCGAATGCCGTGACCGGATTGTATGGGCGAAAAAACTCCGCCTCAAAAACCTGCCGTGCGTCGCTTGCCGCTTTAGGAGCGGGCCCTGCAGGCGATTGCGCTTCGGCTCTCTGCGCCGGATAGGACGCAAGGAGCAGCAGACCCGCGACCGAAATCGCGCAACCCTGATGTCTGTTCAACGTCGAATTTCCCCCCAACACCGGCATCGATAATGGACTCTGTCCTTCCGTGCTTGGAGGGGACAGTCAAGGGATCGTACTGCGGCCTGCCCAACTTGATCCCGCAGTCTCCTTCCCAACAAACGCGCGTTTGGCGAGGTTTCGGAGCTGCCACTCTAATGCGAAACGGTCTTTGAACTTACCCTGCTTTCAGGCTTCTCAGAGCCCCCAATGACGCGAGTATCCTACAGCCTTGCGCGTCTTCCGCGCACGCTCGCACTCCGTCTGGAGCAAGGCTGTGGCCTGATCGACGCGGACCCCAAAAGGCCCACAAAACCTACGCGAGTTTACCTGACAGAACCTCGCCAGAACCAGAACCGTCTCATGCGTCTCACTAGCTTAGATTCGAAAAGTTTCGCTGCATCGCCATTCAGCCTATAAATTGCGGGCCGACAAACGTCTCGCGAAACCATGGGTGTTTGGCCGGATCGAAACAATCGCGAAGCCATTCGAGAACCGGTGAGAAGCTGGGCCCTTCGCGAACGTGCTCGCCGTAAGTCAACCAGATCTTCGGGGACGCCAGTACGCCAAGATGCGGCAGTGGCCGCAGATGCTTCTCGAAGCTCAGTGCGTAGCTGGGCAAGGACGCAATGCCGCCATCGGCAATGCAGGTCTGGTAGAGCGCCGTGCCCGAATTTGTTCTGACGATCCACGGCATGATTTCCTGCCAGGCTGGGATTTTCTCGCCCCACAGCTCCTGTTGCTTCCTGTAGCTGGTGAAGTGCAGCATGCGGTGATGGCCGAGATCGAAGCGGTCAGTCGGTACGCCGTGGAGCGCGAGATAACCCGGCGCCGCCCAAAAAATGTAGTGGATCCACCCTAACGGACGCATGATCACGTTTGGGCTCTTGGGCTCATCGAATTGAATCGAGATATCAGCGTCGCCCTTTGCGACATCTGGGGCATCGGGCAAGACGATGAGCCCGATCTCGATGCCTGGATTGGCGCGATGGAACTCGGGCAGGCGCGGCGCCAGCCACCAGGCAGCGATCCCCTCGGGAGCGGCAATCGACACCTGCGGCCGCTTGGTCGCCACCATCGCCCGAATGTTGGCGGTAATTGCATGGGCAGAGTCGGACATGTTTTGGACAGAGCGAAGCACGTGCCGGCCCGTATCTGTTATTTCCATGCCCTTGGTCGACCGCCGGAATAGCTCCAGTCCGAGCGAGTGCTCGAGGTCTTCGATGTGGCGCGAGATGGTGGCATGGCCCAGCTGCAAGGTTTCCGCAGCGGCTGTGATCGTGCCCTCCTCGGCGACCGTCTGAAAAACCATCAGGCGCGCCCAGTCATTCGGAATCATCTCGCCGCCCCTTCCAGCATTTTCAGAAAGACCATTTCCGGCATTGTCTGAAGCCGTTCGCCGCCCGCACTGCATAAATCGTTAAGCAAATTCAAAACGATCTGCGGGTGCCTGCTATGCCTGTTCCTTCCACCCAACCCAGACAAGCTTACACGGATCGTGCTGCTAGCGAAGAGGCGCGACGATCTGAATCTGTTGAACTTTTCTGGGACCCGCAGCACTTCATCGACGAAGCAGCGCCCCAGGGCGTCCGCGTGGCTCGGCAGGATGAAATTCCAGCCGCCCATCGGCTCGCCGAAGAGCTTGTAGGGATGACGCTGGCCCCCGTATCGGCAAGCGTAGCGGCGCATGCTCGGACAAAGGCATCAATTTGGGTGCTGGATGGTCACCCTCCTCCGGAGGGACACGGCGGCATTACGGGCGTCCTCGTCAATTTGCCGCTCACCGCGGAGGGGGAAATCGCCATACTTCTCGGCCGATTCAGCGCACACGCGCCTGATCCGGAGCATCTCTGCGCTCCGGGCGATCCCGTGTCTGCCATGTATATCTGGTTTACCGGCGGCAGCGATCTGCGGGGCAAGACGGCCGTGATGCGAACGGCCTTCGCCTGGCGTGACGGTGCATATGGCGGACTACGTGCTTACTCTCGCGCAGCGACAGGAGGGGGCGCACGGGGCCTTGCAAGCCTGCGGTTCGCGCCGTTGGAGCTTAGCCACCCCGGCATGATGTTCTGCGACAAGCGGAGATAGATATCGATGAGCCTTCCGGCCACAGGTCGCTTGCCGCTACGGCACGCAAACCGCTTTCACAACCGTACCGACATTGAAGTGCGCGTCGTGCGCACCTTGGACGATCTGCAGCGCGTCTTCGTTCTTCGCGGCGTCACGTACATGGCCGAACAGGATTGCCCGTACGACGAGGAGTTCGACGGCAATGATCTCTGTGCGATGCATCTGCTTGCAACCAAGCAAGGCGAACCGGTCGGTTCCTTGCGTCTCCGGTTCTTTTCCGACTTCTGCAAGGGCGAACGGGTGTGCATCCATCCGCGCTACCGCGGCGACGGAATCCTTGAGCACCTAACCGCGCATGCATTCGAAATTGCCGCCCGCAAAGGCTATCGCCGCATGCTCGGCCACATCCAAGCCCGGCTCAAAGTCATGTGGAAGCACACTATGAGCTGCGACGTGCGGGACGAAGCAGAAGGTTTTGCTTTCTCTGGCCTCCCATATCTCGCCGTTGAGATTCCACTCCCTGAACACCCTGACACCATCGGGTTCAAAGCAGACCCGTTCCTTCTTCTGCGTCCCGAGGGGGACTGGGATCGTCCCGGCGTGCTGGATCCATCAGACGCTACGGTCACCGCTTAGCCCGCCTCCTTTGGCATCACCGGCAATCTGGATCGACCACGCTGCCTCAGACGCATCGGCGGGCCTGCGGTTTTACATTCGAAGTCTGCTGAGCAGTCTGTCGCCTTCACATGGTTGGCGTCTATCGAATCCCGTTTTTCTTCAAGGTTTGAATGGTTCATCGATGTGCGGGGACGCCATTACCGATATTGGCTGAAGCGCCTCCGCCGCCAGTGCTGTCTACTCTCCCGTGGACATCAACGCGACAACGGGGCTGAGGATATGGGCGCAGACAGTTTTTCCGCATCTTCGGTCCCCCGGGCCGAGGTGTTGCAACCCATGTTGCTGGTCCAGGGCTTCCAGCGTGCATTTGTTGAACTCGGGAATCCCGCCTTTTCGGTTTCGGCGGCGATGCGGCGCAGCACCTGCGAACAGGTTCTGAAGTTTGCGCGGGCTTCGGGCTGGACGATTGTCCACTCTTACCTGGAGACCAACTCATCGTCACTTCAGGCGGCCGCGCTGGACGGCTTCACGCCGCTGCGGGGAGAACTCTATGCCAAGCAGGAAACCCTGTCCGCCTTCTGCACGCCGATGCTGGCAGCCTGGGCAAGCCAGCATGTCAACGCTCCGATCTACCTGATCAGCTTTGCGGGGGTTGGCGCCATCGGCGCGACCTTTTTTGATGCGATGGAACGAGACCTGCCGTTTCACGTGGTGACGAACGCGATCGCTGACGCGGGGCGCTCCGAAATCAGCGAGCGTCTCAGTCTTGCTGCTCTCGACGCCATGGCGACGTCGTTCAATCGCGCCGTGCGTTGGCCCGATCTCGCGTCGCTCGGACAGGGGACCTTGGGCTCGACGATCCTTCCTTTGCCCTCGACCGCAAAGTGTCAGCGCAAACCGCTGGAGGACGTTATTCAGGATCTCGCCGGCCTCCTGCTCATGGCGCAACATATGCTCGACGAAGCGCCAGCTCTGGTCGAGCGTCCGACCGAGATGTCTCAGCAGCTCGAAACCATCATCATCGGTCTGGAAGAGGCTCTCGAGTGCGCCCAAGCCGAAAAGCAACGCCGCCACTCGCATTAACGTCGAGATTTCAAGGAGCACAGATAGTGACTGTGACTACGCCTCACGATCTGGTAATTGCGCCGCGCAACGTGCGCTTTGGGAAGCACGAGGGGCGCTCGCGACTTTGGATGGGCGGAAACGCTTTCGCCACGGCTTGGCACAACGCACTTTCAGTCGTCTTCCCGGCGGGCGAAACCTTCTTCATTGAGGTGATGCGACCGTTCCGCAACGCGGCGCCTCAACCCCTTTCCGAGCAGATCGCGGCTTTCGTGCGCCAGGAGGCATTTCACACGCGCGAGCACAACGTATTCAACGACCGATTGAAGGCCGAAGGTTATGATCTCTCGGAAACTGAAGCGTGGATGGAAGCGACGCTGGCCAA
Source organism: Hyphomonadaceae bacterium (assembly GCA_016714495.1). Taxonomy (GTDB): domain Bacteria; phylum Pseudomonadota; class Alphaproteobacteria; order Caulobacterales; family Hyphomonadaceae; genus UBA7672. Next base: position 640,800 of record JADKDU010000002.1, on the reverse strand, counting down.
GGCGCGCGCGCGCCATCCGGTTGTGCAGCTGAGCGTTACGACAGCGCTCGAACATTTCACAGCGATTTTCGCTCACCTCACACTAAAGCATCCGGAGATCTATGCTGGGACATCGGATGAGGCGCGCGGCTTATGGATGTGGCACGCGATCGAGGAGATCGAACACAAGGGCGTGGCGTATGACACTTTCATGCACGTCACGCGCACAATGTGGGCCGGAAATCGCTGGCTGATGCGCAACCTCGTCTTCCTGCAGGTAACATGGGCGTTCCTGACGCGGCGGTGGGGCGAAACGCTTCGGCTGCTTGAACAGGACGATATCGTGGGGCTGCGGGCGAGATTTGGCCTGTTCGCCTATCTATGGCTTTATCCGGGCATCCTTCGTCGCGTGAGCTTGTCCTGGGCCGCATATCTGGCCCCGAGTTTCCATCCCTGGCAACGTGACGACCGAAATCTCATTGCTGATGCACAGCGGCGCTATGGCCTCACGCCGGAAAATGGATGGAGCCGCTAGTGGCGCCGGAGGCCGCGCGATCGCGAACGCTGGGCCAGCGCTGAACCAACCTAATCCATGACGGATTACTGCAGGTTCAGCTGCGAACCAGTTCAACGACGCCGCAGCCTGCAGGCAGGCTCCGACATGAAAGGTCGACACCCATGAAGTACTCACCGAATGCCTATAGCTAGCACCTTGGCCGAGCGTTGCGAACGTCCGCTTTAGCCCGCCGCCACAAGCGGTCGTTCGAGCTTGGCTGACTGAGCGGATACGAAATTGCGCACCCTATTCGCCCACCTGCTGAGCTTTGAAACCGGACACGAAGCGCCGCACCCCGTTAGGCTGAATGACTTACGAAGCGACTAGCAGCATCATTTTGCTTGGCACCTGACGCCATCCAGAACGACTCTGACACCTGTGCTTTCGCGCACAAGGGAACAGGATTGTCCGTCAACCTCAATGCGAAACACTGTTGGCATTGCGAGGCTTTTATCGTCAAGCGGTCCAGGCGGAATGGGCAGCACTGAAACCACCGGGTTCAAGGTCGGATCGCTCGGTCCCAGGTCAATCGATGTTCGTCCCATCTCCTTGGCGATGGCGGATCTAAGTACATCCATCGCGCGTGTATCGCCTGGCATCAAAGTGGCAGGCATCGATCGCATAGGATCAGACTGACAGGCGCTGAACGTTGAGGCGGCGGCACATATCGCTACGATCAAACGAAGACTCACGGCTGCACCGATGGATTGGGCAGCGAGAGATCTCGCATGCTGCGCAAAAACTCGACCGCTTCCGATCGGCCCGTGGTTCGAATGGGATCGCCGCCGCTTGGCGCGCGCGCGACACCGATGCTGCTGGGAAGTGGTAAAGGACATGTTCCCTTGGCGCGGAATTCAAGTGCCGCAGACAGCATTGCCTCGCTGACATCGCCAAGGTCATGTCCAAAGTCATCGGCCACCGCGCAACCAGAAACTCTCACAGCATTTGCCGACGACGAATTGGAGGGCGTAAATCCATCCGGATAATCGCCAAAGCCCTGGTCGTTGACGCCTTGGAATTGAATGGAGAAATACGTCTGTCCGCAATTGTCTTCCGGATAGAAGCCGAACGGCTTTCCGCACGTTGTACTGCCGATCTGGATAACTTCGACGCCGACGCCCCTTAGACCATTGATCACCGACTCGCTGGCGCTGCAGGTTTGAGACGTGCTCAACACGAACACGCGCGGAAGATCGAGCGTGCTGATGACGGTTCCCGTCGCAACCGAGAAGCCGAGCCCCGCCGAATAAAACGGCGTCGGAGAGTTTGTCCCGCCGGTCACAGGATTTGAGCCGCCGGCCGTAGCATTAAATCTGAGCCGCTCGAATACGTGACCGCTCGTGCGGGCTGGCCCGGCCAGCATGTAGCTGAGCTGCGACGCGATCGCGAGCAAGCCTCCACCATTGTAGCGTAGGTCGAGCACGATATCGCTGACCCCCTGCCCCTTCATCGTTGCGATCGCATCGACGAGCCCCTTCTCGGTGCTGTACGGACTCAATGTGGTGAGCAGAATGTACCCCACCTTGCCCGTCGGCGTCATGATAATCGTCTGGCGGTTGACGGGCGCCTCGACAAGCGATGCGGACGCCAGAGTGATCGTTCGCTCCGAGTTGTCGGGATAGCGCACCGTGAACGTGTGGCTCTCGCCTACTGTACGGGGGAACAGCCCATTGTTCAGCGTGTTGATCTGAGCCTGCGACGCGCCGCCATTGACCACATCCACCCCGTCGACCGTCACGATCCGGGCTCCGCGCGCGAGTTTTGGCAGACCGCCCTCAAGCTCAGCGGCTGGCGTTCCGGCGCTCGTATAGATCACGCGAACATCGCGCGGAGGCGTGCTGGAAAGGACTCGTATCTCGGCCCCATAGCTAGCCGAAGGAGCGGAGGTCACCTCCGCGAGATACTCCGCCGTGTTCATCGTGAAATGAAAGCGGTCCTTGAGCTGACCTGACGCGGTAACAACATTCGTCTTGAGTGCGTTGAAATAAATAATCCGATCTGCGTACCCAACGGGATTCTGGTCGATCACCTCATTGTTCCAGAGATAGGTTTGGTTGGTCCACGAACGAAGCCAGAAGAGTTCCTCGGTCGTGGAGCCAGCTAGATCAGGAAAGGCGCGTCCCTGGCTATCAACCCCGGTACGCACATTGGCGCATCGATTCTCGAATGTACTGGACGCCTGGAAGACGCCTTGTGTCCATGTTGGAAGCTGAGGAGCAGTGGCAACTGCAGCGCTGCTGCCGCCTCCTCCTCCCCCGCATCCGGTCGCCAGGAGCAACGAGGCGACAACAAACGTATGAATTTGACGTCCGGCCATAGGCCAGCACTCCCCCTGAGCAGCGACCCTATTCGAAGAGCCGCAATGGCGAACGCCACGCCTACTATCACTGTTTCAACAAGAGCTGCGAGCTACGTGGCAAAACCGTGAGACGCGACGACCTCGAAGGCCAGTTTGAGCAACTCGTGCGTTAAATGGAACCTGATCCTATGGTCTTTGATGTCGCGACCAACATGTTCAAGAATGCTTGGACCCAGCGCGCAGCGCAGATGGGTAGCCTGATCGACGCGGACCTCAAAAGGCCAACAAGACTACGCGAGTTTACCTGACAGAACCGAAAGAAAATCGAACAGCCAATCACAACACGCGAAGCCCACGCCCGGACTCTCACCGAGAATCCCGCCTGAGCAGCTCGATCTCGGTGACGCGCGCATCACCGAAGCGCCCGTAGTAATGGTGTTCCCAATCACGCAGGCTGCCAGCAGCTTCCACAGCGAGGCCAGAGAGCCACCCTTGCCTCGCGCGTGAACCGTCCGCGCTTCCGGATGCAGGCAGGCGTGTGAGTCGATTCACCTATTGCCGAATGCTCTGGCGGCGGAGTTCAAGGGTGCTAGTATCAACCCCAGAATTACGATGGGGAGAACGCTCAATGAAGCGCTGGATCGTATTGGCGGCCGCTGTCGCGTTGGCCGGATGCACAACGTCGGCCATGTCGGTCAATTCACCTAACTCGAACTGGGTGGGCGCGTGGGGCGCTTCGCCAGCACCGCCCATGCCTGACAGCAAATCGTTCGATAACCAGACCGTGCGCCAGGTCGTACGCCTCTCCGCCGCTGGCGAGCGGCTGCGCGTGCGGCTCACCAACGAATATGGCGAAGCCCCACTCGAGGTTGGAGCGATCACCGTTTCGCTCGCAGGATCGGACGGGGCGCCGGTCGGAGCGCCTGTCCCGCTCACTTTTGGGGGGCAATCCTCCACCAGCATTCCGCGGTTCTCGCCGATGTTGAGCGACCCCGTCGCGCTGCCGGTCAAGGCGCTCGACCAGATCGTGATCAATCTCTACCTTCCGAAGGCGACCGGTAGATGCACCTGCCATGTGCGGGGCCTTGCCACCACGCAGATTTCCGGCCCGGGCGACTTCACGCGCAGCGGCTTCGTGGCGGCCGATACATTCGTTCAGCGGGCTTTCCTGTCGGCGGTCGAGGTCGAAACAGCCGCGCCGACCCGCACTATCGTGACCTTCGGCGACTCGATCACCGATGGCACCGCATCGACCGTTGACGGCAACAAGCGCTGGACGGACGTCCTCGCCGAGCGGCTAAGCGTGGGCAAGAAGAACCGCTCTGTCTACAACGCCGGAATTAGCGGCAATCGTTTGCTGAGCTTCGGCCAGGCCGCGCAGGGCGAAGCGGCCATATCGCGGTTCGATCGCGACGTGCTGTCGGCCCCCAACGCCAGCTGGATGACGCTGCTGATCGGGATCAATGACATAGGCATGGGCGGCGAGAGTCGCCCAAGCGCTGAGGTAATCATCGCCGGCTATCGCCAGATCATCGATCGCGCACATGCGCACGGGCTGAAGATCTATGGCGCCACTCTCCTCCCGTATGAAGGTGCACGCTACTACTCACAATCCGGCGAGGCCGTGCGCCAAGCCGTGAACGCCTGGATACGGTCGAGCCGTGCGTTCGATGCAGTGATCGATTTTGATGCGCTCATGAAGGATCCAGCGAATCCCAAGCGTATGAAGGCCGACTTGGCGAGCCCTGATTGGCTGCACCCAAACGACACCGGCTACAAAGTCATGGGCGATTCAATCGATCTGGCTCTGTTCAACTGAGGCCTCCTGCATCAACGAAAATAGCCTCACCGCGGAGCTGTCAGGCAAATGCGAAGTGGTCTCTGGTATAGCCGGTTTTCGGTGACGGGAGACCCCAATGGCGCGAATTTCTTACAAGAGACACCGCTTTCCGCCAGCGATCATCTAATACACCGTGTGGCTCTATTTCCGATTCACACTCAGCCTGCGCGACGTTGAAGAGATGCCGGCTCAACGCGGCATCGAGATCAGCTACGAAACCATTCGATGCTGGACCATCAAGTTCGGGCCGAAGATCGCGGCAAACCTTCGACGTCGCAAACAACCGCCCTCTCCGCGCTGGCGCCTCGCTGAAATGGTCTGCACGATCGGCGGTGAACGCATGTTTCTCTGGCGGGCGGTCGATGACGAGGGAGAGGTGTTGGAGATGGTCGTGCAGAAGCGTCGCGACACTGGAGCTGCGTTGAGATTGTTGCGGCGGCTGTTGCGGAATCAGCATGTCGAGCCAGAGAGCATCGCTACCGACGGACTCAAATCCTACGCTTCTGCTCTGCGAGAAGTCGGGCTCGATCACCGCCATCGACAAGGCCATCTGCGCGAGAACAACCGCGCTGAAAACTCACACCTGCCGATCCGAAGGCGCGAGCGAAAGATGCTCAACTTCAAATCGCAAAACTCGGCGCAGCGCTTTCTCGAAACGCACGCCGCCATCTACAACGTGTTCAACATTCAACGGCACATGATCAGCAGGCCGACCTTGCGCGTCTTCCGCGCACGCTCGGACTCCGTCTGGAGCAAGGCAGTGGCGTGATCGACGCGGACCTCAAAAGGCCCACAAGTCCTGCCCGAGTTTACCTGACAGAACCAGATGGGCTAAGGGTCGAACGCTTTTGGCGGGCGCTATCTTACTCAGCCTCGGTATCAATGACACCCGACAATGTGCCCCTGACTTCCACCGGCTCGTCGCGACCATCGCGCTCGAGTTGGCGAGCACCGGCGAGAATGCCAGGAAGACTATAATTGGATTCATGACAGGCATATTCGTACATCGGCGCCTCCGCGACACGGAACATCTCCTCTACCTTCCAGGTCTGCGTATAGATCGAAGGATCTTCGATCGTGACCTCGTAGAATATTTCCTTGGCGTTCCAACGCGTCCAGCGTTCGGTCGCCTTGCCGTTCGATGTGATGAACGAACGGTCCAGATAGTAGGGGTTCACGGTTTCGACGACGAGCGTATTGCCTTCATACCAGGCGACGGAATCGCCACTCCATTTCGCAATTATCTTGGGTCCATGGCTCGCTTGGGCTTCAGCTGCGGTCTTGAAGATCGGGATGACGCGCACATCGTGGATCATCTCGGCCATCAGCACGAGATGCGTCGGCGTCTGCACCAGTTGGATATTGTTGTTGTACATCCCGCTGGTGATGATCGGCCCGGACTTGACCCAGGAGATGCAACGCTCCTGCAATGGACGCGTCTCGGGACCGGTATAGTCACTTCTTGCAAAATTGCGGCCTCCCTGGGTCTTGCCTTCCTGGAGCGGAACCTTTCCGGACGGCGGATCGATGACGTAAGATGTGCGGTACTCACCCTTCACCTTCATCAGGCCCGCGCCGGGATCCATCCAGAAGCGATTGTAGGCGAGGTTGGAGTCCTTGTCCGAAAGCAGCTTTTTGGAGGATTCCTCATCCACTTTCGAGATTTTGTTCTCCTGCTTCTGGTAGACGGTGTAGGGGTTTTTGATGAAGATCGCCTGCGCTTCGGCCTCGGTGACAGTAGTCTTCGTCACACCTGCGTCGCGCTGAAGTCCGGTGAGCGACGCATTGGTCCACTCGCCATTCAAATCGGGTACACCCCAAGAGGTTTTGGGCGGCGTGTATCCGGCTTCCTGGGCAAATGCGTTCGAACCACCAAACACGGCGGCCGACGCCAACAACAGCGATACGAACTTCACGGCGATTCTCCTCTGTAGGCTTGATCAACAAGCGCAACGTCAAGCCAATGATTTGGCGCAAGCCGACACGCCGGGGAGAGGCAGCCTGTTGCTATTTTTTGGAATATGGACTCGCTTTTTGGTCGGGTCCATTCCTTTGTGCGACTTTTAAAATTGCACATACCTTTCAATGCTAGTTGTCGTTTACGATAAGGTAGTTCGATCTGGCGACTATATTCCTCGCCGTGTGCCGAGACTAACGGTTGGTTGCGTAGGCGCTGTCAGTCTAAGGCGAAACGGTCTCTGAAATCGCCCCGCTTTCAGGCTTTCGGGAGACCCCAATGGCGCGAATATCCTACAAGCGGCGCCGCTTTCCGTCGGCGATCATCCAGCACGCCGTTTGGCTCTATTTCCGCTTCACCCTCAGTTTGCGTGATGTCGAGGAGATGCTGGCTCAGCGCGGCATCGACGTATCCTATGAAACCATCCGCTGCTGGACCATCAAGTTCGGACCGAAGATCGCCGCCAATCTCAAACGGAGGAAGGGATGCGTGCAGATCCCGCCAAGGCAATAGTGATCTTCGCCCGGCTGGCGAGCCTTGCAGATTTTCGCATAGATTTAGCGTCGGACGGCAGAGGACCCTACCAAATGCGCACTCATTCCATTTCTAGTTTCGCGCTCGCCTTGATGCTCTCCGCGGTCACTCCAGCCTGTTCCAAAGCTCCGGCGCCGCAGTCCACCTCGGAAAAGATCCTCCCTGCGCCGACGAACCCGGTGCATGTTGATCCGCCGCTTCCGCCAGTATCACTCGCGGAGGCGTTTCCGAACTGCACGTGGGCGGAGACGCGCGGCGCGGGCATGTCGCTCTGGGCTTATGACTGTCCCGCCGCCAAGATCGTGGTGGATGAAACAATGCCCGGTCTTGTGAGGGTCCATGCAGGTAAAGACGCCCCCGCGCCGTCCACAATGGTTCAGCTATTCGATATCGCCGAAGCCGCGCCAATCGCCTCCATCGTGGCCGCTGTACAGACAGCCTCTCCGGCCCCGGATGTGACGCTCTGCACGCTTCAGCCCTCGCAGACGATGGCGGGCTGGCACGAGTTCATGCCGACAGGCACGCTGAGAGACGCATACGGCAAATTCACCGCAGGCGAGACTGAATCACCCTCGATGCCCTGTGGCCAACTCGGACCTTCAGAGAGCGGCGGTCGCTATTTCAAGATGCTTCCCGGTTCGACCTCGAAAGTCGCCGTCGTCCATATGCCATCCGACATGCCGAGCTTTGACATCAAAACGCTTTCAGCGGTGCATTAACGGCGAGCCGCTGGTCGTCAGAGCGGCTCGCTACATTCGTGTCTTGGAGTGAAGTTCCTCGCATGAAGAAAACCATTCTGGCGATCGCAGCCTTCGTGCTCGCGGCGAGCGGATGCAATCAGCGGGAACTGACAGGTAACTTGCCTGGGTTCAATTGGGCTTTGCGCGTGAGATCGGCTTACGCCACCGCCTTGCTCCAGACGGAGTCCGCCCGTGAGCGAAAACGCGGCCTGTCGGAAGATGATCTCGATCAGTTGGCGGGCTTGGCGGCCACCGTAACGGGAGTAGCCGCATCAGCAGGCTCAACCTTGAGGACGACGCCGTTCTTCTCGTCGGTGACCATGTAGATGAAGCCGTCCGGTCCCTCCTTCAGATCGCGTATGCGACGATCAATTTCGCTGAACATCGGGATACGCTCGTTTTCCCAGCCCTGATTGGTGAGAGTGACGCGTTCGGCTCGTTTGAATTTCAGCTCCCCAAGAAGGATGCTGTTTTTCCAAGCGGGGAATTTGTCACCCTTGTAGATGGTGATGGCCGTGAGCGAAGGTGAGGGCACCCAATACATGAAGGGTTGCTCCATGCCGGGCGCGTGCGTCGGCGCTTGCTCGGGCGGTGGCACGCCATGGTTGCTGACCTTGCCATCGGTGTCGTACATGTACGCGCGACCGTAGGTGATCAGGGGCCATCCATAGTTTGCGCCTGGCTTGATGATGTTGATTTCGTCCCCACCGCGCGGGCCGTTGTCAGTCAGCCAGAATTTTCCAGTTCCCGGCTCGGAGTACATACCCATCGAGTTACGGAAACCCATGGCGTAGATTTCGGGTTTATACTTCGGATTGCCCACAAACGGATTGTCCTGAGGTACCGAGCCGTCGTCGTTAAGACGCAACAGTTTGCCGGCATACTTCAGCGGGTTCTGAGCATCCAGGCTGTTGCCATATTCGCTGGGCGTTTTGGCGAAGGCGTACTCGTAGGCGGTGCCGATCACCATGTAGAGCTTGCCATCCTGGCCAAAAGTGATCCTTGTCGCGCCAATGTCGTTCCAAGCATCAGAGACGAAGATGTCTTTCACGTCGGTTAGCTTGTTGCCGCCATCGTAACGGGCTCGCGCTAGCACTGGCCGCGCAATGTCCGGCCTGCCGTCCATGGGCTGATTGTAGGCGATATAGATCAATTTGTTCGTCGCGTACTGCGGGTGAACGATGACATCGACTCCGCCGCGCGCTCCGCCCTTCACTTCCATCACCGGCGGGATGCCGGTGATCGGGGTCGGGTCGAGTTTCCCTTTACGCAGCAATCGAAGCGTTCTCTGGCTCCTTTCAGAGATCAGGGCGTCGCCGTTCGGAAGAAAGGCAATCGCCCACGGGAAAGTGAGTCCGGGAATCGTCTCGACACGGACTTTTTGACCAGCTGCCATGAGCACTTGTGGCCCGGGCGCCTGTGTATCCTGCGCCTGGGCCGGGATGGACGATGTCAGCGCCATTATTGCAAGACATGCGGCCGTAGCGACCGATCGCTTTAAGCGTCCTCGCTTGCCCAATACTCCCAAATTGCAAATGATCCGGTCATGCACATTGCATTGCGAGAACATCCCTAAACCTCCCCTTCGTGCACCTTCCAATCACGGTCATCGTGACTGCGGACATGATTTCTTAAGTCGACGATAGTTCTCGCCCGTCGACGCGCAAGCGGCAATAGCCGGTCCAACTCGGGCAATACTATCAGGATCTTCACGCCCCCTCCTTGTACGACCCGCGGACGTTCGAAAGGGTTCTGTCAGGTAAACTCGCGTAGGTTTTGTTGGCCTTTTGCGGTCTGCTGCGATCACGCCACTGCCTTGCTCCAGACGGAGTCCGAGCGTGCGCGGAAGACGCGCAAGGTCGGCCTGCTGATCATGTGCCGTTGAATGTTGAACACGTTGTAGATGGCGGCGTGCGTTTCGAGAAAGCGCTGCGCCGAATTTCGCGATTTGAAGTTGAGTATCTTTCGCTCGCGCCTTCGGATCGGCAGGTGTGAGTTTTCAGCGCGGTTGTTCTCGCGCAGATGGCCTTGTCGATGGCGGTGATCGAGCCCGACTTCTCGCAGAGCAGAAGCGTAGGATTTGAGTCCGTCGGTAGCGATGCTCTGGCTCGACATGCTGATTCCGCAACAGCCGCCGCAACAATCTCAACGCGGCTCCAGTGTCGCGACGCTTCTGAACAATCATGTCCATGACCTCGCCTTCGTCATCGACGGCGAGCCAGATCCAGACGCGTTCTCTGCCAATCGTCCAGACCATCACGCCACAGCCTTGCTCCAGACAGAATCCGCCCGTGCTCTGAACACGCGCAAGGCGCGACGGCTCAACAGATGCCGCTGCACGTCGAACGCGTTGTAGATGGCGGCGTGCGTCTCGAGAAAACGCTGAGCCGATCGCCGGCTCTTGAAGCCTTGCATCTTTCGCTCGCGTCGTCGGATCGCGAGGTGCGAGTTTTCGGCGCGGTTGTTGTCGCGCAGCCGGCCTGGATGGTGGCGATCGATCAGTCCGAGATGTTCTAGTGCAGCAGGGTATGAACGCAGAGCCAAACGGCGTGCTGGATGATCGCGGGCGGGAAGCGATGCCGCTTGTAGGATATTCGCGTCATTGGGGCCTCCGGAACGCCTGAAAGTAGCGCGACTTCAGAGACCGTCTCGCATTGGACTGACAGCTCCGTTCATCAGCATATGCACTGGAGAAACGTGTCAGCTGCTTCCCTTCTGCTCGATCCGCAAGGGCTACTTCCCCTCGGGATCGTTCGCCCAGTCTTCGTGGCCGTGGCGGATGCGGATGATCTTGACGTGGTCGGGTTCGTCGAGGAAGACGACAATGTGGGATTCATGGCGGTAGATGCGCACCGGCGGCGTGTACTCGATGCGCTCGCGCGCGATCAGCGGGTTTTCGGCCAGGCGCTCGAAGGCGACGTGAAGCCCGCTGACGTATTCATCGGCCTTGCTGACCGACCAGCGCTCCACCGTGAAGTCGTAGATCTTCTCAAGATCGCCGAGTGCCGCTGGCGTGAGACGGAAAGGTTTAGCGCTTCTTGGATTTTGACTCATGCTTGGCCCTCATTCGACTAAGGAAGGAGGGGAGATCGAGACTTTGCGCCTCTCCACTCTCCAATCCTTCCGTGATCAGCCGTTGGAGCGCGTCGACTTTGTTGGCGCGGTCCTGATCCTTGCGGATAAGGTCGCGCACGTAATCGCTGGCGTTGGCGTAGCGGCCCGTCTCAGCCTGGGCTTCCACCCAGTCCTTTAGCGTATCGGGGAGCGAGACGTTCATGGTCGCCATGGAGCTATCCTTTCGATCGCGCCAATATAGCGACTTGGCAAAGTTTGTCAATTTCTGCCATCAAACATCCGGGCGTTCTTCACGAGGGCCGGGAGGGCTGTCAGGTAAACTAGCGCACGTTTTGCTGGGCTTTGAGGCACGGCCTGGGCTCACGCCACCGCCTTGTTCCAGACAGAATCCGCCCGCGCTCTGAATACGCGCAAGGTGCGACGGCTCAACAAATGCCGCTGCATGTTGAATGATGGGGTGGACGCCCCCGACGGCATCATCGGGAGATGTCAGGCAAATGCGAAGTGGTCTCTGGTATAGCCGGTTTTCGGTGACGGGAGATCCCAATGACGCGAATATCCTACAAGCGGCGCCGCTTCCCGCCAGCGATCATCCAGCACGCCGTTTGGCTGTACTTCCGATTCACCCTCAGCCTGCGCAACGTCGAGGAGATGCTCGTCCAGCGTGGCATCGAAGTCAGCTACGAAACCATTCGCTGCTGGACCATCAAGTTCGGGCCAAAGATCGCAGCGAACCTTCGACGTCGCAAACAACCGCCCTCGCCGCGCTGGCGCCTCGCTGAAATGGTCTGCATGATCGGCGGTGAACGCATGTTCCTGTGGCGGGCGGTCGATGACGAGGGCGAAGTGATGGACATGGTCGTGCAGAAGCGCCGCGATACCGGAGCTGCATTGAGATTGTTGCGGCGGTTGTTGCGCAATCAGCATGTCGAGCCTGAGACAACTATCATCGACGGACTCAAATCCTGCGCTTCTGCTCAGCGCGAAATCGAACTCGATGATCGCCATCGACCTAGCAGACTTCGCGAGAACAATCGCATTGAAAATTCCCATATGCCGATCCGAAGGCGCGAACGAAAGATGCTGAACTTCAAATCGCGAAACTCAGCGCAGCGCTTTCTCGAAACGCACGCGGCGATCTACAACGTCTTCAACGTTCAGCGGCACATGATCAGTCGGCCAACCTTGCGCGCCTTCCGCGCACGCTCGGACTCTATCTGGAGCAAGGCGGTGGCGTGATCGACGCAGACCTCAAAAGGCCCACAAAACCTGCCCGAGTTTACCTGACAGAGTCATTGAATAGCACCTTCCCATCGCCGCGCGCCTCCTGATCCAGAACGGAAACTGAATCACAGTTCGATGCGACCGGGAATCCTTCCGATTCCGTCAAAAGCAGAAAGGCTCTAGGGATCGAACCCGGGCGGTGGTCATCGGACCTCTCCCATAAAGCTGCCCGAACCGACCGACACGCCTCGCTCCGCGTAAGCGCAATCCAGACGCTGGCCCGCCCGAGCCCTTGCTGTTACGCCTCGACACACCCTGCCAGCCTTCTCCTGCCATCAGAAAACCAACAGTGTGATGCCCTTGCTGCATCCGGCTTGATCAACCTCAAGCTCCAATTTATCCTTACGCGCCTGACCCGGGTGTCTTTGATGCGCATCAGATGGAGGCGCCGGTTGTCGTAGGATATTCGAGTGGTTGGCGGCCGGCCGCTCTGATCCTGGACCGGCAGCTGAGGCTCATGCATCGAGGATCGAAGGAGACATTCCATGCACGACCTCAGGCGCGAAGCTGCAATTGGAGCCAGCCAAACCCTCCCGCCTCCAGCTAACGCGCGGTTGGTTCTGATGCTCAGGCGGCTCCGTCTGCTCCCTGCCGTCTGCCTCCTCGCCGCCGCTTGCGTCCCCGAACGCGCCCAGCCGGCAGAAACCACAGCGGACGTTAAGGCGGGTCAGGTCGCGCAGGTGGTCGCTCCCCTGCCTGGACGCGTCTATGCTGAGAGCGCCTGCGCTGGTTGCCACGCTGTTGCAGCGGGTCAAACCCGCTCCCCCAATCCCAACGCGCCCACATTCGAGGTGATCGCCAATGCGCCGGGAATGACTCTCATGGGGCTCAATGTCGCGCTGCATACATCCCATGCCACCATGCCGAATCTGATTGTCGACCCAGTCCACATCCAGGATCTCTCAGCCTACCTCCACACGCTCAAGAAGTGAGACTGGCCGGCGGACGCGGCGCGAAAACCGGATGCAGTCAATTGTGAAATGCACCAGAATGCTTGGGCCTTGGATTGACCTGCGACAAGGCGCAGCGCCTGTCCCACTTCCATGAGAGCGCCATGGTCGGACAGTAGCGTAGACGCAGTCGCAATGAACAACCGGCCGACGAGCCGCGCCGGCAGCCCGATGTGACCATCTGGCTGATCGTCGTCGCCATGGAGCTGTCAGGCAAAGGAGCTGTCAGGCAAATGCGAAGTGGTCTCTGGTATAGCCGGTATTCGGTGACAGGAGACACCAATGACGCGAATATCCTACAAGCGGCATCGCTTCCCGCCGGCGATCATCCAGCACTCCGTTTGGCTCTACTTCCGCTTCACGCTCAGCCTGCGCTATGTCGAGGAGATGCTGGCTCAACGCGGCATCGAGATCAGCTACGAAACCATCCTGACCTGCCTGTGTGGACGGCCCCTCCGACGCAAGTGGAATCTTTGAAGTGTGAATAGGCGCAGGTCGAGGACGCCTCCGCTTTTCACAAAATCAATGGAGTAGCGCGCCTATCGGCGCCTTGACCCCACGCCGGTTCACAACCTGCCTTCCGTCCGGATCGACGACGCACAGTTGGGTCAAAACCTGCGAAACATCCAAACTGACAAACAACTGCATCGCGCCTCTCCTGGTGTCCAAAATCTGACTCGCTCCCGCGAGCAGCTCAGACGCCGCCCCAAACGAAAACAGGCGGACCTCACGGCCCGCCTGCTCCAATCTTTCACATCGAAAAGACTACTGGCCGATAGACTGCTGAGCCTGCGCCTCACGGATGCGGCCGTTGATCACGGCGTTGATCTGCGTCATCTCGCTTGTCACCAGATAGCCGTCCTTGTTGGTGTCGACCTTGTCCCAGTTGGCCAGCAGCATCTGCGCCATGCGACCGCGCACTTCGGACTTGGCAACCTTGTCGTCGAGGTTGGTATCCATGATGCCGATCGAACGCGATTCCTCGAGACGCTTCTGGTAGTCGTCCTTGCGGTTGGCGACAGTCTCGTCGTCCCAGCGGAAGCCGAGCGCAGTGTACTGCATCTCTTCATGGCTCTGCTCGCCCCACGTCACCTTGATCGTCGGATCAGGGTTGGCAGGGTTGTTCTTCGAGTTGTCGTAGACGTAGCGCGTCACCAGCTTCGTGCCCGGCTCCAGCTTCACCGGCGTCGCGAAGTCATAGCCGCGCTGCCAGTTGAAGTCGTATTTGGGCAGGCTGATGATCAGCTCTTCCTTGGTCGAGCCCGGCTTGATGATCGACACCGCCGCGCTCTCGCCGCGATAGTGGGCGTGCGGGAAGACGGTGAACAGCGTCGCCTTCTCAGGGAAGGTGATGTAAGCGACCTCCTCGTGACGCGCCGTGTTCGGCGGGATCTCGATGCCCGCATTGGCAATCACGGCCGAGCGGCGGAGGATCTCCGGCGGCGCGTCCTTCGGGTAGAAGTAGAGACCAACGCGGGTCTTCTCGACCGTCGCCTTGCCATAGGGCGTGTAATGCATCTGGAAGCGGAAGGTCTGGCCCGGGGCGACCCAGGTGCCGGTGCCTTTTGGATAGACCGTGGTCTCCGCGCCGACGGCATAGCCGCCCGCGCCGTTCGACAGCAGGTGGTGAACGGCCTTACGATCGCTCGGCTTGACGGTCGCCGCGCGCAGCCAACGGCCCTCGGTCAGCGGATTCTTCACTTCCGGGTTCTGGTAGTCGACCAAGCCCGAAGCCGGGATCGCGTATTCCGGCAGTTCGATGATCAGGTCCGGCTGTCCAAGTTCCCACTCGGGCGCAGCCTTGGCATTGATCTTCAGCGGGTCAGAGCCCTCTCCGCGCGGCGCGGCGGCTTCGATCCAGTGGATCAGCGTCGTTGCGTCTTTCGGCTTGAGGTTCATGTCCGCCGCGAACGCGTTGACATGCGGATCGGCATTGTAGGGCGGCATGCGGTCCGTGCGGATCGCCTCGCGGATCATGCCCGACCACTGCTTGACCTTCTCGTAGCTGTCCATCGCGAAGGGGCCGATGGCGCCTTCGGAGTGGCAGGCGACGCAGTTCTTGGCGAGGATCGGGGCAATCTCCTTCTCGTAGGAGATCTTCGCGTGAGCGGCCTTGTCGCGGTTCGGGAAGGCGAGCGCCGCCGTTGTCATGTCGACGTGCGATGCGGTCACAGCCTTGCCTGCTTGTAGCGCAACGACGGCGGCGTTGAGCTTTGCGCCGATCGGGCCGGAGTAGACGACCTTCCAGGTCTTGGGATTGATCACCATCGCCTGCGCCACCCGGCTGACGCCGAGGCTCTCGCCGACGAGTTGCGTGTCATCGATCAGGACGGGCAGGTCGAGGTTCAGCGCCTTCATATCAGCGGAGATCGCTTCGCGCGTCACGCCGGGTGTCGAGTTCATCAGGAAGAGTTGCGCGTCCGATCCGTTTAGCGATGTCGCAAGGTTCCGGATGCTCAGCGCGGCTTCGTTCATGTCTGAGGAGCCGACGGTGTGGCTGACGATCACGATGGCCGGGGCGAACTTGTAATAGCTCAGCAGGTGGGCGCGTGAGTTCTGGTCGACGAGGCGAAAATCATCCGCCCGATCAGCTGGTTTCACGGTCGCGGCGACCATGTTGGCGCCGCTGATCTGGCCGTAGGCGGTGACGCCGGCGGCGATGATCGCGGCAGCGCAGACAGACGCCAGGGCGAGCTTGAGTGTCCGGGCTTGCATTGCAGTTCCTCCCAAAGCCGAGATGCGGTCCGCCAGGCAGCGGCCGCCTTTGGGTTCTTGCTTAGCGGAATCGCGCGCGAACAGCAATGAAACCGGCAATTGCGCGCATCAACTAGAGCACTGTCAATTTAACGGAGTGAGGTTGTGCTGGATATTCGACGCGCCTTGCGGCCGTCACGCCACCGCCCTGCTCAGACAGAGTCCGAGCGTGCGCGCAGGACGCGCATGGCGCGGCGGCTCAGAAGATGTCGCTGGATGTTGAACGTGTTGTAGACCGCTGCATGCGTCTCGAGGAAGCGCTGCGCGGACGGCCTGCTCTTGAAGCCTTGCATCTTTCGCTCGCGCCTTCGGATGCTCAAATGCGGGCGCTGTCAGGTTGAGCGCGAATACTCGTCAATTGAATTCGACCGTCCTGTTGCGCCATCTGATTTCACATCGGATTTTAGTGCCGCCAACTGGCCACGCAGGTCTGAAATCCGACGCTACTTTGCTAACTTGACAGCAGCGGTGATGGACATGGTCGTGCAGAAACGCCGCGACACTGGAGCTGCATTGAGATTGTTGCGGCGGCTGTTGCGAAATCAGCATGTCGAGCCTGAGACAATCATCACCGACGGACTCAAATCCTGCGCTTCTGCTCTGCGCGAAATCGGACTCGATGATCGCCATCGACCCGGCAGACTTCGCGAGAACAATCGCATTGAAAATTCCCATATGCCGATCCGAAGGCGCGAACGAAAGATGCTGAACTTCAAATCGCGAAACTCAGCGCAGCGCTTC
The DNA here is from genome assembly GCA_016714495.1 of Hyphomonadaceae bacterium. Classification (GTDB taxonomy): domain Bacteria; phylum Pseudomonadota; class Alphaproteobacteria; order Caulobacterales; family Hyphomonadaceae; genus UBA7672. Next base: position 624,091 of record JADKDU010000002.1, on the reverse strand, counting down.
CTCGAAACGCACGCAGCGATCTACAACGCGCTCAACGTTCAACGGCACATGATCAGTCGGCCAACCCTGCGCATCTTCCGCGCACGCTCGGACTCTGTCTGGAGCAAGGCGGTGGCCTGATCGACGCAGACCTCAAAAGGCCCACAAAACCTGCCCGAGTTTACCTGACAGAACCCCTGGGCGCTAGAATCCGAAGTCCCGCGACCACCGGCTCTACTCGCGTGAACCTCACACATGGGTAAGCCGCTGGTGGCACTTCCCCCACCCGCAGGATGGCGCCAAGCTGGTTGCGACGAACTTTTCACGTGGGGACGGATATGGGTCATGGGGCATTCTCAGGCGAACCGGTGGCGGTTTGGCTGACCGAACAAGAGCCGGATCGACATATGCAGTTGACCGCGGACTTCTGGTTCGATGATCCGAACGGCAAGCGATGGCATGCTCCGGCGAAGATGCGTACGGACGGCGCATCAATACCGCCGCAACTGTGGTGGCTTGTCGGCTCCCCATACACTGGCGATTATCGGCGAGCCGCTTTGGTACACGATCAAGCATGCGTCGATTCAAATGGTGACCGCAAGAAGCGGCGGGAGGCCGATCGCATGTTCTATCATGCATGTCGGGCAGGTGGTTGCTCGGTCTGGGATGCGACGGTGCTCTATGTCGGGGTACGCGTTGGCGCACTGATGGATCGGTTCCCTAAGGCAAAATCCAGCACCGAGGCGCTTCGACCTCATCTGATGCGATCTGAAGGACCCGTCGAACAGATATTCCGGGAAACGTCCGAACAGGTCCTGCAACCCGGTGAGGTCGACGACGTCGATGAAATTGAAAATCGCACCGACGCAGCACTAACACAGAGGCTGGGTATCGGCGCCATTACGAACTGATGTGCTCAGCTGGAATATCTGCCAGGGAGCTGTCAGACCAATATGCTATCGTCTCTGCAACGGCCGGTTTTCGCCAATTCCGTTGAAAAACTCCCGTGCGTTTTCGAGCAAATGCTGATTCCATTTCTGCTCCGGCAGCGATGGAGGCGTCGATGACGGGTGAGAAGCGTGGCGCGCAAGACTCGCGAAATGCGCCAGATCATGAGCGCTTCGAACAACCATCCCGATGGCGAAGCACGCAGAGCCGCCTCTGCCGCACGCTGAAACCAACCGATTTCGGCGAAACCCCTAAACCTGACATGTTCGGTCCATCGGCGAAGCTCCACGGCGCGTCAGAGCTGTCGGTCTGCGATCCGCGGCGTCTGCGCCGCGGGGCCACGAACATGCGCCGGAACCCCGGGGTGGCTGGAAGCCGCGCTTCGCGAGCTTCCTCAGGTTGTGCGATTGTCACAATCGTCGCTGCGTCCGGTAACTGCAGGCGGCGGCCAGTCGAAAAACGTTGCGCCGCCCCGCTTCGGAGCGAGCGGATTCTGCCAGAGTTGTTCTGCCAGTGCGGAGATTCGAGGTGCTGAAGTTTCCACAAGCCTTCATGTGGGGCGCTGCCACGGCGGCACACCAGGTCGAGGGCGGCAATATCTCATCGGATTTCTGGGCGCTTGAGAATGCGACCCCCTCGCTGTTCAAGGAGAGATCAGGCGACGCAGTCGATCACTATCATAGGTTCAACGATGATATCGCGCTCCTCGCGGCTCTGGGGCTCGGTGCGTACCGCTTCTCGATAGAATGGGCGCGCATCGAGCCCGAGGAAGGGCTCTTCTCGCAGGCGACGCTGGACCACTATCAGCGCTGCATCGACGCCTGCCTGCGACACGACGTTACGCCCGTGCTGACGTTTCATCATTTCACGCTGCCGCTCTGGGTCGCCCGACGCGGCGGGCTCACCGACCCTGCTTTCGCTAACTGCTTCGCCAGGTATTGTGACCGTGCCGCGAAATCGCTGACTGGCTTCGAGATCGCTTGCACCATCAATGAACTCAATCTGCCGCTCCTGGTCCGAGAGGACGTGATGGTGCGCACCTTGAATGCCGATTCGGTTGCCTGCCAAAATGCGGCGGAGGCCATTCTCGGCGGACCGCTCGATCGCACTTTCCTTTTTGCACCGCCCGATGCAATCGTGAATCAGGGTCTTGATGCGCACCGACAGGCACGCGACGCGATAAGGTCCCACCATCCCAATGTGAAGGTGGGTGTGACGTTGGCAATACAGGACGAGCAATCAGAGCCCGGAGCCGAGCATCTCCGCGACCAGCGACGGGAGCGGTACTACGGTGCCTGTCTTGATGCAGTGGCCGGGGAAGACTTCATTGGCGTCCAGACTTACACCCGCGTCGTTGTTCGCGCTGACGGCCGCTTCGGGCCCGAGCCCGGTCATCCGCTGACCGTTATGGGATATGAGGATCGGCCACAGGCGCTGGCTGAAACCTGCCACTATGTCTGGCAGCGCACCAGGACCCCGATCATTGTTACGGAGAACGGCTGGGCTGGCGACGACGACACTCGCCGGATCGCGTTCATCCGCAGCGCACTCACCAAGCTGCATCGGGCCATGGCGGAAGGCGTCGACGTCCGTGGCTACTTCTATTGGTCACTGATCGACAATTTCGAATGGCTTGCCGGATACGCGCCAAAATTCGGATTGATGGGTGTCGATCGAACGACGCAGCAGAGACACATCAAACCTTCCGCCGTGGCATTCGGGGAGATCGCGCAAGCGAAAGCCCTCTCCGGCCTCCCCGAAAAATAGATCGCCCTCCGTTCTGCAACCGCGCGATGTGCATGGGTCGCAGCGATCAAGCTGCTCCGCGTGGGACGAAGAAAGACTATGCGGCGCCCTCAGTCTTCAAACCGGAAGCGCTGCTGCGCGAGGCGCGCCGACAGAAGCACTTGCCCCTGCTCTCGGTTCCCGATGTTTGCATCTGTTAACAGGCACAGAAAGATGACCCCTCCGCTTCCCGCTAAAACAATCTCGTAGCGCGCCTATCGGCATCGGGACCCCATGCCTGTTCACAGGCAGGGAAAGTGGACGGCCAAATCAGCTATCAGAGACTCGGGCTGAAATTCCGGCTCGAATGTCGAATTGAGGCGGGATGAGAGACGCTCGAAGTCGCGAAATGCGCCGCAATGCGTGCGAATTGGCGCTCCCAAAGTGGACAGTCTCTTGTCGGAAGGAAGGCTGGTGGAAGGGACTGGATTCGAACCAGTGTAGCCGTGAAGCGCGAGATTTACAGTCTCGTGGATTTAACCACTCTCCCACCCTTCCAGGGCCGACCTTCTTCAGGACGAAGCTACGGCTTGACGCCGGAGCAGATGAGACCGAAACGAAGCGCGGCCTCAGTTGGGAGCGCGTCTTATAGTGACGAAGGATCGTCCACGCAACCGGCCAGGAAATGGCCGGAAATCAGGGGATTTTGGCGGTCGCGACGGCGGCGCCCCTCGCAATCGCGACGGTGCGCCGGGTGGCGGACGTGATCCCGGCGGCGATCGTACGGAGCGTTCTGCAGACGCGGGCCACAAGCCATGGAGCCGCGAACGGGCGGCGGCTCGCCCGGCTGGTGAAACGGGCAAAGGGTTTCAGGGCAAACCCGGGGGCGGTTTCAACAAGAGCGGCCAGAACCGGTTTGAGCAGAAGCGCCGCGATAGCGGACGCTCACCGGCTGGTCAGTTCGACCGCCGCGAAGCCTCTTTCGAGGAACATGGCGAAGTGTGGATCTGGGGCATACACGCCGCCGCCGCCGCGCTGGCCAATCCGATGCGCCGGATCAGCAAGGCTTATGTGAGCCCAAACGCGGCCGTGCGTGTGGGTCTGGATGCTCGCGCATTGCCGAAGTTTGCGGAACTGATGGAACCGAAAGAGATCGACATGCGGCTGCCGCCCGGCGCGGTGCATCAAGGGCTGGCCGTACGCTGCAAGCCGCTCGACGGGCCGGATATTTCGGATGCGGCCGTGCAGCCGGACAAGCCACTCGTGATCCTCGATCAGGTGACCGACCCGCAGAATGTCGGCGCGATCTTCCGATCGGCGGCGGCGTTCGGAATTGGCGGTGTCGTGATGCAGACGCGCAATGCACCCGCGTGGCCAAGGCCTGCAGCGGGCTGGCGCGGATCCCGATCGGCGCGCAGATGGAGAGCCTGAACGTTTCGAATGCGGCCGCGATTGCCTTCTATGAAGCCTCGCGCCGTGGTGGAGCCGCCCCGGCTGCGCCGAAAACCAAGCCGCTGCCCGTGCCTGGCGAAGATGCGGACGACGATGGATTTGACGGCTAGGCCGACTAGACTGCCGGGCTGACGTTCAGGAGAGTTGCATGCGGAACGCCATTGTCATCGGGCTTGCGATCATTGCGGTGCTGGCTGCAGGTGTGTGGGGACTCGGAGAGTTCGGCGGCGGTCTGACCGGCGGCGTGAGCGAGCCACAGGTACCGATCGTTCGCGAACCCGAGATCGTCGTGGCGCAGGCGCCGGTCGAGCCGCCCGCGAGCAATCCGCAGGCTTCGCTGCGCACCGCGCCGGCCACGCCTTCGTCCACTCCCATCACCCCTGCTCCCGCCACGCCCGCGCCGACGGCGAATGAACCGGCCGCCACAGAACCTGCGACGACCGAACCGGCAGCCCCCGCCAAGCCTTCGCCCACCGACGACGCTGGATGGCAAGGGCGGGCCTGCTCTCCACTGCCGTCCCTGCCGAAGCTGCCGGGCCAGCAGGGGGTACAGACGCAACTTCAGCAGGGAGCGCAGGCGGCCGCTCCGCAGGAAGCCCCGGTTGCCACACCCGCGCCTGCTCAGCCCGAAGTGACTGCACAGCCAGAAGCGCAAGCACGTGTCGCTCCGCCTGCCCAACCGCGAGCGCAGGCGCGGCAGGCTCAGCCCGCCGAGCCACGCGTGATGCCGCAGCAGGCTGGCGTGACAGCTGCGCCAACGCCGGTTGGCCTTGAGGCGCAGTTCAAGTCGCGGAAGGTCACGTATAACCGGCCGCCGCAGAAGCTTGCGCTCGACAAGGCGGTTGATGTTTCGCTGGTGATCAACGCCACCCAAAACGAGAATGCGGGACAGGAAGCGCTGCAAGGGTTTCCCGGCACGATCGTGGAGCGCGATGTTGAACTGTCGGACACTGTATCGGCTCAGCTGACGGGCGTCGGGTTCGACATCACGTCGCAGACGGTCGAGCGTCAGCGGCTGTCGGGCAAGGTGATCAACCGCTGGGCCTGGCGCGTCACGCCGACCGAGATCGGCGAGCACACGCTGATCCTTGAGATTTTCGGGTATGCGTCGGGTTCGCTGGATGCGGAACCGCTGGACGCCTATCGCGATGTCATCGTCGTCGAGGTGCAGCAGTTCGACCAGATCGTGAGTTGGGCGAAAGGCGTGCAGCCGCTGTTTGCGGTTCTCGCGGCCATGGCCGGCATTGGGTCTGCGATCTTCGCCTTCCTGCGTTTCCGTGAAGAGAAGAAGCAGACGAAGAAGCTGGGCGAGTAAGCGCTACTTCAGGAAATCGATCGCGGTTACAGCCATCATCTTCACCCCCGTCTCGATGGTCGGATCGGGGTCAGGCTGGAACTGGGATGAGTGCAGCGAGGGCAGCGGCGCCCCGCCCGGCTTCAGCGACGCATCGTATTTCGCCTGGCTGACGGCGCCGAGCCACATCAGCATAATTGGGATGCGGTCTGTCGTGCGGCCGAAGCGGGAGAAGTCTTCCCCGCCCATGGTCGGCGTGGCGGTGGCGATCTTCGCGGCGCCGAACTCTTTCGTCAGCAAGGCTGTGGCGCGCTCCACCAGCTTTGGATCGTTGTAGAGCGAGGGCGTGTAGTCGTCCTTCACCGAGATGGCCGGCGCCTTGTCGCCTTCAAGACCTGCCGCCATAGCTTCTGCCTTGGCAATGCGCTCGATGCCTTTCAGCAGCTTGTCGCGGGTCGTATCGGCAAAGGAGCGGACGGTTAGCTGGAGCTTCACCTCGTCGGGGATGATGTTGTGCTTGAAGCCGCCATTGATCGCGCCGACCGTAACAACCGCCGAATCCTGCGGATCGACTTCGCGTGAGACCAGCGTCTGCAGCGTCGTCACGATGCGGGCAGCGACGACAATGGGGTCTTTCGTATCCTGCGGATAGGCGCCGTGGCCACCAGTCCCTTTGACGAGCAGGTCGATGCTGTCGACGTTGGCCATCACATAGCCGGAGCCTAGGCCGATCGACCCGACGGGCAGCGCGGCGTTGTCGTGGAGGGCGATCACGCGATCCGGTTTCGGGAAGCGGGTGTAAAGGCCGTCTTCCAGCATCGACATCGAGCCGAGGCCGATTTCTTCGGCGGGCTGGGCGATCATCACCAACGTGCCCTTCCATTCCGATTTGCGGGCGACGAGTTCGCGGGCTGTGCCGAGCCAGACGGTCATGTGGATGTCGTGGCCGCAGGCGTGCATGACGCCGGATTCCTCGCCGCTCCAGGCCGTGTCGCGGACGGTGGAAGCATAGGGCAATCCGGTTTTCTCAACGAGGGGCAGACCGTCCATGTCTGTGCGGATCATCAGCGTGGGGCCGGGGCCGTTCTTGAGGACAGCCACGAAACCGTAGCCGCCGACGCCTTCCTCAAGCTTGCCGTATTCCTTCATCGCGCGGGCTTTCACCCATTTATCGCCAACGCCGGTGGTGACGGTGAAGCCGAGGCGTTTCATCTCGGCGGCGAGAACCGCGGATGTGTTCTTTTCCTGGAAGGAAAGTTCGGGATTGCGGTGCAGGTGTTCGTAGATCTGGCGGAGTGTTTTTGCGTCGGCGGTGAAAGCCGGCTCGGCTTCGGCGGCGAGCGGCGCGACCACGCAGGCGGCGAGCAAGACGGCGCTGATGGCCAGAACTGAGCGCTTCATGCTGGAGACTCCCGGTGGCGATGGCGTTTGATAGCGGCTCGCGCGTTCGGCGTCACCCCGATGCGGCGTCACGCTTGCCATCCTTTGCAAGGTGGGCCTACGCCTTGGCAACAATCGGGAGGACTGCCCATGAAACTCTACAATGCGCCGCTGCCTGCGCCGAACCCGCGCCGGGTGCGCATCTTTCTCGCAGAGAAGGGTGTAACGGTCCCGATGACAGATATCGCGATCATGAAGCGCGAGCATAAGTCTCCGGAATATTTGGCGCGGAACTCGCTGGGTCAGGTGCCGACGCTGGAGCTGGATGACGGCACGACGATTTCGGAGACGGTGGCGATCTGCCGGTATTTCGAAGGCCTGCACCCTGCCCCGCCGATGTTCGGGAAGACACCGCTTGAGCAGGCGATGGTCGAGCAATGGGTTCGGCGGGTCGAATTTGCGGTGATGACGCCGGTGGGAATGTTCTGGCGGCACGCGCATCCGTTCACGGCCGCGGTTGTCGTTCCGCAGTACAAGGATTTTGGGGAGTCGAACCGGGCCCATTACGAGCGGGCGCTGGGCTGGCTCGACGGAGAGTTGAAGGGGCGAGAGTTCCTGGCGACAGGCGATTATACGGTCGCGGATATCTGCTTGCTGTCGACGGTGGATTTTGCAGGCTGGATCGGGTTGGCGATTCCGGAGGGGATGGCCAATGTGCACGCCTGGCACGAGCGCGTGATGGCGCGACCCAGCGCCGGCGCCTAGGGGCGCATTCTCTCTGAGGGGCGAGTTTGCGGCGTTGAGTTGGCCTGATCAGATCAGGCTGTTGCGGGGTCTACCCGCGCGGGCCCCGCGAAGGCGGGCTGAAGGTCCGCTTCCATCGTGTTCTTGGCTCACGGTGGCGAGCACGCCCTCGTGGCTCAAGGGGCGTATACCTCGTGTGCCGCTCACCTGTATATTGGGTGGACGGATCGCTAGAGCGATCCTGCGGCTGGCGTAGCTCGTTGCTCACCTGGTTCCCCGGGGATTGTTGTCTTCGAACCGTCTCATGGCCATGAGCGGGATCGCCGCGCCAACGGACTCGCGGGCAACTGTGCAGGATGGGTAGGCAAGACGGCGGACGAGACCCCAGCTCATCACGGGTCTCAAAACCCCAGGGCTAGACGGGCACTGAGCATCACAAACAGGCGCGGCGCAGCTGTCAGTCAAAGCCGAGGAAGCCGCGGGGCTACCAGCTCAGAGTGCGTGTGTTTGTGCCGTCTCACGGGCGCGCGGTTATATCCGCACCCAGCGCCCGGTAGATTCTGGAGAGCGGTTTCCTACAAATCGCTGCGCCAGCTGATTGAAAATCCGCGCGAAGACTTCCAGCCGACTCACGAATTCGCGAGGGGGCCATCCCCCATTCTTTTCCGGCGCAGACGGACGAGACTCTGGTTCCGGCTTGCGTCGCGACGAACGGGACGATGTTCCCGATATTCCCATATTTTACTTTCACCGAAGCAGGCTGGATCAGCCGCCGCCGAAGCGAGTGGTCCATTCCGCCACCTGCGCGTCTTCGATCTTGGTGAAGAGCTGCGTGGGGACTTCGATGGGTTTGCCGCGCGGGAGAGCGTCGAGGAGAGCTGCGCCCTGCCCGAGCTTTTCAGGATTGAGGCTGCGGCGGTCTTCGGGAATGCCCAGGGCGTCGAGAATGTTCTTGGCGGTTTCCGGCACGATCGGCTGAGCGATGACGCCGAAGAACGCGACGAGGTTGAGGCCCGTGCGGATGCCGACAGCGGCTTGATCGACAGATGTTTTATACGCGGTCCATGGCGCGGCCTTGGTGATGTATTCGTTGCCGGCGGCCCAGATGGCGCGGGTTTCGGCGGCGGCTTTGCGGAATTCCATTGCTTCGTAATAGCCGATCAGCGCAGGCAGGCGCGTGGCGAGTTCGTTGGCCATCCAGGCTTCGTGTTCGCCGGGTTCGCCGCCATCGGGAACTTTGCCCTCGAACTTCGCGGCGGCGTATTTCGTGATGCGGTTCACAAAATTCCCGAGGACGTCGTTGAGGTCGGAATTGATGCAGGCCTTGAAGGCTTCCCATGTAAAGGCGGTGTCGGAACCCTCCGGCGCATTGGCGGTGAGATACCAGCGCCAGTAGTCGCCGGGCAGAAGCGTGAGCGCCTGGTCCATGAAGACGCCGCGCTTCTGGCTGGTGGAGAATTTGCCGCCATACCAGTTGAGCCAGTTGAAGGCCTTCAGCTTGTCGACGAGTTTCCACGGCTCTCTCGAGCCGAGGATCGTGACCGGGGAAGCTCACTGTGTGGAAGGCGACGTTGTCCTTGCCCATGAACTCGACATAGGTGACGTCGTCCGCACCCTTGTCGGTGCGCCACCAACGCTCCCAATTGCCCCCGTTGGCTTCTGCCCACTCGACGGTGGAGCCGATGTACTCGATCGGCGCGTCGAACCAGACGTAGAAGACTTTCTCTTCGAAGCCGGGGCGCGGCTTGCCATTGCGCGTGACGGGAATGCCCCATGACAGGTCGCGCGTGATCGAGCGGGCGATCAGGCCTTCGTCCAGCCATTTGTAGGCGATGGATGTTGTGAGATTGGGCCAATCCTTCGCGCGATCGTCGACGAACTTGCGAACTTCGTCCTGCATCTTTTCCTGCAGAAGATAGAGGTGGCGCGTGTCGCGGATCTCGACATTGCGCGAGCCGGAGACGGATGAATACGGGTTGATGAGCTGGATGGGATCGAGCAGTGTCCCGCAATTGTCGCACTGGTCACCGCGCGCCTTTTCATACCCGCAGTTCGGGCAGACGCCCTCGACATAGCGATCCGGCAGGAAGCGTTTGTCGTCGACGGAATAGACCTGTTTCGAGGTGCGCTCATCGATCAGGCCGTTGTCCTCGAGGACATCGGCGAAGTGTTGCGTGAGTTCGCGGTTGGGCCGGTTGGATGAACGGCCGAAATGGTCGAAGGACAGGGAGAAGCCTTCGCCCACCCGCTTCTGGATGTCGTGCTGTTCAGCGCAGTAGTCGGCGACGGTCTGGCTAGCCTCGATGGCGGCGAGTTCAGCGGGCGTGCCGTGTTCGTCGGTGGCGCAGATGAAGAGCACCTCGTGGCCCATGGCGCGATTATAACGCGCATAGACGTCTGCCGGGAGCATCGATCCGGCGAGATTGCCAAGATGTTTCACGCCGTTGATGTACGGCAGGGCCGAGGTGATCAGGATACGCGCCATGCTCTATTCCAGGGTGTTCAACAGATGGCGGCTTGTAACATGGGGCGCCTCCAACGCCAGTACCGCTATCCGGGGCGCAAAATCCTGAAATTCCGGCGCTTTCGGCGCGCTTTAGCCGACGCGGCGGGACGGCGCGGTGCTGGCCACGCGGATTATCACTTCACGGTCAGCGACGGACTCGGCGAGGGACTGGGCCGCGGGCTGTTTAGCAAAGACAACTTTCACGCCAAGATGCTCGAACGCTTCTGTGACAGCATCGGCGCGGGCTGGACCGGATTTGACCTCGGCCACGACCTGTTTCGAGCCACAGGCCTTCGCTTCGGTTGCGACGCGTTCGACGAGCTGTTGCGAGAATTTGTTGAAGGCCGTCGTGTCCTTGTCAAAATAGATGGAGACTTCGCGGACCGGGCACGCGGCAGACCCCTGCGCGGATGCGTTGTCGTAGACCAGGCCGCACAAGCCGAGCATCGCGGCGCCCAAGGTGAGTGCAGTCAATCGTTGCATCTTCATCTCCCAGCCTAGTCCGGTCCCAACGTTCCGAAATTGAAGCTAGTTCCGTGGCAGGCGCCCCGAGGGCGCGATCCGGGCGGATTGTGGCGGCGAATGGGTCATTTCGGGCCAAATACCGGGGCTTGCGCAGAAACGCTGCGGCGCCTATTCCCCCATGATCCGCGGGCCGCGTTAGCTCAGCGGTAGAGCAGCGGTTTTGTAAACCGAAGGTCGGGGGTTCAATCCCCTCACGCGGCACCACGGCTTATATATTGTGACAGATCGCAGCTCAGCCGAATCATTCAGAACAACTCCCACTTTTTCAGCAGCTTGGGGCTTTGCGCACCTTCCGCGCACCCGCCCGTGAGATATGGTGAACGATCAAATACCGGGTTTGGGGACTCAGGAGGACGTCGTGGGGACGAACAAGATCTGGCGCGGGCTTTCGCTTGCGGCGGCGGGGATCGTTGCAGCGCTGGCGCTGCAGGGCTGCGGCCGACCGGCGAGCAATGAAGCGCAGACCGTCATCGGCCAGGACCAGGGTCCGCAGTTGGAGACACGACAAGCGAATTCCCCGCGCGCGGGCGCATCCGGCGAGTTCGAGTTCGTGCGCTATGCGATCGACGTGTCGAAAGACCTTCCGCGTGCTTGCCTGACCTTCTCCTCGACGCTCAATCCTTCGACGGATTACCGACCCTTCCTCGACATGGGCGATGGATCGCAGATCGCTTTGCAGACGGAAGGCGCGAACCTGTGCCTTGGCGGCCTTACGTTCGGGACTGACCGCGAGATCAAGATCCGCTCCGGCCTGCCGGCCAATGATGGACGAACGCTGCCGTTTGAAGAGACGGTCGGTATATCGTTTGGCGACCGTCCGGCTTTTGTCGGTTTCAAGGGCGATGGCGTGATCCTGCCTCGCATTGATGCGGACGGGCTGGGGCTGGAGACGGTGAACGTCGACAAGGTGAAGGTGACGATCTCGCGCATCACCGATCGCGCACTCGCCTTCAAGACCATCACAGCCGGCTATTCGCATAGCCAGGGCAGCTATGGGTACATGGACTACAATTCGGAAGTGTACGACGTCGCCGAACCGGTGTGGACAGGGGAGCTGGATACGCCGACCTCGCCCAACACGGCGAAGACGACGGTGTTCCCGATCGCCAAGGCAGTGCCAAAGCTGCAGCCGGGAGCGTATTTTGTCGAACTAGACCAGCTGGATTCGTCGGGCGACGTTCCGAACAATGCGGCGCGGGCCAAGCGCTGGCTGGTGATCACCGACCTCGCGCTGACGACCTATACCGGCAATGACGGGATGTCGGCGACCGTGCGGTCGTTGCAGTCGGCCAAGCCAGTGTCGAGCGTGAAACTGGAGCTGATCGCGCGCAATAACGAGATCCTGGCGCGTGGCGACAGCGATGGCTCGGGACGCGTGAATTTCTCCGGACCGATTATGCGGGGCGAAGGCAATGTCGCGCCGCGCATGCTGATGGCGTATGCGCCGAATGGCGATTTCGCGATCCTCGACCTCGACCGGTCGCCGGTTGATCTGACGGAGCGCGACATTGGCGGGCGCGCGCCTGCGCAGGCCGCAGACGCGTTCGTCTATACCGAGCGCGGCGTCTACCGGCCCGGTGAGAAAGTCTACATCACCTCGCTGATACGCGATGCGGCCGCCAACTCGGCAAGCAACAGGCCCGGCTCTGTTATCGTCTATGGCCCCAACGGGCTGGAGGCAGGGCGGCTGCGCTTCAAGGACGCCAAGCAGTTCAACGGCGCGGTATCCTATCCGTTCGACATTCCGCGCACGGCCGCGCGCGGCGCGTGGCGCATTTCGACCGAAATCGATGGCGTCGGGGTTGTCGGCAGCGAGAATTTCTCGGTCGAGGATTTCGTGCCGCAACGCATCGCGCTGGACGTGACGGCCGACGACAAGACGCCGATGCGCGCCAACGAGACGCGGCCGATCACGGCCAATGTACGATTCCTCTATGGAGCGCCGGGCGCTGACCTGCCGGTCGAAGGCAATGTCCGCGTCGAGAGCGATCCGACCCCGTTCCCGGATGCGAAGGGCTTCACCTTCGGCCGGCATGACGAAGAGTTCCGCGAGTCGACCTTCGATCTTGCGGCGGCGACAACCGACAGCACAGGCCGCGCGGTCATATCGCTTGATCCGCGCGCGGCGGAGAACGCCCAATCCTCGCGTCCCCTGCGGCTGCGCGCCGTGGTTTCGGCCATCGAGCCCGGCGGCCGGGCGGTGCGGGACGATGTTCGCGTCGCCTACCGTCCGGCGGAACGCTATATCGGCGTAAAGCCTGCGTTCGAGGATCGCTCCTCCAAGGAAGGCGAAGCGGCGAATTTCGATGTTGTGTCGCTGGATCGCAATGGCGCCCTGAAGGCGGCGACGATCAACTGGCGTCTCGTACGCATCGACTGGAAATACGACTGGTATCGCGCCGATGGCGGCGACTGGCAGTGGCGCCAGTCGCGCCGCGTGGTTGAGCTGGAAAACGGCAACCTGAAGATCGGCGAGGGACAGCGCGGCTCCATAAAGACGCGTCAGCTCGACTATGGCGATTTCGAAATTTACCTCACGGAAGAAGCCAATGGCGGGGAAGCTTCCTACGCCTTCTGGTCGGGCTGGGGCGGAACACCGGTGGATGGCGTTGAAGCGCCGGACCGCGTGCGCGTGCAGGTTCCCGAAACACTGCCGGCGATCGGCAAGGACGTCGACGTCACCATCGTCGCGCCCTATGCCGGCGAAGCGGAAATCGTCGTGGCGTCCGAGAATGTGATCTCGACGCGCACGATTTCGGTGAAGGCGAATGAAGGCACGCATGTGCGCCTGCCCGTGACGCAGGCCTGGGGCGCAGGCGCTTACGTCATGGCGACGGTCTATACGCCGCGCGATGCCGTGAAGACACCGAAGCCGAGGCGTGCTGTGGGCGTTGCTCACATCGCAGTCGATACGGCGCCGCGCACGTTCAGCCTCGATCTGGCGGCGCCGGAAATTCAGCGCCCGAACAGCAAGATGACGGTGACGATCACCGCCAAAGGGCCGAGCGATGATGGTTATGTGCAGCTTGCGGCGGTGGACGAGCGTATTCTCCTCCTTACGGGCTTCAAGTCTCCTGACCCAGTCGACTACTTCTTCGGCAAGCGTCGTCTTGGCGCCGAGTTGCGCGACGATTACGGCCGCCTGCTCGACCCCAACCAGGGCGCGGCCGGCAATATCCGTCAGGGCGGCGACCAGATTGGCGGCGCGGGCCTGACTGTCGTGCCGACCATGTCGGTGGCGCTGGTGTCTGCTCCGGTGAAACTGAGCGGCGGCAAGGCGACGATAACGTTCGATGTGCCCGCATTCAACGGCGAGCTGCGGCTCATGGCCGTTGCGTGGTCGAACACGGGTGTCGGCGGGGCTTCCAAGCCGGTGACGGTGCGCGACCAAGTGCCGGCGTTGATGGCGCTGCCGCGCTTTCTTTCTCCGGGAGACACGGCGACGGCGACGCTGACGCTGGATAACGTTGAAGGCGCGCCAGGCGCCTACAACGCGGCGATCCAGGCGGTTGCCCCGGTTCGCGCCGTGACGGGCACGCTGTCGGCCAACCTCAATCGTGGGCAGCGCAGTGACATTGACGCCACGTTCTCGACCGCGAGCGAGGGCGTCTCCAATGTTTCCTTCAACGTGACGGGACCGGGCAATTATGCGGTCTCGCGCACCTATCCGATCCAGACGCGGTCGGCGTGGATGCCGGCGAGCTATGTGCAGCGGACGACGATCCAGCCGGGGGCAACCTTCTCTCCAGGCGCGGACTCGCTCAGCTCGTTCGTGACGGGGTCGGGCTATGTGCAGGTGTCGTTCTCGCCCATCCCGATGGACGCGGCGGCGCTGTATGACTCGCTCGACCAGTATCCGTATGGGTGCACGGAGCAGATCACCAGCCGCGCGCTGCCTCTGCTTTACGCCAACCAGATCGCGGCGCTGGCCGGACGCAAGACGCCGGGCGACCTGCGCAACCAGATACAGGACGCCGTCTCGACCTTGCTGAACCGGCAGGGCGCGGATGGCGCGATTGGTCTCTGGCGCACGGGCGATGCGCTTTCAACGCCTTGGCTTGGCGCTTATGCGACGGACTTCCTGTTCCGCGCCAAGGCGGCTGGCTTCGTGGTGCCGGATGCAGCGCTGGACAAGGCCTATGACGCGCTCGAGGAGTTTGCAGTTCGGGAGAACCGTTACGCGTCGAGCTATGACTTCGAAGTCTATGAAAACCGTTACAGCAACGACACCGAACAAAAGCTGATGGACCGCTCGGTGGCCTATGCCGCCTATGTGCTCGCGAAGGCCGGTCGCATGGACAGGGCGCGGTTGCGCTATCTGCACGATGACCGTCTGGGCCGCATAGACGGCCCGCTGGCCAAGGCGCAGATCGGCGCGGCGCTGTACATGATCGGCGACAATGCCCGCGCCAAGTCGGCCTTCGATCAGGCGGAGGCCGCGATCGGCTATACGAATACCGGCGACTATTATCAGACGTCGCGTCGCGACCTCGCCGGCGTTCTCGCGCTGGCGCACGAAGCGAAGCAGACAGATCGCGTGCGGCGCCTGTCGCAGCGTGTGGCGCAGGACTTGCCGGAACCCGATCGCCTGACGACTCAGGAGAAGGCCTATCTTCTTCTCGCCGCCAACGCGCTTTCGGGCGGACAGGCTGCAGTGAATGTCGCAGTGCAGGGCCAGGCGGATACGGTGTCGTCGGGCGTCTACAAGATGCGCGATGCGCAGATGACGACGCCGCCTGTGTTCACGAACCGCGGGCAAGGCCAGCTCTGGGTGACGTCCGTGTCACGTGGCGCGCCGGCTTCGGCGCCGCCGCCCGCAGCCGATGGCATGACGGCGGTCAAGCAGCTGTGGACGCCAGGCGGAAACGCCGTGGATGGAACCAGCTTCCGTCAGGGCGACCGCCTAATCGTCGCGATAACGGTGGGCGCTTCCGAAATGCGGAAGACGCCTCTGGTGGTGGCGGACCTTCTGCCGGCGGGCTTCGAGATAGAAGCTGTGCTGCGGCCGGAAGATGCGGGCGCCAACGGGCCGTATCGCTTCCTCGGCACGCTGGTGGCGCCGAATATCGCCGAGGCGCGGGATGACCGCTTCGTGGCGTCGTTCGACCTGTTCGACCAGAAGCGCGAAACGGTAGCCTACATGGTTCGTGTGGTGACGCCTGGCACGTTCACGATGCCCGGCGCGGTCGCGGAAGACATGTACAAGCCGGATACGCATGCCCGCACGAACTCGCGCACCATCACGGTGGCGAAGCGGTAGGATGCGTGAAGCTGCGGCAGATGCGGTTAGGCGGGGTTCGCGATGAGCGAGCCCGCCTTGCCGCGCTGGCGTATTGCTCTGCGCTACCTGAACCCGCGCAACTGGTGGTGGCCGACGGAGTGGTGGCGCAGGGCCGCGCTGGTCTTACTGTACGTGCTCGTGCCGCTGATGGCGGTGGACTTCTTCTTTCCCCCGCCACTGACGCGTTTCCAGGAAGTTTCGGGCGTGGTGATGGACCGGCGCGGGGCTGTGCTGCGCGTGTTTCCAGTCGAAGACGGCAAGTGGCGCATGCGTGCGCATGTCGAAGAGCTGGATCCGGACTTTGTCTCGGCGCTGATGGCGTATGAGGACAAACGCTTCATGAGCCATGGCGGCGTGGATTTCGCGGCCTTGACGCGTGCTGCGGGCTCGCTGGCGATAACCGGGCGGATCGTTTCGGGCGGATCGACGATCACGATGCAGACGGCGCGCCTGCTGGAGCCTCGGCCGCGCAATATCGGCGCGAAGCTGATCGAGGCGTTCCGGGCGTGGCAGCTGGAGCGGCGATACTCGAAGGAAGAGATCCTCGAACTGTACCTCACGCTGGCGCCTTATGGAGGCAACCTCGAGGGTGTGCGGGCCGCATCGTGGGCTTATTTCGGGCGTGAGCCAGATAACCTATCGCCGGACCAGATCGCGATGCTGATCGCCCTGCCGCAATCGCCCGAGGCGCGGCGGCCGGACCTTCATCCCAAGGCGGCGATCGTGGCGCGCGAGCGCGTGCTGATGCGGCTGGCGGACCAAGGACTGTTCGCGAAGGATCTGGCGGCAGAGTCGGCGGACTATCCCGCGCCCAAGCGGGGAAACTTCCCGACGGTGGCGTGGCATGCGTCGGAAGAGGCGCTGCGGCGGGCGGGTGACCCGGACAACATCAGAACGACGCTAGACCTCGCCCTGCAGAAAGAAGTGGAACAGCTGGCGACGCGTGCGGCGGGGCCTCCGCGCGAAGGCGTGCAGGTGGCGATTCTGGTGGTCGACATTGCGACTCGCGAGGTACGGGCGGCAGCGGGATCTTCCAATCGGGCGTCCGCTGGCGGATGGATCGATCTCACCAATCGTCCGCGCTCGCCGGGCTCGACGCTGAAGCCGTTCATCTATGGCATGGCGTTCGATGATGGCGTGGCCTCGCCTGATACGCGGATCGCGGACGCGCCGCGCAGGTTTTCGAGCTATCGGCCGGACAATTTTGATCGCACGTTTCGCGGCGATGTAACGGTAGCGCAGGCGCTGCAGCATTCGCTGAACGTGCCGGCGGTATCAGCGCTGGATGCGGTGGGCGCGCAGCGGTTTGCGGCGGCGTTGTCTTTTGCTGGGGCTGACCTTTCGATGCCGCTGACGGCGGACGAGGATGCGGGGCTCGCGATAGCGCTGGGCGGTGCGGGCATGACGGTGCGCGATGTGGCGTTGCTGTATGCGGCGCTGGGTGATGATGGGCGCGCCCTGCCGCTGCACTGGCTGAAAAGCGAGACGGAGAAGGCGCTGGCGAAGCCGGACAAGGCGACGCAGATCATGTCGACGCAGTCGGCGCGGCAGATTGTGGAGATTCTTGGTTCGGCGCCCGCACCTGCGGGGCGCATGCCAGCGCTGCTGACGCAGGAGGCGCCGGTGGTCGCGTTCAAGACGGGCACGTCCTACGGCTTTCGCGATGCGTGGGCGGCAGGCACTGGGAATGGCAGTGCGGTCGTGGTGTGGATCGGGCGGGCGGACTCCTCGCCTCGGCCAAGCGTGACCGGGCGCGATGCTGCGTTGCCCGTGCTGTTCGATGTCTACGACGCGATCACACGGATCACGCCGCGCCGCTCATCGGGCCCGCCGCTTCGCGAAGAAATCGCCGGCGGTCATACGCCGCCATCGGCGCTGGCGCGGTTTGAACGGCAGAACGCGCCGCCGCAGATTCTCTTCCCGCCAGATGGCGCAGAAGTGTGGAAGGATGAGGAACACACCTCCTTCGTGCTGGCGGCCGAAGGACGGGGCAAGCTGGCCTGGTATGTCGACGGCAAGGCGCTGTCGCGCAATGTGGCGGGCGACGCTGTGTGGCGGCCGAATGATCCGGGCTTCTACGAATTGTTCGTGGTCGACGACGCGGGCCGTTCGGCCAAGTCACGGGTGCGCATCATGATGCCCGGCAGTTAACGCGTAAATGTCTGCAACAATTCATTCGTTAGAATGGCGCGGCGGCCGCCGGCGATCAGATCGTCGACCTGATCCTTCGGCAAGCTAACCGCCGTGGCGGCCGCGCCGAGGCGCTCGTATTGATCCGGCGGAAGATCAGCGAAAGAAACCGTATCGAAGCGGAATTGGACATCCGTGCAAGTCCAGCCTTCGCCTGCACCCAAAGCACGGGCCTCTGCCGGCGTCAGCTCGCAGCGCCAGGCGATCAGGTCTCGCTGCCAGTCCGCAAGCACGCTGCCGAACGCGTCGCTGGCGGCGCGCTTGGGCGCATTGATAGAAACGCTCAGCAGGGCGTCTGCCAACTGCACGGCGTCCGGCCCCTCCGGTTTCATTGCCCAGTTGCCGTCGGCGTTCCGTTCGGAATTCACGAGAAGGAATGTCATCCGACGAATTCTCACAGCGTCGCGCGCGGAATATGGCCCGTAGGGCTTACCTGCAGCCCGACGGATTGTGACGAGACTCGACAGGCCAAAATTGTCAGCGACGCCGCCATCGGTGAGATGAAGATACTTCATCCGAGAAGGGTCGCGATACGCCTCGAACGCGCGCGCTGTCTCGCGCAGAAGCGCAGGCGAGGCCCGGTCGCGCTTCGCCGCATCGACCAAAGACGGCATCGGCACGGGACACTCGCCTTCCGGCAGCTTCACGACAATGGGACGGAAGGCGATCGGAACCGACATTGATGCGGCGACCGCATCCGCCACGCGGACAGAACCCAGATCGCTGCAAATCGCTTGGAAGTATGGCGTCGCGAACGCGAATGGCGTGCCGTTGTAGAGGTCAGCCGCATTGATTATGACGCGTGGATGGCTCGACAGATCCTTCATATGCGCGCCGGAATAGACTTCATTGTCCAGCCAATCCCCGAGCTTGTCCGGGCCGTTGACGCCGCCCTGCATCAGGCGCTGCCAGTTCTCGGGCGACACGAAGGTGGTGTGGAGCTGGCTCTGCCAGTCCTTGTCCAGCATGGCGGCGCGAAAGCCGTCGAGCCCGCCGGCGCCGTGGAGGCCGAACCAGGCCGCGACCGTCGAGCCGCCCGAAACCGACGTCACGAGAGCAACCTTGTCGATCAGCGCGCGACCATCCGGCCCTTTCATATCGCGCAATTGCAGCAGAACGCCCAGCGAGAAGGATGCGGCGCGCGCGCCGCCGCCCGAGAGCGCGAGCGCGATGGCGTCGCCATCCACGCCCAGTTCGATTTCGACTGGCGCCGGAGGCGGCGCGCGTAGCGTCTGGTTGATTGGCGTGGTGTCGGGCGCGGACGCGCACGAAGTAGCCAACGCTGCAAAAGCCACTGCGGCTATACGCATAGAACCACCCTCGACTTCCCGGGCCAGCTTGGCGCTGAGCCGCAGGCGATGTCCAGCTTGCGCGCCTAGCCTTGCGTCTTTCTCGCGCGCGAGACGAGTCTCAGCGTGGACGGATCGCGCTGGCCGGGGTCTTCTCCGGCGATAGCCTTGTCGAGCTGTTCGGCGAGGACCTTGCCGAGCTCGACGCCCCACTGATCGAACGGGTTGATGCCCCAGAGGATGCCCGCGGCGAAGGTGCGGTGCTCGTACAACGCGATCAGCGCGCCAACGCTTGCCGGCGAGAGATCGTTGAGCAGGATGGTGGTGGAGCCGCGGCCGCCTTCCATGTTCATGTGGATGGCCTGCCCCTTGGCTTTATCCGGCGCGACGCCTTTGGCGAGCAATTCCTTTTCGGCGGCGTCGCGGCTGCGGCCGGCAAGCAGCCCCTCCGCCTGCGCAAAGGCGTTGGCGAGCAGGGCCCGGCCCCGACCCTTGTCGCCTGCGCCGGCGTTGAGCGCGGCGACGAATTCGATCGAGCTGTCGCGCATACCCTGATGCAGGAGCTGGTGGAAGGAATGCTGGCCCAACGTGCCTACGGAGCCCCAGACGACCGGCGCGGTTGGCGCGATGAGGCCGCCGGGAGCGTCAGACACGTTCTTGCCGTTGGATTCCATTTCGAGCTGCTGGAGAAAGTCCGGCAGTTTGCGGAGACGGTGTGCGTAGGCAAGGACGGTGCGGGTGGGCGCTCCGTCCTTGTTGGAATGGCGGAACACGTCGAGCATGGCGAGCTTCGCGGGCGCGTTGGTTTCAAGCGGCGTGTCCCGGAAGTGCGCGTCCATTTCGGCAGCGCCCTTAAGAAAACGGCCCCAGACGTCACCGCCCAGCGCGATCTGTAGCGACAGGCCGACGGACGACCAGAGGAGTAACGGCCGCCCACGCTTTCATCCATCGGGAAGATGCGATCCTCGGCGGCGCCCAGGCTTTCGCCTTGTCGGGCGCGGATGAAACAGCGGCGAGGTGGTTGTTGGCTTCGGTCTCGCCGAGCGCTTTTACCAGCCACTCATGACCCAACAGCGCGTTGGAGGCGGTCTCGGGTGTCATGAAGGACTTGGAGACGACGAGGACCAGCGTCGTTTTGGGATCGAGATCGGCTGTCTGTTCGGCAAAGTCCTCCGGGTCGACATTGGCGACGAAGCGAATGTTCGGGCCATTGGAGTTGTAATCGCGGAGCGCGTCCCAGATCAGGCGCGGGCCCAGGTCCGATCCGCCGATGCCGATGTGAAGGACGGTCTTCACGGTGAAACCGAGGCCGCCGCTGGCGGCTTTCTTCGCGAAGACTGCGGCCTTCTCGGCTTCACGCGCCATGGCTTCGGCGGCCGGTATGCCCTTGCCATTGCCGCGCAAGGCCCAGTGCAGCGCCGGGCGGTTCTCGGAAACATTCACGATCTCGCCCGCGAACAGGGAACCGATCTTGTCCTTGAGGCCCCGTTCGGCGGCCAAGGCCTGGAGCGCGGTCAGGGCGGCCTCGTCGATCAGCTGCTTGCCGACGTCGGCTTCCAGATGGGGGGCGGGCCAGATGAAGGCGTCCAGATGGTTTCGGCTGGCGATCGTCTGGAGCCTCTGCCCGGCAAGCCTTGCATACTCGGCCTCGACCTTTTTCCAGCTGGAGAGCGTCATTTTGCGGAATTCCCTTGCCGAGGCGGATGGTCTGAAGAATTTGGCGCGGACCGATGCAATCGGCGAGCCCGGATATCGCAAAAGCGGTTAATCCAGAGCGAGTGAGAGACGTTATGCAGCTTGGTTATCTGATTCCGACGGTTCTGGCCGGTGTTCTGGCGCTTTCCGGCTGCGGCGGCGAGGCCCCGGCGCCCGCTGTTCCAACCGCCCCCGTTCCGACGGTGGAAGAGCTGCAGCCGCCTTACAACGAGGCCGATGTCGACGCCGGCAAGAGCCTGTTCGGGCGGCAATGTGCGTCCTGCCATTATGTGGCGGCGGGCAAGGGGCATCTGGTCGGCCCCAACCTTCATGGGGTCTTCGAACGCGGAACCGGCAAGGCGGCTGGCTACAACAGCTATTCGCCGGCGCTAAAGAATTTCGAGCACAAGGTTTGGACGCCGGAACTCGTCGATCAGTGGCTGCTGGCCCCGCAGGGCTTCGTGCCCGGCACGGGCATGTTCTTCAACGGTCTCAAGAATCCCGAAGAGCGGCGCGACCTGATTGCCTACCTGCTGATCGAAAGCCGGAAGCCTTAGAGCGAGAACTGTTCGCGCAGGATGCGTTCGTCGAGGGCGTGGCCTTCATCAAACAGCATGGTGAGCGACTTGGCGTGATCCTCGCGGATTTCGACGCGCTTCACATCGCGGACTTCCTGCGTGTCAGCCGAGGCCGAGACGGAGCGACGTTCCGCGTCCAACACCTCGATCTCGACCCGCGCATCGTGGCGCAACAGCGCACCGCGCCAGCGTCTCGGGCGGAAGGGCGAGATGGGCGTCAACGCGAGAAGGTTCGCGCCGATCGGAAGGATCGGGCCGTGGGCGGAGAGGTTATACGCGGTCGAACCGGCGGGCGTGGAGACCAGCACGCCATCGGCGGCGAGATCAGCAAGGCGCTCCTTGCCGTCGACCGAGATGCGCAGCTTGGCGGTCTGCGCCGTCTGGCGCAGAAGCGAGACTTCGTTGATCGCCTGAAGATTGGCGACTTTTTCCTTCACCGTCACGGCGGTCATCATGAGTGGATGGATCACGGCGCGCACGGCGGCGTTGAGACGGTCAGGCAGACCCTCTTCGGCATACTCGTTCATCAAAAAGCCGACCGTGCCGCGGTGCATGCCATAGACAGGCAGCTTGTCGGCATAGCGGCCGCGCAGGGTTTCCAGCATCCAGCCATCGCCGCCCAAAGCGACGATCACATCGGCCCTGGCGGCGCCGGCCTGTCCATAACGCCGGGTCATCGCCTCGAAGGCTTGCCGGGCTTCGGGCTTGGGCGAAGCGGTGAAATGGATTTTGGGGTCGGCCATGGTCAGGTCCCGCTACGGCGCCCACCTATAGAGCCGAAATAGGTAAAAGACGACAGAATGACTTTCTTTTCCGGGCGCGATAAACTGATCTTCCTGAAGGAGAAATCCCATGGCCGATGACATCAAGTCGATCAGCGTTAAAAGCCGCTGCAGCTCCGAGGAGTGGAAAGTTCGTGTGGAACTCGCCGCGCTCTACCGGCTGGTCGCCCTGTACGGGTGGGACGACATGATCTTCACCCATATCTCCGCCCGCGTGCCGGGGCCGGAGCACCACTTCCTGATCAACCCCTACGGGTTCTTCTTCAACGAGATCACGGCGTCATCGCTGGTGAAGATCGATCTCGACGGCAACATCGTCGAGCCGACGGAATACATGGTCAACCCGGCCGGGTTCACGATCCACTCTGCAATCCATGCGGCGCGCGAGGATGCGAAATTCGTGCTGCATGTTCATACCAATGCCGGCATTGCGGTCGCGTCCACCAAGGAAGGCCTGCTGCCGATCAGCCAGCATGCGCTGATCGCACTGCCGAACCTGGCCTACCACGACTATGAAGGCATCGCGCTTGATCTCGATGAGCGCGAAAGGCTTGTGCGCGATCTCGGCGACAAGAAAGCGCTGATGCTGTGGAACCATGGCACGCTCTCGGTTGGCGAGACGGCAGCGCAGTGCTGGACGATGATCTTCTTCCTTGAGCGCGCCTGCCAGATCCAGGTCATGGCGTCAGCTCAGGGCCGCGAACACATCCGCATGGCGCCTCAGGACGCAATCGAGGTCGTGAAGGTGCAGCAGGCCGTCGCGAGTGGTGCCGGCGCGATGCTGGCCTGGCCGGGCTGCCTGCGGAAGCTCGATCGAGAATCGCCGGGTTACGATAGCTAGGACTTTCGGGGGTTGATGGTTGGGGCACGCGCGCGCCGCGCTCGCGGCAACTGCGACCGGAACGCAGTCGAGGTCGCGACCGGTCTCGAATTCGCTCCGGACTGGAACCTCATCATCAAGGCCTGGCAGGAACAGGGCGGCGCCAGCCAGTCGGCCAAGGCGGAGGCCGGGATCTCCCGCGATTTCGGCTTTCTTGGCGTCGGAGTGGCTTGGTCCGAGGAAATATCGGCGAATTCCGATTGTCTCTCCTGGATTTCCCTCGCGGCGCCCAATCAGGCGTTTGTTAACTTTCCTGCCAGCAGTATCATTTGCATCGTATGAATCGCGCGCCTGCGCCGATAACGATATAGGGGATGGGCATGGCCAGACAGAAACCCATCGAAGTTATCACGCCGCCCAACATGCTCAAGACTAAGGTCGGCGGCGCCATGCCGGCGCTCGATCAGCGCGCTATCGCGAAGGCCGAAGCGGCGCTCGAGAAAATGTCCGATCAGTTCGCTGACTGGATCAAGGAAGAACTCGCGCGCCTGCTGGAGGCCTGGGCTGATTTCGAAGCCGCGCCTTCATCGCCAGCGACCAAAAACGAACTTCACCGTCGCGCGCACGATCTCAAGGGTCTGGCGCCGACCTATGGCTATCCGCTTGTGGGCCGCATCTGCGCCACGCTGTGCAAGCTGACAGGCGACGAGTATGGCGAGATATCGGCTCCCGACCGGCTGCTGAAAGCCCATGTTGATGCAGTGAAGGCTGCCATCCTCGGGAAGATCAAAGGGGCTGATCACCCAGTGGGCCTTGCGCTCGTGGCTGAACTTGAGGTGCAGACCAGGGAAATCATCGCGCAGCAGGCCGCGGATGAGGCGGCGGGTCTGCCGCCCAAAGCCTGACGCTAGCCCATCACGTTTTTTATGCGCTCTTCCGTCAGGCCATAACCGGCCTCGGCTGGTATTATGAGCACTTTGCCGTCAGCGCGCTCTTCGACACGCGGTTCAACCGTGACGACCTTCTGCGCCCGGGCCGCAGCAACCGCATCGGCAGCGCTCCGCGAACGCGCCAGCACTTCCAGGTTCAGCCGCGTCGGGAACATCAGCTTGGCCTCGCCCTGTCGGCGCCGTTCCAGCAGGGCCTGCGGCGCCACCCACTCGTGATCAACCGCCTCACGCCCGTCATGGCGGACCACTTGATCCGCCGGTGCATGAACCAGAAAGAAGCGCGTGTCGAACCGGCGCGGCTCGAAGCTCGGCGTGATCCAGTGTGCAAACGGGATCAGTCGGTCGAGCGTGAGCCGCAGGCCAGCCTCACGCGCCAGCTTGATCAGCAGGGATGGATCAGCTTCTACGGGGCCACGCATCGCATCGAAGCCTGCGCTGTCACCCGCATCCAGTTCACGCCTGCCGCGCGTCGCGAGCAGAAGGCCTGACTCCTCGAACACCTCGCGCGCCGCAGCTATGCGTAGTGAGCGTTCGCAATGATCGTAGCTTCCATCTGACAGATCATCCCATGCAGGATCGGCGTCGGACGCCGCAACCTTGCCGCCCGGAAACACCCACGCGCTGGCGCCAAACGCCATGCCCGCACTACGCCTGACCATCAGCACTTCGAGCCCAGGCGTGGGTCCAGCTGCATCACGCACCAGAACGACAGTAGATGCGGGTTTGGGAAGATCGGCTTCCAGGGTCATTCACCACTTCCTAACCATCAAAAACGGAATGCCAACGGCGCCTCCGGATTTGCTCGAAATTGCAGCATCCCACTTTGGCCGGCCTTCAGCCAAGTCTGTCATACCAGGGGCAATCCACCACCTCTGCCGGAACCCTGCAATGACCCAAGCGCGTGCTTCGCACCTTCGCCTCGTCGTGAACGAGCCCACGCCCGTGACGGTGCGTCAGCCCCGGCTGCGCTTCCAGCCGGTCGTGCGCCTTGCGGACGGCGCTGCGTTCGGGATGCACGCCGAGGCGGACATTGCGTTCGAAGACACATTTCAGCCCCGCCATCTGTCAGATGCGGCCCATCCTTCAGCCGCCGGCTGGCTGGGCGACCTGATCGAGCGCGCCTGCCGCCTGGCGCGCGACACCGGCGCAGACCTGCGCCCTCTGTCGATCTCAGCGCCGATGGCCGCTTTGGCTGACAAGGATTCCCCGATGGCGGCTGAAGCTGGCGCCGCCCGTGGCGGCCTGCTGCCGCAGGAAATCCGTATCGACTTCTGCGACGCTTCGGTCTCGGCGCTTGAAGACCTGGCGCTGGATCGCGTGGACGCGTTCCGCCGCCGCGGCTTCCGCGTTGGCCTCGACGCCCGCAAATCCTGGCGCACGCCGATGGGCGCGCGCGCGCGTATGACCTTTGAAGCGGTCCGCCTCGATACCTCACGCTGTGAAGCTCTCGAAATCCCGATGACGCGTCTGGAAGTCGCTTCGGCCGACGGGATCGCTCTGATCGCAGAAAACGTACGCTGGCGAGATACGGAAAAGCTGGCTGAACTCGGCGTACACTTCGCGACGTCGCCGAAGACCGATGGCTGATCGCCAACACGCCCGGGTGGAAAATTAACACCTCGCTAACCATAACTGCGCGAGCTAGGGCCTGAACAAGGACCCTGGCTCGTGACCGATTCCATCGGCGCAACTCCCAAAGCCCTCCAGCGCGCGCAGATCATGACCGCGCTGCGCGCAGCGTCCAGCAAAACGGGCGTCGATTTCGACTACCTTGTGAAGACGGCCCAGCGCGAAAGCAATTTCGATCCGGGCGCGAAGGCTTCGACCTCTTCGGCAACCGGCCTCTTCCAATTCACCAGCGAAACCTGGCTTAACGTGCTGGAGCGCTATGGCGCGAAGCATGGCTTGAAGACGGAGGGCCTCTCGCACGAAGAACTTCTCGATCTGCGCAAGGACGCCAGCCTCTCTGCGGCGATGGCGGGCGAACTGGCGGGCGAGAACGGCAAAATTCTCGCCCGCAAGCTTGGCCGCGAGGCGACATCTGCAGAACTATACACTGCGCACTTCATGGGGCCGAGCGACGCCGCACGCCTGATCACGGCTGCGCGTAGCAATACGCCAGGGGTCGCCGCCGACATGTTCCCGCGCGCCGCTCTGGCGAACGCCAACGTGTTCAAGGGCGCAGACGGCACAAAGCTGACGCCCTCGCAGCTCTACACCAAGCTGACCGGTATCGATGTCGCGCGCGCCGATGCGGGCCGGGTCGCCGCGAACTTCGTTCCGCCGCCAATGACAATCGACTCCGCCGTGATGCTTCAGGCGCAGCTGGGAACCGCAGCGTTAAACAGCAGCCTGATGACCGCCCTGTTCGGATTGCAGGAAGACAAGAAGGGCTAGAGCTACGCCACTACGCGCTTCAGCGCCGAACGGATATCGCTCGCCTCGAACGGCTTCTTGAGGATCACTTCTTCCAGAAATGGCGCCTCAAGGCCGGGCGATCCATAGCCCGACGCAAAGATCAGTTTCACCCCACGCTCGCGCAGCACTTCAGCAGCCGGGAAGGATTTCCGGCCGTCAAGATTGATGTCGAGAATGGCGATGTCGGCCTCGATGTCTTTCGCGAGTTTCATCGCCTGCGGCAGGCGCATGGCGACGCCGGCGACCTGATGGCCAAGATCCGCCAGCATGTCTTCCAGCATCATGGCGATCATCATCTCGTCTTCGACGACAAGCACGCGCAGGGGTCTGGTCATTGCTCGCCGCCCTCGTAAAGATCGGTCGGCGCGTCGATAATACAGACGACCCCGCTAGGCTCGAAGGTTATGTCGGCCTTGCCGCCCATTTCGCCGGCGAGACCACGCTCGACCAACCGAGAACCGAAGCCACGTCGTCCGGGAGCGGTCACGGGCGGGCCGCCGCTTTCGCGCCACTCGATGCGCATACGGCCATCCTTGACGCCCCAGATTACGTCGACGCGCCCGGCGTCATTCGACAGCGCGCCGTACTTCACGGCGTTGGTTGCGAGTTCATGCATCGCCATCGAAAGCGACAATGCCGCTTTCGGCGACAGGCGGACGACCGGGCCCTTGGCGGTGAACCTGTCGGGCTGGTTGCCCGCATGCGCGACCGATACGCCCGCGACAATGTCCGACAGCGAGGCGCCTTCCCAGTTCTCGCCGGTCAGCAGGTCATTGGCCCGCGCCAGCGCCAGTATGCGCGCCGAGAAAGCCGCCTGCGCCTGAGGCAGATCGTTCGCATTGCGGAAAGTCTGCGCCGCAACAGCCTGGATCATGGCGAGCGTGTTCTTCACGCGATGGTTCAACTCGTTGACCACAAGGCGCAGATGCTGTTCGCCGCGCGTGCGCTCGGTCACGTCCTGGCCTTCACAGAATATGCCGCTGACCATGCCGTCAGAATTGCGGATCGGCTGATAGATGAAATCGAGAAAGCGCTCGCCGGCCGCGCCGCCGACGGTTTGATCGAGCATCACGCGGGTTCCCGTGCCGATGTGCGGCTTGCCGGTTTTCAGAACCTTGTCGAGCAGATCCACAAAGCCCTGATCAACCACTTCGGGCAGCGCATCGCGGATCGTGAGGCCAACAACATTCCGGCCGCCGATCAGATGCTGGTATGATTTGTTGGCGAGCACGAACACATGTGCAGGGCCTGACATGATCGCCATGAAGCTCGGCGCCTGCTCGAACAGGTCGCGCAGGAAGACGGACTCGGCTGAAAGCCGCTTGTTGGCTTCCATGACGGCCACGCGCTCGGCCAGGAGCGTGCGTTGCACATTCACCTTGTCGGTGGTTTCAACGACGATGGCGAGCACGCCCCCGGGCTTGCCCGTCTCGTCGAGGATCGGTGAGTAGTCGAGATCGAGCCAGAGTTCGTCAGCTGCGTTGTTGTAGCGGAAAAGGATGAGCGGCTGTTCCTTCAGCGACAGCGTTTCGCCATTGACGTAGCAGGTTTCAAGCACCTGCCGGTTGAGATCTGCCGCCTCGGGCCATGCCTCCAGCACCTTCATACCCATCAACTTCGGATGGCGCTGTCCGGCGAATGCGGCGTAGGCGTCATTGTAGACAAGCACGCCTTCCGGTCCGAACAGCATGACGATGGCGATCGGCGCCTGCAGGCAAATGTCCACCGACGTGCGCATCCACTGTGGCCACTTACTGATTGGGCCGAGCCTGGTTTGTGACCAGTCGTATTTGCGGATCAGCCGCCCGCACTCGCCGCCGCCGACGGGGAAGTCCTGCTTGCCCGCAATCGACTGGGGGTCAGTTTTGTCAGTCACACAAGGCTCCGCCTTCCCGACAAAGGCGACATAAAGCGTCTGCCGTATGCGTCAAGAATTGAGGACGCTGTTGTAAACTATGCAACCGATTTGCTCGCGTACATCGCGTCAATGTCAGCGCCGGAATAGCCAATCGTTGCAAGTATCTCGCGCGTATGTTCCCCGAGCTTAGGTCCCGGGCCTTTTGGACCGTCGTCAACACCATGGAACCGCGCCGGACCTCCCGGTGATTTGAACGTGCTTACGCCATCCTGCGCCGGCATTTCGACGATCCCGCCGGCTGCACGCACCTGCGGATCAACCACTACGTCAGCCAGCGTCTGCGCCGGCGCCCAGGCGATTTCTTCGGCAGTCAGGCGCGCGGCCATTTCCTCATGCGTGAAGCGGGCAAACGCCGCATCAAGCATCGCCGTGATTTCCGCGGCGTGATCACGCCGCGACTTACCGTCGTGGAAGCGCGGATCGGCATCGATCCCGGGCAATTCGAACGCCCGCGCCATGCGCGGCAGGTCAGCCCTGCCGGCGCGCGCGACGATGCAGATCCACGCATCATCCTTCGTCCTGAAGAAGTTGGTGAGCGGGTTGTACGCCTCAGCACGTGGACGCGTGGAGGCGTTGCGGCCGAAGAACAGCTGGATTGCAAGATCAGTGTGGAGCGTATAGAGCCCCGTTCGCAACAGGCTGACATCGACCAGCTGGCCCTTGCCTGTCTTCAACGCCTGTATCAACGCAGCGTTGATCGCCGCCACCGCAGCGATGCTGGTTGTGTGGTCCCCCGCAGCCGTACGAATTGGAAATAGCTCCGCGCCCTTCGGCGCCGTCAGCCGCGCAAGGCCCGAGCGTGACCAGAAGCTGGCGACATCGAACCCCGGCGCATTCGCATCCGGCCCTTCCAGCCCGTAGCCTGTCAGCGCGCAATAGACGAGCCTGGGGTTCCGATTGGACAACACATCATAGCCCAGTCCCGACCGCTCGATGCCGCCCGGCCGCACATTGGTCAGAAACACATCCGCCGTTTCCACCAGCTTGCGGACAATCTCGCGCCCATCCTCTGTTCGAGTGTCCACCACGATGGATTTCTTGCCCCGGTTATCCCCGTCGAAAGCCGGGTTGTCGGTCAGGTGTTCCTTGCCCGTGCCCTTGGTGGGGAAATTGGACCGGACGGGATCTCCGCCGGGCGGCTCGATCTTGATCACCTCCGCGCCCCAGTCGGAAAGAATGCCGCCAGCGCCGGGGGCGGCATAATAGGTAGCATGTTCAATGACTTTGACGCCCTTGAGCAGCATTTCCGCGTCCCTTATTTATTGCTGATAGCTCTGATTTCGACCTGATCGTAAATATCTCTTAACCCCCTCCAGCAATTGTCATTTTTCAAGGTAGTTCAAGCCGGAAGGCTCGAAGAATGACGATCGCCACAATGCGCACGTCCCTCACGCAGGACGACATCCGGCGCCTCGTTCGAGGCGACAGCCCGGAGGCGCGCGCCAACGCCGCCCACAAGATCTGCAAACGCATCGACGCCATGGACATGGCCGATGAGGACCGCGAGTCCGCCCGCCAGATCCTCGACCTGATGTGCAACGACGCCGCGGTGCTCGTCCGCCGCGCGCTCGCCGTCACCCTGCGCAATTCGCCCAAGCTTCCGCGGGACATCGCGATCAAGCTGGCCAAGGATATCGACGCGATCGCCATACCGGTTCTCAAGAACTCGCCGGTCATCACCGATGAAGACCTCGTCGAGATCGTGCTCTCGGGCTCCTCGGAAAAGCAAGTCGCGATCGCGCAGCGCCCGACGCTCGGCGAAGGCCTCACCGAGGTCATCACCCTGTATGCATCGAAACCCGCCGTGCAAGCCTGTACGCTGAACGAAGGCGCGGCGTTTTCGGACGACGCCTATGCGGGCATGCTGAAACGCTTTGCTAACGATGACGACATCAAAGGCGCGCTGATTTCGCGCAATACGCTGCCGCTGCACATCACGGAAAAACTCGTCTCAATGGTGACCGGCGAACTGTTCGACACGCTGGTCAACAAACACGAGCTGCCGCCGCAGCTGGCGATCGAGATTGCCTCGGGCGCCCGCGAGCGCGCAACGCTGGATCTCGTCGAGCAGGCTGGCCTGGCTTCCGACCCTGCGAGGTTCGTTCAACAACTCCATCTGAATGGCCGCCTCACGCCTTCGCTGATCATGCGCGCGCTTTGCCTCGGGCATATGGGCTTCGTCGAGCATGCGCTGGCCGAGCTGGGCGGTATTCCCCGCTCCAAGGCGTGGCTGATGATCCACGACGCCGGCACTTTGGGCCTGAAGACGATCTTCGAGCGCGCCGGCCTGCCCGCCGGCATGGTCACGGCGTTCCGCCTGGCCGTCGATATCTACCACAAGACCGATATGGACGGCGGCCCGGGCGACAAGGAACGCTTCCGCCAACGCATGGTCGAACGCGTCCTTACGCAATTCCAGGCCATCCCGCGCGCCGACCTCGAATACCTGCTCGACAAGCTCGATGCGCTCGACATGGGCCGCGAAAAGGGCGCTATCGCCGCTCCGGCGGCCTAGAGCCCCGCACTCTCCTGCAAGCCCAGCACGATGTTGAGGTTCTGCACCGCAGCGCCTGATGCGCCTTTGCCGAGATTGTCCAGCAGCGCCACCAGCCTTGCCTGTTGCGTCGCTTCGTTGCCGAAGACGTACAGCTTCATGCGATTGGTACTGTTGAGCGCCTCGGGATCGAGCTCCTCGACATAACCGCCCGCGCCGGCGCGCTCTTTCTGCAGAGCGGCGGTTTCCTCGTCGCCCGCCACGCTGACGAACTGCTCGCCCTGATAGAAATCGGCCAGCGCCTCGCGGAGCTGCTTCGGCGTCGGCGTAGCGGGCAGCGACCACAGCTGCAGCGGCACTTCCACGAGCATGCCCTGGGCATAGCGCCCCACGGACGGCGCAAACAATGGCGGCCGGGCAAGCCCCGAATAGCGCGTCATCTCCGGCACATGCTTGTGCGACAGCGTCAGGCCATAGGCGCGATAGGCGTCATTGGTGATCTCGCTCGGCTGGGCCTGGAATTCCTCGATCAGCCCTTTGCCGCCGCCGGTATAGCCCGAGATGGCGTTGACGGTGATTGGCGTCGTCACCGGGATCAGCCCCTCGCGCACCAGCGGCGCGGTCAGGCCGATGAAGCCGGTGGGATAGCAACCCGGGTTGGAGATGCGCTTCGAGCGCTGGATCATCACGCGATGGCCGTCTTCCATTTCCGGAAAGCCGTAGACCCAGTGCGGATCGACACGGAAGGCGGTCGAGGCGTCGATGATCACCGTGCGCGGGTTGGTGACGAGCTTCACCGCTTCCCTAGCGGCGTCGTCCGGCAGGCACAGGATGACGGCATCGGCCGCATTGAGCATCTCGGCCCGCGCCGCCGGATCCTTGCGGCGCTCGGGATCGATCGAGATAACCTGCAGGTCGCGGCGCCCCGCAAGTCGCTGGCGGATCTGCAGGCCGGTGGTGCCCGCCTCGCCGTCGATGAAGACCTTCGGATCCATGACTCAAACCCGCTGGAACAGGACAAAGAAAAAGGGCGCTTCGGTTGCCCGAAGCGCCCTCCTCGAAACACGTATCGAGGCGACTAGCGCTTCGAGAACTGGAAGGAACGGCGAGCTTTCGCTTTGCCGTACTTCTTCCGCTCAACCGCACGCGGGTCGCGGGTCAGCAGTTTCTGCGGACGCATCGCGGTGCGCAGTTCCGGCTCGAAGTTCACGAGCGCGCGAGCGATGCCGTGACGAACAGCGCCAGCCTGGCCGGTGAGGCCCGAACCAGCAACGGTGCAGATCACGTCGATTTCCGTCTCGCGCTTGGCGGCTTCCAGCGGCTGCTTGATCATAAGGCGGAGCACCGGACGGGCGAAGTACACCGTCTGATCCTTGCCGTTGATGACGATCTTGCCCGTGCCGCGCTTGATCCAGACGCGGGCGGTAGCGGTCTTGCGGCGGCCAGTGGCGTAGGCGCGACCGAGCTTGTCGATTTTCGCGGTAGCGGGGGCCTGCGCGGGCGCAGCCTTCACGCCGAGGTCTTTGATGCTGCCAAGGGATTCGACGGCTTCAGCCATGATCAGGCGACCTTCACGTTCTTGGAGTTCTTCGACTTGAAGTCGACCTTTTCCGGGTTCTGGGCGGTGTGAGGGTGATCGACACCGGCATACACGCGGAGCTTGGAGAACTGCTTGCGCGCGAGGGGGCTCTCGCCCGGCATCATGCGCTTCACAGCCAGCTCGAGCACCCGCTCGGGGAATTTCGAGGCCAGGATCTTCTCCGGCGTCGTGGTCTTGATGCCGCCCGGGTGACCGGTGTGGCGGTGGTACTTCTTGCGCACCAGCTTGCGACCGGTCATGGCGACCTTGTCCGCATTGATGACGACGATGTGGTCGCCAAGGTCAACGTGCGGGGTGTAGTCCGCACGATGTTTGCCGCGCAGGCGAAGCGCAATGTACGAAGCCAGACGGCCCACAACGACGCCTTCGGCATCGATCACGACCCACTTATTCACGGCGTCAGCCGGTTTTACAGAAACGGTTTGCATGCTCCCTTGCGGAGCCTTTCTCAGACAAGGTTTCGTACTGAATTTCGAACGCGTGCAGCTACAGGGCGACCCAACCAATGTCAACAGCGCACGGCCATTGCGTTTCAAGGTCTCACCGGTTGCCCGGCTTGATCCCCACCCCGACGACGCAAGCCTGCGTCCCATCATGGTAGAACGTTGTTATATATAATATTTTTCTCTGTGGATGCTGGTGCTGCGTTGGCTGAGACAAAAGGGCCGGGCGGCATGAGCGAACGCGAAGGTCGCGCGCATGGCCGCGAATCCCCCGTTCGTCGGAACCTATGGTTACGAATGGCCCTGGCCTTCCCCCCCGCCATCGGGCTGCCCGCCAGACGCTTTGGTCACGTCTTTGACCCGCTTAGGTGCGCCCTTGAACGCCCTGCCCAGCAGGAAGATGGGAAGCACCGTCAAGCCGATGACCGCAATACCCGCAATGACAACAGCCGTTTCCATGCCCGCGCTATAGCACACTCGCATGCCCTATAGGCAGCTCACATTCTGTCGAACGCGTTGCCGGCGAGTTCAATCGACGGCGCCGTTTCGCCCCGTATAGTCGACCTGACCAGTTTCAGGGGACCCGCATGAACCGCCGTTCCTTCATGACCGCCGCAGCCGCCTCCGCCTTTGCGCCAGCCCTATTCACAGCCCGAGCCACCGCTGAAGCCGCCATCAACTACGACGCCATCGCCGCCCTGCGCAGCGGGCTCAACGAGAACACTTCGCAGGTGATGTCGACCGCCAGCTACATGATGGATGTGCTCGGCCCGCGCCTCTCCGGATCGCCGGGCATCCGCAAGTCGGCCGACTGGGTCGTCGGCAAGATGAAGGAATGGGGCCTTACCGACGCCACGCTCGAGCCATGGCCGACTGATCCGACAGGAACCAACAACGGCTTCCCGCGCGGCTGGGCAAACCGGAAATTCTATCTTGCAGCAATAACGCCCAACGCATTTCCCATCACGGGCATGTCCGTTTCGTGGACGCCCGGCACGAAGGGTCTCGTCAGCGGCGAGTGCGTGCTCGTCACCGAACTAGACGAGAAAGTTCTGAAGGAAAAATACGCCGGCAAGCTGCGCGGTAAATGGATTCTCGGCCAGACGCCGACCGTAATGCGCGCTCAGTGGGACCCTGTCGCCAAGCGCTACACCAAGGAAGACCTCGACGCGTTGGAGATCCCGGCGCGCCCGCCCGAAACCGGCACGCCGCCGGCGACCCCGCCTTCTCCTCCGAATCTCCAGGCGGTCGCACAGGCCAACGCCCGCAATGCGTGGTTCTTCAGCGAAGGCGTGCTCGGCGTGTTCGCGACCAACAAAGGCCACGGCGCCGTCAATGTACAGGGCGGCGTGCGCACCGACCTGCCCGACCAGCAGATCCCGCGCATCAACATCGAAGCCGAACACTATGGCCGCATCGCGCGCTCGGTGCAGCTCGGCCAGCCTGTCGTCATCGAAGCCGATATCCAGAACGACTGGTTCGACAATCCGGAAATGTTCAACGTCGTGGGCGAGATCCGCGGTACGGAGCTTCCCAGCGAAGTCGTCATCATCGGCGGGCACTTCGACTCATGGCATGCCGCCACCGGCGCAACCGACAATGGCGGCCCCTGCGCCATCGCCCTCGAAGCAATGCGCCTGCTCAAGGCCAACAAGACGCCCTTGAAGCGCACCGTGCGTGTGTGCCTGTGGAATGGCGAGGAACAGGGCCTGATCGGATCACGCCTCTATGTCGCCCAGCACTTCGGCGGCGGACGCGGCGTTCCCGCGCCCGGCAATGCACGCGGCAACATCGTGCCGATCAAGCGCGAGCACAGCCGCTTTCAGGCCTACTTCAACCTCGACAATGGCGCCGGTTCGATCCGCGGCATCTATGCCCAGAGCAACGCCGCGGTCGCGCCGATTTTCCGGTCATGGATGGAGCCTGTGCGCGACCTGGGCATGACACATGTCTCCCCGCGCAACACCGGTTCGACGGATCATATCTCGTTCGACAATGCTGGCCTGCCCGGCTTCCAGTTCATCCAGGACCCGCTTGAGTACGAGCCCAAGACGCACCACACCAATCTCGACTTCTTCGAAGCCCTGCAGCCCGAAGACATGCGCCGCAATTCCGTATTGCTCGCGACCTTCGCGATGCTCGCCTCGAACCATCCCGGCAAGCTGCCGCGCAAGTCGCGCCCGCCTGCGGAAACACCGCCGGCCTCGCCAACGCCGTCTCAAGGGCCCTAGCCCTCACGGATGGCCGCGCCTAGGCGGGCTTCGCCGTCCATACCAGCCTTGTCGCCGCCAGCAACACGATCGTCCCCAACGCCTGGTGCGTCAGCGACATGTCGAGCGGCGCAGCGCGCATAAGTGTCGCCACGCCCAGCACAGCCTGCGCCAGCACCAGCCCGGCAAATAACTTGAAGAGCGACCAGTGCTGCGCGCGGAACTTCCACGCCGTCCACGCCGCAAGGCCCAGCAGCCCATACGCCGCCAGCCGGTGGAAGAACTGCGCCGTCGCCGGGTTCTCGGCGAAGTTCAGCCAGAACGGATCCATCGACCACATCTCTGGCGGCGCGACATGACCTGACATCAGCGGCCAGTCCGTATAGCCCCTGCCCGCATCGAGCCCCGCGACCAGCGCGCCCAGCGCCATCTGTACTCCCGAAATCCAGATCAGCGCCGTCGCCCAGCCGAAAGCGTCACGCGGCGTCTCGCGCTTGGCCGCGCCCAGCTCCATCCAGAGCCAGAAGCAATAGCAGATGATCAGCAGCGCCAGCCCGAAATGCGTCATCAGCCGGTAAGGCGCGACAGACGTCAGTTCGGAGTTTACCCCAGACGACACCATCCACCACCCGATCAGCCCCTGCAGCCCGCCCAGCGCGAACAGGATCAGCAGATGCGGCAACAGCTTCTTCGTCGTCCGCCCCGTCACCCAGAAGAAGATCAGCGGCAGCGCGAACACCACGCCGATCACCCGGCCGAGTTCGCGATGGCTCCATTCCCACCAGTAGATACCCTTGAACCCTGCGATATCCATATTGGGGTTGAGCAGGTGATACTGCGCCGTCATCGACTGGTATTTGGCGAAGGCGTCGGCCCAGTCCGTCTCATTCATCGGCGGAAAAGCGCCCAACAGCGGCTTCCATTCCGTGATCGACAGTCCGCTGTCAGTCAGCCGGGTCGCCCCCCCGACCAGGATCATCGCGTAGACCATCCCGGCAATGACCAGCAGCCAGGCGCGCACCAGCGCCACGCCCTTGGCGGGAACCATGGAGTTCGCCGGGGAATTTCCCGGCAGGATGACAGCGACAGCCTCGCTCATTGCGCGCTTATCCTACCTGTGAGAACGGAAGGCCAGCGGCCGGAAAGCCGCATCTGGAGGCGTTCTTGCGCAAGGCAATCGGTTCCGTGGCCCTGGTCGCCTGGATGCTCGGCTATATCGCCGTAGCTGCTGTGGTGGGCGATCGCATCGCATCGGAACACTGGGCCTGGAAAGTTCTCTATTTTCCGATCGTGGGCTTTGCCTGGGTCTTCCCGCTGAAGCCCCTGCTGCGTTGGATGCATGCCAAGGACGGCCCCCGCGAAAGCCCGGACGTCTAGTACGCTCCAGCCTTGGGCAATAGATAGCGCAATCCGGCCGCAAACCACGCCCCTTGCATTGTCATGTGGGAATATCTGGCCAGCTCCGCGCTCTCGACGGCGAGGCCGGTCGACCTGGCCGACAATGCCTCCGCCAGACTCCTGGCGTAGCCGCGCGTCGGGGGCGACTCCCCGCCGCCAACGCCGACATAGACACGATGCCCCTCGCCCCTGGTGAAGTTGCGCGATGCGGCGAGCAATGAAGGGTCGGCCCAGAGCGAAGGGCTTCCGATCAGATAGCCGTAGAAACTCTCAGGCTTCGACAGCAGTACGTTCGTGGCGAACAGGCCGCCCAGCGACTGCCCCGCCAGCACGGCGCGGTTCTTGTCGATCGGAAACCGACCTTCAACCAATGGCCGCACCTGCTCCGTCACGAACAAGAGGAAATCCTCTCCGCCCCCACCCATCACGCCGTTCTCGCCCTTGAACGGCTTGTGCACCAGCTCGTGCTCGCGCCGCGAATAAACCATGTCGGATGTCGCGCGGGCATAGGCTATGGCGACCACATAGGTCGGCCCCATCGCGCCCTGAAGTTTCTGCTGTCGCACAGCGTCGGTCGCCATGCCGAAATACCAGTCGCCGTCCGTCACGTAGACAACCGGCGCCTTTGCTCCCGCCGGCAACGGGTCGACTGGCTCTGAAACCAGCACCACATATTCCAGCCCCGTGCGCGCCGATGTCAGGTCAAACGCATGTCCACGCGGCATGGATGACCCTGCATCCGCTTCAATCTGCGCGGCAGGCGCCGGCGCGCCGTGGCAAGACGCCAGCATGGCCGCCATCAGAATGCCGATTCCCACGCGCATCGCGTCTCGCCTTTCCAGCAAGCAGACTATGTCGCACAGCGCCGTAAACGAAAAGGGCGGCCCAGAAGGACCGCCCCAAGCGTAGACCGTCGGCATCCGCCGCGAACGGTGGATGCCTTCATCTGATCAGATTAGACTACTGCAGGAACGACAGCAGGCTGTTGACCGAACCGAACGTGTTGCCCTTGCGGTCACGTTCTTTCAGCGAGCCGTTGCCGAAGTCGAAGCGCAGCGTCCCGCCAACGACCATCGCGTCGCTGGAAACGGCCGTGTCAACATACGAGATGTTGGCGCCGAGGCTGATCGGGGAACCGGCGAAGCGGTGTTCGACGCCAGCGCCAAGCTGGAAGCCGTCGCCATCATCGGAGCCGTAATCGATGTTGGCCCAACCAGCGCCGAAGTCGATGCGCGTGTTGTCGTCGGCGAACAGACGATATTCGGCTTGCAGGCCCCATGCGTCCACATTGGTGTCATTGGCGGTCGCGAAAGCGCCCGTAAACGCCAGCGTGGAGGTGTCGAAGAACTTGGCGTATTCGCCGCCAACCGACCAGACGTCAGAGTTGTCGCTGCCGCCATCAACGTTGGCGTAGCCGAGGAAGCCGCCGAACGCACGGTCTGCGTCGCGCGACAAAACGTGTGCGGTGCCGCCAATCGTGTCGACGTCAGAATCGTTGTTCGTGGAATAGGAGGCGTCGAGTAGAACAGCGAGCGTGCTGCCCAGATCGAGTGCGACGCCGCCATTGACGCCGTAGGTTTGCGTATTATCGCCGCCCGTCGGATCGATGTGCTGGGCGGTTGCGCCAATCGTGCCCGTCGTTTGAGCGAAAGCAGCGCCGGAGACCATGGAGAAGCCCGCCATGAGAGAGGCGGTCACGACATATTTTTTCACGTTTATATCCTGCCGGTAGGAACGAGCGGATTGCTCGCGGCGGCCATCTATCAGCGTGCAGATAGATTCGTCTGTCGCAGAAGGGTCACACGTCCAAACGCCTTTTTGGCGCCCCAATCTGTTAATGAACACGGGGTCGCGCGCCGGGCTAGCTATTTGCAGAAAATAGAGTCGCCATAAGCTCTTCGGTCGCAAAATTCATGCGCCGACTCACCTTCCAGGCGAACGTGGAATTTACGCAACAGTCCGAACAAAACTGCGTACGTTAGAGCACGGCCTCGATGGCGCTGCGCAGTTCCCCGACTTTCCGGCTCTATCTTCGACTTGAAAGCCTTAACCGGCTGACCCGTTTTGCTAATCAGCAGCTTGTGAAAATTCCACGCCGGATGCGCTGCGCGTCCCAGCTGCTCGCGCGTCCACTTGTAGAAAGGATGCGCCTTGCCACCCTTCACCGCAGTTTTCTCCGTCATCGGAAAAGTCACCGCGTAGGTCACCGCACAGAACGCCGCGATCTCGGTTTCCTTCGCAGGCTCCTGCCACAGGAACTGGTTGCACGGCACGCCGATCACATTGAAGCCGCGGTCGTGATACTCCGCGTGAATCTTCTGCAGCCCGGTGTATTGCGGCGTGAACCCGCATTTTGAAGCAACGTTGACGACCAGCAGCGCCTGCCCCTCGAACTTTTTCAGCGGCAGCACTGATCCATCGATGCCGATGAACTTGAACTCATAAGCATTCGTCATGTTGCAAGCGCCCCATCGATCGCAGCCTTGATCTCCAGCGCCTCGGGCGCGACCGTCGGCGCGAACGCCTGCAGCGCCTTGCCATCCTTGCCGATCAGCAGCTTGTGGAAATTCCACACAGGCTCCGCCGGCTCACCTAGCTCCTGCCTCATCCACCGATAGAAGGGATGCGCCGTCTCGCCCTTCACATCGGTCTTCGCCGTCAGCGGAAAATCGACGCCATAGGTCGTCGAGCAGAATGTCTGGATCTCCTCATTCGTCCCGGGCTCCTGTCCCATGAACTGGTTCGACGGCACGCCCAGCACCACCAGCCCTTGTTCCTTGAGGTCGTGATAGAGCTGCACCAGCGCCTCATACTGCGGCGTCAATCCGCACTTCGAGGCGACGTTGACGATCAGAACCGGATGCCCGCTGAACTTTT
The DNA here is from genome assembly GCA_016714495.1 of Hyphomonadaceae bacterium. Classification (GTDB taxonomy): domain Bacteria; phylum Pseudomonadota; class Alphaproteobacteria; order Caulobacterales; family Hyphomonadaceae; genus UBA7672. The sequence continues at coordinate 584,595 of JADKDU010000002.1, read as the reverse complement.
TAAGGGGCAGCGGCCTGCCGTCGATCGACGTGAAATTGAAATCGTATGCAGTCGTCATCACTCCGCCTTCCACTTCATCTGGAACTCGATCTCTTCGCCGTCGCCATCGCGTTCATGCTCGATGTTGAACACGGCCCGCGCCGGCACGTGCACGCGCTCGCCAGCGAGCTGGATCACGAACGCCTCGCCCCGCTCCACACTGTCCGCGAAGCGCCGCAGCTTCGTTACAAACTGGGCGCGAGTGTACGTGTTTTCAACATCGCGCGGGGATTTACGAGCCACTTTTGGCGCTCCTCTATTCTCGGGCATTCTGTGAAGCAGTATCAGGCTTTGCGTCGACCGTTACCTTCTGCGCCGCTCGTTCCACTCCATTCGCCTTGTCCCACGCCTGTCCTTCCGCAATCAGCCGGTCCGTATTGCTGCGGATCGCGCCGCCGAGCCGCTCCAGGAACTCATCCTTCCCCAACCCCGGCGGGATCGGATCCAGAAACTCGATCACCGCAGGCCCTGGATATTTGGCGTAATCCTGCTGCTGCCAGCGCAGGCCTAGGCTCGTCGCTACCGGCACCACGGGCCACTGCGCGGCTTCCTGCATGTGCCAAACGCCAGCGCGAAACCGCTTGTGCTCGCCCACCTTGGTGAGGTGCCCCTCGGGGTAGATCAGCACGATCCGCTTGTCTTCGGCTGCCTTCGCAAAGCTTGCTTCAAGATCGCGCCGCGCTTCCGACCCGCCGCAATTGTCGATCACGATTGCGCCCAGCTTTTCCAGCACTTTCGGCGCCAGCGGAAACCGCTCGAGGTGATCGCCCGTTACGAACGCCACATCGTCGAACTGCACGTACATCAAGAAGCCGTCGCCATAGCTCGAATGCTTGGGCGCCACGATGAAGGGCGGCGGCGGAAGCCGCTCACGTCCGCGCACCTCCGACTTGATCCCGCACAGCTTCATCAGCTGCACCATGCGCCGCGAATAACGCCGCACCGCCCAGCGCACACCCGCAGGTCCGGGCGCCAGCGCGAGAAGCGCCGCCATCAGCACATAGAGAATCGAAATCCACCAGAACCCGACGCTGAACAGGAATGATCGCATGCGGCCCCCACAAGGATCCCCCTGCGTGGCGCCGATCCACAAGCCAGGTCAACACCAGCCCTCAGGTCGCAACCTTGACCTTGTCCTGTGTCTTCAGGTCGAAATCACTCGCATGGTGCCGCTCGTGCAGTTGGCTCGCCGGATCGCCCCATGTGCGGTTGACCATCCGCCCACGCTTCACCGCCGGTCGCTTCGCGATCTCTTCCGTCCAGCGGATAACGTTCTTGTATTCATGCACAGCCAGAAACTCGCCAGCGTCGTAGAGAATGCCCTTCACCATTGAACCGTACCACGGCCACACCGAGATATCCGCGATCGTATACGCATCGCCCGCGAGATACGCCGTCTCGGCCAGCCGCCGGTCGAGCACATTGAGTTGCCGCTTCACTTCCATCGCATAGCGGTCGATCGGGTATTCCCACTTCGCCGGCGCATACGCATAAAAGTGACCAAATCCGCCGCCGAGAAACGGCGCCGCTCCCATCTGCCAGAAAAGCCAGTTCAACGCCTCCGTCCGCCCAGCCCGATCGCTCGGCAGGAACGCACCGAACTTCTCAGCCAGATAAAGCAGGATCGAACCCGACTCGAACACTCGCACCGGCTTCGGCTCGCCATGATCCACCATCACGGGAATCTTCGAGTTCGGGTTGATCTCGACATACCCGCTCGAAAACTGCTCGCCCTTGTTGATGTCGATCAGCCACGCATCGTACTCGGCGCCGGTATGGCCCAGCGCCAGCAACTCCTCCAGCATCACCGTCGCCTTCACACCATTCGGCGTGCCCAGCGAATAGAGCTGGATTGGATGCTTGCCGACCGACAGCGCCTTCTCATGCGTCGGCCCGGCTATCGGCCGGTTGATATTCGCGAACTTCCCCCCGCTCTCCTTGTTCCATGTCCACACCTTCGGCGGCGTATAGGCGGGGGCGTCGCTCATGCGGTCGGATCCTCGGTCATGTCCGCCCGAATGTGCGGCCCTGCTGCACGTCTTACAAGGCGGAACTATCGACCCTTTCCCGCAGAATGTGTGAGAAGACCTGCTTGCATCGTCGAGAAGAACTGACACAGACCCAGTTGCAGACTAGGCTTGCCGAGATAGGGGAGATTTTCATGCGTTTGTTCGCTGTCATGGCTTTGGCGCTTGCCGCCGGTTGCGCGAGCCAACCTGCAACAAGCTCCTGGGTCAGCGGCCCGCGGTTCTCGCCCATGGCGGCCCAGACGGCGACAGGCGCCTTTGCCGCCGTGCTGGACGGCTCAGCAGCCAAGGCAGGCCCGTACACAATCCGCATCCACATCACGAAAGGCGGAAAGATCTTTCCACACACGCATCCCGATCCGCGTGTCATCACGGTCGTGGAGGGTGATCTCTGCTACGGCTTTGGCGACACGTTCGATGAGAACGCCTGCAAGACATACCCGGAAGGCAGCTACTTCCTCGTCCCCGCCAACGCTCCACACTACGGTTACGGGAGGAGCGAGGCAGTCTATCAGGAATCCGGCGTCGGGCCGTCGTCATTCGACCTCATCGGCAAGTAGCGATCGGTCGCCTAACCCAGGCCGATAAATATGCGCCACCGAACCTTTCGGAAATGGCTTCGCTTCGACCAGCTTCAGCGCCATCGGCCCCTTCACGTCGGTAAAGATCGGCAGGCCCTTGCCAAGCACAGTCGGAATAACAAGCAGCTGGAACGCATCCACCAGTCCCGTCGCGATCAGGCTGCGCGCAAAGCCTGCGCCGTCATGCGCAAGGATCGGCTTGCCGTCCTGCTGTTTCAGCTTCGCCAACTCGTCTTACATCGGCCCCGTGGCGATGTAGGCATCCTGCCACACCTTCAGCACTTTCGGATCCGGCTCCCGCTTCCGCTCCCCGCTCGCCTCCGCTGCCTTGGCCGCGTCGTTTACCGCCTGCGTCGGCTTCACATCCCTCACGCTCGCTGTATCGCGCCGCGTAAACACCGCCTTCGGTATGCAGTTCATCGGATTGGCGAACGTCTCGTTGGAATACGGCCACCACGAGAACATGTCGGCATAGGTCTTCGATCCCATGACGTGCAGGCTGGCATCCGAGATCGCCGCCGCCTCCCACTCATCCGACTTGGGATCGGAATGTTTGAACAGCCATTCCAGTTCGCCATTCGGTCCACCGACAAACCCGTCCAGCGACATCGACATTTTGAGATGCAGTTTCCGCATGGCGCTCTCCTGCTACGGCTCTACAGCCATAGGACGTGAGGCGCCGGGTAGTTCCGACAGTTACACTGAAGAAAGATCAGGCGACCCGCTGCGCCGCAGCCTCAGCCGCAAGATCATGCGCTCGCGACTGCCGACTCCACAGGTCCGCATACAACCCGCCTGCATCCAGCAATTCGTGGTGCGTTCCGCGCTCCACGATCTTGCCTTCGCTTAGCACGATGATCTCGTCCGCGCCCGCCACCGTCGAAAGCCTGTGCGCCACCATCAACGTCGTGCGCCCCTTCGCGGCCTCGTCCAGCGCGCCTTGCACGTCAGCTTCGGTCGCCGAATCCAGCGCCGACGTCGCTTCGTCCAACACAAGGATCGCCGGGTTCTTCAGGATCGCGCGGGCAATGCCCACGCGCTGACGCTCACCACCGGACAGCTTCACGCCACGTTCGCCCACGCGCGTCTCCCAGCCCTTCGGTAGCTTGTCGATGAATTCCAGCAACTGCGCCCGCCGCGCCGCTTCACGCAGCTCTTCGTCCGAAGCATCCGGCCGCCCATAAAGCAGGTTCTCCTTCATCGACGCGTTGAACAGCACCACCTCCTGGGGCACCAGCCCGATATTGTCGCGCAAGGATTCCTGCTTCAGCCCGCGCACATCCTGCCCGTCTACAAACACCGATCCACCCTTGGTGTCGTAGAACCGGAACAGCAGTTTCAGCAGCGTCGACTTGCCGGAGCCCGAAGGCCCCACCACCGCCAGCTTCGTTCCCGCCGGCACCGTGAAAGACACGCCATCGATGCCTGCCGAGCGCGCATCATGCGTGAACGACACATTCTCGAACCGCACCTCGCCGCCCTTCACCTGCAGCGGCTTCGCGTCCTGCGCGTCGGAAACTTCCGGCTTCATGTCGAGCAGACCGTACAGCTTCTCGAGATCGATCGCGCCCTGCTTGATCTCCCGGAACGCCCAGCCCAGCACCGACAGCGGCCGATAGAGATTGCTCATGATCAGCACCACCGCCGCCATGTCACCCGCCTGCACTTGCCCGTTGAACGTCGCCACAGCGGTGATCCCGGCCACAGCGGTCAGGCCCAGCGCCATGATCACATCCTGCCCGGCGTTCAACAACGCCAGCGAGCGCGACACCTCCACCATGTTCTTGTTGTAAACGCGCATCGCCGCGTCATAGCGTTCAGTCTCGCGCGTCTCCGCCGCGAACGCCTTCACCGTCTCGAAATTGGTAAGACTGTCCACCGCCAGAGCGCGCAGCTCCGTATCCGCTGCATTCAGCTTGCGCCGTTGTTCCGTCCGCCAGTTGGTCAGCAGCCCGGTGAACACCGCATACAGCCCCACCACCACAACCGCGACCAGCGCCGACACCCAGCTATACCGCGTCGACAACACAAAGGCCGCAAGCGCCAGCTCGATCAGCGTCGGCCCGATGTTGAACGCCAGGAACCGGATCAGGTAATCCAGCGCGGCCACGCCGCGATCGATCACGCGGTTCAGCGCCCCCGTCCGCCGCGTCTGGTGAAACGCCAGTGACAGCCCTTGCGCGTGCCCATAGGATTCTACCGCGATCAGCCGCTGCGCATCCTGGCTGACCGGCGCAAACAGCGCGTCACGGAGGTAAGGCAGGTTGCTCGACAACAGCCGCGCCCCCGTCCACCACGTCAGCAGCATGATCACCGCCGCCATCGCCGCGTTCGGCCCTGTCATCCGGTTGATCGCATCACCGAAGAACACGGGCGCGTAGACAGCAAACACTTTGCTTGCCAGCGTCAACACTAGAGCGATGACCATCACCGGCCGCCACTTGGCCAGTTCCGGCCGGGCCATGATCTTCCCGATCCGCACCAGCGACGCGCCAAGCCCCGCATCCCCGGTCCCGATTGCATCGACATCGGTTGCTGAAGCTGCGCGGGGGTGATTGGCCATGCCCGGGTAAATAGGCGCGCACCGCGGGAAACGCCAGAGTTCCGCTGGTTTCCCGGTCCGGGCCTGCCGCCACCCCCATGTCAGCAGTGCTGTTAATGTGCCCGACCGGACAGCCGGCAGAGTGAACGTCTTTGCCTCCTCGCCGAACCGGCGCATCTATGTCTTTCAAAAAAGAGAGAAGAAGAATGCCCGGAATTACGTCCGTGACCGTTTACTGCGGCTCCGCCCCAGGATCCGACCCTAGCTACATCAAGCTCGCCGAGAAGCTCGGCAAGGCCATTGCCGCCCGCGGCTGGCGCACCGTCTATGGCGGCGGCGATGTCGGCCTGATGGGCGCTGTCGCCACCAACGCGCGCGACGCCGGCGGCAAGGTGCTCGGCGTCATGCCTCACTTCCTGCGCGACCTCGAAGGCGTGCTCGACGGCATCGAGAACCGTTACACTGACAACATGCACCAGCGAAAGCAGACGCTCCTCGATGAAGCCGACGGCCTCATCGTCCTTCCCGGCGGCATCGGCACGCTGGAGGAAGCCGTCGAGACACTGTCATGGGCCAAGCTATCGCTCCATCGCAAGCCAATGGCTTTCCTGTCGGAGAACGACTACTGGGCCCCCTTCTTCAAGCTGGTCGACCACATGATCGACGGCGGCTTCTTGCCCGCCAGCTTCCGCCAGCTGATGGCCGACACCTCAACCCCGGAGGCAGCGCTCGACGCGCTCCACCAACGGGCGATCATCCTTGATTGATCTGATCCCTCGGTCGAGGCGACAACAGCGCCCGAGCGTATTGCCGAGGCGGTCGCGGCCTCATAGGTTGCCCCGCCGGGCGGGTTCTGAGGGGAACGTGGTTTAACGCTCAGGCACAACAGAATTGGCCGAAAACAGGCCATTCGCGGAGGGAACCCTGATGCGCGCCTACCTGATGTCGCTGGCTGTCGCCGCGCCTGCCCTGCTGGTTGGCCTCGCCGCCTGCAGCAACAACAACCCCACCGTCGCAATTGACGCCACTCCGGCCAATCCGACAGGCGCCGCCGCCGTTAACGCCGAGCGCCTGATCAGCGCAGACCGCGAGCCCGGCTCATGGCTCGCCACCGGCCTTAACTATCACGAAGACCGCTTCTCGAACCTCGACCAGCTCAACGATACGAACGTGCGCGAACTCGGCCTCTCCTGGTACGCCGACATCGATACCGAACGCGGCCAGGAAGCCACGCCCATCATCGTCGACGGCGTGATGTACGTCACTACCGCCTGGAGCATGGTGAAAGCCTACGACATCAAATCCGGCGCCGAACTCTGGGCCTATGACCCGAAGATCAACCGCGCCAAGGGAGCCGACGCCTGCTGCGACGTCGTCAATCGCGGCGTCGCCGCGTGGAACGGTAAAATCTATCTCGGCGCGCTCGACGGCCGCCTGATCGCGCTCGATGGCAAGACCGGAAAGCCGGTGTGGGAAACGCAAACCACCGACACCAATCTGCCCTACACGATCACCGGCGTGCCGCGCATCGTGAAAGGCAAGGTCATCATCGGAAACGGCGGCGCCGAATACCGCGTGCGCGGCTACGTCTCCGCCTATGACGCCGAAACCGGCAAGATGGCCTGGCGCTGGTATACGATCCCCGGCGATCCTACCAAGCCATTCGAACAACCCGAACTCGCCGAAGCCGCCAAGACGTGGAAAGGCGAGGCCTACTGGCAGATCGGCGGCGGCGGCACGGTCTGGGACGGCATGGCCTACGACCCGGAACTCGACACCATCTATGTCGGCACCGGCAACGGCAACCCATGGAACCAGGCCATCCGCTCGCCCGGCGGCGGCGACAACCTCTATCTCTCGTCCATCGTCGCGCTCGATCCCAACACCGGCAAGTACAGGTGGCACTATCAGACCACGCCCGGCGAAACCTGGGACTACACCGCCACCCAGCCGATCATGGTCGCCGACCTGAACTTCCCGGAAGGCAAGCGCCGCGTCGTGATGCAGGCGCCGAAGAACGGCTTCTTCTACGTGCTCGACCGCGAGACGGGCCAACTCATCTCCGCTGAGAAGTTTGCACCGCTCACCTGGGCCACGCACGTCGACCTGAAGACAGGCCGCCCGGTCGAAGTGCCCGAAGCGCGCTACGACAAGACCGGCGTTCCCGTCGTCGTCTCGCCAACCGCGCAGGGCATGCACAACTGGCATCCCATGGCGTTCAGCCCCGAAACCGGCCTCATCTACCTGCCGGTCCACATCAACTCGACCACCTTCGCCACCATCCCGAACTTCAAGCTCAACCTCGAAGGCTGGAACACTGGCATCGGCTTCACGCCGGGCGTCGGCGTCACGCCGGTCGTCGCAACTGGAACAGCGCCCAAGCAGGAGAGCTATCTCCTCGCGTGGGATCCGGTGAAGGCGAAGGAAGTCTGGCGCGTGCCGAACGAGGTTTACGGCGGCAGCGGCATCCTCGCCACGTCCGGCAACCTGATCTTCTCCGGCAACCATAAGGGCGACTTCAGCGCCTACAACGCCACGACCGGCCAGAAGCTTTGGTCCGCGCCGACGCAGGCTCGCATCGTCGCTGCTCCCGCCACCTTCACCGTCGATGGCCAGCAACAGGTCGCCGTTCTCGTCGGCGCCCGCGGCCTGCCGAACGATCAGAAACGCACCAGCCTGCTCAGCGGCAACAACTCGCGCCTTCTCGTCTTCAAAACCGGCGGCAAGGCGGCGCTCCCGACCGAACTGCCCGCCTCTGCAAACGGTGCGCCTGCCCGCGTGAAAATCGACCCGCCACTGCTCACCGCCAACAATGAAGCAGTAGCGTCGGGCGAAGCCCTCTTCGCCGCCAACTGCGCCGTCTGCCACGGCCAGACCGCCATCCCCGCAGCCGGCGCCATCGCCCCCGACCTGCGCTACTCGAGCCTGCTGTCCTTCGGCAACTCGTGGAACAGCACCGTCCGTGACGGCGACCGCGCCCAACGCGGCATGCCAAGCTTCAAGACGATGCTGACACAAGAAGAAACCGACGCGATCATGCAGTACGTCATCAAGCGCGCCAACGACGAGAAGGCCGCGCAAGAAGCCAAGACGCCCTAGGCGATCGCACTTTCAATCACTCCAAGGCCCGCTGACAACAGCGGGCCTTTTCATGCCGGGCGCCTGTCAATCGCCGCACCATCCCCAGCAATTCCGCGGAATCCAATCCCAGCCGCAAACATCGTTCCCAACACGCTCAACGCCCAAGCGCGAAAACAGGTGATGGATCGAGCCCCGCTCATCCCAACCTCGTCCCACCCCGTGAGATATTGCCCATGTCGCCCCCGCATGGAGGTCAGCCGCGCTGTTCAACGGCGCGAGGGGCGATGCGATCGAGCGGTTGGGTCCTCCCGAAGACTATCGTCCATAAAGCCAATGCGAGGAATAGCGCCAGGTCCCTTGTCGCTGAGACGGGCAGGCATGGCGCAGGTAGATCAGGCGATGAATAGCCCGACCTTTCCGCCGATGGCCTTGGGGATCCAAGAGGTGAAAGGCCTCCGTGATCCAGCTGGCGAGAAACGATTGCGGGGGTGACGCGCAGCGTCAAAGGATGAACCGCGTTTCTGTGTGACGAGCGCTAGGGCCGCCTTGAAGCGGCTCGCCAAAACCACGCGGAGCCATCCCCGCGTCCCCGTCGGCGACTCGCGATATGCAATAGTCCTCTTTAGAGGTCCCCGGTTCGAGCCCAGACGCTGGCACGATAAATCAATCGGATACGGCGGTTGGATTCTGCAAACATACCCTTGAGCGTCTCGCTGGGTGCCGTTTTGGGTGACAGTTCATTCGAGGGAAGGTGATCGACCAGCGACCCGTTGGGTAAGCGCTGAGGCAAGCATTTAAGGAACGCGTGTGGTTGAGTTGATCGGTATGCCGTCAATGCTGGCGGAAAAGGCGGCGCCGTGGTCGAGGTCGAAATCGGGCAGGAAATACTGACTGGCCTTGCTTCCCCGGAGTACTGCGTGGCCACAGCGCCGCAGATCACTTCGACAGGCTCCCATACGCGCGAGAATGGCCGGTCCTGGAAGTCGGCGTAGCCGACAATGCCTTCGGAGGCAGAGGTCGCCTCTCCGACCAGGTCCAGTGGGCGGCCTTAGATGATGACGGTGTCGCGCTTTTCGGCTTCCTGAGCAAACAGGGCGACGTCGCCATAAACACGCAAGCACCGACAAGAATGAATCGCATCGGACGTCCCAGACGCAAGCGTGACGGGTCAATCGATGCCGTAGGAATTTGCCTATCGGGCGCTCGCGACAGGCGAATGGCTTGCGCTGCCCGGGAGGCCGTGAAGCTCTCGTAGACTTGTCATCCTGCGACTCAGCAACGCGCTTTCATTCGGACGCGAAACCACTTAGCCTTATTGGTGACGGGAGACTGACAATTCTCAGCTGGTTTAGAAACGCGGGACGGCAACTGGGGGCGATTGCGCTCCTCGCCCTGTTCGTGCGCGCGATCGTGCCGGCTGGATATATGGTTGCCGCTGCGGAGACGTCCCAGGGCCGGTATCTGGTTGTCGAACTCTGCGAGGGCCATCATCAGGCGCCTCAGGTCATCGACCTGGATACGGGAAAGCGGGTTGATCCCGGCAGTCTTCCCTCGGCCCCCGCGAAAGACAAGACATCCAATCAGACCTGTGTCTTCGCCGCAGCTCCGGTGTTCGCCTCGCCTGTTGTCTCAGCCGAACCCGTCGCATTTCGCGCGGCAGTCGAACCAGTCGTCTTTGGCAATGGCGACATTCGCCCGGGCCGCGGCATCGCTGCGCCGCCGCCGCCGTCGACTGGACCTCCAAGCCTGATCTGACGCTGCTTCGCGGCGGGCATTGTCCCGCCTGACGTCATACGTGCGCCTCCTTGCGAGCGCGCAGTTTCAGGCCAAGCTCATCATGTCTGCTCACATATTCGGCCGGACTCTGTCCGGCGTCGCCGGATCACTCCGCTGCGGCATCACGCTTGCGGCGCTGGGCGCAGCCGCCTGCACCTCAACGCCTGCGACCAAAGCGGGTCTGCATCCCGTTCAAATCAGTTTTGATGCGCGCGTGGGCGAAAAGCCCCTAAAATGCGGCGAAAGCTATGCAAACGTCGGATCGTCGAAGGCGACGATCCTGCCCCAGGATTTCCGTATCTACCTAAGTGAAGTTCGTCTCATTGCGCGCGATGGGCGCGAAGTCCCGCTTGCCCTCACGCCCGATGATCAGTGGCAGAACGCGTCGGTCGCGCTTCTGGACTTCGAGGACGGCACGGGCAACTGCAACGGCAACAAGGCGATGAACAGCGTAGTGCGCGGATCGGCGCCGGATGGGGACTATGTCGGCCTGATCTTCCAGATCGGGATTCCCTACGACCTCAATCACAAGGATCCGACGCTCGCCGCGGCGCCACTCAACTACACCGCGCTGACCTGGCCTTGGCGCATTGGTTACAAATTCACGACCATTGATCTTGAGACCGCCAACAAGACCGCCGCCCCCGGCCACGGCAAGATGGCCGGCATGCCGGGCATGAACGCCAGCGGCTTCTCAATCCATCTTGGCAGTACGGAATGCGGCGCAGGCAGTCCGATGACACCGCCCGACAAGCCGTGCGAAAATCCCAACCGGCCGACGTTCAGGTTGGAGAAGTTCGACATCGCACGACAGACGGTTGTCTTGGATCTCGCCGCTCTGCTTTCGGGGACTGACGTCACCGTGAACGCGCCCAGCTCCGCATCCGGCTGCATGGCGTTCGTTGATGATGACGACTGCATCGCCATCATGGACCGGTTCGGACTGAACTTTCGCGGCAAGGCTTCGTCCGGCCAGACCTTCGTGAAGGCGGGCTGACATGATCCGGCGACGTCTCGCCATCGTGGCCCTTGCCGTGATGCTTCCCGCCTGCGCATCGGGACGCAATCAGGCCGAGCCGGCAGCGTCGTCAGATGTGGAGACGGCCGCCTCCTCCGCCGTCGCCGATCTCGTCCCGGTCACCTACGACCTGGGCCTGCCCGACTGGACGCCGCCCCCGCTCGAACCTGCCTCCAATCGGCTCAACGCCGACAAGGTCGAACTGGGGCGGCGACTCTTTTACGATGTGCGCCTTTCGGCAAATCTGACGAAATCCTGCGCCAGCTGCCACAGGCAGGAACTCGCCTTCACCGATGGACTAGCGGTTTCTCCGGGCGTCACCGGCGATCATACGCCCAGGAATTCGATGTCTCTGGCCAATGTGGCCTACGCTCCTGTGATGACGTGGGGCAACCCGCTACTCCATTCGCTGGAGCAGCAGGCCCTTGTCCCGTTGTTCGGACAGGAGCCAGTCGAACTCGGCATGGCGGGCCTCGAAGCCGAAATGAGGCGGCGCCTTGAAGCTGAACCGATCTACCGAGACCTCTTCCCGAAGGCATTCCCGGACAGGAAAGGCGAGATCAGTCTTGCGACCGTCGTTCGCGCCCTTTCAGCGTTCGAACGCACGCTGATTTCTGTCAATTCGCCATACGATCGCTATCGCTATGAAGGTGACGTGAACGCGATTCCTGACGCGGCCATACGCGGCGAGGCGCTCTTCTTTTCCGAGAAATTCGAGTGCCATCACTGCCATAACAATTTCAACCTGAATGACAACGTGATGCATGCGCGCGCGCCGCATCCGGAGATCGCATTTCACAATACGGCTCTCTACAATGTCGACGGCAAAGGCGCTTATCCTGCCGAGAACACCGGCATCGCGGAGTTGACAGGACGACCGGAGGATATGGGCCGATTCAAGGCTCCGACTCTGCGGAATATCGCCGTAACCGCGCCGTACATGCACGATGGGTCTATCACCACGCTGGATGAAGTGCTCGACCACTATGCAGCTGGCGGGCGCACGATTACGAGCGGTCCCAATGCCGGCGTCGGCCACGACAATCCCCTGAAAAGTTCGTTCGTTCCCGGCTTCATCATGACGCCAGAGGAGCGCGCAGACCTGATCGCCTTCCTGACCTCGACGACCGATGAACAGTTCCTCAAAGACCCACGGTTCTCCGATCCGTGGAAGCAAAGGAGATAAACGTGAAGCGATTCCTGACTTCCCTAAGCCTTGGCCTCGCGCTGGCGGCGATGTCCGCGCCCGCCCTCGCCCACTCTACAGTCAAGGGCACCGTGCCGGTCAGCGGCTCGATCCTGCCCGGGTCGCCCCCGGAGATCGTGATCAATTTCAATCAGGAAGCGCGCCTGACGTCGCTGGTCGTCGCGGAGCCTGGGAAACCAGAGCGGAAGCTCGACTTCATGCCGGGCGGCGCGTCCACTTCCTTCATGGCGCATGACCCGAAGCTAAGCATCGGACGTAACGAGATCAAATGGAAGGCGCTGTCGAAGGACGGCCATCCGATCGAGGGAACGATCATCATCGTGATCAAACCCGGCGCCACACCGACAACGCCGCCTGTGCAGCATGAGGAGCACAAGGACCACTAATGCTAGAAGCACTGGCCGCCTTCGCTAAGCTGATGCTCTACGCCGGAGCGTTGTCCGGCGCCGGCGCAGCGTTTGCCTGGGCGAGCCTGGGCCAGCGGCTCGGTCCGGTGGGCAAGTTCGCCCCGCACATCGTCGCATCAGGCGCCGGACTTACCTTGTTGGCGTCCTTCGCCACGATTCTGATTCTCATTCAGCGCCTCGGCGGCGAGTTTAGCCCGCCGACGATCTCAGCGGTAATCGGGGGGCCGACCGGCTTCGCGGCCGGCCTGCAGCTTGCCGGCGCCATTCTGCTTCTCGCATTTGCGCGAGGCCAAGGATGGGCCTGGATCGCACGGGTTACGGGAGGCGGACTGGTCGTGGCGTCGTTTGCGGTGAATGGACATGCCGCCGCCGTCGATCTGGTGTCAGGCATCGTTGCATGTGTTCATGTTCTGGCGACCGCGTGGTGGCTGGGCGCCTTGCTGCTGTTGCGGCCTGCCTGCCGTCAGCTGACGGGCGCCGCCCTGGATCAGCTCGTCCACGCCTTCAGCCGGATCGCCAGCGCGGTAATCACAAATCTGCTTCTCGCAGGCGTCCTGCTGATCCTGACGCTTGTTGATTTCTCGCACACCCCCTGGCTGTCGCCCTATGGCCAGACGCTTGCGATCAAGGTGAGCCTGGCGACGCTCGTACTTGGCCTCGCCCTCTACAACAAGGTTCGGCTGGCCCCGCGGCTTGCCGATGACGGCGGCGCCGCTGCCATAACCTTGCGCCGATCTATCACGGCCGAGATCGGCCTCATCGCTGCGGTTGTCTCGGCAACGTCATTCCTGACAACTTATACCTCGCCACACACATGATCCCTTCTGACCCTCCGCGCACATTCTGCGCCGGCCGGGGCCGGATCAGCGCAGCCATGCACGCGGCGAACTGCGTTCTCCTGGCTCTCGTCATACTGGCTCGCGCGCTCGTCCCGGCCGGCTTCATGCCGGAGCGCGATGCACGGACTGGCGAAATCGCCATCGCCATGTGTTCAGGCAAGACCGAACACGAGACGACCACCATCCACCTGCCAGGCCCGTCCCCCAGGAAGGACAGCGAGCGGAAAGATTGTCCATTCGCAGTTACGACCGCTTTGCCGGCGTACCAGCTTCAAGCAGCGGCGGCGCCGGCGCTTGTGCAGTTTCCGTTGAGCTATTCTACCACGCTGACAGCGCCGCCCATTGCGTCCTTGCGACGGCCAAATGCTCCGCCAACCGGACCGCCTGCTTTTGCCTGAGCAGAGCAAGCCGGGGCGCCCGCCCCAGACACATCCCACGCGCCCGTGCGTTCGGCGCCCGACAGGCAGATCATCATGACAATCCCGCAGTACGGACGCGCCGTCACCACGTCCGCCATTCTTTTGCTCATCACGCTTTTCGCCATCTCACAGGCCCATGCAGACACATACTGGGCAAAGGACGTCTCGGTATCGAGCCTGCTGGCGCGCCCCACGGCAGAAGACGCCGACATCGCTCATGTTGCGCTGGTCGTCTCAAACACCAGTTCGCAAGGCGACGCTCTTCTGTCCGCTGAGGTCTCGCTTCGGATCGCCGCTTACGTCGGATTCGACGCTCTTCCCACATCCGTCTATCGCGGCGCCAGCCTTCGGCGATCGCAACCTGTCTTTCTGTCCGCTGGCCAGACCAAGACACTCGGGCTCGATGGGGTCCACCTCGTGCTGTATGGCATTCGAGGCCCGCTCACGAATGGAATGGGCATTCCTGTCCGCCTGACGTTCGAAAAAGCCGGATCGGTCGATGTGATCGTCGAGGTAAGCAACGCCTCTATGGATATCGCATCGGCCGGCGTTCAGAGCTCGATGTTCGCAAACATCGAGGACCAAGCGGTCCCTGCCGCCGATGGTCCGCAAGGCGCCGCGTTTGGCTGCCAGGATGGCAGCAAGCTGTTCCTGGATTTCGAGGACGAGATCGATGGTCTGTCAGCTGTGGTGTCGGTTGCAGGAAGCTCCTACCGCCTACCTGTTCTCGCGCCTGAGCCAGGTCCCGTGCAGATCATGTGGAGCGATGGCGTCCACACGCTGACCTGGCGCCCTGGAGTCAAGCTGATGTGGATGGGCGAAGGCGCACACCTGATGTGCGGCCGAAGCGGCCACCAGCACTGATCACATTCAACTCAAATCCTTTCAGAAATTGCAAATCACCATGTCACTCATGTCTCTCACCCGCTCCGAGTCCGCATCCGCAAAGACGATCTCGCGAACAGTCAGCGGCGTCGCCTTGTGTTGGGCCCTCGCGCAGCCAGCACTGGCTCAGGAAACCCCGGAGAGCTGGACGCGCGACACCGTCGTTGTCACCGGGCAGACTGAACGCGTCTCTGCGCCGACGGCCGCGACCACGACCCGCACATCGACGCCAATCGAGGAGATCCCGCAGTCTGTCCAGGTGCTCACCCGCACGCTGATAGAAGAGCAGGAGCTACAAACGCTTCCGGGCGCCCTCACAAATGTCTCAGGCGTCACGCCGACGAGTACGATGCAGACCGTGCTGATGGCGACGCTCATTCGGGGGTTCAGTGTCAACTATTACTTCGACGGGATGCCTACCTATCAACTGCCCCCAGGCATCGCTGATCCGGCGACGCTTATCAATGTGGAGCGCATCGAGGTGGCGAAGGGCCCGACGAGCACGCTGTATGGCGGCGGATCGGGCGCACCGCTATCAGGCCTGATCAACGTCGTGTCACGCGATCCGGGAATCGAATTCGGCGGATCCGTTGGTCTGCGCGCAGGCAGCTTCGACACGCTGGGAATCGATGCCGACCTCAACGTCCCACTCGGCGAGTCCGCTGCGTTTCGGATCAATGGCATGTCGGAACAGGCCGACAGCTACATCGACTTCATCGACAGCGAGCGCTACGCGATCTTCCCGACGCTGGCGTGGGACATCTCGTCCGACACCCGCTTGGTCATTCGCGGCCGCTACAACCACCTTGAGCAAAAGGAATACGCGGGCATACCGTGGGAAATCATCTCGTCGATCGACCCCAATCAGTACGCCGGCGCCGGCGACGCCCCGCGCACCGAGATCGAAAACAAGCAGATCAGCGCCTTTCTCACCCACAGATTCTCCGACACGCTCGAAGCGAATTTCGCCTTGAGCCGCTATGACAGCGGCTATGAGGAGTGGGCGTCGTTCCCTTATGGCCAGATTGCCGGCACTCTCTACAATTTCGGCAACGGTTACCTGCCGTCCGACAGCAAGAAGACGTTCGCGACGGCGAGCCTGGTTGCGCGTCTTGGCTCGGAAGGGTTCACGCACCAACTTCTCGCCGGCGTCGACTTCGACGACACGGATTATTTCGGAGCGATGTACTTCAATCCGGCATGGGCGACGCTTGATTATGCCGATGCCGATCCCATGGCGCCCTTCGGCCCAACGCCTCCACTCTTCTTCGACCAGAACGACCGGCTCAAGACTGCGGCCGCGTTCGTGCAGGATCAGATCGGCATCGGTGACCGTCTTGATGTCACGGTCGGGCTGCGCTGGACGAAGCTCGACATCAAGAGCGTCATCAATGACGGCTTCTTCGACTACGCAACCGACCGCACGGACGACAAGCTAACGCCACGTGTGGGCGTGACCTACGAGATCATGGACGGCGCGTCGCTGTTCGCGGGCTATGCCGAGGGCTTTCAGGGCGTTGTCGGCGCCGGCTTCAATGGCCTTACCTCGCCGGAACCGGAGACATCCCAATCCTACGAGGCGGGCGCCAAGTTCGCCGCGCCGATCGAAGGGCTGACCGGCACGGTGTCCCTGTTCCAAATTGCGCGTCAGAACGTCGTGACGCCTGATCCGGTCATTCCATTCGCCTACCTGCAGACAGGCGAACAGCGCGCCCGTGGCGTTGAGATGGACCTGGTCTATGAGCCCAGCGCCGCGCTCTCCGTCCTGTTCAACTACGCCTACACAGACGCGGAGGTCAGCAAGGACAACGCCCTGCCGGTCGGCGATCGTCTGCGCGCAGTTCCGGAACACGCTGGCCGCCTCGCCGCGCGCTACCGGTTCGACGGCGCTCTTAATGACTTCGAGATCGGCGGCGGCCTGACTTATACGTCCGAGCGCGAATTGACGCTGCCTAACACGTTGACGGTTGGAGATCTTGTGACCGTGGACGCGCAGGCGTCGTACGATTTTGGTCCTGCGCAGCTTTCGGTTTCGATCGTCAACCTCTTCAATGAGGACGGCTTCGAACCCTACCAGTATTTCGGCGGCGCCTATGTCGTCCCGACACAGCCACGCTCGGCTTTCATCACTCTGCGCAACGCATTCTAGCACCCTGGCGGCCGTCAGAGCCGCCGGATCAGGAGGATCGACCATGACTTTCAAACCCGTGTTTCGCCCACTTCGTGATCTGGCGGCGGTGGCGGCCATACTGGCCGCTGCATACGCCGCGGCGCCGGCAATCGCACAGCAATCGTCAGCAGCAGCGCCAGTCGCGATGGGCGTAGATTTTGATGCCGCGATGCGCGGTCTGAACTTCGCCCCCGCGACGCTCGATGGAAACCTCGACGCGACCATGGCCGGCAATGGCATTGTCGACGCAGACGAGATGGCTCTGGTGAGCGCCATACTGGCCGACTCGAAGCTGGACCTGCGCAGCAAGGGCGGCATCGACCACGGCGCCGTCGTTGCGGCCTACGCTCAGGCCGAAGCCTCGGCAAAAGCGGACTTCTCGAAGCTTGCAAGCCGCTATCCTACAGCGGCCACGGTCGGCGCGGGATATGCGATGCTGGGCGAGAACTCGCTGAAGTCCTACAGCGCCATGTCTGCAAGCTTCGGTGCGCCGATGAGCGGCAACTACGCGCTCGCGCTGAAGGTCGGACCAAAGCTCGCCTATGACGGCGATGCGGATGGCGACGGCGCCAACAACCGGGCAGAATACCTTGCTTTCATCGACAAGGGGCGCGCCGCCTATGTCAAGGCGGCCTTGGACCCGACGATCATGCCGGACACCAACCAGACTCTGCAGGCGCCGCCGGCGGCGCCCGGCCGCAAGATTGTCGGGGTGGTCCTCTACCCCGGCTTCGAAGTCCTGGATGTCTTCGGCCCGGTGGAGATGTGGGCGTACGTTCCCGACTTCCAGGTCGTGATGATCTCGGAGAAAGGCGGCGCCGTGAAATCGGCGCAGGGCGTGTCAGCGGTCGCCGATTACTCCTTCGCCGACGCTCCGCAGCTGGACATCATGATGATACCCGGCGGCGTAGGCACACGAACCGAACTCAACAATCCGGCCTATCTCGACTTTATCCGCAAACAGGACGCGAAGACACAGCTGACGACGTCGGTTTGTACCGGCTCGGCCCTGCTCGCGAAGGCGGGTGTTCTCAAGGGCCGCAAGGCGACATCCAACAAGGCGTTCTTCTCCCTCGCAACAGCCCAGGACCCGTCCGTCGACTGGCAGGGAAAGGCGCGCTGGGTCGAAGACGGAAAGTACATAACGTCGTCTGGCGTTTCGGCCGGTACGGACATGGCGCTTGGACTTGTCGCCAAGCTCTACGGCAAGGAGCGTGCAGGCCTACTCGCCCATAGTCTCGAATACATCTGGAGCGACGACGCCAGCAACGATCCGTTCGCAATCGCCTACAAGCCGGACCGTCAATGACATCTGGGCTATTGCAGCTTCACAAGATCGCGCCGCGCCAGAAACTGGTGATCTCCATCAAAAGCGCCTGGCCCAAGCCGGGGGGGCCGGTGAACGGCGCCCTCGCCACGGCATCCGTCAATGCCGTTCGAAATGCCGATGCATGATCTGCAAGGCCGATCAGTGGCGATAAAGGCTTTACGCCTCCCGCCGATGGGGATGCCAAGGCACGAGACGATCGTGTCTCAGATTTCTTGTCTCGCTCCCGCCGCAAGGATGAGGTTTGCCACGCCAATGTCGTTGAGCCGTTTCATCGCCATATCCTAGGCTCGCCTGGGAACATCGAAGGGTTCTGCCGTCGCGATTCTGGGTGGCGCTTTGTGTGGCGAAATTACCCGGAAATCACCGGATGCGACTGAACGTCCCTCCATCCGGGCCAGAGCTGAAGCATGCCTGGCGGTGAGCGCACCGGCCTGAAGGAGGATCTGGATCGCCATGCAGCTTCCCATTTGCATCCCCGACCCGACCGCGCCTATAAGCCTGCGCATTGGTCTGGTGTGCGTTGCGCCACCCCCAAGGGAAAGACGCAGATGCTCCGCATCCAGGAACTCAAGCTGCCGCTCGATCACCCCGAGCTCGCGCTTCGCCAGTCGATCCTCAAACGTCTCGCCCTTGCTGATGAGAACCTCGTCGCGTTCACCGTCTTCAAGCGCGCCTACGACGCCCGCAAGACCTCGGCGATCCAGCTGATCTACACCATCGACGCTGACGTGAAGGACGAAGCCTCCGTCCTCAAGCGTCTGGAAAAAGACAAGCAGATCGGCCGCACGCCCGACACGTCCTACACGCAGGTCGCAAAGGCTCCGCCCAACACAAGACGCCCCGTCGTCGTCGGCATGGGACCGTGCGGCCTCTTCGCCGGACTCATTCTCGCCGAGATGGGCTTCAACCCGATCATCCTCGAACGCGGCAAGATCGTCCGCGAACGCACCGTCGACACCTTCAAATTCTGGCGCAAGGCCGTGCTAGACTCTTCGTCCAACGCCCAGTTCGGCGAGGGCGGCGCCGGCACATTCTCCGACGGCAAACTATACTCGCAGATCAAGGATCCCCGCCATCTCGGCCGCAAGGTCCTCACTGAATTCGTGGAAGCCGGCGCGCCCGAGGAAATCCTCTACGTCTCAAAACCCCACATCGGCACCTTTCGCCTCGTCTCGATGATCGAGCACATGCGCGAGAAGATAGAAAAACTCGGCGGCGAGATCCGCTTCCAGCATCAGGTCACCGATATCCTGATCCACAATCGCAATGGCGAGAAGCACATCATCGGCATCGCGCTTAACACCGGCGAAACGATCGAGACCGACCGCGTGGTGATGGCTCTCGGCCACTCCGCTCGCGACACGTTCGAAATGCTGCATGCCCGCGGCGTTTATTTCGAGCCCAAGCCCTTCTCCATCGGCGTCCGGATCGAACACCCCCAATCAATCATCGACTGCGCTCGTTTCGGCGCGAAGAATGCCGGCCACCCAATCCTCGGCGCCGCCGACTACAAGCTCGCCCACCACGCCTCGAACGGACGCTCGGTCTATTCCTTTTGCATGTGCCCGGGCGGCGCCGTCGTCGCAGCAGCCTCCGAAGAAGGCCGCCTCGTCACCAACGGCATGAGCCAGTATTCGCGCAAAGAGCGTAACGCCAACGCCGGCATCGTCGTCGGCGTCACGCCGGAAGATTTTCCCGGAGACTTCCGCGCCAATCCGCTCGCGGGCATCGCCTTCCAGCGTCACTGGGAAGAACAAGCTTTCGTCGCCGGCGGCTCGAACTGGCTCGCCCCTGCCCAACTCGTAGGCGACTTCCTCGCCAATCGTCCCAGCACCGCGCTCGGCGCCGTCATCCCGTCCTACAAGCCGGGCGTCACGCCAACCGACCTCAACCTCTGCCTACCCGACTACGCCACAACCGCCATGCGCGAAGCCCTTTCGGTCTTCGGCCGCCAGATCGATGGTTTCTCGATGAACGACGCGGTGATGACAGGCGTCGAAACACGCACATCAAGCCCGGTCCGCATGACGCGCGGTCAGGACTTCCAATCGCTGAATGTGAAGGGGCTCTATCCCGCCGGGGAAGGCGCCGGCTATGCCGGCGGCATCCTCTCCGCCGCGATCGACGGCATCAAGGTCGCAGAAGCCGTGGCCTTGTCCGCCACGGCCCGCCTTGCAGCGTGACTAGGTCTAGTCTTCGCGGTTGCGCAGCATGATGACGGCAGCCACCACAGCGCCAACAGCCGCGCCGATCGCCAGCGTCCGGAGCGGATGCTCCTTCACTTCGCGCGTCACGAATTTGGCGGCCTTCTTGCCGCCGCGCACCGCCTGGTCGGCAACATCTTCCGCCAGCTCACGCGCGTGCGATGCGCTCTCGCCAAACACACGGCGCGCCTTTTCCGAAAAATCAGACATATCTTCCGCCACCCTTCCAGCCAGCGCACTGGCCGATCCATTGTTTTCCGTCTTGCGTGCAGTCGTCATGGGAATTTCCCTCCAGTCATCCGGTCCTGAATGCCCGGAAGGTTGAAAGGTTCCCCAGCGCCAAGCTGACGCAAGCCGTGCGCCACGATACGCTGACGCCATGGCCGCTGCCCAGCAGCAACTCGATGGTTTTCTGCAAAAGTCTTCGCCCGAGATGGAAAAGCTCGGCCGCGCTGCAATCACACATCTGCGCAAGCGTCTCCCTGGCGCGGTGGTTATGGTTTACGACAATTATAACTCACTGGCCGTCGGCTTTGGACCCGACGCAGAAGTGTCGACGCTTCCGATCTCGATTGCGCTGTTTCCACGCTGGGCGACCTTGTTTTTTATGCAGGGATCCACACTTCCCGATCCTGCAAACCTGCTGTCGGGCAAGGGTCGGAAGATCCGGTCTCTTTGTCTCGACGACGGTCTCAAGACATTACAGTCTCCAGACGTAGGCACGCTGATCGCCATGGCGGTCGTGCAGCGGGGATGGACGCTGGATACTCGCGCAAAAGGCGAGTTGATCATCATGTCCGTCTCGCTCAAGCAGCGCCCTCGCCGTCCCTGAAACGCACCGAAAAAATTCACGCCGCAGAACTTGCGTTTCATAACCGCTTGGTTATTATACCTTGTGGTTATGGATAGAAAACAGTGACGCAATCGCAACGCCTCGACGCCACCTTTGCCGCTCTGGCTGATCCAACGCGCCGCGCCATCCTCGCCCGGCTTGCTCAGGGTCACGCTTCGGTCGCCGAACTGGCTGAACCCTTCGCCATGAGCCAGCCGGCAATCTCGAAACATCTGAAGGTGCTCGAGAACGCGGGGCTCATCTCGACAGCACAGGAAGCCCAGCGCCGCCCGCGCAGAATCGAAGGCGTCCGCCTCGGCGAAGCCACCGCATGGCTAGAGGAATACCGCCAGTTCTGGGAACGTCGCTACAGCGCCCTCGATGAACTGCTCAGCCAGCTTCAGGCCAAGCCAGCGAAATCAAAACGCAAGCGCCATTAGGAGAATCCTGCATGGCATCCGTTCAGAAGATATCGCCGTTCCTGATGTTTGACGGACCTGTCGAGGAAGCCGCGAAATTCTACGTCTCCGTCTTTCCGAATTCGGAGATCAAGTCGGCCAACCCGATGCCAGCCGCCATCGTGGCGAACGGAACCGAGAGTCTGATGTTCAACGGCGGCTCGCACTTCAAGTTCACGCCCGGCATCTCGCTCTTCGTGAAGTCCAAGGACCAGGCGGAAGCCGACCTCTACTGGAACAAGTTCCTCGGCAGCGGCGGCCGCGAAGACAATTGTGGCTGGCTGCAGGACAAGTGGGGCGTCTCCTGGCAGATCATTCCTGACGCGCCGGGTGCATATCTCGGCGATGCGCATCGCGAGAAGGCGAACCGCGCGTTGCAGGCCATGCTGAAGATGAAGAAGATCGTTGTCGCTGATCTCGATGCGGCGGCGAACGGATAAGCAATCACCACAAGAAAAGGTCACATACGATGGTGACGAAAATAACCCAACCCGCCGAAGTCTCGCTGCCGAGCGACACCGAGGTGCGTGTCACACGCGACTTCAAAGCGCCCCGCAGGCTGGTCTGGCAGGCGCATGTCGACCCGAAGCTCTTTCAACGCTGGATAGGGGGCTATCCGGGCTGGTCGATGCCGGTATGCGAAATGGATGTCCGCACCGGCGGCAAGTATCGCTGGCGCTGGCGCACGGATGACGGCGGCCAGGAGTTCGGCTTCTTCGGCGAGTACGTCGAAGTCGAGGCGCCGGTCCGCATGATTGCCACCGAATACTACGATCCCGGCACGATGGGCGGCGCGATGGACGCGAACAGCCCGACCATCAACCACACATCTTTCACCGAGAATAACGGCGTCACCACGTTGGTCACCCTGTTGAAATACGTTTCGAAGGAAGCGCGCGACGCCGCCATCTCCACCGGCATGACCGACGGCATGGAAGTGAGTTACGCGCGCCTCGAAAAGCTCGTCGCGGAACAGCAGGAAGGCTGACATGGTGAGAACGATGCAAAAAGCACAGGTCTCGCTGCCGAGCGACACCGAGGTGCGCGTCACTCGCGATTTCGCGGCTCCGCGCAATCTGGTGTGGCAAGCCCACACCGATCCGAAACTGGTGAAGCGCTGGATGCTCGGCCCGCCCGGCTGGTCGATGCCGGTGTGCGAGATGGATGTGCGCCCCGGCGGCAAGTATCGCTGGCGCTGGCGCTCGGATGAGAACCGCGCTGAGTTCGGCTTTCACGGGGATTTCCACGAAGTAGACGCGCCCGCGAAGATGGTTCACGCCGAATATTACGATCCCGGCGACATTGGCGGCGCCATGGACATCAGCCACCCTGCGATCATTCGCACGGCGTTCAGCGAGAAGAGCGGCGTCACCTCGCTCGAGATGGTGATGAGGTTTGCAAGCAGGGATATTCGCGACGCCGCTGTCTCCACTGGCATGACCGACGGCATGGAGATGGGTTACGAACGTCTCGACCAGATGTTCGCGGAACAGCAGGGAGGCTGACGTGCTGAACAAGCTCGAGATCACGCTGCCCAGCGACCGTGAAATCGTAGTCACGCGCTCCTTCGACGCTCCGCGCGATCTCGTATGGGACTGCCACACCAAGCCCGCGCTGGTGCGCCGCTGGCTGCTGGGCCCGCCCGGCTGGGAAATGCCGGTCTGCGAGATCGATCTGCGCGTCGACGGCAAGTACCGCTACGAGTGGATCGAGAAGGGCCGCGGCAAGACGATGGGTATGGGCGGCGTGTTCATCGCTGTGAAGATGCCCGAGCGATTCGACTCTAAAGAAAAGTTCGACGACGACTGGACCGGCGGCGAGACGGTGAACGTGCAAGTGTTCACTGAAGCCGGTGGCAAGACGAAGTCGGTCCTCACTGTCCTCTACGCCTCGAAGCAGGCCCGCGACGGCGCAGTGGTCAGTGGCATGACTGACGGCATGGAAGCCGGCTATGCGCGCCTCGACGACCTGCTCGCGAGTCTCGCCTAGATGTCCACAAATGCGCGCAAGCCTGCAGGGAAGGAGAGCGTTGCCGAGAAGCCGAAAACGGCCCGGCCAAAGGCGCCCTCCCGGCCTCTCCCCGACGACGCCTCGGCCTTCCTCGCCGCTCTCGACCATCCGCTTAAGGCGGATATTGCGGCGGTGAGGAAACTCATCCTCGGCGCCGACCCCGCGATCACCGACGGCGTCAAATGGAATTCCCTCAGCTTCCGCCACACCGACTGGTTCGCCACTGTGAACCTGCGCTCGAAGGATGTAATCCAGCTCGTCATGCACACCGGCGCCAAGGCGAAGGACAATCCGAAGCTGAAAATCCCCGACGTGAACAGCCTCCTCGTCTGGCTCGCCAGGGACCGCGCTCTGGCGACGCTGGGCGCCGGCAAAACGCTGAAAGCCAACGCGAAGGCGTTCGAGGCGATCGTAAAGGCGTGGGTAAAGTACGTCTAAGTTACGGCGCCGCCTGCACCAGACGCGCCCGCGCCTTCTCGCCGCCGATCAGGACGAGCATCTTGTCCATCTCCGGACCATGCTCCTGGTCGGTCAGCACGCGACGTAGCGGCATGAAGAGGCCTTTGCCCTTGCGGCCCGTCTTCGCCTTCACGGCGTCGACCCATTCCTTCCAGGTCGTCGCCGTCACGTCGCCAGCGGGGAACAGCTTCGCCGCCTCGCCGATGAAGGCCTGATCATCGGCGTCCAGTTCCGGCCCCGTCAGGCCCCCGCCGTAAACGACGGCCAGCCACAGCGCCGCATCCGGCACGCCCTTGAGATTGCCCTTTACAGCATCCCAGAACTCCGGCGTCGCCTTGTCGCCATAGGGCAGCTTCGCCAGACGCGGCTTCACCGCATCGAAGCTCATGCCATGCACGATCTGCGCGTTGAGTCCGTCCAGCTCATTCTCGTCGAAGCGCGCCGGCGCACGGCCCATCTTCGAGAACGAGAATTCCATCGTCAGCTGCGCAAGGCTCTCGCGCGCCTCGACCGGATCAGACGTGCCGATCTTCGCCAGCAGCGACAGAATCGCCATCGGCTCATAGCCCTCATTGCGCAGCTGTTCCGCCGACAGCGAGCCAAGCCGTTTCGACAGCCCCTGCCCGTCCGCGCCAATCAGCAGCGGCATGTGCGCCATCTCCGGCGGCTGTGCGCCGAGCGCGAGAAAGATCTCGATCTGCGCGCCCGAATTGGTGACGTGGTCCTCGCCGCGGATCACATGCGTGATCTTCGCATCGATATCGTCCGCCACCGATGGCATGGTGTAGAGGAAGGAGCCATCCTCGCGGATCAGCACGGGATCGGACACTGAGGAGGTATCGATCGACTGCTGTCCACGGACCAGATCGTTCCATTCCGCACGCCCGCCCGACAGCTTGAAGCGCCAGTGCGGCTTGCGGCCCTCGGCCTCCAGCGTCTTCAGGTCCGCCTCGCTCAGCGCCAGCGCCGCGCGATCATAAACCGGCGGCTTGCCGCGGCTCAGCGCGATCTTCTTACGGCGTTCAAGCTCCTCGGCGGTCTCGTAACAGGGATACAGCAGCCCCTTGGCCTTCAGCTGCTCGGCCGCTTCTGTATAGCGCGCGAACCGTTCCGACTGCTTGAACGTGTCGTCCCACGTCATGCCGAGCCAGGTAAGGTCGGCGCGGATCGCGTCCTCGTTCTCCTTGGTGGAGCGCTCGAGGTCGGTGTCGTCGATCCGCAGCACGAACAGGCCGTCGAGGCTCTTGGCGAACAGCCAGTTCACCAGCGCGGTGCGAATGTTCCCAACATGCAGCTTGCCCGTTGGCGAAGGCGCAAAGCGGACTTTGACGGTCATGGTTCGAATTCCGGCTGACGGAGGGATCGCGGATGCATGTACCCATCCGGCGCCGGTTGGCAAGCGACGGGCTGGAACCCGGCCCGGAGCAGCCGGATTGCGGGCAATCAGCCGACCATGAGCTCGGCGTCGAAGGTTCTCACGCCATAGTCGATCGAGAAGGACCTCAGCCGCGACAGCAGGTTCACGCCTATGATAAGCGCCGGCTCGTTGCCGAGACCCCACAAGTCGAAGATCGGCGCATCCGCGACAACGGCCGTCGCGAAGTCCACCGCGAAAGCCCGCGCCTCCACCGCTGGCAACGCGATATGCTCTCCGGGCACGACATGCCCGGTGACGCCGATCAGCCGCGCGCCGTCCACCCGCACCAGCTTCGGATGAGCCTTGCGCAGGGCGTCACTCAACTGCCTGTTCATGATGCATCGCTCTGCGCCGGTATCCAGCATCAGCTTGGTGCGGACCGTACCGACCCTGCCGTCGATCTCCGCAAGCAAGCCATTGCGAACGCGCATGTTGGGCCGGATCAACGACATCCGGGAGCGGCGCGAGTTTTCAATCTTCACGGACTTGTTCTGGATATCGAACAGCAGTCGCTTCGCGGCAAACACATCGGCGCCAAGAATCCCATCCATCTTCGGAATGTTCGCGTCGGGCAGGACCGCGACTCGAACATCCCGCTTCTTGACGGCCCCAGCTTCGATGATGTCAAGCATCGCCATTGGCGTGTCGGCGACGCCGGTGGTGCCGGCGACCGTGGCCGTGCCAACGACAGGCGCGGCGAGCGTCGCCAGATGGCGTTGCGCGATAACGCTGGCGGTGGCGCCGGTGTCGACCATGAACGAGAACGGGCCAATGCCATTCAACATCACCTTCGCCGTAGGACGGCCATAGGTGTCGATCCACGCTTCGAGGTAGGCGGCGATATCAATGTCCGCCGGCCTGTCTATGCGAGAGCCTGTTTGCTGAGCGTACGCTACGCCTGCGCCTGCCAGCCCGAAGGTCGGCAGGGCGCCCAGCATCATACGGCGCGTGAACACGGTGGGCACGGGCGTCCTCCCGCCCGCCGCCTTAGTGGCGGCTTGTTATTTCGACAGCATGATCCTGCCGGGGCTCGAGATCAAGCAGTCTCGCCTAGCCGAACGCCACCGAATTGCGGGCGATCAGGTCGGCGAGGAATTGTGCGTCAAACGCCTTAGCGCCGTAGTCGATCGAGAACGAGCGCAGCCGCGACAGCAGGTTCATGCCTACTATCATAGCGGGCTCGTGCTTGAGCTTCCACAGGTCGAAAATCGGCGCATCAAGCGCGACTGCCCCAGCGTCCATCACTGAAAATGCTCGCATCTCGACCTTCGGCAATGCGATGAACTGTCCGGTCATGACGTGCCCGGTAACGCCGAACACCTGCGTATTGTTGAAACGCACCAGCTTGGGGTGCGCATTCAGCAGGGCTTGGCTCAACTTGATGTTGGCGATGCAATTCTGCGCGCCGGTATCCAACATCAGCTTGGCATTGACCTGGCCAACCTTCCCGTCGATTTCCGCGAGCAGCCCGTTGCGGATGCGTATCTGCGAACGCGGAGCAACTCGCATCGGGTGGCGCGAGCTCAAGATCTTCACCGACTTGCCGGGAATGTTGAACTCCAGCCGCTTCCCGGCAAAGGCGTCGGCGCCAAGAATGCCGTCAATGTTGGAAACGCCATCGTCGGGCAGCACGGCCACGCGCAAGGCTTTCTTCTTCAACGCGCCCGCTTCGACAGTGTCGATACGGGCAAATGGCGTCTCGGCCATGCCTGTCGTGCCGGCGACCGTCGACATGCCGACTATGGGCGCCCCAAGCAGCGCCAGATGTCGCTGCGCGATGACCGTGACCGTCGATCCCGTGTCGACCATGAACGAGAACGGGCCACGGCCATTCAGCATGACCTTGGCCGTGGGTCGCCCATAAAGGTCGAACCATGTATCGAGGCTGGCGGTCGGGTCTTCAGATGGAACCATGGCCGGCGTCTGCGCACCCGCAACGCCGGCAAACGCCAGCGCCGGCAATGCGCCCAGCACCAGTCTTCGCGTCATATCGAACGTCATGGCGCCCTCCCGCCCGCCTTTGCGCGGCAGGTCTGTTATCCGGGGCAGCATGATCCGGCGACCGTTTCGCCGCAAGGCTGATATGTCAGGCAGGCGAAGCTTTAGGTTTGCTACATGCCGGGCAGGACGGCGACCAGCAGCAGCGCAATGCCGATCAGTGAAACCGTCCACGCCAGCGTGCGCACGACCGGCCAGCCGATCGCATACAATGGCAGGAAGGCGACCCGTCCCCAGAAATAGAGCTGCGCCCCCAGCGGCGCGAGCCCGCTGCCATGGCCAGAAGACGCCTCCAACAACACCGCGGCGGCAAACAGCGGGAATGTCTCAAGGTAGTTCTTCCACGCCCGGTCAAACCGCGCGCCTGTCACGTTGATCGGCGGCGGCGCTTCATCGCGCGGCCCCAGCGCCCAGCTCAATCCACGCTGGCCGACCGATGTCGCCGCCGCCGCCAGCAGATAGACGAAGGCGAGCAAAAGACTCGCCCAGAGCATTGCCAGTTGTGTGGATCCAAGATCGGGCATCGTACCCCCTCCGAAGCTGCTTGCCGAAAGCGTAACCGTCCCGCGCGGCATGCCAACCTGCACACAGGCAGCGCCGCTACGTCAGGAGGGGGATTCTTTTTGGTTGAGCGCCGGGTTACTTCGCTGGCGTGATCGACTTGATCGCCAGCGGCGGCAGGCCGGATTTCTCGGAAATCGCCTTGTCCTGCGCCTCGATAGCTTCGCGGATAGCCGAATCCTTGTCATAGGCATCGAGCACGCTCGCCTCGACCTTGCGGTTGGAACGCTGGCTGCCGTCTTCGTACGTCACGTTGAAAAACGCAAATTCGACGCGAGCCGTGGGCTTCTTGGCCATAGGATGCTCCGTTGGCTGGTCGGGGGGAGGCGGATCAGGCCTACGGGGTTCAATTGGGCCGTATCACGGGAATCGCAAGGACCTGCGACAACGGGCGCTGCTTATCAGGCGTTTAACAAGAAGCCTAGGCCGCCGCGACGGCCGTGGCCGCCATAGCGCAGGTCTCGACAATTTCGGCCATCGCCGCCGCACGGGCGCCAACGCCGCCCGTGATCACCGGAGCCGCGCGGCCCTGGATCGCAGCCGAGAAAGCCTCGTCCGCGGCCTTTAGCGGATCCGGCAGGATTTCCGACACATCCGCGCGGATATCGAACCTGGTGGTGTTCATCACCTTGCGGGTGATGAAGTCGATCTCGACCGTGCCCGACGCGTATTCGATCTTCATCCAGCGTTCGCGCTTATCGGCGCAACGCGACGCCGTCAGCTTGGCATGGCCGTTGACGCCGAAATGCAGCTCAGCCGAAGCATGATCCAGCAGACGCGTATGCGCCGAATGGCCTTCGCCGCCCGCGCCCTTCACGTCGCCGCCGAACAGCTCGGCCGCGAGATCGAGATCGTGGATCATAAGGTCGAATACGACGCTGACATCTTCGCAGCGGCCGTCCGGCGACGCCGGACCCATGCGAACAGCTTCAATGCGCTTGGGACGCTCGCCCGTGGCGAACAGGCCCATCGCTTCGAACACCAGACGTTCCTGGTGGCCGACAGAAAGAACCAGATTGCGATCCAGCGCCATCTTGGCGAGCTGGCGGGCTTCCGAACCGGTAAGCGCAAGAGGCTTCTCGACCAGCGCATGCTTGCCGGCTTCGAGCGCGCGGCGGGTCAGCATGGCGTGGCTGGAGGCCGGCGTCGCAATAACAAGCGCATCACACGCAGCGGCGATCGCTTCGAACGAGAAGAACACCTCGCCCTTACCGACCTTCGCGATAACCTTGCCGGCTGCCTCAGCATTGAGGTCGAACACGCCGACGAATTCGGAATGGAAGCTGGAGGCGAATTTCTGGGCGTGATAACCACCGAACACACCGGCCCCAATGACGCCAACCCGGACACGACCCTGGTGGCTGCCAACGACAGTGGCCGTTCTGGCCGAGGCTTCGGGACGCTTCACTGAACAAACCCTCCGACACGCCTTGCGGCTTGGAGTGAGCAGATACGCGAATAACGCAGCTGCACAATTAGCGCGCCCATCAAGCTTCGTTACCGTATCTTTCAATCTGTATCACGTTGAAAATACTATGAATTCCTCATCACAGCCGCCAGTTTGTTACTGCGACAAGAGCAATCGCCTTGATGCGATCCGTAACAGGTCGTGAGCAGCAGCGACAAACTTGGTTGGCGAATCCGCCCCGAAATCAATCTTCCGGCGCCCGCTCATGTCGGGCTGGATTTCTCCCGTGAAAATCGGCTACGAGCTTCAAGACACTGGCGGATCGGCCGGGCGCTTTCGCCCGCATCGCTCCCCAGCGCGGAGGAACCACCGGCCCATGCTCGTTATCCCCGGCTAGTACCCCTATATATCGGCGGGACTTCGGCTCGCCGCAGTTCATATTCCCAGTAATGAGTTTCCGCCGCACTGAACGCGGCCGCATGTCAGAAAGCCCCCCCGGACGCGCCTGCGTGTCCGCCCTGTTTGAAAGAAGACCAGCCTATGGCCCGCCTGTTCGAAAGCTACGTGATGGTGGATTGGAGCGCCGCCTCCAAACCGGCCACCGGCGCCGACTCCATCTGGATCGGCGCGCTCACACCGGATTCGCGCCTGAAGCTGTCATTCAAGGCCAGCAACCCGCCCACGCGCGCCAAGGCCATCGAGGAGCTGACCGAACTCCTGAATCGCTGCCTCAAGCGCGGCGACCGCGTGCTCGTCGGCGTCGACTTCCCGCTCGGCTTCCCGGCCGGCACGGCGGAAGCCCTGAAGCTCAAGGGCGAGCCGTGCAAGGCGCTGCGCGATTTCCTGCTCAAGGAAATGAAGGACAAGCCCGACAACTCCAATAACCGCTTCGCCCTCGCGGCGCGGATGAACCGTCTCATCTCCGATGGCCCCTTCCCGTTCTGGGGCTGCTCGAAGAAGGACGAACTCACTACGCTGTCGGTCAAGAAATCGCGCGAGCATGGCAAAGGCGACGTCGCCGAATTCCGCCTGGTGGAGGAAGCGGCGATAGCCACAAAGAAGGCCCGGCTGCAACCCGTCTGGAAGATCGCCTACGCCGGCGCCATCGGCGGCCAGGCCATGACTGGCATTCCAGCCATGGAGCGTCTGCGCGAGAAATTCCCCGCGCTGAAAATCTGGCCGTTCGATCTGCCGCTCGCCAAGCTTGATGCGGAAGCACTCTCAGACACGCGCATCGTCGTGGCGGAGGTGCTCACGACGCTCAACGCCACCAACCAGCAGGCGTCCGAAATCCGCGACGAAGCCCAGGTGCGCATGCTCTGCGAAGCCCTCGCGGAACGTGACGCCAACGGAAAGCTGGCGGCGATGTTCGGCGGCGAAGCCAAGCTCTCCGACGCCCAGAAAACCGCTGTAATGGCGGAAGAAGGTTGGATTCTGGGGATATAGCGCGCAATTTTGCGCGCTTTCCCCAATTCCGGGCTTGAGATTCGAACCGAACGGCAGCCTCATCGTTGCATAGGCCGCTTCATTGCGGCGGTTTCGAACCCATTCGGGAGCGGGCCCATGAACAAGTCCGACCTTATCAAGTCCATCTCGGACTCGACCGGTCTCAAACAGACGGAAGCCACACGCCTCGTCGACGCCGTGTTCGATACGATCACCGCAAACCTCCGAAAGGGCGAGCAGGTCGCGATTTCCGGCTTCGGCACTTTCGTCGCCAAGACACGCGCCGCACGCGAGGGGCGCAACCCCGCAACCGGAATGGCGATCAACATCCCGGCCAGGACTTCGGCCGCCTTCAAGCCGGCAGCGGCGATGAAGGACATGAAATAGGAACAGAGCCCTCTCCGCCCGGCTGCTCGCTACACTCCGGCAGGCGACGGGGCTCTAATGCGGCGCGCGGTTGTCCAACGACACCGCGCGCCGCTTTTATTTCAGTACGCTAATGAATGATCGGCGCTCTTATCGCGGCATCCTTCGGCAACCCAAGACGCGCCGTGTGCGCCGTCCGGAGTTCCAGCGCCAGCACTTGCCCCACGCCAGCCACGATCGAAGCGATGGAAATGCCGATGATCACGCCCCACACGCCATAGCCAGTATGCAGCGCCAGCCACCAGCACAGCGGCAACATCATGAACACATAGCTGCCGACATGGATCGCCGTCGGTATCCACACCACGCCCTGCGCCCGCAGCGCCATCGATCCGACCGCCTGCAGGCCGTCGAACAGTGTCACGAACGCCACCGCCGCAAGCATTAGCGACAGCAGCGGCACCAGATGCGCGCCTTCGGAGGCGACCTCCGATCCATTGAGCCATGTAACCGCAATCGGATCGCGCAGCAGGATCAGCGTCGTGGCCAGGATCAGCCCCAGCAAGGTCGACGCCACCACGCCGAGCCGTGACGCCTCTCGCACGCCCACGGCATCGCCCCGGCCAAATCGCTCAGCTACGCGCACGCTCGTGGCCGTGCCCATGCCCACATAGATCATGAACACCACGCCCATCATCTGGACCGTAAGACCATAGACCGTTCCCGCATCGATCGACACCAAAGTCGCGATCGCGAAAGTCAGATTGAACGAGCCCCACTCCGCGATGTTGGCGACGCCCGTGCCGATGCCCACCATGTTCTGCCGCTTGAACTCACCCGAATCGGCCTTCGGCGCGCGCCGGAATGCGGGCGTCAGGAACGCCACGGCGACCACGAACAGAACCAGCATGAACCAGCGCGACGCCGTCGTCGCCCACACCACGCCGATGGCGCCATATTTCGGCACCAGCATCAGGCCGACAATCAGGTTGAACGCGACCGCCGACATGTTGATCGCGGTCGCGATGTTCGGCTTGCGCAGCGCCTCAAGATAGAACTGGCACGCCAGTCCGCCCATGTGCGCGATCGCACCATACGCCAGGATATGCGTGCATGTCGTCGTCGCCTCGGCTAGCGCGGGGTTGAAGCCGATCAGGTCCAACAGGGGCCGCGCAATCATGATGCAGGCGACCATCGCCAGCACGCCATAGAGCAGCGCGACAGCCATGCCGCGCCGGAAGATGCGCCCCGTCTCCGCGCCCCTGCCCGCGCCATTCAACTCGGCCGTCAGCACCTGCACGCCGATCATCAGACCCATGCCGAACCCGAAGAGCACGCCGATCGGCAGCCATCCGTTCAACACGTATGGAAGCTCGCCCGGCGCATACCGCCCCAGCAGCACCGCATCTGTCAGCGACATCAGCATGAATGACGCGCGCGAGATCGCGACTGGCACGGCCAGCCGCGTCAGGTCGAGCATGTCTTTGGGCCGCGCCCATGCAGGCATCCGGCCCCCTGGCTTGCTGGAAGTTGGGGAGGTCATGGGCAGCTCCATCGCGCATTCTGTCGTGCGCTTCGGCGTTTCGTGGCGGGGCTTAATCCTGGGGCGGCGCCCAGTCGACAACTGCCTTGAAGTTCTTTGAACCCGGCGCGCGCTCGAAGACGCTTCCGGGCGCGGCGTCAAGCAGCTCGACAATGCTCGGATCGTAATTCGCGATCGTGTTCACGTCGTAGACGCCGTGATTGTCCGTGTCGTCCATATAGTCCTGGTCTTCCAGCCCCGACAGGAAACGCCAGCCGCTGTCGCTCTCATTGTCCGGCTGCCGCTCGCGGTACATCAAGCCCACCGGCTTGCCCCGCACGGTGATCATGTCCGATGCAATGCACGCGCCGCGGCCTTGCGCCAACGGCTTGATCTCCTCAGCCTTCAGCCGGAACTTCTTCTGCATTCCGATTCTCGCTAACGAACGCAACTGGTGCGTGTGCCTTCGGCGTCAACCATCGTAAAGCTGGTGGCGGTCATCTGCAGCGATCCCGACTGTAGTTCCTCTCGCATCAGCTCGTCTCTGAAGGATCCCAGCACTTCGTTGCCCACTTCTTTCCCATCCACATTGAAAGTAATGACATCGACGGCAGTGATGAGCTCGCGCAACGTGGCGTCTCCGGGAAGACGCCATGTCGATTTGGTCCGGAAGATCGCCTCGATCGACTCCGCCCCCTCGCCGACGCCCAGCGTCATGACGGAGTCAGTCGTGCCATCGGCCTTGTAGACCATCTGCGCGCTGATCAGTCCGTCCGGCGTGATGGCCGTACAGGCCCAGCGGCCAAGGATCATCTGCGACTGCTGTTGCGCTTCAGCCGCCAGCGGACACGCCGCCAGCACACAGGCCGCGACGAGCATTTTCCACACTTGCATTATCGTCCCCTCTGAATCTTCTCGTTAACGAGTACAGGTCGTAATCGTCCCCGCCTCGTCCGTCGACACGAACGAGTTCTCTGAAAACACCGCGGTCGACACCGTCTTCTGATTCACCACCGCGCCCTCGATCATCGGCTGGATCATGGCCGGGGGAACATTCTGCCCGCCCATCGTGCCGCTTTTCACCGTCATCTTGGTGATCATTTCTTCCAGCTTGCCATCATCAAGGAAATTCCACGACGCGTCCGCCGCCGCGAGAATCTCGATCGCCATGCCGCTCTGCGAGACACCCACCTTCGCGTCCATTGTCGCTGCGCCGCCCTCAAGATAAGTGACCGCCGCGTCAGTCGTTATGCCTTCAGCCGTCGCCTTGCAGTTCCATGTCCCGAGGATCATCTTCGCCGGCGTCTTCGCAGCGGACCCTCCGCCCGACGCGCACGCGCCCAGAGCCAATGCGACACCCGCAAGCAGAATGCGTTTCATGACCGAAGTCCTTTCCTAGCCTCCGTCGGGATACGATCATGCGCCAGCGAAGTCCATCAAAGGCGCCGCATTACGGGCACTTCATACGCGGCGACACCGGCGTTCCATTCACGACGTTCAGCTCCTTGCCGCCATCGGCCAGCTCCAGCCGCACCGAGCCATCCCATTCCGCCACCTCGCTTGCGAAATGACCGTCCACCCGCGCCGCGTTCGCTCCATCGGGCGCCACGCCCGTCACAGCAATCCGTGAATCGGGAAACATCACCTCGCTCGCCGTCACGCGCACCGAAAGCGGTCCGCCCGTGCGGCACTCTTCCAGAGTGCGATCCCACCTGCCGACAAATTTCGCAGGCACCTCCCTCAGCGTCGCCGTAGGAGGCGGAGGATCGCACGCCGCCAGCAACAGAACCGGAACCAAGCAGGCAAGCCCGTGCATCAGAACGCCCTCACTGACGTCCCACCCTAAGCTGCCTAGCGAGTCGCAGCCAGCTCAGCTCTTCCGCTTCGTCGCCAGCTTCTCAGCCAGCAGGAAGGCCAGCTCCAGCGCCTGTTCGTTGTTGAGCCTTGGATCGCAATGCGTGTGATAGCGATCTTGCAGGTCCATCGCCGAGATCTGGTGAGCCCCGCCCGTGCACTCGGTCACGTCCTGCCCGGTCATCTCGAGGTGAACGCCGCCCGCATGCGCGCCTTCACTTTCCACCACGTCGATGAAGTCCTTCACCTCGCCAACGATGCGCTCGAACGGCCGCGTCTTGTACCCGGAATTGGTCTTCTCGATATTTCCGTGCATCGGGTCCGACGACCACACAACTTTGCGGCCCTCCTTCTGCACCGCTCGCACCAGCTTCGGCAGCCCTTCAGCTACCTTGTCCGACCCGAACCGCGCAATCAGCGTCAGCCGCCCCGGAATATTTTCCGGGTTCAGGATGTCTATCAGCTTCAGCATGTCGTCCGGCGCCAGGCTCGGTCCGCACTTCATGCCGATCGGATTGCGCACGCCACGGCAGAACTCCACATGCGCGCCCTCCGGCTGCCGCGTGCGGTCGCCGATCCAGATCATGTGCGCCGACGTGTCATAGAACTCGCCCGGACGCGTGGAATCTTCCCGCGTCATCGCCTGCTCATAGCCAAGCAGCAGCGCCTCATGGCTTGTGTAGAAATCGGTCTGCGACAGCGCAGGCGTCGTCGCCGGCGTGATCCCGCAGGACTCCATGAACTCCATCGCATCCGTAATTCGCGCCGCCATTGCCTTGTAGCGGTCTGCCGTGGGGGAGCGCTCCACAAACCCCAGCATCCAACGGTGAATGTTGTCGAGGCTGGCATAGCCGCCCTGCGCAAACGCCCGCAGCAGGTTCAGCGTCGCCGCCGATTGCGCATAGGCCTGCAGCAACCTCTGCGGATCGGGCGTGCGCGCTTCCGGCGTGAACTCCATCCCGTTAATGTTGTCGCCGCGATACGAGGGCAGCGTCACACCATCAATCGTCTCAGTCGGCGCCGAGCGCGGCTTGGCGAACTGCCCCGCGATCCGCCCGACCTTCACAACCGACTTCTTGCCCGCGAACGTCAGCACCACGGCCATCTGCAGGATGAGTCGGAACGTGTCGCGGATATTGTTCGGATGGAACTCCTTGAAGCTCTCGGCGCAATCCCCGCCCTGCAGCAGGAAAGCGCGGCCCTCGGCCACTTCGCCCAGGCGTTGCGTCAGCGTCCGCGCCTCGCCCGCGAACACCAGCGGCGGATAATTCCCGAGCTGAGCCTCCACAGCGGCCAGCTTTGCCGGATCGGGATAATCCGCCGGAATGTGCAACGCCGGCTTCTGCCGCCATGAGGCGGGCGACCAGTCCGCACGCGCAGTCGATGCTTTCGGCGTCACGCTTCCACCTGCTCCAAGTCGGCCTGCGCGATCCAAGACATCGCCGAAGCCTGCGTCAATCCGGTCGTTACTCATCACATGACTCTTACGAAATACGTTCCGCGATCTGCACCGCGTTCAAAGCGGCGCCCTTCAGCAACTGGTCGCCGGAGATAAACAGCGACAGTGAATGGCCCGTCGGGTCCGAGATATCCTCGCGCAAGCGCCCCACCAGCACGTCATACTGGCCACTGGACTCCACCGGCATCGGAAAGTGGTTCCGCTCGCGATCGTCGACGACCTTCACGCCCGGCGCCTTCGACAGGATCGCCCGCGCCGCCTCCACGGACACCTTGTCGGCAAACTCCGCCGTGATCGCCATCGAGTGCGCGCGCAGCACTGGCACTCGCACGCACGTCACCCCAACGCGCAAGTCCGGCAGGCCCATGATCTTGCGCAGCTCAGCGACGACTTTCGTCTCCTCGCCATTATAGCCATCCGGCCCGATCGTCGTATTGTGGCTGAACAGGTTGAACGCATAGGGATGCGGCAGAACCTTGTGCTGATAAGTCTCGCCTTTCAGATAGGCGCGCGTCGCCTCCTCCAGCTCGTCCATCGACGCACGGCCCGCGCCCGCCGCCGACTGATACGTCGACGCAATAACGCGCTTCAGCTTGCCCGCCTGGTGCAGCGGCCACAGCGCCATCACCATGATCGCCGCCACGCAGTTCGGGTTGGCGTAAATCCTTTGGCTTGGGCGGATCAGGTCGCCATTCACTTCCGGCACCACCAGCGGCACGTTCGGATCCATGCGGAAGGCCGACGAATTATCGATCGCCACGGCGCCGGCGGCGGCCGCGATCGGCACATACTTCTTCGAGATGTCGGTCTCGGACGCAAACAGCGCCACATCGACGCCTTCGAACGCATCGTCCGTCAGCACCTGCATCTCGACTTCCTTGCCGAGGAATTTGAAACGCTTGCCGGCTGAGCGTTCGGATGCGAACGCCTTCAGCGTCCCCGTCGGAAAGCTGGAGTCTTCCAGGCAGCGCAGCATCTCGGCGCCCACGGCGCCCGTCGCGCCAATCACGGCGACCGTCTTCGTGCCAACACCGGATTTGGCGGTGCGCAGGGCGGTCGTTGTTGCCTCAGTCACGGGATAGTCTCCTCTATAGCCGGGAGACAGGGCCATCTCTGCCCCATCCGGTTTCCGGCGGGGCTGTTCGGCGGGCTTCTGGCTAGTTCGTCATAGCCAAGCGCGCCATCAGCCCCGCGGGGGTAATGGTCGTCCAGTAGCGCTTGAAAAACGAACGTTGCATGGCCGGGCGTTCTACGCGGCTCGGCCCCCAAGGTCAATCCGTGCAATAGAGCGGCAGTTTTACGTCCGAGGGAGCACGAATTTCCCCGGACTCGCCTCCCCAGAGGCGTACAGCGCTAACCGGGTCCCGTCGCGCTAATGGACCTGCAGCGGCTTCACCAGTTCCGCTTCCTTGGCGCACCACGTCACATCCGGCCTCGCACCCGACCTCCGCGCCGCATCAACTTCCGCACGCGCCTTCGTCATCATCGCGTGGAACTCGCTGGACGATTGCAGGGCCGCGAACACCCCCGCCGCGTTCGTCCGCCCGGCCTCCACCGCGCTCATATTGTGCACGCCGCAAACGAGCCGGCTTTCGCCGTAAGCCCGTCCCCGCGCCAGCACTTCGCTCGCCCGATCCGGCGCCAGTTGCGCCATCACCAGGCCGGCCGTCCATCCAAGAGACGCGTGCCCGGACGGGTAGTCGAAGCTCTTGCCCAGCGCTTCCGACTTTTCGATGCAGATACTGCCTGGATTGTGCAGGTAAGGGCGCGTCCGCTGGTAAAGTTGCTTCGCCTTCTCCGCCGCGGCGCCGGCATCAATCGTCGTTCGATCAAGGATCGCGATCAGCGTGGGCGCATCCTCCGCTGAAAGCTCCGCGCCGACCGCGCAGGAAAAATCCTTCACCAGATCCTTGGGCAGATACGAATTGTCGCTCTGCGCCAGCTTCCACCTGTCGCTGCCTTCGAGCGCGCGCAGATCGCGGAACACCTTCCAGTCAAGATCGTTGCGCGCTTCACCTTCTTGCGGCGCCGGCGGAATCGTCGCCACCGCATCCGGCAGTGTCGCAGCCGTCAGGAACCCGCCCTTCCGCACCATCTGCCCGGGCTGCGACTGTTGCATCCCCACTCCCGCCATCGGCGCTTCCACCACCGCAGGCCCGGTCGAACAGGCCACAAGCGTCGTAAGCCCGATGGCGAGGCCCGCATAAATAGCCGCTTCCGCTTTCATCCAGCTTCTCCCTGCTGGACCTACGTACGGCCGGGACGCACCCGCGCGCAAGCCGGGCCTGCCGCCGAAATTAGGGAAGCCGACATGCGTCATCGCGAGCGGCAGACTGAGGATGGAGCTGTGCCGGATTCGCGGGACGGCCACAAATCTTTGCGCAAAAAATCAAAGCCTCGCTTTTTGGAATTTGGAGGATTTCTCTCTGCAGAATCTACTAGCCATTGGGCGCGGGTATAATCGGACCCATGACACGGCGCAAACACACGCACACTGGGCTGGCAACCCCGCGGCTTCCTCAGCTTTGGCTGACAGCTGTGCTGCGCCTGTTTGCGATGCTCGCGTCCAACGACGTCTCGACTTTCCAGATGCGCCGCCGCCCTCCGCCCGTGATTGGCGCACGAGCAATGCGAACGTCACTGCCCGGAGAGAAGATCGACACCTTTTAGGAAACGCAGCCCGTCGCCGCAAACGACCACGTCTGCCCGATCGCCATCATGGTGAGCAGCACGTGAAGCATGCGCCCATTGAACCGCGAGGGCGTGCTCATCACTCATGAGCCGAGAGCACCATGGAAGCGGACCTTCAGTCCGCGTTCCCCGCGAAGGCGGGGATCGAGCCCCCTTGAACAGACACGCCGCGAGCGCTCAGAATTCCCGTGCGGCATTATCGATCCCGCCTTCGCGTGGCACTCGCGGATAGAATCCGCGACAGCCTGATCTGATCAGGCCAAACCCAAGCCCGCCCAACTCGCCCGCCAGCGAGACAGCGCCCGTGCGCCTAATACTCGAAAAGCTTCGCGTCCCGCTCAGAGCGTTTCCTGGCCGCCTCCAGAATGTGGACGACCAGAGCCTTCTTGGCGCCCTTACCCTTCAGCGAATTGGCCGGATCGAGGTGATGCTTCTGGACGATCACGCGCAGCTCTTTCACGTCGAACTTCATCAACCGCGCCTCGAAGTCCTCGGGCGATCCCTTCCTGAATTCGATAAACGGATGAAACTCACCGACATTGCGTTCCGCCAGCCTGCGCTCCGCCAACTCCTGGCCGAACTTCGCGAACGACTCTTCCAGCCGCTTTCCAAACGCGGGATTGTTCACCGCTTCATCGGTGACGACCTTGAACAGGCTCGACAATGCCCGGTCTATCACTTGATAGCTCCGATCATATCAGCCCCACCCGCTCCCTGAATTCCCCGGCGAAGTTGCGGATCACCGCAGACGCATCGCCATACTTCTGTTCCAACGTGCGCTTGTGATCCGACCACTCCGCCGCCCGCGCGATCTGCTCGGCCTGCGGAATGCGCGTCTCGAACACGTTGAACTGGTCCTTCAAAAGCGCAGCCTCGCTCTGATGCAGCGAGTTGCCCGCTTCGTACTTGGTGATCAGCGTATAGATCCGATCATCCGTGAACCGCCGCTGCTCCATCGACCTCAACGCCCGCTTGCGGAACGCGAAGATGCCAAGGCGCGAAACATAATCTGGAATTGTCGGGATTACGATGAACTCCGAAAGCTCGATCGCCGCCTCCGCAAACATCGAGATGCCCGGAGGACAATCGAACAGCACGAGATCATAGCTGTCGGCGACGTTCTCGATCGCCGAATGGGTCAGACGCGAGAATCGCGTGTTGAGCTGACGGATGTCAAACCCCTGGCTCACCCATTTCTCGAGCGCATGCCGCTCGATATAGCGGAACTCGGGCGTCGAGATCAGAAGATCGAGCGAAGGCTCGCCCGCGATATCGCTAACTCGGTTCGCCACGAACTCGCGGAAGAAACGCGGCTCGCCGCCATAGACGTATTGATTGAAATACTCGTCGATCGTCCTGTTCGCCTGGCGCAGCTCGACCCAGCGATCCTGACCCGCCAGCATCATCGAGACGTTCGATTGCGGATCGAGGTCGATCACCAGTACTCGCAAACCTTCCGACGCCAGCGTCTCGGCGAGGCTCGCAACGGTGGTCGACTTGCCCACGCCGCCCTTCATGTTCACGACGGAAACGGTGCGCGGCGCCACCGGCTAACTCCACTGGTCGATCAGGAAAACCCGTCCCAAAAGGCGTCGGCCGGTTCGGCCCGCAGGTCAAGGCGTTGGCGGGCGCGAGCGTGAATTACAACCACGAAAGGCGTGATTGCCTATTTCTTCTCCGGCCCGGGCGGTTCGGTCGGAAAGGGATTCGTGCCTGGATCGATATAGATAAGGCCCAGCTCGTCCTGTATCCGCTTCTCTTCAGCTTCACGCGCCAGCCGCTCGCGGCGCAGCTTTCGCAACGCCTCTTGCTCGGCGACGCCAGCCTTGATCTCGGGATCCGCCCATTTGTTCGGCATGAACCAGACGCTGAGACCGACGATCAGACCGAGCACAATGATGACGTAGTTCAAATACTTCCAGCCGAAGTATTTCGTGTTCCACTGGAATTTCACAGCCCTGTCTCCTTTCATCACACCGGCTTCAATTCCGGCGGGACGAATTTCTCACGCATCGTCACAAGCTCCTCGGCGATCGAGGGGTGAAGCGCGCATGTACGGTCGAAGTCGGCCTTCGTGGCGCCCATCTTCACCGCAATCGCGACAGCCTGAATGATCTCAGGAGCATCCGGGCCGACGATGTGGACCCCGACGACTTTCTCGTCTTCAGCCCGCACCACGATTTTCATTAGCACACGTTCCTCATCTTGCGTGAGCATGTCTTTCATGGGGCGGAACTTGGTCTTGTAAACATCGACGACGCCGTACTTTTTCCGAGCCTCCGCCTCGGTCAGCCCCACCACGCCCACCGGCGGTTGGGCGAAAACGGCGTGGGGGACGTCGGCGTGATCGAAGGTGGTCGGCCGGTTCATGTACTGGGTCTGGGCGAAGGCCTGCCCTTCGCGGATCGCTACCGGCGTCAGGTTCAGCCGGTTGGTGACATCGCCGATGGCGAAGATATGCGGCACGTTCGTCCGCGAATTTTCGTCCACAACGATATCGCCATGCCCGCCGAGTTTGACCCCCGCCTTCTCCAGCCCGAGTCCTACAGTGTTCGGCAAGCGCCCGATGGCGAACAGCACCTTGTCCCCCGAAGCGGTCTCGCCATTCGAGAGATGAACCGTCAGCTTCTCACCCCCCTTCTCGATCCGCATCGGCGAGGCATTGGCGATCACCTTCACGCCCTTGCGCTTCAGCTCGTCATGCACATGCGTGCGCACATCCTCATCGAAGCCGCGCAGCACGGTCTCCTTGCGGATGACGAGGCAGACTTTCACCCCAAGCCCGCTCATGACGCCCGCGAATTCGACAGCGATATAGCCGCCGCCGACAATGACGATGTGCTTGGGCAGCTGATCCAGGTGGAACATCTCATTCGACGAGACAGCCAGCTCGATACCTTCAACATCCGTCGGCATCGATGGACGTCCGCCTGTAGCGATCAGGATCTTGTCCGCCGTGATGGTCTTGCCCGATTTCACGAGCTTCAACGTATGCGGATCGACGAACTCGGCGCGGTCATCAATGAGCTCCGCGCCGGCGTTGCGGAGGTTGCGCGCATAGATGCCGGAGAGCCGGTCGATCTCGCGATGCATTTTATCCATAAAGGCGGCGTGGTCGTAGCTCGCGCCCTCGACCTTCCAGCCATAGCCCTTCATGTGCTCGAACGAACGGCCGAATTCGCTGGCGTAGACCATGTACTTCTTCGGGATACAGCCGCGGATCACGCAGGTTCCGCCCGACCGGTCCTCCTCGGCGACCAGCACCTTGGCGCCAGACATGGCCGCCAGCCGGGAAGCGCGCACGCCGCCCGACCCTGCGCCGATCACGAACAGGTCGTAGTCATAGGCCATCGGGAACCCCTGGCTGTCAGGCGACCATATCTAGGGGGTCTGCGGTCCGGGCAAAAGTGCGGTTCTTGGTCAATTCAGTCTCAACACCAGCGGCACAAAAGAAAAGGGCGGCTCCGGCATGCGGAACCGCCCTTTGCGCTGTCAGATCGTAAGCCTATTTCACCGCCAGCGGCCAGGCCGGTCCGACGCCGCTTGCCGGTTGGCCCGCTGTGTCGCGGGCGAATGTGTAAAGCGGCTTGCCCTTGTACGCC
Organism: Hyphomonadaceae bacterium; assembly: GCA_016714495.1. Taxonomy (GTDB): domain Bacteria; phylum Pseudomonadota; class Alphaproteobacteria; order Caulobacterales; family Hyphomonadaceae; genus UBA7672. The sequence goes on along the minus strand of JADKDU010000002.1, from coordinate 541,987 downwards.
CACATCTTCGCGCCATCGTCACGGGCAACCACCGTCCAGTCGCCATCATCCTTGGCGTCGGCGGCGGCCGCGAGCGGCGGCCAGTTGGTGGCGCACTGCCCGTTGCAGGCTGACTTGCCCGGCGTGGCGTCGCGCGCGAAGGTGTAGAGCGGCTTTCCATCCGGAGCGACGAACGCGCCATCTTTCTCGGTAACGCCCGGAGGGGTCGCCCAGGCCGCGCCCATCAGCGACAAGGCGCCCGCCGTCATCAGTCCAGCAAGGATCCGCATGTTTCTCTCCTGATTGCTCTCTTCATTGCGGGAGCAATCGGGAAACTAACACCCGACCGCTGCCAGACAATGCCCGGAACGCAGCCGTGATCAGTTAGGCGTCGCAGGCGCCGGAGCGCCGGCCGGCGGCGTCGCCGGCGCAGCAGGCGCTGCAGGCGCTGCTGGCGCGGGCGCCGGAGGAATGGGCCAGACCGACCGCAGATCGGCCAGCGCTTTCACGCCCGCTTCCTGCGCCATCGCCTGGAACTGCTCGGAACCCTTTTGACCGACAACCTGGATCTTCTCCTGGATCGCCTGGCCTTCCTTCGTCGTGACAAACTTCACGAGGAGTTCCAGCTCCTTCACGTTGAATTCGTCGGTGAACGACTTGACCAGCGCTTCCTTGATCTCGGGCTTCTTGTCCTCGAGATTCTTCGCGATGCCCATCAGCACCTGACGCGCCTGTTCAGGCGCTAGGCCATCCTGCTGCATCATGCCCTGGACCTGCTGGTAAGCGATCTGTTGCAGCGCATCGCCCTCGATCGGGATCGGAACGCCTGCGTCGACCAGCTTGGTCGCGAGCCGCACTTCGGCCGCCGGCGCGCCCGTCGACGGCTGGCAGGCCGTCAAGGCAACGGCCGCAGCCACAACCGCAATCACCGTTCTGCTCATCTCGTGTTCCCTGTCCGTAATTCTTTGTCTTCCGGGGCGGGGCCCGCTTGTGGCGAGGCGTTTAGCATCCGTCGCCGGTATTCCATAGGACTTTCCGGTCGCAGGGATGTTACCGCCTGCCAACCTTTCGCGCGCCGTCAGCTTCCCCAACGATCACCTGCTCTGCATAGCCGATGAAAAGCCCGTGCTCGACCACGCCGGGGATGTCGTCCAGCACTTCGCCCAGCGCCCTGGGGTCGGGAATCACCTCACACGACAGGTCGAGGATCAGATGCCCGCCATCCGTGTGGAGGAGGCTCTCGCCAGTCGCCATGCGCCAACTGCTTGGCGCTTCCCCAAGCCCTAGCGCCGCGATGTGGTGATGGATGCGCCGGCGGGTCAGTTCCGATCCGAAGGCGTTGATCTCGATCGGCAACGGGAACTTGCCCAACGATTGTACTTCCTTGCCGGCGTCCGCGATCACGACCATCCGGTCGGACGCCTCCGCGATGATCTTCTCGCGCAACAGAGCAGCGCCGCCCCCCTTGATGAGATTAAGCGCGGGATCGAATTCGTCCGCGCCATCGATCGTCAGGTCGATCCGCTCCAGGTCATCAGGCCCCACAATGCGAATACCGAGTGAACGCGCCAGCTTGTCTGTCGCCTCCGAGGTCGGAGTCCCGATAATCTTCAGCCCGGCTTTCACGCGCTCGGCCAGCAGCCGCACGAAGATCGCGGCAGTCGATCCCGTGCCAAGACCCACGATCATGTCCGGCTCGACCAGCTTCAGGGCGGCTTCTGCGGCGTGGCGCTTCGCGATGTCGGACATGCGTGACCTCTTTTGCTCGCGGCCTCTTACGCTGGAGTCGCTTAACCCCGCCAGCCCAGCCGCTTTCTGTCTCGCGCAAACCGGGCGTTGTCTGTCAGGTCTTCTTGCCCGGCACATCACCGGTCGCGGCGCGGGCGCCGGCGGTCATCATCTGCATAAAGCTGTCAGTGGCCTGACCGCCCATCGAATACCACTGCTTCAGGTAGAATTCTGGGCTGACCATCTCGATGTTCTGTTCGATGCGCTGCTTCACCGAATTGACCAACGCCTCGTTGACCGGCCTGATGTCCGGCAGCCCCAGGAAGGCGCGCGCCTCTTCCGGCGTGCATTCCACAGTGATGTTCATCTTCATGGCCGTCTCCTCCGCCTTCCAGCGATATAGCGCTACTCCAGGGCTTCGGGAAACTTCGGCAACGAGGCAAAATCTTCCGGCACGTGCTGGCGGATGACTTTTGCGCCGCTGGCCGTCGCCAGCGCCTCGACCTTGTCCATGGAAGCGAGCGTCATCGCCCGGTCGAAGTTGAACGCCGGCACGGTGCGCTTCTCGCGCGCCTCGGCCAGATGCCACATGTCGCCGGTCAGCAGGACCTTGCCCGAATTCGCCGTTGTCAGCAGCAGGACGGTGTGACCGGGCGTGTGCCCCGGCGCCTGGACGATTATGGCGGACCCGTCGCCGAACACATCGTAATCGCCATCGCCCTCGATCAGCGTGGTCTTCGCCGACTCGAGCGCTGCATATTCCGCAAAGTTGGACGCCTGGCGAGCTTCCTCGCGAAACATCCAGTCGCGCTCATCCTTGTCGACGATCCATGTCGCGCCCGCAAACAAAGCCGCGTTCCCTAGATGGTCATAATGACTGTGCGAAATCGAGAAATAGTCGATGTCGGCCGGCGCGACGCCAAGTTCGGCCAACTGCTGCTCCAGCGTCTCGCTCAGCGTGGTCGTCTCTTCGGCGTCCTTATCGACAGACGCGGCCGCCAGCGCTGGCGGGATGCCCGCATCCCAGATCAGGTCGCCGCGGGCGTGGCGGATCAGGTAACATGGATCGACCAGATCGCGCGCCTGCCCGTCGTAGACATGCTCGTCCGAAAACATCGCGATGTCCTCGAGATGGAGTCGCCCGCACTCCAGCGCGAACAGCTTCACCGCCGCGACAGGCTTGGTCAGCTCCGGCACGACGGTCGCCTCGACACGATCGTTTTCTTCGCACGCCGAGAAGGCCAGCATCGCCAGACCGATCATCAGACGCTTCATGGCTTCTCCCGCAGGTTCGCGCGCGCACTGTCAGCGCAGCGCCCGCTGGGGTCAAGCTGTACGCGAGCGCGCACAGCGCTTCTGCATATCCATGCCGCATTATTTTATCCGGATACAATTGACGAAGCTTTTTATCCGGGCGATATTCCGTCTCGACCCGGAGCGCCGCCATGACCACTTCCCCCGCCGCCATCGCCTTCGAAGGCGAGCGCCGCATCGCAGTCGGCGGCTTGATTGACGTCGCCATGGCGGTGCGCAAGCGCGTCAGCAAACCGACACACGAAAACATCCACGTCTTCGACTACACTTCGGGAAAGACGCTGCACCTCGACCTCAGCGGTTCGGAAAAGGATGTGCGCGCGCGTCTTGCAGCGGCCTCCGCCGCCGCCATGGCCGCGGTTCCTGAAGACGCTGCGGCATCCGCGCCGCGCGGCCCCGGCCGGCCCAAGCTCGGCGTCGTTCCCCGGGAAGTAACGCTGCTTCCCCGCCACTGGGACTGGCTCAACGCCCAGCCCGGCGGCGCGTCCGTGGCCCTGCGCAAGCTTGTGGAAGAGGCGCGCAAGACGCGTGGCCAAAGCGATACATTGCGCGCCCGGCAGGAAGCAGCCTATCGCTTCCTTTCCGCCATTGCTGGGGACTGGCGAAACTATGAGGAAGCAAACCGCGCCCTGTTCGCTGGCGACGCGGTCCGCTTTCAGGACCTCACCGAACCCTGGCCTGCGGACGTTCGCGACCACGCCCGCCATCTCGCCTCCGCCGCCTTTTCCGCTCGCAAAACCTGATCGGACCGTCAGTGACCGAGACGCTTGAAACCGCAACGGCGCCCTTGCAGGCGCCGCAAGCCCCCGCCACCGCGCCCAAGCCGCTGTGGAGGACATTCCTGGTATTCCTCGCGCCAATGATGGCGGCCAACGTGCTTCAGTCGCTCTCAGGCACGATCAACAACGTGTTCCTGGGCCATATGATCGGCGTCGAGGCGCTGGCCGCGGCGACAGTGTTCTTCCCGATGCTGTTCTTCTTCATCGCCTTCGTCATGGGGCTTGGAACCGGGGCATCGATCCTGATCGGCCAGGCCTACGGCAAAGGCGATCACGACCGCGTCCGCGCGATTGCAGGCGCCACGCTTGCGCTCTCGCTTGTCTTCGGCGTCGTCATCGCGATCTTTGGCGGCATCTACGCGTCCGAGCTGATGATCGCCTTGCAGACGCCGCCCGACATCGTGGTCGAAGCAACCAAGTACGCGCGCATCATGATGATCACGATGCCCGCCTTCTTCGTCTTCCTGCTCGCAACATCGATCCTGCGCGGCGTTGGCGATGCGATCACGCCGCTGTGGACATTGGCCTTCTCAACCTTCGTCGGCCTCATCGTCACTCCAGCCTTCATCGCAGGATGGTTTGGCCTTCCCAAACTCGGCGTCGCGGCGGCGGCTGTGGCGTCACTCGTCTCGTTGGCGGCTGCGCTGGCATGGCTGTGCTGGTATCTTCTGCGCAATAAGCATCCGCTCGCGCCGACCCCGGCCCTGTTAAGTCGCATCAGGCTCGATCCGAAAGTTCTCGGACTCGTGCTGCGCCTTGGCGTGCCCACCGGCGTGCAGATGGTGATCATGGCGGTCGCCGAACTCGCGCTACTCGGCCTCGCCAACGGCTATGGCTCGCACGCGACCGCAGCATATGGCGCGATCAACCAGATTCTCGCCTATGTGCAATTCCCGGCCATGTCGATCGGCATCGCCGCCTCGATCCTCGGCGCACAAGCGATCGGCGCCGGCCGCTCTCATCAGCTTTGGGCCATCACCCGCACCGCGCTCGTCCTGAACGCCATCATCACAGGCATGGGCGTCCTGGTCGTCTACCTGCTCTCCGGCGCCATCGTGTCGATGTTCATCACTGATGCGCCGGTCATGGAGCTAACCCAGCACCTGCTGCATATTGTGCTCTGGAGCACCGTCGTCTTTGGCATGGCGGTGGTTTTCTCCAGCATGATGCGCTCTTCCGGCACGGTGCTGGCGCCCACGGCGATCGGCATCTTCGCCATCATCGCAGTCGAAGTTCCCGTCGCGGTCTACCTGTCCGGCGCGATCGGCATCGACGGCGTCTGGTGGGCCTATCCAGCCGCATTCAGTGCAATGTTCGTCCTGCAGGGCTCCTTTTACACCTTCGTGTGGCGCAAGAAGGCGATCCGCGCACTGGTCTAACAAGTGAGTTCACCTCAGGGCAGTCTGGCCACCCACCGACTTCATGCTAGGAGTGGAGAAACAGATACTGCTCAAGGGAATGACACATGGCGCTTGAAGGTCTCCAGCTTCGTTCGCTAATCAAGAAGAGTGGCGAGCTTGAACTCTCGCTTGTGAAAACACCCGTCGCCGACCCCGCTCCCGACGAAATCGTCGTGCGCGTTGAAGCATCTCCAATCAATCCGTCGGATCTCGGCCTGCTGCTCGGCCCCGCCGATCTCTCGACGCTTGCCGCATCCGGCTCGAAGGATAGCCCCATCGTCACCGCAAAGGTCCCTGAGGCCTATATGCGCGCGGTTGGCGCGCGCGCTGACGAATCCATGCCCGTCGGCAATGAAGGCGCTGGCGTCGTAGTCGCCGCTGGCTCTTCGCCAGAGGCGCAGAAGCTGCTGGGCAAGACCGTCGCCATCCTGGGCGGCGCGATGTACGCCCAATATCGAACGGTGAAAGCGCAGATGGCGCTTCCCCTTCCAGCAGACGCAACTGCGGCGGACGGCGCCTCCTGCTTCGTGAACCCGCTCACTGCGCTGGCGATGGTTCACGCGATGCGGGCTGAAGGCCACACCGCGCTCGTTCATACCGCTGCAGCGTCGAACCTTGGCCAGATGCTCAACAAGATCTGCCTCGCCGACGGGGTGCAGCTGGTCAACATCGTCCGCAATGACGAGCAAACGAAAATCCTCCGCGACATCGGCGCAAAGCATATCGTCGACTCTTCGAAGCCGAGCTTCATGGAAGACCTGATCGCCGTCCTCACAAGCACGGGCGCCACCCTCGCTTTCGACGCGATTGGCGGCGGCAAGCTCGCGGGACAGATCCTCGCAGCGATGGAAGCCTCGCTCAGCTCCAAGGCGGGCGCATACAGCCGTTACGGATCATCCACTCACAAGCAGGTCTACATCTATGGCCGGCTCAGCATGGAGCCGACCATCCTCACCGCCGCTTACGGCATGGCCTGGGGCGTCGGCGGCTTCCTGATCATGCCTTACCTGCAGAAGATCGGCCCAGCGGAAGCGGAGAAGCTCCGCAACCGCGTCGTGGCCGAGCTGAAAACCACCTTCGCCAGCCACTACACAAACACGATCTCCCTGCGCGAAGCGCTCGATCTCGAAACGCTCAAGGATTACAACCGCAAAGCGACTGGCACAAAATACCTCATCAATCCTAGCCTGTAGCCGCCCACTTTCCCCGAGAAGCCGGTGTGCTACACCGGCTTCCATACGGAACGCAGAGACTATCCGTCGCAGAACGGAGGTCCGTATATCGGGAAGGAAGACGCGTTGGTTACGAGACAAGAAGCGCTTGCGCATCTGACTGCGCCCGGCCAGTTGCACGAAATTGTCGAGACCGAAGCCATCGGTCGCCGCATTCGAGTGTTCAAGAATGCACCGCGCAATATGGGCCAGCTCTATCGCGAGGCCCGCAGCGACAAGCCCTTCCTCGTCTACGAAAACGAACGCCTGACTTTCGAACAGACGTGGCGACGCGCCTGCACGCTCGCGCACGTTCTCGTCAACGACTACGGCGTTAAGAAAGGCGACCGCGTCGCGATCGCCATGCGCAACTATCCCGAGTGGATGATCGCCTTCATGGCCGCCACCTCGATCGGCGCGCTCACGGTTGCAGTGAATGCGCTCTGGACAGCTGACGAGATGTCCTACGGGATCAATCTCGTCGAACCCCGCGTCGTCTTTGTCGACGAGGAACGGCTAGATCGGCTGGCGTCCATGCCGAACCAGCCCATGGACATGGCGGTCATCGCCGTCCGAACCGCCAAGCCGCCTCCCGCCGGCGGATCCGCTTGGGCCGATGTCATGTCGGCGCCCGAGCAATCCGAACTGCCTGCGGTGGATGTCGAACCGGATGATGACGCGATCATGCTGTTCACGTCAGGCTCTACCGGCAACCCGAAGGGCGCCGTCTCGACGCATCGCAATGTGCTTCATGCGCTGCTGTCGTGGGAACTCGATCTGTATTCGGTCTTCGCCACTGGCCTGATGGATCGCCCGCCTGCGGATGCGCCGCAGCCCGCCTCCCTGCTGGCCATTCCGCTCTTCCACGTCACGGGCCTGCACTCGGTCGCACTGTCCTGTTTCCGCCTGCAACGTCGCTTGGTGTCGATGTACAAATGGGACACGGCCAAAGGCGCCGACATTATCGAACGTGAGGGCATCACCAACTTCACCGGCACGCCTGCCATCACGGGTGATCTCGTCGTCTATGCGCGTGAGACCGGCCGAAAATTCCCAAGCCTGGCGACAGTCGGCGGCGGCGGCGCCTCGCGTGCGCCCGAACAGGTTCGCGCCATCGACACCGTCTTCGAGAAAGCCAAACCAGCCACCGGATGGGGCATGACCGAAACCAACGCCATCGGCGTCGGCATCGTGGCAGGCGACTATCTCCGCAAACCCGAAAGCTCAGGCCGCGTCTCGGCAGTGCTCGACGTTCGTGTCGTCGACGAAACCGGACGGGAGCTTCCCGCCGGTCTGCGTGGCGAACTGCAGATCCGCGGCGCTTCGATCATGCGTGGCTACTACAAGCGTCCCGACGCGAACGCCTCTGAATTCGTCAACGGCGAGTGGTTCAAGACCGGCGATGTCGCCTACATCGATGACGAAGGCTTCGTGTTCATCGTCGACCGCATCAAGGACCTTGTGATCCGCGGCGGCGAAAACATCGGCTGTGGCGCGGTCGAATACGCGCTGCAGGAACATCCCGCCGTGGTCGAAGCTTGCGTCTACGGCGTGCCCGACGAGCGCCTGGGCGAGGAAGTCGCTGCAACGATCTACGCCAACGCGCCGGTCACCGAGAATGAACTTCGTGACTTCTTGGCCGCGCGCCTGGCGAAATTCCAGATACCCCGCTATTTCCATTTCGAACGTGAACCGCTGCCGCGCGGCGCCACCGGCAAGATCCTCAAGAAGGATCTACGCTCACTAGCGACGCAACGCCTGGCGGCCCGCGTGTGACTCGTGCCGGTTTTGGCGTTCCCGCAGGAGATTGGCGCCTGCATCGCCATCGCTCTAGAGGCGCGGATCGATGACAGGATGGCAAGAAGGGCTTTCTTGGGGAGGCGCGGTACGGCCCTCGGGGCCGCTTTCTGATCACTTCCAGATGGGTCTTCTACGCCGGTGCGCAACGTCTTTGAGAACGACGTTCCCGAACAGCCCGTTCGGCAGAATTGACGGATCACGCGGCCGCCAGCCCAGGCAGGCGCTGCGTTCCTAGCATCCCCGTCCCGCCCGTCATGCGTAGCTCACGACTTCGAACTCCACACCGCCGCGGTCGCGAAAGTAGAACCGTCGTCCCGGTTCGTAGTCGGCGTGCGCGTAGGGTTGATATCCGGCCGCGCGGATCTTTATCTCTGTCGCGTCCAGATCGCCTACGAGCACGCCGACATGATTGGGCTGCCCCTCGCTCCGCGCCTGTTTCAGGTCTTCTGGAGGCGTATAGAGCGCCACATACGAGCCATCGGTTCCGACGTGTATGGAATGTCCGCCCAGCTTGGCCGGGCCTTCCCAACGGATATGCCAGCCGAACGCTTGAACCATAAGCTGCGCAGTTTCCTGCGCCGCGAAAGTTGTCACGTTCACATGCTCCAGCGTCGCTTGTTCGACTGTGCTCTTGTTCGCTGACCGCTGGGCTTCCGCCACTGCCGCCTTGCTCATCGTCAGACCCTTGTGCGTCACCCGGTTGACCGGGTTGCTTTCCTGATGGGCCTCAGTCGTAATTCCTCAAGCTAAGTTGAGGTCAAGGGATTTTTTCGAATGCCCGAAACGCCGCTGTCGCGCGCCGCCGATCCGCTATCCATCGGCGACCTGGCCGAACGAACCGGCTTGTCCGTCTCGGCGATCCGCTTTTATGAAACCAAGGGGCTCGTCACGCCCGCGCGCAACGCCGGCGGCCAGCGCCGCTATCTGCGCGCTGACATCCGCCGGCTGTCTTTCGTGTTGATCGCTCAGCAACTTGGCTTCTCGATCGAGGATATCCGCGCCGCCCTCGCCACGCTGCCCGCCGGCCGCGCGCCCACGCAGAAAGATTGGGAACGCATCAGCCGCAATTTCCGCGGCCAGCTCGACGAACGCATCTCCCGCATGACCCGCCTGCGCGACTATCTCGATGGCTGCATCGGCTGCGGCTGCCTCAGCCTCAAGAAATGCGCGCTTGTAAACCCGGCGGACGGCCTGAAACGCTACGGCGCGGGGCCTCGCTCGGTGCTCGGCGACAAGCTTGTGCGCAGCAGCTAGCCTAACGGCACGATCCACCTAGTTAGACATTAGTGTTCTAAAGGAATTTGCCATGCCCGGAATGCCCCTGGTTTTCGTTCCCGGCCTCATGTGCACCGGCCGGATCTACCAGCATCAGATCGAAGATCTCGGCCAGCGCCATCCCATCATGCTCGCCAACCATTGGTCGGCGCCGACGATGAAGGACGTCGCCCGGCAAATCCTGGGCGCTGCGCCGGGTCGCTTCGCGATCGCAGGCACATCCATGGGTGGATATGTCGCCCTCGAGATCATTCGCCAAGCGCCCGAGCGCGTCGCCCAACTCGCCCTTCTGAGCACCAGCGCCAAACCGGACACGCCCGAGCGTTCCAAAGGCCGCCGCGAGCAGGTGGCGGTTGCCCGGAAATCCAACAGCATGCGCGAGAGCACGAAGGTTCTCTGGCCCAAGCTCGTCCACCCGGCGCGCCAGGAAGACCATACGCTTTTCAACATCTTCATCGACATGGCCGAACAGCTTGGCGTCGACGCCTTCGAACGCCAGATCGAAGCAATCATCTCGCGCGAGGACGCGCGCCCGCTGCTCGCCGCGATCAAGATTCCAACACTCGTGATCGTTGGCAATGACGATACGCTCATCGTGCCCGACGAAGGCCGCGAAATTGCCGCCGGCATCTCGGGCGCAAGGCTAAGGGAAGTCGAGAACGCCGGCCACATGTGCATGACCGAACAGCCCGAGACCGTGACGAAACTCCTGAAGGATTTCTTCGACTAGATCGCACCCGGCGGCTTCTTGCCGGCTTTCTTCGCGGCGGAATTCTCGTCGCGGAAGGCCTTGGCCCAACCTTCCTTGCCGAACTGCCGGCCGCGCCCGATCGCCAGAGCATCCGCAGCCACGTCCTCGACGATCACCGATCCCGAGCCGACATACCCGCCCACGCCGATCGTAACCGGCGCCACCAGCGCGGAGTTCGACCCCACAAACGCATTCGCGCCGACAACCGTGCGATACTTGAAGAAGCCGTCGTAATTGCAGAAGATCGTGCCCGCGCCGATATTCGCGCCCGCGCCAACTTCACCGTCGCCGAGATAGCTCAGATGGTTCGCCTTGGCGCCTTCCCCGAGCGTGACGTTCTTCACTTCGACGAAGTTGCCGATGTGCGCGTTCTTGCCGATCAACGCGCCCGGCCTCAGCCGCGCATACGGACCCACCATCGCGCCCGCGCCCACCTTAGCGCCCTCGAGATGGGAAAACGCGCGGATCACCGCACCGCTCTCGACGCTGACGCCGGTCGCGAACACCACATTCTGCTCGATGGTGACGCCCTGCGCGATCGTCGTGTCGTGGCTGAACCACACCGTCTCCGGCGCAGGCAATGTAACGCCCGCCGCCATCATGCGCTCGCGCACAGTCTGCTGAAACACCTGCTCGACTTGCGCCAGCTCCACCTGGCTATTGACGCCCTGCACGTCGCGTTCCTCGCACAGCGCAACCGCCGCCTTCAATTTACGGCCGCGCGCCAGCCCGACAAGATCGGTGAGATAGAATTCGCCCTTCGCATTGTCGTTCTTCACCTCGCGCAGAAGCTCGAACATCAGCTTCGCCGGCCCGGCCATCACGCCTGAATTCGCCAGCTGGATCGCGAGCTGCGCCTCGCTGGCGTCGTTCGCCTCGACAATCGCCTCCAGCGCGCCATCGCCCGTTGTCACCAGACGCCCATAGCGGTTCGGCAGCTTCGCCTTGAAGCCGAGCACGCATACGCTCGCGCCCTTCTCGACCTCGATAAACGCGCGCTCGCCGGCTTCCTTGGGCACGAGAGGCGTATCGGCATAGAGCACGATCGCATGTCCGTCAGCATCCCTCAGCGCATCACGCGCCGCATCAACCGCATTCGCCGTTCCCAGCTGCTGGCGCTGAACGGCGACATTCTCGGCGCCCACAAGCCTGGCCGCAGCATCGGAGAGTTGCGGCATGTCCGGCCCGACAACGACAACCGTCCGCTTGCAGCCCAGATCCTTCGCCAGCGCCACGCTCCAGGCCAGCATGCTGCGCCCGCCGATCTCGTGCAGCACCTTGGGCCGCGGAGACTTCATCCGCGTGCCCTTGCCAGCCGCGAGTATGATTGCGAAACGGTCGGTCATAGGTCGGCCTTTCAGGGCGCGATTCTCAGTCAACCCTGACTATCAATACGGCGCACAATGGCCAACCTCTCCGGCTGCACCATCGCTTTCGACCTCGACGGCACCTTGGCCGAAACGGCCGGCGACATGCACACAGCGCTCAATCATGTGCTCGTTGCCGAAGGCCTGCCCTCCGCCACGCTGTCGGACGTCCGCAATTTCGTCGGAGCGGGCGCCCGAGCCCTCATCATCCGCGCTTTTGGGGTGCATGGCATCTATCATGATGACACAAGGCTGGATCAGCTCACCGAAGCCTATATCGCCGCCTACGCCTTGGATATCGCCACGCATTCCACGCCTTTCCCCGGCCTGATCGATGCGCTGGAAGATCTGAAATCGCTCGGCGCGACGCTCAGCGTCTGCACCAACAAGCGCACTGACCTGGCGAACCAGCTACTCGATGCGCTGGGCCTGTCGCATCATTTCGCCGCCGTCATAGGTTCCGACATCCCGAGCAACCGCAAGCCGCATCCCGACCATTACATCGCCGCCATACGCGCCGCACATGGCGACCCGGCTCGCAGCCTCATGGTCGGCGACTCGTCCAACGACGTCCAATCCGCAAAGGCGGCCGGCGCGCCAGTCGTCCTTTACGCCTATGGCTACACGGACACGGCGCCGGACCTGTTGGGAGCCGACGCCGTGTTTAAGCATTTCGATGATCTGCCGGACCTTGCGGTCCGGATACTCAACTATCAGCCAATCCCGCGGGTATAGCTCGCAGGCTTGCCGGGCTCAGGCCGAGCGCCCTTTTTACGGGGCGGCATGCCGTTGACCATATTGCTGCGCACGTCTGTGCGAGCGGATCGCATCGCAGGCACGAACCCGGCGTCGACGAGATTGATCGAAACGTCGAAACCGCGGTTCAGCCAGTACTCTTCGATTTTCATCTTGAGCTTGCGGGCGCCGTCTTCGTCACAAAAATCGCTATTCATGTACTTCGCTCCAGACACCTTGTGGGGCGCTTCTGACGTAACAACGCCAATCGGCCCCGGTAGGTCCCTCAGTTCTCGCCTTCCGCTTTGCGGTATCGGCGTGAAGTCAACCTAGGAAAGCAGTTGAGGCGGTGCATGAAGCAGCAAAGGTATTTTGAAGATCAATTGTGGCGGCCGGGCTGCCTTACGCCTTGGTTAAATGAACAGCCGTTGTCGAACCGACCACGCCGTCAGGCGTTGCAAAGGGGATGCGCCCTGCATTTGTTGGTTTTTTGAAGAATTTCTCGCTCGGTAGCGAGCGGGGAATGGTGGGCGATGCAGGGATTGAACCTGCGACCCCTCCCGTGTGAAGGGAGTGCTCTCCCGCTGAGCTAATCGCCCGGGACCCACGAAATCGAGACTGATTCCAAGGGAGGGGGTTCATAGGCCCGCCCGCGAGGGCGCGTCAAGATTTCTACATTCCACGCAAAAGGTGTCGCGAAAATCGGGAATTCCCGTAATTCGACGTCTATCCGGATTGTTATCGCGGCCCCTAGCGGCAACCGGGGCTTTGCCGTGGACAGGGCGTCGCCCTTTTGTGAAGGCTGCTGACCAGCGGGCGAAAAATCAGAACAAGCCTGCGCTCGGAGGGAAGTCTGATGGCGTTTGCGTCGCCCAGCATGATCACGACCATGGACCAGGCCCGGAAGCATCGCTGGTATGCTCTGACGATCCTGTTCATCGTCTACATCTTCAATTTCATCGACAGGCAGATCGTCAACATCCTGCAGGAAGACATCAAGGCGGAGCTGGATCTCAGCGACACTCAGCTCGGCATGATGACCGGCCTCACCTTCGCGGTCGTCTACTGCACCATGGGCATACCCGTCGCCCGCATCGCGGATTCCACCAGCCGGAAGGCCGTGATGGTCGTCTCGCTCGCCATCTGGAGCGCCTTCACGGCGATCTGCGGTCTGGCGACCGACATTACCATCGGCGGCTTCACCGTGCTGTCCGGCTTCATGTTCCTCCTGATTGCCCGCATGGGCGTCGGACTCGGCGAAGCAGGCGGCAGCCCGCCCGCCCACGCCATGATCTCGGACCTCTACGAGAAAGAAAAACGCGGCCGCGCGCTCGCGATCTATTCCGCTGGTCTGTATGCTGGCACCCTGCTCGGCTATTATCTGGGCGGCTGGCTGTCTGAAGAAATGACCTGGCGCCAGGCGTTCTTCGTCGTCGGCATTCCCGGCGTCATCTTCGCCGTAATCGCCTGGACCACGGTTCGCGAGCCAGTGCGCGGCCTCTCCGGCGCCAACGCCTCGGTCGACAAGCCGACCTTCTTCGTCTCGTTCCGCAAGCTCTGGTCGCTGAAGGCCTTTCCTTATTACGCCATCGCCACGGGCGCGGGCACCTTTATTACCTATGGCCTTGGCAACTGGATGCCGTCCTTCATGCCGCGTACCTATGGCGTGATCGATCCCGCCAGCATTGGCGGAACAGCCAGATACATCGGCATCTGGGGCATGCCCGAATTCCAGAACGCGCTTGGCATGTGCAAGGCCGAAGTCATCGGCGGCGTCAGCCAGCTCGCCAGGGACTGCTATGAAATGAGCAAGACCGAGATCGGTCTTTTCTACGGCACCTGCAGCGGCGTCGGCGGCATGATCGGCACTGTCGCTGGCGGTTACATCGCGGATCGCCTCGGCGCAAAGGACCGTCGCTGGTTCCTCTGGGTCCCCATGTGGGGCAAGATCATCGGCGCCCCGCTCTTCATCGCGGCGATGCTGGCGCCCAATGTCGAGCTGTCCCTGCTGCTCTACTTCCCGGGCATCACGCTGGCGGCAATGTATCTCGGGCCGTCCCTCGCCATCACCCACCATCTCGTGCCCGCCTCGATGCGCGCCATGTCGTCCGCCGTGCTGTTCTTCATCCTCAACATTCTCGGCCTTGGCACCGGTCCCTTTGTCGTCGGGATCATGTCTGACTGGATCGGCGCGAACGCCGACTCCCTGTCGCAGGCGCACAGCTTCCTCGGCGACAGCGTCGAGCAGGTGAAGCAGATGTCGCTCAAATGGGCGATGATCATCGCGGTTGTCCTCATGACCCCGCTGGCCATCCTCTGGCACATCGGCGCGATGAAACTGCCCAAGGGCGAACTCGATGACGAAGGCGACGCCGTGAAGGAAGCGCTCACCGAAGGCGACCCGAAGGGCCACACGCAGGCGACGGGTCCGTCAGCCTAGGCCCGCAGCGCTAGTCGAACGTCAGCTCGTCATCCCCGAGCGGCGCAAACACTTCATCCAGCGTCCGCTCGCTGACGCCCGCCAGCGATGGCGGGTCCCATTTGGGCGCGTTGTCCTTGTCGACGATCACCGCACGCACGCCTTCCTGGAAATCATGACTGTGCACCTGCCGCGAGCCGATGCGGAACTCCATCCGCATGTTCTCCTCGAACGTCTTCGCCTGCAGCCCCATCGCCAGCTGGCGATGCGCGACTTTCAGCGTGCGCGGAGATTTCGTCTTCAGGGTGGCCAGTTGCGCTTTCGCCCACTCGCCATCTTCACCCTCCAGCGCGAGGAAAATCTCCTCCACGCTCGGCTTCCAGAAACAGCGCTGGATTACTTCCAGATGCTTCTCGAACGAGCCCGTCTCGTCCCAGTCCATCGCCTCGAGCAGAGAAAGCTCACCCTCGCACACAGAGGCCTTCACCGCCTCAAGCACGCTCGACTCCGCGAAGTTAGTCGCCACACCCGCCGCACAGACATCGCCGCCCTTCAACCGCTCGCCGGTAAGCGCCAGCCACATCCCGAGCGGCGGCCCCAGCCGCGGCAGGAACCAGCCACCGCCCACATCCGGGAAGAGCCCGATCCCCGTCTCCGGCATCGCAAACATCGTCCGCTCCGTCGCAACGCGATGCGAGCCATGCACGCTGATCCCCACGCCCCCGCCCATCGTCACGCCGTCGATGAACGCCACATAGGGCTTCGCGTAGTTCTTGATCCGCACGTTGAGCCGATACTCCGCCCTGAAAAAAGCCTGAGCCGCCGCCCCATCTCCCATGCCGCTCTCGGCCAGCATGCGGATGTCCCCGCCCGCGCAGAACCCGCGCGTACCGGCGGCGTGGTCGACCACCACCAGCTCGACTTCGTCGTCATCAGCCCAGGCCTTCAACGCCGCGTCCATCGCGAGGCACATTTCCTCGTTCAATGCATGCAGCGCCTGCGGTCGGTTCAACGTGATTCGCCCGGCAACGCCCTGGCGATAAATGATGACGTCGGCCATGGAACCCTCTCCGTTTGACGCCTCATATACCGGGCGGCGGGGAATCCCAATCGTCATGGAATCACTCCATGACTCCTGCAACGACAACCGAGCAAGAGCCTCTGCGCAGGCGCCTGTCCTGCCAGAGGGCCGCAGAAGTCGGCCCGTCGCTGTAGCGTTTGGCATCAATCTCTGGAGACGGCAGCCATGCACTGGCACACCGTTCGTGTGGACGCAGGGGCCAACCGCGTCGAAATCTACCGCCACGCAGACGATATGTTTGACGGCGACCCTGTCATCCTGATCGATGCCGATCTCGACAAGTTTGGTCAGACGCCTGACGCCGCCGAACAGCTCGCGACATGGCTCGGCCGCATCGTGCTCGCCGATAATCCGGCCGTCAGGAAAGCCCTGCGTCTGGGATAAAGGCTAGAACCGGCTGATTTCGTCCAGCGTGAACGGGCAGCGCCGCAGCACGGCGGCGCTCGTGCCGAGTCTCAATCGCAGCGCCTTGTTTCGGCAGATCGCTGCGGCGCGGATATAGGCGCATTGCTGCTTCGGCGTCACCGCCGTCTGCGCAGCAAACGCGTAGTTCTCGGCCTTCCGGAAGTATTCCTCGATACTCAGCATACCCTAGCAATGTCGGCTCAACTGAGCAGTTCCTATGGAACTTGCTACTAGCTGCATTTTCCCATGCTGCGCGGCGTACTGTTCAGACGCGGCACAGATACCGGGCCGCATCATCCGGTTGCCGTGGCGCCGCCCTGGAACCTTGAAGCTTGCTAGCCGAGTACTTTCTGCTCGCCCATGGGGCTGAGGGACACGCCGCCGAACTACTGCCTCAACATGTCCCGCGAGATGATCACCCGCATCACCTCATTCGTGCCCTCAAGGATCTGGTGCACGCGCAAGTCGCGGACGATGCGCTCCACGCCATAATCGCTCAGATAGCCATAGCCGCCATGCAGCTGCAGCGCATCGTTCGCCACCTTGAACCCGGTATCGGTCACGAACCGCTTCGCCATCGCGCACCAGCGCCTCGCCATCGGCGTCTTCGCGTCCAGTTCTTGCGCTGCCGCATACAGCATCATGCGCGCCGCCTGCGTTTCAGTCTCCATGTCGGCCAGCTTGAACTGGCTCGCCTGGAACTCCGCAATCGCATGACCGAACTGCTTGCGATCGCGCGTATAGGCCAGCGCGCGGTTCAGCGCGTCCTGCATCCCGCCCAGGGAACACGCGGCGATGTTCAGCCGCCCGCCATCAAGCCCCGCCATCGCAAAATGGAAGCCATCGCCCTCTGCGCCCACGCGACGGCTCGCCGGAATACGCACATTCTCGAAGATCACCTGGCGCGTCGGCTGCGAGTGCCAACCCATCTTCTTCTCGTTCGCGCCGAAGGAGACGCCCTTGTCATCCTTGCGCACGATGAATGTGGAAATACCCTTCGGGCCATCCGCGCCCGTGCGCGCCATCACGACATAGACGTCGCTCACGCCCGCGGCCGAGATGAACTGCTTCGCGCCGTCCAGAATATAGTCGCCGCCATCGGCCACAGCCTTCGTCTTCAGGCTCGCCGCGTCTGATCCCGCGCCCGGCTCCGTCAGACAATACGACGACAGGAACTCCATCGACGTCAGACTCGGCAACCATTCCTTGCGCAGCTCGTCAGACCCGAAGCGATCAATCATCCACGAACACATGTTGTGGATGGAAATGTATGCCGCGGTCGAAATACATCCCTGCGAAAGTTGTTCGAAAACCAGTACGGCGTCGAAACGACTGAGCGCTGATCCGCCGACGTCTTCGTTAACGTAAAGACCCGCGAAGCCGAGACCTGCCGCCTCGCGAATGACGTCTACAGGAAAATGCTTCTTTTCATCCCATTCGGCCGCATACGGACGCAGTTTTTCGGCCGCGAAATCCGCCGCGGTCTGTTGGATCAATTTCTGTTCAGACGTGAGATCTGCTGTCATTGCGCCCTGTTCCGGCTCCGGTTCAGAAGCTATTAAGCGTCCCGCACGCCTATACAAGCTCCGACAAACAAGACCCGCGACAGGCCGGCCCTCACCCATGGCGACTCTGATCACCGAAACCGCGCCGCAATATCGTGTGCGGCCCGCGCGCGGGAACGAGATCGGGGAACTGCAGAACATTGACCTTGCGTCCGCCACCCTGTTCCGCGGCACCGGCCTCATCGACTTCGGTCCTCTCGGCGAACCGACCCAGCCGATTCCGGAAGACCGTCTCCGCAAGGGTTTTGGCGACGGCCTGATCTGGGTCGCCGTCGATGGCATGGAAGAAATCGTCGGCTTCGCGCTCTGCTCGGATCGGGGCGAGGATCTCTACCTCGACCAGCTCTCCGTCCTGCCGCGCCATGGCCGGCAGGGCCTTGGCACGCGTCTCGTCCGCCGCTGCCTGCAGGAAGCCGAAGCCCGCGCGTTCCGGCGCGTCTCTCTTTCGACTTTCCGCAAAGTTCCGTGGAACGGCCCCTTCTACAAGAAGCTCGGCTTCCGCGAAATTCCCGGCTGGCGTCTCAACGCATGGCAGTCCGAAATCCGCGAACTCCAGAAGATCACCATGGACGTCCGCCTCCGCTGCTTCATGCAGCGCACGGTCAAGCGCGGCCGCTGATCAAATCCAGAAAAGGGCAAGCCGGCCGCGGGGACGCGCGGCGGGCTCTCAAGTAGTTTGCCTGGGCGTTATGTCTCTGAGGCGCCTTCCGCATTCTTATCGTTCACATCGGCTGCCTTGCGGCCAGGCAGCGGGATCAGCATCGACACGCGCTTGCGATAATCGCGAACGCATGGCCGAGCAGGTCGATCAGATCGCGCTCCTCAAACTGGATGGTGATCAGGATGTAGCCCAGCGTCATGCAGGCGAAGAGCATATGTCCGGCCGTCATCACAAGCGACGACTAGAAGGACGTCCACATCAAGGCGATGACCTCGCCCGCCGCCGACATCGTCACCGAAGCCGCCGAAAGCCTGATGGCGACCGGAGCCTAGCGCCCCCGGGTGACATTCCGGCCCGCAATGGCTACGTGTTCCCAATCGAAGGAACGCCTCCCATGCCCAAGTCCCTGATCACCGGCGCTTACCCGTCCACCCGCATGCGCCGGCTGCGCCAGCATGACTGGGCCCGCCGGCTCGTCCGAGAAACCAAGCCGAGCCCGGATGATCTCGTCTGGGGCATGATCGTCCATGACGGCAAGGAGGCGCGCGTCCCCGTCAAATCCATGCCCGGCGTCGACCGGCTCAACATCGATGAAGCCGCCAAGGCCGCCATCCGCGCCCGCGAGCTCGGCATCCCCGCCATCGCCATCTTCCCCCACATTAACGCCGCCAAGAAAAACGAGGGCGGCGAGGAAGCTGTGAATCCGGAGGGCCTCGTCCCCAGCGTCATCCAGGCGATGAAAGCCGCCGCGCCGGAAGTCGGCATTGCCTGCGACGTCGCCCTCGACCCCTTCACCAGTCACGGCCATGACGGCCTCTTGAACGACGAGGGCTATGTCCTCAACGACGAAACCGTCGCCGTCCTCACCGAACAGGCCCTGATCCAGGCCCGCGCCGGCGCAGACATCGTCGCTCCCTCCGACATGATGGACGGCCGCATCGGCGCCATCCGCGAACTGCTGGACATCAGGGCTTCGAGAACGTCATGATCCTGTCCTACGCCGCCAAATACGCCTCGGCCTTCTACGGCCCTTACCGCGACGCGGTCGGCACTGCTTCCGTCCTCAAGGGCGACAAGAAAACCTACCAGATGGACTTCGGAAACACCGAAGAAGCCCTCCGCGAAGTCGCCATGGACATCGAGGAAGGCGCCGACATGGTCATGGTCAAACCCGGCCTGCCCTATCTCGACATCGTCCAGCGCGTCTCGTCCGAGTTCGGCGTCCCCACCCTCGTCTTCCAGATCTCCGGCGAGTACGCGCAGATCAAGGCCGCCGCCGCCAATGGCTGGCTCGACGAGGACAAGGCCATCGTCGAGACGCTCAGCGCCTTCAAGCGCGCCGGCGCCTCAGGCATCATCACCTATTTCGCTGAACGAGCGGCGCAATTGCTGGGCAAGTAAGCGCGTAAAGCCGTCTAGTGCACGACAATCACGGCTGATTTCAGCCGATTACGCCGTTGATGCAGCTTCCATAAAAGCGTTTCCAGCACGGCCAGCTTTTCCTCGGCCAGCGCGCTGTCGAGGCCGTTCTCGTCCTGCCTGGAAATCATATCGAGCAGGCGCATCACCTGCTCGGCCAGTATGCCCACCTGCTCGCGCACGCTGGTCAGTTCCTCTTCGCGGCTCATGGGGCCCGCCTTCCGACAACGTCCCGCCCGACGAACCCGTGAAATCACATACGTGTCAGCGGGAGTCGGGTTGCACCCAGTTCATCTCCCCGCCCGTTCGAACCGCCCCCGCAACCATCGCCCGATCCCCAGCGCCAGCACGATCCCCACGCAGTCCGCCACAAAATCAAGCACATCGCCCGAGCGCCCCTCATGCCCGCGCGCCTGCACGATCTCGATCCCGCCGCCCAGCGCAATCATGTGCGCCAGCCAGAACCAAAGATACTTGCGCGGCAACACCAGCACACCCGGCCCCGTCAGGCAGCCGAACATCGCCATGTGGAAGACCTTGTCCTGGAGGGGGAACAGCGGCGGCGGCCCCACATCAGGCGCGATCAGCAGCTGCGCCGCCATCGCCATGCCCAGCCCGGACAGCGTTCCGAGCATCGCCCAAGTTGCAAACTCACGGCGCATGTCCAAGTCCTTCCGAATCGTCACTCACGCGAGGCGATGCTCGGGCGATTTGACCGACGCATCGCCGCACTTCAGCCAATGTCTATCGACAGACTCACTCGATTGGTATTAATCCCGCCTCTTCGCGCAACACGCTTTGGGGGCATGTATACGCGAAGATTGATTGGGCATCTCCCGTGCGCCGCCTCGCCAGCCAGACCGAGATCATCCTCTGCTCATGAGCGCCCTCGCTGCGCCCCATAAGGCCCAACGGGCGCCTGCCGATCGCGTCGCCATCCGCGCCGCCACCCCCGCCGACGCGCCGACGCTCGAAGCAATCGAAGCCGCCTCCTTCACCTACGACCGGCTCTCGCCCCGGGCCCTCGCCCGCAACCTCCGCTCGCCCACGGCCGATGTCTTTGCCGCCACGATCGGCGACGTGCTGGCTGGCTATGCCATGGTCTTCTTCCGGCGCGGGTCCACCCTCGCCCGCCTCTATTCCATCGCCAGCGTGCCAAACGCGCGTGGACGCGGCATCGGCCGCCGCCTGATGGACGCGTGCGAGCGCGCCGCCATGAAGCGCGGCTGCGACCGTCTGCGCCTCGAAGTCCGCGAAAAGAACCGCCCCGCCATCGCCCTTTACGAAACGCTCGGCTACCAGCGCATTGGGCGCTACGAAAACTATTATCAGGATGGCGCTTCCGCCCTCCGCTTTGAGAAGCAGCTGGCCTCCCCGTGAACAACGACTGGATCCTGATCGCCGACGACCTGCGAGACCTGGCCGCCCTCGGCGCGCCCTTCCGCATGATGACCTCGCGCGACTACGTCCTGCAGCCGAAACTTCTCTCCGGCGCCCGCCCCAAGATCATCAACCTCGCCCGCAGCTACAATTACCAGACCGACGGCTATTACGCCTCGCTCCTGGCCGAAGCACGCGGCCACCGTGTCGTCCCAACGGTTGAGACCATGCTCGACCTCTATGACCGCGACATGCACGAGGATGCGATCTCGGTCCTCGAAGAGCTGCTCAACAAGGACCTCGACAAATTTCCCGAGAACGGCCCGGTCCCGGAACGCGTGCTGGTCTGCTTCGGCGAGGTCGAGGACGAGCGCTTTCGCAAATTCTCCCGCCAGCTGTTCGACTGGTATCGTGCTCCGGCCCTCGTCGTCACGACCAGCGAGAACGGCGTCCCCGGCAAATACAAGGTGAAGCGCATCAAGCTCACCCCGTTCACGCGCCTTGAGGACGACGAACTGAAATTCTTCGTCGAAAGCCTCACCAGCTATACCGGCCGCGTCTGGAAGAACCCCAAGGCCCGCACCATCGCCAAATGGTCGATCGCCGTCCTGCACGACCCCAATGAGCAATTCGCCCCATCCAATATCGACAGCCTGAAACACTGGGCGCGACTGGCCGAGAAAGACGGTGTCGAGATCGAACCTATCTCGAAGAAAGATCTCGACCGTCTCGCCGAATTCGACGCACTGATGATCCGGGAAACCACCTCGATCACCAACCACACTTATCGCTTCGCCCGCCGCGCCGTGGCCGAAGGCATGCCCGTAATCGACGACCCGGTCTCGATGATGCGCTGCACGAACAAGGTCTATCTCTGGGAACGCCTGCTCGGCGCCGGCCTCCCAGCGCCCCAGACCATCATCATCCAGGACAAGACCAATCTCGAGGAAGTGGCTGATCGCCTCAAATTCCCGGTCGTGCTAAAGATCCCGGATGGCTCCTTCTCACGCGGCGTGAAGAAGGCCCACGACATGGCCGAGCTGAAAATCATCGTCGCCAAACTTCTGGAAGAATCCGATCTCTGCATCGCGCAGAAATTCGTCCCGACCGAATTCGACTGGCGCATCGGCGTGCTCGACAAGCGTCCGCTCTTCGTCTGCCAATACAAGATGGCCCGTGGCCACTGGCAGATCATGAACCACAAGCCTGACGGCAGCGCCGTCGAAGGCGGCCACAAGACCATCGCTGTCGCGGAAGCCCCGCAGGATGTGGTCGACATCGGCGTCCGCGCCGCCAACCTGATCGGCGATGGCTTCTACGGCGTCGACATCAAGACCGGCCCCGAGGGCCCTATCGTCATCGAGATCAACGACAACCCCAACCTCGAACACGGCGTCGAAGACGAAGCCGACAAGGCCGTCTGGCACCGCCTGACGGAGTGGTTCGTGAAGCGCCTGAACGCGTAGGCGCCGCCTACTCGTCCTTGTCGCGATCCCGACGGGGAACGATCGCCAGCCAGAACACCGCGCTGAACAACACCCCCGCGCCCAGCGCCACAAGCGGCAGCCACGGCCAGTACGCCGCGCGCAACGCGCTCTCGGGAGGAACTGATAGCAGGCCGGCGGCCAGGGCGATCGCCGGGATCACTCCCGTCATCGCCAGAACGCGCCGCATCCTGGGGCTATGGCGCACCTACCACCATCTCGACGGCCGCGCCGTGAACTGCGCCGCCTGCTCGATCGCGCCAGCCACCTTGAAGCAGGCTTCCTCGTCCAGCGCCTTGCCGATGACCTGCAGCCCCAGCGGCAGACCTTGGCTATCCACACCCGCCGGCACCGCAATCGCCGGCAGCCCGGCAAGGTTCGCCGTTACGGTGAAAATGTCGTTGAGGTACATCGCGACAGGATCATCGCCCTTCTCGCCATACCCGAACGCCGCCGACGGCGTCGCCGGCGTCAGCAGCGCATCACACTTCTCGAACGCCAGCTCGAAGTCCCGCAAAATCAGACTGCGAACCTTCTGGGCCCGAAGGTAATATGCGTCGTAATACCCGGCCGACAGGACGTAAGTGCCGATCAGCAAGCGGCGCTGCACCTCGGCGCCGAAACCCTTGGCCCGCGTCGTCTCGTAAGTCGACGTCAGCGACCCATCGCCCGACTGCCGTGCGCCATAGCGAATGCCGTCATAGCGCGCGAGGTTGGAGGAAGCCTCCGCCGGCGCCACGATGTAATAGGCCGGCAGCGCATACTTGGTATGCGGCAGCTCCACATCGACAATCGTCGCGCCGGCCGCCTTCAGCCACGCTATGCCTTGGCTCCACAGCTTTTCGATCTCCTCCGGCATGCCATCGACGCGATACTCCTTCGGCACGCCGATCCGCATGCCCTTCACCGACTTGCCGACAGACTTGGTCCATTCCGGCACGGGCAGATGCAGCGAGGTCGAGTCCTTCGGATCAGCCGAGCACATGATCTCCAGCATCAGCGCCGCGTCCTTCACGGTCTTCGCAAGAGGCCCCGCTTGATCCAGCGACGAAGCAAACGCCACCATCCCATACCGGCTCGCACGGCCATAAGTCGGCTTGATGCCCACCGTCCCAGTGAACGCCGCTGGCTGGCGGATCGATCCGCCCGTGTCGGAAGCGGTCGCGGCAAGGCAGAGATCCGCAGACACCGCCGTCGCCGAACCGCCGGACGATCCGCCCGCTGTCAGCTTGACGTTCGAGCCCTTTCGCCGCCACGGCGAAGCCGGCGGCCCGAAGCGCGATGTCTCGTTCGCCGAGCCCATGGCGAACTCATCCATGTTCAGCTTGCCCAGCATGACGGCGCCCTGATTCCAGAGATTCTGGGTCACGGTGCTCTCGTAAGTCGGCGTGAACTCACCAAGAATGTTCGAGCATGCAGTCGTGCGAACGCCCGCCGTGCAGAACAGGTCTTTGATCCCCAGCGGCGCGCCTTCCAGCGTTCCGCCCTGGCCCTTGGCGAGCTTCGCATCCGAAGCCTCCGCCATCTTCAGCGCTTTGTCCGCCGTCACGACGACATAGGCGTTGAGATGCGGATTCGACTTGTCGATCTCCGTCAGGAAAGCCTGCGTGATCTCCTTCGACGAAAACTGTTTCGCCTTCAGCCCATCAACAGCGTCGGAAAGAGAAAGTTGGGTGAGGTTGGTCATCTCAAATTGTCTTCTCGAAGTAGATGCAAAGCGGGTCTTCGCGATAGGTCCCAAAGGCGCCGCGCCGAACGAACCCGCACCGCTCGTACAGCCGCAGCGCCGAAGGCTGTCGCGGCCCGCACAGCAGCGCTAGTTTCCGGGCCCCGCGCGTCTGCGCCGCAAGCTGCAGTGCGCCCAGCACCTGCTCCGCCACGCCCCGCCCTCGGGCCAACTCGCGCACATACATGCGCTTCACTTCCATCGTCGCAGCGCCATCCAGCGGATCGGCATCCACGATCGCGCCTGTTCCCACCGCCTGCCCGTCCAGCTGCGCAAGCACCAGCACGCCCTCAGCCAACTCCTCCAGCGTCGGCGGAAAAATCCCCAGACCCGCATCCTCGGGATAGGTGCGTTGCGTGAATTCTTCCATCTCGTCGAGCAAGGCGACACACTCCGCCGCGCGCGGGTCCGCCGCGGCGACAGTCACCTTGCTCGTGGCGGGGCGAGCCGCCATCTATTCCACCACCTTCGGCACGACAAAGAAGCCGTCCTCGGACTTCGGCGCATTGGCCAGAACCTGGTCGCGGATATTGCCGTCGGTCACCACGTCCTCGCGCATCGGCAGCTTCATCGCCACCGGCGTGGTCATGGCCTCGACGCCATCGACATTCACTTCGTTCAGTTGCTCGATCCACGCCAGAATGCCGTTCAGCTCCCCGGCCAGCGGCCCCAGCCGCTCCTCGGGAACCGCAATTCGGGCCAACCGCGCCACCTTGCGGACCGTGTTCTTGTCGACGCTCACGCTCAGATCCTCATTGGGGGGAAAATCCCGCAGTCGCCTGCCCTAGACGCCTCCGCCTTCCGCATCAAGCGGCAACCGGCTAAACCCCTTCCATGCCCCTCGTTTCGCTCCATGAACTGCCGCCGAAAGGCTCGCTGCTCGGCCTTGATCCGGGATCGACCACGATTGGCGTTGCAGGTTGCGATGTGGGCCGCATTATCGCCACCGGCCTCGAAACCATCATTCGCGGCAAGAAGTTGGCCCCGTCGCTCGACCGGCTGTTCGCACTCTATGACCAGCGCCACTCGGTCGGCCTGGTCATGGGCCTGCCCATCAATATGGACGGAACCGAAGGCCCCCGCGCCCAGTCGGCCCGGTCCCTGGTTCAGAACATCCTCGCCCGTCGCGACATTCCGCTCGCCCTCTGGGACGAGCGGCTATCCACAGCCGGGGCCGAGCGCGCCCTGCTGGAAGCCGACGCCAGCCGCGCCAAACGCGAAGAAGTCATCGACAAGCTGGCCGCCGCCTGGATCCTGCAAGGCGCAATCGACAGGCTTAACGAGCTCCGCTAGTCGCGGCGCTTGCCCCACGGCGCTGGCCCCGCTATCACCCCCAAAATCGCGGGTGACCTAAATGGCGGACTACGCCTTCCCCCATCGACACCTACTGGGTATCGAGGGCCTGAACCGGCTCGACATCGAGACATTGCTGGAGCTGGGAGACCGCTACGTCGAGCTCAACCGCAGCCGCGTTAAGCACGCCAACGTGCTGGCCGGCCAGACGCTGGTGAACCTGTTCTTCGAGAACTCCACCCGCACACAAGGATCCTTCGAGATCGCGGGCCGCCGCCTCGGCGCGGATGTCGTCACCATGCCGATCGCGACCTCGTCGGTGAAGAAGGGCGAGACGCTGATCGACACCGCCATGACGCTGAACGCCATGCGCCCCGATCTACTGGTCATTCGCCATGGTTCGTCCGGCGCGGTGAAGCTGCTTTCGCGCAAAGTCGATTGCGCGGTCATCAACGCCGGCGACGGCACACATGAGCATCCAACGCAGGCCTTGCTCGACGCGCTGACCATCCGCCGCCGCGTCGGCGATATTGGTGGTATGCGCATCGCCATCTGCGGCGACATCTTGCACAGCCGCGTCGCGCGTTCGAATGTCGCCTGCCTGAATGTGCTCGGCGCTGAAGTACGCCTTATTGCCCCACGCACGCTGACGCCGCCCGGAGCGGGAGACTGGGGCGCGAAAGTCTTCACCGACATGCGCGAAGGCCTGAAGGGCTGCGACGTCGTCATGATGCTGCGTCTCCAGCAGGAGCGAATGGACGGCGCCTACCTGCCCTCCGCCCGTGAATTTTTCCACTTCTGGGGCCTCGACGAAGAGAAGCTCTCCCACGCCAATCCCGGCGCCTTCATCATGCACCCCGGCCCAATGAATCGCGGCGTCGAGATCGAAAGCGGCATTGCCGATCACAAGACACGCTCGCTGATCACCGAACAGGTCGAGATGGGCGTGGCCATCCGCATGGCCGTGCTGGAAACGCTCGCCAGGAACGCCCCGGAAATCGGTGCTCCCAAAGCCGGAGGGAAGAACCGATGACCGGCCGGACCGCCATCTACAATGCTCGCCTGCTCGATCCGGCCTCCGGTCTCGACGCCAATGGCGGCATCCTGATCGAGAATGGCCTGATCGCCGACATCGGCGTCATGATCACGAAAGCCACCGTCGCTGACGTGA
Source organism: Hyphomonadaceae bacterium (assembly GCA_016714495.1). Taxonomy (GTDB): domain Bacteria; phylum Pseudomonadota; class Alphaproteobacteria; order Caulobacterales; family Hyphomonadaceae; genus UBA7672. Next base: position 515,044 of record JADKDU010000002.1, on the reverse strand, counting down.
AGATCGACGCCAAGGGCAAGGCGCTTGCCCCCGGACTCATCGACCTGCGCGTCAAAACCGGCGAGCCGGGCGCCGAGAACAAGGAAACGCTGGAGACAGCCGGCGACGCGGCCGCAGCTGGCGGCGTCACCACCTTTATCGTGATGCCCGACACTGACCCGGTGCTCGACAGCGTCGCCCTCGTCGACTTCATCAAGCGCCGCGCCGATAGCGTCGCCAAGGTGAAGGTGCTCCCGACCGGCGGCCTCACTATCGATCTCGATGGCGCGAAGATGTCGGAGATCGGCCTCATCAAGCAGGCCGGCGCCGCCTTCTTCACCAATGGCGACAAGCCGGTGGAAGACGCGGGCGTCCTCCGCCGCGCGATGAGCTATGCCGCCAGTTTCGACGTGCTGGTCGCCTCGCGCCCGGATACGCCATCGCTGTCAAAGAACACGGTCATGAACGCCGGCGCATTCGCCGCCCGCCTCGGCCTGCGCGGCGCGCCGCCGGAAGCCGAATGGATAGCGCTCGCACGCGACCTGATGCTGGCGGAAACCACTGGCGTCCGCTTGCTGGCGGACTGCATCTCGACAGCACGCTCGCTCGAAGCCGTGGAAAGCGCACGCGCAAGCGGCGTGAAAGTGTCCTGCTCCGTCGCCGCCTACTCGCTGTTTTTCAACGAGCTCGATGTCGGCGACTATCTGACCTACTGCAAAGTCCAGCCGCCCTTCCGCGTCGAGGCGGATCGTATGGCGCTGATCGACGGCCTCAAGCGCGGCGCCATCGACGCGGTCGTCTCGGCCCATGATCCGCAGCCTACCGAGGACAAGCGGCTCCCAATCGCGGATGCCGCCTATGGCGCCGTCGGCCTCGAAACGCTTCTGCCCGCGCTGCTCAGTCTTGTCGTCCGAGAAGACGTTCCGCTTCTGGCGGCGCTGAAAACTATTACATCCGGCCCGGCCGATCTGCTCGGCCTGCCGCAAGGCCGCCTTGCCAAGGGAGCGCCCGCCGACCTCGTCCTGTTCGACCTCACGGCGCCCTGGGCGTGCGATCGCGACGATCTCTCGTCCCGCTCCAAGAACTCACCCTTCGACGGCCGCAAGCTGGAAGGCAAGGTCTTGCGCACATGGGTCGATGGCGCGACCGTGTTTGAGCGCGGCTGAACGGGGGGCGCGCGCTTATGGAAATCTTCGCGAACCTCGGCGTGTTCCTCGCGGTCTACGGCCCGGCTATCCTGCTCGGCTACCTGCTCGGTTCAATCCCGTTCGGCCTCGTCATCACCAAGCTCGCAGGCCTGGGCGACATCCGCGCTATCGGCTCTGGCAATATCGGCGCAACCAACGTGCTGCGCACCGGCCGCAAGGATCTCGCCCTCGCCACCCTGCTGCTCGACGCCGGCAAGGCGGGCTTGGCCTACTTCGTCTGCATCTGGAGCGCGGCCCTCTACGCTGGCCAGTACACGTCCGACTTCACACCTGGCTATTATCACAGCCTGGGTCTGATCGGCGGCGCAGCAGCATTCGTTGGCCATTGCTATCCGGTCTGGCTGAAGTTCAAGGGCGGAAAAGGCGTCGCCACCTACATCGGTCTGCTGGTGGCGGCGCTGTGGCAGGTCGGGCTGGCGTTCGGCGCCGTCTGGCTGCTCACCGCCGCGATCTTCCGCATGTCGTCCTTCGCCGCACTCGTGGCGACACTCGCCGTGCCGGTCATTGCCTACTTCATCAATCCGCTCGGCGATGACTGGATCGTCTTCGGCGCACTCGCCGTGCTGATCTACTGGCGCCACCGCGCCAACATCCAGCGCATCATCGCCGGTACCGAGCCGAAGATCGGCTCGAAGAAGAAAGCCGCCGAACCGCCGCCGGAGAGTACCGGATGAATTGGCGCCAGCTTACAGGGGAGATCGGGCGGACTGGCTGAGGCGCCGGCTAACACGCGGCATCGGCCCGATCACGTTCTTTCATCTGCTCGAACGCTACGGTCCGCAGCAGCCGTGCGCGAAGACCTGCCATCGCCCGCAAGGAAGGCCGGCGGCAAAGCTGAAATCAAGGCGCCTGACCTCTCCAAGACCTAGCACGAGATTGAAGCCAACGGGCAAACTCGGCGCGACACATCTCGCCGCTTGACCCTCGCGCGCGCTGAACGAACCGCTTGCCCAAACAGGGCGCCGCCCTGATCGAATCCTCCGAGAACGTGCTCAACGCCAAGGAAGGCATAGCCCCGCCCGCCGTCAACGAGCCCTTGGCCGACCGCATCGATGCGCGCGACGCCGATATGCCGCCAGCCCTTCTCCGCGCCGTCCGCGAAGCCCTCAGCCCGACGCCTATACGCATCGACGAAATCGTCCGCGCAGCCGACGCCCCTCACCGTCTCGTGCTGGCCGCACTGGCCGACCTGGAACTCGCCCGAGCCGCCCACACCCATGTCGGCGGAACCGCCTCGCGGGCCGTCTGACACACTTCTGAAATATATCTCCCCCTACGGGGGAGGGGCTGGACCACGCTGTCCCGCGAATTGACATTCCGGGCGGTGGCCCCCAACTTCCCGCCGCAACCTCCCCCAAATACTCTGAATCTTTGAGGAAAAATGCAGGTCGTCGTCGTCGAGTCCCCCGGCAAGGTCAAATCCATCAACAAGTACCTGGGCCCCGGGTATAAGGTGATGGCGTCCTACGGCCACATCCGCGACCTACCCTCCAAGGACGGCTCCGTGAGGCCCGACGAGGACTTTGCGATGTCGTGGGACATCGACGGAAAGTCGATCAAGCACGTCAAGGAAATCGCCGATGCCGTGCGCGAAGCCGACGGCCTGATCCTCGCCACCGACCCCGATCGCGAGGGCGAAGCAATCTCCTGGCACGTTCTTGAAGCGCTCACCGCCCGCAAGGTGCTCAAGGGCAAGACGATCCAGCGCGTCACCTTCAACGCCATCACCAAGAAAGCCGTCACCGACGCAATCAATGCCCCACGTCAGATCGACCAGCAGCTGGTCGACGCCTATCTTGCCCGCCGCGCCCTGGATTATCTCGTCGGTTTCTCGCTATCGCCCGTGCTGTGGCGGAAGCTTCCCGGCAGCCGCTCGGCGGGCCGTGTGCAATCGGTCGCGCTGCGCATCGTCGTCGATCGCGAAGTCGAGATCGAAAAGTTCATCACGCAGGAATACTGGCAGGTTCAGACCAGGCTGGCCGTGAATGGCGGCGAGTTCGAAGCCCGCCTCACCGAACTCGACGGCCAGAAGCTGCAGAAATTCTCGCTGCCCAACGCCGAAGCCGCCGCCCGCGCCCTCGCCGCGGTGAAGGCTGGCGGCTACCGCGTCGCCTCGGTCGAGGCCAAACCCCTCAAGCGCAATCCGCCCCCGCCCTTCACCACCTCCACGCTGCAACAGGAAGCCGCTCGCAAGCTCGGCTTCTCCGCCAGCCGCACGATGCAGATCGCCCAGCGTCTCTATGAGGGCGTGCAGATCGGCGGCGAGCAGGTCGGCCTCATCACCTATATGCGTACCGACGGCGTGCAGATGGCGGAAGAAGCCTACGCCGCCGCCCGCTCCGCCATCGGCCGCAACTATGGCAAGGACTACTTGCCCGACGGCCCGCGCCGTTACACCTCGAAAGCCAAGAACGCGCAGGAGGCCCACGAGGCCGTGCGCCCCACCGACTTCGACCGCAAGCCCGGCGCGCTGCATCTCGAACCCGACATGGCGCGCCTCTATGAACTCGTCTGGAAACGCGCCGTCGCGTCCCAGATGGAAGCCGCCTCGCTCGAGCGCACGACGGTCGAAATCCCGGCGACCGACGGGAAGACCGTCCTGCGCGCCACCGGCCAGGTCGTGAAGTTCGACGGCTTCCTGACGCTCTATCAGGAAGGCAAGGACGAGAGCGACGATGAAGACGGCGGCCGCCTGCCCGTCATCAACCAGGGCGACACGCCGCGCCTGGTCGACGCCACGCACACCCAACACTTCACCGAGCCGCCACCGCGCTATTCGGAAGCCTCGCTGGTCAAGAAGCTGGAAGAGCTCGGCATCGGCCGCCCCTCCACCTACGCCTCGACGCTCTCGACCCTGATCGACCGCGACTACGTGAAACTCGAACAGAAACGCTTCATCCCCGAAGACAAGGGCCGTCTCGTCACGCTGTTCCTCGAGAAATTCTTCGCGCGCTATGTCGAATACGATTTCACCGCCGGCCTCGAAGAAAAACTCGACCTCGTCTCGGACGGAAAGCTGGCGTGGAAGGATTTCCTCCGCGACTTCTGGAAGGAGTTCAACGGCGCCATTGGCGCGACAGCCGAACTGCGCGTGTCCAACGTCATCGACGCGCTCAATGAGGAGCTGGCGCCTTATCTCTTTCCGAAGAAGATCGACGCCGACGGCAAAGAAGTCGACGCGCGCATCTGCCCGACCTGCGGCACGGGCCAGCTCTCGCTGAAGCTCGGCAAGTTCGGCGCTTTCGTCGGCTGCTCGAACTATCCCGAATGCCGTTTCACGCGTCCTTTCGGCGCCGAGAAGCCCGGCCAGACCGACATCCCGCCCGAAGGCAAGGTGCTCGGCAACAACCCGGATGGCGTGCCCGTCTATCTCAAGAGCGGCCGCTTCGGCGCCTATGTGCAGCTCGGCCCCGACCCGATCGAAAAGGGCGAAAAGCCTCGCCGCTCGTCCATCCCCAACGGATGGTCGGTGCCGGATCTCGATCTCGAACAGGGCCTGAAACTGCTCTCGCTGCCCCGCGAAGTCGGCAAGCACCCGGAAGACGGCGAGCCGATCCTGGCCAATCTCGGCCGCTACGGCCCGTATGTGCAGCACATCAAGACCTACGCAAACGTGCCCGACGTCAACGAACTGTTCGACATCGGTATCAACCGCGCCGTCACGCTGATTGCCGAAAAACGCGCCGGCAGGGGCGCTGGTCGTGGGCGTGGCCAGGCCGCCCCGCCGCTACGTGAAATGGGAAATCACACCGATGGCGAGCCGATCCGCCTTTATTCCGGCAGATTCGGTCCCTATCTGAAGCACGGGCAGATCAATGCCAACATCCCGCGCGGAGCGGACCCAGCGACCATTACGCTTGAACTAGCGATTGAGCTGGTCGACGCCCGCGCAGCTGCTGCACCCTCAACGAAAATGAAGGGGAAGAAGAAAGCGGCGAAGGCGCCAGCCAAGAAGGCTGCCGCCAAATCCACTGGAGAAACCAAATCAACGACGACCAAGAAACCCGCAGCCAAGAAGGCCGCGGCCAAAACCAAACCCGCCAAGAAGGCGACAAAAGCAGAGGCATGAGCCGAGCACCTCGCCCTCCTCGCTCTTCCAAGGAAAGCGGTCCACCCACCCGCGAGATGGTCCTCGACTATCTCGAAAAACACCCAAGCCATGGCGCCAAGCGCGATATTGCGCGCGGCTTGGACGTTCCAGTCGAGCACAAGCCCGAACTGCGCCGCATCCTGAACGAACTTGAAGCCGAAGGCGCCCTCGTGCGCACCGCCAAGCGCGCCTTCCAGCCGGCGGAGATGCCGCCGCCGACAGGCATCGTGAGGTTCGAGCGCCTCGACTCGGAAGGCGAACTGATCGGGCGCTCCATGGGCCGCGATGGCCCTTTCGGGCCTGACATCTACTATCAGGGTTCGCTCGGCAAAGGCCGCGAGATTGCGGTCGGCGTCGGCGAGCGCGCGCTCTGTCGGATCGACAAGGGCGGCGATGGAATCTGGCGCGCCCGCGCGATCAAGAAGATCGACGCAACGCCCGAAACCTCGCTGATCGGCGTCTACCGCGCCAACCGCTATGGCGGCACGGTCGAGCCAACTTCACGCAAGGAAAAGAACAACTACATCATCGAGAAGGCTGATGCGGGCGACGCCAAGGACGGCGACCTCGTGCGCATCAATGCACGCCCCGCCAAGGGCTATGGCCCGCGCCGCGCCAACATCGTGGAAGTCATCGGCCGCCTCGACGATCCGCGCGCCGCGTCCATCATCGCGATGCACACGCACGGCGTGCCGGATGAATTCCCGCAGGCCGTGATCGACGATGCGGCGAAAGCCAAAGCTGCCCCCGCGCCGCGCGAAGATCTCACGCGCATCCCGCTGATCACCATCGACCCGGAAGACGCGCGCGACCATGACGACGCCGTCTATGCCGAACCCGACGGTCATGGCGGCTGGCGCGTCATCGTCGCCATCGCGGATGTGGCCGCTTACGTCCACACCGGCACGATCCTCGATAAGGAAGCCTATCGGCGCGGCAACTCCACCTACTTCCCTGACCGCGTGTCGCCGATGCTGCCCGAGCATCTCTCGGCGGACGTATGCTCGCTGAAGGAAGGCGAACTGCGCGAGACCTTGGCCGTCGAGATGTTCTTCAACAGCTCAGGCGTGAAGACAAAACACCGCTTCATCCGCGGCAAGATGCGCTCCGCCGCCAAGCTGTCCTACCGCCAGGCGCAGGACGCCATCGACGCACGCCCTGACGACAAGACCGGCCCGCTGCTGGAAAGTGTGCTGAAACCGCTGTGGGATTCGTACTGGACTGTCGACAAGGCCCGCAAGAACCGCGCTCCGCTCGATCTCGACCTGCCGGAGCGCCGCGTGCGTATCGGTCCGGACGGCAAGATCGCATCGATCACCCTGCGCGAGCGTTTCGACGCCCACCGACTGATCGAGGAGTTCATGATCCAGGCCAACGTCTGCGCGGCCGAAACGCTCGAGGCCAAGCGCACCCCGCTGGTCTACCGCGTCCACGAAGAGCCGAGCGAGGAGAAGGTCAATTCGCTCTCCAACTTCCTGCCCACGATCGGTCACAAATGGACGAAGGGCGAAAAGATCACTGGCAGCCGCTTCAACAAGCTGCTCGCCGATGTGAAGGACTCGGAGAACGAACACCTGGTCAACGAGATGGTCCTGCGCACACAGGCGCAGGCCCGCTACGCCCACGAGAACCTCGGACATTTCGGCCTCAATCTGCTGAAGTATGCGCACTTCACCTCGCCGATCCGGCGCTACTCGGACCTCATCGTCCACCGCGCCCTCATCCGCGCGCTGGGCCTCGGCCCCGATGGCGCAACCGACCAGGACATGGTCCGCCTCGAAGAGATGGCCGAACACGTCACCATGACCGAGCGCCGCTCCATGGCCGCCGAGCGTGAAGCCACCGATCGCTATCTCGCCATCTTCATGGCGGATCGCATCGGCGCAGTCTTCGACGCTCGCATCGCTGGGGTGACGCGCGCGGGCCTCTTCGTCCGTCTCGCGGAAAACGGCGCAGACGGCTTCATCCCGGCCGCGCGCCTGTCAGACGAATATTGGGTCCACGACGACGCCCACGCGGCCCTCGTCGCCCAGCGTTCCGGCCTGCGCTACGAGATGGGCATGAACGTGCAGGTGAAATTGATGGAAGCAACGCCCCTCACCGGCGGTCTGCTCTTCTCCATGCAGTCACCCCCGCGCCCGCGCCGCACCGATCTGAAAGCGCCCCAGCGCGAAGAACGCAACTTCCGCGGCAGCCCCGCCCGCAAGCTCCCCTCTGACGGCGGCGGCCGCCCGCCGGGCGTCAAGCACTCGAACAAGAAGGGCGGTCAGGCCAGCTACGGCAAGAACAAGAAGAAGAAGGGAAGATGACCAAGCCCTTCGACCCCGACGATGATCCCGCTCAGGTCAAGGCCGCGCAGGTATCCGCCCAGAAGACGGCCGCCCAGCGCGACCCGCTCGGCGAGAACGATCTGATCAAGGCCGAGGCCGCGCTGATCCGCGGCGAACCGCCCGTGCCGCGCGACGCCGCCACACTGATCCTCTATCGCAGCAGTCCGGAAGGGCCGCGCATCCTCATGGGCTGCCGGTCTTCCGGCCACGACTTCATGCCGAACAAATACGTCTTCCCCGGCGGTCGCGTGGACGACGAAGACGCGCTCGTACCCGCGCTCTCGGAACTCGCGCCTGAGGTTGACCAGCGCCTCGCCCTCGGCGCCGCCCGCGCCACGCGCGCCTTCCCGCTTACATCGATCCGGGAGATGTTCGAGGAGACTGGCCTGATCGTCGGCCGCGCCGCTAGCGGACTTGGCGATGTTCCCGCCTCGTGGAAAGATTACTACGTTCAGGGGGCCGCCCCCTGTCTCGCCGGCTTCCAGTTCCTCGGCCGCGCCATCACGCCGCCCATGCGCCACAAGCGCTTCGACGCCCGCTTCCTGATGGCCGACGCCGACGACGCCCTGATTGACGACCGCCCGCCCATTGACGGACGGGAACTCGCCGACCTGCGCTGGTTCACCCTCGCCGAAGCCGGCGAGCTCGACCTGCCCAACGTCACCCGCTTCGTAATTTCCGAAATCGAGGCCCGGCTCGTGCGGCAGGAAGGCCTCCTGCCCTTCCATCTCTACTGGACGCCGGAAGGCCATGTCCGCGAGCGCCTCTAGCCGAACAGACCCGCCGGTCGCGCCACCATCAGCCAGAGTATAGCCAGCACGCCCGCGAAAGCAGGAAAGCCGGAGATGAACCAGATCCGGTAGAGCCGGTGATATTCCGCCGGCAACTCCTCGCTCGTCGCCGCAGCCGCCCGCGCGAGATCGCGCAACCGATGCTGAATCCACACCACCGGCAACCACAACAGGCCGACCAACACGTAAAGCGCCAGGGAGAGAACGATCCAGCCCTCGCTCATCCGCCAGCCAATCTCCATAGCCAGCAGCGCACCAGTGATCGGCTGCAGGACAACGGCCGCCGCCGTGAACAGCCAGTCGGCAATCACCACCGTCCCCGCCACATGCGCGATCACGCGCGCATCTTTCACCCGTTGCGCCATCACCATGAAGAAGGCGATGCCGGCGCCCGTGCCCAGCAACACGCATGCGCCAATGATGTGCGCCCAGCGCAGGAGATGAACCCACTCCACTACCGCTCCTCCACCAGCGCCGCCACGGCCAGCGCGAGCGCGATTGCCGGAAGCACTTTCACGAATGGTCCCAACGGATCAGCCCACAATTCCGGCGTCACCGATGTCCCCGTAGCCAGATAGCCAAGCGACACGATGATCGACCCCCAGGCCGCCCGGCGCACCCATTTGCGCCACAACAGCCCCCAGCCGATCAGCAGATCGAGAACGATCCCCGTCGCGACCAGCCATTCGGCCAGATCATCCCCCACCCGCGCGGCAATCAATGCCTCCGCCTGCTCACGCTGCGCTACGCCGATCAACCCGCTCACCAGCCAGAACGCCGACAATGTCACCAACAGAAACGGAAACACGAGCTGCGCGCGGCCGAACACGCGTTCCTGCATCGTAGACGGCAGCGAGCGCAGCGTCTCGTCCAGCTGCATCAGCCTGAACCCGCCAGCCTCGCGCCACGGACCCGCATCGCCCGTCACGCCATCAGCCAGCGACTTCAATGCGGTCGTGCGCAAAGGTGATCGCCACCCCATCATCCCGCCAATGTCGGCAAACCAGCCCAGCGCAAATGCCGCCCAGCGCGGCGCGCGCCACACGGTCAGCGCATCGCCCCGCCCCGCCCACCGCCGGACGTCCTTCAGCAATGCTTCCAAAGTGTGCGCGCGATCCTCGAGCAGATCATAATCGCGGCGCGACGCCACCTCGCCCAGCAGGACAGCGCGCACCGCCTCGCCGACATCGCTGCCCGCCACGGTCTGCACGCACGCATCCGCCAGCGCGATCGGCTGAACCACCGGCGCCGCAGCCAGCATCCGCAGCAATCCCGTCGCTCCATACGCCCCCGTGGAAATCACAAGTCCCGGTTTGAGGATCGTCCAGTCGAGCCCGCTCGCCCGCAGCGCCGCATCGCCTGCGGCCTTCGTCGAAAGGAACGCCGTCCGCGCGTCCGCGACTGCGCCCGGCGCCGAAATCTGCACGAACTGCTTCACGCCTGCCGCTTCACAAGCAGTAACCAGAGCCCGGACAGCTCCATCCTGCACCAGTTTCAGGTCGTCCTTCGCCCCGTCCTGAAGCGCTCCGGCCGCGTTCACCACTGCATCGATCCCGGACAGGTTTGGCGTCCAGTCGGCCGCCACTTGCATCTTCCGCATGTCGCCATGATTCCAGGGAACATGCGGCGCGACCCGCCGCCCCATTTCCGGGGAGCGGCCAAAGCCGACCACCTGGTGGCCGGCGCGCGTGAGGGCCCGGATGATCTCCATCCCGACCAGTCCGTATCCGCCAACGACTAGAACCCGCATAAACCCATCCAATTTCGGCCGGAAACCTAGAATTTCCAATGAGTTGGGGCAAGTTTCAGCGGTTCTGCTTGACTTGGGAGCCGCCATCGTGTCCAAGCACGCTTCCGATTTTTTAGAACACGTCCGAGAGCCCAGATGGCCAAGCCGACAAGCATCAAGATCCGCCTCAACTCGTCGGCTGACACCGGCTTCTTCTACGTCACCAAGAAGAACCCGCGCACGCAGACCGAGAAGCTCGTTCTCAAGAAGTACGATCCGGTCGTGCGCAAGCACGTCGACTTCAAGGAAGGCAAGATCAAGTAGGATCTTCCTCTCGCAGGAATCAAAAAAGGCCCGGAGCGATGCTCCGGGCCTTTTGCTTTTGGTCCCGGTGAACCGGCCCTATTGGGCCGGCTGATCCGGCAGCGCATAGGCGATCACCCAGCCGCCCTTGTCGTCGATCGGTACGGCCGCCCCTCCCGCGCCACGGTAAGTAGCCGCGTTTGGCCAACCGGGGTTTGGAATGGTGATCACGACATACTGTTTGCCGTTCTTGCCGAGATAGCTCATCGGCGTGGCTTGTGCGGCGCCAGGCAACTGAGTTTCCCAACGAACCTCGCCGGTCCGGGTGTCGAACGCCCGGAAGGTAGAATCCAGCGCCGCGCCGTAGAAGGTGAGGCCGCCCCGTGTGGACATCACGCCAGCCTGAACCGGCGTTCCAACCATGAAAGGCAGGCCCGTGGGCAGGCCGAACGGTCCCACCTCTTTCATCGAACCGACGGGCCGCTTCCACAGCAGCTTGCCGGTGTTCAGGTCCATTGCGCCGATCTGAGAAAACGGCGGCTCGAAGCAAGGCAGTTCCGTCACTGCGTTGAAGAACGGCAGAGGAAGACGCCAGGCCGACATGAAGGGCCGTGTATCGCCCCGGTAGAGCACGCGGTTCTGATCGAACACTTGTGCCGCCCGCGGCGCAACAGCGGTGACGCCGGCCGCCGGCGCGGGCGGCGCAGGCGCAATCGCCGGGGCAGGTCCTCCGGCGGGAGCAGGCCCGCCGGCCCCCGCGGACGCGCCGCGTGCAGCTGCGCGTTCGGCTCTGCGCTTGGCATCCCGCTCTGTATCGGCGGCGCGCGCCTCAAGGCTGCGCATGACGATCCGATTGCCCATAAGCATCGGCGCGCCGATCAACAGGCCGTTGTCGGCATCCACCGACACCGAGCCCCAGTTGAAGCCGCCGGCATTGCCCGGATACTGGAACGTGCCGCCCCAGCTGTCTTCAGCCATGCCATAGCCACCCCCACCCTCCATGGGAGGCGTGAACAGGCCCTCATAGCGCATCTTCTTGAACTCGATGCGGCAATGCAGCTGGTCAAGCGGGGTGAGCCCCCACATGTCCTTCTCAATCCTGTCGTCACGGAAGTGCGGAAGCGACGAGAAGGGCTGCGTCGCCGTCACCGTCTCGCCCTTGACCGGACCCTGCGGCACCGGCAGTTCCGGAGTGTCGTAGATCGGCACGCCTGTGCGGCGGTCCAGCAGGAAGACCTCGCCCCGCTTGGTCGGCTGCGCAACGGCGGGGATCAGTTCTCCCTGACCATTCTTGCGGATGTTCACCAGCACCGGCTGAGACGGCACATCCCAGTCCCAGATATCGCGGTGAACGGTCTGGTAGACCCATTTCCGCTCGCCCGTCGCCGCGTCGATCGCAACCACCGAGCTGGCGTTCTCTTCCGATTCCTTGGAGCGCAGTTCGCCGTCGAAATAATCCGGCGACGAATTGCCTGTTGGCGCGAAGATCCAGTTCAGCTGCGGGTCATAGCTGGTGTTCGACCACACGTTCGGCGTGCCGCGCGTGTACTCGCCACCCTCGTCCGGCAGGCCGTGATAGCCCGGATTGCCCATGTCCCATGCCCAAGAGAACTGGCCCGTCAGCGCGTCATAGGCGCGAAGGACGCCGGAAGGGTTACCGATCTGCTGGTTGTCAGAGACCCACCCGCCAACGACAACCTTGTCGCCCGCGATCAGCGGCGTCGACGTCACCATGAAGTTGCCCAGCGGCGAACGGCCGAGCCCCGACACAAGATTCACCTGCCCATCGAAGCCGAACGAACGGCACAGCTGGCCAGTCAGGGCATCCAGCGCGATCAGCCGGGCATCCACAGTGCCGGCGATGATCCGCTTGGCGCACTCGCCCGTGTATTCCGGCGGCGCCTCATGATAGCCCAACCCGCGGCAGGTTCGCGCGAACGTCGATGCGCGATCCAACGTACCGCCAGGCACCTCGGTCTTGGTCTCATACTGCCAACGTTTCTCACCTGTATCTGAATCGTAGGCGATCAGCGTGTTGCCGGCGGTGCAGATGTAGAGAAGGCCATTGGCCATCTGCGGCGTCTGCTTGAAGTCGTAGGCGACGCCGGTACGCGCGCGCCATGCTTCCTTCAGCTTGCCGACATTCTCCGTATCGATCTGCGTGAGCTGCGCAAAGCGCTGGCCTTCCGGCACGCCGCCATAATTGCGCCAGTCGGTCACGGCCGGCCCGGCCGCCACCTCGTTCTTCGTGCCCTCGACAACAGGATAACCCTGCAGAGCGCCCACGACGAGCAGGAGCGCGCCAGCAATCGCCGCAAAGCCAACCCAGCGCCCGCCCGCATCGATCCGCGTCTCGGCAGTCTTGCCCATGGCGGCGCGATGCCAGGGCGACAGAAACCACAGGCCGACGACCAGCCATGCCGCCAGACGCGGCAGCAGCGCGATCAGATCAACCCCGGCTTCCAGGATCGACCACAGCACCCAGAACGCCACGATGCCGGCATAGATCAGAGCGCCCAGCGGCTTGCGCATCATCAGGAAGTAGGCCGACGCCAGCAACGCCACGCCCGAAAGGGCATAGGCAAATGATCCGCCTAGCATCAGCAGCTGCGCGCCGTACCAGAGCAGATAAACCCCCACGATCCCCAGGAAGGTCGCGAACGCGAGGTTCAGATTGACGACCAGCGCGCCTTCCTTGCTGGCCCTCGCATCGCGCGCGCTGAAAAACGTCACCGCCAGGAAGCCCGCGGCCGTGAGGAAATAGAACATCGCCGCCACGACCATGCCGGAGTTCACCAACAGCGGCAGCGGATCAGGGTTTTGCGGCGTCACCGGCGGCAAAGGCGGGTTGAGTTCGTTGAACCCACCCCAGATAGCGATGATGGCTACGACCAGATAAAAGGCCGCAAACGCCCATTGGGCGACACGCGATGCCATGCTTTCCTCCCACATGACCGCGATTTCGGCGCCAACACTCGCGCCGCCCCCGGCCTTTTGCCCAGCCTAGCCGCTGTCTGCGCGCCGTGAAAGGCGCCCCTGAGGAGCATGATTGCTTCGGATTTCACGTCGTCGTGTGCCGGTGCGGCGCGACTCACGCAGCGCCGAAACTTTCGTGTCCGCGGCTCGCGGACAGCGCGAGCCTTGAAATGATCAGGCAAACGGCCTCATCGGCTCGGCCTTATGCTCGGCATAGACGGTGTTGTCGTCGCTTTCGACCATTCGGACCTCGTAGCCCCACAGATCGGCCAGATGCTGCAGCACGCGATCCGCGTCCTTCTCTTCCAGCGTCACCCCATCCACCACGTGATGGCGCAGCTCCAGCCTGCGGTCGCCCGACAGGTCGACATCGATCACCTGGATGTCCGCATCGCGCCGCGCCACGTCATACTGGCGCGCCAGCGCCCGACGCACTTCGCGATAGCCGCGCTCGTCGTGGATGGCGGCAACCTCCATTTCTTCCTCGTCGTGATCATCCTTTATCTGGAACAGGCCCAACTTCCGGATCAGGTTCGGCGAGAGGTATTGCGAGACGATGCTCTCATCGCGGAAGTTCGCCCAGACGTCCTTGAGCGTGCCATAGGCGTCGCCATTGCCCGCGATATCGGGGAACCAGGACCGGTCCTCATCCGTCGGCGTCAGCGCTATCCTCTCGATATCCTGCATCATCGCGAAGCCCAGCGCATAGGGATTGATGCCCGAAAAACGGCGGTCATCGAAGTCGGGCTGCATGACCACACTGGTGTGCGAGTGCAGGAATTCCAGATACGACCCGTCGCTGATCTGTCCCTTCTCGTGCAGCCGCGTCATGATGCGGTGGTGCGTCCACGTCGCGCATCCCTCATTCATCATCTTGGTCTGGCGCTGCGGATAGAAGTACTGCGCGATCAGCCGGATGATCCGCAGGATCTCGCGCTGCCATCCCTGCAGACGCGGCGCGGTCTTCTCGAGGAAGTAGAGGATATTCTCCTCCGGCAGCTTCAGGATCGCCTTGCGCCTGTCTTCTTCCAGCTTCTTCTTCGTCGCGGGCTTCTTGCCCTTGCCCTGCGGCACGGTGCGCCAAAGATCGTTGAACAACGCCTCGCCATGCGCCCGCCGCTCGCGCTCGCGAATTTCCTCCGACCGCAGGTCCATTGACCGCTTGCCCGGATAGCGATGGATGCCATGGCTCTGCAGCGCATGCGCCGCATCGATCAGCCGCTCGACCGCCTCAAGGCCGTAACGCTCCTCGCACTTGGCGATGAAGCTCTTGGCGAATGACAGGTAGTCCGCGATCCCGCTGGCGTCAGTCCACTGCTTGAACACATAGTTGTTCTTAAAGAAGTGGTTGTGCCCCATCGCGGCGTGCGCCAGCACCAGCGTCTGCATCGTCGCGGAGTTCTCCTCCATGATATAGCAGACGCACGGGTCGGAATTGATGACGATCTCATAGGCAAGCCCCTGCCAGCCCTTGCGATACAGCGTCTCGTTCCTCGCGAAGTCCTTGCCGAAGCTCCAGTGTTTGTAGAACAGCGGCATGCCGACGCTGGAATAGGCATCCAGCATCTGCTCTGACGTGATCACCTCGATCTGCGTGCGATACGGATCAAGTCCGATCTCGCCCTCGCCCACCTGCCGCACGGCCTCGAAAATCCGCCCCAACGTTTCGAAATTCCAGTCCGGCCCGTTGAACAGCAAAGCCGACGGCGCAGCCGCCGGCGCCTGCACAATGCGTGACTTCCGCTTTTTCGCTGTGATCGCGTCGTCGGTCATGAGGCCTCCGCCTTCGCCCCGCCCTTGGCGAACAGCTCACGAAACACCGGATATATGTCCCTGCGATGGCTAACCTTGCGCATTGCCATCGTCTCGTCGCTGCCGACCACCAACTCATAGGCCCGCCACAACGATGTTGCGTCACCGCCGCCTTCATCCTTGGCGTGGCCAACCTCCAGATAGGCATAGTACTGGCACAGCGGCAGGATCGCGGTCTTGAGCAGGTTGATCGTGGTCGAATTGTCCATCGGCAGGTTGTCGCCGTCGGACGCCTGCGCGCCATAAATGTTCCATTGCGACGCCGGAAAGCGGTCCTGAATGATCCGCGCCATCTCCTCCAGCGCAGTCGACACCACCGTGCCGCCGCTCTCACGTGAATGGAAGAACGTCTCCTCGTCCACTTCCTTGGCTTCATGCGTGTGGCGAATGAACACCACCTCGACCTTGCCATAGCGCCGCTTCAGGAACAGGTAGAGCAGAGAATAGAACCTCTTCGCGAGGTCCTTCATGTGCTCGTCCATCGAGCCCGACACGTCCATCAGGCAAAACATCACCGCCCGCGCCACAGGCTTGGGAATCTGGTCATAGCGCCGATACCTCACATCCAGCGGATCGATGAACGGCACCAGCCGCATCCGCTTCCGCTTGCGCTCCAGGTCCTCGCGCAGCTCCGCGACCTTCGCATCATTGCCGCCAATATCGTCCAGCCGCGCAATCTCGGCCTCCATCGCGGCGATATCCTCTGACCGCGGTCGGCCAAGCGCGGCGCGGCGCGACAGCGAGTTGCGCATTGTCCGCGCCACAGACAGGGACGCAGGCGGGCCGGACGAACGATAACCCGCCCTCACCGGCTGCGTTTCCTCGACGCCCAGAACCTGCCGCTTGGCGAGATCGGGAAGCTCGAGGTCTTCGAGGAAAAGATCGAGAAACTCCTCGTCCGACAAAGCAAAGCGGAAATCGTCCTCGCCCTCGCCGCCATCAGACGCGCCCGTGCCGCCGCCGTCTTCCTCAGGCCGCGCGATGGTATCGCCCTGGATATATTTCTTGTTGCCCGGCAGCACGTATTCGCGCGAGCCGCCAACCGAGCCCTTCCGAAGCACCGGCTCGCGAACGCCATCGGCGGGAACAACAATGTCCCCGCCCTTCTCGACATCCTTGATCGAACGTTTCGCCGAAGCCTCGCGAACCGCCCGCCTCACCAACGCGCGCGCGCGCCTTATGAATCGCTGGCGGTTCGCCAGCGACTTTCCCCCTTCCCGGCGTCGGTCGATGATGTTCATCGAAGCGCTTTCGCTAGCTGGCCTGCTTCACGCGCATGTACCACTCGACCAGGCGGCGCACTTGCCGCTCGGTGTAGCCCCGCTCCACCATGCGCTGAACGAACTCGTCGTGCTTCTTCTCGCTATCGGAGTCCTTCTTGGATCCGAACGAGATTACCGGCAGCAGGTCTTCAACTTGCGAGAACATGCGCCGCTCGATCACTTCACGGATCTTCTCATAGCTCGTCCACGACGGGTTCTTGCCCTTGTTGTTGGCGCGGGCCCGCAGCGTGAACTTCACCACCTCGTTGCGAAAATCCTTCGGGTTGGCGATACCCGCAGGCTTCTCGATCTTCGAGAGTTCCTGATTGAGCAACTCACGGTCCAGCATCTGACCCGTGTCGGGATCCTTGAAATCCTGATCCTCGATCCACGCGTCGGCATAGTCGACATAGCGGTCGAACAGGTTCTGCCCGTAATCGTGATAGCTCTCGAGATACGCCTTCTGTATCTCGTGGCCGATGAACTCCGCATAGCGCGGCGCCAGCTCGGCCTTGATGAACTCCAGATACGCGCCCTCGGTATCGTCCGGATACTGTTCGCGCTTGATGGCCTGCTCCAGCACGTACATCAGGTGCACGGGATCGGCCGCGACCTCCTCCGTGTCGTGGTTGAACGTCGCCGACAGCACCTTGAAGGCAAAGCGGGTGGAAATCCCTTCCATGCCTTCGTCCACGCCCGCCGCGTCCTTGTATTCCTGCAGCGTCCGGGCCTTGGGATCGACCTCCTTGAGGCTTTCTCCGTCATAGACCCGCATCTTGGCGAACAGGTTGGAGTTCTCGTGCGGTTTCAGTCGCGACAGAACAGAGAACCGCGCCATCATCTCCAGCGTGCCCGGCGCGAGCGGCGCATCGGCAAGCTCGGACGAATGCACGAGCTTATCGTAGATCTTGGTCTCTTCCGTCACCCGCAGAACATAAGGAACTTTGATCACATAGATCCGGTCGATGAAGGCTTCATTGGTCTTGTTGTTCTTGAACTGACGCCATTCGCTTTCGTTCGAGTGCGCCATGATGATGCCGGTGAACGGGATCGAGCCGATATTCTCCGAGCCCGCATAGTTGCCCTCCTGCGTCGCCGTCAGCAGGGGGTGCAGCATCTTGATCGGCGCCTTGAACATCTCGACGAATTCGAGAACTCCCTGGTTCGCCCGGTTGAGACCGCCCGAATAGGAATAGCTGTCCGGATCGGACTGCGAATGCATCTCCAGCTTGCGGATATCCACTTTGCCGACCAGCGAGGAGACGTCCTGGTTGTTCTCGTCGCCCGGCTCCGTCTTCGCGATGCCGATGTGGCGCAGCCGCGATGGCTTCACTTTGGCCACCCTGAACTTGGTGATGTCGCCGCCGAACTCGTCCAGCCGCTTCAGCGCCCACGGGCTCATAAGCCCCGGTCAGTCGCCGACGCGGAATGCCATAGTCCCGGCTCAGCTGCGCGGCCTGCGTCTCCGGATCGAACAGCGCCAGCGGGCTCTCGAAGACCGGCGAGAGATCGTTCCCCGCCTTCAGTACATAGATGTACTGGTCCTCCATCAGCGCCTTGATGCGCTCGGCCAGCGAAGACTTGCCGCCACCGACCGGTCCCAGCAGGTAGAGAATCTGCTTGCGCTCTTCCAAGCCCTGCGCGCCCTGCCGGAAGAAGGCGACGATCCGTTCGATCGTCTCTTCCATCCCGTAGAACTCGGAGAAGCGCGGATAGACGCGGATCGTCCTGTTGGAGTGAATGCGTCCAAGCCGCGAATCCCGCGACGTGTCGATCATCTCCGGCTCGCCGATCGCGGCCAGCAGGCGCTCGTGCGGACCCGCAAACATCAGCGGATCCTTCTTGCACCCTTCCAGGTACTCCTGAATCGTCATCACCGTCTCGCGACGGGTTTCAAAGGCCTTGGTGTAGCTGTCGAACAAGTCGCGCGACATCGTAGCTCCCATTCCGAAAGCAGCACGATCTAAAGGCACGCCCTTGAGGTCTGTCGCATCGGCCTGCTGTTTAGCCGAGCGTGCGCCTCTCAGGTTGCACCTGACGGTGAAAGCGTGGGCCACGTAGTGGGTGTGCGGCTGACGCTGCCCGGTGGTGCGAAGAGGAAGTCTCTCCTCAAATGTCGGCGCCACTGAGACGAATTGAAGAGGGTTATCTGCTAAACCCGCCCCGGCGCTGTGAATCAGAATAATAGAAGAATGTGGCGGGTGAACCAGCCTTTGCAACATTTGAACGGATGGATCGCTGTGCTTCGCTTCAAGTGATGCATGCGCCACACTGGCTGCGCTGCGAACGTGCACGCATATCACTTTTCCGCCTTTTGCTTCAGCAAACGCAGCAGAGCAGTCTCTCGGCGCGTCAATCTGGCCCTTTGGGGGCCTGTGAACAATGATGTGGGATTGAAAGTCTCGTCGGTAAATGCGTCCTGGACGTCAGGATGCACATAGCTGGCCTTACACACCGTCGGGGTGTTTGCGAGGAATCTGGCGCTCTCCTGGATCGACTGCTTGAGAGCGGAGCTCCGCGCCCTGTTGTCATCCCGGGCCAACATCCTGCAGCGCCCCTGCCACAATTGAGCTGGCCTGGAACGTCCGAAAGTCCTTGGCGCTGGTTGTCTCGGCAAACCGCTGCCGCAGGGCCACATTCACATCATCAGCTGTCACACACCCGCCGAAGCGGCAAGGCGTCCAGCACCCCATAATGGAGCCCCACGCTGTCCGCTCGTTCCGCCGCGCTTGGCATGGGATGTCAGGCCAATTCGCCGAGTAGTTCCTTTTTGCGCGCCGCCATCTTGTCGCCAAGCTCGCGCAGCGCCTTGGCGTCGATCAGCTTACGCACCTTCGGAAACATTTCCTCCTCTTCCTCCTTGAGGTGATGGAAGAGATAGTCCTTGAGAACTTTCGCCTGTCCGGAATAGGCGATCATCGACGGATCGCTCTTGTGCAAGTCGGGGATCACCTTCGCGTCTGCGGCTCGATGCTCCTCAATGCCCTCAGCCACCATGCGGGCATCCTCGATATCCTTCGACGCATCCAGGAACGCCGGATAGAAAAGCTCTTCCTCGATCGTCGTGTGCGCATTCAGTTCGGCCTCGATCAGCTTGAGCATTGTCTTGCGCTTCTCGACGTCTTCTTCGGTTGTCTCCGAAAACTCCTTGCTCAGCTTCCGGAGCAGCGTGTGGTCTTCGAGGAGCAGAGCAATGGCGTCCAATCGAGCCTCCGGGGACAGTGTAAGGGAACGTCCGGGCATGAACGTCGTCGCGCGGCGAGCGGTTCCTGAAATGGAACCGGCGGCTCTGAAGCCGCCGGTTCCACGGTACCGTGGAAGCCTGTCAGTGGTGGCGATGCCCCCGGTCGAAACGCCACACGATGTGCTCGTGATCTTCCTCGCCGCTCCACGTCAGACCGTCATCGGCGAGATGAACTTCTTCGGCAGGGTCCGGCGTCTGCGGGCCCCAGCCCTTGAAATCGTGGGGAAGCCCTTCTGTCCATGAGTGGTGCTCTCCGCCCGAATACGGATCGAACTTCGGCTCCGACCGGTCGCTGGCGAGAGGGCTGTCTGAAGGCGTGGTGTCCGCCATGGTGCGCTCCTGTGATGGCCAAAAACAAACGACCGGCGCAGCAAGACGCAGGTCTCAACTGGCGAACGCGCGAAACGACATTCGGTTACCGGAAGCGCGACCACCCACCTCACTGCCAATTCGCGCTCGCACACGTTCTCGCAGGTGCGGAATTTTCGCCGCAAATGATGCACAGCAGCATTCGCCGATGAGCGGGTACTCGTGATGGCAGGAGGTCGCCCAGGAGGGTGGATTCGCTTGACACCCATTCCTGACCCGCCCAACTACGCACGTTCGGTCGGGAGGGCGTCGGGGCTTGTTTCACGATTTTCTACAATGGCTGCAGGACGTTCCCGGAGCCACGGACGGCGACCCGTCGAGCTCCTGGAGTCAGACCCTCGCAGGGTCGCTCCACCTGTGGGCGCTGATCGAGGGTTCACACGTCCTTTCGCTCATGCTGTTCGCGGGAACCATCTTCGTGGTCGACCTGCGCATGCTCGGCGTAGCTTTCAGAGACGTTCCCTACTCAACGCTCAACAACAAGATTCTTCCGATCACCATCGGCGGCTTTGTCCTGGTGATGCTGACGGGAGCTGTGCTGTTCTTCTCGAACCCCGTGCACTATTACCATTCGGTCTGGTTCCGAGCGAAGATGGTTTTCCTCATCATCGCCGCCGCGAACATCTTCTGGTTCCACTACCGCACTCAGAAGAACCTCGCCGAATGGGACGCGCGGCCCAGCCCGCCCGCCGCCGTCAAGATTGCCGCCGGCGTCTCACTTGCCTCGTGGATTTTCGTGATCATCTTCGGCCGCCTCACGGCATTCCTGTTCTTCGAATGCGACACCATGCCTGTTGGATCGTTCGGCTACGCCTTCGCCGAATGCGAATCGGCCATGCGGGAGGCGAACGCAGCTGCTGAGGAATTCGAAGAAGAATCGACCGACGGGGAAGCCACCGAAGAACCGACTGAGGAGCCGACCGACGGATCCACTGAAGAATCAACCGAGGAAGCGCCCGCGGAAGACCCCGCCCCAGACGCTGCGACGCAGGAATAACGATGAATTTCGCAACCCTGTTTCCCGAACTGAAGCCCGTCGTCGACGGGATTTCCGAGTCGGGGCCGATGCTGGCGATCAAGTCGTCCAGCTTCGCAATGCCGATGATCCTGTGCTCGCACGTCCTCGCCCTCACCGTGCTCGCCGGCTCGATCCTGCTGCCGGGCTTGCGCCTCATGGGCATCGGGATGACCAGCGTCTCCGCATCGACCATCGAAAAGACGGTTCGACCATGGCTGATCGGCGCGCTGATTGTCCTTGCCATCAGCGGCACGGTGATGATCCTGGTCAACCCGATGCGGGCCTTCCTAACACCAGCCTTCTTCGTGAAGGTGATCGCCTTCGTGCCCGCTCTGATCCTCTCGCTGGGCGTCGTCCGCTCTATCGCCAGCCGTGACGGCGTCATTACGGAACGCGCCCGCATCTTCGCAGGCATCGCCGCGGCCTTGTGGGTCGCGACGATCTGGATCTTTGGCACATCCTACTACGCGGCGCCGGGCACTTTCCACATCACCTGCGTCGGCTGGCTGATCGTGATGGCGTTCGGCTCGAACCGCACGCGCATCATACTCGGGGCCATCAGCGCCGTCCTCATCCTCGGCCTCACGATTGCGGCCTTCTCCGGCGTCTACAATGCGCTGAACGAATACGATCTAACCATGGAGATCGACCGCTGGAGCGCACGCTTCATAGCACTGGTCGTCGCCTTCTTCCTGGTCTGGGAATTCACGCGCCAGCGCCCGGATGCACCAGCGCCGACGGCCAACCGTCTCATCGGCATCCTGACCATCCTCGCCTGGTTCACCGTCGCCGCCGCCGGCCGCTGGATCGGCCTCGGAGGCGGGGGAGCCTAGGTTCAAGCCTTCCCCATGGGAACAGCGTGGACGGCCCGTGGCCGGCCATCAATGTGACTTGGCTGAAAGGGCAATCGGCGCCAAAATTGACAATGTCTGGATATAAGGAGCCTGACGTGAATCTTCGCCGCTGCGTCGCCATTTCCGCCCTTGCCATGCTGACCGCCATGCCCGCCCTGGCCCAGCAGACTCAGTCCAAAGCCCCCACGCCCCCGCCCCGAAACTATCTCGATGAGGCGCTGGCGACCGGCGAGAAAACGGGCGTCGGCTTTGCGGACCCGACCGAAAAGGTCGACGGCCCCAAGACGATTGCCGGCACGAAATCCTACGAGAGCCCGCTGCCCTACTTCCGCGACCTCAAACCCTGGGATGCGAACTACAAGCCGCCGCGTACGCCGGACGGCAAGCCGGACCTGCAGGGCGTCTGGTCCACCGCGTCGCTGACCACGATGGTCAGGGGCGGCAATGGCGACAAGGTCGGCTCAACGCTTGTCATCCCGGCTGAGAAGGTCGCTGAGTTCACGCGTGGCGCTGCCTACACCCGCGCGGCGGACGACAGCCAGAAACGGACCGACCCAAACGCCGGCCTCTACACCGACAAGAACGCCGAAGCCGGATACAACGCCTTCTGGATCGATCCGGGCTCTGAATACGCCAAGGTCAACAATGAGTGGCGTTCGTCCTGGATCACGTCGCCGGCAGATGGCCGCCCGCCTTTCTCGAAAGCCGCAATGGCCCTGCGCGGCGAGCGCATGGAGAACGTCAAGAAGGTCAAGAACACCGGCCCGGAAATCCGTCCGCTGGGCGAGCGTTGCTTCATCTCCTTCGGCAGCCAGGGCGGCCCGCCGCTCAACAACGCGATGTACAACAACAACCTTCAGATCGTGCAGACGCCCGGCGCCGTGTTGATCGACGTCGAGATGAACCATGACGCCCGTATCATCAACGTCGTCGACAAGTCGGGCGTCAGCGCCCGGCCGGAACCGGTCAAGGCCTGGTTTGGCGACTCGATCGGCCATTGGGAAGGCGACACGTTCGTCGTCGTCACCAAGAATTTCAGCATGAACCACCAGAAGATGGGCGCCTTCCCAGTCTCCGATCAGGGCCAGGTGACCGAGTGGTTCACCCGCGTTGCGGATGACGTGATCGACTACAAATTTGAAGTGAAGGACCCGGTCTACTACACGCAGACCTGGACTGGCCAGATTCCGCTGCGCCGCTCGAAAGAACACCTGTTCGAATACGCCTGCCACGCAGGCAACTACGCCATGCCCGGCATCCTGCGCGCCGACGCAGAAGGCCATGACACGGCTATCGAGGCCGAAGGCGAATAACGCCTCTCTCGTCGTTCTCCGGCCGGCCGTAAGGCCGGCCGCGAGACGCGCAATTGCCCCATCTTACGTGTTCATCGCTCAAATTCGCGCTTGGATGGCGATAGCCTTGAGCCAACGCGGCGCACCATACGGGCCCATTCCGGACTTGTGCGGTAAAGCCAGACAATGATGGCGCCACTGATCGCAACCGTCAGAAGCACCAAGTAGGGCAATGGAGGTCCCAGCGAAGCAGTCAGGAAAGAAACGAGGATGGCGCCGGCGCACGGCAAAAGGGCTCTGGCGGATGAGCGAAGCAGCTTGGTGAAATGCAATAACAACACTGCGTCGGCAACAACCCGCATTAGCCACGCCCAGGCAGCACCCTCAACGCCAAAGAACATAACTAGGACGTAGAGGATCAGCAGAAACGGCAGAAGTTCGAACAGATGAATTCGTGCGACCAGGTTCGGCCGCCCCGTTCCCTGCAACAGCGCAAATGGCACGTATGCAAGCGCGTTGAAACACGCTCCCATGGCCAGAACCTGCGTAACTGTCGTCCCTCGCTCGGCAAAGTCTGGACCAACCCACACCGACAAGCCTGCATGCGCCAGCAGTATGATCGGACAACAGATCATCGCGATCACGCCGCCAAGGACGCCCAACGCTCGTTCCGCAAGCGCCTTGGCTTCGGTGGGCGCCATGCTCGAAAATCGCGGGAACAGCACCCGCGTCACGGCCGCCGGGACAATCGTCACCTTCGAGATGATGTTGAATGGCACGCTGTACGTGGTCACCGCCTGCAATCCCGAGACAGACGCGATCACAAAGCGATCGGCGCTCGCGAGAATCGGACTGATCGAATTGGTCAGAGCCACTGCCCCGCCATAGCTCAGCAAGGGGCGGAGAAGAGCCGGATTGATCTTCGGCTTTACGCCCTTGAAAGTTCGCAGCGCAGCGGTCGCACTCCAGGCAATGACGAGCGCCTTACCGACTACCGTTCCCACAATTGCGAACATCAAATTCGCACCAAGTAGAATGACGAGAACGAGCGGTAAGACGGCCTGAAGAACCGCCCCCACAACCTGCTGGAGATTGATCATACCCCAACGCTCTTCCGCCTCCAGGCATCCGACAAACACGCCAGAGACCGTGGAAAGCGGAAGAAGAAGAACGAGCCATGGCAGGCCGATTTGCAGTTCGCCGCGCAGTCCGTTGTCGGCGCCGGACATCATCATCGAAGCGAATGTGAGCGCCACTCCGAGAAGCACTGCCCCGACAAGCCCCAGCCCAGCGTTCATCAGCAAGGCGGTAAAGAAGACAGGAGCCTTCTCCTCAGCCGGCGCCTGTCGCAATCGGGCGAGATGGTTCGCGGTGGCTCGCGAGAGGCCAAAATCAAACAGCCCAAAATATCCGAACACGAGCCAGATTAGGGCAAGTATGCCGTACCGCTCTTCACCTATCAGTCGAAGATAAATCGGGAGTGTGAATACCGTGACAGCCATCGGCGCGATTACGCCGAGGACGGTCATGATCGAATTGCGACTGATACTCGATGCCAAGCTGGGCCTTTGCGATGCCGGATCATATTTTCAGGACAGTGGAAGAAGATCGCTCTTAAGCCTGCTGATCCTGTTCAGGAGAGCGTCCTTCAGCACCGGCATGGACATTCCGCGGATTGCAACGTCCGATGCATCAAGGCGGAACGTCAGGTATTTTTCCTGGAGGATGCTTCGCGCTTTGCCTGCCATGCGGCCAGCATTTGCCACGGACAAAGGCTCAGCGCCGTACCAGTAGTAAGAGCCGGTCTTGGAGAACAACCATTGCGAGAGATGTTCTTGCATGGTCGGTCCAATTTCCGCTCCGAAGAAGCGGCTGATGTCGTGCGTGTCGGTGATCAACAGCTCGATCTTTGGCGCGAGTATTCGATTGCCAAGCTTCGACAGAGCAATCTCGTCAAAGCCCATCAGGTTGGAGCGAAGCCAGCGGGACGATGTCAGGCCGTCAAGCGTAAGCGCTCTTTCCGAATAGTTGATCGTTCCCACTGCAAGTCCGCACGGGAGCGGCGGCCTTAGCTTGTCGAAAAGCTTCTCGAGATAGTGACGGCTGACGGGTTGGTGTGAGCCTACCGTGTCATTCAATATCATCAGGCGATCGAGATCCCGTCCCGCTAGATGGTCTAGCCCCGCTTGGTAGGCTCCAAACTCCCGACCCGTATTGTCGTGTTCAACAATATGGACGGCGTCTGAACATGGGGCGATGAGCCTGCGGGCGGCGTCAGGTGCAATCTCCCTGCCGGTAACCACGCACACGATCTGCCTTGGGCGCTGTATGGCGGCCAGCATCCGCAAGGTTTTAACCGTCGGCTTCAGCCGTTTGGCTGCGTACAGGGTGAGGATGAGATCATACTGCACGCTCGGCAAACCTTCTGACGGGCCTCAATTGATCAGCCCTTGCGCCTTGGCATTGGTTCAGCGCTTTGACAAAGCCGCCCCGCTGATCGGGTACGAAGCGGCTCGCACTCTCAAAACCTGTCACACTGGAAAACATTGGCCGCGTTTTTCGCGGGCGAACCCAGAACCATCACGCGAACGCCCGTACCCCGAGCATGAGCCACGACAATCGCTTCGCTCGGGGACACATATAGAGCGGTTGAAACCCAGGGAAATGGCGGCCGCGGCCTCGCTTGCCGCATTGCACGCGTTGACCACGCTGCGGAGCACGGAAGCTTGGCGATCCCGGCAGGACTTGAACCTGCAACCACCCGCTTAGAAGGCGGGTGCTCTATCCAGTTGAGCTACGGGATCTCTGGCGCAACAGAGGCGTCTTTAAGCGGCTTCACGCGCGGAAGCCAGAGCGGGCTTAGTGGGTCCACTGTCTCCGGCGCACGGCCGAGAAATTGTCGGCATAGCTCTTGATGACACGGCGGGGTTCACGCGTCTCGGTGACCTGGAAGGGAATGCCCTGACGCTTGGCGAACTCAATCGCCTCCTCGCGGGTTTCGAACGTCATCCGCACCTGCGGGTTGGTGTCGGCGTTCGAGATCCAGCCCATCAGCGGATCGACGGTGCGCGGGGTCTCGCTCTCGAATTCGAGCATCCATTCCTGGGATTTGGCCGTGCCGGACTGCATGGCGTTCCGGGCGGGGCGGTAGATTTTCGCGAGCATCAAGCGACTCCGTAACGGTCCCCATCTGCCCGGAAAAAGATGAAAACTCAACTACGCAAGCGGTCGCGGACCTCGGCGGCGATCAGCCCGGCCAAGCCGGGCAATTCTCCCGCCGTAAACGCCGCTACAGGCGCATGCCGCGCGGTCGATACCAGCACGTCGAAATCCTCCCCCCCATGCAGCCCCTCGCCCAGGAACAGCCCCACGGCTGACCAGGGCGGTTCAGCCGCCGCCGCCGCATCCCGCGCAAACGGCGCCTCTTCGAGGAACGCCACTTCAACCCGACCATAGCGCGCCTGCATCAACGCCCCCACCTGCCGCGCACATAAGGCGGACCGGCCCGTCTGCTTCGATCCATGCGCCACCAGCACCACGCGCGGATCCGCCGCATGGCTGATCGTCCGCAGCGCCAGATTGTCCGCCAGGAACGGCGCGAACGACCGCCACAGCGCCAAAGGCGGCGCCAGCAGGTGGTTAGCCGCCGTAAAAGCCGACTTCAGCCGCTGCTGATAAAAATAGCCGTCCGAAAACAGCAGAGGCAGGCATACCACCGACCGCTCCCCGCACGCCGCCAGCGCCCGCTCCGTCACGCCCTCGACATTGACAAGAACCGACCCGACATCGACCTCGGGAATCATCGCGCCCACATCCGCGACGATTCTCGCCAGCCGCGCATTGTTCGCAGCCCCGCCGCGCTCGCCATGCGCCGCCAGCAGGATCACGGGGCGGTCGGTCATCGATGCTACCAGGCCGGGAAATGGTCGGAGTGGCTGGATTCGAACCAACGACCCTCTGCTCCCAAAGCAGATGCGCTACCAGACTGCGCCACACTCCGATGTGCGCGGCTTATACCCCAAACATGGCGGAACGGAAGCGACGATGACCGGAGGTGGTCCGGGGGCATTCAGAAATGCCCGGAACGGTCTGGGTTAGCGACCGTTCGTGCAGTGGAACATCGTTGTTACCGAAGGGAATTCCCTGTGCCGAAGTCAGTTATTCTGGGCGGCGCCCCGGCGCTCGCCCTCGTCTCCTGCGCACCTAAAGAGCCGGTAGCTCCCATTGCGGCCGCCGAGACCGCCGCCACAACGCCAGCCAAACCTGCAACGCGCGCCCCCCCAAGGCAGACGCCGACATGCAGGAAGTGCTGACCAAGCTCGCCTCTCTCGGCGGCAAACCGATCGAAACGCTCGAGCCCGCCGAAGCCCGCAAACAGCCGACGCCCGCCGACGCCGTGAAGGCGCTCATCGACGACAAGAACATCGACATGGCGAGCATGCCAAAAGTCACCATCAAGGACGTGAGCTATCCCGCTGGCGCCGGCACGCAGAAGGCCCGCGTCTACACGCCCGAAGGCGCTGCCGGCCCGCTGCCCGTGATCCTATACATCCATGGCGGCGGCTGGGTCATCGCCGACATCGATGTCTACGACTTAAGCCCCCGCGCCCTCGTTGAGGAGGGAGAAACGAAAGCATCCCGGACAGCGCGCGCTGGTCCGAATGCGAAGCCACAGCCACACGAATGAGGATCAAACCTTGCGCAGTAACCGGAAGATGCCCGTGCTCCGCGCGCACATCTGATTGCCGACCATGATCAGGCACTCCGTATGCGCCACGTTCTCGTCATGATTGACCAGCCGCGCATGCGCCTCGAGCCATGCGCCAGTCTTCACCGGCTCAAAGAACTCCGTGCCCATGCGCAGCGTCACCGTACGCCGTGGCATCGCGCTGATCGTGGCGCGCGCCATCGCGCTGTCGCAGATCGTGGCGATCATGCCGCCATGCATGAAGCCCATCGTGTTGGTGTGAACCGTCGCGACCCGCAGGCCGAGCGTCATCCTCCCCGGCAGATTCTCTTCGCGCTGAAGCAGCGGCCCGACATGATTGACGAAAGGCGCACGCAGGACATGGACGAAGCCCGGCGGAGGCGGCGGCGAGACAGGCGGTGGATCAGCCGCCATTGCCGAAGATCTTGTTCTTCACCGTGTCACCCGGCTTGAGGCCGAGCGCAGCAGCCTGCCCGCCTGCGATTTGCAGCACAGCCGCCGAGCCAAGCCCCGGCGCAACGGTGCGCAGGCTGCCCGGCCGCGCATTTGCGGCGATCGCGCGCACCATGCCCTCGCCGTCGATGAACAGCATGTCGAGATCGACCTGCACGCCCTTCATGTTGAGATTGTACTGCTCGCGCACCTGCCGGAAATCCATCAGCAAGCCCTGGTCCTTGCCCAGCGTCGTGCGGCCGGAAAGGCCCTTGGAAATCTCCGGCAGCGTATCCGCCACTTCCACCTGGAAGGCATGCGTCTTGCCGCCCGAGACAATGCTCACCGCCTCGGTCGGCGTCTGCGCGAGGGCGGGCGAAACAAGGGCTGCGGCCAGAACGGCAAGAGAAACAAGCTTTTTCATCCCGCCCGTTTATGGCGCCTCAGCGGCCAAGCCAAGGGCCGGCGCCATTGCGGCGAATTTGTCTGGGCCCCCGCGAAATCGCTGGCGACGTCCCTATATCGGGCGGATCATCGGGGCTTGCATCGCCCCGCCAGCGCTGGACCCCGCACCATGAAGATCGATCTCACCGGCAAAACCGCCCTCGTTACCGGCTCAACCGTCGGCATCGGCTTCGGCATCGCCAAAGGCCTCGCCGCCGCCGGCGCCACGGTCTTCATCAACGGCCGCAAGCAGGACGCCGTCGACGCCGCCATGGCCCGGATCAAGGCCGACCTCCCCGGCGCCAGCCTCAAGCCCGCCCCCGCCGATGTCAGCACGGCCGAAGGCGTAGCTGACCTCATCAAAGCCGTCCCGCCGGTCGACATCCTGGTCAACAATGTCGGCATATTCGTTCCAAAGGATTTCTTCGACACGCCTGACGATGAATGGGAACGCCATATCGAAGTGAACGTCATGTCCGGCGTTCGCCTGTCGCGCGCCTACCTGCCTCCGATGGCCGCGCGCAGATGGGGCCGCGTCATCTTCATGGCGTCCGAGTCCGGCCTTAACATCCCGGTCGAGATGATCCACTACGGCGTCACCAAGACGGCCGACATCGCGCTCGCCCGCGGCCTCGCCAAGCGCATGGCCGGCACCGGTGTCACAGTGAACTCCGTCCTGCCGGGTCCGACACTGTCCGAAGGCGTCGAAGCGATGCTCGCCCCCGTCCTTGCGAAGACCGGCGTGTCGATCGAGGACGCCGCAGCGGACTTCGTGAAGAAGCACCGCTCCTCCTCGATCATCCAGCGCGCAGCAACCGTGGAAGAAGTCGCCAACCTCGTCGTCTATCTCGCCTCGCCGCAAGCCTCAGCCACCACGGGCGCGGCCATGCGCGTCGACGGCGGCGTGGTCGATACGATTGCCTGATTGTCTGGAAGGGCTGCTCTAGGCCCCCGTGTGCAATTTCGCGCTCACAATGTGGCGGCCCTTCTGACCCTTGCCAACCGAGGCCACCAGCTTCTGACCAGGCTGCAGATCCTCGATTCCGGCCTTCCGCACCACCACCATGTGGATGAATATGTCCTCGGGGTCTTCCAACCGCTGCACGAAGCCATACCCCTTTGTGCGGTTGAACCACTTCACCACCACGATTTCGACCGGCCCGCCCTCTTCCGGCGCGTCGTCGTTCTCATTGGCCGAGAGTTCCAGAACCTCGTTGACCTGATAGCCGCGGTCACGCGTCGCGACGTTGCAGACAATGCGCGCGCCTTCTGGCGCCGTATCCTGCCCGAATTTCCGCATCACCGAGATATGGAGCAGAACGTCCCGCTTCAGCCCGCAGCCGGCCGGTCCGCCATCAGGAACCACGAACCCATAGCCCTTTGCCGTGTCAAACCACTTGACGCGGCCCTCGATCGTGATGGCCGGCTCGGCGTCCTCTCCCGGCAAGTCTTGATTCTGTTGCGGTTGCATCACCCACGCGCTCCCCAGCGACGCGACTGTAGCATGACAGTTTATCCGGCGAACATAGCCCGCCGGGCGATTATCCACTTGTGATTAACTAAGCGGCAGCCGCCAGAACAACGCACTCGCCGGGGAAAATTCCCGAGCCGCAACAATCCGCTGGCAGTCCCTAGGGGAGTCGAACCCCTCTTTTCAGGTTGAAAACCTGACGTCCTAACCGATAGACGAAGGGACCGTTCAGCGAAGCGGGCGATATAGCTGCATCGCCCATGGGCTGCAAGCAGGAAGCGGCCAATCCTTTGGACCCCGTCGCGACCCGGCGTCTCACCCCGCCAGGGTCCTAGGCCAGCGAAATATCCGCGACCTCGATCTGCACCTTTCCCGGCCCCCGCCATGTGTCCGGTCGCAGCCTTCCAGCCACGTGAATGGCGTCCCCGCGCTGGATCGCCAACCCTTCCGGCCCGTCGGCCACCCGGAACGCAATCGCCCGCACCCGCGAGCCATCCTCCCCTACCATGTCGAACGCCATGTGGTTCTCCCCAACCCGCCGGGCGCCCGCGGCCCTGACATTCGGCACGGCGAACAGCGGTTCCGGCGCATTCGACCCGAACGGCCCGATCCGCTCGACCAGGTCCAGGAGCTCGCCGGTTGCCGCGCCCGGCGACAGCGCGCCGTCGATTTCAAGCACCCGCGCTTCCGCCAGCTCCCGTGTCGTCCCCTGCGTTCGCTCTTCGAGGTAGACCAGCAACTCGTCCAGCCGCGCGGGGTCCATGCTCAGTCCCGCGGCCATCGCGTGCCCGCCGCCGGACAGCAGCAGACCGGATTTCGCAGCGCCGGAAATCAGCTCGCCAAGATTGACGCCCGGCACCGACCGACCGGATCCCCGCGCCACAGGCCCCAGCCCCTCGCCCCAGCCAACGACGATCGCTGGCCGGTGATATTTCTCCTTCAGCCGCCCCGCGACGATTCCGATCACGCCGGGATGCCACCCTTCGCCGCCAACCACCAGAATGCCGAGGTCAGGCTGCATGGCCAGCCGCCGCTCGACCTGTTCGATCGCCGCCTTCTGGATGCCGGCCTCGACCTCTTTCCGCTCCTGGTTCTGGAAGTTGAGCTTCTCGGCCAGCTGGATCGCCTCTGCACGATCATCCGTCGCCAACAGCTTCGCCGCCGTCCATGGATCGCCGATGCGACCGCCGGCATTCAGCCGAGGCCCGAGCACGAATGTCGCGTGATAGACAGACTTCGGCGCTTCAATGCCAGCGACCTCGGCCAACGCCTTAAGCCCGGCATTCTCCAGCCGTTCAAGGCACGCCAAACCGCGCGTCACGAAAGCCCGGTTCACGCCCTTCAACGGCGCCATGTCGCACAGCGTCCCCAGCGCCGCAAGATCGAGCCACTTCATCGGATCGGGCAAACCGCCTTCGGGAGCGATGCCGCGCTTACGTGCCAGCCTGTTAAGCGCCGCAACCAAAACAAACACCACGCCAGCGGCCGCAAGGAAGCCATGCCCTGACTTGTCGTCAGGCCGGTTGGGATTCACCAGCGCAAGGATCGAAGGCATAAGATCGTCGTGCATCAAGTGGTGGTCCATCACCACCACATCGAGACCGATCTCGTTGGCGGTCTTCAGCGCCTCGATCGCCGCCGCACCGCAGTCGACGGTCACCACCAGATCGGCGCCCATGTCCTTCAGCGCACGAAACGCAAACGGCGTCGGCCCGAAGCCCTCGGTCAGCCGGTCCGGCACATAGAGGATCAGCTCCCGCCCCCACGCCCGGAAATAGCGCGACAGGATCGCCGATGACGTGCCGCCATCGACATCATAGTCCGCAAACACCGCCACTTTCTTACCCGACACGATAGCGTCGAGGATTACCTCGGCCGCCTTGTCCATGTCTGCGAAGGTCGACGGATCGGGAAAAAGGTCCTTCAATGTCGGATTGAGGAAGAGCTGCGCCTCGTCCAGCTTCACGCCCCGCGCAGACAGCAAGCGGCCCACGACATCCGGCGCCTGCAGTCTGCGCGAATGCTCCGCCGCCAGAGCTTCATCCATAGGCCGCTGCCGCCACGCCTTGCCGGAAAGCGAATGCGCGACGCCGAGGAAATGGGACGTTTCGGTTGCTGTGGACACACGCCAAGGTGTGGCGGTTCATGAGTCGGTTCAAGGGCGGCAAATCGGCCGGAAACAGCTCTCCTTGACGGCCATCTCCCCGCAGGCGCACTCATGCGCCCAACAAAAAGGGGGAGCGCCATGGCTGGCAATGCAGGCAGCGGACAGACAGTGCTGGTCACCGGCGCCTCAGCGGGCATCGGCGTCGATCTTGCGGAGTGCTTCGCGAAGAACGGCTATGATCTCATCATCACGGCGCGCAGCGAGGCGGCCCTCGGGGAAGTTGGCGACCGGCTTGCCAAGACATACGGCGTGAAGGTCGCGATCGCCTCCGGCGATCTCGGCGTCATCGGCGCAGGCGCAAAGCTCGCGACAGACATCGCTCAACGCGGTCTCAGCGTCGATGTGTTGGTCAACAATGCCGGCTTCGGCCACGCGGGCGGTTTCGCAGACCAGCCGATCGAACCGCAGCTCGGCATGATTGACCTCAACATCCGCGCCCTCACCGAACTGACGCACATCTACTGGAAGGGTATGCTGGCAAAGAAGCGCGGCGGCGTTCTCAACGTTGCATCCACGGCGGCATTCCAGCCCGGCCCCCTGATGGCGATCTATTACGCCTCCAAAGCCTTCGTGCTCTCCTTTTCAGAGGCGCTATGGGAAGAAGCGCGCGGCACGGGTGTGCACGTAAGCTGCCTTTGTCCCGGCCCGACAGTGTCGAAATTCCGCGACCGCGCAGGCACCGACAAGACGCGTCTTGGCAAGACCAGCAAGCCCATGGCGTCCATGCCGGTCGCGCAGGAAGGCTATCAGGGCTTCCGCGCCAACACGCGCGTGGTGATCACCGGCGGGCGCAACCGAATGATGGTCGGCGCCGCAAAGATGCTGCCGCGCGAACAGGTCCTCAAGACCGTCCGCAGACTTCAGGAACCGGCTTGATAAAATTCGTCAGCGCCCGACAGGCGTAACCGAGCGGATCTTCCGCACCACGCCATCGCTCGACGACATCAGCATTGTGTACGTCTCGACGCCTGCGCGGCCGCGCACGGCGCCATCCAGCAGCGTGCCCTTGGTGACGCCAGTGGCCGCGAAGATCACCTCGCCGGAAACAAGATCGTCCAGCTCATACCGACGTCCGGCATCCTTGAGACCCATGCGCTGCGCCTGGTATTTCTCCGCATCGTTGCGGAACACGAACCGCGCCTGCATCTGCCCACCCGCGCACCGCAACGCCGCAGCAGCCAGCACGCCTTCGGGCGCCTTGCCCTGGCCGACATACATGTCGATCGCCGTCTCCGGCATCGCCGTATTGATCGCGCCGGCCACGTCGCCATCGGGAATCAAGTTGATGCGCACGCCGACCTTGCGCAGGTCCGCGATAATCTTCTCGTGCCGCGGCCGGTCCAGCACACATGCGGTAATCTCGCGCACATCAACGCCCTTGGCCTTCGCAAGACGGATTGCATTCTCGCCAGCGCTTGCATCGAGATCGACGACGCCGCGCTCGTAGCCCGGCCCGATAGCCAGCTTTTCCATGTAGAGATCGGGAACCTGCAGGAGCCCGCCCTTCGGCGCAGCCGCAATCACGGCCAGCGCATTCGGCATCGCCTTCGCCGTCAGCGTCGTGCCTTCGAGAGCTTCCAGCGCGATGTCGAGTTCGGGTCCGTTACCGGTGCCCACGCTCTCGCCGACATTCAGGATCGGAATATCGACTTCGCCGACAACCACATGCCCAGTGAAATCAACCGCGTTCAGAGCTTCGCGCATCGCCGCCGCCGCAGCTTCTTCCGCCGCCTGCTCGTCGCCGCGACCAACCCAGCGTTCCGCCGCTATGGCCGCAGACACAGTCGCGCCTGCGATCGCATAGCCGAGCGTTGAACAGGAGATAACCAGCTTCCCGCTGTCTGCCATGTCGGCTCCTGCCCCGTCGGACTTTCGCGCTCCGCGCCCGCGGATTGGCGAATCATGCCGAAGGCATACGCCGCTCGCGACACGCGCAAAAGCAAATTCGCCCGGGTTGGCTAAGACAAAACATGCTGCGCTGCACTCAGATGCAGCGCAGCATGTTCATGTCGCGAAAGCGACCCGTCCGTCGCCTATTTCGCGACGATCTGGCCGCGGATTTCGCCGCCACGGTTCGCCGCGGTGTGGACGTTCACATAGTACTTGCCTGCCATCAGGTCGGCCGCCTGCGCGTCGGTCAGCGTCGCCGTGCCGGAGATCGGGCTGGCGGCGTTGGCGAACGGCACAACCGGCGGCGCATTGGCGCCCGGCTCGGCCGGACCATGGATGTGCGCTGCAGCAGCCGGTCCCGACAGACCTTCATATGTGACGTTGTAGGTCAGCATATGGGTCGAAGGATCGTAGGTGAACGTGCCTGCGCCCTTGCCCGTCGATGTGATGCCGGCGCCCGGCGCCAGCGTCGCGGCGAAGGTCGGCGTCTTCGGCGCTTCAGGCGTCGTTGCGCATGCGCTGGCCAGTGCGCCAGCGGCAGCAATCGAAATAATCCAGGACGTTCTCATGAAATTCACTCCCCTTGTGGGTCCGCCGGCAGGTGCTCCGGTGATGACCGCTGGGGAAACGTCTACAACGACGCTTTCGCCAGAACCATCCTATGGTCGCCGGAAACGTTCACATCCTGGTTGACGCTAGGCTCTCACCGGTCATTTCCTGCGATCATGGCTATCCGACCCTGATTTCTGTTGCGAGCGGCGACGCGTCTGACAACAATTGGGAATGTCACAAACATACCGCCCGAACTCACTCGACGCCTTCTGGATGCCCTTCACGCCGAATCGCGCGTTCAAGGCCGATCCGCGTATGATCATCCGCGCCGAAGGCATGCACTATTTCACGCCGGACGGTCGCGCGGTTCTCGATGGCACGGCGGGCCTCTGGTGCGTCGCCGCCGGTCACGCCCAGCCGAAGATCACTGAAGCCATTCAGCGCGCCGCAGCCGAACTCGACTACGCCACCAACCTCAACATGGGTCACCCGTCGGCGTTCGAATTCGCCAACCGCCTGGCCGACCTGATGCCCGACAGGCTGGACCGCATCGTCTACACGAACTCTGGTTCCGAAAGCGCCGACAGCGCCCTCAAGATCGCGCTCGCCTACCAGCGCGCCCGCGGCAAGCCGGGCAAGTACCGCCTGATCGGCCGCGAGCGCGGCTATCACGGCGTCAATTTCGGCGGCATCTCGGTCGGCGGCATTGCCCGCAACCGGATGGGCTTTGGCCCGATGGTCGGCGGCGTCGACCACCTGCCGCATACGCACGACATCACGCGCAACGCCTTCACGCGCGGCCAGCCCAAGCACGGCGTCGAATACGCCGACGCGCTCGAACGCCTCGTCGCGCTCCATGACGCCTCCACCATCGCCGCCGTCATCGTCGAACCTGTCGCCGGTTCAGCCGGCGTGCTCGTGCCGCCGCAAGGCTATCTCCGGCGTCTGCGCGAGCTCTGCACGAAGCACGACATCCTGCTGATCTTCGACGAGGTCATCACCGGCTTCGGCCGCCTCGGCGCGCCCTTCGGCTCGCACTATTTCGGCGTGAAACCGGACCTGCTCACCATGGCCAAGGCGATCAACAACGCCACCGTACCCATGGGCGCCGTCGCCGCCTCACGCGAAATCCACGACACGATCATCGCCGCGTCCGACACGCCGATCGAATTCTTCCACGGCTATACGATGAGCGGCCACCCGCTCGCCTGCGCCGCCGGCCTCGCCACGCTGGAAGTCTTCCGCGAGCAGAACCTGTTCGAGCGGGCGCATCAGCTCGCACCCTATTGGGAAGACGCCCTGCATTCACTGCGCAGCGCCCGCCATGTCATCGACGTCCGCAATCTCGGCCTCATCGGCGGCATCGAACTCGAACCGCGATCCGGCAAGCCCACGCAACGCGCGCTCGACACTTTCCGCAAGTGCTTCGAACGCGGCGTCTTCATTCGCGTCACCGGCGACATCATCGCCCTTTCCCCGCCCCTGATCATAGAAAAGGCGCAAGTCGATCAGATTGTCGAAACACTTCGGGATGTACTGAAAGCGATCGACTAGGGGACCAGGGGGGGAACCGGGATGATCCTGACGGATATCCTGCTGATCGCAGCGCTTGCCATATTCGTGCTCGCCTGGTGGATCAGGCGCACGCCCGCGCGCCGCATCGTGCTGGTCGCTTCCGCCATTGCGGCCATTGTGATCGGCGTCGCGGGTTATCTCGACGATCGTTGGCAGGACGCGGGCGGCGCTTTCGTCGGCGCAGTCTTCCTCCTTGGCCTCGGCGGCGTTGTATTGAAGAACCGCATTACCCGCACAGACCGCACCGGCGGGCTTCCCTGGTTCTCCGGCATATTTATGATCATAGGCCTTATCGCCACGATCGCTCTCATCCGCGAATTCCCGATCAACCCTTTGCCCAAACCTTCTGGGCAATACGCCGTCGGCGTCCGCACGTTCGAGATCGACGACGTCAGTCGTCACGGCGTCTTCGAAGCAAAACTCGGCGAACCCCGCCGTCTGCTCGTGCGCGTATGGTATCCGGCGGGTGATGTCGCGGGCCGCCAGCCTGCGCCCTATTTCAACAATGCCGAGACGAGAAGCACAGCGACATCGCTCGGGTCGATCGTCGGTTTCCCGCCCTTCTTCACCTACATCCGCCACGTGCGAACGAACTCATACGCTGACGCTCCGCTCCTGCGGGGCGCCGCGAACCTCCCCGTCGTTATATACAGCCACGGGTACACATCGTACCTCAGCCAGAACACCGTCCTGATGGAAGAACTGGCGAGCCATGGCTACATCGCCTACTCGATCCAGCACACCTATGACTCCGCCGACACCGCGTTCCCCAATGGCGATGTCGCGCCCATGGATACGCACCTGACGGAGACCACGGCCAACGAGACGGACCGCCCCTCGCAGGCCGATGCGCTTGGGGGAGATACTCTCGACAAGCGCCTGGAAGGGCTGCTCGTCTTTCAGGAATTCGCGCTGAAAAGTGGCTCCCGCATCGCGACAAAAAGCACAAAGGTCTGGATGGCCGACCGCAAATTCCTTCACGACACATTACAGACCGCTCCGCCGGAATCTGTCGCCGAGATCGCCCGCGCGGGCAATCTCGCAAAGGTCGGCGAACTCGGCATGTCCTTTGGCGGCGCTATCGCTGGCGAAGTCTGTATGCGCGACCCGCGCTGCGCTGTGGGCGTCAATATGGACGGCGGCAATTTCCCGTTCTCGGCGGTCAACGCTGACGCGCCTGTTCCCTTCCTGATGCTCCACTCCGACCCGGCGTATCTTTACAGGGAGATGGAACGCCCCATTCCCGCGACCGGCCCGCGCAGCTTCAACGAGTTCTCGTACGAACGCATAGCCAGCGCTGGCGCGCGACCAGACGTCTATCGTCTCTCAATCAAAAATACGCAGCACCTCGGCATATCGGATTCTTCGCTCTTCGTCGGAGATACGGTGAAGTCCGTCCTCTTCGGCGACGCTTCCGCCGCCAACATGGTCGGCGCGCAGAACGACCTCATTCTCGGCTTCCTCGACAAGCACCTCCGCGGCCAGCCAAGCGACTACCCCGCGAAGGAGCTCGCAAAGTACAATGGCGCAATCGTCGCAATTCCGGCGA
The DNA here is from genome assembly GCA_016714495.1 of Hyphomonadaceae bacterium. Classification (GTDB taxonomy): domain Bacteria; phylum Pseudomonadota; class Alphaproteobacteria; order Caulobacterales; family Hyphomonadaceae; genus UBA7672. The sequence goes on along the minus strand of JADKDU010000002.1, from coordinate 476,999 downwards.
ATGACGTCGCACCTTGGTGGAACGCCAAACCAGAGGCCGAACGCACGGCGTTGGAGGCAAGGATCAACGCGGCAAAACCGGCCCACGCGCCGCAGACCAACTAGGCGCGCGTCTCGATCCGCAGCAACCGCGGCGTATCCGCCGTGATCTTCAGTTCCGCGATCTTGGCCAGCGCCGTCTCGACCGAAGCGCGCGGGCATGGATGCGTCAGGATCGCGATCGGCGCCGCGCCCGAATCCCCCGCCGATTCCTGGATCAGCTTGTCGATCGAGATGCCGGCGTCGCCCAGCTGCTCAGTCAGCGCCGCGAACATGCCCGGCTTGTCGGCCAGCTTGGCGCCGATGAAGAAGGAGCCTTGGTCTGCCGCACCATTCGCCGCCGTAATCAGCGGCAGCAGCTCCCGCGCCGGCTTGCCCAGCGGCGGCGTCGCGGGGCCTTCGAACAACCGCGCCAGATCGCCCATCACGGCTGCAGCCGTTGGGCCGGCGCCCGCGCCCGGTCCCGTGAATGTCAGGCGTCCCACCGGCTCGCCCTCAACCAGCACCGCATTGAGCGGCCCGTTGATCTGCGCCAGCGGATGTTCCTTCTGCACCAGCACCGGCGCTACGCGGCACTTCACGCCGCCATTCGACCGGAATGCTTCCGCCACCAGCTTGATGCGGTAGTCGAACTTGTTCGACAACGCGATGTCCATCGCCTCGATCTTGTCGATGCCCTCAACCTGCACCTGCGAAAAATCCGGCTGCGCGCCGAACGCGATCGAGGCGAGGATCAGCACCTTGTGCGCCGCGTCCCCGCCCGACACGTCGAGGAACGGATCGCTCTCGGCATAACCCAGCCGCTGCGCCTCCGCGAGAACCGTTTCGTAGGCCGCGCCCGTCCGCAACATTTCGCTCAGGATGTAGTTGCATGTCCCATTGAGAATGCCCGACACGCGGCTCACGATCACGCCCGACAGCGAGTTCTTGACCGCGCGCACGATCGGGATCGCCCCCGCCACCGCTGCTTCGAACAGCAGGTGCGCGTTGTGCTTCTCCGCCAGCGCGGCGATCTCGATGCCATGCTCGGCAATCAGCGCCTTGTTCGCGCTCACCACCGCCTTGCCAGACCGCAACGCCGCCTCGACCGTCCGCTTCGCCGGGCCATCCGACCCGCCCACCAGCTCGACGACAACATCGATGTCGTCCGCCAGCGCCAGTTCGACCGGATCATCAACCCAGCGGAATTTCGAGATATCGACGCCGCGATTGCGGTTCTTGTTGCGCGCCGACACCGCCACGACTTCCAGCTTGCCCGGAAGCCGCAGCTCGTCCTGCCGCTCGATCAGCTTCAGCAGCCCGCCGCCAACAGTCCCGAGGCCCGCTACACCGAGCCTCAGCGTCCCACTTCCCTTAGGCGCCGTCATCCCGCAACCTTCCGTGCCGGCGCAGCTTCGGCCTTCGGAGCCTTGGGCTCTTTCTCAGGCTTCACCTTCACGCCATTCACCTCGAGGAATTTCCGCACATTGCGCGCCGCCTGACGGATACGCTGCTCGTTCTCGACCAGCGCGAGGCGCACATAATTGTCGCCATGCTCGCCAAAGCCCGCGCCCGGCGCAACGGCGACATGCGCTTCCTTGATCAGCCGCAGCGAGAACTCCAGCGACCCCATCTCCTTGAACGGCTCCGGAATCGGCGCCCACGCGAACATCGATGCCTTGGGCTCGGGAATCTCCCAACCCGCGCGCGAGAAGCTCTCCACCATCGCATTCCGGCGCGTACGATAGATCTCGCGCTGCTCGTCCACGCAATCCTGCGGACCGTTCAGCGCCGCCGCCGCAGCCACCTGCACGGGCGTGAACGCGCCGTAGTCGAGATACGACTTCACGCGCGCCAGCGCCCCGATCAGCCGCTCATTGCCGGCCGCGAAACCGACGCGCCAGCCCGCCATCGCATACGTTTTCGACATCGAAGTGACTTCCACCGCAATATCCTTCGCGCCTTCCACCTGCAGGATCGAGGGCGGCGGGTCGCCATAATAGATTTCAGTGTAAGCCAGATCCGACAGCACCCAGATCTCATGCTTCTTCGCGAACTTCACGACTTCCTTGTAGAAGTCCAAGTCCACCACCTGGGCCGTCGGGTTGGCCGGATAGCACACCACCATCGCCGTCGGCGCTGGGATCGAATGGCGCACGGCGCGGCCGAGGTTCGAGAGATACTGCTCAGGCGAATGCGCCTCGACCGAGCGAATACTCGCGCCAGCCATGATGAAGCCGAACGAGTGCAACGGATAGCTGGGGTTCGGAACGATGATCGTGTCGCCCGGCGCCGAAATCGCCTGCGCCAGGTTCGCGAAGCCCTCTTTGGAGCCGAGCGTCACCACCACTTCCTTCATCGGATCGAGCTTCACGCCAAACCGGCGGTCGTAATAGGCCGCCAGCGCGCGCCGCAGACCCGGAATGCCCCGCGAGGCCGAATAGCCATGCACATCAGGCTTACGCGCCGTTTCGCACAGTTTCTCAACGATATGCGGCGGCGTCGGCAGGTCCGGATTGCCCATGCCGAGGTCAATGACATCTGCGCCATTGGCGCGCAGCCCTGCCTTGGTGACGTTCACCTGCTCGAATACGTAGGGCGGCAGCCGCCTGATCTTGTGGAAATCCAACATCATTGTCGGTTCACCTGTATCGGACCCGCCGGGTCTCGCCCGCGTCGGGTAAAGGATTCTGTAAAGCCGTATCGTGACGGCCGCTGGGAGGCAAATTTCACCAGAAAGAGGGCAGTATTGCGGAGACCGGCTTAACGCCCGGATTTTCCCGAAGCGGGTTTCGCCGGGGTTGCCGGCGGACTGTCCGGCAGGCCGCAATCGGCCTTCCCCTCTTCCACGCAGGCGCGCCATTGCGCGGCCGTAGCTCGGACTTCCTCGTCCGTCCGGATCGCGCCCTGTGCGTTCAACCGCGCTTCAAGCTGAGCCGCCCGCTGTTTCAGAGCCTCGGCATCGGTATTCCATGCCGTCGGCGTGCTGGTCGGCGCGCGCGTTTGGGGAATATCGGCTAGCTCCGGATAGCCTTGGCCTTTGACCTCCACGGCCTTTTGCTCAAACCAGTCCGGCGCGATCTGCGAGATCGCCTGCTGCTGCATGATGTCCGCGCATCCGCCTAGAAGAGCGACGCCGCCGATACCTGCCATCATCGCCGCCTGGCGGAACATGGTACACTTCCGTTCGGGATCGCTGAGGTCCCGTGATTGCGCTTGTTGACGTTACTACCTAGTGACAGTCGGCCGGTTTGGCGAGCGGCAGATTCACCGCAGCTAGACTGAAGGGCCGTTGAACAGGATATCGCCGCCATGCCGAAACGCGGGGGAAAACCTCCCGAAGACGCTCCAAAGGACGCTCAAAATGCGCCCAAAGGCGAGCAAGCCGGCACGGATCTATCAGACATCAGCTTCCAGCGGCTGGGCCAGAAGATCGCCGATCTCAGCCGTGAACTTTCTGACATAACCAAGCTCGCCGGCACGGCCGCGCCCCGCCAGCTCGAACTCGAAGCCGCCACCAACGCTTTCAAGTCGTTAGCCGAGGCGTATTCGAAACAGCCCGAAGCCTTCAACAACGCCCAGCTCGACCTGTTTGGCCGCCACTCCGAGGCGTTGCAGGAAATGTCCGCCGGCTTCCCGTCCATGACCGCCGACGCCGACCCGCGTTTCGCCGACGCCTCCTGGCGCGAGAACCCCTTCTTCGACTTCATGCGCCGCATTTATCTGGCTCAGTCCAGCTGGGCCGAGGGCCTCGCCTGGAACGCTCCCGGTCTTTCGGAAACCGAACGCCGCCGCGCCGCCTTCTTCATCAAGCAGGCCACCGCCGCCATGGCGCCCTCCAACATGCTGATGGGGAACCCGAAAGCGCTCAAGGCGCTGTTCGACTCGGATGGCCAATCCGTCCAGCGCGGCTTCCAGCAGCTGCAGGATGACTTCAACGCCGGCCACGGCCGCATCTCGCCGACACAGTCCGATCCCGACGCATTCGAACCCGGCCGCAACATCGCAGTCACGCCAGGCGAAGTCGTGCAGAAGAATCCGCTGATCGAACTCCTGCGCTATCACCCGACCACCAAGACCGTTCACGAAAGCCCGATCCTGATCTTCCCGCCATGGATCAACAAATACTACGTGCTCGATCTCACGCCCGCGAACTCGCTAGTCGCCTGGCTGCGTGATCAGGGCTTCACCGTCTACATGGTCTCGTGGCGCTCGGCTGACGACGAGACGGCCGCCTATGGCTGGGACGAATACCTGAAGCTCGGCGGCCGCGCAGCGCTCGAGTGGGTCCACGCCGAACATGAAGCCCCTGTCAACGTCGCCGGCTATTGCGTCGGCGGCGCGCTCGCATCGATCCTCGCAGCACGTATGGCGGACGAGAACGACGACCGCATGGCCTCGCTCACCCTGCTGGCCGCGCAGACCGATTTCTCCGAGCCCGGAGATCTCGGTCTCTTCATCGACGACACCTCGATCGGCGGGATCGAACAGCTCATTGCCGACGCAGGCGGCGTCATGCCCGGCGAAGCCATGCGCGACGCCTTCAACCTGCTGCGTCCGGAAGACCTGATCTGGCGCTATGTCGAAGACCGCTATCTCTTGGGCAATGAGGCGAAGGCGTTCGACCTGCTCTACTGGAATTCTGACCAGACCAACCTGCCCGGCCCGCTGCATGTCGCCAGCCTGCGCCGCTTCTATCTCGAAAACGCGCTCGCCAAGGGCGTCTTCACGGTCGAAGGCAAACCGATCGACCTGCGCAGGATCAAGACGCCCGTCTTCATCCACGCCGCACGCAAGGACCACATCTCGCCCTTCCCGTCCGTCTACAAGGGCGTGAAACTGTTCACCGGCGACGTCACCTTCGTGCTCGCGGATAGCGGCCACATCGCCGGCGTCGTGAACCCGCCCAGCGCCAACAAATACCGCTACTGGATCAGCGACATTCTCCCGCCCAGCAGCGACGGCTGGATGGCCTATGCAAAAGAACACCCGGGCTCCTGGTGGCCGATGTGGTCGGGCTGGCTTACGGAAAGATCGGGAAGTGAAACCGCCCCACCCGCCCCCGCCATCGGCGCCAAACCCGCCCCCGGGGCCTACGTCCTCGAAACGTTGTCGACGATCCGCAACAAGCGCGGCGCGTAGATCGATTTTTTTATGGGACGGAGCCGTCCCCAATTCGCAGGACGGCCGGAAATCTTCCGCGCGTGATATCAAGCCACTCGCGTGACGATTTATAGAAAACCGCTCTCCAGAACCTACCGGCCACTGAGCGCGGGTATAATCTTCCCCATGACACGGCGCCAACACACGCACGCTGGGCTGGTGACCTCCTCGCCGCTCGACCGCTGGATCGATGCGATGCTCGCGTCCAACGTCGTCTCAACCCTCCAGATGATCCGCCGCCATCTTCCCGCTGAATGCCATAGCGAAGTGACGCTTGCAGTTCTGCCCCGAGAGAAGTCCGACACGGTCAAGGAAACAATCGCTGTCGCGCACGACAGCCCGAAAGCCCTCATCCTGACTAGCGCCGTAACCTGCGCGGCTCGAAGGACGAGGGCGTTCTCGCCCCCGTGGGCCAAGAGCATCATGGAAGCGGACCTCCGGTCCGCGCTCCTCGCGCACGCGGGGATCCAGCTCTCTTGAACAGGAACGCGCGAAGCGCTCAGAATCCCTTCGGGGCATTCTATCTCGCGCCTTCACGGGGACTAGGGCGGAGAGAGCCGTCACAGCCCGATCTGATCAGGCCCAACCCCACCCAACTGGCTCACCAGCGAGGCCGCACCCGCGCGCCCTAATCCTCGATCGCCGCATACACCAGCTGTTGCAGCTGCGGCCTTATCGGATACGCGCCCGACGGCATCAGCTGCGTCATCTGGATCGCGATCAGATCCTCCACTGGATCGATCCAGAAAAATGTCGAGGCCATGCCGCCCCAAGAATACGTTCCCATCGATCCCGGCTGCGTCGTTGCAACAACATCCGTCGTTACCGCCCAGCCAAGTCCAAATCCCGAACCATCCATCCGCGATTCGGAGAAAGTCCTGTCCCCCATGTCCTTCAGCGTCTTGCCGCCGGGCAGATGGTTCAGCGTCATGAACTCCAGCGTCTTCGGCGACAGGATGCGAACCCCATCCAACTCGCCGCCATTGCCGAGCATTTTGCAGAACGCGAAATAATCCCCGATCGTCGAAGCGAGCCCGCCCCCGCCCGAAAACACATTGGGCTTCCTGCCATAGACGCTTGTCTTGCCGCCCGGATCAGCGAGCACGATCTCGCCATTTGTCGCGTTGCGCGCATAGCAGGCCATCAGCCGCCCGATCTTGTCCTCCGGCACGCTGAAAAACGTGTCCTTCATCCCCAGCGGCTCGAAGATCCGCTTCCGGAAGAACTCGTCGAGGCTCATGCCCGATGCAACTTCGACAATGCGCCCCAGCACATCGGTCGAGTTCGAATAATTCCACGCCGTCCCGGGCGAGAACAGAAGCGGCGCCGTGGCAAGCAGTTCGCAGAACGATTTCAGATCGCCGGCATGCCGGGAATAATCGATCCCCTTCGCCCGGTAGATCGCGTCCACCGGCGACTGCTGGAGAAACGCATAGGTGATGCCTGACGTATGCAGGAAGAGATCGCGCACGGTCATCGCCCGGTCCGGCTTGCGCAGCTCAGGCTTCTCCGCCGCGCCGCCCGCGAACACCATCACGTCCTGGAATTCCGGAATGTAGCGGTGGACCTCATGATCCAGCCGCAACGCGCCCTCCTCGAACAGCATCATCGCCGCAACGGATGTGACGGGTTTGGTCATCGAATAGATGCGATAGATCGTATCCTCGCCAATCGGCGTCGACCCGCCCATTTCGGTCGCGCCCTGGAACGACAGGTGCGCCGCCTGCCCGCCACGCGCGACCAGAACTGCGGCGCAAGGCAATCGCTTCTGCGCGACATAACTCTCAAAAAATGCCGGGATCCGCTTCAGCTTTTCCGCGTTCAGCCCAACCTCGGCCGGGTCGACCCGCTCAATCACGCCCATGCGAATTCCTCATGCCAAATTTGACGTCTATCGCAGCCCGCCCGGAAATTGAAATACGGCCAACATTTCAACCACAGACTGCTTTGCCTATTTTTAAATGGCGCGCCCGTCTATGCTCTGCAAAGGGGGCATGATCCTATCCTCGCGATGCCTTTTGCGGCGACAAGGGGCGTCGCGATGGAAGCACCGGATGACTGACTTTACGAAAAGCATAGCGAAGAAAACTCCCGCCCGATCCGAGCGGCGCAAAAATGTGGAGCGATCGGCGACGACTCGGAAAGAGATTCTCGAGGCGACGGTTCGCTGCTTGAATGATCTGGGATACGGCGCGGTCACCAATCTCAAAGTCGCAGACGAAGCCGGCGTGAGCCGCGGCGCCATGATGCATCACTTCCCGACCCGGCAGGCGCTGATCGTGGCCACGGTCGAGTACGCCAACGGCAAGCTCACCGAGTTTCGCAACACAGAGGTCGAAAAACTTGGGCCGGGCCTACCGCGCTATCGCGCGATCATCGATCTCTCTCTCGTAACGCAGCGGATGCCCGAAGGCATGGCCTGCAATGAAATCCGCATCGGCTCGCGCAGCGACCCGGAGATCCGGACGGCCGTAACGCCGATCATGGGTCAGATCTCGGATGAGTACGGAAGGCTTGTTGTACGCCTCGCTCGCGCGGCTGGCCTGACGCCGAACCGCGAGCTTCAGGGCCTTACCTCAATCGCCGCGATGTCGACGCGCGCGCTGGCGATCAACACATTCACATATCCGCGCGGCAACATCGAAGAGAACGTGCTCTGGATGATCCGCAATATCCGCGAGGACATTATCGCCCGGCAGCTCGGCGAGAAATTTGCGGAGCGGCCTGCGCCTCTGCCCGAAACGCGTTCGTCGTCCAAGCCTTCAAACCCTTGATCAGGCGCGAGAGCCTTGCGCATTGCTGGAATACCTTGCTCGGGCAGCGTCAGGAGATCGGCCGGCGCCATCGGCCTCGCCATCAGATAGCCTTTCACTTCCGCCCGGCTGACGGACCCGCTGAAATCTGCCGGCTCCGGGTCGGGCCTGAAACCCGCCGCAGTGATGACGCCTTCCGAGGCCGCGCTCGAACTGCCGACCAGGACCCCGCTCATCGACGGCGAGGCAGTCGCCACGATGGGGAGCGGTCTAAGCGCGATCCGAGCGTGACGTGGTGGGTAAGATCTGGAAGCTTTTCTTAAGCCAAGCCCCGGATGCGCTGTTCAAGCTCCAGACATTGGGCGCCGGCGCTGATCCTGCTGCAAGTGCGAAGCAGGCCCATTTCCTCAAATCCATGGCGCTTTTATCCAGCGCCGCGCAGCTCGCCGCCGTGTGCGAGGACATCAAGCATGAAGGCAAGGCCGGCCACATGTCCGAAGCTTGCGCCCGAGGTCCGTCCGCTGCTTGAAGCGACTTGCGATGTACTGAATGCGCGTCTGGCCAGCCGCCCGGTAGCTGCGGCCGGTTAGCGTTGGCGGGCAAGAAATTTCCCTTTTCACGCTTGTGTCGGAAGACGCTGCGCCCGCCGTTACCGCCTCTCGCCGCTGAGCCGTACTGGTTGACTGCGACGCGTGGCCCATGTGAAGGCTCGCTGGCGAATTCGGCCGTCGCGACTCCGTGAAGGCGAACGGTCAAGACTCCGCCCCAATCGATCGACTAGACTGAGTGCTTGTAGTTCTGGACGTTACATGACCGTTACGCCTCCTGAATCCGCCAATGTACTTGACGCGCCCACGCTGGCCGAGATCGCCCGCGTGCGGGAATCGGGCGTGCTGGGAGCCACAGGAAGACTGGTCGAGCTGTTCGACTTCCTCGCTTCGCGCTCAGCCGACAGCCGACCGCCCAAAGAGGCAGAAATTGCCCTCGTCGTATTCGGCAAGGCCGACTCCGAAGCACTGCGCGACGATCCGGTAGCGCGTGTCTACATTCACCGGCTGCGGAAGCGCCTCGACGATTTCTATCTGCGTCACGGCACGCCAGCTGGCGTGCGTCTCGATATTCCGAAAGGCGACTATCGCATCATCTGCGTCACGCCTGAGGAAACCATTGCCACGGCGACGCCAGCAGAGAGCGAGCCCGAACTCGCAAGCGAAGCACCAATCGCAAAACCGGACCGGCGGAAGCGATGGGCGCTGATTGCGGCCGGCTTCCTCGCGCTGCTGCTCGGCGGCAATGTTGCGGCCTGGGCTTTGCTCGCGAACAAGCCGGCCGAAAAGCAACTTGCCGATGCCGGCATCTGGACGGAGATCGCGAACAGCCCGCGGCCGCTGCTTATCGTTGTTGGCGACTACTACATGTTCGGCGAGTACGAAGAGCGGGTGAAGCTGAAACGGCTCGTCCGCGACTTCGCCATCAACTCCAAGGAAGACCTCGTCCATAGCCAGCGGGACAACCCTGGCACGTTCGACCAGTATTCCGATGTCGCGATGCAATACCTTCCGGCTTCGGCCGCTTATGCGCTGGCGGACCTTGCGCCGCTGCTGCGCGAAGGTCGGCAGGTGCAGGTTGCGCTTGCATCCGAGCTGACGCCAGAGCGGCTGAAGTCCGACGACATCATCTATGTCGGCCTGCTCAGCGGCATGGGCAAACTGCGTGACGCAGTATTCTCCCAGTCGCGGTTTGCAATTGGCGAAAGCTATGACCAGATCATCGATCGCAAGACTGGCAGGACCTACACTAGCGAGGCCTTCCGCGCCGCGCCGAGCGACCAGATGTATCGCGACTACGGCTTCTTCTCGACATTCGAAGGCCCCGCCGGGAACCGGATCGCCATCCTGTCGGGATCGCGCGACACCGCGGTGATGGGCGTTGCCGAAGCGCTGACGCAGATGGATCGTCTGGCCAAGGTTGAGAAAAAAACCGGCGGCAAGGAAGATTTCGAAGCCCTGTTCGAAGTCAAAGGCCAGAAACATGTGAACCTGGAAGCACAGGTTCTGGCGTCCTACGAGCTCAACAGCTCGACGATCTGGAGCGGCGCTCCGGCGAACGTGGCGTCGTACCCGGCAAAATAGTGCACGCTGCGGAAGGCAGGCCTGGACCTGTCGCGCGATGCGGTCGGTAAAGAGCGACTTAAGTTCAGCTCGCCACAAAATGGCCTCGGCCGGCGGACAACGCTTGGCCACGACCTAGATCTTTGAAGTCAGGAGACGCCTCCGGGGGGCGGTACTGCACAGGATCAACGGCATATGCGCGGCTGGCTCTTGTTTCACAATGACGTCGAAGACGGGGTGCCTGAGGCGGCAGAAATCCGTCGCTTCATCGAGGCAGGCAAGCGTCGCGGCATCAAGCTGGACGCGCTGCGCCCGAGCGGTTTCGAACTGATCGTGTCGACTGAGCGTGACTGGCGGGCGGAGTATGCCGGCGGCAAGCTTTCAAGACCCGACTTCATCATCCCGCGCACCGGAAGCGAAACCAGCTATTTCACCCTCGCCGTCATACGCCAGTTTGAGCGCATGGGCGTGCCGCTGATCAATGGCGCTGAAGCCGTGGAAGCCTGCGCCGACAAATTGCAGACGCTGCAATTGCTTTCAGCATCCGGCTTGCCGATCCCGAAAACGATCCTCGCCAAGTTTCCGGTCGACGTGGATGTGATCGAACGTGAACTCGGCTTTCCGGTCGTTGTGAAGAAGCTGCGATCAACGCGCGGGGCCGGCGTTGCCCTGTGCCAGGACCGGGAGCAGTTCGATGATCTCGCGAGCCTGCTGGGCGATGCTGCGCACCAATCGGATTTCATATTCCAGCAGTACATCGCCAAGAGTCATGGCCGGGATGTGCGGCTGCTCGTCATCGGCAACCAGGTCGCGGCGTCGATGGAGCGACGGTCGCTGAACGGCAATTTCAAGTCGAACATATCGCTCGGCGGCATTGGCGAGTGCATCGATCCGCCGGAAGAGATGGCGCAACTGGCGATCGAGGCGGCGAAATCGCTGCGGCTGGATATCGCCGGGATCGACATCCTCTACGACGAGAAGGGCTTTCGTATCTGCGAAGCCAACTCTTCACCCGGCTTCGTCGGACTTGAGAAGGCGTGCCCTGTAAGCGTGCCTGACAAGGTATTCGACTATGTCAGCGCGCGGATCAATCCGCCGGAACCGCCCCGCAAACCCCTGTGGCGCCGGATCATTCCAGGACTGCGCGGCAAGGAGCGGCAGGTCGAGAAGGAAAAGGCCTAGGCCGCCCGCTCGAATATCGCGGCGATGCCTTGCCCGCCCCCGATGCACATCGTCTCGAGACCGTAGCGAACCTCCCGCCGCGCCATCTCGTTCATGAGATTGGCGAGGATGCGCCCGCCCGTGGCGCCGATCGGATGGCCAAGTGAAATCCCCGACCCGTTGACGTTGAGCTTGTCGGGGTCATTCCAGTTCCAGCCCCTCAAGACAGCCAGAACCTGCGGCGCGAAAGCCTCGTTGAGTTCGACAAGATCAATGTCCTTCCAGCCAAGGCCGGTGCGCGCGAACAGACGTTCCACGGCCGGCACAGGGCCAATGCCCATGCGCGACGGCTCAACCCCAGCCGCGGCCCAGCCGACAAACCAGCCCATCGGCTCCAGGCCAAGCTCCTCCAGCTTGTCCTCGGACACGACGAGGCACGCTGCGGCTGCATCATTCTGCTGGCTGGCATTGCCGGCCGTGACCACGCCGCCCTTCTCGATCGGCTTCAACGCCGAGAGCGACTGAGCCGTGGCGTCCGCGCGCACACCCTCGTCCTGCCTGAAGATGATCGGATCACCCTTCTTCTGCGGCACCGAGACAGGCACGAGCTCATTGTCGAACTTGCCGGCCTTCCAGGCGGCAGCGGCCCGCTGATGGCTACGCGCCGCATATTCATCGCAGGCTTCGCGCGGGATCTGATAATCCTTGGCGAGGTTTTCAGCGGTCTCGATCATGCCCGAAATCACCCCGAAGCGGGAAACCGGCTGCGACATCACCCGGCCGCGTGCGAGACGGTCATGCAGCGTGACAGAGCCCATGCGGGCGCCAGAGCGCATATCGGTCGAATAGTATTCGACATTTGTCATGCTCTCGACGCCGCCCGCCATGACCACGTCCGCCGCGCCGGTCTGCACGAACATGGCGGCGTCGATGATGGATTGCAGGCCGGACCCGCAGCGCCGATCAAGCTGATAGCCCGGTACGGAGATCGGCAGGTCCGCCGCCAGCGCCGACCAGCGCGCAACGCAAGGCGCTTCGCCCGAGGGATAGCCTTGCGCGAAGATCACGTCATCGATCTTTTCGGGATCAATCTTCGTGCGCTCAACCAGCGCCTTCAACACAACCGCCCCGAGTTCGCCCGCCTCCAGGGAAGCAAGTCCACCCTGAAACTTCCCCACAGCCGTGCGGAGCGGGCTGACAATGGCGGCGCGACGAAGTTTCGTCATATGACGGTTTTCCCAGCTGGAATGCGCGCACATTAGCCAGACTGAGCAGTACGGCAACCTGTGCCGGACCTCTGAGGACGCCGACCAGTTGCCTCATTCAGGCGATTGCCCGATGACGAATATCGTCCGCACCCTGCGAGGAGCGGCGATTCCGATGGCGACGTCACAACAGAGAGGATGGCGTAGCGTGATGATGAACTGGCGTTCGATGCTCTTCGTGCCCGCCCCCGCGCCGCAACGCTGGGCGAATGCCCACACGCGCGGAGCCGATGCGATCATTGTCGATCTCGAAGATTCCACTGAGCCCGACGCAAAGGCTGCGGCGCGCGCGCAAGCTAGAGAAGCCGTGAAGACGCTGCACGCCAACGGCGCGATCGTGACGGCGCGTGTGAACAATGATCCCGCCTATCTTGAGGATGATCTCGAGGCCGTTGTTACGGATGGCTTGCGCGCGATCGTCATGCCCAAGATTGAGGCGGCCGCCGAACTTGAAAACCTGTCTTCCATGCTGGACGCGCTCGAATACGAGAACGGGATGGAGCGCTATACTATTGGCGTCATGGCGGTCATCGAAAGCCCTCGTGCGCTGGAGCGGATCACTGCAATCGCAGATGGTCCGCGCCTGATCGGCATTGCCTTGGGCAGCGAAGACTTCGCTCTGGCGCTGGGTCGGCCGCCTGCGCCCTTGTCGCTCGGGCTTGCGGCGCAGACAGTTGCCTATGCGGCCTCGGCGCGCGGGATCATGGGCATCGGCATGGCGCTAGGCATCGCCAACTTCACCGAGCTTGACGGCTTCACAGCGGAAGCCCGGCGCTCGCATGCGATGGGCCTCACGGGAGCGATGTGCATTCATCCCAATCAGGTCGCTGTGCTGAACCAATGCTTTGGCGTCAGCGACGAAGCCATCGCGGAAGCGCACGCCATTCTCGCGGCCTGGAATGCGCGCGTGGATGGCGTGGTCTCGCACAATGGCCGGATGATCGATCGACCGGTTGCCGAACGCGCACGCCGCGTGCTGAAATCGGCTGGACGAGCGTGAGAAACGGTTCGCCCGGCGATGTGCTGCTCGGCTTCAGGCCAGGACAGCGCATCTTTATCCAAGGCGGACCGGGCGAGAATGTGGGCCTCTCTAACCTGCTCATGGATAATCCAGGCTACGCTCGCGGCGTCGAGTTCTGGTCATCGCTTGTGCCGGGGATAAACAGCTTCGACTATGGTTCGCTGCCTGGCGATGCGAAGCTGACCACATTCATGGCGTCTACCGCGCTTGAACCTTCCATCACCGCGGGTCGCACGAGGCTAATCGCCATGCCGTATTCCGAAGTAGCCGAGCTGCTGTCACGAACGGAGTTTGACGCCGCGATTTTCCAGACATCGCCGCCAGATGCACAGGGACGGTATTCCTTCGCGCACTCGTGCGACATGCCGCCAATCGTCTGGCCGAATGCTCACAAGCGGATCGTGTTCTTCAATGAGCAGATGCACAGCCTCCCGCTCGGGCAGAGCCTGCCGGGCGACGCCGTGGACCTCGCCATCCCGATCAACGAGCCGCTGCTGTCGCCGCCGCCCAATGTCTCGCGCCCCGCAGCGGTGGCGGAGATTGCGCGACTGGCGGCCGGACTCGTTCCCGACGGTGCAACCGTGCAGGCAGGAATTGGCGACACGCCAGCGGCCGTCGTCGCCGGGCTTCGCCTGCATCGCGGCTTGCGTATTCTTTCGGGGATCATCACGTCGGAATATCAGCAGCTCGCAGAGAGCGGTGCGCTGGACGCGGGCGCAGAGCATGTTGCGGGTGTTGCCTGGGGCGATGCAGCTTTCCGTAACTGGCTTCCGCAGTCGGGCTTTGCATTCCGGTCGGTGTTGGAAACGCATGACCACACGAAACTTGCGGCTATTCCCGGCTTCGTCTCAATCGGATCCGCGCTGGAAGTCGACCTCACCGGCAATCTCAATCTGGAATGGCGGTCGGGGCGACGCGTCAGCAGCGTCGGGGGCGCGCCAGATTACCTTCGGGCTGCCACAGCGTCGGCCGGAGGCCTGTCGATCATCGCCCTGCGGGCTACAAGCGGGAACGGCGGATCGCGCATCGTACCGACGTTGAAGGCGCCCTCTTTTGCTGGCGATCTGGTCGATGTCGTGGTGACTGAGCACGGCATTGCCCAGCTGACGGGACTTTCCGGCGAGACCCGAGCGAATGCCCTGATCGCAATCGCGGCGCCCGAGCATCGTGCGTTTCTCGCCGACGCGCGTCGACGAAGCGCGATTTAGCAGTCTACTTGATCTAGTCGTCTTCCCTTACACTGATTGGCGCCTAGTTTAGAGTGGCATACATGCCGGGGGGGACCCCTGTATGACTGCGCGCCAAGCATGAAAACGCTGTGCGCGTCGCACTGCATCGTCTTCGAGCCGGACCTGGCGTGTCGCCGCATCCTGGAGTCTGCGCTCGCTAACCTTTACTGGACGGTTGCAGTCGTTGAGAGCTTGTCCGACGTGAAGGCCGGACTGCCCGGCCCATGGGCCACACTGCTCGCCATCGAGTCTGGTGATCCGGCGGCGCTAGATGCGGTGCGTGAAATTTGAAGCGCGGCAGCGAACGTCGTCATCTGCGTCCTGCTCGACGAACACGCGCCGCCCTACGACCAACATGTGACGCATGCCGGAGCGGATTCGGTATTCGCCAAACCGGTGCATGAGAAGGAAATCGTCGAAGCGCTCGTGGCAGGCTTCATGGCGCGGCGACCCTGAGAGACTGGCACGGAAGTCGCGGCGGATGTTCAGCGATCCTGCAACGCGCGCACGGCCCTGGCGGCGGTCGCGCGTGAGTCGATGCGAGTCTGAAACAATTCGCCTAAGCCCGCCAATCGGCGGGCAACCTTACAAAAACAGCATGTAAAACCATGCGATTCAAAGGTTTCAGGAACTCGACTTCCTTTGCCGGCGTGGCTAGCGTGCAACACATCAGCCAAACGGGGTCGGCGCATGGACGGACAGGACATCCTGCCGCTTCGGGTCGCGCTAATCAGCGCGGCGCTTGCGCTAGGCTGCGTGCCGCCTGCGGCAGCCCAAGTCCTTGAGATCGGGCCAGCGGGGGTGACCTCCATCTCCGGTCCCAACCTGATCACGCCGGATGGAGTGAAGGAGATCGCGCCAGTGCGTGCTTCCCCAAGATCTGTGGGCGCCCCCGCTTCGACCCAACCGCTGCTGGATCGTGCAGGCGAGGCCAGCGACCTGTCGCCACGCCTGCTGGAAGCGATCGCCTATGTCGAATCGAGGTTCCGCCACAGCGCAATTTCGCCAAAAGGCGCGATTGGCATGATGCAATTGATGCCCGCAACCGCTGACGGCCTGGGCGTTGATCCCCACGATCCGGCCCAGAATGCCCGGGGCGGCGCCGCGTACCTGCGTCAGATGCTTGCAATGTTCGACAACAATGTGGAACTCGCTGTGGCAGCCTATAATGCCGGCCCCAATGCGGTGCTGAGGCATAAAGGTATCCCGCCCTATGCCGAGACCCGCACCTATGTGGCGGCCGTGATGGATTACCTCGCCAGGACCAGCGTACCGGAGACCAAGTGATGGCGTTCACCGCCCGACTAGCCGCCTTGACCATGACCACGATGATCGCCGCGCAGGAGGCGTTCGCGCAGGTCAACTCGCCTCAAGGTTCGGGCCCGATCCTCGGCGCGGTCAACTGGGTGCGCGGCACGATGGAGGGCGGCATCGCCACGGCCGTCGCGGTCATCGCCGTCGCTTTTGTCGGCTTCATGATGCTCACCGGGCGAATGAACTGGAAACACGGGATTACCGTGATAGTCGGGTGCTTCATCCTCTTCGGCGCCGCAACAATTGTCGGCGGTATACAGATGGCCGCGCGGACAGCGGGATAGACAAGAATGGCAGGCCTCGAGCGCGACATCGTCTTCAACGCCCTCACCCGCCCGCAGATGTTTGCGGGCGTGAGCTACTCATTCTTCGTGCTGAACCTCGTCGTCACAACGGAAGTGTTCCTGATCACCAAGTCGTTCTGGGCGATTGTGACTGCGCTGGTGCTGCACGCAATCGGCTATCTGATGTGCCTGCGCGAGCCGCGCTGGCTCGACCTCTGGATCCAGAAGGTGAGCCGCTGCCCGCGCGTGAAGAATTACGTTCACTGGCGATGTAACTCGTACTCACCATGAAGAAAAAACCGGCTCCGAAGAAAACGGGGACGAGGGGCAACAAGAAACTGGCGCGTCGCGAGAAGAAAGCGGCGGACATGCTGCCATATGCGCGCCACATCGACGAAACCACAATCGCAACACGCGATGGCGCGCAGATCCAAGTGCTGCATCTTGCTGGTTTTGCCTTCGAAACCGCAGATACCCAGGAACTGAATTACCGCAAGAATGTGCGCGACACCGTGCTGCGCGGCATCGCCTCATCACGGCTGTCGATCGGCGCGCATGTCATTCGCCACATGGTGAGGCCGGGACTGGAGGGTGATTTCTCCAACCCGTTCGCGCGCAATCTCGACGCCAGCTGGCGTTCACGCCTCTCGGGACGGCGGCTGTTCGTCAACGACCTATTCCTTACTCTGACCCGAAAGCCCGTCATGGGCCGTTCAGGCATCATGGGCGCCAAGAAACAATGGGACGCGGTCAGCCGCGTGCGCGACCGCCGCGAACTGGACGCCGCAACCGACAGTCTGCTCGCCGCATTGCAACCTTATGGGCCTCGTCTTCTGGGCGCCTATGAAACGCCGGGCGGGCTATTCTCCGAGCCGCTGGAATTCCTCGCCTTCCTGTTCGATGGCGAGCTGAGACCCGTGCCCTATGAAAAGGGCGGCGCCTTCTTCGTCGATCGGCGCGTGAGCTTCGGCAAGGACACGCTGGAGCTGTCCGGCAATGCGCGCAGCCCTCGCACGCTCGCCGCGATCTTGGCCGTGAAGGAATATCCGCCGCACACATCCGCCGGCCAGCTCGATAGCCTGCTGCGCGTGCCGCATGAGATGGTGATTTCGCAGAGCTTCAGCTTCGTTGATCGCCAGCCCGCGCTGAACCGCATGAACCTCGCCCTGCGCCGCATGCGCGCGGCGGATGATGAAGCGCTGTCTTTGCGCCGCGATCTTGTTCAGGCCAAGGACGATGTCGCCGCCGGGCGCGCGGTGTTCGGCGAACATCATTTCACGATGATGGTCCGCGCGCCGGATTTCGAACCGCTCGACAACGCCGTCGCCGACGTGCAGGCCGCGCTGACAGAGATTGGCGTCATCGGCGTGCGCGAGGAAGCAGCCTTGGAGCCCAGCTTCTGGGGCCAATTCCCCGGGAATACGCAATACATCCCGCGCAAGGCGCTGATCTCATCGGCAAACTTC
Source organism: Hyphomonadaceae bacterium (assembly GCA_016714495.1). Taxonomy (GTDB): domain Bacteria; phylum Pseudomonadota; class Alphaproteobacteria; order Caulobacterales; family Hyphomonadaceae; genus UBA7672. The sequence goes on along the minus strand of JADKDU010000002.1, from coordinate 459,215 downwards.
TCGGGCCTCGCCAGCTTCCACAGCCACCCTGTCGGCCGCGCCGGCGGCAATCACTGGGGGCCGGCCGTCACGCTGCTGGAGACGACCGCGGCCTCGCCCTACTATTTCAATTTCCACAAGGGTGATCTCGGCAACTTCCTCGTCATCGGGCCCTCGGGCGCCGGCAAGACCGTAGTTCTGAACTTCCTGATCGCGCAGTGCGAGCGCTTCGAGCCTAAGGTCGTGTTCTTCGACAAAGATCGCGGGGCGGAAATCTTCTTGCGCGCGATGGGCGGCAAATATGACCTGATCCGCCCCGGCGTGAAGACTGGCTTCAATCCGCTGCAGCTTCCCGACACGCCTGGCAATCGCCGCTTCCTCCAGCAATGGACCGCGAAGCTGGTGACATCCAATGGCGAAGTCCTGAGCGCGGAAGACAACGCGACTATCTCCGCCGCCGTGTCGGCCAACTACGATCAGACCCCGAATTTCCGGCGGCTCCGCTATTTCCGCGAACTCTTTCTCGGCGGGCGCAGACCGACGCCGGGCGATCTCGCCTCGCGTCTCAATCCGTGGATTCACGAAGGCGATCGCGCCTGGCTGTTTGACAACGAGGACGACCATCTTGATCTCGATACCCGTATCGCCGGGTTCGACATGACTCACCTGCTCGAAGATCCGGTCGTGCGCACGCCGACCATGATGTATCTCTTCCATCGCGTTGAAGAGCGTCTCAACGGCCAGCCGTCGATCATCGTGGTGGATGAAGGCTGGAAGGCGCTGGACGACGAGGTGTTCGTCGCACGCATTCGCGACTGGGAAAAGACCATCCGTAAGCGTAACGGGATCGTTGGCTTCGCGACGCAATCGACAGGCGACGCACTCGAAAGCCGGATCGCCAGCGCCGTCATCGAACAGTCGGCCACACAGATCTTCCTGCCGAACCCGAAGGCGCAGGAAAACGAGTACTGCAAGGGCTTTGGGCTTTCAGGCCATGAGTTCGACCTGATCCGTACACTGCCAGACACGTCACGCTGCTTCCTCGTAAAGCACGGCGCAGAGAGCGTGGTGGCGCGCCTCAACCTGACAGGTGAGCGGGACCTGCTGACCGTCCTTTCCGGCCGCGAGCGCACCGTGCGCATACTCGACGACATCCGCTCCGAGGTTGGAGACAGCCCCGACGAATGGATGCCAAGATTGCTGGGGGCCGCATAGTGGCGTTCTGCCCAGCCCCTCCAGAAGCCGGCATGGTCGGCGGCGTCCTTGAGACGGTGGATTGTCATATCCGCGTCCTGGTGCACGACACCTATCGAAATCTCGTCGGCCCCGACACGCTGTTCTCGACCGCATTCACAGGCCTGCTGACGATCTATATCGCCCTCATCGGCTATCAGCTGCTGTTCGGACGCGGCGGCATGCGCGTGACGGAGCTGCCGTTTGCGGCGCTGAAGATCGGATTGATCCTCGCCTTCCTCACCTCATGGGCAGCTTACCAGACGCTGATCTTCAACCTGCTGTTCGATGGGCCGGCCGAAATCATGAAGATGTTCGTTGGGCCGCTGGCGGCGCAGGGATCGACGTTCGATGGCGATGTCATGGGTGGCGTACAGCAGACATTCGAGGATTTAAGCGGCGCGGCCGGCGTTTATGGCGGCATGGCGAGCCCGACGGCCAATTTGCTGCAAGGTGGTCCGATGCTTGGGTCTGGCCTGCTGTGGCTGACCTCAATCGCCCTGCTGTTACTGACGCTCGGGATCATCATCGCGACAAAGATCGTGCTCGCTTTCCTGCTGGCGATCGGGCCGATCTTCATCGGCATGCTCTTGTTCGACCAGACGCGCGGGCTGTTTGAAGGCTGGATGCGCGCGACGTTCTCATTCGCGATGGCGCCGCTCGCCGTAAACGTCTTCGGCGCGGTGATGCTGATGATCCTGCAGCCCTTCTTGAAGCTGCTGCTCGAGAACGCCGCGGAGCAGAAATTCGACATGGGGCCGGTCATCACGATCGCCATCGTCGTCACCGTGTTCGTGATGGTGATGATCTTCGGGCTTGGCGCCGTGGCGGCGATCGGACGAGGCTTCGGCTTCAATCGCGGGCGAAGCGAAGAGCGTTCCGTGCAGCGGCTTCCGGCTCCCGATCGCCCTTCCAGCAGCTCTGCCGGCGCACGGGCCGAGGAGGTCGCGGCCCGCGTGGCCATGATCGACAGGGCGCAGGCCGCGACAACCGGGGCCGGCTATTCGAGCCGCGAAGTCTACTCGCGCAGGACGGGTGAGATCGCGGATGCGGTCGCCTCAGCGCCCTTGCTGGCGAGCGATCGTCTCGGCCAAACATACAACCGCGCGCCGCGACCAACCGTTCGTCGGGAGGATCGCTGAGCATGGGCGCAGTTACGACAGAGTGTTCACTTGCGCGACGGCCCGAAAATGGTGTCGATACACGCACGGCGCCCGGGGGCGGAATGCCATGAGCCCGATGGGTCGAGGAAAGAACCGTTTGAAGTTTCGAGAAGCTGCGCTCGCCGTGCTGGCGCTGGCGGCGTGTGAGGCAGCCTGGATTCCAGCGGCCGTCGCCCAGACCGCGACATATCCGAAGCCGGGACCGGGCGACCCGCGCATCAAGGAATTCATGTACGACCCCAACGCGATCGTGGGGATCCGGGGCCAGCTTGGCTACGAACTGACGATCGAGTTCGGCGCGGACGAGCGGATCGAGAATGTCTCGATCGGCGATTCCCTGTCGTGGCAGGTGACGCCGAACCGGAAGGCGACGCTGCTCTTTCTGAAACCGATGTCTAAATCCACCCCGACCAGCATGACGGTCGTCACGACCCAACGGATCTATTCCTTCCTGCTCACGGCTACCGAAGGCAAGAACGCCAATGACCCGAATACGCTGCTGAGACTGCGCTTCCTTTATCCCACCCCGCCCGTGGTGGCCGATCTTGCGCCGCCTCCGCCGCCGCCACCTCCGCCGCCGAAGCCGGAGGACTTCAATTTTGATTACGAGTTGAAGGGTCAGAAAAACCTGCACCCGGTTCGTGTGTTCGACGATGGCGCCGTTACGTATTTCCAGTTCGATAGCCGCAATGCCGCCCCGGCCGTGTTTGTGATCGGCGCGGACGGGAAGGAGGAGATGGCGAATACGCGCGTCTCCGGCGACTATACGGTCGCCGACTTCATCGCCGAGACGTTCATCCTCCGCTATGGCAAGACCCAGGCCGAAGTGAAGAACAGGGCGTGGAGCAAGCGTCCCAAGGCGAAGCCCGCACCCTTGCCACAGCCGAGCCGAGGTTGACATGGCGCGCGATCCAGCACCTCCGCCACCGCCCCGCACCGGCCTTGATCCCACTTTCGACGTGGACGCCCCGCCGCGCGTCGCGCAAAGCACCAGCCTGTGGCCGATCGTGTTCGGCCTTGTCGGCGCGCTTGCGCTGGGCGTTATCGTCTTCCTGCAGCTCGACGCGAACCGCGCCACAATGGAGACGGCGCGTTTTGCAAGCGAACAATCAGCCGCGACGGCGGAAGCGCAACGGCTTGCCGCAGCGACGGCCGCGAGCGCGCCGGTGATGCCGGCGTACCAGCCCGCGCAGCCGGAACCCGTTCTGGTCGAACCGCCTCCGCCTGTCGAAGAGCAACCGCCGCCGCCACCGGTTCCGGCAGGCCCGACGCAGGGTGAATTGGATCGTCTGCGCGCGCCAGCTTTGGTGGTCGACCTCGGCGAATACAAGGCGCCGGCGCCGGGCGCTGCGATTGGGCCAGATGGCAAGCCGCTGGATCCCGCCGCCGTCGCCGGAGCTGTCGGGGCGGGCGCCAACCAGAGCATGAATGCAGACGAACGTTTCGCGCAGAAATTCGGCGTCGGCGATTCCTCGAAGCCAGCGCGCGCGAGCCAGCTGCGCGACCCTTCGAATACGATCATCGAGGGCACTGTGATCGCAGCGGTTCTCGAGACCGCATTGAATTCCGACCTGCCCGGATATGTCCGCGCCGTCGTCACGCGCGAGGTCAAAGGCTTTGATGGGGCGCGGACGCTTGTGCCGCGCGGGTCCCGTCTGATCGGACAATACAAATCCGGCGTGGCGCTGGGCCAGAGCCGGACCTTCGTGATCTGGACACGGCTTGTCCGGCCTGACGGCGCGATGATCGAGCTCGCGTCGCCAGCCACAGACGGGCTTGGACGCGGCGGGCTTGATGGCGACGTCAACACGCACTTCTTCGAGCGGTTCGGCGGCGCAATCCTCTTGACGCTGCTGAACATAGGCGGCGCAGCCGTGACGGATTCGAGCGACACCAGCATCGTCATCGCTTCGACCCGCGCAGGCGTGGACGCCGGATCAAGCGCCTTGACGTCATCGACCAATGTCGGGCCGACCGTGACCGTGCCGCAGGGATCTCCCGTGCGGGTGTTCGTGAGCCAGGACCTCGACTTCTCGACGGTCGGACCTGTCAAATCGGGCGCATCAAATTGATCGGCGAAGGGGTTTATCTCCGCACCTACCTAACGCCGTTCGCAACCTGGCTGGACAGGGCCGATGTGACTGACATCCTGGTCAACCGGCCCGGAGAAGTCTGGATCGATGGCGCGCGCGGGTTTGAACATCATGCAGCACCGGATGTAACCGAAGTGATGATGCTGCGACTGGCGCAGCAGATTGCGGCGCACACGGCGCAGGGTGTTAGTCGCGAGTATCCCTTGCTTGCCGCGACGTTGCCCGATGGCGCGCGGGTTCAGATCGTCTCACCGCCGGCGACGCGGACGCATTTCGCGCTGGCGATCCGGAAGCATGTTGTTCAGGATCTTACGCTCGACAATTACGAAGCATCGGGCGCTTTTGCCGGAGCCAAGCGTGCCGCGGGAAGCGAGCGCGCGGAAAAGATGCGGAGCTTCAATCGCTGCTGGATCGCGGGGACATGAAGGCGTTCTTCTCGCAGGCCGTTAAGGCCGGGCGTAATATCGTGATTTCGGGAGGCACGGGCACGGGGAAGACAACGTTCCTGAATGCCTTGCTGAAGGAAGTTCCGCAGGGCGACCGCCTGATCGTGATCGAGGACACGCCCGAGGTGAAGCTGGCGCATCCGAATGCGGTGGGCCTGATCGCCGTGAACAGCGAGTTGGGCGAGGCGCGGGTCGGGATCGATGAGCTGTTGCGGGCGAGCCTGCGGATGCGGCCGGACCGGCTGATGGTAGGGGAAATTCGCGGGGCGGAAGCGTTCACGTTTCTTCGCGCGGTGAATACGGGACATCCGGGTTCGTTGACGACCGTGCACGCAGACAGCCCACAGGGCGCGATGGATCAGATTGCGTTCATGACCTTGCAGGCCGGGCTGACGCTGACGCGGGCGGATGTGATCGACTATGCGCGCTCGGTGATCGATGTGGTGGTGCAGCTGTCTCGCGTGAGCGGCAAACGCGGCGTGAGCCAGGTGGTCTTTCACCGCCGGACATGAGGGGGCGTTCTCGCTGGTGGGCGAGTTGGGAGGATCGGGTGCGCTGGTGGAGCGCTAGGTCAGGACGGAGTTTGAGGTGTGAGCCCCTTCCGTCTCGCCGCGACGAGGCTGCGATCCGCCTGCCACAGCTATACGAACTGGCGGAGGCAATTCCCCTTCGTTGCGACGGTGCGCTTGCCTCAACCTGCGTAGCAGGGGGAGGTGGATCGCTTGCGGAGCACGCAAAACGGAGGGGCATCGTGCGTGTAGCTCACGGGGGGTGAGCACGCCCTCGTGGTTCGATGGCCGCGCACTTTGTGCGCCGCTCACCTGTATGTTGGTGGACGGATCGCTAGAGTGATCCTGCAGCTGGCGTAGCTCGTTGCTCATCTGGTTGCCAAGGGTTTGTTGTCCTCGAACAGTCTCTTGGCCATGAGGGCTATCGGGCAGGCGCGGTCGCTTGCCGCGACGCGTTGAGGTTCCTTAAGGGTGTCGCTCGTGTCTCGGGGCAGATCCACAGGCAGGGCGTGCGTGACCTTTACGCGAGGCTCCAGCAGATCATCTGGAGGTTGGAGGCGACAGCGGCTTAAGATGACGCGCGAAGTATTCCAGTCGTCCTACGAATTCCGGAAAGCGCCGCCCCCCATTCTCGTCATGCCTCGGGCGCCATGGCGTCACGGGCGGAAAAGTCGACGCCCGCGGCTGGGCTGGCGAGAACAGCCGGGCCGCGGGCGCCTTCTCGTTCCGCAGCCGGGCGTCGAGTCCGGGCCGTGGGAACGATTGGGGGCTCGCTACACCGCGGGAGCAGCGAGGAAGTCAATATAGCGATTGTTGAAATTGGAGATGTTCGGGAAGATGGCCGCGATCTGCGTGTCGCTGAGACCGAACCAGCGCGCCATCGTGCCGGCATACTGATCGACAGACAACTGCGGTATGAAGACGTTGTTGAGCATGTTCGGATTCTGGAAACCGCCCGCGTCGACACCAATGGTGGGATACTGGCCGTACATATCGCCACCACGCACCGCGCCGCCCATGACGAACTGGTGCGAACCCCAGGCATGGTCAGTGCCATCGCCATTGGTGGTGAAGGTGCGCGAGAAGTCAGAAGCGGTGAAGGTCGTCACCAGCTGCCTCAGATCGACACCGTTCACATTTGCCAGCGCGCTATCGAAATACGCCATCGCGTGACCGACACGCGCCAGAAGCTGGCTTTGCACGGAATTTTGGATGTCATGGGTATCGAACCCGCCGATCGACACGAAAAATACCTGACGGCGCATCCCGAGCGCCTGACTGGCGGCAATGACTTTCGCCACAGTCTGTAACTGTGTGGCAAGCTGGTTGTTTTCCAGGGAGCGCGAAATGGGGTTCAGCAATTGCGTAGGCGCGGGGATGGCGGCGCCGGGCCCGTTAGCAGCGAACTGGGCGTTCATCAGCTCGGCAGTACTCTGGGCGCGAATGATCTTCGCGCCGTAGTCCTGCATGAAATAGCTGGCGCCCGCAGTATCTTGAATAATTTCGCGGATGCGTGCGCCTTGCCCGCTGACGCCATACAGACTCGATTGATTGGTCGCAGCCGAATTTATGCGGATCGCCGGGCTCGATTGGCTGGTTGACATCTGGTACTGGAAGACCGTGTCGCCAGCCAGGAAGACTGCGTTCCCAGCCATGGAGATCGCTGTGAACACGCCGTTCGATCCATTCGAGGCCAGCAACTGATCAGCCATCATGCCGCCCCAGCCTCGACGTGCTCCCTCGGCAGAGCCTGACTGCCAGGTCGATTGCTGATCGTTGTGCGACATCAGACTTGCCGGCAGCGGCACCGAACGATTGTTGTATTGCGCCTTTGTGGTGGGGACGATGAGCGGGCCAACGTTTGCAGTCACGGCGAGACGCCCGCCATTCCAGATCGGCAGTAAAGGGGCTAAGTGCGGATTGAGAGCAAAAGTGCGCGCAGATGCGCTGGTGCCCGGCGGTACGGGATTTTGTGTCGCAGTCGCGATCGGCAGGACACCGCCCCACGCTTCCGGCGATTGGTAGTCGTTCGCCCCCATAACCCGGCCTGTGACAGGATTGGTTCCGCCCGGAAGCGTGGGGGCTGTGCCGGCAGGCATGAGCGCGATCGGCACGTTACCTTGCCGGCGCGTACTGAAGTAGCGACCCCAGCTATCCGGATCGGTGGCGAGCACCATGTTGTTGGTGTCGTTGCCGCCGAAAAGGAAGATGCAGACGAGCGCCTTATAGTTTGTAGCGGTCTGCGCTGCTGCGCTGCCCATGGTAGCGAGCTGCAAGCCAAATGTAGACGCTGCGGCGCCGACACAGGAGAGCGCAGACATACGGCGGAGGATCTCGCGGCGGGTGGCGTTGGACATTGTCATGTTCAGTTCCTCAACGCTGGACCAGATATTCGGGAGAGATCATCGCGAAGAAGATCGCCGTTCGAGCTCGTGTGAGTTTTGCGCTGTCTATGGCCGCCTGGTTCGACCCAGTGACCGCTGGGATGGGTACGGCGTTGACACCCGCGATGATCCGATCCCGCAGCGTTGTCGACATCTGGCCGTAGAACAGGAGGCGGTTCAAACGATCAACAAGCGCGCTCGCGTTGTCGGCAATCGCGATCTCGGCTGAGTAAGCGGCTCGCACGTCATGGCCAGTGAAACCCTCCGCCGCCCAGCCGATGCCATTCTGGACGGTTTCCTGGATCAAGTTGACATAAGCGGGGGCGGTTACTTCGTCGATGATCTGAAATTCAGGGGCGACAAGATTGTGCTGGCCAAGTTGAGTGCTGTTGGGCGGCGTGTATCCGGGGCGCCAGAAATTGAACACCGAAGGCGATGTAAGCGGCGCCTGGCTGAGGTCGATGTTCGAAGCGGTCGATACGAACACGTACTTGCCTGATTGCGAAGTCGCCCCGAAAGCACGGGCCCAATTCGTGATCCGGATGACTGGCTCCCGAAATTTTCCGAACGAAGATGAGCTGACAGCCGCGGTCGTGCTACGCGCTTCAGTATCCGTCAGAATGGCGCGGACGACAGCCGCAATATCTCCACGCACGCCCGCGCCATTGTTGGCGAACACCGCGGCTACGCGGCCGACATATTCAGGGCTGGGGTTTGACGTGACAAGTTGCTGGATAAGGCGACGCGAAATGAACGGACCAGTGTTGGGGTGATTGAACAGACGGTCCAATGCGATGTCTATCTCGCTGCCAATGTTCACGGTGGGACTGGCCGGGATTGTCGTGCCGAGGAACGTCTTCTCGGAGGTCGAGTGAAAGGTCGGATAGAAGATCATGGGCGTCGTCGTGCGCGCATCGCTTCTAGTGCCGTTGTAGAATGACCCGTTGCTGGGTTGGGGATGATACCAACTGATGCCGGTGAACACCTTTGCGAGCCCGCGAATGTCGGCGGATGTGTATGTGGGAATGGGTTGTCCGTTATTCAGACGTTGCGTGCCGTCAGCGTTGAGCTCGTAGAGACCGATTGTCATCAGCTGCATCACTTCACGGGCATAGTTCTCGTCGGGCGAGCGCGTTCCGTCTTCCTTCTGGTTGGCCATGAAGGTGAGATAGACCCCCATCATGGGGTGCATCGTCACATCTTCAAGCAAGGTACGAAAATTGCCGAAGGCGTTGCGTGTCAACATGTCGTAATAAGACGCAGCGCCCCACGTATCGACGTTGTCATCGACGATCGAAACCACGAAAATCTGCGAAAGTGCAAAGGCCACGCGCTGGCGCAGCTGATCTTCTCCATTGATCGCCGAGCGCCACCAGGTCGAATAGAAATCGTTCCTGCTAGGGAAGAATCCAGCTCCCGCCTTCCAGATAGATTCGATGTAATCCAGGTGAGCGTTACTCGCGACTGGCTTGGCGATCTGCGCGGTAACCCAGGCATTGATGCTGCCGGAGGACACGACTTCCTGGATGGCCGCGTCTGTTGGGCCGAAAGTGGCCTGGGTGAGAAGGCGGGCCGCTTCGGCCGTTGTCGGGGGCGCGCCACTCGTCGCGCCGCCGCCGGTTCCGCCGCCGCCTGTGCCGCCACCGGCGCCTGTACCGCCACCACCGCTGCCGGCGCCTCCACCACCGACAACAACACCCCCGCCGCCGGAGCCACTATCGCCGCCGCCGCCTCCACCGCCGCCACAGGCGGCAAGCAGGCCGGCGAGAGCAGCAACTATTATTTGACGCTTGAACAAGCGAAGCATGGTGAACTTCCTATCCCCAAACCCCTTCGGATTGAGCTCGCTCGCAACGTCCCGCTATAGGGCCGAAGCTGGAAATCCGGACGGTGACTAGAAAAGTGTGGCAATCGAAGCGCGAGGCACGCGGCAATCCTTCAGTCCGACTTGTTCGACGCTTACTCGACCAAGTGAACCCCCACGCGAAGACTTTGACTCGGTTATGGTCGCGGCGCCAATTAACTTCTTGGAAAATTTTCGCCTCACGCGTGCAAAGCGCGCGCAATCACGACTACACGCCAGATTATTCCGCATGCGGATCGACGCCCCGCACGACTACTTAGCAGGCGTTAGCCTGATCACCTTCTCGGCGACGCGATCGACGGCCTCGCGACTGAAGGCGAGCGGCACGTAGCTGCCTTCGGCCCAAAGCGGAAAGAGATCGCGATAGTGGGCGCTGTAGGGATCGCCGGATTGGCCGGGTGTGTTCATCGCGACGGAATTATCCCACGCGCCGACATCCATCACCATACGCACGGACGCGCCGGCGACAACGTTAAAGTCGGAAGCGCGGTAGGATTGCGCGCGCGGCGTGGAGGATGAACCGGGCGTCTGCAATGGCCCTATACTCATCTGGGATTTGAGCTGCGGATCGGCCAGCACGGCGATGGCGGGGTCCCATTTGGCCTGATGCAAGCGGCCCCATGTCCAGCTTTGCGGTTCGCCGCCGAGGCGTTGCGCCAGTTCCTCAACGGCGCCCTTCAGGCTTTCGAGAATGACGGCGTTGCGCGCCTCGATAGGCTTTGGTCCGAGCCTGGAGTCCGGCTTTTCCAGATAGGTGAGCACGGCTTCCAGCTGCCCGTTGCCGACGATCTCGCGGGCGGCGGCGGGCGTGACGCGCGCGACCAGCGCCTTGCCGAGATACTTGTTGGCCCAGACTTCGTAGATCGCAGCGGGGACGCTATCGACGCTCTCATTGCCGTCCCATGACGTCAGCAGCTTGATGGCGTGATCGACATTCACGGTGCTAGCGCCACCGGGCACGCCGCCTATCAGCGCTGAAAGGCGACGAGCCTGCGGGCTGGTGGCGTCGGTCTGGAGTTTCATGGAGTCGAGCAGGCTTACTTTGGGGTCGGCCGCGAGCACTTCCTTGATGCGCGTGACACGCGACGGATCGGTCCATTCGAACGCGACCTTCCGCTCTTCCGCGGGGTAGCTGGCCGGCAGGTTGTATTCGTTGGCGGTGGCGAAGAAGCCTTCCTTGGGATTGAGGACTGACGGCAGCATGTCCTTTGCAAAGAAGCCCTGCCATTCGTAGCGGCCATCGCCCGGGACCGGCATAAGGCCGTCCCAATTCTTGCGCACGGGTGTGCGGCCCGACGCCGCCCAGCCGACATTCCCCTTCACATCGGCATAAACGAGGTTAAGCGGCGGCGCGCCCCACGCATGACTGGCGGCCTTGAAATCTTCCCACGTCTTCGCATTCGTCAGGCGCGAGGAACCGAAATAGCCCGAGAGCCCCGGCTCGGCCCAGATGCTGCGCATCGCAAAGGCCTTGTTCTTTCCTTCTCGCGACAGCACGGGGCCATGGCGCGTGAATTTGAGCTCGACCTCGCGCGGAGCTTCCCCGCGCACATCGATCGCCTGCTTCTCGACGATCATCTTTTCCCATTTGCCATTGTAGCGGTAGGCGTCGGGGTCGGCGGGGTTGGTTTCGTAGACGTAGAGGTCTTCCTGATCCATCGCGAAGATGGTGATGCCGAAGGCGATGTCGGCGTTGTGGCCTATGGAGACGCCGGGCAAGGCTGGTTCACCCGCGCCAATGATGTTAAGGCCCGGTGCGCTAAGTCCGACAATGTAGCGCAATGACGGCAGACCGAGCTGGCGATGCGGATCGTTGGCGAGAATGGGCCGACCGGTTTCGGTCCTTGACGGCGCGACGACCCAGTTGTTGGAGCCTTCGCTGAGCTGTTTTTCCATGAGATCCGCAAGGCGCGTTTCAGGATCGATCGCCGCCCGTGTCTTGTTCTTGACCGCGTCGAAATCGACCTGCCGTGTGGCGAGCTCGTAGTCCTTGAGAACATCCTTCGGGATGTCACAGGGATTGAGGCCGGCAGGCACGACGCGCTTGTGGCTGACGGGATCGAGCTTGCGGCGAAGCAGATCGGCCTCGACGCCGGCGGCGCAGGCGACGCGCGCGCGCGTCACTTCCGAGGTTACGTTGGAGACCAGCGCGTGGCTGCGGATGCGGAGGACGTCTTCGGGGCGCCATTCCTCCGGCGTGGAATTCGTGAGCTGGAACTCGATTGGCAGCGGTCTCGCCCTGGCGCGCACGTCGCCGATATAGGCGTTGACGCCGGCGGTGAAGGCCTCGACCGAGGCGCGCGTCTGGCGCGTAAGACCTCCACTCCTTCTCCATGTCGCCGCGATAAAGAAACAGCCGGGCGGCGCGATCCTGCTCGACATAGGCCGGACCGAAGGATTTGGAGAGCAGGCCGAGGCCGCGCTTGCGCCACAGGTCGATCTGCCAGAGGCGATCGCGTGCTGCGTTGTAGCCTTGCAGGAAATAGGCGTCGCGCGAGCTCTGCGCGAAGATGTGTGGAATGCCCCAATGATCAACGATGATTTCCGCTGGGGCGGCGAGGCCGTGGACCGGCCACTCTTCCTGAATGACCGCGGTGGAAAGAGGAGCTTGCGCAAAGGCGGCAAGCGAGGCGCACAGCGCCATTCCCAGTACGGCCGCGATCTTGGGTGATCTGACTGCCATGACGTCCTCCAGCTGCGCCAAGAGGATCAGCTGTGGGGTGTCAGTTGTCAAAGCCCGCAATAGGCGCTGTGGCCCAGGTCTCGGCATGGGCGCAGATGTCTTGGAGGGAAAGGGAGAATGTGCCTCTCACTTAGTCACATATGGCGTGGATGGGACCTGCGGCAAGACCCCGGCGCTCACGTAGAATCCAGCGAATCCAGAAGCATAGGAGCGCAAGATGCGTGATCGCCTTGCCGAGCACGCGCGAGGCCGGCCGCGTGGCGATCGATGCGGTGCGTGCAATTGGCCGCCGACTAGTCGGTGCGCGCGGCTGGGCGGAGCTTGGCGTGGAGGATAGCGTCAATTGCCGCTTGATTGGCGAGGTCAACCGGCAGGCGCTGTTCAAACGCGTTGCGGCGGTCGTGCATCATGGCGGCGCCGGCACGACGACAACGGCAGCACAGGCGGGCGCTTCGCAGGTGATCATACCGCAGATCGCCGACCAACCCTATTGGGCTGCGCGGGCGGCTGGTCTTGGCATTGGCGCGGCGCATGACGGGGCGACACCAACCTTTGAGTCCATGACTGCTGCGGTCGAGAAGGCGTTGGCGCCTGAAACACAGGCGCGTGCGATGGCCGTGGCTGGGACGATGCGCCGCGACGGCGCCATGGCGGCGGCGAAGCTGGTGCTTGAACTGACGAGCCGGAGCGGCGCGCGGCCGCGCTAAACGCACTTCAACTGTTGCTGGCGGTCGCGAACCATCTTTTGCGCATTGTCGCGGTCGAGCTGGGTAAGGACACCGCGCTTGTCGAGATCGAGCCAGACCCGTTCGGCTTTTGCGTAGATCGGACAAGCTTCCTTCGCGATGCCATTGTCGGCAAAGAGATCCGCCAACATGGCGAGCGTGACGCCATAGGAGCGGACCTGCTCGGGGCGCGAATTCGTCTTGCGCACCTGCTCTTCGCTCTTCGCCACCTCCTCGCGGAGCAGCGTGACGCCCTCATCGAAGCGGCCTGACATGGCGAGGGCCTGAGCGAGCGCGGTATAGACGATGCGCTGAGTGCGTTGCGCGCCAGCGTCTTCCGGCTGGTATTGCAGCAGGGTCGGGACCAGCGCCGCGGCGGCCTGCATTTGCGCCAGACCGTCTTTCGCACGATCGACGCCCAGCAACGTGGCGCCGAGCGCCCAGTGCGCCTCGATCGCCATGCGCTGGCCCAGCGTGTCGTCGGGATGGGCTTTCAGATAGGTCGATGTGATGTCGACAAGACGTTGGTAGATCGGTTCGGATGCTGCGGGCGACTGCCCGTAGTAGACGGCTTCAGCCAAGGCGTCGTAGGCCCGGGCGCGGAGATACTGCGCCCCGCGTGCATCTCGTGGCTCAAGCGGGAGAGCTTCGATAATCGCGATGGCTTTGCGCGCGTGGATTTCGCTTTCCGCGTAAGTGGCTTTCCAGTTGCCCAAGATAGCGGATTCAAGGTCGTGCTGAACGGTGAGCAGCCTGGCGGAGCGCGTGTCTGACGGGATGGCGGTGATGTAGGCATTGGCTTGCGTAAGGAGTTCGGCGGCGGACTCGAGTTCCTGCCGCGAGTTCATGGCGATGGCGGCATGATGCATCGCGACGCGGGCGCGCAGGGCGAGCATGGCCGAGTTCCCTGGATCGGCTTTCTGGAGCGCGGCGGCGATCTGGTCTGCGCGATCAAGATTTTCGAGGGCGCCCTGAGGATCGCCGAGATTGGCGCGGGAGCGGCCGGCCTGCAGATCGGCAATGCGCGCAAAGCCGTCGGCGGCTTCGAGCAGGACATCTCGCGGCGCGGAGGGCGTGTCGGCGAGCTGGCTGAGATAGCCCTGCGCGACGTGGGCGACATCGCGGCGCATGGCGAGCGTTTGCGGCGTGCGTTCGAGGCGGTCGTAGACCTCGTACAGAAGATATTTGGCGAGGCTGCGGACTTCCGTGAAGCGGGCCTCGGCCTGCTTGCGGGCAAAATCAGCCTGCGCATAGAGCGCGGACGTGACGATAAGGGCGAGGACGAGGCTGACTGACGCCGCCGCGCCGCCGATGACGCGCAAGCGATGGCGGCGGAAGAATTTCTCGAAGGCGTAGAGGCGATCATTGCTGCGCCCCTGCAGCGGGCGCATGTCAAGCCAGGCGCGCAGGTCGGCGGCCAGCGCGACGGCGGCCTGATAGCGGTCTTCGGCGGCGAGGGCGCAGGCGCGCTCGACGATGGCGTCGAGGTCGCCGTGCACGAGACGGGCGCGGGCGGCGCGCCATTCGGGCTTGCGATCGGCGTAGGCTGGCGATTTTGAGATGGCTTCGGAGGTGATGACGGTGTGGTGAGCGCCGCGCGGGGCTTCGCCAGTGAGCAGTGCGCGGAGGATGGCGCCGAGGGCGAAGACATCATCGGCGGGCGTGGGACTGGCGCCGGCTTCGCGCTGCGGGCTTGCGTAACCGGGCGTTTGCGGGTGAAGCGTGATGTCGTCTGGATCGCGCAGGATGCGGGCGACGCCGAAATCGACCACCTTGGGATCGCCCGCGTCGTTGACGAGAATGTTGGCGGGCTTGAGGTCGGCGTGGACGATGAGGTTCTGGTGAGCATGCTGAACCGCATCGCAGACCTCGATCATCTTCTCGACGATCTGACGGGGCGACAGGTCCCGGTCGGCCGCGTAGGCGTCGATGGGGGCGCCGCGGACGAGCTCCATGATGAAATACGGCGCGCCGGTTTCGTCGACGCCGCCATCGTAGAGCTGAGCGATGTGGCGATGACTGAGCATGGCCAGGGCGCGGCGTTCGCGGTCGAAGAGCGCGCGGGCTGTTTCCGGCAACAGCGACGGGCGGATGCGTTTGATGGCGACGACGTGGTCGAACAGACCGTCGTCGCGGGCGGCGATGTAGACATCGCCCATGCCGCCCTGGCCGAGCATGTCGACGATGCGATAATGGCCGATGCGCTTGGGCGTGGGGCCGGCGCTGGGTTGCAGGCCGCCCGTGGGCATGGCGCGTTCGGCGGCGGCGTCAGCGCGCAGCAGTCGCTTCACTTCGCCAAGGAGCGCTTCATCGCCTCCGCAGGTGCATGCGAGCCAGGCCTCGCGCTCGCCTGCATCTTCGATATCGAGAGCGTCCTCGAAGACGGTGAAGGCGCGCCTTGTAAGGCTGGTCTCCATGGCCCTAACGCTGGCCCAGTTCGGCGACGAGCCAAGCGCGAGCAGCGCGCCATTGGCGCTTCACGGTTCGGACGGAGACGTTGTCGATCTCAGCGATCTCTTCGAGCGTGAGCCCGGCGAAATAGCGCTGGTCGACCAGGCGGGCATGATCGGGGGCGACGAGTTCGAGTTTCGAAAGGGCGCGGTCGAGGTCTTCGAGATCGATGCTCTGGGCGCCAAGTTCGGGCGGCAGCTGGGTCGCGACGGGCGGGGCCTGACGCTTGGCGGCGCGCATGCGGCGGATTTCGTCGATCAGGATCTGTCGCATGACGCGCGCAGACAGCGAGAGGAAATGGGTGCGGCCCTTGAAATCGAGGCGATCGAGGCCGGACAGGCGGATGACGGCTTCATGGGCAAGGTCTGTCGGCTGGATCTGCAGCGCCGCGGCGTCGCCATTGAGGACCCGGCCCGCCACCTTGCGGAATTCGTCATAGTGGGCGCGCAAAAGCGCGTCCCGCGCGGCAGCAACTGCCTCGCGGCTGGCGCTTTCAGCACGCTGCCCGACTGGTTCCACGACCGAACATCCCTCGCGGCGAGGTTAACCACGCAGAACGTGGCCCTGCAAATACTGGACCCATCCTCACGATCAACGGGCCAAAATAAAACTCAGGCGACGAGTCCCGTTTTTCCAGCAATTCCGCTTTCAGGTGCAGAGGCGGGGTTCACTGGCATTCATCCCTGCCGCGGCAAATGCGCAGACTTTGGTTCCTCGCCGAACCTGCATGTCGGCCGCCCCGCTTCAACAGGTTCTGGGTGCGTGGGGACGCATGCGGGGCGGGGCTGTCCGGTTTGACGGCTCCGCCCAACGTGTCTTTGGGATTAGCGCTGGAAAAGAGTGGCGTAGGTCTGACGCAACAGGTTCTTCTGAACCTTGCCCATGGCGTTGCGCGGCAGGTCGTTCACGAAGATCACCCGCTTGGGAAGTTTGTAAGCGGCAAGCTGCTGGCGGGCGGCGACGATGATGCCAGCCTCGTCGCCTTTGCCGGTGCAGATTGCGGCGACGCCTTCGCCGAAATCGGGATGCGGCAGGCCGATCACCGCGCTTTCGGTGACGCCCGGAAGTTCGTCGAGCACGAGCTCAACCTCCTTGGGATAGACGTTGTAGCCGCCGGAAATGATGAGGTCCTTGGCCCGGCCGGAAATCCAGACGCGGCCGTCTGGATCGACGCGGCCGACATCTCCGGTGATGAAGAAGCCGTCGGCGGTGAATTCCTCGGCGGTCTTTTCCGGCATGCGCCAGTAGGCCGAGAAGACGCTGGGGCCGCGGATCTGGATGACGCCGGTCTCCTCACCACCGCCGATACGCAACTCAACGCCGGGAAGCGGGAAGCCGACGCTGCCAGCGATGCGATCGCCTTCGAGCGGGTTGGAGGTGATGATGACCGCCTCGCTCATGCCATAGCGCTCAAGGATTCGCTGGCCGGTGCATTGCTCGAACTGAGCGAAAGTGGATGGCAGGAGCGGCGCCGAGCCGGAAATGAACAGGCGGATGTTGGAGGCGCTTTCCCGGTTGAAGGCAGGATTGGCCAGCAGGCGCGTGTAGAAGGTCGGCACGCCCATCATCACCGTGGCGCGCTTCAGCCCCGTGAGGACTTCGGCGTCCGCGAACTTCGGCAGCCAGATCATCGGTGCGCCGGAGAGGAGCGCGCAGTGCAGCGCGACGAAAAGGCCGTGGACATGGAAGACCGGCAGGGCGTGCAACAGGACGTCTTTTGGCGTGAAACCCCAGGCCGCGTGAAGCGCCAGTGCATTCTCCGCGAGGTTTCCGTGGCTGAGCATCGCGCCCTTGGAACGGCCGGTAGTGCCGCTGGTGTAGATCAGCGAGGCGAGGTCGCCGGCGTCGCGCGGGACGGGACGGGCCAGCGCCTCTGCGCTTTCGGCTTCGCGGACGAAAGTCGGCGGATCGGTGACGAAGACTCTCGGATACGCGTCGCCGAGGAAATAATCGACTTCGGATTTTGTGTACGCGGCGTTGAGCGGGACAAACGCGGCGCCGGCCATCAGCACACCGAGATAGATCATGATCGCCTCCGGCGATTTCTCGGCCTGTAGCGCAACCCGGTCGCCGGGCCGCAGGCCTTCCGCGATCAACCGCCCCGCAACGCGGGCCGCGGCGGATTCCAGCGCGCCATAGCTGATCTCGCGTCCATCGGAGAGGATGAAGCACGGAGCCGAGCGCTCAGGGGGAAAACGCGATGCAAGCAGTTCGAAGAGACTTGCCGACATTCCAGCCTCCGCCGTTCGCCCAAAAAGAAAGGAGCCGCACCATGAGGTGCGGCTCCCGTCAATCTCAAGTCCGGATCGTCTGACGACTATTCGCCATCCGCGACGTCGACGCCAGCGAAGGTGGGCTTCTCCGGCGGATAAGGCCGACCTTGACGGTCCAGCTCACGCGCGCCGCCCATGATGCCGGCGAATGAATAATTGCCTTCATGGCAGGCGTATTCGTACAGCGGCTCTTGCGAGGTTTTGAGCGACATCTCTCCGCCCCACGCCGTTTTGTAGAGCGTCGGGTCGTCGACCTTGAACTCGTAGAAGATCTCGCCGTTCGACCAACGCGTGTAGCGCTCCGTCACCGTGCCGGTGGGCGAGATGAACGAGCGTTGACGGGGGTGCGAGTTGACGGTCTTCACGACAAGCGTGTTGCCTTCATACCAGCCCACCGAGTCGCCGCCCCATTTCGGAATCTCTTTCGGGCCATGCTTGGCTTCCGCCGCTGACTTGACGATCGGGATGACGCGGACGTCGTGGATCATCTCGGTCAGGATCATCACCGACTCCGGCGACTGCACGATCTGGTATGTGTTGTTGTACAGGCCGTTGTTCATGACCGGGCCTGCGGCGCCGGTGAAGCTCATCAAGCAGCGTTCCGGCAGCGGACGGGCTTCGTAGTCGTCATAGTTGCCGCCGCGCGTGTTGGCGGCGATACCGGCGGCCGTGTACGGGATTTTGCCGTCGGCCGGATAGGTGATCCAGGAGGAGCGATACTCGCCCTTCACGGTCGCATAGCCCTTGCCGGGATCAAGCCAGAAAGCGTTGTAGCCCCGGTTCGGGTTCTTGTCGGCGAGGAGCTCCTGCGACGACTTCTCGTCAACCTTCGAAACGCCGGCTTCCTGGGCGTAGACACCCGTATAGATGTTGCCGCGGGCCAACTTTATGGCTTCATCCTCGGTGAGGACGAGCTTGTCGGTGGCGGCAGGACGCTGCATCGCCGTCATGGCGATGTTGGTCCAGAAGCCCTGGAGGTCCGGTGCGCCCCAGCCGGTTTTCGGCGTGGTATAGCCAGCCTCTTGAGCGATTGCCGGCCCGGGAAGCGCGGCTATCGCACTTGTTGCGAGCAGAATCCTGCATAGTCGATTCATCTGATTAACTCCCGAATGTGGCCGCCTGCCTGTCTATGTTTGTGTAAAAACGCAGGCATGCCAGTTGCCCGGCATCTTAGGGCCGTTCGTGGCCGACGAAAGCTGGGCCACGGCTATTTGAACGAAACCACCCCTGAAGTCATTGTCGCAGGGGGCGACGGAGAGGATGGGACCCCAATCCCCTCCGCTTTGCCTGGATCGACTGACTTCAGCTCGCAATTCGACCTAGGGAAGCTCGAAAACCCAGATGTTCGAGGTCCGCATGGTGGGGTTCTTGATCTCCGGCAGCATGTTCACATAGGCGGTGCTGCGGACAGCGCCGCTCCCGGTGACGACCGCGATGTATTGCTTGCCATTGACCTCATAGCTGATGGGATTCGAGTTCGGCACGTCGCCAAGGCGGGTGCTCCACACGCGTTTTCCGCTCGCCTGGTCGTAGGCCGCGAACGTCCGGTCCATCGATCCGGCGAAGATCAGACCGCCAGCCGTCGGCAGCGTGCTGGTCAGAATTGGCACGCGTTCGCGCGTGACCCAGAGCTGCTTCTTCGCCTGAAGATCGACGGCGACGAGGCGGCCATACAGGCCGTCACTGTTGGGCATGGGCCGGTTGTTAGTGCGCACGCCAGTTGAGAGCAGGCCGCGCTGACCTTCTGGAAGCTGCACGAAATCCATGCAGACTTCGATCAACGGCACGAACAGGACGCCGGTGGCGGGGTTGAAGCCCGAGGGGTTGAAGTTCTTCGAGCCCGCGGCGCTCGGGCAGATCATCTTCGTCTTGCCATCGCCGGGGATCAGGTTGGGATCGACGGTCTTGCGGCCCGTCTTGGGATCGATGGCCGTGATGTAGTTCTGCATGCCCAGATCGATCGAGAACAGGTATTTGCCTGTGGCTGGATCGAGGGCGTCATGCAGGGCGGCCTTGCCCGCGGTGACGAGCACGCGACGCGCGTTGGCGCCAGCGCCGATAGTCATGATCTGGCGCTCATAGGCCCAGTCTAGGTCCATCTGGTCGTTCTGGAGATGCTGATAATACCAGACGAGCTTCCCGGTGTCAGGATTCAGCGCGACGGTGGCGTTGGTGTAGAGCGCATCGTTGTTGGCGCCTTTGACAAGGTTGCGGAGAGGTTTCGTGTCGTAGGTCGGGGCCGGACCGAAGAAGACGAGATTGGTCTCCTTGTCATAGCTGCCAGGCGTCCAGATCGTGCCACCCGTGCGCGCCTCGTAAGGCATATTGTTCCAGGTGTCGTAGTTCGGCTCGCCTGGCTTCGGAATGGGATTAAAACGCCATGCTTCCTTGCCGGTCTTGGCGTCCAGCGCGACAATGACGGGCTTGGGTCCCCGGGTTCCGAAGATCACCTTGCCCTTGGCGACGATGGGGCCGCCCGACATGGTGAAGCCGGTTGCGCCGGCGCCGGTGTTCCAGATCTCCTTGCCGGTTTTCACGTCGAGCGCCACGATACGGGCGTCCGATGTCGGCATGAACACCATCGATTCGTAGAGTGCGATGGATTTCTTCGGCGTGGGCGTGACGTCCTTCGGCAGCCGATAGATGTATTGCCAAAGGATATCGCCATTAACGGCGTCCACGGCCTGCAGGACATCCTTGAAGGCGTGCACGAACATCACGCCGTCATGCACGAGCGGCGTGTTCTGGTTCGGACCGGGCGGCAGGGACAGCGACCAGCTCAGACGCAGCTTGTCGACATTGCCCGTGTTGATCTGATTGAGCGGGCTGAAGCCCTGGGCGTCGCGCGTCCGGCGTCCATCGATCCAGTCCGACGGCGAGGGCGATGACAGCATCGCCTCGGTCACCGGCGTGATCTTGGTGAGCGGGCTTGGCCGCGCAGTGGGGTTAGGCGGCAGTTTCACGCCGGCGGAGATCATGCCGAGATTGGCCGTCGTCGACGGCAAGGTCATGGTCTTCTGCGAGATCGGGGTGAGCGGCGTTCCGGCGGTCATCGTGTTCCGCGACAGCAGGTAGGCGACCACGTTGATGTATTCCTCCTCCGTCAGCGAACCGGGCTGTGCGGTCGGCATAGTGTCGGAGACGTAGTGGAACAGTTCCTCGACGCTCTTGCCGGCCCAGCGCAGCAGGAACTCGTCGCCGCGTAGCATCGGGCCGAATTCGCCGTCATCGAGGCCTTCGCCATGACAGGCGACGCATGCGCGTTCGTAAGTCGTCTTTCCCGCCGCAGCCTGCGCCGCCGAATAGCTCGGGCTTTCCTGCGCCGCTGCGCTCAGACCTGCCGCAAGCATGGAGGCCGCGATCAGCGATCCTCGAAGGTAGGATTTCAGCGTTCCGGGCTGTCCGGCTCTGCCAAGCGCCATATGTTCGATACCCAATTGCGGTGCAATGCGCCGTGTGGTGCGCGACTTCATCATGTTTTCTCCCCGTATCTCCGATGTTTGATCATCGGTAGATCTGCCTTTGGCCAGCGCCGAATGACGTAGCCCAAAGGTGAATTGTCGTCAGGTAGGATGATCTCTAGCGCACCGCCGCGTCAATCGGGACAATGCTGGCCGCGCATTCACTTATCAGAGCGACCTGTGTGCGGACCGCGCTGGCGGAGAGGATGAGATTCGAACTCACGATAGGGTTACCCCTATACGCCCTTAGCAGGGGCGCGCCTTCGACCACTCGGCCACCTCTCCGCTTGGCGGCTGCGTCAAGCGAGCGGCCTTCCTAGCGGGATTTGGGGCAGGTGCAAGCCTGAAGGGCTATCCAGCGAAAAAGCCTTGAAAACAGAGATTGTGAAGCCCTGCCCGCGTGTCAGCGCACCTTGGTTTCCGATACGCGCGCCTTCAGTACGACGCCATCCTCGGGGGTGATAAAGCGGGCTTTGACGAGATCATCAACGTTCTGACGGACGGCGGCCTCATACGCCTGCTGGCTGGAATAGAGGCTGGCGAGTTTTGCTGCGTCGAATGGGATTTCATGGCCGGCGATCCGGCAGAAGGACTGGCCGGTAGAATTGCCGTTCCACGTTGAAGTCGGGACATCCAGGAAGGGCGAACGGACGCCGCCCTTCACATTGCCATGCGAATCGACCACGCCCTTGCCATCGGCCACCTCTATGTTCCGCGATGGCGGCGGCGGCACGCCGTCTTCCACCCACGCCTTCAAATTCCGGTAAATCGCGTTGTAAGCGACCCAGCTGGGAAAGCGGCTGCGAGGTCCCTGGTCGCAATCCTGCGCGGGCGGGGTGCGGCTGCCTTTCAGGATGTCTTCCGACCGTGCAGCAAACCAGAGTTCGTCTGGCGTCGCATGGCCCGCGCCAGCCAGGTCGTAGTGACGGTACCGGTCACCGGGGGTGTCGCTGTCCTCTCGGCGGTTTGGCGCCCAACCGAGATAGTCGGACTGGCTCATGACGTGAACCACAGGAACGCCTGCGTTGCGGATCGGGCGCCGCGGATCGCCGGCGGGAATGCGCTCGGCGCACTGATTGATCGGCGATGGCCCCCCGAGCATGCCGACGATGTAGCCGTCGAATGGCGACCTGCCGTCTCTGGCGACGACGAGCGGCTGGATCGCGTTGATATAGGTGAACAGGAAGCCGCCTGTCTGCGAATAGCCCCAGCCATAAAGCCGTGCGGCGCGCGATGTGCGGTTGCCATAGCGAAACGGATTGCTTGCGTCTGTCGAACGAAGCCATTTCGCAACTTGTGTGTGAATGTCCCAGACAAGGCCGTTCTCGGTCGACTTCGCGCTGTCGCCGGAGACTTCGCAGTTTCGGGAATCGTTTGTGGCCAGAGGGTTGGCCCAGTTAAGCGCCGAATAACGCTTCGCGTCGAATGCCTTGAGCGTTGCGACCGCAACCGGCTTTGCCGTGATGCCGACCCATGCGTCACCCTGGCGAACGATCTCGTCGTGGTGGATCGCCCAGCCGATGTTGAGGTCGAACAGGTTTGAGGGGTTCAACATCTCCACCACGACGCGGCCGGAGAAACGCCCCCCGGACGCCGGCCGTCGCACGAGCACGCGCGTGGCGTAGGGCGCATCAGCCGTGCGGATCACGGCGCCGCTGGCTGGCCAGTCATAGACATTGGCCAAGCCCGAAACGAGGAACTCTTCCTCGACATAACCTTGCAAGGCGAGCGTTTCCGGCCGCAGCGTGTAGGCGGCGGCGCCGAAAGCGTGGCTATCATCGGTTTGGGCTAGCGGGCCGGTAACATTGGTCAACGGCGATGGATGGGGCTGCTCGGGCGCTGATATGCACCCGGCTAGCAGCAAAGACACCGCAATCAGAACTTGGAATCGCAACGCATCACCCCGTTTTCCGACCTCACGCGAGCGCCAATAGCCGTGCGGTCTTTAGCATCTCCAACAAAAACAATCCGGCCAGCCGGTATTGATATCCGTGGCGTCCGCCGCCAATCATGTCCGCCGACGCGGTTGTCACCCCGAGGATGGCTGCGCACCGGATTGAATTGCATTTTTGACCCGGTAACTGGGCCTCGCAGCACGCTGCGAGGCCTTATTCTTTCCGCCTATCAGTGCTGCCAGCTCTTGATCAGCGTGTCATAGTCGATGGTTTCCGGCTTGGGATCTTCGTTCGCCAGCTTCGGCTTGGGCGCGCCCGGGCGATCGAACCAGACCTGCGGGTTTTCTTCCGGGTTCAGCTTCGGTCCGATCTCACCCTGGACGCCCTGTTCCTCGAGACGGGCCAGCACGTCCTCCTGCGCCTTGCAGAGCGCATCCATCGCCTGTTGGGGCGTCTTCGATCCGGCGGCGGCGTCGCCGATATTCTGCCACCAGAGCGCGGCAAGTTTGGGATAGTCCGGCACATTGGTGCCCGTGGGCGACCACTGCGTGCGCGCGGGCGAGCGGTAGAATTCGACGAGACCGCCAAGCTTGGGCGCGCGCTCGGTGAAGCTGGGGTGCTGGATCGTGCTTTCGCGGATGAAGGTGAGGCCGGTGTGGCTCTTCTTCAGGTCCACTGTCTTCGACGTGACGAACTGGGCGTAGAGCCATGCGGCCTTCGCGCGATCCGCCGGCGTGTTGGACATCAGTGTCCACGAACCCGCGTCCTGATAACCGAGCTTCTGGCCTTCTTCCCAATAGGCGCCATGCGGCGAGGGAGCCATTCGCCATTTCGGCGAGCCGTCGGCGTTCAGCACGGGCAGGCCCTCCTTCACCATGTCGGCGGTGAAGGTGGTGTACCAGAACATCTGTTGCGCGATCTCGCCCTGCGCCGGGATCGGTCCTGACTCCGAAAAAGTCATGCCTTGAGCGGCGGCCGGCGCGTACTTTTTCATCCAGTCGAGATACTTCGTGATGGAATAGACGGCGGCCGGACCATTGGTATCGCCGCCGCGCGCCACGCATGAGCCGACGGGACGGGAGTTCTCGTCGACGCGGATGCCCCATTCATCGACCGGCAAGCCGTTCGGGCCGCCATTGGTCTTGTCGCCATTGCCGGCCATCGACAGCCATGCGTCGGTGAAGCGCCAGCCAAGCGAGGGGTCCTTCTTGCCATAGTCCATGTGGCCATAGACCTTCTTCCCCTCGATCGTGCGGCCGGTGAAGAATTCCGCGATGTCCTCATAGGCGGACCAGTTCACGGGGACGCCGAGATCGTAGCCGTACCTGGCCTTGAAGTCGGACTTGTTCTTGGCGTCGCTGAACCAGTCGTAGCGAAACCAGTAAAGGTTCGCGAACTGCTGGTCGGGAAGCTGGTAGAGCTTCTTGTCGGGACCCGTCGTGAAGCTGGCGCCGATGAAGTCGGGAAGGTCGAGCGTAGGCGAGGTGACGTCCTTGCCCTCATTCGCCATCCAGTCAGTCAGGTCACGCACCTGTTTGTAGCGCCAGTGCGTGCCGATCAGGTCGCTATCGTTCACATAGGCGTCGAACTCGTTCTCACCCGTGCGCATCTGGCGCTGCAGCCGATCGACGACATCGCCTTCGCCCATCAGCGTGTGGGTGATCTTGATGCCGGTGATGGCCGAGAAAGCCGGGGCCAGCACTTTCGATTCATACTCGTGCGTGGCGATCGACTCGGAGACGACGTTGATCTCCATGCCCTGAAACGCCGACGCGGCGGCGGCGAACCAGTTGAGTTCCGCCTCCTGTCCTGCACGGTCGAGCACAGACATGTCCTTGATCTCTGCATCGAGGAACTTCGCGATTTCCGCAGCGGCATTCGGGTTCGGCGTCTTGGTGACTGCCTGTTCGGGCCCGCAGGCGGAGAACGCCAGCGCTGAAGCAAATGCCACTGCCAGCGTGCGTATACGCGTCGTCGACTGCATGAAGTCCTCCCTGCAAGGCTCTCACGGCCCCGGACTCAGGATTCAAGCAAATCGGAAAACGAGGGCGGCGTAAACAACCGACGCAAGGGTGGCCAGCCATAGCGACAGGCTGGCCGGCGCCAACCCGATCCATGCGAGATGGATAAAAGCTGAGCCGAGCAGGCTTAGGAACAGTCTGTCGCCACGCTGGGTGGCGATTCCCAGCACGCCGGCACGCGGGTCATTGCGCGGCGCGAGCTTCTGGATGACGCCCATGGCCGTGAGGATCAACGCGATGGCGATGAAGAACAGCGCCGTCGGCAGGGTCCACCCCATCCAGTTGGCGGCGCCGCTCACGGCTGCTTGCTCCGCAGCAATTTGGCGCCGCTGATCTGCAGCCATACGCCAGCCATGGCGAAGCCGGCCCCAAGCAGGCCGGCGGCCATCGCCGCCGGCCGCTGTCCGAGGAAGTAGAACACCATCGCCAGACCGCCGCCGAAGATCATCCCGCCCATGACCAGCGCCATGCCGGTCATGAACAGCTTCTGACCCTTCTTCTGGGCGGCGGAAAGCTCAGGTGCCGGCGTCATGATCAGGCGTCGCGCGCGTCCCTGATCTTGGTGAAGCCCCAGAAGAAGAGGCTGGCGCCCGCGACGAGCGCGAGCCATGAGAGGGACGCGATCGGCCCGCCGAGGATGCCGAGGAATACGGCCTTCAGCACCATCGACACAAAAATTCCAGCGACGCCGAGGCCAGCCAGTACGGCGCCCCATAGCGTCAGCTTCTGTCCATCAGCACGCAGACGGGCGCGCACGGTTTCGGGAGGGGTATAAGCATTGGCCATGTTTTTCTCCTGGCTCTGTATGTTGCGTTTCTACTCGTATCTGCGTCCCGCCCCTTGTGCCGCCGGGGTGGTGACGCGGCCAGATTAGCAGATTTGCGGGCGTGTCATACCCTTGTGCAGGCCCTCGCGCGATTGTGCCGTAAGGTCAGCTATTCGGGCCCAGATGGGCGCGGACGGCTTTTCGGACGATTGTCGTCCAGGCATCGGTGACAAAATCCGCCACCTCGGCCTGCGTCAGTTGATCGATATCGACATAGCTCCAGAGCATCGCACCTGCGCGATAGGGCTGGAACACGTCAGGCCGCGCTTC
Organism: Hyphomonadaceae bacterium; assembly: GCA_016714495.1. Taxonomy (GTDB): domain Bacteria; phylum Pseudomonadota; class Alphaproteobacteria; order Caulobacterales; family Hyphomonadaceae; genus UBA7672. The sequence goes on along the minus strand of JADKDU010000002.1, from coordinate 432,939 downwards.
GAACAGCAACTCCTGCCGCGCCTTGGGCAGCTTGAATATCCAGCGCGCGCTTGGGAATCCGTAGACGACAAACGTCTTCTTGCCGACATTGAACCAGTTGCCGCCATGGTCCTGCAGCTCGACCGCCCCGGGCAGCGAAAGTGCGATCCGGCGAACGTCGGCGAGCGTGGCCATTCACACCCTCCCCAGCGCGAACCCCTTGGCGATGTAGTTGCGCACGAACCAGATCACGATCGCGCCCGGTATCAGGGTCAGCGAGCCCGCGGCGGCCAGCACGCCCCAGTCAGTCCCCGACGCCTGGGACAACGCCTGCAGTCGCGTGGTGATCGGCACCACCGCGTTGCGCGAGAGAGCATCCGCGATCAGGTATTCCACCCACGAGAACATGAAGCAGAAGAACGCCGCCACGCCGATGCCGCTGGCGATCAGCGGCATGAAGATGCGGGTGAAGAAGCTCGGGAAGGAATGACCGTCGACATAGGCGGTCTCGTCGATCTCGCGGGGCACGCCGCTCATGAAACCTTCGAGAATCCACACCGCCAGCGGCACGTTGAACAGGCAATGCGCCAGCGCTACCGCGATGTGGGTGTCAAACAGGCCGAACTTGTAATAGAGCTGGAAGAACGGCAGCGCGAACACGGCCGCCGGCGCCATGCGGTTGGTCAGCAGCCAGAAGAACAGGTGCTTGTCGCCAAAGAACTTGTAGCGCGAGAAGGCGTAGGCGGCCGGCAAGGCCACGGCGAGCGAGATCAGCGTGTTGAGCGAGACATACATCAGCGAGTTAGCGAACACCGACCGCCAGCGTTCGTCGCCGAACACCTTGGCATAGTTGTCCAGCGTCAACGCCTCGGGGAGCAGTGTGAAGCGCGTGGTGATCTCGACGTTGGTCTTGAAGCTCATCGCGACGAGCCAGTAGATCGGCGTCATCAGGAAGAGGATGTAGAGCGCCGGAACAATCCAGGCAAAGCGGCTTTGTTTCATGCCCCGCCTCCCCGCGCCTTGTCTGCCGAAGTCGGCTCGCCGTCATTGCGCGTCATCACCGCGTAGAACACCCAGCTGACAGCCAGGATGATCAGGAAGTAGATGATCGACATAGCGGCCTTCTTGCCCAATTCCACCGTCTGCTTCAGCTCGGTCGAGAGGAAGACGGGATCGCCGCCCGCGATCACGGCGAAGGGCTCGGTGAAGATCATGAAGCTGTCCATGAACCTGAGCAGGATGGCGATGGTCAGAACGCGCCCGAGACGCGGCAGCTGGATGAAGCGGAACACCGCCCATTTCGACGCGCCGTCGATACGCGCCGCCTGATAATAGGCATCGGGAATGGAGACTAGGCCGGCATAGGCCAGCAACGCGACAAGACTGGTCCAGTGCCACACATCCATCAGGATCAGCGTGAACCACGCATCCATCGGATCGCCTTCATAATTGTAGCCGAAGTCGCGCAGCATCACGCCCATGAGGCCGATGTCGACACGGCCGAACATCTGCCAGATCATGCCGACCACATACCACGGGATCAGTAACGGCAGCGCCATCAGCACAAGGCACGTCGGAACGCCCCAACCCTTGCGCGGCATGTTGAGAGCGATCAGCACGCCGAGCGGAATCTGGATCGCGAGAATGACGCCGGAGAAGACAAGGTTGCGCCACAGCGCATTCCAGAACTTCTCTGAGTGCAGCACCTCGCGATACCACTCATCGCCCACCCAGGCGAACCTGCCAGTGGAGCCGACATACTGGACCGAATAGTTCACCACGGTCATCAACGGGATGATGGCCGAGATCGCCACCAGCAGCAGCACCGGGGCCACGAGGAACCACGCCTTGTGATTGACTGGCTTCATGGCGCCGGCTTCCCGCTAAGCTCAACGCGCCAGCTGTCGGCGTAGAGGTGAACGCCCTCGGGCTCGAAGTAGAGGTGGGGATCGGCCGGAATCGGCTCGTGCTCCTGCAACAGTGCGGTCACCGAATGGCCCAGCATGCGCGTGCGCACGATGCGGTGGCGGCCGATATCCTCGATCCGTTCGATCGTGGCAGGAATGCCCTCGGCGGCCAGCCGCACGAATTCAGGCCGTATGCCAAGCTCCAGCTTCGGATTGCCGCGCAGCCGCGGTTCCGACGTCAGAGGCGCGAAATACTCGCCAATACGCAATGCCGCCCCATCCACTTTCGTCGGCAGCACGTTCATTCCCGGCGAGCCGATGAAATAACCGACAAAGGTGTGCGCCGGCTTCTCGAACAGGTCCTTGGGCGAGCCGACCTGCAGCACCTGCCCTTCGTGCATCACGACCACGCCCGATGCGAAGGTCAGCGCCTCGGTCTGGTCGTGCGTGACGTAGATCATCGTCATGCCGGAGCGCCGCTGAAGTTCGCGCAGTTGCGTGCGCAACGTCCATTTGACTTCCGGATCGATGACCGTCAGCGGCTCGTCGAACAGGATTGCGCTCACGTCCTCGCGCACGAGGCCGCGCCCGAGCGAAACCTTCTGCTTCTCGTCAGCCGACAGCCCACGCGCGCGGCGCCTGGCCAGCGCGCCAAGGCCGATCATCTCGATCACCTCGTCGACGCGCCGCTTGATCTGCGCCGCCGCCACACCGCGATTGCGCAGCGGGAATTCGAGGTTCTCGCGCACAGTCATCGTGTCGTAGATAACAGGGAACTGGAACACCTGCGCGATGTTGCGCTTCTCGGTCGGCTTGTCGGTGACATCGACGCCATCGATGCGCACGCGCCCCTCGGACGGATGCACAAGGCCCGAGATGATGTTCAGCAGCGTGGTCTTGCCACAGCCGGAAGGTCCGAGCAGCGCGTAGGCGCCGCCGTGTTCGAACGCCTGGTTCACATGGCGCAGCGCATATTGCGGCTCACCCTCCCCGGGCGGGCCATAGATGTGCCGGATGTTGGACAAGTCGAGCCGCGCCATCGGTCAGGCCGCCTCGCGCTTCGAAGGGATGGCCCGGCCAGCAGCATCGAACTGCATCATGTCATCGGGCTCGACATAGACGGTGAGAGACGTCCCCGGCGCGAATGTGTGGATGCCCCGCGCCAGCATCACCCAGTGCTGTCCACGCACGTTCAGGCGCACGAACGACTCCGAACCGTTGATCTCGATCGACTCCACCTCGGCGATATAGACGTCAGATGCCGCTGAGCGCGGCTGCAGGCGCACATGGTGCGCGCGCAGAGCAAGCGTTGTGGCCCCAGCAAAGCGCGCTGGGTTGATGGCTGCCTCTACGGGGAGCGTGTTGATCGGCGGATCGGAGAATATGCGCGCGGTCGTCAGGTCCTGCGGTTCACGGTAGACGGACTGTGTGGGGCCAGACTGCACGGCCCTTCCCTCATGCATGGCGACCGTCACGCCATCGAGTAGCAGCGCCTCGGAAGGTTCGGTGGTCGCGTAGACAACAACTGCCGCCGAATCCGCAAACAGGCGCGGTAGTTCCACCCTGAGGTCTTCCCGCAGCTTGTAGTCGAGGTTCGCGAGCGGCTCGTCGAGCAGGACGAGGCCGGCTTTCTTCACGATCGCCCGCGCCAGCGCAACGCGCTGCTGCTGCCCGCCTGAAAGCTCCATCGGTCGCCGGTCCAGATAGTCCCGCAGGCGCAAGAGGTCCGCCACACGCTTCACCTCGCGCTCGATCTCTGCGGGCGCAGTGCCTCGCACTTTAAGCGGCGAAGCGATGTTCTCGCGCACCGTCCAGCCGGGGTAGTTGACGAACTGCTGGTAGACCATCGCGACATTGCGCTTGGAGACAGGCCGGTCGGTCACGTCCTGGCCATCAAACAGAACAGAGCCCGCACTCGGCCGGTCGAGCCCCGCCATCACGCGGATGAGGCTCGTCTTGCCGGACAGCGTGGGGCCGAGCAGGACGTTCAACGTCCCGGGCTCAAGCCGGAGCGAGACGTCCGAGAGATAGGCGACACCGCCGACCCGTCGGAAAACGCCCCTCAACTCCAGCATGACCTGCGACCTGTACTGCACCTGCAACGATCGAGTTACGCTGCGAACCGAGTTTCCGTCAAACCAGCGATGGAAACATCATTCGCGGGAATAAGGCGTTGCCGAAGAATCGCTGTGTAGGCGGCTTTACGGCTCTCGCGCCATAGGCATGCCGCGATGCGTCATAACGCGTTGCCGCGTCAGGCAGGGGTCAGCAGGCTGGCTGCCGCCGGCTTGGAAGCTGCCCAAAACGACAGGAAATCCCGGCGGGCGACTTGAGGTTGGTCAAAACCGTACACATTGCAGTGAGCTGGGCAGGAGGCGGTTTGACGCTGTCAGGCGGTTGCCCGATAATTAGCTCGACATCACATAAGGCCCGCACCGGCCTAAGTACGATCAGGAAGGCATCCCCCCATGCTCACCCGCATTTTCACAGCCACAGCGGTAGCCTCCCTCGCGCTGGGACTAGCCGCCGCCTGCTCGCCGCCGACCACGCCGACGGAAGCCGCCTCCGCTGACACAGCCGACATGGTCAAGATGGCGCTGCCGCACGCCAAGATGGCGAACTTCACGCTTAAGGACACCGCCGGCAAGGCGCACGAACTTTACAAGATGACCGACGCCAAGGCGATCGTGATCTCGATGCACACCAGGGGCTGCCCGATCGGCCAGCAGCTCAACCCGGACTTCCATGCCCTTCAGGCCAAGTACGAGGCCAAGGGCGTGAAGTTTATGATGATCAACCCGAACATGCACGACACGCCGGAAATGATCGCCAAGGAAGCCAAGGAATTCGATATCACCATGCCGATCCTGAAGGACAGCGATCAGTCGGTGACCGAGCCTTGGGGCGTTGAGCGCGCCACTGAGACGCTGATCGTCGAGCCGAAGACCTGGAAGATTCTCTATCAAGGCCCGATCAACGACCGCGTCACTTTCGGCCGCGCCAAGGCGAAGCCGGACAATGACTTTGCAACCGTGACGCTGGACGCGATGCTTGCCGGCAAGGCCGTGACGCCAAGCTACAACATGACGGATGGCTGCATCATCTCGTTCGAAAAACGCGGGCACTAGGCGCTTCAGGATTCAATCATGCGGGCTGACTTCGACAACCGAAGACAGCCCGTTTCGATTCGGACAGCAGCCCAAACGGCAAACTCGGCTTGCCCATGATTGCGAGACGCGCCCGGCTTGGATGGCATGGACAGAGGCTGAAGCTGGCGTGTGAGTTTATGCTGGCGGCCTCTCTGCGCAGTTGATGCAAGGGTCGATCATCTGGATTTCAAGGCTTCGCATGAAGCCGTTGCACGCATTGGCGCGGTCGCCGTGGTGCTTCTGGCCGGCATGGCGTATTGGTTTGCAGACAATCCCGGCGCGATCGTGACATCGGATGCGCGCGTGCGGGCGCGCATGGCGACCATCTCTTCGCGGACCTCGCCGTGTTTAGGCAATTCACCGCCATGGCGTTCGCTGTCGCCTTCAGTCGCAAAGGCATCGCCGCCGTCAGGCCTGCCGCGAACGCCAGCCTGATGCGACAGGCCCTAGGCATGCTCGCCGCCGCCGCGCCTGCGGCCACATTCCTCACGCAAGCCGGCAGCGCGCTCGGCGTTGGTTTCCACGCTGCTACGTTGCACCCCTCATTAACGAGTCGAACGGGCAGGCCATGGAGGCGCTGATGCTGCTCCGACAGGACGTGCAAGAAAGCGGCCTTGGCCCAGCGAATGCAGGGGTGGGCCGGACAGCAACTCGGTGCGGCGGTCTAGTCAAGCGCGCAGCTTCTGGCGTTTGGCGATTGCTTCATGGCAATCGCCCTCGCCTTTATTGCGTCCCCGCCGCCGATCCCCTTGATTCCGGCCCCCAGCAAAAAGCCTGATCGAACGAATTTCATCGATCTCCTGAAGCCCGTTTTGACCCTGTTCCGTTAGCTTCCAGACCATCGAGAGGGGCCCTCGAGCGTTACGGAAATTCGATGCGTGGTGAAAGACTGGCCTGGGCTGACAGGCCGAAATCAATCGAAGCGGCCCGGCGCGAGAGCGACAGGTCCGCTCCCCTGGTCGTCCAAACCGCACGCCGTAAACGCTTCCTGCACCGCAGTGGAATTCGCATCGCCACACGCGCAATCGATGCGCTTGCCGTTGCCTTTGTCACCATCGGATTGTGCCTGTCTTCTGGCATAGACCTGCTCGCCATCCCGTTCGGCGCGGCCCTGCCTTACCTGCTGATGCCCGCCATGTGCGTGACCGGCGTCTGGGTCGCGGGCGGCTATCGCTTCCGCTATGCCGAGCCCGTCCTCGGTCACATGCTGCGCGTCGCCCTCGGCGCATCCGCTGCTATGGGCCTTGTCTTCGTGCTGATCGCGATGGCTGACGCCTCGCAGCTTTCCATCCTCACGCGCCTCTGCGCCGCCAACGCGCTGGCCGTGTTCGCGCTGCACTCCAACTATCTCGGCATGGTCCGCGCCGCTACGCGCAAGGGCCATCTGTCCGACAACGTCGTCATCGTCGGCGCCACACAGGCAGCCGCCCGCATAGTTTCGCGCAACGTGCAGGAGCACGAACTCAACATTGTCGGCTATTTCGACGATCGCGCCGGCCGCAGCGCCGCGACATTGATGGGCGACACGCCCTTCTTGGGCGCCGTTGACGACCTGCTGACCTGGGAAGGCCTGCCGGATGTCGACCGTATCGTCGTCACCGTCACGTCCACGGCGCAGGCGCGCGTGCGCCAGCTGATCGACCGCATCCGCAACCTGCCGCACGAGATCATCCTCGTCCTCGACCTGGACGGATTCAGCCCGGAACAGACCTCGCTAGCCCGCGTGGTCGATGCGCCCGCCGCCTAGATCTCCGGCGCGCCCAAAGACGTGCGCCGCGCCGCACTGAAGCGCGTGTTCGACATCGCTGTCACGCTGAGCGCTGCGTCGTGCTCGCCCTGCCGATGGCGCTGATTGCTCTGCTGGTGCGCCTCGACAGCCCCGGGCCGGTGTTCTTCCGCCAGAAGCGCCATGGCTTCAACAACGAGATCATCCGTGTCTGGAAGTTCCGCACCATGCGCCCCGATAAGCGCGCCGAGGAAGGCATCATCCGCCAGACCCAACACAACGATCCGCGTGTTACGCGCATTGGCGGCTTCTTGCGCATGACCAGCCTCGATGAACTGCCGCAACTGGTCAACGTGCTGAGGGGCGAGATGTCGATCGTCGGCCCGCGCCCCCACGCCGTCGGCATGACCGCCGGCTCGATCGAAGTCACGCGCACCGTCGGCGATTACGCACATCGCCATCGTATGAAGCCCGGGATGACCGGCTGGGCGCAGATCAACGGTTCGCGCGGCCCCTGCCACACGCCGGAAGAAGTTCGCGAGCGCGTTCGGCTCGACATGGATTATGTGAAACGCGCTTCGGTTTGGCTCGACGCCTGGATCGTGCTCATGACCGTCCCCCGACTTCTCGGCGACCAACAAAGGTGCAGATAATATGCACGCCGCGAAGTACGTCCTCGAACAGACCTGGCGCCTACGCAAGCTGGAAACGGTCCACGACAACGTCTTCTGGCGCGGCGCCGCGCCCCGCATCTCGATCTGCGTCCCCACGTTTCATCATGATGTGACCCCCCTGCTGGAAAGCCTCTCGAAATGCGAGGCTACGGAAGCCATCGAGGTGATCATCTATGACGATGGCAGCCGCGACCACGATCTGCTCGCCAGAATGGAAGCCAGCGCCGGCAAAGCCCTCGCCGCGGTGCGCATAGTCTCAGCGCAGGCCAATCGTGGCCGCGCCGCCGCCCGCAATGCCGCCATCACGCATGCCCGCGGCGACTGGATCCTGCTGGTCGATGCGGACATGACGCCCGACACGCCGGTGTTCGTCCGCGCCTATCTCGACGCCATGGATCACGCGGCAGGCCCCGCCGTCATCGTAGGGGGCTATTCGCTGCAATCAGCACCGCAGGATCGCGCCTATGCCCTGCATCGCTGGCAAGCGCGCACGTCCGAGTGCATCCCCGCCAGTCAGCGCCGCGAAGCGCCGGGTCGATACGTCTTCTCGTCCAACGTGCTGGCGCATCGCGCCGTGCTCGAAGCCTGCCTATTCGACGAAAGCTTCAGCGGATGGGGTTGGGAAGACACGGATTGGGGCCTCAAAGCGCAGAAGCGCTTTCCTATTCTCCACATCGACAACACCGCCACACATTTCGGGCTCGACAGCACACAACAGCTGATGAGCAAGTACGCGCGCTCGGGCGGCAATTTCGCCCGCATGGCCCAGCGCCATCCCGAAGACGCCGCCACAATGCCCCCTCTATCGTATGGCGACGCGTCTGCGCGCCGTGCCTTTTCGCAGATCTTTCAAGTGGCTCGCAGCGGATGTTGCGAAGTCCGAGAGCTTTCCTCTCGCCGTGCGCGGCCGCGCTCTCAAGACGTGGCGCGCACTCGTTTATTCGGAGGCGCTGTAATGGTTCAGTGGACCTATGTTCCTTCACGGTCGCCGCCCGCCAAGGTGCAGCGTCATGTCGTACAGTGGCGCACGGCCTGCCAGGCCGAAGTCGCGCCAGATCGCCCCGTGATCTCCTTCACCTTCGACGACTTCCCGAAATCCGCCCTCAATGGCGCCGACATCGTCGAGAAGCATGGCGGACGTGCGGGCTTCTATGCCTGCACCTCGTTCGCCGGACAGCGTAGTCCCGTCATGGGCGAGATGTTCGACGCCGCAACGCTGGCAGAACTGCGCACGCGTGGGCACGAGATCGGCGCACATTCCCACACCCATCTCGACTGCGCCCGCGCCCGCCTCGAGAAGGTGGAGCGCGATATCGGTGAAAACCTCGTCGCGCTGTCGGAGCTTGGCCATCACGAAACTGTCTCATCCTTCGCCTTTCCCTATGGCGAGACAACCTACTCGGCCAAACGTTGGGTCGGCGACGTGTTCGCGACCGGACGCGGCATTCTTCCCGGCATGAATATCGGCGAATGTGACCGTAGCCAGCTGCGCGCGGTAGAACTGGGCGCATCGGCCATGCATCGCCGCCGCGCCCTCGCCGCTTTGAAAACTGCAATCGACCCAAAGGGCTGGCTGTTTTTCTTCACCCACGATGTCAGCAGATCGCCGACGAACTACGGCGCGCCGTCAGATCTGATGGAAGAACTCGCCCAACGCGCCGTCGAAGCCAACGCGGTCCTCGCAGCCCCGACATTCGGCGCGGCGCTGTCAGGCGTGATCGACTAGGCGCGTTCCGACGCCACTGCCGCGAACGATGCCGAAACTTTCGCCGAACGTCTCGCTTCCATCGCCAACTTGGCCGCAACGAACGCATACGTCGCCCACAGAATGCTGTTCTGCGCGAGGATGATGCTCTCCGACATCGCGAAAAGCATGAACTGCGCAAGGAAACCGACGGCGAACACGCCAGCCGGCGACGTCATCGAAAGCCGCGTCGCTCGCCATGCGCAAACTATCACATCGATTGCGAAAATGATAACGCCGGTGACCCCCAGCGAGATCGCCAGATCGAGCCAGCCATTGTGGCCAGACGGCGCATTCCAGTCGACCGCGCGCTCGAGCCAGTAACGCGGCTCCGAGTCGAGCCCCCAGAAGGCAAGGTATCCATAACCCAATGCCGGCTTCTTCTCGATCGCCGCGCCCAACTCCACCCAGATGTTAGTCCGCCCGGTCAGCGTCGCGTCCCTGCCGATGACGCCGAGCAGGACTTCCGGCGCGACCGCATAGATCATCGCCGCCGCGCCAACGACGCACACCACGCCCCACGCGAGCGCGAGCGACCATCTGCGGCCCTTGAGCATCCACCACGCCGCCATCAGCACGCCGAGCCCTAGCGACGCTCCCAGCAGCGCCGTTGCCGATTTCGACAGCACGACAAGCAACAGCGAGATCATCAACCCGCCGACCCACCATCTCCGATGCGGCTTGTCGCGCCACGCCAGGAAGGCGAACAGGAAAGCGGCGCGCGCCGCGTGCCCCCCCATCGCATTTTTCTCGCCCCATCCGCCCGACCACGCGCCGGGGTGGATCTCGTGCATCACCGCAAAGCCGGGCGCGACAATGCCGGCCACAAAGCTCGCCGCCATAAGCCCGAACCACACCACAGCCAACAGCCGCAGCGCCGCTATCCAGTCATAGCGGGCCGCGAGATAGACCCCCATCAACGTCGTCGCCAGCACAGCAATACCACGCCGAAAACTCAGCTCGGGATCGATCGACCAGAGCGCCGATGCAATTGCAAGAAGTGCAAGCAAAACAAGCCATGGCGAGCGGAACATCACACGCCACACATCTCTTCCGGCGACAATCAAACCGACGCCGATCAGCCCGTAAAACGGCAACCACAGCAAGCGCAGAAGCGTGCTTTCAGGCACTTCACCCGTCACATCAACCGCGCTGGGCGCGAGCAGGCGCGGGAGAAACGCTTCGGCGAACATGAACATCGTCGCGCCCGCAAGCGCCAGCTCGATACGGCCGACAGGGCGCCGCGCGATCATCTTGAGATGCGGTCAGCGAACCGCGCGTCTGGCTTTTCCCGATTCAGCACCACCCCCGCGACGCGCCCGCCATGCGCCTCGACCTCGCGCCGCGCTGCATCGACATCCTGCGGCGTCGTCTCGTCAGCTCTGACGACGATCACGGTCTTGTCCATCTGCGAGGTGATGGCGAGCCCCGCGCCAGCGAGCTCCAGTGCAGGGGCATCGACAACAGCCCAGTCCGTCGCCGCCCGCACGGCCTGCCAGTAAGCGGGCTGCGTCTTGATGCGAATACCATGGCCTGGCTTCAGACGGCCCGCATCAAACTGCGTCACCATCAGCCGCGTTTCGCCAACGCGATGCGCCGTGAACAAGCCAAGCCCTTGCGTTGCCTCCGCCAGGTCCGGCTCGACCGAAAAGAAGGGCTGCGTCTTCAGCGCGGCCGAATATGGCGGCCCAACGCCCCCGAACGCATCCGCAAACGCTCCCACGGCAAAGGTGTTGAACAGATGGTTGCGCTTCAGGTCGAGGTCGATCAGCCACACCGGCTTGCGCGCCTGCGCGGCCGCCAGCAGCGCGAACGCTGTCGCCACGCTGGAAACGCCCTCGCCGGACCGCGCCGATATGAACATGACAGTGCGCCCGCCCTCTGTCGCCGGCGTTTGCGACAGCGAGCGGTAAAGCTCTTTGAGGTCGGCGCGCAGATCCCTCATGCCGAACGATCCTTCGCCGCGGCCAGCACGCGCAGGCCTAGCGTGCGCTCTACGGAACTTGCAGTCGGAAAGCTCGACACGGACCAGGCGCGTAGCAAACCAACGGCAAGTGCGGTCAGGAGCCCAAAGAGCGCGGCCGCAATGGCGATCATGCGCTTGGTGCTGTCCCCCCGTGTCGGCGGCCGCGCCGCTTCATAGACCGAGATGTTGTCGACGCTGCGCGAGGCCAGCTCGCTGCGCGCCCGCTCCGTCTGCTCGCGCGTCGCGAACGTGCCTGCGGAATTCGCCAGCGCATCGCGATCACGCTTCATGCGCAGATATTCCGGCTCAAGTGCGGCAAGCTGCGCAATCTGCGCCTCGGCCGCCCGCTTCTGCACCACCAGCGCGGCGGACCGCCCCGTCAGCGCGCTGATAGTGGCCGTCTGCACTGCACGATCAGCTTCCAGCGCCTGCCAGGTAGGATTGGGCCCGATCCGCCGCAGTCCCTGCGCCGGCGCAGATTTCAGAAAGCCCTCCAGCTGCGCGATCCTGCGATCCGCATCCTGAACCACGCGACTGTCGGGCAGGTATCGCGCCAGCAGGTCCTCGCGCTCAAGGCGCAGCTTCACCAGATCCTGCTCCGACGTGGTTTCCACGTAGAGATCAACATCTTTCGGCGTCGATCCCATCTGCCGCAAAAGCCCGGCAGACTTCGCTTCCGCTTCGCGCAGTGACGCTTCCACCTTTGAAAGCTCGTCGGAAATGTCGGCGAACTGCTTCCGCGCCGCCGCCTGCTCCGCATCGAAATCACTGAGACCATTCCTTGCAAGGAAGTCCCTCACCGACTTGTCGGACGCCGCCAGCCTGCCCTCGATCACGTCGCGCTGTTCCGTCAGCCCCGCAACCCCCTTGCCCGACAGAACTTCCTGACGATACTTCAGGTATTCCGTCACAAGCCGGTTGAGCGTCGCCGCCGCGAGCGTCGGGTCTTCATGCGCGAACGTCATACGCAGGATCGAACTTTTCGGCGCCGACGACACATCGAAATCCGCCGCAAAGGCTTCCAGCGCTTCCTGATCAACTTCATAGATCGCGCCATTGCGCGCGCGCAGCTTTGCTTCGGCGAAGTTGGGATAAAGCCGCGACAAGCCGATGCCCGCGATCACGCGCTCGGCGATCACAGGTGAACGCGCCAGCTCTGCTTCCGCCTGCAGCACTTCTTCCTGCTGCGGGAAAGCGCCCTTGGCTGCATCCCCGATCACCGGGTCGAAAACATACTCCTGCCCCAGTCGCACCAGCAGCCGCGTGTTCGCGGAAAACTTCGTCGGCGCTAGCAGCGTGATCGCGACGCCAATCAGCAGGATCGGCACAAACACCAAAGACATCAGCCATTTGGCGCGCCATAATTGCAGCAACGTATCGGCGAGCCCGAGCTTCGGGCGCAGCCGCGCAACACGCGGTTGCGCGCGCGGCGCAGTTGCGCCGGCTGAAGTGCGCTCGGTCCAAGTCTCAACGCTCAAGGGAACACATATCCCGTGGTTAACGGGCTAGCCTTCTCCCGAGCCGCTTAAGAACCGGTTATCCATTCACGGGCACATGTTAATCATGTCGCGTGTGCGTCTATCCGTCCTCACCGGCGTGGCCGGGCTTGCAGCGCTATCGGCCTGCATGGGCGACCCTTTGCCGAAGCAAAGCCCTGATTTTCCGGTAGCTTCCTATCCCAAATGGCGGGCCGAGGACGCGACCTATCGCTTCTACCCCGGCGACAAATTCCGCATCGACGTTCGCACCGCCCCCGAACTTTCCGGTGAAATGACGATTGCGCCGGATGGCCGCATCTCGCTCCCGACCATCGGCCCCGTCATGGCCGGCGGGCATACGGTCGGCGAACTGAAGACGGCGATCGAGGAAATCTACGCCAACGAATTGCGCGACCCTTCGCTGGTCATCACGCCGACCGACTTCGGCTCGCAGAAAGTTTTCGTCGGCGGCGAGGTGAAAGCGCCCGGCGTGTTCGAACTCCCCGGCGAGATCGACGTGCTGCAGGCGATCCTGCTGGCCGGCGGCTGGACCGAAGAAGGTAAGCCCACCCACGTCATTGTCATGCGCCGCGTCCCCGGCGGCGAGCTGATGACGCGCGTGGTTGATGTGCGCAACGGCTTGGCGCGCCAAGACCTCTACGACATCGGCCCCCTGCACCGCTTCGACGTCATCTATGTCAGCCGCAAGGTGATCGCCGACGAGAACCTGTTCGTGAAACAGTTCGTCCGCGACGCCCTGCCGATCGACTTCTCGCTCTTCTACGACGTCGCTCGGTTCTAGGGCTTTTCCCGCGACGCCCTACGGCCTATTGCTAGGCCATGAAAATCGAAGCCCTGCCCCGCCGCCGCTACACGCCAAATTCCACGCCGATCCAAAGGCTTGAGAAGCTGTCGCAGCATCTCGGCGGCCCGGAAATCTGGATCAAACGCGACGATCTCACCGGGCTGGCGGGCGGCGGCAACAAAACGCGCAAGCTGGAATTCCTCGTCGCCGAAGCGCTGCGCCAAGGCGCCGATACGCTGATCACTGTCGGCGCCGTGCAATCGAACCATTGCCGCCTGACACTTGCCGCCGCCGCGCACGAAGGTCTCAAATGCCGCCTCGTGCTGGAACAACGTGTGGCCGGCAGCTATCGGAAAGAAGCGAGCGGAAACAACTTCCTGTTTAGTCTTCTTGGCGCGGAATCCATCACCGTCGTCGACGGCGGAACCGATCTTGCCGGAGCGATGAATGCCGAAGCGGAGAAACTGAAGTCGGAAGGCCGCAAAGGCTATGTCATTCCCGGCGGCGGATCGAACGCGCTTGGCGCGATGGGTTATGTCGTCTGCGCGCGTGAAATTCTTGCACAGTCGCTCGACATGGGCGTTGCATTCGACGAGTTCGTCGTCGCTTCCGGCAGCGCCGGCACGCACAGCGGGCTTCTCGTCGGCTTCAACGCCGCGAATGCGGGCGTGCCGCTGACCGGCATCAATGTTCGTCGCCCGCGCGCCGAGCAGGAAGGCAATGTCCACAAGCTCGCAATCGAAGCCGCAGCTTTCGCCGGACTGCCGGCGCCCGTACGCGATAGCGTTGTCGCCCTCGATGAATGGGTCGGCCCCGGCTATTCAATGCCGACGGACGAGATGATCGAAGCTGTTCGCCTGTTCGCAAGACTTGAAGGCGTTCTGCTCGATCCAGTTTATACTGGGAAGGCGGCGGCCGGTCTGATCGGCCTCATTCGTCGCAAACACTTCAAGCAGGACTCGAAGATCCTATTCTTGCATACGGGCGGCGCGCCTTCGCTATTCGCATATCAGGGCGTGCTGCAGGGGCTCCGGCTCCGGTGGTTTGGCCGGGGGGGGCGCGGCGGGGGGGGGGGGCCGGGCCGTGCCGGGGGGGCCCCGCCCCCCCCGGGCGGGGGCGGCCCCGGGGCGCCCAATGGCGGGGATCACCCCATCCATGAGCGAGACAAAAACCGTTGGCGTGATCGGCGGCCTGGGCCCAGCAGCCACGCTCGATTTCTTCGAACGAATCCTGAGGAAAACCAGGGCCGTACGCGATCAAGATCATCTGCGTCTCATCATCGACAACAACACGAAGATTCCAGATCGCAACCTGTTCGCTGAAGGCAAAGGCCCGCCGCCCGGCCCAGCGCTGGCCGCAGCCGCCCGCGGACTGCAGACGGCTGGCGCGGATTTCATCGTGATGGCGTGCAATACCGCTCACGCGCAAGAAGCCGAGATCCGCGCGGCCATTACCGTGCCGTTCATAAACATGATCGAAGAGACAATCGCCGTCGTGGCCGAAATGGGCGCCGAGCGCGCCGGCGTTCTGGCGGTCGATGCCTGCCTTGCGGCAAGACTTTATCAGGATGGATTGAAAAAGCGTGGCGTCGAGCCGGTTCTGCTGAATGCGGACTCGCAACGCACGATGATGGAGCTTATCTACCGGATCAAATCTGGCGACACGGGAGATACCGTGCGCCGCTCCATGGTGACGCTCGCGAAGAGGCTCGAGGCGCAAGGCGCCGAAGTGATCATCGCAGGTTGCACGGAAGTTCCGCTCGTGCTGACGGAAGACGATATCGAAGGCGAGCTCGTCAGCTCAACGGACATCCTGGTGGAACGGACGATCGTGGCCGCTGGTGGAGAACTGAAGTGAGAAAGGCCTAGTTGGCTTTCTTCATCCACTCGCGCGCAGCCTTCTGGGCCTTGATCACTTCGGCTTGCGACATCATCTCGGCCATTTCCTGGCGGCAGAGTTTCGCATCACGATGGCCGCGCGTCGCCGCGAGGTTGAACCATTTGTGCGCCTGCACCAGATCAACGGTGACATCCATGCCTTCGGAATAGATTAGGCCAATGCGATAGAGCTCGTCGGCCGAAGCGTTCTTCGAAAGAAGAGCTTCGGGCGCTTCGATCCGGATATCTGCATACGCCATTCTGGCATCCCTTTATATTCTGGGAAGCTTGTCTCTGTCTCTTGCGGACGTCGACTTCGCTTCCACCCACCGCCGCATCAGCGGCTTGATGTCATTCAAGCGGAGAAGACTTGCAGCGTAGTTAATACTGCAAATTTTCGACAGTATTCGTCGGAATTATTTGTGTTTACTTTGATTCACAAAGTTGAATCATCAGTACACCAACATAAACGCGGATTCACGACTCTAGTCGACTTCACGCGAGATGATCGTCATGCCCAGATCACGATAGAGACGAAACGCGTTCGCGTTCCCGTCGCGCACCTTAAGATGGACATGGGCGGCGCCGCGCTTCGCGAACGCCTGAAACGCCGTCAGCACAAGTGCGCGACCGATGCCGCGCCTCCGCGCGCGCGGATGCACGGCCACATCCTTGATGAAATCCGACGTCCAGCATTGCGCCATGCCGATCACCTCCTTGCCGTGGACAGCAAGAAAGACCAGCGCCGGATCGAATTCGGCGTCCTTGCGCAGCTGCGGCCACCATTTGCGGAATATCGGCGCGCCCCCGCCGCCTTCCCAGAACCCTGCCTCAAGAACGGAATGCGCGGCCTTGGCGTCACGCTTGTCCGGCCTGGGCCCCAACGTCCGGCAGGTGACGCCGGCCGGCCACACAGGTTGTTCGATCTCGCCCGACAGCTCGCGCCGCATGCGCAGCACGAAATGCTGCGCCATCAGCTGCAGGCCTTCCGGCGGGTTGCGACTTTATGAACGCCAGCGGTCATAGGCTTCTGTTTCCTCGCTATATACTAGGAATGTAGCCGGGCGGCCCTGCCAGCGCCAGCCTGCCTATGGAACCATGAGGCCCAGATGACCACGACGACCAGCCTCTTCGAGCCGATCTCCTACACGCTCTGGAAGCGCGATCCGAAGGCGTTCGCGGAACGCATTGGCGCAAGCTTTCGCGAGACGGGCTTTGCCGTGGTCAGCGACCACCCCATCGACCAGAGCGTGATAGACTGCGGCGTCGATGCCGGGAAGAAATTCTTCGCCCTGCCCGACGCGACCAAGCGCGACTACTTCATACCCGGCGGCGGCGGCCAGCGCGCCTATACACCGTTCGCGACTGAAGTAGCCAAGGGCGCGAAGGCGAAGGATCTCAAGGAATTCTGGCATGTCGGGCGCGAACTGCCCGAGGAGCACAGGTTCTCCGACATCATGGCCAAGAACCTTTACGTCTCCGAAGTTCCCGGCTGGAAGGAAGACACCACCGCCATGTTTGAGGCGCTGGATGCGTTCGGCCTCGACATCCTGTCGGCCATCGCGATGCACCTGAAACTTCAGTCGCGCTTCTTTGAAGATGCAGTAACCGAAGGAAACTCGATCCTTCGCCTGCTGCACTATCCCCCGCAGGTCGAGCCGCCGCCGGAGGGTTCGGTCCGGGCTGGCGCGCATGAGGACATCAACGTCATCACGCTGCTGCTGGGGGCGGAAGAAGGCGGGTTGGAAGTCCTCCACCGCAACGGTCAGTGGCTGGGCGTAAACCCGCCCGCAGGTTCTCTGGTGGTGAACGTCGGCGATATGCTGCAGCGCCTGACGAATCACGTGCTGCCGTCGACGACCCATCGCGTCGTCAATCCGAAGCCCGAGCGTTCACGCTTCCCGCGCTATTCGACGCCGTTCTTCCTGCACTTCAATCCGGACTATGAGATCAAGACACTGCCGTCCTGCATCTCTTCTGAACGGCCCGACCGCTATCCCGAACCGCTCAAGTCACAGGACTTTCTTGAGATTCGCCTGAAGGAAATCGGGCTCAGAATGTAGCGACGTTCAGTCGACGAGCGGCGTCAGCGCTTCGGGTTGCTGCGCAGCCGGCTGTTCGGCAACATCCGGCGTACGCGACGCAGCGGATTTACGCTGCCGTGCCTCAGCGCCTGGCTTGCGCGGTCCAATTGACTGAGACGCACGGCCAAAGTGGAAACCCTGCCCCATGTCGCACCCCAGCGCGGCAAGGGCCTTCGCTTGCTCCGCCGTCTCGACGCCTTCCGCGACAACGACCAAGTCAAGGTTCTTCGCCAGCGATATGATGGTGCGAACCAGCGTCGCCGATTCCTTGTCCTCGATCATGCGGCGCACGAAGGAGCGATCGATCTTCAGCTTGTCGAACGGCAGTTTCCGCAACTGCAGCAGGCTGGCATGGCCAGCGCCAAAATTGTCAAGCGCAACGCGCACGCCCTTGTCGCGCAGGGCGTGCAGGATATCGCGCGCCGCATCCAGGTCCGATACCAGAGCCGCTTCGGTCAACTCGACCTCCAGGCGCGACGGTGGGAAATTCGCTTCGTCGAGAATCTTCAGCACCTTCTGCGCAAGCGCTTCATCGTGAAGCTGAACCGGCGAAAGGTTGAGCGACAGGTGCGGGGCGCCTTCAGCGGCAGACGCCTCGCGGCAGGCGCGGCGCAGGAGGTTGAATGTCAGCTCGCCAATTGCGCCACTGGCCTCAGCCGTGGGGATGAACTGGTCCGGCGGAATTGGTCCCCGCGTTCCATGGGCCCAGCGCGCGAGAATTTCGTAGCCACGCACCTTGCCGTCTTCGAGGCTGACAAGAGGCTGGTAGTACGGCGCGATCTCGTCACTGCGGACGGCGTTCCAGAGATCATTTTCGAACAGGGCGCGCTGACGCACCAGCTCGTCCATGCCGGTCTTGAAGAACGCGAACCAGCCGCGGCTGGTGTCTTTCGCGCGGCGTAGCGCGAGGCTGGCGCGATGGAGCAGCGTTTCCGCGTCGCGGCCATCCGCAAGGCCAATAGCCGCGCCGGCGGTGGCGCTGACACTGACGGTTGATTTGCCAACGACCATGGGAACTTCGATCGCGGTCAGGACGGCCGAGAGCCAATCCATCAGCTCTTCCTCGCCCTGCTCGGGCAACAGCACGACGAATTCATCGGTCTCGAGACGCGCGACAAAGCCGTCCACACCGGCGCGCAGGTTGAGGATCTTGCCGATGTTCAGCAGCACTTCATCGCCGACCACGCGACCGTTCGCATCGTTGAACGACTTGAAACGATCGAGGTTGAGCATAACGACGCCAAGCTTGCGCGCGCCATCATTGCCGCTGAGCAGCCAGTTGAGCACGCCCTTCAAGTGGCGCCGGTTCGGCAGGCCGGTTAGCGGATCATGCATGGCGACGCGGCGGGCGCGTTCCTCCGTCTGAAGGCGCGTGCGCAGCTCGCGGATGTGGGAGCTGTAACGGGTCATTACATAGAGCGTCAGGCCCGCGCAGGTGAAGATGATCGTGCCGAACAGCTTCGAAAGCTCAAGATCCTGATACTCGGCGCCCACGGCATAGAGCGGGCCGACCACGTCGAGGTTCACCGATAGAATGAAGCCTGCCGCGATGAAGCCCGTGAAAATGAGCATGTCGCGGCGGACCTGCGCCGTCACGCGCTTCTTGACCGTTTCACGCGGCTTAACATGGGCTGCAGCGGCGGCCTTGGCGGGCGGCTGGTTAACGGAAGCTGACATGGGGACCCGGAATGGCTGACTGTTACTATTATGCCCCGTGCGGTTTAAGATTCACGGCAACCGAACCGTCACACTTTCGACGATCGCATTAGCCAGTACGCCGGACAGAACGCAGCGCATCCCGGGCTTCGCGCTCCAGCTCCCAGTAGAGCGAAGGGCGCCTGGCGCCGTCCGGCTTCACGGCGATGACCTCGCCTATCTGGACGAAGCCGAGGCGCGATAACAGGCGTATCGGTCGATCATTATCACGCGCCGTGGTCTCGCAGATGCGGGCGACGGCGAGCTGGTCGAAGCACCACGCCAGTGCCGCCAGACCGCACGCACCGCCAAAGCCGCGGCCCTGCCGCTCAGCCTTAACGGCGCCGCCGAATATGGCGATCGACCATTGCGGCCATAGCTGGACGTCGAAATAGGCAGTCGCCTCGCCGACCGTGTTGGACGGCACGAATAGGATGCCATCGCGACAAGCGATGCATCAGATGATCGTCGATGAACCCCGTCATGGTTTCGCAGTTGATCAGGTTAGGCAGGGTGGAGATTCGCGGCCCGGTGCGTTCGTGCGCTAGAAGGCCTGCTAGCGCCTCGGCATCCCCTCGCCGGGCAAGGCGGGCCCCGGCGACGCGACCGTTCATCAGCTCGGCATGACGCAGGAAAAACCGCAACCTTTCCGCTTTCCAAATCCGGGACATACGGTCTCGTCGTCGGAATTTCCGCCACCGATCTCTCCCGACCTTCCCGCAACCCTTGGTTGTGTTTCAGGACGTGCGCGGAAGATGATCAGGGTCTGCCCTGGCTCAGTCGTGATCGATCCGGGTGCGATTGCGTTTGATTGTGGAGCGTATCGCCTTGCCTTCGAGGCGCCTTTCCTTTTGGGCGCGGCTAGGCTTGGTCTTGAGGCGTTTCTTCGGCTTGACCAGCGCCTTCTCGATCAGCTCGACCAGCCGCTCCCGCCCTTCTTCCCGGTTGCGGACCTGGGAGCGGTGGGTCTGGATGAAGAGGACGAGTTCGCCCTCCTCATTGATACGGTTGGCAAGCGCGCGGCGGATCATCCATTTCTGTTCGTCGTCGAAGGCGTGACTCTTCTTGACATTCCAGCGGATCTGTACGGCGGTCGCGACCTTGTTGACGTTCTGCCCGCCCGGACCGCCGGCGGTGACGAACTTCTCTTCCAGCTCGTGTTCGAAATTGTGCAGGAAGACAGGCACCGGTTACTTCCTGTTGAGGCGCGAAATCAGGCTCGACGTGTCCCAACGGCCGTGACCTTCCGCTTGGATGTCGGCGTAGAACTGATCGACGAGCGCGGTGAGCGGAGTGGAGGCGCCGGCCTTGCGCGCCGCGTCCAGGGCGATGCGAAGGTCCTTGCGCATCCAGTCGACCGCGAAGCCGAAATCGAACTTGCCGTCCACCATGCTCTTCCAGCGGTTCTGCATCTGCCAGCTCTGCGCGGCCCCGGCGGAGATGGCTTCGATCACTTTTGCTTCGTCGAGCCCGTTGGCGCGCGCGAAGTGAAGCCCTTCGGCGACGCCTTGCACCACGCCGGCGATGCAGATCTGGTTCACTGACTTGGCTAGCTGGCCCTGCCCGGTAGGGCCGATGAGCGTGATCTGTTTCGAGTAGGCGCGCATCACAGGTTCTGCCAGCGCGAAGGCTTCGGGATCGCCCCCGACCATGACGGTGAGCTGGCCGTTCTCTGCCCCGGCTTGTCCGCCGGAGACAGGAGCATCGAGAAACTGGCCGGCGCGCGCGCGACGCTGCTCGTAGAGCTTGCGGGCGAGAGCGGCGGAGCCGGTGGTGTGATCGATCAGGATCGATCCGCGCTTCAGGTCGGAGTCGATATCGGAGCAGACAGCCTCAACGTCGGGATCGTCGCCCAGGCACATGAAGACGAAATCGGCATTCTGGACGGCTTCGCGAGCGCTAGCGGCGGCCTTGCCCTTGCCGAGCGTGTTTACCCAAGCCGCAGCTTTCGCTGCGGTGCGGTTCCAGACGGTGACGTCGTGGCCCTTCTGCGAGAGATGCCGGGCCATGGGGCCGCCCATCACGCCAAGGCCCAAGAATGCGCATGTCGCCATTGTGTACGTCCCGATTCAGGTGAGCCGAGACATAGTGACGACGCCCGACATTGTCACGTCGGCTGATAGCGGATGAAGGTATTGCCAGTGGCCTTGAAGCTGCGGGTCTCAATGGCTTTCCAGCCAATGCGGCGGCGAACGCGGTCGAACAGGCGCTTTCCGCCGCCGAGGCTGATGGGGACTAGCATCACCTGAAGTTCATCGAGCAGGCCGACGTCGATCAGCTGGGCGACAATGCTGCCGGAGCCGAGTATTGCGATGTCGGTTCCACCGTCGGCTTTCAGCTTTTTTACCTCGTGAATAAGATCAGATTTCACCGTCGTGTTCTGCCAGTCGGCGGACGTCAGCGTGCGCGAAAAAACGAGCTTAGGCGCCTCGTTCATGGCTTTCGCGACATCATGCATCATCTGGGCGGCAGCGGGCTTGGGCCAGAAAGACGCCATCATGTCATAGGTCGTGCGTCCGAAGAGAAGGCGCGCGCCGCCCTGCGCGTTGCCGCGCGTGAATTCGGCCTGCTCGGGATCCTGGTTGTGCGCCCAGCTCATCTCGCCATTCGCATCGGCGTAGCAACCGTCGATGCTGAGGGAGATGAAGGAGGACAGGCCAGCCATCACATGTCGCCGCGCTAGAATGTCTTCACCAGATCGTTGAACTTCTCGCAGCCTTGGGCGAGCGTGTTGGTGTAGCCCATGCGAATGGCCATCTCACGCCCTTCCATCGAGGCGAAGATTGCGACCATGCTCCATTTCGTCCGGTCGCCATGGTCTTCCAGTGTGACTTCGGTGCGGTTGGTCGGCGGACCGTCGCTGCTCTTGCCGTGATTGGTCGGTTGCCAGACGAGGCGCGTCGGCTTCTTTACTTCGATATAGACGTATTCGAGCGGATAGTCCGTCCCCTCGGGCGTGCGCATGACGTGCTTCCAGATGCCGCCGACGCGGACATCCATCTCGCAGACTGGCGCGGAGAAGCCCTTGCCGCCGAACCAGTGCTTCACGTGTTCGGCCTTCGTGAAACACTCCCAGACCTTTTCAATCGGGGCGTCAAACATTCGCGACATGACGATTGTCGCTTCATCCGCAGAACTGGTGTCGACCGTTATCTTGCTCAAGGGCTCAGGCTTTCTGCGTGGCTTGCGATTCACTTGTGACGCTTGTTTCGATTTTGCGGGTGCGCGCGGCGCATCCATCCTCTTGAGGTAATCGGCGAGGCTGTCGAGGCTGCGCCCCCAGAAGCGGCGGTAGCCTTCGAGCCATTCGGTGACGGCCTGCAGGGGGGCGGCTTCGAGATGCACGGGTCGCCATTGTGCTTCCCTGCCCCGCGAGACGAGGCCTGCGCTTTCGAGCACCTTCAGGTGTTTCGACACAGCGGCGAGGCTCATGTCGTAGGGCTCGGCGAGTTCGCTCACGGTCGCGTCGCCGGTTGCGAGGCGTGCGAGGATTCCGCGGCGTGTCGGATCGGCGAGGGCGGAGAGAGTTGTCGATAGGCGGTCCGCAGTCATTTGTATTCAACTCATTGGTTATCAACCCGTCGGTTAAATAATAGAAGGTCGAGAATACGTCAAGGTCGCACGCTATTGTTCGCAGGGGCGCGCTTGCCCTGCGGGACGATGTCGTCTCCCCCGAACGATGGAGCGGGGCGCTTGGGTCAGCGCCGTGGGTAGGCCTGTTCCGCATTGCTGGGAGATACGCGTCATCACGCGCCCCGATCGGCCGTTTTATTCCCGCTGTGGCGATTGGATTGCTGATCGACGCGCCACGGGGGAAGCCCCAGGGGCCTTAGCTCCATTGCAAGTGGTGACCGTGCAACGTGTCAGGGCCTTGCCGAGAAAGCCCTCGACCCTCCGCTTGTATCCGCCGGCAATGCCTGCAGCCTTCGTTTCGCCTCGCAACCAGGAAGGGTCGAATACGCCCGCCCGCAGTCGTGATTGGCTTGCTTGATGGGACGCTGTCGAGTTCCCAAGACGCCGCCGGCCATGCGACCGACGTCCCGACATCGGAAGCAGGGGTCGACTTCGGACCTCCCTCTCGTCAGGACGCGGGCGGCATAACCTTGCGCCGGACGCCGGTGGAATCTGGCGGGCGCTGTCCTACAGGGTTTGCGCGCAGGTCTTTGAAACTGCCGGCGAAGGTTTTTCGCCATCCTCTGAATTGGGAGCCAGTGATCGCGCGCTCCCTGCGTTCGGCGAGCACGCCCTCGTCCTGCGAGACGGTCTTCGGCCTCCTCGGGATAGGGCTAAACCGCATCCGGCAGAGTAGCCCTCATTCTGAAGAGCCGCCGAGCGGCGTCTCCTCAGAATGAGGGCGTGAGCGTTCAGCTTTCGGGGTCGCCCGATGTCAGCGTCACGAAGCGACCGCGGAAAAAGCCTAGGGCGTCAACGCCGGGGTCGGCGCGGTAGGTGATGACATCGCCATAGATGACCTCGTGGTCGCCCATGGGCTGGCGCAGGCGCATGCGGCAGTCGAGGCTGGCCACAGCGGCCGTCAGCACCGGGGCGCCGGTTTCCATCGTGCAGACCTGTTCGGCCGGGATGATCCGGTCGCCACGGCGGGAGAAGCGGTGGGCGACATCATGATCGTCCGAACGGAGGATGTTCAGGGAGAAGGCCTCGCAGCTGGTGAACACGCCAAAGGCATTGCTGGAATTGGCCAGGCACCAGAGCATGATGGGCGGGTGGAGCGAGACGGATGTCAGCGAATTGATGATGAGGCCGTGGGCGCGGCCTTCAGCATCGTGCGCCGCCACCAAGGCCACGCCCGTGCCGAAGCCGCCGAGCGCGCTTCGATAGGCTTTCGGGTCGAATTGAGAGGGGGTGTCAGGGTCGGTCATGCACGGGGCTTTAACTGAACCTCTTGTATAAGCCCGGGTTAACGGCCGGGATACAATTGAAATGAGTGGCAATAAGCCAGTCGTCATCAAGAAAGTGAAGAAGGTCATTGGCGGCGGCCACCATGGCGGCGCCTGGAAAGTGGCCTACGCTGACTTTGTGACCGCCATGATGGCTTTCTTCCTGCTCATGTGGCTGATCAACACGACCTCTCCGGAACAGAAACGCGGCATTGCGGACTATTTCGCGCCCGCCAGCGTGTCGCGCTCGACGCAGGGGTCCGATGGCCTGCTCGGGGGCACCGCCTTCCAGGAAGATGGGGCGCGCGCGTCCGGATCCAACAGGCAGATCGACGAAGAACTTTCGGCAGAGAACCAGCGCACCAAATCCGGCGGTTCTGCGGACGAAGGCGAGACGCAGGCAGGCGTGCCAAGCGAGTCCGCCCTTGCGCAGGCCATGTCGAAGCGCGAGACGGCCAAGTTCGCCAGCGCGGAGGCTTCATTGCGTCAGGCGCTGCAGGATCTGCCGGATTATGCCGAGCTGTCGAAGAACATCATCATCGAGCAGAATGATGACGGGCTGAACATACAGCTGGTCGATCAGGAAGGCCGGGCGATGTTTGCCGGCTCCTCGCCTGACCCTTTGCCCCGGACGCAGCACCTGCTCGACACGGTCGCCAAGGTGATCCAACAGCTGCCTAACCGGATCAGCATTTCCGGCCATACCGACACCAGCGCGCCGTCCCGTTCGGGATATTCGAACTGGGATCTCTCCGCCGACCGGGCCAATGCCTCGCGGCGGATCCTCGAAAAAGCAGGCGTCGAGAGCGACCGAATCTTCCAGGTGGCGGGCAAAGGCGACCGGGAACCGCTTTATCCCGACGACCCTGACCTGCCAGCCAACCGGCGGATAAGCATCACCCTGATGCCGGAAGCCCCGGTTATGCCATCGGATTATGAGCCCTGAGCGGCCATCCCTCCATCCGCGTCATAGGCGCCGCAGGAGGTGATCCAAAGCAGTTGGGGCGTTTTTCCTGTGGCGCATCCGCCCCGGCGGCGGTTACAGTCGATTCGACATGAAGGAAGCAGACACCAAGGAAATCATCCCGCCGGACTTCGTCCGGAAGATGAAGTTCTATCTTACCTCTCCGCAACCCTGCCCGTACCTGCCGGGCAAGATGGAGCGGAAGGTGTTCGCCAACCTCGCTGTGGATGGCGCGGTCAATCTCAATGACAGCCTGACGCGTTCGGGTTTCCGCCGGTCGCAAACGATCGCCTATCGCCCGGCGTGCAAAGCGTGCGGCGCGTGTCGGTCGGTGCGGATTGACGTGTCGGCGTTCAAGATGTCGAAGCGCTGGAAGCGCGTGCTCGCCCGCAACGCGATGCTCGAGCGCGAGCCGGTGAATGCGCGGGCGACGCGCGAGCAGTTCAGGCTGCTGAAAAAGTATCTCAACGACCGTCACCCGGGCGGCGGCATGACCGAGATGGAAATCCGCGACTATGCCGGGATGGTTGACGCCAGCCCGGTTCGCACCGTGGTATTCGAGTATCGCAACCGCATCGAGCCGGGCCCCGTCGATGACGGCGTTCTGCAGGCGGCGGCGCTGACCGACGTGCTGCGCGATGGCCTGTCGATGGTCTATTCGTTCTTCCGGCCGGAGCTGTCGGGCCGGAGCGTCGGGTCGTTCATGGTGCTCGATCATATCCGCCTCGCGAGCGAGCTTGGCCTGCCCTACGTATATCTCGGCTATTGGGTGCGTGGCTCGGACAAGATGGGCTACAAGGCTGATTTCCAGCCGCTGGAAGTCTTCGATGGCGAAAACTGGCGCCCACTGCTGGACGAAGAGATCTGACGTGTACGCGGATGCGGTCTCAGAAGCTGGCTTCTGAGGTAGGCGTTTTTGAACAATCGACATTCGACGTGTTGAAGGGGGTCCGCGCGCGTGGCTGCCTCCTTGTCTCATCGGATTGTGCGAAGATGGTTGCGGACCAGGCGTTCGGCGCTGAGATGGGCGAGACGCTCGCGATCGTTGAAGCGGAGCACCAGACGGGGGAAGTTGCGCCAGCAGGTCTCGGGCGTGTGGCGGGAGCTTGTGGCGCTAAAGTTCGGCTCGAAGCCACGGCTATGGGAGCGAACGCCGGCGAGCTTTCAGGCGCGGACACAAATCATCAGGCGAGCTTGGCGTGAGCGTTGGCCGTGGGGGCCGCGACGATGGCGCAGTGACCGAGATCGCTTGCCATTGCAACGTGGGTTTCGTCGACAGCGAAAAGCGCAAAGCCTGTTCGGATGATGTCGATGAGGTCCGTCTCCACAGCCTTGGCTGGGCGAGGGGCCAGAGGATGATTTGCGACAGCTCGTACATCGGTGGAGTGTGCGGCCGCTCCGGGGCCGGTGGATTCTGCCCCGGGGGCTGTCCTACAGATTGCGGCTGCGGTTTGAAATCAGGAGCGACGGTTTTTCGCCATCCTCTGAGTTTGGAGCCGCTTGTCCTGCACGCTCTGGCTTCAGTGAGCACGCTTCGAAGCGCCATCGGATAGGATGGCGCTTCGAAAATGGCTCCGGCGTATCTTGGAACTATCGCCCTGGAACTAAGCGGTTCGACCGCGTTGGACGGCTTCGGTTGCGGCATGCCCGGCGCCGTCGGCGCCTTCGACAGAGCCAGCGGATTCGCGAGCTTTCTGCCTCACCAAACCTTCGTTTTCGACATAGGCGACATCGCCTGCCGGGCGGACATTTTCATCGCCTTCGGCATGGCCCGCGGCGTTGGGGTCATTCTGATCAGCCAGATCGACACCTTCGACAGGGATGCGAACGTGGGCGGGCTGCGGAGGCGCAACGGGAATCTTGTCCATGCCGGCTTCTCCAGGGAGTGCATGGTCGGAACGCGTGTTTCCCAGTGGAGTTCCTGCGGCGCCAAGCGGCTTACTTCAGGAAAAGCTCGAGCTGCACATCGGCGCGCGCATAAGGCGACGGGATCGTTTCGGTGAGCGGCTGGAAGCCAGCGTCGTGATAGAGCTTGAGCGCGCGACCGAGCCTGGAATTCGTTTCGATGTAGATGCGACGCATGCCCATCTCTCGCGCCTTCTCGATGGCGGCGACGATCAGCATGCGCCCTGCTCCCTTGCCCTGTGCCTGTGGGCGGACGCCCATCTTGGCGAGCTCGACGGAGCCATCGCCCATCACCATCAGGGCGACGACGCCCATCGGCGTTTCGCCATCGACGGCCAGAAGGATCGCGCCGCCGGGATCGAGGATATACTTCGCCGGATTGCCTAGGACGTCACGATCCTTCTGTTCGACGGCGAAGAAACGCTCTATCCACTCAAGATTGATGTCGCGGAAGGCGGCCTCGTCTCCGGGCCGGAAGGACCGGATCGCGACGCTCACCCTAGAACTTCACCGTTGGCGCGATGTTGATCTGCGCGCGTTCGGCCTCGCCGACATCGAACATTTCGCGCGACGTGAAGCCAGTGGAGCTGGCGATCATGGACGCGGGGAATTGCTGAATGGCCGTGTTGTAGTCGTTCACCGCGGAATTGTAGAAGCGGCGAGCGGCGGCGACCTTGTCTTCGATGGAAGAGAGTTCGGTCTGCAGGTTGAGGAAGTTCTGACTGGCCTTGAGATCGGGATAGGCTTCGGCGAGGGCGAACAGCTTGCCGAGCGCGCCCGATAGCGCGCCTTCCGCGGCGCCGAGAGCGGCGGGGCCTTGTGCGTTGGCGGCGGCGTTGCGGGCGGCGATGACAGCATCGAGCGTCGACTTCTCGTGCGCCGCATAGCCCTTCACGGTCTCGACCAGGTTGGGGACGAGTTCGCGGCGCAGCTTCAGCTGCACGTCGATGCCCGAGAAGGCCTCGTTCACGGTCTGCCGCTTGGAGACCAGCCCGTTATAGATCGCGATAATGGCAATCACGATGAGCGCGATAACGCCCAGCACGATATAGATCGGCATCATATCCAAGGCGCGCCCCTTTTTGACCGTCCTGCCGATTCCCCGGCGTAGCCAAACTACAGCAAGACGGCTGCGAATCCAGTACGAGGCGCCATCTTGGGCGCGTGCGGCCGATCGGCTAGTTTTTGAACGGCGAACCTGATCTATCGGACCGAAAACAAGGGATGACACATGACTAAGCTTGGCGGGACGGCGATTGTCGTGGGCGCGGGCATGGGCGGGCTGTCGGCGGTGGCGGCGCTGGCGCGGCAGTTTGCGTCAGTTATCGTGCTGGATCGCGACACGCTGCCGGACGGGGCGGCCCCACGCACCGCTGTGGGACAGGGCGCGCATACGCACCAGTTGCTGAAGGCGGGCGAGTTGAGCCTGGAGCGCCTGCTGCCGGGGATCACGGGGGAGTTCATCGCTGCGGGAGCCAGGGAGATGTTGGTTGGGCGCGATGTGAAGGTGTTCGATTTCGGCGGCTGGATGGAGGATTGCGACGCGGGCTTCACCGTCACCAGCCTGTCGCGGCCGGCCTATGAAAGCATTCTGCGAAGGCGCGTCGCCGCCCTGCCCGGCGTGAGCATAAGGCACGAGACGAGCGTGAAGCGCTTCGTTGTCGAGGGTGGGACGTGCGTGGGTGCCGAGCTTGATGATGGGACAACGATTGGAGCAGATTTCTGCGTAGATGCGACGGGGATGACGGGACCGCTCATGCGGCAGCTGGCCGAGGATGGCCATGCCGCGTTCGAGACCGAGGATGTGAAGATCAACGTAGCGTATGCCAGCGCTAAGTTCCGGCAGAAGCCGGAGCATCGCGGACAGAGCACGGGGTTCTTCTTCCTGCCGGGACCGCCGGGGAAGCAGTTCGGCTTCCTGCTGCCAATCGAGGATGATCAGTGGATCCTGTCGGTGGGCGCGCGCGGCGGGGATTCACCGCCCAAGACGATCGAGCAGCTGCGCGACTACGCCAAAGCGTTCGATAAGCGGGTGCATGACTGCATCGACGGCGCGGAGGCGACCAGCGAGATCCGCACTTTCCGCAAGGCGACGGCGACGCGGCGCAAGGCGT
This sequence comes from Hyphomonadaceae bacterium, assembly GCA_016714495.1. Classification (GTDB taxonomy): domain Bacteria; phylum Pseudomonadota; class Alphaproteobacteria; order Caulobacterales; family Hyphomonadaceae; genus UBA7672. The sequence continues at coordinate 403,974 of JADKDU010000002.1, read as the reverse complement.
GGGAAGCAAAGACTTGGCCGCAAGGTCTGATACCGATCGGCGATGCGTTGAGCAGCGTGAACCCGACCTACGGCCAGGGAATGACGGTGGCGGCGTGCGAGGCGGATGCGCTGGCAGGTATGCTGGACAAGCGCGCCGAGACTGACGCAGGGCTGGATGGGTTGGTGGCGGAGTATCTGCCAGCTGCGGGGGATATTGCGGCGCGGGCCTGGAGCCTGTCGATCAACTCCGACTACGTCTATCCGGAGACGGAGGGCGAGCGGCCAGCCAATTTTGTGATGAGCCGCGCCATGGCGAATACGCTGCGCAAGCTGGCGGCGGAGGATCTGGAGTTCCGGATGTTCCGGCTGCGGCTGGTGCACATGATGGAGAACGCCAACGCGCTGCGCGATGGCCCTCTGGCGGTGCGGTTCTTCACGGCTCTGCAGGGCTCGATCACGTCGTGAGGCTTGAGCTACGGCCTGGACGAGCTGGCGATGTCTTCCGGCTGCAGGAAATCGAACGCGCGGCGGCGGAGCTGTTTCGCGGGTCGGGGCTGATCGATATCGATGCGATGGCTGTGGCGGCGATCGGCGACCATTCAGCGTCGATCGAACAGGGATTGTCGTTTGTGGCGGAGGTTGAAGGGCGCATCGCGGGCTTTGCATTCGGCGAGATGCATTTTGATGATGCATATCTGCGCGAGGTGGATGTCGATCCGGCTTATCAGAAACGCGGCATTGGCGCGGCGCTGGTGGCGCGGTTTGTGGAAGCGGCGAAGGCGAAGGGCGCGGGGGCCGTGTACCTGTCGACGTTTCGCACGCCGCCGTGGAACGCGCCGTTTTATGCGCAACTGGGGTTCAGCGAAGCGCCGCATGGCGACTATCTGCCATGGATGACAGCTATCGAGACCGAGCAGGCGAAACTCCTCGATCTGAACACGCGCGTGTTCATGCGGTTGGGGTTATAGGTTGTCGTCCCGGCCGGAGCGAAGCGGAACGCCGGGAGCCATTGTGAGGCTGTCATATCGGCGCAATGGGTCCCGAATCGCCCTGCGCGCTTCTAGGAAGACATGTTGCGAACTCGGACAGACCCGGGCGGCTATCCCGTGAACTTGCCGTTCTTGTTGAAGCCGCGGGGGGCGAGGCGGCCGGATTGGGCGCGTCTGCCGATCCAGCTTTTCCAGTCGTCGGCGGATTGCTGACGGCCGGCTGTGTCGCTCCAGGTGAGGCCGTCGGCGCGATTGAAGGTTTTGATATCCAGGAGGCCGCCGTCGGCGAAGGACTGGATCTTTACGCCCTTCCCGCGCGCCATTTCAGGCAACTCATCGGTCTTGAAAATGACGAGCTTGCGGTTTTTGCCGATCGAGGCGGTGAGATCGCCTTCGACCTTGAGGCACACCGCCATCGATTCCTTCGGGCCGACATTGAGGATGATCTTGCCCTTGCGGGTGGAGGAGATCAGCTCTGCGTCCGGCACGATGAAGCCGTAGCCCTTGGTGGACGCCACGATGCGGCGCGTCTTGTCCTGCGGCACGAACATGCCGACGATGGATTCGGATTCCGGCACTTCAAGGTTAAGCCTGATCGGTTCGCCATGGCCCCTGCCCCCCGGCAGCTTGTCTGCGCCGAGCGTGAAGGCGCGCCCCCCGGCGGCCATCAGCACAACCTTATCGGTGGTCTGGCATTCAAGCGTCATGGCCAGTTCGTCGCCTTCCTTGAATTTCAGATCGTCGAGTTTCTGGTTGTGGCCCTTGAGAGCGCGGATCCAGCCCTTTTCAGAGAGGACGACTGTGACGGGCTCTTTCACGATGAGCGCTTCAAGCGCGGCTTCGGTGTCGATCTCTTTGGCGACATCGAATAGTGAGCGACGTTTGCCGAGTTTCTTTGACGGATCAAAGATCTCGCGGGCTTGTCTGAGCTGGCGCTTGACCTCGGTCCACTGGCGGTCGGTCGAGCTGAGCAGTTTCTCGATGTTGGCTTTCTCTTCCGAGAGCTCCTTATGCTCGCGCTTGATCTCGATCTCTTCGAGCTTGCGCAATGCGCGCAGGCGCATGTTGAGGATGGCTTCCACCTGAATATCCGACAGGCGGAACTTCTTCATCATGACGGCTTTCGGATCGTCTTCGTAGCGGATGATCCGGATGACCTCGTCAATGTTGAGGTAGGCCTTGAGCAGGCCGTCCAACACTTCGAGGCGGTGTTCGATCTTGCCGAGCCGGTGCTTGTTGCGGCGGACGATCACTTCGCGGCGGTGATCGAGATAGCAGTTGAGCATGTCGCGCAGGCCCATGACCTTGGGAACGCCGTGGTCCAGCACGTTCATGTTGACAGGGAAGCGCGTTTCCAGCTCGCACTGGCGGAAGAGCGAAGCCATGAAGACTTCGGCGTCGACGGTGCGCGACTTGGGCGTCAGGACAACGCGGACGTCTTCCGTCGACTCGTCCATCGCGTCTTCGAGCAGCGGGGCCTTCTTGGTCTCGATCAGTTCGGCCAGACGTTCCATCAGCTTGGATTTCTGCACCTGGTAGGGGATCTCGGTGACGATCACGCGCCACATGCCGCGGCCAAGGTCTTCCTTGGTCCATTTGGCGCGCACGCGGACGCCGCCACGGCCGGTGGCGTAGACTTCGCGCAGGCCTTCTTTCGACTCAACGACGACGCCTCCCGTAGGGAAGTCGGGTCCGGTGACAATCTTCATCAGGTCGTCGACAGTGGCCCTCGGATGCTCGAGCAGATGGACGGCGGCGTCGATGCATTCGGAAGGGTTGTGCGGCGGGATCGATGTAGCCATGCCGACCGCGATGCCGGACGAGCCATTGACCAGCAGATTCGGGAAGCCGGCGGCGAGAACGACCGGCTCTTTATTGCGCTCGTCATAGGTGTCGCGGAAATCGACGGCGTCATCATCGAGGCCCTCAAGCAGCAGCATGGCTGCGGGCGTAAGCGGCTTCGGTGTAACGGAAAGCGGCGGGCGCATCGCCATCAATGTTGCCGAAATTGCCCTGTCCATCGACCAACGGCGCGCGCGTGGCGAAGTCCTGCGCGAGGCGGACCATGGCGTCGTAGATCGATTGGTCGCCATGCGGGTGGTATTTGCCGATGACTTCACCGACCACCGTGGCGGACTTGCGGTGGCCCCCGCCCGGGTTCAGACCGAGTTGCGACATCGCGTAGAGCACGCGGCGGTGGACGGGCTTCAGGCCGTCGCGCACGTCCGGCAGGGCGCGTGATGTGATCGTGGAGAGCGCATAGGCGAGGTAGCGGCGCGACAGCGCCTCGCCCATCGGCTCATCGATGATCTCCCCGCCATTATCGGGCGGATCGATTGTGGTGTTCCTGGCCATACAAGTCCTCGAATCAGCCCGGTGAGAGTCGCCCTGCTCGCTCCAGACGGTCAATCATCAGGAAGCGCGCTTCGGGGACTGGCTTGTTGAGATCCGCGAATAGTCGCTCGGAAAGGAAATGTCCCGTGAGGCGGAAGCCCGTATGGATATCCACAGGGTTCGCCGGCGCGGTGTTGTCGATCAGGAAGGCCGGCAGCGGCAAGAGGCGCGCGATATAGTCAGTTGCTTCTGATCCGCGCACCGCACGGCCGGATTTGGGGCTCACATGGGTCAGACCGTCTTTGCCCCCGGAGACCGCGCAGCTGGACAGGTCGAGGCCGTAGCCCAGCATCTGCAGCAGGCCGAGTTCCCAGCGGACGAACAGCGCGGGCCAGACATCGTTGTTGCCGAGCAGGTCGAGCAATGTTTCGGCGGCGTCATAAAGCGCGGGTTTCGGCTCGCCTTCGGGCAGAGCGGCGGCGAGGAGTTCGGCAAGCGCCGATAGGCCGGCGAGCGCTTCACCGTCGGCCATATGGACGGCGGCGCGCTCGATGTCGGTTTCAGCGTTGAAGAAGCCTAGACTGTCGTCGGCCCGCGCCTTCCACGTCACCGACAGCGTATTGCCGGGCTGCATCGGCGCACGCTTCTTCTGGCTCGCGCCGCCATAGACCATGCCGCGACGACGACCCTGCTCACGCGCGAAGACTTCGAGGATCGCCCCGGTTTCCCCGAAACGCCTCAGCCCCAGCGATATCGCCCGGTCGCTCCATTCTGCCATGGGGGAGGCATAGGCGCTTGAACTGTGAACGCAAGCGCATGACTGCGCCCCCGAATGGCCGGTGTTGACCTTTGGTCGCCCCTGTCCCACATCGCGCTGAGCGAGGACGACCTCCCCCACTTTGGGCAATCACGCGGGACGGCCCGACCTATTGCAGGAGGGCCGTATGGCCTGGATGTTTCTGGGCATCGCGGGGCTTCTCGAAGTCCTCTGGGCTTATATGCTGAAAGTTTCGGATGGGCTGTCGAAGCCGGTGGAGGCGACGATTGCCGTTGTCGCCATGATCGCGAGTTTTGTCGTGCTGTCGCTGGCGATGAAGTCTCTGCCTCTCGGAACAGCTTACACGATCTGGACCGGTATTGGCGCGATCGGCGCGTTCGTGATCGGCATTGCAGTGCTGGGCGAGGCGGCGACGGCGATCCGCATTGGTTCAGCCATACTGATCCTTGCAGGAATTATCGGGCTCAAGCTGGCGTCAGATTGATCGAAGAATAAGCGGAAGTAAGATTGCCCTTCCGCCCAATTCTTGATTGCCGCTTCGCGATCAGACTTTCTCGTGACGCCATCGCGCCGACGGCAGCGGTGATGGAAAAGCCGCTATTGCCTTCGAGTGCGTCGGGCGCATGTCTTTCGACGGGTGACCACCGCCCGGACGAGCACGCCGGCACTGGTATAGCCAATGTCGACGCCGAGCTTGGTGACGTCACCTGTGTATTCGTGACGTCGCCTGTGTATTTCGCGACCGTGCCATTCGACCTTTGCGCCTGCGGCGCTGGCTGGCGCCGCGGCGTGAGGCCAGCCGAAGCGTTTCAATCGCTCGGAAGGGAAACGCATGTTGGTCACGAGCCGTTCCGCAATGTGATTGCGTCATAACGGGTTCCGAGCACGAACGGATACGGGCGGAAAGGCGACTATACGCGATTGCGCGATCTAGCCGGGCAAGGCGCGCAAGACGTATTCGATTCTTGAGCCCTGTGCCTCGAACGCGCATTTCACCCAGCGGCCGAATGCATCGTACCAGAAGCTCGCATCGATTTCAGAATCGACATCGAAGCGCTGTGCTTCGATCATCTGGCCAGCCACCTTCACCGACTCCTTTCCGCGATCCTTCACCTTGATCGGCAACATCTCGCCCGTCTCGGTTGAGAACATGGTCGGCTGTTTCATCTCGTCGCGATTCCAGTGCGTGGAGGGAATAACAAGGCCTTTGAGCAAGCCCTTGAACCTTGGGCCTTTGACAGCGAGCCCGCCCTCCTCGGGTTGGACCGACAGCGTTTTCCACTTGCCGTCATTCTTGGTGCGCGATCCAACCCACACGAGCTTGCCCGCGTTGTAGCGCTCGGTGACGTCGTGCACATAATCGAAAAAGGTGAGCGGACCGAAGGCGACCTTCAGGGCGACATCGGTTTTCACAGTGAGCAAGTCGCCATCGCGCGTGAACTTCACGATGTGCGTGCCGAACTCTCCGCCATCGCGCAACACGTCGAAGGCGAGCGTGTCGCCATTGGCGGGTTGCCACGGCTGGGCGCTCGCAGGCAAGGCGCCGAACAGCAAGGAAGCTGTTGCGACGATCAGTGAGGTGAAACGCATCAGGCGGCGTCCTTCTGTCTTTTTATGCCCACCCCGAACAATCCGAAAAATCCCAGAAGCGGCCGGCCAGCTTCTTCCGCGAGCAGGCAGACGCAGATCTCGCCGCCTACTGCGCGCGGCTCGTGCCGCATGCCCGGCTCCGCGAAAGCGAGGTCGCCGCGTTCATAGACGCCGAACTCGTCGGCATAGCTGCCCTGCAAGACGACAGTGACGTCACGCCGTCCGTGACAATGCCCCGGGGCCCGCTCGCCCGGATCGAGACGCAGCAAGCTGGCCATCGGAACATCGGTGGGCAGGGTCTTCACGCCGAAAATGCTCTTGCGCCATTTCAGGGCGACCAGGTCGCGTTTCAGGTAGCGATCGAACCGCGTGGAAGTCTCAAAGACGTGATCCTGCGGCCCCAGCCTGGGCGGCGGCGTCCCATCTGCCGGGACCACTCCTTCCAGAATTGCACCGCCCATGCTTTCCAGCAGCAGCGCGTTTTTTGCCCCGACGCGCGAAAGTACGCGGTGCAGATCGGCCACCAGCCGTTCGGCCGGCGCCAGGACTCCCGCTGCGTAATCAAGCATGAAGGCGGAATAGGCGCTGTCGTGAAAGCTCATCGGAGGGCCTGTGATGCCGAATATACCGGATACGCTAGGCAAACCCCTTCGGATCATGAGGCTACAAGGTTGATCGCGCGCCACAATCTCCCTAGGTCATAGAGCGCGCGCACAACCGCCCGGGAGGGAATGGCTGCGCCAAGGGGCTTTCATGCGTAAATTTGACAACGTCATCGAAGCGATCGGCCGGACCCCGCTGATAAAGCTCAGGAAAGCGTCAGAGCTGACCGGGGCAAATATCTACGGCAAGGCCGAGTTCCTGAATCCTGGGCAGTCGGTGAAGGATCGCGCGGCGCTCGGCATGATCCGGGATGCGGAAAAATCCGGCCGACTGCAGCCCGGCGGCGTCATCGTCGAAGGCACGGCGGGCAATACGGGTATTGGTCTGGCTGTTGTCGGCAATGCTCTCGGCTATCGCACGGTTATCGTGATGCCGCGCACGCAGAGCCAGGAGAAGAAGGACGCCGTCCGTTCGCTTGGCGCGAAGCTGGTCGAGGTGGATGCGGTCCCGTACGCCAATCCCAATCATTACGTGAAATATTCACAGCGCCTCGCCGAAGAGATGGCGAAGACGGAGCCCAAGGGCGCGATCTGGGCCAACCAGTTCGACAACGTGGCCAACCGCAAAGCGCATTATGAAGCGACCGGACCGGAAATCTGGGAACAGACGGACGGCAAGCTTGATGGTTTCATCTGCTCGGTCGGCTCAGGCGGCACGCTTGGCGGCGTTTCGCTGGCGCTGAAGGAGCGCAGCAAGAAGGTTCAGATCGGGCTCGCCGATCCCGGCGGCGCTTCCCTCTTTTCTTACTACAAGAGCGGAGAACTGAAGTCGGAAGGCACGTCGATCACTGAGGGCATTGGCCAATCGCGGATCACGGCGAACCTTCAGGATGTGGCGGTCGATGACGCCTGGCGGATCGACGACGCAGACGCGTTGCGCGTGCTGTTCGACCTCACGAAAAATGAAGGCATGTGCCTTGGCGGTTCCTCGGGCGTCAATATCGCCGGTGCGATGGAGATGGCGCGGAAGCTTGGCAAGGGCTCGACCGTCGTGACGGTGCTCTGCGACTACGGCAACCGTTACCTGTCGAAGCTCTACAACGGCGCCTTCCTGAAGGAAAAAGGCCTGCCGACGCCGGACTGGTATGAAACCTGATCGCTAGCCGAAAATGCGCGTGGCCAGATAGCTGATGCCCGACCAGAAGGCGGCGCAGAAGAACACTACAGCGAGCGTGACCTTCCACGCCGGCCATTTCGGGTCGTCAGCGTAGGGATCATTCTCTTGGTCGAGGTCGATGTGCAGCGGCTCGCCTGCGCGCGGGTGCTCGCTGTCGCTGACGCGATTGACCGGCGCGGTCCAACCTCTTCGGGTCGTGCCCAAGCTACCTCCGGGCGGAATTGCTGACGCGTGACTCATTTCGCCCTACACACATACGCACACACTGTTGAAGGGGCCCCCTTAACAATCCTTCAATCGCGGATGCGGCATTGGCGACAAAAGCGAATCGATGCTTCCACCGACATTCGCGCGTTGTGAATAAAACGCACCGAGCCCGGAACGCGTTCCGGGGCGGCTAACAATTATCAGCTGAAGCGTGGGAACTCGCCTGATGCGCTAGTAAGCGCCCAGACCCAGCAAGACGACCGGGACGGCCATGAGCAGGATTTTGAAATCCTGCCAGATCGACCAGGTCTTCACGTACTGGACGTCAAAGGCGACGCGCTGTTCGTAGGTCAGCTTGTTACGGCCGCTCACCTGCCACAGACCGAGCACACCGGGGCGGACCGCGGTGTAATAGGGATATTCCGCGCCATAGCGGTGGATTTCGCCTGACGTCACCGGGCGCGGTCCGATCACCGACATCTCGCCACGAACGATGTTCAACAGCTGTGGAAGCTCGTCAAGGCTGCTCTTGCGGAGAAAACGTCCGAGCACGGTTACGCGCGGATCATACCGCAGCTTCTGGAACTGAGCCCATTCTGCAGCCGCCTTAGGATCGCTGGCGAGCATCTTTTCGAGCCGCTCCTGCGCGTCCACGCGCATCGTGCGGAACTTGTAGACGGTAAACGTGCGCCCATCGCGACCAACGCGAAGCTGGCTGAACAGCGCGGGACCCGGATCGAAAATCTTGAGAAGGAGATAGATGGCAAGCAGCAAGGGCGTGAGGAACGCCAGTACGGCAAACGCCATGATCAGGTCCATACCGCGCTTCAACGCACTCGTATGAACCCGGAAAATACCGCCGGCAGGAGGGCTGCCGGCCCACGCGACGAGGCGTTCAGCCTCTACGCCGCTACCATTCTTCATAACGACCACACCCTCGACCGGAGCGACTCCGATCCCCATACGCAATACCCGGACCAGCTAAGCCGGCCCGATGCCCACACCCGCCCCTTCCTCCAAGGGGCGGCTCGAAGGTGCTGAAAACGCTCGGACCGCCTGCCATCATCCCCAAGCAAGCGAGTTGTCCGGCCCCTTCTCCCGATTCGCGAGAAGTAACAGCCCGTTAACGAAGAGAACTCCCATATTGCACCGCAAACAACTCACTTCGCCCAATGCGCGAATAGTCGAATACCCACTCATTTAAAGGGTTTCTGGATCTTTCTTGTGTTACGATTCAATACAGCGACACGCTCAACTGTTGCGATGCACAAACGATCGCAAATTCCATTACTTGGCGCTCATAATGGCGCACGTTCCTGCTGTGCAGTGGCGCGGCGCTGGGTGAAGTTGGGCAAATCTCTCCAGTCCTTCACCTTGCCCGTATGCACAGCTCTGGCTAGTTGGACCGCCTGTCAGTCTTCAGCTCACGGAGTGGCGCCAGATGGTCGCCCGTTTCATGCCGGAAAAGCCGGTCGTCTCCGCCGAATGGCTGAGGTCTCACCTCACCGCACCAGATGTCCGCGTGCTCGACTGCACGTATTTTATGCCGGGTTCACCCCAGACAGGCCGTCAGGTCTATGACGCCCATCACATCACAGGCGCGCGCTATTTCGACATCGACGACGTCGCGGATACCGACAGCCCCCTGCCCCACATGCTGCCGCCGCCCGAGAAGTTTTCATCACGCGTTCGCAAGCTTGGTCTCGGCGATGGTCATCGCGTTATCTGCTACGATCAGAACGGTTTTCTCGCTTCTGCTCGTGTGTGGTGGATGTTCCGCGCGATGGGGCATGGTGATGTTGCGGTGCTTGACGGAGGCTTCGAAGCATGGCGCGCAGCTGGCGGCGATATCGAAGACCTTCTCCCGCACTTCCAGGCTGATCGCCACTTCACCGTTCGCCCGCGCCGCGACCTCGTGCGCGATCTCGGCCAGATCAAATCGAACCTCACGTCGAACGCCGCGCAGGTTGTCGACGCACGTTCGGCCCCGCGTTTCCGCGGCGAAATGGAAGAGCCGCGCCCGGGCCTTCGCAAGGGCCACATCCCGAACTCCATCAGTGTTCACTATGCGCAGGTGATCGCTGCGGATGGCCGTCTCAAGTCCGAGGATGAGCTCAAGGCCCTGTTCGCGAAGGCCGGCCTAGATCTCGCGCGACCAATCATCAACACATGCGGTTCGGGCGTGACGGCTGCGATCCTCGCGCTTGCACAATCGGTTGCGGGACACGATGACTCCGCAGTCTATGACGGGTCGTGGAGCGAGTGGGGAAAACCCGACAGCGAAACTCCCGTCGAGACAGGTTGAGACGATGGCCTCTGGCCCGGACAAGAGCGGCGAGGGCAAACAGGGCAAACGCGCACTAAGCACGCGCCTGACGCACGCCGCACGCGATCGCAAACTCACACAAGGCGGCGTGAACCCGGTTGTTCAGCGCGCCTCGACGGTTCTGGTTGAAAGCGCCAGCAAGCTCTTCGAGCCCGGCGGCTGGACCTATGGGCGGCACGGCACGGCGACGCATGCAGCCTTGAAGGATGCGCTCGCGGAAATCGAGAATGCCGATCACTGCGCCATTGTAGAATCCGGCCTGCTTGCCTGCACGATCCCCTTCATCGCATTCGCGCAGGCCGGCGCGCATGTGCTTGTCGGCGACAACACCTACGGGCCAACACGCCGCTTTTGTGACCGGACGCTAAGCCGCTGGGGCTGCGAGACAGAGTATTTCGATACGACAATCGGTGCGGGCATCGAAGCGCTGATCCGGCCGACGACCAAGCTGATCTTCCTTGAAAGCCCCGGCTCGATGACGTTCGAAATCGCGGATGCTCCGGCCATCGCCACGGCTGCGAAAGCCAAGGGTGTCGTGACGACGATGGACAACACGTGGAGCGGCGGCGTGTTCCACAAGCCGCTCTCGCTCGGCTTCGACATCTCGGTTCAAGCCAACACCAAGTATGTGAGCGGCGGCGCCGATGTGCTGAGCGGCGCGATCTTCGCCAACAGCGAAGCGCTGTTCGCGCGCTTGAAGGAAACCATCGCCGATCTGGGCGTCAACACTTCGGCCGATGACGCCTACACCGTGCTGCGCGGCGCACGCTCGCTCGCCATGCGGATGGATCGGCATCAGGCGTCGGCGGTGGAAGTCGCGCGCTGGCTTGACGCGCATCCGTCGATCCGGCGGGTTCTTCACCCGGCGCTGGAAAGCGATCCGGGGCATGCGTTGTGGCGGCGGGATTTCTCGGGGGCGTCGGGACTGTTCGGCATCGTTCTGAAGTCGTCAGAGACGCTCCAGGTCCATGCGTTCCTTGACGCGCTTGAACTCTTCGGGCTCGGTTTCTCGTATGGCGGCTTCGAAAGCCTCGCCATCTATTGCGACCCGCAGCTGAAGCGCAACCTGACAAAACCAGCCTATGGCGGTCCGCTCATCCGCTTGTCGATTGGGCTTGAAGACCCCGCCGACCTGATTGCGGACCTCGATCAGGCGCTGAAGGCGCTGGACTGAAAGAAGAAGCGCCCCGCACCTTGACGGCGCGGAGCGCCCTTTTGCCCCCCGGCAACTTGTCTATTTGTCGTGATAATACTTCGCGTAAGCCTTGTAGTTCGCGCTCGTGTAGGCGTGGTGCGAGCGCTTGCGCAGGTCCACGAAGGTGAGCACGACGCCGGCGACGTTGGCGTGGAAGTCGCGCAGGATCTTCATCGTTTCGCGCAGCGTTCCGCGGTGCGTCTTGCGCCAGCGCGTCGCCACGACAACCTGATCGACCTTCGAGGTGATCACACGCGTCTCGGCCATCAGCAGGATCGGACCCGTGTCAATGATGATCAGGTCGTAAGTCTGTTGCAGCATGCTAAGCAGCGCGTCGAAAGCGCGGCTGCCGAACACGTCGCGCGGCGTATGCATGCGATCGGTCAACGGCAGAATATGAAGGCCGGTTGGGTCGTCCGTCTGGATAGCGTCTGCGAGGCGGGCTTCGCCGAAGAGGTATTCGAGCAGGCCGGCCTCGGCTTTCACGCCTGAAACTTCGGTCAGCTGGCGCAGGCGAATGTCGCCGTCGACAACGATCGTCTTGGTGCCTGACATCGCGGCCATGCGGCCGAGGCAGAAGGTCATGCTCGTCTTGCCTTCGCTCGGCAGCGAAGAAACGACGGCAACTGTCTTGGCCGCCTTGTCGATATCCGCGAACATGATCGAGGCGCGCAGGTGGCGATACGCTTCGGCAAATCCCGAGTGCGGTTTCTCGATCAGATACTCGGCCGGCTTGACCTTCGCCTTGGTGAAGTTGCCGGCAGCGGGCAGCAGCGGTATCTGACCGATGAACGGCACGCCCGAGACCTGCTCAACGTCCTCCGGCGAAGACATGTAGTTGTCAAGCAGCTCCATTATGACGGCGGCAAAGCCTGCGAGGGCAAGGCCCAGCATGAAGCCCAGCATCAGGTTAAGCCTGGTGTTAGGGAAGCTCGGACCGGTCGGGACTGGGGCATAGCTGTCGATGACAGCGTCGGCATCCGTGATGCCTTCGAGCTCGCCCGTTTCCTTAAAGCGATTGTTGAACTCGTCGAACAGCGTCCGCGTCGCCTGCGCATCACGCTCCAGGGCGGCCTGCTCGACGCCAGCGCGGTTGTTGCCGGCAAGCTCGCCCTTGGCGCGGTTGAGGCTGGTCTGCAAGCTGTTGACGCGCTCGCGCGAAATGAGGACTTCCTGCTCCAGCGACGAGGCGATGCGGCGCAACTCGGCCTCGATCTGGCGCATGTTGTCGGCCTCTTCCGCCATAACCTTCTGGTATTCGGGGTGACGCACATCGTAGCGGCGCGTCACGTCGGCCTTGCGGGCGGACAGAGCTGTCTGCGCGGCGCGCAGATTGGCGATGGCGCCTGAGCTCTGCGCTTCGGCGATTGTGTCGATGCCGCGGTTGGCGCGCATCTGTTCGTTCATGTTGCGCAGGCGCGCGCTTTTGCCAGCGTATTCGGATTGAGCCTGGGTGAGTTCGGCGTTGATGTCGCGGATTGTCTGCTCAGTGAGCGTGACGTCACCTGTGCGCAGCAGTCCGGTCGACGCACGGTGCGCCTCGACCTTGCTTTCGGCTTCGCGCAGCTCGTCACGCAGGACGGCGAGGCGTTCGTTCAGCCATTCCTGGGCGCGCTTGGTCGCCTCGAATTTCGTTTCAAGCTGGTTGTCGAGATAAACTTCAGCCAGCGTGTTCGAGAGCGCGGAGGCCATCTTGGGGCTGCCGCTCGTCGCATTGATCTCGATGATGTAAGTCGGCCCGAGCCGGTTGACGTAGATGCGTCCGCGAACGCTATCGATGATCCCGTCCAGGATGGCCCGCTCTGCCTCGATCGCCTCGGGCGACCCCGGTGCTGGCGGCGGAGGCGCCGCGGCGCTGGCGCTGCCGAAGGGCAGCAGTCCCTTGACGAAGGATTTGATCTGGCCGACGCGGACATCCCAGTCACTGGGCGGCGCCAGGTTCCAGTTGAACTCCGGGCTGTTCGCGAGATCGAGACGCTTCACGACCTTCTCGATCAGCGTCCGGCTGCGGAGGATTTCGGCCTCGGTGTCGAGCATGCTCGAGTTGGCGGGCATGCCTGAGAGCACTGCGCCGATATCAACAACGTTCTGGTCGCGCGTGTTGACGATGACGCGCGCTGTCGCCGTGTAGGCAGGCTTCAGCTGGAAGGCGTGAATCGCGACGGCAGCGAACGCAAGCACGAAGACAGCCGCCATCAGGCTGGCGCGACGGCGCATCGCCCTGACGACACGCTGGACGCTGATGACATTCTCGCTCTCGACAGGCGCGGACGGTAGAGGCGATGCGCCGCGTGGATAGCCCGAAGTGACGTCGATGGGATAGACCTTGTTCAACCGTCTTACTCCGGCTTTCTATTTACGCGGCCGTCTGTTGCGGCCTAGGGGAAGACTCTCAGGCCCACGCTGAAGACATTCTGGTCGACGTCGAAGTTTGCAGCGCCTGAAGCATCGGTCGAGCGCGTGTGATAGCCAACCTCGACGTGGGCGTGTTTGTTGAGCTTGTATGCGCCGCCGATTGCGGCATCGACGTATTCATCCTTGCGATCATAAAGCGGGAAGCCAGGGGCCGCGTTGAATTCGTAGCTGCCGAATCCCAATTCACCGAACAGCACAACGTTGCGAAGCAGTTCGTGGTCGGCGCGGACCGAGTAGCGTTGCGTGTTTGCCGAGAGCGCTTCGAGAATGCCAGGGTCGGTGATGCCAGCAAAGCCGCGGACCGTCACGGTGGTGAGCTGGGTGGGGAACCACATCACGGCGGCGTCGAGGCTCAGCGCTTCGGAGTCCGCGACGCCGGGGGCGTCGCGCTCGTCTGTGACCTGACCCACGGCCACCTCACCTCGGAACGGCGCCGACAGTTCGAAGCTGACGCCGGCGCGGTAGCTGATCTGGCTGCCGTCACGGGCGGACTGATCGTATTCGAAGTCGGTCTGGCGGACGTCGCCGAAGACGGCGATGTCGGGAGAAATCGCATACGACATGCGACCGCTGATAAAGTTTTCGGTCATGTCGCGCTGTGCGTAGAGGTACTGGTAATTGTTGTCGCGCGTGCCGACTTGGCCCTGCAGCAGCAGCCGGTCAGAGCGGTAGGAAGCGCCGACATCCGCGTTGAGATACCGGTTTTGCGCCGGCTCGGGGGCGCCCTGGCTGCCGGGCTCATAGCGCGCTTCTGTAAGTTGGCCGGCTGAAGCGTTGCCGGTCAGCTGGAAGTTACGGGTTCCATCAAGGCGCCCGCCAACGAACAGGTTGTAGTCGGTCGACGTCTCGCTGCCCTCGCTGGTGTATTCGCGGTGGTCGACGCTGGCGCCGGCGGTAATCGCGTGAACAGTCCAGTTCGAGGTTGCGACGACCTCAGGGCGGATCCGGATAATCGTGTCTTCGACGGTGTTGGACGCCTGGCCAAAAACGTTGTCGTTGTATTCAGCGGCAGCCAACAGGTTTGAGCTGATCTGGAACGAACCGGCGCGGATCGACTCGGGATCATATTGCGGCTGGCCACGCTCGGTCACCGCTACATGCCGCCCGCGCAGGAACGGATTGTCCTGCGCCGATGCAACTGGCGCGATCACGCCAACCAGCGCCGTCGTGAGCAGGAGATGTTTGAGACCGAGCTTCATTGGCATTTACCTTATTGGAACGTTCAGCGTCTTTCGCGGGTAGCAAGAACGGGGCCGGACAATCCTTAAAACTCGCTTCGCGGTTGATGAGACAATCGCCGCTCCTCGCGCGACGGTTGACCTATTCACGGAACGGGCCGGAGAATGGCCCCCTCCCTCTCGTCATGTTTCGGGGCGGCGGCCCCACTTCGAATTTCAAGCTCGCCGCCTTGCGGTCCGCCTCGGCCAACGTCTGGTCAATGCCATGCTTTGCCGCAAGGGCGGAGGGATCCTCTACAGGCGCGGGTGTGGCGATCGGGTAAACCGCAACGAGTTCATTTGCTGCATCCCGCATTGGTTGGCACCGCGCTTCATCGCCAGCGACAATGCCAAGCGCCACGCTGATCGCCTCGTCCGTCGCTTCGAGCTTCCGGATATTGAACTCGAAATCTTCCTTTGCGTTCGGGCTGGAACAGCGCACACCCTCGGTCAGCGGGCCGACAATTTCGGCATGCTGAGCAAGAGCGGCCGGTGAAGAGCCAGCCAGAACGATAGTCAAGGCAACGAGGCGGAAAGGCCGTCTCACACGCCCCCTCGACTTTCGTCGTTTACCATCAGAGAGGGGCGTATAGTTCAAGACAGCTCATCCCTCAGCGTGCAGATCGCGCAGGCACTCGCCTGCCAGGCATTATCCTAGAAGAAGCGTTCGCGGATTCGGATTGTGTCGCCGGGGCGCACGGTTGTCGTGGGCGTCAGCACGACCTCGCGCTCGTTCGGGCTGTCGGCGCTCTTGACCAGGATGCGGCCCCGGTCGGCGCGATAGGTAAAGTCTCCCGCGCTCGCGATTGCGTTCATCATGGTAAGGCCCGAGACAAAGGGATATTCGCCCGGCCGGTTCACTTCGCCGAGAATGTAATAGGGGCGGCCCTTAACCAGTTCAGCCGTGACCTTCGGATCCTTCAGCCAGCCATCCTTGAGTTTCGTTTCAAGAACCCGGCTCATTTCAGTCAGGGAAAGATTCACCACTTCGACCTGACCAATCAGGGACATCGAGATCGAGCCCTGGCCATCGACCACAAAGGGGCCAGACAGTTCCGGCTCGCCATATACGGTCACCTTGATCTCGTCGCCCGAACCCAACTTGTAGCCCGCCATTCCCATTCCGGCCTGGGTTAACTCCTCCGGGTCGCCCATTTCGGGCCCGGTAGAGCACGCCGCGAGGACAATCGCACCGATGCTGACGACCGCTAGAACGACCTTCTTGAGAGAATTCATCATATCCCTCCTAGGAAACCTTGGTTGCCGCGACCGCGTCCACGCGCGGTCCGGTTGAAATGAATTCGACGCTGTCATGCTCGAAACGGGCCGCGGTCAGCCGCCCGCTGAGATAGGCGCCGGTATCAATACCGACGCGCCGCGAGTCCTTGTGCGGCAGCGTCGTTGGCGTGTGTCCGTGAACGATCACGGCGCCGAGCGCCCGGCTGTCGCTGAGGAACTCTTCGCGGATCCAGAGCAGATCGTACTCGGTCTGCTGGTCCAGCGGCACGCCCGGACGCACACCAGCATGCACGAAAACATAATCGCCAATACGCACGCTGAGATCGAGATTGCTCAGGAAATTAAGGTGTTCAGGCGGCAAGGCCTGGTTCAGGGCTTCCGACGCCGTCCTCCATTCATCCGCCGAGGTGCGCGTCCGGGGCGGGCGAACGCCGTAGGATACCAGCGTCTCGGCCCCGCCGAATTCCGACCAGCGCGGGCCGATCGTGGGGTCAGTGAGAAACTGAAGCATGGCCGCCTCATGGTTCCCCTTTAGGAAATATGTCTCGAACGGGGACATCAATTCGCCCATCAGGACATCAATGACGTCCTTCGACTGGAATCCACGGTCGATATAATCGCCCAGCATAACCAAGATAGGCCGGCCCTCGAAGCCGCCTCGGCCTATGTCCTCATGCAGATCTTTCAGCAACCGCACGAGCAGGTCTGCCCGGCCGTGAACGTCGCCCACGGCGTAGACACGCCGACCCGGCGGAACCAGCGCAGGGGGCCCTGGAATAAGAACTTGTTTGGTTAGCGAGCGCGGGCCCCCGCCGCCGAAAACGCCCGCAATGCCCCGGCCGAACGCCCCCAGCAGATTGCCGGTCGTTCGTGCGAGGCCAGAGACGACCTCGAGGATCCGCTGTTGCGGAAGGGTCAACCGGAACTCCTGTTTCGGCCTGTCACCCAGGACAGGCGCGGCCACCGTGTTACGCAACAGGCGAGCCAAGCCGCCCATTGTTCCCTGCCCAAGCGTGCCAGGCGGGCCCAATGTCAGCGGCCCGGACAAAGCGCGCATCGTTCTTCCGGGGCTCATCTGGCCACTCTGCGCCGGGAATTGCACGTCTTAAAAACGGTTCAACTCTCGCGTGCATGGTTAATGCAGTTGCATGACGGGCCGATGCGTACCAGTGCACGGGCGCCTGGCGCCAAGGCCCATCCCTTGCAGGTTTTTCACGCATGACGCGTATCGCCTTCTTCGGTCACGACGCTGCCGACGCCGCCGTTCGCCGGCGCGTGCAGGGGTTTCGTGACGACGGGCTGGAAGTGGCGGGGTTCACCATGCGCCGCCGCGACGACGTGCAGGTGGACTGGGAAAACATCGACCTCGGCCGCACCTTCGACGGCGATTATCGCCAGCGTATCAAATCCATCTTCACCGGCGCCCGCCGCGCCGCAGACGCCCTTGACCTGCTGGCCTCCGCTGACGTGATCTACGCCCGCAATCTCGACATGCTAGCGACCGCTTTCCTCGCCAAGCGCCATGCAGGGTTGAAGACGCCCGTGATCTACGAGGCGCTCGACGTTCATAGATTGTTGACCAGAAAAGACCTGATCGGTTTGGCGCTTCGCCGTATCGAGGGCGCGTTGCTGCGCAAAACGAAGCGACTCGTCGTGTCTTCACCGGGGTTTCTTGAGAATTACTACGAGGTCCGCCATCGCGGCCAATACAGGCCCTACCTCATCGAGAACCGTCTCGCGGCTGGCGCAGAATACGGCCCACGCCCCAAGCGGGATGATACGCTTTCGAAACCAACAGAGCCGCTTCGCATCGGCTGGGTCGGCAGGCTTCGCTGCGCGCGCAGCCTCGGGCTTCTGACTGAGCTTGCGCGCCAGCTGGGGCCGCAGGTTCGCATCGTCATGCACGGCATTGCGTCGCCTGAGGAAGTTCCGGATTTTGATCAACAGATTCAAGGTCTTGAAAACGTGGAGTTTCAAGGTCGCTATCGCGCGCCGGAAGACCTGGCTCGCATCTATGGCGGTCTCGACCTCGTCTGGGCCGGCGATTTCATGGAAGCCGGTTACAACTCGGTCTGGCTGCTTCCCAACCGGATTTATGAAGGCGGCTATTATGCGGTTCCGTCGATCGCGCCTGAAGGCACGCAAACCGCGAAATGGATCAATGCCCGCGCCGCGGGATTTACCGTCTCGGAAAATCTCGCTTGCACCCTGCCCGGCCTGGTCCGTGCACTGATCGCGGATCGCGGTTCGATCGCCGTGAAACGCTCGCACCTGCTGGACCTGCCGGAATCGACCTTTGTGGCGCCGCGCGGCGAGCTCGCTGCTCTGATTTCCGAAACGCTTCGCGACACTGGCGCAAGCGGCACACGCAGCCTGCATCGTTTCAGCACACCTGAGACGGGAAAAGCAGTGTGATAGTTCGCCTATCTTGGCGCCCTAGCCACAGAATTTTCGAGGCTTGCTCGCGGTAAATGGACTCGTCTTTGCGTTGATCTAACTTCTTTCCCGGGTGTCGAGGGCGGACGTTATGGCTAAAATTCCAGCGCAGGCAGCCATGGGCTGGAGCCGTCCGCGCCCTGCGCCGGTTGACCTTCCGCGCATCCGATTGCGCGATGTTCTGCCTCCGGTCGCCGCGGTGACGTTGCTGACGATCGCGCACCTTGCCTATGGCGCCGTCCAGCCCATTGCGGCCCTGCCGATTTCCGGAATGCTGATCGTTGCGGCTGTCGCCGCGATTTTCGCAGCTGGTCCGCATCACGTCACCCTCGGCATGATGCTGGGCGCTGGCGTCATCGCAGCCTACGGCGCGGCGGGGCTTGCCGGCCCGCTTTACCGCGCAGCACCCGACCTGGCAGTTCTCTTTGCGGCAGGCTCTCTCTGGTCGATCGGATACATCGCCGCGCGTCACCGCAGGTCGCTGGATTTTGCCTGGGCGGCGGTGATCTGGGGCGCGATCGCGTATTGCACCTGGATCTTTGTCCTCAACGTTTCCGCGGCGCCCTCTGGCATGAACGCCATTCTGGGCGCCTTCGAAACGCCCGCCAACGCGTCTGTCCTCTTCGGACTTTTCGCCATCGTCGGCATGAGCAGAATTCTCCATGTCATCAAGCAGATGGACGCCGAAGCTCTGGCGCGGTCGCAGATGATCGAACAGATGCTGCGTCAGGGCCTTGGGGGAATTCTGCTGGTTGGCCTGTCGCTGACCTGCCTGTCGATTGTTGGATCCCGGACGGGGATTCTCCTCACGCTCGCCTTGCTCGTCGCGCTGATGTGGTGGGATACGCTGCCCATCACCTCGCGTGAGCACCGCGGCATACCGATGCGCATCGCCGCCATCGTGGCGCCGCTGATCGCTTTGGGTCTGGCAGGCTGGGGCGTATGGCTCGGCTGGACAAGCGACGAGACGATCGCGCCCGGCCTTGGCGGCTCGGACGTCGTGCCGAACATGCAGCGCATCCAGGCTTATATGGGCGCATGGATGGAAAGCCCCGCCTTCGGCCACGGCCTCGGCTCGATCGGCGTTGAAGGCGAGAGGATGATGACGCTCTTCAACGCAAAGGCGATGCGTGCGCCAGGCGGCGCGCACAACGTCTTCGTGACGTGGCTGGTCGAGGTCGGCATTGTCGGTCTCGCCTTACTCGTCCTTGCGCTGGCCGCTGTGTACACGCGCCTAATCAGCGCGCTGAAGTCACATCGCACGCCACGCACTTTCCTGCGTCTCGCCGTGATCGCGGGCGTTTTCATGCTGCTGCATGGCGTGACAGATTCCTCACTCGACCTGCCGAGCGCCGTGTGGCTATACGCCTTGCTCCTTGGCGCGGCATGTGGTGTCGCTACCGGGCGCCGCATCGAACCGCGCGAAAAAGAACAGGAAGCCTGATGACGGCGCTGACCGCGGCCATCGCCAACCTCAAGGGGGGCGTTGGCAAATCGACAACGACCGTCATGCTGGCGGACGGCCTCGCCTTCTATTACGGCATGAACGTGCTGGTCATCGACCTCGACCCACAAGCCAACTCCAGCCAGATGCTGCTCACCGAGCGCGGCGTCCAGGCCGCATCTGACCAGGGCAAAGGCGTCCACCACGTCCTCGCCAGCTTCATGGAAGGCAAGACGCCCTCCGCCGCGCCCTTCATAATGCCCAACGCCGTGACGCTCGAGGAACTTCGCCGCGCGGAAGAGAATGACGAACGCCTAGGCTGGATTTCCAGCCTTCCCTCGCACCCACACTTGCGCCTGCGCGAACTGAGCCTTGAGGAAGAATGGTATTCACGCTCAGGCACGCCGACCACACTGTCGGATGCACTTGCGAGGTTCTTCCGCGAAGCTTTCGAGCCGCTGCTGCCGCTTTACGACGTCATCCTGCTAGATTGCCCCCCTCACCTTTCGCCGCTCGCCCGCGCCGGGCTTTTGCTGGCGGACGCCTTCATCACGCCGACGATCGCGGACTCCGTGTCGACGTGGGGGACCAAACAATTCTCCGACTGGGTCGGCAAGTTCATCGCACCCGATCTGCCGGGGCGTAACTTTGTAGTGGTAACGCGCTTTCGCGACACGAAATATGCGCGTTCCGTCGCCTCCGACCTGCGCGAGATCTATCTCAAGGATCGCTGGTTCGGCCCGACCATCCCGGAATCCATACATGTTCTCAACGCCATGGATCGCGCTGCGCCCGACAGCTATGATACCTTCCGTGGCAAGTATGCAGGCGTATCGAGTGACGTCCGCCGGCTTGCCGAACGCTTCACCGATTTCATGACGCAACGCACTGGTGGAACATGGGCGAAAGTCCGGGACTGACGCCGGTCGAATATCTCGATCGCTTCTTCGATGAACTCCGCGCCGAAGTGCGCTCCAACCCGGTCCTGGCCGCAAGACTGGTGAAGGCGCTGGGCGGCAATGTCGTTTTCGAAGACGCCGCCAAAGCCGATGTCGCCAGCCCTTACGCGCTTGCGACAGGGCCGAAGGCAAATTTCATGTCTGTATTCGGCGCGATGAAGCTTGGCGACATCAAGAAGGTTCTCAAGGAGAACAACCTTGCCTCCCGCGTCGACATGAACGGGAAATCCGCCGCGCAGCTCGTCGAAATGATGTATGAACGCGCTGCGATGAAAGTGCACGAGCGCAAAAGCTCGATGTTCTAGCGCGGCTAGCGCGTCAGGCCGGATGGTCCGCCTTGGCGGCCTTGGCCTCCGACGCCGGGCCGATGTCCCAAGTCCTTGCCGGGGTGTTGACGGCGGCGCGGTAGGTGTCGAACGGAATGCCGTTCTGGTCTGCCTTGATCCGCATCTCAGCGAGAAATTCCGTGTTCGGTCCGACCCAGCGCAGCAGATCCGCATGCTCGAAAGCCTTGCGGCGCAGCGCCTCCGGGATCGCTCCCCAGTTCGCCAGCACGAAGTTGAGACGCCAGCTGATCAATTCGTCGCTGCACAGCGGGCACGCATCCATGGACTTGCTCAAAGCCTCAAGCGAAGCCTTGTTTACCTTGCCTGACGCTCGGCGCGCTTCGAGTTGCGCCAGCTGGGCCCAAGCAAACGCCCGCGAGGGATCGAGTTCAACTGTGCGGCTCGCGGCGACATAGGCCGAGCCTGTGTCCACCACGGGCATCTGCATCGCAAGCTCGGACAGCGTCTCCATATAGTCTGGCGACCTGGATTGCGACCAGTCCAGCTTTAGCGCCTGCTCCGCCGCTGCGTCATCCGCGTGCTGCAGCACGACCGTCTGCGCCTCCATGAGCGTGAAATGAGAAATCGGGGCGATTACCGCGACGCCCAGAGCCATTAATCCGATCCAGGCGAATACGCCGACGGCCCGTTTTGCCCGCGATTTTACACGTGCGGGCTTTGGAGCCGCTGTCACGCTGCTCTGTACGATGATCCCCTCAAAGGATGTTGTATCAGCCATCGCCCGCTACTTCCCTTGTAAACCTACCCTGTGAATAACCGGCCCACACTGGTGCTCGCCCGCTGCGTGCTGCTATTCCCGCGTCAGGGGCAAAAAGGCGGCGATCAGGCATTGGCTTGCCCGTAGAGCTCGAGCGGCGCCTTGCCCGCTGCCGCGGCCATGACGCCCGCATGAAACCGCGACCGCACCACGGCCCTGCGCCAACGGCCTGGCGACCAGAAAGTCATCCCTGCCTGGATCAGACAGAAGACGATCTTGGCCAGCGACATCACTCCCAGCATAACCTTCGGCTTGCGGTTGCGCAGCTCGACCAGGCCCCAGGTCTGCCCTGCCCTATAAGCCCGTGTTTTCAGCCATTCCAGGCTCGATCGCGCCTGCGTAATCGGTTCGTCGACCACAGCGTCATCTGCGTAAACCATGGCGACGCCCTCGCCCTGGAGTTGTGTGAAGAATTTCGTGTCTTCCCCACCCGTCCGCCCATAGGCTGGATCGAAACGCAGCGCCCCCACGACGTCGCGTCGCATCAGAACGTTGCAGGTGTATCCGCCCACGATCTCGCCATTGCGAATTGGCGGCGGCGTCGAATGCATGTCCGCTGCGGGCATCCACACCGGTGCATCAGCCGCGTAAACCGCTTTAACCTTCCCGAACACGACGCTGGCCTTGGTAGCTTCTTGACGCGCGATCAGCTTCGCCAGCCAATCGGACCGAGCGGTTTCGTCGTCGTCGATGAAGGCCACGAGCGGCGCCTGCGCTGCATCAAGGCAGGCATTGCGCGCCACCGAAATGTTTCGCGCCGGGGCATGAATATAGCGACCGTCCAACCGAAAGGCCGCGAAGGCGCTTTCGACCGTTTCACGCGCAGATGGCTGGTCGTCATTGTCGGCCACGATCACCCGCACCCGCCAACCCGGCGTTTCGAGCTTCGCCAGCGAAGCGAGCAGATCGGACACCGAGGCGCGGCGGAAAGTGCAAACGCACACATCCACGTCCCGGGCAGTCGCTGGGTTAATGATAGAATCTTGCATGCCTCAATTGGGCTGCAAGCGACGCGCCATTTCCCGGACGCTGGTCAAGGCGCGGATTTGGCGGCCGGTGCGGGCCGCCTTTGCTTGAGCCACCGCCCAGTCAGCCAACAAGCCGTCGCCCATGCTGCGCCGGCCGACCATCCCGCCAGCACGTCCGTCATCCAATGAACGCCAAGATAGATACGCGTCACGCCCACCAGCAGCACCAGCACAATCGCGACCGCCATCACATAGATGCGCAACGCCCTGCCCTTGGCCGCCTGGGCCAGCATCGCGCCGAGCGTCAGAAACACGACCGCCGACAGCAGCGCATGACCGCTCGGGAAGCTGGCGTTGAGAATATCCGATGCGCGATAGATTTCCGGCGGCCGCTCCCGTGCGAAGAATCCCTTCAGCGCCTGGCTGATCGCCAGCCCGCCGCCGAACGCCACCGCGATAATAGCCGCCTCCAGCCGCCTCCGTTGCAGGACCAGAAATCCGCCCACCAGCAAAGAGATCGCCGCCAGCACTGAGACGCTTCCCAGTGCGGTAAGGTCTATCGCCGCGTGATCCAGCCAGAACGGGCCGATCGGATCGGAGGGATTGGCCGCATCCGGATGCAGAGCCTGCAAGACCGCCATGTCGAAGACGTGCGCTTCGCCTTCAGTCATTTCGTCGGCGATCTTAATGAAGCCGAGCAGAGCCGCCGCGATCACTGCGAGCGAGGCGACCAGCACAAACTCCGCGCGAACGAATGACCAGACAGTCTTCGGTAGATGCCTGCAACGGATGCTCATCCACGTCATTCGCAACGAAACGCCGACACGGTCAAATGTTTCTCATCACATGTTCAGTCGGTGAAACCCACGGAGGTTTCCCGCGTTGGTGAAGAGCTTACCCACCAGCAAAGGAAACTCCATGACCACAACAACCGGACACACGGGCGCCATCCGCGCCTCGAAGGTTATCGGCACAAGTGTTTACAACGGCGCCGGCGACAAGATCGGCAAGGTCGAGGATGTCGTGCTCGACAAGCAATCCAACAATATCATGTTCGCCGTCGTCGGCTTCGGCGGCTTCCTCGGCATGAACGAGAAATTCCATCCCCTTCCCTGGTCATCGCTCGACTATCAGAAGGGCAAGGAAGGCTATGTCGTGAACCTGACCAAGGAACAGCTTCAGGCTGCGCCGGCTGACGCGATCGACGAACTGACCCGCAATGATGGCGAAGGCCTCCGGGACACCGTGTACGATTATTACAAGGCCGAGCGCTACTGGCTTTAACCAACCCGAGCACAGATCGCGACGCTTGGGTCCAATCTTGATCGCGATCTGAAGGGCCGGGCGGAGGTGCAGCCCGCCTGGTCCGAAAAGGCCCGGGAAGCGCAAGCTTCCCGGGCCTCCTTTCGTCACGTCGGAGGAGAGCTAGTGACGATCAGCTTGCCGATGCCGCATCCGCCGGCTTGGCGTCCTTGTTCCATTCGTAGATGTGCTCGATACGGCAGATTTCGTTGGCGAAGCGCGTGTCCGTGACAAGCTGGTCGCCTGGAGTAAGGCATGAGCCGCCGCCAAAGCGCGAGATTACGCCGATCGACATGAAGGCGTTTTGCGGCTCGCATGAACCAAGCAATTGAAGCTTGTATTCCTTCCGTCCCGCGACTTCGACGATCACGGAGTCCCGATCGTTCTCACGCCAGTCGCGGATCTGCGATCCGAAGCAGATATTCTTCACCTCGGGGCCCTGACGCGGATCAGGCTTTGCATTTGCGGCGGTTTCGGTCGGAGCCGTCGAACACGCTGCTATCAGCGCAGTCGAGGCGTACGCGGTCAAAATCGTTTTCAGGATTGTCTGCATGACCATTCCCTCTTGGACGATCAGGGTGAAACGTCCGACCTGAACGGCCCATGAATACGTTCGGATCTGGACGGTTTCGCGGCAGATCATCCGGCCTCAGACGAAATCGCACCAGACCACCGCCTTTTCGGCTGGGAACCGCTGAGTTCCCCTGCACGTTCTGCGGTTGGATCCCAAGGCGACCAACCAAATGGCGAGACGCAAACGGCGGGCTTCAGGCTTCGAGACGATCCCGGTGCGGAAGCCGTTTTTGATTGTCGAACAGCATCCGCAGCTAGTCACTGCCGTATGCCTTAGCGTTATGGCGGCGCTTGCGATCTGCGTCGCGCTTTGGGCCGGGCAGGCTTTCCTGCTGCCCATAGCGGCCGCACTGGTGTTCAGCGTGATTCTCGCGCCGCTGTGCAGCCGGATCGAATGGTTCAGGATTCCCCGACCCATCGCCGCACTGCTCGCGCTGATCATCGCCGGCGGCGTGGCCTATCTCGCCTTCTCCCTGATCGCTGAGCCGGCCTCGCGCTGGATGGAAAATGCGCCGCAAACAATCCAGCGCGCTGAACGCCAGCTGCGCAAACTGCAAGAACCGCTGAAGCCTCTCACCGATATCTCCAAGGAAATGCAGGGCCTTCAGATCGTCCCACAACCCACCACGCCTGCCTCGCGCACAGTCGTGATGCAGCAGCCCGGCCTGGCGCAATCGCTGATTGCGTCAGTTCAGACGGCCGTCGTCCAGACCGGCTTCGTCTTCATCCTCTGCTATTTTCTGCTTATTACACGGGGCGAATTCCGTCTCAAATTCATCGCCTTTCAGCCCACGCTGCGCGCGCGCGTTCATGCTGCGCGCATTTTCCGCGATGTCGAACGACGTGTCTCGGGCTACATCGTGACCTTCTCGATGATCAACATTGCTGTCGGCTTCGGCACGGGTCTCGCCTGCTGGCGGCTTGGCTTGCCAGAACCGCTGATGTGGGGCGGCCTCGCCACGCTATTCAACTTCATCCCCTTCCTAGGCCCGGCCATCATGATGGCGCTGCTCGGCCTCGCAGGCCTTGCGACCTTCGATACGCTGGTCGAAGCCTCATTCCCGGTGCTGGCCTTCATGGGCATCTCATTCCTCGAGGCGAACCTGATCACGCCAACAATTGTCGGCCGCCGCATGACGCTTAACCCGCTGGCGATCATTCTGGTTGTCAGCTTCTGGATCTGGATCTGGGGCCCTGTCGGCGGGATCATCGCGCTGCCCCTGTTGATCATGTTCAAGGTGATCTGCGATCACACCCCGCCCTTGCGCGTTATCGGCGCATTGATCGGCGCGCCGCTGGCGCGCGTCGCACGGGTGGACAACGAAACCATTCCAATCTCGCCTGCACCCGGCTTGGTCGAGGAAGAGGCGCCTCCACCGCCACTCCAGCCGCAACAGCCCCTTGCCGCTACCCAGGGCCTCGCCTGATTTCAAGGACTAGCCAAGCGTCTTCACCAGCGTCTTTGGCGCGACCCCCCGGCCCCCCCCCCCCCCCCCCCCCCCGGTCGGAAGCCGCCCCCGCCCCCCCCCCCCCCCGCACCCCCGCCCGGCCTCCCGGCCCCCCCCTGGTTTCCACCCAAGGCAGCGTCAGCGCCATCTCCGATGAGACCGGCAGCTCGACGCTCAGCGAAACCTCGCCTTTCGGAGTGGCCTCGCCGCCGAAGGTCGCTTACATCTTGCCCTTCACCTTCACCGCGTCGTGGCCCCCTGGATGCTCCAGCACCGTTTCGGGATAAGCCAGCGCAAACCTGATCAGACGCTGTTCGGCCTGCTTGACGGAAAGCTTCGGCATTGTGATCCAGGCCCCATGCATATCCGCGTCGAATATCGTGAGAAGCCCGTCCTAACACCCATCACTCCATGGGTTCACAAGGGCCTCGACGCCGCCTACTACAAGGCGACCGTGTTCGATCCGCCCATGCCGAAGCAGACGCTGGGCAAGGGCTGGCCAATCTGGATCATCGAACACCGCGGCCGCGAACTGTTCTTCGCCTCGCCCCAGGAAGTCGATCACGCCATCGATATCCTCGGCCGCCGGATACTGCCCGCCACGCGCGACCTCGGCCAGCCCTATCGCGCTGTGAACTCCCACTGGCTCTCGCGCCTCCACACCAGCTTCAAGCCGTGGAAAGTGCGTCAGGAACTGGTGAAACGCCTGAAGCAGGCGCCAGCGGCCTGACATGCTCCATGTGTTTAAGCGCGATTTTACGGCTTACTGCTATATCGGGCGACGCAAAGGAAGCTCGTTATGTCGGACATTCATCGCCTCATCTATGTGAGCGCGGCGCGCGAAGAGATGACGCCTGCACAGCTTGACTCGGTCTTGGCGGTCGCCCGCAAGAACAATGAGCCGATCGGCGTCACCGGCCTTCTTTTGTTTCATGATGGCTCATTCTTCCAAGTTCTCGAAGGTCCGAAGAATGCGGTCATGCGCATCTTCTCTGCGATCGAGAGGGACCCCCGTCACTCCAGGGTTATCGTCCTGCAGACCAAATCGACAGACACACGCGCCTTCCCAAATTGGTCGATGGGATATGTGAACGCGCATGCCCTGCGTCCAGATCAGAAGGCCCACCTTGTCGACCTTAGCCACCTCGTTGGGCGCGACGAGCAAGCGACGCTATCGTCTTCGCCTGCTGTATCGGTGCACATCAACGCCTTCCTAGGCAGCTTCCGCGAATTCGCCGACATCTGACCACGAAGAGCCTCCGGCTCAGCCGACGATCAGCTTCAGCGCTCGTTCGTCGCCGCGACCCAACGCCTTGATGGCGCTCGCCGCGATGGAGCGCGCATCGAGCCCAGCCTGCTCATACATCTTCTCGGGACTGTCATGGTCCTGGAAGATATCCGGCAGGGTGAGCGTGCGAATGCGGAGGCCGGAATCAAGCAACCCACGTCCCGCCAGCGAGTGCAGGACGAACGCGCCGAAGCCGCCGACCGAACCCTCTTCGATGGTGATCAGCACTTCATGGTTCTTGGCGAGTTGCGCCAGCAAAGCCTCGTCCAACGGCTTGGCGAAGCGCGCATCTGCCACCGTGGTCGAAAGCCCCTGCTTCTCCAGCATGTCCGCTGCGACCAGGCATTCCGCCAGCCGCGTGCCGTAGGAGAGAATGGCTATCGCCGCACCCTGCTTCACGATTCGGCCCTTGCCGACCTCCAGCGGCTGCGGATCGTCCAGCAGCGGCAGACCAACGCCCTCGCCGCGCGGATAACGGAAAGCCGAAGGCCGGTCGTCGATCACATGCGCAGTCGCGACCATGCGTTGCAGTTCGGTCTCGTCCGCCGCCGCCATCAGCACGAAGCCCGGCAGCGCGCCGAGGAAGCCGATGTCGAATGAACCCGCATGGGTCGGCCCATCGGCGCCGACAAGGCCCGCACGATCAAGCGCGAAACGCACCGGCAATTTCTGGATCGCCACGTCGTGGACGACGCTGTCATAGCCGCGCTGCAGGAAGGTCGAATAGATCGCCGCGAACGGCTTCATCCCATCCGCCGCCATGCCTGCTGCGAACGTCACCGCGTGCTGCTCGGCAATGCCAACGTCAAAGCAGCGTTCCGGGAACTTCGTTGCGAAGCTGTCGAGGCCCGTGCCGGATGGCATCGCGGCTGTGATCGCTACAACCTTCGCATCCTTCTCCGCGGTCCGGATCAGTTCCTGTGCAAACACCTTCGTATAGGAAGGCGGCCCAGCTTTGGCTTTGGCCTGCTCGCCTGTGATGACGTTGAACTTGGAGACGCCGTGATACTTGTCGGCTGCGCTTTCGGCAGGCGCATAGCCCTTGCCCTTCTGCGTGACGACGTGGACCAGCACCGGGCCGTTCTCCATGTCGCGCGCATTCTCGAGCACATCGACCAGTGCGCTGATGTCATGCCCGTCGATCGGGCCGACATAATAGCAGCCCAAAGAGTCAAACAGGTCGCCGCCCATCGTGAAGTTGCGCACCGAATGCTCGGCCCGCTTGGTCCATCCTTCGAGACCGATCTTGCGAACGAGACGCTTGGCAAGATTACGCACCTTGCGATAGCCCTTCGATGAAACTGTGCGCGACAGGTAATGGCTCATCGCGCCAACCGGCGGCGCGATCGACATATCGTTGTCGTTGAGGATGACGATCATGCGCGTGTGCATGCCGCCGACATTGTTCATCGCCTCGTAGATCATTCCGGCGCTCATTGCGCCGTCGCCGACCACGGCGATCACACTGTTCTTCTCGCCCTGCAGGTCGCGCGAAACGGCAAAGCCGCTCGCCGCCGAAACCGACGTGCCCGCATGTGCTGCGCCAAACGGATCGTAGGCGCTCTCGTCGCGCTTGGTGAAACCGGAAAGCCCGCCGCCCTGGCGCAGCGTTGACATGCGCTCGCGCCGCCCGGTGAGGATCTTGTGCGGATAGGCTTGGTGACCAACGTCCCAGACAATCTTGTCCTTCGGCGTGTCGAATACGGTATGCATGGCGACGGTCAGCTCGACCACGCCGAGGGCGGACCCAAGGTGGCCGCCGGTCACGGAAACCGCGCTGATGGTTTCGGCGCGCAGTTCGTCAGCGATCTGGCGAAGGTCGGCCTTTGAGCGGCCCTTGAGATCAGCCGGAGTTTGAATCTCGTCCAGCATAGGCGTCCTGGTCGTCATGGCCGTGATCTCGTCCCCAATACGGGTCAATTAGTGGCGGCGATTGAGCACAAAGTCGACCGTATGCAGCAAAGATGAGGCCCGCGACCCGAAAGACGCCAGATGCTGCTTCGCCTGTGCGGCGAGATAACGCACCCGATCCTGCGCACCCTCAACCCCGAGGAGAGAAACGAAGTTTTTCTTGCCCGCCGCGACGTCCTTGGCCGTCGCCTTGCCCAGAATTCCCGGATCGCCCTCGACGTCCAGCAGGTCGTCCACGATTTGGAAGGCTAAACCCAGATCATTTGTGTATCCTGAAATGGCATGCCGCTCGCTGTCCAGCGCGCCGCCCAGCAAGGCGCCAACCTCCCCCGCCAACGTAATTAACGCCCCGGTCTTGAGTCGCTGCATCCGCGTCATGACCTGCAGCGGCTCCTCGCCGTCCAGCGCCGGATACATGTCAATCATCTGCCCGCCGACCATGCCGCGCGCACCCGCGGCCAGCGCCAACCGCTCGACCAGCTTGCACCGCATCAGCGCATCGCGATGCGTCTCGGGCGACACCATGATCTCGAACGCAAGCGCCTGCAGGGCATCGCCCGCGAGAAGCGCCGTCGCCTCGTCGAACGCCTTGTGTACCGTCGGCTGACCGCGCCGGTAATCGTCGTCATCCATGCACGGCAGGTCGTCATGGATCAGCGAATAGGCGTGCATGCATTCCACCGCCGCGGCGCCACGCAACAGCGACTTCTCCTGCGCGCCAAACATGCGGCCCACTTCGATCGTGATGAACGGACGCAGCCGCTTGCCCTTGCTCAGCGCGCCATGGCGCATCGCACGCATCAGCTGCGCCTCGGGTCCCGACGCAGGCGGGATCAACTGGTCGAGCGCAACCGTGATGCGGTCCGCCACCTCGTTGAGGCGCTGTTCGAAATCCGGATCGAGATTATAGATCATCAGCTCTCTCGACGCCCTTCGGCCCCTCCGGGCCCAGAACGATCTTCTCGACCTTCAGCTCGGCTTCCTTGAGCTTCTTCTCGCAATGCGCCTTCAGCGCCGCGCCGCGCTCGTAGATGCGAATGGAATCCTCCAACGGCACGTCGCCCGCCTCGAGCTTGTGCACGATCTGCTCCAGCTCGCGCAGAGCGTCTTCGAAGCTCATCGCTGCAATGTCGGCGCTGGCTTTAGGCTCTGGCATTCCGGTCTCCTGAGGGGCGCCACCATAGGCGCATCGACGCCCGAGGCAAGCACGGCGGATACCGCTATCCGTTGCTATTCGGCAAACCGTTTTTGATCAATTCGCCCTGCAGCCTGGCCAAGTGCGGCGCGCTTGCGTGCAGGGCTTGCTGCGGCCCAAGCCACCGGCGGCGCCGCAAGAAGAATGATCGCAACGGCGGCGGCCGTCGCCGGAAGGCCCCCTGTCGATATCCTGGCGGATGCGCTGGTGCGGATAGGCCCTGCCACGAACTCGAACGAGGCGGAGTGGACGTCGGCAGGTTCGCACATGAGGCCTCTGGCAGTGTCACCTTCACGACGCTGAAGACACAGCATCGTACAATATTTTTCTGCCGTGGAGCGGCGTCTGTGGGCCGTCTACCGATTTTGGTAAATCCGGTATGACCAGTACTTGTCGCCGCCGTCATGCACGTTCGCCCAGCCACGCTTCTTCAGCTCGGGCCGCAGCATGCGGTTGAACCAGCCATGCGCCGCCAGCACCACATCGCGCCCCTCGCCTGCCGTCTGGACGAGAATATCCGCGGCCTTCGCCGCGCGCCGGCGCGCATCGCGAACATGTTCTTCGCCGCCGGTATAGCCCATCATCCAGAGCAACCGCGCAATCTTGTTCCAGTTCTTCGGCCGCATCGGGAACGGCCCCAGCTTCGGCGGCGGCAACGGCGCCTCGTTGAACATCGGGTCATGCTTCACTTCCCGTCCGCGCCCCAGATGCCCGGCCGTCTGCATCGCCCGCGGCCGCGCGCTCGACAAGATGACGGCGTCCTCCCCGATCTCTTTCAGCAGCGCTTCGGGGCATGTCTGCCCGTCCTTCAGCGAACTCAGCTCATACGTCGCCCACCAGTCGCGATAGTCGCGCCACCGCATGGGCGGGGCTTCCTTGGGAATCACTTGCGGACGCCCATGACGCACGACAATGATGCGGCCGGGACGCGCCGCTTTCATCGCACGAGCTTCTGGTTTGACGGCAACGTCCACAATCCTCAGCGGCCCTGAGCCAAGCGCCCCCCTTAGCCGGAAGGCGTTCCCCGCCCGGTGCTTAGAGCATCGCGCCTGAAATCCAAACCCGCTTCTGGAGTTCAGCTGCTAACTCACAGCAAATGAGCGAAAAATCAGAACGCCGAGCTGCGCACCGCCGCCTTCAGCGTCGTCGATGTGCGCGCCACTGCCGGATCCTCGGTCAGTGCGCGAGTCACCCCGCGCACCTGGTCGCCCATCCGGGTCTCGACCGCGAGAATCACGTCCGGCCGCCGCCGCGTGCGCCCGGCAAGTTTCGAGGCCGGACCAAACTGCCCCTCCACCGCATGCAGCAGCCCCGCCGCCAGCGCGCGGGCGCCGCCCGCCATGCCTCTCGCTGTCACAACTCCGTCGTCCACGGCGGTGTAGTGGCTTGCGTTATATTTCTTGTACTGCCCTTCGCCTGTGCCGAGCACCGCCTCGGTGATCCCGCTCGCCGCCGCCCGTTCGAGCAGCCGCTCCTCCAGCACCAGCCCCTGCGAACACGACGCGAAGTGCGGATCATACCCCGCAATCCACCCATGCAGCACGCGCCCGCTGCGCAGCCCGAACGCCGCCGCTGCAAGCCTGCCGTCATAACGCAACGTCGCCATGACGCCGGCGAACCTGTCGCCCTGATGCGCCGCGCACGCTTCGAGCAGGCCGCGCGTCCACGCCGCGCCCAGCACATCATGCCGACGTGTGCGCCGGAACTGTTCGCGCTTCCAGCCGATCAGCTTCGCAAGATCCTCCGCCGAAGCCGGACCGAACGTCACCGTCTCCGCGCCAAAATCCTTTTCCCCCTGCCGCGCCAAGCGCCGCATCTTCTTGAAGTGCTTGGGATGAAGATCGCGCTGCGCCTCCCGCCACGCTGCAAGCCGGCGCGACAGATCCCCCATCGCCGAGCCTTCGCGCTTGCGCAGATTCAGCCCGCGCCGCGCCTGCACATTCGGCCATCCCGAAAATGCGTAGGTCGCGATCCCAGCCTTCGCGAGCACCTGCCCGATCCGTTCACGCGCATCAGGCGTCGCGATCGGACCATTCACATCGCACATAGGCGCCCCGATCGGCCGCGCGCAGCGCACGCCACGCGGCGATCTCCGCGAGCGTCAACTCGCCCGGATGCTTGAGAGATACGTCCATCTCTAGACCGTCGGCAGCGGTGTCTCACTCGCTGCCGACGGTTGTACGCCGCTACGTTTACGATTCCGGCAAAGCGGGATTACCGATTCCTCTCTGCCGGCGTCCGCCATTTCGGCTTTCCAGCCTTCTTCGCCTTCGCCGCCTCACGCTTGTCATGCTCGCGGCCGGCCAGAGGAATATTGGTCATCGAATATTTCGCTTCATGGCAAGCTTACTCGTAAATCCCGGCGTCCTGCAGCGTGAACGAGTACTCGACCAGCCACGGCGCGGTGTACAGATCGGGGTCCTCCACCGTGAACTGATACAGCAGCTCGTCATCTGCAATGCGGGTGACGTGCTCAACCAGCTTGCTGTCAGGCTCCAGCATGATGGAACCACCGAACACCGGGCGCACCGGATTGTCCGCCCGGACATGCGTCGTCTCGACCACCAGCGTATCGCCCTCCCAGCGCCCCTGCGACCATCCTTCATAGGTTGTCACGACCGCGGGCGGCGGCGAACCAGCGAGGTGGACGATGCGCGGACTGCCAACGTCTTCCGTCGCAACGACAAGTTCCCGCAGCGTTTGCACGATAAGGTTCGGCGCCAGCGTCGGAAACGGCCGTACCGGCGGTTGACCCGAGCCCGCAAGTCACCGATCGAACGTCGCGCCCTCCTCGGGATGGTCGTGCGCGTCGGGGTCCTTCCATTGGGCATGCTGGGCCAACTTGCGCCTTGTCGGTGTACGGCAACTGCCCATCGGCTGGCAGGATCAGCAGCGACGAGCGATACTCGCTACGCGCGCGCGCCGCCTCCTGGATGTTCTGGATGTAGAAGTCGGGATCCACCAGATCCGGCACGCCTTTGATAAACGCCGCCATGCCCTTGCGGGCTTCAACCTCAGTCAGCACCAGCGTCTTAAAACAGGGCGGCCGCTCCAGCAGCATCATGAACAGCGTGCCGCATGTGCCGCTGAAATCGGGATGCCCTCAGCCGTGCGCGGCGGCGTATTTATCCCCTGCCCCAGCGCGGCCGGCGCGGTCGCCGCAATCAAAGCAATCAGCACGAAGCGCATGGTTGTCTCTGAAACCCCAGTGAGGTTCAGGGCATATCAGGCAGCAAGCTGAAACGAAGCCGGAATGCCGGTCCTCAGCCTACAGCCCCTTCCAGAGCCTGCCCTCAGGGCACTCAGCGCCTTCAGCCTGCTTGCAGCCATGCAGCGTGAACAGGACGGTCTCCGCGCGGCCGATCAGATAATCGAACGGCACAAAGCCGATCGCGTCGTCGCGGGGATCAGACGGCAGGCTAGTCGGACGATATGGCCACGCCTCTGGGAAAGCCGTCGCCATCGAGCGATGTCCGGACGGCGCGCGACTGTCTTCGGAATTGTCGCGGTTATCACCCATCATAAAGACATGACCCGGCGGCACCGTGAACACCGGGGTCTCGTCGAGATCGTTCGAGTCCGAGAATTCGTGGATGAGGAACGACTTGGTCTGTTCGCCCTCGCCTGTCGGGATCGTCTGGCGAAATTCCGTCGCCGTCACGAGGCGGCTCGAGTCGTCGGGCACATAGGTCGTCGTGCGCACCTTCTCACGTGGCACTTCAGTTCCGTTGAGATACAGCCTGCCCGCCTTCACCTCGATCCGGTCGCCCGGCAGGCCGACCAGCCGCTTGATCATCACGCGGTCGGAATGCGGATGCTGGAACACGATCACGTCGCCGCGCTTCGGCTTCGACCCGAAGATGTTCTCCTCGGGCTTGGCCGGATCATCGCCGATCACCAGCGCGCCCAGGCCAAAGGGGATCGAGTTGCGGTTATAGCCATAGGCGAACTTCGCCACCGCTACGCGGTCGCCGACCTGCAGCGCCGGCACCATCGACTCCGACGGGATCGACCGCAGCTCATAGACGAAAGTCGAGAAGATCAGCCAGAACGGCACGAAGATGGCGATCGTCATCACCGTCTCGCGGAACTCATGGAACAGCTTGCTCTTGAGACCCGGCTTCGGCTCGCCGCCCTCGACTACCACGCCCGGGGGGTCGTTCACCGGTTGCTGCGACGGCGTATCACTCATTTACCAGCCCTTGGCGCCCCTCTGGGGCCTTCACTTTTGCCCGCGTCTGGGCTCGGCGGCTATACGTTATGCGTCTCCGGTCGCCGTCAAGACGCCCGCCTGTACAGCGTCGTCCCGCCATCCTGTACGGACGTGACCAATCCGCGCCCCTTCAGGCAGTTCAGGTGGGCGATCGTTTCGCCTGTGGCCATGCCCAGAACGTCTTTCTCGATCGCCCGGGCAAACAGCGCCGTGAACAGTTCAATGGCCCGTTTTGGCTCATCCAACCGCGATAACAGACGCTTCAACGCCGTTTCATGCCCTTCCACCAGCGCGTCCAGACGCTTGTGGGCGCCGTAGAACGGCTCGTTATGAGAAGGCAGAATCAGCGCCCCCTCAGGGATTGCCGCCTTGAGCTTCCGGCACGAGTTTAGCCAGTCCGCCAACGGATCGGCCTCCGGTTCGGTCGGGAACACACTTACGTTCGAGGAGATGCGCGGCAGGATCTGGTCGCCTGAAATGAACACGTTCAGTTCAGGCTGCCACAGGCACGCATGGTCGGGCGAATGTCCGCATCCCGTGACAATCCGCCACGTCCGTCCGCCGATCGAAATCTCCTGCCCGTCGCTCAACCGGCGGAACGCATCCGGCAACTGCGACACCGCTTTTCCGAAACGGCCAAACCGTTCGACATAGCTGTCGAGGTCTTCCTGCTCCCAACCCGCCGCGCGATAGAAGTCCACGCCCGCCTGCGGCGCCTCGCGCCCGGTGTCCGCCGCCAGCAGGCGGCACATCATGTATTCCAGCCTTGTGATCCAGAGCTCGCACTGCCACTTCCGCGTCATCCATCCGGCCAGCCCAATATGATCGGGATGCATGTGCGTTACGATCACGCGCTTCACCGGCCTACCCTGCAGCTCGTTCTCGAAGACCGTTCGCCAGTGCGCCTTCGTCTCGGAATTCGGCATGCCGGTGTCGACCACCGTCCACCCGCCGCCATCTTCCAGCACCCAGAGATTGATCCACTTCAACGAGAACGGCAGCGGCATCCGCAACCACCGCACACCCGGCGCAACCTCCAGCGTGCTTCCCGGCTCAGGCGGTTCGGCAAACGGATAAACATACCGCGCCCGCCCCGTCTTGCCTTCAGAGTCGTTGCCCTCGAAGCCGTCCATGGGCGCCTCTCTTTATATACAGGGTTACTCTACCCCGCCCCGCGTCCGGTCAGCAAACAAGGCTGCCGCCTGCAGCACTTTGGCTTTCATCCCGAACCGGCTATCGTCATCGCAACACGCGCGTCCACCGGGACATCGTATCCCGTGGCGTCATCGGCAAGGGAGCAAAACGTCATGCGCTGGGTGTTGATGTCATTGGTCGCCGTCTGCGCGGGCTGCACAAGCAGCGGCGCCTCCCAAACGCCCGTAACCCCGGAGGTGACTTTTGCGATACCAAATCCGGTACGGCCGGGAGCAAAGGCGCCCTCTTGTCCGAAGACAGGTGAGACGCTGGATGGCTGCACATTCCACATCGTAAACGGCGCTGTGCAGCAGGCTCGCCTCTCCGCAGGGGCCGACGGGACATGGACCGCAACAGCGGCCGATGCCGGCACGATGGACATTCGCAAGGCAGACGCCGCCACCGGGCCGGACGGCGCGCAGTACCAGGTCTTCGAATTCGTCCCGAGCACGCGCGCCGACATCGACACGACCATCACATTCGACAAGCTGGCAGGCAGCCCAGGCGCGTTGAAGATTGTCGAAAGGCGGCGGGTCACGGTGATGAGTCACACCTGGTAGGCCTTGCATGCGCAACCTGGTCGGGTTGGTGATCGGCCTTTATCTCACCGCGGCCCTTGTCGTGTTCGCCGTCGCCGCGTGGAGCTTCAGCAATGACACGCGCTGGAAAAACGCCGTATGCGCAACGCCCGGCAATCTCCGCGTCAATACCGCCGCGGGAGAAACCACGCTGGCCGGCGGGCCCGATTGGCTGCCATGGGCCGCCTATCGCGCAATCGCCTGGCCCAAAACCTACCTGGACGATCAGGAGAAGGTCGCCGACCTCGTCGACTGGCTCATGGTCCAGTACAATCCATTCCCGCAAACCTGCAGCCGATAACGACGCCTAACCGAAGCGCTGCTCGATGAACGCGCTCGCGGATTCCGATCCGATCACCGAGCATTCAAGAATCACGACGGCCTTATGAATCGTGTCTTCGTCGCCCGACACACCCACTGCTTTCAGCTTCGACCGCATCCGCGCCATGAACGCGCGATCATCGCTCCACGCGCCGTCGAACAGCAATTCCCTGTCGCGCTTCGACAGGCCATCCACGAGACCGAACACCTTTTCGATCGCAGCGTCCGTGACGCCCGCTTCCTTCAGCTCGCTCGCCATGAAATCCGCAGTCGACCCCATCACGCCGATCGCCAGCGCCTGACCCCGCAGCGTCTCGTCCCAACCATATTTTCGCGCACAATCCGAAGCCGCCGCGTTGATCGCATTGTCGGCCGCCCCCCGCACGCCATCCGCCGTCGTCACATTGAGATAGGATTCCGCCGCCAGCGCCGTCTGGCCGCGCGCGACCAGCGCATCGTGCACGCAACTCACTTCCTGCTTCTGCGCCTCGGGAATGTTCTGCGCGAAAGCCGGCGCCGCCACGGCGCCAGCGCACAGACAACAAGCCGCAGCGACTATCCCTGTCCTCAAGACACTTCTTCCATGAAGGCAGAAACGCTGCCCAGCGCCAACGTTGAGACCATGATCATGTCGTAGGCCGTCTCCAGCACGAACGACTGGTCAGGCAAGCCATTGGCAATCAACGCCGCTTTCAGCTTGGCGACAAACGGCGCATTTTTCCGCCAGTCATCCTCCAGCATCCTGGCCAGATCCTCGTCCGTGAGACCGTCCATCGCGGTAAAGATGCCCGCGACCGTCTTTTCGTCCACGCCGTCGAGCATGAGTTCTTCGGACAGATAATCGGATGCCGCGCCGTAGATGCCGATGTCAGACACCGCATCTTTCTGCCCAGGCGTCAGTTTGAACTTGGCTGCGCACGCAGTGACCGCCGCCTCCACCGCCTTGTTGGCAGTCTCCACATCCGCCGGGGTCGCGTCGCTATACAGCAAAACCTCCGCCACGATCTCGTAGTCTTTGTCCGCCACTAGGTCGTCATAGACACAATACATCCCGCCTGCATCGTCTGCGGCCGGGGTCGGCTGCGCGTTTGCCGCGCCGCTGAAACCAATAAGTCCCGCCGCAGTCAGGCCCGCGGCTATCCACCTGTTCATGTCCATCCCTCCAGGCGTATCCCGCCGCCGTCGACGTCGCTGACGCTAACGCCCTCCGGCGATCAAGGCCAGCATCGCGGGATGCTCCACTGCCAATAAGATCAATTTCGCGTCAGAGCTGCGCCAATCGCAGGTTTATCGCACATGCAAGCACTGGACGATCAGCGCGCGCCAACACACCCTTCAGCCACGCTGCGGCGACAGGTCCCGCACGATGCTGCATGACCTGCTCAAACTTCTTTCCCGGAGAAATCTGATGCGCCACCTGTTCACCGCAATCGCCGCCGGCACGCTGCTCGCTGCGCCCGCCCTGGCGCAAGGCGCAGCCCCCGCAGGCGCCTATGTCTCCGACAAGACGCACACCACGATCCAGTGGCAGGGCCTGCACAATGGCCTCTCCTGGTACACCGGCCGCTTCACCAATTTCGACATCCAGCTGACTTTCAATCCCGCCGATGTCACGAAGTCGAAAGTCACCGCCACCATTGATCCAAAATCGATCGAGACCGACTACACGCGCACGCGCCCCGCTGGAAACACCACCGACTTCAATAACGAGCTGGCAACCGACGCCCGCTTCTTCAACGCCGGCAAATTCCCGCAGATCACATTCGCCTCGACCGCCATCGCCAAGTCGGGTGACAAGTCTGGCAAGGTCACCGGTAACCTCACCTTCCTCGGCGTGACCAAGCCCGTCACCCTGAACATCACCTATATCGGCAACCGCAATGACCCGCGCGCCAACAAGCACAAGGTCGGCTTCCAGCTCACCGGTTCGTTGAAACGCACCGACTTCGGCATGCCGGCGGGCGGCCCGATCGGCGACGAGATCAAGATCGAGATCAACTCTGAGCTAGTACAGAAGTAGCGGCAGTTTTGACGGAAGCGGATGCCAACAGGCATCCGCGTTCCCCGCGAAGGCGGTGATCTGGGACCTTTTGAAGTAAGAAAGCGCGCGAAGCGCTCAGTCCATAGAGAGCCCAACTCGCCCCTATTCTCCGATCCCGAAATAACCCAGCGCGTCACCGATCGCGTCTTCCTCATACCCGAGATGCGACATCAGCACGCGTTCCAGCGCGTGATATATTGTCTTCGCGTTCTCGAAGCGGGTTGCCGTCGGCTCCGCTGCCAACGCATTCAATGCATCGACCAGGCGTTCGAGCAGTTCGTGGACCACGACATGCTCGGCGCGTAGCCGGTCGGCGATGGCCTTGAACGCTTCGCCCTGCTGCGCCAGCGCCGGGAAGATGGCGTAGTCCTCGATGGAGTGGTGCGTGTGCACGATCTGGCAGTGCTGCCCGCAAAGATTTCCGAACCGGCGGTAGTTAGACACCATGGCGAGATTGTCGGTTTCCGCCTCTATCTCCACCCGCGTCACGCCGCCGGCATTGGCGCGTGCGATAAGCTTGCCGAGTGTCTTCATGTTGTCGCGTAAATGGTCGTGAACCATCCGTAGATGCTGCCCCGGCGCGCGCTGGGCTTCGGTCAGCCCTTCGAGCTTTGGCGCCGGCGGACGCGTGGCGTCATCGAGAAATGCAATGTTGAGCAGCATGCGGAGCTAGATGGAGAATTTTCCCGCAGCGGGGAAGACGGCACTAATTCGCGACCGTCACGCGCTAAAAGCGGCCAGCGGTCATCCTGAGGAGGCCGAAGGCGACCTCGAAGGACGATGCCGCTCGCCGAACCCCGATAACACGCATACAAAGAGAGAGACCCGTGCACGGACCCGCCCCATGCGCCTCGCTCTATTGTTGCCCCTCGCCCTTTCCGCCTGCGCGTTCACCGCGACGCAGACGCCGCAAACGCTGCAATCCCTTCCCGCCGGCGCCTATCAGCTCGAGAGACCCCACGGCTCGCTCACTTTCCGGGTGAAGCACCTCGGCCTCTCCTGGTACACCGCCCGCTTCGCCGACTTCGACGCCACGCTAGAATTCGACCCCAAAGCCCCCGCCGCCTCCCACGTCAAAGCCATCATCAACCCGCTCAGCGTCCGCACCGACAACGCCGCCGACCCCGGCTGGGACAAACGCATCGGCCAAGACATGCTGAAGGGTGCGGATTCCCCGCAGATCATCTTCGACTCGACCAGCATCGAAACCACCGGCCCTTTCACGGGAAAGGTCACCGGCGCCCTCACCCTCGCCGGCGTCACGAGGCCCGTTACCCTCGACGTCACCTACAATGGCGGGATGGACTCCGCCGTCCTCTACGCCGGCCGCCCCGCCGTCGGCTTCTCCGCCCACGGCATGCTCAAACGATCCGCCTTCGGCCTCACCCGCTATTCGGAGTTCGTGGGCGATGAGGTGGAGATCGTGATCGAAGCGGAATTCACGCGGCGCTAGCCCGCCACCACCTCAATGTCGAACGCCCGCGAGAGCCGCTCGCAGCCGTAGACGGCCTGCGCATGAGCAAGCCTAAGCTCCTCGTGCTTCCTCTTCAGCTCCGCCAGGTCCTCCATCAGGCTCAGCCCGGGAAATCGCGCGAGAAAGCGCGACGTGCTCGCCCTCACCGCGCCCGACACCAGCATGAAGTCCCCGCCCGGCGCCAGCAGCTCAGCCCAGTAAGCGAACATGTCGGCCCTGCGGTCATAGGTCCAACCCTCCGGCTCGCCGAGCTTGTGCAACGCCGACATCAGCCCCGTGCACGCGACCTCCTGCTCATATCCCGGCCCCCTTGGCGGCGGGTCGGTCAGCGGGTCATGAGCACAGCCCACAGGACCCATGAACGAGGCTGCGAGCGCCGCCCCTTCTAAGACCCGTGTCTTTCGTGACATTCTCCGCCGCTGGCCTGTGCATAAAGAGGTACACCATGACCGCGGAAGCCACTCATTCTGATCACATTCCCCCGGCGACCGCGCGGCAGCAGCGCTACACCGCTGTCGCCATCGCCCTGCACTGGGCCATCGCACTTCTCATAATCGGGATGATCGCGGTCGGTTGGATCATGGATGCGATGCCCGGCGGCCCGGGCAGCGCGAAGATCGCGATCATCCAGTTTCACAAGGCCGTGGGCATCACCATCCTGATGCTCACCATCGCCCGCATCATCTGGCGCATCATGAACCCGCCGCCCGCCGAGCCACGCATGCCAAAATGGCAGAGCCTCCTCGCGAGCAGCGTCCACATTCTTCTTTATGTCTTGATGATCGCCATGCCGCTCACGGGCTGGATCATGGCCTCCGCAGAGATCAGCCAGCACGACACACGCTATTTCGGCACGTTCGAGATGTACGTCCCCGGCATCCCTGGCCTGCCCGCCGAAACACGCGAAGGCATTGCCGAAGGCTTCGAGCAGATCCACTCCAACCTCGCCTGGGTCATCATCGGCCTGCTCGTGCTCCACGTTACGGGCGCATTGAAGCACCAGCTTGTGGATAAGGACGGACTCCTCGCGCGCATGGCACCCGGACTCTTCGGCAACACCGCAGGTCCCGTCGACAACGGACAAGGGGCGATCTGGGCTTTCGGCGCCGCCATCGCCGTATTCGCGATCGTCGCAGGCGTCTCTCTCTCCGCACCGCCCGCCGGCACTGCGCCGCCGGCCACCACCATGGCCGAGGAAAACCAGACACCCGCCTCGAAAGCGCCAGCATGGGCCGTGGATTATGAGAAGAGCGCGATCATCTTCCGCAGCGGTTATATGGGTCGCCCCTTTGAAGGCCGCTTCACCAAGTGGACCGCGCAGATCCAGCTCGACACAGATGCGCCCGCCAACAAGGATGTCCCCGTCGATGGCTACATCCGCGTCGCGATCCCCATGTCCGCC
Source organism: Hyphomonadaceae bacterium (assembly GCA_016714495.1). Lineage (GTDB taxonomy): Bacteria > Pseudomonadota > Alphaproteobacteria > Caulobacterales > Hyphomonadaceae > UBA7672. The sequence goes on along the minus strand of JADKDU010000002.1, from coordinate 362,073 downwards.
GCGCAGACCGGCGAGCCCTATTACGACGAGAATGTGAGCCAGGGAGACTGGTTCGACGTCGCGAAATACCCGGAGGCTGTGTTCGAAGTCACCGGCGGCGTCTTCAAAGATAGCGATACTCAATATGAAGCGACCGGAGTCCTCACGCTGAAGGGCGCGAAGAACCCCGTCCGCCTCCCTTTCACGCTCAAGATAGAAGGGACGACGGCCACCGTGCACGGCGAGACCACGCTGAAACGCATGGCCCTCGGCGTGGGCGCCGGCACCCTCACCGCAGAGAAGGGCGACGCCGAGTGGGTGCAGGACGACGTACTCGTCGTCATCGACCTCGTCGCGACGCGCAAGTGACCCGGCGCCGAGTGAGCGTCCCACATGGAGACACAGCGCCTCCCAGAATCACCGCGCGCGATTCGTTGTCGCGAGTCCTCGCAAGAGCGCTCCACCAGTCGAAATCGGAGTCGCGCGAGGCGCCGCGAGCTGCAAAAACTGTGTTCATGATGTCACAGCGCGAAGTCGAAATGCACATCATGGAGTCACACGCGATGACCCTCGCGCGGCCCCGCGCGCACCTTGCTCGGCGCCTTCGCGGGCGCCGCATCGCGCGTCTCCGCGGACTCGAAATTCGATGAACTCCGATTCACAAAACGCCTCGCGCGGCCCCGCACGAGTCCTCTCGACGGACCCCGCATCGCTCGCCGAGGCGGCTCGCATTCTGATCGCCGGAGGACTCGTCGCGGTGCCCACCGAGACCGTCTACGGACTCGCCGCCGACGCCACCAATGGCGCCGCCGTGGCCGCGATCTATGCAGCCAAGGGTCGCCCCTCCTTCAACCCGCTCATCTGCCACGTCGCGGACCTCGCGATGGCAGAATCCCTCGCCAGGTTCAGCCCGCTCGCGCGCGCCCTCGCCGTGCGCTTCTGGCCTGGACCTCTTACTCTCGTCCTGCCGCGCAAGCCCTCATGCCCCGTGCACGAGCTCGCCACCGCCGGCCTCCCCTCGATCGCCCTGCGCCATCCACAACACATTGCAACTCTTGAAATTATTTCCCGGGTGGGCCGCCCGCTCGCGGCGCCATCGGCCAATCCGTCGGAGCAGTTGAGCCCCACCACAGCGGCCCATGTGGCCGCCGGACTCGGTTCTCGCATCGACCTCATCATCGATGGCGGACCATGCGTCGCAGGTCTCGAGTCGACCATCATCGCGCCCGGCGAAGACGGCGCCGTAATGCTCCGCGCGGGCGCTCTTGCACGCTCCGATATCGAGTTGCTCACAGGCCCGCTGAGGTCTCCGGACCATGCGGCGGGCATCGTCGCGCCCGGCATGTTGAGGCGCCACTACGCCCCTCGCGCGCGCCTCAGACTCGGCGCCACGAGCGTTGAAAATGGAGAGGCGTTCCTCGCCTTCGGGACGCCTCCGAGCAGCGTTTCACCTTCTCTCAATCTTTCGATTCGCGGCGACCTCGCGGAGGCCGCGTCGAACCTCTTCGCGATGCTGCGCACGCTCGATGAGAGTCATGATGCGATCGCCGTGGCGCCCATTCCGAGTGTCGGACTCGGCGAGGCGATCAACGATCGTCTCAAGAGAGCAGGTGCACACGCGCACAAAAATGAGTTATGACAGATTCGTTGAGTCGGAATTTTCCGATCGGAGACCGGCTCAACTTAATTGGATAGAGGTTCGCTAGCGGGCCTCGTCTGAAGGGACCACTCAAGGAGACTTAGAATGGCCACTGCCAAAAAAGCTGCGAAGAAGCCGGCGAAAGCCGCCGCCAAAAAACCGGCGAAAGCTGCGAAGAAGAAGAAGTAGTAGCTAAGCTCTTCGCATTGGGCAGCCAGTCCTTGGCTCGCGCCTCACTCAACTAGAGGCCGCCCAATTCCCAGAGACTAGAGTAGCATTCCTCGTGCCCGTCCGGTCCTCCGGGCGGGCACGAACTCTTTCAGGGCCTGTGTTGCAGGCCTTTGCGCCCTCTGCTCCTGTGAATAAGCGCCGCCGATTCCGCGGAATCCAGACGCGCCCGACAGCGCGAAACACCAACAACCATCGCGCAAAACTGCCGACCCACCATGCTGGATGCCAACCCGTGCGTCCCAACCCTGTAGCCGCACCCTCATCCTCCGCGCATGAGGCAGGGAAACAATAGCCGGCATCTCGACCAGCGTCCCAACGCCCTCGTCCACGCGTGGGACCTGCTCAAGCTCGTGGTCGCCCGCTTCTGGGGGCCCGTGGCGCTGGGCCAACTTCCCGGCCTCGCCGAATGGCGCGTGTATGACCTGCTCGACTGGCTGCGCCCCATCGAGCCGATGCTCCGCCGACTCAGCCTGCTTGAAGCCCTCGCCATCGCGCCCGCCCTTCCCGAGCCCGCGGCATCAAGGCTGCGCGCCCTGCGCCGGTCGCGCTACAAGCCGGTCGATCCCGAGCGCTCGGAGAGCTGGACCGGCCGCTTCCGCAACTCGCAACCTGCCCGGCCTGGCGGCCCGCCCAGCTATCTCCGCCTGCCTCCGCGCCGCGACGGCAGCTTCAGCAAACACCTCGCCATCCACGACCGCGCCAACCTGCGCGACGCCTGGGCCCTCGCCCGGCGCCTCGAGGCCACGATCGGCGTTCTCTCCAATCCGCCGCCGCGCATCAGCCGTCTCGCCCACCGCATCCGCCGCCACGGCGCGCCCGATCCCACGCGGCTCACGCGTCCTCGGAAAATCCGCATCCCCCGCACCTGGCCAACACTCGACGCCCTCAGCGCCCAACTCCGCCTGCCGCCCGCCCCGGGGCCGGACACGTCACGACCCACGTGTTAACGAGACCTCGTCACCCCTCAACGCGGCCTGCGGGATCGCGAGCGCATGCCCTCCGCACAGTAAACGCGCACTGAAGACGCAACAAAAACCGTCGCCCCACGGGCATTACCCAGAAGACATTCTGCTTTCGCTAGAATTCAGGCCTAATCGCCCCGTCCCACGCAGGTTTTTGGAATTGTCGCCTCCTGTTCACAGGGCTAGTGTCTATGGCTTCTGGGGCGGGCGTGTGGTGCGGGACCTTTCCGATGCTTGAGATCGTCGCTGTTGTCGGCGCAGTCCTTGTCGGTCTGCTTCTCGCTTTCCTCGTTTATCGAGCGGCGCGCACCTACGACGCCGGAACGCACGCCACCTACATCACGACGAAGGGCGGCAATTTCTACGGTGCGCTGCGCCAGCCGACCACGCTGTGGGATCCCTCGATCAAGGTCCTGCGCGATCGCCACGCCCCCGACATCACGATCATGACGCAGGACGCCTCGGGCAACTATTATGAGAAGTCCCTGGTGAACCGCCGCAATGGCGAGATCACGCTGCGCGTCCAGACCTGCGCGCCTCGCCCCTTCATCAGCCGCACATCTGACAAGCGCCAACTCGTCATCAAGGCCAAGGTCTCCTTCCAAATCGACATCGACCGCATCGAAATGCCCAGCCAGATGCAGTCCTTCGGCGTCACGCTGGGCGCGCGCATCGAAAACCTGTTCGACAACGCCATCGGCGAGCATGAAGATCAGGACGTCTTCGCCAAACAGCGTGAGATCGAGGAAAAAGTCCTCCGTCAGTTGCAGGACATCGAAAACCCCGCCGACCCCGCCCGCCCCCTCGGCATGCCGATGGGCATCAAGGTATATGAGGCGATGTTCTCCTACGAACCGGCGGTGAAGCCGATCAACAAGGACCTCGCCAATGGCCCGATGGCCTACGATAACGAACACCTCGACGATCTGGTCGACATGCTCGAGAAGGCGAACCCCGCCACCGTCGACACCCTGATGCGCATGCTGGAACTTCAGACCAAGCAGAACATTGTTCAGATGCTCTGCAAGTCCGGTGGCCTCGTCGCCTTCACGGCTTCGGAACTCGGCCTCTCGGAACGCACGGTCGATCGCGCCAGCAATGGGGCGAACATCATGAAGCCCGCCGCCTTCCCGCCAGCAGACGCCCCTGCCCCGGTTCTCAACACGGCCATCGCCTCGCCCGTCGCCCCGCCCGTCGATCCGGCCACCGCCTATTACAATCTCGGCGCCCCCAAGGGCCAGAAAGCCCCTGCCGCCGCGACCGTCACCGTGACGGCCGAGCCCGGGAAGACCTCCTGACCCGATGACCATCGACAAGGAAGACCAGCTCGATGGCCTCAAGCACATCGGCGGCATCGTCGCCCGCACGCTGGATGCCATGCGCGCCGCCGCCGAACCCGGCATGACCACCGCCGAACTCGACGCCGTTGGCGCCGCCATGCTTGAACGCGACGGTGCGAAGTCCGCCCCGAAAGTCACCTACAACTTCCCCGGCGCCACATGCATCAGCATCTTCCCGGCGATCGCCCATGGCATCCCGAACAAGCAGGTCATGAAACCCGGCCATCTCATCAACATCGATGTCTCGGCGGAGAAGAACGGCTATTTCGGCGACACCGGCGCCAGTTTTGTCCTTCAAGGCAGCGACCGCCGCCTCGATGCGCTCTGCCGCGATGGCAAGCGGGCGCTGTGGACCGGCATCCGCCAGGTGAAAGTCGGCGGCGCGCTGAACGCTCCGGGCGTCGCGATCGAGGAGTTTGCCCGCAAGCACTGCTATTCGCTGATCCGCAACCTCGCCAGCCACGGTGTCGGCGGCGCGCTGCACGAAGACCCCGGCGAAATCCCGACCTGGAAGGACCTGTCCGAACGCCGCCGCATCCACGAAGGTCTCGTCTTCACGCTCGAGCCCTTCCTATCCATGGGCGCCGAATGGGCCGTCGACAGCGCCGACGGATGGACCCTCTTCGCCGATAAGCGTCTATCGCCGACCGTCCAGTACGAACACACCATGGTCGCCACGAAGAACGGCCCGGTGATCACGACGCTGGCGGTGTAGAAATCTGTCATCACGGCTGTAGCGAAGCGAAGAGCCAGGACCCATCTCTCAGCCCCGACGCCGACCCTGTTGCTCAGTTGAAATTTACAGCACCCGCCCCGGATTCATCCGGCCGTCAGGGTCCAGCGCCTTCTTCACAGCGCGCATCATGTCCATCTCCACCGGAGATTTCCGCCACGCCAGCTCGTCTCGCTTGAGCCGGCCGATGCCGTGCTCCGCCGAAATCGAACCGTTCAGGCTCGCAATCAGGTCATGAATGGCCTCGGAAACCTTGAGACCCTCTTTTCCAACAAACGCGTCCTGATCAACACCAGCTGGCGGGACCACGTTGAAGTGGATATTCCCGTCGCCCACATGCCCGAACGCGATGATATCGACCCCCGGCGCGACCGCCCGCGCCAGCTCGGCCCCGCGCTCCATGAACTCCGCCACGCGCGACACCGGCACCGAAACGTCGTGCTTCAACGCCTTGCCGTGCGCCCGCTCGGCCACGGCAATGCTCTCGCGGATTTTCCACACCATGGCTTTCTGCGCTTCGCTCTCGCAGATCGTCGCATCAGCCACGACGCCTTTCTCGATGGCGTCGCTCAGCAGCGCCTCCATCAGGCCCCGCGCGCCCTCCTCGCGCGGGAGTGAAAGTTCGATCAGCACGCGCCACGCCGCCGTGCTCGGCAGGGGATCGCGCGTGTCTGGGATATGCTTGAAGACCAGTTCAAGCGCGAGCTTCGGCACGATCTCGAACCCCGTCACCGCCCCGCCCGTTGCCGTCTTGGCGATCTGCAGCAGCTCCACAGCCTTCGCCGGTGAATCAACCACTGCCCAGGCCGTCTCCTTCACAGCCGGCTTAGCGAACAGTTTCAGCGTCGCCGCCGTCACGATGCCCAGCGTGCCCTCGGCCCCGATGAACAGGTGCTTGAGGTCGTAGCCCGTATTGTCTTTGCGAAGGGCGCGAAGCCCGTTCCATATCCGGCCATCCGGCAGCACGGCCTCGATACCGAGCACGAGATCACGCATCATCCCATAGCGCAGCACGCCCACGCCGCCCGCATTGGTCGAGATCAGCCCGCCGATCATCGCAACGCCCTGTGCGCCCAGCGAAAGCGGAAACAGCTTTCCGTTCTCGTCAGCAATTTCCTGAGCCCGCGTGAGGATCACGCCGGCTTCCAGCGTCATCGCATCGTTCAGCGTGTCGACCTCGCGCACCTTGTTCATGCGTTTGAGCGAAATCAGAACTTCTCCTTGGGGGACCGAGCCATTGACCATGCCCGAATTGCCGCCCTGCGGATTCACCGCAAAGCCATACGCGGCGCACAGGGTCATCGCCTTGGAAACTTCCTCGGTGGTCGCCGGCTTCACCAGAACCGGCGTCGAGCCTTTCCAGCGGCCCCGCCAGTCGCTGATATGCGGTTCGATTTCAGCCGGATCGGTCGAAACGCCCTTCGGCCCCAGCGCCCCGGTGAGACGGCCGATGAATTCCGACGTGCGCGTGCCCAGATCGTCTGCCATCGCCCTTACCTGATACGCAAAACCCTAGCCGACAAGGTCCTGCGGCTTGCAGGTCCTGATCCCTGTAACGACTTTCGTGGTGATGAACAGGCTGTCGAATTCGCCCTCGAAACGGAACCCCTTGTTCGTCTGCCGCATGCGATAACAGGCCGGCGTCCTGTACCCGTCGTCTTCATACGCGAAGCACGCCTCGCCAGCCGACGAGACAGTTAGCCGCCCCTTCATCAGCCCCTCCGGCGTCTCATAAAGCGTCTCCCCATCCGGCTGTATGCATTCCCGCCAGGCAAACCCGAAAGTCGGCGAATAGCCTGTCATCTCGATACCGAACATCGACGCCCTGATCTGAGCACCCGTCATCGCAGCGCCTTTGGCGAGCTGAGCCAGCGCGGGCGCGTCGGAAAGGGCCAGTAGGAGCAGTCCCGCTGCAAAAGACCGACGCATCCACCCCTCCCAATATCCAGCGAGACTGCCACAGTCCGCCGCCCGAGCTAAGGGTCCTTCGGCGCTTTGACGTCGGCTCGCGGGGACAGTCCAACCAGATGAGACAAGAGGAGATCGATATGCCCTACGCACCTTTCAACCTCGAAGGAAAAGTCGCTCTCGTCACCGGCGGCAATCGCGGCATCGGGTTCGGTTTCGCGGAGGCGCTTTACGAAGCCGGCGCGGCCGTCGCGATCTGGGGCTCGAACGAGAAGAAAAACCACGAAGCCGTTCAAAAGCTCGGCAACGGCGCCAGATCGTGGACCGTCAACGTGGCCGATGAACAGCAGGTCGCCGCCGCCATGCTCGACGTGGCCAACCATTTTGGCCGTATCGACTCCGTGTTCGCGAATGCAGGCGTCAGCGGCGGGGCGAAATCCTTTGCAGAATTCCCGACCGAGACCTACCGCCGCGTCCTCTCGGTCAATCTCGACGGCGTCTTCTTCACCCTGCGCGAGGCCGCAAAGCACATGGTCGCGCGCGCCAACGCTGGTGATCCGGGCGGATCGCTTGTCGGCGTCGCCTCGCTTGCCGCCATCGAGGGCGCAGCCCGCAACGAGGCCTATGCCGCCACCAAGGGCGCGGTGATCTCACTGATGAAATCCATCGCCGTCGAACACGCCCGCTATGGCGTGCGCGCCAATTCGGTCCTCCCCGGCTGGATCGCTACCGACATGACGCAGGGCGCGCAGGACAGCACTGCGTTCGCCGAGAAGGTCATCCCCCGCGTGCCAATGAGGCGCTGGGGCGAGGCAAAGGATTTTGGCGGCGTCGCGGTCTATCTCGCTTCTGACTGCTCAAGCTACCATTCCGGTGACTCCTTCGTGATCGACGGCGGCTATTCGATCTTCTAGACTCGACGCGAAGACAGGGACGGACACAATGGCCATTCGATCCACGATGCTAGCAACCGCAGCGCTCGCCCTGCTCGGAGCTTGCAGCGCGGACACCAAGACACCCGTTCCGAAGACCGACGCCGAGAAAGCCACGGTGGCCAGCGAGATTGCGACGCTGATGTCCGATCCGAAAATGGTCGACCAGATGTTCGACGGCATGGGCCAGCAGGCCATGGCCGCCATGCCGCAGCTGTGTGCGCAGGAGCCCGCCGATCAGGCGGCCGCCTGTACGGCCCGCATGGCCTCCGCCGAACCGATCATCAAGGACGTCATGAACGAGACGATGAGCGAGGCCAAGACGCTGATGCCGAACCTGATGAATCAGCTCGGCGCGATCATGGCGCGCGAATACACGGGCGAAGAGCTTGCCGCGATGAAGGATTTCTACAGCTCGCCGGAGGGCAAATCGATCGTCCAGAAACAGCCCGCCGTGATGACCGAATACATGGGCAAGGTGATGGACACCGTGCAGCCGCTTCAGGTCAACGTGATGCAGAAGATGATGGAGCGGCTCAAGGCGATGCCCAATCCCGCCGCCCCGAACTGATCTGCATCATCTGACTGAACATTTGAGCGCCATTCACCCACCGCAAACTGGCGCTACGATATAGCCCCGATGGCCGACGATCTTTCCCAGCTCCGATGCGCTTATGCGCGTGATACTCTCGCCATCGCCGGCGTGACCCGCCCCGCCGACCACTGGCTCGGCCGGCTGAAAAACGGCGGCCGTCTTGTGGCGCCGCTTACTGCGTCGGGTCATCATCCGGCCGGCGCGGTCTTCTGTTTCACGCGTCACGGCGACGATTTCCAGGGGCGAGCCGTATCGCCCACGGTTTTCATCCCGTGCGAGGGCATGCGCGATCAAGACTCTGCCGACGCCCTTGCGGCCGCGTTCGCAAAGGGCGGCGTGGATGAAGTCACCCGCCTCGTGCGCGGCTCGCCGCCTCCGGAAGAGGCCTGTGGCTTCGCGGCGATGGCTGGAGTCTTTGTTATTAGACATTCGGCGCTTCATCACGATTATCGATATATCTTCTCGCCTCACGCCGCTCGCCTTGCTATGCCTCGACGCAATCAGCTTCGCAGAGAGACAGTCGATCCATGATCCAGCTCCGCCTCGCCGCAACCGCGCTAATCGCCGGCTTCGCCCTCGCCGCCTGCGGACCGACCGAACCTGCCGGCGATCAAATCGCGGCCTGCGGGGGCAATGATGTGCCTGCCGCCGCGCAAACTGGCGGCGGCCTCTCGATACAGCCGCTCCAATTCACCTGCAAGAAGCTGCCGAACGGGCTGCGCGTCTATGCGATGCCGGACGCCAACACGGCCAGCGTCTCGGTCGCCGTCTGGTATGATGTGGGCTCGAAGGACGATCCACAGGGTCGGTCGGGGTTCGCGCACCTCTTTGAACACCTGATGTTCAAGTCGACTACCAACATGCCACCGGAAAACTTCGACCGGCTGACCGAAGACGCAGGCGGTTTCAACAACGCATCAACCTGGAACGATTTCACAAACTATTACGAGACCGTCCCCGCCAACCATCTCGAGCGCGTGCTCTGGGGCGAGGCCGAGCGCATGGGGTCTCTCGTCATCGACGACGCCAACTTCAAGTCGGAGCGCGACGTGGTGAAGGAGGAATTCCGCCAATCCATCCTCTCGAACCCCTACGGCAAGCTGCTTGGGCTTTATCTCTATCAGTCGGGCTTCAGCGTTCACCCCTATGGTCGACCCGGCATCGGCTCGATCGAGGATCTCGACGCGGCGACCGTTGAAGACGTGCGCGCCTTCCACGCCGCCTATTATCGGCCAGACAACGCCGTCCTCGTCGTCTCCGGCAACTTCACCGAGGCCCAGCTCGACGGCTATGTGAAGAAGTACTTCGCCGGCCTCAAGACACCCGAGCGCGCCATTCCGCGCGTGACTGCCGTGGAGCCGCCGCGGACGGAAGCCAAGTCCTACACCGTCTATGAACCCAACGTCTCCCTGCCCGCCATCGCCATCTCTTGGCCGCAGCCTGACGCCAACAGCCCCGATATCGCCGCCCTGATGGTGATGGATGCGATCATGACGGCCGGCCAGTCATCGCGCCTCTATCAGTCGATGATCTACGAGCAGCAGGTGGCCGCCGATGTCGGCTCGACCTTCGAAGTCACGGCGCAGCCAGGCCTCTACGGTCTCTACATGATCCTTGCTGGCGGCCGTTCGGTCGATGACGGGTTGGCCGCGCTCAACAAGGAAGTCGCGCGCATGCGCGATACGCAAGTTACGCAAGCCGAACTCGACGAAGCCCGCAATGAGCTGATCACTGGAGCGCTGGAAGGCCGCGAAACCTCGGATGGCCGCGCCGACGATCTCGCGCGCAGCGTCATCCTCTACAAGAACGCCAAGGCGTCAGACGAAATCCTCGCCAAGCTGCAGACCGTGACCGCCGTTGATGTGCAGCGTGTGGCGCAGCAAACCTTCGACGTCGCCAAGTCAGTGACAATCAAATATCTGCCGGAAGAAGAACAGAAAGGCGCGGCTGAAGCGACCTTCGCCGATGCGCCGACGATCCAAACCTCCAAGATCGAAATCGCCGCTGCCGATATCCCGACCTACACGCTGGCCCCAGAGGCCGAGCGTGTGAAGCCGCCGGAAGCCGGCGCGCCGGTCGAGGCGAAAGTGCCGGGCTCGACAGAGAAGACGCTGGCCAATGGCCTGCGTGTCATCGTCGCCAGCAAGCCAGGCCTGCCGCTTATCAGCGCCAGCCTGCGTATTTCGGCCGGCAGCGCGCTTGATCCCGCAGCAAAGTCTGGCCTTGCCTCGATGACGGCCGATCTCGTCACACGCGGCACAAAGACCCGCTCAGCGACGCAGATCGCCCGCGAAATCGAAAGCCTGGGCGCCGCCATTGGCGCGAGCGCGGGCGCGGACGCAACCGACGTTTCAATCTCGACGCGCTCAGACAAGGCCAAGGAAGCCTTCGCCATCATGTCGGACGTCGTGCAGAACCCGGCTTTCGCTGCCGAGGAATTGGCTCGCGCGCAGCGCGAGACGCTCGATGGGCTGGAACTGGCTCTGACGACGCCGCGCTCGGTCGGCAGCCTCGCGATGACGCGCGTCGTTTTTGGCGCCGGCCCTTATGGCGGCGTCTCGACGCCGAAATCGATCTCATCGCTGACGACGCAGCAACTTGCCACCTTCCACAACACGAACTGGCGTCCTGATGCATCTGTGCTGGTGATCGCAGGCGACATCACGCCGGACGCCGGCTTCGCACTGGCCGAAAGCGCTCTCGGCGCCTGGGCCAAACCCGCAACGCCGCTTCCGCCCGCCCCCGCTGCGGGCGCAGCTTTGCCGCCGCGCGCCCTCACCATCGACATGCCGAAAATCGGTCAGGCCGTCGTTCTGCTTGGCCGCACCGGGCCTGCGCGCATGGCGGAGGACTATTTCCCGACGGTCGTCGCCAACAACGTTCTGGGCGGCGGCTACTCGGCCCGCCTCAATGCCGAGATTCGCATCAAGCGCGGCCTGTCCTACGGAGCTAACTCCGGCGTCACAGCGCGCAAGCAGCCCGGGCCGATCACCGCGCTGGCGCAGACGCGCAATGACGCGGTGCCGCAAGTGATCGACCTGATGATGTCCGAGTTCGCGCGCCTCGGCGCCGAGCCGATCGCTGCGAACGAGTTGGCCGCGCGCAAGGCCGTGATCATCGGCGGCTTCGGCCGATCGGTCGAAACCACGGCCGGGTTGGCGGGCCAGTATTCCGCCCTGGCCCAGTTCGGCCTGCCGCTCGAAAAACTGCAGACCTATTCGGCCGACATCAACGCCGTTACGGCCGAACAGGCCGGCACGGCTGCGAAGGCCTATTACGATCCGGCCAACGCTTCGCTGGTCGTGGTTGGCGACGCCGCTCAGTTCTGGGAGCAGGTGAAGGACAAGCGCGCTGGCATGGAGCGCGTGCCGATTGCCAAGCTGAACCTCGACTCGGCGGGGCTGAAATAGCAGGGCTCGCATGACACAAACAAAAACGCCCCGGCGAAAGCTGGGGCGTTTCATTACGAGAACCTCGCTGAGCTCAGACCAGCGCGATCCCGCCGAACTTCACGGCCGTGGCGATCACCAACAGCGCCGCGAGCATAATCGCCAGGGCAATCAGGGCCGTCACCACTCGGCACCGGCTGATATCCATGTCGGCGCTCACGTCCATGAAATAGCTGCGGACCGTCGGCGGTTCGAAGCTTTCATCGAGAAACCATGGGGCGAGCTTGCCACCCACCCACAGGGAAATTCCCGTCAAAACAAGGCTGACAGAAAAAAGCACAATTGCGGGGAACACGATCGCAACATCAGCGTTCATAGCGATTCAGCCTCCCAACAGCTCCAGCGTTGTTAGAGGTGAATCAACCTGTGGATTCAGTCAAACGGCTTTATCGCCGCAAGACCTGTCCTGAAGCGCGGCTAGCGCTTCAGGTTACCGCAGAAACGCTGAATTCGACGGCAGGCTTCTTCTAGCTTCTCCGTTGAAGTCGCGTAGGAAATACGGAAGGCTGGGCTCAATCCGAAAGCCGATCCAAACACCACAGCGACCTTCTCTTCTTCCAGAAGCGCGGCTGCAAAATCTTCGTCGTTGGTCAGCTTCCTGCCGTCAGCCGACGTTTTGCCCATCGCGCGCGAGCAATCCGGGTAGACGTAAAAAGCGCCTTCCGGGGTCGGGCAGTGCAGTTCCTCGGTCTGGTTAAGCATGCGCACGACAAGGTCGCGGCGCTTCTTGAACAGCTCCTGGTTCGGCTTGATGAATTCCTGCGTCCCGTTCAGCGCCTCGACCGCCGCCCATTGCGAGACGGAACTCGGGTTGGACGTGGTCTGGCTCATCACCTTGGCCATGCCCTTGATCAGCGCTTCTGGCCCTGCGGCGTAGCCGATGCGCCAGCCGGTCATCGAATAGGCTTTCGAAACCCCGTTCATGGTCAGCGTGCGGTCGTAAAGTTGTGGCTCGACCTGCGCGATGGTCCAGAACTGGAAGCCGTCAAACACGAGGTGCTCGTACATGTCGTCGGTCAGAACCCAGACATGGGGGTGACGCAGCAGCACGTCGGCGATCTCGCGCAGCTCTTCCTTCGTATAGGCCGCGCCCGACGGGTTCGAGGGCGAGTTGAGGATCAGCCACTTTGTCTTCGGCGTGATCGCGGCTTCGAGCGCCTCCGGCTTCAGCTTATAGTTGTCGGCCGCCTTCGCTTCCGCAAAAACCGGCGTCGCGCCGCAGATCAGCGCCATTTCGGGATAGCTGACCCAGTAAGGCGTCGGAATCACCACTTCGTCGCCGAAGTTCAGGGTCGCCATGAAAGCGTTGAAAATCACCGGCTTGCCGCCGGGTGATACGTTCACCTGGCTGGGTTTGTATTCAAGACCGTTCTCGCGCTTAAATTTGGCGCAGATGGCCTGCTTCAGCTCGGGGATGCCGTCCACGTCAGTGTATTTGGTCTTGCCCTCCTGAATCGCCTTGATCGCGGCCTGCTTGATATTGTCAGGCGTGTCGAAGTCCGGTTCGCCGGCGCCAAGGCCGATGACGTTTTCGCCTCGTTGTTGAAGTTCACGGGCCTTTTGCGTCACGGCAATCGTGGCCGAAGGCTTGATCCTCTTGAGCGCTTCCGAGACGGGGGCGGACATGGACGTTTCTCCAGATTTATGGCGCGGCTGATACGCTGTTCCGACTGGGGAAAAAAGGGCCGAAACGGGGCGCCGGCCTGCCTGTTCGCAATTTAATGGCAGGAAACTTCGCAGTGTGCGCTCGCATCGCAGTGATACCCCATCAATTTGCAGTGGAAGGCGTTGTGCTACCGCCCATCTCTTGGGTATCGACAGGAAAACGGAGGAAACGCATGCAATTCTTTAAGCTCGGCGCCACGGCCATCGCGACCGGTGTCGTCGTTGCCCTGACGATGGCTCCCGCCGCACTGGCGCAGAAACCGCCCACTCTGACAAAGCAGGTGGCAGGGCCGCTGAACGAGGCCCGGACGGCGCTCGTCGCGAAAGATTGGGCGACGGCCAAAACCAAACTTGCCGCGGCGAACACGCAGGCCAAGACGCCGTACGATAAGCTCATGATCGAGAAGATGACCATCGTGATGGCGGCCGAAACCAAGGACGGCCCTGAGCAGGTCCGGTCTATCGAAGCGATGATGGCGACCGGCTTGCTGACGCCTGACGAAACCAAGGTGTACAAGGGCGCTCTGATCAAGGCCTACGCCGATGCAGGCGACGCGGCCAAATCGACTGCCGCCTTCCGCAGCTATGTCGACGCTTACGGCGGGACGCACGACCAATACGCGCAGATCGCTCTCGATCTGCTGAAGGTCAACGACAATGCTGGCGGGCTGACCTACGCGAACAAAGCTATCGACACCGCCAGGGCGGCAGGCGCGAAGGTGCCGGAGACCTATTTCATCGTCGCCATGAAAGCTCACAAGGCGTCGAACGACATGGAGAAATATTACGCAGTTGAAGAGCAGCTCGTCGCGGCTCATCCGAAAGAAATATATTGGAAGGAACTCATTGCGGGTCGCACGCAGGAAGCGCCGAAATTTGGCGGCCCGATCCGCCTCGACATGTTCCGCGCCATGCAAGCCGCCAAGCTTCCGCTCTCGGTGAACGAAAAGCGCGCCGCTTCGACCGAGGCCCTGCGGCGCGGCCTGCCGACCGAAGCCCTGGCTATCCTTGAGCCTGCAGTCGCGAGCGGCGAACTGTCGACACCCGAAGATCAGGAGAGCCTGAAGACAGCGAAGAAGGCCGTGACGGACGACAAAGTCAGCCTGCCCAAGGAAATCACGCAGCAGCTCGCCAAGACAAACAACGGCATCGCGCTCGCCAACATCGGCGAAGCCGCGATGAGCCACGGCGATTACGCTCAGGCGATCGATCTTATCCAGAAAGGTATTGAGCGCGGCATTTCCGATGCGGGCGAACTCGATGTCGCCAAGCTGCACCTCGGTATGGCGCAATATCATGCAGGACAGAAGGATGCGGCCGTCAAGACCTGGGCAGAGGTCAAAACGACGGATAACGGCGCGGCTTCTATCGCCCGCAGCTGGACGCTGATCTCGCAAGTTCAACCCTAGTCACAGGCTTCCGGACACAGCAGCGGCCAGGCGCGCTCTTCGCACGCCTGGCCGTTCTGCATTCGACGTCACTCCAGCCCGAGCTGGCGGGCCAGATAGATGTAATGCCGCGCCCAGCGCTGCGAATTCAGCAGCGGATCTGAATCGTTCGAGTGGCCGCCATTGGTCTCCTCGAAATATAGCGCCGGATACCCCATCGCCTGGAGTCGCGCCGCAAACTTGCGGGCGTGCCCCGGATGCACGCGGTCGTCGTGCGTATTGGTGGTGATGTAGACTTCTGTGTATTTCATGCCCTCGCGGACATTCTGGTAGCCTGAATAGGCCGCGATCCATTTGGCTTCAGCAGGGATGCGCGGATCGCCATATTCGCCCATCCATGACGCGCCCGGCGGCAGCTCGTGATAGCGCAGCATGTCGACCAGCGGGGACTCGATCACCGCACCGCCGATCAGCTCGGGATGCTGTGTCAGCGTCACTGATGTCAGCACGCCGCCGTTTGAACGGCCGTAGATGGCGAGGTGCTCAGGCGATGTGATCTTCCGTGCAGCCAGATCAGCCGCCACAGCCGCAAAGTCGTCAAAGGCGCGTTGGCGGCTTCCCTTCAGCGCCGCCTGGTGCCAGGCCGGGCCGAACTCGCCGCCGCCGCGGATGTTGGCGATGACATACGCCCCGCCCTTCTCCAGCCACAGCTTGCCAAGCTCAGGCTTGTAGACCGGCGGATACGACACCTGAAACCGCCATAGCCGAACATCATGGTCGGCGTTGACCCATCCATCTGGGCGTCCTTCGGACGGACGAGGAAGTACGGCGCCTTCGTTCCATCCCGCGATGTGGCCTCGAACTGTTCGACAACGTCTTTCGAAGCATCGAACTTCTCGGGGGACTTCTTCACCACGCCGGCTTTGAAGGCGTCGACGTTTGCAAGGCTCAAGGTCGAAGGCGTAAGGAAGCCCTCGTAGGAATAGAACAATTGACGCGCCTTACGACTGTATGACCCGAGATGGATTGCAGAGTTTTCCGGCGATGGAAGCGCCGTTTCGGTCCAACCGCCGAACTCGCCCTTGTCGCTGAACACGACCGCGCGCCCACGGACATTGTCGTAAAGCGCCGCCACGATGCGGTCGTCGAACACCGCCACTTCTTCCACTGACTGGCGTGCAGTTGGCTCGAAGATCGTGATGTCCTTGGTGGTGAGCACTGCGCCGACGCCCGGGGGCGGCGGCTTCAGCATGCCCATCGGTACGGCCATGAGGGCGCCTGCTTGCGCTGATGTATTGTTTATCTTCCAGGCCTCCTCGATCGAGAATACGAGGCGCGGCTGACCGTTCGAAAGCACACCGCGCACGGTCACGCGCTGCGGCAGGTCCAGTTTCACGGGCCGCACGCCCACGAGCTCGTAGGTTTCTTGCCGAAACGTATCGAGCGGGCGCGTGATGACGACGGCCACCACCTGCCCTGAGCTGCCGCGCATCACGTCCGGGCTTACGCCATAACCGCCATCGCGCGCCGCGCCCTTGAAGACGTCCACGGCGTTGGCCAGCTTCTGGCCGCGATTGAGCGCCTTCACCATGAAGGGATAGCCGCTCTCGGTCAGCGAGCCGGGGCCAAAGTCCGTCGCCACCAGCAGCGTGTCATTGTCCATCCAGGCGATGCGGTGCTTGCCTTCCGGCAGGCTGAAGCCGTTCTGAACGAACTTCTTCTCGACCGTATCAAACTCGCGGACGACAACCGCATCCTTCCCGCCATCCGACAGGCTGACGAGGCAGCGAGTTTCTTCCGGCTGCAAGCAATCCGCGCCCTTGAAGATCCAGTTTTTCTTCTCGCGCTTGGCCAGCGCATCTATATCCAGGACCGTCTGCCATTTCGGCTTCTCGGTCTGGTAGCTCTCCAGCGTCGTGCGCCGCCAGAGGCCCCGCACCTGCTTCGCGTCCTGCCAGAAATTGTCGATTCCATCGCCGCGGAACTGAGGTTCCGGCGTGCGGTCTTGCGCAGTGAGGATGGCCAGCGCCTCCTTGCGGAAGGTTTCGTAGCGCGGGTCGCCTTTCAGCACGGCGTCGGTCTTGGCGTTCTGCTCCTTCACCCAGTCAAGCGACTTCTTGCCGTTCACATCTTCCAGCCAGAGGAATTCATCCGACGCCTTGACGGTGTCCGGCGCGAGATCCTTGGGCATGTGGGGAGGCGAGGAAGCGGCTGGCGCGGGCTCCGCGACTCGCGCGGTTTGCTGCGCCGGTGTTTCTGCAGTCGGCTGCGCCTGTTGTTCAGGCGCGGCGGCGCACGCTGCGAGCGAAATCGCCAGCGCGGCCATGGCAAGGCCTGAGGCAAGGCGGATGGAAGGTTTGTTCAAATCGGTCTCCCGTGTCGTCGCCGCCGATACGATCGCGTTTCCGGCGTCAGGACTGCCTGGCCGTTAGCTAGCACAGCAGGGCGCCTGTCCTCTACTTAACGCTTCGAGCGGCTCGGCCACAATCGCCGCTGCTCCGCCGCAGTCGCCGCTACAACGCCATCGCGCGATCAACAGGCGAACGTGCTCACATTGTTTTGTCTGCATCGAAGGGGCTGGGACCCCGATGGAACAGATGATCACCCTCACAACATATGGTCTGCGCACGCGCCCCGCTCTGGCAGGCGCGCTGCTCGCTGCTACATGCCTTGTGCCTGCGGCCTACGCGCAGCAAGCGCGCGACGGAACTGTCAGCAAGGCTGAAGTCTCCTCCGGCTCCCTCCTTCTCCAGTCATCGACGCCCGGACGCTATATCGAAGCGCCGCTGGTCGCCGCTGACGTGAAGATGGATATCGCTGGTCCGATTATCCGAACAAAGCTGACCCAGCGCTTCACCAACCCGACACAGCAATGGGTGGAAGGCGTCTATGCATTCCCGCTGCCGGAAGGGGCGGCCGTGGATAGGCTGAAGATCATCATCGGCGACCGTTTCATCGAAGGCGACATTAAGGAGCGCCAGCAAGCCCGCGTCCTATATGAGCAAGCCGCCGCTAGCGGCCAGCGCGCCGGCCTCGTGGAAGAAGAACGCCCCAACCTGTTCACCGCCTCGATGGCCAATATCGGCCCGGGCGAGACTGTGGCGATTCAGATCGAGTTCCAGGACAAGGCCCGCCTCGACAATGGCGTCTGGTCGACCCGCTTCCCGCTGGTGATCGCGCCGCGCTACAGTCCCAAGCCGACCTTCGGCTTGACGGCTGACCGCACCGGTCGCGCCCTTTCGGTCACGGACCCTGTGCCCGATCGCGACCGCATCACCCCGCCCGTCCTTCATCCGGCGCATGAGCCTGGCGGAGTTGAGGGGTTGCGCCTGCCCGTCAATTTCGACATCTCACTCGAAGCCGGCGTGCCGATCGCGGATATCTCATCTCAGACCCATGGTCTTGTCGTAGAGCGCACGGATGAGAACACGGCGCAAATCCATCTCAAGGACGGCGAAGTTCCGGCTGATCGCGACTTTGTTCTGTCGTGGACGCCGCAACCCGCAACCGCGCCGACGGCCAGCATCTTCCGCGAGCAGCACAATGGCGAAGACTACCTCCTCGCTGTCGTGAATCCGCCGGCGATCAAGACGACCGCCCAGCGCCGCGATCGGGAGACGATCTTCGTGATCGACAATTCCGGCTCGATGTCGGGCGACTCAATGGATCAGGCGAAACGGGGCTTGCTACTGGCGCTTGACCGCCTCGCGCCGACGGATGAGTTCAACATCATTCGCTTCGACGACACGATGGAGCTGGTATTCCAGACCGCCGCTCCCGCCAACGCGCAGAACCTCGCCCGCGCACGTCGCTTCGTGTCGAACCTGGAGGCCAATGGCGGGACGGAAATGCTGCCTGCCCTGCAGGCGGCGCTGGTCGACAATGATCGCAAGAACACCGAGGAAGTCCGCCAGGTTGTGTTCATCACCGACGGCGCAATCGGCAATGAGGACCAGCTCTTCGCCGCCATTCATGATGGTCTCGGCCGCTCGCGCCTCTTCACTGTCGGCATCGGCTCTGCGCCCAACGCCTATTTCATGGCGAACGCCGCTCGTCAGGGCCGTGGTGCGTTCACGTTCATGGACGATGTCACCAAGGTCGCTGAACAATCCGCGAAACTCTTCGCCGCGCTCGAAAACCCCGTAATGACGGATCTGGAGGTGAAACTCCCCGCCGGAACCGCTGACGCTTATCCCGCGCCGCTGCCTGATCTCTACGCCGGCGAGCCGGTCAGCATGGTCATGCGCGCAAAGGACGTCACCGGCGATCTCACCTTCTCCGGAAAGCTCAACGGCAAGTCATGGACAATGACGCTGCCTGTCTCGGAAGCCGCGCAATCGTCGGGCGTAGCCCAGCTCTGGGCCCGCGCGAAGATCGCCAACTTCGAGGAGAGCCGCTATTCCGGCATGACGATGGAACAAGTCGATGCGGGCGTCCTCAAGACCGCGCTCGACTTCCACCTAGTCTCGCGCCTCACCAGCCTGGTCGCCGTCGACAAGACGCCCGCGCGCCCGGCCGGCGAGAAGCTCGATACGCGCCAGATCGCAAGCATGCTGCCCAAGGGCTGGGACTTCGGCGCCGTGTTCGGTCCCGCCGCCGAGACTCGCGCCCTGCGCTTCGACCAGCTGCCGGATGGCGTGATGCAGAAGATCCACGCCCGCGCCACGCAGGAGAAACCCAAAGCCGAGCAGGACCTCGCCCTGCCCGGAACGGCCTCGGGCTGGGAGATGATGCTCGCCTTCGGTCTATCGCTCTTCGTGTTCGGCGCCGCGCTGTTGCGGCGCGGGCGTTCCGCCATCGGCCTCCGGGGACAGGCTTTGCCAGCCAGTGTCGGGTCGATGCGCGCAACGTCCGCCTGCAACCGCGTGAGCTGACCGGCGGCCCGCCCTCCTGTTTGCCTCCGCCTCCGGGAGGGCGGGCAAGAATTCTGGGAGTAAGGATATGTCAGACTGGTTCATGCGCACCGAGGCCTATGTGGCGACAACCGTCCAGCCAGAAAGCGCGCGCGCCACGCGCGTCCGGCCTGCGAAACCATTCTCACTGTCTCCGCGTTCACTGTCCGCTCTCGCATGTCTGATAGCGGGCGCGCTCATCGCCGCTCAGGCGCTGTACATTCCGGCCAAGGCGCAAGTCGCCCAGGTTCTCATGTCCAGCGCCTGGGAGCATCAGCTCTCAACCGGCGATCCGGCGCGGCCTTGGCCGTGGGCCGATTTCACGCCCGCGGCCAAGCTGCGTTTCCCGTCACAGCATCAGAGCGTGCTCGCGCTTACAGATGCTGCTGGAGAAAGCCTTGCCTTCGGGCCGACGTTGATGGCTGCATCTGTCAGTCCGGGCGCGCGTGGCGTCGCCGTCTTCGCCGCTCACCGCGACACCCACTTCGCCTTCTTGAAAGACGTGAAGCTTGGAGACGAGATCGCCGTCGACCTTCCCGAAGGTTCGCGCCGCTTCCGCGTCACAGGTTCACAGGTCGTGCGCTGGGACGCTTCCGGCATTCAGACGCACGATGGCGGCGCGCCACGCATCGCGCTGGTGACCTGCTGGCCACTGGACGCGAGGACGCCCGGCCCCATGCGCTATGTCCTCTGGGCCGAGCTTATTCTGGAACCACTTTCAGCTTCCACGCCGTCTCAGGCTTGAGCCACTTCTTCGCGGCCGCCTGGATTTCGGCAGGGGTGATGCTGGCGTAGTCCGACCCTTCGGTGCGGATGTATTCCAGGCCTTGCCCGCCATCATGCGCATTGCCGAGCAGCTCCATCCAATAGCCGACGCTGGTTGTAAAGGCGCGACGATACTGCTCTATCTTCGGCGCGGTGATGCGCTGGATTTCCGATTCCGGCACGGGGGTGGTTGCAAGGTCCGTGGCGATGCCCTGAATCTTGGTCTGCACTTCATCGATCATTTCCGGCGCAATTTCGATGGCGACGCCGATGAAGCCGTAGTCCGGCAGGAAGGTCGAGAAATCGACTGTCTCCATCGGAGAGTAGGTCGCCCCACCCTCGCTGCGGAACAGGCGCGTGGCGTTGTCGCGCAGCATCTGGCCCAGTACGAGGCCGATCCGCTCGTCACGGATATTCTTGAAGGCGCCCGCATAGGTTGGCCAGCCAATCATGGCATAGCCTTGGTCGGGGCGCCCCTTGTGCGGCATCGTTTTCGTTCCCGGTTTGGGGAACTTCACATCGCGCATGCCCTTGGGCTCAAGGATCGCCTTGCGGGCCGGCAGGGCGCCCAGCGTCTTGCCAACTTCCTGTATCACTGTCTCGACGCCGACATCGCCAATCACGATCACCTCGATCGGCGAATTGTCGACGATCGGCTTGATATACTTGATCGAGTCTTCCGGCTTCCACGAATCGCGCTGTGCTTTCGTGTTGATCGTCCAGCGCAGGTCGCCAGAGTGCAGCAGTTGGTCGAGTTCGCGCTCGAGAACGCCGCTCGGCGTCAGCTTCAACGAAGCGTCGGAGGCGTCCGACGCCTGCATCCACGACGCCCAGTCATCGGCGCGATAAGCCGAGTCGGTGATCATCGCAGTCATGATCTGCATCTGCAGCGGGAAGTCCTCGCGCGTCGCCACGTTGAGGTTGTCGAGTGCATAGGCGTCGTCGAGCGTACGCGCGACGGCCGTCGCTCTGCGACCGGCCAATGTGCGAGCCTGTTCCGTCACAGTCAGCTTGTTGAGTCCGCCAGACGACCAGAGCGAGAGCCCCATGTCGGACGCGTCGATGACGTCCATCGGCATCTGCAACCTTCCCCAGCCCATTCGCACGCGAACGCTGATCAGGTCCTTGTTGGTCGGCAGCGGCTTGATCGTCAGCTTGACGCCGTTCTCATATACGACCTTCGTCACGTTGAGATCGGATACGAGTTCGCGCGAGGCGACGGCGCCTGGCTTGCCGAAGTCGCTATAGGGCCAAGGCTTGATCGCGTCAGGCTTATACGCCGAGACCTTCGCGGTCATAGCGGTAGCGAATGCGTTCCTGAGCGCCTGCTCGCCGCCCTTGGGCTGCTCGCTGCCGCGGTAGGTCAGCATCGGCTTGTCGGTGAAGCGCGCTTTCAGCGCGGCGTTGACCTCCGCCAGCGTGATGGTTGGCGATTGTTCGACCATCAACGCATAGGCCTGCTGCAACGAAATAAATGGGACGTCGGCGTCGATGTAATCCAGCGCGGTTTCCACCAGCGAAACAGACGTTCCCGTGCGGCCTCGCTCAGCCTCGCGCTTGGAGGCGTCGAGACGCAGTGCAATCTGCCGATCGAGCTCTTCCTGCGTCACGCCAAATTCCACGGCCTGCCGGTGGGCCTTCATCATCACGTCGATGGTCTTGGCCACATCGGTCACACGCGCGGACGTCGCCATCTCGCCGCTCCAGACATTTGGAATGGTGGCTGGCGAAGCGCTGCCAATGACGGCGGCAGGTTTGCCGGCGGCTTCATTGAGACCCTGCATGCGTCGCGCGACAATTCCCGCGCCAAGCTGCTCAACAAATGTCTTACGCACTTCGGCTTTGGTCGGGGCGCGGTCGGAGTAGGGCTTAAACCAACGCAGCGTGATGGAGGTGTCGGGCGCGCCAGCAGTCACCAGCATGGCGAGTTCCGGAGAGAGAGGCTTGGTGACGACCGGTTTGGGATCGGCGCCCGGCTGACCGCGGCCTTTCCAATCACTGAACTGCTCGCTGATCTGCGGGATCAGAGTCTGCACATTGACATCGCCGACGATGACCAGGATCGCGCGTTCAGGACGATAATAGGCGTCGTAGAATCCGCGGATCGTCTCGGGCGTAACCGTTTCGATCACCTTGCGCAGGCCGATAGGCGCGCGGCCATATGGGTGGTCGCCCAATTGCAACTTCAGCATCGCCAGCGAAGCTTCCAGCATTGGGCCGGCGCGCGAGCGCTCTTCGGCCAATACGACGCCGCGTTCCTTGTCCACAAGACTAGGCTCGATCGCCATAGCGCTCACGATCTCGCGGACGATCGACAGGCCGGTCTTGATTGAGACAGCGTCATTGCGCGCCAGATCGAACTGGAAGGTCGTGCGATCCGGCCCGGTCGAGGCGTTGACGTCGGCGCCCATCTGGAGACCGAGGTTCTCAAGAACGCGGTTCAACTCGCCGTCCGGATAAAGCTTGGTGCCGCGAAACGCGAGGTGTTCGAGGAAGTGCGCCACGCCCTCTTCGCCGGGCCGCTCCTGCATGGAACCGGCGTCGATCATCATACGTATGGCAACCTGCCGCGGCGGCGTGTGGTTGCGCAGGACCAGATATCGCATGCCGTTCGGCAGCGTACCGAGATTGTAGTCGGCGTCATGCGGCAGGTCGCCGCGATCGCGGGCCCACTGCGAGGCCAGGTGCGGGGCCGCCTGATTCAGTTGGATCGTCTGGTTCTGCGCGGACGCGACCATCGCTCCGCCAGCCGCAATCGCCACAATCCCGGCGGCGATCCACCCGGCAAAACGCTTCACAGACAGTTTCATCAATCCTCCCGAGGGAAATTTATCCCACGAACCGGCACTCCACCCCGTTCAGGGGGGAAAGCGCAAGCCTCGAACACCGTGGTCATGTCTCGCCACGCACGAGTTTCGCGAGCTTTTTCGAGGCCATGGCGCAATAGCTTTGCGTCATCCAGCCCTTCAGAGTTGGTAGTTCCGTAAGGACATCGTCTTCTGCATCGAAATGGGCAATCACCCAATCGTGTTGCTTGAACCAGCCCTTGCTCTCTCGAACAAAATAAAGGTCCTGAACCATCCCGGCAGATATGGGCAATTTCACGATAATCGTGAGTTCATTCGGCTGCTCGTTCCGATCCCCGAACACAAAGAACATTCGGGATCGGACCTTCAGCACCAGGTCGTCGCCCAGCCAGGGGCCAATCGAGGTTTCCGGCAGGGATAGGCCGAACGCCGTAAGTTCAGCCTCGGCCTTCTGCTGCGCCATCGTCGTCTTCATGGCGCTAGGATAACCCCCGAGCCGGTCAGGGGAAGCGCCCGCCTTCCCGCGCCATGCGAGCCTTCTCACCGGCGAAGCAGTCGGATTTCTGGGTCGGCAGCTTCAGCTGCGCGCGCTCAAGCGTGGGCGTCGTTTCCTGTTCGTCAGCATACTGCACCGGCGCCGCTTGCGCTCGATCTCGATGCTGGCGATCTCAAGCACCAGCTTCTTGCGGATCGTCGCGGAGAGCTGTTTCAGGTCAAATACCGGCGCGATAAAGCGCCCTCCCCGCCAATCACGCAATGCTTGTAATAGCGGTCAAGGTTCGGGATATCGATGCCCCACGGATTGTAACCGCCGCCAAAGCCGCCCCGCCCGTTGCTGTGCAATAGGATAGGCAAGCCGTTGATGTTGATATTCTTCTTCAGCACGAAGTCGCGCTTCCTCGACAGACCCGCCGGAATTGTTGGCGCCATCGCCCGAAACGTCGATCACCTGCCGATGCGAGGTAATGCCATTCTCGCGGATCAGACGCTCTGCTTCATAGAGCGCCGTGGTGATCGAGGTGCGCCGTTCGCCATAGATCGGCTCAGCCGCCAGCCGATCGGCAAAGTCGTTGGCGGATTTTACCCCGTCGATGATCGTCCAGGGGATTACCTGCCGCGCTTCATTCGCCCATTCCATATAGGTCACGGCGATGCGCCCTTCCGGGCCGCTGGTCAGCGCATTGATCACGTCCTTGTGGCGGAAGGCCGAAACATAGCCGTCGCGCTGAAGCGTGTGTTCATCCTCGTCCATCGAACGCGAGATATCGACGGCCAGCACCAGCTCGAGATCAACCGCGCCGATTGCGGGCTTCTGCGCGCCCGCATCGCTGCCCAGAAGCGCCGGTGCAAACGCGAACGGAAACAACAAGGCCAGGCGGAACAGCGGCTTCATGACCCGCTCCTGTGAGACCTCCAGCGTGACCGCGATGTCACCCGCCAGCAATCCCCGAGAGCGATCACGAAGCGATGATCCGCCCCGGGGGGTTTGCCAGCGCGGCGACGCAAGCGTAAACATGTGCCAGTCGAAGGGGACTTACCAAATGCGCATTATTGGATGGATCGCTGCCTTGGCGGCTGCCGCGACGCTTATCGCCTGCGCCGGCGCCGGATCTGAGCAAACCGGGAAACAACCGGCCATTGCGCCTGCAGCGCTGGCTCCCGCTCCAAAAACCTTGACGATCAGCGACGCCAGTTTTGGCTGCATTCGCGACCTGAAGCCCGTGCGCGGCTTCTTTGTAGGCAACCTCCTGGGCGACGTGGACGCGACGCTCGCAGCCGCAAACGCGGGTGGCGCCAAACCTTATCCGCCGGGCTCGGTCGTGCAACTCGTACCGACTGAAGTCATGGTGAAGCATCCGGCGGGCTACAATGCCGCCACCAATGACTGGGAATTCTTCGAACTCGACGTGCAGCCCGGCGTGAACAAGATCCGCGTGCGCGGCTCGACCGAGGTGGTCAACCAGTTCGGCGGCAACTGCCTGACATGCCACGCGCGGGCGGAAGCGAAATGGGACATGATCTGCGAACAGGATCATGGCTGCCTTCCGATCCCGATCCCGGCCGTCATGCAGCGGGCGATCCAGAATACGGATCCGCGCTGCGCCAAGATGGAACTGCCTGCAGATCAGGCCGAAGCGCTGCAACAACTCGCCGCACGCCGTGCAGCGGCGGCCGCCGCAGCCGCGAAACCTGCCGCAACAACCAGCAACTAGCAGCTCCCTCCGGCCCTTCTCATACCTTCATTCCGTGGCGGGCTTGCCATCGCATGCCGCTTCGCGCCAAACGGGATACAACGAGCCGAGGGGTCAGATGCGTAACAGTTTTGTGTCGGCCTTTGGCCTTCTGCTGCTGGCCGGATGCGCAAGCACGGCGCGCGAAACCGTCGTCGCCAGCGCCGGGCCGGTCGAGATTCACATCCTCGCCATCAACGACTTCCACGGCAATCTCGAGCCGCCGCCGGGCGGGGCCAAAGTGTTCAATCCGGCAACGCCGCGCGAGCCGGGAACAACGCCGGCCGGCGGAGCACCGCGTCTGGCGACAGCCGTCACACAACTGGCGGCGCGCGCGCCTGATCGCACCATCATGGTGGCCGCCGGCGATCTCATCGGCGCCTCGCCGCTTCTCTCCAGCCTGTTCCACGACGAACCGACAATCGAGTCGATGTCGAAGATGGGCCTCGCCTTGACCGCGGTCGGCAATCACGAGTTCGATGAAGGCTGGCAAGAACTGCGCCGCATGCAGGATGGCGGTTGCCATCCCGTTGACGGTTGCAAGGGACCTACCGCCTTCAAGGGCGCGGCTTTCCAGTATCTGGCCGCTTCGACCTATCTCGAAAATGGCGACACGCTCTTCCCATCTTACGCCATCCGCGAATTCTCCGGCGTGAAGGTCGGCTTCATCGGCTTGACGCTCGAAGGCACGCCCGACGTCATCACACCCGCCGCCCGCGCCGGCATCACGTTCAAGGACGAAGCCGAGACCGTTAACGCGCTCGTGCCGAAGCTCAGATCACAAGGCGTCGAGGCCATTGTCGTGCTGATCCACGAAGGCGGCTACACCACGAGCGCGCTGGACGACTGCCATGGCCTGTCAGGAACGATCGCGGAGATTGTCCCGAAATTCGACAAGGCCGTCGATGTCGTCGTAACCGGCCATACTAATGGCATCTATATCTGCACCGTCGATGGCCGCCTCGTCACCAGCGCCGGCGCCTATGGCACACGCGTCACCGACATTTCGGTGCTGCTCGATCCGAAAAGCGGCGACGTCATTGGCTCGAAAGCGCGCGATATCATTATCGCGCAAAGCGACTTCACCGAGGATGCTGGCCAGGTCGCCCTGATCGGCGCGTACAAGAAACAGGCTGAGCCCCTGATCAAGCGCCCGGTCGGCAAGATCACGGCGGCCATCACACGCGCGTCAAACATGAACGGTGAGAGCGCGCTTGGGGATCTTATCGCTGACGCCATGCTGGAAACCGCCCGCAAGGAAGCGGGCCAGGTCGATATCGCCTTCATGAATCCGGGCGGCATCCGCTCCGACCTGCCCTTCACGACAGGCGACGTCACTTTTGGCGACATCTTCACCGTTCAACCCTTCGGCAATGATCTTGTCGTGCTGACGCTGACGGGCGCGGACATAGAAACGGTCCTGAAACAGCAATACCAGCCCAGCGGAAACAACATCCTCCAGGTCTCCAATGGTTTCACCTTCACCTGGCGTCAGCCTGCCGGGCAGCCGGTCGAGATCGTCGCCGGTTCAGTGAAACTCAACGGTCAGCCGCTCGCGCCCACGCAGTCCTATCGCGTCGTCACCAACAATTTCCTCGTCGGCGGCGGCGACAGCTTCACCGGCTTCCAGAAAGGCGTGAACCGCGAGATCATCGGCAATGACGCGGCTTCGCTGGAAACCTACATCAAAGCGCACTCGCCCATCGAACCCGCAATCAAGGGACGGATCACGCGGGCGCAGTAGCTACCATAAGCGCCGCCGCCTGCTTTGCCTCCGCCAGGCGCGACGCGATCATGGCCAGCCGCGTCGCTTCATAGCGTGCACGCGCGTGCGGCGGCGCTGTTTCCGGGCGTCCTGCGTTGAAAGGCGGGGCTGGCGCATACTCAAGACCGAGCTGAATCGCCTGCGCAAGCTCTTCGCCGCCAATCTCGGCCAGAACTGTGAGCGCAAAATCGATCCCGGCCGTCACGCCGCCGCCAGTGATGATGTTCCCGTCGCGCGCCACGCGCGCCGGATCGTGGATCGCGCCAAAGATCGGGAGCAGGTCCGCATAAGCCCAGTGGCACGCTGCATGCCTGCCCCTCAGCAACCCCGCCGCACCTAGGATCAGCGAACCGGTGCACACCGACGTCACATACTTCGCGCCGAGCGCCAGCCGCCTGATCTCATGGATGAAGTCCTGATCCAGCGCCACTTTCGTCGCGTTGGCCCCTCCGGGAACACAGATAAGATCGCAGCTTCTGACGTCCGCGATCCTCACTGTGTTGCCGAAGGTAAGCCCGTCCGCCTCCACGTCGCCTCCCGCCGGGCTGGACACAATCGTTGCCGATCCCGGCAGGCGGCTGAGGAATTGGTGCGGCCCGGTGAAGTCGAGATGCGTCATGCCCGGATAGATCGCGAAAAGGGTGCGGAACTTCGCGTTTGTCGGTTTGTCTGTTTCTGACGGCATGGGGAGGAAACCTCGGCTTGACGCGGCAGGTATGACGGATTTAGCGTTTGGCTGAAATGACAATGTTCCGACATTTCCTGCCAAGAGGCGAACATGCCTGCCAAGCTCAAGCCCCGCACGATCGGCGTGCTGATCTTCGATGATTTCCAGATCCTGGATGCGTGCGGACCGATCGGCGCGTTCGAGATGCCGATGCGGGGCATGAAGCCGCCGCCCTATCAGCTCTCGATCATTGCGCCAGAGCCCGGTCCGGTACGCTCCTCTTCAGGGGCCGTGATGATGGCCGATCCCATTCCGCGCCAACCGAAATACGACACGCTGATCATTGCCGGCGGCTGGGGCTCGCGTACCGCCATGGTGGACCCCCGCGTCCAGGCGTTGGTGCGCACCGCCATGAAGACGTCGCGCCGGGTCTGCTCGGTCTGTTCCGGCGCGTACATTCTCGCCCAGAGCGGCGTGCTGGACCAGAAGCGCGCCACCACCCATTGGGGCCGCACGCCCGACTTCCAGCGCCGCTATCCGGACGTGAAGCTGGAACCCGACTGCATCTACACGCGCGATGGCAAGGTCTGGACATCGGCCGGCATAACGGCGGGGATCGACCTCGCCCTGGCCCTCATCGCCGATGATCTTGGAGAAGAAGTCGCCCGTCGCTCGGCCCAAGAACTGGTCGTCTACCACCGCCGGCCCGGCGGCCAGTCGCAATTCTCAGCCCTGCTGGATATCGAACGCACCGACGGCCGCTTCACGCCCCTGCTCGGCTGGATGCGTGAGCGGTTGGAAGAAGAGCTCACAGTTGAAACCCTCGCCGCTCAGTCCAACATGAGCCCCCGCAACTTCGCCCGCGCCTTCTCGGCGGAAACTGGCGTCACGCCCGCCAAGGCGGTCGAGCGGCTGCGGCTAGAAGGCGCCCGCGAACGGGTGGAGCATTCCACCGACTCGATCGATGTGATTGCCCGCGACGTTGGCTTTGGCGATCCGGAACGGATGCGGCGCGCGTTTGTGCGCGCCTTCGGCCAGCCGCCTCAGGCTCTGCGCAGGCTGGCGCGAACGGAGACCGTGGCGTCGATCAGCGAGCCTGCCGAATAGGGCTAAGCGCCTTCCTGGTACCGGGCTATTCGGCTTTCCAGCTCTGCCAGACGGGTGCGCCAGATCACCAGCTCCCGGGCGGTCAGCCCGCCTTCGGATGGCGACACTGGTTCCAGCGAGGCAAGCTCGGTGGCGATGCGCTCGCGTCGCTCGCGGAGCTGCTTCAGGGTCATCTCTTTGGTGTCATGATCGCGCATGCCAGCAATGTAGGAAGCACGCCGCCGATGACGAGTCGACTCCCGCGTATGGCGAAACCTTCTGCAGCTGAATCTGCGCCTGCCCAGACGCCAATCAGGAAAGCGCAGATTCCGGCCGGAATCCGCTTAACCGCGCCACGCCATCGACCGCCCGTGCGGGTCGACTTCGGCCAACGTTGCCTCGTTCCGGTCGCCACTTTTCCAGCTGACCACGTTCAACACGTAGTGAGCCGAACCGCGCTCGCCCCCGATCACGGTTTCCGGCTCGAAACGAACCCAGGCCAGCCGCCGGCCATCTGACGTCCGCGCGCCGGCATCCTCGATAGCTTCCCGGATAGCCTGCCGCACGGCGGCCGGCGGGTACTGGTAGAAAACAGAGTGGTAGACGACGCTGGTTCCCGCGGGCAGCTCGCCGCCTAGCTTGTCCAGAACCCATTCAGCTGCATCAGCTTTTTCCGGCTTCACGCCTGTCGCGCGCGCCAGGTCGAGCGCCGCATTCAGTCGCTCCATCCGCTGTGTCTGGTCGGCCCAGACATAGGCCCGCAGCCGCAGACGGTCATAGGCATTGGCCGGATCCAGCGGATTCTGGTCGCAGGCTGCGCGGGACGCGATGGCAAGATCCCGCCATGCCGGCGCGGGCCCCTCCACCCGTGTCGGGATCAACGGCCCCGCCACGTATGACCGCGCCCAGGGCGGGTGGGTGTAGGCGAACCTGTCCCAATTTAGATTGAGCCCAGCACTCGCCCCCAATTCCAGCATGTGGAAGGGCTGCGGAGACCGTTCCGCCAGCCAAAGGAACCCACACGCCAGCGCTGTGGCCCGCGCCGTCTCATTGGTCTGCGGTGGCGACGTCATGAAGTCGCGCACGTGCGCCTCTTCCAGTGCCAGGAAATCCCGTGCGATCGGCCAGATACGGTCCATCGACCAGTCCGGCCGGCTGTCGGGATATTCCGCAGCCAGACGCTTATCCCGCCCGGTCAACGCAGCGGCATGCAGCGCTCCGGCCAGCCGCAGTGACACCGCATCCGCCCGCGGATGCCCAAGCCAACCATCCGTCAGCTTCGCGACAATCCCACGCGTCACGAAATCATCTGCGCAACAGGCCAGCAATTGCTCGGTAAAGGGCGAGCCAAACTCCCCGCAGAAGCGGGACTGCAGCTGGAACTCTTCGAAGACCGTGACCATGGTTATCCCGCCGGCGTCATCACCACCCGGCCGATCACGCGCCCGTCGCGCAGGTCATTCAGCGCCGCGTTCACTTCCTCCAGCGGCCGCGTCGCGACCGGCACATCCGGCGCGCCCGTTCGCTTCACCATGTCCAGCAGCTCAGCGATCTCACCCAGGCTGCCGACATAGCTGCCCTGCACCGTCAGCGCCTTCATCGGGAAAAACGGCGTCGGAATGGTCACATCGCCGCCGAACAGGCCGACAACCACAACCTTGCCGCCCTTGATCGCCGTATCAACGCCCAGCTTCACAGTCGCTCCGGCGCCGACGAAGTCGATCACCGCCCACGCCCCGCCGCCCGTCGCCGCGCGCACCTGATCGGCCGCATCCTTCGCCGCGCCATCGATCACCTGCGACGCCCCGGCCGCCTTCGCCGCCTCGCGCTTGGCCGGATCGATGTCCACGACGATTGCCGACTGCCCGCCCATCTTCTTGTGCAGCGCCAGCGCCATCAAGCCGACCCCGCCCGCGCCGATCATTACGACCGGCGCCTGGCTCAGCGTATCAGACACCTTCTTCAGCGCGCTGTAAGCCGTCACGCCCGAACACGCGAGCGGGGCAGCCTTCTCCGGCGCGATGCCGCTGATGTCGAAAAGATAGCGCGGATGCGGCACCAGCAGGTGCGTCGCAAACCCGCCGCCGCGATGGATGCCCACGCTGCACGGCTTGGTGCAGAGGTTCTCTTCCCCCCGCTTGCAGACGATGCACTCGCCGCAGCCCATCCAGGGATGGATCAGGCGCACATCGCCCACTTGCACGCCCTTCGCACCAGGCCCGACCGCGACGACCTCGCCCACATTCTCATGACCCATGGTCAGCGGCAGCTTCACGCCGCGATCCTGCAGCTTCAGCTTCTGGCCGCCGCCAATGTCGTAATAGCCGTCCCAGATATGCAGGTCGGAATGGCAAACGCCGGCCGCCAGCACCTTGAGCACGACTTCCGCGCCCTTGGGCTCGGGCGTGTCGCGCTCCATTCGCTCCAGCGGCGCTCCGCACTCACAGACATCGAAGCTCAGCATGGCGCACTCCCGACCTATTTTTCGGGAGCCTATCGACACGATTGAGCAGGCGGAAGGTCTAACCCCGCGTCACCACCGCGTCAGCTTCTACTTCAACCAGCCAACCGGGGTTGATCAACGCGCTTGCGCCCAGGAAAGACGTCGCCGGCTCGATGTCCTTGAACACCTCGCCATGCGCCTCGCCGGCTTCCTTCCAGCGCGACATATCGGTCAGGAACACGCGCGTGCGCACGACGTGCTTGATATCCGCGCCCGCATTCAGAAGCGCGCCTTCGATAATGTCGAGACAGCGCTTCGTCTGCGCCTTCACATCGCCCGGCGCGGCCACGCTGCCATCAGCCGCAATCGGCGCGCAGCCCGACACGAACACCATGTCCCCCACCCGAACCGCGCGGGAGAAACCGAGTCCAAGCTTTGATCCGCTCGGCACCTTCATAACATCGCCAGCCATGCCGACACGCTCCAATCCATGCGCCGGTCAGGGCGCTTCATAACCTTCGACAAAAATGATGTTCGACGTCGTGCTGTCGATCCTCATCTGCAGCAACGGCGCATATTCCGGGCTGTCGTAGAACTGTCGCAGGTCAGCCATCGATGGAAATTCCACGATGACTAGGCGCGCGATCGGCAAGTCGCCCTCCACCGGCGCAATGGCGCCGCCGCGAACGAGATACCTGCCGCCAAACGCCTTGATGACCGACGCGACTTCCCGGCCGTATCTTTCGAAGACCGCACGATCGCGGACCACGATATTCCCGACCAGATAGCCCCTCACCTGCTCACCCTCGGCGTTCACTCGCTCGTCAGACGCGCTCGATCGCCATGGCGATGCCTTCGCCGCCGCCGATGCAGAGAGCCGCGACGCCGCGCTTGGCGCCCTTCTGCTCCATCGCGTTGATCAGCGTTACGACCACGCGCGCGCCCGAAGCGCCAATCGGGTGGCCGAGCGCGCAGGCGCCGCCGTTGACATTGACCTTATCATGGCTGACGCCGAGTTCCTTCATTGCAATCATCGGCACCACGGCGAACGCCTCGTTGATCTCCCACAGATCGACGTCCGAAGCCTTCCAGCCAGCTTTTTCGAGCGCCTTCTTCATCGCTGGCACAGGCGCCGTCGTGAAGTAAGCCGGCTCATGGCTATGGGCCGCGGTGGCGACAATCTTGGCCAGCGGCTTGAGACCGCGCTTCTTGGCTTCGGACTCACGCATCATCACCAGCGCGGCCGCGCCATCCGAAATGCCAGACGCGTTAGCCGCCGTGACCGTGCCGTCTTTCGAGAACGCCGGACGCAGGCTGGGGATCTTCTCGGGCATGGCGGTGCGCGGAAGCTCATCGGTGTCGATGGTGATATCGCCCTTCTTGCCCTTGACTGTCACCGGTGAGATCTCGCGCTTGAAGCGGCCTTCCTTTGTAGCAGCCTGTGCGCGCGTCAGCGTCTCAAGCGCGTAGGCGTCCTGTTGCTCGCGCGTGAACTGGTATTCCCTGGCGATCATGTCGGCGAAATTACCCATCGCGCCGCCGCCATAAGCGTCTTCGAGGCCGTCCGTCGCCATGTGATCCTTCAGCGAAGCGGCGCCATACTTGTGGCCCTTGCGCAGGTCGACGAGGTGCGGCGCGTTGGTCATGCTCTCCATGCCGCCGGCGACGACCACGGTGGCCTCACCCGCGAGGATGGCGTTACGACCCATCACAGCTGCCTGCATGCCCGATCGGCACATCTTGTTGACGGTCGTAGCCTCGGCGCTTTTCGGCAGGCCTGACTTGATGCCCGCCTGGCGCGCAGGCGCCTGGCCCTGTCCGGCCGGCAAGCAGTTGCCCATGTAAACCAGCTCGACCTCTTCGCCTTGAACCCCGGCTTCCGCCATCGCCGCCTTGATGGCGTGCGCGCCAAGTTCATTGGCCGAGAAGCCAGCAAGTTCGCCCAGCATCGCGCCCATCGGCGTGCGCGCCATTCCTACGATCACCACCGGATCCGAAGCGCTCATGGGAAAAACCTTTCTTATCAAATGTGCGGCGCACAATCGTCCCGCGTCTGTCATGCGTCAAGGCGCGGAACGAGCCAGTCCCCCATTCGTTGGGTCATCAACCATTATCCGGAGAAAAGCATGGCTGGCGTATCAATCGATCACAATACATGGGTGATGGTGGGCGACGGCGAAAAAGCCCTGTTCTTCAGGAATGAGGGCGACGCCACCTACCCGAACCTCGAAGTCGTTGATGTTCTGGAACAGGAAAACCCCAAAACCGGCGATCAGGGCACAGACCGCCCCGGCCGCGCCTTCGCCTCTGTGGGCCGGCGCCGCAGCGCCATGCAGGAAACCAATTGGCACAAGCTGGAGAAACACCGCTTTGCCAAGGAAATCGCTGACACCCTCTACTCCGCGGCGCATCGCGGCCAATATTCAAAACTGGTGATCGCGGCCCCGCCGATGATCATGGGCGACCTGCGCAAGGCCTTCCACAAGGAGGTCTCAGCCAAGGTCGTGGCCGAGGTCTCCAAAGACCTCACCAATATGCCAGCTCACGAGATCGAACGCATTCTCGCGGGCAACGCAAACAGTGGAGCCTGATCATGCCCCGATTGCACCAGGGTGAAGACGTCCGCCCCGTCGACATGGAAATCGGCGGCGACGATGACACTCCTGGCATCTCCCAAGAGCTGACCACTGACGATGTCGATGACATCGCCTTCGATTCCCATCTCAGCGTGAATGAGCGCCGCCGCCAACTTATGGGTCTGCTCGAGGAATTGCGCACGCGGCGATCCGGCGACTTCATGGGCGATATGGAAGAGATAGCGTCCCACATCCGCGATGGCATCGCATCGCTCTCCAATCCGCAGGAAAGTCAGACCGTGCTGGAGTCCACGGGCATGTATCCTGAAGACCGCAGCGACGATGATGATCCCGCCGATCACATCGACGATGAAGAGCCGGAGGAACACGAGGGACTGTAGCTGATCCCGTCTCAAGCGCGAAGGGTCCTGACCGCAAGTCGGCACAGGCGCTAGAACTTTTCAGGAGCCGTTTCGCCCTTGGGCGGCTGGGCCGGAACGCAAGGCTCGACCCCATCCCCGGGCGCGGGACCGAAGGTCGTGGTTTCAGAAACAGGCGCCTCGGGCGCGGCAATCCCCGCCTGCGAGGCATCCGCCCCGCCAACCGGGGCGATTGCAGCGAGCTGTGACGTTCGCCGCCCGGACGCCTTAGCGCTTCTTTTTCTTTTTGTCCTTCGCAGCGCCGCCTGCATCCTCGACCTCGAAGGTGATCTGCAGGTTCACGCGATATGACACGATCTTTCCGTTCTCGATCACCGTCGACATATTGTTGACGTTGGCCGAGCGCAGGCCCCTCACGGTTTTGGAGAAACGCGTCACCGCGCTCTGGATCGCGTCCTCGAACGACTTCGACGACTCTGTCAGAATTTGCTCTGACTTCATGACAGCCATGGCGCTCCTCCTTGCTACACTGGCTAAGAGGACGATAGGGGCGAGCGTCACGCAATGCCAAACCCCAGCGGGGCGAATGCATGGAGCCTCACAGACCAGTTTCACACTCGTAGACACACCCGGGCGTGGCCGACATACTTGTCGAAAAGGAAGCCCCGCGTGGCCACTAACTTCATCACGACCAAGATCGACGGTCGCATAGCCGTCGTCCGCTTCGACAGGGGCGACAAGGCCAACGCACTATCAGTAGAGGCCATCCGGCAGCTAACGGAGGCGGCGCGGGCATTCCACGCCAATTCTGCTGTCTCGGCCATCGTCCTCACCGGCAACGGCCGGAATTTCACCCTAGGCGCCGACCTGAAGGATCCCGCGCGCGCCGACCAGAAGGCCCAGGGGCTTGCGGAGCGCCGTTTGTCGCTGCGCGCGGGACCAGACATGTGCGAGGCGTGGGAAAAGGTTGACGCTATCACGATCATTGCGATCGAGGGCTGGTGCGTCGGCGGCGGCGCGGCACTCGCGGTCGCCTGCGACCTTAGGGTCATGGCGAAGTCGGCGACAGTCTATGTGCCCGAGGTTGCGCGCGGCATGAATATGAGCTGGGGTTCGATCCCGCGCATGACGGCGCTTGTGGGGCCGGCCCGCGCGAAACGGCTGGCGGCGCTGTGCGAGAAAGTGGATGCGCAAACCGCGCTCGGCTGGGGTCTTGCCGACGCCGTGGCGGACGAGGGGAACGCATTCGACCGTGCGATGGAGTTTGCACGCATGGCCGCGCAGCTTCCGCCAACCGCGCTGAAGATGGTGAAGCGTGATGTCAACGTTGCCGCGTTTGCGCTGTCGCAGGCGACCGCGCACCGCGATCTCGAGGCCTTTGCACTGATGCAGCAGAGCGACGACTACACGGAGGGCGTCGCCTCGTTTCTTGAGGGCCGGACGCCGACGTTTACCGGCGACTGAGAATATGCATCAACTGCCGTCGCCCTCCGGCCCGGCGCTGAGGCGGAAGTTGTGGCCGTCAGGATGACGCAGGTGGATTCGCACAAGCCCCAGGGCTCGTTCGTCGACGGATAGGTGACAGTCATGCCGTGCCAGAGCGCCACCTCGTGCGTGGCGTTTAGTTTGGCCGGCCTTTCGGCCCACCAGCTCATCCAGACGCCGTCGGTTTCATCGTTGCCTGGGAATTTCCGCATAGTCGCTCCACGCGATCCCTGCGCGCCGACGCATAGAAATATATCCGCCATCTCCGTGCAGACACTGCAGAAGGTCGGCCTCACGCCGTCCTTCGCTGGCGACACAATGGGGTTGCGCTGGCCTGAGAGACGGAACCATGGTGGCTTTCCGTGACGCTGGAGACGTTGAGGATCGGCGTAACGGTGTGAATGGCCATGATCTTACCCTGCTACGCGGGCGATCACAGCACCTCCTCAGGAAAGGCCAGCCTGGCCGGCCGCATGCACCGTGCTGGTGATGAACCCGCCGCCGAGCACGCTCGCGCCATCGGGCGCTGCATAAAGCACGCACGCCTGTCCCGGCGCCACGCCTTCTTCCGGCGTGTCGAACACAAAGCCCGGTACGCCATCGACCAGCGTCATCCGTCCCGGCACAGGCACCCGCGTCGAACGCACACGCGCCAGAGCCAGCGCGCCCGCCGCACACGCATCCGCCAGCGAACCTTCGCCGAGCCAGTTACTTTCGCCGATCGCCAGCGCCGATGTCAGCAGCGCCTCACGCGGCCCGACGATCACGCGCTTGTTCGGCGCATCCAGCTTCGTGACAAACAGTGGTTCGCCCGTCGCGACGCCAAGACCGCGACGTTGTCCGATCGTGTAGCGGATAACGCCTTCATGGCGGCCCACCACGCGGCCATCCATGTGCACGATGTCACCCGCCTCCGCTGCGCCCGGACGCAGCTTCTCCACAATATCGGAATACCTGCCCGCCGGCACGAAGCAGATGTCCTGACTGTCCGGCTTGGCCGCAACTTGCAGTCCCAGCGCCGACGCCGCGCGCCGCACGTCCGGCTTCTTCATCCCGCCCAGCGGAAAGCGCAGGAAGTCGAGTTGTTCGCGCGTCGTAGCAAACAAAAAATAGCTTTGATCGCGATCCGGATCAGCCGCTCGCGCAAGCTTCGCGACACCGCCTTCAACCGTGCGGCGGATATAGTGCCCGGTCGCCATGCAGTCGGCGCCAAGATCGCGCGCCGTCGCCAGCAGGTCCTTGAACTTCACCGTCTGGTTGCAACGCACGCACGGGATCGGCGTCGAGCCTTTCAGATACGAGTCTGCGAAGTCTTCCATTACCTGTTGGCGGAAGCGGTTCTCATAATCGAGCACATAATGCGCAATGCCGAGCGCTTCAGCCACGCGCCGCGCGTCATGAATGTCCTGGCCCGCGCAACACGCGCCCTGCTTCTTCAGGGCGGCGCCATGGTCATAGAGCTGCAAGGTCACGCCAATGACGTCATAGCCCGCATATTTCAATAGCGCCGCAACGACGGACGAATCCACGCCGCCCGACATGGCCGCGACCACGCGCGTTTCCGAACGCGGCTTTTCGAAC
The DNA here is from genome assembly GCA_016714495.1 of Hyphomonadaceae bacterium. Taxonomy (GTDB): domain Bacteria; phylum Pseudomonadota; class Alphaproteobacteria; order Caulobacterales; family Hyphomonadaceae; genus UBA7672. The sequence goes on along the minus strand of JADKDU010000002.1, from coordinate 324,574 downwards.
CCCAGGTCGAGGTCCGCCCCCGACAGGTCGACGTCTTTCAGCTTCGAGAAATCACAAAGCCCGTCCGCGATCGGCATATCGATTTCGACAGACGTAACAGGCCCGCCGCGGGGCCCTATAAGGGTGGTCATTGCGCGTCTCCCACGGGTTCAAGGCCCGAAGCAGGTTGCTGTTGCGGCGGCTCTTACAGGAAAGTCGTGGCGAAAGGTAGGCCCTAGAACGCCCACCCTAGCGTGACTTCCCCGTATTTCTGTCGCCCGGCTTGCTGGTCATAGCGCTTGGACTCTTCCGTCAAGGCCAGGGTCAGCCGCGCCCCGCCATTGGCGATCACCACGCCAAAGCTGCTTTCGGTTCGTGTCTTGCTCCGCGAAATGGCAGAGCCTGCCCGAACCGGATCGCCATCCTCGCCGCCGACCTCATCGAGAAAAATGTCGTAGGCCTGATAGCGCCCATTGGCCGACGCGAATGCATAGCCAGACCACCCCGCCTGCGGGGTGCGCGACAACGACCCGCCGGGCGCGCCAGCACGCGGTGCGCCGAAATCAGCATCAAGATCAGCGCCGATCCGCACCATCAGTCCGCCAGTCGCGGCGACACTTATGCTTCCCGCTTCAACGCCCATGGCTGGCGACACGTCGATCGCCAACCCGCCGCCAACAAGAAACAGATTCCGCCAGCGTCGCTCCCAGCTCGCATTCGCTGCGAGCCTGTCCGTGATCTGATTGTCCCAGCCGCGCATGTCGCGCCCGTTGAAAATGCCATGGAAGAATTCCTCCAGCGGCTCGGCCAGCGCGGAAGGGCCGACAACGCCCGCATCCACTTTCCAAACATCCTGTCGTGCAGCATTCTCCCGCACCAGCAGGGCCGAACCATGCAGCCATCCCGCATACGCCCGCTGATCCGAGATCGGCGCAACTGCATCGATATCGCGCGGCACAAAGAAATAGTGGCCGGCGCCAAACCCCGCGCTGATAACGTCCCTGCTCTCTCCGCCCGGCAACCAGCTTGCCATCGTCTGCGCGGGGACCGACTTCCCCCACTGCGCGCTCGCAACGCTAAGGCGCGATCCCGAGGCATACTCCCGTTCGGTATGCGCCCACTCATCATTATCGTGCATCAGCGTCACGGTCGTCTGCGCCATCGCCGGGCTCGCGGCCATCACGGCACACAGGGAAGGAGCGCTCCGGATCATCCGGCAGGTCTAACGCCCTGCGCGATATGCTCAAGGCTTCGCAACGGCCATGCCTCGCGCTAGCCTTTGTAAATGTCGCAGCCACCACCCGATCCACCCTCGCCCTATCACTTCCAAACCAGCCAGCCGCGAGAGCTTCTGGCCAGCGTCGAATTCGCGGCCGTGCAGGCCGACACGGCCGCTGACGATCACGGCGCCTGGCGCTGGCTGATCATTTCGATGACGCTGGCCGCGCAGAACGCCTGTCTCTGCGCGCTGGATACCGGCGACGAATTCGGCACAAAGGGCATGACCCGTACTGACGCCCGCGCGGTCACGCGCTGGACCAAACAGGGCCGCAACGGGCCCGTCCCGCTAGCCGTGCGCGAACCGCGGATCGTCTCGCCGGTCGAGCTCCTCCGCCGCACCGGGGACTCTTTCTTCCTGCGCCCGCCCTATCAGCTTCCGCTCAACAGGCAGATCAGCGAAGCCTTCGACGACCTCGTCCAACTCCGCAACACCTTCTTGCATTTCAGCGAGGATGGCTGGACGGTCGACCTGCGCGAAATTCCGCCCCTGATCCTTACCGCATGCACGATCGTCCGCCACCTCGCCGTCACCCAGCCGGTCTATCTTAAACGCGCCGAACCCCGCCACCGCGAGCGCGTGGCAGCCGCACTTGATCGCATCGAGGCGGCGATGGAACATTATCCGGGAATAGAAGCATGAGCCTACGAGGCCTCATCCTCGGCTTAATGTCCGATGTCATAAAGAAGAAGATGGAGGCCGCCTCGCGGAAATGGATAGGCGTCTGCCCCAACTGCGCGGCCGCCCATTCCATATCGGACATCGGCGGCATCAGTTACAATGCGGCTGGCCGGAAGAGCGCGTGGGTCAGATGCCCCTCGTGCCAGACGCACAGCTTTCGTATCTTTGAAACGGCGACGGCCTGATTATCGCACCGCCAGGTCGGTCGGCGTCTCGCTTGCCGACGCTACGCGCCAGATTGCATTGCCGACATCGTCGGCCACGAGCAGCGAACCATCCTTGCCGATGGCGACGCCAACCGGGCGGCCATAAGCCAGTTCCTTCTCGGCATCGATGAAGCCGGTCAGCACGTCGACCGCCTGCCCCGCAGGCTTGCCGCCGGAGAACGGCACGTAGATCACCTTGTAGCCGCTGAACGGATCGCGATTCCATGAACCATGCTGGCCCACGAACGCGCCGCTCGAATATCCAGAGCCGAGCTTTGCGCCTTCGCTGAAGGCGAGCCCCAGCGACGCCGTGTGCGCGCCCAACGCATAATCCGGCGCGATCGCCTTCGCCACCATCTCAGGGTTCGCGGGCTTCACCCGCTGATCCACTGTCTGGCCGAAATAGCTCCACGGCCAGCCATAGAAGGCGCTATCCTTCACCGAGGTCATGTAGTCGGGCACCAAGTTAGCGCCGAGTTCGTCGCGCTCATTCACCGCTACCCACAGCGCGCCGCTCTGCGGCTCCCAGCCCATGCCATTAGGGTTGCGCAGGCCGCTCGCAAAGATGCGCTTCTGCCCGGTCGCTCGATCGATCTCCCAGATCGCGGCGCGGCCGTCTTCCTTGTCCATCCCATTCTCGGCGATGTTGGAATTAGACCCCACTGTCGCATAAAGCTTTGAGCCGTCCTTCGACGCGATCAGGCTCTTGGTCCAGTGATGGTTGATCGTACCCGCGGGAAGGTCGGTCAGCCTCTCGGTCGCCGCGCTTATCTTGGTGGCGCCATCGGTATACGGCACGCTCACGATAGCGTCCGTGTTGGCGATGTAGAGACGCCCGCCGGCCAACGCCATGCCGAACGGCGAGTTGAGCCCGGTCAGGAATTCCGATCGCGTCTCCGCCACGCCATCACCATCGAGGTCACGCAGCAGCGTGATGCGATTGGCCGTCGGCGTGACGGCCCCGGCCTTCTTCATAGCCTCGCTCTGGAAATAACCGCGAATGCCCTTGCCATCGTCTGGCTTCGGCGGCGCATTCGTTTCAGCAACCAGCACGTCGCCATTCGGCATCACGTGGATCCAGCGCGGGTGATCAAGGCCCGTCGCGAACGCCTTTACCGCAAGCCCCTGCGCAGCCGTGGGCGTCTTGCCGTCCGACCAGTGGACCGCTTCAGCAATCTTGACGGTCGGCAACAAGGACGTCTTTGGCGGTTCGAGTGTCGGCGCGGGCCCCATGGCCGAGGAAACCGGCTGATGCGCCGGTTCAGCGCAACCCGCGACTGACAGCACCATGGCGCCTGAAGCCAACATGAGGAAACTTTTCAGCATAGCGACTAACTCCGCATCGTCCCGCCCACCAACAGAATGAACTGGGTGGTCCCGCGTTCCCTGAACGCGAGGGAATGCCCAACTAGCGGGTAAGACCACGCGCCGCGAGTTCAGCGTCCGGATCGCCGCCAAGATCCCGCACAGCTTCCTCCCAGCGCGCCAGCGAGTCCCAATAATAATCGAAAATGCAGGGACAACAGCCGCGATGGCAGCAGGACTCATCATCCGGCTTGTTCGGCGGGCGCGGAAATGCGGAGGGCGAACTCATCGCCCTCCGCTACCGCAAATTCCCTGCTGCGTGTAGGTCTCTTCAGCCTACTTGCACTCGAACTGGTCGGGGCTCCTGCCATCGCCCGTGCCCTTGTAGACGGCCTGCTTCGGATAGGCGCACAGCCTGCGCGAGCCCCCGCCAGCGCTAAACGACGCGGTCAGTTCATCCGGCGCAGCCTTGCTGCTTACCCACTTGTCCAGCGCGCCGATGTAATCGACGCGATCAGCGCCCGGCCCGCCCGAGCAGTGCATCATGCCGGGCATCATGAATAGCCGCACGTCGCCCTTGGCGCCCGCGTCGTGGGCGTAGACCTTGTCGAGATAGTTGATGCTCATGAACGGCGAGAGCGCCGAATCCGACCAGCCATGATACATTAGCAGCTTGCCGCCACGCTTGCGGAAGTCCGAGAGATCCGGGTTGTTCGGCGATATTGTCGCGTGAAGCGCTTTCATCTCGCCAGGCAGCGTTGCGAGATTCAACATCGAATGGTTCCACGCCGGATCCTGCTTCACGAAATAGCGCATGAAGTCGGTCGAGAAACCGTGCGCCAGGCTTGGTTTTCCAACGGCCACGCCATCCTTCTTGCCGGCCAGCCACAAGCCCCAGCCCGCATCGCTGAACTCGCCGCCATAGGGAAACCCGACATGGAACGGTTTGCCATTCACCATCGGCCCCTGCGCGATCGCCTGCACCGCCGCCACCTGCGGCGCCGTCAGACAGTCAGCCTTTGCGCCGCCCTTGCACTGGATCGTCTTCACATCGAACTTGCAGGCGCGCGGATCGCCCATCACATTGTCCTTCAGCCCATCGAGGCTGTCGCACTTCTCCAGAACCGCCTTCGACACGAGGTCGCGCGCCGCCTTGTCCAGCACCGGTGCATCGAGATTTTTGGGATCGGGATACATCTTCTGCGTGACGAACGCGTCCGTTGCGATGATGCCCTGGAAATCGAGCGCCGGCGCGCCGGCAATGATACCGTCGAAATCATCCGGATAGCGCTGCGCCGCCATCAGCGCTTCCCGCCCCCCATTCGAGCAGCCCGCAAAATAACTCCTCTCGGGCGCGCGACCGTAGCGCGATTGCACGACAGCCTTGGACGTGGCGGTCACGCGATGAATCGCGGCATGTGCAAAGTTCACAATGCGCTCGAGATCTCCCATCGCCCATGAGCCGTCCGTCGTGCCATCCTTCGCAACGTGACCCGTATCAGTGCCCGCCGTTGCATAGCCTTGCTGCAACGCGTTCATACCCATCGCCTGGTTGTCGACGCGGCCGGCATAGCCGCCCTGTCCGCCCATCACGAATTTGCCGTTCCACGCATCAGGCAGCCAGATCGAGAAATTGATCTCCTTGCCGATCACGCCATCCAGCTTACAAAGCGGCACCGGCGTGGTCGCTACCGTCGCCGCCGTAACCTTCACATCCGGCGCGCTAAATCCCTTGAGCGACTCACACGCCACCTGAGCTTCCGCGGCGCCAGCCATCGCAACCGCCAGCGCAACAAGCGCCACACCTGTCCTGATCATCATGCCCTCCCTCGAAGATTGTTGTTTCCCCCAGCCTGCCACTTGCCCAGCGGTAAGCAAGCGTCGAAACGCGCGACACGACGCGCTCGCGTCGCGTTTGCTGCGGCGCCATAGAGAAATGCTGGGGAGGGTGCGCGGATCAGCGCCAGAAATGCCGGCTACTTGAGAATATTTAGAAGCGACAGGTTCCGCAACACGTTGAAGATGCTCGCTGACGACTCATAGGCGAACTGCGCCTGGTTCAGCCGCACAGCCACCTCCGCGAGATCGACATTCACAATTCCGCCTATCGCTTCATCCAGCGCATTGAGGCTCGACGTCAGGCGGGTCGAGGCGCTGTCGACATCCTTCGCCAGCCGTCCATTCTCGGATTGCCGCGACAGGATGTGGTCGAACGCAGCCGACAGCGAGGTCAGCTCGGTCTGGATCGCCTGTTTCTGCAAATTGGTCAGGTCGCCGCCAAACGGGCCATCCGGGCCTTCATCCAGTTCCGCCAGCCGCTTCAGCGACGCCATGGCGAGCGACACCACATCGTCGGCCACCAATCCAGCCTGCACGGTGCGGCCTTCTTCGATGCGCATGACCTGCGCCTCCGCGCCTTCTTCCATTGCGTCTTCCAGCGGGTTCGCCGCGAGGTCGCTCAGCGAGGCCGCCGTTATCGGCGGCCGATCATTCAGCACGCCGCCAAACAGATAGCGTCCGCCAAGGTTGATATTCATCGCATCCTTGATTACCGCGAAGGCTTCCTCGAGCTGCGCGCGCACACCCTCGCCGCTTTCGAGACCCACGTTCTGGAACAGATCTTCCTTGAGCTTGCTCACTGCGTCCGCCGCACGCCCTATCGTCACATCCTGGATCTGCATGCGCGTCGTCAGCTCTCGCGCAGTGGCCTGAAAGCCCTCCGTGCGCGCGACTAGTCGCTGTGCTGACACCAGTGTCTGCGCCTCGCGACCATAACCCTTCAGGTCGCTGGCGCGCGTTTGCGCCGAACTCTGCCGTGCGGCCTCAACCAGATCCTGCTGAGCGCGGGAAATGTCGGCCAGCGAAGCCGAAGGGATCATCGCAGAGGAAATTCGAACCATCTTCTATCTTCCTCAAACCAGGTTCAGGCAGATGTCGTAGAGGTCCTTCGCCGCCTGGATCATGCGCGAAGCGGCGGCATAGGCCTGCTGATAGGTGGTCATCTTCACTAGTTCTTCGTCGAGGTTGACGCCTTCCTCGCTCATGCGGCGCTGGCGCACTTCCTCCCGGACAGAGTCCGCCGCAGCACGTGCGCCTTCAAGCGCCTCGGCGCGCACACCGGCGTGGCCCGCAAGGCGCGCCGCATAATCCGAGATCGATGTAACTTGTCCCGATAGCCCACCGGCATTTGCAAAGGTCCGCGGCGTAGCGCCCGCCGCCTCCAGCCCCAGCGCGCCTCGCCCATCGCCCGGCGAAAGCACGCGCGTATTCGCGGCGGCGCCCGCCAGATCGGCCTGCGCGGTCGCGACAAGGTTAGGGTTGGCGACGATATCGGCCCGGATGCTGTTGCTGCGGGCGCGCTCGATCGACAGCTGCTCGCCAAATCCGAACAGCTGCGACACGGACATGGACGTGTCGCCCCGCACAGTCGTATCCTGCAGCACATCGATCCGGCCGATATTGTTGTTGGTCGGCGTCAATGCAAGACGACCATTGGCGTCCAGCGTCGCCGCGCCATAGCCTTGCAGCGCCGTATTCAGATCGTCGCGCAACGATCCCAGCGAGGCGCCCGCCGTGACATGGAAGTTGAACGTGCGGACGATCGCTCCATCGTGGTCGCGCATCGCGAACGTGATGTCGCCGTCAATGAACCCATGATTGTCGAGCGCCGAGAGGCCGGTCGCATAGCTCAGCGGACCGCCATGCGTGACAAGATCGTTGAGGCCGAATGTGTGCGAGAAGCCGCGTCCCGCGCGACGCGCCGGGTTTGTCGGATCGTCGGTGATGACCACGCCGGCGTCCACCACGGATGTCTCGAGTTCCATGACGCCGTTTTCGAAACTGATCGTGGCGTCGGGATCCATGGCCAGATTGAGAGCGTCCCGCAGCGCGCCGATTGTGGCGCCGCCGAACGGCGTCACATTCGCCTGGTCGTCGAGAATTTCGCCGTTAGCGAAGTCGACGCGGAAGTTGCGGACCACATTGCCTTCGCTATCCACAATGCCGATGTGCGTTACGCCGGAGAAGTTGAGCAGGTCATCTTCCAGCAGCCCCGTATTCCGTCCAATCATGGCGGCGGGCGCTGGAACAGTGCTCGCGGCGTTGTGAGCGGCGTTGAGCGCCTCGGCTGTCCCCGCGGCGAACTCGCCGAAGGCAAGCTGCAGGTTCACCAGCTCCTTGTCCCGCGCGCGCAACAGGCCTTTGAGTTCGCCGCCCGAGATATGCGTTTCCAGCGGCGTTTCCGTTGTGGAGCGCGGCGGCATCATTACGACGCCCGGATGGGGTTCGCCTTCCGTTGTCGAATCCAGACCAAGTCTCGCGGCATCGAGATCGACCAGCAGCATGCCGTCCGTTGTGCGCACCTCGACGCCGCCCAGTGTGCGTTTCTGCGCGCGAATATCAATGATTTCCGACAGCCGGTCGATCATGCGCTGCTGCTCGGTCTCCGCCTCACTTGCCGAAACGCCGGCGATGGAAGAGCGCTGGATCGACATGTTGAGGCGGGCGATCCCGCTCATCAGTGAGTTGGCTTCCTCCAGCGAGGAAATGATCCGCGACTGCGATTCATCACGCAGCGCCTGGATCTCTTCCGCCGTCGTGTCGAGCTGCGCGAGCAGCGTCGTCAGGTCCGACAGTGTCGATGACCGCCGCAACGCAGAGGCCGGGTCAACCGCCAACGCGCCGAAGCTGGCGAACACGGGGTCGAGCGTCGAGAAAACGGACGACGCATCGGACGGATCGCCCAGCAGACCCTGCGCCCGGTCCATGAATTGGGAGAGAATGTCGGCCGACGCCACATCCGCCGCGCCACGCATCTCCGCCGCAGCCAGATAGGCGTTGGCGACGCGCCTCACTTCGATCTCGACGCCCGACAGGCCGCCCGAGGCCTCGCGCGAGATGAATTGCACGTCCAGGCGCGAATAGCCCACCGTGTTGACGTTTGCGACGTTGGTCGACGTGGCCTTCAGCGCCTGCTGGTTCGCAGCGAGGGCGGAAAGACCGATCGACATCATGCTGCTGATCGACACGATCGCATCTCCATCAGGTGACCGTGCATTTCTTGCCCACCCCGATTGCCGGGTAGGCGCGATCTGCCGGGCCGCTCCGCGCGACCAGCCTTCACCGGTATCGTTCTATCTTCCTGAATACGTTCGCTGAAATCGCGAGACGGGAGCTTCTGCCCCGAACGTCCCAGCGCACTGGCCGCAACGTTGCCGTTAACCAAGCAAGTTGCGGGCCAGCCGAAGCTCGCGGGACAACCACCCAAGCGCCAGCGCCGCTCCTGCCCGGCGCCCGGCAAGTTCTGCAGGCCTGTAGAGCGACTCTTGCCGCATCAGCGCAGCAAAAAGCGGTCGCGTTAACCAGTGGAATGCGTATTTGCAGGAGCTTTTTATCCTAAAGATTACTGGCCCGCGGGTTGCACACTCTTCTCACGCTTCGCGCTCGTAATGGGCCGAAGCCGATGAAGCGTGGAACAGCGTGACCTCAGCAGTTGACCTTCTCCCGACCAAGCCCGTCGCCCGGCCCGAGCCAGCTGCGCCGAAGGCCACGTCGCCGAAAGACGACGGCCCCAGCTTCGCCGACCTGCTGGAGACCGAGACCGCAACTTCTAGGGCGCCTGACTCCGGAGCTGACGTCGCGGCGAGACGGGACGGCGACTGCGCCCGTCGTCGTGCAACCTGCCCCGCCACCGCCTGTGGTGCCCTGCGCCGCCAATTCTCCCCGAGGCGATCCTTGCTGGTATGAGCCAGGTCCAGCCCGCGCCAGACGCCACGGTAGATGGAGCGGCTGAAGCCCCCAGCATCGACTCATCCGCTCCGCCTGTCCCGCAACCGGGCGCAAGCGCAGCCGCGGCCGCTGCCGCGCAGGCCGCCGCTGCCGTGCCTGCGCAAGCTCCTGCCGCCCCCGCCGCGAAAGCTGCGACAACGCCAACAGCAAAGCCGACATCATCCGCCGCCCCGTCCGACTCCGCTGACGAGAACAACGATACAACCGACAGCGCCCCTGCGCAGACCGCCAACGCCACGCCCGCCCCGCAAGCTGGCGCGATCACCGCTGTCGTGCCCGCGCAAGCTGCTGCCGTCGCCGCTGCCCCCGCCACGAAAGCTGCGACAACGCCAACCGCAAAGCCGACATCATCCGCCGCCCCGTCCGACTCCGCTGACGAGAACAACGATAAAACCGACAGCGCCCCTGTGCCGGCCGCCAACGCCGCGCCCGCCCCGCAAGCTGGCGTGATCACCGCTGCAGCCGTCACGCCTACGACCGCGCCCCAGCCGGAAGCCGCCTCGCTCTCCGCCCCTGGCGCCGAACGCGCAGCAGCTGCGCCGATCGAGGCAACACCAACATCAGCCGAAAAGCTGCCCGCCGCCGCCCAGACTGGCGCCGCCAGCACGCGCGCAACAGCCACGAAGCCGGCATCCGCCGCCACGCTCGCCGCCGAGGCCGCGCCGGAGATCAAGCCCGACATCGCGCCACCCCCAGCCACATCAACGCCGGCTGACCCTCTCGCGGCCGCGCGCACAACCACGACTGACGCCATGCGCGCCACGCAGACCAACCCGGCCCTGCAGAACGCTCCGCCTACCACTGTCCAGGTCTACCAGCGCATGGTCGAACGCTTCGACGGCCGCGCCCAGCGTTACGAAATCCGCCTCGACCCCGCAGAGCTCGGCCGCGTCGACGTCCGCATCGAAGTCGGCGCCGACAAGAAGATCCACGCCGTCCTCGCCGCACGACGCGCCGCGCTCGCCGATCTGATACGCGGCCAGCGCTCACTCGAACGCGCTATCAGACGCCGGCATCGATGTCGCCGAAGGCGGCATCAAGTTCGAACTTTCGACCAACCAGAACCGCGATTCCGCCGGCGACCAGAACACCAGCGAGCGCAACGCGTCCGCCAATGTCTGGCGCGGCTTCGCGCCCCTGGACGTCGCCGTCGACCACCAGACTGCCGCCGCCGCCCGTCCCTGGCGGCCGTCATCGCGCCTCGATCTTGTCGCGTGAAGGAGCTGAGACATGTCTGACCTGATCTCCTTCGTCCCCCCGGCCGTCGCTGCAGCGACCAGCGGCGCGCAATCGGCCGCCACGCTGTCGAGCAACTTCGACACCTTCCTGACGATCCTCACCGCGCAGATCCAGAATCAGGATCCGCTCGAGCCGATGGACTCGACCCAGTTCACAGAACAGCTTGTCCAGTTTTCCGGCGTCGAACAACAGATCGGCGTCAACACGAAGCTTGAAACGCTGATCGCTGCCACGAACTCCAGCGCCGGCGCGTCGCTGTCAGGCTATCTCGGCCAGGAAGCGGAAATCGATTCCGCCGGCGCGCAATTCACCGGCGACCCCGTCAAATGGCGTTACGAACTGCCCTCCGATGCATCGTCCAGCACCGTCACGGTCACGGACGCTTCAGGCAAGGTGCTCTATTCCAAGACTGGCGAGCTGGAAGCCGGCAACCACGAATTCACCTGGAACGGCGAAGTCAACAAGGGCGGCAAGGCCACTACCGACCAACCCTACTGGATCAGCGTCGTCGCCGAAGACGCCAACAAGAAAGCCATCACGCCCAACCATTCGCTGGTGACGAAAATCACCGGCGTCGATCTCACCTATGGCGAACCCGCGCTGACGACGCCTGCCGGCGTGTTCGCGTTCGCCGACATCAAACGCCTGATGAACAATTCTACGCAGGCAGCGACGAACTAATCGCCCGCCGCCTCTAAACTCTCCGGCGCAGAAGCGCGCCGTCTGGCTGCATAAGCGGCCAACCAACCCAACAGTGCTGAACCCTGCCCCGCAGGTTTTCTGGGAGCTTCGACCATGAGTATCAACTCCGCCATGCTCGCCGGCGCCGCCGGCATGCGCGCCAACTCTAGCGCGCTCGCGGCCATCTCCGACAACATCGCGAACGTCAACACCGTGGGCTATAAGCGCCTCCGCAATGACTTCACGTCGTTGCTCAACTCCCAGAACCGACAGTCGACCTACAATGCCGGCGGCGTGTCCAGCCGCTCCTCGCCGCTGATGAGCGAACAGGGCTCCTCGATTGCGTCCTCGGTCGCGACGCACCTTGCAGTCTCCGGCAACGGCTTCTTCGTCGTCCGCGGTCGCAGCGACGACGCCACAGCGCGCGACCCCTACTACTACACCCGCGCCGGCCAGTTCACGCCAGACGCCGATGGCTATCTCCAGAACTCGGCGGGTTATTATCTGCAGGGCTGGCCCGTCGACTCCACCGGTCAGGTCACCGCGAACCCGACCGATCTCAACGGCCTCGAACCGATCCGCGTGTCGGGTATCGCCGGCGGCGCAGAGGCAACCGCGCGCCTTTCGCTCTCGGCCAACCTGCAATCATCGCAAGCCGTATCGGCGGCCGTGACCGGCAACGTCTATGACGCCGCCGACAGCACCGCCAACATGGCCTCCGGCGCCATCACGCCGGACTTCCAGGTTCCGATTCAGGTCTACGACAGCCAGGGCGGCCTGCACACGCTGACCATGTCGTTCCTGAAAGCCGGCCCGAACGAATGGTATACCGAGGTGCACATGCCGGCGGACGATGTCGTCCCAGGCGGCGGCACGCTGGTCGATGGCCAGCTCGCCACCGGCACGCTCGTCTTTACGCCGTTTGGCCAACTGGACGCCGCAAACTCGACGCTACCGCTAACGCTTTCCATCGGCGAAAGCGGCACGGGCGCCGGCCCGGAATGGGATGCCGATCTCGGCCTCGCCGCGCAGTCGATCACGCTGGACATGGGGGGTCCCGGCGCGCCGGGCGGTCTCACCAACTACGATTCGCCTTCGCAACTCGGCACGTCGCAGGTCGATGGCACGCCGTTCGGCTCGCTTGCGTCAGTCGACGTCGATGACGATGGCTACGTCACCGCCATCTTCACCAACGGCCTCACGCGCCGCATCTATCAAGTGCCGCTGGCGACGTTCGGCAACGTCGACGGACTGATCCCCGAGCATGGCGGCGTCTATCGCCTCGGGCCGGGCGCTGGCGCTCTCTCGATGCGGGGCGCCGGCATAGGCGGCGCGGGCACGATCGCGGCGCGCTCGCTGGAAGCCTCGACCGTCGACCTCGCGGAAGAGTTCTCGAACCTCATCATGACCCAACGCGCCTACTCGGCGTCATCGAAGATCATCACCACCGCCGATGAGATGCTCGACGAGCTGATCAGGTTGAAACGATAGTTGAGTAGGGACCGAGTGATGATTGCGCGGAGACACACGGGTATCTGGGGGCGCAGAACGCGTCTGACACCGCACCGTGCATCATCGCTCGTTTGCCTTACCTCATCCGCCACGTTTCGGAATGGTTTCCGGCGCAACCGCATTTCCATGGAACTTTCGCGTTCATTTCTCGAAAAGCGTCCGGTCGGTCTGCGCGTGCCCTTAGTACCCGCTGCCTATGGTCCCACCACAGACTGAAGCAGCAAGCGGAGATTTCCATGCTGAGCCAAAGCGCGTCCAGCGCGGCCGTCGTGGGCCCGGACGGACGTCATATTACCCTGGCGGATCTTCCTGCGCCCGGGATTCAACGTTGGGTCACCCGTCGCAAGGCGGAAGTCGTTGCGGCCGTCCATGGCGGACTCCTGTCCGCTGATGATGCGTGTGAACGCTACGAACTCTCGAAAGAAGAGTTCGGCGGCTGGGAACGCCTCTACGAGCGCCACGGCGTAAAAGGCCTGCGCACAACTCGCCTGCAAAACTATCGCTAAACGACCCCGCGAGCGCCGTCCCGGGACTATGGGGAGGGACGGCGTGCGGTCGGTCTTAAGGTTTCGCTAACAAAGCAAACCGCCGGTCTTAAGACCGCGTTTACCACGCACAGGGAAATTCCTGCCTAGTCGCAAGTCGCGATGCAGGCAGAATTTTCCGAGCGTTCATGGCCGACCCCAAAACTGACGAATCCAAAAGCCTGGTGGCGCAACTCGCCCGTTCAGGCCGGATGCGAATCGCTGCGGCGCTCGTCGTTGTGGCGCTCGTTGGCGGCGGTTTGGGCGTCATCATGCTCCGCGGCGACGCCGGCGGGCAGAAACTTCTTTTCTCCGGTCTTGATCTCGAGGAAGCTTCCGAGATTACCAACAAGCTCGACACGGCCGGCGTCCCCTACACGCTCGAAGGCGGCGGCTCGGCCGTGTTCGTGCCGGCCGACAAGGTCGAAGACGCGCGGATGATGCTGTCCGAGCAGGGCTTGCCCACGCGCGGCTCGATCGGCTGGGAAATCTTCGACAAGTCTGATGCACTCGGCGAAACCCAGTTCGTGCTGAACATCAAGCAGCTCCGCGCCATGGAAGGCGAGCTGGAGCGCACGATTTCGGCCTACGACATGGTGCAATCGGCCCGTGTCCACCTCTCAGTGCCAGACCGCCCGCTCTTCCAGCAGAACTCCGAAAAGCCCAAGGCGTCGGTAGTTCTGAAGATCACCGGCAACATCATGTCGCCGGAGAAGGTCCGTGCGATCCGCAATATCGTGGCCTCGCAGGTCCCCGGCCTCGCCGTGGGCGCCGTCACGGTCGCCTCCACCGACGGTCGCCTGCTCGCCGCCGCGACCGATGAGAAACGACCCCAGCGGCGCAGCGGGCGGCGGCACATCCAACGACGAACGCCGCAACGCTCTGGAAGACGGCTATCGCAAGAAGGTTCTCGACGTGATCGAGAACATCGCCGGACCCGGGGCCGCAAAAGTCACCGTCTCGGTCGAAGCCGACTTCAACAAGGTGACGCAGAGCTCGGAAACCTACAATCCCGACAGCCGCGTGGTCCGCTCCGAAACGACGGTCGAGGATTCGTCCACCAATCAGGAAGCCAATCCGGGCGATGAAACCACCGTCGCCAACAACGTTCCCACCGGCGCTCAACCGGCCGCTGCACCCAGCCGAAGAGCCAGTCTTCGGCCAATCGCAACGAATCCACGGTCAATTACGAGATCGACAAGACGCTGCGCACCGAAGTCGTCGAAGGCGGCAAGATCCAGCGTCTCTCCGTCGCCGTCGCCATCGACCACATGCGCGTGCCTGGCGCCGAAGGCCAGCCCGCCACGTGGCAGCCGCGCCCGCCTGAAGAAATCGCCCGCATCACCGCGCTGGTGAAGTCCGCTGTGCTGTTCAACGAGCAGCGCGGCGACGTCGTCACGGTCGAAAGCGCCGCCTTCGCACGCCCCGACACGTCGCTCGATGGCGGCGAAGCTCCTGGCGCCTTCGACCTCGACAAGTTCGACCTCCTGCACATCGGTGAAATCGTCGCCCTACTCCTGACCGCGCTGGCGCTGGTCTTCTTCGTCCTGCGTCCGCTGATCAGCGGCCTGTTCGCCAAGTCCGATCCGGCCGACCTGCCGCCGGAAATCGTTGCGCTGAAAGGCGCCAAGCGCGCCAAGGCTATCGCCGCCATGCAGGCGGCCGCAGCCGCGCCGCAGCAACAGCGTCAAATTCCGCACGACGGCACCTCAGACCATCTCATCGGCCTGAACGAAGGCCGCGTCGTCGGCTTCGACGCGCCCATGCCAGATCGCCTCGACGCCGGCATCGACGTCGCCCGCATCTCCGGCCAGGTGAAGGCGTCTTCGATCAAGAAGATTTCCGAAGTCGTCGCCAGCCATCCGGATGAATCGGTCTCGATCATCCGCTCCTGGCTCGCTGAAGAACCCTCGGATCGCGCAGCATGAGCAAGTCCGCCGCCGCCCTGCAAGCGCCTGACGCAGAAGCCGCCGCCCAGCCGCCGCCTACCGGCCTCACGCGCGAAGACACACACAACGATACGCAACGCCGCATTGCAGATGTCATGACGGCCGTGAAGACCCTGCACGGCTCCGAAAAGGCCGCCATCCTCCTGCTCTCGCTGGGCGAGGACGCAAAGCCAGTGTGGGACCGCCTCGACGACGAGGAACTGCGCGAAATCTCGTCCGCCATGTCGAACCTCGGCCCGGTGAGGGCCGAGATGGTCGAGTACCTCATCAAGGATTTCGTCAACCGCCTCTCCGGTTCGGGCGCCGTCACTGGTTCCTACGAACAAACGCACCGCCTGCTGCTGCAATTCCTGCCGGCCGAAAAAGTCGACAGCCTGATGGAAGAACTCCGCGGCCCCGCCGGCCGCACCATGTGGGACAAGCTCGGCAATGTGAACGAACAGGTCCTCGCGAACTATCTCAAGAACGAATACCCGCAGACCGTCTCTGTCATCCTCTCGAAGAACAAGACCGAACACTCGGCCCGCGTCCTCACCGCCCTTCCCGCGGACTTCGCGCTCGAAGTCATGCAGCGCATGCTCCGCATGGAGCCTGTCCAGCGCGACATTCTCGAAAAGATCGAGTCGACGCTCCGCACCGAATTCATGACCAACCTCGCGCGCACGTCAAGGGCGCGAATGACGAGATGCGCAACCTCTTCATGTCGAACATGTCCGAACGCGCCGCCAAGATCATGCGCGACGACATGGCCTCGATGGGCCCGGTCAAGCTCAAGGACGTCGAATCCGCCCAGCAGGAAATGGTCGTCGTCGCCAAGGCCCTCGCCGACCGCGGCGAGATCATGCTCGCCGAAAGCGGCGGGCAGGACGAGTTGATCTATTGATGACCCAGCAAATCCGCGCCTTCAATTTCGAGACCGAGTTTACGCCGCAGGGAGATGTCCTGCGCGGTCCCGATCGCAAGTATTTCTCGCGTGAAGAGACCGACCAGATGGCCGCCAAGGCCCGCGCCGATGGCGAAGCAAAAGCTCGCCAGACTGTCGAAGCCAAGGGCTTCGCCTCCGTCGACAAGATCGTCGCGCATCTTGCTCCAGTGGCGGCTCAGCTCGCTGGCATCGCCGAGCAGCTTCGCGCGGAAGCCGCCGAAATGGCCATCATCGCCGCCCGCAAGATAGCCGGCACGGCGCTCGACAAGGCCGGCGAGGAAGCCGCCGCCACCGCCATCAGCGAGATCGTCCGCCAGCTCAAGCTCAACCCGGTCGTCACCATCAGCGTCGCCTCGGAATCGATCGCCGAAGTCGAACGCCGGATGGAACAACTCCGCCGCCAGGGCATCGGCGCCAACCTCGCTTTCGTCCCCGACGCCAGGGCTAAGCCCGGCGACTGGACCGTCGTGTGGGCCGATGGCTCCGCCGGCTTCAGCCGAGAAGGCGTCGAGGCGGCCATCGAAGCCATCATCACTGCACGCCTCCAGGATCCGGTGGCGCCGCAACTCGAACTCTTTTCCGCGTAGGACACCATGAGCAGCAGCGATCTCAATCTTCCGGATCTGGCGCAGGGCGGCGCAGTCGCGCAGCCTCGCAACAACGCCCCGGCTGACACCAGCGAGGACATGCGCGAACGCATCGCGGCAGATCTCCGTCCGGTCTTCGACGTGCCCGTATCGGTTCAGGCCGTCATCGGCCGCACGACGATTGAAGTCGCCAAGCTTCTCGAACTCAGCCCCGGCACGGTCCTCGAACTCGACCGCCGCGTCGGTGAAGCTATCGACATTTATGTCAACTCGCGCCTGGTCGCGCGCGGTGAGGTGGTCGTCGTCGACGACCGCCTCGGCGTGACCATGACCGAGATCATCAAGAACTCTGACGCCTAGAGGAAACCCATGCGCGTTCTGATTATCGGAAACCTCGCGGGTCAGCTTTCGACCGCAACCAAAATGGCCTTCGACAAGGGCGCCAAGGTCCTGCACGCCCATGACGCCGCAACGGCGCTGGAATTGCTGCGCACGGGCCGCGGCGCGGACATCGTCATGATCGATGTCCACGAAGACATCACTGGCCTCGTCAACGCGATGCGCCAGGAACGCATTGTCGCCCCGGTGGTCGCATGCGGCGTCAACGTAACGCCGGACATGGCCGCTCGCGCCATCCGCGCCGGCGCGCGTGAATTCATCCCGCTGCCGCCCGATCCGGAATTGATCGCCGCCGTCCTCGCGGCTGTGGCCGACGATGACCGTCCGCTGATCGCCAACGATCCCGTGATGCTCGAACTGCGTGCACTCGCCGACCAGATTGCGCCGTCCGAAGCCTCCGTGCTGATCACCGGGGAAAGCGGCGTTGGCAAGGAAGTCATGGCGCGTTACGTTCACAAGAAGTCCAAACGCGCAGACAAGCCATTCATTTCCGTCAACTGCGCCGCCATCCCGGAAAATCTTCTCGAGTCCGAACTGTTCGGTCACGAGAAGGGCGCGTTCACGGGCGCAGTCGCCCGTCGTATCGGCAAGTTCGAGGAAGCTGACGGCGGCACGCTGCTGCTCGACGAGATTTCCGAAATGGACATCCGCCTGCAGGCCAAGCTGCTGCGCGCCATTCAGGAACGTGAGATCGACCGCGTCGGCGGCTCCAAGCCGGTCAAGGTCGACATCCGCATCATCGCGACGTCGAACCGCATCCTCCAGGAAGCCGTAATCCGCGGCGAGTTCCGGAAAGACCTGCTCTATCGGCTCAACGTCATGAACCTGCATATCCCGCCGCTGCGCGAACGTCCGCGCGACCTGCAGGCGCTGGCTGACTATTTCGTCAACAAGTACGCGATCGCCAACGGCTTCTTGCATCGCCGCCTCTCGGATGCAGCCAGCGAGCGCGTGCAATCCGCCGCCTGGCTCGGCAACGTACGCGAACTCGAGAACGCCATGCACCGCGCCGTCATCCTGGCGCGCAGCGAGGAAATCTCGGTCGACGACCTGCGCACACCCGATGGCCGCCCTGTCCAGGCCAACACGCTCGACGCCACTGCAGAGCGCGCGGTCAACGCTGCCGAGGCCGCCATCAAAGGCGCCACGATCCGCGTCGGCCAAACTGTCGCCGAAGTCGAACAGGATCTGATCCTCTCGACACTCGACCATTGTCTCGGCAACCGCACGCACGCCGCCAACATCCTCGGCATCTCGATCCGCACGCTGCGCAACAAGCTGGCCGCTTACAAAGACGCCGGCATCGACGTGGCGGCCCCCGGCGAAATCCGGGCGGCGGGGTAGGTTAGATGGCGCAGGCAGGTGCAAGTACTCTCGGTAATACCGGCGGCGGGTTCGACTGGAACGCGCTGACCAAGCAGTTTGCCAAGGGCGAATATGCCCTCGGCCTCGGCGTCATGGCGCTGATTGTGATGCTGATCGTGCCGCTGCCGCCCTTCCTGCTCGACTTCATGCTGGCGATCTCGATCACGCTCTCCGTGCTGATCCTGATGACAGCCCTCCTGATCCGGAAGCCTCTCGAATTCTCCGCCTTCCCGACCGTCCTGCTGCTCGCAACGCTGCTCAGGCTGGCGCTCAACATCGCAACCACACGCCTCATTCTTGCCCACGGCCATGAAGGCCCGCAGGCGGCCGGCAACATCATCGAAGCCTTCGGCGGTTTCGTAATGCAGGGCAACTTCGTCATCGGCGTCGTGGTCTTCATTATCCTGATCATCGTGAACTTCGTCGTCGTCACGAAGGGTTCGGGCCGCATCGCCGAAGTCGCCGCCCGCTTCACCCTCGACGCCATGCCCGGCAAACAGATGGCGATCGACGCCGATCTCTCCGCCGGCATGATTACCGAGGAGGAAGCGCGCAAGCGCCGCAAGGAGCTCGAAGGCGAAAGCAACTTCTACGGCGCGATGGACGGCGCCTCGAAATTCGTGCGCGGCGACGCCATGGCCGGCATCCTGATCACCTTCATCAACGTGATCGGCGGCATGATCATTGGCGTTGCGCAGGAAGGCATTACCTTTGAACAGGCGGCCAATTCCTACACACTGCTCACCGTCGGCGACGGCATCGTCTCGCAGATTCCCGCCCTCGTCGTGTCGGTCGCAGCCGGCATGCTCGTCTCAAAGGCGGGCGTCGACGGCGCTGCCGACAAGGCGATCGGCATACAGCTCTTCACAAATCCCCAGGGCTTGGCCATGGCAGCCGTCACGGCCGGCCTCATCGGTCTCCTGCCTGGAATGCCAATGATCCCGTTCTTCGGCCTGGCCGGCGCCGCCGGCTATGGCGCCTGGCGTGGCTTCCAGAAACAGTCGAAAGCCGAAGACGCGAAGGTCCGCGAACAGGCCGCCGCCGAGCGCGCCAAGCCGGTCGTCGAACCGCCCATCCAGGACTCGCTCTCGGTCGACGATATCAAGATCGAACTTGGCTTCGGCCTTCTCGGCTTCATCAACGAAACCTCGGGCCGCAAGCTCACCGACCAGGTCAAGGCGGTCCGTCGCCAGATCGCTTCGGAATTCGGCTTCGTCGTGCCCCAGGTCCGCATCATCGACAATCTCGAGCTGGGCTCGGAAGACTACCGCATCCTCATCAAGGAAGTGGTCGCCGGCCGCGGCAAGCTGCGCCCGCAGCTCCACCTTGCGATGGACGCCTCCGGCGCCGCCCCGCCCATCCCCGGCGAGAAGGTCAACGAACCCGTCTTCGGCCTGCCCGCCGTCTGGGTCGACGACACGATGAAAGAGAACGCCGCGATCTCAGGCTACACCGTCGTCGACGCCGCCACTGTTCTCACTACCCACTTCACCGAACTCGTCAAAGAGAACATGGCCGAGTTGCTCACCTTCGGCAGCGTGCGCCAGCTCATCGACGACCTGCCCAAGGCCCAGTCCGCGCTCGTCGCCGACATCGCGCCCTCGCAGATCACCATCTCCGGCATCCAGCGCATCCTGCAGAACCTCTTGCGCGAGCGCATCTCGATCCGCGATTTCTCGACCATCCTCGAAGCCATCGCCGAAGCCACATCCGCCTCGACCGATCTTCTCTCCGTCACAGAGCACGTCCGCGCCCGCCTCGCGCGCCAGCTCTGCAACATGCACCTCGACGCCTCGGGCGCCCTGCCCGTCGTCGCCCTCTCGCCGAACTGGGAACAGACCTTCGCCGAGGCGCTCGTCGGCCAGGGCGCGGACCGCCAGCTCGCCCTCGAGCCCTCGCGCCTGCACCAGTTCGTCGCCGACCTCCGCAATGCCTTCGAACGCGCAGCCCAAACCGGCGACAGCCCCGTCCTGCTCACCTCGGCCGGCGTCCGCCCCTATGTCCGCTCGCTCGTCGAGCGCTTCCGGCCGCAGACGATCGTGATGTCGCAAAACGAAATCCATCCTAAGGCGCGGCTGCGTTCAGCCGGCGCCGTGTAGAGTCAAGAACAGGAGCCCCACCATGAAGATGAAGATGTTCGTGGGCCGTACCGAAGAGGAGGCCATGGCGATGGTCCGGGCCGAGATAGGCCCCGACGCCGTCATCCTCTCCACGCGCGATGAAGAAGGCCGCGTTGAAATCCGCGCCGCCGTCGAGCGCAACTTCGGACAGAAGTTCGCCGCCCCCAGATTCGCCGAACCTCGCCCCGTCTATGACGAGACGCGTTCCACCCTCGCCTCCACGCTGCGCTGGCATGGCGCGCCGGATGGCTTCGTCCACATGGTCTCCGAAGCCGGCAGCCGTCTCGGCGCAGGCATGGAAGCGATCAACTCGCTCACCGTCGGCATCGAAGGCCTGCTCACCTTCAACCCCCTGAACCCGCGCCCGTCGAAGTCGCTCCTCCTCGTCGGCCCGCCCGGCTCGGGCAAGACCACGGCCGTGGCCAAGCTCGCGACTCTTCTCTCCGACAGGAAAGATCCGCTCGAACCCGTGGCCGCCGATTTCGATTCGTCCGGCCAGACAGCCCGCCTCGCCGCCTTAATGCTTAAGCCAACGGTAACCTTTGCGCTGTCGCCCGATCATCTGATCAAGCTGGTGCGTGAAGCGGACGATCGAGGGCGGAAACTCATCATCGATTGCCCTTCCTTCAACCCGCTCGACGAAACGGACATGAAACGCTGCAGTGACTTGATTTCCTACATGAATGTCGAACCCGTGCTGGTCATGAGCGCCGAGGGCCACCCCATGGACCTCGAAGACAACGCCCGGGCTTTCGCCGCCCTGGGTTGCAAACGTGTCATCCTTACCAAGCTTGATGCGGTTCGACGTCGCGGGGGCGCAATCGCAGCAATTTCTTCCGCGCGGTTAAGCATCGCTCAACTTGGTTTGACGCAAAGTGTACGTGGCGGACTGACGCCTGCCTCGGCTGGACGGATTGCTCGGTTGTTCGTGAACGGGACCACCGAAGCAGAATTGCTCAAAGGAGCCGCGTGATGATGAACTTCGGATCGCGAAAAAACGAAACCAAAGGCACAGGTGCACGCTCTCGCGTCGCACCTGCCTCTGTCATTGCTGTCGCCTCGGGCAAGGGCGGGGTCGGGAAGACCTGGCTCTCCACCACGCTGGCGGCCTGCTTCGCCAAGATGGGGCGCCGCACGCTGCTGGTTGATGGCGACCTCGGCCTTGCCAACGTCGACGTGCAACTTGGCATCGCCCCCGAAACGGATCTCGCCGCGGTTATCGCCGGCTGGGTCGAACTCGAAGACGCGGTTTGCAAGGTGAATGGCGGCGCCGGTTCTGAAATCGGCTTCGACGTGCTGCCCGGCCGCTCCGGCTCCGGCGCGCTTGCCGGCCTACCCGCTGAAGAAGCCTCGCGCCTCGCCGCGGCGCTGACAGCCCTCGCGCTCCAGTACGACCAGGTCATCGTCGACCTCGGCGCAGGCATCGAAGACAACGTCATGCGCCTCGCAAGAGCTTGCGACCGTTGCCTCATCGTCGCCAATGACGAGCCGACCTCGATGACCGACGCCTATGCCTTCATTAAGGTGCTGCGTGGCTATGCGCCGAGCGTGCAACCGTGGATCGCCATCAACATGGCCGACACGCGCGTCGCCGGCCGGAGAACCTACGAAGCGCTGGCCCGCGCCTCGCAAACCTTCCTCGGCTTCCGGCCGCCCCTCGCCGGCATCGTCCTGCGCGACCTGAAAGTGCGTGAAGCCATCCGCCAGCAGAAAACGATCGTCTCGATCGACCCGCAGGCGCAGGCGGCCCTCGACGCCCAGCAGATTGCCGAAGCCATGATCCGCGGCGGCGCCGAAAACACGGTCGCCCAGTCGGCCTAGACACAACTCACATCCGAGCGAAAAGGCCCGCTACGCAGCGGGCCTTTTCATTTTCGGTTACGTACTCACCGGCGCGCAAGCCACGCGTCGCGAATCCGTTTCAGTCTATTGCGCGGAGGCCAGCGGCGGCGATCCCCGCAAGCGCGCAGGACTCGTCATTGTCCGACGTATCGCCGGTGACACCAACGGCGCCAATCGGCCTGCCCTCAGGTCCAGCGATCAGCACGCCGCCGGCTGCCGGCACGACCCCGTCAACTGCCAGCGGCGCCAATGAGGCAAGGAAAGTCGGTCGCTCGGCCGCCATCGCAGCGATCTTGCGTGATGAAACGCCTAGCCCCAGCGCACCTGAAGCCTTCGCGATGGCTATTTGCGGGCGCAGATTTGAAGACCCGTCCTGACGATGCAGCGCGATAAGATGTCCGCCGGCGTCCAGAACTGCGACGGTGAGTGGTTTGAGATTGAGCCGACTTCCCTGCTCGAGGGCGGCCGCAATGGCGACGTTCGCCTGCTGAAGCGTCAGGCCTGGAAAACTGCTCATTCGAAACCCCGCATTTGGCTCGCACAGTAGATCTGAACGCGAACCCAAGTCAGTCTGTAACACTCTCCAGATCGGCCACGCGACCCCACCACGTCGAAACCCCGCACGTCTGCGTACGAGGCTGCTAGAGGAGGATGACCGCTTAGCCCCCCAACACACACGCTCGGTATTGCTAGCAGCCTTGCTGTAACCGGCTCAAGTCGCGCGCGGTGTAAGTATCGGCATTGCTGTTGGCGGCGCAAGAGCGAACCTATCGGCTTCCTCCTCGACGGTGCTGACGCCAGCGAACGCCTCGATCGACAGGTGGTGCTGATGCTGGCCGGCCTGCGCGACAGGCTGATCCGCAATCGCACGCAACTCGCCAATTCCGTTCGCGGCTATGCAGCGGTGTTTGGGGTGATCACCGCCACAGGGCTGGCGCATCTCGCGCCGCTGTTTGATCGCATTGAGCCCGATGAGGGTTTGCCGATCCCGACTCGGGAACTGTTCGCGGGGCTCGCTAGTGAGTATGCGCAGCTGCAGGCGTGACTGGAAAAGGTCGAGGCCAGTCTTATGGCCCGGCATAAGGCGGATGCATGCAGCCGGCAGCGTGCACAGATCCCCGGGCTTGGCCCGATCGGAGCCTCCATGCTGATCATGAATTCGCCGGCCTGAGATGTTCCGTTCGGGGCGACAGTTCGCGGCCTGGATCGGGTTGATGCCGAAGGATCATTCAACGGCGGGCCAGGTCAGGCTCGGCGTCATTGCCCGAGCTGGCGATGAATGTTTGCGCGCCGTCCTGGTGACGGTGGCCAGGGCGGTCATCAGGATTGTGCAAAGCGGCAGAGGAAAGAGCGCGTTCACGCCCTGGATGATGAGCCTCCTCAAGCGCAAGCCGCCAAAGTTGGTCGCCGTGGCACTGACCAACAAGATTGCCCGCATCGCCTGTAAGCTGATGGTCACGGGTTAGGCCTACGCCGGTGGAAGATCGGCGCCCGCCGCATAGAGATCAGCCAGACACGGGGAGCAGCTCAGCCGCAGCCGTGCTGAGCCGATGCCAGAACTTGCAAGGTGATGAGCAGATGGTGTGATCGATCGGTCCAAGACACGAGACACTCCGAAGATGCCTGTGGCCGTTGAGGTCTCCGCGTTGTTGGGAACACGAGTCGCGGAAACCATCTTGGCCAGCGTTCATTTGCGAGCGCAAGAAAAGACCGGACATATGAACGCAAGCGATCTGATCAGAGCATTGCCCCATAACCCTTGCGATGAGGGGTCGTCCACATATGGCATCTCTATGAAATGGTCTCGACCATCGGCGGTGAGCGCGTCTGGACCTGGCGCGCCGTCCATCACGAAGGTGAAGTCATGGACATGGTCGTGCTGAAGCGTCGCGACACTAGGGCTGCTTTGAGGTTGTTGCGGCGGCTGTTGCACAATCAGCGTGTCGAACCTGAGCGCACCGTCACCGATGGACTCAAATCCTACGCTTCTGCCATGCGAAAAGGCGGCCACGAAAACTGTCACCGCCCAGGTCATCTGCAATAGAACAACCGCGCGGAGAACTCGCATCTGCCGATCCGAAGGCGCGAACGCAAGATGCTCCGGTTCTAGTCCCTGCCCTCAGCTCAGGGCTTCCTCACCACTCATGCCGCGATCTACAACGCGTTCGATTTTCAGCGGCACATGATCAGTAGACGGACGCTGCGTATCTTCCGCACACGGGCGGACTCCGTCTGGGGCGAGGCGGTAGCATAGGCCGGTTGCGCGCCGGAAGCTCAATAGAACAGTGGCGATTCAACCTGTTAGCCCCCTCTGTTCAGTTAAAACTGACAGCCCCAACCACACACAACACGCGTTTCGAAGGCTCTGCAATTGGTTAAAACGCCCCACTCGAACGATGCAGGGCTCTTAGCAAATGGCAAGCTCCTTGCAAAAGACCGCTTTGATTATGTTCACCGTCGATCCATGCGGATCGCTTTTGAAGTCCGGGTTGCTGGTCTCAGCGCCCTGAGTCGAGGACGGCGGGTTAAGGGGACGACATGTCGACTAACGTTGCCACGGAATCCGCGACCGCAAGCGAAGCGATGCACCCACAGCAAGTTGAACTCACTATTCTCATGCCCTGCCTCAACGAGGCGGAGACACTCGCGGTGGTTATCATGAAAGCCATAGGCTTTCTCGAGCAGCACAAAATCTCGGGCGAGGTGATGATTGCCGACAATGGCAGCAGCGATGGCTCGCAGGACATTGCGCGCAAGCTTGGCGCGCGCGTGGTACATGTGAATGCGCGCGGGTATGGCGCAGCATTGCTCGGCGGCATTAAGGCCGCACGCGGTCGCTATATCATCATGGGCGATTCAGACGATTCCTATGACTTCACCAGCCTGATGCCGTTCGTGGAAAAGCTCCGCGCTGGCGACGAGCTTGTGATGGGCAACCGCTTCAAGGGTGGCATCGCTCCGGGCGCCATGCCGCCGCTTCACCGCTATCTCGGCAACCCCGTGCTTAGCCTAATCGGACGTGTATTGTTCAAGATCCCCGTGGGAGATTTCCACTGCGGCCTGCGCGCCTTTAACACGGCATCGATCCGCAAGCTCAATCTAAGGACCACCGGGATGGAATTCGCGTCCGAAATGGTCGTTCGCGCCTCGCTGGCCCAGATCAAGATGTCGGAAGTTCCGGCGACGTTAAAACCGGATGGTCGCAACCGCCCGCCGCACCTGAAGAGCTGGCGCGACGGATGGCGGCACCTCAAGTTTCTGCTGATGTACAGTCCGAAATGGCTGTTCTTCATTCCAGGCGGATTGCTGACGCTGATCGGCATGGTTCTTAGCGTTTTGCTCTGGTTCGGCGCGTCCGCCTTGCCGGGTGGCGGGCCGGTGCTGGACATCAACACATTCACCGCTGCCTGCTTCATGGTGATTGCGGGCGTGCAGATCGTTAGTTTCGGCGTGCTGTCACGCACGTATGCATTGTCCAGTGGAATGCTGCCGCCGGGAACGCGCTCGAACTGGCTAAGACGCATGTCGACAACGGACAACATCGCGCGGCTGGCGGTCCTCGTTCTCGCTGCAGG
Source organism: Hyphomonadaceae bacterium (assembly GCA_016714495.1). Taxonomy (GTDB): domain Bacteria; phylum Pseudomonadota; class Alphaproteobacteria; order Caulobacterales; family Hyphomonadaceae; genus UBA7672. Next base: position 298,619 of record JADKDU010000002.1, on the reverse strand, counting down.
ACTTGCCATCTTTGGTTCAGCCGTCTGGATGTGGCTGTCAGTTGGCCTTGGCGATCTCGATCGCGTACAGACGCCGCGCATCGTCATCACGGGTCTGAGCCTTGGTGTGATCGGCGTGCAGTTGGGTTTCCTTGCCTTCATGCAGGGTATCCTCGACATTCCGTTCATACGCACGGAAATCGCGACGCGGGAAGATTGATAGCTTCGACCGAGAAAGCGGATCGTTGACAGCGATGAAGATCAGCGAAGGCGCCAGGCAATTTCTTGGCATCACGGCGGCGGTCGTCCTGATCCTCATGATCCCGGCGATCGTGAACGGCAGCCCGTTCATCTTCTTTGACAGCGATCAGTATTTCACGGTCGGGCAGCGCATCTTCGAGACGCTCTTCGGCGGCACGGGCGCACCAAGCGACATGGCCGCACCGGTCGCCGCTGCAGGACCAGCTGCAACGCCGGACGCTGGCGGCGGCCTCGCCGCACTGGCGGGTGGACGCGCGCCGACATACTCGTTCTTTCTCTATTTTGTTTCCGTCCTGACCAGTCTGTGGGTAGTCGCCGCGATTCAGTCAGTGATCTGCGCCCTCCTGATCGTAAGGTTCTGGCAGCTCGCGCGGGGTGCATTGCGCTGGCGGCCTATCCTTCTGATTGCTGGCGCGCTGTCGTTACTGAACGGCCTTGGCTTCCACGCTGCATTCATGATGCCCGATGTGTTTGCCGGGAGCCTCGTCCTTGCGCTCGCCATTTTTCTCTATTTCAGGCCGGCTGGCCGCATCGAGAATATCCTCCTTGTCGGCGGATCATTCATCATGGCGACACTGCATACGACAAATCTACTGCTTGTCGTGTGCGCGTTGATTGCCGCGACCCTGATCATGCTGGTCGAACGCAAGCCCATCCAGACGTTGCTTGGGCGTCTTGGTGCTGTCGCGGGCATCGCAATTGCGGCGGTTGCGTTCAACGCGGCCTATGTGACCAGCGTCAAGTTTATCTCGGGAGATCAGGTGCGCTCGCCACCCTATCTCATGGCGCGATTGCTCGGCGACGGCACGGGCGAAGCCTATCTGGCCAAGCATTGTGTGGACGGTGCACGGCCATTTGCCGCCTGCGCCTATGCGGGCATCGACTTCTACAATCACGACGCTTTCCTCTGGGAGCCGCGTGCGGGCGGCTTCCAGACAGCGGACAATGAACTTCGCGCTGCCCTTAGCGCAGAGGAAGTGCGGTTTGTTCTTGCGGTGATAACGGCCGATCCAGGCGCGCAGCTTGCCGCGTCGGTCGCGAACTTCTTACAGCAACTTACAGCCGCAGGTTTGCAAGAAATCCACTACGGCGTTGCGGCCATTGCGCAGACAGACGCCTGGAACGCCGATGGCATCTTGCGCCTGATACCGGGGGCTCAAGCGTGCAAAACAGCAGGCAACTGTGTGTCGCCGCCCCTTGGCGACTTCTGGAGTTCAGTTGTCCAATGGGTCAATCTGCTGGTGCTTCCAGTGTTCGCCGTCTTTGCTGTTTGGTTGTTCTCGATCGGAAAGAGTTCGTTGGCTGGCATGTCTGACTCGGATCGGACCCTCCTGCGGGCCGCGTTCTTCATTGCTCTCATGATGCTGGCGAATGCGGCGATCTGTGGCGTCCTGTCGAGTGTCAACAATCGCTACCAGGCGCGGATCATCTGGTCGCTGGCGTTAGCTATGTTTGCGTTTGCCCCGGTCATGTTGACGACATTCCAATCCCGGTTTCCGGCGGGACCGGCGGCGGACAGGGCGGGATAACGATTGGCAAAGGCAAGCCGTGATCTTCCGCAGGATATGCCGCCGGCCGTAAACCAGCCTGGCCGCTATCTCATTGCCGCATTCGGCGCGTTTACGCTTGATCTGGTGCTGGCCATGATCCTGCGCGAGGCGTTGGGCCTGCCGGTTTGGCTTGCCGCGGGGATCAGTTTCATCGTTGTGGGCGTGGGTGCGTATTTTGTGCACGAGCACTGGACGTTCAGGCGTGCGGAATCGCGCGCATCCGCGGGACGGTTTGTGCGGAACATGGCGGCGCTGGCGGCGGCGTTTACGGCGCGCATCGGCGTGATCGCGGCGATGGAGGCGATCTATGATCCCGAGGCGCTGCTGGCGGCGGTCTATATCGTCATTGGCGCAGGCGTCTCACTGACGGTCAATTTCCTGCTGAACCGCTTTTGGGTCTTCACCCCGCCCAAATAGGTGTTGCAGCAGTCATAGCGCGATCACGCGGCGGTGGCGCGTGCAGCTTTAACAATCTCGGTGCTGTTGTCGGCACTGTCACCGGTGCGAGCCCCCACGGATTGAGCTGCCTCCGCGGGCCGCCGCTGAACTCCATCGTTGGCGAAACGCTGGAGTTCATCTTTGCAGAAAACGCTGCAAACTTTCCTGCAAACAAACGATGAGCGCGTTTCGAGGCTGGAGATCCTCGAAGGTCCGACCGGCCGACGAAAGTGGCCGGACGAGGTGAAGGCGCGGATCGTGGCCAAAACGCTGGTTGCCGGCCCCCGGGTTCGTGAAGTGGCTGATCGGCATGGCGTCGCACCGCAGTATCTGACGACCTGGCGGAGGCTGGCGAGAGAAGGCCAATTTGCGCTTCCGGCGGATGGATCGGCACCCTTTGCCGCTTGTGGCTGGCGGCGCGCGGCGCAGTGGCCGGCCGCCTGCGCTGGCCTACATCGAGATGGAGGCCGCGGGCGTCCCTGGTGCGCTTCCCGGCGGATGTGTCATCTGCGCGGATCTGCAATATCGCAGCGGTGTTGCGCCGGCGATGTTCCTTCCGGCGCAGAACATAAGGATCATGGTGGCAGCGAAGCCCGTAGACAAATCACCGTTCAGGCGGGGCTCCCAGCGCCACGCTCCAGGAATTCAGCCCAAGCCTATGCATTCAATCTGCAATGCCTGAAATGAATCCGTCATGAAACTGATTGTGTACGCCTTCCTGTTCATCGCCGCTGCCGTTGTTGTCATCGGCCTGGTCGTCGGCCTCGCCTTCAAGCTGATTGGTTTCGCCGTTGCGGCGCTGCTTGTTGTGGCCGGCGTTACATGGGTGATGCGCAAGCTCGGCCGGCCTACGGACGTTGGTCGGAAATGGCCGACGCGTTGAGGCATTCAACCCGCAGCGCTGCCTAGGGGCGCACCATGCGGTCATTGGGCCTAAGACCCAGGGCGCCGTGGGCATGTCCGGAGGTGTTTTGTTTGACGCACGCATCTTCCGCGTCACTGTATCGCCGTGAAGCCCGTTTCTGCTGCGGTTCGGCATCGTTACCGGCCTCGCCAAGACACGCCGCGACGCTTCGGCCGCCAGCGAACCCTCCAGCGATAACGCATAGCTACTTGCCTGCAGAGCCCGCGCGGTTGATCGCAACCTCGTCGAGCATCGCCTGCTCCCGCGCCGCGCGCTCGGTCGAAACGCGCTTGGATTCTTGCTCGATCAGCTGCTCGAATTTCGATTTCTCGACATAGGCTTCCTGCAGTTTAGCGCGGATGCCTTCCAGAACGCCTTCGTGCGCCTTCACCTGCTGTTGCGCTTCATCGAGCTGCCATTTTACCCGCAGGCGATATGCCGGAAGCATCGAAGCGAACATCGTGTTTCCCGCCGCAGCCGCAATCTCCTGCTTCTCACGCGCAAGAATCGCCGCCTGCTTCGCCCGCAACTCCTCGACCTGCACCTGGACCTTCGCGGCCTCAACGCCGAGTTCGTCCATCCGCCGCTGAGCGACCTTGAGAAGCGTGTGAAGCGACTTCATTTAACGGCTCTCCTGCCCGTCGGCGTCGCGGCAACGGGAGCTGGCGGCGTCAGGATCGCCTCCAGTGCGGCAATAGCATCATCCGGTGTCGTCACCTGATGCACGTCCTGCTGCAGGAAGGCCTCGATCAGCGGCCACAGGCGCACGGCCTCGTCCACTTCCGCATCCGCGCCCTTCACATACGCGCCGATGCGCACCAGCTCTTCCATGTTCGAATAGAGCGCGATGAGCTTGCGCGCCTTGCTGGCCACCGCCTTTTCTCGCGGTCCCTGAAGCAGCGTCTGCAGACGCGAAATCGACTTCAGCACATCCACCGCCGGGAACCGCCCCCGCTCCGCGATGTGCCGCGACAGCGTGATGTGTCCATCCAGAATGGCGCGCACGGCATCTGCAATGGGCTCGTTGTGATCGTCGCCATCGACCAGCACGGTGAAGAGTCCGGTGATGTGTCCCTGCGGTTCGCCATCAGCAACCGTGAGCCCCGGCCCCGCCCGCTCGAGCAGTTTCGGCAGCTCGGCGAACACCGAAGGCGTATACCCGCGCGTCGTGGGCGGCTCGCCGGCCGCCAGACCAATCTCACGCTGCGCCATCGCAAACCGCGTCACGCTGTCAAGGAAGCAGATCACCTGCTTCCCCTCGTCGCGGAAATGTTCGGCGACCGCCAGCGTCAGCCAGGCAGCGCGACGGCGTCGCGGCGCAGCTTCATCCGATGTCGCCGTGACAATGACGGATTTCTGCAAACCTTCCGGCCCAAGCGTATCTTCAATGAACTCACGAACCTCCCGGCCACGCTCGCCGATCAGCCCGATGACGATCACATCTGCCTCGGCGCCACGCGCCAGCATCGACATGATGGTCGACTTGCCGACGCCCGATCCCGCGAACACGCCAAGCCGCTGTCCGCGCGCACAGGGCGCAAACACGTCTACCGCTTTCACACCCAATGCCATCTTCTGGTCGACCCGCGCCCGCATCTGCGCGTTGGGAGCGATCGCCCTCACCTGCCGGGGCTTCCAGCCGGAACGCAGCGGGCCCTTGCCGTCCAGAGGCTCCGCAAACGCATCAATCACCCGCCCCAGCCACTGATCGGACGGCCGCACAGTGTCTAGGCCCGATGTAAAAAGAACCGGCGCGCCCGGCCCCAGCCCGTCCAGAGGGTCGCAGGCCAGCAGGATCGCCCGATCGCCCTCGAAACCAACCAGCTCCCCCCGGGGCCCCGCTTCATCCACGAAACGAACCGACGCCCCCAGCCGCAAAGCCTGCGCCGGCCCCGCCGCCTCGATCCGCAACCCTTCAAGCGCCGTCACCCTGCCTTCATAACAGCGGGGCTCTAGGGCTTTGAGGTCGCGAATGGCGGACGCCAGCATGGATCAAAGCCCGTTGTTAAGATTGGCCGGCGGCCTTCGGAAATTTGATCAGAGCCCGATCCGGGTTTCGGAGGCGTTAACCATGCAAAAGCCGCTAACATTGGACTTTTTCCACTCTAGGAGACTCATGGAATCAGGGTAATGTTTATGAATCCGCCGTGTCTGGCGGACACTAAGCGTTAACCTTTTGGCCGCCTTAATGCGAGGGTTAATACCGCCGCAAGGCAACCGCGATTCGGGAGAGACGCATATGCGGGTCTTGTTGATTGAGGATGATGAGCAGACCGCTCGCAGCATCGAACTGATGCTGAAAGGGGCAGGCTTCAACATCTTCACCACCGATCTGGGTGAGGAAGGCGTCGACCTTGGTAAGGTCTACGAATACGACCTCATTATCCTGGATCTAGGCCTGCCTGACATCTCTGGCTATGAGGTGCTGAAGCAGCTTCGTCTGTCGCGCGTGAATACGCCCGTCCTTATCCTGTCGGCCAACCCCGACATCGAAGCGAAGGTGAAAACGCTCGGCTACGGCGCTGACGATTATCTCACCAAGCCCTTCAACAAGGACGAGCTGATTGCCCGCATCACCGCGATCGTGCGCCGCTCGAAAGGCCACGCCGAGAGCGTGATCCGGACTGGCGACATCATCGTCAATCTCGATGCCAAGACCGTCGAAGTGAACAACAACCGCGTTCACCTGACCGGCAAAGAGTATCAGATGTTCGAGCTTCTCTCCCTTCGCAAAGGGACGACGCTCACGAAAGAGATGTTCCTCAACCATCTCTACGGCGGCATGGACGAACCGGAACTCAAGATCATCGACGTGTTCATCTGCAAGCTGCGCAAGAAACTCGCGCAGGCGACCGGTGGTGATCACTTCATCGAAACCGTCTGGGGCCGCGGCTATGTGCTGCGCGATCCGGATCCCCGTGTGGCAGCCGCCATGGCGGAGAAAGCTGCTTAGCTTTCCTGGCCCACGGACTGACCCAATCAAGAAAGGGCGGATCGCAAGGTCCGCCCTTTCGCTTTGTCGGCCCGCCTATACTGGCAAAGCCAGAACAAGATCGGACTTGTGGCCGAAGCCTTTCGAGTAGTCGAGGATCGAAAGCACTTTCGGACGGATATGAACGATCCGGGTCTGCGACATGTCGATCGAGGTTTGTTTGGCGATTTCATCCCCGAAGCGCTTGAGCATCAATTCGCCGACACGGGTCATCTCGGCAGGCTCGGTGACAAAGGCGGCTTCACCGGCGAGCGACAGGCTGCGAATCTGATCCCAGGTCCGATAGGGCGCATTGGCGGTGACGGAGACGCGGCTGTCCCGCGCGATATTGGCAGACTTCTGGCTGTTTGCGTCGGTCCCGAAATAGATGTCGAGGCCGTCGCTGACAAAACTGACGGTCGTTGCTTGCGGCCAGCCATCGGGCCGTATCGTGGCCACGGTGATATCCAGCGATTTTCCGAGGATTTCCAGCGCCAGCTTCTCCTGATCTTCGGTCATGACCGTCTCCTGAATGCGCGAGAGGCTATCCGCCAGAGCGGGACGCCAGCCATGATCTGGGTCAATATCGACGCCGGCCGCGGGGTGATTCAGGAGCGGCCATCGCCGAGAGGTTGTCCATGGATCTGCGCGAACGCCTTGCCCTCGATTTGCTGGGGGCGAATTACGACAAGCTGAGCGAGCAGAAGCGCAGCGTGATCGACCTGATCGCTGACCAGAAGCCCAGCGGTCTCGGGCCAATCGCCAAACTGGATGAACGGGATCGTTGGCAGAAGCTAGCAGATCAGGTCGCCAAAGTTGGCGGGTCGTGGACCTTCATACTCACATTCGTGTTGGCGCTAGGCGCATGGATCTTCGTGAACGCCGTGCTCGCGACGCGAGCCTTCGATCCCTACCCCTTCATATTCCTCAACCTGGTCCTTTCGATGGTGGCGGCGTTGCAGGCGCCGGTGATCATGATGAGCCAGAACAGACAAGGCATCATCGACCGCGCGGCGGCTGAGCACGACTATGTTGTGAACTTGCGAGCCGAGCTGGAGATCATGCTGCTGCACGACAAGCTCGATGCCTTGCGTGAGCGGGATATTCTTGCGCGCACGGATGCTATCGATGCGCAGTTGAAGCAGCTATGCAGCGACGTTTCGGAGCTAAAAGCCCGGAAAAGCTAGGCGGCGGCCGCGAGGCGCTGTTCGCGGTTCACTTCGCGAAGTTCGACAGCGCGCCTCTCGAGATCGGCGATGAGAAGCTTCACGTTCTTCGTATTCGACTTGAACACGATGTCGAAGAGGTCGCCCACGATCGGGATCGCCCCAATGGCGGTGTCGACGCCCCAGTTGATGAACATACGCGTCACAGTCCATTGGGTGGCGCCGAGCTGGCGAGCCTGATGGATGATGTAGAGGCCGGTGAGCGAGGTGATGAGATCGCCCACGAATGGTATCAGTCCGATGATCGCATCGGCGCCAAACTGGACGCCGAACAGCGAGAACCTGCGGTCCAGGCGCTGCTCGAGCTTTTTCAGCTTGGCCACGCCATCGCATTTATTAGGCATCAAACCACCACCAGCCACGCTTCTGCGTCGGTATTACAGACGAGCACTACAACGCTTCCGCTTAGGAAAGGTTCATGGCGCAGCTGCCTGCGCCAGCGGGCCGCTCACCTAGGCCTCTTTCGGCGCCGCAGCAAGGACCTTAGCAAGCCGACTGCAGCCCGAGACGCGCGCATTTCGCCGCACCCTAACGCTTTGTAATAGCGATAAGATCATTGTTTTCACATGACTTTTTTGTTTTATTCTGTTCGAAGCGCCTTGTGGACATGGTCCGCTACTGCACCTTCACATCGCAGCCGGGCGGCGAGTTTACGGGGTTGCAGCGGGTTGTCACACCATCTGGGAGCGTGGCGGTGTAGCCGGTGGCGAAACGGTCGTCAGGCCAGAGATAGTCGGTCGAGACGAACTGGGCGCCGGAGGCGAGCGCGGCCTCACGGCGGGTCGTCGCGCCGGCACGGGCCTCACGCGTATCGGCGTCGGCGCGGGTGCGGATGAGGAAGCCCTGCTTCACCCGCTCCTGGATGAGGGCCTGGTCCTGCTCGGGCTCGTTCATGGTGAAATAGGCGGCCTCAGGCGCTTCCGGGAAGGTCGTCATGAAGGCGATCCTGCCCTGCAAGGACGGGTGACCTTCAGCGTAAGGCGCGTTGGCTTCCGGCGAAAGATCCATCGTGAAGATGACCTTGCCACGCGCCGCGCCGAGCTTTGGCCAGCCTGTCGTGGTGACAGCTTCGCGCAAGGTGGCGTGCTCGCCGCGCACATCGTCTGGCGTAAGGAGCTGGTCTTCGGAGAAGACGGAGCGAATCTCCCTGTCCATGCGGTCGAAGGCTTCCTTGCCCCACGGAAGGACTTTCACTGCGCCGGGCCAGGAGATGCCCGAGGATTTCGGGTTGATCATCATCAGGATCGGCGTGTGCGTGGGGTGCGCGTCGGACCATGTCTTTATCTGTTTGAGGCAGTCGACGAAGAGAAGGCACTGCGAACGGTAGTCGATGTCGCTGACGTGGATGACCTTAATCCCGGGCCGGGCCATCGCGGTGAGGTCATAGTCAGGCGGTGTCACGCCCTTGTCACTGAGCAGCTTGCGCGCGAGCGGCGTGGAATAGAGACCGCCCTGCGGATCGTCCGACGGGTCGAGCTCGATCTGGCGGGCGCCCTTGTCGAGCTGTTCGGCGAACGGACGATGCCAATAATCTAGCGTCATTGCGGCGTCGGCACTGCGCTGCTTGATAAGCGCCATTTCAACTTCGGGGATGGCTTCCTTGTAGCTGTTGTGCGTGCCCATTGATTGCAGCTGGTTGATGGCGACGTTGGCGTCGATCCATTTTCCGCCGCAGCCGGCCAGCCCCGTTTCAGCTGCGGAGGCGCTGGGCGCGCTGAGATTGCAGGTTACCGCCGCCTTTGACGCAGGCTCGCTGCAAGCGGAGGCGACCGCAAGCGCAAGGACAGCAAGGGCTGGCGGCCAGATGGCGAAACGCTTCATTGTATCCTCCCCGAGACGCTCAGCAGGTCTAGCCCGGGAATCGCGTCAGTGGGATGACGGCGACGCCGTCAGGTCTGCAAGACGCCGGAGACGGGATTGGTCTTCACACTCATGTCGAAGCCCGCGATGATGGGACGAGCCTTTGCGATCGCGGCCTGCACAGTGGGAAGCTGAAGCGAGGCCTTGTGGCTGGCTTCATTGTTCCAGACTTCGGTGATCCAGATGGCGTTGGCCTCGGACGTGTCTTCCGCCACGATGTAGCTGAGGCAGCCGGGCATCGCCTCGGTGCTTTCGCCGAGGATGGCGATGAGTTCCGCACGCTTGCCGGGTGCAGCGCGCATTTTTCCGATCAGACCGAACATGAGATCCTCCGCGTTTCGTGGAGGAGTTTAGGGCGAAGGCGGGCAATGGGCAGCCGGCAATAAGCAATCGTGTTGCCAACGCGGTGTCAGCAGTGGCGCTGGTATCTGCCTACTAGGCAGCCGAGGCGGCCTTCGCACTCGCCTGGTTCACCAGCTTGTAGAGACCGCGGCGGTCCTGCGTCGGCTCGAAGGCCTGCGATGATCCAACGAGGGATTCAGCCGCGCCCATCATCAGGAAGCCGCCGGGGTTCACCGTGCTGGCGATGCGGTCAAGGACATCGACCTTCGTCTGGCCGTCGAAATAGATCAGCACGTTGCGGCAGAACACGACATCGAATTTGCCCATATTGTAGTTTGGGTCGATCAGGTTGAGCTTCCTGAACGTCACCATCTGACGCATGCGTTCGGAGATGCGCCAGTGATCGTCCTGCTGGGTGAAGTAGTGCATCAGCATCTGGATCGGCAGCCCGCGTTGAACTTCGAACTGCGTGAAGAGGCCCTGGCGGGCGCGCTCGAGGCAGCGGTCCGAAATGTCGGTGGCGACAATCTCGACGGGAACGCCGCCGGTGAGCGAGGGGTCCTGATCGAGCATCATGGCGATCGAGTACGGCTCCTGCCCTGTCGAGCAGGCGGCGCACCAGATGCGGATGCGGCTGCCCTTGCGGGCCTGACCGAGCACCGGGAGGACGGCGTCCTTGAGGTGGTCGAACGGCGTCTTGTCGCGGAAGAAGAACGTCTCGTTCGTCGTCATCACGTCGACGAGCTGGCCGATCAGGCGCTCTTCCCGGCGCGCGCGGACGACGTGGATGAGATCATCAATCGAAGGCAGGCCTTCCTTGCGGGCGAGCGGCGCCAGGCGGCTTTCGAGCAGGTACATCTTGTCGCCCGAGAGCACGATGCCGGCGCGCTTTCTGAGCAGCTGGGAGACGAACTCGAAATCCTGGCTGTTCACGCAGCTTCTCCACTCATGATGTGCAACGCGAGCTGGCTCAGTTCCTTGAGAGGCTTCACAGCCTCAGCATAGCCGGCCTGCGCAATAGCGCCGGGCATGCCCCACACCACGCTGGTTGCTTCGTCCTGAACGATGACGCGACCGCCCGCCTCCACGATCTTGCCGGCGCCGGCGCGACCATCATGGCCCATGCCGGTAAGAACGACACAGAGGAGGCGCGAACCAAAGGTGGCTGCAGCGGTTTCGAACAGCGGGTCAGCGGCGGGGCGGCAGTAGTTCACGGGGTCGCCCTGATCGAGATGGATCATGCGGCCGGCAGGGCAGCGAGCGATGCGCATGTGCTTGTCGCCGGGCGCGAGCAGCACCGTGCCGCTTGAGAGCGTGTCGCCTTCCTGAGCTTCGCGGCAATGCTTGCCGATGGCGGTTTCGAGCTTCTCGGCGAAGACCGGCGTGAAGCTGGCAGGCATGTGCTGCACGATCAGGATCGGCGCATCGATGCGACGGGCGATCGGGGCGAGGAAAGCCGGGAGCGCGGTAGGGCCGCCGGTGGAGGCCGCGACCAGCAGGGCGGCAGGCGGCGTGGCGATCAGGGGACGCGGACGAAGCGGGATCGCCGCGCTCGGGGCTGAGGCGATGGAGCAGACCCCCGCCCGTTCGCCCAGTGCGACGATCTTCTCGACGAGTTCGCGGCGATAGCTGTCGACGCTGCCGAAGGCGCTGGCTTGCGGCTTGGCGATGAAGTCGGTGGCGCCGAGCGCGAGGGCTTTCACTGTCTGTGTGGCGCCGGCGGCGGTGAGCGTAGACGCCATGACGATGCGTGCGTCGGGCGCGGCCTTGCGCAGTCGTGGCAGCGCAGAGAGGCCATCCATGTGCGGCATCTCGATATCGAGCACGATCACGTCCGGGCGGATGTTGGCGGCTTCGGCGACGGCCTGCGCGCCATCCGAGCAGGCCTTCACCAGTTCGCTGCGCGGGTCTTCGTCGATCCAGCGGCGCATGAAGCCACGCACGATCGCGCTGTCGTCCACGAGCATGACGCGGACGCGACGGGCGGGTGCAGGTTGGCGGAGCGCTGCGGTCACTGCATCCAATCAGACGAGGCCGACTTCCGAGAACTTGCTTTCGATGATCTCGGAGTCGAAGGGTTTCATGATGTATTCGTTGGCCCCGGAGCGCATTGCTTCAGCAATGTGACTCATGTCGTTCTCGGTCGTGCAAAACACGACCGTGGGGCGGTCCCCGCCCGGCTCGCGGCGGAGGGCGCGGAGGAAATCGATCCCGTTCATGACGGGCATGTTCCAGTCGAGCAGGATCGCATCCGGCATCGCCTTGCGGCAATTTTCCAGCGCCTGCTGACCATCGGCGGCTTCATCAGCCTCGAAGCGAAGGTCTTCCACGATGCGGCGCGCGACTTTGCGGACCACACGGCAATCGTCAACGATCAGACAGCGTTTCATGCTCGCCTTCTCCAATAGCCGCGATCAGGCTGCGGCAGCAGCATCCTCGGCGCCTGCGCCAGCCAGCATCCTGTCAATGTCCATTATGACCAGGAGGCGGTCTTTAAGGCGGTAAACGCCGCGGAATACGCCCGACCATGTCGCGTCAAGGTTAACGGGGTTTTGCTCCAATTCACTTTCTTGCAGCCGGACCACCTCTCCGATCTCGTCGATTGACAGCCAGAAGCTCTCGCCTTAGCGCGCGAGGCCGATGGCCAAATTCGGGCAAGCTCTTGATTTTGTTGAGAATGATAGCCAAGATGGGACCCTGCGTCGATGGCCGTAACAATCCGTCCACGAAGATTAAGGACGCCGGCGATTTCCGGGCCTGAGTGCGGGACGGCCGTCATGGCCGCGGGGCGGAACACATCGTGAATTCCCAAGACGCTGACCCCGAACATCGGGTTACAGATGCGAAAGGTGGCGAATTCCTGTGCGGTCATGCGGCTTCTCTGATGCGGATGGCGCGTTCGATTGCATCCAGCAGGAGATGGCGATCGGATCTGGGGATGGCCTCGGTGTCGCGGCGGCTTGAGAGCGGGACGATGCGGGCGGAGCTGATTTCGGCCAGCAAGTCCGGCGAGATTGCATCCGCGTCAGTAAGAAAGACATTGAAGGCGACGTCCTGCGCCAGAGGCCGGCGCGCTTTCTGAATATCGGAGGCGACGGTGACATCGTAGCCGCGGCGGTGACCATCGCGGCGAGCATGTTGCGGAAGAACGGGTGAGCATCGACCAGCAGCACGCGCTTGCGCGTGCGGCGGGTTACTAGTGGGGTGGCGGCGACGGCCCAGGCCGGATCAGCCTGGCCGAGATAGTCGCCGATATCCATGATCTCGGTTGACCGACCCTTCAGCACGGCTGCGCCAAGAAAGCCGGGAGCCATGTCGTTGAGCTAGATGTCGAGGCGATCTTCCACGATGTCCAGCATCGTATCCACGGCAAGACCGATCACGCTATCGCCCTGACTGAAGACGAGGACAGGCTGCTTGCCTGCACGGCGGATCGAGCCGCCGGCCGCGACGAGCAGCATCAGGCGACCGCGATACTGAACGACGGAGCCACGCCTGGTCATTTCGAATGTCGTTGCGTCGAGGTCTTCAAGGCGCGTGACCAGCGACAGCGGACAGGCGCACGGTTACGCTTGAACCGGCTGAGAAGAGGAGCAGGCTCATGCGGTCGCGCTCGCCTTTCGCAGCGGCGGCAGCCGCGGCCGCGGCGGCTTGGTCAGACGCGCGGCCAATTGCATGCTCGGCGCCCGCAAATGATTTCGAAACGTCGTTGGGCTTGAGGATCATGATGGCGGCGCCATCGCCCAGAATGGTCGCGCCGGAAGACCGGCACATGGAGCCAAGACGCTTGGCGAGCGGCTTCACGACGATCGCTTCAGTGTCAATGACTTCATCGACGATGCAACCGAAGCGCGCGTCGCCGACCCGCGTGACGACGATGCAGGCGTGATCCGGCTCTGCCTCTGTCGTCGATCAGGGGAGCACATCGGGCAGGGCGACGAGCGGCAGCAGGCGATCCCGCAGGCGCAGAACGCGGGTTGAGTTGATCTGCTCAATCTTGTGTTCGCAACGCTTGCCGGCTCTCACCAGTTCGACGACCGACAACTGAGGCTTAGCGAAGCGGTGTTCACCGACGCCGACAATGAGCGCGGAGATAATAGCAAGTGTCAGCGGGATCTTGATAATGAAGGTCGTTCCGGCGCCCCGACGTCACATCCAACGCGCCGTCACGGAATTTGCCCAGCAGCGTCTCGCCGGCATGAGCAAGAGCGTCAAGGCGCGGCAGACCAATGAAGCCGCAAGCGCCTTTAATGCTGTGAAGCAGAAGGAAGATGTTGTTCCGCGTCGCCTTGTCGTCCGTGCAGCTCTCGAACCGGACCAGTTCGACGTCGACGACATCCAGGCTTTCGCTGGTTCAGCGAGAAATTCGCTGAGCGGGTCGCCCATGGCCTGTTTCCACAACACGTAGAAATACGTGCTTGTGGAAAATAATCGCTGCCCGAGATCGGAAATCGCTGAAAAGACGGCGATTCAGGCGGCCGGAAGGGCGCCAATGGCGGTCAGGCCAGCTGCCTGTGGGACAATGCGGGGTTCGAGCGTGAAGCCCGATTCCTCGCAGAGAACCTTTGTAAAGAAGGGCTGCACGGCGCCGCCGCCCCAGCCGCCGCCGGGCTCCTTGCCCGCGAGAGCGTCGAGAACCTCGGACTTGAAGTTCGAGAACTGGCCCAGGGCCTCTACGTCGAACACGAGCTTGTCGCCCCGCTCCGTAGCGGTGACACGGCAGGTTCCGCGGGCGGCGGGGTCGATCATGATCAGTGTCATGTTCATGAGAATACGCATCTGACGGTTGCTAATGCGGTGGGTTTCGACGGCCCAGTCCAGCTGTGTGCGGGAATTGGTGGCGAACAGCTTCACGAAGAGATCTTTCGCCTCGCCGATATTGCACAGGTTATCGTTGAGGGCCTGACTGCCGAGGGCGTAGCGCATATAGCGCAGCTTGGCCTCCAGCGTGGCGAGGCCGGTGCGGAGCGATTTCTCGCCCTCGGCCTTCATCGCGGCGCCCATGCTGTCGTCAAACAGAAGTTCGCAGCTCTGCAGCAGCGATGTGAGCGGCGAGGCAACATCGTGACAGATGCGTGAGGCGACGTAAGCCGCCAGCTTTGACGATTCCATGACTGCCATATGCAGCTCCCGCCCTGAAAACGAATCGGAAGCTAGCTGATTTCGACTCGCCAACCCAAGCGCGATTTAGGCCTCATCCGAGTCCTGTTCATTCCCGATCTGTTCGTCGTGACCGGAGCGGGAGCTGTAAAATGACAAAGCAAACAAGCCCACCGCCAGTAGCACAGTGGCCGTGGCGCCCAGCGCAAAAGCAATCACGAAATGCGCGTTAGGAAATTGTCCGCCCAACCAGCCGGTGGACGCAAGCAGAACCATCACCGCGACGGGAACCAGCACCAGTGCGAGGGTGATCAGGGTCTTGCGGGACATTGGACCTCCCTACCCACCGGAATGCGAAGCGGCCCCGGAGTTGATCCGAGGCCGCCCTGCTTATCATGGTTCAAGCAAGGACCGCCCTTACGGTTTCCTGGTCCACGGATTGTTGGCGCCTGGTTTCACGACCTCGCCGGATTCGGCGCGCGCGATGTTCTTTTCAGCCATGGCGGCCGCGACGACCTGCACGCTGTCCCCGGCCTTCTTGGAGATTTCCGTGTAGACCTGCAGACGGCCGGCATTGGTTTCCTGCACGCGCCGTTTGAGATCGGCCGAGGCTTTGCCGGCATCGACGATGCCGAGATAGCCATCGAACTGTTCGCCGACGATGCCTTGCGCCTTGGCCTGTTCAATCACGGGATCGGCGGCGTAAGCGGTCATCAGGGTCGCGGCGGCGAAGATGGCGGCAAACCAGGTGGCGAATTTCTTGAACATGCTCATGACAGGCTCCTTTTTCCTGCCTCAGAACAAATCTGGGTTCTTGGCGATCGCATCCTCGAGGTCCTTGTCGAGACGATAGCGAACCTCCTGGTCGATCTTGACGTTCAAATTGATTGTGATCGGCTTGTCCGACGCCTCGATCCGAACGGTCGGCGTGCAGGCGGCTGCGCCCATCGCCACAGCGACGACAAGTGCGGGCGCAAGCGCCTTTGCGATTGGCATATCGCTGCTTTGCATCGGTTGCTCCATGCTTCCGGCGGCGACCCTTGCCTCTCCTGCATGCTTCGTCAATCTGGCCGTCAATGCTTGTCTCCAATCACCTGACCAACAGCTGTCCGAATATCCGGCTGGCTGGTCGTCGAGGTCAGTAGTCTGACTAACTCGCTGTCGATGCCGATGTTCAACTGGAAAGGCTGTCCGCCGAGCACGTCAGGATTGCGGCCGAGCACGCTGAGACTCATCACCATTCGTCCTGCAAGGTCGCCGTTCAGTCCCACTTTCAACACCTGATAGCGGAAGTCCTTGAGCGCATCGAAGACCATCTTCGAGTTCTCGTCCGCCTGGGCCGCTGCATCACCGGGCGAACCTGAATACTGGATAACGCCGCCTTCTTTCGACGCTTCGAGAGTAGCATTATCAATCGTGGCTGAACCCGTTCTGAACACGACCGGGAAATCGCCCGCCACAGTCCCGACAAGCTTGATGTCGGGCAACTTGAACTGTTCTACGAGCTTGGCGAGATCCCAGTTCACCGCCTGGGCGACGAGGCGGTTTTCTGTTCCCTCGGTGAAGGCGAAGTCCATCGGTTTCACCCGAATGAAGCCGCCCCCGAATGGCCACTCAGCGTTGTCGAGACGAATTGCATCATAGCCGATGAGCTGGAAGCGGATCGTTCCCTTCTCGATCGGCAGGCCGAGGGTGACCTTGTCCATCGTGATCTGCTGGCCGGGCGCGGACTTCATGTTGAACACATCGGCGATCTCGACCTTGCCCGATACGCCCTCGAACACGCCTGCCGAAGCAAGCGTGAAGCCCATCTTGCGCAGATCGACCAAGGCGCTGGCCTTCAGACCATCGGCGTTCCACGACACTGCGCCAGAAATGTCAGTGCGTCCCGTGACGCCAGCCGGGCCGCGGAGCACTGGCGACAGATCGTAAGGCTGGAACACGCGCGGTGCGAAGATGAGCGGGATCGGCTCAAAGGTGAGCGAGCCCTCGTTTTTTTCGAGGCTGTGGCGGCCTGTAACCTGCGCGATCTGCATGCCGGACTTAGCCATGGAGAAACCACCCGTGAAGCTGGCCACGCTGTCACGGAGCGTAGCCGAGCCTTCGAACTTCACTTCCTCAAAGCGCCTGCCCTCTTCCTCTGTCTTCGGGTCGAAGACACGCATCGCAATATCAGACAGGGCGCCATCGAGCGTGTCGCCCTTGCCGCCGAGATTGAACCTGCCGCCCAGGTCCGCGACGCTTGCCTCTTCAGCTTGAGCACCGCCGCCCTTGAAGCCGCCGGTGATGCGCCAGCCATCGCGAAGATCGAGCGTGCCGGTGACATCCGCGACGCGGATCGGGACCTTGCGCTGGTCAAGTGTCATATCGACCGCTAGGGGCGCCGCATCGAAATTGGCGCGGAAGCCTTCTGCCGCGCGCCAGTTGATGCCGATGGCGCCCAGGGCTGCCTTTGCATTCCATGCGCCGCCATTGACCGGGATCGTCACGGCTTCGAGGCTGCCGCGTCCCACGACGCCATCATCGATGCGTTCCGCCAACCGACCTTGCGGCGCGTAATGCAGCGCGGCGGCGCCAAAGACGGTTTCCCCGTAGCGCGCCTCCTTCCACTGGATGATCATGCCGCGCGGCGCATCTGCCGAGAAGGTTGTGCGATCCCAGACGGCGCTGACAGCGCCTGTGCCTCGCGCGCCCTTCCAGACACCGCCGCCGAAGGCGCCGTCGAGATTGACGATCAGCTGGCCAGTGGCTTTGCCGGAAGTTTCGTCCATGCCGAAATCAAGACCGTTGAATTCCGCGGCGATGGTGTCGCTGCCAACTTTCCATGGCTTCAGCGCCGCCAGGCCTGCGATGGCGAGCTTCCTGCCGCCGCCGGACGCCTTTGCAATGTCGAGAGAAAAAGTGGGACCGCCGCCTCCCGCGAGTCGCACCGAACCTGACACAAGCCATGCGCCGCCACGCGCGGTCGAGTACGAAGCAACGTTGTTCTGACCGCTCGGCGCAATGAGCTTGAGTGAGAGCCCACTCGCGGCTTTTAGCTCAGCGCCGTCATGAAGCGTGAATTCGACGCCCTTGATGGGTGATGATGTCGCGGACCAAGGCACGGCAACATCGAAATTCTGCGCGGCGCGGTCGAGGGCTTTCGCAGCAGCCGCGCCGAAAACCGGCAGCGCTGCTTCAAGCGGGAACGAGACTGAATCAACCAGCTGCTTTCTGGTTGCGGCGCTGACGATCGCGGCGCGAACGCGCGCCGTTCCCTGCGCCCTTCCCGCGACGCCTTCGAGGATGTCGATGACGCCGGCCAGTTCAACACGGCCAGCGGCGCCCTGCGAAAGCTTGATGTCGTCAATCGCCAGCGAAACGTCGCCGCCAGATTTGCCGCCGCCTTTTGGCTGGATCAGCGCGGTGAGTTCTGCCTTCTTCCAGCTCGTGTCGGTGAAGGCGCCCTCGCCCGTGCTGGCGGAGAGCTGAAGCTTGCGCAGGCCCGCAAGAAGGCTCGCAATATCCAGCGCGGCAGGATCGACCGCGACCGACTCCACGCTTGCGCTCGCCTGTGCATCCGTGAGTTTCGTGTCCTTCGCGGCGACCGTGCCGAGCCTGGCTGAACCAGCGCCCTTCAGCACGCCCGCCATCTGTTCGAGCGTGGCGTCGATTCTTACATCGGAGATGATCGTGTCCGTAGCCTCGAACTTCGCGAGGTCAAGTTTTGCGTTCGCAGTAATCTGCTTGTTCGCGACTGTCGCTTTCAGCTGGCCGCCGGCGAGCTGCATGGTCGCGCCCATCATGCCAAGCGTGGCGGGCGGCGCGGTCAGATCGACAACAAACGATTCCGGTCCCGTTGCTTTTATCGACCCAAGCGCCTGCACAGGACCCGAGAGCGTGTCCCCGATTACCGTCACCTTCTTGAAGGCGAGACGCGGCATCGGTCCGGGCGCCGCGCCGCTCGGCTTCGTGAAGTTCGTGATGGCGGTATCGAGATCACCTAGCAGTGGTCGCTTTCCAGTGAGATCGATGCGGACCACCAGATCGTCCCCTTCCACCGCAGCGGGGCGCGGCGAGAAGGGGCTGTCCCAGACGAGATCGATCACCAGTTCGCGAGCGCTTAACGCAGCGTTAGCAGCATTCGGCGTCCGCGCATCGAGATCGGTTAATGTGACGCCGCCGAAGTCCAGGCGGGTGATGCTGACCTTGCAGGAAAGGTTCTGCCCGGCACACACGCTGCGCGCGATCGCCTCGGCGATGGGCTGGCGGAAAAGCCAGAGGGCGGCGAGGAAAAGCGCAAATAGGGCGAGAACTAGGCCCATTATGCGACGTTTCGAAGCTATTAGCCCTTTCGGAGCAAGTTTTTCTTCAGTCATCTGAGGTCAAAATATGCATTCGTTCTTGTGGAAAGACAGCTGAACGTTTTTATTGCTGTTCTTGTGCCGCCGCTTCGGTGTTCGAAACGGGGAAATAGTGGCGAGCCAGATTTCCGTTCCGTGAGGAACTATTCGGAGCACCCATGAAAAACGGTTGGTTTGATTGGGGGATGGGTGCGGCTGCGGCCGTGCTGATGGGGACTGGGCTTGTTGTTGTTGGCGTGAATGCGCGCCCTGTCGAGGCTGCTGCGCCAGACAATACGAATGATCCACGTCTGGTGGTCGCCTCTCTCACCAGCGCTGATGATGCGGCAAACCTCTCAAGCGAAATGAAGCGCGTCTCCGTTCTGCGGAACGAGACGCTGTCGGGCGTGCTCGACCGGATCGGCGCGCCGCGTGATGAAGCGAATGGCGCGGTGTTTGCGGCGAGCCAGTTTGTCGACCTGCGAGGCATGCGTCCCGGCGATGATGTGACGGCCTGGCTGGGAACGGATGCCGAGGGCGCCGTGCGCCTGATGGGTCTTTCCCTCCGTCCCGAAGCAGAGACGCAGGTGCTGGTCTCGCGCGGCCTTGATGGCACTTGGACCTCGCACGAACTGAAGGCGAAACTTTCGCCAGGTATCAGCTATATCTCAGGCGATGTGGATCAGTCGATTTATCAGACAGCGTCGCAGCTTGGCGCAGCCGACCAGCAGATCGTCGATTACGCCGAGATCTTCGGCTACGACATCGACTTCCAGCGCGAGGTTCGCACGGGCGATCGCTTCGGCATGATGTATGAGACGTACGAAGACGAGCGCGGCCAGCAGGTGAAGACGGGATCCATCCTGATGGCGACGATGGATGGCGCTGCGCTTTCGAAGACGTTCTATCGCTTCACGCCATCTGATGATGGTCAGGTCGAGTACTTCGACGATTCAGGCCAGAGCGTGAAGAAGTTCCTGATGAAGACGCCGATCAACGGCGCGCGTCTTTCGTCCAGCTTCGGCAACCGCAAGCATCCGGTGCTCGGCTACACCAAGCTCCACAAGGGCACGGACTTCGCGGCGCCTACCGGCACGCCGATCTATGCGGCCGGCAACGGCAAGCTCGTCACCTACGGGCCGAACGGCACGTATGGCAACTTCGCCAAGATTCAGCACGCCAACGGGTATCAGACCGCCTATGCGCACATGAGCCGCTTCGCCAAGGGCGTCAGCAAAGGCAGCTTTGTGAAACAGGGTCAGATCATCGGCTATGTCGGCACGACCGGACGCTCGACCGGACCGCACCTGCACTACGAAGTGTATGTGAACAACAAGCCGGTCAATGCGATGACGCTGAAACTGCCTACGGGACGCACGCTCTCGGGCGCGCAGCTTGAGGCGTTCAAGGCTGAGAAAGCCCGGATCGACGGGCTGCGCGATGCCGAGTTGATGGACCAGCAGATGGTGGCCGCAAACACGGCGCCTGCGGCTGCGACGCCTGCACTGGTCTCGTCTTCGGCGCCGGCGCCTGCCTCTGTGACGCTCGAAACGCGCGACGGCGTGGCCAATCCGTAACATCGCAGCCTTGAGCGGCCTGCGCGTGGTCCAAGATGCTTGTCCCTGCCCCCTCGGCTGCGCTACGTCTCGCGTTGATCAGATCATCTGGGGTTTGCGATGTCGCTGAAGCTTGTTTCCGTTGCCGCTCTTACCCTCGTCGCACTTGCGGGTTGCGCCAGCAGTCCCAAGCGCGATCTTGGTCGCATGGGCTTCATGGTAGGATGCTGGAAATCGACTGACGGGGTGAACCTCGAAGTCTGGTCGCCGCCGGAAGGCGGACTGATGTTTGGATACGCCACGACGACTCGCAACGGCACGCTCGCAACATTCGAGCAGTCGCGTATCGATACACGCCCGTCGCTTGCCCTGTACGTCGCCTCACCCGAAGGCCAGCGGCCAGTGGTATTTACTGAGAAGCGCGATCCGCTGACGCTCGTTGCCCCGAACACGGTGACGTTCGAGAACGGCGACCACGACTATCCCCAGCGCATCACCTATCGCGCGACGGACAAGGGTCTTGCAGCCAACGTCTCGATGCTCGATGGCTCGCGCCCCGTGGCGTATGCCTGGGAGCGCTGCAAGGATTAGAGCGCGGTCAGGCGCGCCTCTATAACCTTCGCGACTGCACGAACGATTGGCTCCATGATTTCAGGCGTCGTCGAGTCCGCGCCGTCAATCGGCGTGTGGAACTTTGAGTTGCCGCCCCAGAAGCCTGCGGATGTGGGATACTGCTCTTCCAGAACGAGACGGTATTCGCCGAGCGCTTTCGCCAGTTCGGCCTTGGCCGGCTTTTCAATCACGGGCTGCCCCGCGAACGCCGCTTCGCAGAGCGGCGTGAGATCGGGCGTCGCCATCAACGTGCGCGAAAGGTTAGGCGTGTCCTCCGCGAGGAGACCGGTCGGCGTTTCCTGATAGGCCCGCGCGCCGAAACTGGCGCCGAGGTGAAACCAGAGCGCCGTTTCTTTCGGATCCGGCGCCTGATTCTTGTGAAAGATGTCCGCTCCAAAATCAGTCCACTCGTGGCCAGATGTCGCGATGAACAGCCAGCGCACAGGAAAGTTCTTCGTCAGTGCCCATTCGGACAGCGCACGTGACATGGCGATTCCAGGTCCGCGTTCGCCGCCACAGGTGAACCAGCCACTCTGGGGCGTTGAGATGATCACCCACGGGCCGGCCGCTCCATGGCGCGCGATGGTGTTCTTGCCGTTTCGGAATCCGCCCGGACCTTCGATGATGAGCTTGGCGGGTTGCTTGGCGGCGAGCAAAGCCTCCATGCGCGGACGCTCCTTCTCGCCAACTTGAAGCACCGGGATCGCGAGCTCCATTTCAACTGGAGTGTTGATGGCGACAACTTCCCCCGATGGCCCGGACATCAATGCGACGATGCCCTTTGCGTTGGCGAGATTCGCCCGCTGGAAGGCTTCGCGATATGCCGCGCCGGGTGATGACGCTCCGGGCTGACGCGGAATATGGATCAGTGCGATCTTCTCCGACACCTTCGCCGGCGATTTGGGATCCCACCAGGCCAGGGGCGCGTTGACGCCGCCCTCTGGCGTGAAGGACAGCGGCGGCTGCGCAAAGCCGTCGAATTCTTCAGAACCAATGCGAAGCTTCGCGACGTCGGTATCTGCATTGGGACAGGTGAATTCGGTTTGCTCGATCTCGTATCCGAGCTCACGCCAGCGCTTCGCGAACCACTCTGACGTTGCGATATCCCCGGGACTTCCGGTGCGATGCGTGCCGAAGCCGACATAGGACTCGACATCCGCCATCAGCTTGGCGCCAGCAAAAGGATCGCCGCCGGGCGTTGCCGCAGCGACAGCAGATTGAGCCGGACCCGCTTGTGGCTGGCCGCAAGACGCCAGCGTCAACGCGCCCGCGCCTACGAGCAATTCACGCCTGTTCATGCCGTCACTCCTTGCGGCCTCACCCTGAGTAGTCTTTGAGCGGATATGACCGCAAGGCAACCGGTGGCGTCTTACTTTGCAGCCATGATCTGACGCGACTCGACAGCCTTCGCCGCCGCCTTGCCGGTGACTTCGGCCATGTGATCGAAATTGGACTCCAGTTCGCCAAGGCCTTGCGTCGCCGAACGGATTTCGATGATCAGGTCGTGCAGCTCATCCTCAGGAAGATAGGCGCGTATGGAATCCCATCCGAACCAGCCATCGCGCGGCTCAAAGCCAAGTATCTGGCCGCGCCGCATCGGGATCAGTGCTGTGATCCGCGCCATTTGATCGGATGGCGTATGGATCGTCACCGTATGCACGGGCTCAAGCAGCACCGGATCGCATTCTGGCAACGCCTGACTGACAGCCATGCGCCCTGCAGTGCGGAATGCAATCTCGGAGCTGTCGACCGTGTGATACGAGCCATCGAGGAGCGTAACTTCCACGTCAACGACGGGGAAGCCAAGCGGCCCCCTTTGCAACGCGTCTCTAACGCCGTCTTCCACGGCGCTGAAATACTGCTTCGGCACGACGCCTCCGTGAATCTTCTGGTCAAAGGCCATGCCGCTGCCGCGCTGGCCGGGACGCACCTCCAGGACCACATCACCGAACTGGCCGTGACCTCCTGATTGCTTCTTGTGCTTTCCACGTTGTGTGGATGAAGAGCAGATGGTTTCGCGATAAGCTGTCTGCGGGCGGTGCGAGGCGACGCTTACGCCGAACTTTCGTTTCAGCCGGTCGAGCGCAACGCGGAGATGCATCTCGCCCTGCCCCTTGAGGCGGAACTCGCGCGTGACAGCATCTGGACCGAAGTCGAGCGCGCCGTCCTCGTCGATCAGTCGCGCCATTGCGGCCGCGAGCTTCACGTCGTCGGCGCGGTTCTGTGTTTCGACGGCGAGCGAATAGACCGCCGGCCGCTCGACCTTTGGCGCCTTCGATGCGCGCGCAATTCCATCAGCGCTGAGCAGGTCGCCGCGCCTCGCTTTTTCAAGCCGGCCGAGACACACCACATCGCCAGCCACCGCTTTGTCGAGCTTGTGCTGGCTCTCGCCCTGCAGCGAGAAGATTCCCGCCACGCGTTCGCTTGCGCCATCCGGCAGCGTGATGGCGTCGCCGTCCTGGATTTCGCCCGACATGACCCGCACAAGCGTCTGGCGTCCAGCCTGTCCGACATGTTTCGTCTTGAGCACCAGCGCCGATTTCCCATCCGCCCCCGCGCGCTGCGCAGCGGCCTCGAGCCTGGGGAGTTCATGGCGCAATGCTTTCAACAGACGACGCACGCCCGAGCCATTTTCCGCAGAACCGAGAAAGACCGGCACGATCTGAACGCGACCCAGTTCATCTGCGAGATCAGACAGAACGTGTTCGCGGCCGGGATTGTGGTCGTTGATCAGCTCTTCCATCAGGCGATCGTCGAAGTCCGCCATCTGTTCGAGCATGCGATAGCGGGCCTCTATCTCCCGCGCCTTTTCCTGTTCGGGGATCTGGATCAGCTTGGACGGCCTGCCGGATTCGTAAGTGTAGGCACGCTCAAGAGCGAGATCGATGTAGCCGAGCGCGCCTGAGTCGTTCCAGATCGGTATCTGCCGCGCGACGAGCGGCTCAAGACTGTAAGGCTGCAACGCCGCCATCAGCTCGCGTATCCGCCCGCGCGCCTTGTCGATCTTGTTGACGAAGATGCAGTGGGGCGCTTGGAGTTCGTCCAGCCGCCGCAATAGCGGCTGCAGCAGGCTTGCGCGGCTGGGGTCCGGATCAGCCACAACGACGGTAAGATCAACGGCTGGCAGGACCGTATCCGCCTCGCTGGCGAAATCGACCGAGCCGGGACAATCGAGCACCACGTAACGGTCGCCCAGATAATCGAAGCCCGCGACGTTCAATTCCGTCGAGAGGCCTCGGGCTCGCGCCTCTTCGCTCGCGTCGCCAACCGACGTGCCTTGCGCGACCGATCCTTTTCGCTGGATGCGTTCTGCAGCATGGAGCATCGATTCAAGCAGGCTGGTTTTCCCAGCCCCGCAGGGTCCGCTCAGGGCGACCGCACGCACGGTCGCCGCCTTTCCTCCGTTCATGGCCTATCTCCTTCACGCCTGGGGTGAAGGGCCGCGGGCCGGTCCTCGAAGGACGCGGAATACTCAACGCCTAGAGGGCCGTACCCACGGCCCGGGCGAGAAGATCGTGCGCCCCTCGTCCATGCGGATCAACCCTCGCCGCGTACAAACGCACGCAATGCTCTCGCAAATGTCAGATGTTGTCGTTGCCGCAACGGGCGACACTTGATTATCGCAGCGGCGCCCAACCAAGGCAGCTGCTGATCTCGCAGGGAGGCGAGCTGTCCATGAAACGAGCACTGATAGCTTCTGTAGTTCTTGTGTGCGTCGCGACGCCAGTGGCGTTCGCACAAGCGGGGCCGGCATACCAAAAACCCAAGACAAGCTGGGGCGTGCCGGATTTTCAGGGCTACTGGACCAACCAGTCGCTCACAACGATGCAGCGTCCGGAAGGCGCTGAAAAGCTGGTGCTGAGCCCCCAAGAGGCCGAGCAGTTGACGCATCGGAACGTCTATTCTGCTGCTGAGCGCGAAGAAGCGGGCGCGTCGAAAGTCGATGCGGAGTCTTCGGCCAAGCTGCTTTCCGACAAGAACGCCTCGCGTGCGTACAACCGCTTCTGGATGGATCCGGGTACAAGTTACGCGCAGGTCAAGGGCGAGTACCGGTCGTCCTGGATCACCTCACCTGCCAATGGACGCATTCCCTATACGGAAGCTGGCATCAAGGCGAACACGCGCGCGACAACTTTCGACGACTACGAAATTCGCCCGCTGCCTGAGCGCTGCTTGATGAGTTTCACCGGTGGCGCCGGTCCGGTGCTTGGCAACGGCATGTACAACAACACGTTGCAGATCGTGCAGTCACCCACCTCTGTCATGTTCCTGGCGGAAATGATCCACGACGTGCGTGTTGTCCCAATCGTCAAATCGGCTGCCGAGGCCAAGCATGGACCAAGCGAGATACCGAAATGGGGCGGCGACTCCGTTGGTTGGTATGAAGGCGACACCCTGGTTGTGCACACCGTCAACTCGCATCCCAAGCAGCGCTCCTACATCACTTCCAAAGGTCAGGTATGGGAACGCTACACGCGTTGGTCGGCCGACGAGATCTTCTATGAGTTCAAAGTCGAGGATCCGACGCTCTATACAGAATCCTGGGGCGGTGAGCAGACGATCCGCGTCTCGCAGGAGCCGCTCTACGAATACGCCTGCCACGAGGGCAACTATGCTCTCCCAGGCATTCTCGCCGGTGCGCGCAAGCTCGAAGCGGAAGGCCGGCCCCACCCGATCGAAAAGCCGATCTTTGCCGGCGTGGACGTTTCGGACGGCGAGTAGACCAATCGCATGAATAAGTGAGCGGCGGTTGCGTAATCCTACGCCGCCGCCGTTTTCTTTTGACGGCTAAGCTTCAAGCGCCCGGCGCACGGAACCTATGAAAGCCTCGCCCACCTTGTTCAGCGGCGTTCCCTGCGCGTCGTTGAGCCAGTGGTTCATGACACCCATCAATCCCGCGAGAATCCAGATGGCTTCAACTTCAGGCGTCGCGCCCGACCGGATTTCGCCGCGCGCGATCCCGGCGCGTATGAAACCGGCGAACGCGGCTCTGCTTTCGGAGATCAGCTTGGCGAAAGACTTCGCAAGCTCGGGCTTGCCATGAGCAGCCCCCAGTATCGTGTGAAAAGCTCGCAGGGTTTGAGGGTCCTTCGGAGCATCATCGAAAGAGTACCGGATACGGTCGAGAAGACCCTCAAGTCCTTCCCGCCCGGCGGCGTGACGCTGCATTCCCTGAAAGTATCTCTTCACGACGAAACTGCAGAGCGCGACGAGCGCCACTTCCTTCGACTCGAAATAGTGAGCGGGTAGCGCGCGGCTGTAGCCGGCGCGTTCTCCCGCCTCTGCCAGTGTCAGCTCATCAAGTCCGCGTTCGGCTATGATCTGCAGCGCGGCCATCAGGATGGCCTGCTCCGCTTTTTGGCGCCGCTCGGCTTGGGTC
This sequence comes from Hyphomonadaceae bacterium, assembly GCA_016714495.1. Lineage (GTDB taxonomy): Bacteria > Pseudomonadota > Alphaproteobacteria > Caulobacterales > Hyphomonadaceae > UBA7672. The sequence goes on along the minus strand of JADKDU010000002.1, from coordinate 272,118 downwards.
TGACGCACCCCCGAAGTTTTGCGAACGAGGACCTGTCTTGCGGAGGGTTTGGAGCGTTTTTCCGCTGGCGAAGGGGCGCGGGTGGAGCGCGCCCCCTGAAGCTTACGGGCCGTCTTCTGACGACCGGCTTTTGCCGATTTCGTCACCGCCATGGCAGGCATCCCGTCCCCTCAAATAAACTAATTTGCAATCAAACAAGTTTCCGACGCACGAGCAAGTCGCGGAGCGGATAGTCGCGCGACGCCGCGCCAGAACGATGGGGAAAAGCCACGGACCAATGCCGCACGTTATCTGTTCGCACAGGGGAGCGTGCGCAAAAAAACCCAGCAAATCGCTCGATTTAAGACATTGTGACCGCTCTTGCGCCCAGCGATCCCCGACGTTACAACCCGCCCTCCATCGACAGGCCGCGCCCGTAGCTCAGCTGGATAGAGCACCAGACTACGAATCTGGGGGTCAGGAGTTCGAATCTCTTCGGGCGCGCCAATAATTTCAAGGGTTTATAGCCCTCTCGAAAATCACCAAAAATCGTCGTGCCCCGCCAGTGCCCCAGTTGTGCGGTGGTTGTGGTAGGGTTCGATCTGATGTTGTCGGTTTGAACTCGACAATCCGAGCTCGTCATAACTTGGCGGGCATTGCTCCTCGCGCCGCTGTAGCTACGCTGGTGTTGCGAGGGAGTAAGGCAAGGACCGCGTAAATGAAGAGGACACTTCTCGAAAAAATCGCGGGAAGCTTCCGTGCCCTTATGATGTGCGGCTTGTGGGGATTGGTCGCGGTAGGCGCGAGCGTGCTACTCGACGAGTTCGATAAGTTTCGTGGCCATGATTACTACGGGCTGATGGGCATAGAGGACCATGCCACTCACGTCCTGTACTTGATCGGTTTCTGCCTGTTGTTGATGCTCTTAGGCATCATCGGAATTTACGGCGTCAAAGTGTACTGTTTTTGGTTCGACAAAACCGATCCTGATGACACCGACACGGCATAACGGCGCAGCCGCTACGAACAAGCAACTTGGCGCGCAGTCTGAACAGTTTGCGGTTGTCTCAAAACAGGGACTGTTGGCCCTCGGTCAGGCTTGCCGCATTTCGGGCTTTGCGCGGGCGTGGTGACGCTTTCAAAGAGACGCCGGACGCAGCCGCGAGCACGGGCGATTGTGGAAGCTGCCGCGCCACGAGCGTGCTCGACGCTCGCCGGGTTTCTAGAAACGCGATGAGGTCGCCATACCGATAACGAACTGCCTTGCCGAGTTTGAAAAACGCGAGACCAGGTTGAGAGCCATCCTCGCGCCATGCCGAAAGCGTGCACGGCTGGAGCCCGAGAAGGTCCGCTGCATCTGCCGTGCTGAGCATTTTGTTCGGGTCCGATGACGTCAGCATGGCGCTCTCCACTCAATCTCCCTGAAGAGAATCACGCGGGGCGATACCAAACAATTCTCCACAGCCTGTGAGTGAATTTTCGATGCTCCACGAGCGTCGCCCAAGAAAGTGCGGCGGATCCGCCGCGCATGACGCAAAGGAGGCGAATTTCAGCCAGCGGAAAATGCGGAGGCCGTACCTCGACGAACGGACGCAGACCGATCATCGCCTAGCATCGCTGTTCACAGCGGACACAGTAGCTGGGTGACGTCTGATCACGACGCACTTGAACAAATTGTCCCGTGGGAGAGCGGTGCCCTCAAGGGGAGCTACGCTCCGGCTTCGCCGCTTCGCCCTTGACCGCGCCGCTCTCCCACGCGGCACGGAGCCAAGCCGATCCGCGTCGTTGGTAGGCATCCATCGCCGGACGCGCTTGGTGGCCGATACCGAGAGACGATACGCGGACACCCCCGGCACGTACCCTCGGCCATGCCCATTTGGATCAACCGAAAAGCATATCGCGGAAGTGAGACCTCGACGGATGTTGTCGACGATGACGCGACGACTGTTGTCAGTCACAGCGATGCCAATTCTACGTCATTCGTGTACGGATCATCTGGCAGAATGGGCATTGATTTTGGGGCGAAGGAAGAGAGGCAAGATAAGCAACCGCCGCGCATTTTCGTGCACGGCGTTGTCTGCACATAGTTTTTTCCGCCGCACCTTCGCCTGCGAGGATTACCTCTACGACGCACGGTTCGCGGATGGGCTGCAAACGCTCGCAAGGTCTGTGCTGTAGCGGTTACAACCACGTTCATGGGTCAGCACGAAACCGAATTTGAAGTCACCATCGGAGCTGTCGCCAAGGACACACACCCGACGACTACAACGATTCGGGTCGGTAGAGCGCGCGCACGATCAGGCGGCGCTTCAGGCGCCCTGAAACAGCCGGCAGCCGAACGGACAGGCGTCCGCCCTCACTATCGCAAGGCAGGAGCACGCGCGCCGCGTGTCGTTGCGCCAACGACGCGCAGGGTCATCGTGAAGACCCGGATCGTTCCACATGGCGCAGGCGCCAGGAGCGCACTGCGCACCCACGTCGCCTATCTTGGGCGCGAGCAAGGTGGACAGGCTGCTTCCCTGGACGTGGGCGGCGACCTCGGCAGCGAGGCTCATGAACAGGGCCTCAGTCGGGAGGTCGACTACCTGTCGCGCGAGGAACAACCCGGCCGGGCACTCAATGCTTTCTATGACGCGCGTTCCCCGGAAGTGGATGCCCGAGCCCTGACGAAGGGATGGACGGACGATGTGCGGCACTTCCGACTGATCATCAGTCCGGAAGACGGGGCCGACCTCGGCGACCTTCGACCCTTCGTGCGGGAAGTGATGGATGAGCTAGGCCGGAAGCTCGGCACGCGGCTGGAATGGGTTGGGGTCGATCATTGGGACACCGACAACCCGCACGCGCATGTCCTGGTCCGGGGGCGGCGGGCCGATGGAGCAGCGCTCATCATTCCCAACCGCCTGCTGACCCAGGGCATCCGGGAGCATGCGCAGGAGGTTGCAACCCGCGTGCTTGGGCCGCGCCAGGAGGTGTCGCCGGAACTAGCAAGGCGGCGCACGCTGGAACTGGATGCTCAGCGCCTGACACCGCTGGATCGGGAGATAATCGCCCGGTCACGCAATAATGTCGTTGCCCTGCCCGAGCGGGGGCGCACCGACCTGATCGCCCGCCTGAACCGGCTGGAGAACTGGAATCTTGCCCAGCGACGCCACGACGGCGACTGGGACATTTCGCCGGAGCTCCGCCCCACCCTGGAGGCCATGGGCGAACGCCAGACGGTGCGGCGGATGCTGGAGCACAGCCGAGTCCGCGACGCTGAAGATTTTGACTTGTTCGCAGCGGACGGCAAGGAAGCGGTTCTCGGCCGGCTGGTACACGTCGGGCTAGCCGACGAATGGGATGTGCACCACACCGCAGTCATCGAGGATGAGCACGGACGGCTTCAGTACGCCCGCTTTGAGTCGCCCAACGACGTGGCGCTGATCACAACCGCGCGCCCGGGAGCCATGGTCGAGCTGGCGCCGCGACAGGTACAGCACCGACCATCGGACGAGGCCGTCGCGCGCATCGCCGAGCACACGGGTGGCTACTATTCGATCGCCCGACACGCCCAGGTCGAACCAGGCAGCTACGCCCGGCATGCCGAGGCCAACATCCGCCGCCTTGAAGCGATGCGACAGCGGGGCCTCGTCGCTCGCCACTATACCGGCGACTTTCTCATCGCGCCCAATCATCGCGATATCGCGCGCGCATTCGAGGCCGAACGCGTCGTGCGCACGCCTGTCACGGCGCGTATTGTGAGCTACTGGTCACTTGAGGAACAGATCCAGGCATTCGCCCCGACACAACTCGACCGGGTCCTGGCGCACGAAGAGAACGCGCCAGAAGGAAACGGGCGCGTCTCACGCGACTTCCAGGCCGCGCTGCAGCAGCGGCGACTGTTCCTGATCGAGCAGGGACTCATGGGCGCTGGAGATCGGATGTTATCCCGCGACGCTCTCCATCAATTGTCGCAGCATGAGCGATCTCAACTCATCAAGGAAATGGAGGGGATCTACCGCGTCCCGGTCCATACTCATGTTCGATCTACCGTCGAAGGCATTTACGCGCGCCGCGTGGATCTTGCCCAAGGGCGCGTCGCCGTCCTGTGGCGCGAACGGTCCCTGCAGATCGTGCCGTGGCAACCGGCGCTCGAACAGTTCGGCGGGAAGCTGGTCCAAGGCCAGGTTCGAAACTATGGCCAGACACAGGGACTCGCCCTGGGTCAGGGCCTCGGCATGGAAATGACCATCGGCTGGAAGCGCATCCGGAGCCCGTCGCTCGGAATGGGTGTCAGCCTGCCACCGATGTGAAAAAGCTCCGCCAGGCCAACCGCCAGCCCTTTGCAGTCATATCAACTGCCGCAGCCGTCTCGCCAAGCCTTACGCCGTAGCGGTTTCCATGTAGGCAGCAAAGCTGACCATAGCGGCGACCATAGCGCCTCGCTCACCGGCCTTTCATGTCATCTATCTGCCGGTCAATTTCCATCTGTAGCTGGCCCGCTGACTCGTAGAGGTTTTCACGCAGCTTCTCAGTTTGGTGCATGAACTGATGATACTTGTTCAATGCGCTTGCAGCGGCCTTCTCGCCGCTTAGTCCTGCCGCACGTTGTCGCCATGATGGAATTGGGTCTTTGGAAATGGTGAAGGGATAGTTGGCCTTCAGCCACTCGACCAAGTCAAACTTACTACCGCTGAACCCATGCTTGAGGGCGTACTCTTCCCCTTCACCGCTGAAGGCTAGCTCCCAAGCCTGACAGTAGACCACAACCTGGTCACGCGACATCTGTGTGGGCGCACCCGTTGCCATCAGGTCAATAGACGAGTCCTGGTCATCGACCACGTCAGACATGTGCTTCGCGAGCGTGCTTACCAGAGATTGCGCGTCAAAGGCGTTTTCCTGCGCGAGCTTTGCGCAGCCCTGGCGGTACTGGTCGGCGTTGCCGGGAAACAGGTGGTGGCCAGTGAAGAACCTCTCCGCGCGCTTCGGCAGTACGTCCCGTGAACTCCAACCGATGAAGCCGCCCTTGTAATTGCCAACGATTGCGCATGCGCGGTCGAAGTAGAACCTGGCCAGGTTGGGCAGTATCTCCTCATGTATCGCGCCGACGTGATAAACCTCATTGCGGAACGAATGACAGATGATGGCCGTCTGCGCGTCGTCGTCGCTCAACATGCCAATTGTCTTTGCGAACCTGACCTTCGGGCCGAACTCTTGCGCTAGCGCCTTCGTCAACTCCGCCATGTGTGGGAATGGCGGTTCGTAGTGCGCCTGGTGCTGGACTTTGACTTGGTAATCCTTCGCAACCCGATGCAGCGTGATTTCCACGGCGTTGTCGGTAAGCATCAGGCCGAAGCGCGCATTGTTAGGATCGCCCAGCGCGATGTGCTCTCGCGCCAGGTCCAGTTGTTCTGGGTTTCCGGCCATGAAGCGAAGCACTGCATCCCCAGCACATTGGACCGTAGGTAGGCCCGGATGCGGCCGCAGCAACAGGTGCTGCCTAGGTCTTCGTGTTTGACCAGCGTTTTCGGCCGTTGTTCCTCTCACCGCTCGGCCGACCATAGCGGCGGGCATAGCAGACGCCATCGACAGCGGCGGTGGTGCTAGGCGGCGACCAGTTCGGCGAGTTTGGCCGCGACGTTCGCCATAGAATTTTCTGCGGTGTTGAGGCCGGTTCGCGAGGCGAGCAGCGGGCTGACATCGCGAGAGCCTCATACGTCGTGTGGTGCACGATGGGGACGAGCAGGTCGCGAGCGAGAAGCGCCGATAGCTCCTTGTCGGAAATGCTAGCTCCCTGGAGGCGGTTCAGCAGCGCAGGCGTCACCAGCACAATCCCGACCCTTGATTTCGCAAGCCCCCGGTCGATTTCGCGGAGTAGCGATGTGCCGAGGGCAACGTCTTTCTCGCTGAACCAGACCGACACGCCGCGCTTCCAGCAAATCGTGCAGTTCCTTGGCGGCACCCTGGCGGTCATCCCATGCGTGGCAGAGAAAGACATCGCGATTGTCAGGCCGGGGCGTTTGCTTTTCGACACTCTCGCGCACCGGCGTGAGAGCCCGCACCTCGGCAGACGTGTACACCACGGATGAACCCGACCGCGACCAGCGCGGCCTTGTGCCGCCGCTGGACCCGCTGCTGCTGCTCCGGCCGCCCCCGCCGCTCCCCCAGGAGGACGACGGGGACGAATAGCTGCTGTAGCCGCTGTAACCGCCATAGCTCCGGCCATATCGGCTACCACATGCGGGGCAGTCAGCGGCGGCGGCCGACGAGCGGTGGCCTCTTACCGGTGCCGTACATCTTGCCATGGCCTACTTCGCCTCGCGCTTCAGCAGCTTCACCCCGGCAGGATGTGGCCGCGTCTCGTGCACGTTCGGCACATAGCCCCCGAAGTCCAACGGGTCGGTCAGCAGCCGTTCGGCGGCATCCTGCGAGTGGGCATACAGACCCAGGTTCGTCCCCTCGATTTCGGTCGTGCGGATGATGGCGGCGAACGCATCGAAGATCGAAATGGCTTCGTCCTTCGTCTGCCTGCGTGACACGGTCAGCATGATGACGGCGCGCTGACGCATTTCCTGCGGCGTGTTCACTTCAATCGGCGTGACTGCACGGCCAAGGCCCACGCCATAGAACAGCGCGCCTTTCGCGTATTCCATCCTGGTCGGGTTGTGGCGCAGCACCGCAATGCCCAGCGCCCGCGCCCTCTCGTGTGACAGGTCTTCGCGTTCGGACTTGCTGTAGTCTGACGTTGGGTAGGACTCCAGGCCGACGAAGATCACGTCCACGCCTGGCGTCTGAAGTGCGGCCAGCGCGTTGCGGAATTCGACCGTGTCCACCAGCTGTTCGACATTCATTTCCTCACCGTCGAGGATGACGCGTTTATCTGACGCCAGCGCCCAGGACGCACGGTCGTGCACCTTCACCACGTTGACGATGCTGACCGTCTCGCCGTTCTTCTGGATGACCACTTCCAGCTGCTTCACGGCGGGCGGGACTGGTGTGGGGATCGCGGCGGGCGGCGCAGGCCGGATATAGACATGCAGGTCGCCCTGCGGCGCGGCTTCCTTGAAGTCGAACTCGTTCACCAGGGCCTTCGGCTTCGCCATCCACAACGTGTTCGTCAGACCCTCGCCCTGGAGCGCAGCGACACGCATCCGTTCAGCGCCGACCTGGGCGTTGCCGGTTGATGTAGGCCATTGCGCCAAAGGCCACGATGACCAGCACGGCCGCGACGATGGCGAGATTACTGAAGAACTCGAACCAGCCTGTCAGTCCGGTCTTTTCCAGGGCGGGAATGTCGCCCGGCAGAAATGGGATGCTCAACGTGTTGGCCTTACCGGTACATCGACAGGGGATTGTGCTTGTCGTTCAACACCGGGCAGAACTGCGCGATCATGCGCTGTTCGGCTTCGTCCAGGTCGAACGCGCTGGTGGTGCGCACTTCGGTGACCCACAGTTCGTTCGCGCCGAGCGCAATCGCCTCCGCACGGCGATCATGTTCGGTGCCGAAACGCGTATGGGCGCTGTAGGCTTTGCCCACGTAGACGGGCCAGCCGTTGCGCATGAAGGCGTACACGCAGTTCTGCTGCCAGGGCCTCGCCTTCACCGACATCACGCGGAAGCTGTACTCCACGCCGTCCACCCAGAGGCTCTTTAACACCGGCTTCGGCGGCGGCGGGTTGATCAGCAACGCGGTCAGCCCGTTGTACATGGGCGGCGGGTTCGGACGGGAGGGAGCGAGCCCCGACAGGAACTCGTTCGACGGCGGACGCTCAGGGGCGAGCCCAGCGAGGCATGCATTCGACCTTGGTCGAGGTGGTGCGAGCCCGGCCAGGAAGTTCGTGGGCTCCGGATCGCGCCTGAGGATGGCGTCCGACAGCGTCAGCGGGTTGCGGGCGTAGCTGGGGGCGCTGCCCCCGAACAGGCCATTGCGGCGCATCGTGGTTGGTCCGATGGACGCGGCACCGGCGAGAATCGCTTCGCGCGCCATGCGACGAGCAGGCGCGCGTTTACCCTCGAATGCAAGGGGGACCAGTACGATAGTTGTGGGTAACGGTTAACAGCCCGTTAACGGCGACGCAACCAGAACACCGCGCGAACCACAACTTTCTCCACAGACTACGCAGAGCACCACTCGCAACAACATCACCACGAAACAACGCGCTTGCTCATCAACGAACACGAACAACGACGACCACGACAACCTGCGACACGTTGACTCAGGCTCGCATCGGCGAGCGTCGAACATCGCTACGGTCAGCGCTATGGTCCGATATGGCGATGTCTGAAATTTGGCACCGCATCAAGGCGCTATGTGATCCGCTGGCAGTCCCTAGGGGAGTCGAAGCTCCGTCAGCTTGCGCCAACCGCGTTTGTCGAGCGCCTCCGACAAGTCGGCCGCCTCATCGCCTCAGGGTCGACGCGAATGAGAGACGATTCGAAGCCCCATGTTCGCGGATCGCGATTTTCTGCACACGACCGCCAGTTCATGTTAAAGATACGTCCATTTTGTAACTTGACGCGATTCTCATGTTAAAACCGACCTACGTCATCCCGCCTTTGCCGCCCTTGGGCGAGCTTGAAACCCCAGCAGTCTTGCGGGCGGCTGCCTTGGCGCATCGCAGGCTGGCCGAGGTCAAAGGGCGCGCCACCGCCATCCCTAACCAGGGCATTCTAATCGACACGCTCTCGCTTCAGGAAGCGCGAGCCAGCTCTGAAATCGAGAACATCATCACGACGCAGGAAGAGATGTTCCAGGCCGCCATTTTCCCGGAAGGCCCCGACCACGGCCCGGCAAAAGAAGTGGCGCGCTATCGCGATGCGCTGAAGCGTGGCTGGGACTTGATGAGCCAATCGCAGTGGCTGCTGACCAACAACACAATCATCGAAATATTTCGGGTCCTGAAGCGCCATGACGGCGGATTCAGGGAAACGCCCGGCACGGCGCTCAAGAACGATGCGACCGGCGACACCGTCTACGTGCCGCCGCAGGACAAGAACGACATCGCCGCCCACATGAGTGCGCTGGAACGCTTCATCAACGACGACACGGCGAGCGTCCTCGATCCGCTCGTGAAGATGGCGATCATCCACCATCAGTTCGAAAGCATCCATCCGTTCCCGGATGGCAACGGCCGCATCGGCCGGATCATCAATGTCCTGTACCTGGCGCGTACCGGCCTCCTGAACATCCCATTCCTGTATCTCAGCCGGTACATCACCACGCACAAGGCGGACTACTATCGCCTGCTCCAGTCGGTGCGCGACGATGGCAAGTGGGAGCCGTGGCTGCTCTTCATGCTGGCTGCGGTGGCGGAGACTTCGACCGAGACTCTACGGCTTATCGACGGCCTGGCCGCGCTGATGGCCGACTACAAGAAGCGCATCCGCGACAACCATCCGCGCCTCTACTCGCAGGACCTCCTGAACAACCTGTTCCGCCATCCATACACGCGCATCGAATTTCTTGCGGACGAGGTCGGCGTCGTGCGCCAGACGGCGGCACGATATCTGGACGAACTCACGGCTGCAGGCTTCTTAGAGAAGCAGACCTGGGGCAAGCACAATTTCTATATCAACAAGCCACTGGTGGCGCTGTTCGTCACCGCGCCGGGGGGAAGGGCGTGAGCAATGAAGCCGACACATGCCGGAAATGGGCGATGACCCGCACTTCACCTCGATGCGTCGCGTGAACACACATAGCTGGTCTGCGAGGGCCCATCCAACCAACGAATGTGGAGCTAGATTGCGAACTTGAGTGCTTAAGGAAACGGCCGATCCAGACAGCTCGTAGTTGGCGGTAGTTCGTTGCACGGAGTTGCCTCGATTGCCGGTATGCGGCATCGTGTGGACACAGGCGGAGTGGGGGATACGAGTGACAAGCATGGAAGCGGACAAGTCTGTCCCTCGGGATCTGCTCGTCGGCATCATCGTTGATGCTTGGAAGCTTGCCCAAGCCTTTGGCCGTTTGGTTGCACGACTTAGCCCGGATGACGGCGCGCGTTACGCCGGCCAGCTGAAGTATTTTCAGAAGCGGTCTTCAGATACTCTCGCAATGGCGGGGCTGACCCTAGTGAACCTCGAAGGGCAGGCTTTCGATGCGGGAGCCGCTGCTACACCGCTCAACATTTCCGATTTCAGCCCCGATGATGTTCTTGTTGTCGAGCAAATGATTGAGCCGATCATTATGGATTCCGTCGGGATCGTGAGGACTGGGACCGTGTTGCTCGCGAGGGGGAAGTAGACAATGGGCGCTTATGTCGGGATCGATCTGGGAACCACCAACAGCGTGATTTGCAGCTATGATGGCGAAGCCGTCCGGCTCTACAAAAGCCCCGAGCAGAACGACGTCACGCCCTCTGCAATCTATATCGACAAGCGCGGGAATCGATATGTCGGTTCACGAGCCTATACGCAGGCCGCGCGCGATCCCGACAACTCGGCGACCTTGTTCAAGCGCTTCATGGGCACGAGTACACAGCTTAAGTTTGCGAATACCGACCAAGCGTATTCTCCTGAACAGTGCTCCGCTGAGATTCTGCGGTCCATCCACGCTTACCTGCCCGAAGATGTCAGACGAAGGGACGACGGGACGGTCATCACCGTCCCGGCTGCATTCAACCAAATGCAGAAAGATGCGACGCTGTCGGCCGCAGAGATGGCCGGCATTGGAACAGTAGCTCTCCTTCAAGAGCCCGTAGCCGCCGTTATGAGCGTCATGCGCAAGCGATCTTCTGACGGGGTGTTCGTCGTCTACGATCTCGGGGGCGGCACGCTCGATGTCGCGCTTGCTCAAAGTGTCTCGGGTCGCGTTAGTCTGATCGCCCACGGTGGAATCTCCATGTGTGGCGGTCGCGACATGGACCGAGCGCTTCGGGATAACTTAGTGAAACCGTGGCTGCTCGAGCGGTTCGACCTGGCCGAAGACTTTGCGACGGACGGCAGGTATCGAAACTTGTTGCGGCTTGTCGATTTTGCAATTGAGCGAGCAAAAATTGAACTGTCTCAGCGTCCGAGCACAGTGGTAGCCGAAAGCGAGCTGCCATTCAAAGATCGGTCCGGACGAGATATCTACTTGGACATCGAGTTCACGCGCGACATGCTCGACGGCGTGATCGCCGCGCAAGTAGACGAGACTATTCAAGCGACGCGAGAAACGATTGAAAAGGCTCATCTCTCCCCTCATGATGTCGAGCGCATCGTTTTGTTGGTGGGCCCACGCAGTACAAGCCAATTCGAGACCGAGTTGCGTTCGAGTTGGGGATAGCCGCCTCTTCAGACGTGAACCCGATGACGGCAGTTGCCGAGGGTGCAGCGGTTTTCGCTGAAGCTGTCGAATGGGGCTCAAAATCTCGCGGAAGAAAGGCGGCCCGCGGCTCTGTTAGCGCTGGAGGGCGCGCGGACGTGCGACTGACTTTCATCGCTCGCACGCCTGACACCAAGACAAAGATCGCGGTGGCCATAGGAAACACCGAACTGCCGGTTGGCGAACTTCAGATTGATAGCCTTGATACGGGCTGGTCATCGGGGCGCGTGGCATTGAAGGCCGGACTCCTGCTCGAAGTTCCCCTATCGAAGCCGGGCGACAACACGTTCAAAGTTTTTGCGTTCGACGCATCCGGCGCGCCACAGCCGATTGAAATTGATCGAGTGGTGATCACGCGCACTGCCGCCACCGTCGATGCAATCCCAGCGTCACACACCGTACGGATCGAGGTTCTCGAAAAGGTCGGCGGCCCCTCGATTCTGGAAAACTTGGTACGCGAAGGCGACCCCCTTCCGAAATCGGGCAAGCTTACGTTGAAGGCGGCCACATCGCTGAAAGCTGGCAGCCGCGAGGCGCTACGTTTCAAACTTTGGGAAGGCGATATCCAGAATCCTATATCGGACAATCGTCCGATCGGAACATTTGAGATTCGAGGCATCGATCTGGAGCAGGGAGTAATTGCGGCCGGTGCCGATTTGGAACTGCAATGGCAAATGCTGGATTCAGGGACGATCTCTTGTGAGGTGTCCGTTCCTTCAGTGGGCGGGCTATTTCATAGCGGCCGAAACTTCTATTCGCGGCAGGAATCACAGGTTGACTATGGAGCTGCTGCGAAGCGCGTTACCGAGGAAACAGAGACGGTGCTGGAGCGAGTTGCAGAAGCGAGCGAGCGCGTCACTGACCCAGACTTGGATTTGGCGCGCAGGAAGCTGGAAGAAGCTAAAGCTTCGTCACGAGACGATCGGTCGGCTGAAGGAGCGAAAACCGCCGACGAAAAAGTTCAGCAAGCGAAGCGACTGCTGGCTCGTGTGCGTGAAAACCACCTTCGCGATCTGCGCATGGCGGAGCTCGATCGCATCCGACAGCTTTTTGACGTTGCAGTGCGGCGCTTCGCCAAACCGAACGAAGAAGCTGCATTCGAAAACCTGATGGCTACGACGGAACGGGAAATCGAAAGACCAAGCTTTGAAGGCTACGTTAGCGATCTTCGAAGCAAAATTTTCTCCATCCTTTGGCGTCAGGACTGGTTCGTAGTCGATCAATTTCGACACCTCGCAGAGCGGCCGTACCTCTTTGCGGATTCGGCCGAACATGCGGAGCTTACGGAAGCTGGTGAGGCCGCGATCCGGTCGAATGACGTCGATAAGTTGCGAGCGATCCTTGCTGAACTTAACTCCCGACGCATCGGCTCGTCATCCGACGCGGACCTTGTCAACGCCGTCAACGTCCTTGTGGGGCGCTGACGATGATCGGTGATCCGTGGTTTCCGATTGGGCTGGCGTTGCCGACCGGAGCGAGAGCCGGTTCTATAATCTCTGCGGGTCAAGACTGGCAGATCATCGGAACGAACCAGACCTTGTGTGTGCTGATATGCAGACCGCCCTCGCGGAGCGGTGGGTGACCGACGGACTGATTGACGGAAGTGCTTTTTCAGTCATGGCCTTTGGCTCGGAGAGCTTTTGGTGTCTGTTTTCTCCAGCGGAAGTGGCCCTGGCACCAACCGGTGACTGCCGCTCACCAAGTACGCAAGCCGATGCGCAGGCCTTTGCTCAATCCCTAGGTTTGACCCGAGCGATTGTGCAGTCTGCGAAGCTTGGCGATGGAATTTTCGTGGAGCGATACAGCCGGATTCTTCCTGACTACGCTACCAATAACAATGATTCCGACGAGTTAGTTTTGGGGAAATGGCTAACGGGCGGTCTGCCGATCGATGCCGGTGATACGATCGCTTTGGCACGAGTGGTAACCTGGCTCGATCGCCGCGCGATCAGGGAGATTGTCGCTGCGGCGCGCATTCCGCTCCGCAACGAAGTCGGGCCGGACGATCGGCTACGTTCCAGTACACTTCTTCACGACGGGGCATCACCGAGTAGCACCCGGCTGCCGCTGGAGGATAGGCGCCGATTTTCTCTCCCTGGCAGAGCTGAGCTAGAGACGTTCTTCAACGACCATGTGATCGACATAATCCAGAATGCGGATCGGTACCGCGCCCTCGGAATCGATACGCCGCCTGCGATCATTCTGAACGGCCCCCCGGGCTGCGGAAAAACGTTCGCCGTGGAGCGTCTGGTCGAATTTTTGGGCTGGCCAAGTTTTGATGTGGACGCGTCAAGCATCGCGAGTCCTTACATCCACGATACGAGTCGCAAAATCGCCGAAACATTTGACGCGGCTGTAAACGCCGCGCCATCCGTTGTCGTGATCGACGAAATGGAAGCCTTCGTGGGCGACCGAAGCGGCGGAAGGCGGCTCCCACTCTCATCGCTTAGAGGAGCTCGCGGAGTTTCTGAGACAGATTCCTCAAGCGACGAAGGCCGGCGTTCTTGTGATCGGCATGACCAATCGGCTGGATTTGATCGACCCTGCAATTTTAAGGCGAGGTCGGTTCGATCATGTCATTGAAGTTGGCTTTGCATCAGCAGCGGAAATTCAATCCATGCTGGAACACCTAGCGGGCAAACTTCCGAAATCGGCAGATATCGATCTTGACCGCTTGGCGCAGACGCTCGAAGGACGGCCACTTTCGGACGTCTCGTTCGTGTTGCGGGAAGGCGCGAGACTGGCCGCGAGAGCAGGACGTTCAGAGCTTTCACAAGCTGACCTGTTGGCCGCCCTGGAGAACGCCGCCCCGCGAGGCCAGCCTGAAAGTAGGCGGATAGGCTTCTAGCGTTTCAAAGGGGATTGGCGTGCGGGCTGACGGACCCAAGATCACGGACGATGCCGAGCCCATAGGGTTTGCCGGCTTTCGAAGCATGATCACCAATGTTTCAGCGGATATCGCGTTGGCAGAACGCTTGGGCAGCCAAGGTCTGCAACATTCTCCGCGACCGTCTGCTCCAACCGCAACAAGAAGTGCCGAGCCTCGTCAGCCGACCTCAAGAGCGAATTGGCCTTTGATCCTACTTGTCGTCGCCGCGATTGGTGGCGGCATTGTGTGGATGGTGACGAGCAATACCTCTTCTTACAATTCTTCGACCTATTTTGCTGATTCATCCAACAGCGCACCGCCGACTTACTCGCCTCCTTCTCCACGCTATGTGCCGTCGACACCTCCCCCTCTTTATACGTTGCCCCAGAAGCTGCCCCCAGTTATGTCGCGCCTCCTCTACCGGAGTATGTCGAGCAACGTCCGGCAATCAACAGGGGCGGCACGCTCACACAGAATGAGATCGTGTACTGCCTGGCAGAAGAAATTCGGATCGATGCCAGTGAAGGGACGCTCGACGAAACGTCGAACTATCAGATTGATCGATTCAATTCGTTCGTTGACGACTACAATTCGCGCTGCTCGAATTATCAATACTACGAAGACGCCATGGCGGCGGCACGGAGCAGTATAGCGCGCCGACGTCGGGAAATTCAGCAAGAGGGGCTTCGCGTTTTCCATAGTCACTATGGTATCGGGAGGCGCGGGGCAGTGAGTATGGAGGATCGGGGACTGTCGTGAACGTAGATGGCCTTTTGGGAACGGCGTTCTGGATTTTGGGGGTTTCGACACGAGACGATCGTCGGCGCATCCTTGAGGCCTCGGACGAAAAGAGCCTCACCCTTGATCCCGCCGTGTGCGAGGCAAGTCGAGAACGGCTGACAAATCCTCGGACGCGCCTGACTGAAGAGATGTGTTGGCTGCCCGGTGTCTCGCCGAAGCGAGGCTTTGACCTTGCGGCATCCATGCAGTCGATGTCGGATATCATTCCGGATTCAGCTCAGCTACCCAAACTTGCGGCTTTCAATCTTCGTGCAATGACCCTCGGCCGCGTCGCCACCCGCTCAAATCACATGTTGCTAGCCGAGGAGGTGGCAACACTTGCATTGTTGGGTGACGATCTCGACGCCGCATCCATCCTGCGCGATATCAACGAAGATCGATCGATAGCGCAATTTCCTCCGGCACGATTGGAGCAAGTTGAAGACGAGATAAGGTCGAGACTGAAGGAATGCGCGGCTACGGCGCTTCGCGCGCTTGGTAAGCTTCCAACTTCCAAGATCATTTTGGTGATGACCGACCTTGCCGAGCGCTGGGGTTTGGACGCTGACGATCCCTTTCCTGAAGTTTTTGGCATGCTCGTCGAGTTGTATGAAGTTGAAGCTCAACAATTTCTTCAACCAGAAGCGGAAGCTATCGAAAGTCTTTGCCAGTCTATCCTCAAGGCCGCATCTGCAGGTGAAGAGGCAATACTGCCTCTCATCGAGCGGCTAGCTATATTGGTTAGGCGCTGGGACACGGTGGCCCAGCCGCTTCAGTTGGTTGCTTATTCGAAGGGGCTAGATCACTCCAGCAGCGCTGAACTCGGCAGAATGCTTCGGGAGCTTTCGCTCGACCTGCATAATGACAAAGAGATGAGTTCGTCAGCGCAAATTGTAACCGAACTTTGCACGGAAGTTTTTGCGGAGCTCCCAGAGTTCTCCGAGCGCGTGGAAGAGGACCTCGACGCTATTCGAGATATTTCCGCGTCTAATGAGTCGGGAGCACTACAAGCAGAAGAGTTTGCACGAGAAATCAGTTACTCGGCGGAGGTAGGCACCTTCATCAAACACCGCATTGCTCTTTCGCCGCAGGCTATTGAGTGGAAAGATGCTTCCTTCGCGCTAGAACAGATCGACGCGATAAGGTGGGGCGGAACTCGCGGTCGCTACGGAGACAGCTTCACCATATCGGTCTCGGGCGGCGGCCGGTCGATGGAAGTTGCTTTCAACGGTCACGGGGACGTGTTCAACGCGGTGACAAGCCGCTTGTGGCGTTCGGTGGGTGTACGTTTGCTGATGCAAACTCTGGCGACGTTGAAATCAGGAAAGCCCGTACGCTTTGGCGACGTGTTGATTGACGATACGTCGATCTACTTGCTTGAGCGCAAGGTCTTTGGGTCGGCAAAGTTGCTCAAGTTCCCGCTGGGTGCCGTAGGGCACCAAAGCCGCGATGGCTCACTTTTTCTGGTTTCGGCAGATAGGAAAGCGCAATCTGTTCTGAACTACGCGAATTGCGACAACGTGCAGCTGCTTGCCACACTGCTGAGCATTCGGCGCGACAAGGATGTTCCTAGATTGAGCGATATCTTTCGCCAATGAGCCTGCTTCCCGGGCTCGCCGGCTCCTTCGTGCGCGGACAATCTCGGCGCGCCCGTTTCAGTGGAGCGCCACCCATCCAACGCTTGTGATACGGTCACTATATCCCGTGTCAGGAGTCGGCGGCATTCTTGGGCGGATAGCGTTTGGCTTCTTCGGATCCTCCGTAACCGCCCGATTGCTCCGGCCTTGTTATGCCGAACGATCTGTGTTTGGGCGCTTGGATCAGGTGACGTCGTTAGCGACGTCCTTAAGGACGTCATCAGACAAAGCATCGGCCTTTGGCTTGGCCGCCCCGATTAGTCGAAGACCCGATGCTCGCCAGGCTCGACAAGGCATCAATGTTGGTTGCGACGTGAGTCATGCTGCCGCAACGATCCGCCTCAGCACGTCTGCCCACTCGGCCAGTGCCGCGCGCTTCTCGCGCAGATACTCGTTCCGGTCATAGACTCTGCTGACCGCTGAGCCAACAAGGTGGGCGATAACGCGCTCGGCGACTTCGTAGCCGACGCCCACGCGCTCGCTCGTCAGCATGGTGCGTCCGGTACGACGCAGATCATGCGGGCTCGCGTGATCTATGCCGATCAATTTGCAAGACCGCGCCATCGCCCGCGTCAACCGCTTGCCTTCAAGCGGCGCCTTTCCCGACCGATCCGGAAAGGCGATGGCGCCTCCCGAGCGGTCGAACGCTTCGCGAAAGCGCTCCATCGCCAGATCGGACAGGGGCACGGCGTGAGCACGCTTCCCCTTCATCCGTTCGGCTGGGACGATCCAGAGCCGATCCGTCCAGCTGAACTCCTCGATGCGGGCTCCGACAACTTCACCCGCGCGCTGAAGCGTCAGCAGGCAGAGCTGGAGTGCTGTCGCGGCTGACCATGAGAGGCCATTGACCGGCCGCTCCCCTTCCTCCAGCCCCGGCGCCAGACCCGCTCCGGCGTTCGCGCGCGCGGATTCAAGGAAGGCCCAGAGTTTGCGAATCTCGTGCGCGGTCAGCACACGCTCCCGGCTGTTCTCCGGGAACAGTCGGTCGATGGCGAGAGCCGGGTTGGCCTCGATCAGGTCGCGCTTGAGGGCATAGTTCAACACCTGCCGCACCATGGCATGCGCGCGGTTGGCGGTGATCTGCCCGCCACCCGATCCTACTTTCTCAATCATGGCGATGATCTCGGCGCGCTTGAGGTCTGCGTAGCGCCGCTGGCCGATCTTCGGGAGGATGTGCTTGTCCAGAAGCCAGGTCTCATAGGCGAGGGTCTTCGGCCGCTTGCGGCGGGCAGCGTCCACATTGTAACGCGCGACCAGGGCGGCGAAGGTCTCGGTCTTCTTGGCCTTCTCCGCCTTGATAGCCGCCTGCTTCTTGGCGACGGGGTCGACATTCCGCACGGCGAGGTCGCTCAGCATGGCGACCGCCTTGGCGCGCGCTGCGACCAATGTGATCGACCTTGCATCTCCGATTGCCGCTTCTCCACGGCGGCCTTCGACCGTGTAACGGAGGATGTAGGATTTCGCGGAACTGGGCGTCACGCGCAGGAAGAGCCCGCGAACTTCGCCGTCCGGCAGACGGAGCTTGCCCGTAGTGGGCGCGGAAATTTCATTGACCAGGCGCTGAGTTAGCTTGGAAGAGGCACCGCCGGGGCGCGTTTTTGGCGCCCGTTCCGCCTTCACCCGGCTTGTTCGGGAATGGTCAGCCGTGCCCCGTTTGAACTCGACCTCGACAACCCGTCCCATCCCAAGACCCCCAGTGAAATCAGCAGTTTGAACGCATCCTATGCCCCGTTTTCATGCCCCGTCCATGCCCCGTTTGAGCGCCGGTTTTGGTCGGTTTTGGTCTGTTTCTGTCGGATCTGTAATGTTGTCATCTGGCTATAACCAGCTGAATTAGCTGCGATTATCGCCGACTGTTGCCGACCCTGACCGACCACGCCAGACGATGTGAATTTGGCTACGAATCTGGGGGTCAGGAGTTCGAATCTCTTCGGGCGCGCCAGTTTTCTTCCTGACAGCTATTTAGCCGCTTCGTGCACGCCTCGGGCGATTGCTCGGGCGAGGCAGGCCGCGGCGAGTTCGCCTATGCGCGCGAGCGTGAATGGGCGCTGGTCGGGGCGTTCGATCTGCGCGGTCGACAGACAGAAGACGACGTCGCCGTCGAAGGGCGCGAACGCGGGGCGGATGGCGCGCGAAATTCCAGACATCGCCATCTTGGCGACGCGCTGAGACTCAGCGGGCGTGAGCGCGACGTTGGTGGCGACACAGCCGAGCGTCGTATTGGTCCGCCCGGCGACAGGTTGGCCGCGTGCGGCCGGGTTGGCTTTGGCCTCGCCCCAGTCTTCGAGATCGAGCGTGAAACCGGATGGTGGTCGCTTGCCGCCGACCTCGCCGGCTTGTTCGAAGGGCCACGCCCAATAAGCGTCCGTGCCCGGCATGGTCGCTGCGCCAAATGAATTTACCGCGGCAAGCGCCCCGACAATGATGCCGTCGTCCGTTGCGATGCTGGCCGAGCCAAGGCCGCCCGGAGCAGTTCCGCGCGCGCGCCGTATCCCGCACCAGCACGGCCGAGCGTGAATTGGGCATCCACGTTTTTCAGGGCAGCGAGGCCTAGCGCTCGATAGGGAGGCGTCTCGCCCCAGGCCTTGTCGCCTTGATTCGCAAGATCATAGAGGATCGCGGCCGGCACGACAGGCGATCGCGGAACGGTGCTGCTCGAAATCAGGGCAAAGCCCTGCCCCGCGGCGCCCAGCGCCGCGACAACCCCGTCGGCCGCTGCAAGCCCGTAGACAGACCCTCCCGAAAACACGAGCGCGTCGATTGCATCGACCAGGGTGTCGGGCGCGAGCGCGTCGGTCTCGCGCGTGCCCGGCCCGCCGCCGGCGACCACCACAGCAGCCACTGCCCTCGCCTCGGGCCGAATGACTGTGACGCCGGTAATGGCGCCCGCATCGTGTGCAGAGCCCACTTTGAGGCCGCCTACGTCGGTGATGAGGTTGAAAGGGCCCGGCCGCGCCGTCATTTGACAAGCCTCAAGCGTCGGTTCAGTTGCGGTCGCTGGGGGACCGTATATGGCCTGTATGCGGGTCCATCTGGTTCCGTGCAAGAAGGAGCGGCTCTGCATGCGCCATTCTCTCATGGCATTCGTCGCCGCGATTGCGCTGGCGGCATGTGCGGCGCCTCCCCAAGCTGAGGCTCCGGCCGGAACACATTCACAGGAATGGCGACTGTCGGGCCGGGCAATGGTTTCAGCCGCTGACAAGCGTGCGGTCGAGGCTGCGCTCAATGCGATGAAGGCAGGCGGCAGCGCTGTAGATGCGGCGATCGCCGCCCACGCGGTGCTTGGCCTGGTCGAGCCGCAAAGTTCCGGGCTTGGCGGCGGCGGCTACATGGTCGTCTACGACCGCAAGTCGAACACGACTGTGACGTTCGATGGACGCGAAACGGCGCCGTCGACAGCGACCGCGGGCTACTTCACGGTGAATGGTCAGAATCTCGGCTACCTGCAGGCCGTCTATTCTGGGAAGTCCGTCGGCGTGCCGGGAGCCATCGCGCTCTACAAGGCAGCGCATGAAAAATACGGCAAGCTGCCGTGGGGCGTGCAGTTCGACGCAGCGATCAGACTGGCTGACGAAGGCTTCATCGTCTCGCCACGCTTGGCCAACTCGCTGGGTCCACGCTTTCAGAGCGGACCGCTGGGGACGAATCCGGCCAGCAGAGCCTACTTCTTTCCCAATGGAAAGGCGCTTGCGATTGGCGACAAGCGCACCAATCCAGAATACGCCGCCACCCTGCGGCGCGTCGCGAAGGAAGGCCCGTCCGCGTTCTACGCAGGCACGATTGCGCAAAACATCATCGCTGCGGTGCGTGGCGGCGACATCGCGGGCGACCTCTCCCTCAAGGATCTTGCTGACTATAAAGTGCTGGTGAAACCGGCCCTATGCGGTCCCTTCCGCAACTACCGGATCTGCTCAGCGCCCCCCTCTTCGTCGGGCGGCATTGCGATGAACCAGATCATGTCGCTCTATGATGCAATCAGCTCGAAGAACGCCAACGCCACAGAACAAACGAAGCTCCGCGATTTCGTGCTCGCAGAGCAACTCGGCTATGCTGATCGCGATCACTATGTCGCCGATCCTGACGCTATAACTGTGCCCGTCGCTGACCTGCTTGATTCAGCCTACATCAAGGCGCGCGCTGCAAGCGGTTTTGGACCTGGCGACGTTCCTCAGCCAGGCGATCCCGGCGCGGTGCTTCACAACAAGCCTATCCGCGATCAATGGGGAATGGACGCGAACGCAGCGCAACCAGGTACGACGCATATGTCCTTTGTCGATTTCGAGGGCAATGCCGTTTCGTTCACCGCGACCGTGGAGGGTCCCTTCGGCTCTTCGCGCTGGACCAATGGCTTCGTCCTCAACAACCAGCTAACCGACTTCACACGCCCGCCGACACTGAACAGTAAGCCTATCGCCAACGCGCCGGGGCCGGGCAAACGCCCACGCTCGTCAATGTCGCCAACCATCGTGTTCGACAAGTCGGGCGATCTCTTTATGGTCACAGGATCACCGGGCGGAAACTCCATCGTCGGCTACGTGGCCAAGACGCTGGTTGCTGTCCTCGACTGGGGCAAGACAGCCCAGGAAGCCAGCGCACTGCCAAATATCGTCGCGCGCGGGCCAGTGGTGCGCGTCGAAACATCCGATGTCACGGCAGGCCCGAACCCGATCGGTAAGACCTGGGCTTCGATCCTCACCGCCGCCGGTTTCAAGGTGCAGGAGGTCTCTGGCGAAGTTTCCGGACTTAACCTGATCGTCGCGCGCAAGGACAAGCTCGAAGGCGGAGCAGATCCGCGCCGCGAGGGCGTAGCGATCGAGATCGTGAAATAGCTCGCAACGTTACCACGCCGTCATAAGACAGCTGTGCGTTAAGCGACTGGAACCGGTCCTTCTTCGTGACGTTGTGTGGACATCGCGGCGCCGCCCCGGCGCTGCTTCCGCATGATACCAGGAGAGACCATTGACCCGAGCCAAACTTCCGATGCTGCTCGCGGCGTCTGCTCTGGCGTTGGGCATTGCTGCCTGTGCGCCTGAGAACCCCGCTAGCGAAGCCAAAAGCACTGGCGAAGTCGCCGTCGACAACAACACGACTGTCGATACCGCGAACGTCGACGATGGCGTGAAAAACTTCGTCGAGAAGGTCGCCCTGTCCGACATGTACGAAATCGAAGCGAGCAAGATCGCGCTCGAACGTTCGAAAGTGCAGCCGGTCAAGGACTATGCTCAAATGATGATCGACGCGCACACCGCGACGACAGCGGAGCTGACGCCGCTCGCCGCCTCGGCGATGGTTACGCCGCCGAGCGCGCTCGATAATGACCACATGGCGAAGCTTGACGACCTGCGCAAAGCGAGTGTCGAAGACTTTGACGACAAGTATATCGATCAGCAGACTGACGCGCACGAAAATGCGCTGAACCTGCTCAAGGACTTCGCTATGAACGGCAAGGATGCAGGCTTGCAGGCCTTCGCTTCCAAGACCGCTCCGGCGGTCGACGCCCACCTCCAGCGGGTGAAAGCGCTCGATAAATCGCCAGCCGATGATGTCACGAAGGCGCCGAGTTAACGTAGAGTTCGCGGACCGGACGCTTCCGGTCCCGACACCGCAGCGTCCCGAGGGCCCCGGAGCAATCCGTGGGCCCTCACTTGTTCAAAGCAAGAAGCGCGCCTTAGCGTGAGTACGTAGGAAAACGCGCATTTCTTCGAGGCTTGAACGCTCAAACGCGCGCAGCACTTCCAGCTTGGCGGCATAAGTCCTGGCCGCCTCGAACCGTTCTTCCGTCACGCGCACATTGGCGCGGTATTGTTCATAGCGTTCGATCTCACGCTGGGGCTGAAAGCCATCTTCCATCGCGCGCCCAGCAAGCGCGACAAGCGCCGTCCAGATCACGGCCGCTTCGAGCCAGGCTGACTGAGCGGATGCAAGCATGCCGACGAAGTGGCCAATGTGAATGAGAATGATGGCGCCGACGCAGAACCAGCCGAGCCCCACGAACAGCTCGTCCATCTGTTTGATCGTGAAACGGCCCTTGTGGCGGCGCTCGAGCTTAGCGTCGCAATAGCCGGCCTGCCAGTTGACGCGGAGGACACGCCAGACGTCGAACGCGTCCGCGGCCGTCTGCGGAATCTCCACGCCCTCCTCCACCATCATCGGCGTGATGGTTTCGAATCGCGTCTCGTCCTTGCGGTTCATGATGCGCCGCAGTTCCAGCTCCGGATCGGTGAGCACCTGCGCTTTCAGCTGCTCCAGCGCCGCTGCTCGGTCGGCAAGGTACTGCTCGCGTTTCGCGGCATCCCCCGCGACCGCCACGATCTCCGGCAGGCGCGCAGCGATATAATGGAAGTGAAAAAGCCTCAGCGTTTCAGTGGTCAACCGGGCGCGCAGCCATTTACGGCGTGACGCCGATCGCCGCATTCCCGTGATGCCGAGCACGGTGCCGCCCAGTCCCAGCAACGCCGCAACCGTTCCCAGGATCGCATGCGTATTCAACCCATCCCCGTGCGAAGCTTCAGCGGCCGCAGATGTGTGAGCCTCGGCGGACGGAGCGGCATGACCATCGGCCGGAACATGGCTCACTGGCGCCCCGTGGCCTGCTGGCTCTGCCGCGTGATCGGCGACGGGCGCCGCATGATCGGCGCTCGACAGGATCGGACCAAACGACGCCAGCAACATTGCGGAAAGCACAAGCGCGACCGCGGTGATGCCAGCCATGCGGCTGATCCTGCGCGACTCAAGCGCTTCCTTGTCGGCGGGAATGAACATTTCCAGCAGGGTCGGGAACTCGAAGGCAAACCGCACATTGGGTTTGCGCGCCTCGGGCGCTTCGGCCTTGAGGTCGTAATTGGCAAAGGCCTGTTCGGTCTTTGCGTCGCTGGTATCGTCGCTTTCGTCGATGGATTTTGTCACGCGCCCCGCCCTTTGAGACGTGTTGCCCGCGGCCACGCGCGAGGTCAATCGCTTGGCCGGACTCTGGAAGAGGCATGATCAAACAGCAGGCACGCGCAGCTTGAAGGCTGCCCCGGCGGCGCCATTGCTGGAGAGTTCGACATCGCCCTTCATGCCCCGGGCGAGTTCGCGAGCAATCGCCAGTCCTAGACCCGCCCCACCGCGCGAGGCAGAGCCCGAAAAAGGCTGGAACAGCTGGCTTACAATCTTGGGAGGCACACCTGGCCCGTTGTCGCTGATCTCGATGACAGCCTTGTCGGCTTCGCGCGATACGCGCGCCGTGATCTTGCCGGGACAGGTGCGGTCTTTCTGGTCCTTGATCGCCCGAGCTGCGTTGCGCACGAGATTCGCGACGATGCGATGGACGTG
Organism: Hyphomonadaceae bacterium; assembly: GCA_016714495.1. Taxonomy (GTDB): domain Bacteria; phylum Pseudomonadota; class Alphaproteobacteria; order Caulobacterales; family Hyphomonadaceae; genus UBA7672. Next base: position 248,255 of record JADKDU010000002.1, on the reverse strand, counting down.
TTCCGGGTCGGCCATGGCGGTGACCTGCCCCCTCGCGTCGAGCTGCCATTCGATTTCGTCGCAACCGGCAAGGCCTTCCGCAGCCGCCTCCTCGACCGTCGGCGCAAGGTTCACGACCGACAGGTTGGGCGCCGAGGGTTCAGCGCGGCCATAGCGCAGTGTCGCTTCGGCAAGACCCACGGCGCGCTGGATGGCGCGCTCAAGCCGCGGAGCGGCGCGCTGGACACGCGGGTCTTCCGAATGAGAAAGCGACTCCGACACAATCTGCGCCGCTGCTAGGGAGTTGCGGAGGTCGTGATTGATTTTCGCCACCGCCTCGCCGAGTTCCGCCAGCCGCTTGCGCTGACGGAAAGCGGCCGAGACGGTTTTCTGCATGCTCTGCAGCGCTGAGTTGGCCTGCTTCATCTCATCCGTATGGCCTGGCACCGGCTCGATATCTGCGGCCTCGGGCGTATTGGCGAAGCGCACCATGCCGCGGGTTAACAGGCGCACGGGCTGAACGACCAGGCGATAGATCGCGAGATAGACCAGCGCTCCCACCACGACGGAAATGATGATCGCGACCAGCAGCAGTGACCGCGAAAACGCCAGCAGCCCTTCCTTCAGCGCGACTTCAGGAACGATCACCTCCATCTCGGCGTCCTGGGTCATCTTCGGCGCCACCAGGATACGGAGAAACCGGCCCTCCGGTGCGAACATGTGGGAAAAAGCGCCAAGAATGCCAAATCCCGGCTCGGTGCGCAGGTCGATCGTCACGAGGTCCTGGCCAATCTCGATAGACGGCGCGAGGATCTGTTCGCGAAAATCCTGCTCCTGCACGGCGACGGAGACGACCTGGGCCTGGGTCAGAAGCTGGAGGGAAAGTTCGTCGCTCACCCGGCCATCGGGCGCCGCCTCAACCGCCAGCGCCGCAATCTCGGCCGCCTGGGCCCGCTGCATGAGCCATGTGTTCCGGAAGCTGCCGGCCAGCACCGGATAGATCAGGAGAGTTGCGAACAGGACAAATCCCGTCGTCAGAGCGAGCAGACGGCTGCGCAGGCCGGACAGCAAATGGCGTTTTTCCGTCGCCGGCGCATCCGCCGGTACGGCAACCCCTTCAAGTTGCTGAACCTCGCTCAGTGTTTCGTCCCCTGGGTGTTTCCCAAGTATTCCGGCGGCCGCTCCGGCCGGCCCATCCTATCAGGAATGGCCCAATCCGGGTCCGCTCATTATCCCGACCGCGCGCGCCTCAGTGTCCCCGCCAGGCGCGACGGCAGGTTTACAGATGGGTTGTACGTCAAAAAGTTGCAAACCCGTCTCAGAAACAAGCTAAATTGGTGCCGCCTGCCGTGCTTGACTTGCCCATCCCGATCACGTAGTTCCCCCGCCTCCGCGAAGGAATAAGGGGCAGTGACCCGTGTCCACCAAAAGGACTTTTCAACCGAGCAACCTGAAGCGCAAACGGCGCCACGGGTTCCGTTCGCGCATGGCGACCAAGAACGGCCAGAAGATCCTGGCTTCCCGCCGCGCCAAGGGCCGCAAACGCCTCAGCGCGTAGCGTCTTCGGGCGTTTCGCGCCCGCTTCCTGCCGATCGCAATCCTGCCCCGCTAGCGCTTGAACGCCTGCGTGTGCGGCGTGAATTCCTATACGTGGCCGGGGGTTATTCCGAACGCCGCAAGCTTGTCGTCGTACAGGGACGTAAACGTAACCCGCCGCGGGAGATTACTGGGGAAGGGTTTACCACAACCAAGAAGGTCGGCGGTTCGGTCGTCCGGAACCGGGCCCGCCGCCGCCTGCGCGAGGCGTCCCGCGTCCTTCTGCCGCTTCTGGGCGTCGCCGGGGCCGACTACGTTTTCATCGCCCGCCAGGAAACCGGGACGGCCCCGTGGCCGCGTTTGCTTGACGATATGGAAACGGCGTTGATAAGCCTCCGCCGCCGTCTTTCTTCCGGCGACGGCGCCCCGCAACCGGGTTCCGATTTCCTCTCATCGGCCAGGGCCTGACCTCCATGGAAAAGGATGATCAGCGCAATCTTATCCTCGCGCTCGTTCTGTGTTTCGGCCTGTTCATGCTTTACAACATGTTCGTGCTCGAGCCGCAGCAGAAGCAAGCTGAGCAACAGGCGAAGCAGGCCCAGCAGAATCAAATCGAGCAGACAACGTCGCCCACGCCGACCATCCGTCCGCGCGACGAGATCGTGCAGACCGAACTTTCCACCAACCAGCGAGTCGTTATCAACGCACCAGCGATCGATGGCTCAATCTCGCTCAAAGGCGCGCGCATCGACGATGTGTCGCTGAAGAATTTCTATGAGACGATCCAGGACAAGGAAGCCCAGCGCGCCGCTGGCGAGATCAAGCTGCTGTCGCCCGAGGGCACGGACCGGGCCTTCTATGCCACCGTGGCCTGGACCACCCCATCCTCGACCACCGATGATATTGTGTGGACACAGACGAGCACCGGCGCACTGACGCCTGAAAATCCGCTCAAGCTCAATTACACCACCGATATCGTGAAGATCGACCGTACGATCGCGATCGACACGGACTACATGTTCACCATCACCGATGTCCTGACAAACACCGGCACAGCGCCCGTCACGCTGACCCAGCAAGCGCAGCTGCGCCAACGCGCTCTGCAGGAACACACGACGACGCCGGTGTCCGAACAGCAAGCCCATCGCGGCGTGCTGGGCGTGTACGGCGCGGAGAAGAACCAGCAGGTCAACTATCACGACCTCAACCAGGGCAAGGCTGTAAACAAGCACGTCACCGGCGGCTGGAACTCGCTGACCACCAAATACTGGATGGCCGCAACGATCCCGGAGCAGGCCGAGGAAGTCACTATGCTCGGCGGCACGCTTAAGCAGAACGGCGAGACGACGTTCACGGCCGGCTATTCGCTGACGCCTTACGTGATCGAACCCGGCCAGTCGATCACCAAGACCTCGCGCATCTTTGCGGGCGCCAAGCGCGTCAACGTGCTCGAGCGTTACGAGAACGAAGACAAGATCCCCGCCTTCACCGATGCGGTGGACTGGAGCTGGCTGTTCTTCATCACCAAGCCGTTCTTCTGGCTGCTTAAGATCTTCCAGAGCTGGTTCGGATCGTTCGGCCTCGCCATTCTGGCCCTGACCGTCGTCGTGAAGACTGTGTTCTTCCCACTGCAATTCGGCATGTACAAGTCGATGTCGAAGATGCGGCTGCTTCAGCCCGAGATGAAATCGATCCAGGAACGCTTCGCCGCTGATCCGCAGCGCATGCGTCAGGAACAGGCCAAGCTGTGGCAACGCGAGAAGATCAATCCGCTGGCCGGCTGCCTGCCCATCATTCCAACGATGTTCGTGTTCTACGCGCTGTTCCACACGCTGGCCGTCACCATCGAGATGCGTCACACGCCCTTCTTTGGCTGGATCCGCGACATGTCGGCGCCTGACCCGACGACGATCTTCAACCTCTTCGGCCTGATCCCATGGAACCCCAGTGCAGTTCCCCTGATCGGCGGGCTCCTGCACATCGGCGTCTGGCCACTGCTTTATGGCGCAACAATGGTTCTGCTTCAGGGCCTGTCGACGCCGCCGGCGGACAAGATGCAGCGCGCCATCATGCGCTGGATTCCGTTGATCTTCCTGGTGCTGTTCGCCGGCTTTGCTGCGGGCCTCGTGATCTACTACGTCTGGTCGAACCTCATCTCGGTCGTCCAGCAGTACATCATCATGCGCCGCACCGGCGTCGAGACCGAGTTCGACAAGTTCATCGCCAAACGCTTCGGCTCAAAGAAGCCGGCCTAGCCTGAAGGGGCCACGCCCCATGACCGACAGCGTCTTCACCGACGAACAGATCGAAGCCGGCCGCAAGCTCTTTGCGGGGCCGGTGGCGTTCGTCAAAGGCGTGGTCAGTCTCGATGGCCTGCCACTCAGCGACCGGCCGGAGTTCGCCTTCGCGGGACGGTCCAATGTGGGCAAGTCGAGCCTCATCAACGCGCTGTGCAACCGCAAGTCCCTGGCGCGCGCGTCCAATACGCCGGGGCGCACGCAGGAGATCAATTTCTTCGACGTCGCAGAGGGCCGCTTCTGGATGGTCGACCTGCCCGGCTACGGCTTCGCCGATGCGCCAAAAAGGAACGTCGACACGTGGAGCCAGCTGAATCTCGCCTACCTGCGCCGTCGCCCGAAGCTGCAGCGCGTGTTCACCCTGGTCGACAGCCGTCGCGGCGTCGGCGATGTCGATTTGGGCGTGATGGAACAACTCGACAGCGCCGCCGTGCAGTATCAGGTCGTGCTGACCAAGACCGACAAGATCAAGAAATCCGAAGTCGCGGAGGTTATCGCCGCGACCAAGGCTGCACTGATGAAACAGCCGGCCGCGCATCCGCACGTCATCGCGACGTCCAGCGAAAAGGGCCTGGGCCTGCCCGAGCTTCGCGCGACGATTCTCTCGCTCGCCTGACCCGAAGAATGGCGATTACGCGCCGTTATCCGCGAATTTTTCTCATACCCCCCTGTCGGATCGCGGGTTCTTCGCGCGTCCTACTGGACACAAGCGCCCCAAGGTCCCACATCGCCCGAAGGCAAAAGAACATAACGAGAAGCCAGCCAAGCCGGGGTCTGATCCGAATGCCGCCAGTTCTTTCCATCAAAGGACTCAGCAAGTCCTACAAGGGCGGCCTTCAGGCGTTGAAGACCGTCGATCTCGAAATCGAACGCGGCGAGATCTTCGCCCTGCTCGGCCCCAACGGCGCCGGCAAGACCACGCTGATCAACGCTGTGTGCGGGATCATCACGCCGACAACCGGCGAGATCATCGCTGCCGGTTTTGACACCCGCAAAGACTATCGCTCCGCTCGCTCCCTGATCGGCCTCGTGCCCCAGGAAATGCACATCGACATCTTCGAGACTGTCTGGGCCGTCACGACCTATTCGCGCGGCCTGTTCGGCCTGCCGCCCAACAATGCACTGGTCGAGCAGGTTCTGCGCGACCTGTCGCTTTGGGAGAAGAAAGACACCAAGCTGCAGGCGCTATCCGGCGGCATGAAGCGCCGCGTGTTGATCGCGAAGGCGCTGGTCCACGAACCCGAAATCCTTTTCCTCGACGAACCGACCGCCGGCGTGGACGTCGAACTCCGCCGCGACATGTGGACCCTGGTCCGCAAGATGCGCGATCGCGGCGTCACCGTGATCCTGACGACACACTACATCGAAGAAGCCGAGGAAATGGCCGACCGCGTCGGCGTCATCGCGAAGGGTGAACTCATTCTCGTTGAAGAGAAAGAGACGCTGATGAAGAAACTCGGCAAGAAGCTGCTGACCTTCAATCTCCGCGACAAGCTCGATGCGATCCCTGTCACGCTGAAAGAATGGGATCTCGCGCTCAAGAAAGACGGCCATGTGCTCGAATACACGTTCGACACGCAAGCCGAGCGCACCGGCGTCGCCTCGCTGGTCCGTCGCATGGGCGAGATCGGCGTGTCGTTCAGCGATCTCGACACCAAGACATCCTCGCTGGAAGACATCTTTGTCAGCCTCGTCCATTCGCCCAAAACCGCTGAAATGCAGAAGAGCTGATCCATGGCCGATGCATCCACCGCCGTTCTCCCCGCAACGCCTGAAGCGCCAGCGCGGCGGAGCGTTTCCGCCTTCAACGGCCATAGCGTCTGGGCGATGTATCGCTTCCAGATGGTGCGCTTCTTCCGGACCATCGGGGAAAGTCTCGCAACGCCCGTGATAACGACTGCGCTCTATTTCGTGGTCTTCGGCTCCGCCATTGGCGGGCGTATGCAGCCGGTCGTTGAAGGCCTGCAATATGGCTCGTTCTTGGTGCCGGGCCTGATCATGCTATCGGTTTTCACGAATTCGATCTTCAACGCATCGTTCGGCATCTACTTCCCGAAATTCACCGGCACGATCTACGAGCTTCTGTCCGCGCCGATCTCCTATCTCGAAATCGTCATCGCCTTCGTCGGCGCCGCCGCGACCAAATCCGTGATCCTCGGCCTCGTCATCCTAGCAACCGCCTATCTCTTCGTGCCAGTGCAGATCCTTCACCCGGTCGAGATGGTCCTGTTCCTCGTCCTTGTGTCGTTCGCCTTCAGCCTGTTCGGCTTCATTATAGGGATATGGGCGCAAAGCTTCGAACAGCTGAACTTCATCCCCATGCTGATCGTGACGCCGCTGACTTTCCTCGGCGGTGCGTTCTACACGGTCGACATGCTGCCGGAAGCGTGGCGCGGCGTGGCCATGATCAACCCCGTCATGCACCTGATCTCGGGTTTCCGATGGGCCTTCTTCGGGCTCGAGGGCGACAATGTGATGATCAGCCTGAGCGTCACCGTGGTGTTCCTGCTGGCGTTGCTGGCGGTCGTTGCCTGGATCTTCAAGACGGGCTACCGGCTGAAGAACTGATGGCGTAAGGAGGGTTACACGTTTGAGGAGCCCCCTATGAAACACAAGATCCTCGTAGCGGCTGGCTTGGCCGCAGCGTTTGGCGTCTCGGCTATCGCGCTTGCCCAGCAGCCTCCGGCTGTCACGCCGATGACGCCCGAGATGAACCCCAGCTACAGCTTCGCGCGTCCCGAAGCTGACTATGTCCGCCGCGAAGTGATGATCCCGATGCGCGACGGCGCTAAGCTGTTCACCGTCATCGCGATGTACAAGGGCGCGCGGAACGCGCCGATCCTGCTGTCGCGCACGCCCTACAATGCCGGCCGCGCAACGGCCCGCCTGGGCAGCCAGCGTCTGGTCGACATTTTGCCGGTGATGGACGCCGAGTTCGTCAAGGACGGCTATATCCGCGTCTATCAGGACATTCGCGGACGGACGAAATCTGAAGGCGACTTCGTGATGAACCGCCCGATCATTGGCGCGCTCAACAACACCAAGGTCGATGAATCGACCGACGCCTACGACACGATCGACTGGCTGGTGAAGAACGTGCCGGAGACGAACGGAAATGTCGGTATCACAGGTTCGTCCTATGTCGGCTTTACCGCGTTGGTCGCCACCATCAATCCGCACCCGGCCCTGAAGGCCTCCGTCCCGCAGAGCCCAATGGTCGACGGCTGGATGGGCGACGACTGGTTCCACAATGGCGCCTTCCGCCAACCCAACTTCGACTACGTCACCTCGATGACGACCGATGCTGGCGACAATGGCGATGTCCCCGGCGGAACGGGCGATGACTACCTCACCTATCTCAACGCCGGCTCGGCTGGAGACTACGCCAAGAAATACGGGCTCGAATCCTATCCCTTCGTGCAGAAGCTTTTCCAGAATCCGGCCTACACGGCATTCTGGTCAGAGCAGGCGGTCGATCGCTGGGTGAAGGATAAGCCGTTGACCGTGCCGACTATGCTGATCGTCGGCCAATGGGATCAGGAAGACAGCTATGGCGCGCCGAAAGTCTACCACACGCTGGAGCCGAAGGACGTCAACAACGATAAGCTCTCGCTGGTCATCGGGCCGTGGCGCCATTCGGGCGTGAACTATGCGGCGGCTGAACTTGGCTGGTACAAACTACCCGGCGATACGGGTCTCGAATTCCGCACCCGTTACATGAAGCCATTTCTCGATCACTACCTGAAGGACGCGCCCGATCCGAAGACGCCGCCCGTGCTGACCTATGAGACGGGCGTCAACAAATGGAACGAGTCCAGGCAGTGGCCGATGGGTTCGCCCACGCCGCTCTATCTGCAAGCCGACGGCGCTCTCGGCTGGACGAAGCCGGCCGCCGCCGCCGCCCATGATGAGTATGTCTCCGACCCCGCGAAGCCTGTGCCGTTCATGCCGCGCCCCGTTCACATGGATGACGCCAATGCCTGGCGCACCTGGCTGATCAACGATCAGCGTTTTGTCTCCGGCCGGCCCGATGTGCTCGAATACGTGACGCCGGCCCTTGACGCCGACGTGCACATTATGGGCGCGCCGCAGGTCGATCTCTTCGCCTCGACCAGCGGCACAGACAGCGACTGGGTCGTGAAGCTGATCGACGTCTATCCGGACGAAGATACCTATCAGCCGGATACAGCTGGCCTGCAGATGGGCGTGGCGTTCGAGATCTTCCGGGGTCGCTACTACAAGGACTTCGCGAAGCCCGCGGCGCTCAAGGCCGGCAAGGTCGAGGAGTACAAGTTCGGCCTGCCGAACGTCGATCACGTGTTCCGCAAAGGCCACAAGATCATGGTGCAGGTGCAGTCGACGCTGTTCCCGCTTTACGACCGCAACCCGCAGACCTACGTGCCGAACATCTTCTACGCCAAGCCGGGAGACTACAGAAAGGCGACGCAGAGCATCCATCGCTCGGCGACCGCCGCCAGCTCGGTATTCCTGCCGGTGGTCAAATGAGGGCGTTGAACAGCGCTCTTCATTCGGCGGGCAAAACCTAGTAGACCCCCGCGCATGACGAACACAGAAATCGCCGCGATCAACGCCCTGCAGGCCAGCGACGCCTTCTCCACGGCCCGCACGCTGTCGGAAGCATTGCCGTACATCCAGCGCTACGACAACAAGACGATCGTCATCAAATACGGCGGCCACGCCATGGAGAACGAAGAGCTCGCGCTCATGTTCGCCAAGGATGTGGTGCTGCTGAAGCTGCTGGGCATCAACCCGGTGGTTGTCCATGGCGGCGGTCCGCAGATCGGGCGGATGCTCGACAAGCTGGGCATCGTCTCGACCTTCGAGGACGGCCTGCGTGTGACCGACGCCGCCTCGATGGAGATCGTCGAGATGGTGCTGGCCGGCGGCATCAACAAATCGATCGTCCGGGCGATCAACGCGGCGGGCGGCAAGGCTGTAGGCCTCTCCGGCTCGGACGCCAACCTGATCACCGCGGTCAAGGCCACCCGGACCAAGAAAGACCCCGATTCGAATATCGAGCGGGTGGTCGATCTTGGTTTCGTTGGCGAACCGGACAAGGTCGACCCGTCCGTACTGACAGCGCTCGCCGCGCAGCGGGACGAGGATTTCATTCCGGTTGTGGCGCCAGTTGGCGTCGGGGCCGATGGGAAGAGCTTCAATATCAACGCAGATACCGCCGCCGGAGCCGTTGCGGCCGCGCTTGGCGCCAAGCGCGTGCTGTTCCTTACGGATGTTACCGGTGTGCTCGACAAATCCGGCAATCTTATCAAGCAGCTCACCGTTGCAGAGGCGCGCGGATTGATCGCAGACGGAACTGCTAAAGGGGGGATGATTCCCAAGCTTGAAACGGCGATGCAAGCAGTGGAAAAGGGTGTCGAGGCGGCGGTCATTCTGGATGGCCGCAAACCGCACGCCCTCCTCATGGAGCTGTTCACCGAGCATGGCGCTGGCACGCTGGTTCGCTAGGGGATTCCTCAAGCTGTTGGCGCTTCTAGCGCTGGCATTCGCTTCGCTGAGCCTGCCCTCCTCCGCGCAGGGCGGATCGAGCGGGTGGGAGCTGTGCAACCAGACCAGCTTCGTGATCGAAGCGGCCACAGGCCGGCCGGATGGCGAAGATGTGATCGTCGAGGGCTGGACGCGCCTTCGCCCCGGCCAGTGCCGCTTGGCAATCCAGGGCGCGCTGAAGCCCGGCGTCTATTTTGTGTTCGCTCGCTCCTCCAAGGCGCATCGCGGCGGCCAGCGCGACTGGAGCGGCGAGATTCCCCTCTGCGTCGACACCAACGGCTCCTTCGCCGTCGAGAACCCCTCCTCCTGCGCCTCCATGGGTCTCGAACAACGCGGCTTCCAGGCCGTGCGCTTCGACAAAGGCAGCGGGTCGATGACGTTCAAGGAAACCGACCTCTACAACAAGGGCGGCCAGTCGCCGGAGAACGCCGGCGTGCAACGCCTGCTGAATGACGCTGGTATCTTCCAGGACGTGGTCGACGGCTATCTCGGCCGCGAGACCCGCGCCGCCATCACGGCCTTCCTCGCCGAGCGCAAGCAGCCCGCGACGACGCCGATGGGCGAGCTGATCGACATTCTCGAAGACGTCGCCCGCAAGCGCTCGATGCAGGTTGGCATGATGCTGTGCAACCGCACGGGCAACCGCATCATCGCAGCCATGGCGCGCTTCCGGCCGGACGGTCTCGAATCCCGCGGTTGGTGGACGATCGAGGCGAACCTTTGTGTCCGCACCGTCGATGAAAGCCTGATCACCGCGCCGCACTATGTCTTCGCCGAGATGGCGACGCCGCAGGGCGTGCGTACGCTGAAGAACGCCGCAACCAAATTCTGCACCTCGCGCGCGCAGTTCGCGATCCTTGGCAACGAGAATTGCGAACTGCGTCGGTATCGATCAGAGAAATTCGTCGAGACTGCCGCCCCTGAAGAGGGCAAGCTGGTGTACGAATTCTTCGACAGCGCCTTTGGCGCGCCCACCCGCGCCCAACCCTAGGATATTGCGAATCTGTTTGGCGCGGCGCGCCGGACGATGTAATTCCGCCGGACCCCCTCGGACGGAGATCAGTGTGACCGACATAACAGCCCTGGCCGCCACTATCGACACCGCGTGGGAAGATCGGACATCGCTGGGCGTCAACACCAGAGGCCCGGCGCGTGACGCCGTGGAAGCGGCGCTGACGGCGCTCGATTCCGGCACGCTGCGCGTCGCCGAAAAGGACGCGTCCGGCAAGTGGGTTGTCAACCAGTGGCTTAAGAAGGCGGTGCTGCTGTCCTTCCGCATCAACGCCAACACGCTGGTGCCGGGCGGACCGGGCCCAGGCGCCTGGTGGGACAAGGTGCCCTCCAAATTCGACGGCTGGGGTCCCGATGATTTCATCGTCAGGAAATTCCGCGCCGTGCCGGGCGCCATCGTGCGCCACGGCGCCTTCATCGCGCCCGACGCCGTGCTGATGCCGAGCTTCACCAATATCGGCGCCTATGTCGGCGAAGGCACGATGGTCGACACGTGGACCACCGTCGGCTCGTGCGCCCAGATCGGCAAGCACTGCCACCTCTCCGGCGGCGTCGGCATCGGCGGTGTGCTTGAGCCGCTGCAGGCCAATCCAGTGATCATCGAGGACAACTGCTTTGTCGGCGCCCGTTCGGAAGTGGCCGAGGGCGTGATCGTGCGCGAAGGCTCGGTCATCGGCATGGGCGTCTATCTCGGCCAGTCGACGCCGATCGTGAACCGCGAAACGGGCGAGACGCTGTATGGCGAAGTGCCGCCCTACTCTGTCGTAGTCGCTGGCAACCGCCCGTCGACCAAGCCGATGCCGGGACAGGACTGGGCGCCATCGCTCTACTGCGCCGTGATCGTGAAGCAGGTCGATGCGGGCACACGCTCGAAGACCAGCGTGAACGAGCTGCTGCGCGCCTGATGGGCCATACCTGATGCCAAAGTCGGCTTCCCGCGCGGCCGGGTATTCGGGCAAGAGCCTGATCGCCAAGCTGGGCTGGAAGGACGGATTGAAAGCGATCGTCATTGCGCCGCCTGGCGATTATGCCGAGCTGACGGATGGCGCGGCGATCGCGGTGAAGAAATCCGCGCCAGCAACGGGCAGCTTCGACTTCATCCATCTGTTCCTGAAGGATGCAACGGCTCTTGCCCGCGATCTTCCGAAGCTGGAGCCGCGCCTTGCGACCGGCGGCATGATCTGGGTGTCGTGGCCGAAGAAGACATCTAAGCTGTTCGTCGATCTGACCGAAGACGGCATCCGCAAGGTATGCCTGCCGATGGGACTGGTAGACGTGAAGGTCTGCGCGGTGGATGCGGACTGGTCGGGATTGAAGCTGTTGAGGCGGAAACAGGCTTAGGCCTCGCCCAAAGGCGCCCCCGCCCATCACACCCGCAACTCCGCGGAATCCAATCCCGCCCGCAAGCCAGCTCTCCCAACAGTCTCAACGCCCAGGCGCGAAAGCAGATGGGGATAAAGCCTCGCTCCCCACCTTGTCCCACCCCGTGAGATATTTCCCATGTCGCCCCCGCATCAAGGCCTGTCGCGATGTTCAACGGCGCGAGGGGCGATGCGATCGAGCAGTTTGGTCCTCCGCAATGCTGTCATCCACACATCCACTGCGAGGAAAAGCGCTGGGTCCCTTGTCGCTGAGACAGGCAGGCACGGCGCAGGAGCCTTGGGGATCCAAGAGGCGCAACACCTACAAGAGCCCGCTGGCGACAAGCGATTGCGAGGGTTGACGCGCAGCATCGACGGGAAACCGCTTCCTTTTTTGTCGGTAGGCCGCCTTGAAGCAGCAGCCCATCAGCGGGGCGCGCCCACGTCCCCGGCCCTTCATCTGGGACGGAGCGACAGCGTCCCGCAGGGCGATTGCGCCCAGTGCCAATGAGCGCGCACATCTGTCAACGCGCTTGCGCGCGCGGTGCGTGCGGGTCAAAAGCGGACATGATCATACCTTTGACATCCGCGGACGATCCGCGACTGGCGCCCTATCGGGGCGTGAAGGAGCGCGATCTTCTGCGCAATGCGCAGCGCTTCATTGTCGAGGGGAAGGTGACGCTGACGCGGCTGGTGGAAGCGTCGCGGTTTCCGGTTGAATCGGTGTTCCTGGCCGAGAACCGGGTCGGGCCGCTGACCGCGTTGCTGGCGAAACTTGGTCCCGCCGTGCCAGTCTACACGGCGCCGCAGTGTGTGATGGATGGCATCACCGGATTTCACATTCATCGTGGCGTGCTTGCCGTGGCGCGGCGCGAAGCGGAGCAGACAGTGGAAGACCTGACAGCGACGCTGCCGGCGGGGCCGCTGACCCTGCTTGCGCTAATCGCACTGTCGAACCATGACAATGTCGGCGCGTGTTTCCGCAACGCGACGGCGCTGGGCGCGGATGCGGTCTTGCTGGATGCGACGAGTTGCGATCCGCTCTATCGCAAGTCGATCCGCGTCTCCGCAGGGACAGCCCTATCATTGCCGTCCGCGCGTTCGGGCGATGGCGAGTCGATGATCGCCGCGCTCGAAGCAGCTGGCGTCGAGCCATGGGCGCTGAGCCCGACGGGCGGCGCGCCGTTGCACACGTTGGCGCGACCTGAGCGGCTGGCGATTGTGCTGGGAGCGGAAGGACCTGGGCTGCCGCTTGCCCTGATGGAGCGATGCAGGCGGGTGTCGATTGCAATGTCGCCAGGGATCGACAGCCTCAATGTAGCGACGGCGGGGGCGATTGCGCTGTCGCACGTGTTTGCGCCGCGGCAGGGTGGACGCTGACGGTTTGACAAACCGGGCGAAGGACAGGATCAGGCAGGATGCGGCGGAGCGAAAGATGAGAGCTGGAAGGTTCCCGTGTGTGCCGGCGCTTGCGGCCGTGCTGATGCTGTCGGCCTGCGGGCTGGCGAATGAGCCTGACGCCGCCGACGTCGAGGCGCCTGTGGATGGTCCAGCAGTCGGACCCGAAGCGGTCACGCCACGCAATCCGTTTTTCGGCGCGTGGAGCATGACTGCCGCCAAGATCGCGCCGTGGTGGGATGGCAAGGGCGAGGAGCCCGCGCCGGACCCAGCCTTGGCCAAGGTGGTGCTGGGCGCGAACAAGACATCCGGGCCACCGATCCTGATGTGCGATAATCCGCATTACACGGTGAACACCGTGCAGCCGCAGACACTGTTTGAAGGCAACCTGCCCGACCCGGCGAATGATGCGGCGGCGCTGGGCTTCAAGCCGGACGGAATTGTGACACTGAACTTCACGTGCGCATCGGGCGCGGCCGATGTATCGCTCGATTTCCCGATGGTCGACCCGAGCACGATCATGCTCGGGCTCGACAACGTGCTTTATACCTTCAGGTTCGTAGGTGGGTGACGTGATGCGCTTTCTTTCTGTTGCTGTGTTGACGCCGTTCGCCTTGGCGGCCTGTTCCGGATCTGAATCGTCTGGCGGCGGTAGCGTGAAGGCGGGCGATGCAACGCCTGCGTCCTTCATCGGCGAGTGGAAGGTGAGCGGCCATATCGTTGCGCCCTGGTTCGCGGGGGACGGATTCCTGCCCGAGGCTGATCCAGAAATCCTGGAGAAGACGCTGACGCTCAGCGAGACGGCTTCGTCCGGGCCGGCGGCGCTGACCTGTGCGGCCGCGACGGGCGTGGTGGAAACGGCGCCGGTGGTTGGGCTATTCAACGGAAAAGTGACGGACGCCGCGATGGCTGCGTCGACGCTGGGCGTTGCGGGCGATAGCGTCGCAGTGCTGAAGCAGACATGCACGGCCAGTGGCGGCGCGGTGCAGATCTATCATCTGGTGAAGCAGGATCGCCTGCTGATGCAGGCTGGCGAAGTGGTCTATCAGTTCGACCGTCCGACGGCTGATATTCCCGCGGAGCCAGCGGCGCCCCCCACCGCCCCTGCCGCTCCGTCGACACCGGCGCAATAACGCTCACGAACAGCTGTTAACCACCCGCTAACCATAGAAGCCCATCCGTTAACGGTTGGATACCTTTTCGGTTGAAGGGTTGGGGCCCTATGCGCGTCCTCGTGACAGGTGGGTGTGGGTTTGTCGGCGCGGCCGTGGTGCGGCTGGCTGTCGAACGCGGCGACCAAGTGCTCAACCTGGATCGCCGGAAGAAGAACATTGCCGTTCCAGCGCTGGGGCCTGTTGCGCAGCGCGAAGGCTATGCCCGGCTCGAGGCTGATGTCACTGACCGGGCGATGATCCGCGCGATCATGCGCGAGTTTGCGCCTGACGCGGTGATCCACCTCGCGGCCAGCGTCGACGATGATCCGGGCGCCATGGTCGATAGCGAGATCGGCGGCGCATTCGCGGTTATTGAAGCGGCGCGGCAGTATTGCGAGAAGCTGACAGGCGACGAGCGGCGCCGGTTTCGGCTGGTGCATGCCGAGCGTGGCGAGAGCGATGTGCCGGAAACGCCGACGCGATCCCACGCGGCGCGGGGGGCTGCAGCCGCCCTGCTCGACCGGTGGGCGCGGGCGAATGACGTGCCGCTGGTGACTTGTGTTGCGGGCGAAGCGTTCGGGCCATGGCAGGCGAACGCGTCGTTCATGGCGCGGTTGGTGGCGTCACTGTTGTACGGGCAGCCATTCCAGATGGCGGCGAGCGGCGAAACGGTGCGCGACTGGCTGCCGATCCGGGATTTTGCTTCGGGGCTCCTGCTGGCGGCGCAAGCAGCCCCGCCGTTGTCGCGGTTTGACCTGTCGGTTGGGGCCGAGCGGCGGGATATTGATATCGCCGAGTCTGTTTGCTCGTTGCTGGATGAGCGTTCGCCGATGACACGGCAGTCCTGGTCGAGCCTGCTGGTCGTGGACGGCGGTGGCGCAGGAGCCTCGGCCGGCCCGATGCTGGATACGATTGAGGCGGAGCGCGACCTGGGCTGGCGACCGCAGGGCTTCCATACGGGGCTCGACCGGCTGTTGAGCTGGGCGCTGGCGAGCCATGCGGCCTCACAGGCGCGGCGCACGGCGATCGCGGCGGAATAAGCCTCTTCATCCGTTGAAGACCCGGCCGCGACGCCTTGCAACGGCGGGGCGCCGCGGTACGGTTGGGGCCAGGGAGCGCAGACTCCTCGGGAGGACTTTCCATGAGCCATGTTCGCGCGTTTGCGCTCGCGGTTGCTGTTGTGCTGGGCGCGTCCGGGTGTGCGCCACGGCCGGGTGAAGCAGGGAGCGGGGAGCATACGGCGGCTGAGGGCGCGGAGCATCCCGGCAAGGCGGTCTACGACCAGTGGTGCGCATCCTGCCACGACAACGGGCAGACGAGCGGCGCGCCGTCGCTTGCGGCGATCCGCACGCTGAACCGGGCGACGGTGAAATATGCGCTTGAACTCGGCTACATGAAGCTGCAGGCGCAGGACGTGCCCAAGAAAGAACTGGCGGAGCTGATCAACTGGCTGCCGGAATCGGAAGGCAGCAATGATGCGTGGGTAAACTCTGCACGCTGCCCGGTGAAGGTGCGGGAGGTGAAGCTGGAGGGCGCGTCACGGACGGCGGTGACGTTCGGCGTGACGGATGATGCGAACCGGCGGCAGACGGCGGACCAGACGGGGCTCAAACGCGATCAGATGAAGGATCTGGAGATAGCATGGGTGATCGCCTTCCCGCAGACGCCGACCATGCGTTCGCAGCCGGTGATCATCGGCGACACGATCTTCATTGCGGCCACGGATACGGGGCGACTCTATGCGCTCGATACGAATTCAGGGTGCGTGAAGTGGCAGTACACGTCTGAGATGACGCTGCGGTCTTCCCTCACCTTCGCGGAGGCGACGGACAAGTCGCCCGCGTCGATCGTGATGGGAGATGCGGCCGGATTCGTGCACGCGGTCGATGCGAAGACAGGGCGGAAACTGTGGGTGTCGAACGCGCGGCTGAATGAATACAACCGGATCACGGGCGCGCCGGTGGTGCATGATGGCAAGGTCATCACGCCGGTTTCAGCGATCGAGGTGAACTATGCGGGACAAGACGATTACGAGTGCTGCAAGGGGCAAGGCGCGGTCATCGCGTTCGATCTCGCGACCGGCAAGAAGCTGTGGACCGGCAAAACAATGGAGCCGGCGCAGCCCGTGAGGCTGAGCCGCACCGGCACGCAGCAATGGGGACCGTCGGGCGCGATCGTCTGGTCCACGCCGGTGATCGATGCGAAACGCAATGTCATCTATGCCGGCACAGGCGAGAACGTGTCGTGGCCGGCGACAGATACATCCGACTCGATCATTGCCTACGATATGGACACCGGCGAGAAGCGCTGGGTGTTCCAGGCGACCAAGGCGGACATCTGGAACTACGCGTGCGGACGCAAGGCCGCGAATTGCGACTGGCCGGGGGAATATCACAGCCCGGACCATGATTTCGGCGCGACGTCGATGCTGATCAAGCGAACCGATGGTTCGGAGCTCGTGATCGCGGGGCAAAAATCCGGCGTCCTGTGGGCGATCGATCCCGACACCGGCAAACAGGTGTGGGGCAACAAGGTCGGGCGCGGGTCGGCCAATGGCGGCGTGCACTGGGGCATGGCTTATGACGGGCAGCGCATCTTCGTTCCTAACAATGACAGCAACCGGCCCGCGAGCCCGACCGAGAACCCGGCCTGGGGGCCCGGCATCAGCGCGGTCAACGCGATGACCGGCGAGATCGAGTGGTCGTACAACAACAATGCGCGCGATTGCGGCCAGGAATTCCCGGTAGCGAAGGCGCGCAAGCCCGCGCCGGAATGGCGTATGCAGGCAGTGACTGCCCCGCTGCTTCCGCCAGCGCCGCGCGTAACGCCCGCGCCAACACGGCCTGCGACGCCGCCGGCAGCCGCGGCCGCCACTCCTGCCAGCGCGCAGGGACGCGTCACGACATCGGAGAGCGCGGTGGCCGTGCGCCCGCCCGAGCGCGCGGCGGTGTGCCGGCTCGGCATGTCGCCTGCCCCGCTCCTGGTGGACGGCGCGGTGGTGACGGGGACGACGCAGGGCATGCTGCGCATCTTCGACAGCGAGACGGGTGACGTGCTGTTCGAATACATGACCAATCGCGATTTTCCCGACACTGTGAACGGCGTTGCGGGCCATGGCGGCGGCCTGGATTCCGCGCCGTATGTGGCGGGCGACGGGACTCTGTTCGTGCAATCAGGCTATGCGCGCTTCGGCGAGCCGCCGGGCAATGTGCTGATCGCGTTTAGGCCGAAACGGCGATGAGAAGCGGACAATCACGCTTTCAGGCTGCGCTGTCGCCGCCTCTGTACGCCGTTTGGCATGACGCCCGCTGCATTTCCGAACCTTTACCAGCAGGCGCCTTTCAACCTGCGACCGGCGCAATCGCCGCCAAACCGACCACTGGAACAATGGCGAAGAAAGTCTTCGGCTTCTTCAGCCGTCGGTGATCGTAGGACGCGCGGCAGATCAGACATCGGGATCTTTGTGAGCTTGCCTATCGTCGCACCAACCTTCTTGGCGCCATCGAGCGTAGCTGCGTGCAGATAGACTTCTGTGGGGGAGATTTTGCGAGAAATCCCGATACGATGCGCAACGTCGTAGCAAGAGAGCGGTCCGATTTCTTTCATGCCGCCGATTGCTTTCTCCATCGTTTGATAAAGCTGCTCGAAGGTTTCAACTCGCGAAAGTACTGAAACGTTCTGCTTATGAACGCTTGCCGCAGCACCGCAGCGCTTGTGACCTATCCGACGTTGGTGAGAATGCATTGATCCTTGATACAAGCTGAGCGCGGCATTCTGGATCGCGCCTCGCAGAGTTTTACAGCGCAAGCGCCGCCCGCGCCTCTGTGCATCTCTCTTGCGGCTTTGCGCGCTACTTTGAAATGGTCGCAAGCCACGTCTGACTTCGCCGTCCCCAACCAAACTCCCTACTTCTCGAACGGGTCGCGCATGAGGATGACGTCTTCGCGTTCCGGCGAGGTCGAGAGGAGCGCGACGGGTTTGCCGACGAGTTCTTCGAGGCGCCGGACGTATTTGACGGCTTCGCCGGGAAGTTGGGTCCAGGAGCGGGCGCCGCGGTGGAGCCTTTCCAGCCTCTGACGGTCTCGTAGACAGGCTGGACGTTGGCCTGATCGGTCATGCCGGAAGGGAAGTGATTGATGATCTTGTCGCCGAGTTTGTAGTGCGTGCAGATCTGGATCTCATCGAAACCGTCGAGCACGTCGAGCTTCGTCAGAGCGAGGCCGGTGACGCCGGAGACAGAGCAGGCCTGACGCACCATCACGCTGTCGAACCAGCCGCAGCGGCGGGCCCGGCCGGTGTTGGTGCCGAATTCGTGGCCGACCGTGCCAAGGCGCTGGCCAATCTCATTGTCCTGCTCGGTGGGGAACGGGCCGCCGCCGACGCGGGTGGTGTAAGCCTTGGCGAGGCCGAGCACATAGTTGATCGCGCCGGGGCCGACGCCGGAGCCGGCGGCTGCCTGCCCTGACACCACGTTGGACGAAGTGACGAACGGATAGGTGCCGTGATCGACGTCGAGCATCACGCCCTGCGCGCCTTCGAACAGGATCCGCCGGCCGAGACGTACGGCCTGGTCGAGGCGCTCCCAGGCGGGCTGGGCATAGGAGAGGATTTGCGGCGCGATGGCCAGCAGGTCTTTCTTGAGCTGCTCGCCATCCGGTTCGGGTAGGTTGAGGCCGAGGCGCAGCGGCCTGTGGTGGGCCAGCAGGCGATCGAGTTTGAGATCAAGCGCAGCGGGATCGGCGAGGTCCGCGACGCGGATGGCGCGGCGGCCGACCTTGTCTTCGTAAGCGGGGCCGATGCCGCGACGTGTCGTGCCGATCTGCGCGCCGGCGGCGGCTTCCTCGCGCGCGGCGTCGATGTCCTTGTGCCAGGGCAAGATCAGGACGGCGTTGTCGGCGAGGATGAGATCGTCGGGTCCAAGATGGACGCCGGACTTGCCGATTGACTCGATCTCGTTGAGCAGGTGCCATGGATCGACCACGACGCCGTTGCCGATGATGGAGAGCTTGCCGCCACGCACGACGCCTGAGGGCAGCAGGTTCAGCTTGAACACCTTGCCGTCGATGACGAGCGTGTGGCCTGCGTTATGGCCGCCCTGGAAGCGGACGATGACGTCAGCCCGGCTCGACAGCCAGTCGACGATCTTGCCCTTCCCCTCGTCGCCCCACTGGGCTCCGACCACCACGACGCCGGTCATGAAAAACTCCTCAAATCCGGGCGCAAAGGACACGAATGCCTACCCGCGCGCAAGCATGAATCCACCCCTGTGGACGAGGGGCCGTTCGGCCGCAGTCAACGGATTCGCAAGGTTTCCCCCCAACCGTGCGTGTTATGGGACAGGAACATTCGAAACACGCGCGATCTGGCCGCTGGAACGCCCCTATCATGTGGGCGGCGCCGGCGCTTCTGGGCCTTGCGGTGGCGCTCGCGCCCTTGGAAGGCGACGCCGCGCCCTCGCGCAAGGGATTGCCGGCGTCTATCTCCGGGACAGCTTCGGTGATCGATGCGGACACGCTGGAAATCAACCGCGAACGTATCCGTTTGACGGGCGTCGATGCGCCGGAGTCAGGACAGAAATGTCTCGATGCGAAGCATGCCTTCGTGCGCTGTGGGTCAATCGCGGCCAACGCGCTCGATAAATGGCTTAGCCGCAATCCGGTGACATGCGCGATCGAGGACAAGGATCGCTATGGCCGTTTCATCGGCAAGTGTTCGGTGCGCGGCGCGAACATCCAGGAATGGCTTGTGACCAACGGCCACGCCCTCGCCTATCGGGACTATTCGACGGCATATGTTGAGTCCGAGCTCAAGGCGCGCAAGGCGAAGGTCGGGATCTGGGCCGGCCAGTTCATCTCGCCTTGGGACTGGCGGCAGGGCTTGCGCCTCGATGGCGAGAAGCCGACCAAGGCGATGATCAGCGGCAAGTTCTCCGACTGATTTGGCGGGCAAGGCTTGACCCGGAGACGGGCCTCGCCGCAAGACAGGCCCATGACCGCGGGCCTAAAACGCATTCTGGTGACGGGCGGCGCAAAGCGCGTCGGGCGGCGGCTTGTCGAGCAGCTGTCGGCGGCGGGACATGGTTTGGTGATCCATGCGAACGCGAATGCCGCCGAGGCGGAGCAGCTGTGTGCGCAGCTGCGTGGCGACAATCCGCATGTCTGGGCGATCGCGGCGGATCTTAGCGATCATACTGCCGCGTGTGCGCTGATCGATCAGGCGAGCCAGCTGGCGGGCGGGCCGCTGTCAGGTCTCGTCAATTCGGCGTCGGTATTTGACCATGACACGCCGGGGGCGATGGATATCGCGGCGTTCGACAGGGCGATTGCGGTGAACCTGCGCGCGCCTGCCCTGCTCTCGGAGCGTTTTGCGGCGCAGGCTGATCCGGCGCGTGACAATTGCATCGTCAACATTCTGGACCAGAAGCTCTGGAACATGAACCCGGATTTCTATTCCTACACGATGAGCAAGGCGGGGCTGCTGGCGGCGACCGACATGATGGCGCGGGCGTTCGCGCCGGCGGTGCGCGTGAATGCGATTGCGCCGGGGCTGCTGCTGCCGAGCCATGACCAGACGCTGGCGGAGTTCGAGACCGTCGCCTCGCGCAATCCGATGCAACGACCGATCGCGCTGGATGATGTTGTCTCGGCGGTTGAATTCCTGATGGGCAATGCCTCGCTGACCGCACAGGTGATCCATGTCGATAATGGCCAGCGGCTGAAGGCATCTGCGCGCGATGTGATTTTCGACACGCGGGAGGCCAAATGAGCTACCCGCCCTTCTACCTCATCCGCATCAGCCGGATCGAGACCTCGGCGTCGATCGGCATCCATGGTTTCGAGCAGGCGGCGCGCCAGAAGCTGTACGTGTCGGTCACCCTGATGCTGCCCCCGCCGCCATTGGGCGACCAGATTGCGGGCGTGCAGGATTATGACTTCGTGCTGGAAGGCGTGCTGGGGCTGGTAAACACGCGTCATTTCAACCTGCAGGAGACGCTTTGCGCAGAGATTCTGGACCTTTGCCTGCGGCAGCCGGGCGTGCTGGGAGCGGTTGTGCAGACCGACAAGGCCGACGTATACCCCGACGTCGCGGGCGTGGCCTGCCGCATGGCGCGGTTAGGCCCCTCGCTTCCCGGCTTCCCGTGGTGGGACCTGGACGTTTGAGTTTGGGCTATGTTCGAGATCAGCGCATCGGCGAGCTTTGAGGCGAGCCACTATATCGAGGCCGAAGCCGGCGCCGCGCACTATCGCAAAGTGCATGGCCATTCCTTCGTCGTGACCGCCAGCGTGGCAAGCCAGAACCCGGACGACGACGGCTGGGTGATGGACCTCGGAGAGCTCGAAAACCTGCTCCGGCGGACGCTGATCCAGCTAGATCACGCTGTGCTGAACGACATTCCGGGGCTTGAAAAGCCTACCTTCGAGAACATTCTCCTCTGGATCGAAGCCAGAATGAAGGCTGAGGGCGTCTCCCCCTCGCGTCTGGAGATCGAGCGGCCTACATTGAAACAAAGGGCGGTTTACACGCCCCGATAAAAAGGAGCGTCAAATGCCCAGCGCCAGCGACCGCGGCAAGTCCGGAAAGACCGACAAGAAACTCGGCGGGTCCGCCACTTCCAGCAACGACACGCCTGTGAGCTCGAAAGAAAACCCGGATCCGGTGAATTCCAAGTCCGGCAATACCGGCTCAACACGCCCCGCCGCTCTGACACAGGGCGCCAAGGGGCCGTCGACAAAGGCCGGTGCGAAGGCCGGCGACCACACCGAAGCGACCGGCCGCGACCATCCAAGCCAAAGCGAGCATGCCAAAGCGCTGTTCCAGAAGCTGCACGGCGCGTCCGACCCGAAGAACAAGAGCGGAGTTCCGGGCGCGCCGGGCAAGAAGGGTTTCGACCCCAAACAGGTTCGCGGCGGCAAAGGCAATTTTGGCGGCGGCCACAACCAGATGCTTCGCAGAACCCAGAGCCGTGGGGGCGGCGGGGGTGGAGGCGGCGGCGGCGGTGGTGGAGCAGCCTAGCTTTCAGCCGCCTCGAGAGCTTCAAGCCATTCGGCCTCGGCCGCGTCGAGTTGCGCCTGCAGCTTGGCGCGGCCTTTAAGCTTGGCTTCGGCGTCGGCCTTGTGAGTGAAAGTGTCGGGATCGCCCAGATCCCGGTCGAGCAATTCCAGAGCGGCGCGGGCTTTCTCGACGTCCTTCTCCGCCTGCTCGATGCGATGCTTCTGCTTGAAAGACATTTTGGGCGCAGACTTCGGTTTCTCGGCCTTCGCTGAGCGCTCTTCTTCCTTCGCGGCAGCGGCGGCGAGTTCGGCGCGCGCGATGGCATGCTGCTTGTTTTCTTCGGGACGATCCGCTGCGAGGACGAGCGCCTTGTAGTCGGCAAGGTCGCCTTCATATGGGTTGGCCTTGCCGTTGTTGACCAGCCAGAGGCGGTCGGCGGTGGCTTCGGCGAGATAGGTGTCGTGAGTGATGATCAACAACGCGCCATTGAATTCGTTAAGCGCATAGATCAGCGCTTCGCGGCTATCGATGTCCAAGTGCGACGTCGGTTCGTCGAGGATGAGGATGTGCGGCTTCTTGTAGGTGGTGAGGCCCATCAGGAGGCGCACCTTCTCGCCGCCTGACAGCTTGTCGACTTTTGTCTCACACTTCTCGGCGCCAAAGCCGAACTGGGCGGCGAGGGCGCGGACGCCGGCCTGGGTGGCGTTCGGGATCAGATCCCTGACGTGATCGAGCACGCTCTCGCCCGCGCGCAGCTCGTCGAGCTGGTCCTGGCTGAAATAGCCGATGCGCAGATTCTTCGAGGCGCGGCGGACGCCCTGCAGGAGAGGGAGTTTCTGCGCGATGGATTTTACGAGCGTGGTCTTGCCCTGCCCGTTGGCGCCCACGATGGCGATGCGGTCGTCGAAATCGAGACGCAAGCTGACGCGATCGAGCACCGGCTTTCCCGGGGCATAGCCCATGTCGACCTTGTCGAGTTCGAGAATTGGAGAGGCCAGTTCCTCGACCTCGTAGAACTTGAACGGGATGGTGCGCTCGGCGAGCGGCACGGTGATGACCGTCATCTTCTCCAGCATCTTCATGCGTGACTGCGCCTGGGCGGCTTTCGAAGCCTTGGCCTTGAAGCGATCGATGAAGGACTGCATGTGGGCGCGCTGGACGTCCTGCTTTTCCTTCTGCGCGGCGAGGTGCTGCGTGCGTTCGGCGCGCCGCTGGAGATACGTGTCGTAGCCGCCGGCCTGCAGGACGAGCTTGGTGTTCTCGAGCGCGAGGATGTGGGTGACAGAGCGGTTGAGCAGGTCGCGATCGTGGCTGACGATGACGACCGTGTGCGGGTATTTGCGCAGATAGGTTTCGAGCCAGGCGGCGCCTTCGAGATCGAGATAGTTGGTCGGTTCGTCCAGCATCAGCAGGTCTGGTTGCGCAAACAGGACGCCGCCAAGGGCCGCGCGCATGCGCCAGCCGCCGGAAAATTCCTTGCAGGCGCGCGAAAGGTCGTTCTGCGTGAAGCCGAGGCCGACGAGGATTTCGGCTGCGCGAGCTTCGCCGGACCACGCGTCGATATCGGCGAGGCGTTCGTGGATTTCGCCGATGCGGTCGGGATCTTCGCAGGTATCGGCTTCGCGCATGAGGCCGGCGCGTTCAGCATCGGCTTCCAGCACGACGTCGAGCAGTGTCAGATCGTTGGCGGGGACCTCCTGCAGCACATAGCCCATCTTGGCGCCGCGATTGATGCGGACCGAGCCATCGCCAGCTTCGCCCTTGTTGAGCTCCTCGCGGATGATGCGCAGCAAGGTGGATTTGCCTGTGCCGTTGCGGCCGACGAGGCCGACTTTCCAGCCGTCCGCGATCTGGGCGGAAGCCCCCTCGAAGAGCGCCCGCCCGTCGATGCGGAATGTGAGGTCGTTGATCTGCAGCATAGGTGGCGGGTAGGTTCTTTGGGAGGTTTTGCGGGCCCGTATGGCGGGTTCGCTGCGCCGCGTCAAACTCGGGTTGGGGCGCGCGGCAATATCTCCGGTCGCAAGGCTGGCTAGGCACAGGCGCCCTTCAATTTCCAGCGAATTTTGTGGCATTCCGCGCTTGCTTCCAGCTTGGGTCGGGAGGATTGTCCGCCCGCGCCAAGAGGCGTCGTCGCAGGGGCAGCCGAAACGCCCGGACAGGATTGCAGCGGACAGCATCGCTCGAACCATGACCACCGCGACGCATATCCCAGGAAACTGCCCCGGACCGATCACGCATGCCGGAACCCTTGCCCGCGCCGCGGGTAGAGACCGGAAGCTTTTCCAGGCTGGCTGACAGTATGGCGCTTTCCGACAAGGTTCAGAGCAAGAAGAAGAAGCTCAAGGATCCGATGAGTTCGGAGACCTGGCGGCACGCGGCGCTGGTTGCCGTGCTAGCCTGGGCCGGGGTCGGGGCGGACAGCCTGTCGTCGGCCAATTACGGCCCGGAGGAGGCTTACAAGGCGCTGCACCTGTCGGGGCATGAGCCGCTGGTGTTGTGGCTGGCGGTTATCACGGCCCTGACCGTGGTGGTGATCTCGCTGGCCTACGTGCAAATCATCCGGCTCTTCCCGAACGGGGGCGGCGGGTACAAGGCGGCGACCAAGCTGGTGCACCCTTATGCGGGCCTGCTGTCTGGCTCGGCGCTGATTGTCGACTATTCGCTGACCATCGCGATCTCGGTGGCGGCGGCGTCGGACGCGATGTTCAACCTCGTTCCACTGGAATGGCTGCAATACAAGCCGTTTGCGGTGGCGGGCGGGCTGGGCCTGCTGCTGTTCTTGAACCTGCGTGGGATCAAGGAATCGGTGATGGTTCTGGCGCCGATCGTTTTCGGCTTCCTGATCATCCATGTACTGCTCATTGGCTTTGGCCTCTATGCGCGCAGCGACGAGCTGGTGGCGGCCGTGGTGAACGCCGAGAATCATGTGGCGACGGTTACCGGCGAAGGCGGAACGTGGGCGCTGGTGGCGGTGATCGCGACAGCCTATGCGGCGGGCGCCGGCACCTATACGGGCATCGAGGCGCTTTCGGAGAACGCGCATACGCTGAAGCCGCCGCGGGCGCAGACGGGGGCGCGGGCGATGGCGCTGATCGCCGTCTCGCTGGCCGTGCTCGCGGGCGGGATCATGCTCCTCTACACGGTGTGGCTGCCCACGATTGTCGAGGGTCGAACGCTGAACGCCGTGGTGTTCGACGCCACGCTGCTGAAGCTGTTCCCGGATCATGAGCTGGCGCGGCAGATCTTCCTGGGCGTGGCGATGATCTTTGCGGCCGCCCTGCTGCTGGTGGCGGCGTCATCGGGGTTCCTGGGCGGCCCGGCCGTGCTGGCCTGGATGGCGCTGGACAAGTGGGCGCCGCATTCATTCGCCCACCTCTCGAACAAGCTGGTGGCGCAAAACGGCGTGCTGACCATGGGCTTGGCGGCGGGCGTGCTGCTGCTGTTCACCGGGGGCCAGGTGCACAGCCTGGTGGTGCTGTATTCGATCAACGTCTTCCTGACCTTCAGCCTCTCGCTGCTGGGGCTGGTGCGGTACAATTTCGGCCACCGCAAGGAGATGAAGACCGGCGTCTGGTTTTCGCGGACGGTAATTTCCTGCGTTGCGCTGACCGTGGCCGTGGCGATTCTGGTCACACTGTTCCTCGCCAAGTTCAGCCAGGGGGCATGGGTGGCGGTGGTCGTGGCGTTGCTGCTTGCGGCGTGCGGCTACTGGGTGCGCGACCATTACCGGAGATTCGACGCCTCGATGGACAAGACGTTCGAGGAGCTGCTGATGCGCGATGCGTCCGCGGCGATCGATATCCCGAAACCCCTGAAGATGAAACGGCCAGTAGGGGTGGTGACGGGCG
This sequence comes from Hyphomonadaceae bacterium, assembly GCA_016714495.1. Taxonomy (GTDB): domain Bacteria; phylum Pseudomonadota; class Alphaproteobacteria; order Caulobacterales; family Hyphomonadaceae; genus UBA7672. The sequence continues at coordinate 222,153 of JADKDU010000002.1, read as the reverse complement.
CGCAAGGCGCGGCCGGGTTACATGCGCTGATGCATGCGCAGAAGCTGTTCCGCGGGCAGTTTGACAGCGTGCTTATCATCTCCGCCGGCGAGGTAGACGCAGAGGCCTATGGCGGTCACGAGGCGCTAGAGCGGCTAAAAAGCCAAGTGGGCGAGCGGTGCGCCAAGATCGCCGCCTGGTGCCGCGACCATGGCATGCCCGCCAAGGTCTATACGGGCTTTTCGACCGACGCGGTGGAGACGCTGCAAGAGCTGTGCATCAAGGCGCGCGAGGATTATCCTAACGTGATCTTCGTGGCGACGCGGCCAATGACAAAACCGCACGGCTGGGCCTCCACTCTGCTCCACGGCGGCACCGCGCTGAACCTGCAGCGCAGGCTGCACGGGTATGACGCGCCACTGATCGTTCTGCCGATGCGCGTGGATATCGGGCCGGACAGGCTATTCCGTCCGGCGGAGGATGTCCCCGACGCGACGGGCTCGCCGGCCATTTCCGCCCGCAGCGCGACCGGTACGGAGCCGGAGGATGCCGGGGGGTGATTGCGACTGCTGCGGCTCCCCGCATGCCATCGATCCATGCACGTCGCCCAAACAAAAAAAAGCCCGGCTGTTTCCAGCCGGGCTTTCGATTAGGTCTGTCGCTAGGCGTTAGGCCTTGGCGATCGCGAGCCAGGACTTGGCGAGCCACGCGGCGCCGTTGTCGGCCTTGACCGATTCCCAAGTCTTCTTGGCTTCGGCTTTCTTGCCGCCCTTGAATTGGGCGATGCCGAGGCGGACTTTCGCGAGGTCGATCGCGCCAGGGTCCATGTTGCCCTTCGCAAGGGCTTTTTCGTAGAGCTCGATCGCTTTGGCGTAGTTGCCGGCGCCGAGATGCGCTTCAGCGGTGGTGGCGTACTGGTCGCCCGTGGTTTTCGATGCGGCTTCGGCCTCGCTCTTGGCGAGATCGGTCGCCTTGTCAGCTTTTGCGTCAGCCACAGCGCGGTCATAGAGGCGCTTGTTGCGGTCGGCGTCCTTGTCGGATGCGCCGCCCAGCGTACCGGCCTTGAACAACGGAGCCCAGATTTTCTCGGCTTCGATCGCGTTGCCGCGGTTGAGCGCGAGATCAGCCATCTCTTTCTGTTCGATGACGGTGAGCTTCACACCGGCCGAGTCAAGCGCACGATAGACATCAAGCATGGCTTCATTCGACTTGAACTTCGGCTCTTTCTTGGTGCGGTCGATAAGCATGCGCCAATAAGTGTCCTGTTTCAGGACGGGCGCGACGCGCTCAACCACCTTGAAGTACTCGTCCATCTTGTTCTGCGCGCTGAGAGCGTTGAGCAGGATGTTGTAAGCGGTTGCGCCGCCTTTCGCGTCGATCGACTTCTGCGCGAACTTTGCAGCTTCGGCATAGTTCTTTGCGTCGAGTTCCTTACGCGCGATGTACTGAAGCTCGGCGGCAGAACCGCCGTATTTGTCGATGTTCGACTTGGTCTGGGCAGCAGCCTTGGCCGACTGGCCCGCGGCGTCGTACTTGCCAGCCAGCATCTTGTCCCAGTTTTGCAGAACGGCGGCCGGGATGCCGCTCGTGGCCTTGCCCTTCTCGATGGCCGTGATGCAGGCCTGTGCGTTCGTACCGCCGCAGGTGGCCGCGACGCGGATCTGCTCGACAGCGGCTTTCTGTTGCGCGCCTTCGGCATGCGGCGCAGCGGCGTCCGCCTTCTGGACTGCTTCAGCATAGCGCTTTGCCGAAAGGGCGGCGTTGGCCGCGTTGAAGTTCTCAACAAATTCTTTCTTGGCCGTGGCCTGGGCGATCGCCACAGGGCCGTAACAGCAGTTACGCCGGCCAGGGCGAATGCGCTCACCAAACCGAGCCCAAGCGCGGGGATGCTGTTGCGTAGGGCTTTGCCGAACGTCTGCATATTTATAACCTCCACCTGTAGTCGTCGTTTCTGATATAAACGGCCTTACACCGTCCTCAACTCTGATTCTGCAGCTAGCGCTGTGCACGAACGGCGCCCGTCGTTTGCACGATGGACGCCGTTGTAAGTCACTTAGACGAATGCGGCGAGATCAAGTTCCCCCCAGCACACCCATTTTGACAAGACCGTTACGCTGCGCAGCGGCCATCACGTGAGCCACAACACCATATTTTGCCAGCCGGTGCGGTTCGACGTGAATCTCCGGCGGGTTCGCCTTGGCGGCTTCCGCAATGAGATTCTGATTGAGCTCCGCGCGGCTAACGATGGTGCCGTTCCACAGGATCGAACCGTCGAAGTCCACCATGATCCGGACGGGGTCCGGAAGGTCATCTGGCGGCGGCGGCTGGTTCTCCTGCGGTGGAAGCGGCGTATCCAGTTTCACGGCGTGGCGCTGCGGAGGCAGCGTCACGATCATCAAGATCAAAAGAACGAGCATAACGTCGATCAACGGGGTCGTGTTGATCTCTGAGTACGGCTCGCCCTCAGACTTTTCTCCAACTGCCATTGCCATAGCAATTAACTCCTACTGCTCAACGAGCCCACGAGGCGGCGCTTTTGTGATGAAGCCGATCTTCATGATGCCAGACCGTTGGCAAAGTTCCACGACTCGACCCACATGCCAGTATTCGGTCATGAGGTCGCCGCGGATATGGACTTCAGGCTGCGGCACAACCCTGGCTTCGACGGCGAGACGGCTGGCCAGCTGGGCCTCACTCACCTGAGTGAGGTTCCAGTAGATCGAACCGTCCGACGACACCGACAGGTTGACGTTTTCCACTTTGGGAATGACGACAACGTTGCGCTCTTCCGGCAGTGTCACATCAATGTTGCCGATGGCCACAGGGATCGTGATCAGAAAGATGATCAGCAGCACAAGCATGATATCGACGAGCGGCGTCGTGTTGATCGATGAGTTGATGGGAGACTCATCCTCATCGACCATCTGGATCGCCGAAGAGCCGACACTGCTTTGTTCACTGTCAGACATAGCTGGCTCTCCTCAAGTCAGCGGTTAAGCTTTTGCCGACGACGCCATGAGTTTGTCGACGTCGAACGCGAAGTGGCGAGCGGCGTCGGAGATCAGCTTGTTGCGGCGACCGAGCAAGTTGTAGAAGATAACCGCCGGGACGGCGACCGCGAGACCGATGGCGGTCATGATCAGAGCTTCACCGACCGGACCGGCCACGACTTCGATCGAGGCGTCGCCCGAGGCGGTGATACGAATGAGCGCGTTAACGATACCCCACACCGTGCCGAACAGACCAACGAACGGGCAGATGGCGCCGACCGTCGCGAGGAAGGCCATGCCGCCTTGCAGACGGGCGTTGATGCCTTCGAGCTCGATGCCGACCTGGTGCGCCATGCGATCCGACCTGGAGATACGCGCGCCAAGACCCGACTGAGCCGAGTTGGCCTGCGCGATCGCGCCTTCCGCAACCGCACGGAACGCGTTCTTGCTGCCGAGAAGGTCGAGACCTTCATCAAGCGTGTTGGCGTCCCAGAAGGCCGGGATTTTCTTCATCTGGTTCGAGAGGATCGTCTGATCGACCGCTTTCGTAGCGGCGATGTAGATCGAGCCGGCGAACATGATGACCATGATGATCAGCGTGCCCTTGGCGACGATGTCGCCCTCTTCCCACACAGCGGTAAGCGAGAAGGCGCTGACGACGGATTCACCGGCCGCGCCACCTTCTTCTTCACCAGCGGCGGGAGCTTCGGCGGCAGCCGGAGCAGCAGCCTCAGCAGGCGGAGTTGCGGGCTCTTCCATCGGAAGGGCCGGGGGAGCCTCGGCCGGCGGTTGCGCCATGGCAACCGCAGGCATGAACAGCATCGCAAGTGCGGCCAACACAGTTTTTACTGGAAAGGCCTGCCGCTTGCGACCATCCCCGAGATACGCCGTTTTCATTACCGTCTTCTCCTCATTCGGGTTTCCCCGAGACTGCAGCCCGGCGGGTCGAAGCTATCCCTTCGCCTGCCTGACCTTACTGCTCCTAAGTGTTGGCCGATGCCCCTTACCCAACCCGACCGGCCGTCAGGCCGCACTGCGCGAGCGCGTGCAATTACCTTTTAGCTTCCTCTAGATTCCAGACCAAGGTGAACTGGTAGGGAGGGTTGCACATCGCGATTGGCTTGCCGTCCGAGCCGATAGCAGGATCAAGACGCGTCCGTGGCAGACCTTTGATGGTCGCTTCGTCGAGACGCTCCGAGCCGCTGGACTTCACCAGCTTCACATCAGACATGCGACCATCGACGCCGACACAAACCGACACGACAACTTCACCTTGCTCCCCTGCGCGCAGAGCGGCGGCGGGATATTCGGGTTTCTCAAAGCGCCGGCCCGGCTTCGGACGCGAGGTAAGCGTAATCGCGGGCGGTGGCGGCGGCGCAGCTTTCACCGGCGGCGGCGCTGGCGGCGGAGGCGGAGGCGCAACCGGCGCTGCCGGCGGGGCTGCGATCACAAATTCAGGCAGGACCGCCATTGGCGGCGGCGGCGGCAGTTCAACGTCGATCGGCGGGGGCGGAATCTCGTCTTCGTCGACGACTTCCTGCTCTTCGATCATGACAACTTCGGCCTCTGGCGGCTTCACGAAAATGAAGGTGCCGAATCCGTTCAGAACAGCGATCCCGCAGCCAGCGACCACAGCACCGACCGTGGCTAGGCCCACAAGACGCGTCTGCGTATTGTTACGCTTTGTCTGGTAGTACATGTCTCTCTCGCTCTCGACGCCCCAGATGTTCCGTTCCCTGCGTCTAGGCTATGGGTAGCGGAACCGGAAATTTATGCCTTCCTTTTGCCGCAAGCGCCAGTCTCACAGCAGTGTTTTTTGCAGAACGGCTTTGCACGCGATGTCGCATTCCCCCAGGAATGGCGCCGCGCTTCGGGGTTTTTCAAGCGGCTGCCTTTTAAGCTTTTCACCGCTGCGCCGTTGGGAGTCGGCGACCCTCTGTGGACGCGCATATGCCCCGTGGGAAGGCGCGCTGTCAACTTGATTGCGCCTTCGCAACTTGCACAGCGCGCGGAAACTACCGGGTATACGCCTGTGATCACGAGTCAGCTCAGAGATTCGCAGGCTGCGATTCTTCAGGCCCGAGAACAGATTCAACCGCTGGCGTGTCTTTCGTCGGATCCGACAGCAAGCCTTCCCATTTTGCGATGACGGCGGAAGCGATCGAGTTGCCGATAACATTTGTCGCGGTGCGGCCCATGTCCATGAAGGCGTCGACGGCCAGCACAAGCGCAATCCATTCAGGCTTCATGCCCATCGCGGGCAGCGTCGCTGAGATGACGACGAGCGAAGCGCGCGGCACGCCGGCAATGCCCTTTGACGTCACCATCAGCAAGAGAAGCATGCCGATCTGTTGGCCGATGTCGAGGTGAATGCCCATCGCCTGCGCGATGAACATCACCGCGAAGGTGCAGTACATCATCGAACCGTCGAGGTTGAACGAGTAGCCCAGCGGCAGCACGAACGAGACGACGCGGTTAGCGACGCCGTGGCGCTCGAGCTGTTCCAGCAGACGCGGATAGGCGGCTTCCGAGCTGGCGGTGGCGAAGGCGATCAAGCCAGGCGCGCGAACATCCCAGATGAGCTTGAAGACACGCGGCCCCAGAACAAGAAAGCCCGCGGCAATGAGCACGGCCCAGAGGATGAACAGCGCCAGGAAGAAGCTTCCGACGAGACGGCTATAATCGACGATGACGCCGAGTCCCTGCAGCGAAACCGTGTAGGCGATCGCGCCAAAAACGGCGAAGGGCGCTGCGGCCATGACATAGCCTGTGACCTTCAGCATCAGGAAGGCGACCTGCTCCATCAGCTCGGTGACCTTGCCGGCCTTGGATCCCAGCGCCTGCAGGGCGACGCCGAAGAACAGCGAAATCACCACAATCTGGAGGATTTCGTTCTTCACCATCGCGTCGGCGATCGATGTCGGGAAGACGTGGGTGATGAACTCGGTAAGGGAGAAAGTGCCCGTCGAAACCGTCGAAATGTCAGCCACGGCCGTATCCAGCGTTACCGGGAAATTCACCCCCGGCTGGAGAACGTTGACCATCACCAGGCCTAAACCGAGCGAGCAGAGTGACGCGGTAACAAACCAGGCCATTGTGCGCGCGCCGATCCTGCCCACAGCCGCGCCGCCGCCGAGATGGGCGATGCCGACAGTGAGCGTCGTCAGAACCAGCGGAGCGACGATCATCTTGATCAAACGCAGGAAAATGTCAGAGAGAATCTTGAAGTAGCTGGCCATGTCCGTCTGGCTTTTGGTCGAGGTTTTCTCGATTTCCAGCGGCGTCGCCTGCCCGTTCTTGTTCTTGTCGGCCTGCGCAAACGTGATGTCGTCACCGGCACGCGAGGCGTTGAATTCCTGCTCGCTGAGCTGGCCATCGGCGTTCACGTCGAAAGAAGCGACGCGCTGGGCCGCGGCGCTCACACGCGCGCCAGGGTCGCCATAGACCATCGCACCGGCGATGACGCCAAAGATCATCGCGAGGATCAGGCCGATAAAGATCAGGCGTTGCATGCAGCGGCGCTCCGAAAAAGCTTCCAGCCTCAATAACATGCGAGTCGAGGCTGACCAGCCTTTGACGACGACCGGGCGCGCACTTCCATGCCATGCTGCACTTTGCGCCGTCAGGGCGTTTTCGGAGTAGGATTATGGACGAAGGCTCAATTGATCGGGACGCCATGGGCAAGATGGCCAAGGCGCTGGCCTTCATCAGAGGCCCCCAGGATCCAACCACTGTTGCGCTGAGGCTGGCGTCCGAGACGGGCAAGCCGGCGGACATAAAGAAGGCGCGCGCCCTGTTCCTCAAGCTCAAGCCTAGCGACCGCAAGGGCGCAATGGCGATGCTATCGGAAGATTGAGGGCGCTTTCCGGTTCGCGCGCTTGGGCGCATAGCGGTAAGCCGCGCCGGCAAAATGGAAGCTGCAATGCTTGGTGAAGGTTCGCCCAAAGGAACGTATTCGAGCCATGGCGTGGGGGCGGCTATGCGCATCTGGTTCCCGGCAAGCGCTATCGCGTCGTGAAGGCGTTCACCGACTTCGACAGGGATGAGCATCCGGTCGGGGAAGAGTGGAGCTATATCGGAACGGCGTTTCTTCCCTACGACGAAGGACGTCCGTTGTTTGTGTCGAGGTACGGTGAGTAGGGCTTGCGCCTCTAACCCAGCATCTCCCGTGCCTTCGCACTGAGCTGTGAGCGCGCGCCTTCCGAAGTGCGCGTGGCGAAGATGGCGGCAAGGCGCTGAGCGTCGGCCATCGCCATCCCCTCGTCTGCGCCAAGCGCGAAGAGGGCTGTGGCCCAGCCGTCGGCTTCCATGGCGCTGGGGTGAATGACCGAGACGCCGGAGAGCTCGCCACGAAGCGGTGCACCCGTACGGCCGTCGAGTAGGTGGCAGACGCCTTCGCGGCGGCGGACGAAATCGCCGGAGGTGGCGATGGCGAGGCCGACCAGCGCAACATCGGTGTGGCGAGGCTCGCCTGGGGCCTGGCCGATATCGCAAAGTTCGAGTTCGATCCACCAGGGTTGACCGTCAGGCTTCACACCCTCGCCGACGAACTCGCCGCCGATTTCCATCAGGAAGCTCGGAATACCGAGGGCGCGCAGGCGCGAGGCGCAGAGATCGACAGCGTGGCCTTTGGCGATGGAGGAGAGATCGAGGGCGACGCCGCCGGGCTGGAAGGCGCGGCGGTTGGCGGCATCGACCTCGATGTCGCGCCAGCTGCCTGATCCGCACGGATGATCAAGCGCTGGGCCGAATCCCAAGAGGTCCATGCGGGCGGCGAGCGCTGGGTTGTAAAAGCCGCCAGTAAGGTTTGCGATTTCGAGGGCGCGGGTGAGGACAACAAAGAAGTCCTCGGAAAGATCATGCCAGCTTCTGTTGGCGCGGTTAAAGCGCGAGAGATCGGACCGGGGTTCCCAGCCGCTCATCTGCCCGATGACCAGCGCGAAGGTTTCTTCCAGCGCCGCGACCACGGCGCTGTTCTGCACGCTGTCCGGCGCTGCGAAGGCGAGTGACCAGCCAGTGCCCATGGTGGCGCCGGAGAGGCGGCGCACGGGCGCATTGATGCGGGACGCGCGGACATGGGACGGCTTGAGGCCGATTGGAATCAGAAGCCGGCCCGCTGTTGGCGGACCGGCTTCTTCATTGTGGCGATCGGGGCCGGACAAGATCAACCCGGAAGCACTTCCAGCACGGCGACATAGGTCGACATCGAGTTGAGCGTCTTGCCTTCCATCGTGGTCGTGCCGCGCGATTCAGCTTCGAGCCAGTACATGCCGGCGTTCTCGACTTTCATTTTGAACGCGCCGCTGGCGTCGGTTTTCAGCTTTACCTCGCCGGCCTGCTCGCGATAACGGTCGCCGCCCTGGATCAGGGTGATCTCGACGTTCGCGGCGGGCTTGCCGTTGTCGGTGAGCTTGAAGGTGACTTCCTCGCCCAAATAGAGATCGTTGGGGTGTGCGCCGGAGAGTTCGAGGCCTTTGCCGGTGAGCTTCACGTCAGTCGGCGCGCCGTTCGTGACGAAGGTTTCGACGCGACGGCTGGAAGTGGTGAGCTGGACGCCCGGCTTTTTGTCGATGCCCTGCGATACATAGTCCCCCATCGTGCCGCGCCAGCGCTTCGTCTCCGTGCCTTCCTTCCACGATGCGTTGAGGCCGTTGCTGGCCTGCGCGATGCGGTAGGTGCCTTTCTGCTCAAGCTTGAGGTCGAACGTGGTGCGGTACTGGCCGACCATGGCATTGGCGGGTTTCACCGTGGAGCCGTCCGGCGCGGTGATGCTGATCGCATCAATCTGCATCGGGCGGTGATCCGGGAAGAACAGGTTGTTGGAGACCGCACCATCGATCGTGACCCAGGCATTGTCGCCGGACACCACGGTCGCAGACGGGACGAACCACGCGCGGTGGGCGTGGGCGGCGCCGACCATCAGCGAGGCGACGGCGGCTGCAGTAATGAGGCGCTTGGCGATGGCTTTCATGCGGTGTCTCCCGGTGTGATTTGAATTACTTGGTCAGCTTGAGCGTGATGACGCCCAGTTCTTCCTTGCCCTTGGCGCTGGTGGTGGCTTCGGCGCCCGGGGCCCATTTGAACGGGACTTCGACCATCTCCTTGCCGCCGACTTCGCGGGTCGCTTCGACGATGAGCTTGTAGTCGCCCGGCGCCAGGGTCGCGAGCGCGCCTTTGTCAGACGGGAATGTCACCTTGTTGGCGCCCGGCGCCTTGGTTGGGCTGGAGACGCCGTCCAGCGGCATCTCAAGCGAGCGGCCAGTGCGGCGCCACCATTGGCGAATGTCCTTCAGCCACTTCTCGCCTTCGCTGTCCTTGAGGTCGACATCGTACCAGACGGAAAGATTGGCCGCGACCTTGCCGGACGCATCCTCGATCCAGATCGCGACATAGGGGCGGTGATACTCGGCAACGCTGAGCTTCGGAATCTCGACGGTGAGTTCGATGCCGCCAGCGTGGGCAGCGCCCGCCGTGATCACCGGAACCGCAAGACAGAGAAGTTTGCGCATACTCAATCTACCTCAGATGTGAACGAGAAAGACGGCGATCAGAGCCGGCAGGAGAAGACCCGCGCCGACGATAAACCACGTTGGTGGGCGCCGGGCAGCGTGCATCCAAAGCAGCGCCAGCCCCGTGATGCAGAACAGGATCGCGGCGATCGAAAAAATGTCGAGAAACCAGAACCAGACCGGCCCAGTGTTCCTGCCTTTGTGAAGATCGTTGAGCCACGAGACCGCGCCGCGATCGGTATTTTCGAAGATGACGTCGCCGGTGTCGCGGTCGATCGACAGCCACGCATCTCCACCGGGCTTGGGCATGCCGACATAGACTTCCGTGTCCGACCACTCGCCTGTGCGGCGCGAGATAGGGGCGCCGGTTTCGGTCTGCAGCCAGTCTGCGACGGGCTTGGGGAGGATGACCTTCTCCCCTTCCGCCGGCGGCGGACCGAGCCGGGCGAGAAGTTCCGCGGGCAAGACCCGCGCGATCTCGGTGACGACGGGTTTGCTCTCGATCTGGCCGGCATGATTCAGCGTGATGCCGGTGATCGCGAACATCAGCATCCCGACCAACGTCGCGGCGCCGGTGATCCAGTGCCAGATACGCGCCTGCGTCATCCAGAACAGACGGCGCACCTTTTTGCGATGGGCCTTTTCCGCGGCCGCCTTCTTGGCCTCCGCAGACGCGGTCGCAGTCATGTCCGACCCTTCGGCCATCCGATTCCCTGACGTTTGGATTTTGCCCGACGCGCGCTGTCATTCCGGGCGCCTCATGACCCCGTTTCAGCGGCGAGCGTTACGACAGGCCCCGTCTATTTGCAACCCATTCTCATTTGCAAATACTCTCAAAAACGCAGCTGTGATGAGGGGCCGCTCAGGCTGGCGGATAAATGAGCAAGCGCTCGAAATAGATCAGCGGCGCGGTGCGAAAGACGACCCGGCCACGCTCGACATAGCCGCATCGTGCGTAGAAATCGCCCGCGCCGGCGTCTGCATCGAAGGCGTCCAGCCGGATCGCCTGACCTGACCAGCTACGCGCGCGGGTTTCGGCGTCGGCCAGCAGCGCGCGACCAATGCCCTGCCGCTGGGCTTTCGGGTCGATCGCCATGCTGGTGAGATAGACCGGCGTTTTGACGCGCGTGAAATACGACTTGTCGATTGCCCAGGGCTTGTAGGTCGACAAGGTCAGCGTGCCGACGATGGCGTCGTCCCGAACAGCGATGATCACCCGGCCGCGCTTCATCGCAAAGAGGACGCCGTTCTCCGTTGTGTTGGACGACCACATGCCCATGCCGAAGCGGGCGGTAAGGTCCATCGCCGCAGCGCCCCTCACAGCTGCGATCTTTGCCGCCTGCTCGGCGACGGCCTCGCGGATCGACAGGGTCACGTCCATCCTCCGCGCTCGAAACGCCAACCTGCGTCAACTTCTCGCGGTTTGCCCAACGAAGCCACACCATCTGACGCAGAGTGCGCATTATTTTGCTCACCTAACCGGTAAGCCCCGCCTGCTCAGGAAAACCTTGAGGCGTCCCTAGGCGGCGTGCATGACTACCGGCACCGCAACTCACGAGGATTTTCCATGGCGTATCGCAATTCCCTGAAGCTCGCCCTGCTTGGCGCAGCGTCGCTCACGGCCTGTTCGACCATGGCGCCCACCAACTCGTCCGGCGTGAGCGCTGACGTGTTCGCGCTTCACCAGCGCCTGATGACCTTGGACACTCACCTCGACACGCCGGCTTTCTTCGACACCGCGCATGGCTACGACATCATGAAGCGACACTCGTATGAGCGCGATGGAACGCAGGTCGATTACCCGCGCATGATCGAGGGCGGCCTCGATGGCGGATTCTGGGCGATCTATATGGGCCAGGGCCCGCTGACGCCGGAAGGCTATCAGCAAGTGCGCGACAAGGCCCTGATCCGCGCGACCTCGATCCACAAGATGGTCGCGGCGAATCCGGATGTGTTCGAAATTGCTCTGACATCATCCGACGCCGCGCGGATCAATGCGGCAGGCAAGAAAATCGTCTATCTGTCGATGGAAAACTCTTACGAACTTGGAGATGATCTCTCCCTGCTCGACAGCTTCTACAAGCTGGGCGTGCGCATGGCAGGGCCGGTGCACAATGGCACGAACCAGCTTGCCGATTCCACCAACCCGGGACCCGTCGGCGCCAAATGGGGCGGCCTTTCGCCCATGGGACGCGACTATGTGAAGCGCGCGAACGCACTCGGCATCATCCTGGACGGCAGTCACTCGGCCGACACCACGATCGAGCAGATGATCGACCTGTCAGCAACCCCCATCATCCTTTCGCACCATGGCTGCGACGGCGTGTTCGAACATCCGCGCAACCTGCCTGACGCGCTGCTGAAGAAGCTGGCGGCGAAGGGCGGCGTGATTCACATGAACGCGCTGGGCTCGTTCCTGAAAGTGCTGCCGCAAAGCAAGGAACGGACGGACGCCCTCACCGCGCTGCGCACAAAATGGGGAAATCCGAACGACCTCTCGGGCGAGAAGTACGAGCAGTATCTCGATGAGAGTAACGCGATCGACAAGCAGTTCCCTGAGAGCCGCGCGACCTTCGAGGACTACATGGAACAGATCCTCTACGCCATCAAACTGGTGGGCGTCGACCATGTCGGCTTCGGCGCCGACTGGGACGGCGGCGGCGGCGTTGAAGGCTATGACGACGTCACCATGCTGCCGAAGGTGACCGATCGACTGCTGAAGGCGGGCTACACCGAAGCGGACCTGCAGAAGATGTGGGGCGGGAACGTTATTCGCCTGCTGAAGGCGGCGGAGGACTACAAGGCCAGCCTCGCAAAGTAGCGGGTCTGAAGTCGACGGGCGCAGCTTACGCTGCGCCTGTCACCTGCGCCCACATCGCGGCGACCGGGATCGAGTCCTTCAGCATGAAGGCGGCCGTCACCAGTAGGTAGCAGCCGAAGATCCGTTTCAGCTTCACTGGATCAAGGCTGTGGGCCGCTGCGGCGCCGAGCGGGGCCGTCAGGATGCTCATGGCCGTGATCGAGGCGAGCGCGATCAGGTTGACGAAGCCGATCGAGCCCACGGGCAGATGCGGCTGGCCGAAGCCTGTCACCATGCTGCCAATTGCGCCTGGAACCGCGATGATAGTGCCAAAGCCCGCGGCGGTGGCGACAGCGCGGTGCATGTTCACGCCGCTCATCGTCATGATCAGGATAGCCGGCGTGCCCCCGCCAATGCCCAGCAGCGAGGAGAAGGCGCCTAGGCCGGAGCCGAGCGCGGCGCGCACAGGGCCTTTGGGCATGCTCTCTTCTGTTTTCGCCTTGCGGCCAAGAATGCGGAAGATGAATTGCAGGCCGAGTGGGATGAGGAAGACGCCAAAGGCAATCTTCAGCTGCTCGCCATCCATGAAGCTGGTGAGCACGACACCCGCGATGACGCCGGCGACGACCCAGGGCAGCCAGCCCTTCAGGATATTCCAGTCGACCGCCCCCCGCTTCGCGTGAGCCTGCACGGAGCGGAGCGAGGTGAAGAATATCGTCGCCAGAGACGTGCCGATCGCAACGTGCATGATGTGCTCGTTGCCGCCATCATGCGGCAGCACGGTAAGAACCGCCGCGAGCGCAGGGACGACGACGAAGCCTCCGCCGATCCCGAACATGCCCGCCACGAAGCCCGCAAACAGCCCCGCAAGCAGCATAGACAAGACCAGTAGCCCATACTGCTGGAAAGCAGGCCCAAGCCAGTCCTGCTGAATCGCAACTTCCGCCATGTCGTTCAGCGCCACGCCAACTTCCCGATGCGATTCCAGCAACGATTTTCGATTTCGACTTGGCTCCGGCCGGGCGAGGCGGGCAAGGCCGAGAGCTAACGTGAGACCTCAAACATCGCCCGGCGCCGCGTATTGCAGCGCCGCCGCCTCAACGGCGCCCATGCGGGGCGAAACGCGCCCCCGCATGGGGCCTTCAAGTCAATCAGTTTGCCGCATACGCCGCAGGCGCCTTAGAAGGCGTGACGGGCGCGCAGGTAGTAGTAACCCCCCTGCCAATCTACGACCGAGTCGGAACGGTAGAGAGCGCCACAGCACTCCTCGCGGATTTCATCGAGCGCGGGGTATCTGTCGAAGGCGTTACGCGCGCCGATGGCAACGAGCGTCTTGTCGGTGAAGTTGTAGGCGAATTCGAAATCGAACAGGATTTCGGGACTGAATTCCTGAATGGTCGCAAGACCGCCCTCCGAGTTCGAGTATTCACCATAGTAGTTGGCGCGGGCGAGAATCGAGAACGGTCCGACGTCGTGCACCGCCGTCAGAACGCCGCGGATCTTCGGATCGGCATGCTCGAAGTCGTAGATGTCTTCCTCGTTGAGCAGGCCAGCGATGTTGAGCGAGTCGAGTTCAGACTCGTTGTAGTTGAGCGACCCGATCAGCTTCGTCGATCCCTGTGCGCCGAAGTCGATCGAGTAGGTAGCGACGACGTCGATGCCGCGAGTCACTGTGTCGAAGGCGTTCTGGAAGAAGAAAACGCCGCCGATCGATTCGGCGCCCGAGACGCCCGCTGTCACAAGGGCCCGATAGTTGTCATAGGCGGCGCCGGCAGTCGGGTTCGTCGAGACGTCCTGGGTGGAGGTTGCATAAACGCGATCGTCGATCTCGATCTGGTAAGCATCGACCGTGAGCGTCAGGTCGCCGAAATCGGTGGTGAAGCCAGCGGCAAAGTTGGTCGAGGTCTCAGGTTTCAGCTCCTTGGCGCCGAGAGCCTGGGCGACGATTCCGCCGGCCGGGAAAAGGCCCGTCGCAACCGGGAAGCCTTCGGGCAACCGGGTCGAAACGTTCGTCGTGCCCTGCTGGCCCGGCGTCGGGGCGCGGAAGCCGGTGCCGACCGAACCGCGCAGCGCAAAATTGTCCGCCAGTTCGTAACGGCCTGCCAATTTCCAGACGAGCTTCTCGCCGAAATCCGAATAATCTTCGTAGCGGATAGCCGCCTGCAGGAAGAGCTCATCGGTGACGTCGGCGCTGACATCGATATAGGCAGCCTGCGAGTCACGCTGATACTTGCCGGAAAAGTCCGGCGAATAGCCCGGAAAGCCGTTCGAGCCGACGCCGACAACCTGGTAGACCGGATCGTAGCTGTCGCTGTCATCGTCCGGATCGTTGATATCGGCGCAGTTCAGCGTCGAGCCATTGCCGATCACGGTCACGCCCGCGGCCGTCGGCGCGCCGAAATCGTCACACAGATTGTACGGGTCTTGCGTGGCATGCGGGCCGGCGAGATAGGAGTTCAGCTCGCCTTCCACAATCTCATAGGATTCTTCGAGGTAGCTAAGGCCGAAACCGACCACGAGCGGCGTTGCAAAGCCAACGTTGAACTCCTGCGTGAAATCGGCCTGGGCCTGGGTTTCCTCGTTGATCAGATCGCCGGGGCGAAAGGATTGCGGCGAGGCAGAACCCATGGACGGGTTGATCGTGTTCTTCAGCGTGTACTGAATCTCGTTCTTGCCGTTGCGCAAGCTGACGTCATAGCCAAAGCCATTGTCGAAGCTGCCACGAACCCCGCCCGCCGCCGAGTAGTCGATGAGCTTGCCGAAGAAGCGCGGCGTGAAACCGCCGGGGTATTTTTCGAGCGGCGAGTAGATCGAACCGTCAGCTTCGCGCAGATCTTGGATCGTGCCGTTTAGCGGATAGCGATAGTAGAAGCTCCCGTCGCCCTCGCTGTTCGAATAATTCGCAAAACCATAGAGTTCGAGGGCCTCGCTAAATGTGTAGCCGGCATTCACAAAGGCGCGCGCGGCCTCGGAATTCGGCTGCCCCCAGGGTTGCACCACGGGACCCATGGCCTTAACCGCGTCGAGGTAGGCTGGCGTCAGGAACGTGTTGTAGGATGCGCTGGCGTCATAGTCCGGATTGTTGGGATCGAGGCAGAACCAGGATTCACAATACTGCTCGGCGCGGATGGTGGCGTCGGCCTTGGAATATTCGCCGGAGATGTTGATGAAGCCATTGTCGCCAAGAGCAAATCCGGCATTGGCGCCAAGCACGTATTCCTGGCCGTCGCCTTCGTAATACTGGCCGGTCTGCGCCGTTACCGAGAAACCTTCGGTGTCGTCCTTGAGAATGAAGTTGATAACGCCCGCGATGGCGTCCGAACCGTATTGCGCAGCCGCGCCATCGCGCAGCACTTCCACGGACTTGAGAGCTGACGCCGGAATAGTGGCGATGTCGGGTCCCTGGGTGCCGGACCCGCCGATTTCGACGAGCGCTGCGCGGTGGCGGCGCTTGGAGTTGACAAGCACCAGTGTCTTGTCGGTCGGCAACCCGCGCAGTTCGGCCGGACGCGTGAACGTGCCGCCATCCGAAATCGGCTGACGGTTGATGGCGAAGGACGGGACCAGCGATTTCAGGACGTCATTGGTATCGGTGAAGGGCACCGACTCGATATCGCCAGCGCTGAGTACGTCCACAGGCACGGGGGAATCCGCCACGCTGCGACCCTGCGTACGCGTGCCGGTAATGATGACGACTTCTTCTTTTTCTCCGGGGGGCTGCTCTTCGCTAGGCCCCTGCACGGGATCCGGCCCAGCCTGCGCCCATGCGGCCCCTCCCCCTATCAACATCGCGCTGACTACGGCGCTGACGATTCCCGAATACAGAAGTTTGGTCTTCATGATCACTGTCCCCGTTTACATACACTCGCTCAGCACAGGCCGAACTCGATCGCGTTGTGGTGCGACGATCAGGACAAAGCGGGGCGCACGCGTACAGACGAAGCGTCCCCGGACGCGTGAAAAACAAGACGGTGTCAGTTTGTCGGGCGCCGGGTTTTCGTCCGTGCAACGGCCTTCAGGGCGACACTGCGCACGCAGTCGCCCGACGCGAATTTTTCCTATCGCGAACTGGATTATGACAGCTTTGCTGCAGCGCACTACCGCACCGCGAAGAAAGTCCGCGCGGACGTTGGTTTTCAGATGATTGCTGCTTCGGCGTTGAGCGTGAATGCACAAACGCCCGCCACATTTCGCTCACAGCGGATCAGACGGAGAAGCGTTTGCGCAAAATCTGCGCGCGTTTGCGCGAAGCTCGACCAGTAATCTTGCGCACGGACAACTACAGGCACACGGAATGTACCAACGACATGCCCGGTCTTAAGCTTTCGCATCTCCCAAGGAGTGAAGCGTGATCGCCAAGGCACTGTCTCTAACGATGCTCTGCGCCGCGGCGCTCGCCTTGCCGGCGTTTGCGCAGTCGGAATACGCGCCGCCACGCACGCCGGATGGAAGGCCGGACCTTCAAGGGACGTGGACCAATTCCAGCATCACCACGCTGGAGCGCAACAATGCGTCCCTGCCCCTTCTGCTCAACGACGATCAAGTGAGGCGCATGGAAGACACGCGGTTGGAACAGGCGGCGGCGGATGCGGCGCCCACCGCTTCACAGACGGCGCCGCCCGCGGGGCGCGACCCTGGCGGTTACAACGCCTTCTGGCTTGATCGCGGCATGCGCGTTGGCGTGGTCAAGGGCAAGCCGCGCTCGTCCTGGATCATCGAACCTGCGAACGGCAAGATGCCTGTCTCGGACGCCGGCAAGACGCGGATCAGTTCCATCTTAGCCAAGCGTGGAGAAGATGGCCCCGAAGGCATGAACCCCGCCGACCGCTGCCTCATCGGCTCGCGCGGCTCAGGCGGTCCGCCCATGCTGAACAACATCTACAACAACACCTACCAGATCGTTCAGACGGCGACGCATGTGATTATTGATGTGGAGATGATGCATGATGTTCGGATTATCCGGATGGAGGGGGAGCACAGGCCGGCGGCGGTGACGCAGTGGTTGGGTGATAGTGTGGGTCGGTGGCAAGGGGACACGTTGGTCGTGACCACCAAGGGATGGAATCGGCAACATGGCGATTACGAGCCGATTTTTCTGTCGGAACAAGCCACTGTGACGGAGCGATTCACGCGGACGGGAAAGGACGAGATCACTTACGAGTTCGCGGTGGAGGATCCCGGCTTCTACTCGCAGCCGTGGAAGGGCGAGATGGTGTTCACCCCCTCGAACGGACCCGTGTACGAGTTCGCCTGTCATGAAGGGAATTACGCCCTTCAACACATTCTGCAGGGCGCGCGGGTTCGCGAGGCTGCTTCGAAGTAGGAAGTAATAGCTCTGCTACAGACTACTTCACGTAGGCTCGGACGACGGCGTCGAGGAAGTCGCGGCCTTCGTAGAGCGACTTCACACGGATCTTCTCATTGAGGCCGTGGGCGTTGGTTTCATCGCCCGTCGAGAACAGACCGCTGAGTCCGTAGGTCGCAATGCCAGCGTTCATCAGGAAGCGGCCGTCCGTGGCGCCAGCGATCATCAGCGGCGCGACGGGAACGCCGGGCCACATCTTCGCGGCCTGCGCCTTGATCGGCCCCATGATCTCGTCGGTGAGCGGCGGCGCGCTGGAGCCGTCGCGGCGGCGAACGATGTCGACCTTCACGACGCTGTTGCCGATCGCCTTCTCGAGCGTTTCTTTCACCTGCTCCGGCGTCGTGCCCTGCATGACGCGGCAGGACAGCGTTGTAACGGCGCGCTGTGGAAGCGCGTTGGGCGCGTGACCCGCTTCGAGCTGGGTCGCGACGCATGTCGTGTGAAGCGAGGCGTTGTAAGTCGGATCGTCGAGCAGGACTTTCAACGCCGCCTGATCGTCCGGATTCTTCGCGACGGCCGACATCGCCTTGCCGACATCGCCGCCGAGCAGCGGGCCGGTCACGCGGAAATATTCGCGCACCACAGGCGTCACCTGCACCGGGAACGACAGCTTTGCGACTTTCTCGGTCGCGCCCATCAGGTGGTAGATCGCGTTGTCGGGAATCGGGCGCGAGGAATGTCCGCCCGGGTTGGTGACCTCAAGCGTGTAGACCTGGTGAATCTTCTCGCCGGCCTGCACCTGAAGCGTCAGATGCTTTCCATCCGCCGAGAGAAGACCGCCGGCGCCTTCATTCAGTGCGAAAGCGACGTCGACCAGGCTGCGGTGATTGGTGAGGATGTAGTCAACGCCGTTGACGCGATTGGAGGTTTCCTCCCCGCAGGTCAACGCCATGACGAGATCGCGGCTGGCCCGGAATGATTTTTCCTGCTTGAGACGGATCATGAGGTCGAGCCAGATCGCGGCCTGGCCCTTCATGTCCGCTGTGCCGCGCCCGTAGAAATAGCCGTTCTCTTCAAACAGGGTGAAGGGGCTGCGTTCCCAGTCCTCGCGCTTGGCGTCGACCACATCGATATGGCCCAACAACAGGACGCCTTTCTTCGCCGGATTCTGCGCGCGAAGAGTGGCGACGAGGTTGCCGTCGTCGGGCTTCCCGGGCGGTATGACCAGTTGGAGGTCGGCGTCAGCGTAGCCGGCGGCCTTGAGCCGTGTCTGCGCCGCCTGAACGACCTTGGTGCACGAGCCGGTGGTCGGCGAGGAATCGATCTCGACCATCTCCTTGTAGATGGCGCGGAACGCCGCGCGACCGTCATCCTGCCGTTGCGACGAGGCGGCGGGCGTAATCGCCGCTACAAACGCCAGCGAAGCTGCAATCGTTTTCAAGCGCATGTCGAACCCCGGTGTTGGTTAGTTCCAGTGTCACGAGTGGAGCGCGCAAGACAAGCCCGGCCGCCAGAGGCCTGATCCAAGTTTGAGTTCTTCACTGCTGACGTTGACGCTCTCCTTCTCTAACTGGAGAGGAAGATGATGGTGGGGACGGATGAAGTGATTGTCAGGCCCAGCAGATGCCGGAGAGGGCGCCCTGGC
This sequence comes from Hyphomonadaceae bacterium, assembly GCA_016714495.1. Taxonomy (GTDB): domain Bacteria; phylum Pseudomonadota; class Alphaproteobacteria; order Caulobacterales; family Hyphomonadaceae; genus UBA7672. Next base: position 202,925 of record JADKDU010000002.1, on the reverse strand, counting down.
CGGTGAGCAATGTCCTGGCGTTCGAGCCATCGAGATTTGCGACGCCGAGCTGGCCTTCGAGGTTGGTCCACGCCATGCGTTTGCGCGGGAGGTCGAGCGCGACGCCGATGGCTTCGCCCAGACCACGCAGCAGGATTTTCCGGTCCATGCGCGTTGCGGGATCATACTTTGAGGGCGGGTCCATCGGCGCTGAGGACACCGTGTTGTCGCCGCGATCCGTCCAGTACATCGTGCGCGTTGTGAGATCGAGATCGAGATCGATCGGCTCGGGCATACGCGCAAACAGCGTGATCATGTCGCGACGGTTGGTCGGCGAAGAGCCGGCGGGCATCTGCAAGCTCACGCGGCGGATAACACCCTGCCCCGTATTGTCGCCACCCTTCTGCGTCCAATAGAGATGACCGCGCCCCGGGTCGAGCGCGATGCCAACACACCAGCGCGACTGGTCGCCCTTGTCTGTTTCGGGATTGCCGGTGACAAGTAGTGTTTCGAGTTGCGAGCCGTCAAGGTTGCAGCGTTGGATCGCCATGCCTTCGCGATCGGACCAGTAGAGCTTGCCGGCGCTTTCATCAATCTTCATTTGCTTGGGCGTGAACGTGCCGCCCGGCGCGACGATGGTGACGACGTTGGAGCCATCCTTCTCGCAGCGCATGAGATAGCCATCGCGTATCGCCGCGACGCCCATATTGGTCCAGAAGATCTGCCCGGTGGACGCATGAACGGCGATGCCGTCATTGAAGCCAGGCCCCCGCGAGCCGTCTTTCGGAGAATTATCGATCAGGGTCGTCGGGCTGCCGCCGGCAGCATCAAGCGTGAAGACTTTCGCAGTCCCGAGATAGTAGAGCTTCGGCGTTGGCCCGCTGGCGAGGCCTGCCGTGGCGCACCCTGCGAGCGCCAGACTTCCGCCGACGCCGACCGTGACCTGCCTGCGATTCCAACCTGTCATGTCGCTGCCCTCTTACGTCTGCTGCGCCGTGACATGAGACTACCCCCGGACGGGCGGCGTGCGAAGCGGCTAGTATTCGTGCTCTTCCTTCCAGCGGATCGAGATCTGCTCGACATAGGCGGACGCGGTGCGGATGGCGGGTTCCCTCGAGGAATGGGGCGCATCGCCCAGGATGGCGTCGGCCATCTGGACGTCTGGCGGGATGTTGAAGCGGACAGCGGTGACACAGCCGGGCGCGATTTCCGCCAGCGCGCCGCCCTGCCAGTCTGTGACATAGCCGCCGTGATCCCAGCCGAAGCCGGAGAGCGTGAACGGCCCTTTGTTGAGCCGTTCGACCGTCTCGATTCCGTCACCGAGATTGACCCCGCCGGGGCCAGTACATTCCGAGGCTCCGCCACGGCTGCTGACGCTGGTGAGGACGGTGCGCTCTTCCTCGTTGAGGAAGGTAACCTCGATGCGGCGCGCGCGATCACCTGGATAAATGGCGGTCACGTTGCGCGGCTCGCCCTCGGGGCCGCGGATCGTTTCGGGGATGACGTTCTGGGCGCCGAAGAGTTCGGCGAGCGTGCCGGCGGTGGCGTCCTGCGAAAAAGGCTTGCCGCAGATGATGGTGAGCGTGTCGGCGATAGTAGCCGGGATCTTGATCGCGCCGCCTTCTGCGCGGGCTTCGGCTGTTTCCGCGACGTCCGATGCGGCTGGACCTTCGGCCTGATCCGGCCCGCCGCAAGCGGCGAGAACCAGCATGGATATTCCGGCAAAGGCCGCCCGCATCGTTCCCTCCACGAGTCGGGCGAAAGCTGTCGCAAGCCGGATCGGCTGTCCACAGCATGAGGCGCCCGCCGCAATTTCGACTTCAAGAGCGGAATTCCATGTTTCGGGTCCGTCAGGCCACTGAATTTTTCTCAACAGTTAGATAGACGCTTGACCCGGAGCGCGCGGACCGCAGAACTCCGGCCATGTCGCGTGCGATCTATCGCCCATCCGGTGAAGTCATCGGCCGCCCCAAACGCGGCGGCCTTTACATGTGGGGACTGGCCGTGCTGGTCGGCATTCTCGCTGGGATGGCGGTGATCCTCATCCAGACGCTGGTGATATACGCTCAATTCCTGGCCTTCGGCAGCGCATCGGGGCGGCTGTCTTCGCGACTGGTCGAACTGCCGTGGTGGAGCCGGATCATCGGGCCGATCACGGGCGGGGCGGTAATCTGCCTGTTGCTGCGGCTTGGCATCTCATGGGGATGGGGGCCAGCGCCGCGATCGTTCGGGCTGCAGGACATTGTGCAGAACCGCCGGCTGCGAGGGACGATAAGGTCGACGACGCTTTCGCTGCGTGACGCCTTTTTGTCGATGGTGGTGTCGATCGTCTCGCTTGGCTGGGGCGGCGCGGCGGGGCGCGAGGAGCCAGCGGCGCATGCGGGGGCGAGTCTTGCGATGCTGCCGGGGCGCTTGATGGGGCTCAATCTGGCGGCGCGGCGGATGTTGCTGGGGATGGGGCTGGCGGCGGCGATCTCGGCGGCGCTGCATGCGCCGATCGCGGGCGTGTTCCTGGCGCGTGAGCTGGTGTTGCGACGCTTGCGGCTGTCGCAGTTGGGGCCGGTGGTGGTGGCGTCTGTGGCGGCATGGCTGTTTGCGCGCTGGATCATGGAGGGCCGGTCGGTGATCGACATTCCCGATGTGGGGACGATCCTGCCGCAGGTGCATCTTGCCGCGCTGGTCGCGCTGCCCGTGCTGGCGATGTTCGCCTATGCGTCGATGGTGATCTGGTCGCGTGCCCCGGTGATGGTGGCGGCGTTTGCAGCGCGCGTGCGCGTGCCGTTGTGGCTGTTGCCGATTGTGGGCGGGGCGATCCTTGGCGTGATCGCGCTGGCGTTTCCGCAGGTGCTGGGGATTGGCTATGAGCCGCTCGCGGCTGGGCTGGGCGGGAATTACACGGCGGAGCTGATGCCGGTGCTGGCGCTGGCGAAGATCGCGGCGGCTGCGGTGACGTTCGGGTTCCGCTGGGGAGGCGGGCCGATTGCGCCGTCCCTTTATGTGGGCGCGATGATCGGGGCGAGCCTGGGTGTGGTGGCGGGTCTGGCGATGGGGATCGCCGCGCCGCAGGTGTATTTCGGCTTGCTAGGGATGGCGGTTGGGGTGGCGGTGCTGCTGGATGCGCCGTTCACGGCGGCGATCCTGGCAATGGAGCTTTCGGGGTCACCCGAGGTAGGGGCGGCGAGCCTGTTGTTCTGTTTTATCGCCTGCATGTCGGTACGGCGCCTTGCGCCGCCGATGGGCGAGGAAACCGGCCAGATGCTTCGCTGGCGCTGAGGGGCGACCTCTTCTATCGTCTCTGCCGGCTGCGGAGGCGGATCATGGAGACTGGCGAGACGACATCCGCTGCCGCGCGATCAACGGCCCCGTGGGCGCTGGCGGTGTTTGCAGTGCTGTTTGCGCTGTTCTTCTTCCGCGATGCGCCGCTGACGCTGGATCCGGTGCGGACGACGCAAGGGCCGGAGCAGTTCGATACGGCGCGGGCGCTGGACCGGCTGGGGCGCGTGTTGGACGGGACGCCACATGGCGTGGATTCCGATGCGCTGGACCAGACGCGGTCGCGGTTGCTGCGGGAGATTGCCTTGCTGGGCTACCAGCCGCAGGTGATCGCGCAGAACGCCTGCCGCGGTTCGATTTCGGGATCGTCGGTGCGGTGCGCTTTCGTGCAGAACGTGTACTTCACGGCGGGATCGGGCGACGGGCCGGCGCTGGTGCTGACGGCGCATTATGACAGCGTCGATGCGAGCCCGGGGTTCGGCGACGATGGCATTGGCGTCGCGGTGTGGCTGGAAGTGGCGCAGCACCTAAAACAAAATCCGCCGACACGGCCGGTGCTGTTCCTGCTGACCGATGGCGAGGAGACGGCGCTGCTGGGCGCGCAGGCGTTTGTGGATTCGAAGGCGAGGTATGGCGTCGAAGTGGGTCGGATCATCAACCTTGAAGCGCGTGGCGTGCGCGGACCGGCGATGATGTTCGAGACGGGCCATCCCAATGCGGGGATCGTCACGGACTGGTCGAAGAGCGGCGCGCGTCCGGTGGCCAATTCGATGATGACGGCGGTTTATGAACTGCTGCCTAATTCAACCGACCTCACCGTGCACCTGAATGACAACTCGACAGGCATCAATATCGCGATCGCGGATGGGCTGGATTTCTATCACACCAATCACGACGACCTTGCGCACCTGAACCGCGCCAGCGTGCAGCATATGGGCGATCAGGCGCTCGGCGCGACGCGCGCTTTCCTCGCGGGCGATTGGAGCGGCGACCAGACTGGCGGCGAGATCGTCTACACCGACATCGTCTCGCGACTATTCGTGGCATTGCCGGAAGTGTTCGGGCTTGTGCTGCTGGGACTGTGCTTTGGCGTTGCGGCGATGATGCTGGTGCGGCCGACGCGCGAAGGCGGCTGGCAGAAGCTCGATTGGCGTGCGCTTGCCCTGCCGCCCTCTTTCTATGTTGTGGCTGGACTGCTGGCGTTTCTCGCGCAGCAGCTTGTCGGGTTGATCCGGCCCGAGCCGAGCTACTGGACCGCCTATCCGCAGGCGCTGAACATGGCGATCTTCGCCGGGACAACGCTCGTCGGCGCGCTGGGCCTGTCTTTCCTTGCGCCAAACTCTAGACGCGCGACGCTGTTTGCCTCGGGCTGGTTCTGGTTCTTGATCGTCGGGCTGGGCCTGACGATTGCGGTGCCGGGATTCTCGATCCTTTTCCTGATCCCGGGGATCGTGTTCGTGATGGCGGGCGGCGCGGCGTGGTTTTATCCGCGCTATCAGCTGATTGCCTACGGCATTGCGAGCGCGGTTCTGGCGCTGATGTTCTTCCCCGTGCTTCACCTGCTCGACGTGATGATGGGACTGGGTATGGCGGCAATGTTCGGCGTGATCGAGGCCATGGTGCTCGCGCCGATGCTGGCCATGATCGGAGCTGTCCGCGGGGGCAAGACAATCGTGCTTGGCGCGCTGGGAGCGTTGCTAGTCGTGGGCCTTGCGGTGACTGCTTTGGTCCCGGCCTATAGCTCCGACCGTCCGCTCGCCCTGAATTTCAGCGCGCAGTACGACATGGACAAGAGCACTGCTGCGCTGTTTGCCAGCACTCGGCCGGGCGCTTTGCCGAAAGTCATTCGTGATCAGCTGACGGTGGGAGACATCCCCTCGCCTGTTGGCAGCCCGCCCAACCTCGCAGCGAAGGCGCTACCATTCGCGACGCACACGCATGCCATCGCGACACTGATCGGCGACAACACGACCGAAGATGGCAAACGCGTCATCCGCCTGCAGCTTTCTGCGCCCGGCGCACGGCTGGTGCGTCTGCGTATTCCCGCGGGGGCAAGGCCAACGCAACTCAGCTTTGGCGATCGCGTATCGGCTCTGCGTGAGCCGCAGCAGGGCTTCTATGTCGTCGAAATCGTGGGCCGCGCCAGCGATGGCGCCGTGCTGGAATTCACGCTGAACCCGCCCACCGACGCGGCCGCGCTGAAGCCGGATTGGCTGGTGCAGGGCGTGTGGGCGGAGCTGCCGCCCGAGGCGCGCGCCATCGCAGACATGCGACCGGACACCGCCGTTCGCATCCAGATGGGCGACACCACGATCACGACGAAGCAACAGCAGTTCTAGGCGACCGTACCCGCCGCGCGCGCGACGTGGAGCGTGTCGGCGTATTGCTGGAACTGCGTTGCCTTACCGTCCTTCACGCGCCAGACGTGGACAATTTGCGGGTTATGCGCCTTGCCCGTCACCCTGTGCGCGCCGACATAGCGGCCGAGCATGACGACCGTGTCGCCCGCATCGAGGATTTCATCTGGCACGACTTGGAAACCTTCCCAGTCGGCCAACACGCGACCGAATACCCCCTCAAGAATAGCTTGTGGACCGACATAGGGATTTCGGTCGGCGTAGGGAAAGTTCTCGGCCTCATTCCAGATGATGCCGGGCGCCATGGCGCCGAGAACGGCAGGCACGTTTCCCGCGCCGAAGGCGTCGTAGATACCTTTGACGACGGCGACGTTTTCCTTGGACATGCGATTTCCTTCCCGCGTTTTCTACACAGATATCACGTTGAACTGTACGCGGCGATTGGCGTTCTAACCACTCGCTAACCATTGCGGCGCCACACCGTGACACCAGCGGCGGCTACCCATACCTTGCCGCCCGCACTGACCCGAAAAACTGCGAGATGAGGTACTAGACATGTCCGGCAAAGATCCCCGCGTCGTCGCCGAAATTGGCCGCATCATCGCAAAGGAATTAGGGGTCGGCGAAGGCCAGGTGGCGGCCGCGATCCAGCTTATCGACGAAGGCGCATCGGTTCCCTTCATCGCGCGCTACCGGAAGGAACGCACGGGCGGTCTTGATGACACGCAGCTGCGCACGCTGGCGGAACGTTTCGAATATCTCGTCTATCCTGAACGACCGCCGCGAAGTCGTGCTGCGCTCCATCACAGAGCAAGGCAAGATGACGCCGGAGCTGGAAAAGCAGATCCGCGCCGCGACGACGAAAGTCGAGCTTGAAGACCTTTACGCGCCTTATCGTCCGAAGCGCCGCACCAAAGCGTCGATCGCCAAGGAAGCGGGGCTTGAACCGCTGGCCGATCGCCTGCTGGCCAACCCGGCGCTCGATCCGGTCGCGGAGGCGCTGAAATATCTCGCGGCCGACAAGGGCGTCGAGAGCGCCGACGCGGCGCTGGAAGGCGCCCGCAATATCCTGATCGAACGAATGGCGGAAACGCCGGCTGTCGTCGGCGCCATTCGTGAGAAAGTGTGGAGCGGCGGCAAGCTCACATCCGGCCTCGTGAAGGGCAAGGAGACGGAAGGCGCTAAGTTCTCGGACTATTTCGAGTTCGACGAGCCGATCGCCAACATGCCTTCGCATAGGGCGCTCGCGCTGCTGCGTGGCGAGAAGGAAGGCGTGCTGAAGATCGACGTTGACCTGCCCCATGACGAAAAGGCGCGCCATCCGGCTGTCACGTCAATCATGTCTGCGTTCAATATCTCGGACAAAGGCCGCCCTTCTGACCAGTGGCTGGCCGAGACGGCGCGTCAGGCGTGGAAATCGCGTCTGTCGGGCTCGACGCATAACGACCTGATTGACCGCGTGAAGGAACGTTCGGACGCGGAAGCGATCCGCGTCTTCTCGCGCAACATGCATGACCTTCTGCTGGCCGCGCCGGCTGGGCCCAAGATTGTGATGGGCGTGGACCCCGGCATCCGCACGGGATGCAAGGTCGCCGTGGTGGACGCGACGGGCAAGCTGCTGGAAACGACCACGATCTATCCGCACGAGCCGAAGAAGGACTGGAATGGCTCGTTAGCGACGCTCGCTGTTCTGGCAAAGAAACATGGCGTCGAGCTGGTTTCGGTCGGCAACGGCACGGCAAGCCGCGAGACGGACAAGCTGGTAGCCGAACTCTCGGCCAAGATGCCGGACCTGAAGCTGACGCGCGTGGTGGTGTCGGAAGCGGGAGCGTCGGTCTATTCGGCCTCTGAACTGGCGGCGAAGGAATTCCCGGATCTCGATGTATCCATTCGCGGGGCGGTATCGATTGCACGCCGCCTGCAAGATCCGCTGGCGGAGTTGGTGAAGATCGAGCCGAAGGCTATTGGCGTTGGCCAGTACCAGCACGATGTCGATCAGAACGCCCTCGCCCGCTCGCTCGATGCTGTGGTGGAGACGTGCGTGAACGCCGTCGGCGTGGACGTGAACACGGCTTCGGCGCCGCTGCTGGCGCGGGTATCCGGGCTCAACAGTGCGGTTGCGGCGAACATCGTCGCCTATCGCGATGAGAACGGGCCGTTCAAGGCGCGCACGGGGCTGAAGAAAGTCCCGCGCATGGGGCCGAAGGCTTTCGAACAGGCGGCGGGCTTCCTGCGCATCATGGACGCGAAGAACCCGTTGGATGCTTCGGCCGTGCACCCTGAGGCCTATCCCGTCGCGGAGCGCATCGCGGAGAAGTCGGGGCGGCCGCTGAAGAGCATTATCGGCGACAAGGCTTTCCTCTCGGCGCTGAACCCGAAGGACTTTGCAGACGAAACCTTCGGCGTGCCGACGGTGACCGACATCATCTCGGAGCTTGTGAAGCCGGGTCGCGATCCGCGTCCGGAGTTCAAGACGGCGACATTTGCCGATGGCGTCGAGAAGATTTCGGATCTGAAGGTCGGCATGAAGCTGGAGGGCACGGTGACGAACGTGACGGCGTTCGGCGCCTTCGTGGACATCGGCGTGCATCAGGACGGGCTCGTCCACATTTCAGAACTCGCGGACACGTTCGTGAAAGATCCGAGCGATGTGGTGAAGGCTGGCCAGGTGGTGTCGGTGCGCGTGAAGGAAGTCGATACCGACCGCAAGCGCATCGCGCTATCGATGAAGCGCGAAGTCAGCGGCGCGCAAGGCGCGAGCGGCAGGCCGGAGCCGAAGCAGGCGGGCAAGCCGCAAGGCAAACCGGTGATGTCGGCGGCCCCGGTGAAATCGGATGATTCCAGCAACCCGTTCGCGGCGCTGAAGAATCTCAAACTGAATTAGGTCCGGCTGGAGCGCCGTCAGCTGCCCATTGACGACGCAGGAATTGTAGACAAGTTTACTTGTCATGCAGAGAAGGGCCGCGCGCAGACAGGGACGTGTCCGAGAAGTGGAGCGGCCATGAAGAACCGCATCCGCACACTGCGTGCCGACCGCGGCTGGACGCAGGCCGACCTTGCCGAGCGGCTCGAAGTCTCGCGCAACTCGGTCAACGCCATCGAGAACGGGAAGTATGATCCCTCGCTCCCGCTGGCGTTCAAGATTTCCAATCTGTTCGGCCTGCCAATCGAACAGATATTCCAGAAGGACTGAGCCCCGTCGTCAGTGCATCCTGATCAGGCCGTCCACCTTGCGCCAGCCGGGGGCGCCAGCGGTTCGCCCGACGCCACACGCACGGAATGGATCATGGCCTCAATCTCGCAACGCCAGTGATCGAGGAAAGCGACTAGACGCGGATAGCGCGGCGCCTCGTCGACCAATTGCCACATGAAGCTCTGCAATAGCCTTGGATGGTCCGGCATGTAGTAGAGCACTTCCGCTGTGAGCAGCGTCGCGCCCTTCAGTCTGCGCTCGAAATCTGTCGACATCCCGACTCCTTCCGCCCAGCACATGCGAGCGTGCCCGGCCGAAGATGAACGTCAACGGAATTCCACCGAACCTGCAGCACTTTGGCAGTCGGCGCCTAACGTTGCTGTCAGGCCCGCAATCCGCGCCGCAGCGCCTTGCTCGTCATTCCGGACAGCTTCATCGCATCGCTGAGCGGCCTGGGCCGGCCGGTGAGATAGCCCTGTTCGAGGCGGTCTAGGCGGCCATGCCGGCCTTGATGCGCTCGGCCTGCACCTGCCAGACGCGCGCGACCGTGGGGCGGCCTGCTTTCACCTGGATTTCGGCAAGGCCGGTTGCAGCTTCGTAGGCCTTTTGATGTTGCCCGGCGCGGAGCGAGGCGGCCAGTTTCAGCCTTAGCCTTGCCTGCGCGACGCCGGTCGCGGTCATCGTCGGGGACACTGGCGGGGCGACCGCTTTGGCCGATGCGATCTCGGGCGTCTTCTCGGCCACGGCTGGCTTTGCAACGACCCGTGCAGCCGCTTTCACGGACGCAGCCTTGTCCTCTTTCTTCTTTCCGCCCGACAGAAACGAAAACAGTCCCATGGCCAGCCCCTTGATTGCGCCCGTCCGCGCCTTTGGGCTCGGGTTGAGCTCCTGCAAGGCGCGGGCGAATCTAGCCGCAGCAACATCGCGCGCAGCCATTCTGCATCATCGGGGCGGTGGAAAAGCTGACGGCGCCCAATTCGCGATCAGCTGGCGCCGCATCGCTGCGCGGCCTTGGCTTTCAGAACATGAGCGTGACCGCTTCTTACTTGCCGCCAAGCTGAGCGACGATGAAGTCCTGGGCGAGTCTCAGGCCTGCGGGAACTGGCCAGTGTGTCGTGCCCGAATAGGTTTCGAGCTTCGACTCATAGCCGTCCTTCGCTACCTGTTCCTGAAACGCCTGGATGCGGTCTGGCCTCACGACCGGATCGCCATCATTGTACACGATCAGTACGGAGGCCGCCGGCCCCGACTCTTCCTTCGAACAGTCGCCGACCGTGAGAACGCCGGCGAGAGAGACCACCGCCTTCACATCCGGCGTCGAGCACGTGCCGGCATCCAACGCCATTCCCCCGCCCTGGCTGAAGCCAACCACCACGATCTTGTCGTGCGGCACGTTCAGCCCTTCGGAAACCTTGGTCACAGTATCGATGGCAAGCTGTTTCGCCATCGCCCTGCTGGCCTTGGCGGTTTCGGAATCCACGCCGCGTCCCGCGTACCAGCTCCTGCCGGGCTCAGCAGGGATCGGTCCGTCGTTGAAGATGAACGCGGTATCCGGCAAGCGCCTGGCAAGCGTGTCTGCCAGCGATTTCATCGCCACGCCGCGCTGCGAATAGCCATGAAACAGGATCACCGCCTGCGTCGGCGCCTTGCCCGACCTGGGATCCATTCCGTTGAATCCGAGACTCGCCACTTTCTGAGCATGCGCCCCGCCGGCGCCGATGCCGATTGCAAGCGCTGTCAGCGCCAGAAACGTCTTCATGAAGCCTCTCCCTTGGATGACGTCTGAAGCGTCCATGTCCGATGCGGAACCTGATGCAGCAATCGAGGGACAGCAAGAGCGCACAGCATCAAGGCATGGTGAGCTAGCAAAATCGCGAGTTCGCCTGGCGAACCCGCGACTTTTGCGTCCCCCTTTTGCGTTTGGCCTATTTGCCGCCGAGCTGAGCGACGATGAAGTCTTGCGCCTTGGTCAGTCCATCAGGAGCGGGCCAATGCGTCGAGCCCGATACGGTTTCGAGTTTCGACTCATAGCCGTCCTTCTTCAGTTGATCCTGGAACTCCTGGATGCGCTCGGCCTTCACGGTCGGATCGCCATCGTTGTGCACGATCAGGACCGATGCCGGTTTGCCGGTCGATTCCTTCATGCAGTCTCCGTTCGCGAGAATGCCTGCGAGCGACACGACCGCTTTCACATCCGGCGCCGAGCACGCGCCGGCGTCGAACGCCACGCCGCCGCCCTGGCTGAAGCCGACGACCACGATCTTGTCGTGCGGGACTTTCAGGCCATCGGACGCCTTCGTCACGGTATCGACAGCGAGCTTCTTCACAGCGCCCTTGGTGTTGTCCGGATCTTCACCGCGCAGCACGTACCACGACTTGCCGGCGCCTTGCGGGAGCGGCCCATCATTGAAGATGAACGCAGCATCCGGCAGGCGCGCCGCCAGGGCATCCGCCAGTGGCCTCATCGCGGCGCCGGTCTGAGTATAGCCGTGGAAGAAAATCACGACCTGCTTCGGCGCCTTGCCCGAAGCCGGATCCATTCCGCTGAAACCGAGATCGGCCACCTTCTGCGCCGAGGCTGCGCCCCCGCCCAGCCCGATGGCCAGCGCTGTAAGCGCCAGAAAACGTTTCATGTAACTCTCCCTTAGATGACGTCTGATGCGTCCGTTCCCGGGCGCAAACTGCTGCAGTCGTTCGGACACAGCAAGAGCGCAAAGCATCCCTCGCTAATGAACGGGGCGGTTCCGGCGTCTCGCTATAGTTGATGAAACATAGCGAGACGTTTAGGCGATATTCTCTCAAGACTGTAGCGGTCGGGGGACCGAATCATGACCTTTGCAGGCGTGAGCCGGGCGGCCTTGCTGGCCGGAATCCTGTGCGCGCTCGTGGCTCGAACAGCCATGGCGCAGGAAACGGGGAGTGATCGCGACACCGTCTTCATCCTCGGCCGCATCACAAATGGCATCACCTCCAGCGATGGGGAGACGGTCAACGCCTCGTCCATCTCTACAGAAGAGACGCAGAAATGCGACCGCGCCAGCGTCGATTAAGCGCTCGCTCTCATCCCTGGCGCCAACGCGTCCAACACCGGCGGCTCGTGCAACGGGAAGCATGGGCACGGTCACGGCCGACGCCGACCTTTTGCAGAACGGCTACACCGTCTCGGGCCTCATCGGCACGCGCCAGGACCAGTTCTACCTGCAGCTCTCCGGCGCCGCGACGGATCGCGATAGCTGGTCCTTGCTCAACGGCTCTCGATGGCCCTGCGCCTATGCCGAGTGGCGCAACCCGAGAACACACCGTGAATCAGGGTCTTGCATCTGCGGCCTTGCGCAAAAGGAAAACCCCAGCCAGATCAGCGCGGAATGACAGATTCCCGCGATCCCTCCAGCATCCCGCTTTCTGACGACGAGCCTGCCGCCGGCGCTCACGCCCGCGAGCCAGGTTCAGACGATGACGAGCCTATTGGGGAAGGCGGCGCGCCGCCGCTGTCATTCTACCAGCTGCCCGACGAGGAAGAGCCGCCCCTTCCCGAGGAGCGTGGCGATGATCCCACCGACAGCCATTGTGCTGAACCCGAGCTGGAAATCGACACGAGACCAATCTCGCAGCGGGCCGCCGCGTCGCGACCGCATCGCGGGGCTGATCTCAATGCCGACTACCTAAAGGGATTGAACCCCGAACAGCGTGAAGCGGTGATGTCCACCGAGGGACCGCTGCTTGTGTTGGCCGGCGCTGGCACTGGCAAGACGCGGGTGCTGACGACGCGCGTCGCTCACATCCTCGCTCAACGCAAGGCGTGGCCGTCTCAGATGCTGGTGGTCACCTTCACCAACAAGGCTGCGCGTGAGATGCGCGAGCGCACGCTGGCGCTCATCGGGCCGGATGGCGAAGGCCTGCGCTGGTTCGGCACCTTCCACTCTGTCTCCGCCCAGATCCTGCGGCGCCATGCGGAGCTGGCGAAGCTGAAATCGGGCTTCACCGTACTCGACACGGACGACCAGCTGCGCCTAATCCGTCAGATCCTCGACGCCGAGGGCATCGACCAGAAACGCTGGACGCCGCGCTTTCTTGCTTCGCTGATCGACGGCTGGAAAAACCGCGCCATCTGGCCGGAGAAGCTGCCACAGAACGAGGGGCGCCAGTTCGCGGAAGGAAAAGGCCAGAAGCTCTACGTGATCTATCAGGCGCGGCTTGCCACGCTGAACGCGGTCGATTTCGGCGACCTGCTCCTGCACACCATCCGTATCTTCACCGAGCATCCAGAAGTGCTCGCGGAATACCATGCCAAGTTCAAATACCTGCTGGTCGACGAGTATCAGGATACCAACGTCGCACAGTATCTCTGGCTGCGCCTGCTGGCGCAGGGAAACAACAATATCTGTTGCGTGGGCGATGACGATCAGTCGATCTATGGCTGGCGCGGTGCGGAGGTGGACAACATCCTGCGCTTCGAGCGCGATTTCCCCGGCGCGAAAGTGATCCGCCTCGAACAGAACTATCGCTCCACCGCGCACATCCTCGCCGCCGCCTCGACGGTGATCGCGCAGAACACCTCGCGCCTCGGCAAGACGCTGCGCACGGACGCAGGCGCAGGCGATCTCGTAAAGGTGCGTGGCGTATGGGATGGAGAGCAGGAGGCGCGGCTTATTGCGGACGATATAACCAGCTGGAAGCAGACCGGCCGGCGCTATGACAATTGCGCCGTACTGGTGCGCGCCTCGTGGCAGATGCGCGCCTTCGAGGAACGCTTCATCGTCACCGGCACGCCCTATCGCGTCATCGGCGGCCCGCGCTTCTTCGAGCGCGCGGAAATCCGCGACGCCTTGGCCTATCTCCGCCTCATCCGTTCGGAGGCCGACGACCTCGCTTTCGAGCGCGTCGTCAACCAGCCCAAGCGCGGCGTTGGCGACACGACCATCCAGAAACTACACGTCGCCGCGCGCGAGGTGGACACCTACCTCACGCGCATCGCCGACATGGAGATTCGCGCCGACAGGATTCGCGGCCCTGCGAAGACAGGCTTGCGCCGCTTCATCCTCGACATGGAGCGCTGGCGTGCGCAGGCGGGCGCGACCGAACACCCGCGCCTCCTCGAAACTATCCTCGAAGAGTCCGGCTACACGGACATGCTGCAGGCCGACAAATCCCCCCAGTCGCAGTCGCGCCTTGACAACCTTAAGGAACTCGTCCGGGCGATGGGTCAGTTCGACAGTCTCAACGCCTTCCTCGAGCACGTCGAACTCGTGATGGACAATGCCGAGGGCTCAAACAGCCACGACCAGGTGCAGATCCTCACGCTGCACTCCGCCAAGGGCCTCGAATGGCCGATGGTCTTCCTGCCTGGCTGGGAGGAGGAAGTTTTTCCTTCGCGCCGCTCACTCGATGAACAGGGCGCCAAGGGCCTCGAGGAAGAGCGCCGCCTCGCCTATGTCGGCATCACGCGTGCGCGCGAGCGCTGCTACATCTCCTTCGCCGCCAACCGCCAGATCTACGGCCGCTGGACGTCAGTGCTTCCCTCCCGCTTCGTTGACGAACTGCCGCCCGCCCATGTCGATGCGGTCAGCGAGACCGGTTATGTCGCACCCGGCGGCGGGTTCTACGGCACGGAAGTCAAATCCCGTTGGGATACGCCCGCATCGGCCGGCGAGGCGGTGTTCGATGCAACGCCCAGCGGCCTGCGCGCGGACACGATGCGAGGCGGCTATGACACCCCAGGCTGGAAGCGCGCCCAGGCGGCGGCGGCCATGCGCGGCGCCACGCGCCCGCCCGACATCGAAGGCCGCGCTTTCCGCAGCGACGACAGCGATGGCCGGCCTCTTGCGCGCGGCAGAACGCCTGGCGACATGCTTGCCTCGTCAGACCCTGCAGCCGCGGGCGGCCTGCAGATGGGCGACCGCATCTTCCACGACAAGTTCGGCTATGGCCGCATCACCGAGATCGAAGGCGCCAAGCTCACCGTCGCTTTCGAGAAAGCCGGCGTTAAGAAGGTGGTCGAAAGCTTCGTGAAGCGGGTCTGATCAGCAAATTAAATCCCGCGCGGCGCCTGCTGTACTCCCCTTCCCTGCTCCCCAACATCAGGCAGACATTGCTGCAAATGGACAGGAGACTGGATGATGTCCCACGATCCCAAAGACCACAAAAACCACACCGCATCTGACTCGCTTGAAGAGCATGTCGATGCGCCGCTGCATGACGAGGTGTTCGGCACAAATCCGGAAGGCCTGGTCAACGACACGCCGCGCGGCGCGATCGGCGCCAACGTCAATCTTGGCTTCTCGGCCGTTGAACTGGAGGCGCACCAACCACTGCGTCACATCGGCGACACCGATCAAGCCGACTTCCAACCCGGCGGCGGGAAACGGCGGTAGACGATTGTCGGCACTAACGGTGTGGGTTCGCGTTCCTCCCAAAGGAGGAACACATGATGCCTAAACCACGCACGCATGAGGAAGCCGGCCGCGAGATTGATGCGGCGGCCAAGCCGTCTGACGCCGTGAAGGCGGCGGTCGCGAGGGATCTTGAGGATCATCTGCCGGCCGACCTCATCCCTGGTCAGGCGACCGAGGCGCCGCTGAAGGATTCGCAGCGGGAGGTTCAGGAGGATGAACCGCCGGGCAATTGAGGCGGCTGTTTCCTGCTTTCTCTTTGCGAAAGCGCTCGCGGCGGCTTGAAAGCGAAGACGGGATCGAGGCACTCTCGCGCCAATGAGAGAAATCGCGCACAGCGCCGTTCCCCGGGGAGAGCGCCTTGACATTGTCCATCCGTCTCATGACGTGCGCCGCGATCGCGCTGGCGTTTGCGCCTGGGGGTCTCGCACAGCAGACGACGG
Source organism: Hyphomonadaceae bacterium (assembly GCA_016714495.1). Lineage (GTDB taxonomy): Bacteria > Pseudomonadota > Alphaproteobacteria > Caulobacterales > Hyphomonadaceae > UBA7672. The sequence goes on along the minus strand of JADKDU010000002.1, from coordinate 187,291 downwards.
CCGAGCCCGCTATTTCACTGTCGCCCACCGTGCCGCAGGCAGTGAAGACAGCGGCTGAATTCACGGGCGACTACAAGCCGCCTCGCACGACCGGCGGACACCCTGACCTGCATGGCTACTGGACCAATGCTTCGGTCTCGCGGATGGACCGGCCGCAGGGCTATCCGCTCGTCCTGAACGATGAACAGGCGGCGCAACTTGAGGGCCGGGCGTTGTTCAACGTGCGCCTGAAGACGGAGCGGGACTATGTCGATCCCAAGCAGGGCGCCCCCGAGAAAGGCAAGCCGCTGCCTGGCGTCGGCAACTACGATGTTGCCTGGACGGATCCCGGCGCGGCTGTCGCGACGATCAAGGGCGAGAAGCGCTCGTCCTACATAACATACCCGGAAAGCGGGAAAACGCCGGCGATGACCGAAGAGGGTCGCGCACTGCGGGCCGCAAATACGGGAAGGCGCGGGAGCGGCTTTGACAATCCGGAAGAGCGCGGCAGCTCCGAACGCTGCCTCATCATCGGCACAAACGGTCCGCCCTTTGGAAACTACTTGTACAATAACAATTTCCAGATCGTGCAGACGCCGGGCCACGTCATGGTGATGTCGGAAATGATCCACGATGTCCGCATCGCCAGGATCGGCGGCGAGCACAGGCAAGACAGCGTTCCGCAATGGATGGGCGATTCGACCGCGAGGTGGGATGGCGACACGCTGGTGGTCGAGACGCGGCATCTCGATCCGCGCTCGGGCGGCGCGATCATCTCCGAGAATGGCAAAGTAACCGAGCGCTTCACGCGCATCTCCGACATCCAGATCCTGTACGAATTCGAGATCGATGATCCTTCGGTCTACACTTCCGTCTGGCGCGGTCAGATGCCGCTCACACGCCTGCAGGACCGCGTCTATGAGTACGCCTGCCACGAAGGTAATTACGGGCTGCAGAACATTCTCGAGGGTGGCCGCCGCAATGACCGTCTTGGCCTGGCGCAGACAGGCGGTCAGGATCGCGGGGAATAGTCAGTCGCCACTGTCACTCTCGCCGATAAAGTCCGAAGCAAGGCAGCGTCGATAAATAAGCCGGAGTGGCGCCAGTTGTCCGACGCCGCTGCATACTCCAAGTCTGCAAGACGTCCCGGCTGGCCGGACTTCCCGCCTGTCGCGCGGCGCGGAGACGTCATGTCCAATACCCCGAACGAGAAAACTGAGCGCCATCGATCGCAGAGGCCGAAAACGCCGGCCCAGCGCGCCAGCGAAGCCAACAATCGCCAGCAGGTCGCCATCAATACGCACGCGCCTCGCCCCAGCGACCGCCAAATGGGCGAACAACCGGGCGTTGATCCGGGCAAGCAGACCCGCGTCGCGGGCGGCGCCACGCGCTAATACACGATGCGCAGCCTCAGGAAGTCGGAATGAGCAAGCTGGAAAACGACATCGATTGGCATCTTGCTCAGATCGAGCGCCTGCAGGCGGCGATTGCTATGGGCGAACCTGCAAAGACCGGCGCGGTTAAAGCGCCCATCTGGGGGCCAAAGAGCAGCGCGGGGGAGGTGCCGGCAACACTCGCCGGCATGCGTAAGCAGCTGGAGCGCTACGAACAGACCCTGTCTGAACTTGAGGAACAGCGCGGCCGCGGCGACTAGCGCTGCAGTCGTCGTTCAAGCGGGCGATCACGCCCTCCAATGAGATGGGGGTTAGATCAGCACGACCCGAGCTCAACTTGCCGCCTGAACGGGTTGAGCGCCTGGCCCCGCGCCTGTTGACGTTCCGCCTGTGGCGGAGGCGTAGATGCCGTCACGACCGTTTCTGGATCCGAAGACTGCCAGAAGCATCGATCAGCATCAGCGAGCCGAGCAACAGAGTTGCGAGCGAGATGAGAACGATAAGGAATGGCGCCGGCGAACTCACGGATGCGGGGATTCGTCACTCATAAACCATCAACGGCCTGTCGCTGCGATGCATCCCGCCCATGTTGTCTGGACGCCCAGAAACGACCGTGATTGTAACGAAGGCCTTTCGGGTCCATATATACGCGCGTGTGGCGGGGGATGGGCCTCAGGTCTCGCGCCATGGAGACGACTCATGGCCCGCATCTACAAGAAATTCGCGGCTAATCCGCCCGCTGCTGCAAAGCCGCCCGCGCCCGCATTGCCGCGCGACGACAAGCGCACATTTGACATGCGTCCCAAGCCTTCTGACGATCGCCGGCGCGACCCACGCGATCGGCCTGTGCCGCATATCGATCCCATCCAGATGGATCCGCTGGATCCCGATCCGGGCGAATAACGCAACGCTCTCGGCGCATATGCAACTATTTCACCCGAAATGCGCAGGGCGTGCTATACGCTATCGGCGGGCTTCCGGAATCCTCTGGCGCTTCGCGCCGGAACCCGTCCGATGACCCGCAAGTCCCCTCCCGCTCGTCAGCCCTTCGATCCGGCAAAGGCCGCGCGTGAACGCGCAGCCCTCACCGCTCCGCAACATGCGCCGACGACGCCGACCCGTGTCGTGCGCAAGGCGGGCCTGCGTCCGCTTACGCCGACCTCGCGACCAGGCGCTGACGACTAGCGCGGCGCAACCACCCCTTAGCTGATGCGTTACTCTTGCTCACACATTTTGCAGGAGGAGGCGTACGCATGCCCCGTCAACACGAAGTCGACTTCAACGTGCATCATCCGATCCACGATGAAATCTTCGGGTCAGACCCGGATGGTTTCTATAACGACACGCCCAAGGGCGCGATCGGCGAGAACGTGAACCAAATCGGCATCGCCGTTCAACCCGAAGGTTTCCAGCCAATGCGCAATGTCGGCGATACCGACCAAGGCGATCGCCAACCTCTCGGCGGCCGTCGCCGCTAGGCCAAATCATCACGACAGAACGGGCGGAACCGCGCACGCGATCCGCCCGTTTTCGTGTCTAGGCTTATGCGAGGAGGATACATTCATGTCTGCACCACGCGATCCACGTGCTGTCGCCCAACCGACAAAACCTGACGAATCGACACAGCATGAACCGCGCGCGCCCGGCGATCAGGCAGACGAAAACAGCACGGGGCTAGACCATCCCGGCAAGCCATTTCGCACGCCCAACAAGACCAAGACACATCCAGCGCCCGAGCGCGCAACGGATGGAGAGCCAACGGCCCAGCCGAAGTGAGTTAGGTTCCGTTGCGCCTGACTTGCGTGAAGTTTGCGGAACGGCTGTGAAGCTATGACGTTGATCTCATGCGCGACGGGGGCGGATCGGCTTTCGCGCCCACGCGACAATAATCAGAACCCCGCCGACAAACGCGATCAGTCGAACATCAACGATCCGAACCGTGATCGCGATAACGATGGCAACCGCCGTCAGCAGGAAGCTCAGGACCAAGGCCGCCAGCAGCAAGGCCGTCCGGATGACAAGCGCGATGAGCGCAAACCGCAACAGCGGCAAGCCGAACAGCCTTCGACTGTTTAAGCCGTGGTCACACAAAAGACCCCGGACCTCACAGTCCGGGGTCTTCGTTTGCGGCGCGATTTATTTTAGAATTTGAAGCCAAGCGCAACTGTCGTACCCGTTGCATCGACGGCGTCGAAGCCGTACCAGGTATAGTCGGCGCGCAGTTCGAGGTTTTCCGTCAGGTCGTAAGTAATGCCTGCGCCCGCGGTGAAGCCATCTTCAGCGTCTTCAGCGAACGTGACGGTGTTACCGCCGGGCGTTACCGCGTTGCCGTTCACTTCGGCGTAGGCATAACCGACGCGCGCAGAAACTTCGAACTTGTCCGCGATGGGGAACACGGCGCGGGCGTAGGCTGCAGCCATGAAGTCGAGACCGAGGTCGCCCGAGGCATTGATAATGTCGGTGAAGTCGCCGTCATTGTTGTCGTCAAAGTCGAGGTCGTCTTCATCGGAATCGAAGTCGAAGCCGCCGTCGTCGATGCCGGTTGAGATATCCGCTTCGATGCCGAACATCGGGGTTATCTGCATGCCGATCCGGGCCGTGATGGCGTCTGTGTCGACTTCATAGCCAGTGTCCTCGGCTTCGAAATTCAGCCAGCTATAGGCGCCCTGGATATAGACGCCGCCGCGCTCTGTCTGGGCGCTGGCCGCGCCCGCCACGGCGACGGCAAGAGCTGCGCACCAGGCGGCGCGAGGGAGGATGTTGGAAATCATGGGCGCGCCTGAAGGGTACGTCCTGAGTGCAGCTTTTCGCCCAACGCCAATTGCACCCGGCGGTTCCTGTAAGGCCGTCAGGGTGCAGACCGTGTGGGCTGGACGACACGCTTTTTGGTTGTCGCAGTGTTTACCAGCGACATCGGCCCGGGATGACAGGCGGGTGAGCCCTGCTATAAGGCGCGCGCTTTCCGATTGGATCACCCATGTATCGCGTGCACTGCCTGCTCCCCCGCGCCGACGCCGAAAGGCTTTCCGATCTCCTGAGCGAGATGGACCCCTCGCCTGCTTCCGCGGTGTCGGTTGAGGAAGCGTCCAAGATTTCATGGAGCCTAGACGCTTTCTGCACCAGCGAGGAGCTGGCAAAGGAAGCCGCCGCCATCATCGAATGGGAAATCCCCTCGGCCAGAGCTGCCGTCCAAAAACTCGACGACAAGGACTGGGTCGCCGTCAGCCTCGCCGGCCTGCCCGCCGTACACGCCGGCCCGTTCGTGGTGGCTGGATGGCACGAGCTCGCCCATCTCGAAGGCGGAAAGATTCCCGTCTGGATCGAAGCCGGGCCGGCTTTTGGCACCGGACATCACGGAACGACCAAGGGCTGCCTTGAAGCCCTCGCGCGTGAACTCAAGCGCAAACGTCCGCGCCGCGTGCTCGATGTCGGAACCGGCTCGGGCGTGCTGGCTCTGGCGGCCGTAAAGCATGGCGCAAGTTTCGCCCTCGGAACGGATATGGACAGAGAATCGATCCGGATCGCGAACGAGAACGCCAAGAACAACAGCGCCGGCCGCAGGCTGAAACTGATGCACGCGCGGGGAACGGGCCACCGGATGATCCGGGCGCACGGACCCTACGACATCGTGCTTGCCAATATTCTTGCAAGACCGCTGGTCGGCCTGGCGCCTGAACTCGCGAAAATGGTCGCCAAGGGGGGGCGGGTGATCCTGTCCGGCCTGCTGACGCATCAGGAGCCGCAGGTGCGGGCCGCCTATTCCGGACAGGGGCTGACCCTCGTGAGCCGCCGCAGGCTTAATGGCTGGTCAACCCTGACTTATGCGCGGACCGCGCATTAGACCGCACGAAATTTCGTGATCACTATCCCACAGCCGCCCGGCTGGGATTAGACTGGCGCGCGAGTGTCCTTTTTCTCTAGCGTCGAGCATCATGAGACAGACATACGAAGTCATCGGCGGCCCCAGCGTGGGGCGGGCGAGCCTGCCGCTTCTGCGCGCCGCGCTGAAGTCGATGGAGCTGGATGGCCTCTACATCCCGCACGACGACGAATATCAGAACGAATACCTGCCCGCCTGCTTTGAGCGGCTGGCATGGGCGACAGGCTTTACCGGCTCGGCCGGCGCCGCGTTCGTCTTCCAGAAGATGGCGATCGTGTTCGTTGATGGCCGCTACACGCTACAGGTGAAGCAGCAGTTGGCGCCGAAAATGTTCGAAGTCGGCGACCTGATCGACCCTGGCCCGTTCGGCTGGCTCGCCAAGCAGACACTCACCGGGCAAAAGATCGGCTACGATCCGCGCCTGATGTCGCCCGATGCGCTTGACCGACTGATCGATTCAGCGAAAAAGGCCGGCGTTGAACTGGTCGCCACCGATCCCAATCCGATCGATGCTGCGTGGACGGATCGTCCTGGTGAGCCGACGCAGGCTGTCGTGCCACACGATATTGTCTATTCAGGCGAGAGTTCGTCATCGAAGCGCGCGCGGCTGGGCAAGATGCTTGCTGACAGCAGGATCGATGCGACCGTAATCACTTCGCCGGCCTCGATCGCCTGGCTGTTCAACATACGCGGCGGCGATGTCTCGCGCACGCCGCTGCCGCTGGGGCGTGCGTTCCTGTACTCGGACGGGCAAGCTGAACTATTCTTGCACCCCGCCAAGATTGGATCGGAACTCGGCGCCCACCTCGGTAATGAGGTCGCGCTGCGTCCAGCCAACGAGATGGAACGGCGCATGGCGAAGCTGCAGGGCAAGCGCGTCAGCGTCGATCCCTCGGTGGCGTCGTCCTGGTTCTTCAGCGCGCTTGGCAAGGCAGGCGCGGAAGTCGTGCGCTCGCAGGACCCGGTCATGTTTCCGCGCGCACGGAAGAACGCTGTCGAGGTCGAAGGGGCCCGCAAGGCCCATCGTCGCGACGGCGCAGCTCTGTCGCGTTTCCTGCGCTGGTTCGAGGAAAACGGGCAGACGGGCGAAGTGACAGAAATCGACGCCGCGATGAAGGTCGAGGAATTCCGCGAAGCCACCGGCGAACTGCAGGACCTGTCATTCAACTCGATCTCGAGCGCGGGACCGAACGGCGCCATCAACCATTATCGCCCTGACACGCAAACCAACCGCAAGCTGGCGAAGGGGACGCTCTTCCTGCTCGACTCCGGCGGCCAGTATCTCGACGGCACAACCGACGTCACCCGAACGCTTGCGATTGGCGAGCCAAGCGAGGAGATGAAGGAGCGTAACACGCGCGTGTTGAAGGGCCATATCGCCCTTGCCCGCGTGCGCTACCCGAAAGGCACGACAGGCTCGCAGCTCGACGTGCTGGCGCGCATGTCATTGTGGGAAGCCGGCGTGGACTATGACCACGGCACCGGTCATGGCGTCGGCAGCTATCTCGGCGTGCATGAAGGCCCACATCGTATCTCGAAAGTGGGCAACACGGTTGCGCTTGAGCCGGGCATGATCGTTTCGAACGAGCCGGGCTACTACAAGGCCGACGCGTGGGGCATTCGCATCGAGAACCTGCAGGTCGTTACCGAAGCCCGGCCCATTCCAGGCGGCGACCGCGATATGCTTGGCTTCGAAACGCTGACGCTGGCGCCGCTCGACAAGAAGTTGATCCTCCCGGGCATGCTGTCCGAACAGGAATGGATCTGGCTCGATCGTTATCACGCCCGCGTACTGGCCGAAATCGGTCCGCTGCTGGGCGAGGATGACCGCGCCTGGCTGGCCGAAGCCTGCAAGCCGCTCTAGCGGCTCACCCCGGCCCTTGAAGCGGAGACGGCGGTTTGGGCTGACCATTGCCGCCGCCGCCCTGGATGGCGCGGAGGATTTCCTGCGCCCGCTCGGATCGTGGATCGAAGCCGCCAGCCGGCTTGCAAACCTGCTGCTTGCGGGCGCGCGTGCCGGTGCGTGCACGCCAGCTTTGGCGCGTCCGCCTCCGCAGGCTTCGCGTCAGCCACAGCGGAGCCGGACAACTGAAAGACGAGGATGAAGACGGTCGCGCTCAATTGCCTGAACCTTCAGACAACTGACAACAACTTGCGGCTATAGCCTTGGCAACCCGGCTGCAAAGCGGATTTTCGTGGACGACAAGCCCTTGTCGGCTCCAAGAGAAGACCAGTTGCAGGAGCATCCGATGAAGCGCGACCCAGCCCCCGCCGGCCTTGCCGCCGTGCTGATAATCTTCCTGACCTCGTGCGCATCACTGACTACAGGCGGAGGCGACAAGGCGTTCGCCTCGTGCGCGGCGTATGCGCCGGCCCATCAGGTGACAGACGACTTCATGCGTACGTTTAATTCAAGAAACCCCGAGGCGTGGGCGGCGACCTTCCATTTCCCCTCCGTGCGGATCGCCAGCGGAAATGTGCGGATCATCAATTCGGCCGCGGACCTCGATCCGTTCGGCAATCTCGAAGCCGGCGGCTGGCACCACTCGGATTGGGCCAAGCGCGAGGTCGTGCAGTGCGGCCCCACCAAGGCGCACATGCTGACGACGTTTGTGCGCTATCGCGCGGACGGCTCGGTGCTGTCGCAATTCGACTCGCTCTACATCGTCGAGTTCAAGAACAACCGCTGGGCGCTCACGGCTCGCTCCAGCTTCGCACCCTGAGCCAACCGCGACGTGGCGTCGATAAGCAACTCACCCGGCCGGTCGAAATTCGGCGAGGACGCCGAAGCCTATGATGTCGCGCGGCCACCCTATCCGGCGGAATTGTTCAGCTGGCTACGCGCAACGTGTCGCCTCGGAGCCGAAAGCGATTGCCTGGAAATTGGCGCAGGTACGGGGCACGCCACCCTGCCTGTTCTGGCAACGCCTGTGCGCTGCGTGCGCGCGATTGAGCCCGACAACGCACTAACGGCGCGCCTGCTGGAAAAATCCGGCCCCAACCCTCGACTGGTCATTGTGACTGAACGTTTTGAACAAGCCGATCTCGCGCCGAACGCCTTCGACTTCGCTTTCGCAGCCGCGTCCTTCCATTGGCTGCCGCGCATGAAATCGCTGCAGCGCGTCCTGAGCGCCTTAAAGCCCGGCGGATATTTCGCGATGTGGTGGGATGTCTTCCATGATCCGGCGCAGCCAGACGCATTCGATCAGGCGAGCGCGCACCTGTTCGATGGTCTGGAGCAGGATCCCGAGGCGACAGCCAACCGGCCCGCCTTTGCGCTGGATGTGGCGTCGCGGCTGGGAGAGATGCGAAGCGCGGGCTTCGCGGTTGTGCAGCACAGGCTGTTCAAGCGCGATGTTGCGTTTACGTCGGAAGGGCTGACGGCGCTCTACGCCACTTTCTCGCGTGTCCGAATGGCGCCGGAGGCGAAGCGCGAGCGTTTGCTCGGAGAAGTTCGCCGCATTGTGCGCGACTCATTCGGCGGCGAAATCACGCGCACCATCACGACCAGCGCCTTCCTTGGCCGGCGTGCGTGAGATAGGAGGGCGCATGAAAATGGCTCTCGCTTCCATCGCCCTGCTAGCACTCGCGGATTGCGCGCCAAAGCCGGTGGAAGGCGCAACGCTTCCGAATTTCTCCACCTGCGCCGGCGCCAAGCCGGCTCTGGAGGTGATGGACGGCTTCCTTTCCGCGTTCAACGCGAAGGACATGCCGGCGCTCGAGAAGACCTTCCACTTCCCGCATATGCGTATCGCCAGCTATCCGCTGGCTGTGTGGACCGGCCCCGGCCAGCAGGACGATGTGTTCGGCAGTCTCGCCTCGGAAGGCTGGGCCCGCAGCCGCTGGGACGCCCGCGCCATCGTCCAGTGCAGCAAGAATAAGGCCCACATCATCGCAACGTTCGCGCGCCTCAAAGCCGATGGCTCCGAATACGCAAAATACGATGGCCTCTATATAGTCGAACTCCGCGATGGTTTCTGGGGCATCAGCGCGCGCTCGACATTTGCGCCCTAGTCTTCGTCCATCTTGAGGGCGGCAACGAAAGCTTCCTGCGGAATCTCGACCTTGCCGAACTGGCGCATGCGCTTCTTGCCCTCTTTCTGCTTGTCGAGGAGCTTGCGTTTGCGGCTGGCGTCGCCGCCATAGCATTTGGCCGTCACATCTTTCCGTAGGGCGGAGATAGTTTCGCGCGCGATCACCTTGCCGCCGATGGCGGCCTGGATCGGGATTTTGAACATCTGGCGCGGGATAAGGTCCTGGCTTCTCGCACATCGCCCGGCCGCGCTGTTCCGCACGGGCGCGATGTGTCAGCATCGAGAGCGCATCGACCGGCTCGTCATTGACGAGGATCTGCAGCTTCACGAGATCGCCTTCACGACGGCCGATCTGGCTGTAGTCGAACGAGGCATAGCCTTTCGAGATCGACTTCAAGCGATCGTAGAAATCGAACACCACCTCGTTCAGCGGCAGTTCGTATTTTACCATGGCGCGGGCGCCGACATAGCTGAGTTCCGTCTGGATGCCGCGGCGGTCCTGGCAAAGCTTGAGAATGCCGCCGAGATATTCGTCCGGCGTGAAGATGGTCGCCTCGATCCATGGCTCCTCAATGCTGAGGATCGCCATGACGTCCGGCATGTCCGCCGGGTTGTGCAGCTCGATCAGCGAGCCATCGCGCATGTGAAGGCCGTAGACGACCGATGGCGCGGTTGCGATGAGATCGAGGTCGAACTCGCGGCTCAGGCGCTCCTGGATGATTTCGAGGTGCAGCAGGCCAAGGAAGCCACACCGGAAGCCGAAACCAAGCGCGGCGGACGTTTCCATCTCATAGGAGAAACTGGCATCGTTGAGCCGCAGCTTACCCATGGCGGCGCGCAGGTCGTCGAACTTGGCGGCGTCGACCGGGAACAGGCCGCAGAACACCACCGGCTGGACTTCGCGGAAACCGGGCAGCGCGTCTTCGGTCGGCTTGCGTTCGTCGGTGATTGTGTCGCCGACCGAACAGTCGGCCACGGTCTTGATCGAGGCGGTGAAGAAGCCGACTTCGCCCGGCCCAAGTTCATCGACATCGATCAGCTTGCCGGGGCGGAAAACGCCGACACGGTCTAGCACGAAGTGAGCGCCCGTCTTCATCATCTGGATCGCCTGGCGCTTCTTCAGCGTGCCATCGACGATCCGCACGATGACCACGACGCCCAGATAGGTGTCGTAATAGGCGTCGACCAGCAGCGCCTTCAGAGCCTTGCTGGCATCGCCAGTTTTCGGTGGCGGAAGACGCGTAACGATGGCTTCCAGCACCGTGTCGATGCCGATGCCGGTCTTGGCCGAAATTTCGAGCGCGTCGGATGCATCGATGCCGATTACATCCTCGATCTGCTGCTTCACGCGCGGAACATCGGCGGCCGGCAGGTCGACCTTGTTGAGGACAGGCACGATCTCATGGTTCGCGTCGATAGCCTTGTAGACGTTGGCCAGCGTCTGAGCTTCCACGCCCTGCGAGGAATCCACGACCAGCAACGAGCCTTCGCAGGCGGCCAGGCATCGCGAGACTTCATAGGCAAAGTCGACGTGGCCGGGTGTGTCCATCAGGTTGAGGACGTAGTTTTCTCCGTCCTTGGCCGTGTAGTCGAGGCGCACGGTCTGCGCCTTGATGGTGATGCCGCGCTCCTTCTCGATATCCATCGTATCGAGGACCTGTTCGGTCATCTCGCGGGCGGCCAGGCCGCCCGTCATCTGGATGAGGCGGTCGGCCAACGTCGACTTGCCGTGGTCGATGTGGGCGATGATGGAGAAGTTTCTGATCTTGTCGCGGGAGGTCATGCGCGGCCTCTAGCAGACGCCGGAAAAAGGGGAAAGCATGACGGGCTGAGGTGCGGCAAAGCATTCGCCTATCAGGCTTTTTTCGCCGTCTGGCATGCGCGTTGCGCCTGGCCGGGCATGAAGGAGAAATATGAATCGCTGCTTTGGCAGGTGCGGGCGGGCCTTGCGCTTGTCCGAGCCAGCCTCCGGCGTGGCTGGGCCGTCGCCCGGGGCGGCTGGACCAAAGCATCCGATCTTTCCCTAAAGGCCTGGATCTGGACCAGGAAAGGCGCTCAGGCGGCCTGGACCAAGGCCGCGATATCCGCTCGGAACGCGCCGAGCCTCTCTCGCGAGGCCTTGAAAGCAGGCTGGATCAGCTTCCACGACAGCTGGACCAAGGCTGACTGGCTGGCCGGCATCAAGCCATTGCCGCCTGGCATGGCGGGCAAGCTGACGGCCGTCACGATGGTTACGGGGCTGGTCCTTATGTCACTGGTCTACGGGGATTACTATCAGCGCAAGGTTGCCGAAGCGCGCATGATCCCGTCCGGCGAACATCCATCCCAAATGCAAGACCCCGTTCCGCCCCCGCCCGCGCCTGTGCCGGAACCTGTCAAACCCGAAGGTCCCGCGGCGGCCCCTGCCCCCGCCGCCGGCCCCAGACTTCCCCAGATGGGCGAAGCATTTGTCGACCGTTTTGACGGCGGCGAGATCGACGAGGGACGCTGGTTCATCGCTGACGGCTGGAGCAATGGCGACTGGATGGACAATGACTGGCGCAGGAGCCAGCTCAGCCTCGATCCAACCGGTCTGACCATGACCATGGCGCGCGGACCTGAGGATTCCAGCAAGCCGCTGGCATCCGGAGAAATCCACAGCAACCCCTTCTATCGCTACGGCTATTTTGAAGTGCGCATGCGTGTCCCGCGTGACCCCGGCATCGTCGCGGGCTTCTTCACCTACGCCGTCCAGGAAGGTGCAACACGCCCGAACGAGATCGACATCGAAATCCTCGGCCGCAATACGCGCGTTCTTGAGGCCACAATCCACGAGAATGGCAAATCGACCCACAAGGCCGTCCGCCTTCCCTTCGACGCGGCAGATGATTTCCACACCTATGCATTCGATTGGCAGCCGAATGCGGTGCGCTGGTATGCCGATGGCAAGCTGATCCACGAAGAAAAAGGACCAGCCGCGGCGCGTCTAGTCAGACCCCAGCAGATCAACATCGATCTTTGGGCCAGCACGCAACTGAAAGACTGGCTCGGCCCGCTGAACGTGGCAAAAGCGCCCTGGAAGCTTGAGATTGCCTGCGTCGCCTACGCGCCAGGCCGCAGCGACGAGCCGCTCTGCCGATAAGCGCTCACACCTATCGCCACGCCATCGAAACCGGCTCGCCTTTCGCGCGTTTCTCGCGCGGAGGGCCAATATCCATGCTCGAAAGAACCCGTATCGTGTCCCGTGATCTTGCGGCGGCGCGTCGTTTCTATGCCGCCGCGGCCCGGTCCTTAGGCCTCACGATCATCGAAGCGCACGAAGACAGCTTCACGCTCGGGCGGCTCGCCGACATGGCCACGCCGGTTTTGCGTGTGAAACGAGCGGCAGATCGCCATGCCGACGAGCCTGAAACCCAACCATCCATGGTATCTCTCGAAGCGCCCGACGATTTTACCGTGCGGGCCTTCTACAGGGCCGCGCTTGAGGCCGGCGGCCGGCAAGTCGACTATCCGGGCCCGCAGCCGACCCAGGGCCAGGGGTCATATTATTCGGCGCGGGTCGAAGATCCCGACGGCAATTGCATTGAGTGCGGCTGGCGGCACTGACCCTTCAGGCTGGTTTCAACAGGTGGTGGACGACGCCCCATTCATCGCCATCGCCATGGCCGAACAATCCCGCGGTCGCCAGGAAGAACAGCCGCCAGCGATTTTCCCAGAGCTTTGCGTTCTTGCCGTACACCTCGGTCAGAATCGGCCGAATCTGATCGCGATTAGCATCAAAATTCCTGAGCCAGTCGAGCGCCGTGCGCTCATAGTTCTTGCCGTTCCACCACCATTCGCCCTCGACTTCGAACAGATCGGGGAAGTTTGAAATCAGGTCGCGGCTGGGCATGACGCCGCCAGCGAAGAAATGGTGCGCGACCCAGTCGCCCGGATCGTTCACGTCGAAACGGTAAGGCGCAGTGCGGTGCGCGAACACATGCATGAACATGCGCCCGTCGGGCCGCAGCCAGCGCCGACATTTTTCCAGCAACGCACGCCAGTTCGACATGTGCTCGAACATCTCGACTGAGACGATCCTGTCGAATGCATCGCCGATGTCGAACGTGTTCATATCGGCCGTGATGACGCGAACGTTGCGCAACCCCTGTTGCATCGCCTGCGCCTCGATATGCGTACGCTGGCTTGCCGAATTAGAAACGGCTGTGATGCGCGAGTTGGGATAGCGGGCCGCCATCCATAGCGTCATCGAGCCCCAGCCACAGCCAAGCTCGAGCACATCCTGGCCGTCCCGCAGCTCTGCATTCGTGCAGGTCTCAGCCAGTGCATACTCTTCCGCCATGGCCAGCGTGTCAGCGGCAGATTTGTAACGGCAGCTGGAATACTTGAACCGCGGCCCAAGGCAGAGGCGGAAGAACGCCGCCGGCACTTCATAGTGCTGCGCATTGGCGTCAGCTGTGTGGGCGGCGATGGGATGAGTGCGCATGTCCTCGGCAAAGCGCGCCGAAGCGTCGTCGGGCGCGGACTTCATCTGATGCTTCACGCGGCCTACGAGAAAGGACACAGCGCTCTTGCGCAAGCTGTCAGGCAGCGGCGCCGCTTCGAAGGCAATGATCGCGCGTGAGATCAGGCTCATGATGGTTTGTCATTGGGAGGAAAGGGAAAGAAGGCGCCGACGCGCTTCTGATAGTCGCGGAACAACTCGCCGCGGCTCTGCAGCATCGTCTTTTCAAGCGCAGGAACACCTGTGCCGAAGCGGAGAATAGTGAACATCACAACTGGGGCGATCCATGTCGCCCAGCTCCAAGGCTCGGCTGGATCGAATGCGATCACCGGATAGGCAAGCCAGCCGAACCATTCGAAGAAATAATTCGGATGCCTCGACCAACCCCACAGGCCCTTGTCCATGATCGCGCCGTGAAGGCCTTGGCGCTTGAATCGACGCATCTGTTCGTCGGCCAGCCCCTCGCCTGCGATGGCGATCAGAAGCACGATGGCGCCCAGCGCATCGCGCAGGCCAAGTTCTGCCGCACCGCCATGGCCGGCGGCAAACACGCTCAGCGCCAGTATGGCCGTCGCCGGCGCCTGCACAATGACCAGCCAGAACATGTTCGCCTGGAACTTCGCGCCCCACTCGTCCCGCAAGCCGGCATAGCGTGTGTCTTCGCTGCTGGTGGCGACCCGATAGGCGACATAGCCGCCAAGGCGCAGCGCCCACACCGCCGACAGCCCGGCAACGAGAAGCTGCCGCATGCCATTGGCAGCCGGTTCGGGCCACATGGCTGCGGCTACGCAGGCGGCGCCGGTCCCGAATGTCCAGAAAACATCGACCCAGCCGCCATTCCTGACGGCGCGCTGGATGATCCACGCAGCCATCATTATGGCAGACATGCCGGCGAGAATGGCAAGAAATGGCGTCAGAGCGTTCACCTAGGCTATACGCGCAGGCTTTACTGACGGATCAGGCCGGGCCAGCTAGAAAGCGGCCCGTCCGGCCATATCCGGCGCAAGTGGAGCTGCCTCGTCCCATGTCCACAGCCCTGAAAGTCAGTGGTCTCGCCAAAAGCTATGGCGGAAAGCGCGCGGTGGACGGCATCACCTTCGAGGTGAAGAGCGGCGAGCTTTACGCTCTGCTAGGCCCCAACGGAGCTGGCAAGACAACGACGCTGCGCATGATCGCCGGCCTGCTGAACGCGGACGCAGGGCAGATCGACGTATTTGACGTCGACGCGCGCGAGGATCCGATCGCCGCCAAGCGGCTGATCGCCTGGCTGCCGGACGAGCCGATGATCTACGACAAGCTGACGGTGTGGGAGTATCTCGAATTCGTCGCCGGCCTGTGGGGCGTCGACATCGCCGAAGCCCGCAATCGCGCCGAACACCTGCTGAAACTTCTCGGCCTGTGGGACAACCGCAACGACCGCTGCGAAACCTTTTCTCGCGGCATGAAGCAGAAAGCCGTCCTGGCGGGCGCCCTGATCCACGAGCCCAAGCTGCTGATGCTGGATGAACCCCTGACCGGCCTCGACGCCGCCGCCAGCCGCCTGGTGAAAGACCTGATCCGCGAACGCGTCGAACGCGGCGCAGCCGTCATCCTCACCACGCATATCCTCGAGGTCGCCGAGCGCATGGCCGACCGGATCGGCATCATCAAGGACGGCAAGCTGCTCACCGAAGGCCGCCTCGATGAACTGCAGGCTCATGCCGGCGCGCAGGGACAGTCGCTGGAGGACGTGTTCCTCTCGCTGATCGCACAACCAACGGCCATCGCTGCGCAATGAAGGCGAAGAAGACGAAATCACGATCGCTGGGCGGCAAGCCAGGCAGCATACGTTGGCTGATGGGCCACGAGCTGCGCCTATTCTGGCGGCGCGGGCGGATCAGTGCGCGCAGCGGCGTCATCGTGGTTGTGCTGCTGCTCGGCCTTTGGTCCCTAGCCAGTTATTTCATTTTCATGCGGATCGGCCCGCTCATCCCGCCGCCGCCATTCGACGATGGCCCGGCCCATGGGCTGGTGCTCACCGCTATCAGCATCATGGTCGCCTTCATGGGATCGGTGATGATGTCCGGCGCGATCCTCGGCTCGGTCGAGGCCATTTACACACGCAACGATCTCGACCTTCTGCTATCTACACCGATATCGGCATGGCGGATCCTTGCCGTGCGCTCTGCCGCGATCGCGATCGGCGCGATGCCGCTTTATGCAGGACTGCTTGGCCCGCCGCTGCTGTGGATGGCGCTGTTTTCATCACCGTTGTGGCTGTCCGCCATCGTGTTCATCGTGACGTTGGCCTTCATCGCCACGGGTCTCGCCCTGCTTATCGTGACGGCGCTGTTCCGCCTCATCGGGCCCAAGCGCACGCGCATACTCGCGCAGATCTTCAGCGCCGTGGCCGGCGCAGCCGTGTTCCTCACCTTCCAGTACTTCAACGTCACCTCGCGCAATGCGGGGAACATGACGCCGGAAGAAACCGCCGCGCTGATCCAGACCTGGAACATCGATCCCAACATCTGGTGGCTGTTTCCCGCGCGTGCGTTTACGGGCGACATCCTGTCGATCCTTTTCTGGATCGTCGCTACGGCATTGATCTTTCCGCTCGGGGTTTTCGTGTTCAGCCGGGGCTTCGTCTCGGATGCAGCCGCGGCCCTGGCCATGGGCCAGAAGAAACGCGTCGCGGATGCGCGCGTGGCTGCAGTTCGCGGCGGCGTCATGAGCTCGATCATCCGCAAGGAACTGCGCCTATTGACGCGCGATCCCCTTCTGCTTTCGCAGATCGGGTTGCAGCTGCTCTACTTCCTGCCGATCGGCTTCGTGCTGTTGCGGCCTGATGGCGACTTCCTGTTGACGCCCGCCGCCTTTGCGCCCGCGTTGACGCTGCTGGCCGGCGCGCTGGCCGGAAGCCTGATCTGGGTCACCGTATCGGCGGAAGATGCGCCCGACCTGATCGCCTCCGCCCCCGTATCGATGCGCGCAAGCGACCGCGCCAAGCTGTTCTCGGCCATCGCGCCCGTCCTGGCTCTGATGGCCCTGCCGATCATCGCGCTGGCGGTTCGCGATCCGCGGGTCGCCGCCTGGACCACGGGCGGCGTGGTCGTCAACGCGCTGTCAGCCGCGCTGATTGGCGTCTGGCGGCGCACGCAGGGCTCGCGCAAGGACTTCGTTCGGCGCAGGCAGAGCGGATCGCTGATGTCCTCGCTCGGCAAAGCGTTTGTCGGGCTCGGCATCACAGCAACAACGGCCGCGGGCGCCTATGGCTACCCGTGGCTCGCCCTGATCCCCGCTATCATCGCGGTGGCGATGCTCGGCGCCCTTTATCGTCCCACGCCGCAGTTCGCAGCCGCGTCCTAGACCTTCAGCGGTTGCGCCGGCAGGTCAACGAACTTGCGGCCGTCCTTCGCCATCGACCGCAGCAGGTTCGAGACCTTGATGGCCGGCACGACCTTCGACACACGCTCTGCGACTTCCAGCACGCGCTGCACGCCGACCTTGTCGCCAAGGAACATCGGCCCGCCCTTGTCTTGCGGCCAACCATAGCCGTTCAGCCATGTCACATCGATGTCGCCAGCGCGCTGGGCCATGCCCTCTTCAAGGATCGCCGCGCCTTCATTGATCATCGGGAAGATGCACTCTTCGAGAATCTCGTCACGCGTCACCTTGCGCGGCGCAACGCCAGAAGCCGCCGCGAACTCCTTCACGATCGCCTCGACTTCCGGCGAGGGGCGGCCAACACGATTTTCGTCGTAGTCGTAATACCCGGCTCCCGACTTCTGACCACGGCGCGGCGTGCGTTCGCAGATCATATCGCGCAACGGGTTCGCAGTCTTGGCGCCCGGCTTCCAGCCAATGTCGAGACCGGCGAGATCCGACATCTGGTACGGGCCCATCTTGAAACCGAATGCGTTGAAAGCGGCGTCGACATCCCATGGCATTGCGCCAGCCTTCACGAGAACCTGCGCCGACTGGCCACGCGTAGCGAGCATGCGATTGCCAATGAAGCCGGGGCACACGCCCGCAAGCGCCGCGACCTTGTTTATCTTCTTCGCGAGATCCATCGCGGTCGCAACCACGGTATCCGACGTGTGGCGCGCACGCACGATCTCGAGCAACTTCATGACGTTGGCAGGGGAAAAGAAGTGCAGGCCGATCACATCCTGCGGCCGTTTCGTGACGGAGGCGATCTCGTTGATGTCGAGATAGGACGTGTTGGTGGCGAGGATCGCGCCGGGTTTGCAGATCCGGTCGAGGTCCGCGAAGATATCTTTCTTGACGGCGATGTCTTCGAACACCGCCTCGATCACGAGGTCGCAATCGGCTAGGTCCGCGCGATCGAGCGAGCCCGTGAGAAGGCCCATTCGGACGCTGACTTCTTCCTGCGGGAAGCGGCCCTTGTCGGCCGAGTTCTGATAGTTCTTGCGGATCACGCCAAGTCCGCGGTCGAGCGCCGCCTGCTGGATTTCCACGATCGTCACCGCAATCCCGACATTCGCGAAGTTCATCGAGATGCCGCCGCCCATCGTGCCGGCGCCCAGAACGCCAACTTTCTTGACGGGCTTGATCGGCGTTCCCGCCGGCAGACCGATCACGTCCCATGCGGACTTCGTGGCGGCGGCGATGTAGGCCGAGATTTCGTCGACAGGCGCGGCTGGAGCGGTGAGGCTGACGGTCATGGGAAGTCCTCGAGTCTTGGCTGCGGGTGAGCCCGCATCTGATCTGAAATCGGGTCAGTCCGTGCCGCGACCACACCTGCCCGTCAACTCGGCGGGCGGGGTTTTGCCTAATTCGGAGGCGGCCGTTGCGTTGCGTGCGACACTGCGTCCGCCCCTATCGCTGGGTCAACAGACTTGCTTGTTTCACAGGCAGTTTATCTTGTGATGACCGCTAGGTTTGGAGTGCTGTTTCAGTGGTTGACCGGCCCCGATCACGAATCCCTGTCGCGTATGCGCGGCCGACGGGTGAGGAGCATCCGCCGGTCGCGCGCGCATTGACCGAGCCTGTTGCCCGCAGCCTGGAATACTGGGCCGCAACGCGCGGCGACCATCCTGCGCTGTTCGAAGGCGCAGCCATGCTGACCTATCACGCATGGAACGAGTATGCCGACCTGCTGGCCGACGCCCTGGCCGGCCGCGGCCTCGGACCGGATGACGTGATCGCTGTACGCTGCAGCAACCGGATCGAGTGGGCGGTGATCGCACTCGCCTGTTCCAAGATCGATGCACGCCTTCTAACGCTTGATCCAGACCTGCCGCCCCGCGCGCTGCGGGAAAGACTGATCGCAAGCGAGGCCGGCGCCGTCATCCTTGGCGACATTGCGCCCGTGCGTCTCGCGCCGGCGTTGGAAGGGCTGCCGTTCCGGTTGCGTGCGACGATGGATGGCGCCTTTCCCGGCTTTTTCAATTTCTGGGACCTGTTCCCGCCCGTAGCCCAGCCGCGCTTCGGACCAACGCAGCCATCCTTGGTTGCGTGGACCGCGGGTGCGCCCGGCCGCGCCTTGCCCGTTGGCGTTCCCCACCGCCGCGCAGCGCCCGCCTCGATTTCGCGTCCGCCGGCGCCGGAAAGCGGCGTCTCGCTGATCACGGTGCCGCCGCATCGGATATGGGGACCGGTCCAGTTCTGGGCGGCGTTGGTCGCAGGCCGCGCCGTCTGCCTGATGCGCGATTTCGATGCCGCCAAAGCGCTTGCCACCATCAGCAAGCGTCGGGTCACGCACTGGAGCGCCCTGCCGGAATCGTTCGAGCAGATGCGCGAGCTGGGCGCCGACGCGGTACGCAAGGCCGATACATCTTCGCTCCGCGAGCTCGAGATCGGCGGAGCGCCGGCTTCGGCCGATCTCAAGGGGTGGCTGGCGAGCCTGTTCGCGCCGATTCTGAGCGAGGCTTATGGGTCGACCGAGGCAGGGCGGATTTCCACCATGCCACTGGCGCGCCTTCACGAAAAACCCGGCAGCTGCGGCCGTCCGATTCGCGGGGTCAGCGTCGAGATTCGCGATGAACACGGCCAGCGCCTGCCGGCCGGCGCGATTGGTGAAATCTGGGCGCGAACGCCACGCTCGCTTGTTTGCGACCTGCCCGCCTCGCCCACCCGCAAGACGCTGCGTGACGTCGATGGCTATGTGGCGACCGGCGATAACGGGCGCATAGACGAGGACGGCTTCATCTATATTACCGGCAAGGCGACGGGCCTTCCCGAGCCGGATATGCGCCATTTCGGCTAGCTCCGGCATGGCGAGCCTTCGATCACCCTGCCCAAAATACGGTGATTTTCAGGGCTGCCCGCGGCAGGGAGGCGCAGACTAACATGCGTTAGGGCGACGCGGGGCTAAAAGGTCAAGTATTTCATAATGCTTTCCGACCAAACTCCGTTCGGTTGGGTCACAATTTCGCGGGTGTATGTTCAAGAAACCAACCTCTGGAAAACCAGGTGATCCGCTGGCGGACCGCATGCGCAAGATCGCTGCGGTTCCTGCGGAAGAGGTGCATTACACCTCGGCCGGACCGGGAGAAAAACGCGCCGAACGCAAGCAGACCTTCAAATCCGCGACCGTGACCACGCTCGGCGGGGAGCGGGTGGATGTAGTCGTGAAGAATGTCAGCATCACCGGCGCGCGCGTCGAGTTCCTGCGCGATATCCAGCTGACCGACCGGGTCATGCTTTCCGAGCCCACGCTGCGAATCAAGACCTGGGCCTACGTCGTCTGGCAGACGCGCGGCGCGGCCGGGCTGCAGTTCGCCCAAACCTGATCACTGACGCCTGGTCGCCAGCACTTGACGCAAGCGGCTGGGGCATTTTGGCCTGCGACGCTGCGGGCGCTCGACCTTGCTCTCTGCCCGCGCGACGCTTGAAGAATGAGCGGTCCGAACTCTGAACCGAAGCGCGATGTCTGGCTCGCCATCCGTCGCGGCCTGAAACTGAGCTGCCCCGCCTGCGGTCGCGGCCGGATCATGGCGGGCTATCTGCGCCAGGCCGAAGGCTGCCTGCATTGCGGCGAACGGACCGGCGACATTCGCGCCGATGATGGGCCAGCCTGGGCGACGATTCTGCTGGTGGGCCACCTTATCTCTCCGTTCTTCTTCGTGTTCGCCAATCGCGATGCAGACGCGGTGTGGATACCTTTCCTCGTCGTGGCCGGGCTGGTTGTCGGCCTGACGCTGCTGTTGCTTCCGCGCATGAAGGGCTTGTTCGTGGGCCTGATCTGGGCGTCACGCGCTGGCGATGCCGAGCCGGGCTGAAGGCGCGGACGCGATCTCGCGGGTGAGTGCGAGACAATCGTTTTAGATAATTGACAACTGAAGTGCTGAAGGCGGGCCGCGAACGCGAAGCGAGCCCCCTTGTCCCATCGGATTGTGCGAAGAGGGTTGCGGGCGAGCCCCTGACTGCCCCCCGGTTTTTTTAGCCGTACGGAGGATGGGGCTCGCCCGCGCGCCTTGTTCCACCTGAACAGGCGCCCGGCGCCTTTGTTGCGGCGATCAACCTCCCCCAACGCGATGCGCTGGAGGAGGAGATCTCGAGGATGAACTGAAGGCGTTCCTCCCCCACGCACAGCGAGGCGAAGGTGCGCTTAAGGACGGACGGGTGATTTGTGCATCCGGGCGTCCTACAGGCGGAGCGGCGCCGGGCGTTGCCTTGCAGCGGTTCGGGACATGGCTGTCCCCCAGTTCGGGTGGTCGAATGCGGGGATGGTGCCGGCCTGCCGGCAAAAGTAAAAGGCCCGCTCTGCGGAGCGGACCTTCTGGATTTCAGTCGGACGCGCCTATTCCGCTGCCGGCGGAACGTCAGCTGGATGTTTGACTTTGTGAAGGAGCAGATCGTCTTCCGCCGTGGGCTTGGTCGCGAGGCGGCCGGCCCAGGGGCTGATGAAGCGTTCGAACTGGTCAACGAACGAGTAGACGACCGGCACAAGGATCAGCGAGAGCATCGTCGACGAGATCAAGCCGCCAATGACCGCGATGGCCATGGGCTGACGGAAGCCGGCGCCTTCACCTATGCCTAGAGCCGTCGGTATCATGCCCGCAGACATGGCGACGGTGGTCATCACTATGGGCCGCGCGCGCTCGCGGCAGGCCTCCAAGATGGCGTCATAGGTGTTCTTGCCACGCTGTTGGGCTTCGATCGCAAACTCGACGAGCAGGATGGCGTTCTTGGCGGCGATGCCCAGCAGGAGCACGCAGCCGATCATGACCGGCATCGAAATTTCCTTGCCCGTGATCAGCAGCGCCAGGAAAGCGCCGGAGAAGGACAGCGGGAGGGACGACAGGATGACCATCGGCTTGAAGACCGATTTGAACAGCAGAACCATGACCGAATAGATCAGCGCGACACCGGCCATCAGAGCCACGACGATGCCGCCGAACATCTGCATCTGGGCCTGTTCGTTGCCGACGCGGGCGCGTGTGACCACGCCTGTGCCAGCTTCTTCACCGGCTAGGATTTCCTGCATGGTCTTGGTGTTGTCGACGGCCTCGGTCGCGTCACCAGACAACTTGCCCGGCGCGAAGTCGGCCTGCACGGACGCCATGCGTTTGCGATAAAGGCGCTGAATATTGCCCGGGCCAGCCTCGTAGGTGAGATCGGCGACAGCGCCCAGCGTCGTGAAGCCGCCATTTAGGGTCGGCACGCGAAGCTGGGACAGCTCAGACAGATCGTTGCGGATCGAATCCGGCAGGCGCACGCGGATCGGCAGGCGGCGTTCGCCTTCCGAGAATTTCGGCGTGTTGGCTTCGAATTCGCCAGACGTCGCGACACGCGCGACCTGCGCGATCGCATCCGTCGACACGTTGAGGCGAGCAGCCTCCTCCGTGCGTGGGCGGATGATCAGCTCAGGACCAGGAGGTTCCGGCGACAGGCGCGGATTCTGGATCTCGGGAAGATCCTTCATCTCGTTGAGCAGAGCGAGCTGCGCCTTGTCGAGCGCGGCGCTGTCTTCACTTGTGAGCAGGATGTTGACGTCGGACCCGCCGGGGCCGCTTCCGCTCATCAGCGCCGTAACGCGGATATCGGCGATCTGCTTCAAGTATGGACGGATATGCTGCTTGAGTTCTTCCGTCGACATCTTGTGGCCGTCGCGCATGACGACTGTGGCTGAGCCCGAGGTGAGGCCTGAGCCGCCACCGCCGCCGCCAGCCGCGGCCGCTTGACCGCCTGCCCCGCCCGTGCCGATCGAGATGAAAACGTTCTCGACGTCAGGCTGTTTGATCAGCAGGTCGTTCAGTTCGGTCGCGGAGCGCTCCATCTGCGCGCGGGTCGATCCCGGAGGCGCAGAGATGTTGAACATGATGTAGCCGGGGTCTTCCGTCGGGATGAAGCCCTTGGGCAGAATGCCGACGAAGAAGATGGTGGCGATAAAAGACAGGCCGCCAAACGCCGACGCGATGAGGCGATGGCGCAGCGCCCAGGCCAGCGACGACTCGTAGAAAGCGGGGAGCCTGCGCACATCGCCGTGATCATGCTTCGTCGGCTTGAGGAAGTAAGCCGCCATCAAGGGCGATACAAAGCGCGCGACCAGCAGCGAGAAGACGACGGCCACGGCGACCGTGATGCCGAACTCGATGAAGAACTGTCCCGGCATGCCGCCCATGAAGGAGGTCGGCAGGAACACCACGACGATCGAAGCCGTGGTCGCCAGAACGGCGAGTCCGATCGCGTCGGCGCCTTCCATGGCGGCGCGGAAGGGCGTGTAGCCCGCCAGCGTTCGCTTCTGGATGTTCTCGATCTCCACGATGGCGTCATCAACAAGGATGCCGATGACGAGCGTGAGGGCGAGCAGCGTGACAATGTTCAGCGAGAAGCCGAACAGCGAGATCACGAAGAAAGTCGGGATAAGCGACAGCGGCATGGCGAGCGCCGCGATGACGGTGGCGCGCCAGTCGCGCAGGAAGAGGAACACGACGAGGGCGGCGAGGATCATGCCTTCGACCAGCACGGCCTCGGTGGCGTGGAAGTTGGCCTTGGTGTCGTCGGTCATCGAGAAGATTTTGGTGATCTTCAACCCCGGATTGGCGGCTTCGAGACGAGCGATCGATTCAAGGACGCCGCGCTCGACATCGACCTCGGATGCGTCGTCGACCTTGACGACGTTGAAGCCCGCGACAGGGCGGCCGTTGAGACGCGCGAAGGAGCGGATTTCGGCCGAGCCATCGCCTACATCGGCGACATCGGAGAGTTTCGCATAGGACGTGCCGCCGCGTAGCGGGATGGTGAGGTCGCGTAATTCCTCGACAGTGAGTGTTTCGCCGATGACGCGCGTCGTGGTCTCGGAACCGCCGACTTCGGCGCGACCGCCGCCATAGTTGCGGTAAGAGCGCTGCAGCGCTGTGTTCACATCCGCCGCGGTGACGCCGCGGGAGGACATCCGCGTTGGATCGAGCGTGACGTTGATCTCGCGGTTTATGCCGCCGACGCGCGAAATCTGCCCGACGCCCTTCACGGACTGCATGTCGCGCGCGATGCGGTCGTCGATGAACCAGGACAGGTCGGCGCCCGACATGGTCGGGTGCGCGACGGCGAACGTCATCAGCGTGCCGCCGGTGAAGTCGAGCGCGTTTACGATGGGAGGCTGGATCGACTGAGGCAGTTCGGTGCGGATCTGGTTGACCCGCGCTTCAACGTCGTCCTTGGCCTTCTGGAGATCGATGCCGATCTCGAACTGTATGATGGTGGTTGAGACGCCAAGCGTGACGGTCGACTGCAGGGTCTCAATGTTCGGCAGGCTCGCGATCGAGTTCTCGACCAGGCGCGTGACCTGGTTCTCGAGTTCGGTTGGCGCTGCGCCTTCCTGAATGACGGTCGCGACAACCATCGGGAAGGAGATGTTAGGGAACTGCTTGATCGGTAGGCGCGAATACGAATACGCGCCGGCGACGATCATGAGCGTGAAGGCGACCACAACCGGGATCGGGTTGCGGATCGCCCAGCTGGAAATCGGGAGGTTCATGGCTATTTGCCTCCGGGTGCGGTCGCCTGCTGGGCTGTGCCCTCTTCAATCGGCTGGATCACGTCGCCGTCGAGCGTGAAGGACGAGCCAACCGCAAGAACGCGTGAGCCGGCGGCCGGGCCTTCGACGAGCTGGACATAATCGCCCGTCCGTTCGCCGAGCTTCACCGGAACCTGCTTCACCTTGTTGTCTTCGCTGACGAGCATGACCGACGGGCCGCCCGCTTCATAACGGACGGCGCTCGCGGGGACGGTAAGCACGCCCGAGGTCGACGAACCGAAACGGGCTTCTGCGAACGAGCCGGGACGCAGCGCCTTGTCGAACGGCAGCTGGATACGGGCGCGGCCGAGGCTGGTGTTAAGATCGACGCGCGGCGAGACGAAGCGCACCTTGCCCTGGATCGCCTCGCCCGTGCTGAGCGTGACGGTGGCGTCGCTGCCTTCCTTGAGGAGGGCGAGCTTTGCGTCGGGCATTTCAGCGTCGAGTTCGATCAGACCGTCGCGCGCGATGCGGAAGTACGGCGTCGCGGCGGCGACGGTGGAAATTTCGCCGGGGCGGATGGCGCGCTGGAGCACCATGCCGGCGACAGGCGCGCGAAGCGTCATGCGCGACTGGCGCACTTTTATCTCATTGACCTGCGCCTGCGAGGCGGCGAGCGAGGCCTGCGCGCCAGCCGTTTCCATACGGCGCTGCTCAAGAAGCTCCTTCGAGAAGGCGCCTTCCTGTTCGAGCGATTCGGCTCGGGCTAGCTGGCTTTTCTTGAAGTCGAGCGAGGCTTTCTGTGTCGCGAGCGTGGCTTCGGCCTGGGCGATCTGCGCCTGCAGCAGCGCGTCGTCGAGCTTGGCCATCGCCTGCCCCTGCTTCACCCAGTCGCCTTCATCGACGTACACCGCCGCAACGCGATATCCGGGAAGTTCGGAACCCACGGCGGCTTCTTCGCGCACGACGAGGCGGCCGGAGGCCACGAATTCGTCAGCAAGATCGCGCATCTCAACGCGCGACACCCGCATCGCCTGCGTAGCGCCCGCCTCCGCCGGTTTGGCGGCGGCCGTTTCTTCGGCAGGCGCCGGCTTCTGCCCGCATGAGTGCAGGGCAAGCATCATGAAGCCCGCGCCGGTGATCGCGGCGGCGGATGTCAGCTTTTTGCGCGTCAGCATTTTTTTCTGTCCTTGCGCGTCGGGGGAGGAGGAGGATTCAGTATCTTCTACGTGCAACAGGCGTTCTGGATCTGACTGCCGCTTCGTTTTCAAGACGAATGACGACTTCAAGATACTACCTGACTTGTCGAATTTTTTGATGGTCCTGTCGTTCTTTGCAGCACCCGACGTTAATTCACCTGACGTAACGGAAGTCGCGATGCCAATCCGGGACGCGGTGTCCCGTTTGCCGCCCGTGGCTTCAGGCGCAGCTTCTCCGTCCGCTGAGCTGTTGTAGAAAAGGCCCATCACAACCAAACTTGGAAACTATAGCGTTTCCCTATCTCATTCTGTTATACAAGGGAAAGATGGTGATCGCGTTAAGTAGATCACGTTTTGCCTACCCGGAGCGCCAATGCAGATCGTCCAAGACCCCGGGGACAACAACTCACCTCGCGAGCGAATTTTGGCGGCCGCCCGGATGATCTTTCTCGACGGAACGCCTGAACACGCGACCATGGACGCCGTCGCCCAGCAGGCGGGCATGTCCAAGAAGACGATCTACCGCCAGTTCAAAAGCCAGGTCGAATTGCTGGGTGCGCTGCTGATCGAAAACGTCGCCGACATGGGGGAGTTTGCGCCGCCCAAGGCCGGCGACGATATCGAGCTCGAACTTTACGGCATGCTCGTTCGGATGATGACGCATTTCACCAGCCCGCGGTCGATGGCGCTGGCGCGCCTGATGATCTCGGAAGTGCGCCGCTACCCGGAACTGATGACCGCCTCGAAGCCGAGGGGCTTTCCGCGCGAGAAGCTGGCCACCTGGCTCGCCTCCCCCGTTGTCGGCGCGAAATACCAGATCGACGATCCGAATGACGCGGCCGCCATGCTGTTCGGCATGGTCATCCAGGATTCCGGGTTCAAGCTTCTCGTCATGAACAACGCGACGATGCCGCCGCACCTGATCGAGACCCGCGCCCGTCGCGCTGTGCAGATCTTCCTGCGCGGCGTGCGGAAGAATATCTAGACGGACGGCATCTGAGCTAGCAGCATCCACACGCCTTCCCGCTCGGCGCGGCGGCGTTCGACGAGCAAGCGCGCGACCTGACTGTCATCGTGGAAGGCGGAACCAACCGCGCTATCGAGCATCGCCTTGGCGAGATTGTCGAGATCCATGTGCGGCGGATCGCCAGTGAATTCCATGGCGATGTGCGCCGACCAGTCGCCCCAACGCGGGCGGACCGGGAAATGCAGCCGGAAGAACTCCTTCAAAAGCGGCTTGTAGTATTTCGCCTGCGTGGTGAGTCCTTCGACCTGCACTTCGAGTGACCCGTCCTTGGCGAGACGGGCGCACACCTTGTTGTGCCGGGTCCAGCTTGCGCCATCGGTCTCTCTATCGCCGTTCAAGCTGCATCCTGTCTCGCCGGCCGCGCGGGCCCCGGCGCTGACCATTGATCCCGGCGGCGCTTGGGTCTAGTCCCAGCGCATATTTTTCACGTTTTACAAGGCTGGGAGCTTAACTGATGGCCGGAAAGACCCGTAGCGAAACCGACACCTTTGGCCCGATCGATGTGGCGGCCGACCGGTATTGGGGCGCACAGGCGCAACGGTCTCTCGGCAACTTCAAGATCGGCTGGGAAAAGCAGCCCGCCCCGATCGTGCGGGCCCTGGGCATTGTGAAGCGCGCGGCGGCGGAAGCAAACCTCGAACTCGGCAAGCTCGATAACAAGCTGGCGAAGAACATCATCACCGCCGCGCAGGAAGTCATCGACGGCAAGTTGAACGATCACTTCCCGCTGGTCGTGTGGCAGACCGGCTCGGGCACGCAGTCGAACATGAACGCCAACGAAGTGATCTCGAACCGCGCCATCGAGATGATGGGCGGCGTGATGGGTTCAAAGAAGCCCGTGCACCCGAACGATCACGTCAACATGAGCCAGTCGTCGAACGACACTTTCCCAACGGCGATGCACATCGCGTGCGCAGAGCAGATCTCGACCGACCTTCTCCCCGCTCTCGAACACCTGCACGCGGCGCTGAAGCAGAAATCGGCTGACTGGAAGAAAATCATCAAGATCGGCCGCACGCACACGCAGGACGCGACGCCGCTCACCCTCGGCCAGGAATTCTCCGGCTACGCCAAGCAGATCGAGAACGGGATTGCGCGCATCAAATCAACGCTGCCCTCGCTGATGGAGTTGGCGCAGGGCGGCACGGCTGTTGGCACCGGGCTCAACGCGCCCAAAGGCTTTGACAAGCTGGTGGCGGCGAAGATCGCGGAGATCACCGGCCTCGCCTTCAAGACGGCGCCGAACAAGTTCGAGGCGCTGGCGGCGCACGATGCGATAGTAATGAGCCATGGCGCGATCACGACGGTTGCAGCTTCATGCTTCAAGATCGCCAACGACATCCGCTTCCTCGGCTCGGGCCCGCGCGCGGGCCTTGGGGAGCTGGCGCTGCCGGAGAACGAGCCCGGCTCATCGATCATGCCGGGCAAGGTGAACCCGACGCAGTGCGAAGCCATGACGCAAGTGTGCGCCCACATCATGGGCAACAACGCCGCGATCGCGTTCGCGGGATCGCAGGGCCATTTCGAACTGAACGTGTTCAACCCGATGATGGCGTACAACTTCCTGCAGTCGGTGCGACTGCTGGCGGATGCAGCGATCTCGTTCACCGACAACTGCGTCGTCGGCATCGAACCGCGCCTCGACAACATTGCGCAGGGCGTCGAGCGCTCGCTGATGCTGGTCACGGCGCTCAACGAACGGCTCGGCTATGACGCGTGCGCCAAGATCGCCAAGACCGCGCACAAGAACGGCACGACGCTGCGTGAAGAGGCTGTCGGCGGCGGCTACCTCACCGACGCCGAGTTCACGAAGCTGGTTCGTCCCGAAAAGATGATCGGGCCGAAGTAGTTCGAAATCGCCGTTACACGCGAAACACCCTATCTTCCTTTCTTGAGCCGCGACGGCGGGCATCCAGAAAACTGGGCCGCCATTGCAATTCAGGAGGAAGAACAATGCGGATCATCGCGGCCATTGCGGCTGTAGCGCTTTCGGGCGCGGCCATCACGGGTACGGCCTGGGCCCACCATGGTTGGGAATCCTATGACTCGACCAAGCAGCAGAAAGTCACCGGCGCGATCGCCGAGCTGAAATGGGAACAGCCCCACGCCATCCTGTGGGTGAACAGCGGCGGCAAGAAACTCGAAGTCTGGCTGTCGCCTCTACAACGCATGGTCGATCGCGGGCTGAACAAGGAAGCGCTGTCGGTCGGCAAGTCAGTGACCGTCGATGCGCAGCCGCATACGAAAAACGCGAACGAGTGGAAGGCGCTCGCCATCACTGTTGACGGCAAGAATGTCGACCTGATGCGGTGACCAGAAGGTTCACGTAGCGAGAGCTGAAGCGACGACGTTGCGTCAAGAAACAGCGCGCATCACCTGACGCAGCGTCCGTGGAAATGTTGTCCCGAAAATATGATCGCATGCGAATGGTTTGAAATCACCGTTACACTTTGAAGCCGCTATCTTCCGTGCGTCGGGGAACAATCAAACATTAGGCCCTCCGACCTAAGCATAGGAGGAAGCAATGCGGATCATCGCAATAACGTTGGCGGCAGCGTTTTCGTGTGCAGCCATTTCCGGAGCCGCCTGGGCTCACCATGGATGGACGTCATACGACGCCTCCAAGCAAACCAAGATCACAGGAACGATAACCGCACTGAAATGGGAGATGCCTCACCCTCTCCTTTCAGTGGATAGCAAAGGCAAGAAGTACGACCTCCAGCTGCCGCACATCCAGCGGATCATCGACCGCGGCCTGGCGCGCGAAGCGCTCTCCAACGGGAAAACCGTGATGGTCGAAGCCCAGCCGCACAAGGAGAAGGCGGACGACTGGCAGGTAGTGGCGATCACCGTCGACAACTACGAATACAGCATGACGCGCTGACCTGTTTGTCCCGGCGCGACACGACGCCCGGTCCCGGCTAGGGTTCGGGCGTCGACGTCGGGATTCCAGATGAAGCGTATTCTTGTGGGCGTTGCTTTAGGCGTGCTGGCGGCTTGCGCGACAGCGGGCGGACCGCTGCGCGAATCCCCTGCCGACGCGCGCTTGCGGGCGATCTACGAGGCAGAATGGGCCTGGCGGACAGCCCTTGATCCCGATGCGGATGAGGAATCCTCTGACGACGAAACAGCGCCGCGCAGCTGGTCGAAGGTCGACCCCGCATCTCAGGCCGAACGCCACGCCTACATGAAGGACGTCATCGCGAAGCTTGATGCGCTGGATGTGGCGACGCTGTCGCCTGAAGCACAGATCAATCTCGCCATCTATCGCGACCAGATCGAGGTGCGCATCGCACAGATCGACTTCCGCGAATACGAAAAGCCGCTCAACGCCGACACGACATTCTGGACCAGCGTCGCCGCTTATGGCCCCAGGGCGTTCAGCAGCGAAAAGCAGGCGCGCGCGTGGATCGAGCGGCTGAACGACGTGCCGCGATATTTTGCCGAGCAGACCGCCAATATGCGCCTCGGTCTCGCGCGCGGTTTTACGCCGCCCCGCGTGACGCTGGACGGGCGCACCGCCTCCATCTCTTCCGTCTATGAAGGCAAGACGCCGGAGCAGTCTTCGTTCTATGAACCCTTCCTGTCCCTGCCAGCGAGCATCCCCGCCGCAACACGCGCGGAACTGCAGACGCAGGCCAAGGCGGCGATCGCGGACAAAGTGTTCCCGGCTTACCGGGCCCTTCTGCCCTTCTTCCGCGATGAATATCTTCCCAAGACGACGACAGAAATCGCCGCGACGAAGCTGCCGGATGGCGAGGCCTATTATGCAGCGCAGATCCGCGAATACACGACGCTGAAGCTATCGCCGGACGAGATCCATCAAATCGGGCTTTCCGAAGTCGCGAAAATTCGTGCGCGCATGAATGATGTAACGAAAGAGGCAGGCTTCAACGGGGATCTGCCCGCCTTCCTCGCCTTCCTGCGCGCCGACCCGCGATTCTACGCGAAGACGCCGGACGAGTTGCTGATGCGCGCGGCATGGATAGCGAAGAAGTTCGACGGCAAGGCGAAATATTTCTTCGGTCGCCTGCCCCGTTCGCGTTTCGGTGTCGTTCCGGTGCCGGACGACATCGCGCCCTTCTATACGGCTGGCCGCGGCGGACCGGGCCAGTATCTGGTCAACACCTACAACCTGCCCTCCCGCGCGCTCTATTCCCTGCCCGCGCTGACGCTTCATGAAGGCGCGCCGGGTCACGCCTTCCAGATGCCGCTGGCGGAAGAGCATGAGGGCATGCCGGACTTCCGCCGCAAGACCTACATCTCCGCCTTCGGCGAAGGCTGGGCGCTTTACTGCGAGCTGCTGGGCGAAGAGATGGAGCTGTACGAAACGCCCTACGAAAAATTTGGCATGCTCAGTTACCAGATGTGGCGCGCAGCGCGGCTGGTCGTCGACACCGGCATCCACGCCAAAGGCTGGACGCGCGAACAGGGGCAGGCCTTCTTTCGCGAGAACACCGCGCTGGCCGAGCACGAGATCACGACCGAAGTTGATCGCTACATTTCGTGGCCCGCTCAGTCGCTGAGCTATTATCTCGGCGAGATGGCGATCGTGGAGGCGCGAAAGAAAGCAGAAGCCGCCTTGGGCGCGAAATTCGACATTCGCAATTTCCACGACACGGTTCTTCACCTCGGCTCGGCGCCGCTGCCAGTTCTGAAGGCCCGTATCGACCGCTTCATAGCGGACGGCGGGCCGGACCCTTACAAGCAGCGATAACCTTGTTGTTTGTGGACATTTGCCCGAGACCATAGGCAGTCTTTCAGACGGTGGCGCCGGTGCGCCTCCGCGGTGCGGAGGACAAACAGGTGAAGTGGCTGGTCTGGCTGGCGGCGCCAGCGCTCGCCGCCCTCGCATCGTGCGAACCTGCAAACCCGCAAGCGGACCTGAGCGACACGCCCTACGACGTGCCCGTGGGCGAGGAACGCGAACGGATCAGCGAAGGCGTACGCGTTTCCTATCCCGGCATGCCGGAAAACGTGGTCGGCATGCTGACCAATGTCCGCCGACAGGTCGGCGACAATGCGCGCTGTGAACTTGTCGAGTGGATGGCCGCGCCCGGATCAGGCGGCAACGCCACGGTGGTCGCGCTATCAAGACGGATGGTCGATTTTTGCGCGCTTGGCATCGGGGACATCAGCGCGGCGAGCGCAGGCAAGCGGCTCGATGGCGCGACATTCCGGTTCGATGTCGCAGGCGACGAGCTGACAATGCTGGCGCATTCGAGCGAGCCCGCAGTCGATGTATGCTGCTCGCTGCAGCTTGCGATGACGCGGCTCGGCGACAGCGATTTCTGGGCGGCGCGACGCCGGCTTGGCGGCATCGACCGCGCCATGCTGTCGCTCTTC
Organism: Hyphomonadaceae bacterium; assembly: GCA_016714495.1. Classification (GTDB taxonomy): domain Bacteria; phylum Pseudomonadota; class Alphaproteobacteria; order Caulobacterales; family Hyphomonadaceae; genus UBA7672. Next base: position 155,046 of record JADKDU010000002.1, on the reverse strand, counting down.
GTCGTGAAGGATGAGCGGACGCCCGAGGCGGACATCCTGACCTTCCATGGACCAGACGCGCCTGCAGGGCCCCACCAGATTTCCGAGGACCAGCTTGCGGGCCAGCTGTTCGACCGCGAGCTTGCCAGCAAAGCGCTTGGCGAGACGCGCAAGGTCAGAATCTATCTCCCGCCCGGCTGGTCGAAAGAGAAGACATGGCCGGCCATCTTCCTCGCCGACAATTCCGCCAACATGTATGCGCCAATGGTCGAGGCCATGATCCTCGCCGGCGAGATCAAGCCGATCGTCTTGATCAGCGCGGAGTCGGGCAAGCGCGCCGTCATTGGCGTTGCGCCGACTGAATACGGCGCGGACCTGCGTTCGGCCGAATACATCCGTTATCGCGACGGCGCCGGAGATCGCTTCGACCAGCACATGGAATTCTTTTCCGCTGAACTGACGCGCTATGCGGAAAGGGAGTTTGGCGCTTCAGCGCGCCGCGAGGATCGCGTGGTCGCGGGTTATTCCAGCGGCGGCGTCTTCGCGCTGTGGGCCGGCCTGCTGCATCCCGACGTTTACGCCTACGCCATTCCAATGTCGCCCGGCATCGCGCCGATCTCGGCCAGCGACCTTGCGCCGGGCGTTCGCGCCCGCTTCCGCTTTGCCGGAGGTCTGTACGAGCCGCATTTCCTCGAAACCGCCAAGGCGGCCGAGGCCGTTTTGACGCAGGGCGGATACGACGCGTCGGGCCTCTACCTCTCCGCGGGTCACGATCCCGAACAATGGCGGATCGTAATGCACGCTGCGCTGCTTGAGATTTTTCCGCCGGCACACGGCAAGACCGCGCAATAGACTCTGCGTCAGGGTCCGGCGCATTCATATACTATTAGCACGGCGTTCACGCGGCCTTCAGCACCGCCTGCCAACGTGTGCGTCTGCAGCAGAAAGCACGCCTGTGTTCAGACGCCTGTCCACCGAGATCGCCACTGTCTGCGCCATCACGTCGATGGCGCTGGTTTTCGTAGCTGCGTTCCTGGCGCAGATCGCCGCCATGCCGGCCGTGAGCGCCGCAGCGCTCGCCGGACTGCTCGCCTATGTCGTTGTGAAAGTGCTCGTCGCGCATCGCGTGGCGCGCACGATCACGGAAGTCAGCCACGCCCTCTCGCGCGCGGCCGATGGCGAACGTGTTGAAGTCCGCGTGAAGGGCCGTAACGAAACGGCGACGCTCGCCTCCAGCTTCAACCTGGTGTCCGGCCGCCTCGCCGAACGCGACATGCGCATCGCACGGCTTGCCTTCGAAGACGAGGCCACAGGCCTGCCGAACATGCGCGCCATGGAAGCGAACCTCGCGAACATGCGCGCGGCCAATGATCCGGCCACGCTGTTCGCCGTCATGGTGGGGGTCGACAATTTCGGCCAGCTCCGCCTCGCGATCGGCGAAACGCTCTGTCCGAAACTCGTGGCCGCCATCGCGCACCGCATTTCAGCAACCTATGGCGAGATTTCCGTCGGCTGCGCGGGGCCGGATCGGATCGTGGCGATCTTTCGGGCCGAAAGCGGCGACGCCGCAACACGAACCGCCGCAGCCATCGCAGCCATCGCTTCGCAACCGACCCGGCTGGGCGACGATCGCATCGAGATCACTGTCACAACCGGCCTCGCCTGCCATGCAGATGCGCCGCACATACCGTTGTCGGTGCTGCAACGCGCGGAAGCCGCGCTCGACCGCGCCCGCGCGAAACACACGAGCGCTTGCGTCTTCGACGCCGCCGCTTATGACGACCCCGCATCCGCGCTCCAGCTCATGCGCGAGATGATGCTGGGTCTCGAACGCGGCGAGCTGTTTCTTGCGCACCAGCCGAAATACGATCTGCGCCGGCGCACTATTCTCGCCGCGACGTCCATGCCGCACTGGCGCCATCCGAACCTCGGTCTCCTGACGCCGGATCGCTTCCTGGCCATAGCCGCCACGACCGGCCATATCCGCCCGCTGACCGAATGGTGGATCGCCCGCGCCATCACCGACCAGCGCCGCATGCGCGAAGCCGGCCGCGATATCGTCGTGTCGATCACGATCCCCGCCAGCCTGATCGCCAGCCCGCACTTCGCCGAGCGCGCCCATCGCCAGATCCGCCGCTCAGGCGCCCGCCTGTGCTTCGAGATCGCCGGCGCTATTGCCGCCGTGGATGAGGCGCGCGCCATCGAGGTCATGCAAAACCTGCGCGATGCGGGCGTCGGCATCGCGATCGGCGACTATGGCGCGAACTCCTCCTCGCTTGCATCGCTGCGCAACATTTCCGCGCGCGAGCTGAAAATCGACCGCATGTTCATTGCGACCATGGCGCACGGCAATTGCGGCGATCTTCTCCTGAAATCCGTCATTGACCTTGGCCACAGCCTCGGCATGACGATCACCGTTGATGGCGTCGAGACGGCGGACAATCTCAGCCTGCTTCAGTCGATGGGCGCGGACGCTGTGCAGGGAGGCGCTATCGGCCTGCCGATGCCGCTCGATGAATTCCTGAAATGCGAGATCGCGCCGCAAGCCGCCGCGCGCCCCGCCGCGGCGCTCAAGAGCCTTGGCTGACGATCAGCTGATCGCCTTGCCGCCCGCATCGAACGCCATCAATCGCGAGCGATCGACGAAAGCGTTGAGGATCGCCCCGGCGTGCGGCGCCGCTGCATCCTCGGGCGTCAGCCAGCTTGCGTCGGCAAAAGTCACACGAACGAAACGCCGGCCTGCGACGATTTCCTCACCTGCCGCCCGCACCACGAAACGGAGGCATCCAGCGCCAGCCCGGGCCAACGTCATGTCGTCGGGATGGAAAGCCACTGTGCAGCGGCCATCATCCGGCAGCCGCAACTCGTCGGGCGGCTGAAAACTCGACCCATCGGCCAGCACGCCGCGGCCATTGCGCGCCTGCATCGTTAGCGTGTTGAGCATCGGAAAGGATGTCGCCACCGCCGCCTTGAGGTTGGCAGGATGCGCGAACACATCCGCCGCCGGACCCGACTGAACGATCTCGCCGCGATGCAGAACCACGACATTCCCGCCAAGACCAAGCGCTTCATCCGCATCACCCGCAACCAGCACAATCACGGCGCCGGTATCCGCCAGCAGCGATTTGAAATCGGCCAGGAATTGCTCACGCGCCTCGAGCTGCAGCCCGGTCGATGGCGCATCCAGCAGAATCAACTTCGGCCGCTCAGCCCGCGCCTTCGCGATCGCCTGCCGCACCTTCGCGCCCGCATCGCCTGTTGGCTTGCCAGCCTTCACCGGCTTCGGCTGCACCTGCGCATCGATGCGGACGACTTTGCCCTTCTCGCGCCGCGCCTGCGCGATGTCTTTGCCGTCAAGCTTGATCGATCCCGACTGGGGCTTTTCCACACCAGCCAGAAGCCGCATCAGCATGTCGCGTTCGTAGGCGGAGAGCCCCACAATCGCACTCGGCGTCTCACGCGACAGGACAAGGCTCGCCCGTGACAGCACCGGCTCCCGGCCGGCCGCACGAGTGACATCCCTCAGCTCCAGCACGCCGCCGCCCAGCCTGACCTGAGTTTCACCATGACTACGCTCGTCACACACCGAACCGGCAATCCGTCCCTCGCAGCATTATCCCCCCGGGGGAGAGTGCGTCAAACGCGGCGTACCGCCACGCAGAAAGCCTTTGTTTTTCGACGTTTAGACGCTTGCGACAGGTTGTTACCACTTTGAATTTTGCGTGAGACGCGGACGGAAGTACCAGCGCTGTTCATTTAAGGTCGCATAATAAGGCGCGGGCGTGCCGGGGTCGGCCGGTGAGCGGAAAGCTAAGATGGACAAGAAAATTCTGGTCGGGGTCGCGGGCGCCGTCATCGTGGCGATCGGGGCGGCGGCGCTGACGTTCGGCGGCGGCGCCAACACAGCGATCGGCAAGTATGCGTATGAAACGGTTGCCGTCAGCAAGGGCGACGTCGCCCGTGTCATCTCCGCGTCCGGCGCCGTGCAGCCGCGCGAGAAGGTGGATGTCGGCTCGGAAGTCTCCGGCAAGATCACGGCGATCTATGTCGACTTCAACGATCGCGTCAAAAAGGATCAGGTCCTCGCCCAAGTCGATCCGGAGACATTCCAGAACACGCTGGACCAGAACCTCGCCCGCCTGCGCCAGTCCGAAGCCTCCGTCGACACCAGCCGCGCCGCGATCGATCGCGCCAAAGTCGCGCTCGATGTCGCGCAGAAGAACTTCACCCGCCAGAAGGCCCTGTTCGACCAGCAGGCCATTTCCCAGCAGGCCTGGGAACTCGCCGAGCAGAGCTACACCAACGCGAAGCTGACCTTGCAGTCCGAAGAAGTCTCGCTGAAGTCTGCCCTCGCTGGCCTCGAGACCGCGAGAGCTACCGTCAGCGATTCCCGCACGCGCCTCGAGCGCACAAAAGTGCGCTCGCCCATCGATGGCGCGATCCTCGGCCGCGACGTTGAGGTTGGCCAGACCATCCAGTCATCGGAGTCGATCAAGAGCCTGTTCGTCGTCGCCGCCGACCTGTCGCAGATCGAGATCGAGGCTGCGGTCGTCGAATCCGATATTGGCGGCATCGACAATGGCGACCCCGTCGTTTTCACCGTCGATGCTTTCCCCGGCGAACGCTTTCAGGGCGCCGTCGTGCAGGTACGCCAGCTCGGGACGGAGGCCGCGAACGTCGTCACCTACACGGTGGTGGTCAATGCGCGCAACCCGAATGGCAAACTTCTGCCCGGCATGACCGCGAACGTCGAGATCACCGCCGACCGCGTCACGGACGTGCTGCGTATCGCCTATGATGCGACGCGCTTCCAGCCGCCCAAGGAAGTGATGGAAGCCATGCGCGCCGAAACGCGCGATGGCCCAAGCCAACAAGGCGGCGGCCAACGTGACGGTGCAATGGGCGCTGGCGGACCCAGCGCTGCGCAAGCAGGCGGCCCCGGCGAAGGCGGCGGACAGCGCAGCGGCGGCGGCCCAGGCGGCGGTCGCGGCTTCGGCGGACCGCAAGGCCAACTCCCAGAAATACTCAAGACAGCCGGCATCGACCCCGAGCGCGCCGAAAAGATCATGGGCGAGATGCGCGATGAAATGCAGAAGGCGATGGCCTCTGTCGCGCGCCCTGCACAACCGCAACCGGCCGGCGGCATTGTGGGCGGCCCCGGCTTCGGCCCGCCCCCAGGCATCCTTGAACAACAGGCCGGACAGGAACGCCGCGCCAAGATGCAACAGACACAGGAAGCCGTCTTCCGCCGCAACCTGAGCGAAGAGGAATACGCCGCCGTCGCGAAGGGCATGTCGGAAATGCAGTCACAGAAGCGCGTCACCGTCTATCGCATCGGCGCGACCGGAGAGCTTGAGCGTCACCAGCTGGTGCTGGGACTCTCAGACGGTTCTAACGCCCAGATCATTCGTGGCGCGAAGGAGGGCGACACATTCGTCGTCCGCGCCAACACTGCCGGCAAGCCTTAGGCCGGAAAGAGAAGACATGGCAGCCACGCGCCCCATCATCTCTTGCCGCGACCTGACGCGGATCTACCGTATGGGCGACCAGGAAGTACGCGCCCTCGATGGCGTAACGCTGGATATCCATGAGGGCGAATTCGTAGCGATTATGGGTCCATCTGGTTCGGGTAAGTCCTCGCTGATGAACTTGATCGGCGCGCTTGACCGCCCCACATCCGGGGAGATGTGGATCAATGGGCGGGCGCTGTCGGAAATGAATCGCGACGAACTCGCTGATCTGCGAAACGAGACGCTTGGTTTCGTCTTCCAGCAATTCAACCTCCTGCCCCGGCAGGACGCCTTCCAGAACGTGCGCCTGCCCCTGCGCTATGCCCGCAAGGATGTCGGCGATATCGACGCCCGCGCCCGCGCATGCCTCGAAATGGTCGGCCTGGGCTCGCGCATGGATCACCGGCCAATGCAACTTTCGGGCGGCCAGCAGCAGCGCGTCGCCATCGCCCGTGCGCTGGCCAATCGCCCCCGCATTCTCCTGGCAGACGAACCCACCGGCGCACTCGACAGCAAAACCACAGTCGAGATCATGCAGTTGATGCAGGATCTCAATCGCCAAGGCATCACCGTCGTGGTCATCACGCACGAAGCCGAAGTCGCGTCCTACGCCGCCCGCCAGATTCATTTTCTAGACGGCAAGGTCGAGGCCGACACCGCCCATCCCGAACTCAAGCGCGCGCGTGGGGGCTGAGCATGAAGTACGGCGTCGCCACCAGCTCGGCCGCAGAAGCCCTGTTCTCTAACCCGCTGCGCAGCCTGCTGACCATGCTGGGCATCATCATCGGCGTCGCGTCGGTGATGGTCATGATGTCGATCGGCGAAGGCGCGAAGGCCGCCATCGAGAAGCAGATCAGCGCCGTCGGCACCAACGTTCTGACGCTTCAGCCCGGCACGATGAATCGCGGCGGCCGCAACCAGGGCGGCGGCTCCGGCCGGCCCTTCAATGAGACGGATGTCGCCGCCGTCGCCGACCTGCCCTTCGTCGAGTCCGCGACCGGCATACTCTCCGGTCAGGCGAATGCAGTCTCCGAAGAGGCGAATTGGGTCACCAACATACAGGGCGGTACGGCATCATTCTTCGAGGTCAACAACTGGAAGGTCGATGAGGGCCGCGCGTTCAGCGAACAGGAAGCACAGGGCGGCGCCGCCGTCGTCGTGGTTGGCAAAACCGCGGCCAAGAACCTGTTTCCGGGTGGAAACATTGTGGGCCAGCGTATTCGCGTCAACAGCGTGCCCGTCGAAGTCATCGGCGTGCTCGAGTCAAAGGGCCAGGGCGGCGGTGGCGGCATGGGGCCTGACCGCGATGACACGCTCGTGGGTCCGTTAAGCATGGTTAGAAATCGGATAACGGGCGGCAATCGCTGGGTTTCCCGTCACGTTTCGCGCATACAGATCCTCGTTCAGGACGGCTATGACGTCGCCGAGGCGCAGGAAGAGGTCTCCACCATGATGCGCGACCGGCGCCGCATAGAGCCCGGCCAACCGGACAATTTCATGGTTGTTAACTTCGCTGACATGATAAAGCAGCGCGCAGCTGTGGCTGAAACAATGAGCACGCTCCTTGCATTTACCGCTGCTGTTTCGCTCATCGTGGGCGGCGTCGGGGTCATGAACATCATGCTTGTCTCCGTCACCGAACGGACGCGCGAGATCGGGCTGCGCATGGCGATCGGCGCGCGCGGCGGCGACATCCTTCTACAATTCCTCTTCGAGGCTATTGCACTCTGCACTCTGGGCGGGGTCATTGGCATGGCGATTGGGTGGCTGGGCGTCCTTGGTTACGCACAGCTGTCTCAGGCGCCAATGGTGGTTTCCCCCATCATCGTTGCGACGGCACTGGGGGCTGCGGCCTCCGTCGGTCTGATCTTCGGCTTCTTCCCCGCCCGTAGGGCAGCTCAACTCGATCCAATCCAGGCGCTCAGATATGATTAAAAACAACATGACCCGCGGCGTGTCCGCGGGCGCCCTGGCCGTTCTCGCATCCGCGTGCGGTCACCTCCCCATCGCAGAACCTGCGTTCGAAGCCATGTCGGCCAAGCGCGCCGGCATGCCCACCGACTGGACCGTCGCCCAGATGACGGGCGACGCCTCGGCAACCATTGCTGACTACGGCGTCTTCAACGACGCGCAGCTCGTCGCTTATGTACGCGAAGCGCTCGAAAACAACCGCTCGCTGCGCGCCGCGATCGAAAGCGTGCGCCAGTCAGAATACGCGCTGCAGTCGACGCGTTCGCGACTCTTCCCGCAGGTCGGCGGATCTGTCGGCGCGCGCACCTCCGCGCTGACCGACGATCTCGGCAACAATGTCGACCAATATTCGTTCGCCTTGTCGGCCACCTACGACGTCGACATCATGGGCGACCTCAACGCCTCTATACAGGCGTCGGCCGCCGGCTTGCGCTCGACAGAGGCCGTCTATGAACAGACCCGCCGCCAGATCGCGGCACAGGTCGCCCGCGCCTACTTCTCGGTGATCGAAGGCCAACTTCAGCTCGCGCTCGACCGTCAGTCGATCGACCGCCAGCGCCAGACCTTCCGCATCACGCAGACCCGCTTCGACGCCGGCTCCATCGCCCGCGACGAGTTGGTGCTTGGCGAATCCAACCTCGCCCAGGCCGAAGACTCGGTCATCGCGTCGGAAGCTTCGCTGCGGTCGGCTGTGCGCGCGCTCGAACTCGCGCTTGGCCGTTTCCCGCAGAACAAGCTGGCGATCACGGGAACCCTGCCCGAGCCGCCGGCTACCCCGCCGCTCGGCCTGCCGGAACTCACCGTACGTTCGCGCCCCGACGTTGTCGCGGCCGAACTGAACATGATTCAGACCTTCGCCAACACGCGCATCGCCTCGATGGCGCCTTGGCCCCAACTCAACGCTGACCTGTCGCTCGGCCTGCAGAACACTCAGAACTCGACCGTCGACCTGTTTGACTTCGACGGCTTGGCGCTCTCGATCGGCGCCTCACTGGCGCAGATCATCTTCGACGGCGGCGCTGTCGACGCCCGCGTCAAGGCCGCCAACTCGCAGGAGCGCGCGGCTCTTGAGCGTTACGGCCAGACGATCATCAACGCCTATGGCGACATTGTCGGCGCGATCGACACACTGGACACGCTGGCCTCGCGTAACGCTGCCCTGCAGAAAGCGTCTACCGCCGCACAAGAAGTGCTGCGCCTCGGCGAGTTGAAATATCAGGAAGGTTCGGAAAGCCTGCTCAACCTGTTCACGGTGCGCAACAGCGCCGAGTTCGCGGAGAGCGCGCTCATCGCCAACCGCCGCGCCCGCCTCGAGCAGTGGATCACGCTGCACGCAGCCCTCGGCGGCAACCCGACCCAGGCGACACCGCTCGCGACCCCGGCCTCCACAGCCAACGGGAAGTAGGTTCTTCTAAATCTGGACGACAAAGCCGCCCCGGAAGCAATTCCGGGGCGGTTTCCGTTGCGCGCTATGCACAATTCTCCTGCTGGTTGACCGGGCACCGTGCGCGATTAGTCTTTGCGCCGACCCATCAGGGCCCAACTTTCCAATTAGGACCGCGACATGAGACAGTTTCTGCTGTGCGGCGCCGCGATCGGCGCACTTCTTCTCTCAAGCTGCACCAGCACGCCCGAACCCGCTGTTCTCGCACCCACGCCTGTAGCTCAGCTCGCCGCCCCCGCCCCCGCGCCGAAACCCGATCCAGCAGCCTTCCTCGCCGCCGCCGAAAAGGAGCTGATGGACTACAGCGATTACGCCTATCGCATCGCCTGGGTGAACGCGAACTTCATCACTGAGGACACCGACTGGCTCAACGCCTGGGCCGGCTCGGCCGGCACGCTGATCTCCGTCCGTCTCGCCAACGAGACCAAGAAGTTCGAAGGCGTGCCCATGACGCCTGAGCAGAAGCGCAAGATGGACATCCTGAAAGCCGGGATGGTGATGCCAGCCCCGTCCACCGGCACGCCCGAGCAACAGAAGGCCGTCGCCGACGAACTCAACACCATCATGACCGACCTGCAGTCGACCTATGGCAAGGGCAAGGTCGCGCTCGATGACAGCAAGTTCGACGTCAAGGCCGTCCTCAACATCATCAATCGTTCCCGCGGCAAGGAAGAGGCGCGCGACCCGAAGGCGCCGCTCACGCTGGAAGAAGCCTCGCTCGTGCTTTCTGAATCCCGTGATCCGAAAATCCTGAAAGCCATGTGGGAAGGCTGGCACGCCATTTCGCCCGTGATGAAACCCGACTACCAGCGCATGATCGAGATCGGCAATGCCGGGGCCAAGGAACTCGGCTTCAAGGACATCGCCGACATGTGGCTGTCGAACTACGACATGCCCTCCGCCGACATGGAAAAGACGGTCGAGCGCTTGTGGACCCAGGTCCAGCCGCTTTACAACGATCTCCACTGCTACACGCGCGCCAAGCTGAATGCGAAATACGGCGACGCCGTCCAGCCCAAGACCGGCCCGATCCGCGCCGACCTGCTCGGCAATATGTGGGCGCAGCAGTGGAACGGCATCTACGACATCGTCGCGCCGCCCTCGTCCGATCCGGGCTTCGACCTCAACAAGGTGCTCGTCGCGAAGAAATACGATCCCATCAAGATGGTGAAGACGGGCGAGGCCTTCTACACATCGCTCGGCCTGCCCGCCTTGCCGGAAACCTTCTGGCAACGCTCGCTCATCACCCGCCCGCGCGATCGCGAAGTCATCTGCCACGCCTCCGCATGGGACGTCGACAATGTGGACGACATCCGCATCAAGATGTGCACGCAGGTGAATGCTGAAGACTTCTCCACCATCCACCACGAGCTCGGCCACAATTTCTACCAGCGCGCCTACAACAAGCAGGACTTCCTGTTCCGCAATGGCGCCAACGACGGCTTCCACGAAGCGATCGGCGATTTCGTCGCTCTCTCGATCACCCCGGAATATCTCAAGCAGATCGGCCTCATCACAAAGGTCCCGTCGGCCGACGCCGACATCGGCCTGCTGATGGACCGCGCGCTCGAGAAGGTCGCCTTCCTGCCCTTCGGCCTCAAGGTCGACAAATGGCGCTGGCAGGTCTTCCGCGGCGAGACCACGCCCGCGACCTACAACCAGGCCTGGGTCGATCTGGGCCTGAAATATCAGGGTATCACGCCTCCCGGCCCGCGTCCGACCGACGCGTTCGACCCCGGCGCCAAATTCCACGTGCCCGGCAACACGCCTTACCTGCGCTACTTCCTCTCCTTCATCCTGCAGTTCCAGTTCCAGAAGGCCGCGTGCGAACAGGCCGGCTGGACCGGCCCGCTGCACCGCTGCTCGATCTACGGCAACACCGACGTCGGCGCGAAGTTCACGAAGATGCTGGAAATGGGCGCCAGCAAACCCTGGCCCGACGCTCTCGAAGCCTTCACCGGAACCCGCGAAATCGACGGAGCCGCCATCGTCGCCTACTTCGCTCCGCTGCAGGCGTGGCTGAAGGAACAGAACAAGGGCCAGCAGTGCAGGTGGTGAGTCGAAACTGAGCCCTACCAAGAACGCCGCTCCAAAAATGGGGCGGCGTTTTTTTTCGACCGTCGCAACAAGCATTCCCCTCCCCGTGGGGACGGGCGGGGACGCGAGTTCCACACACCATCCGTCACAAAAACAACCTCCCGTCCAACAGCCCCCACCCCAACCCCTGCCCACAAGCGGGAGGCCGGTCTAAGCTCCATCCAAAATCGAGGGACGGACTCATGCGCAACATCCTGATCGCCGCAGCACTCGCCCTAACCGCCTGCGCCACCACGCCAGCACCCGCGTCGCCACCCATTACGCTCACCGGCGAAATCACACGCGCCGATCACCAGACCTATCGCGAACTCCCCTTCACCGTGCCCGCCGGCGCAACGCGCATCAGCATCGATTTCACCTACGACAAGGACAACCGCACCGTCATCGACCTCGGCTTGCGCGACCCACAAGGCCAGCGCGGCTGGAGCGGCGGCAACAAGGCCCACATCGAAGTCGGCGCATCCGACGCCACACCGTCCTACCGGCCCGGCGCCATCCAACCCGGCGAATGGAAGCTCATCCTCGGCGTCCCCAATATCCGCGACGGCCAGACCTCGCGCTATGCGGCGACCATAACCCTCTCCACAACTCCAGTCCCCGCAACAGCCAAACCTGTCGCCTACGCGCCGACCACGCTCGCCGCCGCCCCCGGCTGGCGCCGTGGCGACTTCCACGCCCACACCGCGCATTCGGATGGGTCATGCGCCATCGCCGGCGCCCGCGCCCCATGTCCCTCCATCCACACATTCGAAGCCGCCCGCGACGCCGGCCTCGACTTCATCGCCATCACCGACCACAACACCATCACGCAATTGGCCGACATCGCCGCGCAGCAACGCAACTTCCCCAACACCCTGCTGATCCCCGGCACCGAGATCACCAGCTTCTTCGGCCACGCCAACGTCATTGGAAATACGAGCTTCCTCGATTTCCAGCTCGGCTCCCCACATCTACCCACGCTCGCAAAACTCTTCGATGAAGCCTCCGCCCAAGACGCCTTCGTCTCGATCAATCATCCCGGCCTGCCCTCCGGCGAAATCTGCATGGGCTGCGGCTGGACCGCAGACACCGACTGGTCGCGCGTCACCGCCATCGAAATCGCCAATGGCAGCTCGGTCCGCACGACCGGCCCCGCCGCAGGCATCCGCTTCTGGAACAACCTTCTGAAACAGGGCTATCGCCTCACCGCCATCGGCGGCAGCGACAATCACGACGCCACAGACCGCACTGGCGCAAGGCAACCGCCGATCGGCTTTCCCGTAACCGCCGTCTACAGCAGCAGCCTATCCCCAAAAGCGATCATCGACGGCGTCCGCTCCGGCCGCGTCTTCATCGACCTCGCAAACCTGCCCGGCGCTACGTTCGACATCAGCGCCAACGCCGGCCAGCAGACCGTTCGCATGGGCGACCGCATGACGCTCGGTCCGAACGAAGCCGCCACGATCAACACGCTCGCTTCGGGCCTCCCCGCCGGGGCTACGCTGACGCTCGTCGCGCACAACCTCGCCATCAACGGCGCCGTCACGCCCCAGCTCGACAACGCCCCCACGCAAGTGAGCATCACGCTCACAACCGGCGCCACATCCGCCTACATCCGCCCGAAATCCGAGACGGTGCGAACAAGATCCTGCTGATCGGAAACCCAATTTACGTCAGCCCGCCCTGATCGCGAGCGCGCTCACCTTCACCCGCACGCCAGCGCTTCCACATCAGGCTCCGGCGCGCACGCCCGGCTCGGCGTCTCGCCCGGCCCGCCCTTGATGAAGACATCCACGCGGCGCTGGTTCGCGCAGTTCTGGTTGTCGTCGAGCCCGTCCAGTTCGCCCACCCCGCGCGAGTCCACGACAGTCAGCCCGTTCGCGCGCAGGAAATCCGCGACCACATTCGCCCGCTCGCCACTCAGCGCCGCGTTGTAGACGTTGGTGCCGCGTGTATCGGCATAGCCCCGCACCACCAGCTCCTTGCCCGCGAACGCCGCCTTGAACGTCGCCATTTCTTTCTCGAGCGCAGTCTGCGAGGCCTTCGTCATGCCGCTGCTCTTCGTGCAGAACCATGCATTCACCCGGCGATCCGCAACAGCCACCGGCGGAACAGCGGCCTTCGCAGGCGCAGACGGCGCCGGAGCCGCCGCCACCGGCGGGACCGCAGCCTGAGCCGGCGGCGCTGGCGGCGGCGGTGCCTCAGCGACGTTGACATTCGGATCTTCAGCAGCGGGCGCCGGGATCGGCCCCGTCGGCCTCAGGTCCACCGGAGCATTGCCGAACGGATCGACCAGCGGTGCGGGCGGCGGCGCCGGAGCGGTCGCCGTCGTCACGGGTTCATTCGCCGCGAACTGCGCGCCGAACAATTCAGTGTCTTCTTGCCCGCCTTCCTTCGGTCGCATCAGCCAGAGCAGAAGCAGCGCAATCACCGCAAGGCCGAACACGATGCCGACGAAATCATCCTGCGTGAACGAGCGCTCGCGCGGCGGTGCAGCGGCGCCTCCGCCGCCCCCTCCACCCGAGCGAGCCTTCGTCGGCGGAATGACCAGCGGCGGCGGTGTCGGCGCAGCCGCTGCCCCTGGCGGCGGCCTGTCCTCGGTCGCGGGCTTGGGCGCAGGCGGCGCTTCGACTTCAGCAGCCTCGGCTGCAGACCCGGTGACCAGCACGAGCGAGGACGATCTCCCCATCCGCGTCCGCCGCGCCGCTTCCTCGCGCTTCACATCCTGATACTTCACCTCCAGCGGCTCAACCGGGAGTGAGGCAAACGCAGGCTGCGAAGCAACAACATGAAGGCCTGTCCGCGCAGGCTCGACTTTCGGCGGCTGCGGGGCGGCAACCGTGGCCGGTCCGGCAAGCGCGCCTGCCCTCACCTGCGGCGGCTGCCGCGCAAACGGGTCCTGTCTAGCGCCCGCCTTTTGGGTCGCAAAAGCGTCCTTCGGCCGACCCGCCTTCCGGTCCTCGATTTCGGCCGGCGCAGATTTCTTCGCCACCACCCGCTCGGCCTTCAGCTTGAACCGGTCCGGCCGGCCTCCCGGCACGGCGACTCCGTTCGCCTCCGGCGCGGCGCGCCGGGCGAAGGGATCGCTGAAGCTGGGAGTCTGGCCCATCTTCTCCTCGAGTGCCCGGCCGCGTGTTCTGGGCGGCCAGCGTTCAGCATTGGTATTACCGGGCTATACCCGGCCCAAGCAAGCACTACTGGTTAAGTGCCTGAAGCTTCGCTGGTTCCTTCCCAGCACTACCGGCCCGCGCTAAACCCCCGCCATGACCGATTTCCTGCACGATCCCATCGCCCTCACCCAGGCCCTGGTGCGCCAGCCCACGGTGAACCCCTGCCATGATGGCGCCCAGGATGTGCTGGCCGACGCCCTCGAATCGATCGGCTTCCGGACCAAGCGCTATCATTTCGAGGGCGTGGATAATTTCTACGCTCGCCTCGGCGGGGCCGCCCCGAATCTCTGTTTCGCCGGCCATACGGATGTCGTGCCCGTGGGCGACACCGCCGGCTGGACGGTTGACCCGTTCGGCGCGGAGATCCGCAACGGGATCATCTACGGTCGTGGCACGTCGGACATGAAGGGCGCCATCGCCGCCTTCGTCAGCGCCGCCGCGCGCTACCTCGATGATCATGGCGCGCCTCAGGGCTCCATATCGCTGCTGATCACAGGCGACGAGGAAGGCCCCGGCCTTCACGGCACCCGCCGCCTCCTGCCCGCCGTCATCGCCGACGGCGAGACGATCGACCACTGCATCGTCGGCGAACCGACTTCGGAGGACGTCATCGCCGACATCGTCAAGAACGGCCGCCGTGGGTCGCTCAACGCCGTCATCAAAGCCGTCGGCAAGCAGGGCCACGCGGCCTACCCGGAGAAGTCCGCCAACCCGATGCCGGTTCTGCTCGATGCGCTGCAGAAGCTCCGCAGCATGAAGCTCGACGATGGTAGTCCCGGCTTCCAGCCGTCCAACCTCGAGATCACCACCATCGACGTCGGCAACGCCGCGCACAACGTCATACCTGCGAGCGCTACCGCGAAGTTCAACATCCGCTTCAACCCGAACCATACGGGCGCCCAATTGATGGAGCGCATCTCCAAACTTATCAGCACGACCGAGCGCGGTGTGACCGTCACGGTCGACCAGCGCGTCACCGGAGAAGCGTTCTATACCAAGCCGGGCAAACTCACCGATCTGATCGTCGGCGCGGTGAAGGCGGAAACCGGCCGCGAACCCGCGCTTACGACCGGTGGCGGAACCTCGGATGCGCGCTACATTAAGGATGTCTGCCCGGTCGCGGAACTCGGCGTCCGAAACGAGATGGCCCACAAGGTGGATGAGTGCATCCCGGTCGACGAAATCGAAACGCTTTGCCGGATATATTACCGGCTCCTGGCCAGCTATTTCGCCGCGGCCTGAGGACTGGCGACACCACCCGGCGCGACCTCACCCCAACATGGTGAATCCCGCATCGCCATGAAGTCGCCGCGGCGTGATGCTTGCTTCGTGAAACCTGTCGCCTGCGCAGCGACGACCTATGTGAACGCCAAACCCCTCCCGGGTCATGGCGGTGAGTGTGTGAATGGCGTTCGGCGGACGACAGCATGGTCGAGCCGTCCGGGTCCTTTGGGTCCTGGGGCTGAGCCTGTATGTCCTATTTGCGCCCGCCTCATTCGCGCAACAGGGGAATGGCCTCGCCGGCCGCGTGCCCGTCCTCGGCGTCCCCGAAAAACTTCAGGACGACCTGAAACAGATCATGCGCGAAGAGCCCGCGCCCACGACGCTGTTCGAAGCGCGCCGCCAGGCCGAACGCACGGCAACCTTCGTCGCGACCTTCCTCGAATCCGAAGGCTACTACCAGGCTGACGTCCAACCCGTCGCTGAAGGCGTCGACACCTTCACCCGCGCCGTCAACGTGACGCCCGGCCCGCTCTTCATCTACGCGTCCGCTCGCATCGACTATCTCGACGTCTCGCCCGACGAGACAACGCGCACCGAACTCAACACGCTGCTCGCCCCGCTCGACGCAGGCATCCCGGCCCGCGCACAGCCCGTCATCGAAGCGGGCGATGCGCTCGTCGCCCGCCTGCGCAATGCCGGCTATCCCGATGCGAACGCCGATCCCGTCGATGCGCTCGCGGACGCCGCCACCGGCGAAGTCGAACTCGCCTTCAAGCTGCGCCCCGGCTTGCGCGCCTCCTTCGGCAAACTCAACATCACCGGTCTCGACGCCACGAAGCAGGCCTTCATCGAAAACCTGCGGCCGTGGAAAGCCAACGAGCGCTACACTCCCGCCAAGCTGGATGAGTTTCGCTCGCGCCTCGCCGAGACCGGCCTGTTCGACAGCGCCGCCGTGAAGTTCGGCGAAGCAACCCCCGCCGCAGACCCGGCCGGTGCGCCGCGTGATGTCTCTGTCGAACTTAAAGAACGCGAACGCCGCACCATCGCGCTCGGCGCATCCGCCTCCACCAGCGAAGGCGTCGGTGTCGATGGCGAATGGGAGTTGCGCAATTACAGCGGCTGGGGCGACTCGCTCACAGTCTCCGGCCAGGTCGCCACCCTGCAACGCCGCGCCGGCGTCGACTACCGCCTGCCCCACATCGGCAAGTACGGCCGGATTCTCGAAGTCGGCGCCGAAGTCGAAGACTTCGAAACCGACGCGTTCGATCAATCCGGCGCCAACGTCAACGCCACGCTTGCCGAACAGCTCACGCCGCGCCTGCGCGCCTCTCTCGGCGTCGAGGCCGGCTTCGCGAGCATCCTCGACGCGCAAGCCAAAGCGCAGGGCGCTGGCCGCCGCGACGTCTATGTTCTGTCCGGCACAGGAACGGCCGAATATGTCGGCGTCCGCGATATTCTCGACCCCATCAATGGCGTCCGCGCCCGCGTCTCGATCGAACCCGGCATAACCGCGGGCGACACCAACATCGTCTATGGCCGCCTCAGCGGCGAGGCGAGCATCTATTCCGACTTCGGCACCGAGGGTGATTTCGTCGGCGCTCTGCGCGGCCGCCTCGGCGCCATCATCGGCCCAAATGGGGCCCCGCCCGATCGCATGTTCTTCGCCGGCGGCGGCGGATCGATCCGCGGCTATGAATACCAGTCCGTGTCTCCGCGCGAGTCCACAGGCCAGATCATCGGCGGCCGCTCCCTGCTCGAGATGAGCGCCGAAGTCCGCTATCGCGCCAGCGACACGCTCGGCTATGTCGCCTTTCTCGATGGCGGCGCCGCCGGTTCCAACGTCGAACCGCCGCTCGACACGCTTAGCTATGGCGCGGGCGTCGGCGTGCGCTACTACACCGGCTTCGGGCCGTTGCGCGCCGACATCGCCATCCCACTGAACAAACAGGAAGGCGACGCCGACTTCCAGGTCTATATCTCCATCGGACAGGCCTTCTGATGGAAACAACCGAAGCAAAACCGCGCCGCCGAAAACTGCCGCTCTGGCTGAGGATCGCGCTCAGCCTCATCATCGCGGCGTTCACGCTCGTCGCCGTCGCTGTGGGTCTGCGCTTCTGGATCACCAGCGACAGCGGCCGCGCCTTCATCGCGTCGCAGATCGACGGCCGCAAGCTCGGCCCGCTCGGCTATATCCGCATCCAGGGCCTCAAGGGTGATCCGCTCGAAGCCGCCACCATCGCCGACATCGCACTGGTCGATGACGAAGGCGTCTGGCTGCGCGCAAAGGATGCCCGTATCGAATGGACGCCCGAAAGCCTGTTCGGGGGCGAACTTGAAATCCAAAAGATCAAAATCAACACTGTCGACGTCCTGCGCCCGCCGCATGTAGCGGCGACAGCGCCCGAAGGCTCCGGCCCCGACATCGGCCTCCGCCTCGACGAAGTGACGATCGGCGATCTTCACATCGCGCCCGAAATCATCGGATCGGATGCGCACTACACTATCGTCGGCGGAGCAGCCCGACAACGCGACACCTCCGGCTTCGTCAAGCTCATGCTCGCGCCAATCTCTGGTCCGACCGACCGCGCCGACATCACCGCCGAATGGTCCACCACCGGCGTCCTCAAGGCGCTCGCTACAATCGCAGGTCCGGCCGACGGCCTGATCGCCGCGCTCGTGCAAGGCCCGGATAACCAGCCTGTCGCTTTCGAAGGCCGCGTCGATGGAACGCTCGCGAAATTCTCCGGCATCGCCCGCCTGCGCTTCGGCGACGAGGAAGTCGCCAACTTCAACATCGCGCGCGGTGAAACATCCGCCACGCTCACCGCCAATGTCGTCGCCAACCGCTGGCCCCTGCTCGCGCCGCTCGCCGAGCGCGCCGGCGCAAACGTGAAGCTGGAAGGCCGGACCGACCTCGCCAACATCAAGCAGGCGCCCGCCGCGCTGAAGCTCACCGCCCCCGCCGGCGTGATCGATCTCGCCACCAGCATCGACTTCGAAAGCTGGACCCTCGGCCAACCCTTGCGCCTCTCCACAACAGGTCTCGACCTCGCTTCCGTCGCACCGCCCATGGCCGGAAAGGTCGACGCCAGCGGCGACCTCCAATTCATCGGCCTCGGCGACTTCACCTGGAAAGGCAACGTCACCGCCACGCGCATCGCCTGGCCATCGGGCGGCGCCGCCCGCATCGCGACGCCGATCACCATCACCAAGGATGGCTCGTCCATCTCATGGGATGCGCCCAACGCCGTCATCGACAGCGGCCGCGTCGATGCGCTGCGCAGCCTGCGCCCCGCCCGCTACGCCGGCGCAACGCGTGGCGAGGTGAACCTCAGGACGCAGATCGTCGAAATCTACCAGGGCACCCTGCGCGGCACGCCTGGCGATATCTCTGCACGCGGAACCTATGCCATCCGCGACGGCCGCATAAACCTCCGCGGCACCGCCCGCTTCGCACGTCTTGCAGATGTTGCCCCTCTGACCGGCTCGGCCCGCAGCGAATGGACCGTCACACAGACCAGCATGGCCGCTCCGATCCGCATCACCGCCGACGCGCAGGGCCGCAATGTCGCCTCTTCCATCGCCGCGCTCTCCCAACTCGCAGGCTCCGAGCCGCGCGTGAAAATGTCCGCCGTTGTTCGCGGCGGCCGCTTCGTCATCGAATCCGGCGCGATTACCGGCGCGGGCGTCCGCGCCACCATGACTGGCCGCGTCGCTGACAATGGCGCGATCTCCGCCCGCGCCCAGGGCGCACTGACGCGTCCGCTCGATCTCTCAGGCGTCTCGCTCAGTTCCCTCGACTTCGCGGCCAACATCACCGGCAACACTAACGCGCCGCTTGTCGCGCTCGATCTCGCCGACGGCAAAATCAACGCCGCCGGCGTCACCATCACCGGCGTCGCAGGCGATATTGACGCCCGCCTTGGCGAAGCCATCGCCGGCGAGTTCTCGCTGCGCGGCGCATCGGGCGAAAAAGCCTTCCTCGCCGCCGGTCGCCTCCAGGGCGGCGAAGGCGACTTCCGCATCATCAATCTCGTCGCCAGCCTCGGCGATCTCCGCCTCACCGCGCCACGCATCGCCTATTCCGACGGCGCATTCTCCGCGACCTTCGCCGCCTCGGGTCCGCTCGCCGGCATCGCCGGCCTCGACCGCGGCACCCTCACCGCGAAAGGTAGTCTAAGCGTCGGGGAAGATCTCAGTGTCGACATCGCCGGCCAGCTCGCCAACCTGCGCAGCGGCGTTGCGCGCATCGACCTGCTGACCTTCGACGCCGACGCCTCGGGCAATCAGGCGACGCTGAAAGCCCGCGCCAAAGGCTCGATTAGTGCGCCGATCGACGTCACCTTCAACGCCAGCGCCACGCGCGCCGACGACACATGGTCCGGCCAGGCCACGCTCGATGGCTCCGTCGACCAGCTGCCAATCTCCACCTCGCGCCCCGCGATCTGGCAGTTCAGCCCCGAAGGCTGGAGCCTCGATACCCAGCTCGCCGCCTTCCGCGGCCGCCTCGACGCCAAGCTCGCATCCCGCGGCGAAAGCGCCACCGCCAACTTTCAGCTCACCGGCGTCAGCCTACGCGGCCTCTCGCGCGTCGCCCGCACCACGCCCGTAAACGGCGAAGTCACCGGCTCCGCCTCATTCTCGAACGCAGCCGGCATCGCCACCGGCGACTTCAATCTCGTCGTCGCCAACGCCAACCCCGTCGGCGTCACCGCCGACCCCGTCTCGCTCACCTTCACCGGCCAGCTGCGCAACGGCGTGCTGACGGCCTCCGCTACAGGCGAGGGCCAGGGCTTCAAGCTCGCGGCCACCTCACGAGAGGAACTAGTCATCGGCAGCGGCTTCAACATCCGCCCCAACACTGAGACCCCGCTCACCGCCCAGCTCGACCTCACCGGCCGCGCCGAGCAACTCTGGGCCCTCTTCGGTCCTGAAGACCAATCTCTGCGCGGCGAACTGCAGGCCAACGTAAGCGTCGCCGGCACGCTATCGCGTCCCACCGTGACCGGCGGCTTCGCCGTCGCGAGCGGCGCCTATGATCATGGCGAGACCGGCCTCAGCCTGCGCGACATCGCCGCGCGAGGCGAGTTCGGCGACACCAACGCCCGCATCACCGGCCTCACCGCCACCGACGGCCAGGGCGGCCGCCTCACCGGCGAAGGCAATATCAACTGGGCCAGCGACATAAGCGGCGGCGTCAACATCTCCGCCGTCAATCTCCGCGCCCTCGGCCGAGACGATCGCATGGCGATCGTCTCGGGCGAGGGCAATGTTGTGCTCGACAGGGAAGCTATTCACATCTCGGGCGACTTCACCCTCGCACAGGCACGCATCTCCATCGAACAACCCGCCGCCGCGAAGATCCCAACGCTGAACGGCATCCGCCGCATCAATTTCCCCGATATGGAGGAAGTGAAGCCCGCTGCTACGACGCCGTGGCAGCGCCCCATGCAGCTCGATATCAAGGTCACCGCTCCGCGCCGCATCGTCGTGTTCGGCCGCGGCCTCGACACCGAATGGGCCGCCAATTTCCGCGTCACCGGCTCGATCGCTGATCCTTCGATTGACGGCACGGCGACGCTCGTGCGCGGCGACCTCGGCCTCGCCGGCCGCCGCTTCCAGTTCGACACCGGCACAATCGAACTCAATGGACCCATCCGCACCGCGCGCATCGATATCGCCGCCGAACGCACCGCCGACGACATCACCGCCAGCGTTCGCGTCAGCGGCACGCTGGTCGAACCCAAATTCACTCTGGAATCGACGCCATCTCTTCCGCAGGACGAAATCCTCGCCCGCGTCCTCTTCGGTCGCTCCGCCGCTGAACTCTCCGGCTTCGAAGCCGCCCAGCTCGCGGCCGGCCTCGCTCAACTCGCCGGCGGCAACGCAGGCTTCGATCCCGTCGGCCTCGTCCGCCAGGCCACCGGCCTCGACCGCGTCGCCTTCGGCGCCGAAGGCGGCATCGCCACGGTCTCCGCCGGCAAATACCTCGCGGACGACGTCTACGTGCAGGTCGGCGCAGGCGGCGCAGGCGGCGTCGGCGCCGAAGTCGAATGGGAGCCCGCCAGGGAACTCTCGATCATCTCGTCAGCGCAGGGCAATGGCGACACCAAGATCGCCGTGCGCTGGAAGAAGGACTACTGATCCAGCGGCGCGTAACTCACGCTCTCTAGGTAGAGCCCATCCGCCGGAGCCACGGGCCCGCACTTCGTGCGGTCCGCCGCCACGAGAATGTCGGCCATCCACCCCGCCGCCTCTCGTCCGCGCCCCACTTCGATCAGCGACCCCACCATCGAGCGCACCTGCCGGTGCAAGAATGATCGCGCCGACGTCCTGATCTCGATCACGTCGCCCACCCGCGCCACGCTGATCGACTTCAGCGTCTTCACCGGCGTATCCGCCTGGCAATTGCTGTCGCGGAACGTCGTGAAGTCGTGCCGCCCGACCAGCACCTGCGCCTCCGCATGCATCAGCGCCACATCCAGATCCACCGACACGCGCCACGCCCGCCCGCGATCCAGCGCAAGATCCGCCCGCCGGTTTACGATGCGATAGACATAGCTCCGCCCCGTCGCATCGAACCGCGCATGAAACTCCGGCGACGCATCCTCCGCCTCCAGCACCGCAATCGGATGCGGCCGCAGATGCGCGTTCAGCGCGTCACGCACCTTGCCCGCGCGGATCGTCTTTGTGAGATCGAGATGGGCGACCTGCCCCATTGCATGCACGCCCGCATCCGTCCGCCCCGCGCCGATCACCTGCGCGGACGCGCCATCCAGCGCTTCGGCCGCCGCCTCCAGCGTTGCTTGCACAGACGGCGCATTGTCCTGGCGCTGCCAGCCCGCGAAGACCGACCCGTCATACTCGATCGTCAGCTTATACCTCGGCAATGGGCACTCCGAATGCGGCCGGAAAGATCAACCGCCCCGACATGGGCGGCCCCGGCCGCAGTCGCAACGCCATAAAGTGAGGTCCTGTCAACGTCGTCTTGAAATCCGCCGCCTGTTCCGTCGAGAAGCCGAACTTCGGATAGAACCAGTCGTGCCCCAGCACGAAGACGATCGACACGCCGCCTTGCCTGAGCACCTTGATGCCCGTGTTCACCAGCATCTTGCCGATGCCTTCCTTCTGCACCCACGGATCGACCGACATCGGCCCTAGCCCCACCGCGCCAATCCTCCCGAACACGCCCAGCGCATAGAACAGGATATGCCCGACGATCTGCCCATCCATCTCCGCAGCGAGTTGCAGGACGATATCCTTGTCCTTCTCCATCTGCTCGATCATCTGCGCCTCGTCTGGCTCGCCAAACGCGCGCGTATTGAGATCGAGAATGGCCGGCCTGTCGGCCGGCGTTATTGGACGAATGATTTTCCCACTCACGCCAATTCCTCTACGTCAGTATACGGCCCCCGCCGATACGCGCCCCACGCTGGAATTCCTCGAGGGTCATCTGCCCCTTTCCCGCTCTCTGCAAGCGGGTGAGCCGTACCGCCCCTGACCCGCAGGCAACCAGCAGCGCTTCGTCCAGCACATGCCCCGGCTCGCCGCTACCCGGCTCCGCCTTCGCGTGCAGCACCTTGATCCGCTGCCCCTCCGCCTCGAACCACGCCCCTGGAAACGGCGACAGCCCGCGAATATGCGCCGCCACGTCCGCGCCGGATTTCGTCCAGTCGATCCGCGCCTCCGCCGGGCTCACCTTCGCGGCGAGCGTAACGCCCTCTTCCGCCTGCCGCTGCAACTTCACCGGCCCCGCCTCCAGCAGCGCCAGCCCCTCGACCATAAGCCCAGCCCCAAGCTGCGAAAGCCGGTCATGCACATCGCCCGTCGTGTCGTCGTCCGAGATCGGCGTCGTCGCAGTCAGCATAACCGGCCCAGTATCGAGCCCCACATCCATCTTCATCACCTGCACGCCGGTGATCTTGTCCCCAGCCATCACCGCGCGGTGGATGGGCGCCGCCCCACGCCAGCGCGGCAGGATCGAGCCATGAATATTGAAACACCCCAGACGCGGCGCATCGAGGATCGCCTTGGGCAGCAGCAGCCCGTAAGCCACCACTATAGCGGTATCCAGCCCCAGCGCCGCAAACGCCTCGCGATCCGCAGCCGCCTTGAAATTCAGCGGCGTGCGCACCTCGATCCCATGCCGCTCGGCCGCCTCATGCACCGCCGTCCTGGTCAGCTGCTTCCCGCGCCCTGCCGGCCGGGGCGGCTGCGAGTACACGCGCGCAACATCATGCCCCGCCCTGAGGATCGCCTCCAGCGTCGGCACGGAAAACGCGGGCGAACCCATGAAGGCGAGGCGCAATGACATGGCGCCCTTCTAGCCCAACGCTCCCCCCCTGCAAACGCTCGCTTGCGAACCACCCCGCGATACAAAAGCCCGCTGGAAAACGCGACCCAGCCCGGCTGGGCATAATCGGGAGACGCTGCTTTCATGCGCCCGGCATAATCCTGCGCCGTGTAGGCTTTCGCGAACGCCTCTCTGGCCGTCTCCAGATAGCGTATGTTTCCCGGTATGGCGCCGGCATCCGTGGGCCGCCCGCGCCCGGCCATCATGATCTGATAGGCTTGGCGCTCAAGCGCCTGGTTCGATTTCACCGTCTCGGTCCTGTGATTGAAAAGGGCCGCCACCGTGAACTCGTGCGTGTTCGCCGGAAAATATCGTGTCGAACGCCATCAGCACGCCCAGGTCGGGCGCCAGCATGCAGGACTGACAGTCGGATTCAGCATCCGGCGTGCTGCGCACGATGAAGCGCACGCGGTCGATCGTCAGGCGGCCATCTTGCAGATCCACCCTCGGCGAAGGCGCCCCGGGCGCAGCGGCCGCCGCCTGCTGAGTGGCCGCACCCGCCTCAAGCGAAACCGCGATGCCGGCCCGGACTTTCGCATGCGCAAACATCGGCGCAGCGGAAAACGCTGATGCAAGACGCCAAGCCCAGACCAATAATCCCGATGTCGATGCGAGGTCACAATCCGGCTCACCGGCTCGCCACCCGCAGCGATACGACGCCACATCCGATTGAACGCTCAGCATTTCGCAGCGGAACTGCGATAGGGCGGCGCGCTAGACGCGTCCTCTCCAGCGTGATTTGACGGCTGGACCGCCGCGACTCTACGGTTGTAAATCTCGGGAGGATCAAATGAGCGGTAAAAGCCTCCGGTTTGCGATCGCTGCAACAGCGATGTCTCTTCTCTCTATCGCTGCCTGCACCGCGCCCGCCGCCATCGAAAATTCGCAGTTGGCGGACACCGTCTTCACGAACGGCAAGATCTACACAGTCGACAAGGCAAGAAGCTGGGCGGACGCGGTCGCCGTCAAGAACGGAAAGATCGTCTACGTCGGCGCTAGGGCAGGTGCGGGTGTGTTCACCGGCCCATCCACGAAGCAGGTAGATCTGAAAGGCCGGCTCATGCTGCCTGGCTTCTCGGATACGCATAACCACACGTATCTGCGCACCGAGAACCTGTTCTGGGTCACGCTGCCTGCTGCCGATTCGCTGGATCGGTACAGACAGGCGATCCGCGATTATCTGGCGAACAACCCGAACGCGAAGCAACTTCGCGGCGTCGGCTGGCGCATGAATTTCGTCATCGCCCAGGCCGAAGCGCAGGGCAAAACGCCGGCCGCCCTGCTCGATGATCTGGTCGGCCGCGACATTCCCGCTGTGATCATCACCCACGGCCACCATCAGATCTGGGCAAACACACGCGCGATCCGAAATGCCGGCGTCTCCCGCGACACGCCGAACCCGCCAGGCGCGCTCATCAGGCGCGTCGCAGGTTCAAACGAACCCAATGGCATTTTCGAGGAGTTCGGCGCGCAGAACCTGATCATCTCGAAACTCCCCGAACCCGACTTTACCGTTGAAGAGTTCCGCACAGCCATCCTGGACTGGCAGAAGACCCTCGCCCCGCAACGCGGCGTAACGTCCGTGCTGGCGCCCACCCACTACCCAAGTCCGAATTTCTTCAGCGCCCTTCAGTCCATGAGCGATCAAGGTCAGCTCACGGCCCGTTTCGACGTCGCGCAATGGGCTGATGAGACACGCGGCGCGTCTCAGGTTCCTGAACTTGTCGCCACGCGCGCGAAGTATCGCGGAGGTCCATACTTTCGGCTGAATACGATTAAGATTTTCGGGACAGGAAACACCGGCGGCGCGGCCATCTCCGTGATCTGGAAGCAGGACGATCTCAATCAGACGATAGCGGCTCTGGACAAAGCCGGCTTCAGAATCTTCATCCACGACATCGGCCCGACAGACACCTACACCGCGATGCTCGACGCCTACGCCTACATGATCGCGCAGAATGGCCGACGCGACTCGCGTCATGTCATCACGCACGTTGGCGCCCCGGCCGCCTCTCTCGCCCAGCGTTTTGTTTCCCTCGGCATCTGGGCGGACAGTCAGAACCCGATCAAGGAATTCTACGACGCGGGCGCGATGACGACGATCTCGAGCGATTATCCCGTCGACGACTTCCAGCCCCTGATCGAAATTGGCCGAGGTCTCGCCAAGGGCATCCCGCTCGATGCGCTTGTCGCCGCTCACACCATTCGCGGCGCCGAAGAAGTCTTTGCCGAAAAAGACACCGGCTCGATCGAAGTCGGCAAAGCTGCCGATCTGGTCGTCCTCGACCAGAACATCTTCGATCTTCCGCCAGCTGACGTCCCCAGGGCGAAACCGGTGCTGACATACTTCGCGGGAAAAGAGCTTTTCCGCGCTCCAACCTTTTGAAACCGGCCTAAAACTGAACTCCAGGCCTACCGGGAAGCCAGTCAAGCGGCGGCTTGACGTTGTCACATCATGCCTGGCGTTTTCAGAAGTGCACCGATGACCTGCATTAATGCGGTATCCTTTTGGCCGCCTTCGACAGACCCTTGAAAGGAAAAGCGGAATCCATCCGCGCGCACAAAAACAGGAGGAACGCCCCGGTGAAATACACGTCGATCGTGACCGCAATTGTATGTGCTCTCGCGGGAGCGCCTGCGGCCGTGGCGCAGTCGGGACCTGCCTACAACCCGCCCAAAACAAGCTGGGGAGCGCCGGATATCCAGGGCTTCTTCAGCAGCGCTTCGCTCACGAATATGAGCCGTCCGGCGAGCGCCACCGGGCTGATCGTCAGCGATGCAGAAAGAGAGAAGCTCTACAAGGGCAACATCTACACGCGCGTGGCCAAGGAGGAATCCGGAAAGTCTGAGCACACGTTGCTGACGGACGCGAATCCCGACCGCGCCTACAATCGCTTCTGGATGGATCCGGGCGCCGACCTCGGCAAGATCAACGGACAATACCGTTCGTCGTGGATCGTCGAACCGGCCAACGGCCAGATCCCGTTCATCAACAGTGGTCGCGGCGCTGTCCGGGCCGCCACATCCGAAGAAGAGTTTTCCGATCTCGCGAGCGACAACCCTGAAGATCGCGGTCTTCCGGAGCGTTGCGTCTGGGGCTTCACGGGCGGGCCGGGCCCAGTGCTGTTCAACTCAATGTACAACAATAACTACCAGATTGTTCAGACCCCGACCCAGGTGATGATCATGTCGGAGATGAACCACGACGTCCGCATCATCAACATTGGCGGCACGCATGATCCGAAGACTCTGCCGAAATGGGGCGGGGATTCAGTCGGCCGCTATGAGGGCGACACGCTTGTGGTCGAAACCGTCAACGTCGAACCTCGCCAGAAGAGCTTCATCTCCGAGAAGGGCAAGGTGACCGAGCGCTTCACCCGCACCAGCGAGGGCCAGGTCCTCTATCAATACACCGTCGAAGACCCCACTCGCTACTCGCAGCCGTGGAAAGGCGAGATGCCGCTGAACGCTTCGCAAGGCCCCTACGAATACGCCTGCGCCGAGGGCAATTACAGCATGTTCAACCTGCTCAATGGCGCCCGCACCATGGAACGCGAGGGTCGCAAGAACGGCGTGCGCAAGCAGATCTTCGCCGGCGTTGCGGAAGCTGAATAAGCCGACTTTCCTTGAAAGCCGGTGAACCTGTTGCTGAGGAGAGCGACGATAGCGAGAGGCAATTGCGGCATGTCGGGCTCGCGCTCGATGCATCGCGATTGCTTTCTCGCTGACGCCAATCTCGGCAGCGCCCAGTGCATCGCCCCCGTGTTCGGGCAGGCTGGCTTCTGTTATTGAACGTCAATCATCAGCTCGATCGAGTTTCAAACCATGAGAATGCGCGTCATCGCTCTTGCTGCTCTTCTCGCAATCGCGCCCGGCGTTGCGGCGCAGGAACTGCCCGCCCCGCGAACAGACCTCGCCGCACTCCGCAAGGAAGCGATGGCCAACACCGCGATCCGCGCGGCGATCGGCGACCCGTCGCGCTCAACCGAAGCCCTGCTCAAGGATGAGAGGCGCGATCCTGCCATCATCCTCAAGGCGTCGAAGGCCAAGCCCGGAGACCGCGTGCTCGATATGGGGTCCGGCAATGGCTATCTCGCCCTGCTGTTCTCGTCCCTCGTCGGCCCGAAGGGCCATGTCGACATCCAGAATACGCCGGGTTGGATCTCGCAATTCCCGTGGCAGGCGGAGGCCAAGCAGAGCAAGGTCATCAAGAACCCCAACATCGGCTGGGTGATAAAATCCTGGAATGAACTCGAACAGCCGGCCGACACCTATGATGTCGTCGTCATGGGCCGTATCTATCACGATGTCATTCTCGAGGGCGGCAATATCGAGGTGATCAACAAACGCGTCTTCACAATGCTCAAACCCGGCGGCCATGTCTTGATCGAAGACCACGACGCTGATCCGGCGATGCCCGTGGAGCAGCAGGCATTCCTTCACCGCATCAGCCACCAGGACACCGCCAAGCAGTTCATGGCCGCCGGCTTCACGATGACCGATCTGATCCTGTTCGAAAGCAAGTCGGACGATCAGAGGTTCAACGTCTTCCGGCCCGGCGTCAAAGGCCGCACGGACCACTTCATCGCCGTGTTCCAAAAACCGCTGGATGGAAAGCCGGCGCAATAGACAACCCTGGCGTCGCCATCGGCGACCTAAGGGTCACTAGAGGATGAACATGGCTGATGACAATCACCATGACGATGTCGCCATCGATCTTCCCAACGACAGCGCGGGTCGAAAGCGGATTTCGATCTATCAGCCTGAGCAGGCTGGGCTGATCTTCCCCGAGACGCCCGACTTCAAGAGCTTCGAAGAAGCGCGCACTTACCGCAAACAGCATCTCGTCGCCGCCTGCCGCGCCTTCGCGATGCATGGCTTTGACTATGGCTTTGCAGGGCATCTCACGATCCGCGATCCGGAGCGCCCGGACCTCTACTGGACAAACCCGATGTGCGTGCATTTCTCGCAAGTGCGCGTTTCGAACCTGATCCTTGCTGATCACAACGGCCGGGTCGTCGACGGCGGTCATGCGATCAACCGCGCGGGATTTGTTCTTCATGCGGCCGTGCACGACGAATACCCGGATGTGCTGGCGATGTGCCACGCACACACCGTCTACGGCACGGCATGGTGCGCCACG
The DNA here is from genome assembly GCA_016714495.1 of Hyphomonadaceae bacterium. GTDB lineage: Bacteria > Pseudomonadota > Alphaproteobacteria > Caulobacterales > Hyphomonadaceae > UBA7672. The sequence goes on along the minus strand of JADKDU010000002.1, from coordinate 126,176 downwards.
GGTAGACCGCTCGACATGATCAGCCAGGACGCGGCGGCTTTCTACAAGAGCCATGCCGTGATCGGGGCGTCGGCGGGCGCGGTTGCGGTTGAACAGGCGAGCGGCCTGTCGGTGGCGCAGCAGGTCGGACGGAACCGGGGAATTTTGCACCAGAACCACGGCTTGCTGACGACGAGCCGGCACAGCATCGACGATGCAGCTTTCTGGTTCATCGCCCTCGAGAGAGCCTGCAAGCAGCAGCTGCTGGTCGAGGCCAGCGGGGTAAAACCGCAGATCATGTCGGACAGGGCCGCCCGCTACAGCCGCGAGCACGTGGGCAGCGATTATATCGGCTGGCTGCATTTCCAGACGCTCTACAATCACATTGCGACCACGCAGCCAGACATGTTCGAGTAGAGGCGCGGCGCCCGGCAGCGAGGAGGACACCAGTGTTCAGCGCCGGCATTCGTAATCCTCAACGCAGCGTGATGATCTGCTTGGCGGTGACTGTCATTGCGTGGGCGTCCATCGCATGGGGCGTGTACGAGATGCACGCGACGGGAGAGGAAACGCCTGGGTCCGGCCTGAAGATCGGCCTTGCGCTTCTTCCCGCCATACTTGCGCCTTTGCTGGCCGTGAACTTCTGGCGGGGCATCCGCGTCATCGCGTCGCTCCGGCGCGGAACGAACGCAATCGGGCGCTGGACCGTCACCGCTGCGGAGCTTGCCGAATTTGCAGCCAGCAACAAGGCGCGCAACGCCCTCGGGATCGAGCATCACAATGAATGGCATATGCCGCGCGACCTGCCTGCGGCGGGGATCGAGGTGACGTTCGCGCCTGACCGAGTCTTGGTTGGCGACACGTATTTCGCGCTCTCCACCACGGGCCTGTTCAGGTTCACCAATGTCTGGATGCTAGCGGGGACGACGCTGGCGATCGCGTTCCGAACCCTGCTGACCCTTGCGAACCGCTTCGGGGCGCGCGTGACGCTGGGTGAGTTGCGGATTCCAGTGTCGCGCCTTGCCGGGGCCGAGGCCGCCAGGGCTGTCACCTATTTCGAGGAAATGAGCGCTGGCAAGATGATCGCCAATCCGAACTTTTACCGGACCCGCTTGCGGGTCGGCCTGATCGGGGCGCCGACCTTCCTTGCGATCGCGGCGTTGGGCTTCGTGCTGGGCCCGAACGACATGAGCGAGGGCAGCATGTCGATTTCCAGCCTCATGGTCATCATCGGACTCGTGGCGGGCATCACCATGCTGATACTGGCGCTTGCCGCGAAGCTGCTGGGGCGGGTGCAGAGCGGCAGAGCGGCAGAGCGGCAGAGGCTGAGACGGATCTTGCGCAAGTGACGGCGCAATGGAGCGATGCAGGCGCGAGCGCGCGCTAACGCACGCTTGCCTCGCCCGCGCCGCCCGTCCCGCAGCCGCGGCGCGCGCGTCAGGTCGCGACCGCCGGCCACATGCCGGGCATTGCGCAAACCTGCCAAGCAAAGCTCGCCCATCCCGATGCCAGCTAGCCGCTATCGGCTCTGAATGCCGCCCAACCCGGTTGCAGCGGGATCGCGCGCCCGTGCCTGACCCGCTTCCGCTCCGCCCGATATCGTTTTAGACCCGGCCCATGGAATTCAAACCGCACGAAATAGCCCTGATGGCCCTCGGCATCGCCGCGCCGACCATCCTGCTTGTCCTGGGATTTATTCCCGGCGGCCTCAGCTTCATTGGCGACATCGCCCTGAACCCGCGCTACATGCCGTTCATCTTCTTCGGCGGAGCGGCGTTGCTGTTCGTGGTGCTCGGCTACCGCATCTATCGCCGCATCCGCCCCGCCCAAAAGAAGACGACGCCGTCCGAAGAAACGCCCCACGTCACGCCGACGCCGAAATTCTCGCTGCGCCGGGACAAGCCGCCCGAACAGCAGGGCTGAGGATCAGAACGGCAGCTTAAAGCCCGGCAGCATCCCGCCCAGCCCGCCGGTTGCATTCTTCATCGCCTCGGCCATCGCATCGTCCAGCTTGCGCCGCGCATCGGAATGCGCCGCTTTCACAAGATCTTCGACCATCTCCTTGTCGCCCGGCGTCAGCAACGAAGGATCGATCGAGAGGGCAGCCAGCTCGCCCTTGCCCTTGAGAGTCACCTTCACCATCCCGGCGCCCGAAGACCCCTCCGCGGTGATCTGCTCCATCTTCTCCTGTGCTTCCTGCAGGCGTTGTTGCATCTGCTGCGCCTGGCGCATGATGTCGGACAGGTCTTTCATTCGTCGTCCTCGCGCTCTTCGGGATCAGGAATAATTTCTTCGAGACGTTCGCGATGCCCGAAATCGACATGAATGACATTCGGTCGTGTCGGCTCCGGCGTATCGTCAATCTCTTCCTGCGCTTCAGGATCGTCCACCCGCAGAACCCGCGCGCCTGGAAAAACCCGCAGCGCCTCGGCGATCCGCGGATGCGCCTCCGCCGACTGAAATTTCTCGGTCTTCCGCCGCGTCCGCTTCTCGCTCGTGCTCTCCCTCGCCCCATCGCCGGATTGAAGCACTTCCCATTCGACGCCGCTTACGCTTTCGAGCCAGTCCTTGATCTTCTGCGACAGGTTCGACGGCGTGCCCGGCGCAGCTGTGTAGTTGAAATGCCCGAAGTCGATCTCCGCCGGCCTCACGAACCGTTCGATCTCATACTTCAGCGAAATCTCCCGCCGCGCCTCCAGCTGCGCAATGATCTCTCGCAGCGACGACATGCGCACCACCTCGTGGTGGTCATCATGCGGAACTTCAGGCGCGCCAGCGGTCGGCGCTTCAACGCGCCCCGGCTCGCGTTGAGCCTCGCGTTCAGGCTGGGACTTTGGGGGCGGCACAGCGGCCCCGCCCGCCAGAAGCCTCATGGCGTCTTCCGGCGGCGGCAGGCTCGCAGCAGCCGCCAGCCTCAGCACAACCATCTGCGCGGCCGCCGGCGGATCGGGGGCGCGCGCGCAATCCTCGAAACCCAGCAGCAGCAACCGCCACATCCGTGCCGACTGCGCCGGCGAAAGCTGCCCAGCCATCGCCTTCGTTCGCGTCGCCCAATCAGCCGGGCCGACATAGGCGTAGGAATCCTTCAGCGCCTGCGCCCGCGAAATCTCGACGACCACATCCATCAGATCCTTGATCAGCACCGGCGCATCGGCGCCCTGCTCGAGCAATGCCGCAGCTTCCGTCAGCGCCGCCTGATGATCCCCTGCGATCACCTTCTCCATCAGGTCCAGTACGCGCGAGCGATCGGCCAGCCCCAGCATGTCACGGACTTGCTCAACGCTGACTTCCCGGCCGTCGCCCTGCACGATTGCCTGATCGAGGATCGACAGCGCGTCCCGCGCCGATCCTTCAGCCGCCCGCGCGATCAGCGCCAGCGCTTCAGGCGCAACCTTCGCACCCTCTTTCGCGCAGATGCTCGTCAGATGCTCCCTCAGAGCCTCGGTCGAGAAACGCTGCAGGTTGAAACGCTGGCAGCGCGACAGCACGGTCACCGGAACCTTGCGGATCTCGGTCGTCGCGAAGATGAACTTCACATGCGGCGGCGGTTCCTCCAGAGTCTTGAGCAGCGCGTTGAACGCCGCCGTCGACAGCATGTGGACCTCATCGATGATGTAGACCTTATAGCGCGCGCTCACCGGCGCATAGCGCGCGCCGTCGAGGAGGTCGCGCATGTCGGACACGCCCGTGTGCGAGGCCGCGTCGAGTTCCAACACGTCGGGATGCGTCGACGCCATGATCGAAGCGCAATGCACGCCCGGCGGATCAAGATGCATCGACGGCCCATCCATGGTGTCGGTCTCGTAATTCAGCGCGCGGGCCAGCAGCCGCGCCGTGGTGGTCTTGCCTACCCCGCGCACGCCGGTGAGCATGAAAGCATGTGCTATGCGCCCGGTCTTGAACGCGTTGGTCAGCGTCCGGACCATGGCTTCCTGGCCGACCAGATCCTCGAACCGCGTCGGCCGGTATTTGCGCGCCAGCACCTGATAGGCGGGCGGACCCCCAGAATTTCCAGGTGAAACTTCGTCCCCGAACATGGATGCGGTCATCGTGTCGCGGGGTTCCGCAACATCGTCTTCCGGCCCGTCAGACGGGGGTTTCGGGGGCTTCTTCGCGGCCATATTCCCTATATGGCGCATCGAACGCCGCGACGCCAACCCGCCTGCGCAAAACCGCCAATTTCAGCTGTGGAAGGGGGATAGGTGCAGGCTGGTCGCGACCCGAGCTAAACTCGTTACGGCTGCTTCCTTCCGGACCTGACCGGGTTGGCGAACCGCTCGTCCGCAACCAACCTGCACTTGCCTTATAGGAAGGCGCGACGCGCTCTGCAATGTTACAGACTGAGTCGGGGGCAATAAGGGGACGCCGGGTGGATATCGCGCGCAAAACCTGCGCGACAGCGCGGCGGGCCATGATTAACCTCGCTGCTGTCGGGATGCGTGGGTATGGCTGAACTATCAACAAAATACGATATTTTCATCAGCTACCGGCGCGCCGACCGGGAGTTCGTAGCGTCGGTCGTTCGCCGGCTCGAGGCGCGGGGCGTGGGCGTCTGGTATGACGCCGATATCGAAGGCGGCGCCGACTGGCGCGAAACCATCGTCGAAGCCCTCACCAATTCCGACATGCTGGCGATCTTCTTTTCCGAAGAATGCAACTCGTCCCGCCAGCTCAAGAAGGAACTAGCCGTCGCCGACCAACTGGCCAAGCCCGTGGTCCCCATCCTGATCGAGAACACGCAGCCGCGCGGCGCCTATCTCTATGAACTGGCGGACCGCAACTGGATTCAGGTCTTCCCGGACCCGATGGCGCACATGGACGAGCTGGTCGAACATCTTGCCATGCTGGCGGGCAAGTCGGAGGGCGGCCTCGCGGGCAAACGTCCGTCGGATACGCTGAAAGCCAAAGTCGGCGCCGTCGCGTCGGCGCCGCAAGCGCCTGCGGCCGCCAACGACATCACGCTGGAGGAAAAAGAACAGAAGCTCGACGACGCGATCGGCGAGCTGATCCACGAGGCGGTGAACCCGAAACGCGCTGCGCCAACAAAAGTGAAGGACTATGTGGGCCGCGCCGGCTCGGGCGGAAAGCCGATCCGCCAGCTGCCGGACATTCCGCCCTTCCGCTACATCGACTGGCTCTTCCTGATTCCGGGCTGGCTTGCGATCGCCGCATGGCAGCTGTTTGCGACCGCCGGCCACAGCAATGTCGATACGGATCGCATCGTCGCAATGGTGGCGCTTCTCTGCCTCGCCTTCGCGGGGCTTTATGGCGCGGTCGTTTTCCCGGTTCGCTATTATCTTCGTCGGCGGGCTGTTCTCTTGGCGCTGTGGAAGTACCTCGCGACGTCATTGATGTTCTTCATCGCCGGAACGGGTGTCATCCTGGGCGGCATGGACCGCGGCTATCTCGAAGGCGCGGATTTCATGCGCTATCTTGAATGGTTCGGGATCTGCTGGGCCGGCTTCACGGTGATCGCCTTCATCATCTATGGCGTCCTTGCCGGACAGCGTGCGATAAAGAGCTTCCGGTCGAACATCAGGAAGCTCTGATCCGTGCCACTTTCAAAGGCTGCCGCCGCCATCCCGCTTGTTCCGGCGGGGTTGGACCGTGCGGCGCATCATCGCCGCGATCCGCAATGGCTTGAGGCCGCCTTCAATTCCGAAAACGCGCGCGTGCTGATGATGCACGAGGGGCTGCTTCTGGTCGAAGGCTCCGCGCCGCCGTCCGCCCCTCTGCAGATCGGCGCGCCGCTACCGTCCGGTCGCCCCCTGCTCTGGCTGGGCCCACAGGCAGGCATGCTGTCGCCCAAGGCCAGGCGCATCTTCCTCGGTGAAACCGAGAAAGGCTCGCCAGTCTTCGCGCTCGACATGCCGTCGTCCTTCAACCTCGATAGCTCGCCCATCTCGGGCCTCGGCGTGTTCGATGATTTCCGCACGGCTGCGTCCTCGCTCGACGCCTTCAACGGCGGCTGTGCGGCGACCGCCCGTGCAATCTTCGAATGGCATCGCCGCCACACATTCTGCAGCAATTGCGGCGCGCGCACGCGGATCGAGGAAGCCGGCTGGAAGCGGAAGTGCGACGACTGCGGCGTCGAGCATTTCCCACGCACCGATCCAGTCGTGATCATGCTCGCCGTGCGCGGCGACAAATGTCTGCTCGGCCGTCAAAAGGTTTGGCGTCCCGGCTTCTGGTCGTGTCTCGCCGGCTTCGTCGAGCCGGGTGAGACAATCGAACAGGCCGCCGCGCGCGAAATACGCGAAGAGGCCGGCATTCGCTGCACGACCAAGGCCGACTACCTCTTCTGCCAGCCCTGGCCCTTCCCTTCCTCGCTGATGATCGGACTCATCCTCGAAGCCGATAACGACGACATCACTGTCGATCAGTGCGAACTTGAAACAGCCCGCTGGTTCACACGCACTGAAACCGCATCGATGATGGCGGGCACAAACCCGGACGCCTTCCCGCCCATGCCCTTCGCGGTCGCGCACCATGTCATCAAGGCGTGGCTGGAGCGGAGTTAGATCGCAACCAGCGGCACATCGTCAGGCAGCCGATCGATCATCTGCGCCAGACGCGGATCGTCTAGCCGCTTGGCATAGACATCTTCATAGATCGTCCGTAGCCAGCGCTCGACAATATTCACGTCGAGCGTCCCGATTTCAGGCGCGGCGAGCGCCAGCAGCCACATCGCCGGCGGCTCACCGAAGGCTTCAAGCGGCAGCTGATAATTGAGCCCGTCGATACGACGGCAGCCCAGCTTTTGGTAGAAGCGTAGCCGTCTGGCTTGCGCATCGGTCCCGCAATTGGCGTCGACCTCGACAAGGCCCATCCGCCCCGGACCGGCGATGGCGCGACTGGCGAGAAAGAGCTGCGCGCCAATGCTTGCGCCGCGCGCCTCCGGCACGACGGCTGCGTATTCGAACAGCCAGAAATAATCCTCGGTCGGGACATAGGCGACCGACATGCCGATCATCTTACCGTCGCGCCGCGCGACGAAGAAGCGGTAGTCGGGGCGCAGCAGCAGCTTGCGCAGCTCGGTTTCTGTGCGCTGTTCAGTGAGCTCGATCGCATCGTGATAGATCGCGAACGCTTCGGCAAAGCCGTCCGCGTCGCCGGCCATCAGGGGGTGGATCAGGATATCGGTCACGGGAATTCCTTGCGCCGATTCGCAATCGTCGCCGCTTCAAAACGAAAACGCCCCCGCGATCGCTCGCAGGGGCGTCTCGTACTAGAACGCTCTCGTCTGAGCGCAAGCCGTTAGAAGCTGCGCACGTAAGACAGCGAGTAGGCGTCGGTGTCGCCTTCGTCATAATCGTGACGGGTCCAGTCGCCGCGGATCCCGTCCACGGCGGTGAGGTTCCACTGGGCGCCGGCGCCGTAGGCGAGGCCGTCGAAATCGCCACCCGGCGAAGTTTCGATGCGCGACGCGCCAACGCGGGCGAGCAGTTCGAACTGCGGATTGATTGGCAGTTTGCCGACCGCGAACACGCCGAGTTCACTGTCGAGTTCGGTGCCGCCATCGTCTTTCACGCCGAAAGTGCCTTCACCTTCGACAGCGAAGTTCGGTCCGAAGTTCACGCCGACACGGCCCGTAACGCCGCCAAGTTCAGCGCCGCCGTCACCGTCGAAATGCGTGTAACCGCCCGAGACATAGACGCCGGAGGTCTGGGCCTGAGCGGACATAACGGCCGGCGCGACAAGCATGAACGCGGCGGCGAGAGCAAGTTTCAGTTTCATGGGGAAGACTCCAGTTGTCTGGAGCAGGTTCCGAGGGGATTGCGTGATCCCGCCGGTGACACCCGCTCTGGTTTCAGTTCCAAACCGCCCCGGCTTCTCCTGTTGGAGACATCCGGTCCGGCTTATCTATCCACCCAGCGTGAGGTCGATATGCAGCCTAAATAGGCAGCCGCCAAACCAGTTCCTCTGAAGTTCTGGATTAAGAATTCCAAGGTGGCGCCGACGCCACACCAAGATGAACGACCTTAGGATCGCATCAATATTTGTGTCCGAAAGGTGTCGAATTCTTCGAGGGTGCGCACGAATACTTGTCGATTATTTTGAGCGCCGAAATTGCTTGGATTTTCTGCCAAAATCGACCCAAGCGCCGCGGCGTGAGAACGCGCAGACATCATTTCCGCCCCCCAATTGTGACATTGGCGGGGCGAACACCGTCCGTGTCCGGATTGTCATGGTTAGGGCGCCTACGCCCGCCCGGCCGCTGTCGAGCGGTAAGCATGGGCCGGGAACACGCCGAGATGGCGCACCTGATTGGAGAAGAACCCAAGCTCCTCGAGCGCGCGCTGCACGGCCGGATCGTCGGGATGGCCCTCGACTTCGGCGTAAAACTGCGTCGCGTTGAACGACCCGCCGAGCTGGTAGCTCTCCAGCTTGGTCATGTTGACGCCATTGGTCGCAAAGCCGCCCATCGTCTTGTAGAGCGCCGCCGGAACGTTGCGGACGCGGAAGACAAAGGCTGTCACCCACGTCACGCCTGGCGTCTTTTCGGGCTGGACGGCGTCGCGGCTCATGATCACGAAACGCGTTGTATTATGGGCCGCATCCTCGATGTTCTCGGCCAGGATATCGAGACCATACACTTCCGCCGCCAAGCGCGGGGCGATGGCCGCCTGAGTCGGATCGCCCAGGTCGCGCACTTCACGGGCGGCGCCCGCCGTGTCCGAGCTGATCCTTGCGACGATGCCCCGGGACCGCAGGAAATTCCGGCATTGCCCGAGACCCATGATGTGGCTGTGCGCGCCCTTGATCTGCTGCAGTTTCGCGCCCCTCAGCCCCATCAACTGAAAGCGGATCGGCATGAAGTGTTCGGCAATGATCTGCAGGGGCGAAGTCGGCAGCAGGTGGTGGATATCCGCCACCCGGCCGGCGATGGAGTTCTCCACAGGGATCATGGCCAGTTCGGCCTCGCCGCTGGCCGCCGCCTGGAACACGTCCTCGAACGTCGCACACGGCAACGGCTCAAGGTCCGGATAGACCTCGCGGCAGGCGATATGGGAGTTGGCGCCCAGCTCCCCCTGGAAGGCGATCTTGTTCATTGGGCCTCTATGCCCCTGCCCAGCCGGAGAGGGCAACCGAAATAGAGGGTTAGCCGCCTGAATGTGCGTCATTTCGCCGGGCTTTCTCCGGTTGCTGCCTTCCGGCTAAAATGCAAGAAAGCCCCCCGCGTGCGGGCGCGAATCGACGTTTTTGGGGCCCCGCTTTTTTCAGGGACTGGAGCACGGTCAGACCATGAGTGATCTGGGCTTCAACAAGATCGCCTTCTGCATCCTCGGGACCGGCCTTGCGGTGATCGGCCTGAATGAGGCCTCGCATTCCCTGTTCCACACCGCACACCATGAGAAGCCCGGCTATTTCGTCGATGTGCCCGAAGCGCATGCCGGCGGCGAAGGACCCGCCGTCGAAGGTCCGCGCGACTACTTCACCCTGATTTCCACGGCCGATATCCATGAAGGCGAGGAGCAGCACAAGAAGTGCCTCCAGTGCCATACGTTCGACCAAGGCGGCGCCAATCTGCAGGGCCCGAACCTCTACGGCGTTCTCGGCCGTCCGGTCGCCTCGCATGCCGGCTTCAAATATTCGACGGGCAACGGCTCGCTGACCGCCGTCGGCGGCGAGTGGACCTATGAGAAGCTCGACCATTTCATCGAGCGTCCGAAGGCCTTCGCTTCGGGCACGGCGATGAACTTTGCCGGCATCAACAGCCGCCTTACCGGCCTGCAGGATCGCGCGAACCTGATCGCGTACCTGCGTACGCTGGGCTCCGAGAGCGTGCCGCTGCCTGCTCCGCTTCCGGCTTCAGCGACCGCTCCTGCTTCAGCGACCGCTCCGGCGGAAGGCGCTGCTGCTCCGGCTGAAGGCGCGCCGGCTCCCGCCGATGGCGCTGCTCCTGCTGCGGTTCCGGGCGCAGCTCCTGCCGCTCCGGGCGCTCCCGCTCCGACAGCGCCGGCGACCACGCCAGCTCCGACGGCGCCGGCGCAACCGGCCCCCGCTCCGCACTAAGTTTCTGGCGTCGCCCTATTCGGGCGTGTGGCAGACAGGTTGGATGTTGTGCCCGTCAGGGTCCAGCACGAACGCCCCGTAGTAAGCCGGGTGATAATACGGACGTAATCCAGGCGGGCCGTTGTCTCGCCCACCCGCCGCCATCGCTGCGCCATAGAAAGCCTCGACCTTCGCACGGCTCGCCGCCACGAACGCGACGTGCAGCTGCTCCGTCGCGCGCCGTTCCTGACCGATCCAGAAGTAAGGCTTCGCGCCTTCGCCATAGCCGAGATAGGGCGCCGAGCCTGTCTTCTCCGTCGGCACTTCCATGACGAGGCTCACGCCCAGCGGCTTCAACGCCTGATCATAGAACGCCCGCGCACGCTCCACATCCCTCACCTTGAGTCCGATGTGATCGAGCATTTTCGTCTCCTTTGTCGCCGCCGAACCATGCGCCGTCGCCGGCAGCGAGTCACGCTGACGGCGACGACCGCCTCGCCGTTTGACGCCCGATGCGATGTGCACAAAAAAGCGATATATGCAGCAAACGATAGCGCCGTGCGCATCGCCTTCTGATCGTTGCATAATTTGCCGAAAGGCCCCTCCAACCCGATTTTGGGGACGCGTTGGCCGCTGGACAAGCATCACAATCAGCGAACGATAGTGGAAACAGCTTGCCGGCGCCTGCACAGCCCGGACTTCGAACGGGACGCGCCGAGCCTGCTTCAGTGGTCAGAGGGCGCCTGTACATGACAAGCTTCAAGCTCAACGGAAAGTCGATGACGGTGGAGGCGGATGCCGACACGCCATTGCTATGGGTGATACGTGACGACGCCGGGTTGACCGGCACCAAGTTCGGCTGCGGCATCGGCATGTGCGGGGCTTGCATCGTGCATATAGCCGGCAAGGCCACGCGGTCCTGCGTCACCCCACTCAGCGCCGTCGAAGGCGCCGAGATCGTCACGATCGAGGGCCTCGATCCGAAAGGCCAGCATCCCGTCCAGAAGGCCTGGCAGGACCTGCAGGTTCCGCAATGCGGCTACTGCCAGTCCGGCCAGATCATGCAGGCGGCCGCCGTGCTGAAGGACAACCCGAACATTTCCGACGCCGACATCGACGCCCAGATGAACGGCAATCTGTGCCGCTGCATGACCTACACCCGCATCCGCGCCGCCGTTCGTCAGGCCGCCAATGCGATGAAAGGAGCCTGATCATGGATACGTCCGTGAACGCGCCTATCCTAACCCGCCGCGGCTTCCTCATCGCCGCCGCCGGAACCGGCGTCGCCTTTTCCTTCCTGACGGCCTGCACCACCGAGACGGCTTCCACCGCCCCGCCCTTCGAGCCCACGCAATGGTTCGCAATCGACAATAACGGCATCGTCACCGTCAACGTGATCCGCGCCGAGATGGGCCAGCATGTCGGTACGTCGCTCGCGCGCATCCTCGCCGACGAGCTCGAAGCGCCGTGGGAAAACGTTCGCATCGCGCATGTCGACAGCGACCCGAAATGGGGCCTCATGGTCACCGGCGGCTCTTGGTCGGTGTGGCAGACTTATCCGCTCTACAGCCAGGCAGGCGCGGCGGGCCGCATAGCCCTGATCGAAGCCGGCGCTGCGGCGCTCGGCGTCGACCCCGCCAGCTGTACGGCCGCCAATGGCGAAGTCATCTCCGGCGACAAGAAGATTTCCTACAAGGACATCATTCGCAAGGGCGGTCTGACCAAGACCTACACGCCAGATGACCTCGCCAAGATCACGTTCAAGCCTGCAGCAGACCGCAAGCTCATCGGCAAACCCGTCACCTCGCTCGACATCGTGGAGAAAACAACCGGCGCTGCTATCTACGGCATCGATGCGAAGGTCGAGGGCATGGTCTATGGCTGCCCGATCCTGCCGCCGACGCGAAATGGATCGCAGGTCACCTATATCATGGATGCCCCGGCGAAGGAGATCAAAGGCTACATCCAGACCATAGCCTTGAAAGACCCTTCGAACACCGTTCCCGGCTGGGCGATGGTGATCGCTGATAGCTGGCATGCCGCGAAGAAGGCGGCCGCGGCTGTCACGATCGAGTACTCGCCCGGGCCGACAACCAATGTCTCTGAGAAGGATCTGCAGGATCATGCGGCCAAGCTGATCTTGGATGCAAGCAAGGGCTCCGTCCTCGCCACGGGCGCAACAGATACAGCCCCCGCCTTCAAGGCCGCAAAATCCACGATAGAAGCGACATACACCACGGCCACGGCGCTTCACTTCCAGATGGAACCGCTCAACGCCCTCGCCTTGCAGAAAGACGGCAAGTGGGAAATCCACACAGGCAACCAGTGGCAGAGCCTTGTCCTGCCATGGCTCGCCAAGGCGCTCGAAGTGCCCGAAACCAACGTCGTGATGAAAACCTATCGTCTTGGGGGCGGCTTTGGCCGGCGTCTCAACGGCGACTATGCCGTAGGCGCCGCCCTCGCCGCAAAAGCCATCGGCAAGCCGGTGAAGATGGTGATGACGCGCGAAGACGATGTGAAGTTCGACAGCGTCCGCTCGCCGTCTGTTCAAAAGCTGAAGATGGCATTCGACAAGGATGGCGCCGTCACGGGCATGGAGCAGCATGTCGCCTGCGGCTGGCCGACAGAAGTAATGGCCCCGTTCTTCATGCCGAAGGGCGAAAAGGACGTACCGTTCGACCCATTCGCCATCAGTGGCGCGAACCATTGGTACGCGGTCGGCGCCCACAAGGTCCGCGCAATCTCCAACGATCTCGCAAACGAAACTTTCCGCCCCGGCTGGCTCCGTTCGGTCGGACCCGGCTTCACCAACTGGGCCCTTGAAAGCTTCATGGATGAAGCGGCGCACAAGCTGAAGCTCGACCCTGTCGCCTTCCGCCTGAAGCTGCTCACGGCTGAAGGCGCCAATGCCGGCTCCGCCCCCAACTCCGTCGGAGGCGCCAAGCGCCAGGCCAATGTGGTTCAACTCGCCGCGCAGAAAGCCGGCTGGGGCGCGCCGCTTCCCGAAGGCACAGGCCTCGGTCTCGCCACCTCCTTCGGGCAGGAACGCGACATGCCAACCTGGGTCGCGTGCGTGGCGCGGGTGAATGTCAACAAAGGTACGGGCGCGGTGAAGGTCGAGAAGCTGACGCTTGTCGCTGACGCCGGCACAATCGTTGACCCCGATGGCGCCCGCGCGCAGATGGAAGGCGCCTCACTCTGGGGCCTCTCACTTGCCCTGCACGAAGGCACCGAGTTCGAGAATGGCAACGTTAAGGCGCGCAATCTTGGCGCCTATACGCCGTTGCGGCTCGCGGATGTTCCCGAACTCGACATCAGCTTCGTTGAAAGCACGGAAGCGCCCGTCGGGCTTGGCGAACCGGCGACCACCATTGTCGGCCCCGCCATTGGCAATGCGATCTACAACGCGGTTGGCGCGCGCCTGCGGCACATTCCCATCACGTCTGCTGCTGTGAAAGCAGCGCTGGCCTGATCAGGATTTAGGGCCAAGCCCGACCGCCTTACGGACCACGTCCGGGTGGCGGTCGGCGCGACCTACAAATCCATGCCGATATTGCTGCGCGCGGCCGAACGGACGCGCCGCGTGCGGCGCCATATCCCAACCATTTGACACACAAGCCCTTTTGATTGTGGGCGTTTTCGTTTACGTGGCGGCAGCCATCAGCTGCAAACAAAGAGCGCGCAGGCAGCCGCGCACCATTCGGGAGACCTGACTTATGCGAATTTTGAAGCCTGCAGTGACAGCCCTTGCCTTTGCTGTCCTGTCAATGCCGGCGCTGGCGCAAGCGCCGGCTGGCGAAGCGGGCGCCCCTCAACCGGCTCCAAAGGCTGCGAACGGCAAGCCCGATCTGACCGGCTTTTGGACTCACGCATCGGTCACGACGCTGCAACGCGCGCCCGGCCGCAGCCTCGTCGTCTCCGAAGCGGAAGCCAAGAAGATCGCCGACAATACCGGCGTTGCTGGTTTTGCGGCTAATGAGGAAGGCTTCAACAAGAACACGCGCTATTCGGATCCGAACGCCGGCGCCCCGGAAAAGGGCGGCAAGGATTTCGGCGCAAAAGGTTACGACACGTTCTGGACGCAGCCTGGCGATCGGCTTGCGAAGGTGAATGGAGAGTATCGCACGTCCTACATTATCGAGCCTGCCAATGGTCTGCTGCCCTTCAAGGACCCCGCTGCGCAGGCGAAGAAGCGCGCCATCAACTCCGCGCGCTACATGACCGGCGACGCCCCGTATGAGGGCCCGGAAGAAACCGCAGTTCCCGAGCGCTGCCTGATCGGTTTCTCCAACATGGGCGGGCCAGGCATGCTCAACGGCCTTTACAACAATAACTACCAGTTCGTTCAGACCCCGACGCACCTGATGATCCTCGTCGAGATGGTTCACGATGCGCGCATCATTCCGATTTTCGACAACGCTGAGACAGCCCGCGCGCATCACCGTCCCGCGACGATGGCGCCCTGGCTTGGCGATACAGTCGGCTGGTGGGAAGGCGACACGTTCGTGATGGAATCGGTCAATGTGAAACCGCTGCAGGGCGAGACCATGTCGTTCCCGCTGTCGAAGAAAGGCGTTGTCACGGAGCGTCTGACGCGCACGAGCGACCACGACGTGGTCTATCAGTTCGTCGTCGATGATCCGGAGACCTACACCCAGACGTGGAAAGCTGAGCTTGCCTTCTACCCGTCGGACGGCCTGTACGAATACGCTTGCCATGAAGGCAATTACGGCCTGCCTGGCATCCTCGCCGGCGCTCGCCAGAAGGAAGCGGATGCTGCCGCGGCCAAGATAAAGAAAGTCAAAGCGAAGAATTAAAACGCAGATCAATCAAGCGATCGACGTTTGAAAGGCCGGCCGAAAGGCTGGCCTTTTTGTTTGGTGCTCGCTAGCGGCCGCGCTTACCGCTTCCACCAACGGCCAGCGCAACCGCCTTCCGGCCCACGGTCGGCAAGGCGGCCAGCGCATCATCAGTCGACATCCATTCGCCTATTATTTTCGCGCGCGGCTGCGCGTTGGCGCACCAGACGTCAAGCTTCAGCGCGAAGTGTGTGAAGACGTGGCGCACTTGGCCGACCTGCACCCACGCAAACTTTCCGGGCGCCTCTGCAAGAGGATCATCCGCCTTCGTCTCACTCCAAGCGGATGTCGGCGGCATCACCATCCCACCCAGCAACCCGCTCGGCGGTCGCCTTACGAGCAGCACCTCGTCGCCATTCATCAGCACGAACGCGGATCCATACCGCGTCGGCGTCGCCTTCTTGTCCGCCTTCACAGGATAACGTTCGGGATCGCCTTCAGCGCGAGCCGCGCACATCGTGTTGAGTGGGCAAATCAGGCAGTTCGGCTTGCGCGGCGTGCATACGGTTGCGCCCAGATCCATAAGCGCCTGCGCAAGATCGCCAGCACGCGCGTGCGCAGGCAAGGCATCCGCCATCGCCTGCGCACGCGCGCCGATCTCGACCTTCGCGGCGCGCCAACCTTTATCGGTCCCGTCTGAGCCAATGGCCCACACTCGCGAGACGACCCGCTCGATATTGCCATCGACCGGCGCGATGCGCTCGTCGAACGCGATTGAGGCGATTGCGCCCGCCGTGTAAGGCCCTACTCCCGGCAGGTCGCGAAGCCCTTTGGCGTCCTGTGGAAAACCGCCCTGCTCCGCCACTGCTTTTGCACAGGCATGCAGGTTGCGCGCGCGGCTATAATAGCCCAGCCCCGCCCATGCAGCCGACACATCCTCCCAGCGCGCCGCCGCCAGTTTCTTCACTGTGGGCCAGCGCTTGCGAAACGCATCAAAATAAGGCGTTGCATGGGGAATTGTCGTCTGCTGCAGCATCACTTCCGACAGCCACACCAGATACGGATCGGGCTTCACGCCAGCGTCCCGCGCCTCCGGCCCCACCCGCCAGGGCAGCACGCGCGCATGCCGCCGATACCAGCGATCCACCGCGGTGAGCATCTTCCTGAGGCTGTGAGCGGTCATCATTCCCGTAGACTATCTGTCCCGGGCCATTCCGACGAAACCCGAATGCTGGCAAGAAGGGCCCATGACCATCGACTGGAAAAAGTGGGAAAAGGAGCGCGAGGCCGAAGCCCGGCTGGCGCAGACCCGCGCCGTTCCCGTCTACCGTCCCGCTCGCCCCATGGGCGCAGCGCTCGCGCGCGCGCTGCGCCCCCTTCTAAAGGAAGCCGGCCCGGCGCCTGAAACGCTGCAATCCCGCTGGACCGAGATCGTCGGCCTGCGCATCGCCGCCATCACTGAGCCGGTGCGGGTCTCCCGCGCCAGGGGAGGCAATGTGCTTCACCTGCGCGTGCCATCGGCCGCGGCGCCCATCATCCAGCACGCCAGGGATCACATCCTGGAGAGGGTGAACCTTGCCTCGGGCTCCAAGATCACATCCTTGAAACTGATCCAGACCGCCCCACCCAAGCAGCTTGCCCTCGTCATTCCGCGTCCCCTGACGCCGGAACAGCGCGAAGCGCTGGTGAAACGCCTGGCGCCGGTCCAGAACCGGGCTGTCCGCACCGCCCTCGCGCAGCTTGGCGAAGCCATCCTGACAGGCCAGCGCAAAGGCTGACCGCCCCACCGTAAGCGTTGACCGCAGGCCCGCCTTTGGCCAAAACCGCTGAAATCACGAGGAACGCCCGATGTCCGCCCATGCCATCCGCCACCTGATCACGCCGGTCTTCGCCGCGACCCTCGCGCTGGCCGCAGCCTGCTCGGACCAAAAGGCGCAGACCGGCGCCTTCACGCCCGTGGCCGTGACGCCGGTTCTCGGCGACGTTCCGATCGGCAATGCGGATGCGCCGGTCACGATGATCGAATACGCCGCCCTCACCTGCACCCACTGTCGCGACTTCTGGAAGTGGGAATTGCCCAAGCTGAAGACGCAGTATCTCGATACCGGCAAGGTGAGGCTGATCTACCGCGACTATCCGATCGACAATGGCGGCGTTGGCCTTCTCTTCGCGTCAGTCGCGCGCTGCGGCGGCGAGGCCAAATATGTCGACATGGTCGACGAATTCTTCACGCGCCAATACGACCTGTTGAAAGGCGCGCAGGAAGGCAACGCGCTGCCGGTTCTGAACCAGATCGGCCAGAAGTTCGGGTTGTCGCCGGAACAGGTGATGACCTGCATCGATCACCAGCCGGAGCTGAAGGCGTCGATCCTGAAGTCGCAGGCGGACGGCACCGCCAAAGGCGTGCGGGCGACGCCGACCATCTTCATCAACGATGAAGTCGTGGCTGACCCAACGTGGGAAAACGTGGTGGCTGCCATCGAGAAGAAGCTTGGCAATCCCGCGCCCGCAACCGCAGGCGCGACACCCGCGCCGACCACCCCCGCGCCAACACCGACTGCTCCTGCCGCCCCGGCCGGCGCAACGCCGCCTGCGACCCCGCCATCCTAGCGCTCAAGATGGCCCGCATCCGCCTGGCCTTTGCCGCCATCGCCGTGCTGCTAGGCGCATGCGAACAGCCGCGCGCGCCTGAGCCTTACAACACGGTCGAGATCACGCCCTTTCTTGGCATGCCGGTCATGGGCGATCCCAAGGCGCCGGTTCTGATCACTGAATTCGCGTCGACGACATGCGGCCATTGCCGCGCCTTCCACGAACAGGTCTTCCCGGAGCTGAAGGCGAAATATATCGACACAGGGAAGGTGCGCCTCGCCTGGGTTGTGATGCCGACGCCGCCGGTCGAAATCTCTGTCGCCGGCGCCGCCATCGCGCGCTGCGCGGGGGAAGCCAAATTCTTCGATGTGATCGACGATCTCTTTGACCATCAGAACGAGATCATCGAGTCCGGCCGCAATCCTTGGCGGCTCCAAAAGAACCTGCGCGATCTCGGCGCGCGCCATGGCCTCAATATGGATCAGGTCGGCACGTGCATCGCTGACAAGTCGATCGACGCCGCGATGCATAAATACGTGCGGGAATCCCCGCCCTTCGTCAGCTCCACGCCCACCTTCGTGATCGCCGGCAAGGATGTGGAACAGACGATGGACGACCTCTCGGCCGCCATCGACGCGGAACTGGCCAAACCGACGCCTGCAGCGCCGCAATAACGCACATAGCCCCGCGTCCATCGCCCCGCTGGCGACCGGCATTGACCCCGCCGCCCTGCGCCCGTAGAGCCACCGAAAGCCCGTGTTTTTCAGGGCGTAACGGAACCGCGCGTGCACCTGATCGGCCTCAAGATCGCGGGCTTCAAGTCCTTCGTCGATCCGGTGGATGTGCCGATCGAGGAAGGCCTCACCGGCATTGTCGGGCCCAATGGCTGCGGCAAGTCCAACTTGCTCGAAGCGCTGCGCTGGTCGATGGGCGCAACGTCGGCCCGCGCCATGCGCGGCGGCGAGATGGACGACCTGATCTTTTCGGGCACCGATCAACGCCCCCCGCGCGAGATGGCGGAGGTCACGCTCCTGCTCGACAATTCCGAGCGCTCGGCTCCCGCCGAGTTCAATGACGAAGACACGATCGAGATCCGCCGCATGCTCCGCCGCGGCGCGGGATCGTCCTATCGCATCAACGGCCGGACGGTCCGCGCGAAGGACGTCCAGCTCCTGTTCGCTGACGCATCCACCGGCGCGAATTCGCCCGCCCTCGTCCGCCAAGGCCAGATCAGTGAATTGATCGGCGCCAAGCCGCAGAACCGCCGTCGGATTCTGGAAGAAGCAGCAGGCATTGGCGGCTTGGCGGCGCGCCGCCACGAAGCCGAATTGAAACTGAAAGCCGCGGACGAAAACCTCGCCAAACTGGCTGACATCATGAACGAGGTCGAACGCCAGGCGAACTCGCTCAAGCGCCAAGCCAGCAAGGCGCGCAAGTATCGCGCGCTGTCGGAAGAGATCGCCGCGCTTGAAGCACGTCTGGGCGCCGCCCGCTGGCGCGGAGCCGTCGTTGAAACAACGCAAGCCCGTGCTGCGCTCGAAGCCGCAAAGGCCAACGAACAGAAAACCGTCTCGGTCAACGCAAAAGCCAGCACGGTAGAACTCGAAGCTCGCGCCGCCATCGAACCACTGCGCGCCGCCGAGTCCGAAGCCGCTGGCAAGCTCGGCGTCATCAAGCTCCAGCTTGCGCGTCTCGAAGCGGAACGCGACGCGGCGAAGGAAACGTCCACCCGTCTCGAACGCGACATCACGCGCCTCGTCGAGGAAACCACGCGCGAAACCGTCCAGCGCGACGACGCCACTGCTCGCGCCGACCGCGCCGCTTCCGCCATAGCGCAGCTTCCTCCGGATGATCCCGACGCCCAGGCGAAGCGCGAAGCTGAACTTGCCGCCGCTGTCGATGCGGCCATGGCCGAACTCCAGACCTTCGAAGCCGAAGCCGATCAGCGCCGCGCCGCCCTTGCTCGCGCCGAAGCAGAGGCTGCCGCCGCCCAGGGCGCCGTAAAGCGCGAAGACGATCGCCACACGCGCCTCGCCGCCGACCTCGCGAAAGCGCAATCCGAACGCGTTGACCTCGGCGATTCAGCCAGACTGGACACTGCGCTGAAAGATGCGCGAGCCCGCCACGCCGACGCCGAAGCAAGAGCACAAGCCGCGCAATCCGCACTCGCCGCCGCCTCACGCGCCGTCGATGAAGCCCGCGCCCTAGAAGCCCGCCTCACGGCGCCTCTGCTCGCTGCAGAAAGAAAAGCGGGCGAACTCGAATCCGAACTGAAGGGCCTCGACCGTCTGCTGCGCGAGGCAGCCAACCCGGCGCATCCTCCTGTCATCGAAGGCATCCGCGCGCAGGGGCTCGAACGCGCGCTCGCGGCCGCCCTTTCGGAAGACCTTGATGCGCCAACAGCCTTCGAAGCGCCTGCCCACTGGTCAGGCCGCTCCGGCGAGTTCTCGGCGACCTTGCCAGAAGGCGCAGCGCCGCTCACCGACCTTGTCGAAGCGCCAGCGCAGCTTCGCGCGCGCCTCGCCCAATGCGGGCTCGTCGATCGTACGCAGGGTTTCGACCTTCTGCCCCGTCTGCAGCTCGGCCAACGTCTCGTCAGCCGCGAAGGCGACCTGTGGCGCTGGGATGGTTTCGTCCGCCGCTCTGATGCGCCGCTTCCCGCGGCCGAAAAGCTGGAACAGCGCGCGCGTCGCCAGCAACTTCAGATCGAAATCAAGTCGGCGCTGAGCGCCCGCGATGCGGCCGCCGCCGAACGCGCCAAAGCTTCATCACAACTTACCGACGCCGAAATCACGCTGATGGCCGCCCGCCGCAACGTGCCGGAACTTACGCGCACCGCGGCGCAGGCGCACGAAGCCGCGTTACGCGCCGAACAGGATGTCGAACGGCTCTCGCTCAAGGGCGCGGCGCTGGACGAAACCATCCGTCGCCTCACCGCCGACCGCGACCTTGCCGCACAATCGCTCGCCGCGGCCAAGTCTGCGCTTGCAACCGCGCCCACCGATCGCGACCGCGCCATTCTCGCCGACCTGTCGGAGAAAGTCCGCCGCGCGCGCGATGGCGAGCGTGTCGCCGCCGCCGCGCTCGACGCCTTCATCCATGAAGCCGAACGCGCTGCCGCGACCCGCCTCGCGCTCGCACGCGACCGCGACGAATGGCATGCCCGCGCCTCGGAAGCTTCCAGCCGCCTGTCGGCCATCAGCCATGATCTTGCTGAAGATCGCACCGCCTACGAAAAGGCCAAGGGCCAGCCCGCGGCCATGCAGGAGAAGCTCGACGATCTCGCTGCCTCCAGCGGGACAGCAGAGGCCGCCCGACGCGACGCCGCCGATACGCTGGCGGAAGCCGAAAGCCGGCTGCGCGAAACCGAATTCGCCTCCCGCGCTGCGCGTGACCAATCCGCCTCCGCCCGTGAGACGCTTGTTCGTTCGGAATCGCGCCTGGAGGCCGCCATCCGGCGCGAAGCCGAGATCGCCGAACAGGTCCGCGCCGCGTTCGACAAGGACCTCGAAGAACTTGAGGGCGTCGTCGCCCAGGTTATCGCCGCCGCCCGCGCGGCCCGCGCCGAACATGGCGACGCCGATGCGCCCGGAGAATCCGAAGCGCTCGCGGACGCCCACGCGCTCGACACCCGCCTCGCCCAGCTCCGCCGCGAACGCGATCAGCTCGGCGCCGTCAACATGGAAGCCGACGAGCAGCTGACCGAAATCTCGAAACGCATGGGCTTCCAGATCGAGGAGCGTGACGATCTCGTCGCTGCAATCGCCAGGCTGCGCGAAGGCATCGACGCGCTGAACATGGATGGCCGCCAGCGCCTCGTTGACGCCTTTCATCAGGTGAACGGCCATTTCGGTTCGCTCTTCACCGCGCTCTTCGGCGGCGGCCACGCCGAGCTCCGCCTTACCGAAAGCGACGACCCGCTCGACGCCGGCCTCGAAATCTACGCCTCGCCCCCGGGCAAGCGCCTCGGCCAGTTGTCGCTGATGTCCGGCGGCGAGCAAGCGCTCACGGCGACGGCTCTGATATTCGCGGTCTTCCTCTCGCGCCCCGCTCCCATCTGCGTCCTCGACGAGGTCGACGCGCCTCTTGATGATGCGAACGTTGATCGCTTCTGCCGCCTATTGGAAGAGATGCGCACCCGCACCCTCACCCGCTTCATTATCATCACGCACAACGCAGTGACGATGTCCCGCATGGATCGCCTGTTCGGCGTCACCATGCAGGAACGCGGCGTCTCGAAACTGGTCTCTGTCGACCTGCAAGCCGCCGAACGCCTCGCCGCCGCATAGTCCGCCTCTTCACGTCTGACAGCAAAGGCTCTGGCGCATTCAAATCATATAGGATACCCCCCTATCCTATGTCGCACACCACAACCTCAAAGAAGCAACTTACTGCGAGGGTCCGCCGCATCATCGGCCAGCTCGAAGGTATCGAGCGAGCGCTCGAGGACGAGGCCGATTGCGAGAAAGTGCTGCATCTCGTCTCCGGCGCCCGTGGCGCAATCACCGGTCTCACCGAAGAAGTTCTCGCCGATTTCGTTCGCGAACACGTCGCCGCCCCGCGGCTCAGCAATGACGCCCGGCTATCAGCCGCCGACCAGCTGATCACCGTCATCCGCCGCTATTCGAAGTGAGAGTTCATGTCTGACGCAACCCGGGACCTCCGGCACGAACACGTCTTCCTCGGCAAGGATCACGATCGCAACGCCCGCCGCACGATGTGGGTCGTCGCCCTCACGACCATCATGATGATCGGCGAGATCCTCGCCGGCACGCTTTTCGGCTCAATGGCGCTGCTTGCGGACGGCGTCCACATGGCGACCCACGCTGGCGCGCTTACCGTCGCCGCCCTCGCCTACACCTTCGCCAAGCGCAATGCCCGCAATCCGCGCTACACCTTCGGCACCGGCAAAGTCGGCGATCTCGCGGGCTTTGCATCAGCACTCGTGCTCGGCGTCGTCGCGCTCGCCATCGCCGCCGAGTCCGCCCAGCGCCTTGTCTTGCCCAGCACCGTGGCGTTCGATCAGGCCATCATCGTCGCCGCCATCGGCCTTGCGGTGAACCTCGCAAGCGCCGCCCTGCTCGCCGGCAACGGCCATCATCACCATGGCCGAGCTCACGATCACCCCCCGATCACGATCATAACCACCCTCACGATCATCACCATCACGGCCATGGCTCGGACAACAATCTGCGCGCCGCTTACCTTCACGTGCTGGCCGACGCGCTCACGTCGGTGCTCGCCATCGTGGCGCTTCTCGCCGGCAAATACGCCAACTGGCTCTGGCTCGACCCAGCGATGGGCATTGTCGGCGCTGTCGTCATAGCGCGTTGGTCGTGGAGCCTGATGCGCGACACCGCCGGCGTGCTGCTCGACACCGCCGATCCGCACCTCGTCGAGGAAATCCGGCAGGAAATCGAAGACCCCGGCGATTGCTGGATCGCCGACCTCCACGTCTGGCGCATCGGCCCCGACGCCCACGCCGCCATCCTCAGCGTGACGGCCAATCCCGGCGTCGATCTCGTCACGATCCGCGAACGCCTCAAACCTGTCCACGAACTGGCCCACATCACGATCGAACGCCACGCCGCCGCCTGATAACGCGGCGCGCCCGAACAGCAGATAAACCCTACCCTCCGTGCACGGCGCCCTTGCAAAACGCGCAAACGAGTCGCCTGATTGCAACTTGGCCGACTGGAGGGGATCCGATGCGCCATGGAATGTTCGCAGCGGGCTTGCTAGCTCTCACCGCGTTGTCGGCTCACGCTCAGGGAAGCGCGAAGCTCGCCGTGGGTCCGGATGCTGGCGGCTATCTTTGCCCCGACGGACGGAAGATCTGGATGTCGCGCTGTTATGATCAGTCGGCGCAGGCCAGCTGCCAGGTCGTTCATCTGCATATCAAGAACAACGGCCTCAACCCCGAGACGGCGGCAACGCGCACCGAACTGCTCACCAGCCTGAAGAACTGCGCGCTGACGCCGCTCGAATTCACGAACAGCGGCGTCAGTCTCGTCATACCGAAAGCCCTGCAGACCAAGCCTCCGGCCGCCGTGCCTGAGCCCGAAACGTACACCGTCGAGGTTCCCCTTCCCAAAGCGCGCACGGCTCTCGTCCGGGTCGCGACGTCGACCAGCGGAGAAGTCAAATTCTACGCCAACGAGCTGTCGGTGAAACCGGCTGACAAGAACGGACGCATCGAAGCCTGGCTGCTGCTGGTTCATACACGCGATATTCCAGATCATCCCAAGGCCCGCGCGGTCTGGCAGCGCTACCTGCTGAATTGCAAGGACATGACCGACACTTTTGAGACGGTCATGTACCTCGACGTGACTGGAGAACTTCTAAGCATCGCAAACGCTGACGGCGAGGTCAGGGCCATCACCAAAAACTCGGCCATGGCAGGGCTGGCGAGCATCGCCTGCAAAACAGCTCCGATCAAAGGCGAACGCTTCGCGACGATCGGGGCCGCCATCAAGGATGCATTGGCGCCTGCGCCGGTTGCCGTCGCCGCGCCGGGACCGCGCGTGGCTCTGGTCAACATCTCGGCCAGCAACGCCGACTCCATTTACTACATAGATGAGCTGTCCGCGAAACCGGCAGACAAGAAGGGACTGATCGAGATCTGGGCGCTTCATGTCTTTGCGAAGGACGCTCCTCGTACGCCCGGAGCGCGCGCAACGTGGGAACGCTACTTTGTGAACTGCAAGGACAAGCTGTACAGCAACGAAGCAGCGCTAGACCTCGATCGAACCGGGAAGCTTCTCAAGACCTGGGATGGCGATCATGACATACTGGCCGTTCCCAAAGGATCTGTCGCGGAGGGGATGTCGAGCATCGCATGCAAGACAGCTTCGTTCCCTGGCGAACGGCTGACGACGGTCGGCGAGGCCATCACTGCCGCCTATCCGCCGCCTCCCCGCCGCCTGCAGATCCGTTCACGGTGGGATCGAAAACGCCGCCCGGACCGACAACCAAAACCGGGCTCGTCAGGATCGGAAGCGCCGCCAACAGTGTCTGGTATGTCGACGACCAGACGTTCGACCCGGTCCCCAACGGGGTGGGGGTTGTGGGTTGGGTGCTGCGCGTCCTTACTAAGCCGGACCCGGCTTTTCCCGGCGCCAGCGCTGTCTGGCTGCGTTACCATTTCGCATGCGGCGGTCGTGTCGAACTCGGCGCTCTTGGGCCACATAGCGGCGTCCTGACCAGGGTCGAGATCGACCAGACCGGCAAGACCCGCAAGACGACAGCCTCGAACGAGGATGAAGCCGGGCTCCGCCCGATCATTGAAGGCTCGATCGCGGAAAAAATGTCGAAGGCGGCCTGTTACGTCGACTACCCCGACATTGCGCCACAGCTGACCGTTGCCGCAGCGATCAAGGATGCCGCAAAGCCGCAATAGTTGCGCGCCGTTCGGCTTCAGAACGGCGTCCGCCGGCGCTCGACTTCGCTGCGACCTAATAGCCCTTGGAATTAGCGCCTATATTCAAGGCGCTAGCTCCATAAAACCTCGTGACATTTGCTTGACTGGACTCGGACCCGCCCATATAGCTTCGCGCGCGGTGAAACCTTGGCTTTCCAAGGCCTTGCTGCACGCAGGGACGGACTTTCTCCCACCTGTTGCGGGATTTTTTCCCATGGGCAAAGACGATCTGAACGACCGGATCGCGAAGGCCCAGGCGAAGATTGACGCACAAGAACGCCCCGCTCGCATGAGCACGGGCAAGGGGATGGGTCTGGGCTTCCGCATGGCGTCGGACTTCGCGGCCGCCGTCATCGTGGGAGTGATCCTGGGCTTGGGGATTGATGCGGTTTTCAAGGTTTCGCCTTGGGCCACGATCATCTGCCTCCTGCTCGGGTTCGTTGCCGGCGTCCGGAATGTCGTGGCGACCGCCACCAAGGCTAACAGTGCCCCGCAGGGCGACGTAACGAAGGGCGAAGGCGACGGCGCATGAGTATTGCCACCGACCCGATGCACCAGTTCAAGCTCGACCGCTGGTTCGACTTCCGGATCGGCGACCTTGATCTGTCCTTCACCAACTCGGCCTTCTGGATGGTCGTGGGCGTTCTCGTCCTGATCGCCTTCCTCGCCGCCGCCACCTCGAAGATGAAGACCGTGCCGACGCGCATGCAGTCTCTCGCCGAGATCTGGTACCAGTTCATCGCCGGCATCGTGAAAGACGTGAACCATGCGCCGGGTAAACCCTTCATCCCGCTCGTCTTCACGCTCTTCTCCTTCATCTTCATCGCGAACATCGTCGGCATGATGCCGTACTGGTTCACGACCACCAGCCACATCGCCGTCACCGGCTTCATGGCGATCTTCACCATCGGCCTCGTAGTGCTCGTGGGGATCATCAAGAAGGGCTTCGGCTTCCTCAAGATCTTCGTTCCGTCAGGCGTGCCGTTCGTGCTGCTCCTGATCGTCACGCCGATTGAAATCATCTCGTTCCTGTCACGCCCGATCAGCCTCGGCATGCGCTTGTTCGCGAACATGCTTGGTGGCCACGTGGCGCTCAAAGTCTTCGCTGGCTTCATTCCTTCGCTTGCTGTCGCCCTGGGCGGCGTCGGCATGCTGATGGGTGGACTGCTCGTGATGCCGTTGATCGTTGGTGTGACTGCACTGGAGTTCCTGGTGGCGTTCCTCCAGGCCTACGTGTTCGCCATGCTCACATGCGTCTATCTCAATGACGCTCTGGGCGAGGCGCACTGATCACCAACGGACTTCAAGGAGAATACTATGGAAGGTCTCAATTTCGTCGGCGCCGGTCTCGCCTGCCTCGCCATGCTTGGCGCTGCGATCGGCGTGGGCAACATCTTCGCCGCCTACCTCGATGGCGCGATGCGCAACCCGTCGGCTGCTCCTCAGCAGTTCGGCAACCTGATCTTCGGCTTCGCCGTGACGGAAGCTCTGGGCATCTTCGGCTTCGCCATCGCCCTGATCCTGATCTTCGCAGTCTGATCCAGGCCCTTCTGTAGGAAGACGGAGACCACGACGTGGAGCACGAAGCGGCAGAAGCG
Source organism: Hyphomonadaceae bacterium (assembly GCA_016714495.1). Lineage (GTDB taxonomy): Bacteria > Pseudomonadota > Alphaproteobacteria > Caulobacterales > Hyphomonadaceae > UBA7672. Next base: position 99,792 of record JADKDU010000002.1, on the reverse strand, counting down.
GGACATGCAGCCGGAAGCGGCTTTCCCCCGTTCGACCAAATCGGAGATTTCGGGGTATCCCAGATCTTCTGGCTGGTGCTGACGTTTGGCGTGCTCTATTTCGCGGTCGCCACCGTCTTCCTGCCGAAGATCCGGAAAGCGGTGGAAGACCGCGACGGCGCCATCAAGGCCGACGTCGCCAAAGCCGCCGTCCTCTCCGCCTCAGCCGACGCCTCGGTGAAGCAGTTCGAAGCGCAGATCGCGGAAGCCCGCGCCCGCGCCCGCGATACTGCCTCCAAGGCTAAGGCTGAGTCTGATGCGCGCACCTCGGCGGAAACCACGAAAGTCGAGGCGGACCTCAACGCCCGCCTCGCCGCCGCCGAAGCCCGCATCAACGATACCCGCGCGAAAGCGATGGCGAACGTTTCGGCCGTAGCCGAAGACGCGGCCGCCGCGATCGCCGAACGCCTTACCGGCGCCAAGCCTTCGCCTGCTGCGGTCAAGTCTGCCGTCGCTGGCGTGATGGGAGCCTGAGATGGAACCCGAACACGCGCCCGTCGACGCTCACGCTGCTGCTGCGGACCATGCTGCCGGCGCCTTGCCGGTCATCGGCCCGTTCGACCTCAACGACCCGGCCTTTTGGGCGTTCGTCGGCCTGCTGATCTTCATCGGCGTCATCCTCTACATGAAGGTGCCGAAGACCATCACGAAGTCGCTCGACGATCGCGCGATCAAGATCACGTCGGAACTCGCCGCCGCCGAAGCGCTCCGCAAGGAAGCCGAAGCCAAGCTGGCCGAAGTCCAGAAACGCGCCGCCGAAGCTGAAGCCGAAGCCAAGGGCATCATCGCAGCCGCGCGCCGCGAAGCCGACCAACTCGCCGCCGCCGCCAGCGTCGCCCTCACCGAGCGTATCGCCCGCCGCGAAAAGATGGCCGAAGACCGCATCGCCCGCGCTGAATCGGAAGCCGTGCGCGACGTGAAAATGGCCGCTGTCGAAACTGCTTCGAAAGCCGCCGCAGCGATCCTCACCGAACAGCTCTCGGGCAAGGCTGCCGACGACGAGTTCTCGAAAAGCCTCGCCGCTGCGGCCAAGGCGCTGTCCTAGTCAGCCGAGGCCAAGACCGCGCTCTAGCATGGCCCTCAGATCCACGTCCTGTTCGCCGACGCCCGCCTTGCCGGTTCGGACAACAGCTTCGCGCTCGCCCAATCGACGCGGCAATACCGACCGAAGATCACGATCATCCTCAGCGCCAGCCTGACGCGGAAATCCGAAGCCGCCGCCCACCTCTGCAGCCCCAACCAGACGCCGCCGCCGCCGGCCGCGCACCTGCGCGACCGCATCCGGGCGATGAAAGCCCAGCACGGTCGCCGCTCGCGCGCCGACCGCCGCCCGAAGGCGAAAGCTGCTTACAGGTAGCGCGGCCTACTTCGTGGGATGCATTTCCAGCCAGCTGCGCACCTGCGCCGCCAGCAAGTCAGGCGCGTCGCGCTGAATCCAGTGCCCGGATTCCGGGATCATCAGGATCGTCGTGTCTTTGTTGTTCTGGTCCCAGGTGTCGTTGTGGCCGAACGACAGAAGCGCCGTGTCCTTCATCCCATGAATCACCAACAACGGCACATCAAGCTTGGGGAAGGTTGGCGGCGCATCGCCCGGCTTCGGCGTCGCCGGATAGTTCGCGCGGTAATAGTTCATCATGCCGGCAAAGTTCGAACGGCCGAAAGCCTCGACGTATTTCGCCTTGTCCGCCGGATCCTGCACGCTGCGCGCCAGACCTTCCGCAGTCAGATTCTTCTCCGACCCTTCCTTCTGGAAGTTACGCGCATAATCGCTGTTCTTCGGGCTCTGGACGATCTGGCGAATGAACAGCGCCGGGTGCGGCACCGACATGATGATCAACCGCTCAATCGTCTCGGGATGTGCGAAGGCGTAATACCAGGCCTGGATCGCCCCCCAATCGTGGCCGAGCACGGTCGCCTTGCTTGCGCCCTCGGCGGCGATCACCGACTGGATATCGGCGACCAGCTTGTCGATCTTGTAGTTTTCGACGCCTTCGGGCTTGTCGGAAAGGTTGTAGCCACGCGTATCCATCGCCACGACGCGATAGGCGTCGTTCAACTTCGGCGTCAGCTTGTCCCACGAGCCCGAATAATCCGGAAAGCCGTGCACCATCACGATGAGCGGGCCCTGTCCGCTAGCGACGTAATGGATCTTCGTGCCGTCCTCGCTGGTCGCGTACTTGTCTTCAACTTCGACAGGCAGCTTTGCCGTCTCCGGCGCAGCAGCCGCCGGCGCTGCAGGCGCCGCCGCCTGGGGCGAGCACGCCGCCATCGACAGGGCCAAAGCCGAAACTCCGATCAGTGTACGCAGCATGGGTCTTCCCTCCAACATTTTTTCTTGACGCCGTCAGGGTAGACCCGCTCGGGGCCGCTCACAATCGTGCCGCAAGGTCAGCTGATCACGCCTGCGGGAGGCCGATGCGTGCACCGATCACAAACGCGGCCAACAGCCCAAGACCAAGCGGCCCAGTCAGACCGGCCGCCGCGAACGCTGCTATTCCAAGATTGACGATGCCCACAGCCACCATGTCGGGGCCCCCGTCACAGCCGGATAGATCAGCCTTCGAGGTCTTCTTGCAGGATGGTGATCTCGAGCTGGTAGCTCGTCTCGCCCTCATCCTCGATCAGGTAGACCAGCCCGACATGCTCGCCGCCGATCACCACTTCCACACTGTCCGTCACGCGCGGGCGTGCAGTCAGCGCGATGCCCGGATTCAGCGTGCGCTTTAGGTACGCCTCGACGCGCTTGATGGTTTCGGGATTCATCGGGGAGGCTCCTGAGCTTGCCGCGGAGACTTAGCCGCCCCTTGCCCCGGCGCCAACCCTGCTGGCAAAGCGGCCAACAGCCTTCCCGCTTCGCGCGCAGACGGCGGGGAATCTTGCTTTTCCTCATTGAATCGAGTCCTTTGCCTGAATTTTCGGGGACACGTTGATGGTCAAGATTACCGTTGCCTGCCTTGCCGCCGCCATGCTGTGCGCCGGCTGCCTGCTTACCAAGGAAGATCTCGACTGCTGGTATGACGACATGTGCTTGGCCGGCGACACGCGCGCCGCCCCAGCCCAGCCGGTCCCCTCGCAAAGTGCAGCACCGCCCCTTGCAGGCCGCTAGCTTACCTCTACGGCGGTGCTAAGCAGGGGTTGAGTGGGGCTGGAGAGAGTCACGTTGAAATCCGCAATCATCGGCTGCCTTGGGGCGCCGACCCTGTGTTCCGGCTGCATGATCTTTGATGACGACTTCATCGAAGACGAGCCGCACTCCTATCTCACCGCGCCGCATTCCCACCCCGCCCGCTGATCGCCGGAACCCTCATCACATGAAACGCGCCATCCTCGCCGCCCTCGCGGCGCTGACCCTGTGCTCCGGCTGCATCTTGGACGACGAATTCTGGGACGACTACGACAGCACCTACGACAGCCCGTCTGGCGACGACGACTACGATTCGGATTGCGATTGCTAGGCCATCTGGCCTAGCGCGGATCGTCGGCGCCCATGCCTCGGAAGAACAGCGTCAGAACCCGCTTCACGCGTGTTTCGCCCGTGGCGTTGGCGGGATCTGCCACAGGAAACCCAAGAACATCAGGAAATCTTCGGCGTCCGCGCCGCTGATGATATCCCCTGAATCCTTGCACGCCTTTATCAGCTTGCCGACAGCTTCCATCATCGGCCAGTAGGCTTCCTGAAGATCCTGATCTGCTCGCGCCGCCTGCAGCAGGTCGGCGACCCCGTGCTTCATCTTGCCGAATTTCAATCCCCTCATGCTGACGAGGGCGGTAGAGCTGAAGGCGCAGCACACATCAAACGGCCGCGCTTAGAGGCCCATGTCGAATTTCTGGTCCATCGTCTGCGCGGGCTTCATGCAGGTTCCGCCCACGGGCTTTGCCGGCACGCCCGCCACCGAGCACCGCGCCGGCACATCGCTCAGCACCACCGAGCCCGATCCCACGCGCGCCTCGTCGCCGATCTGGATATTGCCCAGCACCTTCGACCCGGCGCCCAGCAGCACGCCATTCCCGATCTTCGGGTGACGATCCGTATAAACCTTGCCCGTGCCGCCCAGCGTCACGCCATGCAGCATCGACACGTCATTGCCCACGCGCGCCGTCTCGCCGATCACGATGCCTGTCGCATGATCCATGAACACGCCCGACCCGATCGGCGCCGCCGGATGGATATCCACGCTGTACAGCTCCGACATCCGCGACTGCAGGAAGAACGCCAGCGTCTCGCGCCCCTGCCCCCACAGCCAGTGCGCCGTACGGTGTGTCTGCAACGCCAGGAAGCCCTTGAAGAACAGGAAGGGCTGCAGCGTCGACCGCGTCGCCGGATCGCGCTCGAGCACGGCCTGAAGGTCCCGCTCCGCCGCCGCCACGATCGAGGGATCGCTCTTGTACGCTTCCTCGCAGATCTCGCGCACCGCGAGCGCGCTCATGTCCGGCCCGCCCGCCTTCTGCGCCAGCTGGTAGCAGAGCGCCTCCGCAAACGTCTCGTGATTGAGAACCGTCGCCGCCAGATAGCTCGACAGCGTCGACTCCTGCTCGGCCGCGGCCTTGGCATCGAAGCGCAGCTTCTGCCAGATCGGCGCAGGCGCGCCCTTGGCTAGGGGAATGGGTGACTCGGAAGCCCGGCCGTCGGCCATGATGTCTCTCCCTGGGGGCCGTCCGCCCCTTTAGGTCCGCGCCTGCATGAGCTTCGCAAGCTCCGGGGGCAAGCCCCCGGTCCGCAGCAGATGGTCAGCCTTCAATATCATGACAAGGGAGAAAGCGTCCGTGATCTCTCCGGAAACCGCCATTTTCAGGGCTTGTGCGAATGGAACTCTTCGAACGGATAGTTCCTCTGAACTGTCCTTCGCAAAGGAGTGATCCGGCGAGAGCCCCCACGCCATGAAGGCATAGGCCCGCTCGTCCGTCACCGAGTTGGACATGTGTATGTCCGCCACCAGCGGTAGCCAGCCCTCCGCCTTCAGCCCCGCCTCCTCAGCCAGCTCCCGCTGCGCGCCCTCCAGCGGCGGACTCCCCGGCGAGCCCCCGCCCTCGGGCAGCTCCCACGAATACCGCCCGAATGGAAACCGCTCCTGTCCGATCAGGATGGTGTTCCCGTCCTCATCGATCGGCAGCACGCCCAGCGCGAGGTTGTGCATGTGCACCAGCCCGTACAGCGCATCATTCCCCGTCGGCGCGACGGTCTGATACTCGCGCACGGTAATCCACCGGTTCGCATAAATCGTCCGCGCGGACTTGATCCGCCATTTGGCAGGAGTGTCGGTCATCACGGGCGATTAAGCCCAGCAAGCGCCTCGGGCAAGGCGCAACTCTTCTCCCGCAAGGCGGGGGAAATGGCCCGAAGGGTCGATGGGGGCGAGTCACAAGGGATAATATCAATGTGTTCCCGCGGCCCACCCCCATCCCGGCTTCGCCGTACTTCCCCCGCTTTGCGGGGACAGAGTAATCCACTAAGTGTTGCCCACCCCAGACCGGAGCCCTGCATGTTCCCCAAGACTCTCGCCGGCGCCATTGCCGCCCTCGCCCTCGCCGCCTGCGGCGCGCAGGGCCGCGACAAGATCGTCAATGTCGAGGGCGACGCCTTCATAGGCCCGCAGGACGCCAAGGTCACCGTCGTCGAATACGGCTCACCCACCTGCCCGGGCTGCAAATTCTGGCACGACACCTTCTATCCCGAGATGAAGAAAGACTATGTCGATACCGGCAAGATCAAGTTTGTCTTCCGCGAATACGCCATCCACGGCGCTCTCGACGCCGCCATCTTCTCTGTCGCCCGCTGCTCGGGAACGGAAGATTACTTCGCCGTGCTCGATGAAGCCTTCGCCCGCCAGCAGGACATCGTCATGTCCGCGCAGAAAGGCGACTCGCTCCCCGCGCTGAAATCGCTCGGCGAGAAATTCCGCCTCAGCGGCGCGCAGGTCGACGCCTGCCTCGCAGACAAGCAGAACATCCAACGCGTCAACGATGTGGGCGCCTACGCCCGCCAGATCGGCGTCATGTCCACGCCCACCTTCTTCGTCAACGGCGTCGAGATGGCCGAGCCAGACCTGTCGAAATCCTGGACCAGCATCAAGGCCGCCATCGACGCAGGCCTTTCCGGTCAGGCCGCCCCGCCAACCCCGATCACGTCGCCAGCCGACCCGGTCGCGCCCGCTCCCGCCGAACAGCACTAGGCATGCCTATCCGGCCAGACCTTCCCCTCGAACCGGAATTCGGCGCCCCGCTCGATCCCATCCATCCGAGCCCGGACACGCTGAACCTGCTCGCCTTGCGCCGGTCCACGCCCGTCGCCGCCCTCGCCGAGCCCGGCCCCGCCGCGGCCGACCTAGACGCCATGCTCCGCCTCGCCATGCGCGTACCGGATCACCGCAAGCTCGAACCCTGGCGCATCCTCATCATCGAGGGCGAAGCCCGCAACAAGCTGGGCGACATCTTCGCCGCCGCACGGAAGCTCCGCGATCCCGATGTCAGCGATGAAAAACTCGCCGGCGAGATGACGCTCCCGCTGCGCGCGCCCGTGATCCTCGCCGTCATCTCCAGCCCCAACCACCACGACCCGAAGAAAACGCCTGTCTGGGAACAGCAACTCAGCGCTGGCGCCCTCTGCCAGAACCTGCTCGTCGCCGCCAACGCAATGGGCTGGGCCGCCGTCTGGATCACCGAAGACCCCGCCTATGACGGCCACGTCCACGCCGCCCTGGCCATGACCGGCCACGAACAGGTCGCCGGCTTCATCTACATCGGCACGGCCAAGGAAAAGCCGGTGGAACGCCAGCGTCCGACGATTACGGCCAAAGCCACCCGCTGGACGGGCTGATTTACGCCAGAGACGTGCGGGACAAACCGCCTCCCTACTCGGAGGGTGGCGAAAAACCTTCGCCGGTGAATTCAAAGCCTGGCCGCAAAGCCTTTAGGACAGCGCCCGCCAGAATCCACCGGACCGGACACGGGCGTCTACCGCCCCCTGGTCGATCTCTTGCTGATCCTCTTGCGTCTCCTCTTCCCGCTCGCGCCCGTCGTGCGAGCTGCGGGAAGTCGCGCGCGATTGTCTGGGCGAAATCGTCAGCTCCGCTCCGCCTCGACGACCTCCGCACCGACCCGCAGCCATGCGGCCTCCTCCAAGCCCACATCATCGCGGCCGAGAATAGCGTCCACCTGCTGATCCACGAGCGTGCGCGCCAACTTGCAGGCCTCCCCCTTCATCTACACGCCGCGCCCCGCCCGCTGCACGACGTCTCCGCCGGCCTCAGCCGCCTCGCGAAACCGTTCGGCAATCTCGATCGCCTTGCGCATCGCCGCGCCGAACGCATGCGCCTTGAGCTGAACGGGCGCCCCTTGTCTCTTGGTTTTGTGGAAGGTGTTTGCGGGCGAAACCCCGACGCCCCCCGGAAGTCCCGCTTCCGAGGTCGCACCTGCATGCGCAGTGCTTGACCCCCGCCCCCCACCCCCCTACGTAGCGTCCGTTTGTTTGCGCCCCCCGCCGAGTCGCGCCGGTAAGTCAGGAGGCTCTCCCACATGACCGCCAAACCGACCGGCGCCATCGCCCTCGAAGACGGCACGATTTTCTGGGGCCACGGCCATGGCGCAACCGGCGTCGCGGCGGGCGAGCTCTGTTTCAACACCGCGATGACCGGCTATCAGGAAATCCTGACCGACCCGTCCTATGCCGAGCAGATCGTCCTTTTCACCTTCCCGCACATCGGAAACGTCGGCGCCAATGCCGACGACCAGGAAGAATCGTCCGCACAAGGCGCAGCCGGCGCACGCGGCGCCGTGTTCAAGGCCCCGCCGACCCTCCCCGCCTCCTGGCGCGCCGCCGACACGCTCGACGCATGGCTGAAGAAGCGCGGCGTCATCGGCCTCTCGGGCATTGACACTCGCGCCCTCACCCGGCGCATTCGCGAGCTCGGCATGCCGAAATCCGCCATCGCCTTCGACCCGGCCGGCAAGCTCGACGGCCCCACGCTCGTCAAAGCCGCCCACGACTGGAAAGGCGTTGAGAACGCCGACCTCGCGATCAACGTCACCTCGGGCCAGAGCTTTGAATCCACCGACGGCCTCTGGTCGATCGGACCGGGCTTCGCCAAACTCGGCGCTCAGAAATCCCACGTTGTCCTCGTCGACTTCGGCGTGAAGAAGAACATCCTTCGCAACCTCTCAGCTGTCGGCGCGAAGATCACGATCGTTCCCGCAAAGACGAAAGCGGAAGACATCCTCGCGCTGAAGCCGGATGGCGTCGTGCTGTCCAACGGTCCGGGCGATCCGGCCGCAACCGCGATCTATGCAGGCCCCGAGATCAAAAAGCTGATCGCCAACGGCGTGCCGATCCTCGGCATCTGTCTCGGCCACCAGATGCTTGCGCTGGCGCTCGGCGCGAAGACCAAGAAGATGCCGCAAGGACATCACGGCGCGAACCATCCCGTGAAGGACCACACGACGGCCAAGGTCGAGATCGTGTCGATGAACCACGGCTTCACGGTCGACGCCGACACGCTGCCCGCCGGCGTGGAAGAGAGCCACAAGTCTCTGTTCGACGGCACGAATTGCGGCCTGTCTGTCGCCGGCAAGCCGATCATCTCAGTCCAGCACCATCCTGAAGCAAGCCCCGGTCCGCAGGACTCCTTCTATCTCTTCGAACGCTTCGCGAAGATGATGGCGAAACGAAAAACCGGGTAACACTTCAGAAAGTTTCCTTTCCGGAATCCCACCGATTTCTGGGTTGTCCGCTACCCAATTCCTTTACCCCAGCATGGCAGCTTGTCCCGGTCTGAAACACCGGGACGCACATGCCGCCAGTCGATCTCAACTCGGATATTCACGCGCGCCTCGCCGCCGCTGAAGCCGCGCTTCATGCAGTGGGCCAGCAGCTTTCGCCTGCGATCCGGCACGTCGATATCGCCGTTCTGATCCCCTGCTACAACGAAGCCGGCGCGATCGGCGACGTCGTGAAATCGTTCAAGGCCGCGCTGCCTCACGCCCGCATCTTCGTTTACGACAACAACAGCCACGACAACACCGCCGCCGTCGCCCGCGACGCCGGCGCGATCGTCCGCCGCGAACCGCTGCAGGGCAAGGGCCATGTCGTGCGCCGCATGTTCTCGGACATCGAGGCCGACGTCTATGTAATGGTCGATGGCGATGCGACCTACGACGCCGCCTCCGCCCCGCGGCTTGTCTCGCGCCTGCTCGAATCGCAGGCCGACATGGTCGTCGGCGCACGCATCACGGAAGAGAAAGCCGCCTATCGCGCCGGCCATCGTTTCGGCAACAGGCTGCTCACCGGACTCGTCTCCGCCATCTTCGGAGACCGCTTTACCGACATGCTGTCCGGCTATCGCGCTTTCTCGCGACGCTTCGTGAAGTCGTTCCCCGCCCTCGCCTCAGGCTTCGAGACGGAAACCGAACTCACCGTCCACGCGCTCGAACTCGACATGATCACCGCCGAAGTGCAGACGCCCTATGGCGCCCGCCGCATGGGATCGGAATCCAAACTCTCCACCATCCGTGACGGTTTCCGCATCCTCGGCACGATCGGCCGCCTGATGCGCGACGAGCGCCCGCTCCTGTTCTTCGGCGCAATCTCCGGTGCGATCATGGTGACCGCCCTCGCCTTGGGCGCGCCAGTGATCGGCGAATACATGGCAACCGGTCTCGTTCCGCGCTTCCCGACGGCCTTCCTGTGCGCGACGCTCGCCGTGCTCGCCTGCATCAGCCTGGTATCGGGCATAATTCTCGAGACCGTCAGCCTTGGCCGCCGCGAGATGAAGCGGTTGTCCTACAACGGCATCGAAAGCCTGGCCGCCAAGCTGGAACGCCTCGAGGAAACCCGTCTCACGCTGACGTCACTGCGCGCTCAGGCCCTGCAGGAAAACGCCGGCCTCCCCGGGCCCTACGGCCTGCGCAAGCGCCGCACGCACTAACCGCACTAGCGGACGACCCTGACCGTCTTCAGCACCATCCCGCCAACGGCCTTCTGCTCCACCGTCGCCGACGTCCCGGTGATCATCGTCGCACTGGCGAACGAGTTCGCGTCGAACTTCACAACCAGCATCTTGAGGTCGACCGAAACGTCTCCGACATCCAGCTTTCCGATATAGGTCGCGCCGGGATAGGGCGGTAGCATATCCTCACTGGGCGCCTGCACGTCATGCGCCTTGGCGGCGGTGAGAACTTCGCGTGCAAACCCGTCGAGCGTGCGTTGCACCGGTTCGTCCGCGATGACCGACAGCGAGAACGCCACCGTCCGCGTCGGCGACGCCAGGATCAGGTTGTTGGAATCGTCGATCGTCGATGTCCACCCGTCCGGCACGTCGACCGTCAGCGCCGGGCTGCCGGCTTCAGGATGGCGGATCGTCCGCGTCTGCGCTTCGACCGTCTGGGCGCCGGCCACGGACAGGAACAGCGACGCTAGAAAGACAAATGCAAATTTCATGATGACCCCCGCTAGGCGCTGAAACTGAGCACGGAAATGCGCCGAATGCCAGCATAACAAAGCTGTTGGCGACGAAACCCGCTTGCATGAGGCGCTCGGCGTCGTCATCTAGGTCGCATGACAGACGCCCGTCCTGAAACGAAGCTCCAGATTCGCATCGTGCCGGTCACGCCGCTGCAGCAGAACTGCTCGCTGATCTGGGATACGAACACCAAGCACGCCGTGCTCGTCGATCCGGGCGGCGACGTCGACACGCTGATGGGCGCACTCGATCGTTTCGGCCTGACGCTGAAGGAGATGTGGCTCACGCACGGCCATCTCGATCATGCCGGCGGCGCCCACGATATCCGCGAGCGCACCGGCGTTCCCGTCATCGGCCCGCACAAGGACGACCAGTTCTGGCTCGACCAGATCGAAAGCTCCGCCGTGAAGTACGGCCTCACCGGTCTGAAAAATGTGACGCCGGATCGCTATCTCGAAGACGGCGACGTGCTGGAACTGGAAGGCGTGAAGTTCGATGTCTCTCACACGCCCGGCCACACGCCCGGGCATGTCGTGATTCACAATCGAAACGCAAAGATCGCCTTTGTCGGCGACGTGTTGTTCCAGGGCTCCATCGGTCGCACCGACTTTCCGCGCGGCAATCACCAGCAGCTGATCGACTCGATCACTGGCAAGCTCTGGCCGCTGGGCGATGACATAACCTTCGTGCCCGGCCACGGCGCAACATCCACATTCGGTCAGGAACGCCGCTCCAACCCGTTCGTCGCCGACGCTGTCACCGGTTATGGCGGCGCCGAGAAGCAGGATGGCTCGACCTACGACCAGAAGACAGCGAAGCGCTATACGTGACTTGCTCCGACTGATTTTCAGACGGCGTCATCGCCGCGTCACGCACGCGACGCCTTCAGAAAAATTGTTTTTGCCGCGCCCCTAGCGAGCGTTCACTCACATCCTACATCCGCCTTGCAGGCGCGCGGTTTGGGCGTCGCGATTCCATTCAATTGCATCCGGGGATTTCACGCCTATTCATTAGCGCCGCTTACGCTGCAGAAGCCGCCGACAAGCAATTGGGCCCAATCACGATCGAGCGGCGGGACCCCACGCCGAACGATGTTCAGATCGACATCCTGTTTTGCGGCGTCTGCCATTCCGACTTGCACATGGCGCGCAATGAATGGGGCGGCACAGTCTATCCGGTTGTTCGCGGTCACGAAATTCTCGGCCGCGCTGCAAGGGTCGGCAGCACGCTAGCCTACTCGTCGCCCGACAAGCACACGGGCGGCTGGACCTAGGGCGGCTATTCCAACAGCGTAACAGTTGACCAGCACTTCGTGCTCAGCGCGTCTGAAACGCTGGAGCCTGCCGCCGTTGCGCCCCTGCTCTGCGCCGGCATCACGACCTGGTCGCCTCTGCGCCACTGGAAAGTCGGCCCCGGCCAGAAGGTTGGCATCATAGGTCTTGGCGGCCTCGGCCATATGGGCGTGAAGTTCGCTCACGCGCTCGGCGCCAAGGTCGTGCTGTTCACAACGTCCAAATCGAAGATCGAGGACGCCAAGCGGCTCGGCGCAGATGAAGTCGTCGTCTCGACCGACCGGGCGCAGATGAAGGCGCACATGGGCTCGTTCCACTTCATTCTCGATTGCGTCTCGGCCGACCACGACCTCAACGCCTATCTTGCCCTACTCAAGCGCGACGGCACGCTCTGCCTCGTCGGCGCGCCCGAGAAACCGATGGCTGTTGGCGCATTCGGCCTGCTGGCCGGCCGTCACAGCCTGTCGGGTTCGGGCATTGGCGGCATCGCAGAAACGCAGGAGATGCTGGACTTCTGCGCCGAGCATAACATCACCGCCGATGTCGAAGTCATTGCGATGAAGGATATCAATGGCGCTTACGAGCGAATGCTGAAGAGCGCCGTGAAATATCGCTTCTCCATCGACATGGCGACGCTCTAGGATGAGATCGGCCGGGCCATGTGTCCGGCCTTTGCTGTTCGAAAATCGGCTGTGTCGGATCCTGAACGCGCCTATGTTTTGGGGATGAGCCAGTACGCAGTCTTCGAAACAGCCATCGGTTGGGCTGGCGTCGCCTGGGCTGAAAGCCGGCTGATCGGCGCCTACCTGCCGCAGATCAATCCGGCGATCGTCCGCAAGGGCTTCACCCGCAAATTCCCCGGCGCGTCGCAAGCCGCTCCGCCGCCGGCTATCGCAAGCGTGGTCGATCGCATCGTCGCACTCATGCACGGCGAAAAAGTTGATCTTTCAGACGCACCCCTCGATCTCGCCCGCGCGCCCGAATTCAACGCGAAGGTCTACGAAATCACGCGCCGAATCCCGCCCGGACAGACTGTTACCTATGGCCAGATCGCCGTCCAGCTGGGCGACAGGCTTCTCGCGCAACAGGTGGGCGCAGCGCTCGGCAAGAATCCGTGGCCCATCCTAGTGCCTTGCCACCGCGTCACGGCAGCCAACGGAAAGCTCGGAGGCTTCTCAGCCCGGGGCGGCGGCGAGACGAAACTCCGGCTTCTGGCGATCGAAGGCGCATCAGCCGCCGCGCAGGCCGACCTGTTCGGCCAGCCGCCCGCCAGGGACTGATCGAGCGAACTATTCCTTGTAGAGACAGGCCCAGACCTGGGTCTGGTTGGGGCAGATCGCCCGTGCGCAGCCGACCGTCTTCGCCTTGGGAGCGACCATACGGGAGAACGGCTCGCAATTGCCGGACTTGGAGCGGCATTGGCCCGTGGCGATGTTGTAGTCCGCACTGCCTTCGCGCCAGCGCGAGACGAGGTAGGCTGGGGATATGTCCTGGGCGGACATGACGCCGCCGACGCGGCGCAGCCCTGCCGCCCAGAAGATGCTGGCCTTGTCAGTTTCTCCGGCCCTGCGCGCCGCCGTCACCGGGCATGAGCCGCCAGCAGCGGCTGTCGCCGTCTCCGCAGCCTTGACCGACAAGGTTGGCGACCAGGCCAGCGTCGGAACGCCAAGTCGCGCACGCGCCTCGTTCTGGGCCGCCAGCATGCCGCTCATTTCGGCAGGCTCAGAGATCGGCTTGGTTATCGGCTTGGCGGTCGCCGTGGCGCCGGCGCTCGTCAGCCCGCCGCCAACCGGCGGTCTGGCGCTGCTTCCCTGCGCCAATGCGAAATCGCCCGGAGAACCGAGCAACACAAGCGTCGCCAGCAAGCTGAAAATCGTCCGATTCATTGTCTTGGCCAGTTCGCGGCACCGTCGCGAATACGTCCAGTTATTCGCTTTCGCGCGAACTACAAAGGGTATGCGTGAATTGCGTGTAAATAAGGGCGAATACCTGCACCAATCGGGATGATTCCCGATCGTTTCGGGTGCGACGCTGCAAGGGTTGCGCCCCCTCGTCCCCGCCGATAAACCCTGCCGCAATTTGCCGCTCTCCCCGGCAGGAATTACAGATCGTCCGGTGACATGCCCAAGCGCACAGACATCAAGTCCATCCTGGTCATCGGCGCCGGGCCGATCGTTATCGGGCAGGCTTGCGAATTCGATTATTCAGGCGTTCAGGCGATCAAGGCGCTGAAGTCGGAAGGCTATCGTGTCATCCTGGTCAACTCGAACCCCGCCACGATCATGACCGATCCGGAGCTGGCGGACGCAACCTATATCGAGCCGATCACGCCCGAGATGGTCGCCAAGATCATCGCCAAGGAAAAACCCGACGCGCTGCTGCCCACCATGGGCGGCCAGACGGCGCTGAACTGCGCGCTGAAACTCGAGCAAATGGGTGTTCTGAGGGAGCACGGCGTCGAAATGATCGGCGCCAAGGCCGAGGCCATCGAGAAGGCTGAAGACCGCAAGAAGTTCCGCGAGGCGATGGATCGCATCGGCCTCGAATCCCCGCGCTCGGCCATTGTGGCCTCGCCCGAGCTTTCGAACGTGAATGGCAAGGTCGAGTACGACCTCAAGGCCGGCTTCATCGAAGCCATGAAGCAGATGGAAGTCGTCGGCCTGCCCTGCATCGTGCGCCCGGCGTTCACGCTCGGCGGCCTGGGCGGCGGCGTCGCCTACAATCGGCAGGAATTCGAAGAGATCGTCACCCGCGGCCTGCAAATGTCACCCGTCAGCCAGGTGCTGATCGACGAGAGCTTGCTCGGATGGAAAGAATTCGAGATGGAAGTCGTCCGCGACAAGGCGGACAACTGCATCATCATCTGCTCGATCGAGAACATCGACCCGATGGGCGTCCATACTGGCGACTCGATTACGGTCGCCCCCGCTCTCACGCTCACCGACCGCGAATACCAGGTGATGCGCAACGCTTCGATCGCCGTGCTGCGCGAGATCGGCGTCGAGACCGGCGGCTCGAACGTGCAGTTCGCCGTGAACCCGGACAATGGACGCCTCGTCATCATCGAGATGAACCCGCGCGTCTCGCGTTCATCTGCGCTCGCTTCGAAGGCTACCGGCTTCCCGATTGCGAAGATCGCCGCGAAGCTGGCGATCGGCTACACGCTCGACGAACTCGACAACGACATCACCGGCGTCACCCCCGCCTCATTCGAGCCGACGATCGACTATGTCGTCACCAAGATCCCGCGCTTCGCCTTCGAAAAGTACAAAGGGGCCGACACAACGCTGACGACACAGATGAAATCTGTCGGCGAGGCGATGGCCATCGGCCGAACTTTCCATGAATCGCTTCAGAAAGCGCTGCGCTCGCTTGAAACCGGCATTTCCGGCTTCGACGAACAGGACATTCCCGGCGGCAGCGATCGCAACTCGCTGATCGCATCGGTTTCGCGCCCCACCGAGAAACGCCTGCTGAATGTCGGCCAGGCTTTCCGCGAAGGCCTGACGGTCGACGAGATTCACAACGCATCCAAGATCGACAAATGGTTCCTGCGCCAGATCTGCGAGATCATCGAGGAGGAAGCCCAACTCAAGAAGAACGGCCTGCCAAAAGACGCGGAAGAGTGGACGCGCATCAAGGCGATGGGCTTCTCCGACGTGCGCCTCGCGAAACTGACCGGCGGCAAGGAACTCGACGTGCGCGCGGCGCGCCACAAGCTCAATGTGCGCCCGGTTTACAAGCGCATCGACACCTGCGCCGCCGAGTTCGCGGCGAAGACGCCCTATCTCTATTCGACTTACGAGACCGGCTGGATCGGCGCCAATGGCGAGATCATCCCGCCGCAGAACGAGGCTGAGCCTTCCACGCGCAAGAAGGCGATGATCCTCGGCGGCGGTCCCAACCGCATTGGCCAGGGCATCGAGTTCGATTACTGCTGCTGCCACGCCGCCTTCGCCATGGCCGATCTGAAGATCGAGTCCATCATGGTGAACTGCAATCCAGAAACTGTCTCGACCGACTACGACACGTCCGACCGCCTCTATTTTGAGCCGCTGACGCTCGAGGACGTCACCGAGATCATCCATCTCGAACAGACCGCCGGCGAGTTCATGGGCGTGATCGTGCAGTTCGGCGGCCAGACGCCGCTGAAACTTGCGCAAGGCCTCAAGGCCTCAGGCGCGCCGATCCTCGGCACGACGCCGGATTCAATCGATCTCGCCGAAGACCGCGAACTCTTCTCGCAACTGCTCGACAGAATTGGCTTGAAGCAGGCGCCCAGCGCCATCGCCCGCACGGACGAGGAAGCGATCGCAGCCGCCAACCGCATCGGCTACCCGGTCATGCTGCGCCCGAGCTTCGTGCTCGGCGGCCGCGCGATGGAGATCGTTCACGACGAAACCGATCTCAAACGCTATGTCCGCGAAGCCGTGCAGGTTTCAGGCGACACGCCGCTGCTGGTCGACCGTTACCTCGCCGACGCCATCGAAGTCGACGTCGACGCCATGTGCGATGGCGAGACAACGCACGTCGCTGGAATCATGGAGCATATCGAGGAAGCCGGCATCCACTCGGGCGACTCGGCTTGCTCGATCCCGCCCTACACGCTGTCGAAAGAGATCGTCGATCGCCTCTCCGAACAGGCGCGCAAGTTGGCCAAGGCGCTCAACGTCAAAGGCCTGATGAACGTGCAGTTCGCGGTGAAGGGCGAGGAGATTTACGTGCTCGAAGCCAACCCCCGCGCCTCGCGCACCGTGCCTTTCGTCGCCAAGGCGGTGGGCAAGCCCTTTGCCGCGATCGCCGCCAAAATCATGGCCGGCGAGAAGCTGGCTGGCTTCAACCTTGGGCCGGGGCCGATCACCGGCCCGCGCATCGCAGTCAAGGAAGCCGTGTTCCCCTTCTCGCGCTTCCCGGGCGTCGATCCGCTGCTCGGGCCTGAAATGCGCTCGACAGGCGAAGTCATGGGCCTCGATGTGTCGTTCGGCGCCGCCTACCTCAAGAGTCAGATCGCGGCCGGAATGGCCCTGCCCGCCAAGGGCTGTGTGTTCATTTCGGTCCGCGAGGGCGATAAGGCGTCGATCGAGAAGCCTGCCCGCGAAATCGCGGAATTGGGCTTCACCATCATCGCGACGGCCGGGACTGCACAGTTTCTTGCTGAGCGCGGCATCAAGGTGGAACGCGTAAACAAGGTGCTGGAAGGGCAACCCCACGTCGTCGACGCCCTACTCAATGGCAAGGTCCAGCTGGTGTTCAACACCACGGAAGGCGCGCAATCCCTGCTCGATTCGGCTTCGATCCGGCGGGCGGCCTTGCAGCACGGCATCCCGTACTACACGACGATTTCGGGCGCCCGGGCCGCCGTTCAGGCCATCCGGTCTCTTAAAACGAGCCCGCTTGAAGCCGGAGCGCTTCAGACCTACTCTTGAACGTTCCTGACCGTGCCGACATTACCCGTCGGTAGGAATGATTCCGTGTAATTCAGGTGTTTTGAATAGGACTACCCGATGCAGCGCATCCCCATGACGGCTGATGGATTCCAGGCTCTCCACGCCGAACTGAAGATTCTCAAATCCGAGGAACGCCCGAACATCATCGCGGCGATCTCGGAAGCGCGCAGCCATGGCGACCTATCCGAAAACGCCGAATATCATGCCGCCAAGGAGAAGCAGAGCTTCATCGAAGGCCGCATCTCCGAGCTTGAAGACAAGCTCGCGCGCGCCGAGGTCATCGACACGTCGCGCCTGCAAGGCAAGACCGTGAAGTTCGGCGCCACGGTGAAGATGACGGACGAGGATACCGGCGAGACCTTTACCTACAAGATCGTGGGCGAGGACGAAGCTAACATCGCCAACAAGAAGATCTCGATCTCTTCTCCGATCGCGCGCGCCATGATCGGCAAGGAAGAAGGCGATACGGCTGAAGTCTCCGCTCCGGGCGGCGCGAAATCGTTCGAAATCGTCGCCATCTCCTGGAAATAACGTGCCGCTGGGTCCGTCCGTCTGGTGCGTAGCCGACGGACGCGCAGGGATTCTCAACCAGACAAAGGCGCTGGCCGCCGCGCTCGCCGAACCCGAGCGCGCAGCAAAGCTCGCGCATGTCCGCTCGGATGCAGAGAGCCGTGAAGTCATCCTGCAACCTCATGGCTTCCAGCTGATGCTGCGACCCGACCTGTGGCCGATGCCGCTCGCAGCGCTGCCGGCGGACCAGCGCAGACTGCTCTCGCCGCCCTGGCCGGATGTCTGGATCGCAGCGGGCCGCCGCTCCATTCCCTATTCCCGCATGTTGCGGCGGCTCACTGGGGGGAAGACGCTCGTCGTGCAGACGCAGAATCCGAAAGTCTCGCTCGCCAGCTTCGACCTCGTGATTCCACCCGAGCATGACGCCGTCAGCGGTCCGAACGTCTTCCCGATCCTCGGCTCGCCCGTGTGGTTTTCAGCGCAACGCATCGCCGATGCAAAGGCGCGCTTTGCTAACCTGACAAAGGCGGGCGGCCAGAAGGTGCTCGTGTCGTTGGGTGGCGATTCAAAAACCCACAGCTTCACCGAAGCCCGCGCCGCCGCGATCGAGACCGACTTGCGCAAGCTCGCGCCGGGCCGCCAGTTCTGGATCACCGTCTCGCGCCGCACGCCGGAGGCGACCCGCCACCGCTTCCGCAAGCTCGCGGCTGACCTCGGCGGCGTGTTCTGGGAAGACGAGCAACGCGACGGCCCCAATCCGTATGTGGCTTTCCTGGCGATGTGCGAGGCTGTGCTGGTCACGGAAGACAGCGCCAACATGCTGGCCGACCCGGCTTTCTTCGGAAAGCCGATCCACACCCTCAAGCTGGAAGGCGCCTCCCCGCGCTTTGACAGGCTGCATGAGGGGTTTATCCGCCAGGGCGCCGCCCGCTGGTTCTCGGGCGGGATCGACACCTGGACCTACCAGCCGGTCCGCGAGGCCGCCCGCGCGGCCGACGAGCTTGTCAGATTGCTGCTTCAGCGCCGCCCGAATCGCTAGAAAAACTCAACTGAGCCAATGGGGGCCGCCGCGGACCTTTTCCGCTCGCCATCGCATCCCCAGAATAACAGCGCTGGCGCGCCGTGCCCCATTCCGCACCGGGAATTGGACGGCTAGGAAGGGCCAGCAGCAGGATCAATCCATGACCACCGTTCGCCATTCGCAGATCATCATCCTCGGCTCCGGCCCGGCCGGATACACGGCCGCGATCTATGCCGCGCGGGCGCTGCGCAAGCCGATGCTGATCGCCGGCATCCAGCCGGGCGGCCAGCTGACCATCACCACCGATGTCGAGAACTATCCGGGCTTCGCCGACGTCATCCAGGGTCCCTGGCTGATGGAACAGATGCGCGCTCAGGCAATCCATGTCGGCACGGAGATGGTGGAAGACCACATCATCAAGGCCGACCTGCAGAAGCGCCCGTTCACGCTGACCGGCGACTCGGGCGACATCTACACCTGCGACGTGCTGGTGATCGCGACCGGCGCGCAGGCCAAATGGCTCGGCCTCGAGAGTGAAGCGAAGTTCAAGGGCTTTGGCGTCTCGGCCTGCGCGACGTGCGATGCGTTCTTCTATCGCCAGAAGGAAGTCATTGTCGTTGGCGGCGGCAACACCGCGGTGGAGGAAGCGCTGCACCTTACCCACTTCGCCTCGAAGGTGACGGTCGTTCACCGCCGTGACCATTTCCGCGCCGAGAAGATCCTGCAGGACCGCCTGTTCAAGAACCCGAAGGTCAACGTCCTCTGGAACACCGAACTGGTCGATGTTATCGGCCAGGAAGGCCCGCTTAGCGTGACCAAAGCGAAGCTGAAAAATCTCAAGACCGGCGAAGTCACCGAACAGCCCGTCCACGGCATCTTCATCGCCATCGGCCACGCGCCCCAGACGCAGCTTTTCACCGGCCAGCTTGAAATGAAGCTCGGCGGCTACCTGCACACCCTGCCGAACTCGACAGCGACATCGATCCCCGGCGTATTCGCCGCCGGCGACGTCGCCGACGACATCTTTCGCCAGGCCGTCACCGCCGCCGGCCTCGGCTGCATGGCGGCGCTGGAAGCGGAAAAATATCTCGAAGGCATGCCGAATCACGCTTCGAAAGTCGCGGCCGAATAGATGTCGCGCGCCGCCTTCGACAGCTGGATCGCATCGCTCCGACCAACCGGCGTTGAAGTCATCGATGGGCTGCGCAAGGCCCTGCCCGGCAAGCTCGACGGCGCTGACATCAAGCCGGGTGAAGCGATCCGCTTCGGCGGCTATGGCGAGGACCGCAGCCTCTACACACAACCGCTGTTTGCCCCCGAAGGCGAAGAGCCGCGCACGGTGCATCTTGGCGTCGATATTTTCGCCCCGGCCGGGGCGGAAGTTTTCACGCCGCTGAACGCCCGCGTACACTCCTCGCGCATCAACGACAATCCGGGCGACTATGGCCCGACCATCATTCTCGAGCACGCCCCCACGCCAGGCCTGAAATTCCACACGCTCTACGGCCATCTTGATCGCGACAGCCTGAAGGGCTTGAAGCCCGGCACGGCTTTCATGGCCGGTGAGAAGATCGCGGAGCTGGGCACAAAGCGCGAGAATGGCGGCTGGACGCCCCACCTGCACTTCCAGATCATTCTCGATCTCGGCAGCGCAAAGGGCGATTACCCCGGCGTAGCCAAACGCAGCGAGCGGGACAAATGGCTCGCGATCTGCCCCGACCCTGCAAGACTACTCGGCCTTGTCTGACCGCTTTATTTCGCGAGGTGCGCGCGCAGCATCCAGGCGGCTTTCTCGCCGATGGAGACGCGCTGCGTCATCAGGTCGGCCGTCGCCTGATCGCCCGCTTCTTCCGCCGTCTCAAGAGCTGCCCGCGCAGCCTTCACGACTGCCTCATTGCCCGCCGCAAGGTTCGCCAGCATCTCGTCTTCCGACGGCACGACCGTGTCGCCTTTTATGGTGGACTTGGTCGCGATCGAGTTGCCGAACGGCGCGTAGTGGCCAAGCGAACGGATGCGTTCCGCGATCAGATCGAGTGAGAGCCAAAGCTCATTGTACTGAGTTTCGAACAGCGTGTGCAGCGTGAGGAAGCGCGGTCCCTCGATGTTCCAGTGATAGCCGTGCGTCTTGGCGTAGAGTGAATAAGTGTCCGCCAGAACCTGCTCCAGCGCGCCAGCAACCTTCTTGCGCGTCTTCGCGTCGATGCCGATATCCAGGGCCATCTTAAATCTCCGAATTGGAATGGTTCTTAGATAGCCGCGCGCCCCGTACTGGCAAGGCGCATGCGGCCAGATGGCGCTCTACTTCACCGAACGCACCCAATCGAACAGCTTGCGGAGACGTTCGGGCGACATCTCCTGCGGAAGATGGCCGACGCCGGCCAGCACATCGATCCGCGCAGTGGGCAGAACCTGCGCCAGCTTCATGGAATGGATGCTCGGGCTCACCACCTTGTCGCTGTCGCCAACCATGATCGCGACAGGGATCCTGATCTCGAGATAGCGCGCCTGCTGCGCCATCACCTCGCGCTTGGCCGCCACCAGATCTTCCCCCGTCGCGCGCAACGCTTCCGGGCGCGCCGCGAGCGACACGCGCGCCGCATCCAGCCAGCCATCGGGCGGCGTGTTCGGCGCAAACGAGCCGGCCATTCCACTTCTTACCGAGGCGTCGGCAAACGGCTGGGCCACGATATTGTTGAACACCCATGCCGAGATGGGGTTGGCGGACCAGTAATTGTACCAATCAACGCCGCCCGGCCATTCATAGGCAACCGGCGCAATTAGAACGACGCCGCTGACCAGATCCGGCCTGTCGAGCGCAAGGCGCAGCGCGACCGCCCCGCCCCACGAGTGCGCAATCACGATCGGCTTCTTCAGGCCCAGCTTCTCGATCACCTCGGCGGCGACCTTCGCCTGAAGGGCCAGCGTGTCTGAGCCCGCCGGCCGGTCTGCCGTGTAGCCCATGCCGGGGCGGTCATAGGCCGCGACCAGGAACTCATCCTTCAGGAGCGGAACGACAGTCGGCTCCCACGTTCCAATATGGGAGGAGGCGCCATGGATGAGGAAGACCGGATCGCCCGCGCCCCATGTTTGGACGTGAGTGGTGACGCCTGCGGCTTCGACAAATCTCATTTTGGAAACATCCGCTTCCGGAATACTCGCGCAGGCTGATGCTGCAAGACCGGCCGCGACAGCTGCATGCCTAAATCCACGAAACATCGTAGCCCCGCTCGCTGAACGAACCCGGACCTTGTACGCGAGATGACGCTGTCTGGTTCGAACTATTTCCGCGCCCGCAGATAGACGCGGGCCGTCCATTCCTTGTCAGGATCGACCGTCGTTAGGTCAAGCATGCGGAAGCTCGAGAACATCGTGCATGTGTTGATGTCGAGATAGCCGAAGCGCGCGCTGGGATCGACCTTGACCGCGCCACGGTTCGCGGTGCCGACATTGCAGACAACGCCGTCCCAGCGCGCTTCGGCGGTCTGGTTCCAGAGCACCGGAATCGATGGCAACGTGTTCACCTTCACCTCGAACACCGCATCGAAATTATCCGTCTTCACGGCCGATGGCGCGAAGCTGGGTCCGATCATGCCGAGAGTCTGCGCTTGAGACGGAGCGGCCGTCGCAAGGGCCACAAGGGAGAAAGCAAGCAGACGCATGGGATCGCCTCGCATCGAACGCACCCCGCCATAACGCGCCGCCCGATCTCGGATTTCAATGCAAAACCCGCGAGGGTTGAACGGCTATGCTTAAGCAGCAGCCATCAGGCTTTCGAATAGCTTGACGCCGTCGTTTCCGCCTTCCTGGCCAGCCATTGCCCGCTCAGGATGCGGCATCAGCCCGAGGACGCGGCCATTCTCCGACAGGACGCCGGCAATATCGCGCGCCGAGCCGTTGGGATTGCCGAGATATCGGAAGGCCACGCGGCCCTCGCCTTCGAGCCTGTCGAGCGTTGGATCGTCCGCGAAGTAATTTCCGTCATGATGCGCGATCGGGAATGAGACTTCGCGCTGATCCTTGTAACCGGCGGTGAAAGCCGACGAGTTAGACGCGATCGCCAGCGATTGCGGGCGGCAGACGAAGTTCAAGGAGGCGTTGCGCAGCAGCGCGCCGGGCAGGAGGCCAAGTTCGGTCGCGACCTGGAAGCCGTTGCAGATCGCAAGCACATAGCCGCCCCTGGCGGCGTGAGCGCGGATCGCATCGCCGATGGGCGACACCGCCGCCATTGCGCCGGAGCGGAGATAATCGCCGTAGGAGAAGCCGCCCGGCAGGACGATGAGATCGAGCTTGCCCGGCAGCTTGCCGTCCTTGTGCCAGACCATCGTGGGCTCCTGCCCTGTCATCTGGCGCAGCGCGACCTGCGCGTCTCGGTCGCAGTTGGATCCCGGGAAGACAATGACGGCGGATTTCATGAGCAAATCCCTTTGCGCCGGGCCTCTAGCAGCTTTTCCAGCGAGTCGCGAGGGGTGCGAATCGCCGCGCCATTACTTGTAGAAAATCACCCCAGCCCCGAGCGCGATCAGGACAAATCCGACGCCATGCTTCCACGTCAGCGGCTCCTTCAGCACCCAGACAGAGAACGCCGCAAAGACCACCAGCGTGATGACTTCCTGCATGGTTTTCAGCTCGGCCGCGGACCAGACCTCGTGGCCAATCCGGTTGGCCGGCACGGCCATGCAGTATTCCACAAAAGCAATGCCCCAGCTGATGAAGATCACCAGCAGCAACGGGGAATCCTTGAACTTCAGGTGGCCATACCAGGCCGTGGTCATGAAGATGTTGGAGCCGATCAGCAGGGCGATGGGCATCCAATGTGCGGGCGTCATATAGACCTCGACAGGCTAATCACCCGATTTTGGACAGATTCTGGGTCCAAGGGCATGGACGCTCAATTTGGCCGTGGAGGGCTCGATGAACAGGCTTTTGATTGCGGGCGCTCTGCTCGCGCTGACCGGTTGCAACACAGCCCAGGGCTTCGGCAAAGACCTGCAGAGCGTTGGCGGCGTGATCACGGGCACAGCAACCGGCGTTCAGAATGGCGCGACAACGCCGGGCCAGACGCCTCCACCGATGGGCCAGACAACGCCCACAAATTGCCAGCCGGATGCGAACGGGCTCGTGCTCGAAGGCTGCCCAAAGTCGCAGTAGCGCGCCACGCGCCCAACTTGCGAAAGCTGCCGCAAGAGGCCATCTTTCATGTTCGGGACAACACCAAGGGGTACCACATGCGCAAACTTCTTCTCGCCATCATGATCGCCGCGCCGCTGATGGCGTCGGCCTGCAACACGATCGCTGGCGTCGGCCGCGATGTCGGCGCGGTTGGCGACGCCGTTTCCAAGACCGCTGAAGAAGCCAAGTAAGCCAGTAGGCTCACAACCGGAATTGCAATCGCGCGTCTCGTCGGGACGCGCGATTTTCGTTTGGCGCCGGATAAAGACAGGTTAGCCAATCTCGATCGAGTAGCGCTCGACGACCGTGTTCGCGAGCAGCTGCTCGCACATGTCCTTCACACGCTTCTCAGCATCAGCCTTGGATAGGCCATCGTTGAGCTCAAGCTCGATGGTCTTGCCGCAGCGAACAGCGCCGACTTCATCAAAGCCGAGGCGGACAAGCGCGTCGCCCACGGCCTTGCCCTGCGGATCGAGCACGCCAGCCTTCAGCGAGACGTGGACTTTGGCTTTCATCGGTTCGCCTATTCCTCAGGTCGATCTTGGGAGAAGGACAATATTTCCGCCCCGCCCGCTTCCTTGATGATTCCGAGACGCCGCGCAACCTCGGCGTAAGCTTCAGTGACGCCGCCCAGATCACGACGGAAGCGATCCTTGTCCAGCTTCTCGCCGGTCGCCATGTCCCACAGGCGGCAGCTGTCCGGACTGATCTCATCAGCGAGAACCGTGCGGACCATTTCGCCTTCATAGAGGCGTCCGTATTCGACCTTGAAGTCGACCAGCTTGATCTGCGCGCCAGCAAACAGTCCGGTGAGGAAGTCGTTGATGCGCAGCGTCATCGCGATGATGTCGTCGATCTCCTGGTGCGTCGCCCAGTTGAACGCCGTGATGTGCTCTTCTGAGACCAGCGGATCGCCCAACTCGTCCTTCTTGTAGCAGAACTCGATGATCGAGCGCGGCAGCGGCGTGCCTTCCTCGATGCCCAGGCGCTTGGCGATCGAGCCGGCGGCAATGTTCCTGCAAATCACTTCAAGCGGAATGATCTCGACTTCGCGGATCAGCTGCTCGCGCATGTTGATGCGTTTGAGGAAGTGGGTCGGCAGGCCGATATTGTTCAGCTGAGTCATGACAAACTCGCTGATGCGGTTGTTCAGCACGCCCTTGCCATCCAGCACGGCGCGCTTCTCGTTGTTGAACGCCGTCGCGTCATCCTTGAAGTACTGGATGAGGGTGCCCGGCTCCGGACCCTCATACAGGATCTTCGCCTTGCCTTCGTAGATCTTCCGGCGCTTGACCATATACTTCGTCTCCTGGCCGGAAAACGGCTTGCCCCGCCCCGACTCGTGTAGGAAGAGGCCTTCCTAGACCAT
Organism: Hyphomonadaceae bacterium; assembly: GCA_016714495.1. Taxonomy (GTDB): domain Bacteria; phylum Pseudomonadota; class Alphaproteobacteria; order Caulobacterales; family Hyphomonadaceae; genus UBA7672. The sequence continues at coordinate 74,494 of JADKDU010000002.1, read as the reverse complement.
CCTGCGACACACGTCCTGTTCAGTGTGGTCGCGGGGGTGTTTTTGGCCTCTTTGAGGGGCTATATCGAGCGCAGATGCGCAGCGCGCAAGCGACGTGAGGGAGACAGTAGTGAGCGGTTTCGACAAACGTGAACGGGCCGAAGAGGGTAAATTCGCTCTCGATCAGGAGCTGCGTTTCAAGGCAAATGCCCGTCGAAACAAGCTATTGGGCCTCTGGGCCGCCGAAAAGCTCGGTAAAACGGGTGAAGCTGCTTCAACCTACGCCGTCGAAGTCGTGAAATCGGACTTCGAAGCTCCCGGCGACGAAGACGTCTTCCGGAAGGTCAAAGGCGACCTCGACGCCGCTGGCGTCGCGATCACCGACCACCAGCTCCAGCGTCAGATGACCGAGCTGATGGAGGTTGCTGTCGAACAGGTGAAAGCCGAGAAGAAGTAGCGGCGCGAGCCGTTCTTCTATCCACAGCCGAAAAATTTTTCATCGCCGAGCCTGCCTGACGATCCCAGGCGTTTACCAAACCGCTTGCCGGTAGCTTCGCGGATTCCGAAGGTATGAACGCGGCGCGTTTCGATCTGTGCCGCCGCGGCGCATCGCGCGCGGGCGCGTGGTAAATCCTGACTGTCAAACATCGTTCCCGCCATTCCCGCGTCCTTAAACGCGCACGGGCAATCTCATCGCGAAGACCAGTCTCCTCCGCTGGTCTGGTCAGGCCGAACCCAGCTCTCGCCGCTCTGCCCCACCGGGCGGCTGTGCTCCCCGATCCCCCGGGAGGCGCCAGCGGGCTAGGTCCGAGCAGCGGCGCGCCCCCACGTGACGCTGCTCCATCCTCATGGTCTTGGGCCGGAGCCCGGAGGGGGCTCCGGCCCTTGTTTTGTCCGGCCTCAGGCCTTTCCGAACACGCGCTGGAAAATCGTGTCGACGCCTTTGAAGTGATAGCCGAGGTCGAACATGTCGCCGAGTTCGGCTTTCGTCAGATGGTGCGTGACGTCGGCGTCGCCTTCGAGATTGCGAAGGAAGTCACCGTCCCGCCGATTTGCGTCGCGCCACACCTTCATCGCATTGCGCTGCACGAGACGATAGGCGTCCTCACGGCTCGCGCCCTTCTCTACCAGCGCCAACAAGACGCGCTGGGAATTGTGCAGGCCGCCGAGCCTGTTGAGGTTGGCGAGCATGTTCTCGGGATAGATCAACAGCTGTTCGATCACGCCGGCGAGACGGTTCAGCGCGAAGTCGAGATGGATGGTGGCGTCGGGACCAATGCCGCGCTCAACGCTCGAATGCGAAATGTCGCGCTCGTGCCAGAGGGCGACGTTTTCCATTGCCGGAACGACGGATGAACGCACAAGGCGCGCAAGGCCGGTGAGGTTTTCGGTGAGCACTGGATTGCGCTTGTGGGGCATGGCGGACGAGCCCTTCTGCCCTTCGGAGAAGTATTCCTCAGCTTCGAGGACTTCGGTGCGCTGCAGATGGCGGATCTCGGTGGCGATGCGCTCGATGGTCGAAGCGATGACGCCGAGGGCTGCGAAGTAAGCAGCGTGGCGGTCGCGTGGGATGACCTGGGTGGAGACGGGCTCGACGGCCAGGTTCAGTTTTTTCGCGACCATTTCTTCGATGCGCGGATCGATGTTGGCGAAGGTGCCGACAGCGCCGGAGATGGCGCAGGTGGCGATCTCTTCTTTTGCAGCAAGCAGGCGCGTGCGGTTGCGCGCCATTTCGGCGTGGAAGCCGGCGAGCTTGACGCCGAAGGTGGTGGGCTCGGCGTGGATGCCGTGGCTGCGGCCGATGGTGGGCGTGAGCTTGTGTTCGAACGCGCGCTTCTCGAGCGCGGCGAGGACGCGGTCAACGCCCTTCAGCAGGATGTCGGAAGCGCGCTGGAGCTGCACCGCAAGGCAGGTGTCGAGCACGTCAGACGACGTCATGCCGAGGTGGAGGAAGCGGGCTTCCTCGCCGACATGCTCGGCGACGGAGGTGAGGAAGGCGATGACGTCGTGCTTCACTTCGCGCTCGATCGCGTCGATGCGGTCGACGTTGAAAGCGCCGCGCTCGCGCACGGCTTTTGGAACGTTGGCGGGAATCTGCCCCAGCTCGGCCATCGCCTCGGCGGCGAGCGTCTCGATCTCGAGCCAGATCGAATAGCGCGTCTCGGGCGACCAGATGGCGACCATTTGGGGACGTGAATAGCGGGGGATCATAGGCGACTCCGATCTGTCGCGGAGGCTTTAAGGGGTGATGCCGGGGTTGTCATCTTTCTGTTGGGTTGGAGCGGCGGCGGCCCGCAATTCCGCGGAATCCAATCCCGGCCGCAAACCATCTTTCCCAACACGCTCAACGCAAAAGCGCGAGAGCAGATGGTGGATAGAGCCCCGCTCGTCCCACCTCGCCCCACCCAGCGAGATATTGCCCGCATCACCTCCGCATGGAGGCTAGGGGCCCCGCCCCCCCCCCCCCCCCCCCCCCGGGGGGGCCCCCCCCCGGGGGGGGGGGGGGGGGGGGCCCCCCCCGGGGGGGGGCGGGGGGGGGGGGGGGGGGGGGTGGGGGGGGGGGGGGGGGGGCCTTGGGGGGGGGGGGGGGGGGGGCCCCCCCGGGGGGGGGGGGGGGGGGGGGCTTTGCCTCCCCTTGGGGCTTGGGGGGGGGGGGGGGGGGGGGCCGGGGGGGGGGGCGGGGGCGGCCGGGGGGGGGGGGGCCCGGGGGGCCGGGGCGGGGCTTTGCCGACCGTCTCGAGTTTCCCTTCCCCCCCCCCCCCCCCCCCCCGCCCCCCGCCCGGGCGGGGGGGGGGGGGGCCCCCCCGCCCCCGCGGCCCCGGGCGCCGGGGGGCCCCCCCCCCCCCCCCCCCCCCCCCCCCCCCCCCCCCCCCCCCCCCCCCCCCCCCCCGCCCCCCCCCCCCCCGCCCCCCTCCCCCCCCCCCCCCCCCCCCCCCCCCCCCCCGGGGGCAGGGGGGGGAAGACCCGGCCCCGCCCCCCCCCCCCCCCCCCCGCCCCCCCCCCCCCCCCCCCCCCCCCCCCCCCCCCCCCCCCCCCCGCGGGGGGGGGGGGGGGGGGGGGGGGGGGGGGGGGCGGCCCCCCCGGGGGGGCCCCCCCCCGCCCCCCCCCCCCCCCCCCCCCCCCCCCCCCCCCCCCCCCCCCCCCCCCCCCCCCCCCCCCCCCGGCGGGCCCGGGCGCCCGCCCCCCCCCCCCCGGGGCCCCTGTCCCCCCACCGCCGGGCGGGCGGCGGGCGGCCCCCCCCCCCCCGCGGGGGGACACAGTCCGCGCCCCCGCCGGCCCCCCCCCCCGCATTTTTTGGGTTTTTGTCCTAGTCGCACCTCCGTGATCCAGCTGGCGAGAAACGATCGCGGGGGCGCAGATAACCGCACCCTTTTCTGCCGGTTGGCCGCCATAAGCGGCAGCCAATCAGCAGGACATCCCCGCGTCCCCGGCCCTCAATCTGGGCCAGAGCTGAAGCATCCCAGCGGTGAGCGTACCGGCCTGAATGCGGGACCGCGTCAGCCCGCATTCAGCGCATAGCCCGCGGAGCGGACGGTGCGGATGGGGTCTTCGCCGCCGGCTTTGGTGAGGGCTTTGCGGAGACGGCCGATGTGGACGTCGACGGTGCGGGTCTCGACGTAGACGTCCGAGCCCCAGACGGCATCCAGGAGCTGTTCGCGGCTGAACACGCGGCCGGGGTGCTGGATGAAATAATCCAGCAGGCGGAATTCCGTCGGCCCGAGATGGATCTCGACCTCGTTGCGCGTGACGCGGTGAGCGGCGCGGTCGATCGAGATATCGCCGACGACGACCACGTCTTCGGCGAGCGCCGGACGGATGCGACGCATGACGGCGCGGATGCGGGCGGTCAACTCCGACATCGAGAAGGGCTTGGTCATGTAGTCGTCGGCGCCGACATCAAGGCCGCGAATGCGGTCTGTCTCTTCCGCGCGGGCGGTCAGCATGATGATCGGCAGATTGCGCGTCGACGCCTTCGAGCGCAGGCGGCGGGCGACCTCGATGCCGGCGAGCTTGGGCAGCATCCAGTCGAGCAGAACGATGTCGGGCTGGCGCTCCTCGATGGTGAGGAGAGCCTCCTCGCCATCGCTCGCGATCGCGACCTCATAGCCTTCCTTGACCAGATTGTAGCGCAACAGCTCGATCAGCGCAGGCTCGTCCTCGACGATCAGCGCATAGGGCTTGGTCGCCGCTGCGGGGCGCATGGCGGGACGTTCGAGTTCAGTTGTTGAGAGCATCGACTTTCGGCCTCTCGGTTGGGAGCTGTTCGCCCGTGACAAGGAAGTGGATTTCTTCGGCAATGTTGGTGCAGTGGTCGCCGATCCGTTCCAGATTCTTTGCGACAAAAAGCAGGTGGGCGCAGGCGGAGATCGTGCGGGGGTCTTCGATCATGTAGGTGACGACTTCGCGGAAGAGCGACTGGTAGTGCTCGTCGACTTCTTCATCGCGCGACCAGACTTTGTTGGCGGCGTCGGTCTCGAGCGCGGAGTAGGCGTCCAGCACGCGCTTGAGCTGGGCGTTCACCAGCTTGCCCATACGGGCGACGCCCTTGAGCGCGCTCGGCGCGTCGATCTGGTCGACCAGCTTGACGCGCTTGGCGATGCTCTTGGCCAGATCGCCGATCCGCTCGAGTTCGGAGGCGATTTTCAGCGCGGAGATCGTCTGTCGCAAGTCGCGTGCGAGAGGCTGCCGGAGCGCAAGGAGGCGGAGAATCTTCTTCTCGGCTTCGATCTGCAAGGCGTCGATTTGCGGATCACGCGCGACAACGGTGTCGGCAAGCGCCAGATCGCGGGTCGCGATGGCCTGGATGGCGTCGGACAGCATGTCCTCGGCGAGACCGCCCATGCGCGCAAGATCGCCGGTCAGCTCTTCAAGGTCCTGCGAGAAAGACCGGACTGTATGTTCCGTCATGGTCTTGTCCTTTCATCCCGGCGTCAGAGATAGGAAATCTACAGCGAATGTCGCCCTATCCGAAACGGCCGGTGATGTAGTCCTGTGTCCGCATATCGCGCGGATTGGTGAAGATCTGCTCCGTCGGGCCGGCCTCGACCAGCTTGCCGAGGTGGAAGAAGGCGGTCTGCTGCGAGACGCGGGCGGCCTGCGCCATCGAGTGCGTCACGATGATGATGCAGTAATTGGCCTTCAGCTCGTCAATCAATTCCTCGATCTTTGCCGTGGCGATCGGGTCGAGGGCCGAGCACGGTTCGTCCATCAGGATGATTTCGGGGCTGACGGCGATTGCGCGGGCGATGACCAGACGCTGCTGCTGGCCGCCGGAAAGGCTCATGCCGGGGGCGGACAGGCGATCCTTCACCTCGTCCCACAGGCCAGCCTTTTGAAGGGAGGTTTCGACGATCTGGTCGAGATCCTTCTTCGAGGAGGCAAGGCCATGCAGGCGCACGCCATAGGCGACGTTGTCGAAGATCGATTTGGGGAAGGGGTTCGGCTTCTGGAAGACCATGCCGACCTGGGCGCGCAGAAGAACCGGGTCAATCGACTTGTCGTTGATGTTGTCGCCATCGATGGCGATCTCGCCGGTGACCCGGCAGCCGGGGATGGTGTCGTTCATCCGGTTGATCGAACGAAGGAAGGTGGACTTGCCGCAGCCCGAAGGGCCGATCAGCGCTGTGACGGATTTTTCCGGCATGTCGAGTGAGACGTCGAACAGCGCTTGTTTCTCGCCGTAGAAGACGCTGACATCCTTAGCGTGGACCTTGACCGGGCCGGGTGTGCCTTTGGCCGCCGTCACCGTCACCTGCGGGCGGGGCGGCGTTATGGTCTCCATACGGCTCATCACCCTGTCCGCCTTTTGCCTGACATGGCCGAAAATTCGTCGCACTAGAAGGGCCTGCGACGTTTTCGTCCCCGCTCCGTTTTGACATACGGTCCGATTGTGACAGTCGCGCGAAGGTTTGTGGTTAGCACCCTGCGGCAGTCTGTTGCGGCGCAAAAACCCGCGTCCGAGCTGTGGATAAGTGAGCGGGTGACGTCTGGATAGCCAGCCACGTCCGGATTTACACCATGTTTTGGGTGTGTTTTCTGCGTCTTCCAAAGATTTGTGGACGGGAATCATCGAAATGTTCGCTTCGCTGAGATTATCTGACCACGATATGAGCCAGGAACGGGGCTTTCTTTGCTCCTATAGCGCCGCAGATGTGACATTGCCGGCGGAGCTTGCGGCGCCCGAAGAGGCGGCGCGGGACCTGCCGCGGACGCTGCTGACGGGGCAGGTGCGGAAACATCTGCGGGCCCTGCCCGTGCTGGACCTCAAGGCGTTCTGCGCCGGGGCCAGCGAGGCGGAGCTTCGGACGGCGATGGTCCGGTACGCGTTCATGGTGCAGGCCTATGTGTGGGGCGAGCCTGACGCGCCGAGCGCCCTGCCGGCGCAGCTGGCCGTGCCGATCTGGGCGCTGGCGAAGCGGCTGGGGCAGCAGCCGCTGCTGCCCTACTCGGCCTATGTGCTCGACAACTGGGACCGGCTGGATCGCGGCGGGCCGACCGCGCTCGACAATATCTGGATGATCCAGAACTTCCTTGGCGGGCAGGATGAAGCCTGGTTTGTGCTGGTCCATGTCGCGATCGAGGCGCGCGCGGGCGAGATGCTGGCGCAGATACCCGAGCTGATCGAAGCGGCGGATCGCGGCGATGCGCAGGCGGTCGAGGCGGGTCTTAGCGTCAGCAACAGGGTCTGGGACGATGTGAATGCGATCTTCGACCGCATGCCGGAGCGGTGCGATCCTTACGTCTATTTCCATCGCGTGCGGCCTTACATCCACGGCTGGAAGGACAATCCGGCGCTGCAGCAAGGCCTGATCTACGAAGGCGTCGCCGAGACTGCCGGCAAGCCGCAGGCGTTCCGTGGGCAGACGGGGTCTCAGTCGACCATCGTGCCGTCCATGGATGCGCTGCTGGGCGTGGGGCATGCGGCCGATCCGCTGCGGACATTCCTGGACGAGCTGCACATTTACCGGCCGCCGGCGCACCGGACATTCGTCGATGAAGTGCGGGCGCGCTCGCACCTGCGGGCGTTCATTCAGGCATCAGGCAATCCGAATCTGCGGGAGCTCTACAATACCTGCATCAGGAGCCTCGCGCGGTTCAGGACGCGGCATCTGGAATACGCGGCAAGCTATATCGCGAAACAGCACAAGGACTCCGCCGGCAACGACACGGATGTCGGCACGGGCGGCACGCCCTTCATGAAGTACCTGAAGAAACACCGCGACGAGGCGGAGCAGCATCTGTTGTAGGATTCACCTGCGGCGTGGGCCGCGCTATCTCGTCTCCCCTGGCGACAGCGACGACCCCGCATGACACAGCCTACAAGCAGAAGGGGCCGGAGCGTCGCTCCGACCCGCCTTTTTGCTCTATGACGACGGTCTATTTCGAGGCTGGCGGGCGCATTCAACGTGACCGACGAGACATGCTGGCGGGGAGCGACGTGCGAGGTCTCACCGCGTCGTCCACGACGCGGCGCCCCTAAACGCAACCGGGCTCGAACCGCTCGGTGTTGCCGACGTTGAAAAACGAGCGCTGGGGCGCACGCGAAGGTGTCGGCCACGGGACTTCAGCGTCCTCCTGGCCGACGCTTTTTCGTTTCCGCTAGTGCATATTCGCCATCGGCAGGACCACGCCGAAAGCTGACCCACGGCCAGGCTCGCTCTCGACGAGGAATTCGCCGCGATGGCGCTGAACGACGTGTTTCACGATGGCGAGGCCGAGGCCGGTGCCGGGCTTGAGACCCCTGCCCTGATCGACGCGGTAGAAGCGTTCCGACAGTCTGGGAAGATACTGCCGTTCGATGCCGGGCCCAGAGTCAGTGACGCGCAGCACGGCGAAGCTGGCGGCGTTGCTGGAGGCCGGGGCGGAGGCGATCGACATGCGCCCGGCGTCCTCCCAGCGGCGGCCAGCAATGGCGGAGGCTTCGCCTGCCCTGACGCCCGCAAGCACTTCGATATCGACGGCGCTCCCCTTCTCGGAATACTTGATTGCATTGTCGATCAGGTTCTGGACGACCTGCGCCAGTTCATCGCGCGCGCCGATAACGTTCACCGCGCCCACGGCGCCGGTCACGCGCAACTCGACGCCGCGTTCCCTGGCAACGGGCGCCAGCGCGTCGCGCGCCTCGATCACTACCGCGGCTAGATCGGCTTGGCCCTCAGGCGGCCGATGCTCGACAAGTTCGATGCGCGACAGCGAGAGAAGATCGCTGATCAGGCGCCGCATGCGATCGGCCTGGCTCTGCATGATGTCGAGAAAACGGTCGCGCGCTTCGGGGTCGTCGCGAGCCGGGCCGCGCATGGTTTCGATGAACCCGGCGAGCGACGTGAGCGGGGTGCGCAGTTCGTGGCTGGCGTTGGCGAGGAAGTCGACGCGCGCCATCTCCATCCGCTTGATATCGGTGAAGTCGTGCAGGCTGACCAGAACGCCTGAACCCAGGGGCGCAGCCACGCAGGCGAAGTGCCGGTCGGTCTCGTCGCGCTGGACGATCTCGAAGCGCTGCGGCTCGCCTGTGCTGCGTGCGGCGTCGACGGCGTCGAGCAGTTCGGGGCGGCGCACGATCACGGTGAGCAAGGCGCCTGTCGTCGTGAAGCGCAGCTCCGCGCGTGCGCTTTTGTTCGCCGCCTCTACCTTGCCTTGCGCGTCGATATACAGCGCGGCTTCTGGCAGGGCCTCGACCAGAGCGGTTCGGAATTTACGCTCGGCGTCAGCCTTTCGCCGGGCCTCCAACGCCGCGATCTCGTCAGTGTTGATTTCAACAGTGGGGTCCGCCGAGCCAAAGAACCAGCCGATACACACTGCTGCGACAACGACCGCGGCCAGCACGGCGGAGATCCATGTCAGCTGCCCGATGAGCGCCAACCCCAGCAGAACGGCGATGGCGACGCCGGCAATGACGCGAAAATCCCTGCCGCGACCACTTCTGCCGGCTTTTGTAGCCACAGAGCCAGTTCCTGCGTGTGTTGAGTCAGCCATGCACCTGCCTACTGAAATTCGGTTGCCTTGTCCTGGTTTCGTATCAAGGCAGTGCAGAATTCGATTTCCATTTGGGCTTCGTTGACTTCCCGCGTCCGTCAGGGGAAATCGTGCTGTCGCCGCTGCTGCCGGCGAAGATCCGACCCCAGAGGCGCCCAAATGCGAATGTCCTTGCTTCTTGCCGCTTCCGCGACTGCCCTGCTTGCCGCTTGCTCGCCCGAAAAGCCCGCTCCCGCAGCGGAAGCTCCCAAGGCCGCGATCGGCAGCTTTGGCCTCGATCTGGCCGCGATGGATACCGCGGTGAAACCGGGCGACGACTTCTTCAACTACGTCAACGGCGCGTGGCTCAAGACCTTTACGATGCCCGCCGACAAGACGCGTTACGGCGCCTTCGACGCGCTGCGTGACAAGTCCGAGAGCGATGTGCATGCGTTGCTCGAGGACATGAAGACGACGCCGCCAGCGGCCGGTTCGGTGCAGGAAAAAGTCGTGAACCTCTACAATGGATGGATGGACGAGGCCGCGATCGAAGCGCGCGGCGTCGCGCCGCTGAAAGCCGACCTCGACGTTATCAACGCCGCCAGGACCAAGGCTGACCTGATCAAGCTGATCGGCAACATCGAATATGCCAGCCCGATCGGCCTCTACATCTCGCCCGATCCGGCAGACCCAACCAAGTATGTGGTCAACATTTCGCAGGCCGGGCTCGGCATGCCGGTGCGCGACTACTATCTCGGCAAGAGCGAGAAGTTCGACGCCTATCGCGAGGCCTACAAGACCTATGTCACAAAGATATTCGAACTGATCGGTGATGCATCGCCTGCCGCTTCTGCCGACAAGGTAATCGCGTTGGAGACCAAGCTTGCCAACGTGCATTGGGCGCCCGAGCAGCAGCGCGACGTGCAGGCGACCAACAACCCGGTCGATCGTGCGGGCCTGAAGAAGATGATCCCCGCGATCGATTGGGACGTCTTCCTGCCTGAGGCCGGCCTTGGCGCGGTGCAAAACTTCGTCGTCAACGAGAAGACGGCGCTGTCGGAAGGGGCGAAACTGCTCGATACTCAACCGGTGGACGCGTGGAAGAAATACCTCGCCTTCCATATCGCCAGCGACAACGCGACGTCGCTGCCCAAGGCGTTCGATGACGCCAGCTTTGAGTTCTTCAGCAAGACGCTGCGTGGGCAGGAAGTTCAACGCGACCGCTGGAAGCGCGGCGTTCAAATGCTTGATGGCCTGATTGGCGAAGGCTTGGGCGAACTCTACGTCGCCAAGTATTTTCCGCCTGAGAACAAGGCGAAGATGGACGACCTCGTCGCCAACCTTCGCTCTGCGATGGGCGAACGTTTGAAGACGCTGGCGTGGATGGATGACGCAACGCGCGCGGAAGCTGTGAAGAAGCTGGGCACATTCGACCCGCGCGTCGGCTATCCCGTGAAATGGCGCGACTACACGGCCTACACGGTCGAAGCTGGCAAGCTGTTTGAGAATGTCCGCGCGGGCCGCAAGTTCGAGTGGAATCGTCAGGTGGCGCGGCTTGGCCAGCCGGTGGACCGCGAAGAGTGGGGCATGAACCCGCAGACGGTGAACGCGTACTACAACCCGCTGGTCAATCAGATCACTTTCCCGGCCGCGATCCTGCAGCCGCCGTTCTTTGATCCAAATGCCGATCCGGCGATCAACTACGGCGCCATCGGCGCGGTGATCGGCCACGAGATGGGCCATGGCTTTGACGACCAGGGCCGCGAGTTCGACGAGACCGGCAAGATCCGCAACTGGTGGACGCCGGAAACGAACGCGAAGTTCCTCGAACAGACGGCCAAGTTCGCGGCGCAATATGACGCGTTCTGCCCGCTCGAGGGCGTGTGCGTGAATGGCAAGTTCACGATGGGGGAGAACCTTGGCGATCTGGGCGGACTGGAGATGGCTTACACGGCCTACAAGCTCTCGCTCGGCGGCAAGGAAGCGCCGGTGATCGATGGCTTCACGGGCGACCAGCGCTTCTTCATGGCGCATGCGCAGGTGTGGCGCGCGGCGATCCGCGATGACGCACTTCGTAACCAGGTGTTGACCGATCCGCACTCCCCGGCTGCTGCGCGCGGCTCGATCCCGGAGCGCAACATGGATGCCTGGTATGAAGCGTTCGGCGTGAAGGAAGGCGATAAGGCCTATATCCCGCCGGCCGAGCGCGTCCGCATTTGGTAGGCAGACGTTTTTGACGATCGAAGCCCGCGATTCCTTCCCGAATCGCGGGGTTTTCGGTGGTGCTCAAGCGGCGGGCTGGACGCGCACGCGATATTGTTATTCGATAAATTTAATTGACACTGTTTTGGCGCTGGGACAATCGTGCCGACCGTCGCCAACCCCGGCGAAGCCCGAGCCCAGAGGCGCCCTCCATGCGAATGAAACTTCTCCTTGCCGCCTCCGCAGCGGCCCTGCTTGCCGCGTGCTCGCCGGAGACGCCCGCCCCGCAAGCCGCTGCGCCGCCGGCGAAAGCCGCGATCGGTGAATTCGGTATCGATCTCGCGAACGCCGACACGTCCGTGAAGCCGGGCGACGACTTCTTCAAGTATGCGAACGGCACGTGGCTCAAGACATTCGTGATGCCGGAAGACAAGGCGCGCTATGGCGCGTTTGATGCGCTCAGCGAGAAATCCGAGAACGATGTGAAGAGCATAATAGACAGTTTCGCGACGACCCCGCCGGCAACCGGATCGAATGTAGCCAAGGCGGCGGACTTCTATGCGAGCTGGATGGATGAAGCGAGGCTCGAGACGCGCGGCATCGAACCGCTGAAGCCCTATCTCGACACGATCAATGATATCTCCGACAAGGCCGGCCTGCTGAAAGTCCTCGCCAGCGACGGCTATGCTTCGCCTTTCGGGCTCGGCATCGAGGCGGATACCGTCGACCCGACGCGTTACGCCGTCTGGGGCGCCCAAGGCGGCCTCGGCATGCCCGACCGAGAATACTATCTCGACAAATCCGAAGGCATGACGAAGTACCGCGAAGCCTACAAGGCCTATGCGACCAAGATATTCGAACTTCTGGGCGACAAGGAAGCCGCCAAGAGCGCAGACGCGGTCATCAAATTCGAGACCGAGATCGCCAAGGGTCACTGGAAGCAGGAAGAACTGCGCGTCGCCGACAAGGCCTTTAAGGCGATGGATGCGCCAGCCTTCCAGAAGCTCGTCCCGAACGTCGATCTGGCGAGGTTTGCAACCGATCTCGGCCTGCCGGCCCTGACCAACATGGTGGCTTATGGCGACACGTCGCTCACCGCTGGCGCCAAGCTGGTGGATACGCAACCGCTGCCGGTATGGAAGAAATATCTCGCCTTCCATATCGCGTCGGACAACGCGGCCTACCTGACCAAGGCGTTCGATGATGCGCGCTTCGACTTCTTCAACAAGACCCTGTCAGGGGTGACGATCAAGCGCGACCGCTGGAAACGCGGCGTGCAGCTGCTGGACCGCAATATCGGGGAGGCTCTTGGCGAAGCCTATGCAGCCAAATTCTTCCCGCCAGAGAACAAGGCGAATATGGAAGCCCTTGTCGGCAACCTGCACTCGGCGCTTGAAAGCCGCCTGAAGACGCTCGCGTGGATGGATGACCCGACCCGCACAGAGGCGCTCAAGAAGCTCGCAAACTTCGAAGTGCGCGTCGGCTATCCCAACAAGTGGCGCGACTATTCCGCCATGCAAGTCGACAAGGCCAAGCTGTTCGAGAACATTGCGGCGGCGCGCAAGTTCGAATGGGATCGTCAGGTGGCGCGTCTCGGCAGCCCGGTCGACCGTGAAGAGTGGGGCATGAACGCGCAGACGGTGAACGCGTCCTACAATCCGCTGATGAACCAGATCACCTTCCCGGCCGGCATTCTGCAGCCGCCCTTCTTCGACGTGCATGCCGACCCGGCGGTAAACTATGGCGCCATCGGCGCTGTGATCGGGCACGAGATTGGCCACGGCTTCGACGACCAGGGCTCGGCGTTCGACGACAAGGGCGTGCAGCGCGACTGGTGGACGGCCGATACGAAGGCGAAATTCTTCGCCGCCGCCAACCAGCTGAACAAGCAGTATGACGGCTATTGCCCGTATCCCGACAAATGCATCATCGGAAAGCTGACGACCGGCGAGAACATCGGCGATCTCGGCGGCATGATCATGGCCTACACCGCCTACAAACAGTCGCTCAACGGCGCGGAAGCTCCGGTCATCGAAGTGAACGGGGTCAAATACACCGGCGATCAGCGCTTTTTCCTGTCCTGGGCGCAAGTGTGGCGCGCAACGGCGCGTGAAGACATGGCGCGCCAGCTGCTGACCACCGACCCGCACTCGCCGCCGGAATACCGCGTCAACGGCGTCATGCCGAACATCGACGAGTGGTACACGGCCTTCAACGTGCAGCCGGGCGACAAGATGTATCTGCCGCCGGAAAAGCGCGTCCGCATCTGGTAACACGTTGACCGAAGACAAGACGGAAGGCCCGTGATCCCAAAAGGAATTGCGGGCCTTTGTGTGTGAATGGCGCCCGCGCGCTTGACTTCGCCGGCCCTCGCGAAAGACTCACGGAAAAGACATAACGAGGAACGCCCTTGGCCGCACGCCTGCTCCACCGCCTGTCGCAGGCGGCCGTCGCCGTTGCGATGCTGGCAGCCGCGTGCGCAGGCCCACAAGCAGCCGAGCGGCGAACTGCTCTTACTCCGACGGAACAGCATGCGCTTGCGCAACTGTTGCATCAGGACGATCAGGGACTGCTGCAACGACCGCCGCTGAGATCGACTGAGCCCGAAGCTGGGGAAAAGACGGAAGCGGGGGAGGATTTCTACAACTACGTCAACAGCGAGTGGCTCGCCTCATACCAGCTGCCCCCTGACAAGCTGTCGATCGGCGCGGCGGAAGAACTGACCGAACAGTCCGACGCCGTCGTACGTAAGATGATCGAGGAGATTATCGCCACAAACCCGGCGCCAAGAACGCTGGAACGGAAGATCGCCGATCTCTACGCCGCCGCGATGGACGAGGATGGCATCGAAGCACGCGGGATCGCGCCGCTGCAGCCGCATCTCGATCGCATCCGGGCTGTGAAGACGCACGACGATCTTGTGCGGTTGATGGGCGTCATCGGCTACAATTCGCCGATCGGGCTGAGTGTTGCGGCGAGCCCCGCCGATCCCGACACCAATGCCGTCTGGCTGTCGCAGGCTGGGCTCGGCATGCCGCATCGCGGCTATTATATTTCGTTCGGCATGGAGGATGAATCCATCCGCCTCGCCTATCGCTCGCATGTCATCAACATTCTCCGCCTGATCGGAGAGAGCGACCCGGAAGACGGTGCGCTGCGCATCTACAATCTCGAGCGCAAGATCGCCCGCGCCCACACGGACGAAGACAGGTCGATCAGCGCGGAGCAGGCGCTGCGGTCCATGTCGATGTCGGAACTGAAGGCCTATGCGCCCGAGTTCCGCTGGGACCTCTTTCTTGGCGAGGGCGGTTTCACCAAGGCCGACCGCTTCGTCGTCACGGACCAGACCGCTGTTGCGGATCTTGCCAAGCTTGTGCCGGCGGAATCGCTGGACGACTGGAAGCTCTGGATGGAGTTCCATTTCGCCGACTCCTTTGCGGAATATCTACCGAAGGCCTTCGCGAGCAGCCATTTCGAGTTCTTTTCGCGTCGTCTTGCAGGCCTTCAGGAAAAGCCGGCGCGCTGGCAGTGGGCTGTCGGCATCGTGAACAATCAGATCGGCGAAGGCGTGGGCGAGCTTTACGTGCGCAAGCACTTTGCGCCGACCTACAAGGCCGATATCGACGCTATCGTCGCGAACATTCGCACCGCCTTCGAAACGCGCATCAAGGCGCTCGACTGGATGGACGACAAGACACGCGAGCAGGCGCTGGGGAAGCTGCAGGCGCTGAAACAGCAGATCGGCCAGCCCGATACGTGGAAGGATTACTCAGCCCTGCAGATCAAGCCGGGCAAACTGTTCGAGAGTGTCTATGCGGCCTACGAATACGCCTGGAACGAACAACGCGAGGACATGCACAAGCCCGTCGAGCGCGAACGCTGGCTAACGCCGGCCCATGTCGTGAACGCGTTCTACAATCCACTATCCAACACTTTCACCATGCCGGCCGGCATTCTACAGGCGCCGTATTTCGATCCGAATGGCGACCCGGCGGCGAACTATGGCGGCATCGGCGCGGTGATCGGCCACGAGATAAGCCACGGCTTCGACGATCGCGGACGGCAATTCGACGGATCGGGCCGCAACCGCAACTGGTGGTCGAAGGAGACGGATGCGCGCTTCGTGGCCAAGTCCGAATTACTGATCAAACAGTACGATGCATATTGTCCGTGGATTGGGACATGCGTGAACGGACTGGGCACGCTTGGCGAGAACATTGGCGACCTTGCCGGTCTTGAAATATCCCATGCCGCCTGGAAGCTGTCGCTGAATGCCAACGCGGCGCCAGTGATTAATGGCCTGACTGGCGAACAACGCTTCTTCATGGCCTACGCCCGCTCATATCGCGGCAAGATGCGCGAGGAGTTGGCGCGCGCGATGCTGGATGGCGACAGCCACGCGCCTAACCGCTATCGCGTCAACGGCGTGGTGCGGAACATGGACGCCTGGTATGACGCCTTTGACATAAAGCCGGGGGACAAGCTTTACTTGCCGCCGGAAGAACGCGTGAAACTCTGGTAGACTGACCGCAACAATCGCGATCTCGCCTGTTCCCCTGACGCGACACGCCTGCTAGAGCGCGGCGCATGCCGGTTCCGGATTCTGCTCGCTATGCCAAGGACGCCGCCGAAGCGATCGGCGCGCGGTTCGAGGATCTGGATGATGGCGATGGCTATCTGTTCCGCATCACCAAGGGCGCGCGGTTCGTGCTGGGCGGCGGGGGAAATATCTGCGCCTATCCGATCAACAGCGCTGTCGCCTACACCGTCTCGCGAGACAAGGCGCATACCAAGGCTGTGCTGCGATCACGCGGCCTGCCCGTCATTCCGGGCGGGCTGTATTTCGCGCAAACAAGGCGCGCCGCGATGCGAACACCGGGGCGCGAAGCTGCCGACGCGGCCGTGTTTGCCGACCAGCTTGGTTATCCAGTCTTCTGCAAGCCTAATCTCGGATCGCGCGGCACGTTCGCGGAGATCGTTCGCGACAAACCCATGCTTGCCGATTACATACGTCGCGTGTCGGTCGATTTCGAGGCGTTCCTGATCGAACCGCAGTTCGATGGCGTTGAACATCGCGTGCTCGTGCACGACGGTAGGCCCGTCTTCCATTCCACGAAGGGCGATCCGCCGCTGGTGGGCGACGGACAGTCAACGCTCGCCGAGCTGCTGGATGCGATGAATCAGAGCATCGCGACGGACGGAGTTTCGGCCCTGCCCGTGTCCGCGCTTGGCGGCGATGCTGCGCGCGTGCCGACAGCCGGCGAGCGTGTGCCGCTGCGGGGGCGGCGCAACCTCAGCGCGGCGGGCGATATCGAGCAGGTGTCGGAAACGGCGCCGGAGCCGCTGGCGCGGCTGGCAATCTCGGCCGTCGCGGCGCTTTCGCTTCGAATCGGCGCGGTCGACATGTTCGATATTTCCACTGCCCGCGATCTTTCCGACCTCGTCGTCATCGAGGTCAACGGCAATCCCGGGCTGCGCACGCTTGAAAATGCGAAACGTTCCGATCTGATCCGGTCCATCTGGACAAGCATGCTGAATGAATGCCTGAGTAGCTGATGTTTGGCCTCCCAAAATTCGGCGATGGCATCGGCCTGCATCGCATCGAACGCTTCCTTCAGGCCCACCGGATTGACCGGGCCGCGCTCGCCCGCCGTTCGATTGCCGTCACCGGCACGAACGGCAAGGGCTCGACGGCGCGCTTTACCACGTCGGCAATCGAAGCGGCGGGCATGCGGGTGGGATGTTTCACCTCGCCTCACCTGTTCGACGTGCGCGAGCGTTTCATGATCGGCGACGACATGATTCCGCGGGCGGATTTCGACCGTCACACGGAGACCGTGCTGGCCTTCAACCGCTTGCTGCCTGAAGGCGACAGGCTGGGGGCGTTCGAATTTCTCTTCCTGCTCGCCATCCTCTGGTTTCAGCAGGAAAAGCCCGACGCTATCGTGTGGGAGGCCGGCATAGGCGGCCGCTATGATCCGGTGCGGTCAGTTTGCGCAAGCGTGTCTGCGCTCACATCGATCGAGCTTGAACACACGGAATTGCTGGGCGCGACAGAAGAACTGATCGCCTACGATAAGTCTGATGTCGTGGCGCCGGGCGGCTGCGTGATCCTGTCGCCATCGATCAGCGAAAGACTGGCCGTGCGTATCGCGGCCTATGCGCACCTGTCGGGCAAGGCGACCCTGCCGGCCATCGTTAGTCGCCGCGTCGGGCCGGTGGTGAACACGCCCAAAGGCGCGCGCTTCACCTATGGCTTCACGGCGGCGCCAGCTGCGGCGGACCAGCCCGTGCGGTTGCGTCTAGCTGGACAACACCAGGTCGACAACGCCGTCACCGCTCTGCGCACAGCGGAAGCCTGGCTCGGCCTCAAGCCCGAAGACAATGCTGAGCGACATATCGCGATGCTCACAGCGCTGGGCCGTACGCGATGGCCGGGGCGGCTGGAAAAAGTGGCGATGGCCCCGGACCTATGGATCGACGTCGGGCACACGCCCAACGCGTTGGAAGCGGTTACGCGCACTTTCCTGGACTTCAGTCCGCGCGAGAAGACGCTTGTCGTCTTTGGCGTCTCCGCATCGAAGGAAGTTGCTGGCATTGCCAGAATCGTCGCCGGCCGGTTCGATCACTTCATCCTGACGCGCGCCTACAAATCGGGAGCCGATGTCGCGTTGTTTGCCGAGACGTTCCGCAGGCAGTCGCAGGACGTGACGATCGCGGCCGATACGTCGGAGGCGGCGCGGATCGCCAAGGAGCGGGCGCAGCTTGAAGGCATGAACGTACTGGCGCTGGGCGGTCTGTTCCTGTCGGCCGAGGTGCAGCAGGCCTGGAATGGCGGCGACCCAAAGGCGCTGGAATTCCTCTAGCTATTCCGCCGCCGCTTTCGGCTTGCGGCGTCGCGGCTTCAGCTGGTCGCCATCTAGCGAGTCGTCCTCGCCTTGGAACATCTTGCGGACATCAACGGTCGAGCGCGCGCCGACGTGGCGGAAGCTGGTATGCAGCCAGTTCTCCGCGGCCTCGCGCCCCTTGGTGAACAACATGTCGATGAATTCCGGCTCGACATTGAACTTCGAAGATGCGCCGAGCGCGGCAAGAGACTTTTCATCGGCAATCGCGTGGACGAGCATCTTGCGATAACCGGTACCCTCCAGTCTTCCCGCTTCGATCAGCCGCGAGACGAAATCGACAGCGCGCAGATCGTGCAGCAGCGAAGCATTGAACGTGATCTCGTTGACGCGATTGATGATGTCTCGCGCGGTGGTCGGGGCCCCCGGGCGCTTGATCGGGTTGATCTGCACCAGCACCACATCGTCCGACGCGCAATGGTCGAACAGCGGCCAGAGCGCGGGATTGCCGGTGAACCCGCCATCCCAATAGGGCACGCCATCGATCTCGACAGCCTGGAACAGCCACGGCAGGCAGGCCGACGCCATGACATGATCAGCCGCAAGTTGCTTCTTGTCCCAAACATGCGCACGGCCGGTTTCGACATTGGTGGCGGAGATGAACACCTTCACCTTCGACTTGCGCACGCGATCGAAATCAACCAGCCGGAGAACGAGATCCTTGAGGGGATTGATGTTGTACGGATTGAGGTCGTAGGGGCTGGCAAGCCGCGTCACGAGATCGAACATCACATAGGCAGGGGATGCATCGAGGCCCCAGCCGCCAAGCATCGCTTCGATCGGTGAGCGCTGAAGCGGGCTTGTGCGGGCCTCGTCCAGCACGCCGCTCCAGAAACCGCGCAGGCTTTCGCGCGCCTCCTCCCGATCGCCCGCGTGATATCCAGCCGCAAGGGCGACCGCATTCATTGCCCCGGCGGATGCGCCTGTGATGCCTTCGATTTCCACCCGCGGATCTTCCAGCAGGCGGTCGAGCACGCCCCACGAAAACGCGCCATGCGCGCCGCCGCCTTGCAGGGCAAGGTTGATCAGCTTAGGAGCGTCGCTTTTCGTGGCCATGGACTAGTCCTTGCCCCGATTAGAGCGCTCAGCCAAACTTAAACGTCAATGACTTCGATGACGTGATAGCCGAAACGGGCCAGCGCAGGCTGCATCGCGGCGCGATTGGCGGCGCCGCCCGTCACATAAGCACTCGCCTGTCCCGGCGGTCGGGGCGTGCTCGGCGCAACGCGCATGACTTGCCGCGCGACCGCCTCGCCCGTGTCGATGAGGCGAACGCCGGGAGGACACGCCGCAGCGATGGCTTCGCGGATCAGCGGGAAATGCGTGCAGGCCAACACCACAATGTCGATCTGCGACCCGTGCGGCGGATCGAACAGAGGCTTCACGGCGTAGGTCACCTGTTCCTGATCGATGCCCTGCCCCCGCACGGCGCGCTCGGCCATGTCAACCAGTCCTGCCGTGCCCCGCCGCACGACGATCTTGCCGGCTGCGAACTGCCGCTCGAGATCATCGAGATAGGCGCGGCGCACAGTCCCCGGAGTTGCGAGAATGCCAATCACGCCTGTCTTCGTCTGCTCGGCAGCGGGCTTGATCGCTGGCACAGTGCCGACCACCGGCACTTTCACGGTCGCACGGATGGCGTCGAGCGACAGGGTGGATGCCGTGTTGCAGGCAATGACCAGCACGTCCGGTTTCGCGACGTCGACCAGGGCCGCGCAGAGACGCGGCAAGCGCTCACGCAACTCATCATCCGTCTTCACGCCATAGGGAAAAAAGCCGCTATCCGCCGCATAGTCGACAATCCAGTCCGGCGCCGCCTTGCGCAGCTCGTCGGCGATCGTCAGCCCACCCACGCCTGAGTCGAACACCAGAGCGCGGGTCATGGGATCGGATCAGCCCTTCTCGCTCTGCGGGCCGACGAGCGGACCGTAGAGATCGGTGCGACGGTCGCGGAAGAAACCCCAGGCGGCGCGCGCGCGATCGACTTCGTCCATGTCGATGGTGGCGATAACGACGCCTTCCTGCTTGCGATCGAGATCGCCCATGACCTCGCCGGTGTGGTCGGAGATGAACGATGTGCCGTAGAACACCTGTCCGTTCTCCTCGCCCACACGGTTGGCGGCGGCGACGGGCGTGACGTTGGATACGGCGTGGCCCAGCATGGCTCGGCGCCAGCGGGCGGCTGTGTCGAGGCTGGCGTCATGCGGCTCTGAGCCAATCGCGGTTGGATAAAGCAACACGTCAGCGCCCTGCAACGCCATGCAGCGTGCGCCTTCCGGGAACCACTGGTCCCAGCAGATACCGACGCCGACGCGGCCCTTCTTCGTGTCCCAGACACGGAAGCCGGTGTCGCCGGGACGGAAATAGTATTTCTCCTGATAGCCGGGGCCATCGGGAATGTGCGATTTGCGATAGACGCCGAGCAGCGAGCCATCGGCGTCCGCTATGACGACCGAGTTGTAGTAGGCTGGGCCGGCTTTCTCGAAGATAGACACCGGGATCACCACGCCGAGTTCGCCGGCGAGTTTGGCCATCGCAACGACGCCCGGATCGGATTTCCATGGATGTGCGCGCAGAAAGTTTTCCTCGGACTGCGTCGTGCAGAAGTAATGGCCTTCGAACAGTTCGGACGGAAGGATTACGTCCGCGCCTTTCGATGCGGCTTCGCGCACGAGATCGCTGACCCGCTTGATGTTCTTGTCAGGGTCGTCGGTCAACGCCGACTGGAGTACGGCGAGAGTGATCTTGCGCGCCATGATCGCCTCCTTCGCTATCGGGCCGGTTGCTGCTGGGTGATGCAGTGGAATGAACCGCCGCCTGACAGAATGTGGTTTGACGGCAGGCCGACGACATTGCGGCCGGGGAAATATGGCTTCAGGGCGTCGACGGCTTGCTGCGCCGACGGCGTGCCATAGGTTGGCACCACCACGGTCGCATTGCCGATCAGGAAGTTCATGTGGCTGGCGGGCACGATATCGCCATCCTCGTTCTCGACGCGGCCCGGTGACGGGATGCGCACGACCTTGAGAATGCGCCCGCGCGCATCGCGCTGGTTCTCCAGCTGCGCGGCGATCTCGTCGAGGCGCGCGGCGTGCGGGTCATCCACGCCGTAGGGCGACTGACAGGCCACCACGCCGGGCGCGAGGAAGCGCGCGATATTGTCCACGTGCCCATCAGTGTGGTCGTTCAGCAGGCCGCGGTCGATCCAGATCGTGGTACGCGAGCCGAGCGCGTCGTGAAGCAGCGCCTTGATGTCAAGCTCGCTCATCAGCGGATTGCGATTGGGATTGAGCAGGCATTCGCGCGTGGTGAGGATCGTGCCCTCCCCGTCCCAGTCAAGCGCCCCGCCCTCGAGCACGCGGTCCCAGCGCGCCGCGTCAGCGCCAGCCTCGATCGCTATGAACGCGCCGACCTGGTCATCGTAATCGAGAACGTACTTGCCGCCCCAGCCATTGAAGGTGAACAGGGCGCAGCGGTCGTTGGCATAAAAGATCGGGCCGGTGTCGCGCAGCCAGATATCACCATAGCACGCGTCGATCAGCTCGGCATATTCGCCGATTGCTTTCTCGGCTGAAAGCATCGCAGTCGGGCCGTGGACAAGCACTTTCATCTTGTCGCCCGGGCGGCCCTCGGGACCCGGCGCGGCGAGCGCCTTGACCATGGCGGCGACCTCGGCCTGCGCGGGGCCAAGATTCTCCAGCCATAGCTCTTCGTCGGCCGGCCAGGCCGTCCAGATCGCCGCGTGAGGCGCCCATTCCGCCGGAGGGTGAAGACTGATCTCGCTCATGGTTCGCCGCTCTATCAGGTGCGCGCCAGCACGCAAGCTTCTGGCGCAACGTCAGGCATAAGCGAGGCGATATGGCCCCTCTTTCCCAAAAGAAAAGAGGCGGCCCGCAAGGACCGCCTCTTCCTGGTTCGCCGAGCGTAGATCTTAGAAGTCGTAGCGGGCGCCGAAGCGGACCTGCCAGAGCGATGCGTCGACGTTGATCGTGTCGGCATCCGGGTTGGTTTGATTGGCAGAAATGATGTAGCGGCCCTGCGAGTCCACTCCCGAGACCGTGTAAAGGCTGGCGAGCGCCGGGAAGCCATGCTCGCGCACGATGCCCCAATTTGGGTTCATCAGGTTGCCGATATTCTGGATGACCATGAAGGCTTCTGCCTGATGACCTTCCGCAAAGCCCGGGATCGCTTGCGACAGTTTGAAGTCGACGCGCGCAATCCAGTCATCGTTGGCGATGTTACGCGGGGCGATCTGGCCACGATAGTCGGACAAGCGATCATTGCTCGAGATGTAGTCGTTGAGCCGTTGCACCGCGCCTGCGTTCGACGAAGGCGAGATGAACGGATCGGCCACGCCGGTCGGGATGTAGGCCAGTGTGCGGTTGATTGAGTTGGTGTAGGGCTCGAAACCGGTCGTGCTGGTGTTCGTGGCCATCGTGTAGCTGTAGGGCAGGCCTTCCTGCGCATAGCCGCCGAGCGAGAACTTGGTCGGGAAGTTCTCCATCAGCTCCAGTTCGTAGTTCACGTTGAACGAGAAGCGGTGCGGCACGACATAGTCCGAGCGGTCGAGCGGCATGTTGATAATGTCGTAGCGAGCGGCGTTCTCAAAGTTCGAGAAAGCAACCGACGACGTCATCGGGTTCGTCTCGTTGCCGTAGACGTGGGCGTAGCCGAGCGTCCAATCGAGGCCGAAGTCGTAGTCCTTGTGGACCGACAAGGAATAGACCCAGTTGTCCGACTTGCGATCCGAGTTCGACAGCAGGAAATCGTTTGTATTGCCGGTGTAACGCGGACGACCGTCGATGAACTTGCCGGCGCTGACGTAGCCCAGTGGCAGGATCACAGGCGCGTTGTCCGTTTGGGCGTAGAGCACATCGGCGTCGATGCGGTAGTCACCGCCCAAAATGCCAAGCATGGAGCCGGTGTCGAGGTTCCAGGTCGCGCCGAGCGCGTAGCGCCAAGAAGCCGGGAGCTCGAAATCCGGGTCGATAGCGTTGACGCCGCCGCGCGGAGCAGCCGTGCCGATGAAGTTCACACCCTGGGTCGGCACGTCATAGAACGGGCGGCCTGAGCCGTTGTAGGTGAAGTCTGACAGGTTCGGCTGGAGCGGATTAGCCAGCGTCAGGCCCGGGAACGAGCAGCGGCGGACAGTCGGGGCGCTCGACGCCGCGTTCTGGCAGATGAAGTCGCTCGAGAGCACACCCGTGTTCGAGTAGCTGTTCGACAGCCAGACGTTCGGATTGCCGCCCGAATAGAGGCCGGCGCCGCCGCGGAAGGTGATGTCGTCGCTGAAATCGTAGGTGAAGCCGATGCGCGGTTGAAGGAGGTGGAGACCATCGAAGGTCTCGTCATTGCTGAAGCCGTAGCGTGTGCGGAACGCGGCGTTGTATGCTGGCTTGTCGTCGGAGCTGTAAACGTCGAGACGGAGACCCGCGACGATGTTCAGCACATCGTTCACCTGCCAATCGTCCTGGAGGTACATGGTCGTGGTTTCGAAGCCGAAGGCCGCAGCGGAGTCGTTCGGATCGTTTGTGCCGACCGAGTTCGAGTATTCGAAGTAGCTGAAGCGGCCAGCCTGGAAGTTGGCGAGGCTGGAGAAGCGCCACTCGCCTTCGACTTCCTGCAGGAACAGGTTGAACACGTCGAGCTCTTCGCGTTCGACACCTGCGGTGAACAGGTGGTCCTCGATCGCGTAGTTCATCGCCGCCTTGTAGCTCATCACTTCGTAGCTGAGCTTGTTGCGGTGACGCGAGTCGTCCGAACCGAGATAGATGCGCGCCGTGCCGCCGATCGTGCGCGGAACGTCGACCTGGATCTCGCCGAAATCAGGCCCCGCGACGGAATTCTGACGGTTGTCGAGCTTCAGGTTCGAAACACGGAACTCGGTCGAGAAATTGTCGGTCCAGTCCGAGAACAGCTGGCCGGTATATGATTCCAGCTTGGCGCCGCGCTCGTAATAGTGATTGCCATCGACGATCTGCGTCGACGTGTCGTCTGAGGACGAGAAATTGAAGCCGTCATTGTAATTGTAGGTCAGCGACGCGCGGTGACGATCGTTGATGTTCCAGTCGAGCTTGACCAGCAATTTTTCATCTTCGACCGCTATCGAGCCCGGCAGGCCGCCGGCCTCGTAGCCGTACTGGTTCACGGCCGTGTCGATCACAGCCTGGTAGACGGCCGGGTCGATGAACTTGTCCTGCGGCGTGAAGGCAAACACGTTCGCGCCTTCGAACTTTTCGTAGGCGGCGAAGAAGAACAGCGTATCCGGGATGATCGGGCCGCCGAGGCTGGCGCCGTAACGCTTCTCGTCAAAAGTGCCGAGGTTGCGCTGGACGCCATCGGTTTTGTCACCGGTCAAACCATCATCGGTGTAGTCGAAGAACACGCCGCCGTGGAACTCGTTCGAACCTGACTTGGTGACGGCGTTGATGTTGCACGCAGTGAAGAAGCCGTACTGAACGTCGAACGGAGCGAGTTCGACCGAGACCTGTTCGATCGCATCCAGCGAGAACGGCATGCGCTCGGTTGGATAACCCGAGCTGTTGAGACCGAAGCTGTCGCCGATGCGAGTGCCGTCGAGCGTGAGAGCGTTGTAACGCGGGTTGGCGCCACCGCAGGAGAGGGCGTCCGAGTTGCCCTGGTCGATCGAGATGCGCGGGTCGGACGCCAGCAGGTCGCGGATGTCGCGATTGGCGAGCGGTGCGTTCTCGATGTCGGCCAGGCTGAACGTGGCTGCCGGGCCGGTGGCGATCGGCGTGGCGCCGGCCTGCGTCGCCGTAATGATCACGATGTCGGTCGACTGGGAGCCCGAGAAGGTCAGGGAAAGGCTGGTCGGCTGTCCGAGGGCCAGGAACACATCGTTGACCTGGGTCGTTTGCTGGCCGGACGCTGAAATCGAGACCGTATAGGGTCCGCCGACATTGAGGCCGCGGACGTCGAACGCGCCAGTGGGTGTGGTAACCACGGTGCGGGTCAGCCCGGTTCGCGTATCTTCGACCGTGACGGTCGCATCGCCGGCCGCAGCGCCATCCGCGGTCGAGACCGTGCCCTGCACGCCCGACGTCGTCACCTGCGCGTAGGCCGCTGGCGTAAGCGAGGCCGTAACCGCCACGAACGCAACGCCGCCAGCCAGCTTTTTCAGATTGATCATTGTCACCCCTTCGCCACCAAGGAAGAGGCGTCGCCTCTTCCGATTTCGACGCGCCGATAGCCTGTCGGCTACGCCCGCTCAACCACCGGCCTATGAATGTTTCTTGACGGGATCACGCGTGTTTTTCGCGACATTCCGGGGACCCGTTGGCGGCTCTGAGGGGCGCTCGCCAGTCCCTCTCCAAGTGATCCACAGACTCGCTTTCGCAACAACCTGCGGCCCGCCTTGATAATTCCGGAGTTTTCCGCGCCGCGGCAATTCCCTTCCGCGCGGGACGATCATCGCGCGAGAGCTGGTGATGTCCGCGTGCAAGGACGCAACAGCCCGCCATTCACAGCGACGCAGCCCGACTTTCAGGCTGGGCCGACCAAAATAAGTCCACGATTCACGTCGCTCTGTGGCTAAAGCGCCACGCCAATACCGTCACCCCACCTGTCGCTCGCGGCAAACCCATGCCACGACGCGAATCTGCGTCGACTTCTGGCGCGGGCTTCGACCCTTTAGGGTCCGTGCAAATTTCCAGGACGCCCTTGCGATGAATGCCCTGAAAGACATCTGGCGGCGCAATCCATCGGCATGCGTCGCGCTGCTGATCGCGGCGGTTGTAGTGGTGCGGGTCGCCGTGGTCATCGCGACTCCGCTGGAGATCGGGCCGGACGAGGCCCAATACTGGCGCTGGTCCCGCACGGTCGACTTTGGCTACTATTCCAAGCCGCCGCTGATCGCCTGGGTGATCGCAGTCTCGACCGCCGTGTTCGGTGATGGCGAGTGGGCGATACGGTTCTTTTCACCCGTGCTGCACGGCGTGGCGGCGTACTTCCTGTTCCTGCTTGGCCAGAAAGCCTTCGATTCGCGGATCGGCGCCTGGTCGGCGGCGATCTATCTGCTGATGCCAGGAATCTGGTTGTCATCGACGATCATGTCGACCGACGCCGTATTGTTGGCGGCATGGGCGGCGGCGCTCTATTTTCTCTGGCGGTTCCGCGACAGCCCGAACATGGCCAACGCCATCCTTGCCGGCGCCATGATCGGCCTCGCCATGCTTGGCAAATACGCCGCTCTCTACCTCTATGGCGGAGCGGCGCTTGCAGCCTTGATCGACCGGGACATGCGCAAGGCCGTGCTATCGCCTGCCGGCGGGGTGCTGGTGATCGCCTCCCTGATCGTGCTCGGTCCCAACATCGCGTGGAACTTCGCGCACAATTTCGAGACCGTCAGCCACACCGCCGATAACGCCAATCTTGGCGAAGCCGGTTTCAGCCCGCTGCACGTTTTCGGTTTCCTTGGCGATCAGGCCGCTGTGTTTGGACCCATTACCCTGCTGCTCCTGCTGGTCGGGTTTACGCTGATCGCTGGCCGCAAGGACAAATGGACAACCACACGCGAATTCTGGCTGCTGTGCTTCATCGTGCCGCCGCTCATTGTGATCATGGGACAGGAGATCATGTCACGGGCGCACGCCAACTGGGCGGCTGCGGCCTACCCTGCAGCGTGTGTGTTGCTTGCGGCCTGGATCGACCGCGCCTTCGGATCCGAAACAGGCCGCATGAAGGTTTCGCCTTTCCTCAGGAGCGGCATCGCGTTTAACGCCATCATCGGCCTGATCTTCACGGCGCTCTGGGTTTCGCCTTCGCTGGCTGACGCGACGCGCGCTTCAAACAGCATGAAGGGCGTGCGCGGATGGGAAGACACGGTTGCTGGCCTTGGCGCCAAGGCCAAGGAAATCGGCGCAACCGCTATTCTGGTCGATGACCGCGAAATCTGGCACGGCATGGACTATTACGGCCGCAACGTCGACATGGTGCCCGTTCGCACCTGGCTTCGCGGCGATCGCGCCCGCAGCCATGCCGAGGAAGCCGGCGCGATCCAGCCAGGCGACGATGTTAAAATACTGATTGCGAGCGGCGCCGGCGGCAACCGTCCGATGATCCGGCGGGATTTCACCACCATCGAGGAAATCGGATATCTGACAATCCCGCTAGGACCGACGCGGGAACGGAAGTTCAAGCTGTACGTCGCTTCCGGCTATCTCCATGTTTCGCGAACGCCCGAGTTCGAGGCGAAGTACCATAACGTGATCGAGGACTAGCGAACGCTAGGGCGCGACGGCGCCGGGAATCTCGCGCACATCTGGCGTCACGCGCAGGCCAGCTTTGACGTTGTCCTGCCCCTCCGCGACCAGCAGCGCATTGCGTGGCAGGCCGGCGACCCAGATGCCGTCCGGCGTCTCGTCGATGATGTCGGCCGGTACAAAGCTGACCACGCCACCCACATCCACAAAGCGCACGCCGATGCGACCCTGGTCGTCCGGCAGAAGCAGCGCGGGGCTGACGCGGTGAGCATAGCCCCGGCCCGTTTCGACCTTGATCTCCGCCGTGCGGCCCACCGTGATGGCGTTGCCCGGGTTTGGCACGGAAACCTCGAGCCTGAACTGGCGCGTGGACGCATCGGCCACGCGCGCGAGATACGTCACCTTGCCTTCGACCTCGGCGCCGTCCGACAGGCGAACGCGTGCATTGCCATCAACAATGATCTGCCCTGCTTGCTTCTCCGTCGCCTGCGCCACAAAGACGATCGGGTCGAGTTGGACGACGACGCCGCACGAGCCGCCCGGATTGAGAAACTGCCCGACGTCCGCGTTGCGTTTCTCGAACACGCCGCGAAAGGGCGCACGTACTTGCATCTTCCTCAGATCCGACCGGGCGACATCAAGAGACGCCTGAGCGCCGTCGAGCGCCGCCTTGGCGCTCGTCAGCCGGCCCTGCGTCGCCCAGCCATTCGCCACTAGCTTTGCAGCCGCATCATAAGCCTGGCGCTTGCCGGCCATGGCGGCCTCCGCCTCGCGCACCTTCGCGCTGGCGCCGTCCACGTCGAGACCACAAAGGAGCGCGTCCTTCTCGACCAGCATGCCCTCCGTGACAGGAGCTTGCGTGACCGTGCCGGCGGACTGTGATTTCACGTCAAGAATGCGTGCTTCAGTGCGTCCGCCCACCGACAGGAACAACGGCCGCTCGACAGCCTGCGACCGGATGACCACGACAGGCATGCCATTCCGGCCCTGGCTGGCGTCCGGCAGGGCCTTATCCAGGGTCGGGATCTTGTCGGCCTGCACATCGCGGATGTCGTCGCCACCGGGCATGAGGGAGCGAATGCCGACAATGGCGACGATCAGCGCGATCGCTCCGAGCATGATGGTCAGCAGACGCGGCAAATGTCCCGGTTCCTCCGGTCTTTAAAGGGTAGCTCAGCCAGCATAGGCGGCTTCGCCTTGGCAAGGTATCAAAATGGCGTGGCGGGCGAGATTATGGCGCTAACCACTCGCCTCGGCAGTTGACCGGGGTTTTCCGGCTAAACATTGGCATTAGTTGCATTTGCCGCGCTTACCCCCTAGGTCCAGCCTGCGCAAACGGGCCCGGACGGGGGGCTCCGTCAAAGCTCCAGGACGCCATGACGGAAGCCGCTGATAAGCCCGCAGAAAAGCCTGCCAAGTCACCCAATGCCCCGACGGAAGAGACGGTTCTGTCGGTCAAGCATTATACCGACCGCATGTTCTCGTTCCGGATCACGCGGCCGTCGGCGTTCCGTTTCCGCTCCGGCGAGTTTGTAATGATCGGCCTCGAAGGGGCAAACGGCAAGCCTCTGCTGCGCGCCTATTCGATCGCCAGCCCAAGCTGGGACGAGGAGCTGGAATTCTTCTCGATCAAGGCGCCCGACGGTCCGCTGACTTCGAAACTCCAACTGATCAGGCCAGGCGACAAGGTGCTGCTGGGCCGCAAGTCGACCGGCACTCTGGTCCACGACGCCCTCACACCCGGCAAGCGGCTGTACTGCTTCTCGACCGGCACCGGGCTCGCACCCTTCGCTTCGGTGATCCGTGACCCTGAAACCTATGAGCGGTTCGAACAGGTAATCGTGACCCACACCTGCCGCGAAGTAGGCGAACTGAAATACGGACAGGAGCTGGTCGAAAGCCTGCGCGATGATCCGCTCGTTGGCGAGTATTTCGGCCGCCTCGTCCACTACACGACGGTCACGCGCGAACCCTGGCCGAACCAGGACCGCATCACAACCTGCATCGAAAAAGGCACGCTGTTTGCCGATCTCGAAGTCCCGCCGCTCGACCCGGCGGTTGACCGCGTCATGGTCTGCGGCTCGATGGACATGATCAACGACATCAAGGCGCTTGTCGAAAAGGCCGGCCTCAAAGAGGGCTCCAACGCCCACCCCGCCGAGTTCGTGATCGAGAAAGCGTTCGTGGGCTAGTCCGCCTGCAAGTTCGCATCAGCAGCAGACACGCGACTTCGTGCTACGATCTGGCCCGAAACTCGCTCTTGTTCTACGCTTCATCTTCGCACCGAAATGGGCCAAGAAGCGTGTCAGAGAAGCCGTGACACACTGGAGGATCGCCCATGTCCGAGAGCCACGTTTATCCCGTGCCGCCGGAATTCGCGGCAAAGGCGCGGGTGAACGCCGCAAAGTACGAGGAAATGTACGCGGCCTCTATCAGTGATCCGGAAGCCTTCTGGCGCGAGCACGGCAAGCGCCTGCGCTGGATGCGGCCCTACACCAAGGTCAAGAACGTCAACTGGGACATCTCGAAAACCAACGATCCCAACGACCTTCAGATCAAATGGTTCGAAGACGGCACGCTCAACGTATCGGCCAACTGCATCGACCGCCACCTTCCCCACAAGGCCGATGTCACAGCGATCCTGTTTGAGGGCGATGATCCCAACGTCTCGAAGCACGTCACCTATGCGGAGCTGTATTCGCAAGTCTGCCGCTTCGCCAACGTGCTGAAGGCGCAGGGCGTCAAGAAGGGCGACCGCGTCACCATCTACATGCCGATGATCCCCGAAGCAGCCTACACGATGCTGGCTTGCGCGCGCATTGGCGCGATCCACTCCGTGGTGTTTGGCGGCTTCTCGCCGGATTCGATCGCAGGGCGCATCGAGGATTGCGGCTCGACCTGCGTGGTAACGGCCGATGAAGGCCTTCGCGGCGGGAAACCGATTCCGCTTAAGGCCAATGTCGACGCCGCGCTCGACCGTCTGGGCGCAACCTCGCCGGTCAAATCCGTCATCGTCGTGAAACGCACGGGCGGCAAGATCGCCATGACAGAGGCCCGCGATCATTGGTATGATGATCTGGCCCAGACCGTCTCCGACGAGTGCGAGCCGGAAGAAATGAGCGCCGAGGACCCGCTCTTCATCCTCTACACCTCCGGCTCCACCGGAAAGCCAAAGGGCGTGCTGCACACCACGGGCGGTTATCTCGTCTGGGCGTCGATGACCCATGAGATCGTCTTCGATCTCAAGCCAAACGATGTCTTCTGGTGCACGGCGGATGTGGGCTGGGTGACGGGCCATACTTACGTGGTCTACGGCCCGCTCGCGAATGGCGCGACGACACTGATGTTCGAGGGCGTTCCGACCTACCCTGACGCATCGCGGTTCTGGAAGACGGTCGACAAGCACAAGGTCACGACATTCTACACGGCGCCCACCGCACTGCGCGCGCTCATGGGCGCGGGCGACGATTATGTCACCAGCTCATCGCGTAAATCGCTGCGCCTGCTCGGTTCGGTCGGCGAGCCAATCAATCCCGAAGCATGGGAGTGGTACTACCGCATCGTCGGCGAGGAGCGCTGCCCAATCGCCGACACATGGTGGCAAACGGAAACGGGCGGTGCGCTGATGACGCCGCTGCCCGGCGCGCACGCTCTCAAACCAGGCTCGGCTGCAAAGCCATTCTTTTCGATCCGTCCGCAACTCGTTGACGACAAGGGAGCGGTTCTCGAAGGCGCAACCGCCGGCAATCTGTGCATCCTCGATTCCTGGCCCGGCCAGATGCGCACGGTCTACGGCGATCATACGCGCTTCGTCGACACCTACTTCCGCACCTATCCCGGCAAGTACTTCACCGGCGATGGCTGTCGGCGCGATGAAGACGGCTATTACTGGATCACGGGCCGCGTCGATGACGTCATCAACGTCTCCGGCCACCGCATGGGCACAGCAGAAGTTGAAAGCGCGCTCGTTTCGCATCCGAAAGTCGCCGAATCAGCCGTCGTGGGTTACCCGCACCATATCAAAGGTCAGGGTATCTACGCTTACGTTTCACTGATGGCCGGCGAGACGCCCACGGAAGACCTCCGGAAAGAGCTGACCAATCACGTTCGCAAGGAAATCGGACCGATTGCCTCGCCCGACCTGATCCAGTTCGCGCCGGGCCTTCCAAAAACACGTTCGGGCAAGATCATGCGCCGCATCCTACGCAAGATCGCGGAAAACGACTTCTCCAATCTTGGCGACACATCAACGCTTGCCGACCCTGCTGTCGTCGACGATCTCGTTAAGAACCGCGCTAACAAATAGCGCTATCGGGTAACGCGTGACGCGCGAAACGGGCATACTTGTCGACTGGCACGACGCACGGGGCTTTGGATTCATCCAACGCCCCGCCGGCGGCAAAATCTATGTTCACATGAAGTCGATCGGGAAAAGCGTCGAGCGGCCGAAGGCCGGTGACAGCCTGTCCTACGAGATCGGCCAGGGTTCCAACGGCCGGCCTGTCGCCATCAATGTGCACAATCATGGCGCGCCGAAAGCCAAGGCGGCGCCAGCCGTTCGCTCTGCGCCCGATCCCGCTCCAGCGCCGGCGCGCCCAAAGGCCGACCCCGGCATGCTCGGCATATCAATCCGCGTGTCGGCGGCCGCCGTGATCCTCGTGCTGCTTGCGAACGACATCATGCTGGGACGCTTCCCGCCCTGGGTCGGCCTGCTCTACCTGATCGCCGGCATCGCCTCCTTCCTGTTCTATCAGGCGGACAAGCGTGCGGCCGCGCGGCGTGAATGGCGCGAGCCGGAGCGTCGTCTGCATCTGCTCGATCTCACGTTTGGGATCATTGGCGGCCTGCTGGCGCAACACGTGCTTCGCCACAAGACCTACAAGCCCGGCTTCGTCATGGTGACCGGGCTGATCACAGCTCTACACGTCCTGACGCTCGGCCTAATAATGTTTGGCGTCTATGCGCCTGGTTCAGTCGGCGACGCCTTCCGGCAGTGGTTTCCGTCTGTCGGTCGCTGAAGCGGCGATCAGACCGCGATATCGAACTCATCGAGATCAAAGTCGCCATCATCGAAGCTCGTGCGACCTTCGCCGCGGATCGGCTTGGCGTAGCGGGCAATCGCCTCGAACAGGATTTCGCGCACGATCGGCTTGGCGACATGGTCGTCAGCGCCAGCCTCTTTCGCTTCCAGCACGTGTTCGTCGGTCGCGTTGGCGGAAACGGCGAGCATGGGCGTCGGCGGCCGGCCGCTTTCGCGCTCCCACGCACGAATGGCGCGCATGGCGGCAAGCCCGCCCATGATCGGCATTTGAAGATCCATTAGCACGAGATCGAACCGGCTGGTCGAGAACTTCTCGACGGCTTCCTTGCCGTTTTCCGCAAACGTGATCTGCAGACCCGATTGAGCCAGCAGCAATTCCACAACACGGCGGTTCATCGGATTATCTTCGGCGACCAGCAGGCGAAGGTTCTCGATACGCGTCTCGGTATCGAAATCCTCGACTGCGACCGCCGTGATGGCGCCCAAGGCTGCGATGCGGTCGCGTGAGATCGGACAGATGACCTCGAACGTCGAACCTTCGCCTTCCTTAGACTGCGCGCTCACCTTGCCTTTCATCAGCTCAACCAGACGCTTTACAATGGATAGGCCGAGCCCCAGCCCGCCGAACTTGCGCGACGTTGAAATGTCTGCCTGCTCGAAGCGTTCGAAAATCCGGTCCGCCAGGTCGGGAGGGAAGCCAACGCCGCTGTCGCTGACTGACATGCGAAGCTGCGTCTTGCCCTCCGCCCCCTCTTCTACCGTGGCGGAAACGCTGATGTGGCCCTCTTCGGTGAACTTGACCGCATTGTTGAGCAGGTTGCCTAGCACCTGTCCGATGCGCACGGGATCGCCGCGGAATACGCCGTCGCAGCTTGCAGAAACGAATGTTTCGAAGCGCAGGCCCTTTGCCTCCGCGCGCGTCCGCGCCGCCTCGCATGTATTGCGCAGCGTTTCTTCCAGCTCGAATGG
Source organism: Hyphomonadaceae bacterium (assembly GCA_016714495.1). Lineage (GTDB taxonomy): Bacteria > Pseudomonadota > Alphaproteobacteria > Caulobacterales > Hyphomonadaceae > UBA7672. The sequence continues at coordinate 41,225 of JADKDU010000002.1, read as the reverse complement.
ACGCACGTCGAACTGAATTTCGTCGCCCTCGAGACGCGAGAACTCGACCAGATCGTCCATCACGCGCAATAGCGTGCGGCCTGATGTCGAGATGAGACGCACCATCTCGCCTTGCCGTTCATCAAGCTGCGTACGGGCGAGCACTTCGGACACCGCGAGCACGCCGTTGAGCGGCGTGCGGATTTCGTGGCTCATGTTGGAGAGGAAGTCCGACTTCGCAGCCGCCGCGACCAGCGCGCGCTGCTCGGCTTCCATCGCCTTGATCTCGATGTTCTTGCGCGCCGTGATGTCCTGGATCACAGCGAAGGCCCGTGCGGGCGAACCCTTAACCGTCTTCAGAATGCGGATCGACGCCGCATGCCAGATCTCGCGTCCATCGACGAAGCTGACCCGATACTCGGCTGTGTAAGGCGGGCCGCCAGCGAGATGCGCGCGCCATTTGTTGGCCAACATCTCGCGATCGGACGGATGGATCCAGCTGTCGCCGCCAGTGAGCGAATCGAAGGTCGGCCGCTGCGGGAAGAAATGCTTCCAGTCGCCCTCGAGATAGGTTTCCCGCATCTCGAAATCGAGTTCCCAGATCATCATCTGGGTGATGCTCATCCCGAACGACATGCGCTCCTTGGACGATTCGACCTCGTGCTGCGCTTCGACGATGGAGGTGACGTCTTCGTGCATCATCACGATGCCCCCGATGGCGCCTTCGCCGTCGCGCCAGGGGGCGGCGGACCATTTCAGCCAGCCGACCTTGCCGCCACGGCGATCGAAGCGGTCGCGGTCGCAACTCATCGATTCACCGCGCAACACCTGCCGGTGCACGGTGCGCCATTTCTCCGGCGTCCATGGCAATAGGTCATAGATCGACCGGCCGAGAGCGTCTTCCTGCTTCACCCTGCGCTCGGCTAGCCAGCTTTCGCTGGCCATCATCACGCGCATTTCCTTGTCGTACATCGCGATCGACATGGGCGCAGCCTGCACGAACCGGCGCACAGTCGAGTCCGCGTTCATGGCGGCCTGCAACGCAGCATGACTATCTGTCTTGTCGACCACGACCCCGTGCATCGCCTCGATCTGGCCACGCGCATCGATCGACGGCGAGCCAGCGACCTGGATCATGCGCGTTGTGCCGTCGGCGCGACGCATCCGGAATGTCTGCCGCACAGGCTTCCGCTTCTCGAAAGCATCGCGCGCGGCAGCCACCACACTCTGGCGTTCCTCGACCACGATCATTGCTGCGAAATCTGTCAGCACCAGGGGCGGCGCCGCGGGATCAAGGCCCAGAATGCGCGAGGCGCCCGGCGAACACTGCAACTTAAAATCCCGGCCGGCGCGCCAGTGGCCGATATCGCCAACCTGCTCCACCGCATCGCGCGCCGTCGCGGTTTCGAGACGCTCGCGCTCCAGCGTATCTTGTCGCGTCACATCCCGGCCCACAAATGAGACCAGACCTGCCGGCCCCAGCCAGGACAATTCCGCATCGATCAGCTTGAAATCGTGGCCGATCTTGAAACGCATCTGCAGCGAACGCGTCGGCGTCTTCTCGTTCAGCGTCCGAAGCGCTTCACGCACCTGCTCCCGCCGTTCAGCGTCGAGATAGGAGATGATGGACGCGTCATGTGCTCCGCCCGCCGGACCGGTTAGGCGCCGATAGGCGATGTTTGCGCGGACGACGCGCCCGTCCTGATCGATAAGGGCGAAAGCTTCGGAAACCGAATTCAGGAAATGCTCGGTGGCCACCGCGAATGACTTCTCGATCACCTCAGGAGGCGATGCCGAACCCAATGGAAGAGGAGCGGACGACATGGACGGCGACCGAGGCTAGGAATGCTCGATGTCATCTCGCGTGATAACAGTTAACAAACTCGTAGGGCCGGAGGGGTTTTCGGTGCGACTGTGTCGTGAAAATGGCCGTATTTAATGAGGTTTCCGGTCTTAACCTACGGCGGCGACAGCGCCTGGCGTGCATTTTCGATTCGCGCCATATGCTGGTTGAACGGTCCCCAGTCATCACGCTCGGCAATGTGCTCCCACGCCGCCTCGACTTCCTCGATCACGAGACTGACAGGCGCGGCCGATCTGAAATAGACATGGGACAGACGCTCGGGCCGTTCCGCCTCATGCAGCATCAGAGCCCTGCGCACTGGCGCGAAACTCGGCGCCGCATAGAGCTTCGCCAGGGGACTGGTCGCCGCTCGCCCCTCACTGGCCGGACCCCCGAACCAGTCGAAGAAGACCTGTGGCCACGCCGCGCGCGTCTCATTCATCCAGCCAAACAGCGATTTGAGAAGAGCAAGATCATCTTCTTCGCTAAGAGACTTCAGGCCGAGCACCCTGAGCATCCGATCCCGGAATGCTGCTCGATACAGCGCAGCGAACCGCTGCAGCTCGGGTTCAAGCAAAGGCGCGTCCGCCACAAGCGTCAGGCATGACGCCAGCTGGCTCAGGTTCCACAGCGCAGCGGAAGGCTGGCGGCCGAACGCATAGAGCCCCTGCTCGTCGAAATAGGCCGCCGTGAAGCTGGGATCGGAGTACGGAAGGAAGCGCCACGGCCCGTAATCGAAGCTTTCCCCGGTCACCACCATGTTATCGGTATTCAGCACGCCGTGGACAAATCCTGCGGACATCCACGATGCGGCAAGCTCCGCGGTCGTCGCCACGATCTCGCGCAGCAATCCCGCCGCAGAAACCGCCATGTCCGCTCCGGCGGCGGTCGGGTGATAATGGCGGATGCAGTACTCGACCAGCTTGCCGATAGCGTCGGCGTCGCCCGCGTAAGCCTGCCGCTGGAATGTGCCGAACCGAATATGGCTGTGCGACAGCCGCACCAGCACCGATGAGCGCGTTGGCGACGGCTCGTCGTGCCGATGCAATTGTTCGCCGGTCTCAATCAGCGAGAATGCTTTCGAGGTGTAGACGCCCAGCGCCTCCAGCATTCCGGCCGCCATGATCTCCCGAACACCGCCCTTTAGCGTCAGGCGGCCATCGCCTGTGCGCGACCACGGCGTCTGTCCCGATCCCTTGGTTCCAAGGTCCAGCAGCCTGCCCTGCCCATCCCGCAACTGCGCGAACAGAAAGCCGCGCCCGTCGCCGATCTGCGGGTTGTAAACTTGGAACTGATGCCCGTGATAAGCCAGCGCCAGCGGCTTGGGCAACGAGCCCTCAAGCGGCGCGAACTTTCCAAAATGCTCGATCCACTCAACCTCGCTCAGCGCGCCAAGTCCCACTTGCTCCGCCCATCGCTGATTTCGCCACCGCGTGACGTGCTGCGCAAAATCGGCGGGATCGACAGCTGTGTGAAACCGGCCATCGAGTTCAAGGATCGCCTTTTCGGGACGGAAACGTGCGCTCACTTTGCGGGCGGCAGCAGCACGATTGAAATGCGCACTGAACGGGCCGGGCCACGAATATCATTCGCCTCGTCGATAAACTCCGGCATGTCCTCACTGAGAATCAACTCGGCGTTTTGCTCCTGTGTCACATCGAACGGTAATTCGGCCCTGAACTCCACAGGACCTGGATCGGTCCAGCTCTTGTCGCCCGACTGCATCGCGGGCGCCTGCGCGATCATCTCGCCGTTGACCAGAATCTCCGCCACGAACTGCCCTTCGAAGAACCAGTCATTGTTGGCGACGCCTTCCGCGGTCAAAGGGCTGGTCACGCGCGCGCCAGCCAGCGGCAATTTCACGGTGATCTCGCCGATTTCAGCTGGCTTGTACTTTGCGGCATCGCTCGCCGGCGCCTGCGGCGTAGCCGCAGGTTGCTCCGCTGGAGCGGGCGTTTCCGGCGGCTTGGCTTCTGGCGCACAGGCGACCAGCGCGAGGCAGGCAAACGCAGCGTAACGGATCATGACTTTCTCCTTGGCCGACGCTGCGCGCGCAGCACAACTCCCGCAAGCGATCGTCGGCAGCTCGAAAACACCTAGACCGAAATTGCGCTCCGCCCAAATCCCGCCAGAATCTTGCGCCAGACGGTCGCAGGTCGGGGGACGCACTCCCGCATCGCAATGGAGCCAGCAGCCGATGAGGCGACTGAACTCAATCAGTTTGGCCCTCTGTATCCCAGGGGGCGGTCAGCGCCCCCGGCTTCGGCTCGGTAGCGTCTGACCTCACGAACCTGACCCTGGCCACGCCGCGCAATTTCGCGCGCGCGGAGCCGCGTCCGCGAACACGCTTTCCGGCGTGATTGGGGGCGCATGTCGAGAGGAGACGCGACGATGGTCGCGCAGTTTTTTCAGCGCGCGCCACAACCGGCGCGCCGTGCAACATCGCTTCTGGCGTTCATCGCCGGCGGATTCGCCGATGCAGTCGCCCAGCTCTGGCCGGCGCCGCACGCCGAGTTCTTCGCCCTGCCCGCAGCGCGGCGACACGCAGCTGCGATCATGCTAGCCGGTCAGGCCGCCCGCAAAGTCGGTCCCAACGAGCTGCGCCGCATGGTCGAATTCCAGCGCGATGCGATCGTCGCCGAAGCGCTGGCAGGCGCCAACGCACAAGGGGTGATGCGAGCGCTCGCCAAAGCGGGCGAGACGCTGTGGGAGCCGCACGACTACGTCGTCTTTCTCCACCTACTGGCGGAGCCGATGGCGAACGAAGTCCTGCGTCATCTCGATCTGGTCCGTCCGGGGGCGTTTGCACCGATTGCGGAACTGCCTGCCGCACTGCGGTCTGCGGCGATCGTCCGTGCTATCCCCACGCGGGCGGCGGCAGCCGATCTGGCGCGCGCTTTCCATCTCGCAGTCCGCATGCGCCAGCCCGACGCAGTCGGCCGTATCGCCCGCCGCTGGAGCGCTGGCGGGGACACCCGCGCCGTGTTCATGCGCGCGCAGGAAGACCTGACCCCCGACGCCTTCCGCACCGCGGATCCCGCGCCGGCTCTGGTTGCTCCCTTCGTGCGTGTGACCAGCCGCAAGCAGCTCGAGTCGCTCGCGCTGGAGTTCCAGAACTGCCTTGCCGATCACGCTGTGCGCATCGCGGATGGGCGTATGGCTGTTTATGCCTGGCGCATCGATCCGGCCGCCGCGGTCGCTCTTAACTGGGACGCCGCTGGTTGGCGTCTCTCTGAAGCGAAAGCGCCGCACAATGTCGATCTCGAGGATGGTCAGCTCCGCGAACTGGTCCGCCGCCTCGAGGCTGCTGGCGTGCGCACTGGTCCCTCCATCCAGACGCTCAACGCGCGCCTGGATGACTGGGCTAACGGCACGACGTACTCCCACCCGATCGGCGACACATTCATCGAGCAGCTCACGCTCGGCGACCTGTGGAGCTGAGGCTCGGGCGCAAAGCCGTGCTCCGCTAGGGTGGAAAGCCCCTGCGGAACACGTTCCTTCGGAACAAAACTGACCCTCGCGCGATTCCAAGGCACGGAGTGGAGCAGCGTGTGACGTGGATTTCAGGCCAATGGACAAAACTTAGGTCAGGCACGACAAAATTCGCCGCTGCAGCGCGGGAACGTGCGCGTAACTTCAAATGGAAGTCGCCATCCAAACATGTGTTGATCTGGACCGGCTCGATTGGCGGCGTCCTCGTGGTTGGATGGGTCACGCTCAACATGCTGCTCGCCAACCCCTCAACCGGCACGCCCATGATCAACTGGGCGATTGGCGCCTTTGGAAACAAATCGGCGAAGGTGCAGGTCGGCCATCTCGAACACCCCTTCTCGGATCGCTTCATCCTCCGCAGCTTCGACTGGCCAGGCACGATCGAGGCCGACGCGATCGAAATCAATTACGACCTCTTCGGCTTCCTTCCTGGGCGCGTTCTTGCGAGGCGCATCTGGGTGCGCGACGGTGAGATCATTCTTGAGGACAAGGCGCCGGACGAAGCCAGGACAACCTTCAACCCACAGCAATATGTCGACGAGATCGACGCGGCCAATGTCGCCATAAAATTTACTCGCAACGACAAGCTGCGCGTCGTGAACATCGTTTCGGCCGATGGCTCCTTCTCGAAAGGCAATGTCCGCGCTGAAGCTGCGTCGGGCAAGAACAAACTCACATTTGATGGTCTGCAACGTGACTGGGGCGGCTCACTGACGGGCAACATCACCGCGCAGGGTCAGAACCTGAAGGATCTCGCCGACATCGCCGGGGCCTCGGCGCCCGACACGCCGCCCTTCAACATCAAGGGCGCGCTATCCGTTCACAGCCAGACATGGTCGGTTGAAAATCTCACGGGCCGGATGGGCGACAGCGATCTGGGCGGCCTCGTGCGCATCAACCTGGCGCAGAAGAAGCCGCTTCTGACCGTCGATCTCACCTCGAACAGCCTCGACTTCGACGATCTTGGTGTCGTCTTTGGTATACCGCTCGGCACGGGCAAGGGAGAAACCGAAAACGCCGAGCAGGTGAAAGCGAAAGAAGTCTACGACCGCTCCGCGCGCCTGATCCCCGACGCACGCATCGACTTTACCCGTCTCGCAGCTGTTAACGCCGACATCAACTTTGTCGCCGCCAAGGTTGTCGACGCGCCCATGGGCATCAACGCGATGACACTCAAGGGCGCGCTGCGGGACAGCGTGCTCGATTTCGAACGCGCCTTTGTCAAAACGTCGACTGGCGATCTCGATGCGAAGATCAACATCAACGCCAGCAAGGATCCAGCGGTCACGAAAGCCAACGGCGATCTCAAGAATGTCGCGATCAGTCGCTTCATCGACACGCCGATGGTGCGCGGCTCGTTGAACGGCAAATTCGCCCTGACGCTCACCGGATCGGGCTTCCGCGAAGCCGCCGGCACGGCGAATGGCGAAGTCGGCCTATGGTCGAACAACAGCGAACTTGCCAAATTCGCCGTCGAAGGCGCGGGCCTCGATCTTGGTGAAATCCTTCTCCTCTGGGCGACCGAGGACAAAAGGGAGCCTCAATACATCAAGTCGCGCTGCCTCGCGGCCAACATCGCTTTCAAGGATGGTCAGGCCACGCTCAAGCCCGCCGTTATCGATAACAAGGACAGCCTTGTGGCGGCGACCGGCGGCGTGAACCTGAAAAACGAGTCAGTCGACATCGAAGTCTTCGCACGCCCTCACGATGTCTCGATCGGCACGGTCTCCGGCGATATCCGCATCCGCGGCACGCTTCGCAATATGACTTTCCAGGCGTTGAATGAAGAGACTGCGTTGCAAGCAGGACTGTCCGCTCTGCTCGCAACCATTTCGGGCCCGCTCGGCGTGCTGCCGTTCATCCAGACCGGCGGCGAGCCGGACGCGCCCTGCGCTACGCTCCTGGCTGACGCGAAAGAGACTGGCGCGAAAAACAATCCGGCGCAAAACGTCAGGCCGAAAAAAGGCTGACCCGAACGGACTAGAGCCGATAAACTCCGCTCACGATCTTCGCGAACATGGGCGTGTCAATTGGCGCGTAGGCGCCCTTGTCCAGATCGAACACGTACAGCGGATCGGTCGTCTTGCTGGGATCGAAGCCTTCGTCCACCAGATCAACCTTGCGATATTTGAGCGTGCCGGTCGTCTCCACCTCGCCCTGCAGGCGCAGGAAGACGGGTCGTGCATAAGCGGGCAATTGCGCCGCGAGATGCGAATAAAGCCCGACAAGATCGATCCCGTCGCGCGGCGTCAGCGCAGCCATTCCTGCGCGGCCGTCATGTCCCGGGACGGACACGCCATAGACGATCGCATGCTTGACGCCGGTCATGGAGGACGCTGCAATCTCGACTTCGCTGGTCGAAACGTTTTCGCCCTTCCAACGGAAGGTGTCGCCGACGCGATCGACGAAATAGACATAACCATCCGCGTCCATCTTCATCAGGTCGCCCGTGCGGAACCACAGGTCGCCTTTCACAAAGACATCGCGAAGCAGTTTCTTCTTTGACTGCGCCTCGTCGTTGTAACCATCGAACCGCTGCCGAGGTTCGTGCGTAATCGGCCCGACCGCCTCGCCCGGCTCGTCCGGCGCAGCCTCGATACACAGCCCATCCGGCCCGCGCACAGGTTCCTCTGTCTCGACATCGAACTTCAGGATGCGTGCAGGCAAACGCGCGCGCAGCAGCCTGGGAATACGCCCAACGGCGCCGATCTTCCCGTCAAGATTGAAGAAGTTCACATTGCCTTCGGTCGAACCATAGAATTCGACAAGATGGCTGATGCCCGTTCGCTCCACGAACTGAGCCCACACATCGGCGCGCAGTCCATTGCCGAAACCCTTTTTGATCTTGTGCTTCTTCTCCAGCGCGCTCGCAGGCTGGTTCATCAGATAGCGGCCGAGTTCGCCGATATAGACCAGCATGGTCGCATTATTGTCGATCGCTTCCTGCCAGAAATGCGACGCCGAAAATTTCCGGCGCAGGATAATGCAGGCGCCTGCATTCAACGCCGTCCCCACGCCGCACATTCCACCTGTCGCATGATACAGCGGCAGCGTCAGCAGGATGCGATCGTTTGCATGGGCCTCTGTTGCATCCTTGAACACACGCATCAGGCCCCGAGCCCGCACATGCGAAATCTTCGCAGCCTTGGGCAATCCAGTCGTCCCAGACGTATAGATGTAGAGCGCAACTTCGCCGCCCTTCACGCCCGCACGCACTGACTTGTTGGGCCGCTCTGTCCACGCCTTGTCGACGCCAGCGTCGATCTGCGTCATGCCCGCCGCCGCCCCCAAGGGACGAAAGCCCCAAGGTCAAGCGGCGTCTGGTCGCGCGCACTCTCGAACTGCGGCGCAAGCTCCGGGTTCATCACGATCGCCCGCGCATTGGTAATCTTCACGCAATGCGACAGTCCCGGGCCGGTTAGGTTGTAGTTGATCAGCGCAACCTTCACGGCGATCTTCGACATGCCCGCCCAGAAGGCGATATAGTCCGGCCGGTTCTCCATGAAGAGCGCAACGCAGTCGCCCTTCCTCAGCCCTGCAGCCCTCCCCCAGTGCGCAAACTGGTTCGCGCGCTTGTCGAAATCGGCATAGCTGATATCCCGCCCCTCGAACGAGATGAAGAGCCGATCATCATGGTCGTCCACCGCATCCTCGATCGCGTCTGCGACCGTGTATTCGGCTTCAGGATCGAACTTCCCGATCGCGCCGATGATCCGGCGGAATCCGGTGATGTAGATCCAGTCGCTCTTGATGCCGTCGAGCAGATTCATGGGACGGAGCCAGGCCGGAGTGCAGGGAGCTAAAGTCTAAAGATATGCGATTAAGGTCGCGTTGATGCCGTCGCCTGTCGAGGTGAGCTGGCAATGCTGGAAAATCAAGGTCTTGGCGCGGCGCGCATCCCAAAGGTGATTCGTGCGTTGTTCAGCGCACTAGCAGCACAGCGGGACCAGCATGAGCGCCGGGAAATATGAAGCGGAAGAAATAATCGGCGCTGTCGACCAGCTCCACAGCCAGCTAGGGGAGTCGCGGCGCTTGCTTTGCGAGCTTCTTTCGGCTCGTTCAGACGAAACCGTGCGTGAGCTTGCCTATATGGTCGTGCCCGCGATGGACATGCTCGCCGACCTCCTGGGATCGCTCCGCCTGCGGTCGATACAGGGTGAAACCCTATCGCTGTATCGCCACGAACTCGCTGTTGCGGAATCAGGCATGCTCGTCTCGGAAAGCATTCTGCGCCATTTGGCAATCAATGCTGATCAGGAAGAGGCCGAGCCTGTCCTGCACTAGTCGCGCCAGTGACGCGAGCGAGCCTCAGGCCGCTTCGTAGATCTCACACTTGAAGCCGTCGACATTGTGAACCCGCCAACACTCGCCCATGGCCGCAAGCCGGTCATTGACCCAGGCGTCCGGCGGCAATGTCTCGCGATAGCCCACCTCGCCATCTACGCCCGCCACCTCTATCGCGTGATCGTGATAGAGGTGCTGCAACAGCAGCGTCCGCCGTCGCCCCTCGTCAGACCGGAAGGACTGGACGTCGCGCCCGCGTGATGAAACCGATTTGACGTGGGTAAAACGCGCGACACCTTTCAGCACATGCGTCAGCGCAAGTGAGAATTCTGGTGATCTGTTTGTCATGCTCGATGCCCCACTACCCACGCCAAGTTCAGCACCGTTAGTTGTGAGCTTCAACGGGGTGTAAGGGGCCGGAAGAAGATTCTTTTCCGCGCGGCTCGAATTGCGCGTGGCGCGAACACGACTGCTGATATGCTGAGCAAAATAGGGGAGCTTTTCATGCGCGCGGTCTTTGCTGCCTTTCTTCTATTCGCCTCCTGCACGACCTCGCCAGCGACGACTCCCGCCGCGCAGCTTCCGGCCAACAACAATCCGATCCAGATGAACCGCGATGCCGCTGCGTCACGCGGTCCTGTCCGCAACCTAGCCGCGCAATCGGGCGAAGAAATCGTCACCATCCGCTACTGGAAGATAAAGAAGGGCGCATTCCCGCAATTCATGCAGGCGTCCCAGACCGGCATCTGGCCTTTCTTCGAGAAGATCGGCGCGCGCATCGTCGGCATGTGGCAGGTGATCCCGCCGCCAGACGGCAAGGAAGCGTCTCCCAACTATGACGAAGTCTACCTGACCACACGCTACGCTAGCGTGGCTCACTGGGCCGCGACGCGCGATGCTGCCGCCATGGGCGGAGACGGACCAGACTATGCAGCGCTCCAGGCCGCCCTCGCCGTCAGACAGTCATTAACGATCGAAACGAAGATCACATTCCTCCAGGGCGCCACCGGCCCGCTTGGTCCGGTCTACTTGCCGGGCACCGGCGAAAAGTTCGTCGCAGCACCTTAGCTACTTCGCGCAGCTCTCGGGCTTTATCTCGACGCGGGTGAACTTCACGCTCACCTGCCCGATATTCGTGATCGCATGCGGCCCCTCAGGCCCAGCCCACACCGCGCGATACCCACCGGTCGGCTCGATGTCGTTGTGCGACACTTCCACGAACTTGCCGCTCTCCATCCGGTACTGTGTATAGCGAAACTTGCCGCCTGCATCCCCGCCCGTCTCGCCCATGATCACGCTCGGCAGCGCATGAATATGGATCGGCTCCGTCGCCAGCGCGGGAAGATTGATCTCGAGGATCCGCACATGCTCGTCCTCGAACAGCACACGATGCGAATAGGGCGCGGCCGCGACAGCATCATACGGATAGCTGGCCGGCTCGCAGAACATCGGCTCCGGCTGCGGCGTCTGCTGCGCCACGGCTCCGGCCGCACAGCCAACCGCCAGCACCGCAATCGCAATCATCCGCATGACGGCCTCCTGTCGCCTCGACACGTGATTAAGCGCGCCAACCTCCCCCGCCGCAAGGCGGGGCGTCATGCAGGGTCATCACAAAACCTCGCTTGACCTCCGCCCCTCGCCATGGATTAGCCAGCGCCGGAGCCTCTTCATGCACGCACCCGCATTCCGCTATGCTACAGCCGCCGACACGTCCGAACTGGTCGTCCTGATCGAACGCGCCTATCGCGGCGCCGAAGCTGCGGGCAACTGGACCTCCGAGGCCCATCTATTGCGCGGCCCACGCACCAGCCACGAGGAAGTCGCCGGCATCATCGCGCGAGACGACAGCCGTTTCCTCATTGCCGAGAGCGACGGAAAGATCGTCGGGTGCTGCCTCCTGCAAGGTCTCAGTCCGGACACCACGGCCGAGCACGCCAGCATCAACGCCGCCTATTTCGGCATGTTCGCCATCGATCCCACGACGCACGGCGCAGGCCTTGGCAAGATCGTCATCGCCGAAGCCGAACGCCGCGTGCAGCAACTTTGGAACGCCAACCAGATGGTGATGACCGTCATCAACATCCGAACCGCCCTGATCGCCTGGTACGAACGCCGCGGCTATCATCTCACCGGCGCGACCATCCCTTTCCCCTTCACCGAAAACTCCGGCGAGACCACCCGCAACTTCCACCTGTCCGAAATGCGCAAGACCCTCGCATGAGATACGTCGCCCTCCTCCGCGCAGTGAATGTCGGCGGCCGCAAGGTCACGATGAAGGAACTGCGTGAGATGTCCGCAGAGCTCGGCTACGAAAACGTCCGCACGCTCATCGCCAGCGGCAATCTTGTCTTTGACGCCAAGAAAACGACCGACGCCAAATTGGAAGTCGCGCTCGAAGCCGCGATCGAAAAGACCTTCGCTCTCTTTTCCGAAGTGATCGTCCGCAATCCTGAAGAATGGGCTGCGATCATCAAGGCCAATCCGTTCACGAAGAAAGCCAAGGAAGACCCCGCCCATCTCGTCTGTCTGATCTGCAAGGACAAGCCAGACACGAAAGTCATTGACGTCTGGCTCAAGACCTTCCGCGAAAAATACGACAGGGGCGAACAACTCAAGGTCGTCGGCCGCGAAATCTACATCGACTACGGCCCGTCGATCGGCCAATCCAAACTCCTCCTGCCGAAAAAGCTCTGCATCGGCACCGCCCGCAACTGGAACACTGTGCTGAAGCTGGATGCGATGCTGAACGACTAGCGCCGTCCGCCGCTCCCCGTTACAAATCCCCTGCGGAGGGCGCCGTCATGATACTGGAAACCATCGAAGTCGGCGGCTGCCGCTCTTACGTTCTCGGCTGCCCGAAGACCAACATCGCCGCCGTCGTCGACCCCGAGATCAGCGCCGTCGAGCGTTATCGCGGCGTCGCCGCAAAGCACGGCCTCGCCATCCGGTATGCCGTCGACACACACACTCACGCTGACCATTTCTCCGCGACGCGCGAGATCGGCAAGGCGCTCAATGCTCAAGTAGTCATGAGCCATCTCTCCGCCGCGCCCTTCGTCGATCTCCGGCTCGACGATGGCGACATGCTGATCGTCGGCGACTTGCGCATCCATGCGATCGCGACGCCCGGCCACACCGCCGACTCCACCTGCCTTGTCGTGCAGGACCACGTCTTCACCGGCGACACCTTGCTGATCGGCGGCACCGGTCGCACCGACCTGCCTACGGGCGACCCCGACAAGCTCCATGAAAGCCTCTTCACCAAGCTGCTCAAGCTCGACCCCGCCACTCAGATCCATCCCGCCCACGAATACAAGGGCCGGATCGGCTCTACGATCGGCGAGGAAATCCGCTCGAACCCGCGCCTTCAGAAGACCGCGCGCGCCGATTTCGTCGAGATGATGCGCGCCCTCAACATCCAGGCCCCGACGCATCTCACCGAAGCCCTGCGCGTCAACATGAGCGGCAAGAAGTCCGTCGCCCAGCTCCTCGCAGAAGCCAGCGCCTCAACCCCCTTCATGTCGATGACAGAACTCTCCGCCCGCCTCGCCGCCCGCCAGAACGATCTTATCGTGCTCGACGTGCGCGAGCGCGATCAGTTCGACGCCGGCCACCTGCCCGGCGCCATGCTCCTGCCGCGCGGCCAGCTGGAACTCCGCGTCAACGACGCCTTCCCCGACCCCACCGTCCGCATCGTCGCTGTCTGCGAATTCGGAAAGATATCCACCTTCGCCGCCGCCACGCTTCGCTCGCTGGGATACATGCGCGCTGCAGCGCTCGACGGCGGCATGAAATCCTGGCGCGAAGCCGGTCTCGCCGTGGAAAAATAACCGCTCCGCGCGCCCTCGCCTTCCGCTCACCGATCCTTCATCATCGCACGGCTGACTGGGACGGACTTCGGGGGCCCGCATGAAACTGAGGATCGCATTGGCGGGCCTTCTCGCCATCCCAGCGCTCGGCGCATGCACGACCGACGAGTTGAACCTCTTCGGCGCGGCCCTCGCGCTCTATAGCGACCTCGAATATCTCGACGGGGACTGCGCCTTCGGCCTGCACAAATACCATGACCGCTACGGCCATCATCACTGCTCGGTCAGCGACGACAAATACCACCAGGACGGCAACGGCCATCATCACGACCAGAACTAGTCCGCGCTCGCTCGCATGCACGTCAATCGTGCGCGTGGACGGGTCGGCTAGCCGCCGATCATCTGGTAAAGTCGCTCACGCAGCACGACAATCGCCACAACCGTGAAAAGACCGAGGGCGATTACGGTTACGGCGACTTGTCGCGGCCGCCAGCGCAACACGACGCCGTCAATAATCAGAGACTCTGGCCTCTAGCGCCATCTCAAGCCAAACATAGGGGCCGCGCTCAACGCAATCGCGAGAAGTGGCAACCCCAGCATGACGACAATGTTGTCGACCAAAGGTCCAAACAGCCGCTCGGGCAGCGCCCCACGCTCGACCCGCTGAACAGTCCGCAAGCTTACACCCGCCGCCTCGGCCAGCTGCTCTTGGGGCCAGGCCCGCGCCGTGCGCGCCTCCCGAATGATTTTCGCCAGTTCACTGATGCCGACTCCGGTGCGGTCCAAACACCAATTCAGGCGCACCTTGCCTCAACTAGCGCATCATCACACCGTCATCCATGTGACTGTCGCAGGACCAGCCGCGTTACACGCAGCGTTACAGATGCTAAACAGCCGCCCATGAGCCAGACACAGACCTTCCGCATCGCCCGCCGCTTCAACGGCCCGCACGACTCAGGCAATGGCGGCTATTCCGCCGGCCTCGCCGCACAACTGCTGCCGAACGCCGACGCCGTCGAAGCGACGCTCCGCGCGCCCATCCCGCTCGACACCACCCTTCGCGCCCATATGAGTGAAACCGGCCTCGATATCATGACGGATGACGCCGCCACTCGCATCCTCATCATGTCGCTCAGGTCTATTTGGCTCGAAACACCAGATGTGAAATCTCCCGGCCTCGAAGCCGCCACTGTCGCCGCCGTCAGCTTCCCCGGCGCGGAGGACCACGTCCTCCCCCACTGCTTCGTCTGCGGCCCCGGCCGCGCCGAAGGCGACGGTCTGCGCATCTTCCCCGACTGGCTCAAGGAGCCATCCGGCCTCGACAATCCCAACACCTTCCCCATCGTCGCCGCGCCCTGGCAGCCCGCGCCCGATCTCGCAGACAGCAGCGGCCGCATCGCCCCCGAATACATCTGGGCCGCCCTCGACTGCCCCGGCGCCTTCGCCGTCAATAAGGAGCCCATCCTCCTCGGCCGCATGTCCGTGAAGATCCTGGAACGCCCGACGCCCGACGCACCCCTCATCGCTGTCGCCTGGTCCAAGGGGCAGGATCGCCGCAAACACTTCGCCGGCACGGCCCTCTTCAACGAAACCGGAAAACTCCTCGCCTTCTCCGAACAAACCTGGATTCAGATCGACGCCCACGCCCCGCCGAAGGAACTGTAGCCGCGTACGCACGCTAATAGGCCTATGGATACGTTCGCCGTCACTACGCTCGATTTCGCCAAGGCCTACGGCGTCTACATCCTCGTCACTGGCCTCGCCGGCCTTTTCGCGCCGGACCGCTGGAAGCTGGTGATGGACGACTACGCGCGTTCGCCTGGCCTCACCTACCTCACTGCCGTCATCGTGTTCGGCCTCGGCCTCGTGCTGGTGATGCTCCACAATCTCTGGACCGACCCGCTCGCCGTTATCGTCTCGCTGATCGGCTGGATCGTCTTGATCGAGGGCATCGCCCTGATGGCGCTTCCCGAAGCGCTCCTGAAATTCGGCGGCGCCGGCCGTCGCCTCGCACAGCCGCGTGCGCCTCTGGGCGATCTTCGCCCTCATCGCCGGCGCAATCCTCCTCGCCGCCGCCTTCACCGGCCACGCCACGGTCACCGCGTAACGAAACACTGGACGCCCGCCCGCCAACGGCGCCAAATCGCTTATGGCCACTGCGCTCTCCATCGTCCTCGGCTTGCTCGCAATCGCCGCGCTCGTCGCGTGGATCATGGCGATCCGCCTGTCCTACCGCATCGAGCGCCTGCGCAACCCGAGCCTCCCGAACCCGCGCCTCGTCTACACCAACATCTTCGCCACCGCCTTCGGCGCCGACGAAATCACGTCAGCGGAAAAGCCGCTGCAGCAGAAACTCCGCTTCCGCCTCTTCGCCGCGCTTGCCTGCCTGCTCGTCATGGCCAGCCTCAGCTTCGCTCTGCCGCTTCTCCCCGCAGACAAGACCGCCACCGCAACCCCACCCGGCCCGCCGCCCGTCCACGCGGTCGGTACAACGCTCACCTACATCCGCTCCAACCAGAACGGATCAAAGCCCGAGCACATCCTCATCCACATCCCCGCGCCCAACACGCTCCACGTCGCCAAGATGGTCGCCCCCTGCACCGACGCCGCCTACGTCACCGCAACGCTCGACCCGGCCACAGGCGAAGCCACAACCCTCATCGGCGGCCGCCTCCAGAAGGACGCAACGCAACTCCCGCAAGCGTTCCTCACGCTCGACCCAGCGCGCAAGCTCGCCGTCCGCATCGGAGACCCCGCCGCCGATCCCGCCGAAGCCCCCGACGCTCCGCCAGCCCCCTGGCGCATGTACGATTTCGATCTCGCAGAACTCGCCCTCGCCGGACCGCGCGAGCCAAAGAGCTTCACCTTTGGCCTCGCCCTCGCATGGCCCGATGGCCCGCCGCCCCTCGTCCGAATCCTCGGACAAGCCGAAGCGAAATTCCTCTACAGCTCGGAAAGCGGCGCCCGCCACCACTTCACCATCACCGGCCCGGCCTTCAACGACCCCAATCTCGGCGACCGCGGCGGCGAACTCATCACTGATTCAAGATTCGGCCACGTCATCCAAGCCCGCTTCGGCCGTCCCAACCATTCCGGCTACGACAACTTCCTGCTGAAGCTCGCCAGCGTCGCCGAAGGCCCCGGCGGCGAGGCCGCCTGGCGCAACGCCATCGCCGTCCACTGGAAAGACTGCCCGGCCGATCCGCGCTAGCGCCTGCTCATGCTGGCGGCGCTGGCGCAAGCTGGCGTCATTCTGCAAAGATCGAATCACGAATCGTAAGGGCCCCTATGACCGTTCGCATACTCGCCGCCCTCGCCGCCGCTGCGTGCGCCATGGCGCTGCCCGCTTCTGCCCAGCCCGGACCCGATCCGGCCTTTTGCGCCAGCATCAAATCGATCATGTCCGCCGCGCCCAAGGGCAAGTGGCCCGAAGAGGCCGGGCAGACGCTCTCTTGGGATGGCGGCTCCAGCAACTGCACGACCAGCGTCGACGGGAAGACGCTCACCTGCGACTTCTTCCGCACCCAGCTGGCGTCAGGCGATCAGTGCAAACTCTTCCGCGCGCCTGAAGACGAGGAGATCACACGCGAAGCCGCCGCCCGCATCTACGCCCGTGAACGCGCCTTCCCCGCCGTCAACGCCTGCTTCGCCGGCGCCAGCGCGTCCCAGTGGCAGGTGCAGGAAGCCTCCCGGGTCACCGAAGGCATCCACGTCACCTTGCCCGACCAGCCGGCCCTCCGCTTCGGCGAAAGCAACGCGCAGCTCAATCTCGGCGATAACCTCTGCGTCTTCAACGCGATCGGCTTCGAAATCGACGCGCTGCCCTAGGCGCTTACGCCAGCAACGCCAGCGCCTCACCGCAGATCCGCCGGAATATCTGCGCCGATGGCGCGGCCTCCGCGCGCAGGCCCGCCTGCCCGCTCCACAGCTGCATGAAGTCCGCCGAGCCCCGCGCCGCCCACGCCTTCGCCAGGGGTGCAATCACCGCGCGCTGTGTCGGAAACGGCGCCGCCTCACCCTCATGCGCGCTCAGCTCCTGCATCAGCCGGTTCCGGATCGACCGCGCCGGCCGCCCGGAGAAAAGCCGCGTCAGCTTCGTCGCATTGTCGGGCGTCTCGGCCAGCGCCTGCTTGTGCAGCGCCGGAGCAGAACTTTCCGGCGTGCGCAGGAAGGCCGACCCGATCTGCGCGCCCGAAGCGCCGAGCATCATCGCGGCCGCCACGCCGCGCCCGTCGAATATCCCGCCCGCCGCAATCACCGGCACGCTCACCGCGTCAACAATCAGAGGCACAAGCGCCATCGTCCCCATGTCATTTTCATTGGGCGCGCCGATGAACGCTCCACGATGCCCGCCCGCTTCGGCGCCCTGAGCCACGATCGCATCCATCCCGCCCGCCTCCAGCGTCTTAGCCTCCGCGACATTCGTCGCATTGCCGATCAACTTCGTTCCTATCCGCTTCAGCGCCTCCACCGCATGCGCCGACGGCAGGCCAAAGTGAAAGCTCGCCACTTTCGGCGCACACGCCAGCAACACCTCCAGCATCTCGTCGTTGAAAGCCGGCGCGCCGGGTGTTGGCGCGGGCGGATCGCCAAGACCGGCTTCGGCATAATACGGCGCCAGCGCCGCACGCATCGGCCCCGGATCATGCCGTGCGAGATCAGGCTCCACGTGCACAAAGAAATTGAGATTGACCGCACGGCTTGATCCCGCCGCCACTTCGCTTGCCGCCGCACGCAGCTGCTCAGCCGTCAACATCGCGCAACCCAGCGATCCCATGCCGCCAGCATTCGCCACGGCAATCGCCATCGCCGGCGTCGAAGCCCCCGCCATGGGCGCCTGAATGACGGGATGCTCGATCTCGAACAGTTTCTGCAGGCGATCCGTCGGCCACATCGCGGGCCTCCCGTCTCTTGTGTAAGCACATGATGGCGCCGGACATGGCCGCGCGAAACCCCCGGTTGAAATGGTAGTCCGCGCAGCCTAATTTCCCCGTCATCCGAAAGGCGCGAACGGACATTCGCCCGATCAGCAATTCGACAGCGACTAGCCAGAAGAAAGAGACGCCGTGACGATAACAACGGCAACACCCGAAACACCTCCCCCGCCCGGCGCGATTCCCGTCGAAAAACTCCTGACGGGCTTGCGTACGGAGCTTCAGAAGAACGAGCACGTGATCTGGCAGGGCCGTGGATCTGGCCGCGCGTTCAACGCGCTGCATCGCGGCATGCTCATCCGCGGCGGCCTCCTGTTAGTCGCGGCCCTGGCTGTCGGCTACCTCCTGTTCGACAATCGCAACCCGTCCTTCAACTGGGTGGCGTGGTTGCTGATCGCCCTGCTCGTGATCCGGCTTGTGATATTCGTCTGGTTTAGCTCCAAGACGCCATCGCGCCAGGTCGCGATGCTGACGACGCAGCGCCTCTTCTCCATCGACCAGCTGCGCCCGGAAATAAGGTGGAGCATCGAACGCGGCGGCCAGGGCCGCGCCGAAGGCGACCATCTCGACCCTCACCCCATCGTCGTGACGGGCACGAAGGAACGCGGCCACATCAAGCTCAACACGACGCCCCGCAAGGTCCGCGTTTATCCGCCTTTCGTCCTCTTCAACGCGGAACACCCCCTCGAACTCGCGGAAAAGATAAAGCAGACGCTGAAGATCGACCAGCCGATCGAGGACCGCACAAAATAAGCCTGCCGCAGCCCATACACGCCCGGCTTGTATCCCCATGGGTCTGACGTATGTTGCGGCCATCCGAGGGGCGCGGGCGCATGCCTGCTGAGATCGGGCCACCATTGTTCTCAATGGAGCGGCCGAGCACCCTTAGAACCTGATCCGGGTCATGCCGGCGAAGGGACAGGGTGAAACATTGGAAGACGCCGCAGATATCTGGACGCCCCATCTCCAACCCGGTGAAAACCTGGTGTGGAGCGCGTGCGTGTCTGACAGCCTCGTGGGCGCAGACCTCACGCGCCAGCGCGGCATGGCCATCGCCATCTTCATTCCATCGACCATTGTCGCCGCCCTGCTCGCCGTGGTCTTCCTCGGCAGCATCGCGCCTGGCCCCACGATGAACCCCAACGTGATGCTGGCGCCGATGTATTTCGCCTTCGCCGCCGCGATCGCCATCGTCTCCGTGTCGCAGCTGTTCAAGCTCGCCCGCCCGCGCCGTCCCGACGCGGCGCGCTACGCCGCCACCACCACTCGCCTGATGGCGCTGACGCCAGAAGGCGCCGTGCTTCGCGAAATGCCCGGCTCGGAGATCGGCGAGATCATGGTCGGCGGCAGCCGGCCCGACCTCGTCGTCCTGCGTCGCGATGAAGACAGCGAAGCCGCCGCCTTTCCCATCCGCTTCATCGAGCGGCCCCTCGAAGCCAAAGCCATCATCGAAGAAACCTTTCCCGCCCCCGTGGAGACCGCGCCATGAACAAGCACCTCGACCCGAAAAGCATCGAGCCCTTCCGCGTCACCACCGGCCCGCTGCCTGCCTCGCATAAGCGCTACAGCGCCGCGCCAGGCTTCCCCGACGTGCTGGTCCCCTATCGCGAGATCGCGCTGCATCCTTCCGCGAAGGAGCCGCCGGTCCGCGTCTATGACACCACCGGCCCCTACACCGACCCAGCCGTGAAGATCGATGTCCACGAAGGCCTGCCCCGCATCCGCACGCCGTGGATCGCAGCCCGCGGCGACAGCGCGCCCTATGGTGGTCGCCATGTGAAGCCCGAAGACAATGGCAACGTCACTGGCGACAAGCTCGTCCCCGAATTCCAGTACATGAACGTGCCCCAGCGCGCGCAACCCGGCAAACGCCTCACGCAATACCAGTACGCCAAAGCCGGCATCATCACCGCTGAGATGGCCTATGTCGCCCACCGCGAAAACATCGGCCGCGAAGCCATGGCCGAAGGCGCCCTCGAACGCCGCGCCGATGGCGAGGATTTCGGCGCTGAAATCCCCCCCTTCATCACCCCCGAATTCGTCCGCAGCGAAATCGCCCGCGGCCGCGCCATCATCCCGGCCAACATCAACCACCCGGAACTTGAGCCCGTCATTATCGGCCGCAACTTCCTGGTGAAGATCAACGCCAACATCGGCAACAGCGCCGTCACGTCTTCGGTCGAAGAAGAGGTCGAGAAACTCGTCTGGTCGATCCGCTGGGGCGCCGACACCGTCATGGATCTCTCCACCGGCCGCAACATCCACAACATCCGTGACTGGATCATCCGCAACAGCCCCGTCCCCATCGGCACCGTCCCGATCTACCAGGCGCTCGAGAAAGTCGGCGGCGACCCCGACAAGCTCGACTGGTCCGTCTTCAAGGACACGCTCATCGAACAGTGCGAACAAGGCGTCGACTATTTCACCATCCACGCCGGCGTCCGCTTGGCTTACATCCACCTCACCGCCAAGCGCGTCACCGGCATCGTCTCGCGCGGCGGCTCCATCATGGCGCGCTGGATGCTCTCGCGTCACAAGGAGAGCTTCCTCTACGAGAAATTCGACGAGATCTGCGATCTCATGGCGGAGTACGATGTCTCCTTCTCGCTGGGTGACGGCCTGAGGCCCGGCTCCATCGCCGACGCCAACGACGCCGCCCAATTCGCCGAACTCGACACCCTGGGCGAGCTCACGAAAGTCGCATGGGACAAGGGCTGCCAGGTCATGATCGAAGGCCCCGGCCACGTGCCGATGCACAAGATCAAGATCAACATGGACAAGCAGCTGAAGGAGTGCGGCGAAGCCCCGTTCTACACCCTCGGGCCGCTCACCACGGACATCGCCCCCGGCTATGACCACATCACCTCCGGCATTGGCGCCGCGATGATCGGCTGGTTCGGCACGTCTATGCTCTGCTACGTCACGCCGAAGGAACATCTCGGCCTGCCCGACCGCGACGATGTGAAAGTCGGCGTCATCACCTACAAGATCGCCGCCCACGCGGCAGACCTCGCCAAGGGCCACCCGGCCGCCAAGCTACGCGACGACGCCCTCTCCCGCGCCCGTTTCGAATTCCGCTGGGAAGACCAGTTCAACCTCTCGCTCGACCCCGAGACCGCGCAGAAATTCCACGACGCCACCCTGCCGAAAGACGCCCACAAAGTCGCCCACTTCTGCTCCATGTGCGGCCCGAAATTCTGCTCGATGAAAATCACGGCGGACGTCCGCGAATACGCCGCCAAGCTCAACGACAAGGAAATCGGCATGGCCGACATGAGCGCGAAGTTCGCGGAAGTGGGTAAGGAATTGTACGTGTCGGAAAGCGGCGAGAAGCGCACAGCGATTGACTAAAAATTGGCTTCTCCGGAATTCGCCTGTGTTGGCGTGTCGTGGCGCCAGCCAATAGCAAACCACGCGGGCCCCTTCAGCGAAGGCGTTGCGAAGCTCGTCTGGTAAGGGTTCGGCGGAACAATTTTGCTCGTGTCTTGCAAGCCGACAAATCTGACAACCTCAAACACTGCGTTCAGGGCGCCCTCGACGGTCATGAACTTGTCTACAACTTGTTTGCAGCGCGGCCGGTCGGATTGAGCGAATTTCCGTTGCGTGAGACGAAACACGATGACTTCTCTCGTCTCTGACGTTACCGCCGCCCTCGCCCGCAATGATGCGGACGAGCTCCTCCACGTGTCCCTAGTGCTATCAATGGAGCCGCCGGAGGAGGAGCATCCCGGCTATGCCGAGAAGATCTGCCGCGAGCTGGCGCTGCATCCGAACTTCAACGTGCGCGGCAACGCCATTCTCGGCTTCGGGCATCTCGCGCGCACGGCTGGCATCATCTGGAAGCCGAAGGAGGTTCGGGCCCTCGTCGAGGCGGGGCTGGCCGACCCCGATGAGTATGTGCGCGGGCAAGCCGAAGCCGCCGCCGACGACCTGCACTTTTTCCTGAAATGGAAGCTGGAGAAGCCGAAGCGCGCCGAACCCTGAACACCCGTTCACCTCCTGCGCCCCGACATGAGTCAGAGCGTCGCATCCCTGCCACAGCACACGGCAGATTAATGATGTGGATGCATGGTAATGCCAGCCGGACGGTTTCAGCCACAATCGCGACGTTGATCATGATGTGGCCGCGCAGTTCGCGGCGTAGCAAAGGTCCGCTCTCGATGTCCTTCCAGGAATGCACGCAACTGCTTCGCGACGAAGGCATACTGCGGATCAATGCGGGCGAGTTCTCGATGGATGAACTCGAAGCCGCCGCCGCCCTCGCGCAGGCCGAGAAGGCCCGCCTGATCATCTACAATCTCAAGGGCCGCAGCTGCGCCGACGTCGGCCGCATCGCGGACGCAGGCGGCCGCCAGGTTACCTTCGGCGACATCTACCTCGTCTGATCGCAGACTAGCTTTGCCCCCGCAAAGCGGGTGAACACGTCCCATAAACGTGTCCGAAGAACGAATACGATTACCCGGTTTACACGTCCCCGGCGGTGAAGCCGCCCGGCAACGCGGCCGGCGCTGTGCTCGACCTGCGGCGCTTCGCGGCCATGGTATGGCAAGAGACAAGCGGCTTGTTCGGCTAGTCGCGCCGCCTGGTCGAATGGATCAGGATGGACCATCCCTTCATGCGCCCCGCGACCGACTGGGTGCGCCATCTCGAAATGCTGATGAAGCGCGTGGTCGTCATCGTGGCGCGTCTTCAGCGCTCGCACTGGGCGCAGCCGGAAACGCGGAAAGTGCCGTGTGCCATGGCGCCCTTGAAGCGGGATGAACGGGCGTGGCGGCCGGGCGGGCGCGCCGAAGCCGCCGCAATCGCTGCTCGTGCGCTCTCCCGGCGCAGGGCGCAGCCGGCGGGGCTGAAAGGCAAGCCCGTGCTGGAGCTGCGGAAATGGGGCTTCCGCCCCTCTCGCGCTCGCAAGGCCATGTTTGCGGTGCGCGAGGGCATAGCGATGGCGCATCCTCTGGCCGCGCGCGTTGCGCATGTGGCGAAAGGATCTGCTCGCGCCCGGCTAGGCGGCTTTTTTGCTGAATTTAAGGGGACTACCTAGTAGCACTTGCTGCGGGATAACCCGCCCGTGTTGACGGATATGGCGCTGGCAGCGTATCCGCGCTGGTCCCCGACAGCCGGAGCCGGACATGGCCAGCGCCGCCGCATCGCCCTCGCCGCCCGGATCGCGCCGGTTCGGGAAGAACGCGTTCTTCTTCATCATCGTAACCGTCTTCATCGACATGATGGCCTTCGCGGTAATCATGCCGTCAATGCCCGAATTGATGGCCGAATTGCTGAATGGCAAAGACGCCCTCTTTGAAGCAAAAGCCTTGGCCCAGGCTGGAACCGCCGGTCCTTTGGAAACAATGCTTTCCAACGCTTCCCCCTGGGGCGGCTACATCACGGTCGTCTATGCGATCATGAATTTTCTCTCCGCCCCCATCCTCGGCGGGTTATCCGATCGCTTCGGCAGACGCCCGATCCTCCTGATTTCAATCGGAACCCTTGCGATCGACTTCGTCATCATGGGCTTCGCCCACTCGATCTGGCTCCTCTTTCTCGGCCGTATTCTCTCCGGAATCTCCGGCGCCACCCACTCCACAGCCGCAGCCTATATCGCCGACGTCACCGAACCCGCCGAACGCGGCAAGGCTTACGGTATGCTAGGCGCCGCCTTCGGGCTTGGCTTCATCCTGGGACCAGCCATCGGCGGTTTCCTCGGCCAGTTCGATCCACGTTTTCCGTTCTTCGCGTCAGCCGCCCTGGCGGCCGTGAACTTCTGCTATGGCATGTTCGTCCTGCCGGAATCGCTCGACCGCGAACACCGCCGCAAGTTCGACTGGAAACGCGCCAACGCCTTCGGCACGTTCGCCCATCTCGTCAAAGTGCCGTATCTCGCCTGGTTCATGCTGGCGCTAGGTCTCTTCAATTTCGCGCACTGGGTCTATCCTGCGACCTTCAGCTATTTCGGCGCGGTTAGATATGGCTGGGACCCTGCGATGCTGGGCTGGTCGCTGGCGGCGGTCGGCATCGGATCGACCATCGTTCAGGGCGGCCTAGTCGGCCCAATCATCAAGCGGTTCGGGCCGACCGAGACCACCATCTTCGGCTTTCTCGTCTGCGTGGCGACCTTTTCCGCCTATGCGGCAGCGACACAGGGCTGGATGGTGTTCGTCATTA
Source organism: Hyphomonadaceae bacterium (assembly GCA_016714495.1). Taxonomy (GTDB): domain Bacteria; phylum Pseudomonadota; class Alphaproteobacteria; order Caulobacterales; family Hyphomonadaceae; genus UBA7672. The sequence continues at coordinate 16,725 of JADKDU010000002.1, read as the reverse complement.
TTCCGCTCGGGCATTCTCCGGCGTACTCGGGCCAGCGCTCAACCAAATCATGACGGCGCGCACGCCAAGGAATGCCCAAGGCGAACTGCAGGGCGCCATCGCCAGCGTTCAATCGCTGTCGAACATCTTCGCGCCGCTGGCGATGACGCAGACCTTCCACTACTTCACGTCCGCGAACGCACCGGCCTATTTCCCCGGCGCCGCTTTCGCGCTGGCCTCCGTCTTCTGCGCGATCTCGCTCATCCCGCTGGTTCACGGTCTGAAAATTGCGCCGAAAATCGAAGCACAGCCCGCCGATCCAGCGGGTGAAGCCGTGCCGCAGGAAGCCGCAGAAGCCGGCATGAAACCTGGCGACGCCGCTCCGCAGACGGCCTGATATGGCGGCGCGTGAACCCCGCCCCGCCTTGTTCCTCGACCGCGACGGCGTGATCAATGTCGATCGCAACTACATCTATCGTGTCGAGGATTTCGCCTGGATCGATGGCGCTGCGGATGTGATCCGCACGTTCAACGACAAAGGCTGGTGGGTGTTCGTCGTCACCAACCAGTCCGGTATCGCGCGCGGCTATTACACCGAAGAGCAGATGCAGACATTGCACGACTGGATGAGCGCCGAGCTTGAACAGCGTGGCGCCCGGATCGACCGGATCTATCACTGCCCCTTCCATGAAGAGGGCACGATCGAGCGCTATACGAAGGACAGCTATGATCGCAAGCCGAAGCCCGGCATGCTGATCCGCGCAATGACGGACTTTCCCGTCATCAAGGAGCGCTCATTCCTGATCGGCGACAAGCAAGCGGATCTTGAAGCCGCTCAGGCGGCCGGCGTGCGCGGCTTCCTGTTTTCTGGCGGCAATCTCTCGCAATTCGCAGACTGGGCGCTGGCCGACCTCGGCGAAGGTCGCTGAGCGATCAACCCGGCGGCGTTGCTGGCGGCGTCGCGGGTTCGACCGGCGGCGTAGGCGTCGGAACAGCGGGCTGGACCGGCGTCGTCGATTGCGGCGCCGGCGCGGCAGGCGCGGTCTGCGGCACGACGGTGGACGCCGGCGGCGTGGCCGGAGCAGCTTTCGGCGCGGCCGGAACGGCCGGCGCATTGTACTGAACAACACCTTCTGGCGTTTGCACCGGGCCAGTCACGGGCGAACAGTTCTGGGCGCCGCCCGGGACATGCTGCGACTGCAGGTCGAGCGCAATGGTGTTTTCGGGATTTGGTTTCAGCTCAAACGCATCCTGGCTTGCATAGATGTCGTAGATCGCCCCGTCCGCCATGAGCTGGCCTGAGTCCGATGTGTGCGACAAGTCAGCGAGGTTGAGCAGCTTCCAGCTTGTGCCGAGGCAGCCGAAGAAATCTCCGGAGTTGCATTCTTCCGTCGTCTCGCGGCGCGGCGTGTAGGTATTGGTGCAGTTCGGATCGACATAGGTGCCGTAGATCTCACTGACCTTGAACAGCGAATCCATGCCGATGACGTTTGCCCATGGCTTGAACTTCACGACGGGGCCGGAGATGTGCACACGCTCGCCCGTGATCTGAAAATCGGCAGGCTTACCGCGCAGCTTGCCGTCGTCGGCGAGGTCGAGCGAGGCGGTGTAGACGTGATCACCCACCTTCTTGAGGACCACCTGGCCCGCCAGACGTTCTTTTGAGAGCGCCGCATAAGTCTGCAGGTTGAGGCCGATCAAGCCCACAATCATGGCGCCTGCCAGCGTGAGACCGCCAAACAGTACGCGCAGCAGGCCGGAGCCCAGCCTGGCCTTGAAGACGGCCATGATGCCGCCCACCAGCATCAGGACCCCCACCAGACCCACGAACGCCGGAATCAGCCACCAGATGGTCATGCTTTTCGACCCTTCACCGCCAATGGGCTCCGCCTCTGCCGGGCGCACTTTCCCACATCCAGAGCGGTGTTTACCAAATGCAGCGGGAAACGCCTACCCGGCCAAAGCGGCAGGAAAACAGCGCTCTAGAAAACGCGGGGGCGATCCTTGCGTTCCAGGTGCAGGCCGCACTCGTCCTTCTTGAAGCCGACCCAGCGGCCTGAGCGTACATCATTCGGATCGGTCGGGCGGACGGTGCACGGCCAGCAGCCGATGGAGGGATACCCGTCGGCAACCAACGGATGGGCCGGCAGCTTGCGATCGGCGAAATACTGGTCGACGTGTTCGTGCGTCCAGTCGGCGAGCGGATTGAACTTGTATTTGCCTTCGGAGAATTCGACGACCGGCAGGTTCACCCTGCCCCCGCCGTGGAAGCGCTTGCGGCCCGTGATCCACGCTTCGAAACCTTCAAGTGCGGGACCCAGGGGGCGGACCTTGCGCACTTCGCAGCAGGCGTCAGGATCGGTCTTGTTGAGCACGCCCTTAGGGTCGACCGCCTTCACTTCTTCCTTCACGGGATGAACTGTGTGGATGCCGGTGAGTCCGAGGAATTCCTGCAGGGTGTCACGGTATTGCAGCGTCTGATGGAAGTGCATGCCGGTGTCGATGAAGACAATGGGCATGCCGGGATCGACTTCAGCGATCAGGCCGAGCATGGCCGCGCTTTCGGCGCCGAAGGACGAGACGTAGGTGATCTTGCGGCCGAACTCGCGCACGGCGGCGGCTATGATCTCCTGCGCCGATTTCCCGCGCAGCTCCGCGTTGAGCCGCTCGACCTTCTGTTCAGGCGCTTCAAGGGCGGATGTCGCGGTGGTCATTCAGCGGCCTTTTCTTCGCGCTTCTTCTGGCGCTTCATGAAGATGGTGTCGGTGGCGTCTGACGCCGCCTGGTAGAATTCTGAAAACTCGTGTGCGGAAAAATCGAAGACCGCCTCGGCGTCGGCTTCATCGATGACCATGGCGTCGAAGCCGGAGCGGATCATCAGGCGTAGCTGGTCGCGCAGCACCTGTCCCGTCGCGCGGATCTCGCCCTTGTAGCCAAAGCGTCGGCGAAGGAGCTGGCTTTGTGAAAAAGCGCGGCCGTCTGTGTATTTCGGGAACTGCAGCTCGACCAGGTGAAGCTGATCGAGGAAGGGCGCAAGCAGTTCGGGATTATCGCTGACGGCGAGACGCACGCCGATAGATCGATTGCGGGCGAGCAGCTGGTCGTGCTCCGACAGGAAGCGCCCGAGCGAGACGATGATGCAACCGCCGGGCGACAGTTCGTGGCCATCCTCGACGAACGCCCAGACGTCGTCGACGATCTTGCCGTCCTTAAGCAGAGGCATAGAGCGCCTCCTTGAACGGCGCCTGGCCGAGACGCGTCATCGTGTCGGCCAGCTTTTCCGTCTTCGAGGTGCGCAGTTCCATATAACGGGCGATCACGCGCTTCAGCGCAGGCGCGACTTCTTCGTGCTTGAGACCCGGGCCCTGGATTTCAGCGATCGTGGCTTTCTCGTCAGCGCGGCCGCCGAAGAGGATCTGGTAGAATTCCTCGCCCTTCTTGTCGACGCCGAGAATGCCGATGTGGCCGACATGGTGGTGGCCGCAGGCGTTGATGCAACCCGACACGTTGATGTGCAGCGTGCCGACTTCGTCTTCGAAATCCGGGTCGGCGAACAACGCCTGGATTTCGTTGGCGACGGAGATCGAGCGGGCGTTCGACAGGTTGCAGTAGTCGAGACCCGGGCACGCGATGATGTCCGAGCCGAGGCCGGCGTTGGAGGCGTGCATGTCCGCGGCTTTCAAAGCGGCGTAGACCGCGGGCACGTCATCGAGTTTCACGTGCGGCAGGACGAGATCCTGCTCGTGCGCAACGCGGATGTCGTCGAGGCCGTATTTTTCGGCAATGTCGGCGGCGGCGCGCATCTGGGCCGATGACGCATCGCCGGGGGCAACCCCTTGCGGTTTCAGCGCAATGTGGACGGCGGTGTAGCCGGGGACTTTGTGAGCGCGGAGGTTGTTCTTCGTCCAGCGCGCAAAGTGGCGATCAACCGCGATGGCGCCATCCAGCGTCGTGGATTTCGTGGGCAGCGTTTCGAATTTCGGCGGCGCGAAATAGGCGGTGATGCGATCAATTTCTTCCTGCGGAAGGACGACCTTTTCCCACGCATTCTGGTTCGCGAATTCCTCTTCGACCTGACGGCGGTATTCGGCTTCGCCCAACTCGTTGACGAGGATCTTGATGCGGGCCTTGTACTTGTTGTCGCGCCGTCCGTAGCGATTGTAGACGCGCATGTTGGCTTCGAGATAGCTGAGCAGGTCCTGCTTGGAGACCCAGTCGCGGATGGTGAGGCCGATATAGGGCGTGCGGCCGAGGCCGCCGCCGACGAGCACTTCGAAACCGGCTTCGCCAGCTTCGTTCTTCTTCATCAGCAGGCCGATGTCATGGACCTTCACGGCGGCGCGGTCTGGCGTTGCGGCAGTGACGGCGATCTTGAACTTGCGCGGCAGGTGCGCGAATTCCGGGTGGAAAGTCGACCACTGGCGGATGATCTCGCACCATGGGCGCGGGTCCTCCAGCTCATCGAACGCGGCGCCGGCAAGATGATCCGACGTCACGTTGCGAATGCAGTTTCCCGAGGTCTGGATGGCGTGCATCTCGACGTCGGCCAGCGCTTCCAGCGCGTCAGGAATTTCCGCCAGCTTGATCCAGTTGAACTGGATGTTCTGGCGCGTCGTGAAGTGGCCATAGCCCTTGTCGTACTTGTCCGCGATCATCGCCAGCTGGCGCAATTTTTTCGCTGACAACTGCCCATACGGGATCGCGATGCGGAACATGTAGGCGTGTAGCTGAAGATAGACACCGTTCTGCAGGCGCAGCGGCTTGAAGTTCTCTTCCTTCAGCTCACCTTTGAGGCGACGCTCCACCTGCCCGCGGAACTGCTTGGCGCGCTCCCGGACCAGCGTCTCGTCGAACTCATCATAGCGATACATCAGGCGGCTTTCTTGACGTGTTCGATGCCCAGATCAGTCTCGACGCGAGCGATCCAGCGCTGCACCGACGGAAATTCGGAAAGATCGAAACCGCCCTCATGCGCCACGCGGGTGTAGGCGACGAGGGCGATGTCGGCGAGCGTGACGCTCTGTCCCACGAAGTAATCTGCAAACGTCAGCTGCATTTCCATGACGCCGAGTGCACGACGGCCGCGCGCGAGCAGCTGCGGATCCATCTCGTCGTCCGTCATGTTCAAGAACTTCTTCCGGAAGCGGCGCACGGCGATGTAAGGCTCGTGGGAATACTGTTCCCAGAACAGCCAGCTCATCATCTTGGCGCGCTCGAACGGATCGACAGGGATCAGGTCCTGCCCTCGTTGCGTTTCGGCGAGGTAGAGCATGATCGCGTTGGACTGCGGCAGAATGCGACCGTCCGGCAGGCGCATCACTGGCACCTGTCCCGACGGATTCATCTGCATGAAAGCGTCCGAGCGCGTGCCGCCGTCCACGACGCTGATCTCGACCCAGTCATAGTCGATATCGAGATAGTCCGCCGTCCATTTGGTCTTGAGGCAGTTGCCGGAAATTGAATCGCCATAAAGCGTCAGCTTGGTAATCGGACGATTTGGCATCAGTTGTTCCCCGCCTGCTTGCCGAACATCGGATGGTTCGTAGGTCCCTTCGCGCGGATTGTCTCGCGGATCGTCTCGCGACCGGCGACTTTGCCATCGGGTGTGACTTGCATGAAATAGGGATCGGTCGCGCGGGTCTGGTCCTTCGACGCCCAAGCCAGCACATCAACAGCCGCCGGACCCGTCAGAACTTCGGCGTCGAGAAGGTTTTCCGACCAGTCGCGATCCTTCGTGAGATAGACGACGCGACCGGTGGCGGAAATCCAGCCGGTGATGACCTTCGGAATATCCGGGCCAAGCTTGGGACGCTCCGAGCTCACGACAGCATCTCCCAGAGCGATGACAGATTCGGCTTCTCGGCCTTGCCCGGCGGCGCGGCCGTTTGCCTAGGCTGAGCGAGCGCCACCACTTCACCGATGATCAGCAAGGCCGGGCCATTGATGCCGGCCGAATAGATCACGTCCGCGACGTTGCCGAGCGCGCCAAACGCGCTGATCTCGTTCGCGCGCGTGCCGTTCTCGATGACAGCAACAGGCGTTGCCGGATCACGGCCCGCAGCGACAAGCCGCGCGGCAATTGTATCGGCCGTGCCGACGCCCATGAAGACTACAACGGTCTGGTTCGACCGCGCCAGCGCGTTCCAATCGAGATCGGGCTCCGCACCCAGAGCCGCGTGACCGGTGACGAAGGTGACAGCCTGCGCCATGTCGCGATGGGTCAGGGGGATCTGCGCCGCGGCCGCGCAACCAAGCGCTGACGAAATGCCAGGCACGACCTCGACCTCGATTCCGGCCGCACGCAGAGCCTCAAGCTCTTCGCCGCCACGCCCGAAAATGAAGGGATCGCCGCCCTTGAGCCGAACGACGCGCTTGCCCGCCTTCGCAGCCTCGATCATGCGGCGGTGAATCTCGTCCTGCGGAACAGAATGCTCGCCCTTGGACTTTCCAACGGGAACAATCTCGGCAGACGCCGCAACCAGCTCCATAACGCCCGCGCCGACCAGCCGGTCGACAAAAACGACTTCAGCCTGGGCCAACAAACGCGCGGCGCGCACGGTCAACAGGTCCGGATCGCCCGGTCCCGCGCCGACAAGCGCGACATGCCCCGTAGGAGCTTTTTTCGTTGGGGCGGACACGCCGTCCATGCCTTTGCCCTTTAGTTTTTCTTACGCATGCGCATATAACACAGCGCGCGCAAGGCTACGAGCCAAGCGCCAGTCCGTAGAACGTCTTACTCCGGCAGATGGCCGGATGGCCGGGCATAAGCAATGAACCATTCCTAAGCCGGTCGATTAGCCGTCCTTACCCGCCTCCAGCCTGAGAAAATCTGAAGCAAAATGGCCCAGGAAGACCGTCTCCCAGCTCTCAACGCCCTTCGGGCCTTCGAGGCGGCTGCGCGCCACCTCTCATTCACCCGCGCGGCGGAGGAGCTGAACGTGACCCCCGGGGCTATTTCCCAGCAGATTCGCCAGCTCGAGGAGTTTGCAGGCGCCCCGCTTTTCCGGCGGACGGGCCGTCAGGTTTTACTCACAGATGCGGGCCAGGCCGCCCTGCCCCTGCTCACCACCGCTTTCGAGATGATGGCCGAGGCGGTCCACCACATGCGCGCGCCCGCCCGGCGCGACCGGCTGATGATCTCCTCGGCCCCTTCCTTCGCCGCCAAATGGCTGGCCCCGCGGCTGGAGAAATTCCAGGAGCTGAACCCGGAAGCAGAAGTCTGGGTCTCCGCCGACATGGCGATGACCGACTTCAACTCGTCCGACATCGACCTCGCCCTGCGGCACGGCAAAGGGATCTATGAGGGTCTACGCGCCGACAAGATCATGTCGGAATCGGTGCTGCCGGTTTGCTCGCCCGATCTCATGAGCGGCCCGCATCCGCTGCGTTCGCCCGCCGATCTCAGCCATCACGTCCTGCTCCACGATGAAAGCCCGGAGAATGATCCTTCGCGGCCCGACTGGAATGCCTGGTTGAAGGCGCGCGGCGTCACCTCGGTCGATGGCAATCGCGGGCCACGCTTCACGCAATCATCGCTAGTGGTCGAAGCGGCGGCGGCCGGGCGCGGCGTGGCGCTGGCCAAGTTTGCGATTGCTTCGGGCGATCTCGAACGCGGCCGCCTGATCGCGCCGTTCGCGGATGGCGCCAGCGACATCGATTTCGCATACTGGATCGTCTATCCAAAATGGCGCACGCCCTCGAAACTGGCGCGCACCTTCATGGCGTGGCTCAAGTCCGAAGCTCAGGCTGGCGAAGTGACAGGAGTCTAGACAAGCGATGCGCGGAGTTCCGGTCGCAAAGGACGTCGAGCAATGGCTGGCGCGCCTGGAGCCGGTTCGGCGCGCCGCACTGGAAAAGCTTCGCGCCCAGATCATCGCAGCGGCGCCGGGAGCTGAAGAGGTCATCAGCTATGGTCAGCCCTGCTTCAAACTGCACGGCCATCTCGTCGCCTATGGCGCCTTCAAGAACCACCTCAGCTTCTTTCCGATGAGCTCCACGCTCATTCAGCAGACTCCGGAAGCAGCCGCGTTCGCCACGTCGTCCGGCACGATGCAGTTCCAAGCTGAGAAGCCGATCCCGGCGGCGCTGGTGAAAAAGCTGGTGAAGGCGCGCATCGCCCAAAATCTCGAAATGGCGGATATGCGAGCGACGGCGAAACGCTCCAAGGCGAGAGCGAAAAAATAGTCAGAGCTGCAGCAAGGCCAGCGGCGCCAAGCCGATCAGCGCGGCGCTGAGCATGTTGGTCAGCGTGCCGGCCAGCAGGCTCTTCAATCCGAGATCCGCGAAGTCATCGCGCCGTTCGGGGCAGATCGAGCTGAGGCCGCCGATCATGATCGCGACCGAGGCAAAGTTCGCAAAGCCGCACAGCGCGTAGATCATCATTAGACGCGTGCGCGGTTCGATCGCATCGGACGCCATGCGGGACATGTCGAGATAAGCGATCAGCTCGTTGAGCGCAGTCTTCGTTCCCATCAGCTCACCGGCCGGCAGTGCGTCGCGCCACGGGATGCCGAGCATCCACATGAAGGGGGAGAATATCCAGCCGAACACCCGCCCGATGGTCAGCTCCGAACCTCCGATCTCCGGGAACGCCGCTGCGAGAATCATGTTGACCAGCGCAACGAACGCCACCGCCGCCAGCAGCATTGCAACGACGGCGATCAGCATGTTGACCCCGTCCTGCACGCCACGTGCGAAGGCGTCCATCGAGGAGCGGTAGAGCCTCGGCGCCTTCTCCGCCGCAGCCGCGCCCTGCTCGTCTCCCGCGGGCATCATCACGCGGGCGATGGCGATCGATCCGGGCGCCGCCATGAAGGAGGCGACGAGGATGTGGCCAGCGGCGTCAGGCGATGTGCCGCTGAGGAACGAAGCATAGAGCGCCATCACCGTGCCGGCGATGGTGGCCATGCCCGTCGTCATGATCACGAACAGGTCGGCGCGCGACATCCGTTCGAGGTAAGGTCGAACCACAAGGGGCGCTTCGACCATGCCGAGGAAGATGTTGGCGCCCGTCGCCAACCCCAGCGCGCCGCCGATGCCCATCGTCTTGCGCAACAAAAAGCCGAGGCCTCGGCAGGCCCATTCGAGCACGCCCCACCGCCAGAGAAGCGCCGACAAGGCCGACACCACAATAATCAGCGGCAGCACGCCAAAAGCGAGAACCGTACTGTTCTCTGGACTGGCGAGCACGTAGGGCGTCGCCCCGCCCGCCAGGTAACCAAAGACAAAGCGGGCGCCTTCCAGCGTCGCCGCCTGCAACCCGTCGATTCCGGCAGACACCCACGCCAGCAGGGCCCGCAGGGGCGGCAAGGCGAACATGGATACGGCCAACACGATTTCCAGACCCAGCGCGACAGCCACGATGCGCCACGGGAATTTCGTGCGGTTATCCGACAGCGCCCACGCGACGCCAATTACGAACGCAACGCCGACAAGGCTGCGCAGATTGTCGATTGAGAATCCCATGCCCGCCTTCAGCCGACCCGATACTGCCCCGCCCAATTCATGGACCATTCCCTGACGCCGCAACAGCCCGCCGCCCGCATTCGCTGACGGCCCTTGGCTGGAATGCTCGCAGGCTGATCGCTTCAAGCCGTAGACGCCTCGCGCTTGCGCGGTAGGTTGCCAAACGCCGTCATTCATGCTCGCCAGAGCGCATGAAGGGCACAGTCAGCATCGATCCAGACTTTGGCGTTTTCCGCACGGACGCGCTTGACGAATTGGACGCGTTTTTCCGCGCCCACGGTTTTGCCATTCTGCGCGGCCTTTATTCGCGAGACGACCTCGCCACGATGTTGGCAGAGTGCGCTGAGGCGCAGGCACGCGTGGCCAATGGCGAACTGGCGAACAAGCATGGCAACTCCATCCTGACAGATGCTGCGGCAGGACGGCGGTTCGCCAACTATGTGCAATACATCACGCAGATCGCACCGACCACGCGGGCGGCGGTTTTGCATCCGGCGATTGTGGGCCTGATGGCGCGCTGGATTCCTGGCGGGCATCTGCGCGAGCATTCGCGCTTTGGTGTTGTCTATCAGGATGCGCGGTCGGATGTGGCGTCAGGCTACAAGCGCATTGGCTGGCATAGTGATTGGCAGAGCGGGCCGCAGCTTGATGTCTGGCCGAGCGCCGCCTTCACGATCCATGTCGATGGGACGAGCCCGGCCAATGGATTTCTGCGCGTCGTGCCGGGAAGTCATCTTTGGGCGACGCCAGCGCCGTATCACAATGCGAATAATGTCGCGGTGCCTGAAGGCGCGCGTGCTGCAGGTGGACACACCAGCATCGAGCCGCCCTTCGCCATGCCGTTGGCCTTTGAAAAGGCGCCAGGCGAAGTGGCGGTCTATTGCGATGATGGCGACGTGCTGTTTCACGACGCTTATCTCTGGCATTCGGCGGCGTCGGCCACCGATAGCAGCGCTGTTCGCCGACATATTCGCGGGGCGTGGTTTTCGGGGAAACCCGACGCCGTTGAGGGCGACTATCTCGAAGACTTTGTGAAAAACGCGGCCCGCTGAGCGAGCCGCGTTTTCAAGTCACGTCAGATCAAAACCAGACTAGGCCTTGAGGCCGGCCTGGAAGGTCGCCAGCAGACGGCCCCAGGCGCGGTCGGCCTGCACCTGGTCGAAGACCTGGCTGTCGGGCGGGCACCAGCCGTGCTGGGCCGGATAGACTTCGACTTCAACTGGAATCCCCTTGGCGGTGAACGCAGCTTTCACCGTGTCCTTGACCGTCGGATCCTGCTGGTCGTCATTCTGCGCGACGGCGATCAGCACAGCCTTGGACTGCATCTGCGGAACGAGCAGGTGCGGGCTGTTAGTGCGCTGCGCTTCGGTTGCGGTCGTCGCAGTTACGGCGAGGCCGCCGCCATGGAAGCTGCCGCCGGCTTTCACACGGTTCGGCACGAATGCCATGGTGCGCATCACCAGCGGGCCGCCCATGCAATAGCCTGTCGTGCCGATGCCCTTGGAGGTGTCGACTTCCTTCTGCTTGTCGAGCCATGCGACAGCAGCGACCGCGTCCTTCTTCGTGTTCTCGGGATTGCCAACAGTCGGCCCCATCAGGCCGACGAGGCGGGTGCGAACCGGCGCGTCCGAGAATTTCTCGGTGGTGGCGTCGAACACCTGGCCCTTCTGCAGACGATAGAACGGGTTCACGGTGAGAACCGCATAGCCCGATTCGGCAAGACGCTTGCCCATCAGGCGGAAAGCGGGACGCAAGCCCATGATGTCGGGCCACACCAGCACCGCCGGATGCTTGCCCGAAGACGGCGCGGCGTAGTGCGCGTCGAGCATGCCGTCAGCGGTCTGGATTTCGACTTCGCGCTCGACGATCGTCGCCGGATTTTCCGGGCTCGTCGTGCAGGCGGCGAGCGCTGCCAGCGACATCGCGCCGAATCCGCGCCGCGAAAGGGCGCCAACGTCAAAAGCTTCGTCATTACTGTGTTCGGTAAGGTCGTCACACATCTGTCGTCTCTCCCTGCCTGTCGTGGCTTTTGCCATCACCGGTTGAGCGGAACCTACAGCTTCCGCCTAGGGAAGCAACTCGCGGATGCGTGACGGGTAGGCGATCTCGGTTAGACCGGGGAGACCCGTCTGGGACGCTGTCGCTCCGTCCCAGATGAAGGGCCGGGGACGTGGGGGCGCCCCGCTGATTAGCTGCCGCTTCAAGGCGGCCCTACCGGTGGAAAAAGGATGCGGTTTCCCCGCGCCCCAGCGATCGTTTGTCGCCAGCTGGATCACGGAGGTCGTTCACCTCTTGGATCGCCAAGGCCGTCGGCAGAAAGGTCGGGCTGTTCATCGCCTGATCCCCTGCGCCGTGCTTGCCCATCTCAGCGACAAGGGACCTGGCGCGCTTCCTCGCACTGGCTTTATGGGCGACAGCCTTGCGGAGGTCCTAACCGCTCGATCGCATCGCCCCTCGCGCCGTTGAACATCGCGGCTGGCCTTGATGCGGGAGCGACATGGGCAATATCTCACGGGGTGGGACGAGGTGGGGATGAGCGAGGCTCGATCCACCATCTGCTTTCGCGCTTGGGCGTTGAGACTGTTGGGAAAGATGGTTAGCGGCTGGGATTAGGTTTCGCGGAATCCAGCTGCGTAGGCGGAAACAAAGGATCGGGCTCGTCGACCATGGGCATGAAGCGCCTAGCGGTCGAGCCAGCCTTCGGCTTTGGCCCATTTGAAATCGGACGTAGCGGAGGCGGCCAGTTTTTCCGTTTCGTAGCCTTCAGCCCCTGCCCCGTACACGCGGCCCCCAATGACGCGAATGGTCAGGCGCTGGGAATTGTTGATCGGGATCTCCGCAGGGGCGTCGAATTCGATGCGGTGACGGGCAAGACCGCATTCGATGGTGACGCGGCGCATGCCGCCGATGCGGCGAGTGGAGACGACAAGGCCGGGTATCCCCGGCCCCCCATCGGTGACCATGACCACGTCTTCGGGACGGAGATAAAGCTGGGCGGGGCCATCAGGGAGATTGCCGATGTCGAGATCAAGCAGGCGCTCATCGAGCGTGGCGCGACCATTGCCGACCTGCACCGGAATGACGCTCGATTCACCGATGAAGGAGAATACAAAGGGCGTCGCCGGCGTGTCGTAGATTTCGTCGGGCGTTGCGGACTGTTCGATCTTGCCCTTGTTCATGACGACGACGCGGTCGGCCAGTTCGAGCGCCTCTTCCTGGTCGTGCGTGACGAACAGGGTGGTGTGGCCGGTGCGGTCATGGATTTCGCGCAGCCAGCGTCGCAAGTCTTTCCTGACGCGGGCGTCGAGCGCGCCGAACGGTTCATCGAGCAGCAACACCGAAGGTTCGATGGCGAGAGCGCGGGCGAGCGCGACGCGTTGTCTCTGGCCGCCGGACAGCTGGGCCGGAAAGCGGCGCTCGAGGCCAGAGAGCTGCACGAGGTCGAGCAGTTCGAGCACGCGACGTTTGATCTCGGATTCCTTCGGCTTGTCCTTGCTGCGCGCGCGCAGGCCGAAGGCGATATTGTCCATCACGCGCATATGCTTGAACAGCGCGTAGTGCTGGAACACGAAACCGACGCCGCGATCCTGGATACGGCTGTCGGACAGGTCGCGGTCGTTGAAATAGACTGTGCCGGAATCGGGATGTTCGAGGCCGGCGATGGTGCGCAAAAGCGTGGTCTTGCCCGAGCCGGAGGGCCCGAGCAGCGCCACGAGTTCGCCAGGCTGGACGGTCAACGAGACGTCGTCCAGCGCGGCGATGCCGACATAGCGCTTCGAGATGTTTACCGCGCGAACCTGCATAAAGGCGTAGTGCTCCGATCAGTGGCGCCGCTGTGCTGCGATCTCGCCGGCGAACCGGGCTTCAAGCAGCGTCTTAACCGCAAGCGTGACGAGAGCAAGCATGGCGAGCAAGGACGCAACAGCGAATGCCGCCGCGGCCTTGTTGTCGTTGTAAAGAATTTCGATGTGAAGCGGCAGCGTGTTGGTGACGCCGCGGATATGGCCCGAGACCACTGAAACCGCACCGAACTCGCCCATCGCGCGCGCATTGCAGAGCAGCACGCCATAGAGCAGGCCCCATTTCACGTTGGGCAGCGTGACCTGGAAGAAGGTGCGCCAGCCGCTAGCGCCGAGGGAGACGGCCGCCTCCTCTTCCGACGAGCCCTGCTGTTCCATCAGCGGGATCAGTTCGCGGGCGATGAAGGGAAAGGTGATGAAAATCGTCGCGATGACGATGCCGGGGACGGCATAGAGAATCTTGATGTTGTTGTCTTCGAGCCAGGGACCAAGCGCGCTGTTGGCGCCGAAAAGCAGGACGAAGATCAGGCCCGAGACAACGGGCGACACCGCAAAGGGAAGATCGATCAGCGTCAGCAGGAAGGATTTGCCCTTGAAGTCGAACTTGGCGATCAGCCAGGCGGCGGCGACGCCAAAGACGAGGTTCGCGGGAACGGCGATGGCCGCGACAAGGAGCGTGAGCTGCAGGGCGGCCATCGTGTCCGGCAGGGCGAGCGCCTGGAAGTAGACGCCAAGGCCGCGGCCAAACGCCTCGACGAACACCACCAGCAGCGGCGCGACCAGCATCAGGCCGAGGAAGGCCAGCGCGATCGTGAGCAGGACAAAGCGGGTAGCCGGCCCCTCGCCGATGGCCTGGCGAACCTTGCGCTGCTGGCGTGTAGCGGCTGCTTCACTCATGGCCGAACCATTTCCGGCTCCAGGCCTGCAGCAGGTTGATCACGAACAGCATGACGAAGGCGATCACCAGCATGATGGTCGCAATCGCCGTGGCGCCGGCATAGTTGTTCTCTTCCAGCTTGATGACGATCAGCAGGGGCGCGATCTCAGACTGGAAGGGAAGGTTCGAGGCAATGAAGATCACCGAGCCGTACTCGCCGACACCGCGCGCGAAGGAAAGCGCGAAGCCGGTGAGGATGGCGGGCAGGAGCGCGGGGAAGATGACGCGCGTGACGGTGCGCCAGCGGCGGGCGCCGAGCGTGGCGGCGACTTCTTCCGTCTCGCGATCGATCTCTTCCAGCACGGGCTGGACGGTGCGGACGACGAAAGGCAGGCCGACGAAGATCAGCGCCATCACGACGCCGAATGACGTGAAGCCGACCCTGAGACCGAACCAGTCATCCAGAAGCGCTCCGAACGGGCCGTTGGGCGCATAGAGTGTGGCGAGCGCGATGCCGGCGACTGCTGTGGGCAATGCAAAGGGAAGATCGACTGCGGCGTCGAGCCAGCGCCGGCCCGGGAAGCGGTAACGCACCAGCACCCACGCGACGAGCACGCCGAACACGGTGTTTATGATGGCCGCAATCAACGCCGAGCCGAATGACAGTTGCAGAGCCAGGAGCACCCGCCGGTCAAATGCAATCGCCCAGAACTGGTCCCAGCCCAGGCTTGCGGACCTAATGCCGAGGCCGGCCAGCGGGATCAGGACGATTAGCGACAGGTACACGATCGTGTATCCCAGGCTCAGGCCGAAGCCTGGCAGGACACTACGCCGCCGCCAGCGGAAACTACGCGCCCCGTCCGGCGCCGTTGCCGTCATATGCTATCTCACCGTGAAGATCTGGTCGTAGAGACCGCCGTCATCGAAATGCTTCGGTTGCGCCTGGGCCCAGCCGCCGAACAGCGGATCATCGATCGTCACCATCTCCACCGGCTGGAAGCGCGCCACGTCCGCCGGGTCAGCGACGGCGGGATCGTTCGGGCGGTAATAGTGCTTCGCCGCGATGCGCTGGCCCGCGGCCGAGTAGAGGTGTTTGAGATAGTCTTCGGCGGCTTGCAGTTGTTCGGGATCTTTCTTCTCGGCATTGCCCGGCACGACCGCAACTGGCGGCTCGGCCCGGATTGATAGCGAAGGATAGATCATCTGGTATTTGTCGCCGTCCTCTTCCCGCAGCGTGAGGAAGCCTTCGTTCTCCCAAGTGATGAGCACGTCGCCCGTGCCCTGCTGGGTGAAAGTGACCGTGCTGCCACGTGCGCCCGAGTCGAGCTTCAGCACGTTCTTGTAGAGTGCGCTGACGAATTCCTTGATCTTGGTTTCATCGCCCGCGAATTGCTTCGAGGCGTAGGCCCAGGCCGCGAGATAATTCCAGCGCGCCCCGCCTGAGGTCTTCGGGTTGGGCGTGATGACGCCGACGCCCGGAAGCACAAGATCGTTCCAGTCCTTGATGTTCTTCGGATTGCCCGCGCGCACGAGGAAGACGATCGTGGATGTGTAGGGCGCCGAATTGGCAGGCAGCTTTGTGCGCCAGTCCGTCGGAATCTTGCCGGTCTCTTTTGCGATGACGTCGATGTCGTTCTGCAGCGCCAGCGTCACCACATCAGCGTCGAGGCCATCGATCACCGAGCGCGCCTGCTTGCCAGAGCCGCCGTGGGACATGTTGACCTTCACCGTCTTGCCGCCGGGCGTCTTGTAGGCGGCCGCGAAATCCGCATTGAACTCTTCATAGAGTTCGCGCGTCGGATCGTAGGACACGTTGAGCAGCGCGATTTCGCTGGCGGCGCTGGAGCTTTGGCCGCCGCACGCGCCAAGCGCCAGCGATGCGGCCAGGGCGATAAGCTTCAGGCGCATGGGAGTCCTCCGGAGCGACCGTTACGCTAGTGGCCCGGTAGAGTTTGTCAAACCTGGATCACGCGACAGCATCCCTGAGACGTGGAGGCAAACGGGCCTCCAGCGCGTCAGCAATCGTGGTCCGGTCGAGCACGCCGCGGGTCGCATCGGCCACCTGCGCGAAGACCCGGCGAACCTCGCAGCTCGCCTCCTCCTTGCAATCCTCGCAGCGCCGGTAGGCGATCTTGGAAAGGCAGGGCAACGGCGCGATCGGGCCGTCGATAATACGCAGCACTTCCCCGAACGAAATCGTGTCGGCAGGCCGTAAAAGCCCATAGCCACCGGCTTTTCCACGCCGTGACGCAACCAGGCCATGATGCTTCATGTCGAGCAGGATCTGCTCGAGAAACTTCTTCGGGATGCTTTGAGTCTCGGCGATCTCGGAGATAAATGTCGGCTTCCCCGGGGGTTGCTTGGCCAGCGCCACCAAGGCCCGCAGAGCATATTTTGCCTTTTGTGAAATCATCGGCTGACCGGGACGGAAAAGGACCGCGTCGGCAAGTCCGCCGGCGACTCTCTTCAAACTATATTGTCCCTGTAGAGTAAGTAAACGGACAAAGCCCGCCTTCCCAGCCAGGAAGACGCGTGGCTGCCTTGTTCATGTCTGTGAGATAAAGCTCGTAAATGCGCCGACAACCCGCCTTCCTCGCGTGTTTT
>JADKDU010000001.1 GCA_016714495.1 Hyphomonadaceae bacterium | reverse complement strand
AGGTGCCATTTCGGCAAGCGAGATTGGTCAGGCGACGGCCGGCCATCCGGATACCTCATCGTATCACGGGATCGTCTCACTCCTATGTTCCTGTGCCGATCGCCCGGCAGAACCCGTGCCGGGTTCAATGCGGTGCTAAGGGCGAACTGGCGGAGAGGGTGAGATTCGAACTCACGGTACGCTTGCACGTACAACGGTTTTCGAGACCGTCCCGATCGACCACTCTGGCACCTCTCCGCGGTCAGCGGGGCGGTATAGCATCCAAAGTATTAAGCGCAAGCGAGCGTTGACGAGCCGCCGCCGCAAGCTTGCGGAGCAGCTCCGCCCGTACCCCAAAGGTGACGGAATCCCCGCAAAATGATCGATTCCGTGTACTTGAACGTATGGCGTCCGTAGCCCGGCAGCGGGTCTCAGGCCGCCTTGCGGCTTGCCGCCGCGCCGTCCGTCCTTGCCTCCTTCCGCACCTCGTCCACCGGGCCGGTGATCAGGCGCGCCCCGCGCTGGAAGGTGAGGTAGCTCCACGTCCAGTCGAGCGAGACCGAGAAGCGGTTCCTGAAGCCGATCAGGAAGTAGATGTGCGCCACTGACCAGGTCAGCCAGCCAACGAACCCACGCAGGCTGAACAAGCCGAAATCCGCAATCGCGATCTTCCGCCCGATCGTCGCCAGCGCTCCATAGTCCTTGTAGGCGAACGCAAACCGTTTCGCGCCCGGCGTCTTCCTCAGTCGGGTCAGCAGCTTGCCGACATACTCGCCCTGCTGTTTCGCCACCGGCGCAAGGCCGGGCAGGGCCTTGCCCTTTGCGTCCTTCGCCAGCACGAAAATCTCGGGATGCCCCGCAACCGTCAGGCATTCATAGACAGTAACGCGTCCCGCGCGATCGCCGTCCACGCCCAGCCATTTTGCCACGGGCGAGGCCGCAACACCCGCCGCCCAGCCCGCGCTCGCTGGAGGCGATGCTGCGTGTGTTCGTCGAGCTTGTGCTTGGCGTGGCTTCAACGCCCTGGATGCGCAGGCGCCATCAGGTCCGTGACTGGCGCACGGGCGTGGCGTCGACTGGTCTGCCCAGAGCGACAAGCCCGGAGCGTAAGCGAAGGGCAAGAGCGCCGCCTCTTCGCGGCGAGACGGAGGGGCATCGCGCAATGTGCACCGGAGAATCCCTGAGCCCCGACATCCGGGAGTCTGATCGCCCGCGTTCAGCTAGAACGCGCAAAATCCCAAGATTTCCTGAGCTCTGCGCGCACTCGCGTTTGGAGGCGCCGCCAAGTAATCTGGCGCAAAACCCGCGTCATTGCTAGCGTAAGGGCAGGGAGAGAAAAAATGACACAAGCCAGCCTCGTCCGCGGCGCCTCGGCGCCCGCGCTCCTCGAATACACGATCGGCGAAGCTCTGCTCCGCGCGGCCAAGAAATGGCCAAAGCAGGAAGCGCTGGTCTCTGTCCACCAGGGCATCCGCTGGACTTACGAGCAGTTCTCATTCCAGGTCGATCGGCTCGCCGCTGGCCTCCTCGCGCTCGGCCTCAAGACCGGCGACCGCGTCGGCGTCTGGGCGCCGAATTGCGCGGAGTGGACGCTCGTGCAATTCGCCACCGCCCGCGTCGGCATGATCCAGGTCAACATCAATCCGGCCTATCGGCTCAGCGAGGTCGAATACACGCTCAACAAGGTTGGCGTGAAAGTGCTCATCTGCGCCGAGAAGTTCAAGACGTCGGACTACGTCGGCATGATCAACGAACTCGCGCCGGAAGTTGCGACATCGAAACTCGGCGAGCTGAAATCGAAACGTCTGCCTGATCTTCGCGTTGTCGCGCAGATCGGTGGCCAGCCCGGTCCCGGCTGGATGGCGTTCGAGGAAATCTCCGCGCAGGCGACTGGAAAGCACGGCCTGCAGATTGAAGAGATCGCGCAGACGCTCGACCGCAACGATCCGATCAACATCCAGTTCACCAGCGGCACGACGGGTCTTCCCAAGGGTGCGACGCTCTCTCACCGCAACATCCTCAACAATGCGTACTTCGTCGGGCTGGGGATGGGCCTAAGGGAGGCCGATCGGTTGCTGGTCCCCGTCCCCCTTTATCATTGCTTCGGCATGGTGATGAGCAATCTCGCCTGCATCGTGCATGGCGCGACGATTATCTACCCGTCCGAAGGCTTCGATCCGTTGGCCGTGCTGAAGACGGTGCAGGCGGAAAGATGCACCGCGCTTCATGGCGTTCCCACCATGTTCATCGCCGAGCTGCAGCATCCGGACTTTGACAAGTTCGACCTTTCTTCGCTCCGCACTGGCGTCATGGCGGGGTCGCCATGCCCGATCGAGGTGATGAAGAAGGTCATCGACCGCATGAACATGCGCGAAGTCGGCATCGCTTACGGCATGACGGAAACCAGCCCTGTCTCTTTCCAGACGGCGATGAATGACCCGCTCGAACGCCGCGTCTCCACCGTGGGCCGAGTGCAGCCGCATCTCGAAGGTGAAAGTGGTCGACGAGAATGGCGATATCGTTCCGCGCGGTCAGCCCGGCGAACTCTGTACGCGCGGCTATTCCGTCATGATCGGCTATTGGGACGATCCGGAGAAAACCGCTGAGGCCGTGGACGAAGGCGGCTGGATGCACACCGGCGATCTCGCAACCATCGACGAGGAGGGCTACTGCAACATCGTCGGCCGCATCAAGGACATGGTCATTCGTGGCGGCGAGAACGTCTTCCCGCGCGAGATCGAGGAGTATCTTTTCCGCCACCCGAAGATCGAGGACGTGTCCGTCATTGGCGTCCCCGATCCGAAATTTGGCGAGGAAATATGCGCATGGGTAAAGCTGCGTGCGGGCGAATGGTCATCGCACGAGGAAATCGTCTCCTTTTGCAGGGGCCAGATCGCCCACTACAAGATCCCCCGCTACGTCAAATTCGTCGATAGCTTCCCGATGACTGTCACCGGCAAGATCCAGAAATTCGAAATGCGTAAGGCCATGATAGCGGAGCTGAGTCTGGTGGAGGCGAAAACGGCGTAAGCGCGCCGCAAACCTCAAGGCCCCGCGGGGCTGTTGCGCAGCCGTCGGGAATTCGCTTCTTCGCTTGCCAACGCAGCATCGCCCGCCACCGGACATCCCGGGTTCGGTAAGGCAAAGGCAGGATTGGTGATGAAGCCCTGATCGGTGAGCGCCTCAAGGAACGCGATCAGGTCGCCAACCTCGCGATCACTCACCGATTGCTTTAGGCGCTCATCGGCCTGATCGGCCAATCCAAAGTGATGTCGGATCGCATCGCTTAGCGTCGCCGCTTCCCCGTCATGCATGTAGGGCGCAGACAAAGCGACATTCCGCAGGCCCGGCGTGCGAAATTTTCCCGCGTCCTCCGGCTTCTGCGTAATGCGCTGGAGCCCTGCGTCCTTGCCATCGGCTGGGATCGCCAGCCGATGGAATGTCTCGACGGGTTTCCGGCCCGGTATCGCCGCATCGGTAAAATGCGGTCCTGCATGGCAGCTCGCGCACTGCTTCGAATCGAAAAGCGCCGCGCCGCGCTTGGCCTGATCCGAAATCGCCTTGAGGTCTCCGCGCTGGTAGCGGTCATAAGGCGAATCCAGCGACACCAGTGACCGCTGAAAGACCGACAGCGCCATGGTGATCGTATCGAGCGAGATCTCGCCCTGGCGCTCGGGGAAGGCCGCGCGGAAGAGTTGCGGATAGCAGGCCTGATCCTTCAGCCGCTGCGCCAACGCGCCTTCCGGCTTGCCGCCGAAACCCATCTCCACCGGCACAAAACCCTCGATCGGAATCAGCGCCTGATGCTCCAGCGTGTCGACATGCGGGCCGCCCCAGGTCAGCGACCTGAACCACGCGACATTGGCCAACGTCTGGATATTCCGCTCGCCCGGTGTTCCGTCGAAGCCTTGCCGCGTCTTGTTGGGATCGGTGAAGCCGCGCTTTTGCTCATGACACGTCGCGCAACTCATCGTGCCGTCCCACGACAGGTCGCCGTCGTAGAACAGCCGCCGCCCCAGCTCGGTCTTGATCGGCGTTGGCGGATTGTCGGACGGGTGGGGCGGGGCGAGATCCGCCCCCGGCCATGGCGCGCTTGCTTGCGGGGCAACCGAACTCACACACGCGACAAGCCAGGTCAGCGCCACGCTGGCCAGCGCCGTCGCAAACAGTGCGCGATTTCCGGAACGCCTCATTAGGGTTTCTTCGCCACCATGAGCTTCAGCCTCGGGTCGGCGTTGCCCGAGACCTGCAGCACGTGCACGCCGGGCTTCAGCGGGAAAACCACCATTTTGCGAATGCTTGTGCATTCCGGCCCGTGACCAAAGGTTGTCGGCTCGAGGGATTTGCCGTCCTCCAGCACATCGATCCATGCTGGCGTCGCCAATGCAACCACATAGGCGCCCTCTGTTTCAACCGTGAACGAGAACAGCCCGGCATGCGCCACCGATCCTCCCGGCTTTGCCGGCTGCACCGGCATGGCGACTTTCGGTGTGTTCAGCAGGCTCACCTCATAGCCTTTGCCCAGCGTGAGGGCGGCATGGGCCAGATGTTCGGCGCTGGGCGCGGTGGTGAGCGACGCCTTGCGATTCCAGCTCGAAAATCCCACGGGAAGCGATGCATCCATCGCGGCGCAGGCCGGTGCAGCAGGGATGGCGGGCGTTTGGGCAAAAGTCGGCCCAGCGATCATCAGCGCAAAGCCCACCGCGATCAGTCCACGCATGCGCGTCTCCCGACAACGTTATCTTTTGCTGTATATAACGGTTTGTTTGATGGCGGAAGTCGGATCGCTGCAACGTGTCCGATCATTGGGCGGTCCGGCCTCGTCGGCCCCCTCGCCATTGCGGCCGCGCCACGGCAGCGTCAAACATCGCCGAACCAAGGGACACGCGCATGCAGGCCGTCACCATCGTCGATCATCCGCTGATCCAGCACAAGCTCACGCTGATGCGCGATAAGAATACGTCGACCGCCGGCTTCCGCACGCTGCTGCGCGAGATCGCCCACCTGCTCTGCTATGAAGTGACGCGTGATATCGAGCTGGAAACAGTCGCCATCGAGACGCCCATGGGGCCGATGGAAGCGCCGATCATCAAGGGCAAGAAGCTGGTGTTCTGCTCCATCCTGCGCGCCGGCAATGGCTTGCTCGACGGCATGCTCGATCTCGTGCCCGCCGCCCGCGTAGCGCATGTCGGCCTATATCGTGACCACGATACGCTCGAACCGGTCGAGTATTATTTCAAGGCGCCGGGTGAAATCGAGACGCGGTTGATCATCGTCGTCGATCCGATGCTCGCGACCGGAAACTCCGCAATCGCTGCTATCCAGCGCCTGAAGGATCGCGGCGCCCATCGGTTGCGCTTTCTCTGTTTGCTGGCTGCGCCTGAAGGCATCGCGAAGTTCACAGCCGCCCATCCTGACGTGCCTGTCTTCACTGCCGCGATCGACAGCCACCTCAACGAGAAGGGCTACATCGTCCCGGGTCTGGGCGATGCGGGCGACCGGATGTTCGGAACGAAATAGCTAGCGCGTGGTCGGCAGCCAGACGATCAGGAAGACCGTCGCCACGGCGATCGCGACGCCGAGCAGGAAACGCCACGCGGGCACAGGTGCAATACCTGACCGTGGTCCATCCAAGCCTTCAGCCTTGCGGCTTCCGGTTATCATCGGTCCGATCAGGTTGATGCGCTTGGCGACCAGATAGAACACGATCGCTGCTATGTGCAGCCCGATCAGGATCAGCAGGATGTTGAACGCTTCTTCGTGCAGATCACCCGCGTCCTGCGAGACCTCATAGCTGACATAAGGCGAGAGTGGGCCGGACTCGAGACCATCCGTATCCGATGCAAACAGGCCGAACCCGACCTGCGCGATCAAAGCCAGCAGGATCGCGATCACGCTCAACGCGCCGAGCGGATTATGCCCGAAAGTCGCGCGATAATCCGGCTTGAGCAGTTTGGCCGTGTAGCTAAGAATGGCGCCGGGTCCCTTGACGAAGCGCGAGAAGCGCGCCGTCTCCGGCCCGGCGAATCCCCAATACACACGGAACACCAGCAGCCCGACAATCGTCAGGCCCGACCAGTAATGCCACTGCATCTCGCCTTCCTCCGCCGTCCACCAGGAGAAGGCGACGAGGAAGACGAGCATCCAGTGAACCAGCCGCACCGGCGCATCCCACACCTTCTGTTTCGGTGTAGGCGCCCGCGAGGTGGAAGCGACGGTGTCGTCCGTCACTATTTGTCCCCGCGCTTACTTATCTTTGTCTTCCTCACGATAGACGTCGTGGCAGGCCTTGCACTTGCCGCCCGTCGCGCCAAACTGGGCCTTGAAGGCCGCTGCATCCGTGCTGGTCGCCGTCACCAGCTTGGCGGCTTCTGTCTGCAGATCCGCGAGCTTCGCATCGAAGTCTGCGCGTTCGGTCCAGACGTTGGCCTTGGCCTTGGTCTTGCCGGCCTCAGGCCCCGTCCCCGGCGGGAACCATGTTCCCATCTGGCCGGCATATTCGTTGACCTTCACCGCCGCCGCCGAAACAGCCGCCATATCCGGCGTGCCCAGCTTGGAGTTGTCGAGCATCACTTTGAAGTTCTTGCCGAGATCCTCGTAGTTGTCATGCCGCGTCTTCATGAATGCGACCGGATCGGCCGGCGTCTCGCCGATTGACGCCGTCGCCACAGGCGCAGGCTCCGGAGCCGGCGCTTCGGCAACGGGTGCTTCTGGCGCAGGTGTTTCTGGGGCAGGAGTTTCTCCGCCACAGGCCGCAAGGCCCAGGGCAAGTACGGCAGTCGCCGCGAACAGCTTCATCTTCATGTCGTCCGTCTCCCTCAAGACGTTGGTGGTTTTTATGTTGGTGCGACGCTAGGAACCGCGTTCCGACTCGTCAACTCACAGGCGAGAGCGCTCACGCAACTTTTGTCGGCTGACGCTACGAACTATCTAATCCACCCCGCCGTGATGGCGAGACGTGCAGGGCAAGGCGGTAAAGCGTGCAATCGGAGACAAGGGAACCGCTCAGTATTCTGCGGGAAGTCTTCGGCCATGCCGAATTCCGGGGATTGCAAGGTGAAGTTGTCAATCATGTAACGAATGGCGGCGACGCCGTCGTGCTGTTCCCGACCGGCGCAGGCAAGTCGATCTGCTACCAGGCGCCTGCCCTGTGCCGTCCTGGCGTGGCCATCGTGGTCTCGCCCCTCATCGCACTTATGCGTGATCAGGTCGAAGCGCTGCGCCAGGCCGGCGTTGCGGCCGCGGCCTACAATTCCGCGCTCACGCCCGATGAAGCGCGCGATGTGCGCAGCCAGCTTCTCGCGGGGAAGCTGAAGCTGCTGTATGTGGCGCCCGAACGGCTGAACACGCCGGGTTTCCAGTCGATGCTGCACGAAGCGACCATCAGCCTGTTCGCCATCGACGAGGCGCACTGCGTCAGCCAATGGGGCCACGATTTCCGCCCCGAATATCGTGAACTGTCTTCAATCGCGTCGAAATTCCCCGGTGTGCCGCGTATTGCGCTGACGGCCACGGCCGATCCCATCACCCGCGCCGACATCATCGAACGGCTCGCCTTGCGCGAAGCGAAGGTCTTTATCACCAGCTTCGATCGACCGAACATCTCCTACACAATCGTCCAGCGCGACAAGCCGCGTGAACAGCTGCTCGATCTTCTGAAGAAGCATCGTGACGCCAGCGGTATCGTTTATTGCCTGTCGCGCAAGAAGGTCGAGGCGACAGCAGAATGGCTGAGCGAGCAGGGTATTCGCGCGCTGCCCTATCATGCCGGCATGGATGGCGGCGCCCGCTCCCGCAATCAGGACGCTTTCCTCACCGACGATGGGCTTTGCCTTGTCGCCACGGTCGCGTTTGGCATGGGCATCGACAAGCCGGATGTGCGCTATGTCGCGCATCTCGATATGCCATCGTCGGTCGAGGCGTACTATCAGGAGACCGGCCGCGCGGGTCGCGATGGCCTGCAGTCGGACGCTTGGATGTGCTATGGCATGGCCGACGTCGTGCAGCGACGGAGCATGATCGCTCAGGGCAATGCGCCTGAGGAAATCAAGCGCGTCGAGAATAACAAGCTCAACGCTCTGCTCGGCATTTGCGAAACCACCGATTGCCGCCGCAAGGCGATCCTCGCGCATTTCGGCGAAGCCTATCCGGGAAATTGCGGCGCGTGCGACACCTGCCTCGCGCCGGTCGAAACGTGGGACGGATCTGAAGCCGCGATGAAGGCAATGTCCGCCATCTATCGCACCGGCCAGCGCTTCGGCGCCGGCCATGTCATCGATGTGCTGACGGGCAAAAGCAACGAACGCGCCGAACGTCTTGGTCATGACAAGCTCGGCGTGTTCGGCGTCGGGAAGGACATCGAGTCTCGTGTCTGGCAGTCCGTTTTCCGCCAACTCACCGCATCCGGGCTCGTCTATGTCGATCAGGAAGCGCATGGCGCGCTTAAGCTTTCGGAGGAAGCGCGCCCCGTCCTTCGCGGCGAGCAAAAGGTAACATTCCGCCGCGACCAGCCGCCCAGGCGCACAAAGAAGGAAGCACGCTCAACCAAGGCGACCGCAATGCCGGAAGAAGCGCAGTCGCTCTTCCAGCAACTCCGCGTCGCCCGCGCTCGCATCGCCAAGGCGCAAGGCGTGCCGCCTTATGTCGTCTTCCACGACACGACCCTGCGTGCGCTCGCCGAGGCCCGCCCACAAACGCTCGACGCAATGAGCGGCATCACCGGCATCGGCAAGGCGAAACTCGACCGCTACGGCGCGGATTTTCTCGAGGTGATCAAGGCGGCGAGTTGACCCGCGTGACGAATGCGTTCTCCAAGAAGTTCATGCGCTACGTTCACGCGCTTGGCATGGGACCTGAGTGCCGAGTTTCGGCATGCTTGCTGTCATGCAAGAAGACGGTCTCATCGTAGCGATCTACCGGATCGACGAACTGGAAAGCCGGTAGCTATGAAGCTCGCACGCTCGACCGGTCTCTGGATCGCTGTGCAAAGGGCGCCCCATGGAGGTGGAGCGCCCCGCCGATAAGGCCTCCTAGGATGATCCAGTGGCCAAGGCCAATCTACCACCGAGGGCCTTGGCGCTCAGTTCGATACCGAACAAAGCGCCCTAGTTATTTGGCGGTTCAGGTTCAAACCCTGAAGCCGGCACGAATGTAAGAAATTTCAGGCCAGCATCCTCCTGGCTCTTCGTTTTTCCGAGAGGAAATTCAAACTGAGGCACTACCATTTTCGAGTTGCGATTGACTCTTTTTCAGGTCTGAGTCGTTATAGAACAAAACAGGAACTAGACGGGAAAAAACCCTGTGACGAAGGCCGATCTGGAAGCATTGCGACGGGAGGTGTCGCGGTTAGAGCGGGGCTCATCCCCCGTTGTTTCCGGGCGTTTTTCCACGGGGTCGGCGAGCCTCGATGGAGTGTTGCAGGGCGGGCTGATGCGGGGCGCGCTGCATGAGATTTTCGCGGCTGGCACAGCAGCTGAACCATCTGCTTCAGGCTTCGCGGTCGCACTGGCTGTGCGGGCTTCGGAAGCGCGTCCCCTCGTCTGGGTGCGCCAAGATTTTGCCGGCATCGAAGCCGGCGAGATCTACGCGCCCGGTCTTGCAGAACTTGGCCTCTCGCCCGATCGCGTCATCCTCGTGCGAGCGCGAGATGGGCCAGCCGTGCTGAGAGCGGGCGAGGAGGCTGCGCGCTGTCCGCCGCTTGGCGCCGTGATCATCGAGCCGTGGGGCGCGCCCAAGGCGCTCGATCTCGTCGCCTCGCGCCGCCTCGCGCTCGCCGCCGCGCGATCGAACGTGCCGCTTTTCATGGTGAGGGCGGGTGCAGAGCCAGAGCCAAGCGCCGCGCTCACGCGCTGGCGTGTGCGTGCTGCTTTGTCGGCCGCGATGGAGGCGGATGCGCCGGGCAGGCCGGCCTTCGATGTGGAGCTGCTGCGCGACAGGGCGGGCGCGGGCGGACGTAACTGGATTGTGGAATGGGATCGTGACCAGCACATCTTCAAAGACATTCCGGCGCTATCTGGCGGCATGGTTTCCCTACCTGCCGGTGGATCGCATCATGCGAGACACGCACGACGAGCCGTCTGAGCTTCCGCTCGTCGTCACCGAAAAGGTGAAAGGCGCCCAGCGCCTCATGTCCATCAGTCCTGAAGCAAAGCGGGCAGGGCTCGCCATCGGCATGACGCTCGCCGACTCGCGCGCGCGCATTCCCGATTTGTGGGTCGAGGAAATGAATGTGCAGGCCGATGCTGTGCTGCTCGATCGTATTGCCGAGGATTGCGACCATTTTAGCCCCGCCGTCGTGATCGATGCGCCGGATGGCCTCCTGCTTGACATCACGGGCTGCGATCATCTTTTCGATGGCGAGGCGGAACTGCGCCGCATCTTCTCTCAACGGATGCGTCGCGCCAGCCTGCACGTCCGCACCGTGATCGCCAACGCACCTGATGCCGCCCGCGCGCTGGCCCGTTATGGGCGCACCGCCATTGTGCCGCCGGGTGAGGATGCAGCCGCCGTGCGTTCCCTTCCGATCGCAGCGCTGGGCCTTGAGGAAAGCGATCGGCTAGCGATCTCACGCGCGGGCCTCAAGACCATTGGCGCGCTGGCTGATCGGCCGAGCCTTCCTTTCGCGGCGCGATTCGGCGAACAGATGACGCTGCGCCTGCGTCGCATACAGGGGCTGGCCGATCCGCCCCTCGCGCCGCGCCGCGCCGTGCCGATGCTGTGGGTCGAGCGTCGCTTTCCCGAACCTATCGGCCGCATGGAGGATGTCGAAGCCATCCTCGCCGAGCTCGGCCAGGAAGCCGGCGCACGCTTGAGTGAGCGCCGCGAGGGCGGACGCGTGTTCGAGGCGAGTTTCTTCCGGGCCGACGGGGCCGTCCGCCGCATCATCATCGAGACGGGCCGTCCGATGCGCGATGGGGCCACGCTGCTCAGGCTGTTCCGGGAAAAGCTCGACGCGCTGGCCGACCCCATTGATCCAGGCTTCGGGTTCGATCTCATCCGTCTTTCGATTCCCCATGCCGACCGCTTTGACGCTCTGCAACCCGGCCTCGATGGTCACGCCGTCGAAGCAGACGCAGTCGCCGATCTTGTCGATCGTCTTTCGATCCGCTTTGGCGCCGCCCGGGTCATCCGTTTCCTGCCTGAAAACACGCACGACCCCGATCGCGCCGCCCGGGCGGTTCCCGCCAGCTTCAATCCCATGACGTCCGATGTCTGGCCCACGCCAGAGGCAGAAGAGCCTCCGCTTCGCCCGATCCAGATGTTCAATCCGCCTCAGCCGATCCGCATCACCATGGTAGAAGTGCCCGATGGTCCGCCGCGCAAATTCGCCTGGCGCCGTCGCGAATATGATGTCGCCCGTGCTGAAGGTCCCGAGCGCATCGCCCCCGAATGGTGGCGCAAGCCTGGCGCGCCAACCCGTGACTATTATCGCGTCGAAGACGCCGAAGGCCGCCGCTTCTGGCTTTTCCGCGCCGGCTCTTACAGCCAGGAAACGCCCCAGCCCGACTGGTTCGTGCATGGGGTGTTCGCATGAGCGGGCAAGAGGAGGCGGCCAATGTCGTCGGATTTCCAGAGCGGGAACGAACGCCGTTCGGTCCCGCCAAAACGCTCTATGCGGAACTCGTAGCCGTCACGAATTTCTCTTTCCTGCACGGCGCTTCCCCAGCGAAGGAAATGGTGCTCGCCTCGCTGATGTTGGGTTACAAGGGGCTGGGAATTGCAGATCGTAACACGCTGTCGGGCGTCGTGCGTGCGTGGGCGGCGCTCAAGCATATCCGCGAAGATGGTCTGCCTGCGCCCGACAAGGTGAGAGAAGGCGGCTCGCCCGGCGAACACAGTTGGACGCCCCATCCGGATGAAGAAGAGCTCAAGCAGTATCGTGAAGAGCTGCAAAAAAGAGCCCACGCTTTCCGCCTTGTCGTCGGCGCACGCCTAGCTTTCGCTGATGGAGCCCCGGACATCATCGCCTATCCTGAAAACCGCCACGGCTGGGGCCGTCTCTGTCGTCTTCTCACGACGGGCAACATGCGTGCGAAGAAGGGCGAATGCTTGCTCACGCTTGATGATCTTGCTGTTTATTCGGACGATCTGCTTCTCATCGTGATGCCGGGCGACAGGCTGGACGAACTCGACAGCGTGCTGGCGCGCGTTCGCGATATGCGTCCTGGCGCCGTCTGGCTTGGCGCTAGGATGATGCGTCGTGGCGATGATGCGCGGGGCTTGGCAAAGCTTAAGCGTATCGGCGCCGCAGCAGGCGTTCCTCTCATTGCCACGAACGATGTTCTCTATCATTCGGCCAAGCAACGCGACTTGCAGGACGTCATGACCTGCATTCGCGCCGGGGTAAAAATCACCGAGGCTGGAAAACTGCTCGAGGCGAATGCGGAGCGTCACCTTAAACATCCACTCGAAATGAAGCGCCTTTTTGCAAAGGCTCCGGAGGCGATCGAGCAGGCGCTTGAGCTTCTTGCGCGCATAGAGTTCGACCTTGGCGAACTGAAATACGAATACCCTGACGAACCTGTTCCGCCGGGGTGGAATGATCAGGAGTATTTCGAAGACCGTACTTGGTTTCACGCGCACATGAAGTATCCTGATGGGATACCTGAAAAGGTCTCGAAACAACTTCGCGAAGAGCTGGAATTCTACAAGCGTCACAACTACGCGCGCTATTTTCTCACGCTCTACGACATCGTCCGGTTCGCCAAGGATAAACGCATTCTTTGCCAAGGGCGGGGATCGGCAGCCAATTCTGCTGTCTGCTACGTGCTCGGCATAACATCGGTCGACCCGAATGTTTTTGATCTCCTGTTCGCGCGTTTCATGTCCGACGAGCGCAAGGAGCCTCCCGACATTGACGTCGATTTCGAGCATGAGAGGCGCGAAGAGGTCATTCAGTACATTTATGAGCGATACGGTCGGCGCCGTGCGGGCATCGCCGCCACCGTGATCCATTACCGTCCTCGCAGCGCCATGCGCGAGGTCGGAAAGGTATTTGGCCTGACTGATGACGTGACGGCGCGCCTGTCCGGCCTTGTGTGGGGAAGTTGGGGCGAAGCGCTTCGCAAGTCCCAGTTACGTCAGGCCGGACTGGATGATGAGAATCCTGTGCTTCACCGAGCGCTGGAGTTTGCTGGCCGGCTTTTGAATTTTCCTCGGCATCTATCCCAGCATGTCGGCGGCTTCGTGCTGGCGCGCGACCGGCTGGATGAGCTTGTACCGATCGGCAATGCCGCCATGGATGGCCGCACCTTCATCGAGTGGGACAAGGAAGATATCGACGAACTCGGCCTGATGAAGGTCGATATTCTGGCGCTCGGCATGCTCACCTGCATTCGCAAGGCGTTTGATCTGATCCATGCTGCAGGCGGCCCACGGTACGGGTTGCAAGATCTCCCCAAGGAAGATCCGGCTGTCTACGACATGCTGTGCAAGGGCGATTCCCTTGGCGTGTTCCAGGTGGAAAGCCGCGCCCAGATCAGCATGCTGCCACGCATGAAGCCAAGAGAGTTCTATGACCTTGTGATTGAAGTCGCCATCGTCAGGCCCGGACCGATTCAAGGGAACATGGTGCATCCCTATCTTCGCAGACGGAATGGAGAAGAGCCTGTTGATTTCCCGTCGCCTGCTCCAGAATTCGGCAAGGCCGATGAGCTCCAAGACCTTCTGAAGAAGACATTCGGCATACCTCTCTTTCAGGAGCAGGCGATGAAGTTGGCAATTGTGGCTGCTGGCTTCTCGCCTGAGAAAGCAAACAAGCTTCGACGCGCCATGGCGACATTCCGAAACGTCGGAACAATTCATACACTTGAGACGGACATGGTCGAAGGCATGATTGGCCGCGGATACCAGCGCGACTTCGCCGAGCGATGCTTCCAGCAAATCAGGGGCTTCGGGTCCTATGGCTTTCCTGAAAGTCATGCCGCTGCCTTCTCGCAGCTCGTTTATGTGTCTTCCTGGATCAAGTACTATCATCCGGCCGTCTTCGCGGCTGCGCTGCTCAACTCCCAGCCTATGGGTTTCTATGCCCCCGCGCAGATTGTCCGGGATGCTCAAGAGCATGGAGTTGAAATCCGCCCCGTTGATGTGAACTACAGTCACTACGACAACACGCTTGAGCGCCGCCATGATGGCGCCGTCGCAGTGCGGCTAGGCTTTCGCCAGCTTGATGGCGTGAAGGAGGTTGAGGCGAACGCTCTCGTCGCGCGCCGAGGGGCGGGATATGCCAGCGTATCCGACATGCGTGAGCGCGGGCGTGTATCCTCGCCATTCCTACGCAAGCTTGCGGATGCGGATGCCTTCCAGTCGCTTCGGCAGGACCGGCGCGAGGCGCTGTGGGATGTGCGGCGCCTGCCGGATGATCATGTCTTGCCTTTGTTCGCAGCGGTGCAAGCGCGTGAGCTGGGCGAGGAACCGGACGCCAGCCTGCCGCCCATGCCTCTCGGCGAGCATGTGACGGCCGATTACCAGACCGCGCGTCTTTCCCTGAAATCCCATCCGATGCAGATCCTGCGGCCGCTGTTTCAGCAGGAGGGCATTCTGACGTGCGCGGAGACATCGGCGATGCGGAATGGGCGATGGGTGCGCACCGCGGGAATCGTGCTGGTGCGGCAGCGCCCCGGCGAGGGCAAGGCAATCTTCATCACGCTGGAGGACGAGACCGGCATCACAAATGCGCTGCTGTGGGCGCGTGATTTCGAGAAATTCCGCGCGCAGACGATGGGCGCGCGGCTGATGCTGATCGAGGGGCGGGTCCAGCGGAGCAAGGAAGGCGTCACGCATCTTATGGGGCGGCGGGTGATTGATCGTTCATCGGAGCTGGAGCGGCTGTCGGAGGATTACCACCCTATCGAACCGGAGCTGACCAGCGCTGACGAAATCAGGAATCCGAAATACCCGCGCAGCATGGGCAACCAGCCGGGGATGCACCGGCATCCGCGCAATGTGCGCGTGCTGCCGAAGTCGCGTGACTTTCACTAAGCCATCAGCAGCCTAGATCGGCATGCGCATGATTTCCTGGTACGCTTTGATCACTTCATCGCGCACCGCGATCACCGTTTCCATCGTCGCTTCAGCGGCGGCGACGGCTGTCACCACATCGACGAGGTCGCCGCGGCCCATGGCTGCGTTGGTGACGGCTGTCTCAGCCGCATTGCCCGCGCCGGTGAGCGAGCCCACCGCTGTGTTGAGGATATCCCCGAAGCCGGGGCCGCTGACGCCGCCGGTTTCCTTGCCGCCAGCCATGCCGCCGAGCGTCTGGGCGACGCCGCCATAAGCCTTGACCGCTGAAAGACCGAGATCAGACATCTAGGCCCTCACGCTTTCAGCAGCGAGACGACGCCGAGCATCATCGCGCGGCTCGATTCGATCACGTTGAGGTTGGCTTCATAAGCGCGCTGCGCTTCGCGCAGGTCGCTCATTTCGATTAGGGAGGAGACGTTCGAGGTTTTGACATAACCCCTGGCGTCGGCGGCGGGGTGAGAAGGATCGTACTTCTCCTGGAAGGGCGACTGGTCTTCGCGCGAGCCGGTGACTTTCACCGTGTTGGCGCCGACTTCGCGGTCGTAGAAGGTGCGGAAGACGGGGGCTTTGCGACGGTAAGGGTCGCCGCCCGGCGTCGCCGCCGTGGTGTCCGCGTTTGCGAGGTTCTCGGCCGAGATGCGGATGCGCACCGTCTGCGCGCGCAGACCCGTTGCGGCCGCGCCCATGGCGGACATGAGATCTGATGACATCTAAGCGTCTCCTACAGGCCTCGGCTCACCGTCCAGGTGAGCGCGACGCCATCCGCAGCAGGCCCAGACTCTTCTGGTAGAGGCCAACCATGGTCTCGAAATCCATTCGGGTTTCGGCGATTTTCATCATCTGCTCTTCGACCACCACGGCGTTGCCGTCGAGCGTGGTTTCGGAGTCGGGCGATTTCACTGAGGCGACGCCAGGGGCTGCGCCAGATGCGGCAGGGGCCATGTGGCCGGCTTGCGTCGCGACCATCGCGGTGCGCGCAGGCCCGCCGGCGGCGCCGCCGCCATGACCAGCCATGCGCTGCAACGTCGCAGAGAAGGCTTCCTGGTTGATATCGCTGGGCACGTAACCCGGGGTCGATACGTTGGCGACGTTCTGTGCGATGACTTTCTGGCGTTCGCCCAGCATTTGCAGGCGCGCCTTCATCAGCGAGAAGACCGACATCTGGGTAGGATCCGCCATGGGGTGCGCCGCCTTTCACTAGGCAGATTTGACCTGTTTGATTAAGGCCCCCTTAAAATCCCAACCGCCCCGTTAACACTCTGTTTACCGGCATTTCCGATGGATTAACCAAGAAACCGGCCCGAATGGCCGCAATTGGCGTCCGAACATGGACCTGCTGTCGATCCTGAAGTCTCTCGCGGCCCTCGCCGTCGTGCTGGGCATTCTGCTCGGCGGCGCGTACCTGCTGCGCAAGTATGGCAGCCGCATCGGCCTCAAGGCCGGCGTCGTTTCAACCGATCTTAAGGTCACGGAATGGCGCACGCTCGACATGCGCCGCAAGCTTGCGGTCGTGCGCTGGGGCGAGCGTGAGCATCTAATCTGTCTCGCGCCGACGGGGGACACGCTGATCGCCACGCGCGATGCGTCGCCCGCATTCAAACCCATACCGCCCGACGCCGCCAATGACGGGTCGGAACAATGATCCGCGGCTTTGATCGTCTGACGCCGGCGCTTCGCTTCCTGCCGGTGCTGGGTCTCGCCGCGACGATTGCGCCCGAGGCGCTGCCACAGACGATCTCGGTCGATCTTGGCACGGGACAGGGCCTGACATCCGGCATCGTGCAGATGATTGCTGCGATCACTGTGTTGTCGCTGGCGCCGTCGATCCTGGTGATGACAACGTCGTTCGTGCGCATCGTCGTGGTGCTGTCGCTGCTCCGCACCGCCATCGGCCTGCAGAACGCGCCGCCGAACTCGGTGGTGATTTCGCTGTCGCTGTTCCTCACCGCCTTCGTCATGACGCCGACCTTCATGGCGTCGTATGAGGCGGGCATTCAGCCCTACATGGCCGAGGCGATCACGCTGGAAGAGGCAATCCCGCGCGCGCTGGGCCCGGTGCAACAATTCATGGGGCGTCACGCCAACGAGGCCGATGTCGCCCTGTTCGCTAACATGGCGAAGATCGAGAATCTGCAGAGCGCAGAGACCGCGCCGTTTCACGTGCTGGCGCCCGCCTTCATGATCTCGGAGTTGAAGCGCGCGTTCGAGATCGGCTTCATGGTGTTCCTGCCCTTTCTCGTGATCGATCTCGTCGTGTCGTCCATTCTGATGGCGATGGGCATGATGATGCTGCCGCCGGTGACCATCTCGCTTCCGTTCAAGCTGATCTTCTTCGTGCTGGTCGATGGCTGGCGTATGCTGGCGGGGTCGCTGGTCGAAAGCTTCATGAGCGGGCCGCCGCCGAGCTGAGGCGCCTCAGGGCGCCTTTCGAAGTCCGGCGCGTTCCGGCCGTTGAAAATGAGCCAGTTGGGCGCGCCGCCCGGTGAGAAACCTTTCGGATCGAGCATGACCGGCATGGAGGGCTTGGCTTCGGGCGCCGATTTGTGGCGTCGCGGTTTGAGTATCGGGCGAGCGCCGATTAGATCGTTGTAGCGACGTGCGATGTCGACCTGCTCGCGCATGATCAGCCTCCAGCGGAAGGCGGGCTCAAGCTCGCCGCGTGCGATAGCGCGGTGGACCTGGGGTCAGGCCTCGTAGAAGACGTTTCTGGGACATCGGTTGGCCTTTCGGATTGGGGATTTTGCTTTCGCTTTGAACTCTCTTTGCCCTGTCCTCTAACGGCGGGGGCAGTGGCGTCTGGAGACACGCTCTTTCTGTCAGGCCGGTGCGCTCACCGCCCGGGATGCTGCAGTCTCTCACTCCCCGATCGGCCGTTTTATTCCCGCTGTGGCGATTGGATTGCTGATCGACGCGCCACGAGGGAAGCCCCAGGGGCCTTAGCTCCATTGCAAGTGGTGACCGGTGCAACGTGTCAGGGCCTTGCCGAGAAAGCCCTCGAGCCTCCGGTTGCGTCCGCAGGCAATGCCTGCAGCGTTCGTTGCACGCCGCAGGCTACGCACCCGACGTCCCAACATCGAAAAGCTTCGGTCGAATTTGGACATCCAGCAACGCCAACGAATGTCATTCTCGGGTATGACCCGAGAATCTTTCTTACCCGGACGACCGGACCTGTTGAAACGAAGAAAGATCCTCGGGTCGAGCGCGAGGATGACTCCCCCTTCGGTTGATGTCGGTGAGCTAGCCGATCTTCAATCTCACGAACGCCATCGCGCCTTTGGGGTTGCCGTCATAAAGTGGGGACAGCGCGTCGCTGACCCAGTTCTGCGTTACCGAGGCGCCCAATGCCAGCACGACAGTGTCGGTGAGGCGGAAGTTTCTGGCGACGCCAATATTTATACGTTGAACCTCTTCGACAGGACCGTGATGGATCAGGCCGAGTTCATCGGTCTCGATCGCTTCGGCGCGGGAGAAGATCGTCCAGTCGGCATTGGGCGACCATGAGGCTTCGGCGAGCCAAGCATCCAGCGTGACCTCTTCGCTGTTGTCTTTTCTGGCGAAGGCGGCGGTGAAAGCGAGTTCGCCATTGTCGGCGAGCTTCTGCGTGTAGAGCGCGCTGGCCGAGTATTTGACGACATCGACGTCGGGCTCGAGTTGTTCGGGACTGGCGACGTCTGCCCAGCTGGCCTGCAACGCCCAGTTCTTTGTGGGGTTCCAGGAGAGCCGGACCGCACTGGAGTCTAGGTCGCCGGTTTCGATGTCGTAGCGGTGTTCGTCAGGCTCTCGGCCGCGGAAGCGGGAGGCTTCGAGTTTGAAATTGTCATGCACCCAGCCGGCGGTGAGGACGCCGAAGGTGATGTGGGTCGAGTCGAGCCAGTGGTGGGTGATGGGAGCTTCCGGGCTCACGATCGCGGCGGGGCGATGCATGAAGGCGGGTGGGCCGAAGGCGGGCTCGCCGGGGAGACCGGCGTAGACGAAGACGCTGTTAGTGTTCGACAGGCGGTGCGCATAGCTTGCGGAAAGCTCCATGATGAAGTCGTGCGGATGCTGGCGGTCGATGAGCGTGTCAACGCCGTCGGCGGTTTCGCCCGCGGCGAGGAGGAGCGGGTAGCCGCGCTTGCCCATCAGCGGATCGGGGCTGAGCATGGCGCGGAGTTGCAGCGTGCCCGCGTCGCCGATGGAGCGTTCGGCGGCGATCATGAGCATGCCGGCGGCGAAGACTTTCTCCTCGCCACGCGGGCCGTCCTGCCAGGAATAGACGCCGTCGAGCATGGCATGGCCCATCAGCATCCAGTCGCCGGCTGTCGTGTGGAGGCCGGTATGGGCGGAGGCGTCGGGGACCCAGCTGGTGCCTGAGCCATCGCGCGTGGCCGCGTAGGCGCCGAGGGCGCTGGACATGGCGTGAGGCGTGGCTTGGTCCATTGCGCTGTGGTCCATCATGCCGTGATCCATTTGCGGATGGTCCAGCTGCGCGTGGTCAGAGTGGTCGTCGGCGGGTTTCGCGGGCGTCTGCGCTGCCGGCGGCTTGTGATCTTCGTGGGCGGAATGGTCGGTGACCTGCGCCATCGCGGATGGCGCAATCAGGATCGCCGAAGCGATCATGGCTAGACGTGTCATGGGGAGTTCCTGACGTGAATCTCTTGAGGATGCGGCGGAAGCCGCAGGCGAGGTTCAGGTCAGGCGCGTGGAGGGCGCCAGTCGGGGGCGGGCTCGGTCGAGTGGAGGGTGGGCGTGGCGGCCACGGTCCAGGCGTAGGGTTCGATGCGCTGCGACGTGGTCGTGGCGGCGAGCGTGGCGCAGGTCTTCAGAGCGGCGATGCATTCGCAGTGGTCGGCGGGGTGCTGCTTCGGCTGGTGGGCTGTTTTGGCGGCGGGCCGGCTGTCGTGGCAGGGCGGCGTGTCGGCGTGATGTTGCGCAGTGGCCGCATGCTCCGCCGCGAGGGCGAGGCGGGCGCAATGCTGCGCGGCGGCTTCCATCTGTCCGGTGAAGACAAAGGCCGTGCAGATCGCCAGCAGGATGCGGATCAGCTTTGACAGCATGGGCGGAACATCGTGGCGGGGGCGGCGCGTGTCAACGCCGCGCCCCGTCACTTAGATGTCACTCACCGTTGGCCGCAGCGCGGACGGCGGCGATCATGGCCTGGCTCTTCTGGCTCTGCGCGCGGTCAGTGGCCTTCACCAGGGCCGAGTTGACGGCGATGACCAAGTTCTCTTCCGGGTAGACGAAGATGCCCTGGCCGAAGATGCCGGCGGCGCGATAGCCCTCGGGCATCGGCCACC
Source organism: Hyphomonadaceae bacterium (assembly GCA_016714495.1). Taxonomy (GTDB): domain Bacteria; phylum Pseudomonadota; class Alphaproteobacteria; order Caulobacterales; family Hyphomonadaceae; genus UBA7672. The sequence goes on along the minus strand of JADKDU010000001.1, from coordinate 878,320 downwards.
AGAAATAGCCGTAGGCGGCGCCCTCGGCGGCCTGCTTGGCGGGGACGTGGTTGGCGGTGGCGTCGTCCACCCACCCCTCCGGCAGGATCTTCTTGCCGTCGATCTCGCCGCCGCCGAGCATGAAGAGGCCGATGCGGGCGTAGTCGCGGAGCGTCATGCTCATGCAGCAGCCGCCGCGTTCATGGCCGGCCTTGTCGACCATCCAGATCGCATCCTGCTCCATGCCATAGGGCGCCCAGAGCTTTTCGGAGGCGTATTTCGCCAGCCCCTTGCCGGCGAGCGCGTTGCCGAGAGCGATGCCGGCAAGATCGGTCTCGCCGGTCTTGTAAACCCATTTCGTGCCCGGTGCGGCTTCGCGCTTGAGCTTCGACATGTAGGAGACGAGCGGGTTCACGCCGCCCTTCCATGGCGCGAAGCCGGCTTGCGACACATCCGATTTCGGGTTGGCGTAGTCCTCGTTCCATTTGACGCCAGTGGTCATGGTCATCACGCGGCGGAGGCTGATACCGTCATAGACGGAGCCTTCCAACTCAGGGATATATTTCGTGATCGGGTCGTAGATCGACGAGATATAACCGTCCTTCACGGCGGCGCCGATCAGCGTGGCCGTGACGGACTTGGCGACGGAGAAGGACGTCCAGCGATCCGTCGGCTTGCGGCCGAGAGCATATTTCTCGAGCACGACCCTGCCGTCCTTGATGGCGATCAGGCCGGTGACGCGGTTGTCCGTCATGAAGGCGTCGAGGGTGGATGTCTTCGAGCCGACCTTCACCTGGGGATCGATCTGGGTCGCGGCGAGGGGCAGCTCGCGGACCTTGTCGCCTTTCTTGATGGTGGCGACTTCGTAGACGGACTCGATGTTGGGATAGCGCTCGAGCTGCTGCTTTTGCGTCCAGAAAAGAATGGATGGGATGTTCTGGTTGCCGACAGGCTTCTGCGCGAGGGCCGGCGAGGCGAGGCACAGCGCGGCGATGGCAGTCGCTGTATGGCGCGAGACTGATCTGATCATTGTGAAGTCCTCCCTGCATAATGATTTGCGCCCGTGAACAGCGCGCGTCAACGCGAGGCGGGGCGCGTCGCGTACTTGTCATGGGAAGGACAGGGCTGGGGAGCGAGCCCCTCGTGCTGGTCAGGCGCGGTAACTCTTCCTCCGCTTGCGGCGGGGAAGGATGGCGAGCGTGGTTGTGGCTAGCGCGCCGTTACAGCTTCCTGGCCGAGTTCCAGTTCGATGCGCGCGGTTTTCGGTGAAGCCGTTTCCGGGATGTGGCAGATGACGGATGTGCCCGAACCCGGGGACGATTTCATCTTCACGTCGCCGCCGTGCAGTTCGACGAAGGAGCGGACGAGCGCGAGGCCGAGGCCGGCGCCGCGGGTGTCGCCTGACGTGAAGCTGTCGAAAACCGAGGATTGACGCTCCGGCGCAATGCCTTTGCCGTTATCCGAGACGGCGAGGCGGATGATGTTCTCGCTTGGGACCGGTTTCGAGGCTTCGATCTTGATGTGGCCGCCGGCTCCGGTGAAACGCAGAGCGTTGGTGAGCAGGTTGAACAGCACCTGCTTGATGCGCCGTTCGTCGGCGTGGATGTTGCCGATGCGATCGTCGCACAGGATCTCGACACGCACCTTTGTGTTTTCGGAGGTGGTGACGACAAGATCGACCGCGTCCTCGATGGCGCCGCGTAGCGAGAATTCGGAGAGTTCCAGCTCCATCTTCCCCGCCTCGATCATGGCGAGGTCAAGGATGTTCGAGATGACTTTCGACAGGTGGTCTGCGGCCGACAGGATCGAGACGACCTGCGTGCGCTGCTTGTCGGTAAGGGCGCCGGGGCGTTCCGACTCGAGCAGTTCAGCGTAGCCCAGAATGGTCGTGAGTGGCGAACGCAGCTGATACGAGACGTTCTGCACGAACTCGTTCTTCAGCTTGTCGGCGGCCTGCAGCGCCTCGTTCTTGTCTTTGAGCGCGATCTCGACCTTGCGGGCAGCGGTCACGTCCATGAACGCGATCAGCGTCGCACCGTTGGGCAGAGGCTGCGTGATCCAGGTGATGGTGAGATCGTTGGACGTGCGCATCACGCCTTGATCCTGCTGGCGGTATTCCGGCGAGGGGTTGGTGACGCGGCTCTTGATCGTCGCCCACACATTGCGGTCGTGATAGAGGCGCGCGCACTGCGTCACCACGTCGTCGAAATCCGGCGCGTCGCTGAGCGTGTCTTTCTTCAGGCCCCACAATTCGGCGAAGGCGTCGTTATGGAGGCGAAGGCGGCCGTCGGCGCTGAATACCACGATGGCTTCGCGCAAATTGTCGAGCGTGGCTTTCTGGACGTTGATCAGGCGGTTGAACTCGGCCTTGAGGGAGAGTTCGTCGGTGATGTCCTTGAACAGGATCAGCGCGCCGCCGAGCGGGTGGCGCTGGCGCGTGACGCGCAGGATGCGGCCGTCGGGCAGGTTCCAGAGGTTCTCGACGATGTCGACCTTTTCGCCCTGATAATAGGCGAGTTCGCCTTTGCGCCATTCGGCGAAGTCTGGACGGGCCGGCAGCTTGCGGCGTTCACGCAGGCGGTCGAGTAGTGAGCCATGGTCGGGCTTGTCGAGCAGGTAGGAGGGGTCGAGGCCCCACATCTCCTGGAAGGCGCGGTTGTTGAAGATCAGCTTGCGGTCGGCGCCGAAGATGGCGACGCCGTCGGCGACGTGATTGAGCGTGTCATCGTGCGCCTTGGAGTTCTTTTCCAGCGTCTCGCGCGCATTCTCGAGGTCGGTGATGTCGAAGGCCATGCCGCCGAGGCCGCCCGAGAGCGGGAACATCTTCACCTTCATGGCGCGACGTTCGCCGTCGACCACGACATGACGCGTGTCGTCGGTTTCGGCATTGGTCGAGATGGTTTTCTGCGCCTGACCGGTGACGTGCTGGTCGAGCATGATCTGGCGGTCGAGCACGTGGTCGACTGTGGGCGCGCCGACGGCTTTCAGATAGGCGCGGTTTACCCATTGCAGTTTGCCGGCGCCGGACATCCGCCAAGCCGGGAACGGCGCCTTGCCGAGCATTTCGAGGAAGGCCATCGGATCGCGCGCAACGGCGGCGCGGGCTTCTTCAAACCGGGCGCGGGCGCCGGATTCCTCAAGGCCCTTGATGGTCGTGTCGGTGATCCAGAGCACGGCGCGCGCGCCGGCCGTGCGGCCGTCGGCTTCGAGGAAACGGCCGGAGGGGCCGATGATGGTCAGCGAGAAGGGCGCGCCATCCTGGCGGAGCTGTTTCAGGCGTTCGCGCAGAGTGGCGTCCTGGCCGTTGCCGTCGCGAGCTTCGAGATCGGCAAGGCCTTCGAGGATGCGGACGCCGGGATCATCCGACGTGCCGTCGTCGGCGAAGCGCAGGATGCCCATCAGGGCGACTGGCGAACCGTAGAGATTGGGCAGGCCCCATTCGGATTGCGGCTTGGGCTTCTCGCCCTCGTTCAGCTCTTCATCTTCCCAGACCATGATGACGCCGGGATGGGCGCCGAACACGCTCTCGGCGCGGGCCAGACGCTCGCGCGCCTTCTGTTCTTCTTCGCGATACTTGCGGGCGGCGCCGCGTGCGCCGTCGGAGATGCGCAGGGCCCAGAGCAGGGCGGCGATGCCGAAGGCTGCTGCGCCCGCGACGAGCAGGACGAGCGGCTGGGTCAGAGTCATGTCCATGGTCGTCACGTCCCGCCAGGGCCGAATCACTTACGCGAGGCATCCTACAGGCGGACGCCCTCAGTTAACCAAATGGAAGGAGTTTGGGTTAACGGACGGTTAAACGACTGCTTTAGCTAGGCAATTTGTGCCTAGTTCAGGCGTCGCAGAGATCAACTCGCGGGCGCGACAGTTGAGATTTGCGACTGAAAACAGGACCAAAGCAGCCTTCCATGGCCGTCATCCTCGTCTTCCGCATCGTGGATTGTCATCCCGTAGTGAAGCGGAGAACCCGAAGCCATCGCGCACGTTGTGCTTTCACAATGGGTCCAGTATGGCGCGTGGCGCTTCCGGGATGACAAGTTGAGGTGCAACGCAGGCTGAGCGTGGACGCTCAGATCTCCTGATTGTAGTGACCCACCGCTTCGAACTTGGCGAGGCGGGGCTTCACCTCCGAGCGGAAGAGGGCGCGCATGTCGTCTTCGCCCTGCATGGACTCCACGACCACGACCAGCTCGGGCTTGTTCGAGGAGGCGCGGACGAGGACCCAGGAGCCGTCATCCAAAGTGACGCGGGCGCCGTTGATCGGGTTCACGTCGACGATCTTGCGGCCGAGAATTTCGCCGCCGGATTTGGCGAGCGCAGAATAGTCAGCGACCACCTGATCGACGATCGCGTACTTCTTCTCGTCATCGCAGTGGGGCGACATGGTGAGGGAGGTCCACGCATCGCCGAGGTCAGCCTTGAGATCGGAGAGCGAGCGGCCGGGGTTGCGGTCGAGCATCTGGAGGACGGCGGCGGCGGCGACGAGGGCGTCGTCATAGCCGTAGCCATAGGGCTTGCGGAAGAACATGTGGCCGGACTTCTCGAAGCCGGCGAGGGCGTCGAGCTCGGTCGTGCGGCGCTTGATGTAGGAGTGGCCGGTCTTGAAATAATCGACGGTGGCGCCGTTTTCCTTGAGCACCGGATCGGTCTTGTAGAGACCGGTGGATTTGACGTCGACCACGAAGGTTGCGTTCTTGTGCAGCTTCGACAGATCGCGGGCAAGCAGGAGGCCGATCTTGTCGGCGAAGATTTCCTCGCCCTTGTCATCGACGACGCCGCAACGGTCGCCGTCGCCATCGAAGCCGACGCAGATGTCGGCGCCGTGTTCGAGAACGGCCTGGCCCATCGAGACCAGCATTTCATGGTCTTCAGGGTTCGGGTTGTATTTCGGGAAGTTGTAATCGAGGTTGGTGTCCATCTCGATGACTTCCGCGCCCATGGCGCGCAGAGCATCGGGCGCGAAGGCGCCGGCGGCGCCGTTGCCGCAGGCGCAGACGACCTTGATTTTGCGCGACAGCTTCACGCTCTTGGTGACGTCAGCGATGTAACGCTCGCGCATGCCGTCGACGCGGATGAGCCTGCCGCCCGGTTGCGTATTGAACTTACCGTTGAGGACGATGTCCTTGAGGCGGCCCATCTCTTCGGGGCCGAAGGTGAGCGGCTTGTTCGCGCCCATCTTCACACCGGTCCAGCCATTCTCGTTGTGGCTGGCGGTGACCATGGCGACGCACGGAACGTCGAGCGCGAACTGGGCGAAGTAGGCGACGGGAGACAGGGCGAGGCCGATGTCGTGGACTTCGAGGCCAGCCTCGAGGAGGCCGAGGGTGAGGGCCTGTTTGATCGAGAGCGAATAAGACCGGTAGTCGTGGCCCGTCACGATGCGGGGGGCGACGCCCATTTCCCGGATCAGCGTGCCGAGGCCGAGGCCGAGGGCCTGGACGCCAAGGAAGTTCAGTTCCGGCGCCTTGGGATATTGCGGGCCGCCAAACCACCAGCGCGCGTCGTATTCCCGGAACCCCGTGGCCTTCACCAGCGGGATGTTCTCGAAATCGTACGTGTTGGCCTGGAGGTCGGTGCGGGGCGTCTTCATCTGTGTCCCAAATCCCGGTTTTGGCGCGTCAGGAGGCCCGGCGCCCATCAGTTTCCTTAAGGGAGAGCAAGCGAAGGGCCAAGCTAGTCCAGTTCGCCTATTAGGAGAGTAATTGAATCAAAAGGCGCGCAGATCGCGAACATTTTGTGACCTCATTTCCGATCCGCAACGTTCCGCTTGCGTCACGTTGCTCCAGGTTTAGATGGTCATCTGACTGCCGAGCTCTACCACCCGCGAGGTGGGAATGCGGAAGAATTCGGTGGCGTTGGTCGCGTTCCGGCTGAGGAAAATGAAGAGATGGTCCTGCCAGAGCGGCATGCCCCATTTTCCATCAGCCAGCAGGGTGCGGCGGCTGAGGAAGAAGGAGGTGTGCATGATGTCGAAGGACAGGCCGCACTTCTTCGCCAAGCTGAGGCCGCGCGAGACGTTGGGCGTTTCCATGTAGCCGAAGCTCATGGTCAGGCGATCGAGATTGGGGGCGATTTCCACCACCTCGATCTTCTTCTCATCGGCGACATAGGGCTCCTGCGCCGTGCGGACGTTGAGGATGACATTGTGCTCGTGGAGCACCTTGTTGTGCTTGAGATTGTGCAGGAGCGCCGTGGGGGCTGCTTCGGGATCGGCGGTGAGGAAGACGGCCGTGCCCTTGACGGCGTGCGGCGGGTTCACCTCGAGGCCCTTGAACACGTCGCGTGTGGAGACGTCCCTGCGGGTGCGGGTGAGCAGGATCTTGGTGCCGCGCACCCAGGTCCACATCACCAGCATCAGGGCGACGGCGATGAGGAGTGGGACGTAGCCGCCTGAGGGGACCTTGAGCAGGTTCGAGGCGAGAAAGACGCTTTCGACCACAAGGAAAGGCGCGACGATGAGCACGGCGAGCCACAGCTTCTTCTTCCAGATGCGGTGCACCGCGATCACGGCGAGGATGGATGAGGTGATCATCGCACCGATTACGGAGACGCCATAGGCGTTGGCGAGCGCAGACGATGACTTGAACGCCAGCACGAGGAAGACCACGCCGGCGAGCAGCATCCAGTTGATCTGCGGCATGTAGATCTGGCCGTGTTCCTTGGCCGACGTGTTGATGATCTGCAGGCGCGGGAAGAGGCCGAGCTGCACGGCCTGTTGCGTGAGGGAGAAGGCGCCGGTGATCACGGCCTGGCTGGCGACAATGGTGGCGAGCGTGGCGAGGATAACGAGGGGGATCTGCAAGGCTTGCGGCGCCATCAGGAAGAACGGATTGCTCAGTGTTTCCGGGTGGGCCAGCACCATCGCGCCCTGACCGAGATAGTTGAGGGCGAGGCAGGGCAGGACCAGCCATGTCCACATCGCCGAAATCGGCTTGCGGCCGAAATGGCCCATGTCGGCGTAAAGCGCCTCGGCGCCGGTGACGCACAGGAAGACGGAACCGAGCACGACGAAACCAAGCACGGCGTGGCTGGCGAGGAACATCACGGCGTAGTGCGGGCTTATCGCCATCAGGATCTGCGCGCCGTCCTGCGTGATGTGAAGGACGCCGAGCGCACCGAGCACGATGAACCAGACAAGGCAGACCGGTCCGAACAGCGCTCCGATGACGGAGGTGCCCTTCTTCTGGATCACGAAGAGGAAGGTGAGCAGGCCAAGCGCGATTGGCACGATGAAGGGATCGATGCGGCCTTCGAGCTCAGGGATCACTTTGAGGCCTTCGATCGCGGACAGCACCGACATGGCGGGTGTGAGCAGGGCGTCGCCAAAGAACATGCCGGCGCTGCACATCGCGATCAGCAGCAGGAAAGGCGTGCGGCGGCCAATGGTGCGCTGGACCAGCGCCATCAGGGAGAGCGTGCCGCCCTCGCCGCGGTTGTCCATGCGCAGGAGCAACAGGACATATTTCAGCGTGACCACGATGATCAGCGACCACAGCATCAGCGAGATGACGCCCAGCACTTCGTCGCGCTGCACGACGCGGTCGCCCGCTTCGGTAATGTGGTGGATGGATTCCTTGAAGGCGTAGAGCGGGCTGGTGCCGATGTCGCCGAACACGACGCCGATGGACCCCAAAGCAAGGGCCCAGAACCTTTTGGTTCCTGCTCGCCTGTCGGTCGGCTGAGCCACCCCGCCTTGAGACGAAGTATCGCCCATCAATGTGCGCCCTCTGCCGCGAACCGTGTTCCGGTCCCGAACGGGCGCGGCTGTTACGCCTGTCGCCGTGTGGATGGAAGCTGGATATTTTCAGCTGGAAGTATTTACTTGGCGTTTCACCAAGGGCAGCGCCTGCTCGCGCCAACGGGACTGGCGGCGGAATTCGCTCGCCCAGCAGCCGAGCGAGCCTGATTGCCGGATCGACAGGCTGGCCCTGTGCTGGCAAGTCAGGCTGAAGAGACGGGAGGAAGGCATGTCGTCGCGCTATCGTGAGGTTTATTCCGACTGGAAGGCTGATCCCGAGGGCTTCTGGGCGAAGGCGGCGGAGGTGATCGAGTGGAGCCGGCCGTGGGACAAGGTGTTCGACGCCAAGGCGGGGGTTTACGGCCGCTGGTTTGTCGGGGCCGAGTGCAATGTTTGCTACAATGCGGTTGACCGTCAGGTGGCGGGGGCGGGCCGATCAGGTCGCGCTGATCCATGACTCGCCGATGACGAAGTCGGTGACGCGCTTCACCTATGCGCAGGTCAAGACCGAAGTGGTGGCGCTGGCGGCGGTGCTGCAGGATCTTGGCGTCGCAAAGGCGATCGCGTCATCATTTACATGCCGATGATCGCGGAAGCGGCCTTCGCCATGCTGGCCTGCGCGCGGCTTGGCGCGGTGCATTCGGTGGTGTTCGGCGGGTTTGCGGCGCGCGAGCTGGCGACCCGCATCGACGACGCCAGGCCGAAGGTGATCATCTCGGCCTCATGCGGCCTCGAGCCGGGCCGGATCATCGCCTATCAGCCGCTGCTCGATGGCGCGATCGAGATGGCGAGCCACAAGGTGAGCCATTGCGTGGTGGTGCAACGGCCGCAGGCGCATTTCGAGCTGAAGGCGGGGCGCGATATCGATTACGCGCAAGCGGTTGCGGCCGCGAAGGCTGCGCGGCGCGACGTGCCATGTGTGACGGTGGCTGCAACCGATCCGCTCTATGTGCTCTACACCTCCGGCACGACCGGCCAGCCCAAGGGGGTGGTGCGCGACTGCGGCGGCCACATGGTGGCGCTGGCCTGGTCGATGGAGAACGAGTTCGGCGTCAAGCCGGGCGAGGTGTTCTGGGCGGCCTCGGATGTCGGCTGGGTGGTGGGCCATTCCTACATCGTCTATGGCCCGCTCATTCATGGCGCGACCTCGATCCTGTTCGAGGGCAAGCCGGTGGGCACGCCGGACGCAGGCACGTTCTGGCGAGTGATCTCCGAGCATGGCGTTGTCGCGCTGTTCACGGCGCCGACGGCTTTCAGGGCGATCAAGAAGGAAGACCCGCAGGGCGAGTTCGTCAGCAAGTACGATCTCTCGAAATTCCGTATCCTCTTTCTTGCAGGCGAGCGCGCCGATCCGCCGACCATCCACTGGGCGGAAGACAAGCTTGGGCGGCCGGTGATCGACCATTGGTGGCAGACCGAGACAGGCTCGCCGGTGAGCCAGAACCCGGCGGGGCTTGGCCTTCTGCCGGTGAAGTATGGATCGCCCGGCGTCGCCATGCCGGGCTATGAGATCCACGTGCTGGACGATGCGGGTCACGAACTGCCGGCCGGAACGCTGGGCAATGTGGTGATCAAGCTGCCGCTGCCGCCGGGCTGCCTGCCGACGCTGTGGAACGCCGACGATCGCTTCCGCGAGGCTTATCTCGACGAGTTCCCGGGCTACTACAAGACGGCGGACGCGGGCTATGTCGACGAGGACGGCTATCTCTTCATCATGGCGCGCACGGACGACATCATCAATGTGGCGGGCCACAGGCTGTCGACGGGCGGCATGGAGGAGGTGGTGGCGATGCATCCCGACGTCGCCGAATGCGCCGTCATCGGCATCGCCGACGCGATGAAGGGCCAGACGCCGCTTGGCTTTGTCGTGCTCAATGCGGGTGTTGCGCGCGATGTCGCCACGATCGAGCGCGAGGTTGTGGCGCTGGTGCGCGACAAGATCGGCCCGGTGGCGGCGTTCAAGATGGTGGTGACGATCAAGCGGCTGCCCAAGACGCGCTCGGGCAAGATCCTGCGCGGCACAATGCAGAAGATCGCCGATGCCGAAGACTGGAAAATGCCCGCCACCATCGATGACCCGGCAATCCTCGAGGAGATCACCGTATCGCTGAAAGAACGCGGGATAGGGGCGTAGCGCTGCTCTTTTCGCGTGCAAACAAGAAGGGCCCGGCAGCGATGCCGGGCCCTTTGCATGTCTGAGTTGGCTTGGCCTAGTAGCGGTAGTGTTCCGGCTTGTAGGGGCCTTCCGGCGCGACGCCGATATAGGCGGCCTGTTCATTCGAGAGTTTGGTGAGATTGGCGCCGAGCTTGTTGAGGTGAAGCAGGGCGACTTTCTCGTCGAGCTTCTTCGGCAGCGTGTAGACCTTGTTCTCGTAAGCCTTGCCGTTGGTCCAGAGTTCGATCTGCGCCAGCGTCTGGTTGGTGAAGGACGCGGACATCACGAAGCTCGGGTGGCCGGTGGCGTTGCCGAGGTTGAGCAGGCGGCCTTCCGACAGCAGGATCATGCGCTTCCCGTCCGGGAAGTTGATCATGTCGACCTGCGGCTTGATGTTGTCCCAGGTGTAGTTCTTGAGCGCGGCGACCTGGATCTCGTTGTCGAAATGGCCGATGTTGCCGACGATGGCCATGTCCTTCATCGCGCGCATGTGCTCGATGCGGATCACGTCCTTGTTGCCGGTGGTGGTGATGAAGATGTCGGCGGTCTTCACGACTTCGTCTTCCAGCGTGACGACTTCAAAGCCGTCCATGCAGGCCTGCAGCGCGCAGATCGGATCGACTTCCGTGACCTTGACGCGGGCGCCGGCGCCCTGCAGCGAGGCGGCCGAACCCTTGCCGACGTCGCCATAGCCGCAGACCACGGCGACCTTGCCGGCCATCATCGTGTCGGTGGCGCGGCGGATGCCGTCGACCAGCGATTCCTTGCAGCCGTACTTGTTGTCGAACTTCGACTTGGTGACCGAGTCGTTGACGTTGATCGCCGGGAAGGGCAGGTGGCCCTTTTCCATCAGGCGATAGAGCCGGTTGACGCCCGTGGTGGTTTCTTCGGTGACGCCCTTGATCGCGTGACGCTGCTTGGTGAACCAGCCCGGCGACTGGGCGAGGCGTTTCTTGATCTGCTTGAAGAAGTAGATTTCTTCCTCGGATTCCGGCTTCTCGATCAGGGCCGTCTCGCCCTCTTCGACGCGTGCGCCGATGAGGATGTACATGGTGGCGTCGCCGCCATCGTCGAGAATCATGTTGGTGAGACCGCCATCCGGCCACTGGAAGATCCTGTCGGTGTAGTCCCAGTACTCTTCGAGGCTCTCGCCCTTCACGGCGAACACCGGCGTGCCCGCTTTCGCGATGGCGGCGGCGGCGTGGTCCTGGGTCGAGAAGATGTTGCACGAGGCCCAGCGCACGTCGGCGCCGAGATGTTTCAGCGTCTCGATCAGAACGCCGGTCTGGATCGTCATGTGGAGCGAGCCGGTGATGCGTGCGCCTTTCAGCGGCTGAGCCTTGCCGTATTCCGCACGCGTGGCCATCAAGCCCGGCATTTCGGTTTCAGCGATGGTCAGCTCCTTGCGGCCCCAGTCAGCCAGCGAAAGATCCGCAACCTTGAAATCGTCGAACGCCATCGCGGCACTCCTTGAAGGGAAAATGTCTTTGTCCGGGCGCGATCCCGGCTCGGGCAGAGGGGCCTATAGCAATCGGCGGGCCATCCGGCAAATCATATAAAGATATCTTTATATGATTTTTCAACAGCGCTGCCGCCCGGGCCTTTCCCGGGCCCTCGCTTTGCCTTGGTTTGAACCCCATGTGCTGTAACGGCCTATTGCGGGGGCTGTTGCTGGTGCGCAACACTCCTCCTTCGGCGTCCGGAGATACGCGGCGACGGGCCTTGGGCCCCAGATAAAGAGGGTGTGGAATGAAGCGGGCGGCTCTGGCGTTTGTGGCGAGTGGTCTTCTGGCGCTGACAGGCGCGGCTCCGGCCGTGGCGCAGGACATCGATAAGATCGACCGTGTCACCGGCGCGCCGTCTCCTGGCGGCATCTTCCGCCCGCCTGAAGGCGTGCGGGTGGTGAGCCCCGGCGCGCTCGTCTACGCCAGTTTCGACCGCGACTTTGATGGCCGGATCACACCGGAAGAGATCGAGGCCGGCGCCGCGCTCGCCTTCGAGGTTGCGGACAAGAACAAGGATGGTTTCATCACCGGCTTCGAGCAGACCGACTGGGCGGCGTCTGTCTCGGGCGCTGGCGACGTGATCGCCAATGCGATGACGTTCGACATCGATCTCGACCGCCAGGTCACGCGCGCGGAGTTTGCGGCCGGGTTCAAGCGTCTGGCGGGGCAGATCAAGCCGTCGGGCGACCTCACATTCATTGATCTTGTCCAGCCGCTGAACCGCTCTGGCGACCAGGCGAGCGCATCGCCGCCGCCCCGCGTCCTCCGGGCTGAGGGCTATTCCTTCTCGTCGAACTTGCGGCCGATAAGGTCGCACACGGCTTCGAGCGCTTCGCGGGCCTCACGGCCTTCGGCGTCGACCTCGACTGTTTGGCCGAAGCGGGCGCCCAGCATCAACAGGTCCATGATGGACGCGGCGCTGGCGCTCATGCCGTCATAGCGGACAGTGATGCGGGCGTCGAATTTGGCGGCCTCGCGCGCGAAGGCGGCGGAGGCGCGGGCGTGCAGGCCGCGCTGGTTCACGAGTTCGGCGCTGCGGGACCACTTGTCAGCCATAAGCGCCGTCGCTCACTCGGCTCGCTGGAGAAGGGCGGAGGCGACGGAGATGTATTTGCGGCCGGCTTCCTGGGCGGCGAGCGCGGCCTCGGCGAGCGGCAGCTTGCCGCGGACTTCGGCGAGCTTGATCAGCATGGGCAGGTTCACCCCGGCGATGACTTCGATCTTGGCGCCGCCCATCACCGAGATGGCGAGGTTGGAGGGCGTGCCGCCGAACATGTCGGTGAGGATCACGACGCCCGAACCCGTGTCGGTCGCCTTGGCGGCCGCGATGATTTCCTTGCGGCGCATGTCCATGTCGTCATCCGGTCCGATTGAGACAGCGCGGGCATTGTCCAGACGGCCGACAACGTGTTCGGCGGCGGCAATGAACTCCTCGGCCAACCGGCCGTGCGTAACCACGACCAAACCGATCATTGGAAATACTCCCGCTTTTTCCAGCATGCCATGGTGAGGGCTCGTTTGTTTCGGGGTCAATAGCGTTTAGATGTCGAGCAGCGCCGCAGGCAGGTCGACGACGAAGCGAGCGCCAGTGATTTTGCCGTCAGTCATGCGGTTTTCCGCCCACACGGCGCCTCGGTGCGTTTCGGTGATCTGGCGCACGATAGAAAGCCCCAAACCTGAATTATTTCCGAACTTCGCGCCTTTCGGGCGGTCGGTGTAGAAGCGCTGGAAGATCTTTTCCAGCTTGTCCTCTGGAATGCCAGGGCCTTCATCTTCCACCGTCACGCGAATTGCCTGACCTCGCGGGGAGTTGAGGCGTGACAACGTGACTGTTACCAGTCCGCCGGGCGGGGAGAAGGAGCGGGCGTTTTCGATCAGGTTCCGGATCACCTGCGCCAGCGGGCCGTCGCGGCCCATTACGACATAGTCACCCGGCGTCGAAACCAGCGTCACACGCGCGTCGGTTTCCTTTTGCGTGTCGCGGTAGATCGAGACGATGTCTTCGAGCAGGCGCGCCATGTCCACGCGCACTAGCTTCTCGCGCACGATCTCGCCTTCGAGGCGCGAGAGGTTCGAGATGTCGGAGATCAGGCGGTCGAGGCGCACGACGTCGCGGGCAATGACATCGCGCATGCGCTCACGCACGGCGGGGTCCTGCACCGCCTGCGAGGTTTCCACGGCGGAGCGGATCGAGGTCAAAGGATTCTTGAGCTCGTGCGCCACGTCGGCCGCGAAGCGTTCATTCTCCTGAATACGGACATAAAGGGCCTCGGTCATCGCTTCCATGGCGCGCGCAAGGTCGCCAATCTCGTCGCTGCGGTTGTGCAGCTTGCCAAGGTCGAGGCGTTCGGTCGCGCCGGTGCGGACTTTGTCAGAAGCGCGGGCGAGGTTGCGCAGCGGACGTGCGATGCCGAGGGTGAGCAGGGTCGCAGTGATGATCGAGACGAGGATCGCCACGAAGATCAGCGGGATCAGGGCGGCGCGCTCATCCGCGATGATCTGCGTCACGTCGCTGGTCTCGACAGTGATCGCGCCCACGACGCGGGCGACCTTGGTGATCGGCATGGTGACGGAGAGCAGGCGCTCGGCCTGATCGCCGAAGCGTTCGGAGAAGCCGGCGCCGCCCCCGAGGGCCATCGCCACTTCTTCCTCAAGCGAGCGGGCCTCCGCGATGGGCTGGCGTCCTGTCGCGCTGACGGTCTCGAACGTGCGGTTGGCGAAGCGGACAGCGTCTAGCCATGCGCGTTCGATGGCGCTGGGTTCGCGGATGGGCGGCAAGTCTTTGAGCTCGATCTCGTCCTTTAGCAGCATGGTGTCGGCCACCAGTTCGCCCTGCGTGTCGTGCACGCGGATGCGCGTCGCGCTGGTAAGCGGGATCGCCTTGAGCTGGTCGCTGAGCTTGACGATGTTGAGCGCGGGCGGATCGTCGTACGTGGCGTTGTCGGTGACAAAGGACGAGATGAGCTGCGTCATCTCGCTGAGGCTAGCCTTGCGGGCGTTGACGAGGCTCGAGCGGAATTCGTTCAGCACCAGCGCGCCCGCGATCAGGATCACGAGGCCGGCGAGGTTGGATGCAAGAATAAGTCTCGCGATCGGAGACAGCAGCAGCGGTCGCGGCTTTGGGGGCGTTCTCGCCCGGCCTGCCTTCGCCGTCGCATCCTTCTCTCGCCTGCGCACCGCCGGATCGCCCAGCGGGCTCGTCGGTGTGTCAGGCTTCCTTATAGCGGTACCCCACGCCGTACAGCGTCTCGATCGAATCGAAATTGTCGTCGAGATCGCGGAACTTCTTGCGCAGCCGCTTGATGTGGCTGTCGATGGTGCGGTCGTCGACATAGACCTGATCGTCGTAGGCGGCGTCCATCAGCTGGTCGCGGCTTTTCACATAGCCTGGGCGGGTCGCCAGCGCCTGCAGGATCAGGAATTCGGTGACGGTGAGGCGCACCACCTTGCCATCCCACTGGCAGGCATGGCGGTTCGGGTCGAGCGTGAGGCGGCCGCGCACGATCGGCTTCTTGTCGCCGTCTTCCGGTGTCGCTGACGCGCCGCGCGAACGGCGCAGGATGGCTTTGACGCGCTCGCCCAGCAGGCGGGTGGAGCAGGGCTTACGGATGAAATCGTCCGCGCCGATGTTGAAGCCGACCACCTCGTCGATCTCGTCGTCCTTCGAGGTGAGGAAGATCGCCGGGAGGTTGGAGGTCTGGCGCAGCTTCCGCAGCAGCTCCATGCCGTCCATCTTCGGCATCTTCACGTCGAGTATCGCGATGTCGGGCGGCGTCTCGGACAAGCCGGCCAGGGCCGACGCGCCATCGTGATAAGCCCGTACCTGATAACCTTCGGCTTCGAAGAACGCGGTCAGCGCCTCAACGATGTTCTCGTCGTCGTCCACGAGCGCGATGGTAGCCATAAGCATTAATCTCCTGGCGGGCGTCCCGCCGCGAACCGGTGCGCCATAATCGGAGGGTGCGGGCGCAAGGGCAAGTGCCACGAACGGCCCGTCCGCACTAGGGTTTTGGCGTAAAACCACTCGTCTGGCACGCGAATTGAACCCTCCCCGTCACGGGAAGGCCGGCACGAGCTGGCCTGGTTGCCGGAAAACCGGTCTCCCGCAACATGATGGAGGGTTCCATGCAGGTTGTTACGATCAGCGGTTTCAAAGGCGGCACGGGCAAAACCACCGTTGCCTCGCTTCTAGGCGTCGCGGCGGTTAAGGACGGCCTCCGGGTCGCCAGCCTCGATCTCGACCGCAACACGCGAAACCTGTCCAGTTTTCTGACACTCCGGCGCGCCTCGCGGCTCCAGAGCCCCGATCACGTGATGCTTATGGACATGGAAGGCGAGGCTCGGACCAACGCCCAACCCAAGCATTCCGGCCGTCTCGAGCCGCTGGTGCGCATGGCCCGGATGGACGGCTACGACCTGATGATCATCGACACCTCGTCGGGCAACCTGGCCGACGTTTACGAAGCCCACCTCCTGGCCGACGTGATCCTGACGCCGATGAACGAGAGCCCGGCCGACATGCACGCCCTGTTCGCCCCGCTCGGCTCGGCCGCCGCGCCGCGCATCAATTATCGCGAGATGATCGACACCGTCCGCTTCGACCGCAAGCGCGCCGGGCTTCCGGTCCAGCGCTGGCATGTGGTGATGAATAGAGTTTCGTCCTTGCCTTCCAAGGTGGGCGTGATCGTCAATGAACGCGTCGCGGAACTCGCCAAGGAAGCCGGCTTCGAGGCCATCTGGCGTCTGCGCGATCGCGTTGTTCACCGCGCCCTCGCACTTGAAGGCCGAACCGTTTTCGACACGCCGGCTGACGGCAAGTTGACGATGAGCGAACTTTCGGGCCGCTCGGAAGTCCGCGCCCTGCTGGCGTTGATCGACCGCGCGCCGTCGCAGCAGTTCGCGAAAGCCGCGTAACGCTTTTCTCCGCAAGCCCCTCAAGCCTGACCCCGGTTGCAAGTCCGGGGCTTTTCCTTTGCTGGAACAAACGACTCGGAACTGTCGCATCACTGGACTAGGTTTCCCGCGATTCACGATTTGCGTGGGAGATGTGCATGTTCAGGACTGTGCTGTCGGTGTCCCTTGTTGCGCTTGCCGCGGCGGCCTGTGCGACAGCCTGGCAGTCTTCCCACATGGCGGTGACGCCGGTGCAGTCTCAGGACAGCTACTATGTGAAAGGCCACAATGCGGTGGCGGCGCGCGCGGCTGAGCGCAACCCGGCGCATGCGAAGAACGTGATCCTGTTCATAGGCGACGGCATGGGCATATCCACCATCACGGCCGCGCGCATCTATGCGGGGCAGATGAAAGGACTTGATGGCGAGAGCTATCAGCTCGCGATGGAAAAGCTGCCCTACTCTGCCTTCTCGAAGACCTACACGCATGACAGCCAAGTGGCGGATTCGGCGCCGACGGCTGTGGCGATGACGACGGGCGTGAAGTCGTACAACGGCACGCTGGGCGTGACGCAGGCTGCGAGCATCAAGGATTGCGCATCGGCGAAAACCAGTGGCACGACGAGCCTGTGGGAGATTGCGGAAGACGCCGGCATGGCGACCGGCGTGATCTCCACCGCGCGTATCACGCACGCGACGCCGGCAGCGACCTATGCCGAGACGACTGAGCGTGACTGGGAGAGCGACAAGGATGTTTCCGACGCTGGCAAGGCGGCAGGTTGTGTCGACATCGCCTCGCAACTCCTTGCCTGGCAGGGCAAGTATGGAAACGGTTTCGACGTCATCCTCGGCGGCGGACGGACGAACTTCCTGCCGGCCACGATGACGGACCCGGAATATCCGAACGAGAAGGGCGTGCGCCTGGACGGCCGCAACCTCGTCGACGAATGGCAGGCGGCTGGGCCGAACCGCACGGCGGTGATCGACCGCGCCGGTTTCAACGCCTTCAACTGGAACAGCGACGGGCAGATATTCGGTCTCTTCGAGCCGTCGCATATGCAGTACGAACTCGACCGCGCGAAGGACGGGAAGGGTGAGCCCTCGATCGCGGAGATGACGAGGGCGGCGATCACGCGCCTGTCGCGCAATCCCAATGGCTATGTGATGATGGTCGAAGGCGGGCGCGTGGACCACGGCCTGCATGCGGGCGATGCCCAGCGCGCGCTGGGCGACGCCGCCGCACTGGACGAGGCGATCGCGGCGGCTGTCGCGGCGACCGATCCGAAGGAGACGCTGATCGTCGTCACCGCCGACCATTCCCACACGCTGATCATCCAGGGCTATCCGGATCGTGGAAACCCGATTCTTGGTCTGGTGAAGGAAGGCGGCAAGCTGACGACGGCGCGGGATGGCAAGCCTTATACGACGCTGTCCTTCGCCAACGGTCCCGGCTCGGTGTGCACCAAGCAGCCGGATGACAAGTATCAGTGCGACCGCAAGGACCTCACCAATGTCGATACGACCGCGCTGGGTTTCCTGCAGCAGTCGCTGATCCCGCTGGGCTCGGAAACGCATGGCGGGGAAGACGTGGCGATCTTCGCGGGCGGGCCGGGCGCCAACCTGTTCTCGGGTACGGTGGAAGAGAATGAGATCTTCCACGTGATGGCGCGGAGTCTCGGTCTGGTGAAGTAACGGGCTGCGCGCTAAGGATCTCCTGATCCTTGGAGGGACTTGATGCGCATCCTGATTCTCGCTGCGGCGTCGCTGTTTGCGGTGGCGGCCTGCCAGCCGGAGACGAAGCCAGCCCAGGAATCCGCGGCGGCGCAGGCGACGCTGGAGGAGCTGGGACAGGACGATCCGGACATCGCATTCGAGCCGGCGCCAGTAGGTCCGCCGAAAACATACGAAGCGATGTCGAAAACGGCGATGTCGTTCACGCCCGGCAAGCTGACCGTGACGCCGACGCCGCAACAGTCGATCAACCTGCCTTCGGGCGCGACCTTCGCATTCGAGAACGGCATTCGCTATGAGACGGTCATGGCGCCCGGCGGGGCGGGAATGGGCGATCCCGTCTATGACTGGAAAGGCGTCTTCCCGTCCGCGCCGGATCCGATCGATCCGTCGATGATCGAGATGTACACGGTGGAAGGCGAGACGATTCCCGCGAACGCGCCGAATGGCGGGCTGTGCGAAAGGCCGTTTATCTTCGGCGTCTATCCCCACACGGACGCGCAGGGCGAGGTGATCACGATTGCGGTGTTCACCGGCAATGGCTGGCCTCCGGAAAAACCCGATACGGCCCTGTGCGGGACGTTCAGCTACTCGGCGGTGAAATGAACATGCGCATCGCAGGTTTCATCGTTCTCGCGGCAGTGGCCGCTTGCCAACCGGCGCCGGCAGTTGCGCCTGAACAAAAGGCACACGCCGCGCAATCTGCTGCGGCCGAATCAATGCCGGCGACGCGGGCGACCATCTTTCCCGTGAAGTCGGACATGGGCGTCACCGGCGACATCTCGCTGAGCGTCATGCCCATGACCGATCCCAATGCGCCGCCATCGATGAAGCTGGAGACGGCGACGGGCGTGGTCATGGAGACGGACCTGATCCCGGGCGCCGCAGCGCTGGCGTCAGGCATCGACTGGGGCAGGCTGTTCGAAGCTGAAGTGTTCTTTGGCGACAATCCGCCGCCCACGGCTGTCACGGTCGACATCCACAAGGTCGTGACGGAAAGCGTGCCGAAAGAAGCTACAAAAGGCGGCTTCTGCGGCTCCGAGCCGACGGGCTTCATCGCCATGGCGGCGGGCGTCAAATCCGGCGAGGAGGATCTGATCGCGCTGGCCGCGTTCAAGAGCGATGTCTGGCCGCCGGAAAGCCCGCCGCTTATGTGCGGCGTTTTCAAGTACGCGATGCCGCGCTAGCTATTCCAGCGCCGAATAGATCAGCGCCCGGATCTTGGCTTGCTCTTCGAGACCGCCGGCGGGGATAAGCTGCGTCATGTAGGCGACCGTCAGATCTTCCTTAGGGTCGACCCAGTAGGTCGAGTGGTAGGCGCCCCCCCAGCCAAAATCACCGACCGAGCCGAGATTGCCCATCAGGCTTGGGTCCTTCGTGATACGGAAGCCAAGGCCGAAGCCCTGTCCGGCCTGGTAGGGCGCCGAGACAAGCGTGTCATGCGACATCAGCTCGACACTGTTGCGCGAGATGTAGCGCTTACCCTCGAACGCGCCGCCCTGACGGAGCATGTCGAGGAAGCGCGAATAATCGTGCGCGGTAGAGAGCAGGCCGGCGCCGCCGGAGGAAGCCTTGCACGGTCCGCCGGCATAATGGCCCTGACCGATATGGCCGCCGGTTTCCCATTTGCCTGGACTTGGCGCGCGCTCGGCCTTGCCTTCTTTCGCGGAATAAACCACCGCGAGGCGGTTCGTCTTTTCGGGTGGCAGGCAGAAGGCGGTGTCGACCATGCCGAGCGGATCGATCAAACGCTCCTTGAAGAAGACGTCGAGCGACTTGCCTGACAGCTTCTCGACAACGACGCCAAGAATGTCTGTGTTGTAACCGTAGACCCATTGTTCGCCAGGCTGGGCGGCCATGGGCAGCTTCGCCATCTTCGCGACGATCTCGGAGACAGGAACGGTCTGGTCCGCGAAATACCAGCCGAAGACGCCGGCGTCGCGCCAGGCTTTTTCAGCAGGGCCAGCGCCATAGGAAATGCCGGCGGTGTGCGAGAGCAGGTCGCGGATTGTGATGGGACGTTTGGCGGGCACGACATCATAGCCGCCCTTTTCCTTCGCGACGGCGACGGTGGTCTTCTGCCATTCGGGCAGGAACTTGCCAACCGGATCTTCGAGGACGAGCTTGCCTTCCTCCATCAGCATCATGATCGAGACAGAGGTGAGCGCCTTGGTCTGCGACGCGATGCGGAAGATCGTGTCTTCCTGCATGGCGGCGCCTGCTTCGCGGTCGCGCCAGCCATAGGCTTCGGAGAAGACTTCGCGGCCGCCCTGATTGATCTGGATGACAGCGCCGCCGAGTTTGCCGTCGGTGATGTACTGCTTCATCACCGCGTCCAATTTGGCGAGACGATCGCGCGAGAGAGTGTGATGGGCCGTGTCGTTATGGATGGGGCCATGCACCGTCGGGGGCGAGGTGGGCTCAGCCAGCGGCATCGCGGCCATTGGGCGCGGCCGTTCCGTGTCGGTCACCGAGATCAGGCAGCCGGACAGGGCAAGCGTGCTGGCGGCCAGCAGGAGAGTCTTAAGCATCATGGAGTGTCCTCCCAAGGGCCTTTTTCACACGATGGCAGGCTGCGAGGGCCGGTCAAGTATGCCGCGTGGTCAACGCGGACGCGAAGAGGCTTGATCCTTTACCACCGCCTGATGATTGTGGGCGCATGAGCGAAAGCTTCGATTACATCATTGTCGGCGCCGGATCGGCGGGCTGCGTGCTGGCCAACCGGCTATCGGCTGACCCGAAGAACCGGGTGCTGCTGCTCGAGGCGGGCGGCAAGGATGACTGGATCTGGTTCCACATTCCGGTGGGCTACCTGTTCGCGATCGGCAATCCGCGCGCCGACTGGATGTTCCAGACAGACCCCGTGCCGGGGCTGAACGGCCGAGTGCTGAACTATCCAAGGGGCAAGGTCATCGGCGGATCATCCGCCATCAATGCGATGATCTACATGCGCGGACAGCGCGCGGATTACGACAACTGGCGCCAGCAGGGCCTGACGGGTTGGGGTTGGGACGATGTGCGGCCATTCTTCCTGAAGCATCAGGATCACATGACCGGCGGCGAGCATCACGGCCAGGGCGGCGAATGGCGTGTGGAGCATCCGCGCATGCGCTGGCAGGTGCTGGACGCGTTTGCGGAAGCGGCGGATGCGGCAGGCATCCCGCATGTCGCGGATTTCAATACGGGCGACAACACCGGCGTTGGCTATTTCCAGGTCAACCAGAAGAGCGGCGTGCGCTGGTCGTCGGCGCGGGGATTCCTGAAGCCGATCCTGAAGACGCGGCCGAACCTGAAATTGGTGACGGGCGCGTTCGTCGAGAATGTGGTGATGCATAACAACCGAGCGGTTGGCGTTGCCTGGTTCCGTGAGACGAAGCACGATGTCGAGCATAATGTCTCACGTGGCGCGAACATCATCCTTGCGGCCGGCGCGGTGCAGACGCCGAAGGTGCTGGAGATGTCAGGAATCGGACAGGCGGAGCGCTTGAAGGCGCTGGGGCTGCCGGTGGTGCATGACCTGCCGGGCGTGGGCGAGAACCTGCAGGATCACCTGCAGCTGCGCCCGATCTACAAGGTGCGCGGCGTGCCGACGCTGAATGAGCAATACGCCAACTGGCTGCGCCGGCCGGCCATGGCGGCGGACTATGCGCTGCGCCGACGCGGACCGATGACGATGGCGCCCTCGCAGATGGGCGCTTTTGCCAAGACAAATGAACGGCACGCAACGCCCAACGTGCAGTTCCACGTTCAGCCTTTGTCGCTGCCGAAATTCGGCGAGGCGCTGCATCCGTTTCCGGCGATTACGATCAGCGTCTGCAATTTGCGGCCTGACAGCCGCGGGTCGATTCACGCAAAATCGCCCGACCCGGAAGTCGCGCCCTCGATCCAGCCGAACTATCTGGCGACGGAGAGCGACCGGATCACGGCGGTTGAATCCATCAAGCTGGTGCGCAAGATTGTCGAGCAGCCGGCGCTGAAGCGCTATTGGCCCGAGGAGTTCACGCCGGGCACGGACCTGAAGACGGATGCCGAGCTGACCCGCGCGGCGGGCGATATCGGAACCACGATCTTTCACCCGGTCGGCACGGCCAAGATGGGTATAGCGACCGACACGAACGCGGTGGTGGACGAGCGCCTGCGCGTGATCGGGATCGAGGGCTTGCATGTCATTGATGCGTCGGTGATGCCCAACATCACTAGCGGCAACACCAACTCGCCCACGATGATGATTGCAGAGAAGGGCGCCGCGATGCTGCTGGAAGATACGCGGCGTTAGCCGCCGCGTGCTCCATCCGTCACTGCAAGCAGTTGATTTTGCCCGTTTTCCGAGGGTTCTGGCCGCTAACCTTGCGGGGTAGGCTGGCCAGCGCTATCTCCGCGCATCGTTAGCCGGAGCCTTCCCATGGCCATCGCCACCTATCTCGATTTCGAGAAGCCCGTCGCGGATCTTGAAAAGCGGATCGCCGAACTCGAGGCGACCGGCGGGGCGACCGTCGAGGAGGAAGTCACCAAGCTGCGCGAGAAGGCTGAGAAGCAGCTCGATCACATCTACACGCATCTCAACGCTTGGCAGAAAACGCAGGTTGCGCGCCATCCCGAGCGGCCGCACTTCATGGATTACGTGGCCGGCCTGTTTGAGGAATTTGTCGAGCTCGCAGGCGACCGCAAGTTCATGAATGACGACGCTATCCTTGGCGGCCTTGCGCGCTTCCGCGGCAAGCCTGTCGTGGTGATCGGCCATGAGAAGGGCCGCGATACGCAGACTCGGCTCAAGCACAATTTCGGAATGGGCAAGCCGGAAGGCTATCGCAAGGCCGTGCGCCTGATGGAGCTGGCCGGCCGCTTCAACCTGCCGGTGATCGCGCTGGTCGATACGTCGGGCGCCTTCCCGGGCAAGGGCGGCGAGGAACGCGGCCAGGCCGAAGCGCTGGCGCGCGCCATCGAGGCGTGCCTGACGCTTGATACCCCGATGATCTCGGTGATCGTGGGCGAGGGCGGTTCTGGCGGCGCCGTGGCGCTGGCGTCGGGCAATAAGGTGCTGATGATGGAGCACGCTGTCTATTCGGTGATCTCGCCGGAAGGCGCGGCCTCCATCCTGTTCCACGACGCCAAGCGCGCGAAGGACACGGCTGAGGCGATGAAGATCACCGCGCAGGACCTGGAAAAATTTCGCATCGTGGACGCTGTCGTCACCGAGCCGATGGGCGGGGCGCACCGCAATCCCAAGGACGCGATCGAGAGTGTCGGCGACGCGATCGAGAAAGCGTTGTCGACGCTTGCCGGCATGACGCCGGATGACCTGCGCGCCCAGCGCAAGGAGCGCTTCTACGCCATCGGCCGCGAAGGCCTCGCATAGCCGACTTCTATTCGATCTTGTATACCAGCGAGAACTTGGTCGCCGTGTCGGTCGCTTCGAAGCCTGGCAGCGGATCGGTGTCGTGGCGCACGTCGAGCGAAACGCGAGCGCTGAGATTGCCCATGATGTTCGCAGTGAGCGCCACGCTGTTCGAAACCTGCGTCGATGTGTCGGAGGCGACGATCTCGGTCACATCCGACATCTGTACGCGCTCGTTGAGATCGTGGCTGAAGCGCGAGGCAAGTCGGCCGCCGAAGCTTTCTTCCTTGGTGGCTGGCGCCGTGTCGCTAGCGCTCAGTTCGTCTACCTTGTAGCCTGGACCGCCTTCCAGCGTCCATTTCGTGCCGGGCGCATCGATCGCCTTATAGGCGCCCCCGACGCCGACGAAGGAGCGGTTTTCGAAACCGGAAAACTCGTCGCGTTCCCATGCGAGGCGTGTGTAGCCATTCCACTGGTCGCTGAAGATGCGGTCGATCTGGCCGGAGGCGGACAGGCGATTGCGAGTCGCAACCTCGTCGGTGTCGCCATAGTCGGCGGTGAATTCTCCCGCTTGTGTCCACTGGTCGCCAGTGTGGTGAGCGCGCATGGCGACGCCAGCATCGCGCGTTTCGGTATTGCCCGTGGTGAAGCCGGCGTTGAAGGCGCCTTCGCCAGTCCATTTGTCGGCTTCCTGAGCCATGGCGGGCAGGGCCGGCACGGCGGCGATGGCGGCGAGGGACGCAAGACTGACAAGCTTCACGGGGCGCACTCCAGACAACGAACTGGTTCGCGACCGTAGGGGCAAGTGTGACGACAATCTGTCGGTGGCGCGATTTCTCGGGCCAGATCAAATGAAATCGCCGCCGGAACATTCCTGTCACCGCGGCGATGCTCAATTCGATGGCGCGGCGCTAGTGGCGCTTGCCGGCCTCTTCGCGGCCAGCCGAGCCTTTCGGCTGCGTGAAATCGACATGGGCGCGAGCGCCAACATCAGGTTCCTTGTCCGAATTCTTTGTGGACTGGATCTCCCAGGCGAACCTGATCGGGTTGCGGGTCGAGCCCCAGATGGCAGCATCGCGCAGGTCGAACTCGAGCAAGGCGATATCGGGATCGTCCTTGCCCTTGAACCACGAGGCGACAATGTCGGACCAGTATTGTTCGATCTTGCCGCGCTCACGGTTCTCCGTGAGATCGCCCATCAGGCAGGCGTGATAGTCCTGATCCTTGCCGATCACGCAGAAATGCGCGTGCGAGCCCGATCCCATCTCGCGGAACAGGTCGCCCGAGCGAGAGGTGAAGAACCAGAGGCGGGCCGCGCCATCCTTGTCGGCCATGTGCCCCATGGGTTGCATGTGGCTGTGCGAGCCTTCGATGCCGAGCATGCCTGCGCGGGCCTTGTTCAGCTGCTCCCACAGCTGCTGTTCGGGTTGCTCTTCGGTCTTGCGGGTATGGCCCATTACGTATCGCTCCATGTTTTTGGGTGTCCAAAAATCAACGGGCTCAAGCGCGGATCGTTCCGGCGGATTGACTTGGGTGAGGAAGAGGATCAGAAGCTCGCCCGCTTGCTTCGTGAGATCCGCCTATGAGTGCCGCCACCGTCTAGTACGCGCCGGCGACCTGCCCGGCCTGGCCCTCGCGCCATTGCTGCGTGTGCCGCTGACACGCGCGCCTGACACTCATTTCGGAAGCATCCAATGTTCGAATTTCTGAGGCGTTCTTCGCCGCTATGGCGACACGCCGACTTCAACCGGCTCTGGACCGCGCAGATCCTGTCTGCGTTCGGAAGCCGCATCACGCGTACGGCAATCCCTATTGTCGCCGTGAGCGTTCTCATGGTGACGCCATGGGAGGCGGCTGTCCTCTCGGCCCTAAGCTATGCGCCCTACGTCCTCGCCGGACTGTTCGGCGGCGGCTTTGTCGAGCGCGCCAACAAGACGCGATTGATGGTGATGATGGACCTTGTTCGTTTCGCCATCGTGATTGCGGCGCCTGTTGCGTGGTATTTCAACCTGCTCAGCTTTCCGTTGCTCTGCGTTCTGGCGGCGGGCGTGGGCGGCGCCAGCGCGCTGTTCCAGAACGCCGATGTCGCCATCCTGCCAAGGCTGGTCGGCAAGGATCATCTGGTCGAGGCGAATTCGCGGCTGCAGGCGACCGAGTCGATTGCGGAGCTCACGGGGCCGGGCGCGGCGGGCATATTGATCGACCTGCTCACGGCGCCGTTTGCGATGGTCGTGGACGCGTTCACGTTCATCTGGTCGGCGTTTTGGCTGTGGCGCATTCCCAAGCAGACGGGACAGGCAACCGAAGAAGCCAAGGGTGAACTGGTAGCGCAGCCATCCGTGTGGGCGACATTGCGGGCCGACATCGTCGTCGGCTTCTTTGCGATCTGGCGATGCCGCCCCATGCGGGCGATCATCATGGGGAACTTCTTCTGGTATATCGCGGCGGGGTTCTTCTTCGCCACGCTGATGGTGTTTCTGCTGCGCGAGCTGCACATGTCGCCATCGGTGATCGGCGTTATGATCTCGGTCGGTGGTTTCAGCGCGTTGCTGGGCTCGCTGGCGGCGCGGCCGCTGGCGAAGGCGGTGGGGTATGGCCCGACGATCGTGCTCGCATTCTGTCTTAGTGTGCTTGGCTTACTGATGCTGATACCTGCGGCAGCGTTCAAGGAATGGGCGCTGCTCTTTCTTGTGGCGCAGCAATTCCTCGGCGACTTCGGGATCATGATCTACACGATCCTGGCGGTGAGCCTTCAACAGAAGCTGTTGCCGGAGGAGGAACTCGCGCGCGCCAACGGCTTCAACCAGGTTGTCAACGGTGTCGGTATGACGGTCGCCATTCTGATCGCCGGTTGGGTGGCGGAGACGATCGGCGTTTCCAATACGGTGATGCTGGGGGCAGGCATTGCTGTGCTGGGGATCGCGCCGTTGCTGACGCCGCACTTGCTGGGCGTCAAGGACGAACCCGCTGATCGCAACGACATGGCTGCGCTGGCGGCGAATTGAAAAAGGCCCCGGAGGCGGTTGCTTCCGGGGCCTTCGTTCGTTTCGGTGAGTCGAAGCCTAGGCGCGCGCTGCGGTGCTCACATCGCCATGGCAGTTCTTGTATCGCTTGCCCGAACCGCAGGGGCAGGGTGCGTTGCGCGGCGTCGACGCCCAGGCGGCTGGCGTGGAGCCGGCCTGTTGCTGAGGTTGCGGCGGCGCAGCCTGCGCAGGCGCGGGTTGCGGGCGCGAGGCCATCTGTTGCGGCGGCGGCTGGTTGGCGTCGCCCGGATTGGCGCCTGGAGGCGCTTCGGTCACGAACTGGCCGCGCATCAGTACGCGCGTCACGCCCGAACGCAGGTCGGCCAGCAGGCGCTCGAACAGCGTGAACGCTTCGTTCTTGAACTCGTTCAGCGGATCGCGTTGCGCATAGCCGCGCAGGTGGATGACCGAACGCAACTGGTCGAGATGCCAGAGATGCTCGCGCCAGCGTGTGTCCACTTCCTGCAGCAGGACCTGTTTCTCGAGCCAGCGCATCCGTTCCTCGCCGACAGCGGCAGTCTTGCGGGCGTAGAAATCGTCGGTTGCCTCAATGACCTTAGCGGCGACTTCAGCCGTCGCAACGCCTTCCTCGGCGGACCATTCACGCACCGGCAGGCTCAGGCCCAGCACATCAGCGATCTCTTCCTCGAGATCGGTCATGTTCCACTGATCCTGGTAGGCCTTCTCGGGCATGTGGCGCAGGCACATGTCGTTGATGAGCTGGTGGCGCATCTCCGTGACGGTGTCGATCACGCTGCCGGCGCGCATGAACTCAATTCGCTGTTCGAAGATCGCCTTGCGCTGGTCATTGGTGACATCGTCGAACTTCAACAGGTTCTTGCGAATCTCGAAGTTGCGCTGTTCGACGCGCTTCTGCGAGGTTTCCAGCGCCTTGTTCATCCACTTGTGGGTGATGGCCTCGTCTTCCTTGATGCCGAGGCTGCGCATGATGCTGTCGAGACGTTCGGCGGCGAAGATGCGGAGCAGGTCGTCTTCGAGGCAGATGTAGAATTTCGAGCGGCCCGGGTCGCCCTGACGGCCGGTGCGGCCGCGCAGCTGGTTGTCGATCCGGCGGCTTTCGTGGCGTTCGGTGGCGAGCACGTAGAGGCCGCCGGCGGCGAGCGCCTCGGCCTTCTTGGCGGCGATATCGGCGCCGATGGCTGCGTGCAGCGCTTGCGTTTCTTCCTCGCTGAGCTCGCGGCCCAGAGCTTTCGCCTTCTCGGCGGTTTCTTCCTCGATGCGCATTTCGAGGTTGCCGCCGAGCTGAATGTCGGTGCCGCGGCCAGCCATGTTGGTGGCGACCGTGATGTTCCCCGGCACGCCGGCCTGCGCGACGATGTGGGCTTCACGCTCATGGTGGCGGGCGTTGAGAACCTGGTGCGGGATCTTCTCGACCGACAACAGGTTGGATAGCACTTCCGACTTCTCGATCGACACCGTGCCGACGAGCACCGGCTGGCGACGGCGCACGCAGTCACGGATGTCGGCGATGATCGCCTTGTATTTCTCTTTCGCCGTTCGGTAGACGACGTCGTCCTCGTCGATCCGCTTGATCGGCTTGTTGGTCGGAATCTCGGTGACTTCCAGCTTGTAGATGTCCTGGAATTCGGCCGCCTCGGTCGAGGCCGTGCCGGTCATGCCCGCCAGCTTGTCGTAAAGGCGGAAATAGTTCTGGAAGGTGATCGAAGCCAGCGTCTGGTTCTCGGGCTGGATCTTGGTCTTCTCTTTTGCCTCGATGGCCTGGTGAAGGCCTTCGGACAGACGGCGGCCCTGCATCATGCGGCCGGTGAACTCGTCGATGAGCATCACTTCGCCGTTCTTGACGATGTAGTCCTTGTCCTTCTGGAATAGCTTGTGGGCGCGCAGCGCCTGGTTCGCGTGGTGGACGAGGGTGATGTTGGCGGGCTCGTAGAGCGATCCCTGCAGGATGCCGGCCTCGACCATCAGCTCTTCGATCTTCTCGTTGCCGGTTTCGGAGAAGACGACCGAACGCTGCTTCTCGTCGAGCGTGTAGTCGTCCTTGTCGAGCTGCGGGATGATCGCGTCGATCGCGATGTAGAGGTCCGAACGGTCGTCGGTCGGCCCGGAGATGATCAGCGGCGTGCGGCTTTCATCGACCAGGATGGAGTCGACCTCGTCGACCATCGCGAAGCGGTGGCCGCGCTGCACCATGTCGGCCAGCGAGTACTTCATGTTGTCGCGCAGATAGTCGAAACCGAATTCGTTGTTAGTGCCGTAGGTGATGTCACAGGCGTACGACGCGCGGCGCTGCGCATCGTCGAGGCCGTGGACGATCTTGCCGACCGACATGCCGAGGAAGCGATAGACCTGGCCCATCCAGTCCGCGTCGCGGCTGGCGAGGTAGTCGTTGACGGTGATGACGTGGACGCCGCGGCCTTCAAGGGCGTTGAGATAGACCGGGGCGGTGGCGACCAGGGTCTTGCCCTCGCCGGTGCGCATCTCGGCGATGCCGCCCTTGTGAAGAACCATGCCGCCGATCAGCTGCACGTCGAAATGCCGCAGACCCAGCGTGCGCTTGGAGGCTTCCCGGACGGTCGCGAAGGCTTCAGGCAATATGTCGTCCAGCTTGGCGCCGTTGGCGACCTGCTGGCGGAAGTCTCGGGTGCGCTGTTTCAGCGCCTCGTCCGACAGCGCCTCGGTGACCGGTTCGAGCGCATTGATGCGCTGGACGATGGCCTTGTACGGGCGGATTTTACGTTCGTTGACGGAGCCAAAGAGTTTCGTGGCGATTCCGAGCATTCAGATATTCCGCTGCCAGCCTGCCGCGACGGTCGCGGGCCCCTTGGTATATAGTGTATCCGGCGGAGTTTTCCGGCCTCGGCTACGCCAGCGCGACGCCCCGGAAATTCCTCGGAATACGACCGGGGAAACTCCCTCGACTTGCGCATTGGCGACACGTAAGGACCAGCTTACCCAGTGTCAATCTTGGCGCTGGTAGCCCTGACCGCCTGAAGACAGCTTTAACAGCTTGAGGAGCCCGGGGATGGCATTTGGGACACGCCTCAGCCTTGCGGCCGCTTTCCTGGCCTGCCTGACCCTTGCCGCGTGTGGCGGCGAACAGGCGCCTGCCGAAAGGGAAGCCGCCAACGCCGACCCGTCGGCCGAGGCCGCAACGGTTAACGGCCAGATCATCTACGTCTCGGACGTCGAGATGGAGGCCCGGATGAAGGGCCTCGTCCGGGAAGACGAGACCCTGGAGCCCGAAAGCGCCGAGTTCAACGAAATCCTCGACCAGCTAATCGAGATAAAGCTGCTCGCCATGGAAGCGCTATCCCGCGGGCTGGATGAGGAACCCGAGGCGCGTCACCGCCTTTTGACGGCGCGCGACAATATCCTCGGCAACATCCTTCTCGAGCATGTGGCCGACGAAAAGGTCGACGAAGCGGCGATCCGCAAGATGTACGACGCGCAGGTCCAGCTCCTGGTGCTGGATGACGAGGCGCATGTCCGTCACATCCTTGCGCCCACAAAAGAGGCAATCGACAAGATCGTGGCCGAGCTGAAGGCGGGGGCCGATTTCTCGGTGCTGGCCGCCAAGCGATCGACTGATGCAGCGACGCGGATGGATGGGGGCGACCTTGGCTACATGACGGCGGACGATGCAACGCCGGAGTTCGCCAGGGTGATCCGCGATACGCCGAATGGCGGCATCTCGCGTCCTTTCGAGGACCAGGCAGGCTGGCATGTCGTGAAGATCGACGACGTGCGGAAGGAGCCGCCCCCGTCGATCGAGGAGCTGCGCGGGCCGATCGTGCAATTCCTGCGGCGCACGCAACTGGAGGAAATCCTCAAGCAGCTGCGCAGCGAGGCGGAGATCAGCAAGAAGACCAGCCCACGCAATTCGCGGCTCGATGCGCCGGATGAACCGCGCACCGCTCCGGCGCCAGCGCCAGCGCTTGCAACGCCGAAGCCCGAAGAAACTGTGCCCGCCACGCCGAAGCCCGAGGCGGCCGCGCCCGCGCCGCCGCTGCCGGAAACGCGCGGCGTTCCCTTGGCGCCGACCGTGATCGCGCCGAGTCAGCCGACAGTGATTGCGCCCAAGCCCGCGCCAGCGACAACGCCGCCGAAGCCCGCTGCGACGCCTCCTGCATCTCCGCCGGCGCCGCCGCCTGCAACGCCATCCCCTCAGTAGGTAGAAAGTCACCGCGCCTTGGCCAGCAATATGGACCTTCCTCTATCTCCGCTCGCGCCCGAGCGGTTCCCGGTTCTGCCGAAGGTCGGCGGCGTCGAGGTCACGACACATTCGCTCGGCCTCTATAAGGGCAAGGTGCGCGACGATCTGCTGGTTGTGCATTTCCCGCAGGGCGCGTCTGTCGGCGGCATCTTCACCAATTCCTCCACCCGGTCGGATGACGTGGACTGGTGCCGCGAAGCACTGAAGGCGGGCGGGGGCAGGGCGCGGGTGCTGGTTGTGAACACCGGCAACTCCAACGCGTTCACGGGCGCGGCCGGCATCGCAAAGAACCGCGCGACTGTTGCGGCGGCGGTGAAGAAAGCTGGCTGCGCAACTCACGAAGTCTTTGTCTCGGCCACCGGCGTGATCGGCGAACCGCTGCCCGCGCACATCGTATCGGGCGGCGTCGAGCAGGTGTGGGGAAAGCTCGGCGCGCCGGACTGGGAAAAGATCGCCAACTGCATCCGCACCACAGACACGTTCGCCAAGGCGGCGGGCGAGATCGTCGATCTCAACCGGCGCAATGTGGCGATCGTCGGCATCGCCAAGGGTTCCGGCATGATCCAGCCCAATATGGCGACGACCCTGAACTACATGTTCACCGACGCTAATTTGGGGCCGAAGGTCTGCCAGGCGCTCATCTCGAAGCTTGGCGATCTCACCTACAACTGCATCACGGTCGACAGCGATACATCGACGTCCGACACGCTGCTGTTCTTCGCGACCGGCGCCGCGGGCGGCGAACCGATCGACAACCCGGATGATCCGCGCCTTGCAGGCTTCATCGAGGCGATGCACCGCGTGCTGCTCGATCTCGCCACGCAGATCGTGCGGGACGGCGAGGGCGCCTCCAAGATCATCGAGATCACCGTCGAAGGCGCGGCCAGCGACGCCTCCGCGAAAATCATCGCCTGCTCGATCGCGAACTCGCCGCTGGTGAAGACGGCGATTGCGGCAGGCGACGCCAATTGGGGCCGTGTCGTCATGGCGGTCGGCAAGACGGCCGAGCCGGTGGAGCGCGACCGCATCTCGCTCTGGTTCGGCGATCATCTTGTTGCGAAGGACGGCGCTCGCTCGTCCGACTATTCCGAAGAAAAAGCCACCCGTACCGTTTCGGGACAGGAGGTTTTTATCCGCGTCGACGTCGGCGTTGGCCATGGAAAGGCGCGTGTTTGGACGTGCGACCTCACCGATGGTTACGTGAAGATAAACGGCGCCTACAGAAGTTGATCGCGCCTTGAACCCGAAATTCACTTCGTCATGACACAACAGTTGCGCGCAAGCCCGTTGGTTCTTGTAGCCGCGGTGGCGCTTGTGCGGAGTGACGGAAGGCTGCTGCTAGCGCAGCGGCCGAAGGGAAAAGCGATGGCGGGTCTCTGGGAATTCCCAGGCGGCAAGGTCGAAGCCGGTGAAAGCCCTCAGGTCGCGCTTGCGCGTGAACTGAAGGAAGAGCTGGGCGTCGCCGTGGCCGAAGCCGACATGCAGGCATTCTCGTTTGCCTCGCATGCCTATGAAACATTCCACCTGCTCATGCCGGTCTTTCTTGTCCGGCGGTGGCAAGGCGAGATCAAAGCCCTGGAGGGCCAGCAGCTCGCATGGGTGTCGGCTGCGGAGATCAGGAGCTATCCGGCCCCTGAGGCTGACCTACCGCTGTTCGAGCGTTTCATAGATTGGTCGAGGGCAGGTCACGCATGAACACGATCAAGACATTTCTCCAGGTCTTCAAGGACCGCTCCGGCGCAACCGCAATCGAGTATGCCTTGATTGCCGGCGTCATCTGTCTCGCCGTCATCGGCGGCGTCAGCGCGGTCGGGCAGACCACGAATGCGACGTTCACCGAGCTCAATACCAAGGCATTTGGGTCCTAACCCTTAGGGCCCGTCTTCTCGCCAGCGGTCTGTTCCTTCACGCCCAGAGCATCGGCCAAGCGCACGCTTGCGCTGCCGGGCCTCTTTGCCGTCGGCTGATCGGGACCGGGCGCCCACCCTGACAGGGTGACAAACTCGAATGTCGCGCGGATGCGACCGTCAGGATCGGAGAAGCGCTGCGCGTAGATATCCATCGCCCGCATTAGGATGCCGCGCGTCAGCGCCGGGTTCGACCGATTGGTGAAGGCGGCCGTCTCGCCCATGCCGCGCAGGTCGATGAGCAGCCTAAGTGGATGAGCATAGCGCACCGTGCGCGCGTCATTGTCCGCCACCGGCATGGCGAAGTGTGTGCGCTGCAAAAGCCCCGCCGCGTCGATCACGTCGAGCATGGGCGAAACGCGATTGGCGGCGCCGCCGCGAATTTCCTCCTCTGCCGCCAGCAGCGACTGGCGCAGCTCCGTCAGCGTGCGGCCGCCCAGCACCGTTGCGATGAACAATCCGTCCGGCTTCAAAGTGCGCCTGATCTGGATCAGGGCCCCCGGCAGGTCGTTGACCCAGTGCAGCGACAGCGCCGAGACGATCAGATCGAACGACTGGTCCTGGAAGGGCAGCGCTTCTTCGTCGGCCGCCTGATGGCCAAAGGCGGGGGAAAGATCAGCCGAGACGATCTCGCTGATCCGGCCGCCAACCAGCGGATCGGCTTTGAGCACCCGCGCCAGCGTCCCGTCATGGGCGCCAAGGTCGAGCACGCGATCGAACCGGCGATTGATTGCCGCCAGTCGCAACGCAATGTCTTCCGCCGCCGCCTTTTTCAGGAAAGAATAGCCGGCATAGCCGGCCGCCGCCCGCGAGCGCCTCCGGGCATGAAGGTTGCGGTCGAATATGCGCATGTGATCTGCGGGGGGAGCGGGGGTTGGGTCAGTCATCGCCGGACTATGTAGCGACTTCGCGCGCCAAGGATAAGCGGCGCCAGAAAGACAAAAGGGCCAAGCGCCCCGGCGCCGCCGGGCTGGCCGGCCTGATCTGGCTGCAACGCTCGCTCGTCACCAATCGCAAGGTTGCCAAGACCGGCGCGCTGGAGCCCGAACTATGGGCCAAACTGCAATTTCTGTCAGATCCGGTCTGCCGAAGCTGCCGCGCGCCGTTTGAGATCGCCGTCGATGTCATGCCGAAATGCGGGACCTGCCTTGCGCACCCGCCGGTCTATGACAGGGCGTGGGCGGCGCTAGTCTATGGCGATGTCTTGCGCGATCTGGTGCTGGGCCTCAAATACCGGGGGCGAGACGACGGCTTGTCCGCGCTCGGTGGCCGGATGGCCAGCGCGGGCGCCGAGCTTTTGAATGACGCGCGCCTAATCGTGCCTGTGCCGCTGCATTATTGTCGGCTGGTTTGGCGTAGGCTCAACCAGTCGGCCTGGCCGGCGGCGGGGTCGCGAACGAGCGGGGTGAAGCCGTCGATAGATGTGCTCAAGCGCGTGAAATCCACTCCGATCCAGGGCGAACTTTCCGCCGACGGGCGCCGTCGGAACGTGCAGGGGGCATTCGCCGTCCGGCGGCCCCGCATAGGCCGGATGAATCATCAGAAAAGCTTGCTGGTCGATGATGTTTTGACCACGGGCGCCACTGCGGAGGCTGCACTAGGGCGTTATGGCGTGCCGGAGCGGCATGCGTCGATGTGATCACATTGGCCCGAGTTGCGGGCCCGAGGGCTATTCCCATATAGTTTTGGAACGATTCCAGAGTCTAACCACTCTGTTATTTGGTAGTTGTTCAGCCTCTCGGAAGAGACTTGGCTGATCGGAAACAAGGTCAGGAGTTGCCGGTGTCGGCGCGCGTTGAAATCTATACCCGGGACTATTGCGGCTACTGCACGCGGGCGAAAGCACTGCTGGCTGCGAAGGGTGTTCAGGTCATCGAGTATCGCGCGGGCGACGATCCCGAGAAGCGCCGCGAGATGATCCAGCGCAGTCGCGGCACGACCTATCCGCAGATCTTCATCAACGGGCGCCATGTCGGGGGCTCGGATGACATTCACGATCTCGACTATGACGGGAAGCTCGACCCGCTGCTCGCCGAGGCGGCCGCCGCCTGAAAACCGGCCGCAGGAAAGGAAATGACTGACGTGATCCGCTATTCTCTCGCATGCGTGGGGGAACATGAGTTCGAGGCGTGGTTCTCGAACTCGAAGACGTATGATACGCAGCGCAAGAAGAAGCTTGTCGAATGCCCCGTGTGCGGCTCGACCGATGTGAAGAAGCAGATCATGGCGCCCATGGTGCGCTCGTCCGACAGGGCCGTGCCAACCGAAGTTGCGGCGGCGAAGATAGCGGCTGAGATCCGCCAGCATATTTCCTCCACGCACGACTATGTTGGCGAGAAGTTCGCCGATGAGGCGCGAGCCATGTATTATGGCGAGACCGAACACCGTCCTGTGTGGGGCGAGGTCACGCCTGAAGTGGCCAAGGATCTGATCGATGAGGGCGTTCCGGCCATGCCCCTGCCCAAACCTTTCGCTCCCGATCCGCCCCGGCGCAAAGCCCGATTGAACTGACCCGGCCCTGTTTTTCGCCGGATTCGCAACGTTGACCCGGCGTGCTAGAGTGGTGGAAACACCCGGCCCGAAACCGAGACCTGAGCCATGACCACCTCAGCCTTTATCGACGCATCCGAAGCGCCCCCCCGCGCGACCGGGCAGATCAAGCTGCACGGTCCCGAAGCGTTCGAAGGCATGCGGAAGGCCGGCAAGCTGGCCGCCGATTGCCTCGACATGCTGATCCCCCACGTGGCGCCGGGCGTGCTGACCTCGACCCTGGATGATCTGGCGCGCGAATTCGTGCTGGCGGGCGGAGGCGTTCCGGCCTGCTTGTTCTACAAGGGCTATCGCCACACTGTCTGCACGTCGGTGAACCATGTGGTCTGCCACGGTATTCCAGGCGCGAAGGCGCTGAAGGAAGGCGACATCGTCAACATCGATGTCACCGTGATTGTCGATGGCTGGCATGGCGACACCTCGCGCATGTATTCGGTCGGCGGCGTAAAGCGGAAAGCTATGCGCCTGATGGACGTGACCTACGAGTCCATGATGCGCGGCATCGAGGCGATCAAGCCTGGCGCGCGCCTCGGCGATCTCGGCGCCGCGATCCAGGAGCATGCCGAACGTCAGCGCTATTCTGTGGTCGAGGCTTTCTGCGGACACGGGCTTGGCCGCGTGTTCCATGACGCGCCGAACATCCTTCACTTTGGAAGGCGCGGTCAGGGCGAGCGCTTAATGCCGGGCATGATCTTCACGGTCGAACCGATGATCAATCTTGGACGTATGGATGTGGCGCTGTTGGCCGATGGCTGGACGGCGGTCACGCGCGACCGCTCGCTGTCGGCGCAGTACGAGCATTCGATCGGCATCACCGAAAACGGCGTGGAGATCTTCACGCTCGCCCGCGGGCCAGCACACGCCGCACACCTCCGGCCACATGGACTGATTGGTCCAGAAGGTGGAAGGGCGGAATCGAAGAGCGGCGCCGCAGAAGGTCCCACCAAGTGCTATCACGGGCATCACGAACGCCTGCGCCAGCGCACCATGGACGGCTATGGGTCGAGCCCGCGCGATTGTGAATTGCACGAGCTTTTGCTCTGCGCCTTGATCCCGCGCAGCGATCCCACGCCCTCGCGCGCCTTTTCGATCTGACCCGTGAAATCGAAAAGGCGTGCCCCGCTCGAGATTCGCATGCACGACCATCTTGTAGTCGGCGCGAAGGAACGGTCAGCATGAAGGCTAAGCGTTTGATCTGACTTAGCGTCATTGCTGCGATGCGGCGTAACCCCCATTCTGCTTGCCCTCCCCATGATCGTAGCTAGGCTGTGCTTGAAACGGCGCGTCAGTCGCCGCTCGGGAGGTCATAGTGGCGGTTGCACCATCGACGCCGGCGGGCGAAGCCTCGGCTGGCGGCCAGAGTTTCGGCACACCTGGTTATCGCGGCTACGTTCTGCTCTCGCTCACGCTCGTCTATACGCTCAACTTCATCGACCGGAATCTGCTCGGCGTCGTCGCCCAACCGATCATCGCCGAGTTCGGGCTGACCGACACCGAATACGGCTTCCTCAACGGCCCCCCCTTCGCACTGTTCTATGCGCTTATGGGCATTCCGATCGCCATGGCCGCAGACCGCTACAACCGCGTCGCCATCATGGCGCTGTGCATCGCGGTCTGGTCGCTGATGACAGCGCTGTGCGGCTTTGCCTCCAGCTTCGTCTTCCTGCTGATCGCACGCGTCGGCGTTGCGATCGGCGAGGCAGGCGGAACGCCGCCATCCAATTCGATCATTGCCGACTACTTCAAGCCGAAGAGCCGCGCCAACGCGCTGGGCATCTTCGCCATGGGCGTCACGCTGGGCGGCGCCCTGGCCAACGGCTTCGGCGGCCCGATCGCCGGCCTCACGGACGAGGCGGTCGTCAGCTTCTTCTCCAGCGTCGGCGTCGGCGACATTCACCAGCAGCTTGGCTGGGGCGAGAATTTCGGCTGGCGCTTCGCCTTCATCGCGCTTGGCCTGCCGGGCCTAGTGATCGCGTTGATCCTGCTGCTCACGGTCAAGGAGCCCCCGCGCGGCTATTCGGACCCGCCGGGCGCCCAGCGCGTCCAGAAAGCCAGCATCACAGAGACACTCAAGGAGCTCAGCACCAAGCCGACCTTCTGGACCATGTCGCTCGGCGCAGCCCTTGTCGCCCTGGTGGGTTATGGCCTTTTCGGCTTCCAGGCGCCGATGATGCAGCGTCTGCACGGCATGTCGCCGGGAGCGTTCGCGGTGCAGTATGGCGTGCCGCTTGCGCTGGTGTCAGCGCTGGGAACGTTCATAGGCGGCTATCTTTCCGAAAGACTGACGCCGCGCTTCCCGGCCGCCGTGGCCTGGTTGCCCGCAGTGGGGCTCGGCCTCGCCATTCCGCTATACATTTCCAGCTTTTATCTTGAGCCCGGCGCGCCGCAGCTGATCATCTGGGGCTTGGGCGCTGCCGCGCACTACGCCTATCTCGGCGCGCAGTACACGATCGGCCAGGGCGTGGTCTCGCAACGCTCGCGCGCCTCCGCGATTGCGATCGTCCTGTTTATCATCGCGCTGATCGGCAACGGTCTCGGGCCGCAGATCGTGGGCATCCTGTCGGACATGTTCATGAAGATGCAGATCGACGCCGCCGGCATGGGCGATGTGCTGACCACGACGGCATGCCGCGCCCGCGATCTCTCGGGCCTGCCGGCTGAGCAGCAGGCCGTCTGCGCGACCGCTTACGGCGAAGGCCTGCGCCAGTCGATGGCCGCGACGATCCTGTTCTTCATCCCCGCCGCCGCCTTCTATCTTCTCGCCGCGTCCACCCTGAAGAAGGACCTCGTCGCCAAGCCCATCTGATCGCTTCGGCGAAGCTTGCACGACCGGGCGTCCATCGCGTCCGGTCGTTTGCATTCGCAGCATAACGACGTTGTCAGCGCCGCGCGCGCCGCCATTTGGATTCGGGATGGACCGCACGCGCCAAAGTTGCGAGCCTCCGCAAGACGCCGCCGCGGGCACAAGAGTCGGCAGCGCCGGGAGAAAACGGGATGGGTAGTCATACGGGCGCAATGGGCGTCGACGCGCCAGCATCAGCGGGCCAGGGCCACCTTACAGGCTACGGGACCAAGTCTTATCGCAGCTATGTCCTGAACGCTCTCCTATTCGTCTACATCCTGAACTTCCTCGACCGCGGCCTGCTCGGCATCGTCTCCGAAGACGTGATGAACGAGTTGCAGATCACTGACGGCCAGTTCGGCCTGCTGACCGGCATCGGCTTTGCGCTGTTCTATTCCATCGTGGGCATTCCGCTGGCGCACTATGCCGAAACCGCAAACCGCACCTGGATCATCACGATCTGCGTGGCCCTGTGGTCAGGGGCGACGGCGCTGTCAGGCATGGCGGCGCCGGTCGAAATCGGCGGCGTGGTGATCAGTGGTTTTACGATGCTGCTGCTCTGCCGCGTTCTAGTCGGCGTGGGCGAAGCCGGCTGCACGCCGCCCGCCAACTCGGTCATCGCGGACTATTATCCCGCCGCCCGGCGATCAACGGCGCTCGGCTATTACGCGATGGGCGTGACAGCGGGCACGCTGTCGGCCAACCTGATCGGCGGTCCCGTTGCGGACGCCTTCGGCTGGCGCACAGCGTTCATGACGATCGGAGCCGCGGGCATCCTCGTCGCGATCGCGTTCCGCCTCACCGTGAAAGAGCCGCCGCGCGGCTATTCCGATCCGCCGGGCGTCGTGCGTCCGAAAAAGGCGAGTTTCGCGGCCGCGCTGAAAGAATTGTCTTCCAAGCGGTCCTTCTGGCTGATGGCTGCGGCCGCGACGATGGCGTCGTTCTGCGGCTATGGCGTCACCACCTTCCAGACCTCTTTCCTGATGCGCACCTATGGCGTCTCGCTTACCGAGGCGACGCTGCTCTTCAACGTGCCAGCGGCCCTTGCGGCGTCGATCGGCGTGGTCACGACCGGCTGGCTGGCTGAGCGGGTGGTGAAGCGCCATCCCAACGCCATCGCCTGGCTGCCGGCAGCAGGTCTTCTGGCCGCCATTCCGTTCTACCTGCTGGGCTTCAGCGCCGAGAACAAATGGGTGGCGCTGTTCGGCCTCGCAATGGGCGCTGGCGTCAAGTATGGCTATCTCGCCGCCCAGTACACGATCGGGCAGGGCGTGGTCGGCGCACGAACACGCGCCACGGCGACCGCAATCCTGCTCTTCCTCGTCAACCTGCTCGGCTATGGCGCGGGTCCGCCCTTCATTGGTTTTGTGTCGGACATCTTCTTTTCGATGCAGGCTAACGCTGAAGGCTTCGCTGATCTCGTACGGGCCTCTTGCAAGGGGACGGCGCTCACCGCCCTGCCGGAGGCGACGCAGGCTTTCTGCCGCGCCGCAGAAGCAAAGTCGCTTCAGAACTCGCTGCTGGTCACCTCACTGCTTTATCTGACGCCGGCGATACTCTTCATGCTGTGCATCAAGACCCTGCAGAAGGATCTGGTGGCGAAGTAGGCGGGATGGACTCGAAATCGCAGCGCATGAGACGCCTCGATCTTCGCCCTCAAAAGAGACTGCGCAATCCCGCGCGCCACCTGCGTGCGCTGGCCAGATGGCCGGCGCGGATTGTCGATCAACTGCCGACTGCTGACGTACTGGCGGGCGAGCGGTTCTGGAACTTCAAGGTTCCGGTCTTTTCGAAACTGGTCGAGCCCCCGCACGCCACCGCGGAGACCCAGCGCGCCTGCCTCGCCGCCATCTTCGCGTCGGCGGGCGCGCTTGAGCATTCGCCGCGCCGCCCGCGCGACTGCCGCATCGCCTGCCTGGTGACGACGCCCTCCCTGTTCCAGTCGGAAGTGACGCTATTCTTCGACGAGGCCTATTTCAGCGGCTTCCTCCCCGTGAGCGATCGGGCGCGCACTGACTATGACGGCGGCTGGATCGAAGCTTCGCCGGCCGATGGGGCGACAATCGCCGACATCGTTCCGCCTGCGCCCGCCGGGCTGGATTTCCTGGGCGGAACAGCTCTGCACGAAGTCGACCACGCGTGGGAGCGCGACGTCGACTACGTGAACTGGGTGTGGGCATATCCGCGGCGATGACGGTAAGCTCGCCCTCGTCCTTCGAGACGAGGGCGAAAGCGCGGAACCTCGACACGAAACCGCCCCGAAATCCCAAGGGGTCCGGGGCGGCGCCGTCGCGGGTAGAACTCAGGCGTGCCTGATCAGGCCCGTGTTCGGAAAAGAAAGGTCAGCTGGCGAGCTTTTGAATGTAGTCGAACTCGCGGGCGCGACGCTCGCGCTTTTTGGCCGGCTGGAAGGCCACGCGGGCATGCTCGGCGCAGTAGGGCGAGTTCTCGGCTGAGCTGTGGCCGCAGAAGCCGAAATTGGCGTCGGCCGGATCGCCGATCGGCCATTTGCACATCGAGTCCTTCACCGTCAGCACGGTGACCATGTCGCCATTGGGCAGGCGCTGCGGCTCGATATTGGCTTCGGCTTCACTGATGTGGGTGTGTGTCGGTTCTGCGCGGACGGCAAGGGCGTTCGAGCCGCGGGCCGCGGGAGCGGCGCTGGCCTGACGCGGCATCTGCTGCTGGGGTTTGGGCCGGGCGAGGCGGGGCGGACGCTTGACTGGGCGGGACGGAGTCGCTCTTCCGGAGAGTCCCAAACGGTGCACCTTGCCGATCACCGCATTGCGGGTCACCGACCCCAGCCGCTTGGCTATCTGGCTTGCACTGTGCCCTTCGGCCCAGAGTTTCTTGAGTTCTGCGACGCGTTCTTCGGTCCAGCCCATGAATGTCTCTCCACAGCCTCAGGGAATCATGCAAGACACAAGATGTAGGTTGTGCCGGTGCCGACCCGCTTCCCAATTTCAAGGGATAGTATCTGCGGTAGCCGCAGCCGCAATATGCTGGGGCGCTTCTCAACAGGTTAATCAATATATTGAGGTTGTACACAGGCCGAGTGAGTCACGGCGTCGCTGGCGGGTTTCTCGAGGTTGTGGCCGCGGGGACTCAACTTTCCGGCGAGGTTCCCCAGCCGTTGCGGATTTGGACTCGCTGTGGGTGCTTTGACCGGGCGACGCCGGCTGGGTCCAGGGATCAGGCACGCTCTCTTGTGTCGGGGCCGCCATGACGACATTTCCATGGCGCTAGCGGCTCAGGGGCATAAAAAGCGGCCATGGATCAAACTCTGACACGACCCCCAATTGAAGCCGGCAAGCCGGGCATCGCCGGGCCGCGACAATACGGTGCGGTGAACTGGCTGGGGCTGTGGACGCTCTGTCTGCGCGAGACGCGGCGCTTCTGGAAAGTCGGGATGCAGACGCTGTTTGCACCTGTGGTCTCGAGCCTGCTGATGCTCTTTGTCTTCAAGCTTGCCTTCGATCAGGGCGGATCGGCCACCAGCCCCGGCGGCGTGTCGTTCGAAACCTTCCTTGCGCCGGGCGTCGTGATGATGGCGATCCTCAACAACGCCTTCGCCAACACATCGTCGTCACTGATCATAGCCAAGGTGCAGGGCAACTCCGTCGATTTTCTCATGCCGCCGCTGTCGCCACTTGAGCTTACGATCGGCTTCCTGTCGGGCGCCGTGACGCGCGGCATTCTCGTCGGACTCGTCACCTACGCCGCCGTCTGGATCATGCAGATCACGCCCTTCCAGATCGCGAACCTGTTCGCGGTCCTCTACTTCTCGGTCGTTGCGTCACTGTTCATGGGCGCAGTCGGCCTGATGGGCGGCATCTGGGCCGATAAGTTCGACCATATGGCAGCCGTGCAGAACTTCGTCATCATGCCGCTGACGATGCTGTCGGGCACGTTCTATCCGATCGGCCGCCTGCCCGAGCCGTTCGTGACGATCAGCCATTTCAACCCGTTCTTCCAGATGATCGACGGCTTCCGGTATGGCTTCACCGGCCATGCCGAAAGCGATCTTTGGTTCGGCGGCCTGATGAGCGCTGCGATCACCCTCGCGCTCTGCGTCGGCTGCTGGCGCATGCTGAAGGTCGGCTACAAGCTGAAGGCTTGAAGCGGCCGGTCTACCCCTGAGTCACCGCATTTTCATTGACACTTGGGGCGACCGGCCTCATTGAGCGCGCTTTCCAATTCGGCCCTGAAAGAGGTTTTTTCAGAGTTTTCCCACCGGCGTCATAAGGAGATGCCCCCATGTCGAACGCAGTGCTTCCCGTCTACGGCCCAAGCCCGGTCGTGTTCGAGCGAGGCGAGGGCGTGCGCATGTATGACGACAAGGGAAAGGCCTACCTCGATTTCATCGCCGGGATCGCGGTCAATTCGCTCGGCCATTGTCATCCGGCTCTTGTCAACGCACTGACCACGCAGGCCAACAAGCTCTGGCACACCTCCAACATGTTCCGCGTGCCCGGACAGGAGCGTCTGGCCCAGCGCTATGTCGACCTGACCTTCGCCGACTTCGCCTTCTTCACCAATTCTGGCGCTGAATCCATCGAAGGCTGCATCAAGATCGCGCGGCGCTATCACTGGTCGAAAGGGCAGCTGGATCGCATCGGCATTCTTTCCTTCGAAGGCTCCTTCCACGGCCGCACGCTCGGCGGCATCAATGCCGGCGCGCAGGAGAAGTATCGCGAAGGCTTCGGCCCGCGCTTGCCTGGCTTCCGCTCGATCCCGTGGGAAGACGTTGAAGCGCTGAACGCGGAGATTGCGAAGCCCGACCTTGCCGCCGTCATCATCGAGCCCGTGCAGGGCGAGGGCGGCGTGCGCGAAGCCAAGCACGACTTCCTGCGCACGCTGCGCCAGCTGTGCGACGCGAACGGCGTCCTGCTGATCTATGACGAGATCCAGTGCGGCGCCGGCCGCACCGGCAAGCTCTTTCATCACCAGTGGATCGAAGGCGCAGAGCCCGATCTTCTCGCGGCCGCCAAGGGCATCGGCGGCGGCTTCCCGATGGGCATGATCCTCGCGACGGAAAAAGCCGCTTCCGGCATGACCAAGGGCATCCACGGCACCACCTTCGGCGGGGGGCCGCTGGCGATGGCGGTCGGCAACGCCGTGCTCGACGTGGTGGCCGGCGACGGCTTTCTCGAACAGGTGCGCCGCGTCGCCGGCACGATGCAGCAGGGCATGGAAAGTCTGAAGGGCCGTTATCCCGAACTCGTGCTCGACGTCACCGGCGCCGGCCTGTTGCGCGGCCTCAAGATGCGCGATGATCCGCTGCCGCTGCGTGGCAAGCTGTCCGATCGCGGCCTTCTCGTCGGCACGGCAGGCAACAACACGCTACGCCTCGCGCCGCCGCTGGTGGTCACCGAGGATGACGTGCGCGAAGCGCTCGACATCATCGACCAGCAATTCGCCACGATGATGACGGCCCCCGGATCCTGAGGTCAGGTCATGAACCACTTCCTGGATTTGTGGCCCCTCGCGTCCGGCGAGCTACGGTCCATTCTCGATAACGCCAAGTCGCGCAAGGCGGCGCGCAAGGGCCTGCCGAAAGGCACGGTCGACAAGGATGCGCCGCTCTCGGGTCGCACGCTGGCGATGATCTTCGAGAAGAACTCGACGCGCACACGCGTCTCGTTCGACATGGCGATCCGCCAGCTCGGCGGCACGTCGCTGGTGCTCAATTCCGGCGACACGCAACTGGGCCGCGGCGAAACTGTCGAAGACACCGCGAAAGTCCTGTCGCGCTATGTCGATGCGATCATGATCCGCGCCAACCGCCATGCCGATGTCGAGGCGCTGGCGCAATTCGCGTCGGTGCCAGTGATCAACGGCCTCACGGAAAAATCGCATCCATGCCAGATCCTGGCCGATCTTCAGACGCTGGAAGAAGCGGGCTTGACGCTCAAGGGCTCGCGCATTGCGTGGGTGGGCGACGGCAACAATGTCGCCGCCAGCTTCAT
The DNA here is from genome assembly GCA_016714495.1 of Hyphomonadaceae bacterium. Taxonomy (GTDB): domain Bacteria; phylum Pseudomonadota; class Alphaproteobacteria; order Caulobacterales; family Hyphomonadaceae; genus UBA7672. Next base: position 834,502 of record JADKDU010000001.1, on the reverse strand, counting down.
CCACGCCGCGCCGAAATTCGGTTTCTCCCTCAGCGTGGCGAGCCCGGCCGGTTATGACCCCGACCCGAAGGACGTCGAACGCGCCCGCGCAGAGCAGGGCCGCATCGACCTGTTCCGCGATCCGAAACAAGCGGTGGCCGGCGCTGACGTCATCGTCGCCGACACCTTCGTCTCGATGGGCGACAAGGATGCCGACAAGCGCCTTGGCGATCTCGCGCCCTTCAAGGTCAGCGGCGACCTGATGCGCGCCGCCAATGGCGGGGCCAAATTCCTGCACTGCCTGCCCGCCCACCGCGGCGAGGAAGTCGACGCCGACGTCATCGACGGCCCGCAATCCCTCGTCTTCGACGAAGCCGAAAACCGCCTCCACGCGCAGAAGGCGATCCTCGAATGGTGCCTGCGCGGCTAGCTGCTCCCGGATGGAGTAGGTTCTGGTCGCCGAGCCGCTCCGCCGGTGCTAGGCAGAGGGTCAGCGAAGGAAAGCACATGATTCCGCCCAAAAACTCCCAGGCAATTGAGATCGAAAGCTTCGAAGGTCCGCGCACCAAGGGAGTTCAGGGGCCGGTTCAATTGCGGCCGATGGCCGGCCAGGCCTTTGCTTCAACGCTCCTCGTCGAGGGCAACAAGAGTCTGGTGCAGGACTATCCCGTCGGTTCGCGCTTCAAGGTCCAAGTTGCGCTCACGGATCGTCCCGGCGGCGGCCAGTATCTGTTCAGCTCGTGGCAATGGGATGTCGTCGTCCACGCACCGGACGAGTAAGCGCTTCTCGACGCGATGACCACACCCCGCGCTCTGTTGGGGTGACAATTGGCAATTGGTGGAAGCAGGCGCGCTCACAAACGCCAGCGCCCATCTTCAATTCCACCGAATTCAAAATCCACACCGAAGGCTTTTCCCGTGCAGATTCAAACCACGGCAGGAAATACGCTGTGGGAGCCAGCCCTGCCATCCCCACCTTGTCCCACCCCGCGAGATATTGCCCATGTCGCCCCCGCATGGAGGTCAGTCGCGATGTTCAACGGTGCGAGGGGCGATGCGATCGAGCGGTTTGGCGCTCCCGAAGACTGTCGTCCATAAAGCCAATGCGAGGAAAAGCGCCAGGTCCCTTGTCGCTGAGACGGGCAAGCACGGCGCAGGGGCTCGGGCGATGGACAGCCCGACCTTTCCGCCGATGGCCTTGGGGATCCAAGAGGTGAAAGGCCTCCGTGATCCAGCTGGCGACAAACGATTGCGGGGGTGACGCGCAGCGTCGATGGGAAACCGCATCCTATTTCGACCGGAAGGGGCGCCTTGAAGCGGCAGCCCATCAGCGGGGCATCCGGACGTCCCGGCCCTCTCTCTGGGCCAGAGCTCTAAGCATCCCGGACGGCTACGGCCGGTCCGAGGAGAGACCATGTCCGCCCCGCCGTCCAAGTGGCGAGGCAGGGCCAAAGGTTGAAATCATGCGTCCCAACGCCCATTTGGCGCGGATGCTTACACATGGTAGCTCCCCCGGAATGGCCGATAAATCTATGCCAAACGACCCTTTTGGGGCTGGCGACGACTTCGTTGCGTCGTTTCAGATCGAGGACACCTCGGTCCGCGGACGCATTGCGCGCCTTGGCGACGGCGTTCTTGATCCCATCCTGAAGCGTCACGACTATCCGCGCTGGGCGGCTCATCTCCTCGGCGAGGCGGTGACGCTGGCTGTGCTCATATCGGCGTCGTTGAAATTCGATGGCCGCGTGATGGTGCAGGCGCAAGGCGGCGGCCCCATCCCGCTGCTGGTCGCCGAAGCGCGCTCCGATGGCGGCGTGCGCGGCTATCTCAAGCTCGATAAGGCGAAGTGGGACAATCTCGACCGCATCAACAAGGGCCAGCGGCCGCATATTCCGCAGGTGCTCGGTGCGGGCGTGATGGCGCTTTTGCTGCAACCGAACGATCCTGAACAGGCGCCGTGGCAAAGCATGGTGCCGATCGAAGGCGCGACGCTCGCTGATTGCGCGCAGACCTGGTTCGCCCAGTCCGAGCAGGTGCCCACGCGCGTTCGCCTGACGGTGGCGGAGATTTCCGAACTCGGCGGCACAAAGCGCTGGCGTTCTGGCGGCGCGCTGATCCAGCAGGTCGCGGGCGACGTCTCGCGCGGCGAGACTCAGGAACAGTGGGACAATGCGCGCCACCTGTTCGACACGATCACCGATCTCGAACTGGCTGATCCGGACCTGTCTTCGGCGGAGCTGCTGCTGCGTCTCTTCCACGAGAGCGGCGTGCGGCTGGAGCCGCCGAAAGTGCTGAGCGACAAATGCACCTGCTCGGACGAAAAGCTGCTGACGACGCTGCGCGCGATGCCGAAAGACGAGATCAAGACACTGGCTGACGCCGACGGCGCGATCACCGCCGACTGCCAGTTCTGCGGACGTCTCTACCGCTTCCCGCTTGACACGATCTGACCTGACGCGGCGCGCCTTCGGGTGCGTTCGCTGTCGCTGGTTTGACGCCGATCAAACGCGACAGGACGCCCATGCTTTGTCCTTTCTCCATCGTCTCGATGGAGGGAGCCAATGTTTGGAAAAGTCTTGCTTTCAGTGATTACCGCTTGCGGGACTGCTTCACCGTCATGGGTCGGGGAGGGCGATGGTGAAAGAGGCTCCGCCTATGCTCTCGCCATGTGAAGTTCCTGCCATTCGGTGACAGCCGATCAGACCGCCTCGCCAAATCCAGCCGCCAAGCCGTTCCGGTCGATCAAGCTGGCTGACCCATCGGGGGCGGGGCTGGCAGCATGGTTCAACACAGATCATCCGGATACAGGCTGCGTCCTCAAGGACAGTCAGGGCGAAGATATTGCGGTGTTCATTCAAAGCCTGACGAGGGCCGGCTCCGACTGAGGGGACGGCGCGCCTAGTTCGGGCGCCGCTCATCATAGGGACTGTCGAGCGCAAAGAGCGGGATCTTTGCTTCGAAGGCCCCGCCATTCTCGTCCTCGAACTGGTAAGCGCCCTGCATTAGCCCGGACGGCGTCGTCAGCGGGCATCCGGACGTGTACTCGAAACTCGCGCCGGGCCGCAGCACGGGCTGCTTGCCGACAACGCCTTCGCCCTTGACCTCCTGCATCCGACCATCGCCGTCGGTGATCTTCCAGTGTCGGGTCATCAACTGCAGCGTCCGGGCGCCGCGGTTCTCGATTTCGACATGGTAGGCCCAGAGGAATTTGTCGTCCTCGGGCGAGCTTTCCGCCTCGATGAATACGGGACGAACACGGATGATGACGCCGTCAGTTTCCGCCTCGAACGAGGGTGCGCGCGCCAATGTCGATCCGCCTCCTGATCATTCCCCGGAACAAGGCATACGAAGAAGGGACGCGAACCTCAAGTGTTCGCGCCCCTTGCGCATGTGAAACGATTACCCAGCTATGTATCCGGCTATTGCACGGGCGCCGGGGCGACCTTCTGAATAAAATCACCTTCGATCTCGACCGCGACATCATCGCCGACCATGCCCTTCAGATAGTCGACCCCGAAATCGGAGCGCTTGAAGCGTCCGGTCGCCGAGAAGCCAAGCGCTGGAACTTTCGAGAACGGATGCGACGCCGTCTCGCCGGAGAATGTCACCTCAAGCGTCACCGGCTTGGTGACGCCCTTGAGCGTGAGATCGCCAGTGACTTTCGCGGAGCGCTCGCCACTCGTCTCGACCGAGGTCGAGACGAAGGTGATCGCCGGGAATTGCCTGGCGTCGAGAAAGTTGGTGCTGTTCGCCAGATCGTCTTCCCACGACGTGAACTTCGTGCCCGGATGGTTGGCGACATAATCACCCGGATAGCCTGCTAGGATATCGGACGGTTTGATGGTGGCGGTCACTTTCGAGGCGGCGATGTTGGCCGGGTCGAACGACACCGTGGCGTCATAGGTGCGGAATTTAAGCGCGTAGGACGACAGGCTGAGGTGCTCGAGCTTGAATTCGACGCTGGAGTGGTTCGGGTCGGAGGCGTAGTCACCGGCAGGCGAGGCTATGACGGCGGGAGTAGGCGCCGCTACCTCAGCGGCGGCGGCGACAGGCGCGGCAGCTTCCGGGGCAGGCGTAGGGCTGCATGCGGCAAGGGCGAGAATGGCGAGGCTGGCGCCGGCGAAAAGCGACTTCATATGCAGACAATCCTTCAACTGACAGAACGCCCCCGCCGCACCGGAATTGCGGCGGTTGCGTTGTGCCGTTGATATGGACCAGTTAGTTGCAATTGCAACAAATAAAGCTGCAATCGCAACTAAGGTCTGGATTCAGGCGCGCTGACGGGCGACCTGTCTAGCCATTGAGCGCCTGTTCCAGGTCTTCCGCGATATCTTTCGGATCCTCTAGGCCGACCGAAAGACGCAGCCACGTGTTGTCGAGGCCGATGGCCGCGCGTTCGTCGTCCGTGAGGGTGCGGTGTGTCGTGGTGGCCGGATGGGTGATCAGCGACTTTGAGTCCCCCAGATTGTTGGAGATGTCGATCAGGTTGAGTCGGTTGAGCGCGGCATAGGCTGGCTCCAGCCCGCCCTTCACTGAAAGCGCCAGCATGGAGCCGCCGCCTTCGGGCATCTGGGCGGCATGGATATTGTGGTGCGGATGGTCGCTGCGGCCCGGATAGCGGACAGCGGCAATCTTCTTGTTCGTCGCCAGCTGGTCGGCGATCAGCCGCGCATTGTCGCTCATGCGGCGGACGCGGAGGTCCATGGTCTCGAGCCCTTTTAGCACCACCCACGCGTTGAACGGCGACAGGGAGGGCCCCGTGTGGCGATAGTATTGCTGCAGCTCGTCCTCGATCTTTTTTGTCTTACCGAGAATGGCGCCGCCCAGCGTCCGGCCCTGTCCATCCATGTGCTTGGTGGTCGAATAGACGACCCAGTCCGCGCCAAGAGCGAGCGGCTTCTGCAGGATAGGCGAGGCGAACACATTGTCGACGATCAGCTCGCCGCCGGCTGCGTGCGTCAGATCAGCTACTGCGCGGATATCGACTGCGTCGAGCAGCGGGTTGGACGGCGTCTCAATGATGGAGAAGCGGCAAGGCTTCGCCATCGCCTTTTCCCACTGGCCGATGTCGGAGCCATCGACCCAGGTCACCTCGACGCCCATTTTCGGCATCACATTCTTGAGGATCCAGACGACGGACGAGAATAGCTGGCGTGGCGCGACGATGCGATCACCCGGTTTTATCGGTGCGACCAGCATGGTGTGGATCGCGGCCATGCCGGACGCCGTGGCGCGACAGTCTTCGGCGCCTTCAAGCTGGGCGAGGCGTTCCTCGAACATGCGCACAGTGGGATTGGCGTAGCGCGAGTAGATATAGCCGGGCTCGTCGCCGGCCATGCGGGCCGACTGTTGTTCCGGGCTGTCATAAACAAAGCCGGAATTCAGATAGAGCGCTTCGGAGGTTTCACCGTACTGGGACCGCGTGGTTCCGCCGCGCACCATCATGGTCTGCGGGCGCCAGGTTTTGGATTTTCCGGTCTTGCTGTCTTTGGTCATGGCGGCTGCCTTTCGTGGTTCGCCCGCCCTATAGGCCGTGATCCGTCGGGGCGCCAGTGAGCCTGGCTAAAGGATAGAACGGCCGGGCGTCGGCAAGCGTTGGAACGGCTGGTTGCCGGCGGATGGCGCATTCACACGGCCCAACGGCCAATGTTCTGCTCCTGGGCAATAAGCGAGAGGCCATAGGCGATCGACACAAGCTGATCGCCTGTCTCGATCCTGGCGGCCCCGAACCGGGCTTCAAATTGCCTGCGCACCGCCGGCACGAACGACGAGCCTCCGGTAAGGAAGACGCGGTCTATCTGGCTTTCAGTGAGGCCCGCCTCGTTCAGGGCGCGGCCGACACAGGCGTTGATCTCCTCAAGCTCAGGCGCGATCCACGTTTCGAACTCCGCGCGCGTGATCTTGCGCTCTATGTCGACGCCGGCGACGTGCAGCGCCAGCGCGCCCGCGTCGCCTTGGGAGAGCTGCATCTTCGCGGCAGACACCGCGCGATACATCGCATAGCCGGCGTCCGCATCTAGGAAGGCGAGGAAGGCGCGGATGCGGTCAGGGTCAAGGCTGTCGCGCGCGAGTTCCTGCAGCTCGCGATAGTCGCGCGAATGGCGCATGATCGAAAGCTCGTTCCAGCGGCTGAACTTCCTGAAATAGGCGTTCGGCACAGGAAGCGCCTTGCCCCAGCTCATGTATTCCGAGCCCTTCCCGAACTCGCGCGCCACGACCTGATCGATGATGCGATGATCGAAGGCGTCACCCGCCACGCCGACGCCCGTGTGCGCCAGCGGCTTGTAGTCGAGGCCGGACGGACCGACGACAAATCTCACGACGGAAAAATCGCTGGTGCCGCCGCCGAAATCGGCGACGAGAATGGTGGCATCGGCATTCAGGCGTTGCGCAAAGAAGTAGGCGGCGGCGACGGGTTCGTAGACGTGATGGATTTCCTCGAAGCCAACGGAGCGCAACGCCGCTTCATATCGCGTGCGCGCCAGCGCTTCATCCGGCGAGGCGCCGGCGAAGTTCACCGGCCGGCCGACAACCACGCGCTTGGGAAAGTCGATACCAGCGTGGCTGCGCACCTGCCGGAGAAAGCTTGCCAGCAGGTCCTCAAACTTCAGACGCCGGGAATAGATCAGTGTGTCGGCAAAAAGCGGGCTGGCGGCGAACGTCTTGAACGACTGGATGAAGCGACACTCGCCCGCCAGCTCAACGAACTGTTCGATCGCCCATGGCCCTGCGTTGACGGTTGTTCGCCGCCCCGCCGCGTCGTCGGCTTCCGAGAAGCACAGCACCGAACGAAAAGCTTCAAATGCTTCGTTGTTGTGCGTGAACTGGACCGCTTCAACCTGACCATCTGCATTGGCCATGGTCGCCACGGTGTTTGTTGTGCCGAAATCGAGACCAATCGACAGGGTCATGGCGTCGCTCCGGGACAACGAGAAAACGCCCGGTGCAGGGAACCTGCATCTCGCGGGGTCGCTTGGTCTTACCGAGCCCGCATAAAGTCAAGGTGTACTGCTGTCGGCCCCACGCGCGATTTTTGAGCTTATGGCGTGCTTACGTTGTTAAATCAGGCTGCTATGGAGGGGCTGGAGGCTTTCGCGTGATTCTGATTGGCCAGTACGATAGTCCTTTTGTGCGCCGCGTGGCGATCGCTATGCGGCTTTACGGGCTCTCGTTCGAGCATCGGCCGTGGTCGGTGTTCGCGGATGCGGAGAAGATCGCCCAGTACAACCCCCTGATGCGTGTACCTACGTTGGTGATGGGCAATGGCGAAGTGCTGATCGAAAGCCACGCCATCCTCGATGCGCTGGACCAGCTAGCGCCGCCCGGGTTGTCGATGATGCCGGCCGGAGCGGAACGGCGCGAGGCGCAGAAAGTCTGCGCGCTGGCGACAGGTCTCGCCGACAAGGCGGTGTCCATGGTCTACGAGACCGTCGTGCATGAGCGTGCAACGTCGGTGTGGATCGAACGGTGCCTGTCGCAGATTGCGGGCTGCCTCAATGGCCTTGAACGCAGCAGGCTGGCGCATCGGACCGAATGGTGGTTCGGAGCGAATATCGGCCATGCCGATGTGACGGTTGCGTGCGCGCTGCGTTTCCTGGGCGATGCGCATGCGGGCCTGTTCGACCTTGCCGAAGGCTGGCCGTTGCTTGCGGCGCACGCGGCGAGATGCGAAGCGCTTGAGCCGTTCAGCGAAATCCAGCAGCCCTTCAAGGTCACGCCGCCGCAATGACGAAAGCGAAGTCCCTCAAGGCTGCTACGAAGGCGCCCGCGAAGAAGAAGGCCGCCGAGACGGTCAGCGCCGTGGGCGTGCTGCCGGATGCCGAACTGAAAGACATTGTGAAGTCAGGCGCCGTGTTCGCCGAAGGCGGCATCAAGCCGGATCAGATCCAGCCTGCGTCGCTCGACCTGCGTCTGGGCAAGGTGGCTTTTCGCCTGCGCGCTAGCTTCCTGCCGGGCAAGCATGTTGTGGCGGATCGGCTCGACGACAGCCTGGTGATGCACACGCTCGATCTGACACGCGGCGCGGTGCTGGAGACGGGTTGCGTCTATCTCGTGCCGCTGCAGGAGCGGTTGAAGCTGCCGAAGGATCTGTCCGCAGCGGCGAACCCGAAGAGCTCGACGGGCCGGATCGACGTCTTCGTGCGAGCCGTTTCGGATCGCGCACGCGCTTTCGATGGTATTCCCGCCGGCTATCAGGGCGAACTCTACGCAGAGATTTCGCCGCGCACCTTTTCAGTGTTGGCGCGGACGGGCGACCGCCTGCTGCAGCTCCGTATCCGGCGCGGCGTGCAGACAGCGGTGCGTGACATGACGTTCAGCCTCGACCTGCATCCCACCAATTCTGATATTGTCGGATACAGAGCCAAGCGCCACTCCCGTGTAATCGACTTGGCCGCTATCGGCGCGCACACGGTCGAGGATTTCTGGGAGCCAGTGCGGGCGCGCGAAGGGCGCATCGTGCTGGACCCGGGCGAGTTCTATATCCTCGCCTCGAAGGAGAAGATCGTGATCCCGTTGGACGAGGCGGCCGAGATGGCGCCGATCGCGCCGGAGCTTGGAGAGTTCCGTGCGCATTATGCGGGCTTCTTCGATCCGGGCTTCGGCGTCACGCATTCGAAGGGCAAGGCGGTTCTGGAAGTGCGTTCGCGCGACGTGCCATTCATTCTGGAAGATGGTCAGCCCGTCGGGCGGCTGGTGTTCGAGAAGTTGACGGCCAAGCCGGACGTGCCATATGGAGCGGCGGGTTCGTACTCGACCTATGCGGGCCAGGGCCTCCGCCTTTCTAAATATTTCGAGGCGGCCGAGGACTAGCGTTCAATTGCCGTTCAGATGCGATGGCCCACCGTTCAGGATCTGAGCGGGCGGAGGCTATGATGGATGCGTCGAGACGGACAGTGCTGGCGGGCATGGGCGTGACGGCCTTTGTAGGCGGCGCCTCCGCGCAGACTTTCGGAAGCAGGAACAAGTATGCTTCAGCGGCGGGGCCGTATGGACCGGCGGCGGAATACGCGGCTGCGCGACGCGGGGTATCTTTGCTGGTGATGCAGGATGGCAAAGTCCTCTTCGAGACCTATCCCAATGCCGGCGCGCCGGAGAAGGACTGGGAGCTGGCGAGCGGGACGAAGAGTTTCACCGGCGTCATGGCGGCGTTGGCGTCTGCGGACGGAATGCTCGACATCGACGAGCCAGCTGCGAAGACGCTGACGGAATGGAAGAGCGACGCGCGCAACCTCATCACAATCCGCCACCTGCTGACGCTCACATCCGGACTGGAAGGGGCGGGCGAGGTGGCGCGGCCACCAGCCTATCTCGATGCAATCAAGGCGAGAGCGTCCACGCCGCCAGGCGCGAAATTCGTCTATGGCCCCACGCCATTCCAGTGCTTCGGCGAGATCATGAAGCGCAAGCTGAGAGCCGCGGGAAAACCGGCTGATCCGATCGTGTGGCTGCACGGCCGGCTGTTCGATGAGCTCGGTATCCGGCCGACCAACTGGAAGCGCGGGGCGGATGGGAATCCGTTCCTGCCGCAAGGCGCACATTTCAACGCGCGCGACTGGGCGAAGTTCGGCCAGTGGGTGATGGATGGCGCGAAGGGCGCCGATCCGAAGGTCCATGCAGCTCTGTTCGAGGCGACGAGTGCAAACCCCGGCTATGGGCTGTCCTGGTGGTTGCTGCGTCCGGGCATGATCGGGCCATCGCCGCGCTCAGGCATTGATGGTGATGCGATCGGACAGGCGGCGAGGGGCGAGGATATCGTCATGGCGGCGGGCGCTGGCGACCAGCGGCTGTACCTGCTGCGCAAGCGGCGGCTGGTGGTCGCGCGGCAGGCCAATCAGATCCTGCGCGCCATGGGTCCGCGGCAGCTGAAATGGCGGGATGATGAATTTCTGCGGCTGCTACCTTTATGACTCTTTCTTCATCTGGCGGCTGGGCGTAGAGTCACCCCTGTCCAGTGTGGCGTCGCGTGACAACAGCCTTCCTCATTTTCGTTTGCCTCGCCTCCCCCGCGGTCTTTGCGGCTACGGGCTGGCTGACGCTTGCCGGCCCGAAACGATTGTCAGGCGCCCTGGCTGGCGGCTTGGCGGCCGCGGTTTTCAATATCGGTTGGGATGCGCTCGCAGGCCGAATGGACTGGTGGGCCTATCATTCAAGCGGTGATGTTCTGCCGACACTGGCGATTTCGATTTCGGTAGTCTTCGTGTTCGGCGCCACCGCCGGTCTTGTCGGCTGGCGGATGATGCGCGCCATGGGTTGGACCGGGGTCGCAACGTTTTTCGCCGGTTATGTCGGACTTGGCATGCTCCGCGATCATATGCTCGCGACGAACTCCACATTGTTCGCATTCGGAGCGGGGCCGATGCCGCAGGTCATGGGCGCGGTAGGATACCTGTCGCTAGCGCTCGTTGTCCAAGTGACCATGCTGCTCATGGCTGGCCCGCCGCGGCACGACCCCTTGAGGGCGAGCTAGCCGCGCTTCAACGCCGCGGCTTCCTTCGCCAGCGCGGCGATCGCGTCCCATTGCCTCGCATCGATCAGCTTTTTCGGCGTTAGCCAGCCGCCGCCGACACAGGCGACATTGGAGCGGGTGAGATAGTCGCGCGCCAGATCGAGCGTGATGCCGCCCGTGGGGCAGAAGCGGATATGGCCGAAGGGCCCCTTCAACGCATCCAGCATGGCGCGACCGCCGGCCTGTTCGGCGGGAAAGAATTTGAAGCGGGTGAGGCCAAGGTCGAGGCCGGCCATCAGTTCGGTCGCGGTGGCGATGCCAGGCAAGATCGGTATGCCGGCCTTCTGTGATTCGGTCGTGACCGACACGGAGAGGCCGGGCGTGACGATGAACCGCGCCTTGCTGTCCAGCGCGCGTTGCAGGTCTTTGGTGTTGAGCACGGTGCCTGCGCCGGCGATCGCGCCTTTCACCTGGCCCATCGCGGCGATGCAGTCTGAGGCTACGGGCGTGCGCAGAGTGACCTCAAGCACTGGCAGACCTGCGCCGACCAGCGCTTCGGCGAGCGGAACCGCATCTTCGACGCGTTCGATCGTGATCACGGGGATCACAGGCTGGATCGCCATCAGATCGTCGACAGTCATGTCAGGTTCCCTGCATAAACGCTGAAGATGCCGCCACCGATTTCAGCGTCGCCCGCAACGGCGCGGAAGGGCGCAAAGAGTTCGCGGCCCCAGCCATGGCCGGCAGGCGGCGCAGGGGTTCGCGGGCGGCGCATGAGTTCCGCCGGATCGACCCACAGGTCGAGCGTGCCCGCTTCCGCATCCAGCACAATGCGATCGCCATCCTGAATACGCGCGAGGGCGGCGTCCTGGTCGGCTCCGGGGGTGAGGTGGATGGCGGCGGGAACAGCGCCGGAGGCGCCAGACATGCGGCCGTCGGTGATCAGCGCGACGCGATGGCCACGGTTCTGCAGGCTGGTGAGAGCGGGCGTAAGGGCATGCAGTTCCGGCATGCCGTTTGCGCGCGGCCCCTGGAAACGAACGACGACGCAGACATCGCGATCCAGCTTGCCGGCTTTGAAGGCGGCTGTGAAGTCAATCTGGCTCTCGAAGACGGCTGCGGGCGCATCAATGACGCGGCGATCCTTTGGCACGGACGAAATCTTGATGATGCCGCGGCCGAGCGATCCTTTGAGCAGGCGAATGCCGCCTTCCATCTCGAAGGGCGACGAGACAGGACGCAGGATTGTCTCATCGAGCGATTTTTCCACGCCAGGACGCCAGGCGAGTGCTTCACCATCTAGCCATGGCTCCTGCGTATAGAGCTCCAGTCCCGGACCTGCGACCGTCAGCACATCGCCGTGCACGAGACCGGCCTGGAGCAGTTCGCGCGTGATGAACGCCATGCCGCCGGCGGCGTGGAAGTTGTTCACGTCGGCCGAGCCGTTCGGATAGATGCGAGCGAGCAGCGGTGTGACGCTCGAAATGTCGGAAAAATCGTCCCAGTCCACGATGATCCCCGCCGCCTGCGCCATGGCGGGAATGTGCAACGCGTGGTTGGTGGATCCGCCCGTCGCCATCAGGCCGACAATGGCGTTGACGATGGATTTCGCATCAACCACGTGGGCCATGATCGACTCGCCAGATTGCGCAAGCTCGACACAGCGTATCGCGGCGGCGCGAACCAGCGCCTCGCGCAGCGGCGTGCCCGGATTGACGAAAGCCGTGCCGGGCAGGTGGAGACCCATCAGCTCCATCATCATCTGGTTCGAATTCGCCGTGCCATAGAAGGTGCAGGTGCCGGCCGTGTGGTAGGAAGCGGCTTCCGCTTCGAGCAGCTGGTCGCGGCTGACCTGGCCGAGCGCAAACAGTTCGCGGACCTTGGCCTTTTCCTTGTTGTTGATGCCCGACGGCATCGGGCCTGCAGGCGAGAAGATCACGGGCAGGTGACCGAATGACAGCGCGCCGATGAAGAGGCCGGGTACAATCTTGTCGCATGTGCCCAGCATCAGGCCGGCATCGAATGCATCGTGCGTCAGTGCGACGGCTGTCGAGAGCGCAATCACATCACGCGAGAAAAGCGAAAGCTCCATGCCCGGGCGGCCCTGCGTGACGCCGTCGCACATGGCGGGCACGCCGCCTGCAACCTGCGCCGAGGCGCCGGCTTTGCGGGCCGCGTCCTTTATGAGGTCGGGATAGTCCTTGAACGGCTGATGGGCGCTCAGCATGTCGTTGTAGCTCGTGACGATGGCGATATTGGGCGCCCGTCCGCGCATGGTCAGCTTGTCGCCGAGCGGAGAGGCGGCGAAGGCGTGCGCAAGGTTCCCACATGAAAGATGCGAGCGGCCGGGGCCTTCCTCTCGGGCCTCGTCGATACGGGCAAGAAAGGCGTTGCGCGTTGCGCGGCTGCGTTCCGCGATACGTGCGGTGACCTCGGCGATTTTCGGGTGAAGCGCCATAGCGTTCCTCGTCATTCGACTCATGAACACATATCGGCCGGAAATCGCTTCAGGCCAACAGCCAGTCCATAATCATTGAACTGAGATCGACGCCATAGCTGTGGCCGAGGTCATCCAGCTCGCGATAAGTTACGGCCGCGCCGGCGCTGGTAAAATGCTGGGCAGCCTCGCGAGCCATGTCGACCGGGAACATCCAGTCGCGCTGGCCATGCAGGATGTGGACAGGCAGATTTTTCATGCGTTCCGCGCTGGCCATGTGCACCAGCATTGGATGGAAGGCCGCCGCCACGGGGGCGAGATGGGTAAAGGGCGAAGTCGGTTCGAGGCCCGATGTATAGGCGAACGTGCCGCCATCGCTCATGCCGGTCAGCAGGATGCGGGTTGGGTCTATCGTCCAGCGTTCACGGATGAAGTTGAGGATATGGGCGAGGTGAGGCGTATCCTGATCCTGACCCTGTATCGCCCATGTCTGGCCCCGCGAAGTGGGCGCGACGATTATAGCGCCCCGCGTGCGCGCGGCGGCGATCCAGCTCCAGATGAAAGCGCGGCCGCGGCCCGACCCTCCGTGAAGCGCGAAGATCACGGGATGAGGTTTGTCAGGGGAATAGGTCTCGGGAATGTAGGTCCAGACCGACGTGCGCGCGTCTGGATTGTCGCCAAAGCACATGAGGCCCGTGCCCGGTGGCGGCTGCTTCATGAAGCGCGCCTGCACGTCTCGGTCGGAACGGGAAGGAGCTTCGAGGAAGAAGCGGTTCACGGACGGCACGATGCCTGCGAGTGGATAGAGCGTTTCGAGCGCACGCGGGACGTGGCGTAGCGCCTTGTAGGCGCGTGTCATGTCTTCGGGTGGCGCTAAAGCTTCGCGTAGACCTTCGAACGACGCGAGCGCCTGGTCGGATGCTGCACCGAGAACCGGGCGGAGGGCGGAGTAGGGATCGTCCCATTCCGGAAATGCTCGCGCGACACGCAGGTCAGCATCGGGTTCGCCAACGCGCGCGAGCTGCTGCGCGTAACCGAGCGGACTTAGATGGCGCGTGATGAAGCCGAGGGCGTCCAGCGTGCGCAGCAGTGATGCCGCGAACTGTTCGACCTGCTCAGGCGTGGATGTGGTCATGAGACTCGCGTGTTGTGGCAGGTTCAGAAAGCGGCGCGGCTGCGCGGGAACCTAGCATGCAAACCACGCGACGCGGCAACTGCAGAAACCTGCATTCTGAATTCGCTGTTCAACCGCGGGTCATGCCGTGGAGGCGAATGTGCTCGTGTCGCGCCGGCAAGGAAACAAGCGCGAATTGAAACGGAGTTCGCACTATGAAACGCATTCTTTCAGCCGTCCTCGCCGTCGCCATGTTGGCCGGTACAGTCGGCATCGCAGAAGCCCAGGGGCGCAATCGCGTTCAGGTTGATCAACGCGGTCATGGTCACGGCGCCGCCGTCTCCCAGAAGGGCGACCGCAACGGGTCGGTTACGGTCCAGGGCGGTCGCGGCCACTACGCGCAAGGCGTGCAGAGCGGCTACAACAACTTCCTGCGCATGGACCAGTACGGCACGCGCAACCAGTCGACGACTGAGCAGCGCGGCGAAAGCAACCTTGCCGTCACCGCTCAGGATGGCCTGCGCCTGCAAGCCGATACGCGCCAAAACGGCTACAACAACGTCGCCGGTACGGCGCAGATGGGCACGGGCCATCGCGCCGTGACTGATCAGTCTGGCGCCAACAACGCCTCGGCCATCATCCAGACCGGCAACGGCCAGGATGTCGAGGTTCGCCAGCGCGGCGAAGGCAACATCTCGGTGGTCGTGCAGAGCGGCTACAACTAACGGGTTCGGGGCGGCGGATCGCCGTCGCCCCGGATCGCTTCTGAAGGAGCGAGTTCCATGTCCAGACATCTCATCGCATTCACAGCTGTCCTCGCCCTTTCGGGCTGCTCGGCGGTTATGACGGCAGAAGCGGTTGAGGAGGCGTATGCGCCCTCGGAACGGGACGCGGAGCTCGTCTCTGGCCTCGATGGCGCGCCGCTGGTTGCGATTGTTGAAGCGCCGCAACCCGCTCGTATCGTTCCGTCGCCTGGTGTTGTGCGGCAAGTGGAAAGCCTGTTCTGCGACATCAAGGTGGTGAAGACCTCGCATGGTGTTCGGATCACGCCAGTCGTGCGGTCGGATCGTTCGCTGTCGGGCGAATACTCCATCATCATCACCAAGACTGGCGGCGGCGGATCGTCTGACATTTCGCAGGGCGGCCCGTTCGAGGCGACCCGCGGCGTGAAGCAGGACCTCGGTTCATCCGAAATTTTGATGGAGCGCGGCGCCAGCTTCCGCGCGATTCTGAAAGTTCGCGCCGGCGGCCATGAAGTGTGCCGCGACGTTCGCTCGTAACTGCTCATTCTTGTTCAGGAGATTTCGATGAAGCGCATCACCCTCTCGCTCGCAACCCTTGCCCTGGTCACGGCCATGGGGGTGGGAAACGCGAATGCGCAGGGTCGCTATGACCGGTATGGCTATCACCCGCCGACCGCCGCGAAGGTCGATGTGCAGCAGCAAGGCCGAAACAACGGGGCCGCGGTGTCACAGTATGGCGCGGCGAACTCCGCTGGCATCAGGCAGGATGGCGTCGGCAATACGGGGACCATCAGCCAGACCGGCACGGACAATGACGCCACGATTAAGCAGTTCGGGCGCAGCAATGAAGCGTCGATCACGCAGACCGGCAATGGCAACGCCGCTTGTGTCGTGCAGATCGGCAAGAACCTGTCGTCCGGCGTCGTGCAGGAAGGCGACAACCAGAACCGCGGCGTCGTGCAGACGAAGAAGGGGACGTATGAAATTCCGGCCAAGCTGTGCGGCGCCGATCCGGGCAGGCCGGGCTATTGGCAGCGTCTCGGCTTCAAGGGCTACTAGCCTCGCGACCGGCCGCGATCAGGGCGCCCAGAATGCGTGGACCGGCACCTTTTTCTGCGCCAGCAGGTCCTTGATCGGCGAGCCGCCGCGGCCTTCCTTGGCCTCGTTGAAGACGTTGAGCTTGTCCTGCCCCATGAACAGCAGGACGATCCGGCGCGAGGCGAGGATTCCCGCTACAGTCAGCGTCATGCGTTCGGGCGCGCCGGCGGCGCCCAGCGCGTGGATGCCCGCCAGCTTGCGCGTGCCTGTAGGGTCAACCGCGGCGTCGAAGCCTTCGGCGCCGGGAATCAGCGACGCGATGTGCCCATCTGGCCCCATGCCCAGCAGGCAGATGTCGAACGGCATGATCGGCGCGATGCGCTTCTCCGCGGTAGCGGCGCCGCCTGAGGCTTTGGCGTGGTTGGTCTTGAACGGCACGAATGTGGCCACCGCCGCACGGCGGCGCATAAGCGTGTCGCGGATAAGGAATTCGTTCGAGGCTGGATCCTGCGGGTGCACCCAGCGCTCGTCGGTCAGCGTCAGTGAGACTTTCTCCCAGTTGATCGGCACGTTGGAGAGCGACTCGTATAGCGGCCCCGGCGTCGTACCGCCGGCCAGCGCCATCGAAGCCTTGCGCCGTTTCTTGATGATGTCCGCCAGCCGCTCGGCGAAGTCCTGGCACACGCCGGCGTAAAGACGCCTGCGGTCTGGAAAGAAGGTTTCCTCGTGGATCATCGTCGGCGCGCTCATTCGTACCAGCTCATTATTCGTACCAGCTATGGCCGTTGCGTTCGGTGAGGGCGAAGGCGCCCGCCGGCCCCCAGGTTCCGGCTTGATAGGATGCGGGCTTCATGCCGGTGCGAGCCCAGCCTTCGATGATGCGATCGACCCACACCCAGGCGGCTTCGGCTTCGTCGCGCCGAACAAAGAGCGTCGAATTGTCGGAAATCGCTTCCAGCAACAGTCGTTCGTAAGCGATGCGGCGGCGCTTCTCGCCCTTGAACGCATCGAGCAGGGAAAGGTTGAGCGTCAGCGGCTGGAGCTCATAGCCGCCCTGAGTCAGCGAGGGCGTCTTGTTCATAATGGTCAGCGCGATCGATTCTTCTGGCTGCAGCGTGATGGTCAACCGGTTCGCCATCAGCGGGCTGCCGTTGAAGATCGAATGCGGCACGTCGCGGAACTGGATAACGATCTGTGATGTGCGCTCAGGTAACCGCTTGCCGGTGCGCAGGTAGAACGGCACGCCCGCCCAGCGCCAGTTGTCGACATGCGCGCAGAGCGCCACGAAGGTCTCGGTGTCTGACGGTTTCCCGCCTTCCTCTTCCGTATAGCCTGGAACGCTCTTCCCGTCGGTAACGCCGCGCGCGTACTGGCCCCGCACTGTCTTGTCGCGCAACTCCAATTCACGGATCGGACGCAGCGAACGGAGCACTTTCACCTTCTCGCCGCGCACGGATTCAGGCCGCAGGTTCGACGGCGGCTCCATGGCGATGAGGCACAGCAACTGCAGGATATGGTTCTGCACCATGTCCCGCGTCGCCCCGTATTCATCGTAATATCCAAATCGCCCCTCGACCCCGAGCGTCTCGGCGACGGTGATCTGGACATGGTCGATCGTGTGACGGTTCCACAACGGCTCGAACAGCGCATTGCCGAAGCGCAGCGCGATAAGGTTCTGCACCGTTTCCTTGCCGAGATAGTGGTCGATGCGGAAGGTGCGGTTCTCGCTGAAATGCTCCGCAATAGCGGAGTTGATCTGCTCGCACGTCGCCCAGCTTTTGCCGATCGGCTTCTCGACGATGACGCGGTTGGGCTCATTGGTCAGGTTTTCAGACGCCAGACCCTTTACGATCGGGATGTAGAGGGCAGGCGAGGTCGACAGGTAAAACAGCGCGTCGCCCTCTGCCCCTTCCAGGCGCTGCTTCAGGGTCGCATAGCTTTTGGGATCCGTTGCATCGCCCGGGGCATAGGACAGCCGCTTGGCGAATGTGTCCCATGCGTCCTGCGAGAAAAAGGCGCCTGCGCGCTCACGCACCCAGCCTTCGACATCTTTACGGAACTCGGCGTCTGTGTGGCTCGACCGTGCGGCGCCCACGATCCTCAGCCGGCTCGGCAAAAGCCCGTCGGCATCAAGGAAGTACAGCGACGGGAACAGCATCCGGCGGGCAAGATCGCCCGTCGCGCCAAAGATTACAAAAGCCCCCGGAGCCGTCATTACCGAACCTCAGAGCCGCACTACCCGCCCGGTCAAGCAGAATTCCGTGGACTGCGCATCAATACACTCAACCGAAGAGACGGTACGGCCTGTTTCGCGTGGCGAAAGCTGGAATCGCTTGTAACTTAGTCGCAAGCGCGGCAATTAGTGCAGCCTGGGGTTGAGGATTTGTACGACAGCCTCGCGGCTCGCGGGTGTAGCTCAATGGTAGAGCAGAAGCTTCCCAAGCTTACGACGAGGGTTCGATTCCCTTCACCCGCTCCAAGCTCAATCGTCACGCCGCTCAGGAAACGACAATGTTTCCGTTAGCTTTTGTGTCCGGAGCTTGTGAAGGGACAGAAGTCTTAAGAATAGCGTAGCTCCGCTTAACCAAAAATGCGACTGCGGATACTTTACCTGACGACCACCTAAGGCGAGTTACTCACTTGCAGCGTAAAATCCACCCCGTCGCCTTTGTCACTGACGCAAGGGAAAGCTAACTGAGTGCTAGTGGCTAAGAGTGGTCCAGGTGACGCAAGACGAGAGGGTGGAGCTCGTCCCGCTAAGTGATCGATCTAGACGAGGGGATTTCAGGACTATGGACGCCAGTGTTGTCGCTCGTTTGCTCGAACAAACCGCCCGGGCGGTTTATGAAGCGCGCGGACCCAAAGCCATTCATGCCGGCCAGTGGGCTGTGCTGCGCTATCTAGCGCGCGCAGGGCGCCAGGCGCGCACCGTAGGCGGCGTTGCCACTTACCTAGGCGTGACGCACGCGCCTGCATCTCGTGCGGTTGCATCGCTGGCGCGCAAGGACCTCGTCACAGTGAAGGCGGACGCCGAGGACCGTCGCATACGCCGTATCGATCTGACGGCCGCGGGCAAGGCGCTGCTGGAGCACGACCCCGTGCATCGCCTGACCGCTGCGATCGAGGCGCTCAGCACTGACAAGCAGAAAGACTTCGCAACCACGCTGGAAATGCTCTACGGGCGGCTCGCGAAAGCGTAAGATTCAGACATGGCGGAACAGCGGATCGAATACTCCGCCGACAGGACGACTGCGTACGCACAGCTCGCCGACGAGATTGCGTCCGTCGTTGCCGGCGAGACATCGCGTACAGCCCGATATGCAACCACTGTGTCGCTGCTGAAGGCGGCCTTTGCCGAGCGCTTCTTCTGGTGCGGCTTCTACGAAGTTGATCAACTCAAGGAACGCGAACTTGTCGTCGGTCCGTATCAAGGCACGCTGGGTTGTCTGCGCATTCCGTTCGCCAAGGGCGTTTGCGGAGCTTGCGCCACTGCGCGCGAGACAATCATCGTGCCGGATGTGCACGTTTTTCCCGGGCACATAGCGTGCGACTCCGCCTCCAACTCCGAAATCGTTGTCCCGGTGTTCGATCGATCAGGCGCCCTCGTTGCCGTGCTAGATGTCGACTCGACCGCGTTTTCCGCCTTCGACGAGGTCGATGCGCGCGGGCTTGAGGCCGCATGCCGCGCAATGATGGCGGGCTAGCTCAGCCTGTCGAGGCTCGAAACTGACATCTCGCCCTGCAGGTTGCGGTAGACCACCACGCGGTAGGCGGCGCCGCCACTCATGCTGATCGTGAAGCGGTAGTTGAGGCCGGCCACGACTTGCATCTCAGCGCCGACCTTCTCGACAAGCGCCCGAGTCGGGCGCTGGGTATAGATTTCATTGACTGCAACGGCCTGCGCGGCCTTCACGCCAGGTTCGTTGAGATCGGCGGCGACATAGCCGCCGACGATCATCGGAGGAGGCGCCGCGGCCGGCGCTGGAGATACTGCGCAGGCAGACATCGTAAGCGCCGCGCAGGTTGAAAGAACACGAGCCGCAATCCGCATATTGATCTCCCACGTCAGGCGCCAATGCTACGTCCACGCGGGCGGCGGCGAAATGGCGAAAGGCAGGCTTTGTCAGTCCGATTTCGACCAGACGCCGTCATTGCCCTTGCGATAAAAGGTGAAGCTGGCCGGGTCCCAGAACGGCGTGTCCTGACCGAGCATGTGGAAGAGGGCGTGATATTTGCGACCTTCCCAGAACTGCACGGCGTCCATCGTTACGCCATTCGGGCCACAGGCGTCCCATGGCTCGTCCGGGTTCGCTGCGTTGAGCTCAGCCTCCAGCTCGGCATTGGGCGCCAGCGCGAAAGCGCGACCAGCAAGCTTGCGTCGGGTCAGCAGACGGACTTCGCACCGATCTCGCTGGCCACCCAAAGCCTTGTCGAGTGTTTTCAAGGCTGCCTGTTCCGCCGTTTCGCCTGTGGCGAGTGGAATGATCTGCAAGGCGAAACCCGAGTCGGCTTCCGGAAGGGAGGACTGGCGCACCTTCAGATAGCCCGCGACATGGCTGTAAAGCATATGGTCCCAGCCTTCGCCCGAGCAGTTCTGCGCGCGGAAGACAAGTGCTTCCGCCGGCGACAGGCTCACCTCCTCGGTGCGCCACACACAGCGGGGTGCAAATGTCTCGATGCCGGAGTCGATGGCGCGGAAAAGCGGCGCCGATCCGTCGCTGCACAAGCCGGTAATCGGCAAGGGTGAGCCGGTGGGGCAGGCGGGGGACGTTGTTTCGGCAGCAGTTGACGCCGGCGTCTCTGCCGGCCCGCATCCAGACAGCATCAGCAGCGTTGAGGCGGCGAACCCTCTGACCATTTCGGTCAGCTCCAGTCGATATAATCGGTGAACTCGCCGAGCGTGCTCTCCCACCAGTCCAACGTGTCTTCGAGGTTGGCGCGAGTGATGCCGCCAACCACATTGACCTCGATATTGAGGTAGGGATTGCCGCTTTTGTCGAGGCCGGCCTTGCCAAGATGATACGCGTTCCACTCGTTGATCGCGTCACTCGAGGGGCGCTTGTTATTGTCGTTGTACGAGAACCCGGCGTCGAAGACGATTATTTCGCAGTCGGTTCCGTCATCGTCGCAGGCGGTGAAATGAATCCAGAAGCTGATGTTGTCGAATTTGGAGACGACGTATTCGCCCTCGCCATTCCCATCGCTCGGGTCGATCTTGACCTCCATGCCCTTTCGCTCAAACAGGTGCTGAACATCCTGCGTACTCAGAGGGTCGTAGACGGTCTGTGCGGCGGCCGGCAGCGTGAACAGGCTGGCTGCGGCCAGCACCGCGAAGGCGCCTGGGGCGCCGCCCTTGATCCATGACATGACAACGTCCCCTGCGATGATTTCGCAGCTACGCTTTTACGCCTTTGGCGAGAGCGCTCAAGGACATCGAGCCGCAGCGGCCGCCTGGGCGCGGCCGCTGCGCATCTCGCGACGGTCACCGCCTATTTGAACGGCAGGGCGTCTGCGCCGGTCCCGAATAACCCGGATCACGCCGTGGCTGATTTCCGGGTCATTGCCTTGAAGGACAGAAACAGGCCGGCAAATGTAGCGGCCAGCAGCATGGCGCCCTGAACGATCGACATGAAGTCAGTTGTCGAGATCATCGCTGTGGGGCCGCGCATGAAGTAATTTGCGATAAGTCCGCTGGCGCCGATGAGCAGCAGAACGATGCCGAGGCGCGCCCCGCCATCGCGCACAGGCCCGCCATTCTTCACTTCGCGCTGAATTGCGAACGCCTGCATGAGCAGAACCATCAGGGCGACGGCGAAGAACGGCGTCATCCAGAACATCGCGTCACGAAGGCCATCTGCGCCCGCAGCCGCAATGGCGGCGCGGACTGTCTCGGGCTGCGTCGCGATTTCGGCCGCCGGCATCTTCATGTAGACCCCAGCCTGCTCGGCTGTGATGCCCAGCGAAGCTTCCAGCTTCGTCGCGTTGAATTGCGTCGACAGCGCGCCCACCAGGGTCGGCCCTCCGCCAAGACCGACAAAGTTCAGCACCATCAGCAAGATGGCGCTCGACATCGTCCGCTGCGAGGGCTTCACCGAGTTGTTCACCAGCGCAATGGCAGGCGCCAGGTAGAAGATGGTCAGGAAGGTCGGGATCGAGACGATCCAGAGCGCCGTCACCCAATCGGGCGATTGCGTGTAGAAATACCAGAACGGAGCGGCCAGCGAAAATGCCGCCGCTGGCATGAGCGCGTACCAGGTTCTAGATCTCTTCGCGAGGAAATCCACAATCGCGCCTGACATGAAGGTGCCAAGTCCCAGTGCGACTGCCAGCATGAGCGCATACCAGATAGAGACGTCCTGGGCCGACATTCCCAGCGTGCGCCGCAGGAATGAGACGTTCCAGTTGAGCGCAGCATAGTTGAGGAACGCGGTGGCGCCGCAACCGAGCGCGGTCCACAGCAGGGCGGGGCGGTTGACGAACTCCCAGAAGGTTTCGCCAAAGCCGCTCTTGTGGTGCGCGATGGCTGCAAGATGCGGCGGATCCATAGCGCCGCGCTTGGGCTCACGCACCACCAACAGCATGATGAACGCTGCGATCACGCCGGCGATGCCGATGCCGATGAAGGCCGTGCGCCAGCCCCAGATGATGTCGATCTGCGAGCCGAAGGCGACGGCCAGCGCCTGGCCGAACGGCACGCCCAGCGAGAAGATGGCGAGCGCCGTCCCACGCTTCTCGGCGGGGAAGTAATCCGAGATGATCGAATAGGAGGGCGGCGCGCCCGCTGCTTCGCCAACGCCGACGCCAACGCGAGCCGCCAGCATCATGGGATAATTGGTGGCCATGCCGCAGAGGGCGGTGAACCCGCTCCACAACACGGCGCCGCAGAAAAGGATATTCCGACGGCTTGTGCGGTCGGCCAGAAAGCCGACGATGACGCCGAATGTCGTATAGACCAGCGCAAACCAGAAGCCGGTCATGTAGCCCATTTCAGCGTCGGTGAAGCCGGTATCGCGCTTGATCGACTCGATCACGGTCGACATCAGCTGCCGATCGAGGAAGTTGAAAATGTAGATGAAGGCCAACATGACCAGCACGACCCAGGCATAGGCCGTCGTACGTTGCGCGCCTGCAGGCGCGGCAGCGGTATCCGTCATCTGGCAATCCCTCCCGCCAGGCCTTTTCGGCCTTCTCGACCGGCGGGACATTTTCACAGAGCAGCGAGCTTGGCGAGAGTGGTATCGTTAAGGCGAGACCGGGCTGCTGGGGACGCGAACAGCGGCCTTGATATCCCCGCCGCGCCATCGCATCTAGGCCCCGCAACGCTTCTCCCCCGCAGGAATCCCCGGATGCCCGCCTATCAATACGTCTACCACCTTGATGGCCTGACCAAGATCTATCCCGGCGGGAAGAAGGTGTTCGAGAATATCCGGCTGCATTTCCTGCCGGACGCCAAGATCGGCATCGTCGGGGTCAACGGCTCAGGCAAATCTACCCTGCTGCGCATCATGGCCGGCGAGGACCATGAGATCATCGGCGAGGCGAAAGCCGCCGACGGCATCAAGATCGGATACCTGCCGCAGGAGCCGAAACTCGATCCGACCAAGAACGTGTTCGAGAATATCGCCGCCAAATGCCCCGAGAAGCAGATGGTCGATGAATTCAACGCCATCTCCATGAAGCTTGGCGAAGACTATTCCGACGAGCTGATGGAGCAGATGACCAAGCTGCAGGAGCAGATCGACGCCGCTGACGCCTGGGACATTGACTCGAAGATCGAAATGGCGATGGAGGCGCTGCGCTGCCCGCCTGGCGATACCGACGTCACCAAGTTGTCAGGCAGCGAGATCCGGCGCACGGCGATCTGCGCGCTGCTGCTCTCCAAGCCCGATATGATCCTGATGGACGAACCGACTAACCACCTCGACGCGGAGTCGGTGGCGTGGCTGCAGAACTACCTCTCGAAATTCCCCGGCTGCGTCATCCTCGTCACCCACGACCGTTACTTCCTCGACCAGATCACGACCTGGATCCTCGAACTCGATCGCGGGCAGGGCATTCCCTACGAGGGCAACTACTCCGTCTGGCTCGAGAAGAAGGCCAAGCGCATCGCGCAGGAACAGCGCGAGGAAGCCGGCCGCCAGAAGTCCCTCAACCGCGAACTCGAATGGGTCAAGGCAAGCCCGAAGGCGCGTCAAGCCAAATCCAAGGCGCGCGTCAACGCCTACGAGGAAATGGCGGCCAAGGCCGAACGCGAGAAGATTTCCACGGCGCAGATCCGCATCCCGCCTGGTCCGCGCCTTGGCTCGGTCGTCATCGATGCGGATCACCTCAACAAGGCCTTCGGCGACAAGCTGCTGATCGAGGATCTGTCGTTCAAGCTGCCGCCGGGCGGCATTGTCGGCGTCATCGGCCCCAACGGCGCGGGCAAGACCACGCTGTTCAAGATGATCACCGGTCGCGAACAGCCCGATGGCGGCACGTTCAAGGTCGGTGAGTCAGTGAAGCTCGGCTACATCGACCAGTCGCGTGACACGCTCAACGACAAGAACACCGTCTGGCAGGAGCTCTCCGGCGGTCTTGATATCATCGAAGTTGGCGGCATCGAACAGCCCAGCCGGGCCTATGTCGGCGCCTTCAATTTCAAGGGCGGCGACCAGCAAAAGAAGGTCGGCCAGCTGTCAGGCGGTGAACGCAACCGCGTCCACCTCGCCAAGATGCTGAAGGAAGGTTCGAACCTGCTCCTGCTCGACGAACCGACCAATGACCTCGACGTGGAAACCTTGCAGGCGCTGGAAGCGGCGCTCGAGGACTTTCCCGGCTGCGCCGTCATCATCAGCCACGATCGCTGGTTCCTGGATCGCGTCGCGACGCACATCCTCGCTTTCGAAGGCGACAGCCATGTCGAATGGTTCGAGGGCGATTTCTCGTCCTATCTCGAAGACAAGAAACGCCGCCTCGGCGCCGAAGCCGTCGAACCCAAGCGCCCGACCTTCAAGAAGTTCGCACGCTAGCCCCAAAGCAGCCTGCCCCCGGCGATTGTCGCCGAGGGCAGGTATTCAATGCTCGACAGAGGCGCAGGATCAGGCCGCGCGGATCTCGCCCGTGCCATCCAGAGGAACGCCTTTCGGCCAGCTTTTCTCAACACGCAGCTGCGAGACGCCGAGGATTTCCGCCACCCGACGGATCGTCGGCGTTTCGCCGCGTTCGATCAGCGTGTCAGAGGCGCGGGCGATCTGCTGCGGCGTCAGCGCCTGATCCCAGCGCGCTTGCTCGATGTCATGGACGCGGCCCATGTGCTGCTCGCGGAACGAGGCGACGCGCTTGGCGGCCGCTTTCATCGCGGCGGCGCGTTGTTCCTCGATCGTCTTCGGCTTGCGTTTTGCCTTGGAAGAGCGGGGCTTGGCTTCCTGGGCTGCATCCTGCGTCGCCGGTTCGCTGACAATGGACGTTTCTGCTTCGGCGACCCGAGCATCTACCGGCTGCGGAGCAGCTTCTGGCGCGGGTGTGGCTTCTGCGGGCTTGGCGACTCCAGCCCAGGCGATCTCGGCGCGGGCGATTTCGGTGGCTGCGATGTCTGCGGCTTCCTGACGGCGCGCGGCTTGGCGCGCGGCGAAGTCTTCGGCGTCCATCGATTTCCGGCCCTCGACGATCCACGCCATGGCGGGCTTGGCGAAGGCAAAAATGTAGAAGACGGCGTCGACTGTGACCGTCGGCGGCAGCTTCGCGCCGACCGGAGCATTGGCCGTCACGATCTCCCAACCGAGGTGGACGCCGACATTGGTTGCGAACACGAAGCCGAGGCAGCAGGCCAGCGCGGGCACCAGCACGGCCCAGTCCACCTGACGGCCATTCGGCTTGCGGTGCTTGATCGCCTGCAGCGCGCCAGCGGCCGAACAATTAACGAGCCCGATGCCGAACGCCATCATCCCCGCGAACGCGATGATGCAGAGCCAGCCGATATCGAGCTGCGGCCAGAACATGCCGATGACGCCGCCGGTAGCCAGCACGGCGCCGGAGAGGGTCAGCCCCCAGGCAAAGATCGACGACCAAGTGTACTCACGCTGTGTCATGGTTATCAAAATGGCGTCGTCGAGTTTAAGGGTCCATGAACACCGATTATTGCCGAGTGAATCAACCACTTCTGCTGCACGTCCGTGCATGGTCGCCGAAAATCAAATGGATTGCCGTCCATGCGGCAGACTTTTCCCTGCGGCATTTCCTGCCGGTCGTGGGCATATGCGAAGGCGTACGCCCGAAATGAGGAGTTTATGCCGGCTTGGTGCAGACAAAAACGATCTCGCCGCGCTGTAGGCCATAGAGCGCACATTCGAGGCCAGTGGCGCCGTATTCTGTCAGCTGAAAGCCCGCTGCTTTGACGCGGTCGCGGAAGTCGCGGCCGTAATAGCGAATGTGATCGTACTGACCGAAATGGAGATCGCGGTCCCGTTCGGAAGTGATCGCGGGGTTCTCGTACGTCTTCTCCCAGCCATCGATGATCGGGATCAACGCGACTAGGCGGCCACCCGGCGTAAGGATGCGGAAGATTTCAGACAACGCCTTGCGGTCGTCGACGTGTTCCAGCACGTGCGAGCAGATCACCGTATCGAAGCTGCTTTCCGGAAGATCGATGTGCTCGATATTCAGGACGATATCGCCGAATTGCGGAAGGATGTCCGCCCGCTTGTAAGATTTCACGATCGGCTCGACGAGCCGGCGAATGACATTTTCCGCCGCGAAATGAAGGACATTGTCCTCGGGCCGGATGATCGTTTCGCGCTTCTGGTGATGCCAGAGCAAGCGGTGACGGTTAAATGATCCGCAGTTTGGGCACTCAACGCCGAATGAAGGCGGCGTGCCAAACGGCAGCAATGTCACCATCTTTTCGCAGCAAGGGCACTCCTGCAACAACTCGACATCCATCGCTTTTGCGGTGTCGATCATGGCGTGCCGGACGCGGGAGTTGAACAAACCGCGCACCAGGGTGACAGCGTTGGTAAACCGCGCCATTCTCATAGCCCCGCAAACAACTAGTCGCAACGCAGCAAGAAGTGCGCCATGCTGCAACGCCGCTCAACCCCCAGCAGGCGCCGCGACTTCAAAGTGATCGCGCGTCGGGCGCGATTTCTGCGGTTTGCCCTGTTCAGGCCCCTAATGACTGCGGGTATCGATCGTGCTGGCATGGTCATCCGTAAAACACAGATTTGGAGCGTCATAGATGCGGGTCGCGGACAAGGTCATCATCGTCACCGGCGGGGCGAGCGGCATCGGAAAGGCGCTTGTTGAGCGCTTCCATCAGGAAGGTGCGAAGGCGATCATTGTCGCAGACCTTAACGGCGCGGGCGCGGAGGCTGTCGCAAAATCCGTCGGCGGAATTGCCGTTCAGACCGACGTGACGAAGGAAGCGGACCTCCAGCGCATCGTCCGCACGGCCGAGGACGGGTTCGGGCAGATCGATCTGTTCTGTTCCAACGCCGGAATTTCGCGGGCGGATCCGGACATTGATAACCCGGGGTCCCCCCCAGATGGGGTGTGGGAGCTGGGGTGGGGGGTAAATGTGATGGCGCACGTCTATGCGGCTCGCCATGCGTTGCCTGGAATGATTGCTCGCAAGTCGGGGTATTTCCTCAACACAGTGTCTGCAGCGGGCCTTCTCAGCCAGATCGGGTCAGCGGTCTATTCCACGACGAAGCATGCGGCGATCGGGTTTGGTGAACACCTCGCGATTGCGACGAAGGAGAGCGGAATTGGTGTCTCGCTTCTCTGTCCGCAAGCTGTCGATACGCCGATGCTTGGTGGAGCTGCGGGATCGCAGAATGTCGATGGCGTGCTGTCGCCGGATGATGTCGCAGGCGCAGTGATCGCCGGGCTGGACGCGGAGAGCTTCCTGATCCTGCCGCATCAACAGGTCACGACTTACATGCAGCGCAAGACCGGCGATTATGATCGCTGGATCCGCGGTATGGTGAAATTGCGGCGCGGGGTGATCGCGGGGGCGAAGGGCGCCCGCTGAATAGCCGAAGCCCCCATCCGGGGAGGGATGGGGGCCTCGCGCCGGCTAGACGTGGGGCGTCTTTGCGTGCCGGCCGTACCCTCTCCAACAGCGGAGAAGGCTTCATCTCTTACCTGCGGGTATCTTCCAGCTTCCATTCGTAGGCGATGGCGTGACCGCAGACGGATTGTGGAGCGCCATCGAGTTTAGCAGGCGTGAATCGTGCCGAGCGCACCCATTTGAGCGATGCATCATCGAGCGCTTCTGACCCGCTGCTCGCGACAATGCTGGCTGCGCTGACACGGCCCTTCGGATCGATGCAAATTTCAAGTCTTGAGACGCCCTGCTCGTTGTGTCGAATGGCCGGCGGCGGATAGGGCGGCGGAGCTTCCGGCAACAGGACGGGGCGCGTGCGCGCGGGCTTCGGCGCTGGCGCGCTTCCGCGCTTTGCAATCGGTGCTTCTTCTGACGCCGGCGGAGCAGTGATGATGACATCGTCGGTCTTGAATACGTCGTCGGGTGCGCGTGGTGCGGGAACTGGAAGAGGCGGCGCATCCAAAAGCGGAAGGTCTTGGTTGTCCTGTTGGTCTGGAATGGAATCGTCGATCATGGGCGTGAAGGTTATGGGTTGTTCGACGATGCGGTGGAGGTCCATCGCGAAGCCGTTGGCGAGGGCGTAGCCGACGACCGGGGTCACGAGAACGGCGGTGGAAAGACCGGCGAGCTGGGACAAATTGTAGGCGCGGTTTCGCAATGCTCCGTACATGGAAGCCTCCTCTCGAACAGCATGTGTGAATGGGCGAGGGGGTGCGAGGTTCAGGGCGGCGCGGCGTTGAGACGCCAGCCCATGGTGAGGGGGTGGCCGCACAGGCGGACGGGGCGGCCGTCGCGCGTCGCGGGTTCGAAACGAGAGCGTTGCAGGCCGGCTATGGTCGCGTTGTCGAGAAGCGGATGGCCGGACGAGGTCACCAGCTTCACGTCATCGACGATGCCGCTTTGCGCGACGCAGAGTTCGACGACGACAT
Source organism: Hyphomonadaceae bacterium (assembly GCA_016714495.1). GTDB lineage: Bacteria > Pseudomonadota > Alphaproteobacteria > Caulobacterales > Hyphomonadaceae > UBA7672. The sequence goes on along the minus strand of JADKDU010000001.1, from coordinate 805,730 downwards.
CGCCTTCCTCTCGCAGCTTGCGCGAGAGCGCTGGATAGGCTGGCTGGCTGAAGTCGGCCGTCGGACGCGGGCTGGCGTCGTCGATCTTGTAGCTGACGCGAACCAGCGGATCGCGACCGTCGTTGGGAATCGGGTCGAACGGCAAAAGCACGTCGGGGCCTTCGGTGACGATGGTGCGCTCGGGCTGGGCGGCCCAGGCGGCGATGCCGGCGCCGGCCGTGAGAGCGAGCGCGATGGCGGTAGCGGCGGCGCGACGGCGACTGGAGAGAGGCTTGCGGGCCAGCATGTCGACGCGCTCGGTCAGCGGATGCTGCGATTCCGCAGGCCAGTAACAGCCGACCGGCAGCGGGCGCGAAGCCAGCTGAGTCTTAAGCAGCGTCTCGGCGTAGGCGCGGCGGACGCGCGGGCGACGGTCCATCACTTCGGCGTCGCACGACAATTCCTGGTCGATGCGCATCGCCTTTGCGCCGATATGAACCAGCGGGTTGAACCAGAAGAGGCAGCGGACAAGTGCGACGAGCGTGTTAATGCGTGCATCCTTGCGGTCTATGTGAACCTGCTCGTGTGCAAGGATGAGCTTGCGCTCAGTCTCGGAGAAGCGTTGGACGAAATCATCCGGGGTGACGATGCGCGGGTGTGAGAAGCCGACAATGGCGGGGCCGGCGAGGCCGAGATCGGCGTCGTGGAGGAAGGCGGCCTGGCGGCTGACGAGGGCTGCGGCCGTCACAATGGCGCCGACGATCCACGCGACGGCGAGCGCGTAGGGCAGGACGGTTTCCCACAGCGAGGCTGCGGCGGGCGGGGCAGCGAGCGCGATGATCTCTTCGAGCGTCATGCCGAGCGAGAGCGTTTCAACGGTGCGCGCCGGGATGAAGGTTGCTGCGGCGGCGATCGGGACGATCGCCCAGAGCAGGTAGACGGCATGCGGTCCGAAGATGTGGCGGGCGGGTTTGCGCAGCGCGAGCAGGAAGAGGATGGCCACGGCGGCGGCGATGTTGAGTTCGACGATGGCTTCCATGATTTCGGTGGGAACAGCGTTCATCACTTGTCCTCCTCGATCCTGGCGATCAGGGCTTTGAGCTGCTTCAGGTCTTTCGCCGAAAGTTTGCGATGCTCAGCGAAGTGCGCGACCAGCGGGGCGACTTCGCCCTTGAACAGCTTGTCGAGCATGCCCTGGCTTTCCGACTGCACCCACGCAGCGCGCGTGATGAGCGGGCGGTAGACATAGCTGTCGCCTTCTTTGCCGCCAGAGATGGCTTTCTTCTTGAGCAGGCGCGTGACCAGCGTTTTCACGGTCGCGGGCGCCCAGCCGTTTTCCGCGCCGACGGCGGCGAAGATCTGCTCGGCGCTGAGCGGCGTCTTGCGCCATAGCGCTTCCATGATGCGGCTCTCGGCGTCGGAGATCGTTTGCATGGTACACCTGTAATCTAATCTGAAGTTACGCGCGTAATCTGGCAAGTCAATGGCGGCGGTGTGGCGGTTGCTAATTTTGTGCAGTACGGCGTGAGTAGATCGTGCAGACGCAATCCCTCGATTGCACGGGCGCAATCGCTCTGCGGGATGCTTAGAGCTCCGGCCCGATAGACGGCCGGGGACGCGGGGGGCGCCCCGCTGATTGGCTGCCGCTTCAAGGCGGCCCTTCCGGTTGAAACAAGGATACGGTTTCCCCGCGCCCCGGCGATCGTTTCTCGCCAGCTGGATCACGGAGGCCTTTCACCTCTTGGATCCCCAAGGCCATCGGCGGAAAGGTCGGGCTGTCCATCGCCCGAGCCCCTGCGCCGTGCTTGCCCGTCTCAGCGATAAGGGACCTGGCGCTTTTCCTCGCATTGGCTTTATGGACGACAGTCTTCGGGAGCGCCAAACCGCTCGATCGCATCGCCCCTCGCGCCGTTGAACATCGCGACTGCCTCCATGCGGGGGCGACATGGGCAATATCTCACGGGATGGGACGAGGTGGGGTGAGCGAGGCTCGATCCGCCATCTGCTTTCAGGCTTGGGTGTTGAGCATGTTGCGAAAGATGGTTTGGAGCCGCGATTGGATTCCGCGAAACTGCCCCGAGTGATGTTGGCGGAAAACTGTGCTTAGCCTGCGTCTAAGTATGAGTGCTCTCAGTGCGGGTGTGTTTCATGGTTGGCAGGCGCGTGGCGATCTTCCCTGCGATTCTGGCGTGTCAGCTCGGGGTGGCCGGCGCCTTGGCGCAGTCGTGGGAGGGGCGTCCGGGCAGCGCGGAAGGGAGTTGCGAGCTTTCGGCGGCGGACGCCGGATATCAGCTCGTTCTTTCATTCGAGATCGATGGCCGTGTCGTCCTGACCTATACCGACGAACAACTGGCTGGGCGGAGACGCGGGGAGACTGAGGCCAAGCTCTCCCTCATTGATCGGAACGGGAAGGCATCGGACTTCCGCACGCGCGGCGTGCTGAAACAGACGGACAACGGGCCGCTTCTGGTCGCGACGATCATGCCGCAAATACCCAGCCCGGATTTCGGGGTCTCGATGATTGATGCTCTGGGGAAAGCGCGCACGATCATTGTCGCCGTGCCTGCCGTTAAGTCGGAACGCAGCATCGACATGGCCGCTGCTTCCGCAAGCCTGGCGGGCACGGCAGCTTGCCATCGATGACAGCGCGGCTTGACCTCGCCCTCGCGAGCCGTCATATCGCCGCCACCCCAATTGCAGGGGAGAGATGGATGCCATTCGAGATTGCCTTCGCTTCGTGAGCCGCGCCGTCCGGTCGTAAAGACCGGCTGAGGCTGCCGCTCGCGCTGGACGACCTGCCGCCCGAAGGGGCCGCGGGCCTGTTTCCGTTCAGATCAGGCGATTTCTCAAGTGAACATCTCGAAGTACGAGCAGCGCACGCTGCACGCGCTCGCGCAGGGCGGGCGCATCAATCCAACGAAGGACGAGCGCGGCGACATCATCGCCGTTGACTGTATTACGCGCGATGGGTGGAGGCTGGCGGACTGTACGCTCGGCGTCTTCCGGCGGTTGCGCAGGCGGCGGTTCATTCGCAGCCAGGAGGGCGGACCTTATCGGGTGACACGCGAGGGGCTCGAGGCAGTGCGCGCGCAGGTGGACAACCGGTGAGCAGACGAGGATGGAGGCGGCGTTCGCGCGATCAGGCGGGAACGCGCCGCCGTCTTTTTCGTTCACGACGTTGCAACGCCTCTTGGCTTTGTCGGCGGGGTGATGTGAAACACGCCGCTCTGCTTTCAAGGACGACGCGTTCATGGCCTCTCTGAAATACAAGCCCGGCGATTTCGATCTTGTGGTGAAGCGTGCGAGCGCGGGCCTTGGCCTGTTCTCGAACTCGCGGATTCCGAAGGGCGCGTGCATCATCGAATACACGGGCCGGCCGATCAGCGAGGAAGAGAAGTACAAGAGCCGGTCGAAATACCTGTTCGACCTGGACAATGGCACGACGATCGACGGGCAGGGGCGCGATAACAAGGCGCGCTATATCAACCATTCCTGCAAGCCGAACTGTGAGCCGAACATCTGGCGCGGCAAGGTGTGGATCCATGCCACGCGCACGATCAAGCCGGGCGACGAGCTGGCCTACGACTACGGCGAGGCGTATTTTCAAGCCTATATCGGGGACAATTGCCGTTGCGTGCAATGCGCCGAGGTGAAGGCGTACCAGAAGTCGCTGCAGGCTGCTGAATAGCGGCTAAATCCCGCCGCCGGAAATCGAGAATTTGCGACGCGTGCCGAGGAGCTTCTGCGCCTCGCCGATGGCTTGTGCCGCGCTCTCGGCAAGCTTGAGGCGCGGCTCGGAGCGGAGCGCTTCGAGCGCTTCGGTAAGATAGGCGATGCCTTCGCGCAGCATGACGGGATCGAAGCGTTTCTCGGCTTTCAGGCGCAGGGCGCGGCCCAGCGTGATGTTGGCGGCGATCCAGCGGTCGGGCGCGGCGGAGCGGTTGATCTCGGACAATGTGGAGCGGGCGATGTCGACTGAACGGTCGATCCATGTGTCGTCGCCGGCGAAGGCGAGCTGCAGCGCGCCGGCCGATGCGTCATCGACCATTTCGGCGAGCAGCGCCGGGTCGGCCTGCGGCTTCTGGTTGAGGATCGAGATCAGCGATTCAACGACGGGCTGCAGGCGTTCGGCGCGGAAATCCTGTGGGCGGCCGAGGGCGGGGCGGAACTGTTTTGCGGCGGCGTAGGCCATGGCGCGGTTGAGCGCCTCGTTCCAGTCAGGCTTCTCCTTCGGCATGGCGAAGGTGACGGGCGGACGGGCGGATTCGAATGGGTTGGACGGGCGCGAGAGGATGCGGGCGAAACCCTTCGCGCCGCGCGGATCTTCGGCCCAGAGAATGAGGTCGGCGTCGGTGCGCTTCATGAGCTGGTGTGCGCGCTCGTCGCCCTCGAGGCTGCCGGGATAGACGGTGACGCGGAACGGGCCGCCGAACATGTAATTCTTGAGGTGGTCCTCGACCGCCTTGCGCAGGAAGGCGGAGATGGCGGCGCGTCGGCCGGCGCCGCCGCGGACGACGAGGATGCGGGCGCCGACATCGTCGTCGCGCTTCACGGCGCTGGCGAGGGCGGCGCGGCGCATGGTGAGAGCTAAACGGACCAGGGAGGCGAAGCCGAGCACGAGCAGCGCAAAGACGGCGCCGATCGCGAGGATCAGGCCGACGCCGGCGAGCTGCGGGGTGGCGACTAGAGCGCCCTCGACGGAGGCCCAAGCGTCTCCCAGCGCTTTAAGAATGCCCGAAAGGAAGTCCATCTACCGGTCCCGCCGCATGTGTTTTCGCGGCTCTGCAGCAATCTTCTAGGGGGGCTGCAATTTCCGCGCAACGGCTGCTGGCGCCGCGCGCTGACGCGGGCTTGGTTAAATTACGCGTCATGTTGGGGCGACTGCAGGCTGGCGGCGCGCGGTCTTCGCGGGCATATAGGCCCCGCCGACTCCGTAGCTCAGCAGGATAGAGCATCGGTTTCCTAAACCGGAGGTCGCAGGTTCGAATCCTGCCGGGGTCGCCATCCGCCTTTCAGGGCAATTGCGCGTCGGCGGCGGCTGCCTATCGTTTGGGCCATGGGGCCGATTTCGGACAATTCAGGCTGACGCAGCGGTGCTTTGTCCTAGCCCCGCTGGCGGCGGGGTGCTCGCAGCAGGGCGACCTGCCGCCGGGCTGGATGGGGGCGCTGGCGCTGGATACGGGACTGCGGGTGCGGCTGGTCGAAGTTGAGGCGTCGACGCCGGGCTATGACGGGAGGCCGGACGAGCCGTGGGCAAGAGAGGCGCAGGCGTTGCTGGAGGCGTCGACGATCGGGCGGCAGGTCGAGCTCTGGTAAGGCGGGCCGAGCACGGATCCCTACGAACGGGCGCTGGTGCATATGATCGTGCGCGACGAGGCGTGCGGCCAAGCGCGGACTGCGGGCGGACGCGCACTGGCGCGTGCGCGGTCTGGACGAGGGCGTTCAGCCGGCATGGGGGGCAACCACCCGGGCGCTATGCGCGGGATGGGGCTCAGCTAAACGCCGATCCTCCCCGGGCGAGGCCCGAGGATGATCCGGTAAACGTTCAAAAGCTGGCGCTCAGATCGACGGGATAAGGCCGGCTTCTTCCGGATCGCCGACGATGCGGGTGAGGGCGGATTTGAGTTTGCGGAGGGCTTGGTGTTCGATCTGGCGGACGCGTTCTTTCGAGACGCCGAGCTTGCGGCCGAGAGTTTCGAGGGTGACGCCTTCTTCGACGAGGCGGCGTTCGCGGATGATGATCATTTCGCGTTCGGTGAGATCGGCGAGGGCTTCGGCCAGCCACATCTTCCGCGTCGCGCGGTCGCGATCGATCATCGTTTCTTCTTCTGGCAGCATGCCCGGGTCGGGCAGCAGGTCCTGCCATTCGCTGTCGCCGGCTTCGCCGATGGGGGCGTTGAGCGAACGGTCGGCGGCGGAGAGGCGTGAGGCCATGCGGTCGACTTCGCCTTCATCCACGCGGAGCGCGGTTGCGACGTAGGCGCGGCTTTCGGGCGAGAGGCCGCCGTCGGTCGGATCGCGCAGCAGGGCGCGGAGGCGGCGGAGGTTGAAGAACAGGGATTTCTGCGCGGCGGTCGTGCCCGTGCGGACGATCGACCAGTTGCGGAGGATATAGTCCTGCACGCAGGAGCGGATCCACCAGGTGGCGTAGGTGGAGAAGCGGAGTTCGCGCTCGGGCTCGAACCGGGCGGCGGCGAGCATAAGGCCGACATTCCCCTCCTGCACGAGATCCGACATTGGGAGGCCGTAGGTGCGGAAGCGGGAGGCGATCGCCACGACGAGACGCATGTAGGCGGTGCACAGTTCGTGAAGGGCGTCTTCATCGCCCTCGACGCGCCAGCGCGTGGCCAGGTCCAGTTCGTGATCACGGTCAAGCAACGGGGCGGACATCGCCTTCTTCACGAAGCGCCGGTCTGCGCCTGTCGCGGTCGTGTCGGTAGCGGCCATGGTCGGCTCCGTGAAGTTTTCGCCCCTGCCGCGCGGAACATGCGCGTCTGACGGAGACAAGAATCTCCGCCCGACGGAACAAACCCTTCGAGCCGAAGGCGGTTCCGCCCCAGGGTAAAAATTCACGAAAAGAACAGAGATAGATTCCCGGGTTCCCTCGGGAAGGGCGGCCTCAAATGAAACCGCCAAAAGCGCACATGCGGCGCAAAAAAACAGGACGTCCCGGAGGGACGCCCTGTTATACGTTTAGTCGTCCGCTTGGTCGAGGGGCTCTTCAGCCTCTCGCTTTCAGGCGGCGCGCTTAGCCAGAGACTTGGAGAGTTTCTCCACGGCGTCGGCATGCTTGATGTTTTCGACGGCCGCGAGTTCGCGGGCCATGCGATCGAGCGCCGATTCATAGAGCTGGCGCTCGGAATAGGACTGGTCCGGCTGGTCGCCAGCGCGGTGGAGGTCGCGAACGACTTCCGCAATGGAAATCAGGTTGCCCGAATTGATCTTCGCTTCGTATTCCTGGGCGCGGCGCGACCACATCGTGCGCTTGATGCGCGCGCGGCCGCCGAGGGTTTTGAGCGCATCGCCGACCACGCGGGTCGAGGCGAGGGCGCGCATGCCCGAAGAGGCCGCCTTGGCGGTCGGAACGCGGAGAATGAGCTTATCCTGCTCGAACGCAACGACGAAAACTTCGAGCTTCATGCCGGCGACCTGCTGGGTTTCCACGGCAGTCACACGGCCGACACCGTGCGCAGGGTAAACCACGTGCTGGCCAACATTGAAGAGGCCTTCAACGACTTTTGCCGGCTGTTTTTTGGTCATTGCTCGATCACCTCGCTACTCGCAATAAGTGTCAGGTCTTCGGGGCGCCCACCTGAGGGTGCGCGGCAGCGGAGCCTGACCTGTTGCGTTGTCTGTTTCGCCCGTCGGCGAACTTGACCCTTAGCACAATTGCAAGAAATTTCAACTCGTTGCTGCAGCGCGATGTGGGGTTTAAGCCCCTATTCTGCATGCCCTAGCGGCAATTCGCCCCAGAAAAATTACTGTCCGGAGCCGGGTTTGGGCGAAAATAGGGTCGCCAACTTTCCCTTTACCTTAGCGTAATCGTCCGCGTCAGCCGGCGCGGTGCCTTTGACGGTAATGTTCGGCCAGACCTTCGCGTAATCGGTATTCAGCTTCAGCCATTTGCCGTCCGCGTCATCTTCCGTGTCCGGGACGATGGCCTCTACGGGGCATTCCGGCTGGCAAACGCCGCAATCGATGCATTCTTCCGGGTGAATCACCAGGAAGTTCTCGCCTTCGTAGAAGCAGTCCACCGGACATACTTCTACGCAGTCCATGTATTTGCACCGGATGCAGGCGTCGGTGACGATGTAGGTCATTGGGCAAGCCGTCCGTACTGGCGCCGCGACATGGGGCCAGCGGCGGGCCTTGTCAATTGAACGAGGCGTTGAGGCAGGCTGAACCAGGCTCAGCCGCCGTAAAGGCTCTTCCACATGACGACCACGCCCCAGTGAATGACCACGGCCGGCCAGATCGAGCCGGAGCGGATGCGGGAGAGGGTGCAAGCTAGGCCCAGCCAAGCGATGAGGCCGAGAAAGGCGGGGTCGAGGAATTCCGGGCGGCCAAAAGGCAGGCCGGCCCAGGTCTGGACGGGATGCCAGAGAATGTAGGCCAGAAGGGACGCCACGGCGGCGAGCGGAGCGCCCTTGCGCACCCAGCCTCGGAACAGGACTTCCTCCGACAGGGTCGGGACAATGAAAGCGGAAAGCCAGGTTATCAGGAGTTCATCGCTGGGCAGCGGCTTGAGGTGGAGGACGCCGGAATTGGCGGTCCAGGCGCCGGCTGCAACGACCATCAGGAAGAGCAGCAGGCCCTCGATAGCCGCACGAAAATCGGGCAGGCGCTTGAGCGCTGCCAGGGTCTCGCCCACGGGGCCGGAAGGCCTTGGTTCTGCTGTCACCCGTCAGGCCTCACCGGCGTTAGCGCCCCTCGATCGCCTCATAACATAGCGCCGCTTCGGATGGCGGCCCCCTTCGCGCAGGAAGTGAAAGAATCCTCACAAGCTTTTGGCCGGAGGGCGCGCGGAAAGACAGGATGTCGCCCGGCTCGACCGGGGTGGCCGCCTTGTCGATGCGGCGGACCTGACCGGCGCGTTCGATGCGGGCGCCCTGTTCCTCGACCGCCTCCGTGGCGTTCGTGCGCGCCGTGAAGAAGCGGGCGCGCCAGAGGAAGACGTCGAGCCGCATGCGGCCGGCAGCGTCGTCTGCGCTCATGTCGCCGCCTTTGGCGAGGCGACTGCAGGGCGCTTGTGGCGGCGCCTCCTGCGATGGGATGCGGGCTGGGGCGCCATCAGTTCGGCAAGGCCTGCGAAGGGGCCGGAGGGCGCAAGCGCGGGTGTGGCTGTGTGGCCATTGCGCGGGGCGCTTGTGGGCTCGTGCGTGCGTTGGGCCGGGAAGCGCCAGAGTTTGACGGCGCCGGTCTCGCGGTCTTTCTCGGCTGGCTTGAGGCCGAGGCCGCGCAGGATGGCGGGGAAGTCCACGGCGGGGCAGCCGACCTGGGCGGCGAGTTCGGGCGGAACGGCGAACGCCGATGTTTCGGAGGCGCGGCGGATCTGGGCGAGCCCGCCCATCAGACGCTCAGCAAGATCGGCGCGGACGGCGCGCGGGCCGATGCGGAGATAGCCGGCGGTCCAAAGCATGGGCTCGGGCCACGGGTCGTTGGCTAGCGCAAAGGAAGATTGCGTCGGCGGCTGACGCGGGGGCTGTCCGGTGTGGACGGCGCGCAGGGCGAGGGCGAGGCGTGCGGCGGCGGGCTTCAAGAGGCCAGGCAGCCAGGCGGCGACGCGGCCAGCCTTCACGCCGGCGGCGTTGAGCATGGCGCGGTCTTCCGGCGAGAGCGGCGGCGCCTGGCGTGCGACGGTGGCGGCGCGACGATCGAAAGCGGCGCCAGTTTCGAGGAGCTGGAAAGCCGTGCCACGCGCGGCGCCACGGATGGCCGTGTCGTCGAGTGCGGCGCGCAGATCGTGCAGGGCGGGCAGCGTAGCTTTGACGTGATCGGCGAACCAGCGGGTGAGACGCTCCTGCGCCGCGTCGCGGCTCGGCGCGGCGGCGTCGCCGGCGCCAAGCAACTGGACGCTGGGCGAATGCCAGTCTGTGGCGGCGACAAGTTTCGCAACCGGCGCGCTTTCATGGACGATGGCCGCCATTGCCGGGTTGAAGCAGAGGTCGGCGTCGGGGGCCTGCGCGATGATAGCGAGGCGGCGCTCGATTACGGGGCGCAGGGATTTGAGAGCGGCGCCGCGCAGGGCGCGTCCGGCAAGAGTTCCACCCGTGGCTTCGGCGGTGAAGATGAGACCTTCAAGGCGACCGACACTGTGGCCGCCGATCAGGACTTCTCCGGCTGGACCTATTTCGGCGGGCGCGTCTTCCTGAGAGTTGAGTGTCTTGAGCAAGGCCGACGTGCGACGGTCGACGAAGCGCAGCATCAGCGCCTGGTGGAGCGCATCAGAAAGCTTGTCCTCGATCTCGCGCGTGCGGCCGCGCCATGTCTCGGCGTTCTCGAGCCAGTCGGTGCGATTGGCGGCGTAGGTCCAGGTGCGGATGGCGGCGAGGCGTTGCTGCAGCGTGTCGATCTCGCCTTCGGTGCGGTCGAGCGGTTCGACATGGGTGTACATCCATTCGTCCTTGATGCGGGCGGCGGGCTCGCTCAGTTTTTCGACGAAGGATTGCACGAGCTTGAAGTGGGCGTCCGGGCCGTGCTTGCGGAAATCCGGCAGGGTGCAGAGGTCCCACAAGCGGCGGACATGGGCGTGGGTGCGGGCATGCCGTACAACGTCCTCGTCCTGCGCCAGCATGGATAGCGTCATCTCGTCGAGCGCTTCGGGCGCGCGGCGGAGGATCACGTCGGGCGAGGAGCGGCGGAGCGATGCGAGAAGGCAGGCGACGCTCGACCAGTCGAGATCGGAGTTGCGCCAGTTGAGATAGTCGACGGGTTCGAAGTGGTGGTTGACGATGCGTTCGACCGTGTCTTCCTCGAAGGGCGTGCAGTCAGCGGTTTCGCCGAACGTGCCGTCGTCGCGGAAGCGGCCGGCGCGGCCAGCGATCTGCGCGAGTTCATCAGGGCGCAGATAGCGACGCTGGCGACCGTCGAACTTGCGGCGTGAGGCGAAGGCGATGTGGCCGACATCGAGGTTGAGGCCCATGCCGATGGCGTCGGTGGCGACGATGTAGTCGACCTCGCCGGACTGGTAGAGATCGACCTGTGCGTTGCGTGTGCGGGGCGAGAGCGCGCCCATGATGACGGCGCAGCCGCCGCGCTGGCGCTTCAGCAGTTCGGCGATGGCGTAAACCTCTTCCGACGAGAAGGCGACGATGGCCGAGCGCTTGGGCAGTTTGGTGATCTTGGCGGGGCCGGCATAGCTCAGCTTCGAGAAACGTTCGCGGCGTTCACCGTCGATATCGAGGTCGAGGCGCTGAAGTGCGGAGCGCATGGTGTCGGCGCCGAGCAGCATGGTTTCGTGCCGGCCGCGGGCATGCAGGATGCGATCGGTGAAGACGTGGCCGCGGTCGGGATCCTGTGCGAGCTGGATCTCGTCGATCGCCATGAAGTCTGCGCCTTCCGAGACAGGCATGGCTTCCACGGTGCAGGCGTACCAGCGCGCGCCGGGCGGCTTGATGCGTTCCTCACCGGTGATGAGGGCGCAGGCTTTAGCGCCCTTCTCTTTCACCATCCTGTCATAGATTTCGCGCGCGAGCAGGCGCAGCGGCAGGCCGATCATGCCGGTGCCATGCGCGAGCATGCGCTCGATCGCGTAGTGGGTCTTGCCGGTATTGGTGGGGCCGAGGATGGCCCGGATACGGGTGTTGTCGCTGGCGGCCAGAGGCTGCGCTCCTGATTGGACGGGGGATCAGGCGATGGCGACGCTGCGCACGTAAACGTGCGGCAAGGTCGAAACGAGCGGGGTGTGCGGGCGCCAGCGCATGTCCGTCTTCCCAGGGGACGCGGTTCGGTCCTGATTCAAGGTTGGGGTCGCAAGCGCGCCGGGTCAACGGGTGAGGCTGTGGATTACCCGAAGATGGCGCCATTCTGGCCGTACTTGCGTGCGGATGGAACACGGCCATTATGAAATGGTCACTGGTCTACCGCGCGAGAATTCTTATGAATCGCTTTGCCGTGAATCGCAGACGCTTGCTGATGTCCGGCGCGTGCGTTGCGGGGCTGGCGACGACGGGCTGCCGGAGCGCGCAGGAAACGAACGATACCGATTTCCTGCAACAGGCGCATGATCTGCTGAAGGCAAATCCTGCGATCGATATTCACGCCCATCCGGGGCTCACGTTCGGACGTGATGCGACGGACCTTTCACCCGCGCTTCAGATCGCGGCGGGCAAGCCTTCGGAAGATCGCGCACTTGCCGAGATGCGCGAGGGGCAATTGTCCGGCGCGAGTTTTGCGGCGGTGGCCGACGTGCAGGTGTTGAACCTGGTCGGAGACGGGCTTGGAGCGGCGCGCGATTTCAAGCCTGGCGAAGCGCGAGCGAGTTATGAGCGCCAGATCGCCAACATGCATCGCGTGCTGCCGGCGTTGGGCGTGACGTTTGTAAAGGAGCCTAGCGATTTTCGCCGTATCCAGTTGAAGCAGGGCATTGGCGGCTTCCTGACTGTGGAAGGCGCGGACTTCCTGGCGGGGGACATCGCGAATGTGGCGGGCGCGTTCAGGGACGATGTGCGGTCGATCACGCTGGTGCATTACCGGCCCAACGAGGTGGGTGACATCCAGACGGCCGCGCCCGTGACGGGCGGGCTTTCGCCGTTCGGCGCGGACGTGATCCGCGAGATGGACAGGCTGGGTATGGTGGTCGATTTGGCGCATGCGTCGGAAGCGACGGTGGCGGCGGCAATGAAGGTTTGCTCGCGGCCAGTGATATGCTCGCACACCCATGTTGAAGGGCGCGGAGCGTCGCATCCGCGGTTCATCAGTCTCACCATGGCGAGGGAGATCAGCCGCAGGGGCGGCGTCATCGGAGCGTGGCCGGCGGGCATCGGCATGACGATGCTGGATGAGTATGTCGACCGCATCCTCGACCTGGCTGACGTGCTGGGCCCGGAGCACGTCAGCCTGGGGACGGACATGGACGCCAATTTCAAGCCGGTCTTCACCAGCTACAAACAGCTTCCGGAACTGGTCGCCGCGTTGCTGCGCAAGGGATTTGGCAGGAAGAATGCGGCAGGCTTCGTGAGCGGGAATTTTTTGCGGGTCTATGAGGCGGTCTGGGCCGGCCGGAAGGCGTAACGGCGCGAGCGGCGCCTGCTGAGCCTGGCGTTTAGCGCGCCCGGCCGTAGCTGAGTTTCGTGGCCCGGTAAGTGTATTTGCCGGAGCGGTTGGAGCGGAGTTCGGCCTTGAGAGGCGGGGTGAGTTCGCCGCGGTTGATTTCGGCGAGGGTGATGTTCGTCCATCTGATATCCTCGCGGTCGGCTTCGCGCTGCTCGGCGGACTTTGGATCGAAACCGGCGATCTCGATATATTCGACGTCGCAACGGATGGCCGGCCCCTTGTAGACGTCTGTGTTCCAGGTGACGCGCGCGCTGTAGCGCAGGCGCAGGTCGTAGCGTTGCTTGCCGTCAAAGACCTGTAGCGGGCCGCCGCACGGATTTGAGGGCGTGGCGCGGAGGCGGAGCGTGAGACTGAGGATCGCGGTGAGCGGATCAACAGCTTCTAGCTTCTGCGGCGGCGTGGTCGCGGGAAAGCCCCAGTCGCCATACTTGGGCGAGACGCTCACCAGCACTTCGCCGGGCGCATAGTCGACCAGAACGCGGCGATGCTTGGGGCCGTCTTGTACCGAGCTGTCAAAGCGGAGCGGCATCAGGCCGCGAGCGGTGACGAGGCCGGTCGAAACCATGGCGACGCTGGAATCGACGAACCAGTCGACAAAGCCTTCGGCGCGGCTGTCGATGGCGATGCGATAACGGGTGGCGGAAATGTCGGCGGTGAGGGAGGCGGAGGCGGTGCGGTGGCGGCCGACCCAAGGGACAGGCGTAATGGCTTCGTATTCCGCCTCGAGGCGGGTTGCGCCGATGGCGGCGATGGTGGCCAGGGCGTTCTGCGCCGCCATGGGGGCGAACAGAAGGCCCCCAGCAGTTGCGGCGGCAGTCAGAAACGGCATTTACCAGCTCCGCGGCGGACCTTTTGCCCGCCGGCTCCCAGGGTTTAAACTGAGCAAAGCAGGCGATTTCCCGGCGGGCTGGCGGTCAGGGGCGGGCCTACTGCGGAACTTGACAGGGCGGGATGACCTGACTATCCACCCCGCTTCGCTTTCAGAGCATGGCGACAAGTCCCCTTTTGGCGGGCTTTTCGGCGTGTAGACTTCCAGGAAAGGTGGGCCATGTCCCGCATTTGTGAACTCACCGGCAAGAAGCCGATGGTCGGCCACACGGTCAGCCACTCCAACATCAAGACCAAGCGGCGCTATCTGCCGAACCTGGTGAACGTGACCGTTCACTCGGACGCGCTCGGTCAGTCCTATTCGGCCCGCGTTTCGGCGGCGGCGCTCCGCACGGTCGACAAGCGCGGCGGTCTCGACGGCTTCCTCGCCAAGGCGAAGGACGACGAGCTGTCGGCCAAGATGCTGAAGATCAAGAAAGAGATCGCGAAGAAAGCCGCCGCGGCCTAACTCGCGCTTTCCCTAGATCGCAGGGTCTGTGTAACCTCTCGCCCGCAAGGCGAGGGGTTTTTCATGCGTTTGTTCGTGGCGGCGATGGCCGCCTTGGCGGTGTCGGCGTGCAACCAGCCGGTGGTGGCGGCGCCTGACCAGATCTTCCATGGCGGTACGATCTATACCGGGCTCGATGGCCTGAAGCCGGTCGAGGCGGTCAGCGTCAAGGGCGGGCGGATCGTTGCGACGGGTACGTCGTCCGATCTGCTGAAGACGGCGGGCGAGACAACCGAGAAGATCGATCTCGCGGGCGTGTTTCTCTATCCCGGGTTTACGGATGCACATGCCCACCTTTACGGCATTGGCGAGCGCGAGAGCGCGCTTGATCTCGACGAGATCAAATCCATCGCGGAACTGGTGAGCGTTGTTGGCGAGAAGGCGAAGGCGCTGCCGGCTGGGCAGGTCCTGGTCGGGCGCGGCTGGATCGAGACGCATTGGCCGGAAGCGCGCTTTCCGACCCGTCAGGATCTCGATGCGGTGACGGGCGACAGGCCGGCGATCCTGGAAAGAGCGGATGGTCATGCGCTGGTGGCGAACACGGCGGCGTTGAAGGCGGCGAAGATCGACGGCAAACCGAAGAGCCAGCCGGATGGCGGGCGCATCGAAGTGGGCAAGGATGGCTTGCCGACGGGCATGCTGATCGACAACGCGATGATGGCGATGGCCTCGCTGATCACGGCGCCGAGCGACGCTCAGATCGATGAGACGTATCAGAAGGGTGCGGCCCGCGAGCTGAGCCTTGGCTGGACAGGCGTGCACAGCATGTCAGTGCCTGCCTTGCATGTACCGCGGATCAATGCGTTGTCGGATGCGGGCAAGCTGAACCTGCGCATCTACAACGCGATCGATGGCGTGGACTTTGATAAGAACGTGTTCGGCGAGACGGCCGACAAGATGGTTATCACCAAGGCGGTGAAGCTGTACATGGACGGCGCGCTGGGATCGCGCGGAGCGCTGCTGAACGAACCGTATTCGGATCGGCCCGATACATCGGGACTGCAGCTGGCGCAGGAAGAGCCGACGCTGTCGCTGCTGAAGAAGGCCTATGACGCCAATATCCAGGTCTGCTTCCACGCCATTGGCGATCGCGCCAACCAACTTGTACTCGACTGGATGCAGAAGACGTTCGATGCGGCGCCCGACAAGCCGACCGCTGACAAGCGCTGGCGGATCGAGCATGCGCAGGTTGTTCGGCTTGAGGACATCGTTCGCTTCAAGGAGCTGGGCGTCATCCCGTCGATGCAACCCAGCCATGCGATCGGCGATCTCTATTTCGCGCCGGCGCGCATCGGGCCCCGGCGGATTTTGGGCGCCTATGCATGGCGAGTGTTGCTGGACGCAGGCGCGATCATTGCGGGCGGATCGGATGCGCCGGTGGAACAGGGCGATCCCCGCATCGAGTTCTATGCGGCCGTGGCGCGCAAGGATCTGCAGGGTAAATCGGGCCTGGACTGGCATCCGGAACAGGCCGTTACGCGCGAAGAGGCGCTGAAGATGTTCACCATCTGGCCGGCCTATGCGTCATTCCGGGAAGCTGATCTCGGCACGATCGAGGTCGGAAAGATCGCGGACTTCACCGGCTTTAGCGGCGACATTCTGACCGTTCCTGAGGAGCAGATCCTGACCGTCAATCCCGCGATCACGGTGGTCGGCGGCAAGGTTGTGTGGAAGCGAAACTAGCAAAGAACGGCGCGCCCCCCGTTCCGAGAGGGAGCCCGCAGCCGCCGGCGGGGATCGGGCGAACCACCGCCAGCCGGCGAAGCCGCGCCTGCGCGTGTCCGTTGTGCGCGGAGCTGACGGCTCCTTGTCGGGGGATGTCGAGGCGGAGCCGGCCGTGCCGGAGATCGCAGGCTTCACCTGATCCAACGGCGAGCTGGTGAGTGGCTTCGTCGGTTGGATGATGTCGTCAGTCGGCGCCGCCATTTTGAATGCATGAAGTCGCGGGGCTTCGATTATAAGCTATTCTCAACAAACATGCCGCGCGGCAGTGTGGGGGAAGGCTGAGGATGGGACATCAAAGTTAATTCGCGCGCTTGCCGGGGATGACGTCGACGGGATCGATGAAACAACGGGCTCGCATGAGAATAAAGTCGCTGGGAAAATCGACATCGGTAAAGACGATGCGGATGCGGCCCCAGTTATTGGTAAAGCGACCATTGCCGTCGGAAATGCCGAACGGGCAGATCTCGATGCCTTCGCCGCCATCCTCGTCGTCATGGCTGACGTCTGGCTCCGACCAGTAGCCGTCGAGCGGGCCATTGCCTCCGAATTCGCCTGACAGGCCATCGACATAGATGCGGCCGATATTGTCGCCGTACTCCAGCGGATATTCGAAGACGCCGAAGCGGCCGTCTTCAAATACGTATTCGAGACGACCGAGGGGCGTGTCCCAGGCGACATTTTCCGATGCGCGTGGCGGTTGTGCCTGTGCGACGGGTGTTGCTGCAAGTGCAAGAGCGACGAGAGCGGTGCGCATCGGTACAGTAGGACGCGCGTGAGAGCGCGCGGCAAGTGGGCAGGCGCAGTTGTCGGCGTGTGAAGGGCCTAGTTCGGCACGATACGCAGGATCTCGCCGTCTTCATGGTCGGTGATGACGTAGAGATCGCCGTCCGGGCCCATGCGCACGTCGCGGATGCGCCGGCACATGTCGCGGAGGAGCTTCTCTTCGCCGATGACACGGCCTTCCGGCGAGAGTTCGATGCGGACGAGCTGCATCCCTGACAGGCCGCCGGCCAGGATCGAATTCTTCCACTTCGGCAGCTTGTCGCCGGTGTAGAAAATCATGCCGGAAAAGGCGACGGACGGGGTCCAGAAATAGACGGGCTGTTCGAGGCCGGCCTTTTGGGTGAGGCCGCCATTTAGCAGCGCGCCGTCATTGTCGCGGCCGTAGGAGATCAGCGGGAAGCCGTAATTTTTACCCGACTTGATGACATTGAGCTCGTCGCCGCCGCGAGGCTCGTTCTCAATGATCCAAAGATCGTGCGTGACGGGGTGGAAAGCCATGCTCTGCGGATCGCGCACGCCCAGCGCGTAGATCGATGGGTCGGCCTTCGGGTTGGGCGCGAACGGATTGTCGCCGCGCGGCGTGCCGTTGGTGTTGATGTGCAGCACCTTGCCGGCGCCGCTGGCCAGCGACTGGGCGCTGACATAGGGCGTGGTGATGTCGGCCGTGACGACAAAGAGCGAGCCATCATTGTCCTGCAGGATGCGGCGCGCGATCGTGCCTTCCCTGAGGATCGTATAGTCGGTCAGGCTTTTCTCATCAGCCGACAGTTTTGCGCGGACGAGTTAGCCAGTGCTGGCGCCGCCTGGCGGCGTGGTGACGTAGGTGAGGTAGAGCGTGCGATTGATCGCGAAGTCGCGATCGAGAAGCACGTCATGCATGCCGAACAGCGCGAACTTGTTCTCGATGACCGGCGTTCCGGCAATCAGTTCTGAAATCCTGCCGTTGGGTGAGACAGTGCGCAGGCCTTCCTTGCGAACAGTGACCAGCATGTTTCCCGACGGCAGGAAGGCGAGGGCCCACGGATTCGCGAGACCTTTGGCGACGGTTTCGACATGGAATTTCTGATCAGTCGTGACGCGATGCGCGCGCGTCTGGTCGGGCAGGAGCGGCGTGGGGCGATAGTCGTCCGCCGCGTTGCGGGGCACGCCGCACTTCTCGAGGCTGAGCTGGTCTTCCTCGTAAGTCTTGGCGAGTTGTTCGGCCGTTGGTTTGGGCGGCGAGTTCTGTGCGAACGCCGGGGCGGCGATGATCAGGCCAGCGCCTAGCGCCAGTATAAGGTTTTTCATCGAAGCCTCCCTGGCAGTCTGTTGTTTCGTCAGCTTGCTATAGCGGGTATCGCTGCAACGCGCCGCATTTCAGTTGCACGCGATGCGGCCCTAGAAGCAATGGGCCGCATGCCCCCCGCATTTACAGGGGCATTGCGCCGACGAGGTTGGGTGTTGGACGAGGCCACCGGAAAAACAGCGTTGACCGAAGCCGAGGCGATCGCGGCTTACGACACGTTTGTCATGGACAATCTCAAGCGGAATTATGCCGGACACTATGTGCACGGCATGCTGGGCATGACCGGGTTCCGTCTGGTCAACACGCCGACTTTCGTGCCGGCTTATCTGCACGCGATATCGGGTTCGGATTTCTGGGTCGGTATCGGGACTTCGCTCCAGCAGCTGGGCGGGATCGTGTCGCCAATCATCGGGGCGCAACAGATCGAACACCGCAAGAAGATCCTGCCTGTGTCGGTGACGCTGGGCCTGTTGATGCGGGCGCAGATTCTCGGGCTGGCTATATCGGGCTGGTTTCTTGTCGGTTGGCCAGCGCTGGCGTGCGCGCTGCTATTCCTGTTCCTGCTCGGCTTCTTTCAGGGGCCGCAGCGCGTGGCGTTCCAGCTTCTGCTGGCGAAGGTGATCCCGATTCGCATGCGAGGGCGATTGCAGGCATGGCGCAACCTGACAGGCGGGATCATCGCAGCGTTGCTATCGTACTTCGCGGGTTCGTGGCTGGTCGCCAACCATGTGTGGGGCAATGGCTATGCGACGACGTTCTTTCTCGCATTCGTTCTGACCAGTCTTGGGCTGTCGGCGCTGCAGATCCTGATGCGCGAGCCGGAGCCGCCGAGCGTGCGGGCGCGCAAGAGCCTGCGCGAACGGATGAAGGATTTCCCTGCGCTAATCCGCGAGGATACGGGCTTTGCGTGGTTCATGGTGGCGCGCTCGCTGGCGATGGGATCGCGAATCGGCCAGCCCTTCTTCTTTCTCTACGCCGCCTTTGTGCTCGGGATTTCGGCCGAGGGCGACCCGGTGACGTTCGGGTCGACGCTGGCGGTGCTGTCGCTCGCGTATATGGGCGCCGACACGGTGACGAATCTGGTCTGGGGATATTTGTCTGACAGACAAGGCTTCCGTTCGACCTTCGTGATCTCGCTGGCGATCAACATCGTCGGCGTGGGCGCGCTGATGATGTCGCATTCGGTGACGACGTTCGCGCTCGCGTTCTTCATGATCGGCGCTGCGCAGTCGGGATATCTGATGTCGACCAGCAATATCGTGCTGGAATATGGACATCGCCACGATGTGCCGATGCGCATGGCGCTGTCGAATACGGCTGAGGGGGCTATGGGTTCGCTAGCGCCATTGCTCGGTGCGGGCCTGGCGATGTGGCTTGGATACGAGGCGAGCTTCTACGCCACGATCGCAACCCTGATTGTAGCGCTTGGCGTGCTTGTCTGGAAGGTAGAAGAACCACGGCGCAAGCGCGCCACACATATCGAGCCGGACGGGAAGTAGGGCTATCGCCCACCGGGCTGGTTCTGATTCTCACTCAGGCGCTGATCGGCCATTTCGAGCAGAACGTCGAAGCCTTCCGGCAAATTGGCGTCGCAGGGCCTGAATTCCGCGCGCAGCGGCGCTCCGAAATTCCGGGCCCACCACAGGACACGGCGCGTTGATGGTTCTTGCGGTTGATGGGACATGACGTTCCAGCTCTCCTGCCCTGTAGACGCCTGAGCGTTTTGTATGTTCCGCGTAGCTAACCTCGCATTACATTGATGCCGATCATGTTTGCGGCAGAAGTCCAAAGAGAAAGGGCGGGTCCGTTAAGGACCCGCCCTTCCTGTCGGTCATCTCGCGCTTGCCAACTGGGCCGACGCAGAGAGCGTCGCTACTTGATCTTCGCAAGTTCGACGTCGAGTTCTTTGACTTTCTCTTCCGGGAAGTATTCCGGCACCATGACCTTCACTTCGTCGATGGTCATGCCGACCGCCTGCTCGAGTTGGGGTGAAGCGGCGACCTCCGGCATCACCTTGGCAAAGGCGGCCTTGGCTTCTGCATTGGCGAGGATTTCGGAGATCTTCGAAGTCTTGGTCGAGAATTTCGGGGCGTCCTGAGCTAGGGCGACCGGGGACAGGGCCAAAGCGAAAGTCGCAGCGGCCAGCAGCTTACGGATCATTGTTGTCAGCTCCCTTGTGGCCGGTAGGTTGGCTCCAGCCTGATAGTGTCAGGTACACAAAGATATGGAAACCGTCGAGTATACTCACGCGGTCGCGATGATGAGGAATCGGTCATCTACGAGTGATCGATCGTGATCGCTCATCCGTTCTGTTTGAAGGCCGAGCCGCGGCCATCCTTCTTGCGGGCTTCCATATCGGCCAGCAGGACGTTGATCCGCCCGATCAGCTTGTCGATACTGCCGCCATTGCGGTTGAGATAGCTTTCGAACTGGGCCTGCTGTTCCTGGGCGAGCCAGAGAACCGAGCCGCCCAGGTCGATGCCGACATCCCGTACGCGATAGGACGCGCCATCCTGGCTGCGGAGAACATCCCAGTAGACCTTGGTGTCCTTGCCGGTCTGCGAACTCTTGATGATGGATTCGACCGTCGAGCGGCGATCGTCCTCGTCCTTCGAGCCGGTCACACGCAGTTCCTCGCCGCGGAACTGATCGAAGTGCACCTGGTACACTTCCATCGCGTAGTGTTCGAAGGTTTTGTAATATTTGTCGAAGTCCGACTGGCTCACAGAGCGGCCGTTCACGCCGAGCACGCGGCGCGCGATCGTTGGCATGTGAGCGAACCTGTTCATGTATTCGACGAACTTGGCTTCACGCGCCTTCTGATCAATCGACTTGTCGTTCAGCGCTTGGAGCACGCTGTTGGCGTTCGCCTGCACATAGGCTTCGGATTTCTTGTCGGCGAACGCGGCTGGCGTGGCTGCGACAAGGGCGATGGCGGCCGCGAGGAAGCGCATGCCCAGCTTTTTGAACATTTTCATTAAAGCTCCACGTTTGACCCGATCAGAAGTCTAGTTCGCTTTCGGGCAGTTTTTCGGTTTCATTCGGTTGCACAGGAGAATTTGCGATGTCCTGGGCCCTGGTGCGGTCATACAAACGCCTGACTGTCGTATATGGGTCGATCTGGTTGCGAACCTGGTCAATCGCCTCGATCGCGCCTTCACGGGCGTTGATGCCGCCGAGAACCGCAATGCCGAGACGGATCTCGTCGTCGCTTTCGAATTCGGGATAATTCAGCGGGTTAAGCGCGAGATCGGCGCCCAGGCCGAATGCATCGCGTGCGCTGGTGGAGCCCAGGAATGGCAAGACCAGGTAGGGGCCGGACCCGACGCCCCACTTGCCAAGTGTCTGGCCGAAATCTTCCTTCGTGCGCTGCATGCCCATGGCGGAGGCGGGGTCAAAGACACCAGCGATGCCGACGGTGGTGTTGACGACGAAGCGGCCGAACGTAGCGCCGGCGTCGGGGATCTGCCCCTGCAGGACGTGGTTCACGAATGTCAGCGGCTCATTGAGGTTCAAGGTGAAGTTGCCGACCCCTTCGCGTACCGGCTCGTTGGTGATGGCCCGGTATCCATGCGCCACAGGCTCGATCACCGCACGATCGAGGCCATCATTGAAAGCGAACATCGAGCGGTTGAAGTCTTCGTAGGGGTCTTCAGGGTTCGCGCCGGCGGTGATGCAGCCTGAAAGACTCAGGGCGGCAAGGATCGAGGCGGCGCCTGTCAGGGAAGCGGGTCTAGATTTCATTACGGCTACGCTCCCAGTGGCCGGGTCGATATGTGGCCGGGGTTAAACAGGATCAACACCTGCTACCGCGGGGATTTACCCGCCAAAGCGTTCCCGAGCGTTTACGGGCAGAAACGGCACAGAGGAAAACCCTGTTGAAGATCATATAAGGATATGTTTATATCATTATATGGAATCTGCAGCGCTGTCCGTTCTGGTCCAGCAGCTTCGCGCAGCCGGTGAGGTGACGCGAGCCCGAATTCTCGCGCTTCTGGCCCATGGGGAGCTGTCGGTCGGAGAACTTGCGCAAGTCCTGAACCAGAGCCAGCCGCGCCTGTCGAGGCATCTGAAATTTCTCACCAGCGCCGGGCTGATCGAGCGGCTTCCGGAGGGGGCGTGGGTTTTCTATCGTCTGCCCGTCGAGGGCCGGGCGCGGGCGCTGGTGGATACGCTGAACGCGGCTATCGATCCCGACGACGCCGCGATCCGGCGTGACCGGGTTCGGCTGGCCGAAGTAAAGGGCGAGCGGGCGGAGGCTGCCGGCGAGTATTTCTCACGTGTCGCCGATCATTGGGACAAGCTGCGCGCGCTGCATTATTCGGAAGCCGATATCGAGAAGGCAGTTCTAGGCGCGGCGGGCGCCGGGCCGTTCGAACTGGTTGTCGACTTCGGCACAGGCACGGGCCGGATGCTCGCGCTGTTTGCGGGAAAAGCGCGCCGCGTCGAGGGCATCGACCTGTCGCACCAGATGCTGACGGTAGCACGCTCGAAGCTGCAGGAGGCTGGCGCGGCGAATGCATCGGTACGTCATGGCGATGCGACCGCGTCGCCCTATCCCGACCACTGCGCGAGCCTGGTGATCATCCATCAGGTCCTGCACTTCCTCGATGATCCAGCGCGGGCGCTGAATGAAGCAGCGCGCGTGCTGAAGCCGGGCGGGCGGCTCGTGATCGTGGAATTCGCGCCGCATTCGCTGGAGCATCTGCGCACGGATCATGCGCATCGCCATCTCGGGATCAACGAGGCTGATCTCGTGCGGTGGGGGGAGAAGGCGGGGCTCGCCGTGAAATCGTGCAAGACGTTCCGTGCGCCGGATGACAAGGGTGTGTCGGTGATGGTGTGGGCGGCTGACAGTCTGAAATCTGCAAAGAGGTCGGCGGCATGAGCGCGCCAAAAGTATCGTTCGAGTTCTTTCCGCCGAAGACGCCGGAGATGGAGCAGAAGCTGTGGGATAGCGTGCGCCGGCTCGAACCCTTGCAGCCGGATTATGTGTCGGTGACCTATGGCGCGGGCGGGTCGACGCGCGAGCGCACCCACGAGATTGTGCGCAGGATGGCGGCGGAGACATCGCTGAAGCCAGCTGGGCACATCACCTGCGTTGCGGCGACCAAGCCTGAGATCGACCAGGTCCTGAAGGACTACTGGGATGCCGGCGTGCGGCGCATCGTGGCGTTGCGCGGCGATCCGACGGCGGGCATCGGCGCGAAGTATGCGCCGCATCCGGACGGTTATCCCTATGCGTCTGACCTTATCGCCGGCGCGCGGAATATCGCGGACTTCGATATTTCGGTGGGCTGCTATCCCGAAGTGCATCCCGAAGCGTCCTCGCTGAAGGCGGAGGTCGAGAACCTCAAGCGCAAGTTTGATGCGGGTGCGACGCGTGCGATCACGCAGTTCTTCTTTTATCCCGATGTCTATTTCAAGTTTCTCGACGCAGCGCGCGCTGCTGGAATCAATCAGCCGATCGTTCCGGGCATCATGCTTCAATCGAACTTCAAGGGGCTGAAGCGCATGGCGGATCTGTGCGGCACGGCGGTGCCATCGCGCATCGCCGATCTCTATGAGGGGCTTGATAACGACCCGGAGACACGCGATCTCGTGACAGCGCACGTGGCGGCGGACCTGTGCAACAGGTTGGCTGAGCAGGGCGTCGACCATTTCCACTTCTACACCATGAACCGCGCGGGCCTGTCGCTGTCGACATGCCGCCTGCTCGGGATCAAGCCGGAGGCTCGATCACAATGACACGCCAGGAACGCATCGCCGCGCTGAAGGCGGCTTCGAAGGAACGCATCCTGATCCTCGACGGATCGTGGGGCGTGATGATCCAGAAGATGGGCCTGGACGAGAAAGACTTCCGCGCCGATCGCTTTGCGACGCATCCGGGCCAGCTGAAAGGCAACAACGACATCCTGTGCCTTACGCGGCCCGATATCGTGACGAACCTGCACGAGCAGTATTTTGCGGCCGGCGCCGACATCTCCGGAAACCAACACGTTCTCTGCGACGACGATCGCGCAGGATGACTACAAGCTCGACGAGCAGGCGGTGTGGGACATCAACTATCAGGGCGCGCGTCTCGGACGTGAGGTCGCCGACAGGCTGACGGCGCAGAATCCGGACAAGCCGCGCTTTATCGCGGGCTCGATCGGACCGCTGAACAAGATGTTGTCCATGTCGTCCGACGTGAACGATCCGGGTGCGCGGCTGGTCGATTTCGATCAGGTCTATGCGGCTTACCGTCAGCAGATCGAAGCGCTGTACGAGGGTGGGGTGGATCTCTACCTTATCGAGACCATCACCGATACGCTGAACTGCAAGGCGGCGTTGAAGGTGATCATGGACATGGAAGCCGAGGGCAAGGACAAGCTGCCGATCTGGATTTCAGGCACGATCACCGATCGTTCGGGCCGCACGCTGTCAGGCCAGACGACGGAAGCGTTCTGGAATTCGGTAAAGCACGCCAAGCCGTTTGCCGTGGGCTTCAACTGCGCGCTGGGCGCTGACCTGATGCGCCCGTTCATCGCTGAGATGGCCCGCGTGGCCGATACGTTGGTGGCCGCCTATCCGAACGCTGGCCTGCCCAACGAGATGGGCAAGTATGACGAGGAGCCGCATGAGACGGCGCACGAGCTCGAGGACTGGGCCAGGCAAGGCCTAGTCAACATTCTCGGCGGCTGCTGCGGCACGACGCCGGATCACATCAGGCACGTTGCTGATGCCGTGAAAGGCGTGACGCCGCGCAAGCCGCCGGAACGGGCTAAGGCGCTGCGTCTTGCAGGGCTGGAGCCTTTCGAGCTGGCGTAGTGCGGCAACGGTCCCCGACCGTCGCGTCAGGAGCTGAGATGGGTCAGTCGACAGACAAGGCGGGCGTGGCGATCTCGCCAAAGCTTCCTCCGGAAGTCGGCGCCGCCTTTTGTCGTCGGACCAATCATGACCTGCATGCGCATTCGGATGCGCAGCTCGGCGAGCACTATGAGGTGTTCGGCAAGAGGGATGGACGTGTTGCCTCGCCAGCGCGATTGCGTTCCGGCTTCCTGGCGCTTGTTCCGCCGATCGCAAAAATCCTCGAGATCGGGCCGGCGCACAAACCCTGCTTCACGGGCCGCAATGTGAAGTATTTCGACGTGCAGGATTCAGATGGTCTCCGCAACCGGGCGCTGACTCATAACGAGAACCCGAAGGGGACGCCGGCGCGGATCGACTATGTCTCGCCGACCGGCGATATCGCCATCGTGCGCGAGACATTCGACGTGGTGTTTTCCTCGCACGCAATCGAAAATAAGCCGGATCTTGTCCGCCATCTGATCGAGGTAGATCGGCTGCTGGCGCCGGGAGGGGCGTATTTCGCGATATGCTCGGACAAGCGCTACTGCTTCGATCACGACATTCTCGAAAGTCCGATCGGCGAAGTGCTGGGGGCGCACTTCGCGGAACGGAAGACGCATCGTATCGCGGACTCTGTCGACGCGATGTCGATGTCGTCTCACAATGATCCAGCGCGGCATTGGGAGAAGGACAGCCCGCCGGTGGGCGTCAATGTCGCGCTGGTCAAGCAGGCGCTCGACCAGATCGACAAAGCCAAGGACGACCATATCGATTGCCGCGCTTGGCGGATGACGCCGTCGAGTTTCCGCGAAATTCTCGAGACGCTGCATCGGTTGGGCAAATCGCCGCTGCGGCCGCTACGGGTGTATGATACGCCGCGTGGCCAGAACGAGTTCTTTGCGGTGCTCGGACGCGCAAGGGGTTGAAGGACAGGCGATGGCGAAGTTCTACGACAGTCTGAACGACAAGCATGTCGCCTTCATACGGGCGCAAAAGATGTTCTTTGTCGCCACGGCGCCGCTGTCGGATTCCGGCCGCGTGAATCTGAGTCCCAAAGGCTATGACAGCTTTCGCGTGATCGGGCCAAATCGTGTCGCCTATGCAGACCTCGGCGGATCGGGCGCAGAGACGCTGGCGCATGTGCGCGAGAACGGGCGGATCACCTTCATGTTCTGCGCCTATGACGGCGCGCCGAACATCATGCGGCTCTATGGCCGTGGCGATGCGATGCAATTCAACGATCCGAGGTTCGCAGAAGAGATCGCGAAATTCCCGCCCGGGCACGAACGCGCACGGGACATCATCTTCGCGTACATCCATCAGGTTCAGGACAGCTGCGGTTGGGCCGTGCCGTTCTATGAGTTTAAAGGCGAGCGCGACCAGTTAAGGCGCTATATCGACCACATGGAACTCGATGCGTGGCGTGAAAGCCGGTTGACCAAGAACGCCAAGAGCATTGATGGCCTGCCGGCGCTGGCCCGGCCGAAAGCGGCAGAGTGATGCGGATCGTCGGTATAAGCGTCGCCCTTGTAGCGCTCAGCGGTTGCGTGGTCGCGGACGTAAGAACGGTTCATGGTGCGCCCGCCGCGATCCAGCGCGAGTACGCTTCGTCAACGGCGTTCTACTCCAAGCACATCATCATTCCTCCAGGATACGCCACCATCCGACTGCCGGGGATTATTCCCGATCCGCTGCCGGCTGGCGATTGGGGTGATACGGAGCGGCAGGCGGAGAATGTGTTCGCCAAGGTCGCGGCGGCGTTGAAGGAAGCGGGCGCGAGCGAGGCGGATGTGGTGGCGATGACAGTCTATCTTGTCGCGCCGACGCCTGGCGGGACGATGGATTTCGACGGCATGATGCGGGCGTATGGGCGTTACTATGGCAGCGATGCACAGCCAAATCGGCCAGTCCGTTCCACCGTGGAGGTCGCGGGCCTTGTGCGCCCCGGCATACTGGTCGAGATCGAAGTCACCGCCGCCGTGCTGGCGAGCCGATAGTAACAGACAGCGTTGAACGTATGACCCAATCCACAGCCAATTTCATCAACATCGGGGAGCGCACGAATGTCACCGGATCGGCGGCGTTCAAGAAGCTGATTGTCGAAGGCAATTTCGCCGAGGCGGTGAATGTCGCGCGCCAGCAGGTGGAGAACGGCGCGCAGATCATCGACGTCAACATGGACGAGGGCCTGCTCGATTCTAAAGCGGCCATGCGCACCTTTCTGCGCCTGATCGCGGCGGAGCCGGACATCGCCAAGGTCCCGATCATGGTGGATTCTTCCAAGTGGGAGGTGATCGAGGAAGGGCTGAAGAACGTCCAGGGCAAGGCGATCGTCAACTCGATCTCGATGAAGGAAGGCGAGAGGCAGTTCCTCGATCAGGCGCGCAAGGCTCTGAGCTATGGGGCGGCCGTGGTCGTGATGGCGTTCGATGAGCAGGGGCAGGCGGATACAGCCAAGCGCAAATACGAGATTTCCAAGCGCGCCTACGACCTGCTGCTCGGCATCGGCTTCCCGCCGGAAGACATCATCTTTGACCCCAACATCTTCGCCGTGGCGACCGGGATCGAAGAGCACAACAATTACGCCGTTGATTTCTTCGAAGGCGTGAAGATGATCAAGCAGAACTTGCCCTATGCGCGCACGTCAGGCGGGCTGTCGAACGTGTCGTTCTCGTTCCGCGGCAACGAGCCGGTGCGGCGAGGCCATGCACTCGGTGTTCCTGTATCACGCCATCAAGCTCGGCTTTGATATGGCGATCGTGAACGCCGGCCAGCTCGACATCTACGACAATATCGAACCGGAACTGCGCGAGCGGGTGGAGGATGTGATCCTCAATCGCCGCAATGATGCGACGGACAGATTGCTCGAGATCGCAGAACGCTATCGCGGGCAAAAGGGAGAAGTGCAGAAGAAGGACCTGAGCTGGCGACAGAAGCCGGTCAAGGACCGCCTTGCACATGCGCTGGTCAACGGCATTACCGAATTCATCGTCGAGGATACGGAAGCGGCGCGCCTGACGGTGGAGCGCCCGCTGCATGTCATCGAAGGCCCGCTGATGGACGGGATGAACATTGTCGGCGACCTATTCGGCGCGGGGAAGATGTTCCTGCCGCAGGTGGTGAAGTCGGCGCGTGTGATGAAGGCGGCCGTGGCGCACCTGATGCCATACATGGAGGAAGAGAAACTCCGCACCGGCATGGCGGACAAGTCCAACGGCGTCGTCGTGATGGCGACGGTGAAGGGCGATGTGCACGATATCGGCAAGAACATTGTCGGCGTGGTCCTGCAGTGCAACGGCTACAAGGTGATCGACCTTGGCGTGATGGTGCCGGCCGAGAAGATTCTCGAAGTGGCGCAGAGGGAGAATGCGGACATGATCGGGCTGTCGGGCCTGATCACGCCGTCGCTGGACGAGATGGTGTATTTCGCGAGCGAGATGCAGCGGCTGGGCATTCACAAGCCGCTGCTGATCGGCGGGGCGACGACCAGCCCGGCGCACACAGCGATCAAGATCGAGCCGATGTTCAAGCATGCGCCCGTGGTGCACGTGCTGGACGCCAGCCGCGCCGTCGGCGTGGTGAGTCAGCTGATCAGCGACGATACGCGCGATCGCTTCTGGGCGGAGATGCGCGAGAAGTATTCCAAGATCCGCGACTCGCGCTCGGGCGGGCAGGCGAAAGCGCGGGTCGATCTTGCAACGGCGCGCGCCATGGCGCACAAGCCGGACTGGACAGATTACACGCCGCCCAGGCCGAGCTTCATCGGCGTACGCGAAATCGAGGCCGACTTGGCCACGCTGGCGCGCTACATCGACTGGACGCCATATTTTGCAAGCTGGGATCTCGTCGGGCGCTATCCGATGATCCTGGAAGACGATGTGGTCGGTGAAGCTGCGCGGTCGCTGTGGAAGGACACCCAGGGGCTTCTGCAGCAGATGATCGGCGAGCAGTGGATCAAGGCTAAGGGCGTCGTCGGCTTCTGGCCGGCAAATACGGACGGCGACGATGTCGTCGTGTGGACAGACGAAACACGCAAAACAGAACGCGCCCGCTTCTTCACGCTGCGCCAGCAGCTGGAAAAAACGAACGCGAAGGGTCAGTTCGCGCTGTCCGACTTTGTGGCGCCCAATGGTCCCGATTATGTCGGCGGGTTCGCCGTGACCGCCGGTCATGGCGAGCTGGAGAAGGCGAAAGAATTCGTCGACAAGGGCGATGATTATTCCTCGATCATCGTGAAAGCTCTGGCTGATCGTTTCGCCGAAGCCTTTGCGGAATACCTGCACGCCGAAGTGCGGCGTGAACTCTGGGGCTATGCAGCCGACGAAACGCTGACGAACGACGATATGATCGCGGAAAAATATCGCGGCATCCGCCCGGCGCCGGGCTACCCCTCGCAGCCCGACCACACCGAGAAAAAGACGCTGTTCGAGCTTCTCGATGCGACCAAGAAAGCCGGCATCGAGCTGACATCCAGCTACGCCATGAATCCGCCGGCCAGCGTCTCGGGCCTCTACTTCTCGCACGAGGAAGCCGTTTATTTTGCTGTGGGCAGAATCGAGAAAGACCAGGTCGAAGACTATGCCCGCCGCAAGGGGTGGGACCTCGCAACCGCCGAAAGGTGGCTGAGGCCTATCCTGAACTACTAGAAACTGGCGACATGCCGCCGCATCCGGTGTTGAGCCAGATCAAGCTCGCATTTCAGAGGCAGCTCAAATTTCCTGTATCGAAAACAGGGAAGCAGGCATGCGTATTCGTCGAACACTGATCATCGCGGCGGCGGGCGTGTTGGCGCTGGCCGGTACTGCTGTCGCGCAAAATGCGCTGCATAATTTTCAGGTGAAGCTGGGCGTATCGGGCGTGCTGCCGGATACAAGCGCGACCATTTCGACGATCGGCGGCGGCGTTGATATTTCCGATGAATATGTGCCGACGTTTCAGGTCGAATATTTCCTCAACGCGAATGTTTCGGCAGAGCTTCTGTGCTGTGTGGCCACGCATGATGTGAAAGCTGTCGGCACGGCGTTGGGCGACGTTGATCTTGGCAAGATCACGCATTTTCCACCGACGGTGACGCTGAAATATCACTGGACGGATTTTGGCGCGTGGAAGCCTTATGTCGGTGCGGGCGTGAACTACACGCATTTCTTCAACGACGAGCTTCCCGCCGGCGGGGCTGTGACTGCAATCAGCTATGATGATTCGTGGGGCGGCGCGCTGCAGGCGGGACTGGACTACCAGATCGACGATCATTGGTCGTTGAATGTCGATGTGCGGAAAATCTGGATCAGCACCGACGTTACGCTGGTGGCCGGGCCGACGATCGATGCGTCGGTCGACATCAATCCGGTGATTGTCACGATCGGCAGCGGTTATCGGTTTTAATCGCTAGCATTTCGCAACCACAAAAGACTTGAGGCGGGCGCGGCCCGCCTTCCCCTTTTTTGGGGCATGAAACCTGGCCGGCTGGCCTGTTTTCAGTCGACTTTCTTTCCCCCCTGCGCTTCATTGCGTCCCGGTCGATTGTGTGAACGGCGTCCACTTCGTTCACAAACAGGAAACGTTGCGCGGGCCATCTGGTCTCAGACGCGAACGAGTTGGCCAGGGGAGGACGGTCGTGAGTAACTGGACGAAGGTGGCCGCCATGGCGGTCAGCGTTCTGGCATTGTCGGGCGCGGCTTATGGCCAGCAGACGCCGCCGGCCGCCACTCCCGCAAATTCGCCCGAAGGCGTGCAAGCGTTTGATCCGGCGTTTTTCGCGCGCTTCGCTCCCGTTACGGCGCTCGACATGGTGCGCCAGCTCCCGGGCTTCCGCATCGATGAAGGCGAAGACCTGCGCGGATTCGGCGCAACGGCGGGCAACGTGCTGATTGATGGGCGTCGCACGAGCTCGAAAGATGCGATCAGCGACGAGCTTGGCCGCATCTCCGCGCGCGACGTGCTGCGCATCGAACTGATCCGCGCCTCGGCGGCGGGTGATATTGATGTGCGTGGCTATACCGAACTTGCCAACGTCGTGCTTAAGCCGGCGAGCGAGCTTCAGGTCTCGACAACGTGGGCTGCGACAACCCGCTGGTACGATCAGGGACGGCAGGCCGCGCAGATCGGCGGCACGCGGGCGTGGAAGACAGACAATTTCGGCTTCCGCCTTGCGGTGCAGGGCAGCAGCCTGGGCGAGCGCGAAGAAGTCGATGTCACGTTCTCGAACGCAGCTGGTACGGTGGTGGCGCGACAAGACGAACACTACCAGCAGCAGGTCGGCGAGCTTCTGGTGACCGGCGCCGCGAACTGGACGCCTACAGCGCGCGACACGATTAACGCCAACTTCCGCATTCTGCCGCGCCTGTTCTCCAACAATGCGGCGGCCAGCACGCGGCTTCCGAGTGGAACGCTCGTGGGCAATATCTTTCTCGACTATACCGAGAAGGACATCTGGTATGTCGATGGCGGCGGCGACTGGGAACACAAGTTCTCGCCCGCTAACGCGGTCAAGGTGATCCTTGTCAACCGCACGCTGAACTGGCGTCCGCAGCAGCTCCTGACACAGGCCCCGGTTGGCGCCCCCTTCACGCAGGTGCGCGATACGTCGGACAACAAGGCAGGCGAGCACGTGCTGCGTGGCGTCTGGACGATCAAGCCGGCTCTGGAGCACACGCTCGAATTCGGTCTTGAGGGCGCCTACAACTATCGCGAAGTGGATCGCCAGCGTGAATTCGGACCGCTCGCCGGCCCGTTCAGTGTCGTGCCGGTGCCGATCGCCAGCACCAAAGTTGAAGAAGAGCGGGTCGAAGCGTCGATCACCGATGTCTGGCGCATGAGCCCGCAGCTGACGCTGGAAGGCGCGCTGAACTACGAAGTCTCCACGATCTCGCAGTCGGGCGATGCAGTGCAGGAGCGTGATTTCACCTACGCCAAGCCCCGCGCGGTCGCGACATGGACTCCGACAGCGCAGGATCAGGTCAGGCTGTCGCTATTGCGGGATGTCTCGCAATTGGACTTCGCAGACTTCGCGACCGGACTGGATTCGATCAGCAATACAGCCAATGTCGGCAACCCGAACCTTGAGCCGGAGCAGAGCTGGAAAGCCAACCTGCAATGGAAGCGCGCGCTGGGTGAACGCGGCTCGATCTCGGTTTCGGCGTTCTACGACGATATTGAGGACACGCAGGATTTCATCGCCTCGCAACTCTCGACGCCGTCCGCCTGCATCACGGTGGCGCCGACGCCGGCGGCGTGTTTCCGCACCGCGATCGGCAATGTCGGCGACGGCAAGCGCTGGGGCGGGCGGATCGAGGCCACGATCCCGCTGGATTCGCTCGGCGTCTCTAACGGCATTCTCAAGCTGAACGTCGGCGCGCAGGACAGCGAAGTGATCGATCCGATGACAGGGGTGGAGCGACAGATCTCATCGGAACAGGAATATGACTGGTCGATCGATTTCCGGCAGGACGTGCCGTCGATGAAGTTCGCCTGGGGCGGCGATTATTCAAGCGCAGGTCCAAACCCGGAATATCGGCACGAGCGGATCGAGATTGCCGATCCGGGCGAGGGCGACCTCGACATGTTCGTCGAAACGACGGCCTTCTTGGGTGGTGCGCTCGTGCGCATCACGGCCGAGAATATCTTCGACCAGGAGCGCGAAGTGCAGCGGCGCTTCTTCACGCCGAACCGCATTCCTCCCGGCGCGTTCTCCTCGAGCGAGAAGCGTCTCTCGACCTTCGGGCCGACCGTTACATTCACGCTTGCAGGCGCGTTCTAGGCGATACGGGCGAGCATGCCATGGGCTGCGGCGCGCCCGGTGGCGAAGCAGGCTTGCAGCAAATATCCGCCGGTTGGGGCTTCCCAGTCGAGCATTTCGCCGGCGAGGAAAGTGCGCGGGTCAGCTTTCAGCGAGTAGTCGGCGTTGAGGCTGTCCCAGCTGACGCCGCCTGCGGTCGAGATCGCACGTTCGATCGGCGCGACTCCCGTTACCGGAATCACACAGGCCTTCGCGGCAATGGCGAGTTCGTCGGCTGACGCGGGCAAGCCCGGCCCGTCACGGCGTTCACGTAACAGACTGGCGGCGACCGGCGTCAGGCCGGCGCGGCGCAGGCGGTTAGCGGTCGACGTGCCTGATGGTGCGTTGGCGATCTTCCTTGCGAGTTCGCCTGCCGTGGCATTGGGGCTGAGGTCGATGACGAGATCGGCCGAGCCGTCTGCCGTAATACTGTCGCGCAGCGCGGCGGAGAGGGCATAGATCGCGCCGCCTTCGATGCCGGCGCGTGTTATGATGGCTTCACCAGCGGCCTCCAGGCCCGCGTGCGTGAAGTACGCGGACTTCAAGGGTTCGCCTGCGAACTTGTCGCGGAAGATATCCGACCATGCGACGGCGAAGCCGCTGTTCGAAGGTTTAAGCGCCTTAACGTCGGCGCCGTGCGCTTTGAATGCTTCCACCCAAAATCCGTCTGAGCCAAGGCGCGGCCAGCTCGCGCCGCCCAGCGCGAAGAGAAAAACGTCAGCTTGTTGGTGGTGCGGGCCATCGGCTGTATCGAAGCTAAGCGTATCTCCCTTCCAGCCGATCCAGCGCGAGCGCGTGACGAGCTGGACGCCAAGCCCGGCAAGACGGGCGAGCCAGGCTCGAAGGAGAGGCGAGGCCTTCATCTCCTTTGGGAAGACACGGCCGCTGGAGCCGACAAATGTCTCGACGCCGAGATGCTCGCACCAGGCGCGCAGATGGTCTGGCGTGAAGGCGCGGATCGCGGGTTCGAGATGCGATTGCGCTTGGCCATAGCGCGACAGGAATCTGGCAAGCGGCTCCGAGTGGGTGAGGTTGAGCCCGCCGCGTCCGGCAAGCAGGAACTTGCGCGCGGGATTCGGCATCCGATCATGAATAACGACACGTACGCCTGCCTGCGCCAGCACTTCAGCTGCGGCAAGGCCGGCCGGGCCGGCGCCGACAATGATCGCGCGCTTGATTGCTGAATCAGGCATGGGCGCAGCGTTTCGCCCAACCCGTCGAGCAACACAACATGGCGCGGGATAGTTGTGCGCTTCCCCTCGCCCCAGAGGTGCGAGTGATTGCGGGCGGTCCTGCCCAGCCTAGGCTGACCTCAATGCTGGCGACTCATGGCGCGCGGCAGGCGGAGTTCACATGGCAGAAGCCGTGGTTAACACCATCAGCCGGATCCACTTTTCATGGGTTCGTCTGGAGATCGGCCTTCTGGTCGGCGCGCTGATGATGGGCGGCTGAGGGCTGCGGCCTATCCGCGCCATTCCGTGAGGTTAGCTTGACTTTAAGGGTTTTACCCTCGATATCCCCCGTGCGTTCGCAAGCTTGAACGCTATCGGCGCTCCGGCTGCGTGAGGGTCCTCAGAACAGGACCCGGCCCGTTGAGCGCCCTGAAGAGATCGCATGATCGCCCGCGCACGCCGGGCAGTCCCATAAAGACAGCGCCTCCGGCGGACTCGTAGCAAACGAGCGTCCGCACGTTCGCGCACACGAAAGAAACCTCCCACTTGACCCAGTTCAAAGACCTCGGCCTCAACGCCTCGATCCTCGCGGCGCTGACAAGCAAGGGCTACACCCAGCCCACGCCGATCCAGCTCGCGGCCATTCCCGGCGTGATGGAAGGCCGCGACCTACTCGGCATCGCCCAGACGGGCACCGGCAAGACCGCCGCCTTCGCGCTTCCTATCCTTCATCGTCTCGCGGCCAATCGTAAGCCGGCCCCGCGTTATGGCTGCCGCGCGCTTGTGCTCTCGCCGACGCGCGAACTCGCGACCCAGATCGCCGAACAATTTAAGGCCTATGGCGCCCAGATGGGTTTCAGCGTCGCCACCATCTTCGGAGGTGTTGGCCATGGCCCGCAACGCCAGGCTCTGGCGCGTGGCGTCGACATCATTGTCGCCGCTCCCGGCCGTCTGCTCGACCACCTTGGCGAGCGTGATGCCGATCTCTCGCACATCGAGATCTTCGTCCTCGACGAAGCTGACCAGATGCTCGACATGGGGTTCATCGCGCCGATCCGTCAGATCGTGAAACACCTCCCGAAACAGCGCCAGAACCTGTTTTTCTCGGCCACCATGCCGGCGGACATCGAAAAGCTGGCCGGCGAGCTGCTCAACAGGGACCCGCTGAAAGTCTCAGTTGCGCCGCCGTCGACCACCGTCGAGCGCGTCAACCAGCAGGTCGTGTTCATCGAAGCCGGCCGCAAGCGAGGCCTGCTCACCGAACTGTTCGCCCAGCCGGACTATTCGCGCGTGCTGGTCTTCACCCGCACCAAGCGCGGCGCCGACAAGGTTGCCCGCATCCTCGAAGGCGGCGGCGTGCAGGCGATGGCCATTCACGGCAACAAGAGCCAGGCCCAGCGCGAACGCGCGCTGGCCGAATTCAAGGCCGGCAAGGTGAGGGCGCTGGTCGCCACCGACATCGCAGCGCGCGGCATCGACATCTCGTCGGTTTCGCACGTTGTGCAATACGAACTGCCGGATGTTCCGGAGCAGTATGTTCACCGCATTGGCCGCACTGCCCGCGCGGGCAAGGACGGTTCTGCCGTGGCGTTCTGCGCCGAGGACGAACGTTCCCTGTTACGCGACATCGAGCGCACGACGCGCCAGAAAATCCCTAGCGCCGATCGCCGCAACGATCCGGCGTTGGCGCAGCTTTCGGCCAACGTGAATGAAGACGAGAAGCGTGGCCGCAGCGGCGCTCGCGTCGAATCGCGCGGCGCGCCGCAACCGCGTCGCCAGCAACAGCAGAAGCCGCGTCGCGACGATCAACGTCGCGACCAGCGTCCGGCTGGCGAAGCTGGCGAGCACCGTCAGCATGAGCCGCGTCTGGAAGGCGCTGCCCCAGGCGAAGGCCGTTCTACCCGTCGCCGCGGTCGCGGCGGCAAGCCTGGCGGTGTTGGGTTCGAAGGTCAGAACCGCAATGGCCAACAGCGCAGTGGCGAGGCGAAGTCGCCCCGCAGCTCTGAAGGTCAGAAGCCGCGCGGCCCGAAGCCGACAGGCCATCGCAAGGGCCAGGGTCGTGAGCAGGCGGCTACGCGTGGCGATGTCATGAAGGTGAATGCGGGCGGACCTAAAGGTCCGGTCATGGGCGCTGACGCCCTGATACGCCACATCGCCTCGACCAATCCCTGGTCAAAGTCTTAGGCGAGTTCCGAGAAGAGGCGCCCTGCAAAGGCAACCGCCGCCGGCCCGTAAGGGCGGCGGCGGCGCTTCCTTTCCCGGCGGGGGGACGTGGGGGGACTAGATCGCCGGGTCAGAACTTCTGTTTCCACGGTCGCCTTGCGACTGCCTGGAAACTACTCCCTGGAACGCTCGGGGTTCCGGGAACAGCAGTTATTTAGGGTGCTGATTTTCGAATCCAACCCTTCGGGGTGAGTACCGATTGCGCCGCACCCATGCATGGGTGCATAGAGCGTTTCAGATGAGTATCTGGTCGCAATTGTCATCCGTCGCCCGGCGCGCCTTCGAGGATGACGCGGCGCCCGGCGGGGGTGTAGGCCCGGCGCTGTGTGGGCCGGACCCGAATGATCTTGAATTCACAGCAGCGATTGTGGGCCTTAGTGCGAAACTCGCGAAAGCCGATGGCCTCGTGACGATTGACGAGGTCGCCGCTTTTTCGCGCGTGTTCCGATCAGCGCCGGGAGATGAGGCGGCAATAAGGCGTGTGTTCAACATCGCGCGACAGACCGTGATCGGCTACGAAAACTATGCCCGCCGCATCGCGCGCCGCTATCGCGACCGGCCATGCCTGCTGGAGGGAGTCCTTGACGGATTGTTCCAGATCGCGGCGGCGGATGGAACGATCACCGGCGAGGAGATCGCCTATCTCAAGAGCGTGGCCGATCTCTTCGGCTTCAACGAAGACCGGTTCCGACGCATTAAGGCCAGTCATCTCGGGCCAGACGCTGATGATCCTTACCTGGTGCTGGGGCTTGCGCATGACGTCTCGTTCGAACAGGTCCGCGCCGCCTATCGCCGCCTGATGCTCGAGAATCACCCGGACACCGCTGCGGGCGTGAAATCGGCGCCGCGCGAATACGAGCCGGTGGCCAACGAAAAATCCGCGGCGATCACGACCGCCTACGCGCGGATCCGGGCCGAGCGTGGTTTTCTCACTCGGGCCGATTGACATTCGGGTCAGCGGGCGCACTTTTCAAAGTGCAGGGAGCCCTGAATGACCGAAACTCTTGGCCCATCCGATTTCGGA
Organism: Hyphomonadaceae bacterium; assembly: GCA_016714495.1. GTDB lineage: Bacteria > Pseudomonadota > Alphaproteobacteria > Caulobacterales > Hyphomonadaceae > UBA7672. The sequence continues at coordinate 768,785 of JADKDU010000001.1, read as the reverse complement.
ACGCGCTTTCACTTGGCGATGAAGTCGTTTGGCGGTTTCCTCGCCAAGGCTGGATTTGGTCTTTTCCTGATTGTCGCGGCCTTCGTGGCGCTCGTGGCCACCACCTTTGTGGGCATCATGCTGGCGATCGCCGCCGTCTTCCTGACGTTCGCGCGGCCTCGCCGCAAGCCGGTGCATGGCTCTGGGTCGGGCGCTGGCGACACGCTGGAAGCCCGGCGCACGGCCGATGGCTGGGTCATCGAAATCTAAGCTTCTTCTTAGCAAGAAGGCTTGCGCGTCGCATCGTGCGGCGCGAAAGCTTGCGGCGGGATGAAAGCTTCTGACCATCACGTTTTCAGGATCCGCGGATGAAGCCGGCGGACTTCGGCCTTCTGTTCGCCGTCTGCCTGATCTGGGCGCTGAACCTGGTGATCACCCGCTGGACCGTGTCAGCCGCCGACGTGCCGCCGATCTTTTTCGCAGGCGTGAGACTTGGTCTGGTCGGGCTGTGTCTCTCGCCCTTTATCTTTCCGGCGCCACGGCAGATCGGGCTGACGTTCCTGATCGCGATGGGCATGGGTGCGGTCCAGTTCGGTCTTCTGTTCCTCGGTCTCGCCAACGCGTCCGCAAGCGCGGCGGCGGTGATCGGGCAGCTGGGGGTTCCGATCACGACGATTTTCTCGATGATGTTCCTCGGCGAGCAGATCGGCTGGCGGCGCGGGGCTGGCATCGTCATGAGCTTTGCCGGCGTGATGATCATCGCGATCGAACCAGAAGGGTTCTCGCTGACGCTTGGCCTGATCTTCCTGATCCTCGCAGCGGTATCTTCCTCGGCGGCTAGCGTGCTGATGAAGCGGATCGAGCCCATGTCGGCGATGAAGCTGCAGGCTTGGGTCGGCATGTTCTCGGTTGTTCCACTGATGGCGATGTCTTTCGCTACCGAAACAGGACAGGCCAAAGCAGTGATGTCGGGCGATCCGCTGATCTATCTGTCGACAGCCTTTGCCGTGCTCGCCGTGTCGATCTTCGGACACGGGACGTTCTACCGGATGATCAAGAAGTACGACGTGACGCTGATTTCGCCGCTGACCCTGATGACGCCTATCTGGGGCCTTGTCTTGGGCATCGCCCTGCTGGGCGAGCCGCTGACCGCGAAACTGATTGTTGGAGCGGTTGTTGCGTTGGTCGGGGTCGGCGTGATCATGGTGCGGCCGAACCGGCGCTTTCCAGAGGCGCTGGTTGGCGACAAGATCGGACCATGACGCTTCAGATCATCCAGGCCCCGAGCCCCAACTTCAACGACCGATTGCATCCGCTCGACATGCTGGTGCTGCACTACACCGGCATGAAGGACGGGCCGACCGCGCTTGCCCGGATGCAGGACCTCAACGAGCCGCGCGTCTCGGCGCACTACATGGTCGAGGAAGACGGACGCGTGTTCCAGCTGGTCGCCGAGGACAAGCGCGCTTGGCAGGCCGGGCGCAGCTGGTGGCGCGGCGACGAGGATATCAATTCACGCTCGATCGGCGTTGAGATCGTGAACGGCGGTCATGATTTCGGATTGCCGCCTTTTCCCGATGCTCAGATCGAAGCGGTAATCGCGCTGTGCCAAGGCATTCTCGGACGCTGGGCGATTCCCCCTGAACGGATTGTGGCGCATTCCGACATCGCGCCGGATCGCAAGGAAGATCCCGGTGAGCGCTTTCCGTGGAAGCGGCTGGCGGATGCCGGTATCGGATTGTGGCCACAACCTGCGCGGCCTGAGCCGTGGATGACGCATGGCGCGGCGCTGGGCGATGCGGGCGTGACGGTCGAGGGACTTCAGCGGGCTCTTGCGGCGATCGGTTATCGTATCGTGGTCACGGGCGTGTTCGACGAGAACACAGCCGCGGTTGTGCGCGCTTTCCAGCGGCGCTGGCGGCCAGAGCGGATCAACGGGGAGGGCGATACCGAAACCGTGACGCTTGCCAATTCCGTAGCGGAGCTGGTGGCAGCCACGGCGTGAGAGTGCTCGCGAGCTGCGTTGCTCACGAGGCACACAGTGCGTCACGGAACAGTAGTGCGACAGAAACGCTAATTCCCCGTTCACCATTGTTGGATCATGATTCCTGCAGGTTGAACGGAGTTGGTCATGCCTTCCGGAGCCTTACATCGCATCGTCTACATGAGCACTGCCGTTGGCGTGCTGAGAGCTGAAGAGCTCGACCGCATTTATCTGCGCGCGAAGTCAGGGAATGCGAGGGCCGGGATTACCGGCCTTTTGCTTTTCTACGAGGGCGCTTTCTTGCAGATGTTGGAAGGCCCACCCGCCGGCGTCATGAGCGTGGCGGAGCGGATCCGCAAGGATCGCCGGCATTCGGGGATGATCACGCTTGAAGCGCGCGCCATCGAGGAACGGGCGTTTGCTGATTCGCCGATGCACTTCGTGGCGGCGCGGAATCTTTTGGCTGGCGAGAAGCAGGCGTTCAGTGATCTTCGTCAGGCGGTGAACGCCCGGTCGCACATGATCGGCACGCCGGCGCCGGGCGCGGATAATGGGCTGTGGGAGTTGATCTCGTCGTTCAATCCGCTGCGGACAGCCTGATCTACGCCTGAGCGTTTTCGTTGGAGCGCACCTTGACAGGGCGCGAGAGCGGCGGCTGGCCGACGACGGAAATCTCGAAAGGTTCATTGTTGTCGACAAAGAGGTCGATGACGGCGGCTTCGCCAGCGCGGATACGCAGCAGCGAGCGGCGGTCGCCGAAGGAGATCACGCAGACCGACGGTGTGTCGTTGAGGATGCTGATGCGGACGATTTCGTCTTCGCGCATGACGAGCTTGTCGCGCACTTCGCTCCAGACATGGCCTTGCTCGTTCCAAGTCTGGCGGCAGAAACCGTCGCTGACCCAGAGGCGGAGTTCGCGGTCGATCTCGCCTTGCGTCATGCGCCGTGGCGCGGCGTTGGCCGATGTGATGCCAATGGCGGCGAGCGTTGCGGCGCCGCTGGCGTCGGCCATTGCGGCGCGTCTTGCATGAAGCATGCGTCTTCCCTCCGAGCCTGAGGCGACGCGTTCCGGCGTTTCGCCTTCCACATGCGAAGGCTCGGTGCGCAAGGTCAACAAGTCACTGCGGCAGATTGTATTTGGGAGGTAGGCGAGGCGCTGGTGTGGTGGGACCGCAACAACAAAGGATGCGCGCGCTTAAGGCGCGGCGAGGCGGAGGGACGCTCCCTCCGCCTCGCCGCGAAGACGCGCCAATCCATCTCCCGCAGTTTTGCAAACTGGTGGAGGCAATTCCCCTTCGTTGCGGCAAAGCATTTGCCTCCACCAGTCGAAGACGGGAGGAGGTGGATCGCGTGCAGGCACGCGAGACGAGCAACTGTCTTGTTTCAGGCGAAGTCGCGCTGATCGCGAATTGCAGGTTTTCCGGCAGACTGTATCCGGTCGCGGACGGCTTTGAGGAGGGGATTGCGCCTGCTTGCGACGAAGGCTGCGATATAGAGGACGCGGCGGACATCCGCGCGCCCGCCCCAGATGTGGCGCTTGCCGCGCCTGTGACCCGAGTCGCAGACGTGAGGCGCAACACCGGCAAGGCTTACTATGACGCGACGATCGAGCTGTCCCGCTTCCGGCAGGCTCGCCAGCAGCACGGCCGCGATGGCTTGGCCGACGCCCGGGGCGATGCGCAGCGCGCAGCATCAGCGCCGAGCTGCTCGCAGGAGCTGTGTGGCAGGCGATCTCCTTCTCGATGGCCGCGCGCCGTCCCCGCAGGATGCCAAGCAACCGCCCGATGTCGCGCGGCGCGTTGGGATCGCGCGCCATGGCCAGGCGTTGCGTCTCGGCTGTTATGTGGCTGACGATGTCCTGCCTGCGCGCCGTCAGTTCGGCCAGCCGCCGTCGGCCGGCATCGACGGACCTTGTCGGCCTGAGACGCAGGCGGACCCATTTGCGCAAGCACGCGCGCATCCACCCGGCCGGTCTTGGCCAGATGTTCCGTGGCCCACGCATACGTCCAACTCCCAGACCAAAATCTGCGAATTGCTTCCGGAGATCACCATACCCCTTCCCGGACGGGGAAGTGCTTCGCCCAAGAGAATAAGGCAGGCGGTGGGCCTGCCGTTTTGCTCGGTTCGTTGGCAGAAGCCTACTGGGCTTTGACTTCCGGGAGGCCGCCGGCGGCCGGCAGGGATTTCTTGGTGAGGAAGACGGCGATATTGCGCTTGTCTTCGTCGCTCAGCGTGCTGGTGACGCCGGCCATCATAGGGATCGGCGTCGTGAGCGCATCGATGATCTTCTGGTTGTCGAGGGCGGCGAGCTTGTCGACCAGCGGGGCGTTGGCCACGCCCGAGCCATGGCACATCATGCACTTGGTTTCGAAGATGGCGCCACCTTCCGTCGGGCCAGCGAACGCCGGGGCGGCGAGAACCGCGAAGCCAAGAACAAGAGCAGACAGTTTCATGCAGACCCTCCAGGTGACGCTGCGCCAGCTTCTAACGGCTTGAACCTGAACAGGCCATAACGGCGTGCAGTTATTGCTGCAATGCGTGGTTTTGACCTGTCCTGCGGGCTGAATCGCTCTTTTTCCGGTCGTGTGGTATAGGCGGGCCATCGTTCAGGCGGCCGGGCGACCGCTGGCTGGGTAACTTGCTAGAGGAAAGTCCGGGCTCCACGTAGGCAAGGCGGCGGATAACGTCCGCCCGGGGAAAGCGGCCGCAAGGCCGGCCAACCCGAGGGATAGCGCCACAGAAAGCAAACCGCCCGGGACTTGTCCCGGGTAAGGGTGAAAGGGTGGGGTAAGAGCCCACCGCGTTCCTGGTGACAGGGATGGCAAGGCAAGCCCCGCCTGGAGCAAGACCGAATAGGGATGGGCGTCAGGCAACTGACAGGCGCGCCTTCGCGCTCCATCCGGGTTGGTCGCGCGAGGCGGTCCGCAAGGATCGTCCCAGAGGAATGGTCGCCCATCCGTCGCAAGATGGTGGACAGAACCCGGCTTACAGGCCGCCTGATCGATCTTTACGCATTTGTTGTGGACAGCAGAGCGCGACGTTTCAACCGCGCGAACACCAGTAATGACAGGCGGAATCCGCAAGCGGTTCACATCTCGCTAACCACTTATCCACACCCCCGCCGATATAGCTAACCGATCTACTCGATTTGTTCCGGCGGCGGACGTTCCAATGGTTAACGATGGCCTAACGTCCCGTTGTGGCCCATGTGCTCCCATGGTATCCCCTGAAGCTCCACGGAAGGGGCTTCGTGGCGAGACATTTTCAGGGTGCGCTAGCCCATCCGGGCGAGCGCCAAGCGGGCAATCAGGGGTATGTTTCTCTCCTCTTTCGAGAGCAGCGTTGATGCAAAGAAGCGGGTCTCCATTCCCGCACCTTTCCGCAAATCTCTTGGCGGCGAGGACAGCGTCTATCTGTGGCCTTCGCTGGACAAGGCCTGCATCGAAGGCGCGGGGATGCGCCTGATGGAGGGCTTTGAGGATTCCATGGCCGACCTCGATCTGATGGACCCGCGCCGGTACGCGCTGGCGACCTACATCATGGGTGAGGCGAGGCCGTCGAAATTCGATGAGGGCGGACGGATCGTGCTGGACGCGGAACTACTGGCCAAGGCGGGCATCACGGAAAAGGCCAAGTTCGTCGGGCTCGGCGACCGCTTCCAGATCTGGGAACCGCGAGCGTTCGAAGCGATGCGCGAACAGATGCGCGCGCTCGCCCGCGAAAGTCTGGGGCTGCTGAAAGCCAAACCGCGGCGCGCGGGTCAGGCGGCGGCGGAATGAGCGAGCTGGAGCTGAATTCTCCGGCGCCTTCAGGGCATGTGCCTGTGCTCATCGAGGAGGTGATCCATGCGCTCGCGCCGGTGAATGGCGCGGTAATGGTGGACGGCACCTATGGCGGCGGCGGCTATGCGCGCGCCGCGCTGGCGGTGGCGAATATCACGCTGATCGGGATCGACCGCGATCCGGAGGCGATGGAGCGGGCTTGGGCGCATGCGGGCAAGGATGCCCGTCTGATCCCGGCGCCCGGGCGGTTTGGCGAACTTGAATCGATCGTCCATGCGACGGGCAGGGACAATGTCGACGGCGTGATGCTGGACCTTGGCGTTTCGTCCTTCCAGATCGACGAGGCGGGTCGGGGCTTTTCCTTCATGCGCGATGGTCCGCTGGACATGCGCATGGAGAAGAAGGGGCCGAGCGCGGCCGACGCGGTGAACCATCTGACCGAGGGCGAGCTGGCGGATATCTTCCATATTCTTGGCGAAGAGCCCGGGGCTCGGCGCGTGGCGCGCGGGATCGTCTTCCGCCGCAAGACGCAGAAATTCGAAACGACGCTGGAGCTGGCGGACTGCATCGAACGCTCGCTGGGCGGGCGGCGCGGCAAGCCGACGCATCCGGCGACACGCTCGTTCCAGGCGCTACGGATGTGGGTGAATGACGAAAGCGGCGAGCTGGTGCGGGCGCTGGCGGCGGCTGAGCGCGTGCTAAAACCAGGCGGGCGGCTGGTCGTCGTAACCTTCCATTCAATCGAAGATCGGATCGTGAAGCTGTTCCTCAGGGCGCGATCCGGCAACGAGCCGGGCGCGTCACGGCACCTGCCGGGAACGCCCAAGGGCAAGACGCCGACCTTCGAGGTTCTTCAGCGCAAGGCCATCGAGCCGAGTGAAGCGGAACTCGAAGCCAATCCGCGGGCTCGTTCGGCGCGTCTGCGCTGGGCGCTGCGGACGGATGCGCCGGCATGGGATGCTCCTCCCGACGAGGGGTTCCGCCTGCCGGGGCTGAAACAGCTTGAAGGAGTTGCGTGATGCGGAAACTGGCGATCATCGGCGGTTTCATTGTCGTGGTGCTGGCGGTGGCGGTCTATCGCGCCAAGCTCGGCGCCGAGGAGACGCAGGGCGAGATCGCCGGGCTGAAGGCGCAGGTTGCGTCGATCGGCAAGGACATTTCGGTGATGAAGGCGGAGGAAGCCTACCTCACGCGGCCGGAGCGGATCGGGCCGATCGCGCGCCAGAAGCTCGGGCTCGAGCAGGCCAAGCCGGACCAGTACACGGCGAGCGAGGCGCTGTCGCGCCGGCTGGGGGAAGAGCGGCTGACGCTGCCGGCGCCTGCGCCGGTTGACGACGCTTCGTCGACCTCGGCGCCTCTGGAATCCAAAGAGGTGAAGCCGCAGCAATGATGTCGTTCGACCGCCCTCAAGAGGACCTCTGGGGTCCACGACGCGCCCGCATCGTTGCGGGCATGCTTGCCGTGGTCTTCACGGTCATCGTCGGGCGGTCTGCGCATGTCGCGTTCAACGGACCTGAGCAGGCGGCGTCGGGCGCGCATGCGGCGGTGGCGGCGACGCGGCGAGCGGACATTGTCGACCGCAAGGGCGAGTTGCTGGCGACGACCGTGCCGGGCTGGTCGCTGGCGGCGAACCCGAGCGCGATCTGGGATGCGGGCGAGGTCGCGAGCGACCTCAAGACCGTGCTGCCTAAGCTCGACCTGATCGGCCTTACGACAACGCTGTCGGACAAGAAGCGGCAGTTCGTGTGGGTACAGCGCGGGCTGACACAGGAAGAGAAGGACGCGGTGTTCGGCCTTGGCGTCGAGGGCCTGCAGTTCGTGGAGGAGGCCAGGCGGGTCTATCCGCGCGGCAAGCTGGCGGGGCATTTTCTCGGCTATACCAATATCGACGGCGAAGGGCTTGAGGGTTCCGAGCGCGCCTTTGATGCACGGCTGAGGGCGGGCGGCGAGCCGCTGAAGCTGACGCTGGATGCGAGCGTGCAATTCGTGCTCGAGGAAGAGCTGGAGCGCGCCTATGCCGACTTTGACATGAAGGGCGGGGTTGGGGTTGTAGTGGATACGCATACCGGCGCAGTGCGGGCGGTGGCGTCGTGGCCGGCGATCGATCCGAACCGGCGTGGCGATTTCAGCGCTGATATCCGCGCCAATCGCGCGCTCAATTCGCGCTTCGAGCTGGGCTCGATCTATAAGCCGCTGACGGTGGCTGCGGCGCTGAATGCGGGCGTCTTGATAGCGGCGGACAGGTTCGACGTGTCGGCGCCGGTGAGGATCGGCGCGGAGCTGGTGGAGGATCTGCATCCTCTGCCGAATGCGGAAGTCGGTGACGGCGGGCGATATACTGGCGTTCTCGTCCAATATCGGCGCGGCGCTGATCGCGCAGCGGATGGGCGTGGAGCGGCAGAAGGATTTCCTGCGCAGCGTGCATCTGCTGGGCGGGCAGAGCCATGAGGGACCGCAGACGGCATCGCCCCTGACGCCGGAAGTGTGGGATGCGACGGCGATGGCGACGGTCAGCTATGGCCATGGTATTTCCGTGAGCCCGCTGGCGTTCGCGATGACCTACACGGCGTTCGGCAATCAGGGGAATTACGTCCCGCCTGTCTTCGTCGAACCGGTGGATGCGGCGCGAGTCGCGAAGAGCCAGGTGATGTCGCCGGAGACGGCGGCGACGGTGCTGGGAATGCTGCGCGAGACGGTGACGCGGGGCACGGGCAAGAACGCCGATGCGCAGGGCTATGAAGTCGCGGGCAAGACCGGCACGGCGGAAAAACCGGGACCGGATGGGTATGATCCCAACAAGAACATCACGTCGTTCGCCGCCGTTTTTCCGGCCTCCCGCCCTCAATTTGTCGTGCTTGTTGTCCTCGATGAGGCCCAGCCCAGAACGGGCGACCAACGCACGGCTGCCTACACGGCCGCCTCGATTGCAGGAAAAGTAATCGCGCGTGCGGCGCCGCTTCTGGACGTGCGGCCAGTGCTGACGGCTTCCAATGCGGAAGCAGCCAGCCTGAGCGTTTCGGAGGCGAAGACGCCATGAAACTCGACCAGCTCGTTGCGGGCGCTCCCTCTCTCGAGATCACCGGCGTCACGGCGGACAGCCGCAAGGTGAAGCCGGGCTTTTTGTTCGCAGCGCTGCAGGGCGTGGCGATGGACGGGCGCGACTATATCGACGGCGCGATCAAGTCGGGCGCGGTCGCCGTGCTGACTGACAACCGGCCGGGCGAATGGAGCGTGCCGGCGGTGAAATCTGTCGAGCCACGTCTGGCGCTCGCGACAGCGGCGGCGGCCTTCTATCCGCAGCAGCCGGCGACGGTTGCGGCTGTGACGGGGACGAACGGCAAGAGTTCCACGGTCGATTTTCTGCGCCAGATCTGGGCGCATATGGGCCGCAAGTCGGCGTCGATGGGAACGCTGGGCGCGATTGGCCCGTCGGGCTCCATCGATCTCGGCCACACGACCCCCGATCCGGTGATGATCCACGAGACGCTCGCCAAGCTCGCCAGTGAAGGCGTGACGCATGCGGCGATGGAAGCGTCGAGCCACGGCCTTGCACAGTATCGCCTACATGGCGTGAAATTGGCTGCGGGCGCGTTCACGAACCTGACGCAGGACCATCTCGATTATCACCTGGACTTCGACGACTACCGCCGCGCCAAGATGAAACTGTTCACTGAGCTGCTGCCCAAGGGTGCGCCGGCGGTAATTAATGCCGATAGTCCCGAACTCGACGTGTTCGAGGCGGCGGCGAAGGCGGCGGGGCTGAAGCCTTTCACGGTTGGCTGGCGTGGACGCGATCTTCGCATTGGCGAGGCGCTGCCACGCGGGACGGGTCAGGATCTGGTGATCCAGTGGGGCGAGGGGCCGAGCGCAGGCAATGAGCGCAAGGTTCACCTGCCGCTGATCGGAGAATTCCAGGCGCTGAATGCGCTGTGCGCCGCCGGCATCGCAATGTCGCTGGGCGATAACGTGAACAAGGTGCTCGACGGACTTGAGGTTCTGACCGGCGTGCATGGCCGGCTCGAGCTGGTCGGGCAGACGGCCGCCAAGTCGCCGGTGTTCGTCGACTATGCCCATACGCCCGACGGGCTCAATGTTCTGTTGCGCGCGGCGCGTCCGCATGTGCGTGGCAAGCTGATCGTGGTGTTCGGTTGCGGGGGCGATCGCGACGCGACCAAGCGCCCGATCATGGGCGATGTGGCGCGGCGGCTGGCCGACGAGGTGATCGTAACCGATGACAATCCGCGTTCAGAAGAACCGGCGAAGATCCGTGCGGCGATCCGCAAGGGCGCGCCGGATGCGAGCGAGATCGGCGATCGCGCGGCCGCTATCGTGGAAGGCGTGCGCAGGCTTAAGGCGGGCGACGCCCTGCTGATCGCGGGCAAGGGCCATGAAACGGGACAGATCGTGAAAGGCGTCACCATTCCCTTCTCGGACTTTGATGTTGCGCGTGGGGCGCTGAAGGATGTGGGAGGTCAGTCATGACCGATGCGATGACGCCTCTATGGACTTCGGAGGAGGCTGCCGCGGCGACCGACGGCAAAGCGCTGGGCACATGGGCCGTAAATGGCGTCTCGATCGACACGCGCAGCCTTCAGCCGGGCAACCTGTTCGTGGCGCTGAAGGATGTGCGCGACGGACATGAGTTTGTCGGCAATGCGTTTGCGGCCGGCGCGGAAGCCGCGCTGGTGTCGCGCGACGTGCTGGGCGGACATCCGGGCCTGATGGTGCATGACGTGCTGCACGGGCTGGAGAAGCTGGGGCTGGCGGCGCGGGAGCGCAATTCCGGCGTCATTTCGGCAGTTACCGGATCGGTCGGCAAGACCTCGGTGAAGGAGATGCTGGCGCGCATCTTCCGCGCGGCGGGCCGGGCGCACTGGTCGGACAAGTCGTTCAACAATCACTGGGGCGTGCCGCTGACTCTGGCCCGCATGCCGCGCGAGACGGAACGGGCGATCTTCGAGATCGGCATGAACACGCCGGGCGAGATCGGCCCGCGCTCGCTGATGGTGCGGCCGCATATCTCGATGATCACGCGCGTCGCCCCGGCGCACCTGCAGGGCATGGGCTCGGTCGATGCAGTGGCCGATGAGAAGGGCCAGATCTTCGCGGGCCTTGAGCCGGGCGGCACGGCGATCCTGCCGGAGAAGGACTATTTCTTCGCGAACCTGAAGCGCCATGCGGAAACACTGCAGCCGACGGCGGACATCCTCACCTATGGCGGCGCGCGCGGGCCGGCGAGCGCAACGCCTGTAACATACGAAACGGATGGGCTCGCCTCGCGGATCGCTATCGACGTGATGGGCGACCTCGTGATCGTGAAGCTGGATGCGGTCGGCGAACACTGGGCTGCCAATGCGGCGCTGGCGATCCTCGCGGCGGTGGTGGCCGGCGTGCCCCCGCATCAGGCGGCGGAAGCGCTGTCAGGCTACGCCCCTCCGGCGGGCAGGGGCGTCGCGGAGACGCTGAAGCTTCCGAAGGGCGGCGATGTGACGCTGGTCGACGACGCCTACAACGCCAATCCGGAATCCATGCGTGCGGCCATTGAGGGCTTCGCGCGCCGACCGGGACGCAAGATTGTCGCGCTGGGCGAGATGCGCGAGCTGGGCGAAGGCAGCGCGGCGCTGCATGCCGGGCTGGCAACATCAATCCTCGCGGCGAAGGTTTCGGCTGCGGTTCTTTCCGGCGGTGAGATGAAGCATCTCGCCGAAGCGCTGAAGGTCCGTGACCAATCGATGCGAGTCGAACTGGTCACAGGTCCGGCAGAAGCGGCTGAACAGGTGAAAAGCTGGTTAGAACCCGGCGATGCGGTCTTGATCAAAGGCTCGAATGCATCCGGCATGGCGAAGGTGGGAACGGCGCTCAGACAGATGAGCGAAAGCGCCGCCTCCTCGCAGAAAGCGTCAGGGGCGTAGCATGCTGTACGAACTCCTCTCGCCCTATCAGGGCGCGATGAACCTGTTCAGTTTCATCACCTTCCGCGTGGCGCTTGCGCTCGCGACGGGGTTGATCCTGACGATGCTGTTTGGAGCCCCGATGATCGCGTGGCTGCGCGCGCGGCAGGGCAAGGGTCAACCGATCCGCGCTGACGGCCCGGAGAGCCACCAGTCGAAAAAAGGCACGCCCACGATGGGCGGCTTCCTGATCCTGTTCGGCCTTCTTTCGGGCACGCTGTTGTGGGGCGATCTCAAGAACCAGTACATCTGGATCGTGCTGTTTGTTACGATCGGTTTCTGCGGCGTCGGCTTTATCGATGACTACCAGAAGGTGACGAAGAAGGGCACGGCGGGACTCTCCGGCAAGGTGCGGCTCCTGATGGAGTTCGTGATCGCCGCGATCGCGGTATTCTGGGTCTCGCACTATGCGCAGGAGACGACGGCGGCGGCGCTGGCTAGCGGCTCGCTGGCGGCGGCGCCGCAGCCGGGCTTCGCGACGGGACTCGCGCTGCCCTTCCTCAAGGATTTCATGTTCGACCTCACGATCTACGGGTTCATCGCATTCGGAGCATTCGTGATCGTGGGTGCGGGCAATGCGGTGAACTTCACCGATGGTCTCGATGGTCTCGCGATCGGGCCGGTGATGATTGCGGGGGCGACGTTCGGGTTCATCGCCTATGCAACGGGGACGCCGCGCTTTGCCGACTATCTGTTGCTGACGCCGACGCCGGGGACGGCGGAGCTGGCTGTCGTGATGGGGTCGCTGGTTGGTGGGGGGCTGGGCTTTCTCTGGTATAATACGCCGCCCGCGAAGGTGTTCATGGGCGACACCGGCTCGCTGGCGCTGGGCGGGTGTCTGGGCGCGATGGCGGTGTGCGCCAAGCACGAGGTGGTGCTGGCGATCGTTGGCGGCCTGTTCTTGTTCGAAGCCCTTTCGGTGATCATCCAGGTTCTGTACTTCAAGGCGACCGGAAAGCGCTTCTTCAAGATGGCGCCGATTCACCACCATTTCGAGAAGTTGGGCTGGTCGGAGCCCACCGTGGTCATCCGCTTCTGGATCATCGCCTTCCTGCTGGCGCTCGCCGGCCTCGCCACTCTGCGTCTGAGGTGAGGCCAGCTTGATCCCAGTCCGCACATTCGAGGGAAAGGACATCGCCGTACTAGGCCTTGGCAGGTCTGGTATCGCGACGGCGCGCGCCCTCATGGCCGGCGGCGCGCGCGTGAGCGCGTGGGACGAGAACGAAGCTGCGCGCAAGGCGGCGGAGGCGGCGGGAGTGCCGCTGGTCGATCTGGGCCGGCGCGACTGGCAGAACTTTGCGGCGTTGGTGCTGTCGCCGGGCATTCCGCTGAAATTCCCAGAGCCCCATCGCTTCGTGCGCATGGCGCAGATGGTGGGCGTGCCGGTGATCGGAGACATGGAGCTTTTCGCGCGGGCTGTCGCGGAGCTCAAAGATTTCGAGCGGCCGCGGATTGTCGGCATCACGGGCACCAACGGCAAATCGACCACGACTGCGCTGATCGGGCATATCCTGAAGTCGTGCGGGAAGGACGTGCGCGTTGGCGGGAATATCGGCGTGGGCGTGCTGGACCTTGAGAAGCTGCACGGCGCGGCGATCTATGTGTTGGAGCTGTCGAGCTATCAGCTCGACCTGTGCGAGAGCCTGAAGTGCGACGTGGCGGTGATGCTGAACATCTCGCCGGATCATCTGGCGCGCCATGGCGGCATGGACGGCTATGTCAACGCCAAGCGGCGCATCTTCCGCAATCAGGGCCCGGAGGATTGTGCGGTCATCGGCGTGGACGATACACGCTCTGGCGTGATGGCAACGCAGCTGTCTTGTGAGGGGCTGCGCAGGGTCGTGCCGATCTCCGCCGAGTACGGGCTGGGCCGCGGCGTCGCCGTGCTGGATGGCATGCTGCAGGATTCGATGTCGGGCCGGGCGGAGCATCCGGTTGATATCACCAAAGCAAAAGCCCTGCCGGGCCGGCACAACCATCAGAACGCGGCGGCGGCCTATGCGGCTTGCCGGGCGCTGGGGCTGGAGGCGAGCGACATCATCGCCGCGATCGAGACGTTCCCGGGCCTGCCGCACAGGCTCGAAACCATCGGCGTCATTCAGGGCGTGCGGTTCGTGAACGACTCGAAGGCGACCAATGCGCAAGCGGCGGAGCAAGCGATCCGCGCTTTCCCGAATGCGTGGTGGATCGTTGGCGGACGCCCGAAGGAAGAGGGCATTGACGATCTCGCGCCGCTCTTCGGGCGGATCAGGAAAGCCTACCTTATTGGCGAGTCGACGGAGGCGTTCGCGCGGACGCTGACGGGCAAACTGGATCATGTGAAATGCCGCACGCTGGACGTAGCGGTGGAGCAGGCGTTCGACGATGCGCGCGCTTCTGGCGTCGAGGGCGCGGTCGTTCTGTTCGCGCCGGCGTGCGCGAGCTTCGATCAGTTCAAGGACTTCGAACAGCGTGGACTGGCGTTCCGACAGGAGGCCGCCAAACTGGTGAAGCGGCGCACGACGACCGAACCGGCGTGATGCGATGCAGGTCTTCCGCAGGTCCGACAGATCGCCCCTCGCCGAATGGTGGCGCACGGTCGACAAGGGGCTGATCGCAGCGGCTCTGATCCTGTTGGGCTTGGGCCTTGTCCTTTCGCTGGCGGCGGGTCCCGCGGCGGCGAGCCGGATCGGCTATGACGATCCCTTCCATTTCGTCTATCGGCAGGTCGTGTTCGCGGTCGCGTCGGCGGGCGTGCTAGTTGCGTCATCGACATTGAACGAGATGTGGGTGCGGCGAGTTTGCGCCGGGCTCTTCATCATCTGCTTCTTCATGATGGCCGCGCTGCTGATGTTCGGGCACGAAGCCAAGGGCGCGACGCGCTGGATCCGCGTCTGGGGCACGACGTTCCAACCATCCGAGATCATAAAGCCTGCGCTACTCGTGCTGTCGGCCTGGCTGCTGGCGCAGCGCGAGAAGTTTCCCAGCGGCCCGTGGGCGCCGATCGCCTTTGCATTCTACGCCGTGACAGTCGGCCTGCTGCTGCTGCAACCCGATGTCGGACAGTCTGCGCTGCTGACTGTGGGCTTCGTCATTGTCTTCTTCATTTCCGGCTTGCCATGGCTTTGGGCGAGCGGCTTCGTGGTTGGCGGCGCGGGGGTCGGCTGGGGGCTGTACACGCTATTGCCGCATGTGCGCCAGCGCGTCGATTCCTTCCTGAACCCAACGCAGAACGACACCTACCAGATCGATCGCGCGCGCGAGGCGATCGAGCGCGGCGGCCTGTTCGGCGTGGGGCCGGGCGAGGGCACTGTGAAGCGCGTGCTGCCGGATGCACATACCGATTTCGTCTATTCGGTCGCGGGTGAGGAATTCGGCCTCGTCCTGCTGACGCTGCTGACCCTGCTGTTCGCCGTTATTGCGATCAAGGGTGTGATGGACGCCGCACGGCACCACGACACCTATCGGCGCGCCGCAGGCGTGGGTCTGTATTCGATTTTCGGCCTGCAGGCGGCGGTGAACATGGCGGTGAATCTTTCACTGATCCCGCCCAAGGGCATGACATTGCCGCTGGTCTCGTCAGGGGGGTCATCCCTTCTGGGCAGCGCTTTGACGCTTGGCCTTGCTTTGGCCTTAACAAGAAAACAGCCTGAATCCTCACTCGCTCACCTGAGACACGCATGACCCCTTCCCCCATCAAGCCTCTGGTCGTCGTCGCGGCGGGCGGCACGGGCGGCCACATGTTCCCGGCGCAGGCGTTTGCCGAGGAGATGCGCGCGCGTGGCTGGACCATTGCGCTGGTGACGGATGAGCGCGGCAAAAAATACGCGACCAATTTTCCCGCCGATTGGCGGCTGGAAGTCGATGCTGCGACCTTCGGTTCGAAGATGCCGCACAAGCTGCTCGCATCAGCGCTGAAGCTGCGCCATGGCACGGCGGAGGCGCGCAAGAATTTCGCGAAGACCAAGCCGTCGCTTATCGCGGGTTTCGGCGGTTATCCCTCCTATCCTTCGCTGTCGGCGGCGCGGTCGATGGGGGTGCCGATCATCATCCATGAGCAGAACTCGGTGCTTGGCCGCGTCAATCGCCTGTTCGCGAAGGCGGCGAAATATGTGGCGTGCGGCTTTGATCGGCTCGACCGCCTGCCGCTGGCTGCGGAGGATCGCAAACGAGTCGTTGGCAATCCGGTGCGCAATCCGATCAAGGCCGTGCGCGAGAAGCCCTATCCTGAACTCACCGACACAGGTCCGCTGAACATTCTTGTCACTGGCGGCAGCCAGGGCGCGCGCTTGTTCGGCGAAGTGATCCCGCAAGCGATTGCCTCGCTGCCGGAAGCGCAGCGGGCGCGCCTCACCGTGGTGCAGCAGGCGCGGGAGGAGCAGGTTGAAGTCGTGCGCGCCGCCTATCGCGAGGCGGGTGTAAAGGCGACGGTAGAATCATTCTTCTCCGACATGCAGGACCGTCTCGCGGCGGCGCATCTGGTGATCGCGCGTTCGGGCGCCGGCACGGTGACGGAGCTTGCGGTGGCTGGACGCCCCTCGATCCTGATCCCGCTGGGCATCGCCATGGACGATCACCAGACCGCCAATGCCGAGGGCATGGTGACCGGCGCCGCCGCCGATGTGGTGCCGGAGCCGAAATTCACGGCTGAGATGCTTGCCCCGCTGCTGCTGGAGCGTATTTCCAACGCGGGTGTGCTGCGCGCGAGGGCGAAAGCGTCCTGGCAACTGGGCAAACCCAACGCGGCGCGCGAACTCGCCGACCTTGCCGAGCAGGCTGCTGGCGTGACAGGAAAGCGCGATGCGTAAGTCACTTCCCTTTGACACCGGCCCAGTTCACTTCGTAGGCATTGGCGGCATTGGCATGTCGGGCATTGCGGAAGTGATGCTGAACCTCGGCTATGAGGTCTCTGGCTCGGACATCAAGGAAAACGCCAACGCGTCTCGGCTGGCCAAGCTTGGCGCGAAGATAATGATCGGGCACAGGGCCGAGAACATCGAAGGCGCAGGCGCGCTTGTGATCTCGACCGCGATCAAGAGCGGCAACGCGGAAGTCGATGCGGCGCGTCTGAAAGCGATCCCAGTCGTGCGGCGTGCCGACATGCTGGCCGAGTTGATCCGTCTGAAATGGACGGTCGCGATTGCTGGCACGCACGGCAAGACGACCACGACCTCCATGGTCGCCGCGCTGCTGGATGGCGTGGGACTCGACCCTACCGTCATAAATGGCGGCGTGATCAACGCCTACGCCTCGAACGCCAAGCTTGGACAGGGCGAGTGGATGGTGGTCGAGGCCGACGAGAGCGACGGCACCTTCACCAAGCTGCGCCCCACTGTGGCGATCGTCACCAACATCGATCCTGAGCACATGGATCACTACGGCTCGATGGAAGCTTTAAGGAAGGGCTTCGACACGTTTGTTGAAAATCTGCCTTTCTATGGCTTCGCCGTGCTGTGTGCGGATCATCCCGAAGTGCAGGCGCTGGCTTCGCGCATTCCGGATCGCCGTCGCATTACCTATGGCTTTAACCCGCAGTCCGATCTCTGGGCGGTGAACGTGCGCTCGGAAGCCGAAGGATCGACTTTCGATCTCGTGCTGCGTTCGCGCGGCGCGATCGACCAGACGCGCTGGGTAGGCCTCAAGCTTCCGATGGCGGGGCGGCACAACGTGCAGAACTCGCTGGCCGCAATTGCAGTCGCGCGCGAGCTGGGCGGCACGCAAGAGCAGATCCGCGCGGCGCTGTCGAAGTTCGGCGGCGTGAAGCGGCGGTTCACGCCGGTGGGCGAGTGGGGCAAGGTCAAGATCATCGACGATTATGGCCATCACCCGGTGGAGATCGCCGCCGTGCTGCGCGCCGCGCGCGACGTGCAGGGCCGCGACAAGCGAGTGATCGCCGTGGTGCAGCCGCACCGCTACACGCGCCTGCGTGACCTGTTCGAGCAGTTCTCGACCTGCTTCAACGATGCGGACGAGGTTATCGTCGCCCCGGTCTATGCAGCGGGCGAGCAGCCGATTGACGGCATCAGCCATGAGTCGCTGGTGAAGGGCTTGATCAATCACGGTCACCGCTCGGCGCGGTCGATCGGTGCGCTTGGGAGCCTTGCTTCGGAAATCCGGAGTTCCGTAAAAACCGGTGACGAAATGGTGGTTTGCCTGGGCGCGGGCGACATCACGACCTATGCCAATGCGCTGGTGGATGACCTAAAAGCGCTCAAGGCCTGACACGTTAGTTGTAGAATCGCGGGTTTCTTGTTTGTTCGGTCGTGTCGCCTGTCTTGCGCCGCAGGCCGGCAGCGGCAAATATCGAGGCAACAGCGCGAAAACGCGCGGCAGGTTTTCGGGAGAGATAGATGCGCAATCAGTTGTGGGCCGGAGCCGCGCTCGCGGCCCTCATGCTCAGCCTTGCGCCTGCCGCGGTAGCGCAGGCTGGGTACACGCCGCCGAAGACAAGCTGGGGCGCGCCAGACCTGCAGGGCAACTGGACCAACGCATCGATCACCAAGATGACGCGTCCGGCCGGGATCGACACGCTGGTCATCACGCCCATGCAGGCGAAGAAGCTCGAGGATGGCGACTTCAACAACATCCGCACGCGTGAGGAATTGCAGCCGACCGACCAGAGCACGGGGGCGCCGGAGAAGGGCAAGCCGCTGCCGGGCGTCGGCAACTACAATGCGGTGTGGGTTGATCCGGGCGCGCACGTAGCGGTGATCAATGGCGAGCTGCGTTCTTCGTGGATCACGGAGCCGGCGAACGGGAAGATTCCGTACAAGCCGGGGAAAGGTTCTGCGCGCTACGAAGCGCCGCCGACTACTGCAGGAAAGCCGCCGCCAGCCGTGACTGCCGCGGAGCGTTCATATGAGGGTCCGGAATCGCGCAGCGTGGGCGAGCGCTGCATTGTCGGCTTCGGCAATACCGGGGGGCCGGTGATGAACAACGTTCTGTACAATAACACGTATCAGATCGTGCAGTCGCCGAACCATGCGATGATCCTCGTTGAGATGGTGCACGATGTGCGTGTCATCCCGATCGTGGCGAGCAAGGCGGATGCGAGACACGATCCGGCAAGCATCAAGAAGTGGCTAGGCGACAGCGTGGGCTGGTACGAAGGCAATACACTGGTTGTTGAAACCAGGAACGTTCATCCGCAACAGCGCGGATATGTTTCCGACGCGGGCAAGCTAACGGAACGCTTCACGCGGACAGAGGACGGCGTGATTCTCTATCAGTTCGAGATAGACGATCCCGAGCAGTACACACAGGTCTGGAAGGGCGAGATGCCGATGCGGACCGCCACCGGCGCCGTTTACGAATACGCCTGCCACGAGGGCAATTACGGCCTTCTGGGCATTCTGGAAGGTGCGCGACAGCAGGAAAGACGCGGCGGCAATCTTGAGTTGACGGCCGACGACGAAGGTTAACGTCCGCGGCCGTCAACCGTTACATCCCAGCAAGGCCGGGCCGGATTAGGGTTTCGGCAATCTTGCGGGCGCTTTTCCTGTGGTTGTAGAAGCGGAGCGGGGTGCCTCGTTTGCAGACTATTGACCGATGAAGAAGTCCCATTCCCTAATCGCGCTGGGCGCAGGCCTGATGATCGCCCTGTCGGGCGGCCTGGTGCTGGCCAACTGGCGCATGGCCGAGGCCGCCAATGGCGCGGTGCGTTTTGCGCGACCGAACTATGATGCTGCGCGCGGGGGCGCGATCCTCGATCTCCAGAAGTATGGCGCGCTAGGCGATGCAAAGCGCCTTGCCGGCCTGTCGAAGAATCTCGGCGCATGCCACGATGCGCTGGCGGCGGCGGGTGTCGATTTCACGATCGCACAGCCTGAGCACGAGGGTGCTTGCGGCTATGACGAGGCGCTGGTCGTCGATGCCTCGCTGTCGACATGGAAAGCGCCCGAGCAGATGGCGATGACCTGCGATCTCGCGGCGAAGATGCATCTGTGGGAACGCCACATCGTGATCCCAGCGGCGGAGAAATATCTCGGCTCACCCGTGAAAGAGATTAAGGCGTTCGGCACATTCCAGTGCCGCCGCGTCGCGGGGCATGCCCGCTTGTCGGAGCACGCGTTTGCGAAAGCGATGGATGTCGCTGGCTTCGTGCTGGAGGATGGCCGTGAGATCACAGTGCTCAAGGATTTTCGCAACAAGGGCGCCAAGGGTGATTTCCTGCGCGAGATCCACGACCGGGCCTGCGGTCTGTTCGATGTGACGCTGGGGCCGGATTTCAACGCCGACCACGCCAACCATTTCCACCTCGATGTCGGCGGCCAATACTCCTGCCGCTAGCCTCAAAGGTCCGCGCGCGCTAAGTCCGCAGGCATGAGCACTTTTCTTGACAGGCTTCCCCCGGTTCGCGGCACACTGCTGGCGGATGAAGTGCTTGCGCCCTTCACCTGGTTTCGCGTGGGCGGGGCGGCGGATGCGCTGTTCCTGCCGAAGGACGAGGCCGACCTCGCCGAGTTTCTGAATAAGCTCGATCCGATCATTGCGGTCACCGTGCTGGGCGCTGCGTCAAACGTCATCGTGCGCGATGGCGGGATTGCGGGCGTCGTCGTTCGGCTGGGGCCAAGTTTCGGCAAAGTTGCGACAGATGGCCTGCGTGTGACGGCAGGCGCGGCTGCGCTCGATGCACGTGTTTCGGTCGCGGCGGCGAATGCAGGGATTGCCGGGCTGGAGTTCTTCTCCGGCGTGCCGGGGACGATCGGCGGCGCGTTGCGGATGAATGCCGGCTGCTATGGCCGCGAGACAAAGGACGTGCTGATCGAGGCGCATGCGCTGGACCGGCAGGGCAGGCGCGTGACACTCAAGAACGCGGATTTTCATTTCAGCTATCGTCATACCGAGGCGTCCGAGGATCTGATCTTCATCGAGGCGCTGTTCGAGGGGACGCAGGATGAACCGGTGGCGATCCTTGAGCGGATCGAGGCGCTGAAGGCGCGGCGCGAGACGACGCAGCCGATCCGCGAAAAGACGGGCGGATCGACGTTTGCGAATCCTGATCCACCCGGCGCGCCCAACCAGCGTTCATCCTGGAAGCTGGTCGATGAGGCAGGCATGCGTGGCGCGCGGCGGGGAGGGGCGCAGGTGAGCGAGCTGCATTGCAACTTCCTGCTTAACGTTGGAGATGCGACTGCGGCCGACATTGAAGGGCTGGGCGAGGATGTACGCGCTGCCGTGAAGGCGAAGTCGGGCGTGGAGCTGCGCTGGGAGATCAAGCGCATCGGCCGGCCGGCCGTGGATGCGACCACTGAAGGGTATCTGGCGAAGGACGCCTGAAGCGCTACTCCGCGCGCTGCAGCTCGAGCGCCTTTTCTACCGCGGCGTGGAAGAGGAGGGCGTCGCCCTTTTTAGAGGTGCGGTACAGGGTTGTGCTTGCGCCTGTCTTGAGGCGCGCTCTGACATGATGCAGCCAATTGCGGCGATAGATAAGGACGCCGACCGCCATGATGGCGACGCCAGCGAAGAATGCGATGGCGAAAGAGAGGGTTGCGAGATAGAGCGCCGCGCCTGCGATCGGGCCTGCGACCAGAAGGATTTTCGGCGTGAGCGTTATGCGGTGATCGCCTTCGACAAAGGCAGCTTCCGCGATGTCGGCGATCGGCGTCGTCCTGCCGCCGACGCTGGCGGCCTGCGTCGTCACGCGTATCTTCGCGCCCCGGAGGATTTCAGTTTCCATAGGGGCGCGAAGTAGACCGCGTATGACTATTTCGCCAGCGCCTTGTAGACGAGTTGGGCGGATTCGCCTCGCACATCGATGCCGCCCGGGCCGGCCGGACCACGGCGCTGGATCATACCAACGAAGGAGATCTTGTTGGCGGGATCGACCCAGAACCATGTACCGTCGATGCCGAACCAGCTGAACGTGCCTTTCGGTTGCGGAGCGCGTTCAGTCGGCTCGCCGACGACGACCATGCCGCCGTAACCGAAGGCGCCGCCGCCGATGACGCCCTTCAGGTCACCGATGTGGTTCGACATCATGTAGTCGACGGTTTCCGGCTTGAGGATGCGCTTGCCATCCAGTTCGCCCCTGTTGAGCAGCATCTGGGTGAAGCGGACATAATCGTGCAGCGTAGAGACGAGACCGCCGCCGCCCGACTCTGCCTGGCTGCGCGCCGTGTAGAAGTCGTGCGTGAAGCTGTTCTTGTCTTCGATCGCGTCGAACGTGTTCGTCTTGGCGTTGCGGCTGTAGACGGTGGCGACGCGTGGACGATCAGCTTCGGTGAGCCAGAAGCCGGTATCCTTCATCGCCAACGGCGAGAAGATATTCTCTTCGAGATAATCGCCGAATTTCTTGCCGGTGATCTTCTCGATTATGGCGCCTTGCAGGTCGACGACGATCGAGTAGCTCCAGCGCTCGCCGGGCTGGGCCAGCAGCGGGATTTCCGCCGTGCGCTTGACCAGCGCATTGAGGTCCTTTTCGTTCATCGGGTGCTGGGCGATGAACGCGCGATCCACAGCGTTGCTGGCCGAGAGGCCGTAACCGAAGCCAGCAGTGTGCGTCATGATCTCGTTCATGATCGGCGTGCGTTTTACGGGCACGAGGCTGTCCAGATTGTCGGCCGACGTTGCGACCTTGAGACTGCCCAGTTCCGGCAGGAATTTGGTGACCGGATCTTCTGGCTTCCACTTGCCCTGTTCCCAGAGCTGCATCATGGCGACCCCGGTGATCGGCTTGGTCATCGAGCGGATGCGGAAGATGGAGTCTTCCTTCATTGGCGGACCGTTATAGGCCTGCGCGCCGAAGGTGTTGAACGCGACGACCTTTCCATCCTTGATCAGGGCGTATTCGAGGCCCGAGACCTCGCCCTTGTCGACGGCTTCCTTCATGCGGGCGTCGAGCGTCTGGAGGCCGCTGGCTGTGAAGCCGGCGGGCGCAGTGGTGACATCCGCCTTGGTCGGCCAAGCCGTCTTGGCGGCGCCGACATCCATGCTGGCGCAGGCGGCAAGCACGACCGCGAGGCCGGCGGACAGCCACAGGCGTCCCTGATTGGCGAAAGTGTGCAGCTTCATCGTTCTCTCCATTGGGCCTTCGTCATCGCGGCCCGTCGTCTGAAAGTCGAGACGGCGCCAGGATGCTGGATCCTGGCGCCGTCCTTACGTGGTTAGTCCCCTTAGTGAGCGGGTTCGGCCTGTTTCGTCGCTTCAGCCGGGGTCGCGGCCGAGGCGTTGGATTTCAGGGCTTCATAGGCAAGCTTGGCCGACTCGACGCGGAAGTTCATTCCGTCGGGCCGTGCGCCGCCCATCGACTGGATCATGCCGACGAAGAAGAGATCGTTGGCCGGATCGATCCAGAACCAGGTGCCGGCGGCTCCGCCCCAGTAATAGGTGCCCTTGCCGAACGGGTTCTGGCCCGCGGCCGGGTCGACATAGACGGCGAAGTCGAGGCCGAATTTCTGGCCGGGGCGACCCGGGTTGGCGGCTGTGCCATCCGAGTAGATGCCGAGATCGCCGATATGGTTCTCGGACATCATCGCGACCGATTCCGGCTTGATGATGGTCTTGCCGGCCAGTGTGCCCCTGTTGAGCATCATCTGGATGAAGCGCGCGTAGTCATGCGTCGAGGAGACAAGGCCGCCTCCGCCGGATTCGAGGCGATTCGGGTCGGTGAAGCCGGGACGGTCAGGACGTTCCTCGTTGATGACGAGCGCGTTCTTGTCCTTGTCCCAGTGATAGACGTCGGCGAAGCGCGGCTTGTTGGCTTCGCTGACGAAGAAGGACGTGTCATTCATGCCGAGCGGCGTGAGGATGTTGGCCTTCAGATAGTCGCCGAACTTCTGGCCCGACAGCTTCTGAACAATATAGCCCTGGATATCGACCGAAGCCGAGTAGGACCAGCGCGTGCCCGGATCGTAGACGAGCGGGATGGCGGCGATCTTGGTCATCATCTCGTCGAGGTTGGCGGAGCTCAGGACGCCGTCCTTGACGAATTGCGCGTCGACCGGGTTGTAGTTTGCGGCCTTAGGATCGGTGCAGCACAGGCCGTAGCCGAAGCCGGCGGTGTGGCTCATGATCTGGCGCATGGTCGGCGGGCTGGTCGGATCGACGAGCACGGGCTTGCCGCCCTGCATGACCGGCTTGCCGTCCTTCCAGGTGATGACTTTCAGGTTCGCGAGTTCAGGCGCGTACTTGGTCACTGGATCATCGAGCTGCCATTTGCCTTGCTCATAGAGCTGCATCATGGCGACGCCGGTGATTGGCTTGGTCATGGAGTAGATGCGGAAGAGGGAGTCCTTTGTGATCGGCGTTCCGGTCTTCGGATCGCCCGACTGGACGCCATGCGCGTTGAAAGCGGCGATCTCGCCGCCCTTGCCGAGAATGTAGACCATACCGGCCACGTCCTGGTCGGTGACCGACTTGGCCATGCGCGCATCCAGCGCCGCGAGGCCTTCGGCGGTGAAGCCGATCGTGGTCGGATCAGCGATGGCCGCGGAAGGCCAGGCCGCATCGTCATACGCCTTGGCGACGACTGCGGGTTCGGCCGGCGCCGCGGGCTTGCTCTCGCTGCAGGCCGCAAGGACCGCGAAGGATGCAGCCGCCATAAGCAGCCGCGACCCCAACATGGATCGGTGAATAGACATATTATCCCCTGTGCTGCGACTTGTTGAATGACGTCGCTTGGTCGAGGGACAATAGGCCAGAACCGGCCTGCGCGCCAAGGACCGCTAAGGGGGTCGTGAAGGCGCGAAGTCTGCTCAAGAGTTGAAATTGTCGAGAAAAGCGATGTGGGACGGCGCAAATGACGGTCTGGTAAGGCGTCGGCGCCGGGATGCTGATCCCCGGCGCCGCGCGCGTGTGGATCGCCCTTAGTGGACGGCTTCCGGTTGCTTGGCCGCTTCAGCCGGCATTGCCGCGGGCGCGGCTGCGGTCGGTTTCAGGGCTGCGTAGATCAGCCGGCCGGTTTCAGCGCGGAAGTCCATTGCGTCAGGGCGTCTGCCGCCGAACGATTGGACCATGCCGACGAAGCCGATGTTGTTGACCGGATCGACCCAGAAGATCGTGCCGGCAATACCGCTCCAGTAGAAGGTGCCTTTGCCGAACGGATGCTGACCTGCGGCCGGGTCGGTGTAGATCGCGAAGTCGAGGCCGAACTTCTGACCCGGAAGCCCCGGATTGCCGCTTGTGCCATCTGAGAAGACGCCCAGATCGCCGATCTGGTTTTCCGCCATCACCGCGATTGATTCCGGCTTGAGGATCGTTTTGCCGGCCAGCGTGCCCTTGTTGACAAGCATCTGGACGAAGCGGCCGTAATCATGGGCAGTCGAGAGCAGGCCGCCGCCGCCCGATTCCATTTCGTTCGTGGCGTCATAGCTCGCGATATCGTTCCGTTGCGGATTGATCTGAAGCGCGCTCTTGTCCTTGTTCCAGCCATAGACCTCGGCGAGGCGCTCTTTCTTGTCTTCAGGCAGGATGAAGGACGTCTCGTTCATGTTCAGCGGCGTGAAGATGTTGGCCTTGAGATAATCGCCAAACTTCTGGCCTGAGATTTTCTGAACCAGATATCCCTGGACATCGACCGACACCGAATAAACCCAGCGCGTGCCGGGATCGTAGAGTAACGGAAGACCGGTGAGCTTGGTCATCATCTCATCGAGGTTCTTCGAGGTGGGCACGTTCTGCGAGCGATATGCGGTGTTGACTGGGTCGTCGCCGCCAAGAATGCCGTAGGCGAAGCCGGCGGTGTGCGACATGAGCTGGCGCATCGTCGGCGGCTTGGTCGGATCAGCGAGCACGGGCTTGCCGCCCTTCATGACCGGCTTGCCGTCTTTCCAGGTCAGCACTTTGAGATTGGCCAACTCGGGCGCGAATTTCGAAATCGGATCATCGAGCTGCCATTTGCCTTGTTCGTAGAGCTGCATCAGCGCGACGCCGGTGACCGGCTTGGTCATCGAATAGATGCGGAAGATCGTGTCGGTGGTCATCGGCGTTCCGGTCTTCGGATCGCCATTGCGGATGCCGTACGACTTGAACTGCGCAATCTCGCCATCCTTCATGAGCAGGGTGACGATGCCGCCAAAATCCTGGTTGGCGACGGACTGCGCCATGCGCGCATCGAGCGCCGCGAGGCCTTCTGCGGTGAAGCCGAGCGTTGTCGGATCAGCGACGGCGGCGGATGGCCAGGCCGGATCGTCGGATGGCTTGGCGGCGACCGCTGCGGGCTCGGCCGGCGCAGCTGGCTTGTTGTCGCTGCAGGCTGCGAGGACTACGAAGGATGCGGCAGCCAACAGCAGCCGCGATCCTATCCTGGATCGTTGAATGAACATCTCTTCCCCTGTTTGGCGCCTTGTTGATCGAGGTCGCTTGCCGGGGACAATAGTCCGGAGGCCGCCTGCGCGCCAAGGACAGCTTTACGGGTCTCAATTGCGCGAAAGCGGCATCAGACCAAGAAAATGAAGGAAATTCGTGAGGAGGGCGCAAAGCGGCCGCCCAAGAAGACGTCGGCGCCGGGAGATGATCCCGGCGCCGCGCTCGTGCCGATCGCCGTTAGTGGGCGGGTTCTGCTTGCTTGGTCGCTTCCGCCGGCGTTGCGGCTGCAGCTGTCGGCTTCATGGCGTCAAGAATGAGCTTGCCGCTGTCATTGCGGAAGTTCATGGCGCCCGGACGGTTGCCGCCCATCGACTGGACCAGGCCGACGAAGAAGGTGTCGTTGACCGGATCGATCCAGAAGATCGTGCCGGCAGCGCCGCTCCAGTAGAACGTGCCCTTGCCGAACGGGTTCTGGCCGGCTTCCGGATCGGTGTAGACCGCGAAGTCGAGACCGAATTTCTGGCCCGGACGGCCCGGATTGGCGGCTGTGCCATCCGAGTAGATGCCGAGATCGCCGATCTGGTTCTGCGCCATCAGCGCGATGGTTTCCGGTTTCACGATCGTGTTGCCGGCCAGCGCGCCCTTGTTGAGCAGCATCTGGGAGAAGCGCGCATAGTCATGCGCCGTCGAGAGCAAGCCGCCGCCGCCCGATTCCAGCTCGTTGGCCGCGTCATAGCGGGTGAGCGGCGCCGGCGGTTGGATCGTAAGCATGTTTTTGGTCTTGTCCCAACCATAGACGTCGGTGAAGCGGGCAGCTTTGTCTTCGGGCAGGATGAAGGACGTCTCGTTCATGCCAAGCGGCGTGAAGATGTTGGCCTTGAGATAGTCGCCGAACTTCTGGCCCGAGATTTTCTGGACAATATAGCCTTGGATATCGACCGAGATCGAATACGACCAGCGCGTGCCCGGATCGTAGATCAGCGGGATGCCGGCAACCCTGGTGATCATCTCATCGAGGTTCTTCGACTGAAGAACTTTATCATCCCGGAACGCCTTGTTGACCGGATCATCGCCGCCGAGGCCGTAACCGAAGCCGGCTGTGTGGCTCATGATCTCGCGCATCGTGGCCGGACGCGAGGAGTCGGCGAGCACGGGCTTGCCGCCCTTCATGACCGGCTTGCCGTCCTTGAAGGTGAGAACTTTCAGGTTCGCAAGTTCGGGCACGTATTTCGTAACTGGATCATCCAGTTGCCATTTGCCTTGCTCGTACAGCTGCATCAGCGCGATGCCGGTGATCGGCTTAGTCATCGAGTAGATGCGGAAGATCGAGTCCTTCGTCATCGGCGCGCCGGTTTTCGGATCGCCAGACTGGACGCCATAGGCGTTGAACTGTGCAACTTCACCACCCTTGGCGAGCAGGGTGACGATGCCGGCATAGTCCTGATCAGCAACCGCCTTGGCGAACCGAGCGTCAAGTGCTGCGAGGCCTTCGGTCGTGAAGCCGAGTGTCGTCGGATCGGCGACGGCGGCGACAGGCCAGGCCGGATCGTCGGACGGCTTGGGTGCGGCGGCGGCGGCGACTGGTTCGGCCGGCGCGGCTGGTTTGTTGTCGCTACAAGCTGCGAGAACTGCGAAGGATACGGCGGCCAGCAGCAGCCGCGACCCCATCTTGGATCGGTGCATGAACATCTCTTCCCCTGTGTGGGCGCCTTGTTGAATCGAGGTCGCTTGAACGCAGGGTAAGCCGGACAGGGGCCTGCGCCAAGGACTGTGAAAACCGTTCCCGAAACCGTGAAGACGCGGACGATCTCGGAATTTTCGGGAAAAGCGGCTCGTTAGGACTGGCCCACGGATCCCTATCGCTGTGAATGGGTGCTCCGAACCATGCCCTCTGGAAGTTGAACACAAGCAGTTTCATTGCCGTTCGGCAGCCTTGTTGTACTTTGAAGTCAAACGGTGTTGGCCTCCCCGCCGCCGTGAATTGGTTCGCTGTTTCATCTCCGCGCATCGAATAAATTCGCGCGCGTTGAAGGCGGCAGGAAGGGGATGGGGCGCCCCGGACCTGCAGGGTTTCTTCAGCACAGCCTCGCTTACAACCATGACGCGCCCGCAGGGCGCGTCGGGCCTGATCGTGAGCGAAGAGGAAAGGAACAAGCTGTTCAACCGCAACATCTACACACGCGTCGCGAAGGAAGAAGCCGGCAAGTCCGAGCATACGCTGCTGACGGATGCAAATCCCGACCGGGCCTACAATCGCTTCTGGATGGATCCGGGCGCCGACCTTGGAAGGATCAACGGTCAATACCGTTCGTCGTGGATCGTCGAACCTGCTAACGGCCAGATCCCCTTCCTTGATCCCAAGCTGGCGAATACGCGCGGCCTGTCTTCATCGGAAGAAGAGTATGCGGATCGTGGCAGCGACAACCCCGAAGACCGCGGCGTGTCGGAGCGGTGCATCTGGTTCGGCAGCAGCGCAGGACCGGTGCTGAGCAACACGATGTACAACAACAATATCCAGATCGTTCAGACCCCGGATCACGTGATGATCCTGGGCGAGATGATCCACGATGTGCGGATCATTTCGCTCAAGGGCGCGCGCAATCCCGCTTCTGTGCCCAAATGGGGTGGGGATTCAACTGGCCGGTATGAAGGCAACACGCTCGTGGTCGAAACCACGAATGTCGAGCCCAAGCAGGGCAGCTTCATCTCCGAAAAAGGCAAGGTTACCGAGCGTTTCACCCGCGCGAACGAAGGCCAGATTCTCTATCAATACACGGTGGAGGATCCGACCCGTTACACCCAGCCGTGGAAAGGCGAGATGCCTCTGAACGCCCAGACTGAAGGGCTTTACGAATACGCCTGCCTTGAAGGCAATTACAGCATGTTCAACCTGCTTTCCGGCGCGCGCGTCATGGAGCGGGAAGGGCGCAAGAATGGCACGCGGAAAGCGATCTTCGCAGGCGTCGCCGAGGTGGATGAGTAGGCGGGCTTATTCCTGAAGCCCCCTACCCTTGCTCGTCGCGAGGTATCCGCCGGGCATGGCTAACGACGCAACGGTGCGGGAGAGCAGACGATGACGTTGGGCTGAAACCTGGCGCCACGTAGATGCTTTCCTGCACCGCGATCCGCGGTCTGCAGGTTCAAAAAGACATAAATCCAATGAGTTGCGAGAAGGGGTTCAGCCTTCAGCTACAAAATGAGATCGAGATGCGGTAACAACTACACTTGCCGACCTGAAGGCGCAGGACATTATCCCTGTGATGACTTCTCCCGACCCGTCGCCCCAAGCCTATTCGATGACCCGGCCATTCTTCTTCGTGCTGGGGCTGGTGTTCGTGGGTCTCGGGATCGCGGGCTACATCTTGCCGGTCATGCCGGGGACGATCTTCCTAATCCTGGCGGCGGGGTGCTTTGCGCGTTCCTCGCGCCGGCTTGAGGCGTGGATCGAGAATCATCCGAAATACGGACCCACCGTCGTGGCGTGGCGGCGGCATGGGGCGATACCGCGCAAGGTGAAGTACCTCGCGATCGGGATGATGGCGCTCTCTTTCGTTGTCGTCTCAGTCGCGCATCCGCCAGCGCTATGGTTCTGGCTGACTGCTGCAGTGCTGCTGTCGTGCGCATTGTTCGTGGCGACGCGACCTGAGGGGCCGAAGAAAACGTCAGCCTGATCAGGGGAGCTTCCACACCTCGGCGAGGATGCGGTCTCGGCCGCAACCTTGGCGATAGGCGTCGTAAGCTTCCTTGTTCTGCTTAGCGTAGTTGCGGTGGTATCTTTCCGCGGGCCAGAAGTCGCCGAGCGACAGGATCGGCACGATCACCCGGCCATTGACCCGACCAGACGAAATGACCTTCGCCTTCGAAGCTTCGGCGGCGTCTTTTTGGTCCGGCGTTACAAAGATCGCCGGCGCGTAGCTCTGACCGCGATCGCAGAACTGGCCATGGCCGTCCGTAGGATCGATCAGCGGCCAGTAGCGCGACAGCAACTGCTCATAGGTGATCTTCTTCGGGTCGTATGTGACGCGCACCGACTCGTAATGGCCCGTCCGGTGCATTGCGACCTCACGGTAGGTCGGGTTCTTTTCCTTGCCGCCCGTATAGCCCGACTCAACCGAGATGACGCCCGGGATATGCTGCATGTCGCTTTCCATGCACCAGAAGCACCCGCCGGCGAAAACGGCCTGTTGCGTATCCTGAGCCATCGCAACGGGCGCGGCGGCGGTGAAAAGAAGGGCGAAGAGGGCAACCAGGAAGCGCATGATAGGAAGCTCCGAAGGTCTGTAACATTTAAGTGCTTCAGGCCGAAGATCGCTTCTTGCCTGTGTGGACTATACGCATGACGTGAACCGGAAGTTACGTCATCCGGGCAGTCCGGAGAAGAAATAGAGTATCACAATCGCGGTTTGTTGAATGCAGCGCATCCGCGCCATCGTTATACTCGCGAAAATATAACGACATTTCCGTAAGGGGAGTGGAAATTGATTGCGAGACGTCCCCGGCTTCTTGCCTCTCGCTCCCGTGATCACGGCAAACATATGCCCACCCCGTTTTTCAGTTAGATACATGATCACACCAAGGAGCTTGAGGTTGATGAGAACTCGATTTGCATCCGGCTTGGCCGCGACGGTTTCATTCCTCGCGCTTGTGGCCTGCGCCAACACTGATCCTGGCGCGGAACAGCAGGTGGCTGCGACCGCGGCGCCCAGCATTCCCACTCCCGCGCCTGTAACCGGTCCGCCAGCTGAAACCCGTCCTGGCAACAAGGGCGGCTACCAGCCGGCCTTCACGTACCAGACGCGCGCGCCGGCCATTCAGGCCAACGTGGCATTTGATGTCACAACCGTGGCTTCGGGCTTCGTGACGCCATTCGGCTTCGAGTTCCTGCCCAACGGAAAGTTCCTGATCACTGAGCGTCTCGCCGGCCAATTCCGTATCGCGGATGCGAACGGCAACCTCTCTGCCGCGATCAAGAATGGCGTGCCGGAAGTGGTGGCGCGCGGGCAGGCGGGCCTTCTCGATGTCGCGCTCGATCCGAACTTCGCCACCAACCAGATGGTCTACTGGAGCTATTCCGAACCGCAGGCCGATGGTACGAACAACACCGCCGTCGCGAAGGCCAAGCTGATCGATGGCGCGCAGCCCCGGCTCGAGAACGTGCAGGTGATCTATCACCAGGCGCCGTCGCTCGCGTCCAACCTCCACTATGGTTCGCGCCTTGTATTCGCTCGCGACGGCACCCTGTTCGTCACGCAGGGCGAGCGTTCGATCCTTCCCGGCCGCGTGCAGGCCGAAGACCTCAAGAGCGGTCTTGGCAAGATCGTGCGGATAAAGACCGACGGCACGATCCCCGCCGACAACCCGTATGTCGGCCGGTCCGATGCGCGTCCGGAAATCTGGAGCTATGGCCACCGCAACGTGCAGGGCGCCTTCCTGCATCCGGCGACGGGCGAACTCTGGGAGATGGAGCACGGACCACAGGGCGGCGACGAGATCAACATTGCCCGCAAGGCCAGAGACTATGGCTGGCCATCCGTCACCTATGGCGTGGAATACGGCGCTGCAAACACCAAGATCGGTGAAGGGCTTTCGCAGAAGACTGGCATCGAGCAGCCGCTCTACTACTGGGACCCCGTGATCGCGCCGGGCGCAATGACGTACTACAATTCCGACGTCGTGAAGGCCTGGAAGGGTTCGATCTTCGTCTCCGGTCTCAACTCCAACTATATCGCGCGCCTGACTATGGATGGCGAGAAAGTGCTGGGTGAGGAGCGTCTGTCCTTCAGCGAAGGCCGGGAACGCTATCGCGACATCGCTGTTGGCCCGGATGGCGCGCTCTATGCGCTGACCGACGGTCCTGCGGCGCGCTTGCTGAAAGTGACGGCGAAGGCGTCGGGCGCATCAACGCTGGCTCCCGCCGCGACGGCTGCTCCGGCGGCGGTGGCGACTGCGGCGCCGGTCGGCAACGCGCCGGCCCGCACCGAGCCGCCGGTGGCTGGCCACCTGCTGGCTCTCGTGACGCTGCCGGCGAAAGACGGCGGCAGGCTCTCCGTGACGACGCCGGGCTGGAATAATAACGAGGACATTCCGTTCAAGTACACGCAGTACCAGGACAACATGTTCCCGGGCCTTGAATGGACGCAGGGCCCATCGGCACGAAGTCCTACGCGATCATCATGCAGGATCCGGAGTTCATCACGCGTAGTGGCGGGCCAGTGCTGCACTGGACGATGGTGAACCTCCCCGCCAATCTGTTCAAGCTTTCCGCCGGCATGAAACCGGAAGGCAAGCCGGCCGGCGCGATCTACGGCCCGAACTATAAAGGCGTGGCGCAACCCTATCTCGGGCCGCGCACGCCGGCGGGTCCGAAGAACCGCTATCAGTTCCAGGTCTTCGCGCTGGATACGATGCTGCCGGCCGACTTCGCGCCGAAAACCTATGACGAGCTGATCGCGCCGATGAAGGATCATGTCCTCGCTTCGGGCGTCGTCGTGGGTCTGGGACAGGTCGATCCGAGTGCGCCGCCTCCGGCGCCGAGCCCGACCGCGCCGCCTGCGAAGGCGAACTGATCAGGCTCGACTGAACATGGAAGCGCCGCGGTGCGATAACCGCGGCGCTTCTTTTTTGGGTCGTGCGTTCAGTTTTCGACGCGGCCTATTTGAGCGTCACTTCCGGCAGGTCGCCCGAGGCGGGCAGCGGTTTGCCGCTGAGAAACACCGCGACTTCGCGTTTCATCTGCGGGGTCAGGTCCGGCGTCAACGCCGACATCGAACCGCTGATCAGCATGTCCGCGATCGCGGCGGGCTCGAGCTTCTTGACCGTGCCCAGGGCGGGAGCGGCGTCGTCTTCTTCCATATGACACATCGCACAGCGTTGCTCGACGATTGCATTAACCGCCGCGACGTCGCGGATCGGATCCGCGAGGGCCGCCGGCGCCGTGAGAAAGCCGAGAGACAGAAGTGTTGCGGCCGCCAGTTTCATGAACGCTCCTCAAGCCAGTCCGCTATTCGCGAATTTTACAAGGCCTCGCCCCTTACCGAATTCCACATGAACCCGCCATGAAGAATATCAGCATCCGGCGCTAGCCAATCTCGTCCAGCCAGGCGGGCAGGCGGCCGAGGGTTTCCACTTCGCGATAGCGCGGATTGTCGACTGGCTTTTCCGCCCGCTCGTGTTCCCAGACCAGAGGGTAGGGCACCAGCGCGGCATAGCCGCCGGCGGCGAGCATGGGCAGGATATCCGACTTCACAGAGTTGCCTGTCATGAGGGACGACTCCGCCAAACCGCCATGGCGTGCGAACGCCCGCGTGTAGATTTCCGGCGTTTTCTCCGAAACGATCTCGACGCCCGAGAAATGTGAGCCGAGACCCGACGCGGCCAGCTTGCTTTCCTGATGAAAGAGATCACCTTTGGTGATCAGCACCAGCCGGCCGCGCTCCTTCAGCGCTTTCAGCGCCTCCTCGACGCCGGGCAGGGGCTCGATGGGATGGGTCATCATCTCGCGGCCAGCGCTCAGCAACTCCTGGATGACCCTGGTCGAGACATTGCCCTCGCTGACCTCCAACGCCGTCTGCAGCATCGAGAGCGTGAAGCCCTTCGCGCCATAGCCGTAGGCCTTCATGTTCTCGCGCTCGATGGCGGCCAGCCTGGCCTCCAGCGCGTCCTCGTCCGCGAAGTCGGACAGCAGTTCGTTGAACCGTCTATGCGTCAGCCGGAACACGGTTTCCGTGTGCCAGAGCGTATCGTCCGCATCGACGCCTATGATCGTGAGTGGCATGGCGGCGTCTTAGCCGCGGCGCGGCCAGGCCGCAACGATTGTGGCACAAATACACACATGTTGATTGTCATAGAACCTCAGCAAATCCGTGTGCCCGCTGTCACACGTCGCCACTAGAGCCCCTCCAACACTAGATGGAGGGTATGGATGACGAAATTCCTGAAGAGGTCGCACCTCGCGAGCGTAGCCGGCGCCGCCCTGTCGCTCGCAGCGCTGCAGCCCGCTTTCGCGCAGACGCCCCAGGGCCCGCAGGGCGCCGGCGCCCCGACTGATCAGGTCACGGAAGCCAGCGATGTCGTGGTCATCAATGGCATCGGTTATCGCGACCGCACGGAAGAAACCGCGCCGGTGCTTGTTTACGACACCGACTATTTCCAGCGTTTCGAGCCGCTGACGGCCGGGGACGCGTTGAAGCGCGTGCCCTCGGTCACTTTCCTGTCTGACGTCCTCGAATCGGACGGCGTGCGCCTGCGCGGCCTTGATCCGGCCTACACGCAGATCCTGATCAACGGCGAAGAGGTTCCCGGCGCCGGGTCGTCCTCGGGCGCGATCGGCAACGGCGCCGACACCGCCTTCTTCGTCGACCGCATTCCTGCGGAGCTCATCGAGAAGGTCGAGATCGTACGCTCCGCTTCGGCGAACCGCTCGGGCGATGCGATGGCGGGCGCGCTGAACATCGTGCTGAAAGATGGCTATGACCTTGAAGGCGGCTATGTCCGCCTCGGCGCGCTGGCGTTCGACGACGGTCGTGTTCGCGAATCGGTTGGCGCCGTATGGGGCGGCAAGATCGGCGAAGGCCGCCTGCTGCTCGGCGCGAGCGTCCAGGGCCGCCACAATCCCAAACGTAAGACGTCGCTGCGCTACGACGATGTCGGCGGCGAACTGCTGAACATCGAGGACCAGCGCGACACGCGCGATGGCACCGACTACTCGGCCAACTTCGCTTTGGAAACGCCTGCCGGCGAGAACGGACAATTGTCGTTCGACGGTTTCTTCGTGAAGACCGAGCGTCTGCAAGACGAGGACTCGCTCGAATATGCGTCGCTGTCGACCGGCCTCGCGACTGAGCGCGCGCTGCGCCAGCTCGCTGTGGTCAACTCCAACGATGTGGACATCGATCAGGAAAGCTACTCGCTGAACGGCGGCTACAAGCTCGAAGCATTCGGCGGCGTTACGAACTTCAAGGTGGGCTTTGCCTCCTTTAGGGACGACACATTCGAGTTCGAGAATGAAGCCGAATACCTGCGCGGCAGCGAACTGCCCGCCACGGGCGATCCCGCAGCCAACCGCCGCTATCCGGAACTCGATCGATTCACCAGGGATCTTGCTCCGTTCCTGATCGACGACCGTTAGCTTAAGGCGAAGGTCGACCACGAGCGCGACCTAGGCGGCCTCGAGCTGCAGTTCGGCGTGCAGTTCAAGGAGAAGGAGCGCGACACTACGCTCGGCGACGGCCGGTTCCGCGTCAGCCCGTCCAACGGGTCCGTGCTGGCGCCTGACGCAAGTGGCGCCGGCGTGCCGAGCTATAGAGATCCGGCGATCAGCTACACCGCCAGCCACATCAAGCGCACCAACGTGGATCCCTACGCTCTGGTCAGCGGCAACAGCGGTCCGTTCAGCTGGGAAGCCGGCCTGCGCGTCGAGAACGTGACGCTGGAGGTCGACGGTGCGGAAACGGATCAGACCACGGTTCTTCCCTCGGCGCACTTCGCCTGGGAGGTGTCCAGCGCCGGCCGTATCCGCGGCTCGGTCGCCCGCACCATCCGAAATGCGCCGTTCGAATTCCTCTTTGCCGGCGTACGCGAGGAAGAGCTGGGCTCCAACGACTTCCAGGGCAATCCGGAACTCGAACCGGAAACCGCCTGGGGCCTCGATATTGGTTACGAGCATCAGCTCGGCAAATCGGGCATCGCCGGCATCAACTTCTTCTACCGCGACGTGAAAGACCTCATCGAGATCTACAATACCGGCGCGCCGGGTTCCGCTGATGATCCGCCGGATGATCTCGCCTACATCTTCGGCGTCCGCAACACGGGCGATGGCAAAGTCTATGGCGTGGAGTTCGACCTGTCCTCCGACCTGTCGTCCTTCGGGTTGCCGGATACGGGCGTGTTCGCCAACTACTCGTGGCTCGACAGTGACGTGGACGACGAGTTCGGTTCGCGCCGCTTCAATAGCCAGTCGGAATACGTCTACAACTTCGGCTTCATCCATGACATCACCGCGTGGGATGCTGCTTTCGGCGCCACTTACCGGAAGCAGGGCGACGCTGAGAGCCGTGTCGTCGGCGAGGAGGTGGTGACGTCCTACGGCGCCGACCTCGAAATCTTCGTCGAGAAGTCGTTCGGCGACAATTTCACACTGCGCTTCGTGGGCTCGAACCTGCTCGACTCGGAGAAGGAGGAAGAATTCCGCAAGTATGCGCTGCTTGCAAACCAGATCGATGGGGCGATCGACGACGAGTATGAGCTTGAGCGCGAGGAAGCAGGCCCAGTCTATCAGATCATCGGCCGGATGTCGTTCTAGTAGAGTGTGCGTATGCGGGCCCTGTCTTCCCCTGTGGAGGCAGGGCCTGTTTGATTCAGATTGCCGACTAGCGATTCGGGACATCCATGAAACATGCTGTCTTGCTGGGACTGACGCTGCTGGCCAGCGCGTGCGCCACCGATAATGTCGTTTCTACAGACGTGCCGGCCTTCGCAGAGACCGTGGGCATGGGCGCCACTGGCGATGCGGCGGACGATCCGGCCATCTGGGTGCATCCATCTGACGTCAGCCGTAGCCTGATCCTCGGCACCAACAAGGATGTCGGGCTTTACGTATATGGTCTTGACGGCTCCGAGAAGCAGCGGCTGCCGGTTGGCCTTTCGAACAATGTGGATCTGCGCGGCAATATCGCAGTGGTCAGCAATGACGGCGTCAATGCGCTGAGCTGGTTCCGCATCGAGCCCTCGACCGCAACAGTCAGCCATGCGGGCGACACCAGGCTCACGCGCATCGAGCCCTACGGGGTATGCATCGGCGCGCCCGGCGGCGCGCTGCAGACCGCGGTGACGTTCAAGGACGGAACGATCGACATCTGGACCGTTGGCGACACCGGCTCTGGTCTGGTCACGATCTCCGGCCCGCGCACCATCAAGCTCTCCTCGCAGCTCGAAGGCTGCGTATTCGATGACGAGGCCAACCGTCTGTTCGTCGGCGAGGAGAATGTCGCTCTATGGGCGATCGATCTCGCCACCGGCGCCCAAGCGCAGGTCGACAAGGTCAACAGCGGCACGGGCCTCGTCGCCGATGTCGAAGGCATATCGCTTTATCTCAAGCCAGACGGCGCGGGATATCTGATCGTCTCGGCGCAAGGCGCCAACCGCTATGTGATCTATGACCGCAAGCCGCCGCACGCGGCGTTCGGCGTCATCAAGATCGCGCCGAGTGCTGACGGCAAGGTCGACGGCGCCAGCACGACGGACGGGCTGGACGCCTCATCAGCCGCGCTGCCGGGCTTCCCGGCCGGCATCCTCGTCGTGCAGGATGACGCCAACCCGATCTCGGAAGTCGATCAGAACTTCAAGATCGTCGACTGGCGCGAAGTTGAGAAGGCGTTGGGGCTAAAATAGTCCCGCCGCCTGATCGGTGATGCGCTGTCACGGCGTGGGTTTCTCCAGCACAGCCAGGATGGCGCGAGCGTCTTCCAATTGCTCGGATACAGCTGACCGGAGAGAGGCCTGCGCCAGAGACGCCGCTTCAATGCGTGACTTTGCGGCTTTGATCAGATCCGTGTCGTTGCTGAGAACGGTGCGGCCGGCGCCGCGGCGCTCTCCGGTGTCGTCGAACTCCACGGCGTCGAACAGCGGATCATCGGAGAACATGATCGACAGCGTGGCGGCATAGACGAACGCATTGCGTTCGATGCGCTGATCGAACCGTATCAAGGCGGCGCCGAGATTGGCGTCGTCGATAAGCCGCAGGTCGCCGTCTGACACCATCTGGAGATAGACAGCCGATCGCGGTGACTGCCGGCCAAGGTTGATCGAGTTGAGAATCCAGTCCTTTACTGTGTCGTCATTCGGCGGGAGGTCGCCGTCTCGCAGGGCCTTCACGAGGCTGCGCGACGCAGCCTGATAGCGGGTAATGTTGTCGAGTGAGATTGTAAGCTCATCCTCAACGCCCATGAACTCGGTATGCAGGGCTTGCCTGAGGTAGCCCGCATGCCGGCGTTCGGCGCCCTCGGCGTTCCAGTTGGAGACCTGCGTTGCGACGAAGACGCCGATCACCACGATCAGGAAATTGATGCCAATGGCGGTCCATTCCTGCTTGCGCAGATGGTTCATCACGCGGCGCAGCAGCATTCGCATCACCCCCGACAGTCCCGTCCTGTGGTCCTAGGAAATCAGCACGGGGCTGAACAGCGGATTCGCGCCGGCATGGCGCTACCGAGCTCCTTGGAGTTGCTGGTCCCGGATTGAATGGCCGCCGGCGGGCAGGGCGGAAGCGGCAAACAAGGCAGGGCTTTTCATGTGAACATTCCTCCAGCGCATCGATCCTTCCCCCAAATCCGCCCGCTTTCTGCGTCAAACGAACCCAACTATGCCTTTGAATGTAAGCCTCCCGGTAACGCCTAGGGGCGCATTGAGGGGCATGTCAGGAGCGGAAGCATGACTCGCGTTGCCGTCATCATGGGTGGTTGGTCCTCGGAACGGCTGGTGTCGCTGTCGTCGGGCAAGGGCATGGCGGACGCCGCCCGCCAGTCGGGCTTCGATGTCGTGGAGGTCGACGTGACCCGCCAGCTTGCCCAGCAGCTGGCTGACGTGAAACCGGACGTGGTGCTCAACGCCCTTCACGGGCCGTGGGGCGAGGATGGCTGCGTGCAGGGCCTCCTTGAAATCATGGGCATTCCCTACAGTCATTCCGGCGTCCTCGCCTCGGCGCTGGCGATGGACAAGGACAAGGCGCGGGCGATTTACGTCCAGCACAGTCTCGATGTCGCAGAGGGCGGCATGTACGACGTTGATGAGCTGGCGCGCGACCACATCATGACGCCTCCCTACGTGATCAAGCCGCCGGCCGAAGGGTCTTCGTTCGGTGTTTTTATTGTAAGGGAAGGCGCCAACCGCCCGCCAAAGGAACTCACCGACGGAACATGGACGTTCGGCAAGCGGGCGCTCGTGGAAAAATTCATACCTGGCAGGGAGTTGACCGTCGGCGTCATGGGCGACCGCGCCATGGCCGTCACCGAGATCACCACCTTAAGGGACTATTACGACTTTGAAGCAAAATATCACCCCGGAGGATCGCGCCACGTCCTTCCTGCCGACCTGCCGAATGCGGTCACCGAAGCTGCGCTGTCTGCGTCGCTGAGGGCCCATCAGGCTCTTGGTTGCAGGGGAGTGTCGCGGTCGGACTTTCGCTACGACGATAAAGCGGGTCGACTGGTGATACTCGAGACCAATACGCAGCCAGGCATGACGCCTACTTCGCTCATTCCCGAGCAGGCCGCGCATATGGGCATCGACTATCCCTCGCTCGTCCGCTGGATGATCGAGGATGCGTCATGCCCAAGGTAAAACGCCCGCGCATCGCCGGACCCGCCGGCTACGACGACGATCGTGACGAGGCCCCAGCAGCCCCACGCCCTGCAAGGCGTGCGCGCGATGTGCCGTATTCCGTGGCGTGGTTCCGGGACCGGGTGGCAACCTATGCGCTTGGCACGATCATCTGCGGCGCCACCATGCTGACGGCTGCGGCATGGATGGGCGGCAGCCTCGGCGCCTTTGGCCAGCGCTGGAATTCCGGCCTCAATGTGATCGCCCAATGGGCCGGTCTGGCCGTGCAGGACGTCCATGTGAACGCCGAGGTGGACCCGCTGATGGCGACCAAGGTCAAGGAAGTCGCCGGCGTGAAGCCCGGCGACAGCATCATGAGCGCCGATCCCTATGCCATTCGCGACCGTCTTGAACGTATGGACTCGCTCGGCGCAGTCAGCGTCCAGCGCCTGTGGCCCAACAAGATCGACATTCATGTCG
Organism: Hyphomonadaceae bacterium; assembly: GCA_016714495.1. Taxonomy (GTDB): domain Bacteria; phylum Pseudomonadota; class Alphaproteobacteria; order Caulobacterales; family Hyphomonadaceae; genus UBA7672. Next base: position 729,069 of record JADKDU010000001.1, on the reverse strand, counting down.
AACAGCGCGAGCCCAGCGCCCTCTGGCAGGACAGCATGAATGGCGGCGACTGGCGCGTGATTGACCAGCGCGGTCGTGTTTTCGCCGAGGCCGATCCGGCCAAATATATGCACCTGCCGCGCGTCGTGGGCGAGGACGCCGCCGAAGCCGCCGCCACGCTGGTGACGGCGATCAAGGAATTTCCGAACCTCGCGGACCGCATGGATGTGGCTTACCGCATTGGCGGCCGCCGCTGGGATGTGAAGTTCAAGGGTCGCACGGACGTGGTCGCCTTCCCGGAAGACGCCCGCCTGATGGAACAGCTCGATGCGCTGAACCTCATGCAGGCGCAGAACCGCGTGCTCGACCTTCCGGCGACGCGCATCGATGCGCGCCATCCCAAATACATCGCCCTGCAGCCCATGCCCGGCAAGCCTGACGAAACCGCCTCGCCCGGAGGCGCATGACCGCAATGTCGTCGCTTGCCCAGCGTACCAATGTTCGTGACCGCGCCCATGCGCGCGGAACGATCATGGCTGCGCTGGACATAGGCTCGTCCAAGGTTACCTGCCTGATTTCGCGTCGTGGCGACGCGACGGATGGCGAACCGCGCGTCGCGGGCGCGGGCGCGCAGGGAACCAAGGGCGTGCGTTCCGGCGCTGTGGTTGATCTCGACAATCTTGAACGTTCGATCCGCCTTGCAGTGGAGCAGGCCGAGCGCGCCGCCGATATCCGGATCTCCGAAGTGGTGCTCGGCGTTTCCGGTCCGGATCTGCGCTCGGACGTGGTGCGCGCCAAACTCCCCATGGGCGGCCGCGAGATCACGGCGCAGCATATCCGCGACGCCCGCATCGCCGCGCTGGAAAGCTTCCAGCCTCAGGGCCGCGAAATCCTGCATTCCGCCCCTCTCGGCTTCACCGTGGATTCGACCGGCGGCATCAAGGATCCGCGCGGCATGTTCGCGGAAGCCCTGACCGCAAGCTTCCTGGTCGTCTCCGCCCCAACGGCCGGCCTGCGCAACATTGTCCAGTGCGTCTCCCGCGCCCACCTCCAGCCGACGGCCATCCTGGCCGCACCCTTCGCGGCTGGCCTGGCTTGCTTGGTCGAGGACGAAGCCGAGCAGGGCGCCATGGTCATCGATTTCGGGGCTGGCGTTACGTCTGCGGCAGCCTTCTGCGACGGCGGTCTGATCCATGTCGAAACCCTGCCCATGGGCGGGTCTCGCGCCACGTCCGACCTTGCCCAGGGATTGGGCACAACCTTTGCGGCCGCTGAACGAATGAAGACCCTGCATGGCGCGGTGGGTCTTTCGGAAGTCGGCGCGCTAGAGATGATCGAGGCCCCCCGCCTCGGACCAGACGGCCGTCTTGAAGCGCACCAGTGTTCTCGGGCCGATATCGCCCAGGTCCTGCGTCCGAGGATCGAGGAAATCCTCGAATTGATGGATGGACGGTTGTCCAAAGCATCAGCGTCTGGCCGTCCATTGCCGAGACGGATCGTTCTCACGGGGGGATCGAGCCAGCTGCCTAGCCTCCAGGAGCTGGCAGAGGACGTTTTTCGCGCTCCAGTTCGTCTCGCCAGACCTGCCAATATCAAAGGATTAGGCGAGACTTACAGTTCACCCGCTTTCGCCGCTGCAGCAGGGCTGTTACGGTGGGAGCTGATGGGTGGACCCGACCCGTCGCGTAGTAGCGGCGATCGGGCCGCTATGGATCACGGCTCTGGCCTGATGAAGCGGGTCTTCGGCTGGGTGCAGGAAAATTTCTGACGCTCGGCAGTTGTTTTAAGACGCGCTTAGCCAAAACCGCCGATCTTTCATCAAATTCTGTGGTCAGAAGACCATGGAACTTGGTTGTCGAGGGTTGTTATGGCGGTTGAACTCAGGCCCCGGATAGTCGTGATCGGCGTTGGCGGCGCCGGCGGAAACGCCGTCAACAACATGATCGAGGCCAATCTGCAGGGCGTCGAATTCGTGGTGGCCAACACGGACGCCCAGGCGCTGGTCCGCTCCAAGGCCCCGACACAGATCCAGCTCGGCATCGCCCGCACCTCTGGCCTCGGCGCAGGCGCCAACCCTGAAGTCGGGATGGAAGCCGCCAAGGAAAGCTCCGACGAGATCAAACGCCTCCTGCACGGCTGCCACATGTGCTTCATCGCGGCCGGCATGGGCGGCGGGACCGGCACCGGCGCCGCGCCGATTATCGCCCGCATCGCAAAGGAACAGAAAGTCCTCACGGTCGGCGTGGTCACCAAGCCGTTCGACTTTGAGGGCAAGCGCCGCATGCAGGTGGCGGAAAAAGGCATCATCGACCTTCGCAATGAGGTCGATACGCTGCTGATCATCCCGAACCAGAACCTGTTCCGCATTGCGAATAAAGACACAACCTTCGCCGACGCGTTTGGCATGGCCGACAAGGTCCTCTATTCAGGCGTTCGCGGCATCACCGACCTGATGGTCATGCCCGGCCTGATCAACCTCGACTTCGCCGACGTGCGCACCGTGATGGCGGGCATGGGCTCGGCGATCATGGGCGAGGGCGAAGGCGAGGGCGAGAACCGCGCGCTGAAAGCCGCGAAGGCCGCCATCGCCAACCCGCTTCTCGACGATGTCTCGATGAAGGGCGCCAAGGGCGTGCTCATCAACATCACCGGCGGTTATGACATGACGCTGTTCGAAGTCGACGAAGCCGCCAACGAGGTGCGCCGCGAAGTCGATGTCGATGCGCACATCATCCTCGGCTCAACCTTCGACGAGAAGATGGTCGGCAAGATCCGCGTGTCGGTCGTAGCCGCTGGCCTGCAGCAGGTTCCGGGCGCGCGCACCGCGCCGCAACCGGTTCGCGAACTCCAGGCTGGCCTCACCACCGCCGTCATGAACGCGCCGCATCCCGCCACCGAACTAGGCATCGCCGCGCAGCCGGCGGCCGTCGTGGCGCCGCAACCGCAACCCGCCCCAGCCCCGGCGTCGATTTCTGTCGCGCAGGCCAACGTGCCGCCGTCCGATCTGCGCCCGCCCGCGCCGATCATCCGCCCGCGGCCCGCGCCGATGCCGGATCCAGAGCCTGTCGAAACGCTCGCGCCCGAGCAGGCTCCCCAGCCGCAGCCGCAAGCACCTGCGGAAGGCAAGGACCGCTCGTTCGCCTCGCTGTTTGGCTGGAAGTCCAAATCTGCCGACGAGCCCACGCCTGCGCCCGTCGCCAAGCCGATCGCGGACGACGAGAACTTCGACGACGACTTGGAAATCCCGGCCTTCCTGCGCCGCTCGGGCCAGGCCTAGACGTCCTAGAAATCGAACGCATCGCCCCAGTCGCTTCTGCGGGCTGACTTAAACGCGCCGCCCTCGCGGCGCGTCACGAGGCGGCTTTCGACAACGCCATCCTGTCTGCACAATTTCAGCCGCACGCGCCCCGTCGCTGTTTCCGTAGGCGCGAGGACACGCGCGCCGGGCGGATCGGCAGGCAAGCGCGATGCGGCGAGGTAGATGAATTTCTCATCCTCCCACGGAGCTTCCGCTTCCTTCGCCAGTCGGTGTACGCGTGAGCGTGCAAGGCGCGCAGAAAAATGGCACCAGTCCGGCGCGATGATTGGGCAGGCAAGGCCGTGGGGGCAGGGCGCAAGAATGCTGGCGCCAGACGCGATCAGCCGCGCGCGGGCATCGAGGATACGCTGCCAGCCGGTGGACGTGCCCGGCTCGACGATCACCAGCATGCCAGATGTCAGCGACCACAGGCGATCGACCAGCCTGTCGCGCTGCTCTGATGAAAGCTCATCGAGCACATAGGCGAGCGTCACGAGATCGGCCGGCGCTAGTCGTTCGCCGCCGCGCGTGACGTCCACATGGCGCCAGTCGATGTGGGCAAGACTGCTGGCCCCCGCCAGCTTCTCACCGATAGCGCGGATAGATGGGCTCGCTTCCAGCAGCGTTACGCTTGCTAGCGCCGGCCACACCGCAGAAGCAGCCCAAAGAACAGTGCCCGGCCCCGCGCCCACATCCAGCGCCGTTCGCGGCGCAAAGTTCGGCGCCCGTTCGGCCGCCGCGGCGAGGCTCGCATGGATTGCTGCATAGGTGGCCGGCATGCGCGTCGCGATATACGCAAGCGCCAGACGCTCATCCGAGATGTGTAGCCGCCCGTCGCGCACCTCATTGCGATAGCGTTGGGAAAGCGCCTTTGAGGCGGTTGCAAGCTCGGCGACGGCAACGCCCTGCAGCGCCGCGTCCACGGCCTGTCTAAGGCGTAGAGGCATTTCCATGACGCGGTGTGTAGACCGGAAATACCTCGAAACACCACTTGTCTTGCGGGTCGTCGCGTCTGGGCTTAGCTCACCCTCATGAACCGCCAGCAGACCATAGCACGGACGGCCAGCCTCTCCGGCGCGGGCGTTCATTCCGGCAAGCCGGCTCGACTGACGGTTCGACCGGCTGAAGAAGGCGCAGGCGTGCGCTTCGTGCGGACAGACGTGACCGATCGCGATGCGGTGATCCCGGCGCTGGTCACGAAAGTCACCACCACCGAACTCGGCACCAACATGAGCAACGAAGCCGGCGTGTCGGTCGCCACGGTTGAGCATTTTCTCGCCGCCTGTTCGGGCCTCGGCGTCGATAACATCATCGCCGAACTCGATGGCCCAGAACTACCGATTCTCGACGGCTCATCGCGGCCCTTTGTTGACCTGCTGAAGCAGGCCGGCCTGCAGCAGCAGGGCGCGCCTCGCCGCATGCTCAAGATCCTTAAGCCCGTTGAAGTTCGCCACGGCGCCAAGTTCGTGCGACTATCGCCCGGCAAAGGTTTCGAGATGCGCGTCATCATCGATTTCCCGACCAAGGCCATCGGTCGCCAGGAAATTCGATTCGTCATGGCGCCCGGAGCCTTCGCGCGCGATGTCGCGTGGGCTCGCACTTTTGGGTTCGTCCATCAGGCTGAACGGCTCCACGCCATGGGCAAGGGGCTCGGCGCTTCGATGGATAACACCATTGTTGTCGAGGGCGACGCCATCCTCAACCCAGGCGGCCTGCAGGCGGACGATGAATTCGTACGTCACAAACTGCTCGATGTGATCGGCGATCTCTTCCTCGCCGGCGGCCCGATCGAGGGACTCTATGAAGGCGAACAACCGGGCCACGCCTTGAACAATCAATTGCTGCGCGCCGTCTTCGCGGACGCAACAAGCTTTGCCTGGACGTAACGCACCAGCCTGAAGATCCGCCTTGATTTGGCCCGGAAGCTGAGCGCAGAGTACACGTGTAACCTGCTTGGGGACGCACATGCTCCGTATATCACTGGCCGCAGTTCTCGCGCTGATGCTCGCCGCGTGCGGGCAGGATCCCAATGTAACAACGCCCGAATACGCAGCCGCGGACGGTAAAGCCGCCTATGCGCCGATGCCCATGGCGCCGCCGCCGCCGCCGCCGCAAGCCATTATGGAGGAGCAGTCTAGATCTGGCGGCGCGCCCGACATGGATCGCCAGATCATCCAACCCGATCCCAACGCCGGAGGCGGGCAGCCTGCAGGCCAACGTCTGATCGCCTACACGTACAATTACGGCTTCAAGGTCCCCGCGACGGCCATGCAGGCCCTGCTCGATGCGCACAAGAAGCAGTGCGAGGATGCCGGCCCTGTCAAGTGCTACGTCGTCAACTCGTCCATCAGCGGCCTTGGTGAAGACCAGTCCTACGGCCAGATGACCTTGCGCGGTTCGGCTGATTGGGTGCGTACATTCCGCTCCGGCATGAGCGAAGGCCTGAAGCCCTTCAACGCCACGCTCGACAGCAACAGCGACAGCGCTGAAGACCTCACCGTCAACATCGTCGACAGCGAAGCGCGCCTGCGCTCGCTCAAGACCATGCGCGACCGCCTCGAACAGCTCCTCCGCGATCGCCCGGGCAAGCTCGGCGACCTGCTCGAGATCGAGCGCGAGTTCGCACGCGTGCAGGGGGAGATCGATTCTTCCGAATCCATCCTGGCGCAGATGAAACTGCGCGTCGCCATGTCGGTGCTCTCGCTCAACTACACCGCCAGCTTCCCGCCGGGGTCAGAATCGGTCTGGCGTCCGGTCGGCGACGCCTTCGGCGGGTTCGAGGCCAGCTTCGCCGGCGCCTTCGCGGGAATCATCCGGTTCATCGCCGAGATGCTCCCGATCGTCATTTTTGGCGGGCTTGTCATCTTCGCTATCCTCGGCGTGCTGCGCTGGCGCGGAAGAGGGCGGAAAAAGCCCGCTGTTCCGGCGCCATCCACGCTAAAGCCGTAAATCGGGCCTATAAGGCCGCAGCTAATGGCCTTGGACGGCCCCCGGGCCTTGGTCTAGAACGTGCCCGGTCTCGCGTTTTCGCAGTGAGGAATTCCATGCGTTCCACCGCATTCAGGACGGCCCTGGCCGCAGGCGCCGCATTGGCGGCTACGGCCTGCGCGGGCAACCGCGAGGAAGTCGCCTATGTCGAACGGCCGGTGGAAACCATCTACAACGAAGCGCTCGTTCGGCTTGACCGCAATAACTGGGATCAGGCCGCTGCGCAGTTCGACGAAGTACAACGCCAGCACCCTTATTCCCCCTGGGCCCAGCGCGCCATGCTGATGTCGGCCTACGCGCACTACCGTTCGCGCGATTACGAGAAAGCCATCTCCAGCGCGCAGGAATACATCTCCCTGCACCCGGGCGGCGACGGCGCCCCTTATGCCTACTATCTCTTAGCCATCTGCCAATTCGACCAGATCATCGACGTCGGCCGCGACCAGGCCCGATCGGACCTCGCCCTGCTGGCGCTAAACGAGGTGACGGCTCGCTTCCCTGAATCCGATTACGCACGCGACGCCTCACTAAAGACCGACATGGTCATGGACCAGCTGGCCGGCAAGGAAATGGAAGTGGGTCGTTACTATCTGCTGCGCGGCGAACATCTCGCGGCAATCAACCGCTTCCGCACGGTCGTCACCGAATACCAGTCCACCACCCACGTACCGGAGGCGCTGCATCGCCTCGTCGAGTCGTATCTTTCGATCGGCCTCATCGGACAGGCGCAGCAAACCGCCGCCGTCCTCGGCCACAACTATCCCGGCTCCAATTGGTATTCGGACAGCTACGCCCTGATGCAGGGCCAGGGCGTCGAACTTCCCGCGCCGCCGGACGCCAAAGCCGGCTTCAACCTCTTCGACCGCATCGGCAAGCTGGTTTTCTAGCTCGGCCGATTAGAAACGAAAAAACAAAACGGCCCCACGATCGCTCGCGGGGCCGTTGCTGTTTTCAGCTTTCGCTCAGGCTAGTGGTGCGCCGCTTTCAGGGCCTTCACCGCCTCAAGCGTCTTGTCGATATGACCCAGCGCCTGCATGTCGGTGTAGGCGAGCACGATCTTGCCGTCCGGCGCGATCACGTACGAGGTGCGGTCGCTCCAGTCAGGACGCTGGCCGAGCACGACGTTGTAGGCTTTCACCGTATCACCGCTAACCGCAGCGATCGGGAATTTGTCACGGCAATGCTCTTTCGAGAATTCGCCGAGACGCGCGAGGTTCTCCGAAGCGCTTACCATCTTGCCGTCCGCCATGGCGGCGCCAGCGGTAAGGCCGATCAGCGTCGCGCCGGCGGCCTTGAACTCTTCGGCCTTATCAGCGAACGCGGCGGTCTCGATCGTGCAGCCCTTCGTGAAAGCGGCGGGGAAGAAGTACATCACCACCGGACCTTTCTTCAGCGCTTCCGAAAGCTTGAAGGTGAACTCGTTGCCGCCCAGCATGCCCTTGGCGGAGAACTCGGGCGCAGTGGCGCCCGTCTCAAGCGCGGCGAAGGCGGGGGCGGCGATAGCGGCAGCGGCGACAAAGGCGGCCGCGGCGATAAATTTCTTCATGATGATCTCCCAGGACCGGCCTCGGCCGGAAGCCTGCTTATCGCGCCTCTTGGCGCGCGCGTCACGCTCGCACGCCATCACGACTGCGTTCTCGCATTTCGTTTTCGTCACAGAGAAAGTTGTTCTCCGACCGCACGCCGCGTAAACCCGTCACAAAGCATGTTCTCTTTTCGTTCTTTTCATGCTAGGGGCCTTAGTCATGCTGACCGGTCTCACAATTCGGGACTTCATTCTGGTGCGCGCCTTGGATCTCGATCTGGGCGGCGGCTTCAGCGCGCTCACGGGCGAAACCGGAGCGGGCAAATCGATTCTCATGTCCGCCTTGGGTTTTGCGCTTGGTGCAAGGGCCGGACAGGGGCTTATCCGTCCGGGCGCGGACGCAGCGAGCGTTACAGCAGCGTTCGATGCAGGTCCGGATCATCCCGTGCGCGCGCTCCTGTCCGCGCGCGGTCTCGACGAATTGCAGGACGAGCCGCTGGTCTTGCGCCGCGTGATGCGTAAGGGCGGGCCAGCGCGGGCTTTCCTCAACGACCATCCTGTCAGCGCCAGCCTGCTTGAAGAGGCCGGCGCATTGCTTGCCGATATCCACGGCCAGCACGAGGGCTTGGGCCTTCTCAATCCCTCACGCCATCGTGTCCTGCTCGATGCGTGGGCGAAGTCGGATGCGTTGCTCGCCGAGACCGGTCGGGCATGGACCGCGCTGCGCTGCGCAGAGGAGGTGCGTCTGGCGCTCGAGGCGCGCATCTCCCGCGCCACGTCGGAACGCACCTGGCTCGCTCATGCGCTTGAAGAACTCGACGCGCTCGATCCGCAGGAAGGCGAAACGCAGAAGCTCGCGCTCGACCGCGCTGCCATGCAGGCGGGCGAGCGCGTAGCCGAGGCGCTGGAATCCGCAGCCCATCTTCTCGCCAAGGCGAATGTCGAAGGCGCTCTCGCAAACGCCGGCCGCGCCGTCTCGCGCGCGCTATCCGCGCCGGGGTTGACGGGCGAGGGCGCATCCTCGCAGCTTGCCGTGCGCATGCGCGCCGCTTGCGAAAGCCTCGAACGCGCACTGATCGAGACAGGCGAAGCGCGCTCCGCGCTCGATAACGCCGCCAGCACCTGCGAATTCTCGCCTGCCGCGCTCGAAGCGTCCGAAACGCGCCTGTTCGCGCTGCGCGCCGCCGCCCGCAAACACGACGTCGATTCGGATCAGCTCGCCGCCTTGCGCCGCCGCCTGCGTATGCAGCTCGACGAGATCGAACATTCCGACGGCGCGCTCACCCTGACGCGGGATGCAGAATCAAAGGCGCGCGCCGCCTATGACGCCGCCGCCACGAAGCTGACGGCAAAGCGCGAAGCCGCTGCGAAGAAGCTGGCCAGGGCGGTGTCTGACGAACTCGCCCCGCTCAAGCTCGCAAAGGCGAAGTTTCGCGTCTCGGTGACGCAAAAGGCTGAGCCCAGTCCCGCCGGCCGCGACGACATCGCCTTCGAGATCGAAACCAATGCCGGCGCGGGCTTCGGCTCGCTCGACAAGATCGCCTCGGGCGGCGAGATGGCGCGTTTTGCGCTCGCCGTCAGCGTCTGCCTCGCCGGATCATCGCCCGCCGGAACGCTGGTGTTCGACGAGGCCGATATGGGCGTGGGCGGCGCGGTCGCCGCCGCCATCGGCGAACGCCTCGCCCGGCTGGGCAAGGACAAGCAGGTCCTCGCCATCACCCATTCTCCACAGGTGGCCGCCGCCGCCACACGCCAGCTCAAGGTCTCCAAGGCCGATGCCGGCGGCGAGGTCGTCACCTCGGTCGACATGCTGGGCGCAAAAGCCCGCAAGGAAGAGATCGCCCGCATGCTTGCCGGGGCCAGTGTGACGAAAGAAGCGCGCGCAGCCGCCGGAAGATTGTTGGCTGGCGCATGACCGCCGGTTAAGAAGCGGGCATGCCAAAGCCGTCCACCCAAACACCTGTCGATAAACTCACCAAGGCCGCCGCCAAGGCGGAGCTGAAAAAGCTCGCCGCTGCGATCAGCACTGCCGACGCCGCCTATTACCAGGAGGACGCGCCAGAAATCACCGACGCCGACTATGACGCGCTCCGCAATCGTCTAAATGCGATCGAGAAACACTTTCCCGACCTGAAACACGTCGAAAGCCCCAGTCAGAAAGTCGGCGTCGCGCCGGCAAGCGGCTTCGGCAAGGTCACGCACCTCAAGCCGATGCTGTCGCTCGACAACCTCTTCGCGGACGAAGACGTCGTCGACCTGATCGCCCGCATCCGCCGCTTCCTCAATCTCAAGGTTGACGACGAAGTCGCCATGACGGCCGAGCCGAAGATCGACGGCCTGTCATGCTCGCTGCTCTACGAAGACGGCGTGCTTGTACGCGCCGCCACGCGTGGCGATGGCGCGGTTGGCGAAGACGTCACCGCCAACGTTCGCATGATCAGGGACGTGCCCGAGAAACTGAAAGGGAAGGGTCATCCCGCCCGGATCGAGGTGCGTGGCGAGATCTATATGCTGATGTCCGACTTCGAACGTCTGCGCGAAGCAGAGGCGGAAGCCGGTCGCAAGGTCCCCGCCAACCCGCGCAACTTCGCCGCCGGCAGCCTGCGCCAGAAAGATCCGGAGATCACCCGCGCCCGACCGCTGAAACTCTTCGCCTACACTTGGGGCTTCGTCTCGGACGAGTTCGCGAAGACACAAACCGAAGCCGTCGAGAAATTTAAATCCTGGGGGCTCCCGGTCAATTCGCAAATGAAGCGAGCCACCGATGCCGAGGGCTTGCTGAAAATCTACCACGACATCGAAGCCCGCCGCGCCGGGCTCGGCTATGACATCGATGGTGTCGTCTACAAGATTGATCGCCTAGACTGGCAAGATCGACTCGGCTTTGTCTCGCGCAGCCCTCGCTGGGCCGCCGCTCATAAATTCCCCGCGCAGCAAGCTATCACCCAGCTTCTCGGCATCGACATCCAGGTCGGCCGCACCGGCAAGCTCGCGCCTGTCGCGCGCCTCGCGCCCATCAATGTCGGCGGCGTTGTCGTTTCCAACGCCACGCTCCACAATGAAGACGAGATCGCGCGCCTCGGCGTGCAGCTGAAGGATTTCGTCGTCGTCCAGCGCGCCGGCGACGTCATCCCGCAGATCGTTCGCGTTGTCGAAGACAAGCGCCCGAAGGACGCAACGCCCTTCAAATTCCCGCACACCTGTCCATTCTGCGGTTCCGAAGCCGTGCGCGGCTCGGGCGATGGCGAGGAAGACGTCGATCGCCGCTGCACCGGCGGCCTCGTCTGCCCGGCGCAGGCGGTCGAGCGCCTCAAATATTTCGTCGCCCGCCGCTCCTGCGACATCGAGGGCCTCGGCGCGAAGCAGGTCGAGGAATTCTTCGAAGCCGGCGTCATCACCGCTCCCCAGCACATCTTCATGCTCGACGAGCAGATCGCCAAAGCCGGCAAGCCGCCGCTGGAAGAGTGGGAAGGTTATGGCGAAACCTCCGCTAGGAAACTCCGCGACGCCATCGACAAGGCGCGCACCCAGCCGCTGGATCGTTTCATCAACGCCCTCGGCATCCGCCACATCGGCGAAACCAACGCCCTCTTGATCGCTCGCCACTTCGGCACGTTCGAGGCGCTGCAGGACGCCGTGGCCGACGCCGCCGCTCAGCGCCCCAACGACGCCTATCGCCGCCTTGAGAACATCGAAGGCGTCGGCCCCGGCGCGCGCGACAAGCTGCTCGCAGCCGCAGCCGAGCTTCCGGCAAAGCAACCCGTCACCGCAGACGAATCGCTCGAGACCGCGCTCGCCAGCATCACCGGCCTCAACAAGACCACGCGCGCAGCTCTCGCCGGCGAATACGCCGACTGGTCGACTTTCCGCCGCGCGGTTCAGTCCGCCGCAATGGGCCAACCCGGGGAAGACCTCATCGCGCTGGGGGCCATCAACGGCCTCGGCTCCGTCGCCGCCGAAGCCCTCGTCGATTTCTTCGCCGAAAAGCACAATCGCGATGTCCTGAAGGTGCTGCTCCAGAACGTCACCGTCACGCCCCACCGGATCGCCGACACATCCAGCAGCAAGGTCGCCGGCAAGATCGTCGTCTTCACCGGCTCGCTGGAAAAGATGACGCGCGACGAAGCCAAGGCGCAGGCGCTTCAACTCGGCGCCAAGGTCTCCGGCTCCGTGTCCAGCAAGACAGACCTCGTCGTCGCCGGCCCCGGCGCAGGCTCCAAACTGGCCGACGCGCAGAAGCATGGCGTCACCGTCCTCACCGAAGACGAATGGCTGAAACTGGTCGGCAAGGCCTGAACGCGAGCCATTCGCAATCACTCTTGGGATAGGGAACCCACCTGCCGATTCGCCTAGCGTCGTTCCTGAAGGACTGACACACACGACGATCCAACGCTTCACGATCTGGCTGGCAATCGCCGCCGCTGGCGCAATGCTGGCTGGCGTCTCGCTTCTCGGACCACTCGGCGCCGGCCCCGCCGTTTAGAACCCCATCGGGGTCTTCTTGATGAACGCCTTTTCGGCGCTCGTGGAAGTCCGCCCCAGGATCTCATTGCGATGCGGGAAGCGTCCGAACTTCTTGATCACGGTCGCATGCCGCTTGGCGAAATCGTACGCGCTCTCGAAATGCGCCTTCATCTCCGGCGTCGCTTCGGCCAGCAGCTGCGAAAATTTCTCGACACTGCGCCGCTGGTCAGTCGCGGATTCCGAATGCTCCAGCGGCATATAAAGAAACCAGCGCTCTACCGGCTTCAGCTTCATGTCGTCGCCATTCGCCATGGCGTCCTTGCACAGCCGCAGCGCGATCGGATCGTTCTCGAACGCTCCGGGCGCGCCACGGAAGATATTCCGCGAGAACTGGTCCAGCGCGATCACCGCGGCCAACCTCTGTTGCGCGCCGGTCGCCGCCCAGCGATACGCCTCTCCCGAGGCCAGCTTCGCCACGACATCGGTAAAGCGATACGCGATAATGCGATCGAGCTGGAAGCCGCCGCCAAACCATAGCGTCATCCGGTCTTGCATCGCCTGCGGCCGCTCGGTCGCATAGCCGAACCAGTAATGCAGGATCGTCCCCCACGTCTCATCGACATCGGTGCGGACATACTTGTTGCTGTAAGGATCCTCGTCCTCGAACGCCACCGGCTCGGCAGACATGTTGCGGCGGCGCAGCCATTCATCGCGTTCATCCGCGCCCGGCCGGATCGGACCAGACTCCAGCGCCCGCGGCGAGAGCGGAGCGCCTTCCAGGTCGTCGATGAAGATGCGGCCGTTCTCCGTCATCTGCATTCCAAAGCTTTCAGCCGTTCACCGCCTCTTTCGCTCGCGTCGCCACGATCATGTAGTTGACGGCGGCGTCGCGTCCCAAAGTCCAGCGTCCCGAAAGGGGCGAGAATGAGACGCCGACAGGCTCCTGCACAGCAAGCCCGGCGCCGGTCAGCGCGGCGCTGGCCTCGGCCGGCTTTACGAATTTCGACCAGTCATGTGTCCCAACCGGCAACCACCGCAACACATGCTCCGCGCCCACCACGGCCAGCGCAAACGCCTTGGCGGTACGGTTAAGCGTCGCAATCACCATCAGCCCCCCCGGCGCCAGCAGGCCCGCACAGTCAGCCAGGAACTGCACAGGATCGGCGACATGCTCTATCACTTCCAGCGCCAGAACGATGTCGAACTTCGGCTCTCCGCCGTGGATCAACCCCTCAACCGTCCCCACGCGATAATCAACATCCACATGAACCTGGTCGGCGTGGACCATCGCCGCCTTTATGTTCTTGTCGCCTGCGTCGACCCCCACCGCATGGGCGCCCAGCCGAGCCATCGGCTCGGTCACGAGCCCGCCGCCACACCCCGCGTCGAGCAGCCGCAGGCCCTCCAGCGGCCGCCGGCTGTCCCCATCCAGCCCAAAATGGGCCACCGCGGCATCGCGGATAAAGGTCAGCCTTGCCGGGTTGAATTTGTGCAGGGGGGCGAACTTGCCGGTGGGCGACCACCAGTCCGCAGCCATTGCCCGAAACTTGTCGATTTCCGCCGGATCGACGCTCGGCGCCTCGGGAATCGTCTCGTCTCGAACAAGGGTCTTGCCCATTGGATAACTTCGCTTATTGCGTCTGCCGACTGGTCCCGGCTTCGATACACATGTCGTTCGCCGGGGGTGGGAGGTCAATGCGGCTCCGTGAGGGAGTTCCTGTCCGATCGCCTGCCGGTTGTGGAACTTAGCAGATCTGGAAGCCGCCTTCATGAATCGCCTCGTGCTGAAATTCGGCGGTACGTCGGTCGCCAATCTCGAGCGGATTGCGCATGTGGCGGATATCGTCGCCGCGCGCCGCGCCGAAACCCGTGCGATCGCCGTGGTTGTGTCCGCCATGTCGGGGACGACAAACCAGCTCGTCGAATGGACCAAGGGCGCCGCCGGCCCGGATCTGCACGGCAAGGATTATGATGACGAATACGACGTCGTCGTCGCCTCGGGCGAACAGGTCACGGCCGGCCTTCTCGCACTCGGCGCTGCGCAGGAAGGGCCTTAAAGCCCGCTCCTGGCTCGGCTGGCAGCTCAAGCTCAACACCGATGAGGCGCACGGCAAGGCGCGCATCACAGGCTGCGATAACCCGGAATTCATCCGCTCGGTCGATTCGGGTGAGATCGCTGTCGTCGCCGGCTTCCAGGGCGTGGACGAGAACGGCCGCGTCTCGACGCTTGGCCGCGGCGGATCGGATACATCGGCGGTCGCCGTCGCCGCAGCCCTCAAGGCGTCCCTCTGCGACATCTACACGGACGTCGATGGCGTCTACACCACAGACCCGCGCATCACGTCGAAAGCGCGCCGTCTCGAAAAGATTTCTTACGAGGAGATGCTGGAGCTTGCCTCGCTGGGCGCAAAGGTTCTGCAGACCCGCTCGGTCGAACTTGCGATGAACCATCGCGTTCCCGTGCGCGTGCTCTCTTCCTTCGAAGGCCCTGTGCCTTCACCCAATACCGGAACGCTCGTGTGCGATGAGGAACAGATCGTGGAAAAGCAGGTAGTCAGCGGCGTCGCTTATTCGCGGGACGAAGCCAAGTTCAGCATGATCGGCGTGGAAGATCATCCCGGCGTCGCCGCCACCATCTTCGGCGCGCTCGCCGATGCCGGCGTCAACGTGGACATGATCGTTCAGGCCTCCGCGAAGACGGAAGGCCGCCAGAACATCGTGTTCACTTGCCCGGATCGCGACGCTTCGCACGCTAAGGCTGTCATCGAGGGCCTCGGCAAGAAAGTGGGCTATGAGAGCCTCACCGTGGCAAGGGATGTGGCAAAGGTCTCGGTTATCGGCGTCGGAATGCGCAGCCATGCAGGCGTCGCCAAGACGATGTTCCAGGCGCTTTCGGACAAGGGCATCAACATTCAGGTCATTTCGACGTCGGAGATCAAGATTTCCGTCCTGATCGATGCATCCTATACCGAGCTTGCCGTCCGTGCCTTGCACACAGCATACGGGTTGGACTCGGATTGATCAGGGGGCTTGAGGGCCCCGAACGGAGCGGCCTTCAGTGAGCGACCGCAACAAGCCAGGTGACAAGGGCGGCATGCCGCCTCGTCCGCCCGCAGGTGGCGGCGGGGCGAAGCTTCTGCTGTCGCGTCTGCGTGCGCTCATGGCCAATCAGGCGCAAGATCCAAAGCGTCTCGACCGCGTCGTCGAACTCATCGCCAACACGATGGTGGCGGACGTCTGCTCGATCTACCTGCGCTCGGAAGACGAAAGCCTGCTGCTGATGGCGACGCGGGGCCTGCGCCCCGAAGCCGTCGGCCGCACGCGCATGCGCGAGAATGAAGGTCTCGTCGGCCTCGTTTCCGCCACCGCCCGCCCGTTACGCCTCACCGACGCCTTCTCGCACCCGCGCTTCTCCTACCGGCCGGAAACCGGCGAAGACCCGTTCCACTCTTTCCTTGGCGTGCCGATTCTGCGTGGCGGCCGCGTGCTCGGCGTGGTCGTCGTCCAGAACCGCACCGAACGGGCTTACGACGACGAGGAAGCCGAAGCGCTCCAGACCGTCGCGATGGTGCTGGCCGAACTAGTCGCCGCCGCCGCCGATACGATCAGCGCCGGCCTGCGCCAGACCCGCCCCGTCGAGCTGCATGGCCGCGTGCTCAACGAAGGCCTCGCAACCGGCAAGGTCCACCTCTACGACCCGGTGGTCCCACCCACGCAACTATTCGCCGCCGACGCGGAAGAGGAAGAGCGTCGCCTCAACGAAGCGCTCGACGCCTTGCGCGCCTCGATCGACGCGATGCTGACGCGGGCCGGTCCGGTCCTGTTCGGCGAAAGCCGCGACGTGCTCGAAACCTACCGCCTCTTCGCGCATGACCCCAGCTGGGAAGCCCGCCTCGTTGAAGCCGTCCGCACCGGCCTTTCCGCGGAAGCCGCCGTCGACCGCGTCCGCCGCGAACACCGCGCCCGCCTTGAAAGCGCGCGCGACGCCATGGTGCGCGAACGCATGCACGATCTCGAGGATCTCGAGAATCGCCTCCTGCGTCAGCTCAACGGCGATGACGGCGGCCGCGAAGCGCCGCGTGGCTCGATCCTGGTCGCCAGCCGCATCGGACCCGCCGAACTCCTCGAATACCGTGACAGCGGCCTTGCCGGCATTGTCCTCGAAGAAGCCGGCGCCGGCTCCCACGCCGCCATCGTCGCCCGCGCCATCGGCGTGCCTGCCGTCGGCGGCCTCACCGGCCTCGTGACCCGCGCCGAGGACGGCGATCTGATGATCATCGATGGCGAGGGCGGCATCGTCCACATCCGGCCCGAGGCAGAAATCGTCACCAATTTCCACGCCCGCATGGCCCTTTCGGAGCAGAAGCAGGCCGAACTCTCGCTTCTGCGCGACAAACCCGCCATCACCACCGACGGCGTCGAGATAGACCTCTTTATCAACGCTGGTCTCTCGTTCGACCTCGACCATCTGGACGAAGTCGGCGCGAAGGGCGTCGGCCTGTTCCGCACCGAATTCCAGTTCATGGCCTCCGAAACCATGCCGGGCCTCGACGAGCAGTCGACCTTCTACAAGTCCGTCATTGAGCGGGCGGGGGATCGCCCCGTCGTCTTCCGCACCATCGACCTCGGCGGCGATAAGATCGCCCCCTTCATGGGCCGGCGCGAGCGTGAGGAAAACCCGGCCCTAGGCTGGCGGGCTCTCCGCATGGCGCTCGACCATCCGTTCTTCTTCCGCCGCCAGCTCCGCGCCCTGATCCGCGCCTCGCGCGGCAAGACGCTGCGCCTGATGTTCCCCATGGTTACCACCGTGGAGGAATTCGAGGCAGCCCGACGTCTTCTCGACAGCGAAATGGAATGGGCGATCAAGTTCGGCCGCGACTTGCCCAACAAGCTCCAGGTCGGCGCCATGGTCGAAACCCCCTCGCTGGCGTTCTCGATCGACCAATTGAAAGGCAAGGCCGACTTCCTTTCGATCGGCACGAACGACCTGATGCAGTTCTTCTTCGCCGCCGACCGCGACAATGCCCGCCTTTCCGGCCGTTACGACATCCTGTCCCATCCTGCGATGCGACTGCTGCTCCGCATGCGCCAGCGCGCCGACGAAGCGGACCTGCCGATAACCGTTTGCGGCGAGGCCGGCGGCCGCCCGCTCGAGGCTTTGGCCCTGATTGCGCTTGGTTATCGGCGGTTATCCATGCAGTCTGCACGCATCGCCCCGATCAAGCTCCTGGTCCGCTCGGTCGACCTGTCGGCGCTGGCGCCGCGCGTGCAAGCCGCCCTGGACAGCGGTGAAGGCTCGGTCCGCAAGACCATGCTCTCCATCGCCCAAGACTTCGGCGTAAAAATCTAGCTCCGGCGAAGATTTAGGAAGATTAACGTTGTGGCCCTGATCCCGCCACCTTACCTTCGTAATCACTTGTTAGGGCGGTGGGCGTAAGGCGGAACGGCATGTCCAATGGGACGTTTGCCCTTCCGTTTCGGACAAACAAATGAGCGGCGTGGCCAAAGACGACACCAACCCCAACCAGCCTACCGATGGATCGGCTTCCGCGCCTGACGCCGGAACGATAGACACGTCGGCTGCATCGGTTCCCCCGAAGGATGACGCCGAAGCTCGCGCTGCCCGCCGCAACGCGCCCTTCCTCCGTGTCGTCACCGACAACGATCCCGATTTCGGCGCCCCGAACGCAGCGGACGCTCCACACCAGCGCATCGGCGCCATCATTCGCGCCGCGCGCGAGAACGCCGGCTACACGCTGGAACAGGTCTCGAAAGAGACGCGCGTCCACCTCAGCCACCTCCGCGCCATCGAGGAGATGACGCCGAACCTGCTCGGCGCGCCGGTCTACGCGAAGGGCTACATCAAATCCTACGCTCGCTTCCTCGGCATGGACGAGCAGATCACGCTCGACCGCTACCTGTCCGAGTGCGCGATCCTCAAGGATCCCGAGAAGCAGGACATCGCACCGCCCGCCACGTCCAAGGCGCGTAAGCTTCCCGTCGCCGTGCCGATGCTCGGCATCCTGATCGTCGGCCTGGTCGGCGCCGGCGCTGTGTTCTTCCTCGCCAATGGCGACAAGCAGCCCACCGTCGCGGCCGATCCGGCCGCCGCTGAAGCCGCAGCCACGGCCGCCGCCGCCACCGAAGCCGCTAACGCGGTCAGTCAGCGCCTGCGCATCGTCGCGCTGCGTCCCGGCTCGGTCGAGGTTCGCTCGGCCAAGGGCGACAAGTATGTCCACCGCGATTTCGTCGCCGGTGAAAGCTACCCCGTCCGCGTCGGCGCCGGCTGGACCGTTTCGGTCAGCGACGGCTCGGCCTTCGAATGGCGTCTCGGCGACCAGTCGCTCGGCCTGCTGCAGCCCGAAGGCGGCCAGGTCTATTCGCAGAACGTCGATCTCGCGGCCCAGCGCCAGCCGATCGTCACCGAAGTCCCGATCGATCCGTCGCTCGCCGCCGAAGGTGTTACGGCTGCCGCGCCGCCGGCCAACGGCCTCGCCCTGCCTGCCACGGGCGCCAATCCGGCCGCCCCGCCGAAACCGCGCGCGCCAAAGCCGCAATCGACCGTCCCGCCGCCGCGCGAACAGCCGGCTGCCCAGGCCCCGGTCGCGCCGCCGCCGCCTAAGGACCCGGCCTTAGCGGCCTATCCCGACCAGTAATCACCGTAATGATTGAGCTTTCGCCAGCCGCACGACCTTCCGTCGTGCGCCAACATGCGATGAGGCAACCGTCTTTACGGCGCACGCTGAACGCGCCAAATGCATAACGGCTGACAAGCGGCGATCCTGATGAGCCAAGACATCCACCACCTTCGCCCATGGCGCACGATCACCCGGCGCAAGTCGCGCCAGATCCGCGTCGGCAGTGTCCTTGTCGGCGGCGACGCGCCGATCACCGTCCAGTCGATGACCAACACGCCGACCTCGGACGCCAGGGCCACCATCGACCAGATCCGCGGCCTCGAAGAGGCCGGCGCCGATATCGTCCGCGTCTCATGCCCCGACGAAGACTCGACCGCCGCGATGCCGGAAATCTGCCGCGCCGCGAAAGTGCCGATCGTCGCCGACATCCACTTCCACTACAAACGCGGCATCGAAGCCGCCAAGGCCGGGGCCGCCTGCCTCCGCATCAACCCAGGCAATATCGGCAACGCCCAGCGCGTGCGCGAAGTCATCCAGGCCGCCAAGGATCATGGCTGCTCGATGCGCATCGGCGTCAATGGCGGTAGCCTCGAACGCCACCTGCTCGAGAAGTATGGCGAGCCATGCCCGGAAGCGATGGTCGAAAGCGCGCTCGATCACGCGCGCATCCTCGATGACAACGACTTCCACGAATACAAGATCTCGGTAAAGGCCTCCGACCCATTCCTCACGGTCGCGGCCTACCACCAGCTCGCCGACGCCACCGATGCGCCGCTCCATCTCGGCGTCACTGAAGCCGGCGGCCTGCGCACCGGCACCGTCAAATCCGCCATCGGCATCGGCTCGATGCTCTGGGCCGGCATCGGCGACACTATCCGGGTCTCGCTCTCGGCTGAGCCCGTCGAAGAGATCAAGGCCGGCTACGAAATCCTGAAATCGCTCGGCCTGCGCACGCGAGGCGTCAACATCATCTCGTGCCCGTCCTGCGCGCGTCAGGGTTTCGACGTCATCCGCACGGTCGAAGCGCTCGAAAAACGCCTCGCCCACATTTCGGAGCCGATCTCGCTTTCAATCATAGGTTGCGTCGTCAACGGCCCCGGCGAAGCCACTATGACCGACCTCGGCTTCACCGGCGGCGGCAAGGACGCCGGCATGATGTACGTCTCCGGCAAGCCCGACCACAAAGTCGGCAACGCCGACATGATCGACCGCATCGTCGCCCAGGTCGAAGCCAGAGCCGCCATCCTCCGCACGGCCCGCGAATCCGCCGCCAAGGCGGCAGAGTAGGGCGCACTCACCACACGAGCCACACTAGACGATCATTCTCGGGCTTGTGCCGAGAATGGCCGTAGGGATGTCTCCTCCATCCCCAATTCCGCCACCCAAATTGGGGGACAGCTGTTTATCAAAACGCCGCACCACAACGCTCCGTGCAGCGTTAGCTGTACGACAGCCGACCCCCCACTCTGTAAGACCTGAGCGATACTCATGGCCCCTGTATCGCTGGCTGGTCGTCCTCTTGCGCATCCGCTTCCCGCTGCACCCCGTGGCCCAGCTGCACGAAGTCCGCTCCGGTGTCATCGACATGCTGGCAGATCCCGACTGGATCGCAGAGTTTGAGTTCAACACTGACGCCCGCGCCCTGCTCGAAGGCATGATCGCCTCGGCCGAAGAAGGCGTGAAGCTCTTGATCGACGAGCGCCTGCCAGATCCTCGGCATGCCGTACTTTTACACCCGCCGCCCACAGGAGCATTCGCCCTGCAGCGGCCGCGCGATAGCCGAAATCATCGCCTGCCTCAATCGCGTGCTCGCCTTGCAAGACCGTCTGGAAGACTTCGCCGGGCGCGGCGCGCCTTTCAACGTCTCGATTGCCGATCACCTATTCCCCACTGCCTCGCAGCCAACCGCGAGACCGCACCCGCGCGCCTAGACCTTCTCGCTGATCCTGATCGCCGCGCGGCAGCCGAACCGGATCAGCGCCGACAGCACTGGATAGGCAGGCGCCTGGGCAGCACCCTCAGCAGCCGCCAGTTCTTTATGCGCCACTTCCTCGTCGCGGAACTTCGTCATCCGTGCTGCAAGCTCGGTCTCGCCGGCCGCTTCCAGCTCGGTGATCTGGTCGCCGTAATGCTCTTCGATCACCGTCTCGACAGCCTCGGTGCAGGCATGCGCCGCTTTCTCGCCGAGCAGGGCGGTCGCCGCCCCCAGCGCGAAGCCCGCCGCATTCCACACCGGCGACAGCGCCGTCGGCCGCACGCTTCCCGCGTTCAGCAGCTTGTCGAAAGCGTCCAGATGCTCCTGCTCCTGGCCCGCCATCTCCTTCAGCTGTCCCGTGATCCGCTCGCGGTCCGGCTGGCGCTCGAATACGGCCAGCTGGCCGCGATAGATCGCTATCGCGCCATACTCGCCCGCATGGTCGACGCGCAGTATTTCCTGGCGGCGGTTCAGCGTCAGGCTCATGGCTGCACCGGTTCGTTGGCTGTATCGCGCATCGGCGGCTGGGTCGCCGAATAGAAGCTGAGCACCATGAGCACGCCCGAAATGATCGCGTTGTATCCCGCCATCGAAAGCCCCCACGGCGCATTCGGCAGACGCCACATCGCGTCCTTGCAGGAAACGACGCCGATCGGCCGGCTAAGGATATCGGAAAGGTTACCGGTGATCGCTTCAGAGCCCGGAGCAGCCACACACGTGTCCGGTCCGGGCGCGAGGTTCCATTCGAACAGCGCGTGCCAGCCGCCGAGGAAGAAACTTACCGCGAAGGTCATCCCCAGCAGGATGGAGAACCCGGTCATCAGCTGCGGTCCTGCGCCGCGCCAGTTGCAGACGATAGCCACCAGAGCCACCCCGCAGGTTGCGAAATGCGCATACCGCTGCCACCAGCACATCTGGCACGGGGCGAGATACATCAGCGCTTCGAAAATGCCGAAAGCGGCGGCCAGCATCGCTGCCGACGCAAGAAGGGCCACCAGCGGCCATCTCACCCGATCAAACGGCAGCTTGTTCATGCACCAGAAGCTATCGGGGGGCAGGTTGGCGACAATGCGACCAAAGAGCAGGGGGCGACCAAAGAGCGTGCAAGTTGACGTTACGTTGAACGGTCCCGCGGTATCGTGGCGCCTTCTTCAGGTTTAATCTGGCGCGTCTCATGCTAGGCGCTGGGACCAATCGCTTTGTGTACCCCGGGACCGCGATCCGATGACCGACGCCACGACCGTTTCCGAAGCCGCCGCGGCAGCCCCACACGCCCCGAAGGCGAAAGGTCCCCTCGGCGCCCTCTACAACTGGGTCATCCGTCTCGCCGGCGGAAAGCACGCTGAACCTGCCCTTTGGGCGGTCTCGTTCGCCGAGAGCTCGTTCTTCCCGCTTCCGCCAGACGTCATGCTCGCGCCTATGTGCTTTGCCCGGCCGGAACAGTCATGGCGCTACGCCGCGGGCTGCACCATCGCCTCCGTGGCCGGCGCGCTGCTTGGTTATGCGATCGGTTTCTACCTGTTCGAGGCCGTCGGCTCGGCGATCATCTCGGTCTTTGGCTACGGCGGTAAAGAAGAAGAACTGCGGGCCTCCTACGCCGCGGCAGGCGTCTGGATCATCTTCCTCAAGGGCGTGACGCCCATCCCATTCAAGCTCGTAACCATCGTGTCCGGTGCGATGGCGTTCAACGTCTGGATCTTCCTGGCCGCCTGCCTCATCACACGGGCTGTGCGCTTCTTCCTCGTGGCCTGGCTATTCAAGACATTCGGCCCGACGCTCGCCCCCGTCATAGAAAAGCGCATTGGCATGTTCATGCTGCTGTTCGTGGTAATCCTTATCGGCGGCTTCGCCGCGGCCGCCCTGATCCACTAGCGATCTGCAAAATTCGATCGATATTTCTGCATTCCGTGAACCGGATGTTTGCGATCTTCGACGACGATCCTCTCACGCGCCGGATGGTCCGACGCCGCTTAGAGTTCCGGGTCGTTCCCCATGCGCACGCTCCGCCGCATCCACGCCGTCTCGCTCCGCCTCGCCCCGCACTGGATTTTCTGTGTGATCTTGGGCGCCTATTTTAGCGTGCAGATGGCAAAGTCCGCCGCCATCCTGGGCTAGGGGTCTTTGCCTTCACAGCCAGCTGCGCTAACAACCGCCTGCCTCAGGCTGCGGGAGTGGCGGAATTGGCAGACGCAGTGGACTCAAAATCCACCGTCCTAACAGACTTGTGGGTTCGACCCCCACCTCCCGCACCAGCCTCAGTCAATCCGCAAATGAAATTACGCTGATCTCCGTCCGCTCGCCCGTGCGGGGATCGACCAGCGTATCGTGCGTCATGGCGCCCACATCTTCGGTGAGTTGGGCGGGCTCGGCAGTCGGCTTCGCTTCCGGCTGCGCCGTGAAGATCGCGATGAGAGAGCCCAGGCTCGCAGCTCCAAGAAGAATGGCGTTCATATCAGGCTCCCTTGAGTTCGGGTTGCTAACCCTTGAGCGCGCAGGGCGTTCCCCCAAAGAACCTAACTTGCGGCAAGGACCTCGGTTGCAACACGCTCGCCTGACTCTACCGCACCATTCATGAAGCCCTGGAAGTTGGCGCTGGTGTGCTCGCCAGCGAAGAACAGCCGGTTGCCCAGTTCAGGCTTGGCGCCGTTCTCGGCAAAGCTGGTGTACTGCCCGACCAGCGGCCCGGCATAGCTCGCCTTGGTATGCGGGTGATTGGGCCAGAAGAAGCTCGCCCGCACCTTCGTGTTGAGTGCGGAAGACATATCCGGCGACAGCGACGCCAGCCCGGATTCGAGCGTCGCCAGCACAGCCGACTCTTCGCTCTTCGCCGCAGGCCCCGTGATGAAGTTGGTCAGCACGCCGCCCATGCCTTGCTGGCCCGCGCTGGTGTCCCAAACGATCTGGAATCCGCGGTCGGAATAGATCGTGCCGGTCAACGGAGAGTTGATGCCAAGCAGTTGCTGCCGCCACGGCCGCGATGTGGTGCCGACCATGAGCTTGGAATTCACGCCATAGCCTTGCTCGTTGATCACCTTCATCTTTTCGGCTGACAGACCAAGCCCGCCCAGCCCGCTCACTTCGCGCAGGCGGGTAAAGGGCAGGGCCAGCACGACGCGCGTGAAAATACGCTCGACGGGCGGTTTGCTCTCATTCTGGAAAGTGAGGCGGAAACCATCGCCTTCATGCGCAATGTTCGCCAGCTCGTGGCGCAGGTTAACCCGCACGCGTTCGGCCAGCGGCGCAACGGAGAGGCGGGCCAGCAGCGTCTCCGGCAGCGTGCCCGATCCACCTGCAATGCGATGCGCCTCGTCGCTATCGCCGAACATAGCGAATTCGCTGCCGGCATCCGTTCCGATGAAGTCGACGAGACTGAGAGACGACTGCTGATCAACCGGAATGCCAAACTCCGCGTGATAGGCGAGGGCGAGCAGGTCGATCACCCAGCGCTCAGTCGAGCTGGACAGGCTTTCGAGATATTTCGACAGCGGCAGCGCATCGAGTTCCAGCGCCCGTGTTGTCCAATTTCCATTGGCATCCAGCAGCGCCGCCTGATCCGCCGCGATTCGCGCCGCGACAGGCAGGAAGGGGCCTGTCTGCGCCGCGGGGTCCAAAAGATCCCCAGCCAGCCGCGGTATTCCGCCCACATCGTAGAGGTCGCTTGCGCCATCGCCTTCAGGATGCAGCCGCTGGATTTCGATTCCGAGCTCTCCGCACAGCTTGATCAGCTCGGCATGGCCGGAATCCACGAGTTCGCCGCCAAGCTCGCAGAACTGCCCTTCTGGCGTGAAGTCGCGCAGAGTGAACATCCGCCCGCCAGTGCGGCCGCTCGATTCGAATATCTCGCAGCCAATGCCCGCATTCGCGAGCCGCCACGCTGTAACAAGTCCCGCCGTGCCGCCGCCGACGATGGCCACCGAACCCGGCGCGCCCGGCTGTGATCGCGGAGCAGGCGTGCACGCCGCCGTCGCCGCCATCAGCGCGAGCATGGAGCGTCGTGATATGGCGCGCGGCCCGGGCGGCGGCGCATCAGGAAGCGCTGAGCGCGCCTTGATGAGTGCAAGGCGGATACGCCCGAAGAGTTGCGTGCGCGCCATCTATCCCTCCCGGACACGAGCGGGACGATGTATGGCAGACCCGAGTCCCGGCACAAGCTGTCCCCTAGGGCTGCGGAATCAAAAAACAAAAAGGGCCGCGCGGCGGTTTGCCGGCGGCCCTTCCCGTCCTTGAGCGGGGCGTTGCCCCTTGGCTTCAATGGATCGCTGACGCTTCGAGGCCGCGATCCAGAGCCCGATCAGGCGATGCTGCGAACGAAGGTTGCTCCGAACGACAGATCGCTTGTCAGGGCGAAGCCCCGGCTCATAGTGACTGACATTGGATCACCTCCTTTCGCTCAATTGACGATGGAGATGAGAGTGGGGGTGGTTTGCCCGTGACGCAAGGGGGCGCCTGCGATCGCCGCTTAGCCGGGTCTGATCACCTTGACCGCCAGCTCGGTGCGGCCATCGACCAGTACGATCTGCCCATCAACACTGGCGTAATACTGCCCGGATGGCGGGGCAGGCAGCGATAGCGCCCGGAAATCGCGCACCACGCTGGCTGAGGTCGGCGAGATACGGCGGACCGGCAGGCCGGCGGCGGGCAATGGGCGCGGGCCAGCGGGAACATCCGTGGTCGGGTCAGTCGGCTGAACAGGCACAATGCTCGTTACCAGTTCCGACGTTTCGTCGACCAGTACAAAGCGGCCTTCGACCCGCGCATAGTATTTGCCAGGCGGCGCTGGCGGCAGGATGTAGCGATCAGGGTCCGTGACCACGACGCTGGAATTCCGGGGCACCCGCGTGTTCAGCAGCGTCGCGTTGGCGATATCCCGTTCGCGCTGCATCCGCTGGCGATCACGATCGAGTTCCATTAGGCGATCATTTCGGGCGCGATCATATTCCATCCTGCGTAAGGCCTGCTCGGCCTCGCTGACGCCGGAATTCGGCGCCATCGATCGCATCTGGTCGCGCTGGCGATTGGCTTCGAGATTATCGAATTCGCGCTGCTCAACCATCTGCTGCTGCTGTTCCAGCGCCTCGAAGCGCGGCAGCGGTTCGCTCACCTGGGCGAATGCAGGCGCTGCAAAGATCATGATCGATGCAATGACGGTTGGGCGGATCATGAGCCCAATATAGGGCATCGGGCCGCTCAGGTCATGAACCAGCGGCAGTTTAGCGCCGCCGTGGAACTGCCGTCAGGAGCAGATCGTCGAGAAGCCCATGTCAAAGTGAAGATGGTCAGCGTGGATTTTATTGTAGTCAGGGCTCAGCGTCGTCGAGAAAAGCCCGCACCCCTCGTCGCGCACTTCCTTCAGGAATCGTCCCTGGCTGGTGTTCTTGCCGAACACTTCCTTGATCATCACGCGCGTGCCGTCGGCCAAGCGGAAGCCGGAAATGTCGATGGCGTCGCCGGTCGCGTGCTGGCTCCAACGGCCTTCACTGGCGCTGTTCACACGCCGGCACGAATACGATCCAAACGTCTCGATGCGATCGACTTTCTGGCCGAGAATGCGTTCGGCCGCCGGGATCACGACGTGCCGCTCCCACACATGCAAGGACGCGGCGAGGCGACAGCTCATCGAGAGCGTGGCTGAGTAGGGCGTCAGCGACTGGCCGAGCGTCAGGGCGTTGTGCAGCCCGCATTGCGGCTGATCGCCATCGCGGTCGACGCGCGTGTATTTCACGCCAGCTTCGTCGAGTAGCTGGAAGCAGAGCGCCGGATTATTGGCCAGACGATCCAGCTTGAAGCCGGTCGCCAGGCCGGGTTTCTCGGTCAGTTCCAGCGGTTTGAATGGATTGTCCTGCGGCGGCGTCAGCCAGTTGAAAAGCCACCACCCCCATAACGCCATGAGCACTGTAACGACGCCCATGCCCAGAAGCTTGCGGACATGCCGATTGGGGTGAATCCAGTCCGCCATGCCCCTCTAACGCGTGAGACGGGTGCGCCGTTTCGTTGGCGCTCGGCGGGGCGGCGTTCCACTGGCTTAATGCGGAGCCCCGGTCTGGCGCGCCGCGATCCGGACTTTCAGTCCCTGGATGAAGGCTTGCAGGCCGAATTCGAAGCCCTCGTCGCCCGTACAGACGATACCGGCCGAGAGCGACAACGCATCGTTGGAGCGTTCCTGTATCGCCGTACCGATGGCGAAGCGGCGGATTGTCTGCAGCGCCAGTCGTGCGTCCATATCCGCCAGCCCGGCGCGCACCAGGGCTTTCACATTCTCCTCAAAAGCCGTTTTGGCGCTCAGTGTTCTGGTCAGCGGTCGCGCCATCACCTGCGCGCCATCGCGCCGGGAAAGGGCTGTGCGGCGCAGGATGCGTGCAATTTCCGCCAGATGCTCAAGCATGTCAGCGTCAGATTTGCTGGCATGGATGGCCTGCAGACATTCATTGAACATCTCGCTCGACATCTCGTTGAGCAGTTCGCCCTTGTCCTTGAAATGCCAATAGAGCGATGCGCTCTTGATGCCGAGTTCGGCCGCCAGGCGCCGGGTCGAGAGACCATCGATCCCGACTTCATCCAGCAGGCGTAGCGCTGCGTGGACAATCGTTGCTCTGTCGAGATTCCCTTTCTCCCGTACTTCGCCAACCAAGTCCGCAGAGGCGTCGTGCGTCATGCGGTCACTCCCTATCATTGCTAGCGTCGAGCAAAAGAAAAAGCGCCCGGTACGAGCGCTTACCCAGCGTTCGACTATACCTGTAGCCCCTGCGTCAAGGAACTCTACTGAGAAAGGCTCTGACTTCGCGCCATGGTTCCATCGACCAGAAAGATGTCGCAAGCCCCGAAGGAGACGGTAGTACAAACGTAACAGGCTGGCCCGGAAGGGTTGTTGTTTGAACGCCCGATTGAATGCGACCCGTCGGTCGGCCTAGCCAAAGACTCGCCGCCGTCTTGCTGGTGAAGGCGAGGGCGCGAGGCTTCAGCCGTTTGACTTTCCCAGCGAAGCCAGCGACGTCGAAATGTTCCTTCGCAATCTGGCTGTCGACGCCCCAACTGATCTTGCAGAAATCCGTGAGCCCGATGCCGAGGTCGAGCAGCAGCGGATATTCCTGCGGCGCGAACAGGCGCGGCGTGATCTTCGCTTCGTGCAATGCGCGCCAGAAGCGGTTTCCCGGATGCGCATAATAGGCGCGCTCCGCGGCCGAGCGCGGCCCCGCCGCCGTGCCGACGAACCATACCTTGAGATTCGGTGCGAGGCGGTCCGGCAGGATATGGGCCTTTGCAGGCGTCATCAGTTGGATTCACCCATGCTGCCGCCATTGCGCACGATTTCGGGCAGGGTGGCTGCCTGTTGCGGAGACAGCCTTGCGATTGGCACAAGCCAAGTATGGATGGCGAAGACCAGGGCCGGGCTGGACCCCAGTCGTCGCAGCGTTTGTCGCTCCACACGCACCCAGACAGGCTTTTCACGATCGAAAGGCCTGCGTTCGTGTTCCAGTCGCGGCTGGTGCAGTTCGGGATTGTTGTAGCAGAGCAGGTTGGCGCGCCATACCGCCTGATCGGGCTGCAGCATGGCGAATACGCGGTCCACGCGCCTGCCCATGCCGGCATCATAGCGATCGACAGGCGCGTGAATGCCCATCATGCCGCGCCCGACCTTCTGGCCCAGCGTCCAGCTCGCCGGAAAGCAGAGCACGCCGGATGCCAGCACATAACCGTCCGGTCCTGGCTGCAGGATCAGCATGTCCTCCTGCGCGAGTCTTGCGGCGGTCGCCAAGGGGCGGTCCGCCGTCAGCGACACCGAGACGCCATCGGGCCGGATGATCGTATCGCCCATGGCGAGATAGCCGGTGTCTGCTTTTGTTTCGGCCAGAACAGCGGCAAGCAGATCGCGCTCCGCCTGATCAGGATCCCCGGCCGTCGCGATGACCTCGCCCCGGCGCTCCCGGAGGAGCTCGTCACGATAGCTCATCTGCCCGTCGAAAGCATCGTCGCGTTGCAGCCACTCGCCCGGCTGCACCGGCTGCAGGCCGGGCAGGCGCGCGGCAAGCGGATCCATCCACGGCGCGACGCCCAGATACGACTGGCAGATTTCGTTTGTGCGGCTCACCTCGCCTCACTCCCGCCAAAGGCGAAAGAAGTCAACGAAGGCTGCCCGCCTAGAAGCGCTTAAAGGGCTTGGGCGCCTGCGTGGCGCTGGCCTTGGCGACGAGCTGGCCTTCCGGATCGAACAATTCCGCCTCAATGAAGCAGGTCGACTTGCCCCACTTCAGTACACGCGCCTCCGCTGTAGCTGCGCCCACGAAGAGGGGACGCAGGAACGAGACCTTCATCTCCAGAGTCGGGGCGTTCATCGTGACGTTGGAGACGATGATGGCCGTCGTGCTCATCGCCTCATCCAGCATCGCTGCGAGGAAGCCGCCCTGGATCGCACCAGTTGGATTGGCAAAATCCTGCCTCGCTTCGAAGGCGTAGCGTGCTGTCATCCTAGCTTGGTCGACGTGTGTCAGCCGCATGCCCACAGTTTCGGTGCACGGCGGGCGTTTCTTCGAGTTTGTGAACCGCGCGAGCATTTCTTCGTCGGTGAGGCGAGGCGGCTCGGCTTGCCCGTCTTCGGAGCTCACTTGCGACGGAAGGCGTCGAGCGACACGACGGTCCCTTCAGCGGCCTCAGGCGGCGCTTGCGGCGCCGCCGGCGCGACGCCAAGGCCCGGCAGGATGGCGGGATGGGTGTCGGGCGTGGCCGCCGGGTCGGAATCGAACTGTATGCCAAAATTGACCGACGGGTCGAAAAAGCGGGTCACGGCATTAAAAGGAATGCGCAAGTGCTGCGGCACGCCCGAGAATTTCAGAATGATCTCGAAGCGGTCGTCGAACACTTCGAAATCCCAGTACTGATGCTGGACGACGATCGTCATCTCGTCAGGGAAGCGATCCTTGAGGTAATCCGCCATCTGCACGCCCTGCGTACGTGTGCGGAAGGTAATGTAAAAATGGTGATCGCCCGGCAGGCGGTCCAACTTCGAGACATTATCCAGCGTCGTGCGCAGCACGCCCTTGAGGGCGGCCTGCATGAGAGCGTGATAGCCGATATGATCCGTCGCGGATCCCGGTGACCGGTCCAACATAGCCCTCCCTCGCCTCGACATGAGAGCTAGAGCCTCACGCCCGCCGGGTAAATTAGGTTCAAGTCGGAGGCGAGCCAATATCTGGCGCCTCGTTTCGCTGGAACGATAACGCTCAAGTCTTCCGTTTGGGCAAGGGTCGAAAAGAACATTTCGTTTTGCACAGGCTGAAACAGCCCTATCGTCTTGCACATGACACGCCCTCCGAAGTCCTACCGGTCGAAGAAGCTTGGCGAGCGCGAGCTTTCCCCGGAGACATTGA
Organism: Hyphomonadaceae bacterium; assembly: GCA_016714495.1. Lineage (GTDB taxonomy): Bacteria > Pseudomonadota > Alphaproteobacteria > Caulobacterales > Hyphomonadaceae > UBA7672. The sequence goes on along the minus strand of JADKDU010000001.1, from coordinate 698,840 downwards.
TGATGGGCTATGGCTATGCGCCAAGCCTCTCGGAAGGCGCCCTGAAGCCTCCGCTATTCCAGACCTCCACTTTCGTCTTCCGCAATGCTCAGGAAGGGAAAGCTTCATTCGAGCTGGCCTATGGCCTGCGTGAAAAGAAGCGCGGCGAAGAGATGCATCTCATCTATTCGCGTATTAACAACCCCAATCTCGAAGTGCTTGAAGACAGGCTGGCGATCTGGGATAGCGCAGAGAAGGCGCTGGCTTTCGCTTCGGGCATGGCGGCGATCTCCACTACGCTGATGACTTTTCTGCGTCCGCGCGACAGCTTCGTGTTTTCCGAGCCCGTCTACGGCGGGACCGAATTTCTGGTGCACACCATTCTACCCCAGTTTGGAGCGACCGGCGTCGGCTTCATGGCGGAAGCAGGCGAAGCAGGCTTTCGCGAAGCGGCGAAGCAGGCGGCCGCGCTGGCGTCGAAGAATGGCGGCAAGGTCGGCGCGATCTATGTCGAGACGCCCGCCAATCCCACCAACGGACTGGTCGATATAACTGTGGCGCGCGAAATCGCGGAAAGCTTGAAGGGCCCGGCAGGTCGTCCGCCGGTGATCGTCGACAACACTTTTCTTGGCCCGCTCTGGCAACGGCCGCTCACGCTGGGCGCAGACATATGCGTCACGTCGCTGACGAAATATGTTGGCGGCCATTCCGACCTGATCGCCGGGGCCGCCTCGGGAGACGCCGCCTGGATCGGGCAGGTTGCCGTTTTCCGCACTATCTTCGGCACGATGACCGATCCGCACACCGCCTGGTTGCTGCTCCGCTCGCTTGAGACGTTGAAGCTGCGTATGGACGCAGCCGAGCTTGGCGCGCGCAAGGTGGCGGCTTTCCTCGAGAAACATCCACGCGTGAAATCTGTCTGGTATCTCGGCTTCCTCCCCAAGGATCATCCCGACCGCGCGCTGTTCGAGCGCCAGTGCACGACCGCCGGCTCCACTTTCTCCTTTGAGATCGATGGCGACGAGAAAGACGCTTTCGCTTTCCTCGACAAGCTGCAGATCATCAAGCTGGCGGTCAGTCTCGGCGGCACGGAAACACTGGCCTCCCATCCCGCCGCGATGACTCATTCCGACGTGCCCAAGCAGAGCCGCGAGCGACTGGGCATCACGGAAAGCCTGGTCCGCCTATCGATTGGCGTCGAGAACCCGGATGACCTGATTGCGGACATCGCGCAGGCGCTGGAGCCGTAGCGGCGCTCTGCCGGACCAAAGCGCGCATAAGGTGGGTTTTGGTCGCGGCAGAAGCCATATAGGGTGCTGCGCAGCAACGGCGGACCTGCAATGCCTGACACGCTGACGACGCCAGTCTTCATCCCCCAAACGGTGACCCCGCCGGAGAAGCCGCTGTCTCTCGTGCGCGGCCTTCTGCAGATGATCGCAAACCCGCTCTATGTCTGGCCGCAGGCGATGTACGAGAACCATTATCACGGTGCGCGCTGGTTGGGCCGCACCTTCCATTATTTCCGCAAGCCGGAACACATGAAGGCGATGTTCCTCGACCACGCGGACGTTTTCAGGAAGTCGCCCTTCCAGAGAAAGCTGGTCGGCCCGGCCCTTGGCGACGGCCTGCTGACATCGGAAGGCGAACACTGGAAATTCCAGCGTCGCGCCGCTTCTCCCGCTTTCCGCATCGACGCGCTGCGTGCGCTCGTACCTGCCTTCTCGTCTTCGGCGGAAGCGACGGTTGAACGCATGAAGGCGTCGTCGTCCCGCAAGCCCATCGATGTGATGGGCGAGATGCAGCACGCCACACTCGATGTAATCGTCGAAACCATCCTCGGCGGCGCCGATCCCAACTTTGGCTATGACGCGATGTCGACCTCGGTCGAGGATTACATGCAGACGATGGGTAAGCCCGACATGCTCGACATGTTCGGCGCGCCTCCCTGGCTGCCGCGGCCATGGGGCGGCAAGGGCAGGCGGGCCGCCGCCGGCCTCAAACAATCGGCCGTGAACGCCATCGAACGCCGCCGCGCCAGCGGCGCTGACCGCAAGGACTTGCTCGGCCTCTTGCTGGCTGCACGCGATCCCGAAACGGGACGCGGCCTTTCCGATGACGAGCTGCGCGACAATGTCGTGACCTTTATCGGCGCAGGCCACGAGACTACGGCGCTAACGCTGACCTTCTCGCTCTACCTGATCGCCAACACGCCCGAGGTTCAGGATCGTTTGCTGCGGGAAGTGCTGGAAGTGTGCGGCGACAAACCGATCGACGCGGCGATGATCGACGCCATGCCGTATCATGAGCAGGTCATCAAGGAGGCGATGCGGCTCTATCCGCCGGTCGCCATCATCGACCGCATCGCGACGACTGACATCGATCTCGGTGACGCCCAGATCAAGAAGGGCGATCTCGCCTTCGCCCTCATCTACATCATGCACCGCCACAAGAAGTTGTGGGACAATCCGGAGCTGTTCGATCCCGATCGCTTCTCCGAGGCGCGCGCCAGGGCCATCCCGCGTTTCCAGTATATGCCGTTCGGCGCCGGACCCCGCATCTGCATCGGCATGAAATTCGCCTATATGGAGGCGGTCGCCATCCTTGCGACGCTCGTCAGGGCGTTGCGCTTCCTGCCCAATCCTGCCCACACAGTCGAGCCCAATATCCGCATCACCCTGCGACCCGAACGAGGGATGCCGCTGTTCGTCGAACCGCGCTAGAGCGAACGCGCAGCAGGGATGAGTCGTCGCGTGCGGGAAATAGCTGGATCGGCAATGTCCGCTTTTGCGGATTCTGCGCGGCGCACGCACAGGGTCTGGATCGGCGTCGCGCTGGCTCTCATCGCGCTCTATTTCATCCTGATCGTGGTGCTCGCGCCTGGCGCGCCGTTCATGGACGACATCCACATTTCAGCCTCGGTCGAACGCGCCCGCGCGGCCGCCAATCCCTGGCCCGAGCTTTGGGCGCAGCACAACGAACACCGCCCGTTGACCACCAAGCTGATCTTCTGGGCGCAGCGCGCGATCGCGGGCGCGCCCGACTAAACGGTCCTGGCTTTCATCGGAAACCTGTCGCTGCTTCTGATCTTCGGCATCCTTGCAGTGCGCGCGTGGAAAGGCGCGGGCGCCCTCGCTGGCGCCGCCATCCTCTTCATCGCCACGATGACATTCAGCTACACGTCAGCCGACAGCATGCAGTGGGCGATGTCGGCGATGTCCAATTACACCGTCATCGCTTTCGCGCTGCTGACTTTCTGGATGCTGACGAAGGGTGGGGTGGCCTGGTCGATGGGCGCGCTCGGCGCCGCACTTTTGTCAGGCCTTTCGCAAGGCAATGGCTTTCTGGTTCTGCTGTTGGGCTGCGCTTTTCTGTTGTTCGATCGTCGCTGACTTTATGCGGGCGTGTGGGCCGCAGCGTTCGCCGCATTCATGATGCTTTATTTCGCGAGCTATGTTCCCGTCATCGACACCACCAACCCGTTACACAGCCTCGGGCGTCCGTTCGAGGTTGTCCTGTTCGCGGCAGTCTTCTCCGGTTCCGCGCTAGGCTACCCGGCTGAAAACGACGCCCTCCGCATCGCCATGATCGTCGCCTGCGCAATCCTTGGCATTGCGCTGTGGTCATTGATTCTGCGTAAGTTCGTCGCCGCGAAATTTCGCAGCACAGACCCGCTCCTCTGGTTTACGACCTTCCTGATCGTAAGCGGTTTGCTCGCGGCTCTGAGCCGGCTCGACACAGGCGCCATCCAGGCGATGACGCCGCGCTATCACGTTAACTCATGCCTGATCATCGCATCCTGCGCGCTCATGCTTGTCACGGGCAAGGAAGGAACGTGGCTCGCCGACATGACGCGCCGATACCTGCCGCTGCTCGCTTTCGCTGGGCTCGTTTACGTGGCCGTCTCGACGCTCACACTATGGCGCATGCACTCGCTTTATATCGAGCGCACGCGCGGCGTACCCCGAGGCGATCAACCTTCCAGCTTCGCATCCAGCGTGATCTCGATCGCGCCCAGCGCCTTCGACACCGGGCAACCGGCCTTCGCCTTGTTGGCCAGCTCGATAAACTGCGCTTCGCTCATGCCTGGCACATTGCCCCGCAGCGTCAGCGCGCTCTTCGAGATTTCCTGGCCGCCGCTCGGCCCAGGCCCGATCGTGATTTCCGCATCCGTCGTCAGCGTCGCCGCCGGATGACCGGCTTCCGCGAGAAAGTGCGACAGCTGCATAGTGAAGCAACTCGCATGCGCCGCCGCGATCAGCTCTTCGGGGTTGGTGCCGGATTTCCCGCTCTCATCCTCGAAGCGCATCTTGAAGGAATAGGGCTGGTCCTTGAATACGCCGCTCTGCAGCGAGATCGAACCCTTGCCGTCGCGCAGCGCGCCCGACCAGACAGCTTGTGCCGTGCGTTTCATGAGCGGTCTCCTCTAAGATGAGTGCGAATTAGCCCTACTTCTTTTGTTCAAGTACAGCGGGCACGCAATCATTCATGTCTGCTGCGCCTGTTCAACCGCCCAGAAGGCAGCTGCCTCCGGCGACAAGCTGGACAGCACGTGCCCGAAATCGCGTGGGTTGACGACAGCGCGCAGGGCTCGCGCCACATCACTGATAGCAGTGTCGGGCGCGAAATTGTGGTGCGCGCGCAAATCCCGCACCTCGGCCGTCATCGTCGCGCGGTTTGTGAAGGGAAGACGAGGCTCATCCGCCTGCCAGTGCGATACAAAGATCGCACGCAGGACCGGTGGCAATGCGTCAGCAAAGGCCAGTGCATCCGCCAGCGGCACACGACGCCGGAAAGCCTGAAACACGCCCTGCGTTGTCGTGTAGTGCGCGTTGCGGCTGTCGATCATGGTGATCGCGCGCATGGCGTCTATATAGCGATCGAAGTCCTGCGAGGCCGTGCGGTATTCGTGCGGAATGGTCATCGCACATCACAGATAGTGCAACGCGCCAGCCCCGCCATGTCACGAAAATAAGTGGGGCGGCTTCTGTTGCCAGGCGCCGCCCCGAGCCCCGCCTTAGCTGGCTAGAGCTAAGGACTTAAGTGTTCGGACTAGGTCCGCTGCTTACGCAGCAAGAGCTTGGTCCTGAGCAAAGTTGTCGTTGGCAACTATTGCGTAAAAGGCTTCTATCGGGGCCAAAGCGGGCAAAGTCTTCGCCTTTACACGTCCGTCGATCCTGTGTCGGCCCCAGACAGCCCGGCCACGACCGGGGTGAAATCTGGTGGAGCCGCCGGGCACTGCCCCCGGGTCCGGTCCGCTTATTACGCGAGGGTTTATCGCCATAGTTCCTTACGGAACGGAATGAATATAGGCGCTAAAAGGTTAAGCGCCAACAACGCATCTTCAGCGCCGGAAAAGGCCCATTTCCACGCCAAAAATCGACAGCAGGATCAGGCCCACAAAGCCGATCATCGCCACCCGCCCAGAATACGCAGCGCATACCAGAACCTGCACATCCGCGCTCCGTTTCGGCCAGCAACAGCCTAACGCGGATCGCGCCTTGGTGCTTCAGTGCTGGCTCACGCAGAAAGCGTTGAGACGATTGCCGTCAGGGTCGCGGAAATAGGCAGCGTAGAACCCGCCGCAATCACCCGGCGCGACTTCGCCCGCTCCGCCATTGCGTAACGCGATTTCGTAAAGCCGCTCTACCTGCTCAGGCTCGTCCACCTGCAGCGGCACCATTCCGCGTGTGACTTCCGGCACAGCGCCGGGCAAGGCGATCCCGAAGCCCGCCGCGACGCCCGGTACGCCCCAGCCCACGAAATGGTCGGACTCTGCAGACCGTCCGATGCCCATCTCGCGCGCGATTTGTTCGTAGAAGCGCGAAGCGCGCGCCAGATCCCGCGTCCCAAGCGTCACAAAACCCGTGGCGAGCTCCCGCGCCTGATGCACCTGAACATTCGCAAACCCGGCGTCGTATGCCATGATCGACTACTCCAGAATCACCCCAACTCTTGGCCTGGAACAAAAGTAGAACATCAGAATCGCGCTTGCAAGGCCCTTGTGTGGCTGGCGGCGGGCTAAAAGATCAACCCGCCAATTGAATCCGTCTGGCGCCGTCACCGGTTTGGCGTAAGCATCGTCCACATTGCCGATCTGTCGGCTGCCCTGGGGAGGGACGGATGCTCAAGAAACTGCTCGCGGAATGTCTCGGCACAGCTACGCTGGTCCTATTCGGATGCGGCTCGGCGGTCCTCGCTGGTCCCGAGGTCGGACAACTCGGAATCTCGTTCGCCTTCGGCCTCGCCATTGTCGCGATGGCCTATGGCATCGGCCCGGTATCGGGCTGCCATGTGAACCCGGCCGTGTCATTCGGCGCCTATCTCGCTGGCCGCATGAGCATCAACGAGATGGTGCAGTACTGGGTGGCGCAATTCATCGGCGCGCTGATCGGCGCGGGCATTCTCTATGTCGTCGCCTCAGGAAAGGCCGGCTATGACATTGCGGTCAACGGCCTCGGCCAGAACGGTTTCGGCGAGGCATATCTCGGCGGCTACTCGATGACGGCCGCGCTGGCGTTCGAGATCGTCGCGACTTTCCTCTTCGTCGTCGTGATCCTCGGCTCGACCCAGACGAAGGCGCCCTCGGCCTTCGCAGGCCTTGCGATCGGATTGACGCTCACCGTGATCCACATTGTCGGCATCCAGGTGACCGGCGTCTCGGTTAACCCGGCGCGCTCCTTTGGCCCGGCCGTATTCGCGCAGGGCGCTGCGCTGCAACAGCTCTGGCTCTTTATCATCGCCCCGCTGGTCGGCGCCGCGATCGCTGGCCTGTCTTTCCGCACGAAGATTCTCGAGGCCGATGGCCCTGTCGCCACGCCGGAAGAGGGCGTCGAGATGACGGAACAGGCCGCCAACCTCGGCAAGAAATAGTCGAGGTCTGCCTGTTCGGTCTTTCGCAGACACGGATGCACGTTCCCGGTGGCGGCTCGGCGCTGATAGCTGAGCCGTACAACCGCAAACCAAGCTACCCGACCTATGCACGGGGCCGCGGCATCGACGATCGGGTGCTTGTCGCCTATCGCAATTGGCGCTCGACAATGTCAGGCCATCCCGAATGCGATGGCATGATTGCCGTGGGGCGTGTCGATCGCTTCGAAAGCCTGCTTGATTTTGTGCGCACGGCGCGCGGAGGCTTGTCGATCCAATGGTCTGACGCCGACCGGATCGAGGGACAGAAGTGGACGGGCCACGAAAAGCGCTATCCAACCGAGGAGCGCACCGGCCCCGCTGGCCCCGAAATGATCCAGTTGCTGGCGGTCCATCGCGTCGGATGGTTCGACGTCTATGACGATCCCGGCCTCATGTATGCTGCGGGCAATCGCAACGACTTGAATATCGCCGCGTGGATCACAAACAGACAGGGCGGCGCACGCCGCGCCCAGCATCTCGTTAATCGCATTGCAGCATCGTTCCAGCGTTGAGTTCATCTGCGAGACAACGTGAGCAGATTTAATCTGCTTGTCATTCCATCGCCGCATCCTCGCCCCATATGAGCGCTTCAAAGACACGGCGGCGCTGAATCACAGCAGCGTTGCAAGGTCGGAACAACGGACGTGCGTGGGCATTCTACCGCGCGGGTCCACCACAACACGTTCGTCAGTACGCAGTGAGTATGCGCCATGGTTGAAACACGCACCCTTGAAAATTCGCGCCGTGACGAGCGCCTGCTGGTAGATCGCCTGATCAAGCGACAGGGCCTCTCACGTGACGAAGCGGTGCGCACCGTCGACGACTATCGCGAAGGTAAGCGTGTCGAGATCGATCCGATCCTGATGGAAGGGCTCGACGCCATCTAGGCGTTAGCGTTTCGCGAAATCAGCTTCTTTGTTTTCATCGCAGTCTTGAGTGTCGTCATGGCGCTCGGCCCATGCCGTGCAGCGCGATGACGTCTGCCTCGCTCATTTGTGCGAGCTTTGACAGATTGGTGACGCTTGCGCTTGTGAGCGCACGCTGTGCAGGTGCAGCAAGCTTGGGCAGGTCGGTCGCGACGACCTGCTTAGGCGGAATGACTCAGTCGCGCTTCGTCGCGTCGTAGAGCGTGCGCTCCTCACGCGGATATTGTCCGCTCACGAATCGCCAAGCTTTGAAGTGTTCACTGTCGCCATGCGCCTTCAGCGCGTCGTCGTCCACATAGACTTCGAACGCCCGGATTAGTCCCGGCTCGGCGATGTCCTCGGCCAGCGTGTAGAACAGGCAGCCGGGCTCGGCCCGAGAGGCGGCGATCACCGTCTGCATATGAGGCCTTAGCACCTCCGCCTGGTCCGGCGGGGCGCGGAAGAAAACACTTAAGATCAACATGAACGGCCTCTGGTTTGTAACTGGAGTTTTGCACAGGGCAGGGCCGCGTCGCAAAGCTTGTCAACACCGTCCCGACCCCCCATCACTGAACGGCATTCACCGACTCGGGGCTTGGGCTCATGCGCCAGTATCTCGACCTGCTTCGCGACATCATGGACAACGGCGTCGACCGCGGCGACCGGACCGGAACCGGCACGCGCGGCGTGTTCGGCCGCCAGATGCGCTTTGACCTGGCCGACGGCTTCCCGATGCTCACCACCAAGAAGCTTCACCTGAAGTCGATTATCGTTGAACTGCTCTGGTTCCTGCGCGGCGAAACCAACGTCAAATGGCTGCAGGACCGGGGCGTCAGCATCTGGAACGAGTGGGCCGACGAAAGCGGCGAACTCGGCCCCGTCTACGGCAAGCAATGGCGCAGCTGGGCCGCCCCTGACGGCCGGACGATCGACCAGATCGGATGGGTAAAGAACGAGATCATCCACAACCCCAACTCACGCCGGCTTGTGGTCTCAGCCTGGAATCCTGCGGACATAGACGGCATGGCCCTGCCGCCGTGCCATTGCCTGTTCCAGTTCTTCGTGGCGAATGGAAAGCTCTCCTGCCAGCTTTACCAGCGCTCAGCCGACGTCTTCCTCGGCGTGCCATTCAACATCGCATCCTACGCGCTGCTACTGATCCTGATGGCGAAAGCGACAAAGCTGGAGCCGGGCGAATTCGTCCACACATTCGGCGATGTCCATCTCTACGCGAATCATTTCGAGCAGGCGCGGCTGCAGATGCAGCGCCAACCCAAGCTGCTTCCCCGCCTTCAGCTCAACCCATCTAAAACGGACCTGTTCGGATGGGATTACGAAGATTTCACGCTCAGCGACTACGCGCCCGAAGCGCATATCAAGGCGCCTGTCGCCGTTTGATGCGCCTGCATCGATCAGGGGAGGTTGCGGCGAGCGCTTCTGACACCCGAATGGATTCAAGGTTATCGATGACGTCGAAACGATCAGGCGATCGCTGCGTTAAGCACACATGGGTCGTCCGTGTGGCTGTGCGCAAGGCGCGTTAAGGTTCGCGCAACCAAGCTGTAGAAATCGCAATGATTCAACATCTTGTGCTTTTTCACGCGTCAGATGATGAACCGAGGCCGCCCGGACCTTCATCCCCGAGGCGGGTGTGATCCGTCGGAGGGATCTGTCCTATGAAAATGACCATTGCCGCGGTTGTCGCGGTTGCTGCGCTCGGCTTCACCGCCTGCTCGGAATCGAAACCGGCCGAAACGACCACGACCGAAACCACCACGACCGAAACGACGACTTCGGCTGAGCCTGCGGCTCCGGCTGAGACGACCACCACGACCACGGAAACGACGACCACGGTTGACCCGGCTGCTGCTCCGGTTGACCCGGCCGCTCCGGCTCCGGCTCCGGCTGCCCCGGCCGAGACTCACTAGTCTCGTCGGCTGACGTTCAAGAAGCTCGCAAGAGCTGCGAAAGGGCGGTCTTCCAGGACCGCCCTTTTTGTTTGCATTTAAGGGCGGGAAGGGATCAAGCCGCTGCCGGATCAACCTCGCCGCGCTTCTCGCGATAGCGGATCATCGCCGACACGGCGACCGCCCCGATCATCTTGCCGATGATGAAAAAGATCCAGTTTGCGAGGTTGAGCTGGCTGCCCGGCTCCGCGGTTCCCGCCATCACCTGCGCCAGGTCGGCCCCATACAAGAACACCGTCGTGTCAATCGGCGCCGCCAGCGCGCTCGACAGGAGTATACGCGTCGACAGCCGGTATCTTGTGAAAGTGAAAATTAGCCAATCAGCGGTCTCCGAAATCGCGAATGCAATGCCGGAGGCGAGCGCGATCACCGGCCATGAATAATAGAACGACCACCCTATCGCCAAAGCCATGAGCACCAGCACGCGATGGCCCATTTCGCGCTGCACGAAGTCGCGCACGACGAAGACCATGCCCGTCGCAATGGTCAGCGGGTTAAAGACGATGTGGTGCGATGCGCCAAACACGCCGCCGAACATTGCTGTCAGGTCGACATGCGGAACCTCGGGTCGCCCGAAGCTCCAGTTGAGCAGGGGGATCAGCGCCACATAGAGGAACGCCCACGCACGCCCCTTCAGAAACCAGATCACAGCTGCCGTAATGATCATACCTGCCAGCGCCAGCGGCAGCTGGGCCGGCTGACCATTGGTCAGAGCCGAGACGAGCTCGTTCCAGAAGGCATCCATGCCCGACCCGTTCCAGACTTACATGCCTAAACACTTGCGCTGGTCAGCGAACGAGGGTTCGACTGCCGGCGCCGCGCCCCCTCCAATGGGGCATCGGGCTCAATACAGGGTCACACGTGTCATCGTCCACCTTTCCCGTCAGCAATGACCCCATCAGCGTAAGGATCGTCGCCGCTATCGGCATGCGAGGCGAACTTGGCTTCGAAAACCGGCTGCTGTTCCGCCTCAAGGCCGACATGGCCAATTTCCGTAAGGTGACGGCGAAGACGCCGCTGATCATGGGCCGCAAGACCTGGGAGAGCTTTCCCCGGCGTCCGCTTCTGGGCCGGCCGAATATCGTCGCCACCCGCAATCTCGATTTCCTGGCCCCCGGCGCGTTTGTCTTTTCCAGCCTGCCGCCCGCACTCGCGGCTGCGCGTGCAATGGCTGCGCAGTCAGGAATTCCGGGCGTGTCGATCATTGGCGGGGCGGAAATCTATGCGGCAGGTCTCGCCCTCGCGACCCACATGACGCTCACCGATGTCGAGGCCGAACGCGAGGCCGACGTCTTCTTTCCGGCGTTCGACCGCAAGGAATGGCGCGAAGTTTCCGCCACCCGCATCGAAGCAGACGCCGATAACGAAGTCGCCTGCGTGATCCGCGAGCTCGAACGCCGCTGATCCACTCTTCGTGAAACACGCGCGCTCGTGTGGCGCTCAGCTGAGTTCCTGTGCGAGCCCAATGAGAAGCCCGCCAGGCCCGCGAATGTAGCAGAGCCGACACACGTCTTGATAATGGACGACTTCGCCGACGAGCTGCGCGCCGCGATTGCGAAGCTTTTCAACCGTCCCGTCGCTGTCGTCGACGCCGAACATGACGCTGAGATAGCCCAGGACGTTGACCGGGGCGCTGCGGGGATATGCGACGACAGGCGGCCTGAGAAAGCTGGATAACTCGAGTTGGCTGTGGCCATCGGGAGTGCGCATCATGGCTATCTCGACACGCTGATCGCCTAGTTCTGTGATACGTCCGGCCCAGTCTCCTTCGACCGTGGCCCGCCCTTCGAGCTCCAGGCCGAGCTCGCGAGAAAACCAATCGTCTCGCCGAGGTCCTCGACGACGATTCCTACGTTGTCCATGCGTTTGATCGCCATGCGTCCAATCTAAAAATCATTTTTTAAGCTAACAACCGACCGATTTTGCGTTGACGGCGCAATCGGCTAGGCTCCCTGCGAAGTCGGAGAGCGACATGCGCAAACGGATACTGACAATCAGCCTGATGGCGCTTGCCGCCTGCGCCACGGGCCCGTCTGTCGTCACCCCCATTGCGCCGCTTGCGCGGGCGCCCGGTGATTCAACTGTTGATGCGCTGCTCGCGCTCAATGCGCTTTGCTCGGCGGAGGCTTCGGGTCTCGGCGCGGCGAAGCCCGATCTCAAGCTGGCTGGCGGCATGGGCACGGGCGGCTTCAAGGTCGACACGGCCAGCGCCGATGCACAGGCCTGGTTCAACTACGGCCTCGCGCTCAGCCACGCTTTCTACCATCAGGACGCCAAGGCCGCGATGAAGCGGTCGGTTCAAAATGATCCGTCCTGCTCGCTATGCGCGTGGGGCGAAGCCTGGGTGCTTGGGCCGACGCTGAACTACGGCATCAACGAAGATGAACGCAAAGCCGCTCTCGCCGCCGCCACACGCGCCCAATCGCTGGTCAAGCCGGGCGACGACAAGGCGCGACGGCTCGCTGAAGCCATCGTCGCGCGTTATGCTGATGTTGGCGCCGCTGTGTCCGACGAAAAGAACGCCGTGGGTAGACCCAAGGCCGGGGAAGGACAGACCGAACCCGCCTTTGGTCAGGCCATGGCGAAGATCGCCGCCGATTATCCCGGCGAAGCCGAACTCGCCGTCCTCGCCGCCCACAGTCTTCTCATCCCCGTTCGGGGCGATGATGAACGTGGACTCAAACCGGCGCTTGCTTTGCTCGAAGGCGTATTGAAGGCGCATCCCGACGATACCGGCGCGATCCACTACTACATTCACGGCGCAGAGTTCGACGACCGCGCTGAAGATGCGCTCGCCTATGCTGATCGTCTTGGCCGCCTCGCGCCGGCGGCAAGCCATCTCGTGCACATGCCTGCGCATACTTTCTTTCACGCGGGTCGCTATGAAGACGCCGCTGTCGTCAACGCTAAGGCGATCGAGGCCGACACAAAATGGCTCGTCGCGGGCGGTGATCCGCGCCCGCCGGCCGACGCATCTTTCCGGCTGCCGATGTACTACGCTCACAATCTTTCGTTCGGTCTAGCGGGCGCCCTGATGTCCGGCGATGGCGAGCTTGCGCTCCGTTACGCCGACCACGCGACGAAGGCTTATCCAGCCAGTGCGCCCGCACAGCGTTCCGATCCCACTCCGCGCACCTATGTGGCCTTCGCCCGCTATGCGCCGGACCGGATGCTCGCGCTCGCGCCGAGTTCACGCCTCGATGCGCAGTTCGGCCTCTATCGCGCCTATGGCCGAGGCGAAGCGTTGCTGCAGAAGGGTGACGCGTCCGGCGCACGGAGGGAGTTGGCTGAGCTACGTGAGGTAAATTCCGACCGCACCGAGAAAAAAGTCGCTATCGCCGTCCTCGAAGGTCGCCTCGCCATGGCGGAAGGCAATGCGCGACAGGCAGCGCGCGTTTTCGCTGACGCAGCAAAAATGCAGGAGACCGAATTCGCCGGTTACATGGATCCGCCGCAGTGGTGGTATCCAGTTCGCCGCTCCGTCGCCGCCGCCTGGCTCAAGGCTGGTGATTTTGCGAAAGCCGAAGCCGAAGCAACCGCCTCGCTAAAGGCCTGGAAGCATGACCCGCTAGCGCTGTGGGTTCTGGGCAAAGCCCAACTCGGCCTTGGCAGAAAGGGCGATGGCGAAGCGTCTCTCGCAAAGGCCAAATCCCTCTGGCGCGGCAGGTTCGAGAGCATCACGGTCGAAGCGATTTAGGCTGCCGCAAAGTCAAGGCGTACGCAAAGCGCGTGCGCCTGCGAAGCAGCAAGCGCAACAAAATGCCCTCGCTTGGCTGTACCGTGACGGCAATGTCTGATGGCCACCATTTCATCGCAGATTCATTGCCGCGTTTAGCGCTGTCGCTATGCTCTGATCGGGTGAATCAAAAAAGTTCGTCGCAAGAATGCCCTTTAAGCAAACTGGGGATCGTCCAGGGCCGCGTGAACTCTACTTGAAACCTTAGATAAGGGGACGCGCAGATGTCAGAGGTGGCTCGGTTTGTCTGAACAGGTTCCGGGGTTTGGATAAGTGGATTTCCGCCTCGGTTAGGCTGCGGCCGGGATTGGCTGCAGCGAGTTGAAGTACGCCTCGTCCGGGGTTTGCCGGTCAAGGCTCGAGTGCGGGCGCCCCGCATTGTAGAAGGCGATATAGCGCCCGATCGAAGCGCGAGCTTCGGACACGCTGTCATAGGCTCGAAGATAAACTTCTTCGTACTTGATCGAGCGCCACAGCCGCTCGACGAAGACGTTGTCGCGCCAGGCGCCGTGGCCGTCCATGCTGATGGCGATCTCAGCCTTCTTCAGCACGTCGGTGAACGCCGTCGATGTGAAGTGGCTGCCCTGATCGGTGTTGAAGATCGCCGGCTTGCCATGGCGCGCCAGTGCCTCCTCCACCGCCTCGATGCAGAAGCTTGTGTCGAGCGAGATCGACACGCGCCAGGACAGCACCCTGCGGCTGAACCAGTCGACCACCGCCGCCAGGTAGACGAAGCCGCGCGCCATCGGCACGTAGGTTATGTCCATCGCCCATACCTGGTTGGGCGCTGTCACCGGCAGCTTGCGCAAGAGATAGGGGAAGATCTTGTGTCCCGGCTCCGGCTTCGACGTGTTCGGCCGGCGATAGATCGCCTCGATGCCCATCTTTCGCATCAGCGTCTTGACGTGCAGACGCCCCACCTCGAAGCCTTCTCGCTTCAACAGGTGCTGGAGCATGCGGCTGCCGGCAAAAGGATAATCGAGATGCAGCTCGTCGATCCGGCGACCGGCAACCGCTATCGCGATCTTGGAGCAAGCTGGGAAGAAGTCACCGGCGTGCTTGGCGTCGACTGGACGCCGGACACCAACACGCTGGTCTACGCAAAGTACAATCGCGGATACAAGCCGGGCGGCCTTGGCTGCGCGTATGAAGCCTGCGTGATGATTGCGACGCCGTACACGGAGAAAGAACTTCTCGACGCCTACGAGCTTGGCTTCAAGCGTGAGTGGAGAGACTGGAATCTGACGACGAACGTTGTCGCCTACCTGTACGACTATCAGGGCTATCAGGTGCCGAACGTTGTTGTGCCGCCCGATACCGGTTCAGCCGTGCGGACAGCGCCCTACACGGCGTATGTGAACCTGCCAGAAACAACCACGACCGGCATCGAACTCGAAACATACTGGTACCCCACCGAAAACCTGCGTTTCATCTTCAACTACGGCTATACGAACCCGGAAATCGGCGACACACCGCCGCTGGTTCACGCGCTGGATCTCTACGCGCTCGATCCGGCTGCGCAGCCGCTGGGGCCTGCTGCGGCGGTTCCCGCGGGCAGCCCGGCGAGCGTTTGCCCGATCCTGCCATACTCGCCGGGAGCGCAGCAGCCGTGTCGCGGCGTGCAGGGGCAGAACCTGAACGGCAACATCCTGCCATACACCCCGAAGAACAAGGCTGCGCTGGTCGGCACTTACACCTGGTTCTTCGAGGATCAATCGACGCTGGATGCATCGATCAGCTACTCGTGGCAGGACGTCGCCTTCACGTCGGTCTTCAACCGCAGCTACACGAAGGTGCCGTCCTGGGATCAGACCGATGCGCGCATCAGCTGGACCAATGGCGATGGCAACATCACCTTGATCGGTTGGGTGAAGAACCTGTTTGACGAGATCACCTATGACGCTGTGACGGCGGCCCTGCGCGAAGGCGGCAGTTCGCAGATTGCGCCCACGCGCTGCGGTTCGACGGCCGGCACGGCCGAAGGCACTGGGGTGCGTGCAGGTTTTTCCTGCTGCACGACAACCGAGATCCTGCGCTCGCCGCGCACCCTCGGCGCTGAGCTTCATTTCCGGTTCTAGGCTCGAGCGTATCCCGAATTGCGCCGGCCCTTCATCGGGCCGGCGTTTTCTTTTGTCTCAGGCCTCGGTGTGTGCGTCGCCATGGCGCTTGGGCCATTCGGCCCTGCGGCGTTTCCAGTCGGCTTCCATCGCCTTACGCCATTTTACGCGCATGATGGCGGGGCGTTCGGGGTAGCGTTCTTCCAGAACGTTCGCGGCGACGATGCGGTCCGAGCGGAACGACCGGAAATCCTTCCGCGTCTCGCACCAGGCGCAGATGATGCGTGTAGTCTCGTAGTAGCCCAGCAGGATCGGCCAGATCACGCGCTCGGTCGCGCGGCCTTCAACATCGCGATAGTTCAGCTTCATCTTGCGCGCGCTGTTGATCGCGTTGCGCACGACGCCGAGATCGATCATGTCTTGCGCGCGATCATAGGCCGGCACGACGCGATGCGCCGGGTCGTCGATATAGGGGCGCAGGCGTTCGGGAATGCTGGCCTCGATCTTCGCCAGCAGGTCTTTCGCCGCTTTTGAGAGTTGCGGGTCGCCGCGATTGATCACCCATTGCGCGCCCAGCACCGCCGCCTCGATCTCGTCCGTCGTCAGCATCAGCGGCGGCATGTCGAGCCCGCGGTCCAGCACATAACCGATCCCCGCCTCGCCACGGATCGGTACGCGTTGCGCCAGCAGCGCGGCTATATCGCGATAGACGGAGCGTTTCGACGTCTCCAGCTCAGCCGCCATCGCCTCCGCCGTCACCGGCTTTTTCGAACGCCGCAGGATCTGGATGATCTCGAAAAGACGGTCTGCTTTTCGCATGTTTTCATCTCCTCCCCCGCCTGCTGACATGATGCTGTCAGCAAGGTCATGGCAGGTATCTGTCATTGGGTCAGAACAAGCAAGCGCAGCGAAGGAGGAAGCAAGATGATTGGATTGACGGCAGGCATGGCGGTGCTGGCATCAAGCTCGCAATGATCCTCGCGCTGGCGCATCGGCGTGTATCGCGCCGCGCAATGAAGCAGTCGGCGTAAGACCGCTCCTCCCCGAAAGCCGGCGCCAAGACCGGCAAGCCAGACGGTCACGACGTGCGGCGTCCATTGTCCCGATAGAAGGACAAGGCCGCCGTTTGTTTTTTGAGTAGCGAGCGAAGAGAGCTAGGCTTTCAACCTTTCCGTCCGCTGCGGATTGTTGGCGTTGAGCCAGGCATCCGTCATCGGCGTCAGCCAGCGGCAGGCATTGTCGATAAACACCAACGCCTTCATGGCGTCGGGCGAAGGCCGCGTCGCCATCGCATACGCTTCCGACAAGTCACGCGTGCGGCCCGGATAGTTCAGCGTGAACAGGTCGCGCCGGAGATCGAGGTCTTCGGTGTAGATCTGCTCGCGCTCCATCACGAGTGCAAAGGCCGCCGCCAGAACGGCATGGCCCGAATCCATCGCCGCCGCACGCACGCGATCCGGCGAGCGCGCCGCTGCCAGCCGTCCAGCCGCATTCAGCATGCGCGGACGAAAGCCGAGAATGTCGCCATTCATCGCGGCGCTATCGATCCGCTGCGGCGCCAGCATGCGTGTCATATTGCGGCCCGCGACGCACACCGAATTCACCGCCAGCCGGAAGCGGGCAGGCGAGAAGGCGCCGTCGGTCGTGAAAACGTCTTTCCAGTTGAACACCGCCACGGCGACGCGGCCGACACGCGGATGCCGCCGGCGCAGTTGCGACGCCACTGCGGATTCCCAGCTCTCATTGCTGCGCAGATCCGATGCGCCAAGGCGCAGCAGCACAAAGAAAGCCGCGCCGCCCGGCCGCCCGCGCGCCGCAGGGCCGGAAAGGTAAACAGAATGAAGGCGATCGCCAAAGCGTTCAAGGGCGACATCGGCGGCTTCCTCGGCGGCTTCGAGCGCAGGCTGAGCAATCTGCTCGCGCGTAATCGCAGCGTTGGTTACCCGACCCCAGTGATCCTGCGGCCAGAACTCGCCGCGCAACCGAACCGTATGGCCCATACGCTACTCCCGTCCGCGCCCGGTTTGCCGTGTCGGCCACCCGAGCCAAGCCTCCCGTTCCTCCGTGTGACCCTGCCGAACCCTCGGCACCCACACGGCTGATGCCGTAAACAAAACGTTAAGTGAGGCGCGCGCGCTTGCAAGGAGAATCATCCGCTGAGGCGCCAATAAAGATGTGGTTCGCTGCCGCGCCAAGCGTTCACAATCGTTAACGGCAAGGCGCTCGGCAAGCATGCAGTACTCCGCACAGCGGAGCAGGCAGGAGCGCGGCTCCGCGAGAAAGACGCAGCAAGATATGCGCCGTTCGCGTGTCGCTATTCAAAAACGATCGTTGGCGCAGGCTTGTTGGGCGATGCGGCCAGCGCTTCGTTGACCGCTTCGGCCAGCAGTCGGAAAGCCTCCGCCGCATTGCTGTCGCCTGTCGCGGCCGGAACGCCCGCATCCCCGCCTTCGCGCAGCACCGGCAGGATCGGCAGCGCGCCGAGGAAGGGCACGTTCATGTCCTCAGCCGTGCGCTGTGCGCCTTCTTTCCCGAAGATGTAAGCGCGCGAGCCGTCCGGCTGTTCGAACCACGCCATGTTCTCGATCACGCCGAGCACCGGCACCGCCGTCTTGCGGAACATGCCCACGCCGCGCCGCACATCGGCCAGCGCCACTTCCTGCGGCGTCGAGACAATCACCGCGCCATCGAGCGGAAGTTTCTGCACCAGCGTCAGCTGGACTTCGCCCGTGCCCGGCGGCGTGTCGATGAACAGCAGGTCGAGATCGCCCCAGTCTGTGTCGTTGATCAGCTGCGAGACCGCCGACATCACCATCGGTCCGCGCCACACAACGGCCTGATCTGGATCGACCAGATAGCCGATCGACATCGTGGCGAGCCCATGCGCCATCACGGGCTTCATCTTCTTGGCCGCCGTCAGCTCCGGCCGCTTGCCCACCGTGCCCAGCATGGTCGGCAGCGAAGGACCGAACACGTCCGCATCCAGAAGCCCCACGCGCAGGCCGTTCTTCGCCGCAGCCACGGCGAGGTTCACCGCCACGGTGGATTTGCCCACGCCGCCCTTGGCTGACGCGATCGCCACGATCCCGCGCGCGGGCCGTGTTACCTCTTGCCGTGCAGCAGGGGATGGCGGCGGCGCAATCGCCGTCGAACGGGACGGGGGCGTAACCGCCCGCGCGCCTGTGGTCGCTTCCGCCGTCAACACCGCGGTCACAGCCGTCACGCCATTCACGCCCATGACCGCTTCTTCGGCCGCCTTGCGCAGCGGCTCATCCGCCGCGCCGACGCCGGTTTCCAGAACGAAGCCCACCTTGCCATCGGACCGCACGACCAGCCCGGTTACGCGCCCCGAGGAACTGAGCCCCTTGCCGGACACAGGATCGGCGACAGCGTCGAGTGCTTTGCGAACTAAGGTTTCAAGGGCAGTCGGCATAGGGTCTCCAGCTCGGGAGACGCACCTATCGCTTCCCGCCCCGAACGCGGTCAAGCGCGAGGAGGCCCAGTTTGCGAACGACATGCGGCGCCTGCCTGGGGTTCTTTAGCATGAGGGCGCCGGCGCGGAAGACTTTGCCGCCTTTCACCGCCGCCATCACATCGATCCACACAACACGGGAATGCGTATTTGCGCGCAGTTTTCGCACCAGCCGCGCTTCCTCCGGCGACAACTTGCCAGAGGCCAGCAGCCGGTCCTTCGAGGCTTCGAAGCCGAGGATGTCGGCGCGCGAATGGTTCAGCGACAGCGAATTCCGTCGCATCACGCTCATATATCCGGTCCACGGCGCCAGCCGCATTTTCCCGCCATTGAGCAGCACGCGGGCGTAGAGGTCGAAATCCTCACCCAGCCGCATGCTCGCTTCGTAGGAAAGAGCATGACGCTCCAGGAAGGTGCGCCGCATCAGCGGCTTTATGAAGCCCAGCTCGCGCCGCATGCGGCCACGCTTCGGGATCAGCCCGTTGATGAAAAAGCTAAGCGAGATGTCGATCGACTGTTCCTGGCCAGGATCAAACCACATCGGGCGAGCTGTCGCGATGTCCGCGCCTTCCTCCACCTGCTTGAGGTCGTCCGCAATCAGGTCGTAGCCGGCATCAGTCAGCGCCATCAGCTTCGCCAGCCGACCAGGCTCCATGAAATCGTCGCTGTCCAGAACGGTGATCCAGGTCGCCTTGCTGGCGCGGATGGCCACATTGCGGGCGTGGGCAGGGCCGGAATTGAACTCGAGCGCCATCACGCTCAGCCGCCCCGACCCATCGTCTGCGGCCCGCGCTGCCGCGAGCGTCGCGCCGTCGTCGTTTGATGCGTCGTCCACAACGACCACTTCGGCCGCTTCTGGCTGGGCTAGGGCGGAGGCGACAGCCCGCCCGATGGTCGCCGCAGCGCGCCATGCCGCGATAACCACCGTGACGTCGCGACGCACAGCGTCGTTAACGGCAGGTGGCTTGCCAGCGTCGCAGGGGTTGGAGGGTGTAGTCAGCATGCGCGGTCCGGGCTGCAAGAACGTCGCCAAAGTAGGTGATTCGTGCGTTCCATGGGCGCCCGGCAAGTAATGCCGGTTACTGCACATGGCTTCGCCAAGTCCTTCACCAAGTTCTGATCAGCTTGAAACGGTGGTTTTACGGTGACTTCGCAAGTCGCTTGGCGGGGGAAACTGTCTTATCTGCGCGCCTTGAACTCGCTTTAATGCGGGCTCAACTACTGGAGGACACAAATCCCCAGACACGACCACTCAGGAGGACGGGCCTATGCCCTGGAACGACAACAAGGGCAGCGGCGGGGGCGGAGGTCCCTGGGGTGGCGGTGGCAATAACAACAATGGCGAAAGCCCGTGGGGCAAGCCTGGTGGCGGCAACAAGCCCGGCGGCAGCGGTGGCGGCGGCGGCAAGGATCGTCCCGACCTGGAAGAAACCCTGCGTCGCATGCAGGAGCGCTTCAAGCGCAAGGATGGCGGCGGCTCTAATGGCGGATCGGGCGGCGGCGGCGGTCTTGGCCGTGGTCGCAGCTTCGGCGCGATGGGCCTGATCATCATCCTGGCAATCGGCGTGGTCGGCTGGCTGTTCACCGGCATCTATCAGGTGAACGAACAGGAACGCGCCGTCGTGCTGCGTTTCGGCACATTCCATCGCTATGAGGAGCCGGGCTTCCGCATCCGGCTGCCCAACCCGATCGAGCGTCACATCGTCGTGCCGGTCAACACCGAGATCCGCACCGAGATCGGCGGCACCAACACCGCCAACCTCATGCTGACAGGCGACGAGAACATTATCGACATCGACTTCGTCATCAACTGGCGCGTCTTCGAACCGCGCGACTATCTGTTCAACGTGGTCGACGTCGAAGGCGGCAATCCGGACAACCACGTCCTCGTCGAACAGATAGGCGAAAGCGCGATGCGCGAGATCGTCGGCACCTCGGCGTTCGAGCCCATTACTACGACGGGCCGTACCGTGGTCGAAACTCGCGTCCGCGACCTGATGCAGCAGACGCTAAACTCGTACAAAGCCGGCATCGAGGTGATCTCGATCTCCCTGCGCGGCGCCTCGGCCCCTGAAGAAGTTGTGAGCGTCCAGCGCGAAGTCTCCAGCGCCGAACAGGACAAGGCCAAGCGCGAAGCCGAAGCCATCGCTTATCGCAATAAGGTCGTCCCCGAAGCTGAAGGTCAGGCCCAGCGCGTGATTCAGGAAGCTGAAGGCTACAAGGCCGCCTCCGTCGCCAATGCACGCGGTGAAGCTGATCGCTTCAACCTCGTCTACGAACAGTATCGCGCGGCCCCCCGCGTGACGCGCGAACGCATGTTCCTCGAGACGATGGAAAAGGTGATCGGCCGCACCGACCAGGTCATCCTCGATGGCAAGTCGGGCGCTGTTCCGATCCTGCCGCTCGACCAGCTGCGCGGCCGCCAACAGACGCCGCAGGGGCAATAACGATGCAAAGGCTCATCATCATCGGCGGCGTGATCGCTGCGGTCGTGATCGTCATCTTGGCGAACGCGTTCTACATCGTCGCGCTCGACCAGCAGGCCATCGTGCTGCGCTTCGGTCAGTACCAGTACGCCGTCAACTCGGATGTGTCCGAGCGCAAGGCCGGCCTGCACTTCAAGGTCCCGGTCGTTGAGAACGTGATCTATTACGACAAGCGCAATATGGGCTTCGACTTGGAGTCCGCGGAGATCACCGCAGCCGATCAGCAACGCCTGAACGTCGACGCCATCGCGCGTTGGCGCATCAAGGATCCGACCCAGTTCTTCCGGGCCGCCAGCTCGATGGAAAACGGTCTCGCCCAGCTCCGCCTGCGCTTCAACGCAGCGCTGCGCGGCGAACTGGGCAAGGTCTCCCAGCCCGACATCATCTCCGGCCAGCGCGCCAGCGTGATGCAGCGCATCAAGACCTCGCTTCAGTCCAACATGACCACGCTCGGCATCGAGATCATCGATGTCCGCATCCGTCAGGCCGACCTGCCTGAGGCGAACTCCCAGCGCGTGTACGAGCGCATGAAGTCGCAGCTTCAGCAGAAGGTGAACCAGTACCGCGCCGAAGGTGAAGGGCTCTACCTCTCAATCGTCGGTGAAGCCGACAAGCAGGTGGAAGTCATTCTCGCCGAGGCCAACCAGAAATCGCAGGTCCTGCGCGGCGAGGGCGACGCTGAACGGAACAAGATCTACGCGGCTGCCTACAACAAGGATGCGGAGTTCTTCTCGTTCTACCGTTCGCTCATCGCCTACGACACCGCTATCAAGGCCGGCACGCCGTTCGTGATGTCGCCCGACAGCGACTTCTTTAAATACTTCAAGAGCAGCGACGGCCGCTGATCCTTGGCAAGTGGATGACTCGCAGGCCCGCTCGAAGGAGCGGGCCTGTTCGTTTGTGCTCGCGCATTGCCCACACCCCGCTCAGCACCTACCTTCATCAGGTCAGCGCAGGGCTCGTTCATGCCGGATTCCCTCGACTTCCCCGTCGATGAACTCGACGAAGCGCGGCGCCTGAATCGGCAGCTGCGCTGGGCCCCGCGCTTCCGGGCGCCGTCTCGCCTCGGCAAGCTGATGATCCAGACCATGCTCGGCGCGCAGGCCTTGATGCCCCACGGCGTGCCCGGCGTGACTACTAGGACGCGGCGCATCAGCTGGAAGGGTGAAAGCTTCTCAATCCGCATCCTGCTTCCCATCGGCGAGGTGCATGCCGTCTACGTCGACTTCCATGGCGGCGGGTGGGCCATCGGCACGGCCGCGATGGACGACCGCGTCAACGCCCGCATCGCCGGGGCAGGGCTGGCGGTCGTCAGCGTCGACTACACCACGCTTCCCGACATCGACTTTCCCGGCATGATCGCCCAATGCGCCTCCGCAGGCGACTGGGCGTTCGAACACGCGCAATCGGAATTCGGCGTCTCCACAATGTTCATTGGTGGCGAATCCGCCGGCGCTCACCTTGCCGCCTGCGCCCTCATGCGCCTGCGCGACACGCGATCCGACTTCACGCGCCTACGCGGCGCCGTTCTGTTCTATGGCCCTTACGATCTTTCCTGCACGCTCAGCGTGCGCGCGGCGCCGCCCGACACGCTGGTGCTCGATGGCCCCGCAATGACCTCCGGCCTCGCCAACCTGCTGCCCGACCGGACCGAGGAGCAGCGCCGCGATCCCGCCTTCTCGCCGCTCTATGCGAACCTTTCCGGTCTGCCGCCCGCGCTGCTGCTCTGCGGAACCATCGATCCGTTGATCGACGACAGCCGCCTGATGGCGGAACGCTGGATCGCAGCCAGCGGCAATGCGCACCTGATCGTCGTGCCCGACGCTCCGCACGCGTTCAACCGCTTTCCCACGCGCGTCGCTTCGCGCACGAACGCCTTTGTGCGTACATGGATCAGCGCGCGTCTCGCCTCAGCCGCCACAACTGCTCAGGCCGCCGAATAGCTCAGCGCTTCGACGGCGGCTTGTCTGGCAGCTCCAGGAAATCCGTCTCCGGCATCATCGAGAACGCCTCGATCAGCCACTCGCCATCCTCGCGCTCGCCCAGCTCGATGGTGTAGATGTCACCCTGCTCAGACTTGCCCACGCTCACGATGGCGTCGCGCCGTTCATAGCGCGGGCCCGTCACCTTGCCGCCCTCGCGCGCCATCAGCGCGGCCATCTCGGGATCGAAAATGCTGTTGTAAGGCTCACTGCCTGGCCCATGAGTCAGCGCTTCTTTCACGGCATCGAGGTTGACCTGATCCGCCAGCGGCAGCATGCGCGCCAGATCGCGCACATTGTAGGCCGCGACGAACTTCCCCGCGACAGACGCGGGGTCCTTCATGTTCACCGGCGTCTCATTGCTACATGCGGCCAGCGCCAGCACGCCAAGCGCCAGAAGCCGTCTCAAGCCTTCAGCCATGCCGGCTTCGCGAAGGGCAGGTCCAGATCGTGCGCCACTGCCGCGTGCGTGATCTTGCCGTTCGCGACGTTCAGCCCCTCCGCCAGGAACGGATCGGCCTTCAGCGCCTCTTTCGTTCCCCTGTTGGCGATATCCAGTGCGAACGGCAGCGTCACATTGTTCAGCGCATAGGTTGATGTGCGCGGCACCGCACCCGGCATGTTGGCCACGCAATAGTGAAGGATGCCGTCCACCTCGTAGATCGGATCGTCATGCGTCGTAGGTCTGCTGGTCTCGAAGCATCCGCCTTGATCGATCGAGATATCGACCAGCACCGCGCCCGGCCGCATGTCCTTCAGGTGCGCACGCGTCACCAGCTTTGGCGCCGCCGCGCCCGGGATCAGCACCGCGCCGATCACCAGATCCGCTTCCGTCACCGCGCGATCGATCGCCGCCTGCGTCGCATAGACCGTATCCACCGCGCCGGAGAATTGCACGTCCAGTTCTTCCAGTCGCGGCATCGAACGGTCGAACACCGTTACATTGGCGCGGCTGCCGATCGCCATCTCCGCCGCATGCGTCCCTGAAACTCCGCCGCCAAGGATCACGACATTCGCCGCCGGCACGCCCGGCACGCCGCCGAGCAGAAGCCCGCGCCCGCGCTTGGTCTTCATCAGCGCATACGCGCCGACATTGATTGACATCCGCCCCGCCACCTGGCTCATCGGCTGCAGCAGCGGCAGTCGTCCCGCGCGGTTCGTCACCGTCTCATAGGCAATGCATGTAGCGCCCGATTTCATCAGCGCTTCGGCCTGCGGCTTGTCCGCCGCGAGGTGGAGATAGGTGAACAGCGTGTGGTGCGGCCTTAGCATCGCGCACTCGACGGGCTGCGGCTCCTTCACCTTCACAATCATCTCGGCGGTGGCGAATACATTCGCCGCCGTGTCGAGTATGGTCGCCCCGGCCTTCACATAGGCGGCATCCGTCACGCCAAGTCCCATGCCGGCTCCGGTCTGCACGAAAACGCCGTGTCCGGCCCGCGTCAGCTCCATCACGCTCTCAGGCGTAAGACCGACGCGATATTCCTGCGTCTTGATCTCCTTGGGGATGCCGATCTTCATGCGATCTCCTCACTGGACAGGGCTGCTTATGCCAGAATCCAGCCCGTCGGCGCCAGAGTGTTGCGTGGAGAGATATGCCTATTTCATCAGGCCGAAAGGCCTTGTCGGGGCAAAAAGCATCAGCGCGCGTCCGTTGGGTGCGCGCGTTGCGTTTCAAGAAACGCACGCAGGTCCTTCACCGTCGCATCGGGCAATTGCTCCATCGGCAGGTGCCCGCCATCCGGATAGATCACCAACCGTGCGCCCGGTATCGCGGCGGCGATTTTGCGCGAGTCATCCGCAGGGATAAGCGCATCTTCCTCGCCTGCCATCACCAGCGTCGGAACGCGGATGGCGTGAAAGTCTACCGGCGTCCATTTCGGCTTGGCCTCCATGTCCTGCGTCAGCAGCACGTCGCGATGTCCCTCGGCCATCGCGAGGTCGACATAGCGATCAACCACCGCGTCGGTCACCAGCGCCTCGTTGCGATAGGCGGACTTCAATCCGCCGGACGCGAACAGTCTCGGGTTGAACAGCTTGATGAACCAGCGCCCGACAGGATTATCCAATAGATCGACAAAAAGGGGCGGGCCGCTCGCTGTCTCCGGCCATCCCGCCGCGTCGATCAGCACCAGACCTTCAAGCCTGTCGCCACGCATCATCGCGTAAGCCAGCGACACGGTTCCGCCCATCGAATTTCCTGCCAGCACAAAGCTCCGCACGCCAATCGCGTTCGCAAGCGCATCGATCAGCGCGGCATTGCTCGTCAAGGTCGCGCGATAGCCATCCGGCGTTTGCGTTAATCCATGTCCCGGCAGGTCTATCGCGACAATGCGAAAGTCGGCGCTCAGCCGCTCCGCCCATGGCCGCCACGCATGAGCCGACGCGGCAAAGCCATGCACGAGGATCAGCGTGCGCCCCTCGCGATTGCCCTCGTCGGTGTAGTGCACGCGCACGCCGGGCGATGGCTCGAATGTCTGTGAGGAAGGCAGGCCGTATTGCCGCGTCAGGGCGCCATAGGGCATTTCGTTGGTCGCGCACCCGCCCATCGTCATTGTCGCAATGAACCCAGCGGCGATTGCCGCAATCGCATATCTTGCGCTACCGATCAGTCCGTTTCTCCCTTGATGCTTCTACGCTCGTCTTTGCATCGTGGATCAATGCGCTAGAAGCATACGTGCGGCAACACGGCGCGGAGGCGTCGAGACGCAATGCGGTACGTTTTCCATCGTTGGCGGGAAACGGGAGAGCCGCATGTCACCGAGCCATGTTGCGCCCCTGCGCGCCATGCTGGCGGATCGGCCGGCGGCGTGGGGCCTTGCGGCGGTTCTGGCGGGAAGCTGGCTGATCGCGGCGTCATCCTGGATCACCGCGCCCATGTATCCTGTCCCGATGACGCTGCAGACCTTTGCGATCCTCCTTGTCGCCGGTCTCGCCGGCGCCCGTCTGGCCGCAGCGATCGTTCTAACCTGGCTCGCGCAAGCCGCGCTCGGCCTACCGTTGCTGGCAGATGGGGCAGGCGGCCTCGATCATTTCTCTGGGCCCACCGCCGGGTATCTCGCCGGCTTCGTCATCGCCGCCTTCGCCTGCGGCGGGCTCACCGAGAGGCCAAGACTGCGCGGCTGGCTGCCGATGATGCTGGTCTTCCTGCTCGGCCACGTCATCATCCTTACGGCGGGTTGGTTACGGCTCACATCACTGATCGGCGCCGGGTCGGCCTGGACGAATGGCGTCACTCCCTTCCTCCTCGGAGCCATCCTAAAATCGGCGCTGGCCGTCGTGGTGGTGAAGCTGGCGGAGCGATGGGTTAGACGCGCGTCTCCGGCTTGCTGATAGAGCGCGCATTCACCGCGCTAAGCCGCCTCGATCTCCACCTCGTTCTCATCTCGTTTGTCCAGCAGCCCGCGCCGCTCAAGCTCGCCTGCGATCCACGCCGCAACCGCTTTTTGATCAACGCCCAGTTCAGTCAGCAAATCCGTGACCAGCTCAACGCCGCGCGGCTCTGCATGCGCCAGATGCGATCGCAGCCCCATGCCCGCCTGCCTTACGCGCTCGGCCCCTGTCGCCACCGCGACAAACCGCGGCGGCAGCTTGGCGCCAGCCGCCGCAACCTGCGGCCCCGCAAATCCTGATCCGCCCAGCACGATCGCCCGCGCCCGCGCAGCGCCGATCGTTTCCATCAGCTGCGCATCCTTCGCGTCACCGAACACGATGGTGTAGCCATCGGACGCCGCCGACACGAAGCGCTCGGGATCGGCCTCCACTGCGACATAGGGAATGTGATGGTCGCGCAGCGCATCCGCCGCCAGCCTTGCTTCCGGCGTGATGCCGAACACCAGAACCGGCTCTTCCTCCGCCGCGTCAGCGGCATCGGCGGCGATCGTCTTCGATCTTTCCGCCAGCAGCTTTGCAATGTGCAGGCCCAGCGACGTCCAGATCGGCGCCGCCACCAGCGTCACCGCCACCGCCGCCGTGATTACGCCCGCCCAGTTGCCCGGCATCGCGCCTGAGATCGATGCGATCCCCACCACAACAAGCGTGAACTCCGACCCCTGGCTCAGCAGGAAACCCAACTGCGTCGCGCCCGGTATCGCCCAGCCATTCAGCCGCGCCGCCGCGAACACCACCACCGTCTTCACGATCACGATCACCAGCGCCGTCAGAAGAACAGCCGGCCAGATCGCCGCCATCGCTGGCAGGTTCACGCCCATCCCCACGCTCATGAAGAACAGCCCCAGCAGCAGACCCGAGAACGGCTTCACCTCGTTCTGCACGACATGGCGATAGGGCGTATCTGATACCGCCATCCCCGCGAGAAACGCGCCTAGCGTCAGCGAGAGATCCGCCCGCGCTGTCGCCGCGCTCGCCGCCAGCACGATGAACAGCGCCACGACCGTGAATGTCTCGCGATTGTTCGTCGCCGCCAGCGATTGGAATAGCGGCCGCACGACAAAGCGCCCCGCCAGGATCGCCAGCACCAGCGCAACGACCGCCTTGCCCAGCACAATCAGCGCTTCCACGCCCAGCATGTCAGGATCGCCGCCCAGCGAGGCCGCGAACGTCAGCAGGAAGATCGCGACGATATCCTGCGCCACCAGCACCGCCGTCGCCGACCGCCCCATTGGACATCCCGGCTGGTTCCTGTCGGAAAGGATGCGCGCCACCACCGCCGTGGAGGAGAGGGCGAGCGAGACGCCCACTAGCGCCGCCACCGGCCACGGAAATCCAAACGCCACGCCGATCAGTGCAAAAGCCCCGCCGCACAGGATGATCTGCAACGGCGCGAGGCCGATCATGTCGTCCCGCCGCGTCCTGATCTCGCGCAAGGAAAAATGCAGGCCGATGTCGAACAGCAGGAACACCACGCCAAGATCAGCGAGGAAGTGAGATGTCTCGTTGTTTTGCACGAGCCCGAAGCCCGACGGCCCGATCACCAGCCCGGCCACCAGATAGCCCACGATCGGACTCAATCGCACCGCGCGCGATGCTAACGCCGCAGCCAGCCCCGCGCCCAGATAGATGATCGCCGGCTGAAGGGTTTCGACCGCTGTCATGTCGCCCCCCTCATGCCTGGCATCCTGGTCGTCCCCGATCCCCCTTGCCAGCCGCCCATGCGGGCGCCCGAAACAGAAAGAGCCGCCGCGAAATCGCGACGGCTCTACTGTTTCCGACGGTCATGCCGTCAGGCAACCATTATTTGCGTCCCGGCCGAAGCCGGGTCCGAACTACATGGCTTTCTTGACCGAGAAGATCACGCGGTCGTCGTAGGCATTGGCGTCGTCCACGTCGGTGCCGACGTAACGCAGGTCGAAACCGAGGCCCATGGCGGAATAGGTGCCGCCGACGTTCCAGGTCGTGTAGTCGTCTTCACCGGCGAAGAAGCCATCGGTGTCGACCGTCTGCATGCCAACCGCGCCCGACAGGCTCAACTCAGGCGTGAGAGCGTAAGCGCCGTTCACTTCGTAGTAGAAGCCGTCGCCCGACTCGCCCGTGAATTCCGGCGAGTAGTAGAAGCCTGCGCCCAGCGTGAACTGCGGCGAGAGAGCGATCGAGGGCTTGGCGTACAGTTCCCAATAGTCGAGCTCGGCGCCGTCATCCGACGCGCCCGGGTACAGGTAACCGAGAACGCCGACATCCATCGCCACGCCCCCGAGAGCGAATTTGTATCCGCCGTACACGTCGAGTTCGAGGTTGCCGCCGCCGGTGCCGAAGTTGATGTTCGAGGCCCAGGTGCCGAGGTAGAAGCCCGAATCGCCGAACGCGGCGTCGAGGCCGCCCTGAATGGCGGGGCTTTCATCCGTCTGCGATACGCCGCGGAAGGCGTAGTCGGTCGCGAGAGCGACGTTGCCGGAAATGGTGACTTCCTGAGCGAAGGCCGGCGTAGCCGCAGCAGCCGCGATAATTCCAAATACCAAGAGGTTGCGCATTATATTTGTCCTTTTCCCCTCACGTTGAACCGACCCGCAGACGCGGCTTTGCAGGCAAGAATGCGCTGGGGCGCGCACCCGTCCTCGGCGACCTTATTGGCGATTGGCGAGAGCACACCGGAAGCAGATCAGCCAAACCGGACGCCGTCACTTCGCAACCGCACAATTTCATGACAGTCGCTAGGTCAATTGCCTTAATTTTGTGCATCCGTCATGCGGCAACTCGCGCCCATGGGGTGGAATGGAAGGCTTCATGACTAGCAGGTCAGGGAAGAATCGGTCGTCCCAGCTACGAATCGAAAGCGCCCTATTGCCGAAACCTCGCGCCGGCGCCATCTGACGGCATGAATTCACCTTCAAATCTCGCTGGACTGACACAGCTCGGCGGACACGCGCCCCAACCGGCATCACCTGACCAGGCAGTGCTCGAACGCGTGGCAAATCCTCACTCGGGCACGCTCTATCTCGCGCGCTTTACCGCGCCCGAATTCACTTCCCTTTGCCCGGTTACCGGCCAGCCCGACTTTGCCCACCTCGTCATCGACTACGCCCCCGGCGACTGGATCGTGGAGAGCAAGAGCTTGAAGCTCTATCTCACCTCCTTCCGTAACCACGGCGCCTTCCACGAGGATTGCACCGTCGCGATCGGCAAGCGCCTGGTCGACACGCTCAGCCCTGCGTGGCTCCGCATCGCCGGCTATTGGTACCCTCGCGGCGGCATGCCCATCGACGTCTTCTGGCAAACCGGCAAGGCGCCCGAAGCCCTGTGGGTCCCCGACACGGGCGTTGCGCCTTATCGCGGGCGAGGGTAGGCCGCGCTTATGCGCGGAATCGTCGCCTCAATCTATCGCCACCCGGTCAAAGGCCTCACGCCTGAGCCGATGAGCGCGGTGAAGCTCGAGGCCGGCGGCTATTTCCCGCATGATCGCGAATACGCCGTCGAGGTTGGCCCTTCCGGCTTCGATCCGGAAAACCCGAAGCACATCCCCAAACAGCGCTTCACCGTCCTCGCCCGCTTCCCTGCGCTCGCGCGCGTGAAGACGCGCCTTGATGATGCAACCGGCGTCTTTCATGTCGGCGATGCGCACGGCTTCGGCGTCGAGACCAACCTCGCCACGCCCCGGGGCCGCGACACGCTCGAGCGGTTCCTGCAGGCCTTTCTCGGCGAGGATGCGCCGGGCACACTTCGCGTGCTGGAAAGCCCACGCGGCTACCGCTTCATGGACCACCCGAACGGCTATATCTCGGTCATGAACCTCGCCAGCGTCCGCTCCGTCGCCCAGGCGATCGGGCAGGAGATCGACCCGCTTCGCTTCCGCGCTAACGTCTATATCGACGGCCTCAAGCCATGGGCCGAAGACGATTGGATCGTCGGCCAGAAGATCCAGCTCGGCTCAGCTGAACTCGCCATGTTCAAGCCGATCGTGCGCTGCCTAGCCACGCACGTGAACCTCGACACCGGCGAACGCGATATCGAGATGGTCGCCAAACTCCGCGAATACTTCGGCCGCGATACGCTGGGGAATTATTTCTCCATCACGCGTTCAGGCGCCGTTACGCTTGGTGCTGAACTCACAGCGTAAGACTAACGTCACCAATGCGGCGGCGGCGCTTCGTCGCCCGGCTCGGCCCGATCGACTGTTCCGCACTGGCGAGCCGGTCCGACACCATAACGAATTCGCGCGTCAGCCGGTCGATCTCTTTCCACTGGGCGATGATCGTCTGGTTGAGCTCTTCGATCGCCTGGTCTTGGTGGGCGATGCGGATTTCGAGCGCGTCGAGGCGAGACGTATCGGTCATAACCCGTTCTTACGTTGCTCTGGCTCGTCATGCTACACCCCGCGCCATGACACTCCATTGCTCCTGGCGGGACATGATGCGCGAGGCTGCCCAGCGCCTCGCCTCCGCCGGGGTCGAGAATGCGCCGCGCGACGCCCGGCTGCTTCTGGCCCACGCTCTTGGCATCGAACCGGTCGATGTGATCCTGCGCGAAACCGATTCGATCGATATCGGGGCGCTCACGGATTTCGAGCAGGCGGTCCAGCGTCGCCTCAGGGGCGAGCCCGTCTCGCGCATCCGTGGCTGGCGCGAATTCTACGGCCGCCGCTTCACCGTTACATCCGACGTGCTCGACCCGCGCCCCGAAACCGAACTGCTCGTGGAGCAGGGCCTCAACCGCCTGCCTAGAGGCGGCCGTGTTCTCGATCTTGGAACCGGCTCCGGCTGCATCCTGCTTTCCGTCCTCGCCGAAAGCCAAGACGCCGCCGGAACCGGCCTCGACATCTCGCGGCCCGCGTTGGCCGTCGCCCGCCGCAACGCTGAGGCGCTCGGCGTATCAAGCCGCGTCACATTCATTGAAGCGGGCTGGTCAGGCGTCTATGGCGGGCCGTTCGACCTTGTCATGTCCAATCCGCCCTACATTCCCGAAGCCGACATCGCCGGGCTGGCGATGGATGTCCGTGGCTACGATCCGCACTTGGCTCTCACGCCGGGCGGCGATGGCCTTGATCCCCATCGCGCCATCCTCAAGGGCATGCCCGGCTGGCTCAAACCCGGCGGCTGCATCGGCTTCGAGTTCGGCATTGAACAGGCTGCCGCCGTCACCATGATGATGCGGCAAGCCGGTCTGCTGGACATCAAAATCTATCATGATCTTGCGGGCATCGCGCGCGCTGCATTCGGTCGCAGGGCGGCGTAGTTCCATTAAACCATAGGCAATGCGTCGGAATTTCCTCAGGAAATCACTTGGCGCGGCGTGGCAAACAGGCTAGCGTCTTTATCGACGGACTGCAGGCGATTCCTGGATATTAAAGCCGGGTGATCAGCCAAGCGTCCGGTTGGGTTTGCAGATGGCAGACCCCAACTCCGTCCAACTGGGGCGAATACTCTGAAGATCAGGGATGGTTACATGAAGCGTCAGCGGGGGCGCGGGCGCAAGCCCGGCGGCGGCGGCGGTGGTGGCAACAACAACCACAACCACGGCAACCGTTCGCTCGAGAGCAGCGGGCCCGAAGTGAAAATCCGGGGCACGGCGGCACAGATTTACGAGAAGTACTCGCAGTATGCGCGCGACGCCCAATCGGGCGGTGATCGTGTGAAGTACGAAGCGCTTCTCCAGCACGCCGAGCATTATTATCGCGTGATGGCGGCCTCGATGCCGCGCGACCGTCTGCTTGCACAGCAGAACGGCGAAGGCGGCATGCAGCAGGGCCAGCAGCCCGGCGACAGCGTCTCGGTGCAACATGCCGACATCGGCATGCAGCAGCCCGGCGACTCGCAGGACGCGCTCAAGGTCATGGACGATCAGTCGAACGACGATGGCGACGACGATGGCGACTCCGATGGCGGCGGCAACAACAATGAGGGCGCCGAGCGGGACGAAGTCGAAGCGTCCGGCGGCCAGCAGGATGACCAGCAGCAGGGCAATACGGAAGGCGCCGGCCGCGGCCGTCGCCGCCGTGGACGCCGGCGTCCCGATGGCGACCGCCCGAATAACCCGGGTGGCGGCGGCGGCGGGGGGGCAGACCCCGAGGCGCGCTCCGCCCTCGATAGTCTCGCTCGTAAGCAAGGCGCCCTCACGGGCGGTTGATTGCCGGTTCAGATAGATATAGCAGCGGGCCGCACGCGAGTGCGGCTCGTTCTGTTTCAAGGTTAAGAATCGGACTTGTTGTTGGCCTTCAGGACTTCGATCTCCTCGCGCATCCGCTCGATGTGCAGTTCACGCTCCATTACCGCCTCCGCATCGAGATAGTGCCGGAACTTGGCCAGCACCCACACGCTGTATGCCGCGGCGACGCCGAACAGCGTCATCACGAACGCCATCGAGAAATTCCCCTCGCTCAAGCCTGCGCCCGCCCCGATGAGGAAGAAGATGGCGAACAGGACGTTGCCGCCGATGCAGAGAATCTGGGCGTGCAGGGGCATGGCGGCGTCTCCGTATGGCGGATCGAAGCTAGGCCGGACGGGCAAACGCGCCAAGCCGGGTGAGTGAGGGCCTGTTGGGTAAATGTCGTGCGCCGAGTTTCGCGGGCGACCGGCAAAAAGACGTCGATTTGACGCTATAATTGCCGCAGCGCATATTTCCCCGTTGAGGGGACTTCAAATGGCGATCGTGGGCCTGATATTCGCAATCATCGGAGGCATCGGCTTCTGGTGGTGGCGCGCTCAGCAGGTCAAGGGCGCAGTCGACACCGCCATCGACGCGGCTGGAAAAGCGCGCGGCATGGTTAGCCGGGCGCGCTTCAAGCATCGGGCGGGGACGTCGGTGCTGGCCGGTGTCGACACGCCTGGCATGGCTGCCGCGACGCTGCTCCACAGCCTGATGTCGCTGCGCAAGCCGGTCATCCTGTCCGACGAGGACAAGATCAATAGCATGCTGGAGACGACCTGCCGGATAAGCAAGCAGGAGCGCGATGACGCCATGACGTTCGCAGGCTGGGCATCTGGCCAGGTGCCCGACACCAACGAAACCGTGCGCCGCTTCCTGCCGCTATGGGCCAACACGCTTGACCCTTCGCAGCGGCAAGATCTGGTCAACATGGCGCTGCAGGCAGCTGAAATTGGCGGCGCGCCAACGGACGCGCAGGCTGCGGCTATCAAGCGGCTGAGCGAAGGCCTGCTGGCGAAGTAGCGCTGCCCGCTCAGCCCATAGTGAAGATGCAGAGCTTGTTGCCGTCGAGGTCGCGGAAATACGCGCCGTAGAAGCCGCCGCCGCGATCGCCCGGTGCGCCTTCGTCCGAGCCGCCCAGCGACAGAGCCTTGGCGTGCAGCAGGTCGACCTTTTCTTGCGAGGAGCAGCGCAGGGCGATCATGTTGCCGTTGCCGCGCGCCTGCGTCTGTCCGTCATAAGGCTTCGTAACGCCAAACAACGGACCCTGCGAGAACGCATAAAGCTGTCCGTTCGGCAGCTCCATCATGCGCTTGCCGCCAAGCTCTGACAGGAAGGTGTCGTAGAAGCCCAGCGCCTTGGCGAGGTCGTTGGTGCCGATTGTTGTGTAGCCGATCATGTGGACGTCCTTCCTATTCGTGGCGGCAAGGAATCACGCCGGGCGCGAGCAGGCAAGGCTCCAGATTTCAGAGCATTTCGGGCTTGAACATGCGCCGCCGGATGATCGTCTCGCCGGCCGTCATGAACTCGCCGTTGCCGCGAAAATGGATCGTGCGAGGATTCTTCGGCGACGTCGCAACGTAGGCTTTCACCCCCTCCCACAGGAAACGCCTGTATGTGCGCACCAGTCTTGCGTCGTGCAGGCGGCATTCAAGCTTCGCGTAGCATTCCTTGATCAATGGCGCGCCGATCTTCGTAGTTTTCACGGGCGTCAGATCAAAGGCTTCGAACTTGTCGATCTCCGCGCCGGACGAGTTGTCGATCTTCACGACGGTGTCGACGAGATCGACTGTCGGCACATTGATCACGCATTCCTTGCTGGCCATCACCAGTTTGCGCGTGTGGTTCTCTGTCCAGATGTAGCAGCCGATCAGCGCCGGCTCCAATTCCATCATCATGTGCCAGCCCATGGTCATGATGTTGGTCTCGCGCTTGTGAGCGGAACCGATCAGCACGATGGGACCCGTCTCGATATGCCGCCGAGCGTCGTTCAGCGGATAGTCGCGCTTGCGATAGGTGTGCATCACAACAAAACGGACGGCGCGGCGCCCGGTTGCATGACGCCAGCCGCCCTGTTTCAGAAAGGCTGGCGTCGCACAACGTCAAAAAGGCTCACATGCCCGGCGCGTAGAAGGCGCACAGCTTGTTGCCGTCAAGGTCGCGGAAATAGCCGGCATAGAAAGTGTCGCCGCGCGGCCCGGCGGGGCCTTCATCGATCGCGCCACTAGCCATCGCCGCGTCATAAACCTCATGGACCTTTTCCTTCGACGGCATCTGCAACGCCACCATCGTGCCGTTGCCATAGGTCGCCGGAAGCTTGTTGTAGGGTTGGCCTATACCGAGCAGCGGGCCCTGGCCGTTGCTCCAGACCAGGCTAGATCCGAAATCCATCGCGCGCTTGCCGCCCACGGGCGCGAAGACTTTGTCGTAGAAGTCCTTGGCTCTCTCGTAGTTGTTTGTGCCGAGCAGTACGTAACCGATCATGGAATGTCCTCCGTCCTTATGGACGAAGAGCATCATGAGCAGGGACGGGCAGCAAGATGGAGCGGCTTGCCTGCTGACAGGACGTTGTACGCAACCCCAAGCGTCACCCCGAGAAATTTTCGGATGCAATCCGCGAAAAACGCGACGCCGACAGTGAATGGGCCGCCTGATGATCAGGACGGCCCACTGGTTTTCTATTTGAAAAGGTTCGCCCACTTGGGCTTCTTGCGGGTCTTCCACGCGCCACGGTGGTAAGCGTCGGAACCGATCAACGGCACGACGGTGGTGGCTTCCGCAAACACCATCTGCTCGTGCGTGGTCGACACCTTGCCCCAGCTCGCCGCCTCTTTCAGCGTCGAGGACGAGCAGGCGCCGTCGCGCACATCGGCCACAGTGATCTGCACCGCGTATTTGTGGACTTCGGCGTCAACACCCAGGATCTCGGCGCAGACGACCGTGTCCTGCGCAAAGTTCTTCGGCACGCCGCCGCCGACCATGAAGAGGCCCGTGGTGCCCGCCGCAATCTTGATGTCGGTCAGTTCGCGGAAGTCGGCGACCGCATCGATCATCAGATAGGGCTTCTTCGCCTTGGCGCGCTCCTTCTGGTGCTTCACCAGACCGAAGCCGGCGGATGAGTCGACGAAGGCCGGGCAGAAGATAGGCACGCCCTCTTCATAGCAGGTTTGGATCAGCGAGCCCTTTTTCTTCGCGTTGCCGGCGGCGAGCCATTTGCCCATCTCGTGGATGAACTCGCGCGAAGAGTAGCCTCGGGGCTCGAGGGAATTCGCGAGTTCGAGGATCGTGTGGTCGCACGCCTGCAGTTCTTCTTCGTCAATGTACGTGTCGTAAATCCGGTCGATGTAGTTATCGCGCAGGACGTTGTCGTCGACCTGGCCTGCGGCTTGATAGTGCTTGAAGCCGAGGGCTTCAAAGAAATCCATGTCGACGATCGAGGCGCCAGTGGCGACGATCGCGTCGATCATCCCGAACTTCACCATGTCGCGGTAGACATGCATGCAGCCGCCCGCCGAGGTGGAGCCGGCGAGGATAAGCCAGGTCGAGCAGCCCTTCTCGCGCAGCGCCATATCGAAAATGTCGGCGGCGCGTGCGGTGTCGCGCGACGAGAACGACATCTTGCGCATCGAGTCGATGATCGGGCGCGCATCGAACGACGTCATATCGACATGCTCGACGGTTTTGCCGAGCAGCTGCGCCTTGGTGTTGTTGCGCTTCTTCGCGACAGCTTTGACCGGGGCTGCCTTGGCGGAGGACTTGGTGGCCATGGGAGATCGTCTCCAGGGATGAGGACGTCAGAAGGCGACGGCCAGCCTTGGGCAGAAAGCTCTGATTGGCGGGGGATATAGCAGTGTGCGGAGGGATTTAAATAGCCAAAGCGCGGAGCATGTCTTGAACAGAAAAGCGCGGGCCGGGGTTCATTCGGCCCGCGCTTCCGTTTGTGTCAGTTTGACTACGATACGACCTTGAGGCGACGCGACGACTTGCGGGCCGTGCGGCGCGGAGCCGGAGCACGCTTGTCGACGACGCTGTACATCGAGGTCCAAGGCTGGTCCTGGACGGCGACATCTTCTGTCTCGCCAAAACCGTTGAACCGGGTCTGCATCGCGACGCCATAGGCGCCGAGCATGCCGAACTCGATGTAGTCGCCTTCGCGGATGTCGGCGGGGAGGGCGAAGGGTCCTTCCATCGCATCCAGCGAGTCGCAGGTTGGGCCGTAGAGCTTGAAGCCCTGGCTCTCGCCCTCGAACGCGCCATCGGCACGGTGGGCCTTCACGGGGAAGGGCCACTTGCAGTGGGCGGCGTCGAACAGGTTGCCGTAACTGCCATCGTTGATGTGCAGCGCACCGTCCTTCACCAGCTCGACGCGGGCGAGAATGGACGTGGATTCAGCAACCATCGCGCGGCCGGGCTCGCACCACAGCTTGGCGTTCATGGCGATAGGCATCTCTTCGAAGGCCGACTTGATGACCTTCACATAGAGTTCGAGGTCCGGCGGGGTCATGCCCGGATACGCGGATGGGAAGCCGCCGCCCACATCCACGACATCCACGATGACGCCCGCTTCGCGGATGATGCCGGAAGCGAGCTCCATCGCGTCACGGAACGCCGACGGGTTCATGCATTGCGAGCCGACATGGAACGATACGCCGAGATTGTCGGCATACCGGCGGGCCTTCGCTAGAAGGGCCGGAGCCGACGCCTCGGAGACGCCGAACTTGTTCGACAGCGCGTACACCGCGTCGGAGTTGTTGACGGCAAGCCGCACGACGAGCGTGAGGTCATCGGCGCGTTGCGTGGCGGCGACGATCTTTTCCAGCTCGGCTTCGCAATCCAGCGAGAAGACGCGCACGCCATGCTCGAAGTAAGCGCGCTCGATAGCCTTGCGCGACTTCACCGGATGCATGAACGCCATCTTCGCGTCTGGATAGCGCGAGGCGATAAGCTTGATCTCGTTCTCGGATGCGACGTCAAACCAGCGCAGGCCGGTCGCATAGACCGCATCCAGCGCCCACGGTGAAGGGTTCGCCTTCACAGCGTAGAGCACGTCGCCCGGAAAATTATCCCTGAACCAAGTAGCCGCTATCGACACCCGCTCCGGTCGCACGCATGCGACTGGCAGCTCTGGAAGTCGTTCCCGGACCAGGTCCAGGGGCGTATGAAACGTGAGCAATTCACGTACACCCCTGCTAGTTGTTGAACCCAATCCGGCGTTAGTACGGGCTTTCAACTCGTTAAGTCTGCCTCTCAACCCGCACACGTCATCCAAACCCCACCTCGTTCAGAGGAGCTCCTCTTTTGAGGAGCGGGTCTCTTTCAGTGGAGACCCTTGGGAAGTTCAGACGCCACGTGGAATCAAGGCGCAGAGCCTCGAGCCGATGTCCGCCGGCGCGATGTATATAGGTCCATAGAACGGGCATGTAAATAAAATCTTGCGGGCCGTCAGTGGGTTGCCAACAACCATTCATAATCCGCATCCATTAGTAGCGTGACGTTCGCGCGACCTTCCCGACTGGGAAATGTGACAGCGGAATCGACGGGCTTGATTCGATTTGTCAGTGGTGATTCGTCTTGATCGAACGCCCATTTTCGCCCGCCGGGAGGAGTTGAGATGCCGCCAGCGTCCGCCGAGATCCGACTACCCGCCTGGTTGGCCGAAACGCCGCTGCCGATCGCTCCGGTCTCCGACGCGACCTGCATGCGTCTCGCCATCACCGCCGCGCGCGAAAATGTCGCGCGCCGTTCGGGCGGCCCGTTCGGGGCAGCGATCCGGCTTGATTCGACAGGCGAGATCATCGCTGTCGGCGTGAACCTCGCCATGGCGAGCGGCAATCCAGTGCTCCATGCCGAGACGGTCGCGATCTCGCTCGCCGGGCGGCGGCTCACGGAGCAGGGAGGCGTTACGCTCTTCGCGTCGTGCGAGCCCTGCATCATGTGCCTTGGCGCCTCGCACTGGGCGGAGATTGGCAGGATCGTCTCAGGCGCTCTGAAGCAAGACGCCGAGGCGGTAGGCTTCAGCGAAGGCGCCGGAACCGAGCAGCTGCGCGTCGAGATGGAAGCGCGCGGCGTGGTGTTCCAGTCGGGCCTGTTGCGCGCCGATGGCGCCGCCGTGCTCCGCCAGTACGCGGCCAGAGGCGGCGAAATTTACGGACCCGATAGCTGACGGGAATTTTATTGCTTCTCGATAATCGTCGCCCCTAAGGTGAGGCTACACGGAAAAAGGGTGCGAGATGTCCTTGAGAACCATCACATCTGTCGCTGGTGTTCTGGCGTCGCTGCTGACGAGCTCCTGTTCGACGGGACCAACGTCCGACACCTATGCCGCGCCGATGATCTCCGCCCAGCCGGCCCAGCAGGCGGCGACGCCGGCGCGCGATCCGGTCGTCTCGCAGATATCGGCGATGAACTACGACATCCCCTTCACGAAATACGTCCTCAAGAATGGCCTCACGCTGATCGTGCATGAGGACAACAAGACGCCGACCGTGACCGTGCACATTGTCTATCATGTCGGCTCCAAGAACGAGCCAAAGGGCCGCTCGGGCTTCGCGCACCTGTTCGAACACCTGATGTTTAACGGTTCGCAGCATTTCAACGACGACTTCTTCAAAGCCACGCAGCAGATCGGCGCCACCAATCAGAACGGCACCACCAACACTGACCGCACCAACTACTTCCAGACTGTGCCCAAGGGCGCGCTCGACACCATCCTGTGGCTTGAGTCCGACCGCATGGGTTATCTGCTGGGCGCGGTCGATCAGGCGCGTCTCGATGAGCAGCGTGGCGTTGTGCAGAATGAAAAGCGCCAGGGCGAGAACCAGCCTTATGGTCAGGTAAACAATCACCACGTCGCCGCAACCTATCCGCAGGGTCACCCCTACGACCACACCGTCATCGGCTCGATGGACGATCTCAACGCCGCAAAGCTTGCGGACGTACAGGACTGGTTCAAGACCTGGTATGGCCCTTCCAACGCCATCCTCGTCATCGCAGGCGACATCAAGCCGGAGGATGCAAAGGCGCAGGTCGAAAAGTATTTCGGCGAAATCCCGCCTGGCCCGCCGCCCTCGCAGCCAAAGTCATGGGTGCCTGCGCTGGCCGATAACCAGCGCGAGGTGATGTATGATCGCGTCGCCCAGCCGCGCATCTACAAAACGTGGAACGTGCCCGAGCTGGGCAATCCCGAGGGCGAACAGCTCGATCATCTCGCGGCCGCGCTCGGCGGCGACAGGAACGCACGCCTGACCAAGCGGCTGGTCTATGACGAGCAGGTCGCAACAAGCGTCGCCGTCATGAACCCGCAAAGCGAGATAGCCGGCCAGTTCCGCATCATCGTAACTGCCAAGCCGGACGCCGACCTCAAGAAGATAGAGACCGCGATCGACGAGGAGGTGAACCGCATCCTCCAGACTGGCCCGACGCAAGCCGAGATCGACAAGAACATCGTGCAGACCGTCTCAGGCGTAATCTCCGGCCTTGAAAGCACGTCAAGCAAGGCGGCCCAGCTGGCGCAATGGGAGATGACTTCGGGAAATCCGGGCGGCTGGAAGGAATCCCTCAACCGTCTCGAAGCCGCGACCTCTGCAACTGTGCAGGCCGCCGCGCGCAAATGGCTGACACGCGGCTCCTACACGCTCACCGTTCTGCCGTTCGGCGATCCCGCGGCCTCAGGGCGGTCGGTGGATCGTTCGAAGATGCCAGCGCCGGGCTCGATTGCAGATGCAGCCTTCCCCGCCTACGAGACAGCGACGCTGTCCAACGGCGTCAAGGTGATGCTGGTGGAGCGGCATGACGTACCGCAGGTCAGCGTCTCAATGCTTCTCGACACCGGCTATCCGGCCGACCAGTCCACCATCAGGGACGGACTCTCGGGCCTGACCGCCAGCATGCTGGACGAGGGCACGACGACGCGCTCGGCCTTGCAGATCGCCGACGAACTCGATCGGCTCGGAGGTTATGTCGGCGCGGGCGGGGGCGGGGAAAGCTCAACTGTCGAGTTCTCCGCGCTGAAGCCGACGCTTGATCAGGTCATGGCGATTTGGGCGGATGTGTTGCGCAACCCGGCCTTCAACGAACCCGACTTCAAGCGCGTTCAGGCGCAAACCGTCCAGGCGCTGCAAGGACAGCTCCGCGACCCCGCTTCGATCGGCCAACGCGTGATGTCGAAAGTCCTGTGGGGAGACAATCACCCTTACGGTCACCTGCTCACAACCGATGAAATCACGTCGCTGACCCGCGCCGATGCAGCAGCGTTCCACAAGGCCTGGTACGGCCCCAACAACGCGACGCTCTTTGTCGTCGGCGACACGACGATGGCGGAAATCACGCCCAAGCTCGAAGCCGCGCTCAGGGGCTGGGACAACGCGCCGAACAAGCGCCAGACGGTCGCCAATGGCGTGCGGCCGTCGAAACCGGTCGTCTACATCGTCGATCGGCCGGACTCGGCGCAATCGGTCATTCTCGTCGGCACGCCCCAGGCGCCGCGCAATCCGGCTGAAGACACGCGCGTCTCGGCCTTCAACGCCCTGTTCGGCGGAAACTTCACCAGCCGGGTCAATATGAACCTGCGCGAGGCCAAGGGTTGGTCCTATGGCGCGCGCTCCAGCGTCGCAGGCGGGCGCGGGCCGCGCACTTTCATGGTCTCGGCGCCGGTGCAGACCGACCGGACAAAGGACGCAGTCTTCGAACTCCGCAAAGAGCTGACCGACATCGTTGGTCGCAAGCCGCCGACCCCGGCAGAACTCAACACCGTGCGCACCAACACGCTGCTCGGCATGTCGAGCCGGTGGGAAACGGCGGACGCCGTCCTTGGCACGCTGCAGGATATCTACCTGTTCAACCTGCCGGCGGACTACTGGGCGAAGTATGCCGACACCTACCGCACCGTGACGCCGGCCGAAGTCGAGGCGACGGCCAAGACGATCATTCCCGACCAGAACCACGTCTGGGTCATCGTCGGCGATCGCGCCAAGATCGAGAAGGGCGTGCGCGAGCTGAATATCGGCGATGTGCACATCGTCGACGCCAATGGAAATGCCGTGGACTGAACGCGCCTATTCGACGCGGATCGCCAGGCCGTCGGCGCGCGCAAGCGCGGGCGACAGCTCGACGCTGGCGATTGTCTGGCCGGCTGCGAGAGGAATATCCATTTCCGCGCCCTGAATGCTCCGGATGATGACCTTCCGATGCGCATGACGCTCGATCTCGCCAGCGGCGGGGCGCAGGCGCACCTCGATACGGTTGCCTGTTTGTGTAAAGGCCAGGATGGGGTCGCTGAGTTCGACCGAACGCGGGGCGGCTAGCTGCGGCCTCTCCGGCATCATGACCGTGACGGCTGCAGGCGTAACCACGAGAATCGCGGCGGCCAGGAGAGTGATCTTGGCGACCATGCTGTATGTCTCGGGCCGGGTTGAAACTGACCCCGCAAGAGTCGACGCAAATTGCGTGCCTGCGGCATTGCGCTGAAGGTCCGCAAAAACGGAATGAACTTGCAAATTCAGCCAAGCCATTTTGTGTCAACGCGGAACAGCCTAGGCGGTTTCGTTGAAATTGCGGCGGTGATGATCGGCTACAAGCAATGTGCGCGAAGTCGGCCAACCCCACGACATGGATTCGTATCTGCTCGTCGTGATCGGCGGCGCCGTGCTCGCCGGCTTCGTGCAAGGGCTGTCGGGGTTTGCGTTCTCGCTGGCCGCGCTTTCGATCTGGACATGGGGCGTCGATCCGCAGCTCGCGGCGCCGATGGCAGTCTGGGGATCATTGGTCGGACAGGTGGCGG
Source organism: Hyphomonadaceae bacterium (assembly GCA_016714495.1). Classification (GTDB taxonomy): domain Bacteria; phylum Pseudomonadota; class Alphaproteobacteria; order Caulobacterales; family Hyphomonadaceae; genus UBA7672. Next base: position 656,035 of record JADKDU010000001.1, on the reverse strand, counting down.
CCATGCCGCTGACATGGCGCGGCACGCAGCTGAAACGCCTGGGGCCGTTCGTTGTCGGCGGATTGCTGGGCGTGCCGCTGGGCATCTTCCTGCTCGGCATTCTGGACCCGACGGGGTTCAAGCTCGGCCTTGGCCTGTTTCTGCTGATCTATTGCCCCGCCATGTTCTTCGCCCCGTCGCCCTCCGGTGCTGGGGGGGGCCGGGCGCGGCGGGCTGGCTAGGCGGCGTGTTCGGCGGCATTGGCGGCTTCGCCGGCGTGATCCCACAATTGTGGTGCACTGTGCGCGGCTGGGACAAGGGCACACAGCGCGGCGTTATGCAGGTGTTCAACATCTGCATGCACGTAGCGACGCTCACCGACTATGTGATCGCAGGCGACCGCATCACGGGCGAGACGCTGTGCATGTTTGCGATCATCACCCCGGCGCTGGTTGTCCCGGTGCTCCTCGGCGCGCTGGTGTTCCAACGCCTCGACCAGAAAGCCTTCCGGCGTATTGTGCTCGGCCTGCTGTTCGTGTCCGGCGTCGGCCTGACATCGTCGAGCATCGGGGCTGTGTTCCGCTAGGCGAAGCGGCGGTCAGTCCGCCTTGGCCTGCGCAGGCGAAGAGGGCGTCGTCTCGGTCTTGTCGCCTGGCATGGGCTTGCGGCGGCGGATGCGCAGGCTATGGCGCAGGCGAGCCAGCCGCTTCCAGAACTTGCGCCGCTCCGGCACCGGCAGCGGTTCGAGATTGTTGATGAACTGCTCGGCGCAGGCGCGCCAGGAATAGGTCTCGGCATACGCCCGCGTAACCTCGCGCGAGCATTTCAGCGCATCCATACAGGCCGTCGCCAGATCGTCATTCACGGCGCCCGCGCCGGTGCCAGGAATAAGATCGCGCGGACCTGGCACGTTGAAGCCGGCCACGGGCGTACCAGCCGCCATGGCTTCCAGAACCACCAGGCCGAACGTGTCGGTCAGGCTCGGGAAACAGAACACATCGGCATTGGCGAAACACGCCGCCAGTTCATCGCCTTGTTTCACGCCAAGAAAATGCGCATCGGGGTGCTTTTCCTTCAGCGCTTCCATTTGCGGCCCCTCGCCGACCACCACCTTCGTTCCCGGCAGCGGCGTTTCGAGGAAGGTCGATATGTTCTTCTCGACCGCCACACGCCCGACATTGAGCCAGATCGGCTGCGCCATGCCCTTGAACGGTCCGCGATCATCCTCCCGTTTCGCCGGATGAAAGAGCTCCGTATCGACGCCGCGCGACCACGGCGCGATGTTCTTGAAACCGCGCGCCGCCAGTTCGTCGCGCATCGACGGCGTCGCCACCATCACGCGGCCGGAGTATTTGTGAAACTCGCGGAACACCGTGTAGCCCGCCCACACCGGCACGAACTTGAAGCGCGCATTCACGTATTCCGGGAAGCGCGTGTGATAGCTCGTCGTGTACGGAAACTTGTGACGCAGGCAGACCGCGCGCGAGGCCCAGCCCAGTGGCCCCTCGGTTGCGATGTGAACCGCGTCGGGTTCAAACTCCAGGAAGCGCTCCTCGATCACCTTCTTGGCGCCAAAGGCCAGCCGGATTTCTGAATAGGTCGGCAGGGGGATCGTCTTGAAGCCATTGGGAGAGACGATGTCCCAGGTATGGCCCATCTGCTCGCATTCGGTGATCACGCGCTTCATCGTGCGCACGACGCCGTTGACCTGCGGATCCCAAGCGTCGGTGACAAGCATGATCCGCATTACGGGCGGTGGTCCTTTTTCTTCGGCGGCGTTTGATAGCGGGCCGGGACGGGTTACGTCCATGGTTAGGTCAGAATATGGCGTTTGGCCCCGATTGGCGGGCCTAGCCGTGGGGTCAGGGTCATCATGACACAACAGATTTCCGCCGCCCTGTCCTCGCCCGACGCGCTGGACGCAGGGAAATTCGAGGATGAGTCGCGCCGGATCGCAGAGCTTCTGGCGAAGCCTGCGCTGGATGCGGCGGAGCGCCGCGCGGCTGCCGCTGCGGCCCGCGACATCGTGCTCAAGGCGCGCGCCGAGACCCGCCGCTCCGGCGTGATGGAAAGCTTCCTTGAGGAGTTCGGCCTCTCGAACCCCGAAGGCCTGGCGCTCATGTGCCTCGCCGAAGCGCTGCTGCGCGTGCCCGATGCCGACACGGCCGATGCGCTTATCGCGGAAAAGATTTCCACCGGCGAATGGGGCGACCATCGCGGCAGGTCGGAATCGCTGCTGGTCAACGCCTCGACCTGGGGCCTCATGCTGACGGGCCGAATTGTCCAGCCGCCGGAAGATGCAGCGCACGACCCAGCCGGATTTGTCGGCCGCATGGTGCGCCAGGCGGGCGAGCCGGTGATCCGCGCCGCGATGATGCAGGCGATGCGCATCATGGGCGGGCAATTCGTGATGGGCCGCACAATCGGGGAAGCGCTCAAGCGCGGCCAGCGCACGGTGAAGAAGGGCGAGGCCGCCAGCCATTCATTCGACATGCTGGGCGAGGGTGCCCGCACCACCGCCGACGCCCGCCGCTATTTCCGCAGCTACGCCAACGCCATCGGCGAAGTCGGCAAGGCGAAGACCGGCGACCGCCCCGAAACCGCCGACGGCATTTCGGTCAAGCTCTCCGCCCTGCATCCCGCCTATCGCGCCGTGCAGGGCAATCGCGTGCATCGTGAACTTTACCCGATGGTGCTCGAACTCGCGAAGCAGGCCGCAAAGCAGAACATCAACTTCACGCTCGACGCCGAAGAAGCTGACCGTCTCATCCTGTCGCTCCAGCTCCTCGAAAAGCTCGCCCGCGACAAGGACCTTGCCGGCTGGACCGGCCTCGGCCTGGCCGTGCAGGCCTACCAGAAGCGTGGTGAAGCCGTCGTCGGCTGGCTTGGCGCCCTCGCGCGCGAAACCAACCGGCGCCTCATGGTGCGTCTGGTCAAAGGCGCCTATTGGGACTCGGAAGTGAAACGCGCGCAGGTCGAAGGCCAGCCCGATTTTCCTGTGTTCACCACCAAGCAGGCGACCGACGTCTCCTATCTCACCTGCGCCAGGGCGTTGATCGAGACAGGCCCCTCCATCTATCCACAGTTCGCCACGCACAATGCGCATTCGCTTGCTGCCATCGAGCTGATGGCCAGGCGCGTGAACAACAGCAGTTACGAGTTCCAGCGGTTGCACGGCATGGGCGTCGCGCTTTACAAGGCCGCAGCCCGCGAATGCGCCGTGCGCATCTACGCCCCCGTCGGCGCGCATCAGGATCTCTTGCCCTATCTCGTCCGCCGCCTGCTCGAGAATGGCGCGAACACGTCGTTCGTTCACTCCTTTCTCGACGAGGATGTACCCGCCGAGCGGATCGCAACCGATCCCTACACACTGCTGTCAGCCTCGCCTGCGCGGCACCCGCGCATTCCCCCACCGCCGGGGCTCTATGGCCCCTCGCGGCTCAACTCGCGCGGCCTCGATTTCAGCCAAAGGCAGGTTCGCGATCGCATCACGTCTGTAGTCGCAGCGCTCGACAGGGCCGGCCCGATCGCTGTGGGCCCCATCGTGGCGGGCAGGGCGTCGACGGCAAAGGGAGATGACGCGAAAGCGCCGGCGGATATCTCACGCATCGTTGGCCGCGCCGCATCCGCAACCGACGCTGACATAGAAGCCGCTTACGCATCCGCCCTCGACTATCAGCCACACTGGAACGCCATCGGCGGCGCCAAGCGCGCCGACATTCTCGAGGCCATGGCCAACGCCATGGATCACGACACGGATCGCCTGATCGCCATTCTCGCGCGCGAAGGCGGCAAGACGCTCGACGACTGCATCGCCGAAGTCCGCGAAGCAGTGGATTTCTGCCGCTACTACGCCGTCGAGGCAGAAACCAAGTTCAAGGGCCTCGAGTCCCTGCCGGGTCCGGCCGGCGAAACCAACTGCCTCGAACTCATGGGCCGTGGCGTGTTCGTCTGCATCAGCCCGTGGAATTTCCCACTCGCCATCTTCACCGGCCAGATCGCCGGGGCGTTGGCGGCGGGGAACACCGTCCTCGCCAAGCCGGCCGAACAGACCCCCGTGATCGCCTATGAAGCTGTGAAACTCTTCCATGCAGCGGGTCTGCCGACGGAAGCACTGCACCTTCTCACTGGCGATGGGAAGGTCGGCGGCAAGCTGACCGGCGATGCCCGCTGCGGCGGCGTCGCGTTCACGGGCTCAACGGAAGTCGCCCGCATCATCAATCGTTCGCTCGCCGCGAAAGATGGCCCCATCGCGCCGCTGATCGCGGAAACCGGCGGCCTCAACGCGCTGTTTTGCGACACCACCGCGCTGAAAGAGCAGGTGGTGGACGACGTCATCATGTCGGGCTTCCGCTCCGCCGGTCAGCGTTGCTCGGCCCTGCGCATCCTTTTCCTGCCGCACGAGACCGCCGACGACATTATCGAGATGATCAAGGGCGCGCTGGACGTGCTGGTGATCGGCGACCCAGCTGATCCCTCGACCGATGTTGGCCCGATTATCGACGCCGAGGCGCGCAAAATCCTGGACGATCATTTCGCCAGTATGACGGCCGCGGGTTTCGCCACGCACCAGCGCGATATCGGTACGCTACGCGAGAAGGGCGCGTTCTTTGGTCCTGCCATCGTCGAACTGCCCAGCCTTGCGCAGATCGACAAGGAGGTTTTCGGCCCGATCCTGCATGTCGTCCGCTACGACCCTGACGACATCGACAAGGTCGGCGGCGAGCTGTCCGCCAAGGGCTATGGCCTGACGCTCGGCGTCCACTCTCGCCTCGAGGGCTTTGCGGAAAAGGTGAAGGCCGCGGTGAGGGCGGGGAATGTCTACGTCAACCGATCGATCATCGGGGCGGTCGTGGGCGTTCAGCCTTTCGGCGGCTCGGGCCTTTCCGGAACCGGGCCGAAAGCAGGCGGTCCCCACTATCTCGCGCGCTTCGCCACCGAGCGGACCGTCACGGTCAACATCGCCGCCCAGGGCGGGGACCCCACGCTTCTCAATCTTTAGGAAGCGCGGATCGACCGGGCGTCCCAAGTCCCGTGGAGGTGTTTTTCCAGGAGGTCCGTGACTGCCCGAGTCGACCGGTGCGGGGCGTATGCCTATGCAATGGTTAATGAGGCTTGAATCCCCTAATTTCTCTCCGGTGGATAAGCGAAAAGAATCCCGGCCCGAGGGCGTTGACGGTCCATTAGGGTTGTGACGACACTATATGTAGCGTCGGGGCTGGCGCTGGACACCAATCCATTGGGTTTCGCCGGCTCCGGCCGAAATTAACTAATTTTGGCCTCTAACGAGAGAATTCGATGTCCGCAGAAGCCGTTACCGCCGAAGAAAAGACCGCCGCCCGCCGTGGGAAACCCAAGGCGCAGGCCAGCCTTCGCGTGGTCTCCGGGGTCCGCATTGATCCCTCCCGTGACGCCCTCCTGACCGATTTCGGCAAGAAAACGCTGGACGACCGTTATGTGCTCCCCGGTGAGAGCTACCAGCAGATGTTCGCCCGAGTCGCGACGGCCTATGCGGACGATGCCGAACATGCGCAACGGATTTATGACTACATTTCAAAGCTGTGGTTCATGCCGGCCACGCCCGTTCTATCGAACGGCGGCGCCGACCGCGGCCTGCCGATCTCGTGCTTCCTGAACGGCGTGTCCGACTCGCTCGACGGCATCGTCGAGACCTGGAACGAGAACGTCTGGCTCGCCTCGAATGGCGGCGGCATCGGCACCTATTGGGGCGAAGTCCGTTCGATCGGCGAGAAGGTGGGCCAGAACGGGCAGACTTCGGGCATCATTCCCTTCATCCGCGTGATGGATTCGCTGACGCTCGCGATCAGTCAGGGCTCGCTCCGCCGCGGCTCGGCCGCCTGCTATCTCGACATCTTCCACCCGGAGATCGAGGAGTTCCTCGAAATCCGCAAGGCGGCGGGCGACTTCAATCGCAAATCACTGAACCTGCACCACGGCATCAACATCACTGACGAGTTCATGGAGGCGGTCCGCCAGGACGCGCCATTCCAGCTCAAGTCGCCGAAGACCAATGAAGTGATGAAAGAGGTTTCTGCCCGCAAGCTGTGGCAGAAGATCCTCGAATTGCGCATGGCGACGGGCGAGCCCTACCTGCTGTTCACCGACACAGTGAACAACGCGATGCCGGCTCACCAGAAGCAGCTCGGCTTCAAGGTTCGCCAGTCGAACCTGTGCTCGGAGATCATGCTCCACACCGGCCTCGACCATAAGGGCGTGGATCGTACGGCGGTCTGCTGCCTGTCGTCGGTCAACGCCGAAAAGTTCCTGGAATGGAAGAATGAGGAGATGTTCCTCGAAGACGTCTTCCGTTTCCTCGACAACGTGCTGGAAGATTTCATCAAGCGCGCGCCGCCGGAAATGGCTCGCGCCGTCTACTCCGCCAAGCGCGAGCGTTCTGTCGGCCTCGGCCTGATGGGGTTCCACTCCTTCCTGCAGAGCCAGAACGTGGCGATGGAATCGGCCACGGCGAAGGCCTGGAACAATGTCATGTTCAAGCACCTGCGCCGCGGCGCAGATGCGGCGTCGGTCAAGCTGGCGAAAGAGCGGGGCGCCTGCCCGGATGCGGAAGATTGCGGCGTGATGGCGCGCTTCTCCCACAAGCTCGCGATCGCGCCGACGGCGTCGATCTCGATCATCTGCGGCGGCACATCGGCCGGCATCGAACCGATCCCGGCCAACATCTACACCCACAAGACCCTGTCGGGCTCTTTCTCGGTGAAGAACCCCTTCCTGGAAGTAGTCCTGGAAAAGTCGGGCAACAACACGCCGGGTGTCTGGGCTTCGATCCTTGAGCATGAAGGGTCGGTTCAGCACCTCGAATGCCTGTCCGAGCAGGACAAGCTGGTGTTCCGCACCGCGTTCGAGATCGACCAGCGCTGGCTGATCGAGCTCGCGGCCGACCGCACGCCCTTCATCTGCCAGGGCCAGTCGCTTAACCTTTTCCTCGCGGCGGACATCGATAAATGGGACCTCCACATGCTGCACTGGCAGGCATGGGAGAAGGGTCTGAAGTCGCTCTACTACTGCCGTTCCAAATCGATCCAGCGGGCGGGATTCGCGGGTTCGGAGAAAGAACGGGTCGTCGACTTCGGCGGCAAGGAGCGGACGGACTACGAAGAGTGCCTGGCCTGCCAATAGCCGAAACGTGCCAAAATACCGGGGATATGTTGCACTGCAACGGAGAAGGCGGCCCGCAAAGGCCGCCTTTTTGCTTCGGCCCAATAGCTCTCCCACGGGTTGTTCGGCGGATGGACCTGAGTTAAGATTTCCGCAGGGAAGACTAAGAACTTCGCCCAAGAGGGAACGTTATTCCACCAGACGTGTTATCCGTTTGGTAATTAGCTGAGCCCACCGTGGGAACTTCAATGTCTGGGACGAGCAGTTAAAATGATTGCCAGTCTTGCAAGCAGTTTGTTCGCCGCCTCGTGCCTCGGTTGCGCGACGCCCCCCACCGATTCTGAAGCGATCGTTCTCAAGGTCGGGCCTGTAGATGGTCCGCAGTCTTTTACCGATCAAGGTCCCCATCGCGACATCATCTTCTCCCAGCCGACGCAGCCGGAAACCGGCCTGCCACTGCGCGTCGGCAATGACTTTAGTCCGACCAACATGTCCAGCCCGCTCACAGCCGCCCGCTTCGAGGCGCTGGACCTTGCGACCCCGCAGCCGATCCGCTCAATGACGGGCGAGAACTGGGGGGGTGAAGTTTCGTTCGGCGCTTCGGCCAAGAGCACAGGCCTCGGGCTAGACCTCTCCTTCGTTCCGCGCGCGCAGCTCCAGCAGGATCGGGCCGGCAACAATGTCGCCCGGACCGGCGCAGAAGTCCGCGTCGGTGAAAACCTAGTGGATCGCGACCTGCGCGGCACGGGCGCTTCGGCGCCTTCTTGGTACTTCTTCGTTGGCGCTGACAACGAGGCGCTGGTCTGGAACGTTGCCGACAAGAAAGCGCTGGATGGCGCGAGCCTCCGCGACCAGGCGACAGTCGGCGACCTGCAGGCGGGCGTTGCTTTCTCGACCGGACAAGGCGCGCAGATGTCTTTCGGCCTCGTCGAGCGCAAGCTCGAGTTCAACGACATCGCCGGCGACCAGGACGTCAATATGCGCGAACGTTTCGCGGCGTTCAGCTACACGCTGCATCACTAGCGTTTCCTGCGCAGGCGGGTTTTAGCAGGCCGCCTTCGGGCGGCCTTTTCGTTTGGCGGGTGCGGGCGCGTTCTCAGTCGTGCGGCTATTGAGGCGAGACCCCGACTGCCACCCGGTTTTTTTGAACGGTGCGGAGCATGGAGCTCGCCCGGGTGACTTGTTCCACCTTGGGGACGCTTTTGAGGCTGCCGGCGTTGCGCACGCCCGTGGGAACCCGCGCCACCGGACGCCTCGCCAAGACCGACAAGGTGGACGCACGTGTGCTCGCCGAGATAGGCGCCAGCCTCGATCTCAGGCCGACACGCTCCGTCGCGGCTGCGCGCCAGCGCCTTGCTGAACTGGTCGGCTGGCGCCACGACATCGTCGCCGCCATTACGGCCAATATGCACCGCCAGAGACAGGCGCGCGATCCTATCGTACGCCGCGATGTCGGTCGGACAGGTGAGGATTTGTGTAACCGGTCGTCCTATAGCTGAGCCTGCAGGTGTTGAATCTGTTGGGGATAGCGGATGCTGTCCTCCATTCCTGCTGCTGGATTCGATGGTGTTCTCCTCTCCGCTCGAAGGAGGAGGAGAGCAGCGGGTTGGTTTTGACCGTGACGGCCTCGGCTTCCGGGGCTTCCGCGACCATTTCGTTGTGGATGCCTATGGGCGTAGCACTGGCCTGTCGCGCCGTTTGTGGGAGACTCGCCTGCTGGGTGACGAAGTAAGGAAAAATCAACCATACCTCGTCAATATATAGTTCTTGTGACACGCTAGAGCCCCTAGATATGGTGCTCGGCCTTGTGGGGACTGGCTGGGAGAATACGCATGTCCGACTCAGGAAAAGCCGATGCAGCGCGAGCCGAGGCGACCACGGCGTTGACGCGTGCAGGTATCCTGACGCCGTCGCACTCCTACAAGCCATTCCGCTATCCATGGGCTTACGACTTCTGGAAGCGCCAGCAGCAGATCCACTGGATGCCGGAAGAGGTTCCGCTCGGCGAGGACGTCAAGGACTGGGCCGCGAATCTGAACGATTCGGAGCGCGCGCTGCTGACGCAGATCTTCCGCTTCTTCACGCAGTCGGACGTGGAAGTGAACGACAACTACATGGAGCGCTACAGCCGCGTTTTCCGTCCGACCGAGATTAAGATGATGCTGGCCTCGTTCTCCAACATGGAGACGATCCACATCGCAGCCTACGCGCTGCTGCTTGAGACGATCGGCATGCCCGATTCAGAGTTCTCGGCCTTCACCCAGTACAAGGAGATGAAGGACAAGCACGACTACATGCAGAAGTTCGGTGTCGAGACCGACGCGGACATCCTGCGCACCGTCGCGATGTTCGGCGCCTTCACGGAAGGGCTTCAGCTCTTCGCGTCGTTCGCGATGCTGATGAACTTCCCGCGCATGAATAAGATGAAGGGCATGGGCCAGATCGTGTCGTGGTCGGTGCGCGATGAATCGCTGCACTGCGAGGGCATGATCCGCATCTTCCACACGCTCGCCGCGGAGACCGGCGCGCTGACGGACGAGGTGAAGAACGACATCATCGAGTGCTGCCGCACGGTCGTGCGGATGGAAGACGCTTTCATCGACCTCGCATTCTCGATGGGCCCGGTGCAGGGGATGACGGCGCAGGACATCAAGAACTACATCCGCTACATTGCTGACTGGCGCCTGGGTCAGCTTAAGCTGCCCGCCATCTATGGCGCGAAGGAGCATCCGATCCCGTGGCTGTCGGAGATCCTTAACGGGGTCGAGCACGCGAACTTCTTCGAACAGCGCGCGACAGAATACTCCAAAGGGGCGACTGGCGGAGACTGGCATGGCGCCGATGGCGTGTGGTCAAGCTTCGACAAGATGCAGAAGAAGGTCGCAGCCGAGTAGTATTCGGCTGGTAGAGAGGGCTATTCGGCCCTTTTCGTGCATGGTTTTCAGGGATTAACGACGTCGGCCATATTTCTCGGCCGATGAAACGTTATATGAAGTGCAGGCGTTCTACACTGACGTCGCACCATTCCTTGGAGTAACCCATGTCGTCCTCAACCAGCGCGCCCGGAAACGGACCTACCGCCGGCAAGACTGACCTCGACACCCTGAAGAACGACATGAAGGCGCTGCGCGCCGATCTCGCGGCGCTGCTGCGCGACACGAGCTCGCTAGCCCAGGATCAGGCCAAGGCCGCCGCCGCCAAAGGCCGTGCGCTTGCCGAAGACGCGGGCGACAAGGCTGTCGAATACAAGGAAGCGGTCGCGGACAAGGTTCGCGAACATCCTCTGGCCGCTGTCGGCATCGCGCTTGCCGCCGGCTTCGTTCTCGCCTCGCTGACCAGCCGCAAATAGCGGCTGAGAAGGGGGCCTCGGGGGCCACAGTGTTCGGAATCGAACGTTTTTTTGACCGCGCCAAGGGTGTCGCCGTCGCGGCCGGCGCCGCGAGCCTGCTTGCGGTTGCAGGCGTGGTGACGCTTGCGATCAGCGCGGCATTGACGCTTGAGATGTGGATGGCGCCGCCGGCCGCTTATGCAGTGACGGGTGTGGGCTTTCTTGCCGTGGCCGCCATCGCGATGTGGGTCGGCGTGCAGCCGAAGAAACCCGAGAAGCATCCGGAGCAGCCTGAAGAGGTTGATCCGACACAGGCCGTGCTGGCGATGTTCGACCTGCCGGTCGAGGTGGCCAAGCAGGTGATCAAGGAGCGGCCGGTGGCGGCGACCATCGTGATCGCGGGCCTTGGTCTGCTGATCGCACGCAAGCCGCAGGTCGTGCTCGGCATGGTCGACAAGCTGGTCGATCGCGTCAGCGGCGGCAATCACCACAGCTGAGCGTCAAAAGCCCGCGTTAGAATTGACGATGAGCGCCAATCTCCCCATGTTCCCGCAATGACGGGGAGCCTCACGCCAGCACAGGCCATCGACAAGGCAGCCGAGCTTTACGCAGCAGCGGCGGGAAGATTGCGCGCCGCGCTCGAGGCGTTCGTGACAAAGGGCGAGACGCCCGATCCCAAGGCGCGCAGGCGCGGGGATTTCTGCTATCCGCTGCTGCGGCTGAAATATCATCCCGACGGTCCGGTGCCGCCGCTGTCCCGGGCTTTCGCCAAGCTGTCGGAGCCGGGCATATACGAGATCACGGTGACGCAGCCGAATTTCTTCCGGCCGTACTTCATCGAACAGCTGGAGCAAATCACCAAGGACTTCGATGTGAAGATCGAAGTGATCATGTCGAATTCGGAGATTCCGTATCCGTACGTGCTGGAGCACGCCTCGAACATCGACGCCGAGGCGCTGCCGCCGGCGGAGTTCGCGCGCTGGTTCCCGACGCCGAGCCTCGCCAATATCGGCGACGAGGTGATCGACGCCGAGATCCAGGATGGCGGCATCTTCGACACCGACGGCGTGCGGCCGCTGGCGTTGTTCGACGCGCCGCGAATCGACTTTTCTCTGCAGAGACTCAAACATTACACCGGCACGCCGTTCGAGCATTGCCAGCGCTATATTCTGTTCACGAACTACCATCGCTATGTCGACCACTTCGTGGAGTGGTCGATCGAGCGGCTGAAGCAGCCTGGACCTTACAAGCGACTGTCGGCGCCGGGCGGGATCATCGTCGATGCGAAGACGAAGGACGCGGCGCAGAAGGTGAACGACGGGCCGTGGAGGCGTCACCAGATGCCGGCGTATCACCTGATGGCGGACGACAGGGCGGGGATCACGCTGGTCAATATCGGCGTAGGGCCGTCGAACGCGAAAACGATCACGGACCACCTTGCGGTTCTGAGACCCGAATGCTGGATCATGGTCGGGCATTGCGGTGGGCTGCGGCATTCGCAGCGCATCGGCGATTATGTGCTGGCGCACGCCTATTTGCGCGACGATCACGTGCTCGATGCGGTTCTGCCGCGCGACATACCCGTTCCCCCGATCGCCGAAGTGCAGGTCGCCTTGCAAGAAGCCGCGGAGAAGGTGACGGGTGAGTCGGCTGACAAGCTGAAGCAACGCCTGCGCACCGGCACGGTGGTGACGACGGACGATCGCAATTGGGAACTGCGCTTCACCGACTCGGCCAAGCGGTTCAACAAGTCGCGCGCCATCGCCATCGACATGGAAAGCGCGACCATCGCGGCCAACGGCTATCGTATGCGCGTGCCCTATGGCGTGTTGCTGTGCGTGTCGGACAAACCGCTGCATGGCGAGATCAAGCTCGCGGGCGCAGCAAACCGTTTCTATGAGCGCGCTATCGGCGAGCACATCCGCATCGGCATCGAGACGTTGGAGAGCCTTGCACTGGCAGGCGGGGATGCGTTGCACTCACGCAAGCTGCGTTCGTTCTACGAGCCGCCTTTCCGCTGAGGTAATCATAGACTTGGGTGTAAGCGCGCTGCGACGCGGCCTCAGGGTATTCCCCGTGTCCGAATCCGCGCATCCCTCGGACGATCGCCACTCGACTAAACATCAATCATGATGCCCTCTCCCTTGCGACCTCACACGGCGGCGGAACCATAATGACGGACGCCACATCCGGCGCGCGGGGAACCGCGGGGCAAGACAGCAAACGGGTTGGCGGTCTGATGGCGCCGGCCGGTTTTTCGTGGGCGTTGTTCGAGTTCGCGCGCAATCCGTACTTTATGATCGTCGTGACGTATGTCTTCCCGCCCTACTTCGCGCAGTTCGTGATTGGCGATCCAGTGGCGGGGCAGGCGGCCGTTGCCGAAGCCACCAAATGGGCCGGCGTCATCGGCGCGATCACCGCGCCCATATTGGGCTCGATGATGGACCGCGGCGGCGCGCGCAAGCCGATGATGGCTGCCTTCCTCTGCATGTTGATGATCTCGGGCGTTGCGCTGTGGTGGTCGATGCCTGGTTCGGTCGACGCGCAAGGCGTGTTCCATGGACCGACAGGCGGTCTTGGCGTGGTCGGCACGATGTGTTTCCTCGTGCTCGGCTTTGTCGGCTACACCTATTCCGAGCTGATGCACAATGCGATGCTGCGCCAGTCGGGCAGGCCGGAATCCCTGTCGCAGATTTCGGGCGCAGGCATCGGCCTCGGTCAGCTGGCGACTGCGATCTGTCTTGCCGGCGTTGTCGTTATTGCGTTGACGATGCCGGCGCTTGGCGGCCCTTCGGGCGATTTCGGATTGCAACGCGGGTCAGGGCCTTTCGTGGCCGTGTGGCTGCTTGTCTTCGTGATTCCGTTCTTCCTGTACGTGCCCGATGGCGCGCCGGTTGGGGGCAGCTGGTCGAAGGCGGCGAGGGGCGTGTTCGAGACAGACGGAAAGTTCGATCCCGTTGGCAAGATCACCGGGATCGCAGCCTACGTGCGCGGCCTGTTCAAGACTTACCCCGAGGCGATGAAGTACCTGCTGGCCTGCTTGATCTTCAAGGATGGCATCACGGCGCTTCTGGCGATCGGCGGCGTCTATTCGTCGGGCGTGCTGGGGTGGGGTGTGGCCGAAGGCGGGCTTTACGGCATCTGGGCGTCGATCTTCGGTGCGATCGGCGGCCTGTGGCTGGCGCCGACGCTTGACCGGGTCTACGGTCCGCGGCGTGCTATCATGATCGAGCTGGCGGCGTTGTGCGTGGCGTTCTTGATTGCCCTGGGCATATCAAAGGACTCGATCCTGTTCGGTCTGGTGCCGGCCGGGCACACGGTCCACGGCCTGGGACTATTTGATACGCTTGCCGACATGTCCTATCTCATCATCATCGCGTTCGTGGCCGCGCTTGCAGCCGCCAACATCGCGGCGAGCCGCCACATGATGGTGACGCTGGCGCCGAAAGAGCGCCTGTCGGAATTCTTCGGGCTTTTTGCCCTGTCGAGCACGGCGACGGTGTGGATCGGGCCGCTGCTGATCGAAGTGTTCACGAACGTGTCGAAGGACCAGCGCGTCGGCTTCTCGCCCGTGCTGCTTCTGCTTGGCGCCGGCCTGGCGCTTATGTTCACGCTGAAGAAGACGACCGGCGCAAAAGGGCAGGTCGAACCGCCGGCGTAGGCCTGAAGCGACTTACTGCTGGCCCTTGGCGGTCTGCTGTTTGCCGGTGACAGTCGTCATCACGTCCTGGAAGTGGCTCGGCGCATCGCCAACCATCGGCGTGGCGCGGCACTTGTCGACGCAGGAGTAGGAATAGGTGGCGCCGCTGCGCACGATGGTGAGGCCCGCATCATCCTCGCCGCCAACCGTCAGCTGGCTTGAATAGATCGTATTGCCCGAGCGATCGAGCACGGTGAGGTTGGTGGAGCCGAAAGCCTTGCCCGTGACCAGCAGCGTGCGCGCGTCGTGGACCGTGACGTCGGCGACTGTGGCGTTGCCAACCACCACCGAGTTGGCCGGCTGGTTGAGTTTCAACGTGACGGTCTCGTCGACCTTCACCTTGAACGGATCGGCGGCGGCAGCCGGCGCGAGCGCCAGGCAAATCGCGAGAGCCGCAAAAAAAGTCTTCGTCATGGGAGTCTCCCCGAGGGACCGTTGGGGTGACGATAGGGAGCAACACTGAATCAATGGCTAAGGATTCGCCGCATCAGCGGCGCGAGCGGGCAGGGACTCGCGCGCGCGAGTCTATATATACCCGTGCAGGCGCGGTGTTGCCGTAGTTATTGATCTCTTCAAAGTATTGAATCGAGTGTTTATAACGTAGTTAAGTGGAAGTGAACGCGAATACTGGCAAATTTCTTGTTCGCTTTACGTGATATCAATTCAACTCATGTAGAACTCACCATACCTACTGCGGGTGATGGTACTTCGCTGTGGGACAACGACCATGCATAGCGGAGAAGCAAAAATGAAAAACGTGATGAAATTCCTCAAGAACAAATCCGGCGCCACCGCGATCGAGTACGGCCTCATCGCCTCCCTCATCGCCGTCGCCATCATCGGCGGCGTGTCGGCTGTTGGCGGTTCGGCCAACCAGACCTTCACGACGATCTCGACGAGCCTCGACGCCGCTTCGTAAGAAGCGCGGCTGATCGTAAGATCGGCGTAGAAACAGGAAGCCGCGGACCTTGGTCCGCGGCTTCTTTCTTTTGCGAATACTTATGACGGTCAACAATTCCTTCAGCGAATTCTTGTAAGTTGTTCGCTCGCAACTTGGGTGGAAGATGATCACGTCGCTGCTGTGTCTGGCGTTCCCGCTCCTGCTGATCTACGCCGCTTGGCACGACGTCTCGACCATGACGATTCCAAATTGGGTTTCGATCGTGCTTGCGATCGCCTTCATTCCCGCCGCGATCGCCGCTGGCCTGTCGATGGAACAGATCGGCATGCATCTGGTATTTGGCGCGTGTGTGCTGATCGGCTGCGCGGTGCTCTTCTATCTCAACGTGTTCGGCGGAGGCGATGCGAAGGTGATTGCCGCGGCTTCGCTGTGGACCGGCCTTGCGGCGAGCGCGCCCTTTGTCCTGGGCATGGCGATCGCGGGTGGAGCGCTTGCGGCCGTGCTAATCGTTATGCGCCGTATGAAAATGTCGAGCACTAAGCCGTGGCTTAATCGCCTGATGTCCCCGGAAGAGGGCGCCCCCTATGCGGTTGCAATCGCCGTCGGCGCGTTGCTCGCAGCGCCTGCATCGCCTGTGCTGGCGGCCGGAATCGCCGGTTTTGGCGCCTAGGCAAAAATTGCACGGTTAAGACTTGACGCGAAACGTTAATGCCCTCGGGTCGATCGTCTTAACTCTCCCTTAGAGCCCTCATGAAAGTCTCCCGCTCAGGATAGGGCCCCTTTCAGGCCTTGGGGACTGCGGCGGAGGGCTTCATGTCGCCTGTGCGACTGATCATTCTTCTTGTGGCGGCCGGCGCCGCGATCGCTGCTGTCTTCCTCGTGCGTTCGATGCAAGCGCCTGCGCCAGCAGTCGCCGTTGTTGCTGCGCCAGCCGAGGCGCCAAAGCCGATCGAGATTCCGACCAAACAAATCCTGGTCGCCAACAACAACATTCCCGTCGGCAAATTCGTGTCGGCTGACGACCTGCGCTGGCAGGAATGGCCCGCGAGCGCGAAAGTCGATTCCTTCGTCGAGCAGGAAAAGCAGCCGGAAGGCCTCGAGAAGATGGTCGGCGCCGTTGCGCGCTTCGAACTCGTCGCAGGCGAGCCCGTCACCTTCAACAAGCTGGTGCATCCGGGCACGGCCGGCTTCATGGCAGTGATGCTGACGCCGGGCATGCGCGCGGTTTCAGTCGAGATCGCAGCCGAGATCGCCGCGGGCGGCTTCATCCAGCCAAACGATCGCGTCGACGTCATCGTGACGCGCGATGTCGAGAAGTCGGGCGGCGGATCGAGCGGCGGCATGAACATCCGCTCCGATCTCATACTCTCCAACATTCGCGTACTCGCGATCGATGCAGCTTACGGTCCGCCGCCGACGCCTGAAGGCGCGGAAGCCGCCGTGCAATCGGGGCAGGGGCAAGTGATCATTGGTTCGCGCGCGACGCTGGAGCTGACCGAGCGCGACGCAACGCTGCTCAACACCGCCAAGAAAGCTGGCGAGATTGCGCTCACGCTGCGCTCGATCGCCGACATGCAAGCTCCGCAGGGCGCGACAAGCGCCGGACGCGTCTATCGAGATGGCGTCTCGCAGGATGCCGAAGGCGTGCGCGTCTATCGATACGGCACCGAGTCCGTCAGCTCGTCGCCGGCAGGTTGAGGTCATACATGTCAGCCAACCGTAATCTCGCACTTGCCAGCCTCGCGGCCGCCCTTGCGGCCACGTCGCCAGGCGCACTGGCCCAACCCCCTGCCAGCGAACTCAGCGGCGCGCCCGCACAGCGTGTCACTGTTCCGGACGTGACAGCGCCGACCGGCGCGACCGAGGTGCTGACGCTGACGGTCAACAAGTCCTACATGATCGAGTTCGACACCGACATCGACGACGTCATCATCGCTAACGAGAAGATCGCCAATATTGTTGCGCGCGACCGCCGACGCATCGCCGTGATGGGCGTGGCGCCGGGCGAGAGCAACATGGTGTTTCTCGACCGTTCGGGTCGCAAGGTGAAGGTGCTCGAGATCTCGGTGACCGACGGCGTCGCCGGGATGGAACAGTTGCGCACGCTGATCAAACGCCACGTCCCCGGCTCGAAGGTCCATGTCGAGGCCGTGAACGGCCGCATCATTCTCGCGGGTTCGGTGCCGAACCTTTCTGGCGCCGACCGCGTCATGCAACTCGCGCGCACCTATGCAAAGGACGACGCCTCCGTCCTCAACATGATGGCGATCGACGGCAAGGACCAGGTCACGCTCAAGGTTCGTTTCGTCGAGATGCAGCGGTCGATCATCAAGCAGATGGGAATCAATCTGTCCGGGGCGATCGGCTTCGGAGAGCTCTCTGGCACGAGTTTCGACAACAACCTCTCGGTCTCCTCCGCGAACGGATTTCCGCTCGCCGGATCGGCCCTGGGCGGCCTCACGGCCGATCTCGGCTACAAGAACCTCGTGGGCGCAGCGCAGCAGAGCGCGATCGGCGTGAAACTCAATGCGCTGGAACGCATCGGCATTGTGCGCACGCTCGCCGAGCCGAACCTCGCGGCGATTTCGGGCGAGGCTGGAAAATTCCTCGTCGGCGGCGAATTCCCGGTTCCGGTGGCGCAGGACGAAGGCAAGATTTCGATCGAGTTCAAGCCGTTCGGCGTCGGTCTTGGCTACACGCCGGTCGTGATGTCGGAAGGCCGCATCTCGCTGCAGCTGTCGGTCGAAGTCTCGGAGCTTTCGCAACAGGGCGGCTTCCAGTCGAGCAGCATCGCCGGCGTCAATCCCAACACGGGCCAGCCGGTTATAGGTTCGACCATCACGATTCCGGCGCTCAAGGTTCGCCGCGCGGAAACGACGGTGGAAATCCCCTCAGGCGGCAGTCTCGTGATCGCCGGCCTGATCCAGGAAACGACCCGTCAGAATCTCGACGGCATCCCGGGCGTCAAGGACATTCCGGTGCTCGGCGCGCTGTTCCGGAGTCGCGATTTCCAGAATGAAGAAACCGAACTAGTCGTGATCGTGACGCCCTATTTGGTCGATCCCACCGACCCGCAGGGATTCCGCGATCCGGACCGCGGCTATGTCACAGCGACGGACGCCCGAACGGTTCTCTTCGGCAAACTCAACGACGTCTACGCTGTTCCCGGTTCGGGTGCGGCAAAGGCTCCGCCTCCCGGCGGCGCCAGCGGCTTCATCATTGACTAAGAGGGGACACGGAATGTCTTCGCGTTTCCATATCGTGCTCGCCGGCGTTTCGCTGGCCACCTTGGGCGCCTGCCAGCACTCCGATCAGGAGATTGCGTGGACCAGCGGCATGCACACGCAGATCGTCGCGGAAGAAGCCACCGCCGATCTCAAGATCGACACCATCGTGGCTGGCGAGAAGCTGGGCGACGTCGAGCGTGAGGCCGTGAAATACTTCGCCGCCAACTATCAGGGCGAAGGCCATGGCGCCGTCATCATCTCGCGTCCGAGCAACGGGCCGGACGACGTGTCCGCCATGCGCGCCGCTGCCGACGCCCGCGCTGTCATGATGGCCGAAGGCATCGCTCCGAGCCAGATCGCGGAAGGCACGTATGACGGCACCGGCGCACGCACCGCCCCGCTGATCATAAGCTATCGCACCTACAACGCCGTCGTGCCGAACTGCCCGGATATTTCGCACTGGGATTTTGCATGGACGGGAACCAACAACGCGCTGCCGTCATTCGGCTGCGCGACAGCAGTGAATCTCGCCGCCCAGATCGCCGACGCCAGCGACCTCGTCGGTCCGCAGCGAATGGATCCGGCTGACACCGGCCGCCGCGGCGTGATGTTCTCGAAATACCGCAACGGCGAGAAGACGTCGGCGGAGCGCAACACCGACGCAAGCGGCGCCATCAGCCAAGCCGTGAAATAGGGATCAGA
This sequence comes from Hyphomonadaceae bacterium, assembly GCA_016714495.1. Taxonomy (GTDB): domain Bacteria; phylum Pseudomonadota; class Alphaproteobacteria; order Caulobacterales; family Hyphomonadaceae; genus UBA7672. Next base: position 637,061 of record JADKDU010000001.1, on the reverse strand, counting down.
GGACATGACCGGATCACGGGACAAGTTTGACGACGACAGCGATCTCGACCAGCTCGCTCACGACCTCGATCTCGACATGGACGCTCCGATCGGGGCAACGTTTGCGGCCGCTCTTCGCGGTCAGGACGAAAAGGGCTCAGTGTTCGAGGAGGCCGATTTCGGCCTTGACGACGATGGCTTCATGACGCCGCCGTCGCGCCGCGCCCCATCAGAGATGTCGGCGTCGCCCGCGTTCGCTGATGAAGCCCACGCCGAATTCGAATCGTTCGAAGACGAGTTTTCCGATGAGAGCGAGGCGTTCGATCCCCCGCCGCCCGCGCAGAACGCATCCGGCTCGCAAAGCTGGTTGCAGCCCAAGCCCGCGACGCCGTCTGCGGAAGACCTTCCGCCGCTGACGGCGATGGACGCCGAGCCAGTCGCCGAAGACGCAGCAGGGCAGGGCCTTGGCTACGACTATTCCTTTGGCCAGGCCCACACGGGCGGTGACCGTCCGATTCCGCGCATCACAGTCCATGGCTTCGTCACGCGCACGAACTCGCTGTCGCTGCTGCGCACGATCATGAACGATCGCCGCCTGAAGAACGTCACGATGGACGTCTTCGAAGGCGGTGTGCCGGCGGCGATTCAGTACTACGTCAACGAGACGACCCCGAACCTGCTCGTCATCGAAAGCTCTGGCGACCCGCGCCAGCTGCTGAGCGAGCTCGATCAGCTGGCTGAATACTGCGACGAGAACATTCGCGTTCTCGTGCTCGGGCAGACCAACGACATTCGCCTTTATCGCGAACTGATGCGCCGCGGCGTCAGCGAGTATCTCGTCGCCCCGGTTGACCCGGTGCAGATGATCCGCTCGATCGCCAACCTGTTCGCGGATCCGGAAGCTCCGTTCGCGGGCAAGACCATCGCGATCACGGGGGTCAAGGGCGGCGTGGGCGCCTCTTCGATCGCGCACAACCTCGCCTGGGCGCTGTCGGAACGCTGCAAGGTCAACGCGACGCTGGTCGATCTCGATCTCAACTTCGGCACCACAGGTCTCGACTTCAACCAGGACACGGCGGCGACCATTGCGGACGCCCTGATGTCGCCTGATCGCTTCGACGACGCCGTCATGGGCCGCCTGATCACCAAGGCGACCGATCGCTTGTCTCTGTTCACTGCCCCCGCCACGCTGGATCGCACCTACAATCTTGACCCGGAAACCTATGTCCGCGTGCTCGAGCAGGTCCGCGGTTCGGTGCCATTCGTGGTGCTCGACCTGCCGCACATCTGGAGCGACTGGTTCAAGTCCACTGTGATTTCGGCGGACGAGCTGGTCGTCGTCGCGGGCCCGGATCTCGCCTCGCTTCGCAACGGCAAGAACCTGATCGACTTCCTAAAGGCCGCACGGCCCAACGACAATCCGCCCAAGCTGATCCTCAATATGGTGGGTCTGCCCAAGCGCCCGGAAATTCCGGCGAAGGATTTCGGCCAGGCTATTGGCGTGGAGCCCTCGCTGGTTCTGCCGTTCGACGCACAACTGTTCGGCACGGCCGCCAACAATGGTCAGATGATTTTCAACGTCGCACCGGACTCGAAGGTCGCGCAGGGGCTGGATCAGCTCGCCGCGCTGCTGACCGGTCGCGACGTGCAGAAAGAAAAGCCCTCGATGCTGAAGAAGCTTCTGGGCAAGTAGGAGTAGGGCATGTTCGGCAAACGCACGACGACGGGCGGACCTGCTGTCCCGCCGCCAGCGGCGGCCGAAGCACCGCGCGCTGCCGCCACCGCCCCGCCGCCACCGGCGCCAAGACCTGCCGCCGCCACGCAAAGCGCTACGTTGAGCGATCCGCCGCCCCCGCCGCCTAAATCGGCTGGCGCGCCGCCGCCGCCGAAATCCGCTGCTTCGAGCAAGGCCAATTCGAAAGTCGCGCCGCCGCCGCCCCCGAAAGAGAAGGTCGCCGCGATTGATAATCGCTCGGACGAGTATTACCGGACCAAGACCGAGGTCTTCAATGCGCTGATCGACACGATCGACCTGAGCCAGCTGGCGCAGCTCGATCAGGAATCGGCGCGCGAAGAGATCCGGGATATCGTCATCGAGATCGTGTCGATCAAGAACGTCGTCATGTCGGTCGCCGAGCAGGAAACCCTGCTGGAGGATATCTGCAACGACGTTCTCGGCTATGGCCCGCTCGAGCCGCTGCTGGCCCGCGACGACATCGCCGACATCATGGTCAACGGCGCCGGCACCACCTACATCGAGGTCGCCGGCAAGATCCAGCGCACTAACATCCGCTTCCGCGACAATGCGCAGCTGATGAATATCTGCCAAAGGATCGTGAGCCAGGTTGGCCGCCGCGTCGACGAAGCCTCGCCGATCTGCGATGCGCGCCTTGCTGATGGTTCGCGCGTCAACGTTATCGCGCCGCCGCTGGCTATTGACGGCCCGGCTCTCACCATCCGGAAGTTCAAGAAGGACAAGCTGAAGATCACGGATCTCGTGGGCTTCGGGTCGATCTCCGAACCGGGGGCCGAAATCCTGCGCATCATCGGCGCCTGCCGCTGCAACGTACTGATCTCGGGCGGTACGGGTTCGGGCAAGACGACGCTGCTCAACACGCTAACGGCGTTCATCGCTCCCGGGGAGCGCGTCATCACCTGTGAGGACGCCGCCGAACTCCAATTGCAGCAGCCGCACGTCGTGCGTCTCGAAACCCGCCCGCCAAACCTGGAAGGCCAGGGCAGGGTCTCGATGACCGACCTCGTCAAGAACTGCCTGCGGATGCGTCCTGACAGAATCATCGTTGGCGAGGTGCGCGGACCTGAAGCATTTGACCTTCTGCAGGCGATGAACACTGGCCACGACGGCTCCATGGGCACGCTGCACGCCAACACGCCGCGCGAGGGTCTCTCGCGTCTGGAATCGATGATCACAATGGGCGGTTTCACGCTACCCCAGCGCACGATCCGCGAGATGATCGTGGGCTCGATCGACGTCGTGATCCAGGCCTCGCGCCTGCGCGACGGTTCGCGCAAGATCGTCTCGATCACCGAGGTCATGGGTCTCGAAGGCGACGTGATCGTGACGCAGGACGTTATGCGCTACGAGATCACCGGCGAAGACAAGGACGGCAAGCTGATCGGCACGCATAGCGGCACCGGCATCGGCCGTCCGCGCTTCTGGGAGCGCGCCAAATACTTCAACATGGAGGGCGACCTCGGCCGCGCCCTTGATGCGCTGGAAGAGGGTGGACGCCAATGACCCCCGAACTGATGACCTATGCGATCGCGGGTCTGGCCTTCGTCGCAATCACCGGCCTTGGAATGGTCTTCGCGGGGAGTGCGGACCGCGGAAAGCAGTCGAAGCGCCTGAAAGCCATCAGCGACGGCGCGACGCGCCGCGGGGGCGCCGCCGACGCCGCCAGCGCCGCGCGCCGCAAGCAAATGGACGCCACTACCAAGGCCTTGCGCGATCGAGAGGAAGCCACCCGCAAGAAAAGGGTCGGCAAGTCGATCGAGGACAGGATCAAGCAGTCGGGCATGAAGATCACGGTTCCCGTGTTCTGGATGGCGTCAGTCGTTTCAGGCGTCGTCACCTTCATCGGGCTTTTCATCTTCGCAGGCTTCAACAAGGACATGATGCTGCTGGCGGGCGCCGGCATTGCGTTCGCGGCCGCCTTCGGTCTGCCGCGCTGGTTCCTGGGCTTCAAGATCGCCGGCCGCCAGAAGAAATTCATCAGCCAGTTCGCCGACGCGATCGACGTCATCGTCCGCGGCGTGAAATCCGGCCTGCCGCTGCACGAATGCCTGAAGATGATCGCGCGCGAGAGCCCGCAACCGCTGGCAGGCGAATTCCAGGTCGTGTGCGACGCGATCGCGATGGGCGTCGATGTACCACAGGCGCTGGACCGCATGTATCAGCGCACACCGATCCAGGAGGTGAACTTCTTCAACATCGTGCTGAACATCCAGCAGAAAGCGGGCGGCAACCTCTCCGAAGCGCTGGGCAACCTCTCGAGCGTGCTGCGTTCACGCAAGCTGTTGCGCGAGAAGATCAAGGCGTTGTCCTCGGAAGCCAAGGCCTCGGCGATGATCATCGGCTCGCTGCCGGTCATCGTGATGCTGCTCGTCTACCTGACGACGCCCAGCTACATGCTGACCCTCTTCACCACCGACCTCGGCCACCTGCTTCTTCTCATTGCGGCCGGCCTCATGGCGACTGGCATCTATGTCATGCGCTCCATGATAAACTTCGCCATCTAGGAAGGGAACCGCGCCATGGAGATGGATTGGGTCTCATTCCTCACTGATCCCGTTACGCTGGCTTCCGGATTTGCTGCGATCGCCACCTTCGCGACCGTGATGACCATCGCGGCTCCCGCGTTCAGCAGCGACAAGCTGGCGACGCGTCTCAAGGCCGTGTCCAACCGCCGCGAGGAACTGCGCAAGAAGAGCCGCGCGGCGCTTGAGGGCGACGCCAAGAAATCCATTCGCGTTAAAGATACGAGCGCGGTGAAGAAGGTCGTCGACAAGCTCGATCTTGCGAAGATGCTGGAGGACCCTGGCGTCCTCAAGAAGTTGACGCAGGCCGGCCTGCGCGGTCCAAGGCCGATCTCGATCTTCTATTTCGCCCGTTTCGCCATGCCCATCGTTCTCGGCATTGCGGCGTTCATCTACATCTGGTTCATCAACGATCACGGCCTGCAGATGCAGATGAAGCTGGGCGTGATCGTGGGCGGCTTCGCGGTGGGCTTCTACCTGCCCAACGTGTACCTCGAAAACCTGATCACGAAGCGCCGCGCCTCGATCATGCGCGCTTTCCCTGACTCGCTGGACATGATGCTGATCTGCGTCGAGTCGGGCATGTCGATCGAAGGGGCCTTTGCACGGGTCGGCGAGGAGATCGGCACGGCTTCAGTTGAACTGGCCGAGGAACTCGCGCTGACCACCGCTGAACTCTCTTACCTCTCGGATCGCCGCACGGCCTATTACAACCTTGCCGAGCGCACGAATCACCCGGGCGTCAAAGGCGTCGCGATGGCGCTCGTCCAGGCGGAAAAATATGGCACGCCGATGGGTGCGGCTCTGCGTGTCATGGCGAAGGAAAACCGCGAGATGCGGATCACGGAAGCCGAAAAGAAGGCCGCCGCGCTGCCGGCCAAGTTGACCGTGCCGATGATCATCTTCTTCCTGCCGGTGCTCTTCCTCGTCATTCTCGGGCCGGCCTTCATCAAGATCGACGCGATGGGCATCGGCAAACCGAAGGGTACGACCACGCAGACAAGCAAGTAAGGCGCTCCCGCGCTGCGATGCGAACAACAAAGCCCGCGGCGCAAACCGCGGGCTTTGCATGTCTGGAGGTCGCTTCTTGCTGTCTACTTCTTCGGCTTGTAGGCGATCAGGACGTTTCCGGGTGTTTCGCCGAACGCGGTGTAACCCGAGCTGACGAACACCATGCCGGCGCCGACTGAGACGCCGTGCGCGTCAATCGAACCGCCCTTGCCCTCGATCGGATTGATCGTCTTGACCGGTCCCACCGTGTCGATCTTGTTCAGCAACTGTCCGGTCTTGCCATCCAGCACGAACAGCTCACCGCCAAGCGTGCCGCTCACGACCGCGCCATCAACGACAAGTGGAGCTGAAGAGAAGCCGTAACGGGTGTCGCAATTGGTCACGAGCTTGCCGCGCTCGCCGCCGCAGTTCGGCGCCGCCGCATAGGACCATTTCGGCTTCCCGGTCTTGACGTCGAACGCATACATTCCGGCGTAGGATTTCCAGCTCTTGTCCGGTCCCAGGATCGGGTCGTTGATTGGGGCGAACACAGTCGAGCCGTCGGTCGTGATGCCCCAGTGAATGCCGCCGAGGGCGGAACCCGCGCCGACGCGCTGGCTCCACAAGACCTTGCCCGTGTCGGCGTCGAGCGCCCAGACGTGACCTGACTTCTGGCCCGCCAGAATGATGTCCTTGCCGCCCTGGCCAGGCGCGATGACTGCGCCCGCGCCAAAGTCGTAATCGCGGCCGTCACCGCCCTCGGTGAAGAACATGGGGCAGTTCGGGCCGTTCTTCTCCGTGAATGGATCGCAGGCGAGGTTCCACACATCTGCGGCCATCGCCTGGTATTGCCAGGCGACCTTTCCGGTATCGACATCTATCGCAATGACAGCATCAGACGTGTCGGTTCCGGGGTGAGACGTGTTCTCGCCCGTGGTGACGAACACGCGGTTGCGCTTGGCGTCATAGAGCGGCACGGACCAGATCGGCGCGCCCGAAGGCCCTCGCTGTTTCACGCCCAGCGAGTTCACCTGACCCGTGTAGGTCGGCTCCGGCATGGTATGGTATTCCCACAGTCGCTTTCCATCGATGGCGCTGAGCGCCATGAGCGAGCCATGGCCGGTGCAGCATTCAAAAGTCGGGTTTGCGCCGGCGCCGACGCCGGAGGCCGACAGCGGCACGAGGATCTTGTCCTTGGCGAAGATCACGCCGCCGCGAACCGTCCCGCCCGAAAGCTCGGCTGGCTGCGCCGAGGCTTTCCAGATCAGCTGGCCGTTTCCCGGATCGATGACATGGATATCGCGGCCGATCACCAGCGCGACCACTTTCTTGCCGTTGACCTCGCCGATCGCCGGCGTGTTGCGCGACGAGCCTGCGTAAGCCCACTTCGCGCATCCCGTGGCAGCATCGAGCGCCATGACCTGTTGGCCGCCCGTAATGAAGATCGTATCGCCCAGCACGGATGCGCCCGATCCCGAGCCTGGGTTGGGCAGGCCGATCGCCCAAGCCACTTCAAGCTTAGTGAGATCGCTCTTGCTGAGGCCCGCCTTGGCGGCGCTGAGATTGCGCGTCTGGTTGGCGTCGACGCCAAAGCCAGCCGAGATGATCGGCGCGGTCAGATCGACTTTCAGCTTGTCGGCCGAGCACTTGATTGCGCTGGTCCAGTCGGCCGGCGTCGCCTGCTGGCCGAAGGTCAGGAAGGCAATGAGATCGGTCTTCTCCTGCGCGCTGAGGCCGGCGGCCATCGGCGCCATGACGCCGCCTTCGGAAATGACTTCGCGCAGGCGTGCTGGCGACAGCAGCTTGACTGAGGCAAGCGTGGCGGCGCGCGTCGCGCCCGGATTGTCGTGACACATTGCGCAGGTCTTGTTGTAGACCGCGCGCCCGGCGTGATCGGGGGGAGCGTCCTGGGCTGCGGCGGGAAGGGCAAGCAATCCGAAGCCCAGACCAATGGCCGCCGCTCGGAGCTTAATACGCAATCTCATACCCATTCCTCCCGTGCAGACGCCCCTTGGACGTCTGCTTTCCGTTGGCCGCAACCTCGCTTTAGTTGGGCCGGATTTCAACTGCCATTGCCCGTACAATGCGCCGTCGGACTGGGGTTCAATCCTGCGGATAGGTGCGTTTGAGCAGACCCTGGAACGCCGCCATGGCGCGCTTCCAGTCCGCATCCGTTTTCAGGGAAAGGCCTGAGAAACCGCCCATCGTGGCGCCGCGCAATGTCAGATAGTGCAGGGCGGCGAGCAGAATGGCGTTGACGGCCGGCGCATCGACGCCTTCCGGCGGCTTTTCGTCGCCCCGCAGCTTGGGCATCACCGCGTACATCGCTTTCGACCGCGCGGCGTCGATCCGGCGCAAAGTGTCTGACGGCTCGGCCAGCTCCCATGCGAGCAGCTTCTGAAGCACGGGATCGCCGCGCAGGTTGGCCGCATAGGCCGCAAACACCGCAGCCATGCGTTCACTATAGTCGCCCTTCGAAGCCGACAGCGCATCGCCGATCCACACCGCAGTGTTGGCGCCCATTGCTTCGAGCAGGCCGTCGAGCCCGCCGAAATAGCGGTAGATCAACTTCTTGTCCGCGCCCGCCTCCGCCGCGATGGCGTTGACGCCCAGACCCGCCGCGCCATCGCGCGCGATCACCCGCGCCGCCGCTTCGATGAAACGCTGTTGGGTCGCCTCGCGGTCACGCGTTGCTTTCGCAGGGGCGGTTGGCTTGCGCGTCGGCATTGCGAATCTCCAATGAAAACTTAGCATTGTCACCGACCGGGGACAAGACGTTGACATTGGCTGAGTCATATGTCACCAAGCAGTGACAAGAGGAGGTTGGACATGACAAACGAGGAATTCAATCGGCCGGCGCTCATCAAGGCCGGCGTCGCGTTGACGGCTGTGGCGGTGCTGGCGAATATACCATACGGCGCGCTGATCGCCCTGTTCGACTATGACGACGTGCTCCGCCGTCCGGCCAGCGAAGTGCTGGAATTGTTCGACGCGGGCGGCTCGACGCTGGTGTTCGCGTGGTGGACGTTCGCGCTCAGCGCCTTCGGCTTTGCAGTCGCAGCGATGCTGCTCGGTGAAGCGCTGAAAAACGGCAAGGCGAAGCTGGCGACTGGCTTCACGCAGTTCGGCGTCCTCTCGGGCGTGATCCAGGCGTCAGCGCTGCTGCGCTGGACCTTCGCCATTCCCGGCATCGCCACCACTTATGTGCAGGCAGCTGAAGGCTCCGCCGAACGTGCCGCGGCAATCTCCAGCTATGAAGCCCTCAATACGTTCGCCGGCGTCGGCATGGGCGAGCATCTCGGGCAGGTGCTGCTTATGGTGTGGACGTTTGGCGCGGGCCTCGCCCTGATGCGCATGGGCGGCGCGATGAAATGGATCGGCGCGGCGGGTCTTGTCACGCTGCCGCTCTGGGTTGTCGGCCAGGCCGAGCTCCTCTCTCTCTCCATGCCGGAATTGCCTGCGATCGAACTTCTGCCCTACGCCTTCATGGGTTGGGAGTTGTGGCTGCTCGTCGTCGGCGTCGCGCTGGTGATGAAAGCGATCGGCAAGCCCGTCGCCGTCTCGCATGCGGCGGCAGCCTAGGTCTTCCGCTTGCGGCGCAGCCCGATCGCGCCGACTGTGCCGCCAGCGACCAGCAGCATCGGCGGGAAGGGGGCGATGCTCATTCCCGCCACGGCGTCGATCCTGGCGCTCAGCGACCAGAACAGCCCGGCGCAGATCGCGATGATCGCAAGCCACGGCCATGCCTTGCCGAAACCGCCACGTTCAAGGGCGTGGCGGAATTCGTCGCCAAGTCCGTAACCCACCGCAAGCGCGACAACGCATGTCGAGAAAAACGCGCAGGCTCCAAAGTACCTTGCGTCAAACGGCCGTCCATCCATCATGAACTGAATGGCGACGATGCCGCTGGCGAACACGGCGAACACGATCGCAACAATCGCGATACGGCCGAACCGCGCCCGCATGCGCTAGCTGCGCCAGCGCAGGACGCGCGGTTCGATCGGGTTCACGAACGGCCGGCCTTCAGACCGGGCCGCCGCCCATTCCTTCTTCAGCGTGCGATACCATTTGGCCTGCACGTCGATGTCGTCGATCCACAGCATGTTCTGCTGATAGGCCATGCCCTTGTTCTGCAGGTTCACCATGTGACCGTCCTGCCCAAGGAATTTCTGCGCCGCCGGAATCAGGATCGGCAGCGCGAAGTCGAGCAGGGCCGCATTCTCCCAGAAGGTGACCTGGGTGATGCGCGTCTTTTTCAGGGTGATCGGCGTCAGGCAGGTCAGCGTGAAGATGCGCGCCTTCTTCGCTTCGATGATTTCCCACCGGAAGCCCGGTATCTGGAAGACGATCTCAGTCGTCACCTCCGACCCCATCAGCGCCTTGTAGGCCAGCGAGTTGCCTGACGGCTTGTGCCTCGCCAGCGACCAGCCGCGCTCGGTCGGCTCGAACGGCTTCTCTTTCAGACGCAGCCCGGTGCTTGGCGGGCGCCACCACCACTGATTATGCACGAACGGCACATGCGCCGGATCCATCAAGCCAACGACAGCATCGTCCATGTGCGCGTTGAAGATTTGCGCCACGATAAATTTCGGCTTCAGCTTGCCCAGCTTGAAATCCGGTGCGGGCGCGGCCGGCGAATCATCGCCGCGCGGATTGTCAGCGACATAGACGAAGATCATCCCGTTGATCTCGTGCAACGGATAGCGGCGCACGCGCACCTTGTCGGTCGCGAAGTCGTCCCGCTTCACCAGCGAGGGCATGTGTCTGCACCCGCCATCCGTGCCGAAGCGCCAGCCATGATAGGGGCATTGGATGGTCGGCTGCCCGTCCGTATCCACCTGTTTGCCCGCCGACAGCGGCACCAGTCGGTGCGGGCAGACGTCGCGCAGCGCAAACGCCTCGCCTTTTTCCGTCCGCGCCAGCATCACCGGCTGGCCCAGGATCACCCGCCGGAATTGCTGGCCTGGCCGCAGCGAGTTCGACGCGCACGCGAAATACCAGCTGTCCGTCAGCCAGCCTTCCGCGGTCGTTCCCGCTGACTTGGTGAGTGTTCCGTCCGCCATTCGCTTTGTTGGTCCAGAGCCTTGATTGGCAGGGACTATCCAATGTTTGGTGGCTTCAGTCGAGATGGATGGGACAAAGCGCCATGGCCGCCAGGATCAGGCCCGAACGGCCGTCACAACCGAAGCCGGCGAAGATGCGCGCCGCGTCAACGATTACCGGCCAATGCCTGTGCGGCGCCGTGGAGATCGAGACAGACGCCCCCGTCTTCTGGGCCTTTCACGATCATTCCGCCGCTACCCGGCGCGCCCATGGCGCCGCTTACGCCACCTATGTCGGCTGCTGGAAGCGCAAGGTGCGGATCACGAAGGGCGAGGGCGCTATCGCACGCTTCGAGGACAGCGAACGACGCCAGGCGCGCAGTTTCTGCACGAAATGCGGCACGCCGCTGATGTTAGAACGCAAGCGTGAAGCGAAGATGGTGAACCTTCCCCGCGCCTTGTTCACCAGCCGCACCGGCCGCGAGACTAAGTATCATCTCGCGATCGACCAGCTGCAGGACTGGGCCTATCTCGGCGCGCCCGTCGGTCCACTTAAAGGCTATCCCGGCGTGGCCGTCGAGAAGGCGCGCAAGAAGCCGAAAACGCTCGAATTGTTCGATCCGGAAATGTTCGGCGAGTAGCGCTTCAGGCCGCGTGCAATTCGCTGGGGCTCTTCAGCACGGCGTCGCCTTCTCCTGCTCGATCAGATAGGCGGGGTTCTTTTTGTCGGTGGCCCGCGCCACCGTCGCGCCTTATATTGTGCGTTCGATACGATGGGTGAACACCTTACGTACGACGCTGCGGGCGATGTGTTCGCCCCATGACTGTTTCACCTGAGTGCCCGGTTCAAACTTATCTATGCGCTTCAGGACCTCGCAAACGACAACGCTACGCCGCTGTTCGCCAGCTCAATCAGTGTTGTTGCAGATGAGGGACGCGCGTAATGCGGCAAACTGAATCGCGCGGAACTGCCATCTGTGCGAGGAGTTTTCGTGAAAGATTGGTCAGGCTGCGCATCGTTTTCATGCATGCCCAATCCGAAAAGCCTGAGAAGTCAGGCTGGCACTCTCGTCAACGAAAATGGCGCTGAGGTCATGACTCATTGTTCAGCGTGGAACCTGAAACCTCAGCTGCGGAGCTTCGTTTGCATCACGAGAGACGAGACGTGCAAGCTCGTATCGTCCCTGACAAAAAGAACAGAGCCCCCCGTAGAGGACCCTACCCCATGATGAAGACACTTCTCGCTTCCGCAACGTTGATCGCGCTTGCCGCCCCGGCGTTCGCGCAAGCGCCGGCTCAGCCGAATGCCACAAAGCCCGCTATGGAAGACAAGTTCACCATGCATGATGCGAACAAGGACGGCGCGCTAACGCTGTCCGAAGTTCAAGTCGCTGACTCGAAAGTGACGCAAGCCGACTTCGACAAGTATGACGCCGACAAGAGCAAGTCGCTCTCGAAGGTCGAATTCTCGAAATGGGCTGAAGCCAAGACGACCGCGCCTGCATCAGCGCCCGGTCAGTAACCCACGGCTGTGGGCTGTACGTGCGCTGAGCGCACGAAGGCGGAGGGCGCGGCTCAAGCCGCGCCCTTTCCTTGTCAGTGAATCATGAAGTTGATGTTGCGCGTCTCGGTGACAGGCGTTGTCGAGTCACCTTGGCGCTTCTCGAACTTCACCACGGCGTTGCCCGATTTCAGCGGCGTGACCTTGACGACGTGATGCGTGGCGCCGTCCGGCATCGTTTCGTCCTTGGCTTCGCCGATCTCGACCAGTGCAGTGTCAGTGGTGGACGCCGTCCAGGTGACGCCCGCCGCCGTCGGCAGGTGCACGCTTTCGACCTTGCCGCCGATCGTGTGGAAGGTGAAGCCGTCAGCCGTTTCCGCCGTGTTGGCGTCATCGCTGGCGTCAGCCGACTTCATCGCGTCGTCCATGGTCGACATGTCGTGAGCAGGTGCAGCAGTCTCCGCGGCCGGAGCTGCGGCTGCGGGCTCGGCAGGCTTTGATTCGCTGCATGCGGCGAAGGCAAGCGCGGAAGCAGCTAGCAGGGTCAGGCGCATAGGGTCGTCTCCTTTTGTTGCGCCACTCATACCGCTTCACCGAACCTTGCGGTAGGGGCCCGCCGGGCGACCGGATCGCGCTGTTTCGCTGGAGCAAATTCCCGGATCAGGACAAGATCAGTCGTTGCAGAAGGGGCGGGCCATGACGGACGCGCATCATCCAAAATTCGCCAAGCTGATCGATTTCCTTGTTCGCATCCCGGCGATCGAGACCAACGACACGCCCTCGCGCGGTATCGGCGCCGGTCAGGAAGACGGCGACTGGTGGGTGAAATTCTCGATCGATATCGATCACGACCTCGCCTGGCATACGGTCCAGGAACTTGGCGCCGTACTGAACTATCTCTCGCTCGACGAACGCCTCGGCAGCGTGTTCAAGCCGGTGTCCCCGCCGCCTTATCTCAACGGCGGACCTGAAGACTTTTTGTCCTGGGTGATCGAAGCGCCCGACGAACTTCGCCCTGGCACGCTCGCCGATCTGCTCGAAGACCGCCTGCCCAAACCCATCGAGAACGAAGCCGCCTGGTATGGCGAGGCAGAAGAAGACGACGAGGAAGAAGACCTCGAGCCCGATGCCGATGACGTTGACGATGACGATGAAGGCCCGTTCGGAACGCTCGACGACTAGCGGCCGGTCGGCCCGGCTTCCAGCACGTCTTCAACCGTGCGCAGGCCCGGCTTCGGCGACGTGACGAGCACGGCCATGTTTCCGGGCAGGTGCTTGTTGTCGAGCATCTTCTCGTGCGCGAGCGGAATGTCCGCCCACGGGAAGACTTCCGACATGCACGGGTCGAGGCGGCGCTCCAGCATCAGCTGGTTGGCCTGGCTCGCCTGCAGCAGGTTGGCGAAGTGCGAACCCTGCACGCGCTTCTGGCGCATCCAGAGGAAGCGGGCGTCCATGGTCAGGTTGAAGCCGGTGGTGCCGGCGCAGATGACGACCATGCCGCCGCGCTTAACGACAAACACCGAGACCGGCATCGTGGCTTCGCCCGGGTGTTCGAAAACGACGTCGACGTCTTTGTTCCCCGTGATCTGCCAGATGGCTTTCCCGAACTTGCGGGCTTCCTTCATGTATTCGTTGAACTCGGGCGTGTTCACTTTCGGAAGCTGGCCCCAGCACTTGAAGTTGTTGCGGTTGATGACGGCTTTCGCGCCCATCGACAGCACGAAGTCCGTCTTGGTGTCATCCGAGATCACGCCGATCGCGTTGGCGCCTGCGACGGCGCAAAGCTGCACCGCATAGGAGCCGAGGCCGCCCGAAGCGCCCCAGATCAGAACGTTCTGGCCTGGACGCAGCACGTGCGGACGGTGGCCGAACAGCATGCGGTAAGCCGTCGCGAGCGTCAGCGTGTAGCAGGCCGCTTCTTCCCACGTCAGATGCTTGGGCCGCTCCATCAGCTGGCGCGATTGCACGCGGCAGAACTGCGCGAACGAACCGTCCGGCGTCTCGTAGCCCCAGATGCGCTGGGTCGGCGAGAACATCGGATCGCCGCCATTGCACTCTTCGTCGTCGCCATCGTCCTGGTTGCAGTGGATGACGACTTCATCGCCAGGCTTCCAGCGTTTCACGCGCGAACCAACGGCCCAGACAATGCCCGAGGCGTCCGAACCGGCGATGTGGAAGGGCTGTTTGTGGATGTCGAAGGGCGACACCGGCTCGCCGAGGCCTGCCCAGATGCCATTATAGTTGACGCCCGCCGCCATCACGAGAACGAGCACCTCGTCCGAGGCGATCTCCGGCGTCGGCACGACTTCAAGCTGCATCGCTGTCATCGGGCGGCCATGGCGTTCCCGGCGGATCGCCCAGGCGTGCATGGTCTTGGGAACGTGGAAATCGGGCGGGATCTCGCCGACCGCGTAGAGATCTTTTACTTCACGAACGCCAACGCCGTCAGCCACTTTATACACTCCCCGCGCCTTGGTTTCAGGGCCTTTTTCTCCGGCTTGGATTCCGCACGCCGGACGCCAGGGGCCTTCAAACGGGCGTCACATTGTCCAAGGTCAGAACGGATTGCAAGCAATCTTGTTGCACTGCAATAGAAGGATCAGGGGTGTTGCTGCAAGGCTTCGGCGCATCAGGCCTGTCAGGCGGGGCGTTCTGCCTCAGGCTGCTCTGAGGCATCCGGGCATCCAGTCGCCGCACGCAAAGCAGCTTTTCCGTTCGGCGCCGTCATCCCGGCGACCGCCACCATCGCCATGGTCAGGAAGGCTGGGCCAAAGCGACGAGCGGGCGAAGCGAAATGCTCATGATGGTCCCCCCAATCTGTTTGCCATGGCGGCAGCCGGGCGTAGAAGGCGTGCGGTCAAGCGGGCAGACGTTTGCGTCCGATTTGGGCGGCGTTGCGGCAGGAGACACTGAATGACGCGTCAGGCTTGGGTGAACGGCGTCTATGTGGCGGCGGAGGAGGCGAGGATCTCGCCCTTCGATCGCGGCTTCCTGTTCGCCGACGGCGTCTATGAAGTCACCGCCGTCTACAACGGCCAGATGGTCGACATGGAGCGCCATCTCGACCGGCTCGAACGCTCGCTCCGCGAATTGAAATTCGGGACAATGCCGAACCGGAAAGAGCTGGAAGAGGTTCACCGCCGCCTTGTCGCCGACAACGGCGTTACCGAAGGCTATGTCTATCTGCAGGTAACCCGCGGCGCGTATGGTCAGCGCGACTTCGTCGCCCCCGATAAGCCGAAGCTCACCTGCTTTGCCTACGCCGAAAGCCGCGCCCTGATCGATACGCCGCACGCCCGCAACGGCTCGCGCGTCATCAGCGTGCCCGACATCCGCTGGTCCCGGCGCGACATCAAGTCAGTCGGCCTCCTCGCGCAGGCCCTCGCCAAGACCGAAGCAAAAGCCCGCGGCGCCGACGACGCCTGGCTCGTCGCCCCCGACGGCTTCGTCACCGAAGGCGCATCCTCCAACGCGTGGATCGTCACGAAGGACGGCGAGATCATCACCCGCGCCCTATCCAACATGATCCTCGCCGGCATCACTCGCCACGCGCTCTTTGATTCACTCGGCCAGCAAGGTCACAAGATTACCGAACGCAGTTTCACGCTCGAAGAAGCAAAAACCGCCACGGAAGCCTTCACCACCGCCGCCACCGGCCTCGTCACGCCCGTCACCGAAATCGACGGCGTGAAGCTAGGTTCCGGCAAGCCCGGCCCGACGACGCGCGGGGTACAGAAACTCTACTACACCGCCATCGGCGCCGATGTGTCGAAAGCCGCGCCGTGGGTGAACGAGTAGAACTCTAGGGCGTGAGCTTCGACTGCAACCAGTTCTGCGTTGCCGCGGGTGCGCCGCTAAAGATCTCGCCGGTTGCGGGGCTGGTCGTGCACGCCTGCTTCAGCGCGCCATCTGCCTCGGGGAAGGTCGCGAATGGCTGCATGTCCAGCGCCACATAGCCCACGCCGGCGATGCCTCCATTGGCCGTCCAGTATCGCGGCGTCTGGCCGATGCGCGACGTCTTCCCGGCGCAATCGAAATCGAGCGTGAGTGTGCGCGTGCGGAACGGCCGCATCGCTCCTCCAAAGCCGTCTTTTGGAATGTCCTCGCGATAGCGGATCATCAGGTGAATTCGCGGCCACTTGTCCCGCGCCGGCGCTTTCGCATCGGCCCACGCCGTGGCGCCCTTGTCGGTCACACCGACCAGTCGCCAGTCCAGCACCTGCAAATTCGAGATCCCCAGCGATGCGGGCGCAGACTTGGCGCGACCATCCTTGAGCGCCTTGTCGAGGCTGGTGAGACGCGGTCCGGTATAACCGAAACGCGGATTGCAGATCGTCTTGGCCATCTCGGACATGACCGTGCCCGCATACATCGCTTTCCCCTCGGCGCCCGGCGTCTCACTGACACGCAGCGTCTTGCCGGTCATGTCGAGGAAATTCGTCTGCACGAGACTGTCCTTCATGTGCGTGCAGTCAAGCACGTGCCGTGTCCACTCCGCCGACCAAGGCGGCGCAGCGGTGGTCTGGTCAACGGGAAAGACCTCAAGCAGCCAGAGCTCTTTGATCCTGGTGTTGTCCGCTTCCATCCGATCGAAGAGAGATGCCTCGTCAAGAAACGCAGAGGACAGCGCGCCATCCGGCGTGGTCTGCACTAGCTTGAGCCCGGCCTTGGGCGGCGTCAGCGCCGCGGGCTTTGACGACGAGCTTGGCCGCTGCGCGGGCGTCTGGGCGTCCACCGCTTGAGCGGCCGCAAACGCGATCAACCCCAGTGCGATGGTCTTCAAGCTCATGCGCCGTTCCCCCCGGTCACAGATCAACCGATCATAAGAATACTGTAAGCGAGGATGCAATGGTACCAGAGCAGACGCGGAAAGCTTGCGCGCTGGAATCACGCCGCCGCTAGGTCATCCCGTGTTGACGCTTTCGCGACGGCTGAGGCTACAACTAGGCTCGGCTGATTCGGGAGATCAGGTGACGGGGCAGGTCGACATCCTCGGCGAGAAGTTCGCGTTCGTTGATTTCAACGAGACGCGCTTCTTCGACCTGCCGTGCGTCTACCTCATGGCGCACGAGGCGCCCGATGGCGTCCTCAGCATCCACTATGCCGGCCAGACCCAGCGCCTGTAGAAGCGTTATGCTGGCCATCACCAGCTTGCGGCGGCAAAGGCGCTCGGCGCCACCCACGCTCTGATCCTCGTTGCGCCCAAACTGCGCGACCGCCGCGAATTCGAGACCCTGCTGCGCTGGCATTTTCGCCCGCCGCTCAACGCTGAAGACGTCCCCACCCACATGCAGGCTTGGCGCGCCGCCATGCATTGCGGCAAGCATGACATCGCCCTCCGCGCCAAGGCCGCCCATCTCGGGCAAACCCAGACGATGCAAGCGCCTTTGTTCAACCAGCCGAAAGTGTTCCGCGCCGGCTGAGAGCGCAAAAATCATTGCCTTTGCGCCTCACAGGGCAGGACTTTGCCGCACCCGCTTGCCTCGGCCCACGGTTTGCAGTTTTGTGCCTTCGCAATCGCAGCAAGGACTACAAATGGCCGAAGGTTCTTCGACCCCGTTCCAGCACGACCCGGACAAGCCGTGGATTTTCCGCACCTATGCGGGACACTCCACAGCCGAGGAGTCGAATAAGCTCTACCGGAAGAACCTGTCCAAGGGGCAGACCGGCCTGTCGATCGCCTTCGACCTGCCGACCCAGACGGCGTACGATTCCGACCACATTCTCTCGCGGGGCGAGGTCGGCAAGGTCGGCGTTCCCGTCGGTCACCTGGGAGACATGCGCCAGCTCTTCGATCAGATCCGCGTCGAGGAGATGAACACCTCGATGACCATTAACGCGCCGGCCGCGTATCTCCTCTCGCTCTACGTCGCGCTGGCGGACGAGCAGGGCTGCGACCGCAAGAAGCTGCAGGGCACCACCCAGAACGACATCATCAAGGAATACCTGTCGCGCGGCACCTACGTCTTCCCGCCCAAGCCTTCGATGCGGCTGATCGGCGACATGGTGGCGTGGTGCTACACCGAAACGCCGAAATGGAATCCGCTCAACGTCTGCAGCTATCACCTGCAGGAAGCCGGCGCGACGCCCGAACAGGAACTCGCCTTCGCCCTCGCCACCGCCTGCGCCGTGCTCGACACGGTGAAAGCCGGAGGGCAGGTGCCCGAGAAAGACTTCACCACCGTCTTCTCCCGCATCTCCTTCTTCGTGAACGCCGGCGTCCGCTTCGTCACCGAGATGTGCAAGATGCGCGCGTTCGTCGACCTCTGGGAAGAGATCGGCCGCGAGCGCTATGGCGTCACCGACACGCGCGCGCTGATGTTCCGCTATGGCGTGCAGGTGAACTCGCTCGGCCTCACCGAGTCGCAGCCGGAGAACAATGTCTATCGCATCCTCATCGAAGCGCTCGCGGTCACGCTGTCGAAACGCGCCCGCTGCCGCGCGCTGCAACTGCCCGCCTGGAACGAAGCCCTCGGGCTGCCGCGCCCATGGGACCAGCAATGGTCGCTTCGCCTGCAGCAGATCCTCGCCTACGAAACCGACCTGCTCGAATACGAAGACCTCTTCGATGGCTCGCACGTTGTCACGGCCAAGACCGAAGCGCTGAAAGACGAAGCCCGCGCCATGCTGGCGAAGCTCGACCAGTCCGGCGGCACGATCGACAATATCGACTTCATGAAAACCGCCCTCGTCGAAAGCCAGCGCGCCCGCCTGAAAGAGATCGAGGCCGGCCGCCAGATCGTCGTCGGCGTCAACCGCTACGAAACCACCGAAGCCTCGCCCCTCTCCGGCGGCGACGGCTCGATCATGGCGCAGGATCACGGCGCCGAAAACCGCCAGATCGCCAAGCTGAAGGCCTGGCGCGTCAAGCGCAGCGATGACGCCGTCGCCAACGCGCTCTGTGACCTCCGCGCCGCTGCCGCCAGTGGCGCCAACATCATGCCGCCCTCCATCGTTGCCGCCAAAGCTGGCGTCACGGTGGGCGAGTGGGGCGCCGCCCTGCGCGAAGCCTTCGGTGAATACCGCGGCCCCACCGGCGTCGCTGTCATCATCCAGACCGATGGAGAGGAAGACCTCGAAAAGGTCAAAAGCGAAGTCGAACGCGTCTCGAAGAAGCTTGGCCGCACCCTCACCTACGTCGTCGGCAAGCCCGGCCTCGACGGCCACTCGAACGGCTCCGAACAGATCGCGGCGCGCGCCCGCGCCGCCGGCATGAATGTCATCTACGAAGGCATCCGCTTCACGCCCGAAGAGATCGTCCAGCAAGCCATCGACTCAAATGCCCACGTCGTCGGCCTGTCGATCCTCTCCGGCTCCCACCTCGATCTCGTGAAAGACACCCTCGGCGTCCTCCGCGCCAAGGGCCTCAACATCCCCGTCGTCGTCGGCGGCATTATCCCCGAAGCAGACGCGATGGCGCTGAAGCAAATGGGCGTCCGCCGCGTCTACACGCCGAAAGACTACAAGATCACACAGATCATGGGCGACGTGGTCAAGGTCGTCGAAGAAACACTGACGACAGCGGCAGAATAGGGCGGGCATCCTCTCCCGAGCGTAGCGAGGATGTAAGAGCTGTCGCAGATCATCCTCTGGACCCTTTGCCCAGCCATGGCCGACGCTCACGCCAGGCTTGACCTGATGATCTATTTCCGCGCCTGAAAGATCGCCGGCGTCTGCTCCCAGAGCCGAGACTTCGAGCCGAACTTCGGCGCCACAAGCTCCCGCCATACGCCCGAGACCTGCCGGCGCAGCTTCCGCCGGCTTGTGCTCCGCTTCGACGACTACGAGCGCCTCGCTCACCTCCGCGCCGAGCGCTTGATTCGCGAGCGCAACCTGAGCCCTCTCTGTCTCGATGCTTTGCATCGACCCATCTGCTCCAGTCTTCGACTGGTGGAGGCAAACGACCGCGCCTCGTTCGACGTCCAGATTGCCGCCATCGCTCCGCAGCAGTGGGGGTGGGTGGATTGCGCACTTGCGCATAAGACGGAGGGGCCGCGCGCGCACCGCCTTCACCGGTCCATTTCCAGAAATCAGATGTCGCCGCCCCGCAGCCGCCTGCGAGAACGCACCCGCATGTCCGACCCAAAAAATACCGCGGCCCTCCCATGACGACGCCCCGCACTCACGATAAGCCGCCTGCATGACCCTCTCGCCCGTCCCCCTTGAAAACGCCTTCGTCAGGCTCGATCCGCTGGAGGAACGCCATCGCGAACCGCTGCGCGAAGCCGGCGACGATCCCGACCTATGGCGCTTCGCCAACGTCAATCTTGACAACACGAATTTCGACGCGTGGATGGATCATCGCCTAACCGAAATCACGAACACTCCCGACCTCACCTGGGCCGTCTTCGACAAGGCGTCCGGCAGCTATGTCGGTTCAACCAGCTTTCTCGCCATCGTCGTCGCGCACAAACGGGCCGAGATCGGCTGGACGTGGTACGCCAAGCGCGTCTGGGCCGGGCCGGTGAACCCGTCCTGCAAGCGCATGCTGCTCGCCCACGGCTTTGAATCGCTCGGCTTCAACCGCATGGAGCTGAAGGCCGACGCCCGCAACCAACGCTCGTGCAACGCGATGGAACGCTTCGGCGCAAAGTTTGAAGGCATCCACCGCTCTCACATGGTCCGCCCCGACGGCCGCCTACGCGATACCGCCTGGTTCAGCGTCATCCGTGAAGAATGGCCCGCGGTGCGTGACGGCCTTGATGCGCGTCTTGCGGCTTTCGCCTCATGACGCCGCAGCAGGCCGCCATCTGCAAGGTGTTCAGCGGCCACATCAACGCCTCGCTTCTGCTGGACCGGCAGGCGGAAATCAACTCAACCCATGGCGCCGCCGTCTACACGGAAGCCCGCCGTATCGTGCAGGAAGCCATCGCTACGCCCGTCGACTGGTCGAGGGCGAGCCTGGAACAGGCGCTCGAAGCCATGTTCGCCATGCTTCGAACGCGCTATCCGTGGCTGACGCACGATGCGCAGATCGGCTTGCAACTGGCCTACACCATGACGTGGAAATAGAGATGCCCTCGCTCGCCTCGCTCTCGAAGGTCGGCCTAGTTCTGGCGATCATCTACATCTTGTTGGCGGTCTGGGTCGTCTTCACCGAACGCACCAGCCCCTCGGGCGGTGGCTGGATCAGCCTTAACGGCATGGCGTCTTTCCTCATCACATTTCCCGTCTCTATGCCGCTGGAAATCATAGGCGCTCGGCCCAATTACCAGAAAACGTTCGACATGGCCGCCGCCATCCTCGTCTGTGCCGCGCTTGTCTACTTTGTAGGCGCCGGCGTTGAATGGCTTGTCCGTCTGGCGCTCACACCCGACGCCGATAGCTGACCTCAACGATCCGCACAGTTGCGGCGGCACAGGCCGAAGCGTAGGCGCAGGGCATGAGCACGCCGCAGATCACCTTCGATGATTTCCTGAAAATTGACATCCGCGTCGGCGTCATCGTCGCCGCCGAGCCTTTCCCGGAAGCGCGCAAGCCGGCGATCAAGCTGCGCATCGATTTCGGGCCGGAGATCGGCGAGAAGAAATCCTCCGCTCAGATCGTAAAGCACTATTCGCCTGACCAGCTCATCGGCAAACGCGTGCTGGCGGTGGTGAATTTCCCGCCGCGCCAGATCGGCAAGTTTATGTCGGAAGTGCTCACCCTCGGCGTGCCGGATGAAGAAGGCGCTGTCGTGCTGATCGCGCCGGATATTGCAACCCCGGTTGGCGGCCGGCTTTTCTAGCTCTTGGCCCTGCGCGACGTGCAGGCCGTCGCGGCGCGGCGAACGGTGCGAAGCTCGCCCATCAGCGAGACCCAGCGATTGGCCCCGATCGCATCGACCAGCTCGGCCTGAACACGCGTCCACGCCGGCGTCGCCTTGTCGAGCTTCGACCGGCCCGCCGGCGTCAGGCTCAGCACGCGCTGACGGCGGTCTTCGCCACGCTCGACGGCGATATAGCCTTCATCCGACAGCGGCCGAACCGCGCGCGGCACGCCCGAGGCGTCCATGCCCAGCGTATCAGCCAAAGAGCCAACGGTCATCGGTCCCATATTGCCGAGCGTCATCATCAGGTTGAACTGGTGCCCGGTCAGCCCGAACGGGGCGAGGGCAGGGTCGTAGGCCGCGACGACAGCCCGCGAGGCGCGCGCGACATGGCGAAGAATGCACGCGTCCGGCGACATGGGCGAGCCCGCAGGCACGTCTGTAGACGCAGCTACGGACACGGCGTGAACCGTGCCGCCTTTTCGCGTCGCGAACTGGTCCGGCATAACTGACTATCCGACATTGCCTTGCGGCAATCCTGATCCCGGTCGAAGGGGTACCGGGGCGGGCCCTGCCCGTCAACGCCGGCCTGCAAGCCATACGCCACAGAGGATCAGCGCGCACCCGGCCAGTTGCACCTGGGTGAGGGCTTCCCCAAATAGCGCCCACGCGATCAGGGCCGCGGTCACGGGCTGGATCAGCAGCAGGAGCCCGCCCGCCGCCGCCGGCGTTCGGCCCACCCCCGCCACGATCAGGCCCTGTCCCACCACATGGGCGACCACCGCAAGGGCAAGCGGCCATAAAAGCCAGCCCGGCTGCGGGGGGAGGAGCGCCTCGTTCCGCACGCCGGAGGCGATCGCCGCCACGACGAGGGTTGCGGCGGTCGACCAGAACAGGACCTGCATCGCGGTCTCTTTCCGGCGCGCAAGCTTGGCGAAGAACAGGTAGAGGCCGACCATCACGGCAGCGACCAGCGCGAGAATGTCACCAGCCAAAGCTCCCGGATTTCCGGCCGCTGCACCCTGCGACAGGAAGAAAGCGCCCAGCAGCGCGACGGCCATGGCGACCAGCCAGATCTTCGTCGGCTTTTCGCGCAGCATGATCCAGGCGATGAAGCCGACGGCTGCATTGCCGAGATTAACTAGGAAGGTCGCGTTCGCGACCGAGGTCATCAGAAGCGAGGCATGCCAGAAGGCGACGTCGAGCCCAAAGAACGTTCCCGCGATGAGCGCCATCGCGGAAGGTCGCCCAAGCTTACCCCGCTCGCATAGATCACCGCGGCGATCATCGGCAGCGCGAACATGAACCGCCAGAACGCCGTCGCCTGCGGACCGAAATCGGACAATCGCAACCCGATCGGCGCAAAGCCGATCGCGATCGCGCCGCCGAGGATCATCGCTGGGCCGATCCAGTTGCGGGCGAGCAAGGCGGCGGGCGCTGTCAAACAGACAATCCAATGCGTGCGCGAATTTCGGCGGGGGATACGCCCGCCTCGCGCAGCGCCGCCAGTGTCAGCGAACGATCGCGCTTGGCGTAGCGCTTTCCGTCAGGACCGGTCAGCAGGTGATGATGCATGTAAACCGGCGTCGGCAGGCCGAGCAGCTTCTGCAGCAGGACGTGAATATGATTCGACGCGCGGAGATCCTGCCCGCGAATGATACAGGTGATGCCTTGCAACGCATCATCGTGCACGACCGAGAGATGATAACTCGTCGGCGTATCCTTGCGCCCGAGTATCACGTCGCCGAGCAATTCTGGACGCGCTGTTATCGCGCGTTCTGTGTTCGATCCTTCGTCGCGCTCGACGAAAACCAGACGGGCGAAATCTTCGCCCAGCAGGTCCTGTGAATACTTTATCGAAAGCCGCCAGGCGAAAGTTTCGCCGCGCGCGATGCGAGACTCTTCCTCCTCGCCGCTCATCCTTTGCGCAGGGCCCCTGTAGATAACCCCGTCCGGTGCTTCGCCAGGTTCGTGCGGCGCGGAGAGCGACGCAGCGGCAATCTCCTTGCGCGTCAGGAAACAGCGATAGACCACGCCGAGTTTGCGCAGCGTCTCGAGTGCTGCGGCGTAGTCGTCGAAATGTTCGGACTGGCGGCGGACAGGATCGGACCAGCGAAGGCCGAGCCAGGCGAGATCTTCGTAGATCGCAGTTTCGAACTCGGGTCGGCAGCGTGTTGCGTCGATGTCCTCGATACGCAGCAAAAACTTTCCGCCTGCTTCACGCGCAGCATCATGTGCGAGGATCGCGGAATAGGCGTGACCGAGATGGAGATAACCGGTCGGGCTGGGCGCAAATCGCGTGATGAAGCTCATTGCGCCCAGCCGGGCCTGACCTATTTGGCGTGTTCGACCTTGAGGCCGATATCCTTCAGCGCCTGTCCGGGTTGATCCGTCTGGACCATCAGCTGCTGGCTAAGCGCATTCCACGTCATCGGCTTGGGCGGCTTGAGGCTTATGTTCAGCTTGCCGCCCTGCATGATGAAGTTCGCAAACGGGGTGGCGAACGGCGCGATGTCCGGCGTGGCGCCGAACATGGTGATCATGCTGCCCGCCATCTGGCGCAGCGACGCGCCGGTCTGGCCTTCCAGCGGATTGAAGCCCGACGGATCGGATGCCGCCATAATCGGACCCATTTCGGCCGTCGTGTTGAACATCTTGGTAAGGCCGCCATTATCCGTGATCTTCACGTCGACCATCTTCAGGATCGACTTCTCGTCGAACACCTGGGCGATCGCTGCTTCATTCATCTCCATCATGTCGTCCGGGATCAGGTCCGAGACAGCCTTGAAGCTGGGGAAGCCGCCTTCGAATTTGGTGTCGATCTGCATCAGGTCCTTGCCGCCAAAGCCGAGATCGACCTTCGTGTCGCCCGATGTTTCATTCCAAGTGTAGCCGAAGTTGAAGTTCACATTGGGCTTGGCGAGGCCGTTCTTCTCGAGAACAGCCCGGATGGCCGAGAAGTCCGGCGTCGGTTCGGTGATCGGGGGCGCGTCCGGATCGTACGGATCAGGCATCGCGAAGGTAGCCGCGGCGGACTCCGCCATTTCCATCATCGCGGCGACGTCGAACACCGCATCCTTGACGGAGGTCGTGATCTTGGTCGGTATGAACCAGTGGAAGTCACGCGCGTCGAGCGACGCTTCGCCGACAGTCATGATGTCCTTACCGCCGATATTCAGCTTCTGGTCTTGAAAATCATACTTGCCGTAGCTGAGAAGGTCGGTGTCCGTGCGCGGCGGTGCGACACCCTTGGCCATGTAGCCGTAGAGCTTGTCGAAGTGGAGATCTTCCATGCCGAGATAGCCGATGCTGTAGGCCATGCTCATGGCGGGAGCCATCGGGCCTTCGGTCATGTTGAACTGATAGGACAGATCGCGGATGTAGCTGGCATCGGAGTCGCCGCCACGCCAGCCACGCGTTCCTGTTGACTTCGCGCCGAACGAGAGGCCAAGCGTCTGGCCCATCTGATTCATCGCAAGGTCGCCTTTCATGTCGTAGGCGGCGAATGTATCGACACCGAACGCGCGCAGCACGTTGACGTAACCGCGGAACATCGCTTCCGCTTCGGGACCCATGGCGTTGTACGGATCGAGCGTCGCTGCTGATGCGACCGGAGCAGGCGTCGCTTCGATCGCGCGGAGCACGATGTCATTGAGAATGAGGCGTCCGAAGGTGAAGTCGAATTTCGCGAGCACCGGCGTTGCGGCGTCGAAATCGAAAGCCGGCTCCGTGCCTGGGGGCCAATCGGCAGGCGGCGCCGTCGGATCATCCGGGGCAATCGGATCAGCGTGCGGCGGCTCCACCCCGCCATCGGTCGGCGGCAAGCCGACCATCGAATTCATCATGGCGACCATGCCGAACATCGAGACGCCCTTCGCATCGATGC
The DNA here is from genome assembly GCA_016714495.1 of Hyphomonadaceae bacterium. GTDB lineage: Bacteria > Pseudomonadota > Alphaproteobacteria > Caulobacterales > Hyphomonadaceae > UBA7672. The sequence goes on along the minus strand of JADKDU010000001.1, from coordinate 611,637 downwards.
GGCTGGCGAGCGCTGCAGTTTCCGTGAGGCGCTGGCCGGTGAGGCGGGCCTTGGCGAAGTCCGCGTCGAAATCGAACAGGCGGAGTTCCTGGATGCCGAGGCCAACCTGGGGCATGTCCTTCGGCGTCAGTTTGACGTCGGTGAGAAGCGTGGAGTTGGTCGCGCTGTCGAAACTGAGATTGCCCCAGGTCATCGCGACTTCTTTCGGCAGGACATCGCGCACGCTGGCGAGATCGGCCGCCGCAGTGGCTTTGCCTTTAAAGGACTCGCCGGCGAGCTTCGTGACAAAACCTTCAACCGACTTGGCGTCGATATTCAGTTCGCCCCGTGCGCCAGAACCCTGTTGGCTGCATCCGGCGGCAAGAGCCGCTCCTAACGCAAGCGCCGCAAATCCCGCCCTGAAAGCGCGCATCAGTCCCTCCATCAGCTTGCACAGACGCATAGCTGAGACCGCAGGCACTGGCGAGCCGTTCCGTGCATCGGAGGGCCTGGATTAATTTACTTTAGGACTGATCCGGTTTGGCTAATTTTGGGTCCCACGCAGGGTTTCCCAGTTGCGCGACGGATTGAGCATCGACCGGAAATATTCCCGGTTAGACTCGATCAACGCCTTGGGCATGTCTGCGCCGGCGATCTTTTCGGCCTCGTCGAACTTACCCTGCACGCCGAGAACGACGACCAGATTCTGGGTGATGCGGTTGTCTGCGCCCGGCAGGGCCATCGCTTCACGCAGCGTCTGCTCGGCAAGGCCGGGCTTGCTGTCGAGCGCATAGGAGAGGCCGAGATTGGCCAGAATCTTCGGATTATCCGGCGAGAGGGCGATTGCCTTGCGATAATAATCCTGCGCCCCGGAATGCTTGTCGAGCGAATCCATGGTGACGCCGATAATCGACAGCATGCGCCAGTCGGATTGGCCTTCCGCCTCTGCGCGGGCGAGCGCCATGGCGGCGTCCGCCGCCTTGCCCTGGTCGAGCGCGGCCTGCGCGTAGATCAGCGTGAGCTCCACGTCGCCCTGCTTGAGGGTGAGCGCCTGCTGCGCCACTTCGGTGGCGCGGGCGGACGAGCCGATGGCGCGAAGAACGCGGGCATATTTCAGCGCCGCTTCATACTCGTTCGGGTTTTTTTCGTATTCGGCGCCCCAGAACTTGGCCTGGGTGAGCAGGTCCTGCTTTTCGGCCATGTCGCGTTCGGCCTGCGTGGCGGGCAGGATCGGGCTCGTCGCCGAGTCGATCATGGCGAGTTCCTGCGCGCTTGGCGGCGCTGCGACGCATGCGGCAAGCCCCAGCACGGCAAAGCTCACGGTCGCGGCAATACGGGTGGCGGACATGGGCAATCCTCGAATATTACCGGAATCTTGACGCCCGCCGTCTCAAGGAATCGTTAAGGCGGGTGTCGCCGCCGGACTCTGAGGAAAACCATGCATTCCGCTTTTATCTCCCGCTCCGCTTCCGCCGTGCCATTGCAACTGGTGGCCGCGAAGGGGCTGGGACCTTGGACCAAGTCGCAGTCGGCGCGGATCAAGGTGTTGGTCGATGCAGTCGGCTTCCGGGGCGATGCGGGCAAGGCGCTGCTGGTGCATGGCGCGGGCGGCGAGCTCGAGAGCGTGTTGGTCGGACTGGGCGAGGGGATGGACGGGTTTGCGCTGGCGAGCCTGCCCGGATCGCTGCCGGCGGGCGATTATGCGTTGAGCGAAATTCCCGACGGTCTGAATGGCGAGACGTTGGCGATTGGTTGGGCGGATGGCGCCTATCGTTTCACCAGATACAAGGCGGGCGAGAAGCCTCGCCGGTTGCTGCTGCCGAAATCGGTCGATGCGGCGGAGGTGAGCCGGCAGGCGGAGGCGATCGACTGGCTGCGCGATCTGGTCAACACGCCGCCCTGCGATCTCGGACCGGCGGAGATCGCCGCTGAAGCGCAGGCGCTGGCGAAGGAGTTCGGCGCCGAGATCGAAATCACGACCGGCAAGGCGCTGGAGAGCGGCTATCCGATGGTCCATGCCGTCGGCAAAGGCGCAGCGCAGGCGCCGCGTTACATCGAACTGAGCTGGGGCAAGGCGAAGGCGCCGGTGGTTGTGCTGGTCGGCAAGGGCGTCGCGTTCGACACGGGCGGCCTGAATCTCAAGACGTCGGGCATGGGCCTCATGAAGAAAGACATGGGCGGGGCGGCGCATGCACTGGCGCTGGCGCGGCTCATCATGAGCGCGGAGCTTCCGGTGCGGCTCTATTGCTGCGTGCCAACCGTCGAGAACGCGATTGGGCCGAACGCATTCCGGCCGAGCGACATCCTGAAATCGCGCAAGGGCCTGACGGTCGAGATCGACGACACAGATGCGGAAGGGCGTCTGATTCTTGCCGATGCGCTCACGCGCGCGAGCGAGCTGAAGCCGGAACTGGTCATAGACTTCGCGACACTGACGGGCGCGGCGCGCGTCGCGCTGGGGCCGGACCTTGCTCCTCTCTATACAGACGATGATCAGCTGGCCGCGGATATCACATCGGCATCGAAACAAGTTGGCGATCCCGTTTGGCGCATGCCGCTGTGGTCCGGATATGAGACCGGGCTCAAATCTCCGATCGCCGACATGAAGAACCTGGGCGATGGTCCGCTGGGCGGTTCCATCATCGCGGCCTTGTTCCTCAAGGCTTTTGTGGACGCGCCGTCATGGGCTCACTTTGACATATGGGCATGGCGGCCAGCGCGGTACGGCCGCGCGGCGGGCGCTGCGGCGTGCGGTTTGCGGGCTGTTTGGGCCATGTTGAAGCGCCGCTACGCCCGCTAGAAAAAAACGCCGGAATGAGCAACCCTTTTCCTTCGATCGAGTTCCAAATTTTATTCGTGCTGTTCTGCTTGAACCGGCGCCGAAATCGGGCGAGCCTCCAAACCAAGGGGCCGGCCAATTGGAGCTGTCATGGACCGCGCATCAGCGCTTGCCCTGCTTAAAGATGTTCTTGCTGAAACGGTGCGGGCTGATGGCCCGGACTTGAATGTCAGGCAGGCGGCTATCCTTCTCCGTGTCTCGCTGGAACCCGGACCTCATACGGTGCGCGGTCTTGCGGAATCTCTCTCACTCGGCAAACCGGCGGTGAGCCGGGCGCTTGATGCGCTATCGGGTCTCGGCCTCGCCACGCGCGTGCCCGATGAGACAGACCGCCGCAGCGTTCTTGTTCAGACAACGGCTCGCGGCCTCGCTGTGCTGGCGGGCCTCGGCGATCGTGTGATCGCCTGCGAGCGCGCGTATGCCGCCTCAACTGAGAAGGCTGTGCAGAAGACGCCGGACATCAAGCCGACTGCCTCGTCGCAACCGCCGGCGTCCAAGCCGGTTGCGCAGCAGCCCACGGCGCCACGCGACGGCGCCGGCTCAAGCTCGCATGCAGCCTGACCGCTGGTCGAGCGAACCGCGCCTCACACCGAAAGGGGGCCTGACCGGCGGCGAAGCCATGCGCATCGCAGCCGGATCAGCAGCCCTGCGCAAAATCCCCGACGGGTCCGCCGAACAGGTCAATCAGGCGCTGTTCGGCGAACCCGTTCGCGTATTTGACCGGATGACGGACGCGCAGGGGTCAGAGTGGGCTTATGTCCAGCTCGGGCTCGATCGCTATGTCGGCTGGATCCGTATGGCGAGCCTCGCACCGGCCGGGCCGGAGCCAACGCATCGGGTCAGGGTGCTGCGCTCCTTCATCTATGAGCGGGCCGACATGAAATCGCGTCCGTCACGCGCAGTCTCGATGAACGCGCGGATGGCGCTGGGCGAGATAGTCGGGAATTTCGCCGAGGTGGTCGGTTCGGGCTGGATCTTCGCCCCCCACATCGCGCCGCTGGATGAGATCGAGACGGATTTCGTCGGCGTAGCGCAGAAATTCGTCGGTTCGCCCTATCTGTGGGGCGGACGGGAAAGCGCCGGAATCGATTGTTCGGGTCTGGTGCAGATCAGTTTGCAGGCTACCGGCATCTATCCGCTGCGCGACAGCGACATGCAGGAACAGACGCTCGGAATGCCCTTCACCCCGACCGCTGATTTCTCGGACATGGAGAGGGGCGACCTGGTGTTCTGGAAGGGGCACGTCGGCATCATGTGCTCGCCAACCATGCTGCTGCATTCCAGTGCGCGCGACATGCACGTTGAAATCGAGCCTCTGGGACAGGCCGTGGATCGCATCAGGCCAATTGCGGGCGATGTGCGCAGCGTGCGCCGTTTCGGCTAGGGCGCCTGATGGCGCCTCACAGCTGCGAAATCCGCTCGCGTGTGGGTGGAATCGGATGGGATGCCCATGCCGCCAAGAATATGGTTATCGCAGCGGTTCGCCGCTGGCCTGAGAGGTGCATGACGAGTGCGCCCGGGGCAGTGAAGGATAGAGTAAATGGACGGCGGCGCAGTTGATCGCGTAGAGCGCGAACGTCAGTTCCACGACGCCCGGTTCGCCGGCGGCGAGGACGATCGCGTCGCCCAGCTGAAGTATTACGACGCAATCAAGGGCTGTTTTGACCGCTATGCTAGGCGCCGGCTGGAGCTGGCTAAGGATGCGGTGGTGCTCGAATACGGCTGCGCTCACGGTTACAACGCGATTGCGCTGGCCGGCGTTGCGAAACGGGTCGAGGGTATCGACATCTCGAAACAGGCGGTCGACGCCGGCAACAACGAGATCCGCGAACGCGGCATCACCAATGTAAATCTTTCGGTCCAGAACGCCGAGGCTATGGACTTTTCCGACGGCACGTTCGACTTCGTGTTTGGCTCGGGCATCCTGCATCACCTCGATTACGAGAAAGCGATGGCGGAGTTGCGCCGCGTGCTGAAGCCGGGCGGCGTGGTGCTATTCACCGAACCGCTGGGCCATAACCCGGCCATTGAATACTACAGGAAGAAGACCCCTGAAGCCCGCACGCCGGATGAGCATCCGCTTCTGGTTCCGGACTTCAAGAAATTCGACCAGACCTTCGACCAGACGGACGTCCGGCTCTATGGCCTGACCTCGCTTGGCTCTGTGCTGTTCCGGAAAACGCCGCTGCGGCGCCTGCGCGAGCGGTGGGGGAGGCGATCGACGCCGTCCTGCTGCGCATCCCTGGCCTCAAATGGTGGGCTTGGTACGCGCTGATGGAAGGCAAGCGGGTCTAGCCCACTCCCTCTGAAAACAGGGCTTTAGCAGCGCGCGGCTTGATTCGCCCGAATCAGCGCACAATTCACATTGAAACGGTCCACAGGATCGGTCGGTTGGCTGCTGGCGCGCAATACGCGCCCCTTGTAGCGCCGGACAGTGGGCTTAGGGCCAGTAGAACAGCTATGCGTTTTCCGGAGGAGTTTCTCAACGAGCTGAAGTCGCGCGTGCGGCTCTCGGATGTCGTTGGGAAAAAGGTCTCCCTGAAGAAGCGTGGCAAGGACTGGGTTGGGCTGTCGCCTTTCTCCGGCGAGAAGACGCCGTCATTCTACGTCCATGACGATCGCGGTTTCTACAAATGCTTCTCAACGCAGAAGTCTGGCGATGCGATCACTTTTCTAACTGAAACCGAGCGGCTGACCTTTGCAGAGGCGGTCGAAAAGCTGGCACGCGATGTCGGACTGGAGCTGCCAGCGCCATCGGCGGGCGAGGCGCAGCAGTACAAGCGGCGCGCGACGCTGATCGACTGGGTCGAAAAGGCGTGCGTGTTCTTCGAGGAGCAGCTTCGCAAATCGGGCGGGACGGAAGCGCGAGACTATCTGCAGAAGCGCGGTTTTGGGCCGGAAGCCTGGGCGCGCCATCGCATCGGCTTTGCACCCGGCGGTTGGCGCACGCTCTCTGATTTCCTGACAAAACAGGGCGCATCGATCGATGAGTTGATCGAAGCCGGCCTTCTGGTGCAACCGGACGATGGCAAGCAGCCTTGGGATCGTTTCCGCAATCGCGTGATTTTTCCGATCACCGATCATTCCAACCGTCCGATCGCGTTCGGTGCGCGCACGCTCGAGCCGGATGGCAAGCCGAAATACCTCAACTCGTCGGACTCGCCGCTCTTCCACAAGGGCCGCACGCTATACCGGTATATGGATGCGCGTGAGGCGCTGGCGCCGATCAAGGACGGTCCGCTGTCGCGTGGCCTGATCGTGACCGAGGGCTATGTCGACGCGATCTCGCTGGCCGAGGCCGGCATCGGCACGGCGGTCGCGCCGCTCGGGACTGCGCTGACGGAAGAACAGCTCGACCTGCTGTGGCGGGCAGGGCCGGAGCCCATCCTGTGCTTTGACGGCGATGCCGCCGGCATCCGGGCCGCCTGGCGCGCCTGCGATCGAGCGTTGCCGCTGATCGAGCCGGGCAAGACGCTATTCTTCGTGCTGCTGCCAGATGGAATGGACCCGGACGACGTGGTGCGGGTGCGCGGGGCTCAGGCCATGCGGGACATGTTGGGAGGGGCGCGGCCGCTGGTGGATCTGCTGTGGGCCCGCGAGCTGGAGGCCGAGCCGCTCGATACGCCTGAGCGCAAGGCCGGGTTCGAGGCGCGGCTTATGGCCGCTGTGGGCCAGATTAAGCACCCCGGGGTCAAAAAAGCTTATGAGCGTGAGCTAAAGGACCGGCTGTACTGGCATTTCCGTCCGGGTAAGGGCGGAGCGGGCTTCAAGTCGGCTTCCCCAGGCCAACCGGGCCAGACCCCCGGAAAGAAGGGCTTCAGCCCCGGTCCGACCGGGCTGGCGGGTCTGGGTCTGCTGGTTCGGGCCATCATGGCTCCCGAACTCTTCGAGTCCGCCCGGGAGGCCCTCGCCAAATCCGAATATGACGACCCGGACGTCGCGGCCATCCGCGATACAGCGTTCGACGTTTATCAAAGCGCTGAAAAGCTTGACCTGCCTACTGTTGCAGCCCATTTACGTATCCTTGACCGCAAGCGGGCTGTCGAACTTCTGGAACCTTCCCTGCGACGGCAACCGGATAATGATCCGGATGCCGCGAGCCAAGATTGGCTCGACGCCATGGAGCGGTTTCCTGTAGCGAGAACGCTTGTGGCGGAAGTGCAGGCGACGAAACGCGCTGAGGAGGAGGGCGTCGAGATCATGGGCGCCGTCCACCAGGCTCGTATCATGCAGAAAGTGATCGCGCGGCGCAGCGCCAGCCGATCAGTCGTGGATGAAGCGGTGACCTCTCCGGCTTCCGAAGGCGTTCAGGAACTGAGGAACGCTTTAGGGGGGATGGGCGCTGCCATGGAGTCGAAACGCTCTGAGGACTGACTTGAAGAACAAGGCGAAACACCCGCCGGCCAAGGGAGGCAAAGCCTCCGCAAAAGCCGAAGTCAGACGGGATAAGCCTGCTGCAAAGCCGAGCTCCGCAAAGGCGGAGACGAAGAAGGATTCAAAGAAGCCTGAGCCTCCCAAGCCCGTACTTAAGGGCGGGGCAAAGGCGGCCGTGGCGGCCAAGCCCGCTCCGGCCAAGACCCAGCCGGTGAAGGGACCGACCGCCAAGCAATTGGCCAAGGCTCCCCCAAGCCGGTTGCGAGCAAGGAGCCCCTGCCCAAAGGCGGGAGGAAAAGACCGGTACGGCGAAAGCCCAACCGGCGAAGGTCGTGCCGGCGAAAGATGTCCGGCCTGACAAACAGGGTCTGCGGAGAGACGGAATGGCGAAAGCAGAAGCAGCGGCGAAACGGAAGTCGGCTCCAGAGGCGACTGACGGACCGTTGCTCGACATGAATGACGCCACGGTGAAGAAATTCATCAAGGCGGCGAAAGCCCGTGGATTCGTGACGTATGACGAGCTGAACAAGGTTCTGCCGTCCGACCAGAATTCCTCCGAACAGATCGAGGACATCATGTCCCAGCTGTCGGAGATGGGAATCAACGTCGTCGATTCAGAAGACGACGTGGAAGAGTCCGAGCGCGAGCAGGAAAACAACGAAGAAAGCGAAGACGGCGAGGAGGGCGGCGCGCCGGCCCGCTCGAAGTCGACTGCGCTCGCCACCACGAAATCCGACCGCTATGACCGCACGGATGATCCTGTGCGGATGTATCTGCGCGAAATGGGCTCGGTCGAGCTGCTGTCGCGCGAGGGCGAGATCGCGATCGCCAAGCGTATCGAGGCTGGCCGCGACACGATGATCCGTGGTCTGTGCGAAAGCCCGCTGACGTTCGAAGCCATCATGGTGTGGCGTCAGGAACTGACTGAAGAACGCGTGCTTCTGCGCGACATTATCGATCTCGAAGCGACCTATGCCGCCGCGCATGGCGGCATCGTCGACAATTCGCAGATCGTGCTCCAGGGCGGCGCCCCGCCGCCGTCGACTGCGCCGATCACCGCGAAGAAACTCGCCGAAGCCGAGAAGGCCAAGGAGAAGCCCAAGCCCGTCAAGCGCGTGCGCGACGAGGACGTGGATGAAGTCGAACTCGAGCGCCAGAAACAGGCCGAAGCCGAAGCCGCCGAAGCCGAGGACGAGTTCGATGATGGCGGAGCCATGTCGATGTCGGCGATGGAAGCCGAACTGCGCGAAGGCGTCACCAAGACGCTCGATGCGGTGGCCGAGAACTTCCAGCGCTATCGCAAGCTGCAAGAGCGGCTGGTCCAACGGAAGATCGAGGGCAAGGCCCTGACGCCGAAGGACTACAAGGAATACGACGAACTCGTTCAGGTCATCATCGAGAACCTGAAGACGCTGCACCTCAACAATGCGCGTATCGAAACGCTGGTTGAGCAGTTGTACGAAATCAACAAGCGCCTCATCCAGCATGAGGGCAAGCTGATGCGCTTGGCCGACCTCCATGGCGTCGGCCGCCAGGACTTCCTAGACAACTATTTCGGCAATGAGCTGAAGCCGGATTGGCTCGACAAGGTTTCGCTGCTGTCCAAGCAGTGGAAAAAGTTCGTCACGTCCGAAGCGCGCAAGATCGGCGTGCTGCGCGAGGACGTTTCGGGCCTCGCTCAGGAAATGGGCGTTCCGATCGACGACTTCCGTCGCATCGTCCAGACCGTCCAGAAGGGCGAGCGCGAAGCCCGTCAGGCGAAGAAGGAGATGGTTGAAGCCAACCTCCGTCTCGTGATCTCGATCGCCAAGAAATACACGAACCGCGGCCTGCAATTCCTGGATCTCATCCAGGAAGGCAACATCGGCCTCATGAAAGCGGTCGACAAGTTCGAGTACCGCCGCGGCTACAAGTTCTCGACCTATGCCACGTGGTGGATTCGTCAGGCGATCACCCGCTCGATCGCCGACCAGGCGCGCACGATCCGTATCCCGGTGCACATGATCGAGACGATCAACAAGATCGTCCGCACGCAGCGCCAGATGCTGCACGAGATCGGCCGCGAGCCGACGCCGGAAGAGCTGGCTGAAAAGCTCGGCCTGCCGCTGGAGAAAATCCGCAAGGTTCTGAAGATTGCGAAAGAGCCAATCTCGCTCGAAACGCCGATCGGCGACGACGAGGATTCGAATCTGGGCGACTTCATCGAGGACAAGTCGGCGCTTCTGCCGGTGGACGCTGCGATCCAGTCGAACCTGCGCGAGACGACCACGCGCGTTCTCGCATCTCTCACGCCGCGCGAAGAGCGTGTGCTGCGCATGCGCTTCGGCATCGGCATGAACACCGACCACACGCTCGAAGAAGTCGGCCAGCAGTTCTCGGTCACCCGCGAACGCATCCGCCAGATTGAAGCGAAGGCGCTGCGCAAGCTGAAGCACCCGAGCCGGAGCCGGAAGCTGCGCTCGTTCCTCGACACCTGACGCTGGCAACAACCGAACGGAAAAGCCCGGCGGTCAGTCGGCTTTTTTTGGCAGGCGCCGTAGTCAGCAGGATTCCGGCGGGCCGTTTCCGTGTCAGAAAATCGGCAACCCTACTGTACTGCTGCGCTGGTTCGTTGGATGAACAGAGCAAGGGCTGCTTTCATCATGACGCACCATCCCGACAAAGCTGTGGTTGTGCAGATGGGTGCGACTGCGCCGCGTCCGCTCATGATTGGGCTTGCTCTCACGGTCGTCGCCATGGCGATTGTGATCGCGCTTGCAGCGGTGTCCACATTCCAGCGCGACGAGCGTCAGCGCAGGGTCGAGCATACGCTCAATGTGCAGCAGGCGATCATGCGGACGCTGTCGCTGATGCAGGACGCGGAAACCGGTCAGCGCGGCTTCATGGTCGATCCACGTCTGGAGCGAGCTCCAGCGCTTGCGCCGCCTTACAACATCAGGGCGCAGCCGCTCATCGGCGATGGCGGTTTTTTTTGAAACTCAGACCGTCGGCGTGGACGAAGTTCCAGATCGCACCGTAACTCACCTTCGTGCCAAGCTCGGCGAGTTCGATCTGGATCGCGCGCAGCGTCACGTGCGGCTCATCACGCAAGCGCATGCGGATGTAATCCCGCTGCTTCTCCTTCAGTACGTACGGCTTTGGACCCGGCGGCTTCTTCGGCGCGCAGCTCCCGGTCTCCCGCTTGCGCTGAGACCACTTCACCACTGATGAGACGCCAACCTGCAACGCCGCCGCCACCTGGCGACACGTCTCACCCTTCTCAAGACGGGCCAACGCCCGCTCACGCAAATCCATCGACAGGGCTCGGGTCATGTCCGCCGGCCTCCTGTCCGGCCAACACAAACAGAATCACAACCCGCCCAAATCGGGAATCCCCCAGATTCAGCTGTCACTGAGTTTGCTCTAGATCAGGCCGTTGCGGGCTTCGGCATGGACTTCATGCGTGCATAGTGCCCGAACGATATCAGGCGCTGGCTGGCTTCGTCCCACAAGGTGAGGCTGGCGCAGCGAATGCTTTCCAGCATTCCGAGGCGGTTCACGTCCTTGAGGGCAGGGTTGTGCTTCAGCACCTCGCGCAGCTTGTAGAACGGGATGCGCGCCGAGACGTGGTGGATGTGGTGTACGCCGATGTTTCCGGTGAGCCAGCGCAGAACAGGCGGCAGGTCGTAATGCGACGAACCGCGCATGGCGGCCTCGACCAACTCCCAAGTATCGTTGCGAGCCCAGTAGGTTTCTTCGAACTGGTGCTGCACGAAGAACAGCCAGACGCCGATCATAGCGGCCAGCATCATGGTCGGCAGCCATACAAGCAGTAGCGCGCTGAAGCCGCCCAGCCAGATTGCGGCGCCAAGGATCGCGAAGAGCGCGACATTGGTGCCCATAGCCGATACCCACGGACGCCAACCCTCTTTCATGATCCCATGCGGAACCCGCTGTTGTAGGAAGAAGACGTAAAACGGCCCGAGGACGAACAGCACGATCGGATTGCGATACGCGCGATACCCGAAACGCTGCAACGGCGTCATCGCGTCGTATTCCTTGACCGATACCGTCCGAACCGCGCCGAGTTCACGCCTGTCGAGATTGCCTGATGTTGCGTGATGAATGCCGTGCGTGCGGCGCCAGCAATCATGCGGGGTAAGGGTGATAACGCCGATTATGCGCCCAACCCAGTCATTGGCCCAGGCCGACTTGAAGAACGAGCGGTGGCCGCAGTCGTGCTGGATCATGAACATGCGCACGACGAAGGCAGCTGCGGGAATCGAGATGATCAGCGAGAGCCACCAGAGACCGGCCGCGACCGCAAACGCTCCAGCGGCCCAGAGCGCTGCGAGCGGTGCGGCAGTCCAAATTAATTCGACAACGGAGCGCCAGAGTATCGGGCTCTGAAACGGTTTCAGGAATTCGCGCAGGGAGGCAGAGGCTTGGGCATGCGCCATCGATGGTTCGTTCCAGAAAGGAGGTCGCGAGGCTAGATCGTCCGGACAGCCGGTTTCGGCGCCTTTACCCCTTTCGCGTATCCCCCAGCTAGTCTGGCGCGATCAGGGTCCCCGTGAAGTGATGCTATGCGGCGGTTGCCCGCTTAACGAGATGCTGCGCTCGCGTGAATTAGCCGCAGGTTAAGACAGCCGGCGTCTGACCTCTAGGAGGTGGTCATGATCGCCGGCTGTTCAAGGCATCATTGTCAGTCGAACTGCTTGCTACAATCCCTCAAATGTCCCCTCGCATGCGCGTGGATCGCTGCTTTCATAGCCGGCGAGCAGCCATTGCTTGCGTTGCGCAGACGTGCCGTGCGTGAAGCCTTCGGGTGTAACGCGACCGCCGCTGCGCTTCTGCAGCGTGTCATCGCCGATGGCATTCGCGGTCTGCATTCCGCCCTCAAGATCCCCTGCCTCAAGGGCAACCTGACCGTTCGAGACTTTTGCTGCATTTGCGGCATAGACGCCAGCGTAGCAGTCAGCCTGCAGTTCCAGCGCGACGGAATAGCGATTGCCCTCGGTCTGACTGAGCGAACCCTGCGCCCGCTGCACCTTCTGTGACGCGCCCGTCAACGTCTGCACATGATGGCCGAACTCGTGCGCGATCACGTAGGCCTTTGCGAAATCAGCGCTGGAGGCGCCGAGCTTGGTTTGCATCTCCTCCCAGAAGGACAGATCGAGATAAACGGTTTGGTCGGTGGGGCAGTAGAACGGCCCCATCGCGGACTGGCCATAGCCGCAACCCGTGCTGGTGCCCTGATCGTAGAGAACGACCTTGGGCGGCGTGTAGTTCGCAAGCTGCGCCGACCAGACGTCGTTGATGTTCGTGCCGATCACATCGACAAACATGCCTGCATCGTCGCGCGGCGTGCCGACCTCTCCGCGTTCCTGACCGAGGCCGCCGAATTGGCCGAGTACGGCCTGCGTAGTCGAAGGATTGATGCCGAGAACGAAGTAGCCGATCAGGCCGATGATAATGGCGCCAATACCGCCGCCTGCCGCGAGGCCGCCACCGCTGAGCCCACGCCGGTCTTCAACACCGCCGCCGCGCCGTCCACCCGTCCAACGCATCTAGTCCTCCAAGGCTGCAACGTGCCGCCAATAGGCCAGAACGCGCGGAGGAAGGGAAGGATGCAGGTGCGGCAGGGCATGATATCCTCGCAAAATGCAGACGACTTTCAGCATTTCGACGCGCGGGCCGGGATTCTTCGAATTCACGGACGCGGTGCAGGCGTTTGTCGAAAGCGGTGGAAAGGAGAGCGGGTTGCTGACGCTATTCGTCCAGCACACGTCCTGCTCGCTGCTGATCCAGGAGAACGCTGATCCGGACGTGCGCAGCGATCTGGATGCATTCTTCCGGCGGCTAGCCCCGCAGGCGGATGATCCTTCCATGCGCTGGATCACACACCGCACCGAAGGGACTGACGACATGCCGGCGCACCTCAAGGCCGCGGTGCTGCCAACATCTCTGTCGATCCCGATTGTCGGCGGCAGGCTGGCGCTGGGCACGTGGCAGGGCGTCTACCTGTTCGAGCATCGTGATAAGCCACAGACGCGCCGCGTCGTTGGACATCTCGCCTGATCTGTTGCGGCCATGCTAGACGATGCTTGAACAAAAAGGAGAGGCGGGATGGCGCATCCCATACGTGTGGGCGTCGGCGGCTGGAACTTCGAGCCATGGGATGAAACCTTCTATCCGCCTGGCCTCTCCAAGGCGAAGCAGCTCAACTACATGAGCCGCAAGATGACGGCGATCGAGGTCAACGCGACCTACTATTCATCGTTCAAGCCCGAGACCTTCGCGAAGTGGGCGGAAGCATCGCCGGATGGATTCGTGTTCAGTCTGAAGGCCCATCGCTTCTCGACCGTGCGCAAGACAAAAGAGGACATGAAGAAGTCGGTCGACTTGTTTCTCGGACAGGGCATCACCCGGCTGAAGGAAAAGCTGGGGCCGATAAACTGGCAGTTCCCCGGCACGCGCAAGTTCGACGCGGAGTATTTCAACGCCTTCCTGTCCGTGCTGCCGAAGGAGAAGGACAAGCAGTCGCTTCGTCATGCGCTTGAGGTGCGTGGTTTGGGATTTGACGTGCCGGAATTCTACGACCTGCTCACGAAGCACGGCGCCACTGTGGTCTATGCAGAAGACGATGAGTTTCCGAAACTGCGCCATCAAGGCTCGAGCTTCGCTGTCGCGCGGTTGATGCAATCACAAAGCGACGAGACGGGCGGCTATCCCGCTGCCGAGATCGGACGCTTCGCCAAGCTCGTTACCGGATGGTCGAAGAAACAAGACGTGTTCGCGTTCTTCATCTCTGGCGCAAAAGAACGCAATCCCGCTGCCGCGATGGCGCTGCAGGAAAGGCTTGGCATTGCGCCTCCTGCAGGTGAAGCGGATGCGACGACGGGGAAGGTCAAAGCGCCGGTAAAGAAGGCCGCGGCCAAGAAAGCTCCAGCGAAGAAGAAATAAGGCTATGCGGCTGAACCAGGTTACCGTTCCGCTGACTGATTACGCAGCGAGCGTCGCGTTCTACCAGGCGCTCGGCCTCAAACTGATCGTCGATTCGCCGCCGCGCTATGCGCGCTTTGAGATGTCCGAAGGCGATCGCGGCGAACCCTCCACATTTTCCATTGAACGCGTGGAAGGCTGGAAGGGCGGTGACTGGCCGGAGATCTGGTTCGAGAGCGATCGGCTGGACGAGCTTGTCGGTGAGCTGAAAGCCAAGGGCATTGTGTTCGAGACTGAGCCTGAAACGATGAGCTATCTCTGGCGCGTGGCCCACCTTCGCGACCCTGCGGGCAACCGCATTACGCTTTATCATGCCGGCGAGAACCGGCGCTGGCCGCCTTGGCGGTTGAAATAGCCGTTAGCCCCGGGGCGTTGTCGCAGTTGCGACGCTGGCGATCGGCGCGCCGAAAGCTTTCGGAAGCAGTGTCCACCAGCGTGCGGGCGTGCTGTTCATTCTCTCCGCGAACGCGCCGGCTTCAGGGCCTGTGCCGGCGAAGATATCGCCGCGATTCGGGCCACGCCGGATCGCGCCGCCCGTGTCCTGCGCCACGAGAAGTCTCTGGAACGCATAGCCGTCATGGGCGCCGTCAACGAACACGACCGCGCCGTATGGATGATAGGCCGGATCGACAGCGATCGACCCCATCGGGGTCAGTGGCACGTTGGCCGCGCCCTTCGGGCCGGCGGCGTAGTCGGCGATCGTTTCTTCCTGGAAGAAGACATAGGAAGGATCGGCGTTGAGTGCGGTCTTCTGTTCGCCGGGATTGGTGTCGAGCCATGAGCGGAAGTTGGCCCAGGTCGGGCTGGCGAGACGGCCGGAGTTGCGAAGTGCCCCCAGAGCGGAATTCCACTTGTAGCCGTTCTGCGCCGAAAACTGCGCGCGGGCCTGCGTGCCATCCTGGAAACTGAGACGGCCTGAGCCCTGAACCTGAAGATTATAGACATCGGCCGGGTGCGCATAGCCGATGACTTGCCCGAGATAGGGCGTGATCGCCTCGCGCTTCGGATACGGCACGATGCGGTCGCCATTCACCTTGCCGTTCAGCGTGCGAGGCGCGCCGCGAAGCGTTTCGTTGTCATAGGCTTCGGCGAAGGCGCCGAGATCGACCGTCACCATGTCGGGTGGGCGCTTGAGCAGCGGCTCTGTGAACTGGGGCGACCAGTCGCGGCTCGCTTGAATGACGGGTTCGAAATAGGAAGTGAGGCGTGCTTCGCCCGGACCGACGACGAAGTTCGCATCGAAATAGTTTTCGAAGAACCAGCGTTCCTGACCGGGCTGGATCGTGTCGGCCGCAGTGCATGCGCCGAACCAGGTGCTGACGGTTCCGCCATAGCGGCCTCCGGTGAGTACGGCGTCCGGCGTGCGGTTGCGCCAGGAGGCGCATTGACGTTTGAAGGCGGTGAGGGCGGGCGCCATTTCGGACGTGGTCCAGCCGGGAATATCGGCGAAGCGGGCGGGAGCGAGCGCGAAGTCGGTGGAGGTCGGTACGCTGGGCGTGGTTGGGCTGGTGATCGGCGGGCGTGGCGGGATCGGCGTGCGGCCGCCGACCACGGGCGCAGGGCGGGTCGAGGCGCAGCCGGCGAGAATGCCGGCGAGCGACATGGCAAGGACGGCGCGGCAGCTCATACGCGTCTCCGATACGAAATCCAGCGGCCCCCGCACGCCTTATGGATGGCGAAAGGTTAGCGCGAAATTGTGGCAGGGCGAGCAGGGGCTGCTTAGCGCTGATCAGGCTTGAAATCTGGCCGGGCCTGGGCGGCGGGAACGTTGGCGACGATGCCGGCGAGATTCCCTTCTTCGCCTGCGGGGACAAGGTCGTAGAAGCCTGTCAGCTTCACCCGGACGACCACGGGGGTGTCGGCGAAATTCGAGAACTGCCAACCCTGAATGCCGTTAAATGGAGCGGTGAGCGCCCCTTTCTGCGAGACGCCGCGCGCCTGCTTGTAGGTGGCGACCGTCATTTCCTGGCCGGGTTCAGGCGTGGTGTGGCCGTGGAAGTCGTAGCCAAAGTTGTCGGGTCTGGAGACGCCGACGGCTTCCCATTCGTAGATCAAGGTCGCTCCCTGTTTCATGTGGACCTTGTATTCCAGTTCCGAACCCTTTGCGCCGCCAAGGAAATTCGTAAGGGGGATTTCGATCACATCCGTGCGCGGGGCGGTTTCATACTCGCGGGCCAGCGGGCCGCCGGCGGTATTGGTGTCGATCGTCTTTTCGTCGGGGGCCCAGAGGCGGGCGATGCCGGAGAGTTTGCCGAGGCCGAGAGGGTCGGTGTTGAACTCCGCCGGCATGATCGCGCCGAGTACGATCAGCGCGCCGGCCAGGAGGCCGCCAGCGATGATGAGAGCTAGGGTCTTGCCCGAGACCTTCAGCTGTACGGGTGCGATGGGTTGTTCATGTTCAGACATCATGCGTCTCCGGCGAGAAGATAGCCTGCGAGCTGCTCGCCCGCCAGCACGACGCCGGCGAGGAATAGGAGGGTGTTGGCCGCGATGGCGAAGCGGCCGAAGCTTTTAGTCGTGCGCCACACGGTCATCACGACAAGGATCAGGGACAGGGCGATGAGCTGGCCGATCTCAACGCCGATGTTGAAGGCGATGAGGTTCGGCAGGAGGCCGACCGGATTGAGGCCGAGGTCCTGCAGCTTTGTCGCGAGGCCGAGACCGTGGACGAGGCCAAAGCCGCCGACGGCGATGCGGTTGTCGATGTCGAGGCCGAGTTTGCGGAAGCCGCCCATATTTTCGAAGGCTTTGTATGAAACCGACAGGCCGATGACCATGTCGACCAGATGCGCCGAGACGCCGAGGTCGAATAGGACGCCGAGGATCAGCGTGGTCGAGTGGCCAAGCGAGAAGAGCGTCACATAGAGCAGGACGTCTTTCAGCCGGTAGAGAAAGAAGATCACGCCGAGCAGGAAGAGCAGGTGGTCATATCCCGTCACCATGTGCTTGGCGCCGAGATAGAGGAACGGGAACGGATCTGCGCCGACCGTGTTGCGAACGAACTGCGCGTCGCTGCCCCCGATGGCGTGGGCGAAGACGGGCGGCGCGATCAGCGCGAAAGCGAGCAGCGCGAACAGGATATGGTGACGGCGCATCGGGGCTCGCGGGTTGCCTGCACGTCAATCGGTAGGGGGTGGCGGGTAAGGACGCAACCGGCGCAGAGGCGCGATCTCGCAGGTGTGTGCTGCGGGGCGGATAGGGTGGATTTTCGCCTGATCATGTCAGGCTGTCACGGGTCTAGGCGTCACATCGCTATGGCATTCAGCGGGAAGACGGCGCTGGCGCATCTGGAGGGTTGAGGCGACGTTTTGCACCAGTTCGACAAGCACATGCAGCATCGTTGTCAGGATGGCTCCATCCCCCATTCTTGAGCGAATGCGATGACATCCTCCTCCCCCGAGCCGGGGGAAGGGGCGGGGGCATCCAGTTGCCTTGATGTGCGTATGAAGGGGGTTGTGGGAGTTGATGATGGATTTCTTCAAGAGCGCGGCCGCGGCGGGATTGATCCTTGCGGTGCTGGACCTTCTCTGGCTTGGCGTAATTGCAAAAGGCTGGCTGGCGCAGCAATTGGGGCCGTTGATTCGTGAGCAGATCATGCCGATACCGGCGATCCTGTTCTACCTGCTGTACGCGGCGGGGCTTGGCTTCTTTGCGGTGCAACCGTCACTGGGTGATGGCGACTGGCTGCGCGCGGCGGCGGTGGGCGCGTTCTTCGGGCTGGTCGCTTACGGGACTTACGACCTGACCAATCTGGCGACGATCAAGAGCTGGCCGTTGCCGATGGTGATTGTCGATCTTGTGTGGGGGGCGGTGTTGTCTGGCGTTTCGGCGGCGGGCGGGCTGCTGTTGCTGAAGCAGTTTGGGTGGGCTTGAGGCGCAGGAGCTTACGCGCTCATAGTGAGCAGGCCCGCTTTGCGGGCCTGCTCACCTGTATGTTGGTGGACGGATCGCTAGAGTGATCCTGCGGCTGGCGTAGCTCGTTGCTCACCTGGTTCCCCGGGGATTGTTGTCCTCGAACCGTCTCATGGTCATGAGCGCTAAACTGCTTCCCGTTGTGTTCGCTATTTCCCGCCCGCATATTCCTTGACCAGCAGGTGCAGGAAGGTGCGGCCGTCCATCAGTTGCTTGACGCCCACGCGCTCGTTGAGGCCGTGGACGCCGGATGTGTTCGGGTCCGCGAAGATGCCGGAGACGCCATAGGTCGGGATGCCTGCCGGCGTGAGGAAGCGGCCGTCCGTGGCGCCGGTGGCCATGGCGGGAACGACGGGGACGCCGGGGAAGATCTGTTCGCTGATCTTCTCGATCGGGCCGAGGATGTCAGGCGTGAGGCGCGGTGGAGCGCCGGGCTTTTCGGGATCGCTCTGCATCGTCACTTTCACTTCGGAGTCACTGATCGCGGCGATGAGCTGTTTCTGTATGTCTTCCTGCGTGCGGCCGGGGAAGATGCGACAGTTCACGTTGGCCGTGGCGCGCTGGGGCAGCGCGTTGGGCGCGTGGCCGGCCGTGAGTTGGGTGGCGACGCAGGTTGTGTGGAAGAGTGCGTCATAGCCCGGATTGGCCCGGAGGCGGCGGATGGCGGCGGCGTTTTCACCGCCGGCCGCGTCGCGCATGTCCTGGCCTTCCTGGCCGGGCGTGAGTTCGCCCATGCGTTTGAAGAAGGCCGTGGTCGCGTCGTTGAACTCGATCGGCCATTCGACGGCCTGCACCTTCTGGAGCGCTGCCGCGAGGCGGTAAATCGCGTTGTCCGGCACGGGGCGCGAAGAGTGGCCGCCGGGATTGGTCACTTCGAGCGTGAAATCCTGGTAGAGCTTCTCGCCCGCCTGCACGCCGTTGAAGACATACTTGCCGGTGTCGGGATCGATGCGGCCGCCAGCGCCTTCATTGAGCGCGAAGCCGGCGCTGATCAGGTCGAGATGTTCCTGCACCATGTATTGTGCGCCGACGAATTCGTTGGGGCTTTCCTCGCCGCAGTTGAGCATCAGCTTGATGGTGCGGGCGGGCTTGTAACCCTCGCGCTTGAAGCGGATCATCGAGTCCGTGAAAATCGCGGCCATGCTTTTGTCGTCGCTGGTTCCGCGCGCATAGAAGAAGCCGCCTTCCTCGATGAGCGTGAAGGGATCGCGCACCCAGTCTTCACGCTTGGCTTCGACGACATCGATGTGCGCCATCAACAGGATGGCTTTCTGCGACGGGTCCGTGCCGGGGAGGATGGCGACGAGGTTGCCGTCCTGCGGGCGGTTGGGCTTGGGGTTCACGAGGATGTGGAGGTCGCTCTCGGGATAGCCGGCGGCGAGGAGGCGCGTCTTCATCGCCTCTGACGCTTTCGTGCAGGAGCCGACGGAGAGCGTGGTGTTGATCTCGATCAGTTCCTTGAAGAGAGCGCGGAATTCAGCTTCGCCGGCGCGCGGATCACTTGACCCGGTGGCTGTCCCGGCGCCGGAGGACGTGGCGCAGGCTGAGAGCGCGAGCAGGCCGGCGGCGGTGAGAAGGCGAAGGCGCATGAGTCGACCCTTGATCTGTTCAGGGCGGATCAGATCATGCGGCGGATATTGCGCCAAGGGCGAAGCGTTGACCTTGCCATCGGCTCAAGCCTTAATCGCTTTGATTGCGAGGGGACGCCCATGAAATGCATCGTGTTTGCTTGCGTGCTCGCCGGCGCAACGCCGGCGGCATTCGCACAAGACGCCATATGCGGCGGACTGGACGCGTTGTTGCGCGATGCGGTCCAGCCGGCGCCTTTTCGTCGTTTCGAGATCGATGAACGGACGGGCCGGGAGCTGCCGGATATCGTCCGGCCGGCGGGAATGGGGAGCGCCTATGAGTGTCGCGTAAAGCGTGGCGACGCGAGGGACCTGTTTGAATGCACGTGGTCGCTCGATTCCTCCGCGATCGCGCAGGGCGCCATTTCGATGATAGATCGCATCGGGAACTGCCTGACACCCAGGGGCTGGTCGTCGGCGCCGCTTGCCGACCCGGAGGGGCTCGTTACGCGCCGCTTCACGCCGCCATCGGGCAAGCTTGAGGTCGTGGTGCTTTCCACGCCTCCGGGCGGGTCGATCACGCAGCACGTGCTGTCGGTGCGCGCGAACCGCTAGGGCCAGGCGGAGATGATCGCGCCGCAGGCCATGAAGCCGAGCAGGAGGTGGATCGTGTCCATCACCAGCAGGCCGGGCTTCTCGGGGCTGTAGACGAAGGAATAGAGCCGCGTCGATAGCACAATGAAGAACCAGATCTGGAAGGTGACGAGGAGGCCGGTGGCGAGATTGTCGACGCGCGCGAGCTTCAGGATGACGGCGAGGCCGATGGCGGTGAGGATCGGCATAATGGGGGAGACAGCCATCTTCCAGGTGTGTGGGGTGAGCTGTTCCTTGGTGTAGCCGGAGAGTTGCATCCAGAGCTTCGAGAAGACGAGGCCGTATATGACGAAGCCAACAGCGTAGAAGGCGATGGCGCCTGCGCCAATGGCGAGCCAGTTGTCGCCGACGATCATTCCTTGTGGTGGCATGCGCCGCTCCCCTTCTGGTCCCGGTGAGAGGCTATGCCTGATGGTTCCGGGAGTCCACGCGCGGCGTCACTTACGGGCGACCATCTTCTGCAGGAGGTTGAACCAGAAGGGCGCACCCTGGCCGGCGGCGACCACCATGACGAGCCAGCCGAGAAGCACGATCCACCACGGATCGGTGGTGAAAGTCGGCCCGAATTGCGGTGTGAACATCGCCGAGGCGGCGGCGATCTGTTGGGGCGTGGGTTTCACGGCGGCGAGGGTGGCAGGGATGGTGTTTTCCGGCGCAGCGGATTCGGTTATCGGGGCGGTTGCGCCCTCTGGCGCGGCTTCGGCTGGAGCGGTGGGCGGCGCGACCACTTCGGCGGGAGTAGGCGGTTCGACGATTGGAGACGCGATTGGCGTTACTGTACTTGCAGCGGCTGCGTGGTTGCGCTGCGGGAGACCGGCGGCTGAACTGTTCGCATCTGTGCTGGCCGAACCGTTTGACCGGCCGGACAGGGGGCGGCGCGGCCGCTATCACCGCCAATATCTGGACCTTCATCCCTGCCAATGTCAGCCTTATTCGATCGCATGCGGGTCATCGCCGTCGCCGCTACATCGGCAGAAGATATGTGTCGGGCGATGGGCGCGTTCGCGCTGGAAACCGAAGGCGCTCTCGATCCTGCAGGGGCGCGCGTCGCATCCAGACCACCTCGACATGAATGGCCCGAGAGGCCGATGATCATTGTGGCGGTCAACGCGCATACGGGCGAGCGATATCGTTAGATCGCAATTCGGGCGTCGAGCTGGTGGACGCGGTCACGGCGAGCACTGCGCTGCCAGGGGGCCACACACACGCGATCCATGGCGCTCGCTGCATCAATGGCGGCCTCCGTTCCGCCGACAACGCCGATCTTGCTGTCGTGGTCTTGACGCCGTTCAGCGAGCGACGCGGGCCGCTGCCACTGGGCTAGTTCGAGGGCATTCGAAGGACTGCGGAATGGGACAATGATCTTGCGAGTCAGGTCGCAGTTCTGCGTGAGCAGGGCAGTTGTGTCGTGGTGATCAGCCCGGACAATGAGTCCCGCAAGTCGATGGGTGTGAACCAGATGGACCCGGTGACGCGTATCGGCTCGGCCCATGTTGGCTTCGCGCAAGGCAAGCAGGAAGCGGTGCGCGTGGCGCTTGGCTGATGGGTTGCAGGAAAATGAAAAGGCCCGCCGGTGAGGACGGGCCTTCTGCAGGTTGAATGTTCAACTGACTAAAGCTTGCTTGTGAGTTCAGGCACGATCTTGAAAAGGTCGCCGACGAGCGCGTAGTCGGCGATCTGGAAGATCGGGGCTTCCTCGTCCTTGTTGATGGCGACGATGATCTTCGAGTCCTTCATGCCGGCGAGGTGCTGGATGGCGCCCGAGATGCCGATGGCGATGTAGAGCTCCGGAGCGACGACCTTGCCCGTTTGACCGACCTGGAAGTCGTTCGGGGCATAACCGGCGTCGACGGCGGCGCGCGAGGCGCCGACGCCCGCGCCGAGCTTGTCGGCCAGCGGCAGGATGTACTGGTCGAACTGTTCGGCCGAGGCGAGGGCGCGACCGCCGGAGACGACGCGCTTGGCCGAGGCGAGTTCAGGACGATCCGATTTCTGCAGTTCTTCGGAGACGAAGGTCGCCTTGAACGGACCGGCCGGAGCGGCGGCGCTTTCGACCGAGGCCGAGCCGGCGCCGGCGGCAGCCTGGAAGGCGGTGGCGCGAACGGTGACGACTTTCTTCGCGTCGGCGGACTTCACCGTCATGATCGCGTTACCGGCGTAGATTGGACGCTCGAAGGTGGAGGTGTCGACGACCTTCGTGATTTCCGAGATCTGCATCACGTCGAGCTTGGCGGCGATGCGCGGAGCGACGTTCTTGCCGGTCGTTGTGGCCGGGGCGAAGAAGGCGTCGTAGCCCGACATCATTGGCACGACCAGCGCTTCGACAGCTTCGGCGAGGGCGTGGCTGAAAGCTTCGCCTTCGACGTGGATCACTTTCCGCACGCCAGCGAGTTTCGCGGCGGCGTCGGCGGCAGCCTTTGCGTTGTGGCCAGCGACGAGAACGTCGATGTCGCCACCGAAGGCTTGTGCGGCTGCGACCGTCTTGGCGGTCGCGTCGTTTAGCGCGGCGTTGTTGTGTTCAGCGAGAACTAGGACAGCCATGATCAGATCGCTCCCACGGACTTGAGTTTGGCGATGAGCGCGTCGACATCGGCGACTTTCTCACCGGCTTCGCGTTTCTTCGGCTCGGCGACCTTTACGACGGTGAGGCGCGGCGTGACATCGACGCCGTAGTCGGCGGGCGACTTGGTTTCGATCGGCTTCTTCTTCGCCTTCATGATGTTTGGGAGCGACGCGAAGCGCGGCTCGTTGAGGCGGAGGTCGGTAGTGACCACGGCCGGCAGCGAGAGCGAGACGGTCTGCAGACCGCCATCGACTTCGCGGGTGACTTTCAACTTCTCGCCATCCATTGCGACGGCGGAGGCGAAGGCGCCTTGCGGCCAGCCGAGCAGGGCGGCGAGCATCTGGCCGGTCTGGTTGGCGTCGTCGTCGATCGCCTGCTTGCCGGTGATGACGAGGCCGGGTTGTTCGGCTTCGACGATCTTGGCGAGGATCTTGGCGACGGCGAGGGGCTCAACTGCAACGTCGGTCTGGACGAGGATGCCGCGGTCGCCGCCCATGGCGAGACCGATGCGGATGGTTTCCTGCGCCTGGGCCGGGCCGATCGAGACGAGCACGATCTCGGTGACGACGCCTTTTTCCTTCATGCGCACAGCTTCTTCGACGGCGATCTCGCAGAACGGGTTCATCGCCATCTTGATGTTGGCGAGGTCGACGCCCGAACCATCGGCTTTCACGCGCGGGCGGACGTTCGGGTCGATCACCCGCTTCACGGGCACAAGCACCTTCATCGGTGGGGTCTCCGGCTGGACGTCAGAAATGGCCCGCTGCGCCGTTTTATGGTGCGCCTGCGAACCGCGGCTTCCTGTTAGGCAGCACAAGCGCCGGAATCAAGTTTTGTCGGAGGCTTCCGGGGCAAAAAGCGTCGATTTGGCGCGTTCCGCCGGGGGAGGGATGAAACATTCGTGCGCACAGGCGGATTTCGCGTGGTTTTTTCAGCCAGCGCGATAACTTTGGCCCATTCAGGAGAGACCCTTATCCCATGGCCGACATATTTGACGACGCGTTCTACAAACGGGCGGACGCCCATATCGCCCTGGCCAATGAGGAGGTCGCGGAGGTCTCGCACGAGATGGTCAACGCCTCGATGATGTTCGCTTCGGCGCGGTTCAGCGCCTTCCTGTCGGCGCGGGGGTTCAAGTCGGGCGAGGCGATGGCGGCGCAGCGGGATGAGACGGTCGAATACTTCGTGGCCGGGTTCCGGCAGATGCTTGAAGGCAATCTCGAGGCCTACATCAAGAATTTCGACGCCTATATGAATACCAAGGATTGAGTTCATGCCCGTTGGTTTCCTTCGCCGCCTGATGATGTCGACAGGCCATGCTGAGCTGCAGCCCGAGGATGCGCGCTTGGCGATTGCATCTGTGCTGGTGATGGCGGCGCGGGCGGATGGGAAATACGACGACCACGAGGCGACGATCATCGATCGCGTGCTGGCGAAGCGCTTCGGACTGTCCGCGGAGCTGGCGCGGGGGCTGCGCGAGCAAGGCGAAGAGGCCGAGAGCGAGGCGATTGATATCTACCAGTTCACCAAGGCGATCCGCGCATCGATCCCGCACGAGGATCGCGTGGCGATCATCGAGGAGTTGTGGGGCATCGTGCTGTCGGACGGCGTTCGCGATCCGCACGAGGATTCGCTGATGCGCCAGATCGTGGACCGGCTTGGCCTGTCGCCGATGGACAGCGCGCTGGCGCGGCAGAAGGTGGCCGGCGGGGGGAGTGCGCCGGGGATGTAGCGATCAGTCGCCGCTGGCGGTCGCGGCTGCGCCGGATGCGGTCGCGATTTCGTCCATCTTGAACCAGTCGGTCTTCTGAAGGCCCAGTTCATAGTCGAGCCAGGCGGGCACGATGCGGGCGGCGCGGGCGCCCCGCGTGTTCGACAGGACGACGATGCCGGATCGGGTTTCGGGCACCCAGGCGATCTGCGCGATATAGCCTTCCACGCTGCCCGAATGGGTGATCACACGCTTGCCGGCGTAGGTGTAGTTCCGCCAGCCGAGGCCGTAGGAGGTTTCGGTGACGGGCGTCTTGAGCGCGCTGGCGTGCGGTTTCCGGCGGCGTGGCGATCCGCTTGCGGTGCGCTTCGTCGAGTACGGCTTGCGGGATGACATCGGGGCGAAGGCCGATCTGGGCGACGAGCCATTTCGAGAGATCGGTGATTGAGGCGTTGACGCCGCCGGCGGCGGGGACGCGGTAATACCAGTCGGTGACAGGCGTCGAGACCCATGTCTGGCCGGCGCGCTTGTGCGGGCGCGCCCAGTTGCCAGTCGACTTGAGCTGCGCAAGGCCGAGCGAGGCGGTCTTCATGTCCAGCGGATCGAGGATCCGGGCTTTCAATTCGGCGGCGTAAGGCTTGCCCGACGCTTTCTCGATCGCGGCGGCGATCATGTTGAAGGCGACGTTCTGGTAGGTGAAGCATTCGCCGGGCGGACAGGTCTGCTTCACCTTGGCGTATTCAGACAGGATGACAGACGGCGTGCGGCCGGCTTCGAGCAGGTTGTCGTAGGCGTAGGGCGGAAGGCCGGTGCGCTGGGACAGCACGTCTTCCAGCGTGACGCGGGCTGCATCGGCGGCGCGCCTCAGCTTGAATTCGGGGACGATTGTCGCGACGCGAGTCTGCAGGTCGAGCTTGCCGTCTTTCTGCTCCATCACGGCGAGCGTGCCGGCGAAGCCTTTCGAGAGCGAGGCGATGCGGAAGACGGTGTCGGGCGTGACCTTCTCCGTGCCGCCGGCTTCGCGCACGCCGTAGGTTTTCACCAGGGCGACCTGGCCATCCTTCACGACGGCGACAGCGAGACCGACGAAATCCGGCGCTGTGGCGGCGTGGTCGAGCACGGCGCCGAATTCCTGGAGCTGTTGGTATTCCTTGGTCAGCTGCGCGTGCGCGGCCGTAGGCGCTGCGAGCGCCAGAGCGGCGGAAGCGAAGAGAGCGGCAAGCTTCAAACTGTGTCCCCGAGGGTTCGTCAGACTATTGCGGGGTTTATGAATCCCCTCAATCGCCAATGCGCCAATCCTTGAGGAAACAGGTTAATTCGGAACTAGGCGGGAAGATGTCGGTCGCTGCTGTTTGCGGACAATTCAGAGCGTACTGTCATCAGGATTTGTCCCAGCAGGTTCTCGCCCTGCCAGTTGGCGGGATCCTGTGCTGCAGGGTCGTCTTCGGAGAGGCCGATGCCCCAGATGTAATCCTTGGGGTTGGCTTCAGCGAGGATGGCGTCGCGGGTATCGAGAAGCCGGCGGCGCAGGCCGGCGTTCTGGCCGAACTTGGCGCGGGTTCCTGTCGTGACGATGTTGACCTTGTGGGCGTCCCATTTGGCTTGGTCAAAGCCGGCGACGCGGCCTCCCATCAGTTTATGCTCGTGTGGGCTGTCGGATTTGAGAATGCGTTGCGCCATCGCAACGTCTCCGAATAGTCGCGCCTTCTGCTCGTGCATGTATTGCTCGGCGCAGATGTAAACGTGGCCGCCCAGCATGAAGCGGGACGGGTGGAACTGGCTGAAGTGGCCCTTCAAGAAGAGCAGGATGGACGGCATCGGCTATCGGTTCGCGCCGGGAACCCAGAGCACGTCGCTGGCGCCGTTGGCGTTGGCGCGGCGGGCAGCGACGAAGAGGAAGTCCGACAGGCGATTGGCGTAGGCGAGGGCGGGGGCCGAGACCTTCTCGTCGTGCATGGCGGCAAGTTCCGCGATCAGGCGTTCGGCGCGGCGGCAGATCGTGCGCGCGACGTGAAGGTGGGCGGCGAGGGCCGAGCCGCCGGGCAGGATGAAGCTGTTGAGCGGCGGGATCAGCGCATTGATCGCGTCGATCTCGGATTCGAGGCGCTTCACCTGGGCTTCGACAATGCGGAGCGGGTCCCAGCCGAGCGGCTTGTCGCGCTCCGGCGTTGCGAGATCCGCGCCGAGGTCGAAAAGGTCATTCTGGATGCGCCCGAGCATGGCGTCGAGTTCGCGGTCGGCGCCGGCATGGAGGCGGGCGACGCCGATGGCGGAGTTAGTCTCGTCGACCGCGCCATAGCTTTCGACACGCGGGTTCCATTTCTCGACGCGCTCGCCGGTTGCGAGGCCCGTCGTGCCGTCATCGCCGGTGCGGGTGTAGATCTTGTTCAGGACAACCATGGGCTAATTTCGCGCCCACAGCACGGGTGCGTCAATGGCCGTCAGCCTGCTGGACTAGTGAGCGTAGGCTTCGTGCAGGGCCGAAATCGGCGTTCCGAGCAAATCGAGCGAGGGGCGCGGGGCGGTGCGAAACGGCACGCGACGCGGGTCGGCGAGGGCGGCGCGAGGCGTAAAGCGCCAACCGGCAAGGCGCGGGGCCGCCTCAAGCAGCACCGAAACCGCGCGCGGTTCCCCCTGGATCGTCATGTGGCACTGACCATCCAGCGTCAGGACCACGTCGGCTTCCAGCGTGTTGTCGAAGCGGCGAATGCGCTCGTTGAGGCCGATGATCGCCCATTCCGCATCGGCTTCGCCGCGTTGAAGAGCTTCAAGAGCGTTCGAGATGCCTTGGGCTTCCGAAGCAAACCAGCTCCAGAACTTGCGGGGGTTCAGTTCAACAGATCCACGTCCGAACATCTCAACGACCTCACCGCGCCAACCATCAACCATGCTCGCACACACAGCTTCAGGCTTGGACAATCCGATCGATGAAATTTAACCGATCCGACCCAACGGCGGATGAACGTCAACGGCAAATGCCTCGTTCCCGACGCGAGTGCATCGGACGGGGTTCGCGTGGCGGGAATGCAACAGGTTTAGCGGAAGGCCCCGGCGACCGCGCCGAGCGCAACCAACAGGATGATGGCGATGAACTGCACCAGCACGCGGAGGCGCATCAGCTTGTTCGAGCGCGAAGCGGATTTAGCGTCCGTGCGGACGAGGTTCACGACGCCGAACGCGAGAACCACGAAAACCGCCCCAATGGCGATGTAGACGCCGTATGAAAGCCAGAGCTGCATAGCAAGACTTTACGCTCGAAATGGCCGTTACGCCATGCGGCCTAGCGGCTGCCATCCGGTGCGAAGCGCTCATCGGTCCAGACCAGCTTGTCGAAGGAGAGGGCCTGCCGAAGGGCGCCGATAACCGTGCGCATTTCCGGTCCGCCGCAGCCAGCCGTGTAGGCGATGGTCTTCTGCTTTCCAGCGTCGGTCCGCCAGGTGACGTTCACCGTGGGCGTGCCCCTGTGGCAGTTCTCCGAGGCGTTGCTGGTTTGGTTGGCGGGCAGCGTCCAAAAGCTGACTTCGGTGAGCGCGGTTTCGGCCGCCTTCCACGCGTCGGTCCCGAGTTGGCCCTCGCTGACGCCCGTTGTTTTTACGAACTTCACGCCGTTCAAGGCATAAGTCCCGTCAGGGTGCAGGGTCATGTCGTAGATCGGGCAGGTCTGATCACACGCGCCTTCGGACATGACGATGACAGGGTCGCCTGTTTGCGCCTGCGTGACGCCCTGTTCGGTGGGGGAACACGCAATCGCGGCGGCCGAAACGGCCGCGATTGCAAATGTCCCGAAGAGGCGCGCGCTGCCCATTGCCGAGCAAGTTTAAGGTGCGTCGCGTCAGAAAGTCGAGAGTCGGCGCCCCTGTCCATGCCCGGGAGCGCCGATCCCATCAACGCTATTTGCGGAACGTGAAGAGAAACTGGTCCGTGTGGCGGCGGACCGTGGGGTCGAAGGCGCGCTTGGTGCGATCGTCCTGCGGGTTGGCGAGAACGTCGCTCTTGCCGACATACGTGAAACCGGCGGCCTTGGCCGTGGCCAGGATCACGGCGGGATCAACGCGGTGGTTGGTCTGGGCCGACGTCTTCTTGTCCTCGCCGGCGGGAGCGGCGTGATCCATGGCGATGAATTCGCCGCCCGGTTTCAGCACGCGTTTGATCTCGGAATAGGTCTTGGTCTCTTCACCCAAGCCGGCAGGAGCGTTCTGGGGCGTGAAATAGATTTCGTGCGGCCCGAGGATCCAGATCACCTTATCGACGGACGCGTCTGGGATCGCGGAGTAGTCGTCGAAGTGCGATTTGACGATGGTGGTGTTCTTGAGCTGGCCGGCATCCTGACGGCCTTTGTAGGCGGCGTCGCCATAGCCGAATTCCGGCGGATACTGGGCGTAGAGTTTGCCCGACGGCCCGATCGCTTCGGAGAGGAGGCGCGAATACCAGCCGCGGCCGCCCTCGAGTTCGAGGATGGTCTGGCCGGGACGAATGTTCATGTAGGCCAGAACTTCGGCCGGCTTGCGCGCAGCATCGTCAGCCTGATCTGGCCCCTGCAAGGCTTCGAGCTTCGTAGCGCGGTCAGGAGCTGCGAGTATTTTGGCGTAATCGGCTGCGGCGAGCGGCGGCGGGCCTGACATCGAGGTGCAGCTGATGGCGAGCAGCGCAAAGGCGCTGGCGGCGAATGCGAGTTTCATTGTGTGTCCTCCCCGGACGAATTGGGCGCGGACCGCATGCGATCCGCGCCTTGTCATTATCAGTCGAAGTCTAGCAGATTCTACGGCTTCTTGTAGCGCAGCAGGAACTGGTCTGTCGTGCCCTGGATGGACGGATCGAACACGCCCTTGCTGTGGTCGTCCGCCGGGTTGGCGAGAAGGGTGCTCTCCTCGTCCAGCCCGAAGCCGGCGGTAGTGGCCAGCGCCTTCACCGGCATCGGGTCGATGCGGTGCAGATCGTTGCCCGAGGTCGTCGGCGCGCCCGCCGTCGCCACGTGATCCATGATCACGAACGTGCCGCCTGGCTTCAGAATACGTGCGACTTCCGCAAACGATTTCGCCGGGTCGCCCATCGCGGCGTTGCCGCAGGCCTTGGCGCAGTAGAGTTCGTGCGGGCCCTGGAACCAGGTGACAACGTCGACTGAAGCATCAGCCGCGTCGAGCTTGTCGAAGGGCGACCACGACACCGTGACGTTGGCGAGGCGGTTATCCTTCAGGCGGGCGGCGAGGCCGTCCTTGTAGAAGCCCTCGAATTCCTTGGGCGCCTGCATGATCACTTTGCCGGTCGGGCCGACGGCGAGCGACAGCAGTTCTGTGTAATAGCCAGCGCCGGCTTCCATTTCGAACACGGTCTGGCCTGGCATCACCTTCGCAAAAGCGAGCACATCGGCGGGCTTGCGGTTCGCATCCTTGGCGGTGTCCTCGGCAGTACGGCCGGTGGACGCCACGAACGAGGCATAGTCCGGTCCCGGCGGAGGGGCGGGGGTTGCGGCAACCGGCGTCGGCTCCGGCGCGGGCGGCGGGGGTTCGCCGCCGCAGGCGGTCGCGAATGCGAGTGCGAGCAGCGACGCGCCCGAGATCTTCCAAGTGCTGTTTTTCATTATGCTCTCCCTGTCGGCGCCATCACGCCGTGCTGGGCGGAACATACACTTCAGCCGATTTCGGACTAGTCGGGGAATTGTTTCGTTCGGTTCAGGAAAATCGACTGCCTTACCTCTAGGTAAGCGGTTCCTGCCGAGCACGGTTAGGGATAGTCTTGCAGGAAACATAACGCGCCTTGGAAGGCGTGGCGCTTACAGGAGGACTACTCATGCGCATGCTGAAACCAGCGCTGACCGCGCTCGCCATCGCGATCATGGCGGCGCCCGCTCTTGCGCAGGTTCCGAAAGCTGCGGATGGAAAGCCGGACCTCACCGGTTTCTGGACCAACGCTTCGCTGACGCCGCTGCAGCGTGCGGCTGCAAACAAGACGCTGGTCGTCTCCGAGATGGAAGCCAAGAAGATCGCTGACGGCACCGCCGTCGCCGGCATTCCCGCGGATGATCCCGAGTTCAATAAGAACGCCCGCTATTCGGACCCGACCAAGGGCGCTCCTCCCAAGGGCGGCAAGGATTTCGGCGTGAAGGGCTATGACAGCTTCTGGGTCACGCCGGGCACGATGCTCGCGCATGTAAAGGGTGAATACCGCACATCGAACATTGTCGATCCGCCCAGCGGACAGCTTCCGTTCGTGGATCCGGCCGGGCAAGCCCGTAAAGGTATGCTTGGTTTTCAGCGCTATGCGACGGGCAATGCTCCCTATGAGGGGCCGGAAGAGACAGCAATCTCGGAACGCTGCCTGATCGGCTTCGGCCAGACAGGCGGCCCTGGGATGCTCAGCGTGCTGTACAACAACAATTACCAGATGGTCCAAACGCCGACCCACATGATGATCCTGGTCGAGATGGCCCACGACACGCGCATCGTGCCGATCTTCCCGACTGCGGAGAAAGCGCGCGCATCGCACCGCCCAGCGACGTTCAAGCCGTGGCTCGGCGATACGGTCGGCTGGTGGGAAGGCGACACGTTCGTGATGGAGACGATCAACGTCAATCCGCTGCAGGCCGAAAATCAGGCCTTCCCGCTGTCAGAGCAGGGCGTTGTCACCGAGCGCTTCACGCGCACGAGCGACAAGGACATCTTCTACGAATTCAGCGTCACCGATCCGGTGAACTATACGCAGCCATGGAAAGCGGAACTCGCCTTCTATCCTTCGCCGGGCCTCTACGAATACGCCTGTCACGAGGGCAATTACGGGATGCACGGCATTCTCGCCGGCGCGCGTGAGAAGGAACGTCAGGCGGCCGCTGTGAAGACCAAAGGCAAGTCGGTGAAGGGCGGACAATAGACGCGAGGCACACCCGGGATCGGCGATCTGCCTGGATCGTCGATCACATTGTGGATTGTCGCGCATCGCCTTCGTGATTTTCCGATTTCGGGTTACAGTTCGTCAAGAACGAGCGTTCCGTCACGGCGGTCCGCCGCCCACAGGAGGAAAAGATGCGGATGCTGAAACCGGCGCTGACTGCGCTTGCTGTTGTTATGATGGCGACTCCCGCCATCGCTCAGGTTCCAAGAGCCAAGGATGGCAAGCCGGATCTGACCGGCTTCTGGACTCACGCGTCCGTAACGCCGTTGCAGCGCCCGCCAGGGCAGAAATCATTGGCGGTCAGTGAGGAAGAAGCAAAGCGGATCGCGGCGGGCGTTCCGATGGCGGGCGTGACAGAAGAAGGCTTCAAAGGCGCCAGGTATTCCGATCCGACCAAGGGCGCGCCGCCCAAAGGCGGCAAAGACTTCGGCGTCCAGGCTTACGACTCCTTCTGGATGGATCCGGGCAGCAAGCTTGCTTTCGTGAAGGGCGAATGGCGCACATCGCGGATTGTCGAGCCGGCCAATGGTCAGCTGCCGTTCAAGGATATGGTGGGACAGGCGAAAAAGCGGGTTGCCAATCGCGAGCGCTACGAGACGGGCAATGCAGCCTATGAAGGCCCGGAAGCAACAACCCTGGGCGAGCGCTGCCTTGTCTTCAGTGGCCTGGGCGGCCCCGGCATGGGGAGCGGCCTGTACAATAACAACTACGAAATGGTGCAGACGCCGACTCACATGATGATTCTGGCGGAGCAGGCGCATGACGCCCGCATCGTTCCGATTTTCGCGAGCGCCGAGAAAGCGCGTGCATCGCACAAACCCGGCGCCATCCAGCCCTGGCTGGCCGACACTGTCGGCTGGTGGGAAGGCGACACGTTCGTGATGGAATCTGTGAACCTCAAACCCCTGCAGGCGGAGAACCATTCGTTCCCGCTGTCGCCAGATGGCGTCGTCACCGAGCGCTTCACGCGCACCGGCGAGAAGGACATTTTCTACGAATACACCGTCAACGATCCGTCGATTTATACGCAACCGTGGAAGGTGGAGCTGGCCTTCTATCCGTCATCTGGCGTGTACGAGTACGCCTGCCACGAAGGCAATTACGGGATGCACGGCATTCTCGCCGGCGCGCGTGAAAAGGAACGTCAGGCTGCTGGGCTGAAAACAAAGACGACGAAAGCCAAGGGCGGACAGTAGGTGCGGCGAGCGCCGTGTTCAGGACCTGGACTTTAGAGCTCATCAAAAACGAGCGTTCCGTCATGACGGCGCGCCGCCCACAGGAGGATAAATTATGAGGATGCTGAAGCCGGCCCTGGCCGTACTCGCGATTGCGACCATGGCGACCCCCGCCATGGCGCAGGGTTCAAGGACTTCCGATGGAAAGCCTGATTTCACGGGCTTCTGGACAAACATTTCCCTGACGCCGCTGCAGCGCGCGCCGGCTAATAAGACGCTGGTCGTGAACGAGGAGGACGCGAAGCGGATTGCGGGCGGCTATGCGATCGGCGGCATCAAGGAAGAGGGTTACAAAGGCTCGACCTATTCCGATCCGACCAAGGGCGCGCCGCCCAAGGGAGGCGAAGACTTCGGCGTTCAGGCGTATGACAATTTCTGGTGGGATTCAGGCAGCAAGCTTGCTCTTGTGAAGGGGCAATACCGCACCTCCTACATTGTCGAGCCCGCCAACGGTCAGGCGCCGTATATCGATCCGGTGGGGGAGGCGAAGAAACGCGCCGACAGGCGGAAGATCTACGAAACCGGCATCGACAATTATGACGGCCCGGAAGTGCCAACGCTGGGCGAACGCTGCATCGTCTTCTCCTCGAGAAGCGGCCCGGGCATGATGAGCAGCGCGTACAATAATAACTACCAGTTCGTGCAAACGCCGACCCACATGATGATTGTGACGGAGCAGGTGCATGATGTGCGCGTTGTTCCGATCTTCGCTAGCGCAGATAAGGCGCGGGCCGGCCACAAGCCGTCTGTGATCCAGCCTTGGTTCGGCGATACGGTCGGCTGGTGGGACGGGGACACGTTCGTGATGGAGACCACCAACGTGAACCCGGAGCAGGGGGAAAGCCACCCGTTCTCGATCTCGCCGAAGGGCATCGTCACCGAGCGCTTCACGCGGGCGGGTGACAAGGAAATCTTCTATGAGTTCAGCGTCAACGACCCGACCTATTATACGCAGCCGTGGAAGGCCGAGCTCAGCTTCTATCCGTCGCAAGGGATGTACGAGTACGCCTGCCATGAAGGCAATTACGGCATGCATGGCATCCTTGCCGGGGCCCGTGAGGACGAACGTCGGGCCGAAGCCGCCAAACCCGCAAGGGCCAAATCCGCAAAGGGCGGTCAATAGGCCTGAAGCACTGTCACGACCGCGTGTCCGGCGGCTGAAAATGCCTCCGGGGCACGCGGCGGCGCTTTTACGGCTTTCCGACTTCGGGTTAGAGTTCTTCAAGAACGAGCGTCCCGTCATGGCGGCCCGCCACCCACAGGAGGATAGTTATGCGGATGTTGAAACCAGCGCTGGTTGCGCTTGCTGTCGCGATCATGGCGTCGCCCGCCATGGCGCAGGTTCCGAAGGCGGCTGACGGGAAGCCCGATCTCACCGGCTTCTGGACGCACGCCTCGCTGACGCCTCTGACGCGCGCGCCTTCCAACAAGACGCTGGTGGTCTCCGAGATGGAGGCCAAGAAGATCGCGTCGGGTTACGCGATGGCGGGCGTCACAGAAGAAGGCTTCAAGGGCGCGACCTATTCCGATCCGACCAAGGGTGCGCCGCCCAAGGGCGGCAAGGACTTTGGCGTTCAGGCCTATGACTCGTTCTGGATGGATCCGGGCGCCAGGCTCGCCCTCGTGAACGGCGAATGGCGCACATCGCACGTCATCGAGCCTGCTGACGGTCAGCTTCCGTATGTTGATCCGGTTGCGCAGGCGAAGAGGCGCGCCGATCGCTCGGAGCGTTACGAGACGGGCAACGCTGCGTATGAAGGCCCGGAAGCGACGAATATTGCGGAGCGTTGCATCCTCGGCTTCTCCAACGCGGCCGGTCCGGGAATGCTCAGCGGCTTGTACAACAGCAATTACCGTTTCGTGCAGTCGCCCGGCTACATGATGATCCTCGCCGAGATGGCGCATGATGCGCGGATCATCCCGATCTTCGCGAGCGCAGAACAGGCGCGCGCAAACCGTCGGCCGTCGGCCATCAAACCCTGGTTCGGCGATTCGGTTGGCTGGTGGGAAGGCGATACGTTCGTGATGGAATCAACCAACATCAATCCGGTGCAGGTCGACAACCAGTCGTCATTCCCGATCTCCGAGAAGGCAGTCATCACCGAGCGCTTCACGCGCACGAGCGAGAAGGACATCGTGTACGAGTTCGGCGTCAACGATCCGGAGACGTATACCAAGCCCTGGAAGGCGCAGCTGAGTTTCTACCCCTCGTCGGGCGTGTACGAATACGCCTGCCATGAAGGTAATTATGGGATGCACGGCATTCTTGCCGGCGCCCGTGAAAAGGAACGCCGCGCTGAGCTTGCGAAGGGCAAGTCTGGCAAGATGGCAAAAGGCGGCCAATAAGCCGGATCTGTGCGGCCGCAGATACTGGGCTTTTCTCTGCTTCGGGAGCGATCCCAAGGGGGGACTCCGAAGTCACGAACCCGTGTGTGAAGAGTGAGAACGGGCGCTGTGCGTGCGGCGATCCTTTTGTGTTCGCGCGATTTCGGGTTACACTACGTAAACAGCGAGCGCCCCGCTATGCCGGTGCGACACCCAAATGGAGGATGTAGTATGCGGATGCTGAAGCCGGCACTGGCCGTTATTGCTATGGCGATCATGGCGTCGCCCGCCATGGCGCAAGTTCCGAAGGCGGCTGATGGGAAGCCCGATCTGACCGGCTTCTGGACGCACGCTTCGCTGACGCCGCTGATGCGCGCGCCGGCCAACAAGACACTGGTCGTCAACGAGGAAGAGGCCAAGCGCATCGCCGCGGCCGTCCCGATGGCGGGCGTCACAGAAGAGGGCTTCAAGGGCGCGACCTACTCCGACCCGAATAAGGGCGCCCCGCCCAAGGGCGCTAAGGACTTTGGCGTTCAGGGCTACGATTCTTTCTGGATGGATCCGGGCGCCAGGCTCGCCCTGGTGAAGGGCGAGTGGCGGACCTCCTATGTGGTCGAGCCTGCCAACGGCCAGCTTCCGTTTGTCGATCCAGCCGACCAGACCAAAAAGCGCTTGGCCAATCGCGAGCGCTACGAGACGGGCAATGCAGCCTATGAAGGCCCTGAGGCGACCAACATTGCCGAGCGTTGCCTGATCGGCTTCGCCAACGCGGCTGGGCCGGGCATGCTCAGCGGCCTGTACAACAGCAACTATCGTTTCGTGCAGACGCCGGATCACATGATGATCCTCGCCGAGATGGCGCACGATGCGCGCATCATCCCGATCTTCGCCAGCGCCGAGAAGGCGCGCGCCAGCCACAAGCCGTCGGCGATCCAGCCCTGGTTCGGCGATAGCGTCGGCTGGTGGGAAGGCAACACGTTCGTGATGGAGTCGATCAACGTCAATCCGATTCAGGCTGCGGCTCAGCAATCGTTCCCGATCACGCACAAGGCCATCATCACCGAGCGCTTCACGCGCACCAGCGAGAAGGACATCTTCTACGAGTTCAGCGTGAGCGATCCTGAGCTCTATACACAGCCGTGGAAAGCCGAGCTGAGCTTCTATCCATCGCCTGGCCTCTACGAATACGCCTGCCACGAAGGCAATTACGGCATGCACGGCATCCTCGCCGGCGCGCGCGAGAAAGAACGTCAGGCTGTGGCCGTAAAGGCCAAGCCGACGAAGGCCAAGGGCGGACAATAGGAAAGGGTCGGCGTGAAAGCGCCGCAAGAGGAGAATAGTATGAGAATGTTGAAACCAGCGCTGGCTGCGCTTGCGATCGCGATCATGGCCGCGCCGGCGCTGGCTCAGGTGCCGCGGACAGCTGATGGAAAGCCAGACCTGACAGGAATCTGGACGCATGCGTCGCTGACGCCGCTGCAGCGCGCGCCTGCTAACAAGACGCTTGTTGTCAGCGAGATGGAAGCCGTAAAAATTGCCAAGGGCACGGCCGTCGCCGGCATTGCTGCGGACGATCCGGAGTTCAGGGGCGCGACCTATTCTGACCCGACCAAGGGCGCGCCGCCCAAAGGCGGCAAGGACTTCGGCATCAAAGGCTATGACAGCTTCTGGACCCAGCCCGGCAACACCCTGGCCTTTGTGAAGGGCGAGTGGCGGACGTCGGGCCTCGTTGAGCCTGCTGATGGCCAGCTGCCGTACAAGGACTCAGCTTCGCAGGCGAAGAAACGCGCGCAGAACTTCGAACGCTATGCAACGGGCAACGCAGCCTATGAAGGCCCGGAGGCCACGACGCTTGGCGAACGTTGCCTTGTCTTCAGTGGTACGGCCGGTCCCGGCATGATGAGCGGCCTGTACAATAATAACTACGAAATGGTCGTGACACCCGGCTACATGATGATCCTGGTCGAGCAGGTCCATGACGCGCGCATCGTGCCGATCTTTGCGAACGCCGAGAAAGCCCGCGCCGGTCACAAGCCTGCGGCGATCAAGCCCTGGATGGGTGATACGGTCGGCTGGTGGGAAGGCGACACGTTCGTGATGGAGACCACCAACGTCAACCAGATGCAGGCCGAGAACCACTCGTTTGCATTGTCGGAGAAGGGCGTCGTCACCGAGCGTTTCACGCGCACGAGCGACAAGGACATCTTCTACGAGTTCAGCGTGAACGATCCTGCAAACTACACGCAGGTGTGGAGGACCGAATACGCCTTCTATCCGTCGAACGGGCTGTACGAGTATGCCTGCCACGAAGGCAACTACGGCATCCAGGGCATCCTCGCCGGCGCGCGCGAGAAGGAACGTCAGGCTGCTGCTGTGAAGGCCAAGCCGACGAAAGCGAAGGGCGGCCAGTAAACTCGCCAACGTTAAGTGAGGGCGGCCCCGCATCCGGATCGGCAGCGGGGCTGTTTTCATTCAGGCTGCCTTTTGCCCAATCCTGCGGCATCCTGCTCCAGGCCGATGGCCGGAAACGCTCGCGCGGACGTGATTCCAGATCGCGCAGCGGCGCCGGAAGCTCAGCTGCAAGCATTTGATCTGGCGGTATTTACGCGCTGTAGAGCGCTCTATAGGACTTGAATGAGGACGTGGCGTCACTCAGATGCCTTGAGGGACGTGGGACAGGGAATTCGCCCAATGAGCTGGGTCAAACGGATTTATCCGTTCAATGCCGAGCAGACCGTGAACATCGCGTCCGAATTCGGGCCGCTAGTGGCGTTGTTCGTCGTCAACGCGATCACGGGCAATGTCGAGGATGGCACTTGGGCGCTGATTGTCACGACGGTGATTGCTGTCATTGCGATGCTCGTCGTGTTGAAGCGCCTGCCGATCTTTCCGCTGATTGCATCGAGTGTTACAGTGATCTTCGGCATCCTGACGCTGGTCACGCACAACCCGATGTGGGTGCAGATCAAGGTCACGATCTTCAACGCTGGCTTCGCGCTGTTCCTGTTCGCGGGGCTGATGTTCAAGAAGAACTTCTTCAAATACATCCTTGAGAAGACGTTCCATTACACGCAAAAGGGCTGGGACCAATTCACTTGGAGCTTCGCCTGGTTCTTCGTGGTGACGGCCGTACTGAACGAGCTGGTTCGGCTCGTCTATGCGCCGGGCCAAATTTATAACCTGTTTGGCTTCACGATGGACGGGGTCAACGTCTGGATCCTGTTCAAGGTCGCGCTGATCATGCCGGCGAGCGGGCTCTATGCCTGGTTCCTCACGCGCCTGATGCAGAAGCACGCCATTCCCGATCCCGATCGCAAGGATGTCGTCGCGACCGCCGCGACCGGCGTGCCCGTCGCGCACAAGAAAGACCCAAAGATCGCGACGCCTGCGAGCTAAGAGGCTTTCCCTAAAAGCAGCGGCTATTCGTCGACGGGCTCGTGATCCTCGTCGTCCTCGGCTGCATGCGCGCGACCGATCGCGGCGCGGAGCTTCTCGTCCAGCTTGCGGCCGTCGAGGATCACCTTGTCGAAATGCACTTCATGCACTGCGCTTGTAGGCACGGTGAATTCGCCGGCGTTCTCGATGTAGATTCTGAGCTCGTGCTTGTGCACCTCGCGCACCGCCCCGAAGGCGACCTCGCCATCGTGCAGGAACACGGGTTGATCAACGCGGACGGATTCGGCCATGGCGGCGCTCCTCCTTTCATAACAAAGGTAGGGCGGCCGGCGAGGATCGCCTAGTTCTTCGCGCCAATAAACTCGTCGATCGTCCGGCGGGCGATGACCATGGCCTGAACCTCGCCGGCGCCCTCGAAGATGTTGAGGATGCGGGCGTCGCACAGGACACGGCTGACCGGATATTCGAGCGCGAAGCCGTTGCCGCCATGTACCTGCAGCGCATTGTCCGCCGCGCTCCAGGCGATGCGGGCGGCCAGCATCTTCGCAAGGCCGGCTTCGAGGTCGCAGCGCTTGCCGGCATCCTTCTGGCGCGCCGAGAAATAGGTGAGCTGGCGCACGCCGACGAGTTCGGCGGCCATCATCACCAGCTTGTCCGAGGTACGCGGGAAATCGAAGATCTGGCGGCCGAACTGCGTTCGCTCGAGCGAATACTTGAGACCGAGTTCGAAAGCGCATTGGGCGACGCCGATGGCGCGCGCGGCGGTCTGGATGCGCGCGCCTTCGAAGGTCGCCATGAGGTGCTTCAAGCCTAGGCCTTCGACTTCGCCGAGCAGGTTCTCAACCGGCACTTCGAAGCCGTCGAAGCCGAGCTCGTATTCCTTCATGCCGCGATAGCCGAGCACTTCGATCTCGCCGCCGGTCATGCCCTTGGCGGGGAAGGGCTCCGCATCCGTGCCGCGCGGCTTCTCGCAGATGAACATGGAGAGGCCTGAGAAATTATTGGTGTCCGGGATCGAGCGGGCGAGCACCGTCATCATGTCGGCGCGCGCGGCGTGGGTGATCCAGGTCTTGTTGCCGGTGATCTTCCAGTTGACGCCGTCCTTCGTCGCGCGCGTGCGCAAGCTGCCAAGGTCGGAGCCTGTGTTCGGTTCGGTGAAGACGGCGGTGGGAAGGATTTCGCCGGAGGCGATGCCGGGGAGGTATTTCTCCTGCTGCGCGCGCGTGCCGCCATTGAGCAGTAGTTCGGCCGCGATCTCGGAACGCGTGCCGAGCGAACCGACGCCAATATAGGCGCGAGAGAGTTCTTCCGAGACGACGCACATCGCCGTCTTGCCGAGGCCGAGGCCGCCGAACTCTTCCGGGATGGTGAGGCCGAACACGCCCATTTCGCCCATCTGCTTCACGACGGCGTCCGGGATCAGCACGTCGTCCATGTGCCACTGGTGGGCGTAAGGCTCGACGACTTCCTTGCCAAACTCGCGGAACTGGTCGCGGATCTGTTCAAAGGTTTCTTCGAGGCCGGTGTATTCGACCGTAGCCCTCTGGCTTTCGAGGAAGGCGCGGATGGTTTTCGCGGCCGCCATGCGCGCGGCCGACGTGTTGCCTTTCGAGATCAGAGTTAGGATCGCGGGCGTGCCCAGCCTCTGGATCACGGTCGGATCTGCGGTCATGTCGCTCGGGCGCACGATTTCCAACTGGGTCATGGGGAGGCCGCCGCCGAGCTGGTAAAGGTATTCGCCGAACAGGATCTGGGTCAGCAGCTGTTCGATCTCGCCGAACTTGCCTTCGTCCGTGATGCGGTCGGCCCAGTTGGCGGTTTCCTTCAGCGTCTCGACATAGGTCAGCACCCAGGCGAGGCCGTGAGTGGCGCGCTGCTCTTCATCGATCTTCTTGCGGTCGACCTTGCCCCCGGGTGCGATCTGGGCGGCGACCGACTGGCGGAGAGCGAGAAAATAGCCTTCCGCATCAGAGGCAGCCTGGCGAATCACCGCCCTGAGATCCGCAATCACGACGCCGTCCGCCATCCGCCCATTCTCCCGTTTCGAGACGATCCACTAGCTTATTGCGGCGGTGCAGCAAATACCAAGTTGGCCGGTTGCGCCGGGCCCCGCCGCCTTGCCTGCCGCCTTGGCCTCCGTCAAAACCGCAATTGGGAGGCGCTGCGGCAACGAACCGCGCACCCCACGCTCGAGGAGATCGCCATGAAGCTTCCGATAAGGTTGCAGGTCGCGCTGTGCGCATCCATCGCCGCAGCATGCGTCGGCGCAGCCAGCGCGCAGTCGGCGCCGGGTTACACCCCGCCAAAGACCAGCTGGGGCGCGCCCGACCTGCAGGGCTTCTGGTCCAACGCTTCGATCACCGACATGCAGCGATCGCCAGCATATCCGAACCTCGTCATGACGCAGGCCGAAGTCGCGAAGATGGAAGGCGAGGACTACTACAACAACCGGACCCGCGAAGACGCGAAGCCCGCCGATCCGAACGACAAGACGCTTCTTGATGGCAGCGACCTGCTTTCCGGCGGCGGCTACAACGCGTTCTGGGTCGATCCCGGCAAGCATGTGGCGCAGGTGAGGGGCGAGTTCCGGTCGTCATGGATCGTTGAACCCTCGGACGGGCGCATTCCACGCAAGAACGCCGCCACTGTCGAGCCGCGCCCAGCCTCGGGCACACCTGGCGCGCCGACAGGCGCCGCCTCGCGCACAGGCACGGTGCAGGGCCCGGGCGCAGTCAATCGCAAT
Organism: Hyphomonadaceae bacterium; assembly: GCA_016714495.1. Taxonomy (GTDB): domain Bacteria; phylum Pseudomonadota; class Alphaproteobacteria; order Caulobacterales; family Hyphomonadaceae; genus UBA7672. Next base: position 570,469 of record JADKDU010000001.1, on the reverse strand, counting down.
GCGGGTGGTGGTGTCGGGTCTTACGACAATCCGGAAACGCGGCCGATGGGTGAACGGTGCATCATTGGGTTTGGAAACACCGGGGGGCCTGTGATGACCAACGTGCTGTACAACAACACGTACCAGATTGTTCAGTCGCCGGATCATGTGGTGATCCTGATCGAAATGGTCCACGACGCGCGCATCGTCCCGATCACCAAGGATCGCAAGCGGCCCGAAGCGATCAAGCAATGGCTGGGGGACTCGATCGGCTGGTATGAGGGCGACACGCTGGTGGTGCAGACGAAGAACGTGCACCCGGGACAACGCGGCTATGTCTCGAAGGACGGCATGCTGACCGAACGCTTCACGCGCTGGAACGACACGCAGATTCTTTACGCGTTCACCGTCGAAGATCCCACGCAGTATTCGCAACCATGGAAGGGCGAGATGGCGTTCAACGTCTCGAAAGAGCCGTCCTACGAATACGCCTGTCACGAGGGTAACTACGCCATGGAAGGAATTCTGGCTGGCGCCCGCAAGCAGGAACGCGAAGGCAAGGTCGTGAAGGCCAATGCGGCTGAGGAAGGCCGCTGAGGTCTGCCTCACTTCGCGTGACGATGCACTGCTTGGCGCGAAAGGACGTGTCTCTGGCCGCAAAGGCGGGGGGTGGAATCTTCCGTTTTTCCGACGTTTCCCGCTCACTGTCTGCAGGGTCAGAGCAAGAGTTCCCCCTTCAAGAGGGAAGCGGATACGGGACGTAAAACATGAAACGCCTTCTCTCCCTTGCCGTTGGCCTCGTCGCCGCGGCGTCGCTCACTGCCGCCGCCTTCGCTGGACCCAGCTATGGTGCCGACGGCAAAATCGTAATCCCCGAAAACATGGGCCGCTGGCCGACCATCGGCACGATCAACGCTCTCAGCGATGAAGGCGATGACGGCACGACCCTCAACACCGTGCGCCTCGATCCGGAAAGCTACGAGACCTACGTGAAGACCGGGAAGTTCCCGGTTGGCGCGATGCTTCAGCTTGAAGTGCGCACGCCCGTCACCGAAGATGCGCCGGCCAGGGGGCAAGACACAGGGCGCCGTCGTCGGGCGCTCGCTGCATGTGAAGGACGAGAAGGGCGGCGCGGGCACATGACGTTTTACGGTTTCGGCGCTTCGGTGAAGGTCGGCAGTCCGATCCTGCGCAGTCAGGCCTGCTATTCTTGCCATGACGAAAACGCCGGCAAGCCCGACACCGTGTTCCTGCAGTACTACCCGACGCTGCGGGAAGCGCATGCGGGGGCTGCGACGCCGCAATAGCGAGAAAAGCCGCCAGCCAAAGTCTGGTCGCCGGCTTGTCTTTGGCTTCGATCTAGATCAATTCGCTTTCAACAGACCTTCACCCTCAAGCGCAGCCTTCACGGCGGGACGTTCAGCTACACGCGCCTGATACGCCAGCACCCTCGGGAATTTCAAAAGATCGAAATTCAGCGGACCTGCCCAACGGGTGACCGTGAACAGATAGGCATCAACAGTCGCGAAATTCTCGCCGGTCAGATAGGGGCGGCCGTCCGACAGCATCTCTTCGATCATCGCATAGCGTGTCGCCAGCTTGTCCTTGCTGATCTGCTTGGCTTCGTCCGGCGTCGCGGGGTTGAACATCGGGCTGTAGGTCTTGTGGATCTCTGTCGAGATGAAGATCGCCAGTTCGTCCTGTCGCAGGCGCGCTTTCGTGCCATACGGCGGTGCGAGGTTCGATGCAGGTTTCAGGTCGGCGATATAGTTCTGAACGACAGCGTTCTCGGTGAGGATTTCGCCATCTTCCATGCGCAAGGCAGGCACATAGCCCTTGGGCGTCACTTCAAGAAAATTCTCGCCATGCTCCGTCTTCTTGTCGCGGCCAACACGCTCAAGCTCAACCGGCAAACCGGCCTCGCGCAGCAGAATATGTGTGGCAAGCGAGCAGGCGCCGGGCATGTAGTAGAGCTTCATGAGGGGTCTCGTTCAAGCGTTGAAAGGCAATCGGGCCGCGCTTGGGGCTTGAATCAACTACTTCCTTGCCCGGCGGCAGGCGCCGAGCGCCTGGTTAAAGGGAAAGTCGAGGCCGGTAACGAAGTTGCTTAGACTTCCCGGGCGCAGCAAAAAATTCCGCTCGATAGGCCAATTTGTTTGCGGCTGTTTGCTAAGCAGGCCGCTGTACTCGTGTGTCCGGGCGCTTCGGCAATGAAAATTCTCTACGTCGCAGGGCGTTGGCCTTGGCCGGTACAGGTCGGGCGTCAGCGCATGATCGACCAGACCCTGCGCCTCGCCGCCGAGGTGGGGGAGGTGCACCTGCTCGCCTTCGCCAGCAGCGAAGCAAGCCGCTCTGCTGTACCAGGCCATGTCAAGCTGGCGGCCGTCCTGCCTATGCCGGGCAGTCTCGAAGTGGCGGTGAACGTGGTCACCAATCCGCTGTCGCCCCTGCAATGCCAGCTGTTCAATTCCCGAGCCGCCCGTCGCGAACTGGATGCAGCAATCCGCCGTCTGTCGCCTGACGTCGTGATCATCGACATGGTGCGGCTCTATCCGCTTGCCGCCCATGTTCGGCGTGCATTTCCGCGTGTGCGTTTGGTGCTGGACATGGATGATCTCCTGTCGGTCCGCTATGCACGCATGCTGAAGAACCGGAAGCAGGGCGCGATCAGCGGCACGTTCGAGAAGAAGCTTCCCGGACCGATGCGCATGCTGGCGCGGGCGCTGCCGCGGGTCTTGCTGCACGTTGAGCGTCCGTTGATAGCGCGGCTTGAACGCAAGGCCGCGCTTCTGTTCGACGCCATTCTGCTTGTCTCGCCGACAGAAGCGGGCGCCTTGGCCAAGGCAAACTCGGGCGCCTTGGTGCTGGGCTTTCCACCCGTGATCGAACAGCGGCCGGCTCCCGCCCGCAATCATGCAGCCAGCCTGCGCTTTGTCTTCATCGGCAACGCGAATTATGCGCCGAATGCGGAAGCGCTAGCGCTTCTGGATCGCGTGGCGGCGTCCCTGAAACAACGCATGCCCGCGCCGCCAACGCCCTACCGGTTTGAGACGGCTGGCGTCGCCAATCCCGCTCTGAAACTGGAAAATATCGCCACGCTGGGCTTTGTCGACGACCTCGGCGTTTTCCTCAGCGGGGACGCCGTACTGGTCGCGCCGATCCTTACGGGTACAGGCGTCAAGACCAAGATCGTCGACGCCCTCGAATATGCGACGCCGATTGTGACCACCGATATCGGGGCCGAGGGATTGCCTCTGACGCCCGGCGACCATTTCATCCGCGTGGAAGGCGATGAGGGACTGCGCGAAGCTTTGGAGCGTCTGGTGGAGGATGCAAGCGCGCGAGCAGACCTTGCGCGGATGGGGCAGGCGGCCCTGGACGCCGCTTATGGCGGCGCCAATCACGGGCAACTGTTGAGCGTCCTGAAACGGGCTCTGGGCGTCTAGCGGGAGCTAGAGTCCCATCTGCGTGCGGAATTTGCGGCGCAGCAGGTCGATCGGCGCGAGGCCTTGATCGGACTTGTAGTGCCAGAAGGTCCAACCATTGCAGGACGGCGCGTTCTGAACATGCGCGCCCATGCGGTGGATCGAGCCGGTGGATTCACCTGTCATCAAGCTGCCGTCTGCACGCACGCGTGCGACATGGCGGTTCTGCGGGCAGAACAGGCGGTCGCCGGGGCGGACGAGGCCGTGCTCGACCAGCGCGCCGAATGGCACGCGCGGCTCTGACTTCTTGGACGATTGCACTTCGATATCTTCAGCGCCCAGCTTTCGCACATTGGCAATGCGGCGCGTAGCGACGTCGATGTAATCCTTGTCACGCTCGAGACCGATGAAGCGGCGATCAAGCAGCTTCGCAACGGCGCCCGTCGTGCCGGTGCCGAAGAACGGATCGAGGATCACATCGCCCGGATTGGTCGAGGCGACGATGATGCGGTGGAGCAGGGCTTCCGGCTTCTGCGTCGGATGCGACTTGCGGCCGTCATCATTCTTCATGCGTTCACCGCCCGAGCAGATCGGGAAGGTCCACCAGTCTGAACGCGCCTGGATGTCATCATTGCCGGTCTTCAGGGCGTCGTAGTTGAAAGTATAGCGCTTCTGCTCCTGGCTGCGCGTCGCCCAGATCAGCGTCTCGTGCGCATTGGCCAGCCGCGTGCCCTTGAAGTTCGGCATCGGGTTCGACTTGTTCCACACGACGTCGTTGAGAATCCAGAAGCCAAGGTCCTGTATCGCCGCGCCGACGCGGAAGATGTTGTGATAGGAACCAATGACCCAGATCGCGCCATCCGGCTTCAGGATGCGGCGCGCGGCCTCCAGCCAGTTGCGCGTGAATTTGTCATACGCGGCGAACGAATCGAATTTATCCCACTCGTTATTCACGGCGTCGACATGGGAGTTGTCGGGGCGCGTGAGATCGCCGCCGAGCTGGAGATTATAGGGTGGGTCCGCGAAGATGAGGTCGACGGAGCCTTCGGGCAGGGCGTTCATCGACTCGATGCAATCGCCCACAATGATCTGGTCGAGCGGAAGCACGGGCTTCGCCAGCATTTTTGAAAAGGCAGAAGCCGGTTTCGCCCGGGTGTTCTTCTGAACCTGCGGGTCGATCGTTTTGATCGCCATGGAACTGTCTCACGCAACGCCCGAAATGGACCGAAGCCGTGAAAGTCGCTGACCCGGGTAAATAACCTGTTGAGTCAATGGTTAAGTTGCGATTTACCATATCGCCTCGGCAGGACGGAGGTTCGCGATAACGATGGCAATTATGAAAAGTCCCTCGCGCCGGATGTTCGCGAAGATGGGGGTCGCCGCGATCTCTGCATGCGCCACACAGCCCGCGAGCGCGATGCCGCAATCGGCCGGCAGCGTCGACGGGCGGCTCGCTGCGCGCCCTGGCGTGGCGCGCAAGCCGAGCGCTCAGCGCGGTGAGTTCAACCTTTTTGAGTCGCCGCAGCCATTGGCCTTCATTCCGAACATCGTCGATGCGAAGAAGCCGGCGCCGATGATCCTGCTGCTGCACGGCGCGGGGCAACGCGCCGAAAGGCTCCTGACCCGCATCACGCCAGCGGCGCAGGCGCGCGGTGTGATCATCCTGGCGCCGCAGGCGGCGTCCGCCACATGGGATATCATCCGCGCGTTCAGAGGCGCCGCGATCAACTTCAGTGAGGATGCGCAGCGTCTCGATGCGTCGTTGAGCGCGCTCTTCGCACAGTTCACGATCGACCCAAAGCGCGTGGCGATCGGAGGATTTTCGGATGGGGCGAGCTACGCCCTGTCGCTTGGTCCGCGCAACCAGGAACTGTTCACGCACATCATGGGGTTCTCGCCGGGCGGCTTCGTGCCCTTTGAGGATAAAGCGCGAGCGAAAGTGTTCGTGTCTCACGGCAGACAGGATCAGATCCTGAACTTCAAAAACGCAGCCGAAAGCGTCGTGCCGGATATGAAGGCGCAAGGATTCGACGTGCGGTTCGAGGCGTTTGACGGCAAACATGTCTTCCGCGAGGAAGAAATCGCGAAGGCCATGGATTGGTTTCTGGGCTGAGATCATGACCCCCCCTCGCCGAACAGGTTCATCTGGCCGCTTGCGTCCTTGGCCGGCGGCGGACGGAACAGATCCGTGCGCAGGCTGACATTCACCTGGTTAAGCCCAAGGCGTCGCGTCGCGTTGGCGAAGCGCTTTGCGATGAGGTCGGCGTAGGGGCCATCGCCGCGCTGGCGCATTTTCCACTCAGAGCGATAGTCCTCGCCCTTGTGCATGGAACGCAGCAGCGACATCACGCGCTTGGCGCGATCGGGATAATTCGCCTCCAGCCACTCGGTGAACAGGCCTGCGATCTCGAGGGGCAGGCGCAACAGCACATAGCCCGCCCGCTTTGCGCCAGCATCCGCCGCTGCTTCCAGCAGACTTTCGATCTCCGGCTCGTTGAGGGCGGGGATGATCGGCGCGGTCATTGCCGTGACGGGAATGCCGGCGGCGCTCAACTCGCGCATCGTCTCGACGCGCCGATGGGGCGCCGCGCACCTCGGCTCCATTGTGCGCGCCAGCTTGCGATCGAGTGTGGTGAAAGAGATCGCGACCGAGACCAGCCCTTTCGCCGCCATTGGCGCGAGAAGATCGAGATCGCGCGTCACCAGTGCGGACTTGGTGATCAGAGCGACAGGATGATCATGCCGCGCTAGCACCTCCAGAATGGAGCGCGTGATGTGCAGCTCCTTCTCCAGCGGCTGATAGATATCCGTATCGCCCGCCAGCATGATGCGGCCCGGCTTGTAGCTCTTCTTCGCCAGCTCCTTCTCCAGCAGCGAAGCGGCGCTCGGTTTCACGAAGATCTTCGTCTCGAAGTCGAGGCCCGGCGACAGCCCGCGATAGGCGTGGTTCGGCCGCGCGAAGCAATAGATGCAGCCATGCTCGCACCCCTTATAGGGATTGATCGTGCGATCGAACGAGATGTCAGGCGAGGTGTTGTAGGTGATAATGGTCTTCGCTCGCTCGACGATCGTTTCCGTCTTCAGCGTCTCTGGCTTTTCATCCGTCTCCCAACCATCGTCGATCGCCTCGGCATATTGCTTCTCGAACCGTCCCGATGCGTTTGAAAGCGCGCCTCGCCCACGCGCCTGATCGCGCTCCACCGACCAGTCGGCGTCTATCGAGCGTGTTTTCCATTTTTCCTGCGGCGGCATTGGCCTGTCCCGGTAACCACGCTCCGGAAACTAGAACAAAGAAAGAATAAAACAAGAACAAAAGGGTTTACGTCGGCGCCGATCTGCGTATGAATTGTGGATGAACCTCCCCGAAAAAAGGCTTGGGCCCTAAGCGCCCCGGGGCGGGTCCAGCCCGCAGCCAACTCCGTCCCGAAGCGAGGCGGCGGACCGTGCCCCGGTCCGCCGCTCATTTCGTTGGAGATGCTGCTTTCGGTCAGGCGTCAGCCGGCTTGAACTTCAGCGCCACGCCGTTGATGCAGTAGCGGAGCCCGGTCGGCTCCGGGCCATCCGTGAAGATGTGGCCGAGATGGCCGCCACAGCGGCGGCAATGCACTTCTGTCTGGAGAAAGCGGCCAGAGCCCTGCGTGCGGATTCCCAGCGCCTTTTCGTCAATCGGCCCCCAGAAGCTTGGCCAACCCGTTCCGCTGTCGAACTTCTTGTCCGATCCAAACACTGGCAGGTCGCAGCCCGCACATGAGAAGACGCCGGCGCGTTTTTCGCCGTCGAGCGGGCTATAGCCCGGCGGCTCGGTCTGCTCCTGCCGCATCACCATGTAGGCTTCTTCAGACAGGATCTTCCGCCATTCGGCCGTAGTGTGCCTCACCTCGAAGCGCTGCTGCGCGAAGGCCACGCCGCCAAAGGCGCTGACCACGCCAAGCGCCGAAGCGGTTAGCAGGAAATTCCGGCGCGAAATCATGACATCGCCTTTCGCATTACAGTCCCACGTCCCGTTTTATACCCATCTCGTCGCAGATCGAAGCAATCGTGCGCAGATCGTCCCACGCCTTCGCCTTGTCTTCCGGACGGCGCAGCAGATAAGCGGGATGGAGCAAAGGCACGCACTTTACAGGTGCAGGCAGGCCTTCCTGCCGATAAAGCAGCTTGCGGCCGCGCAGGCGCATGATGCCGTCTTCCGAGCCCAGCATTGCCTGCGTCGCGAACTTGCCGGCAGTAAGCAACAGCTTCGGTTTCTTCAGCTCGATCTGTCGCGCCAGGAAGGGCGCACAGATCTGCATCTCGGCCGGCGATGGATCGCGATTGCCCGGCGGGCGCCAGTAGATCAGGTTGGTGATGAAGACATTCTCCTGCCGCGACAGGCCGATCGTCCCCAGCATCTTGTCCAGCAGCTTGCCCGCGCGACCGACGAAGGGCAGGCCTTGTGCGTCTTCCTCGCCGCCGGGCGCTTCCCCGACGATCATCACGTCTGCATCGAACGCGCCATCGCACACGACTGTGTTCTTGGCGGCCTTCTTGAGCGCGCAGCCATCGAACTCCTGAATCATGGCGCGAAGCTCCGCCAGCGAATTGGCCGAGGCGGCAAGGCGACGGGCGTCGGCGATCGGGTTGTTGTTGATCCGCTTGGGAGCCGGCCGCGCCCCAGTCATGGGCCCGGAAACAGGTCCGCTCGCCGGCCGCCCAGCCTGCCGGGGTGCGTCCGCCGACCGGGTTCCCGCAGCGGGGCGAGGGACATTCAGTGCGCGCGCCTCCTCCAGGCCCATATCAGCCCAGAAATCGGCCAGCGCCTTTAGCGCGAGAGTGGCCTGGGGGTGTGTCACGTCGGCTTTTTCTCCAACCTTGTTGCTTCTGAAACCTGAGGCTAACTAGCGGTACATATGAGGGTATTCCGCCTGGGGGACAAATCTCTGGCGGCCAGGAGACCGGAATAATGACAGCTGACGCCGTCGAGCGGGAGTCCATGGATTTTGACGTGGTCATCGTGGGCGCAGGCCCCGCTGGCCTCGCCGCCGCGATCCGCATCAAGCAGCTGGCTGCCGAAACCGGGAATGAAGTCTCCGTCGTCGTGCTGGAAAAGGGCTCGGAAGTCGGCGCCCACATCCTGTCCGGCGCCGTCATGGACCCCCGGGCCATGGACGAGCTGATCCCGGACTGGAAGGAAAAGGGCTGCCCGTTCGAAACCCCGGTCACCAAGGATACGTTCCTTGTGCTCGGCGCTGAAGGATCGATTCCGCTGCCCGTCTTCCTGATGCCGCCCATGCTGCACAATCACGGCATGTATATCGGCTCGCTCGGCAATGTGACGCGCTGGATGGCGCTGCAAGCCGAGGCGCTGGGCGTCGACATCTATCCGGGCTTCGCAGCATCGGGCCTGACTTTTCGCGAAGACGGTTCGATCAAGGGCGTCATCGCCGGCGTCGTCGGCATCGAGAAGAATGGCGAGCCCGGTCCGGACTATTCGCCGGGCATGGAACTGAACGGCAAGTACGTCCTGATCGGCGAGGGCGTGCGCGGCTCACTCGCAAAGAAGCTGATCAAGGACTTCAAGCTCGACAAGGATAGCCAGCCGCAGAAGTTCGGCATCGGCATCAAGGAGCTCTGGCAGGTCCCCGCCGAGAACTTCAAGCCGGGCTTCGTGCAGCACAGCTTCGGCTGGCCGCTGGGCAATTCCACGGGCGGCGGCACCTTCATGTATCATTTCGGCGATCGCTATGTTGCGATCGGCCTTGTGGTTCATCTCAATTACAAGAACCCGTGGCTTTCGCCGTTCGAGGAGTTTCAGCGCTTCAAGCATCACCCAGAGGTCAGCAAGTATCTCAAGGGCGGTGAGCGCATTTCCTATGGCTCGCGCGCCATCACCGAGGGCGGCTGGCAGTCGATCCCGAAGCTCACCTTCCCGGGCGGCGCGCTGATTGGCTGCTCGGCCGGCTTCGTAAACCTGCCGCGCATCAAGGGCAGCCACAACGCTATGAAGACCGGCATGCTAGCCGCCGAGGCCGCGTTCGAGGCGATCATCGCGGGACGTGAGGGCGACGAACTGACCGGTTATGCCGAAGCCTTCAAGACCAGCTGGGTCGCACATGAGCTCAAGGCTGTTCGCAACGCCAAGCCGCTCTGGTCGAAATTCGGCACGGTTGTCGGCATCGCGCTCACCGGCTTCGACCTGTGGGTCAATACGCTGTTCGGCCGCTTCTCCTTCTTCGGCACGATGAAGCACACCAAGACTGATGCGAAATCGCTCGAGCCCGCGGCCAATCACAAGAAGATCGTCTATCCAAAGCCGGACGGCGTCCTGTCCTTCGATCGCCTGACCAGCGTCGCCTTCTCCTTCACCAATCATGGCGAAGACCAGCCGCCCCACCTCAAAGTGGCGGATATGGAGCTCCAGAAGAAATCAGAACTCGGCGTGTTCGGCGGGCCGTCCAACCGCTACTGCCCGGCGGGCGTCTATGAATGGGTGGATGACGGGAAGGGCGACAAGCGCTTCCAGATCAACGCCCAGAACTGCGTCCACTGCAAGACCTGCGACATCAAGGACCCGAACCAGAACATCACCTGGACCACGCCCGAAGGCGGCGGCGGGCCGAACTACCCGAACATGTAAGGACCGGGCAGCGGCGGCCGCCCGAAAGCCGCTGCCGCTCCGCCCCGTTCACGACAAAGTAAGCGGCGCAATCTGAAGGTGAGGCTCGGTTGAGCCCGGTTCAGCCTTCGGATAGCGTCGCCCCATGACACACGTGAAAATTCGCCTGTTCCTTGCGGTTTCGGCCACCGCTGTGCTTTCGGCCTGCGCCTCGATGGGCGTGCCGGGTTTTGGCGAAAGCGGGTGCCGGACGGTTTACGTCTTCACCGGCGGCGGCGTACAGCCCATGAACAGCTGCGGCATGATTCCGCGCGAAGACGCTGCGCCCAAGACGATGATGGCGCTGGCGCAGCCTCAGCTTGAGACCCCAAGCGATCCCGATGCGCCGCCGGGCGATCCCGCCGCCCGGACTGAACCCGTCACGCCGGTCTCCGCCGCCGCGAAGGCGACCGCGCCATACGACAAGCCGCTCGGCGGCTATCCTGGCCCCAACGAGATGCTCGAAGCTGCTGACATGTCGGCCTTCATGGGTCTCGTGCGCGCGGACTTCGCGAAACGGGTGAACAGCGGCGCATGGGGCTACATGGTCGTGGACGCGCTCGCGGCGAAAGACCCCGCGACCGCGCAGACCGCCCTTGGTCTTATGAACGGACGTCGTCCTTCGGAATGGATGAGCCCCAACCATCTTCGCCCGTGGGTTTATGCCTTCAACGATCGCAACGACGAGGCGCAGGCCGAGATGGCGAAGCTGCGCAACGTGCTGCCGTCTGCAACGCTGCTGGGTCACCGCGCGCTTCTGGCCGAGGGGCTTGGCGACACGGACGGCGCGCTTGAGATCTATGGCCAGGCGCCCGACAAGTTCGACTCGCCAAGCCCCGAGGAAGCGGAATCGCCCACCTATTTCGCGCGCGCCCGTGCGTTCCAGAGCCAACGACTGCTAGCGCTGCGCCAGGCGGAACTGCTGCGCGCCCTCAATCGCGACGCGGAAGCGGTAGCGCTGCTGTCGCGTCTCTCCGAAGCTGCGCCTGATGACTCTTATGTCGGCGACCGCCTCGCCAAGGCAAAATCAGGTCAAGACCGGCGCAAGCTGCGCACGCTGCCGCAGGCGATGGCGCAGGCGCTGGGCGATGAAGCGGGGCTGATCGAAGAACAGGAAGCTATCATGGCCGTGATGGCCGGGCGGGGCGGCAAGACGCCGTTCAACCACCTGATGTCGTCGATCCGCCAGAGCGCGCTGTTGCTCGATCCCGACAATGGCGAAATCCGCATCCAGGAAGTCAATCGCCTGCAGGAACAGGGCAAGTTCGAACCGGCCCTGCGCCTCGCCCAGATCGGCAATCCGTCTCGGGAGGTGACCTCGCTGCTGCTCGCGACGGCCGGCCTTGCTGCGCTTGAACTCGGTTCACCCGAGACGCTTGAAGCCCTGATCGATCGCTCCCTCAAGATCGACTCCAGCCCCGACGCCAAGATTCAGGCCGCCGGTTCGCTGACCACCGCGAACAAGACGACGCGCGCACTTGCCCTGATCGATCAAGCGATGAAGCAGGGCCCGTTGACCCCGGAACAGCAGGTCTACGCGCTGATGTCGCGCAGTCAGGCGCATTTGCAGGCGGGCAATGTCGCCGGCGCCGTTGAATCCGCCCGCGCCGCCCTCCTGGTCCAGGACGACGAGACGACTCAGCAATTCCTTGCCTCGATGCTGGTCGAAAGTCCGCAGCGCGCCGACGGCCTCTCCATGATGCGCCACATGCTGACCGAACAGCCGGACAACACCAGTCTCATGAACAATTTCGGCTACTCGCTGATCGACGGCTATGCGACGGACGCCGAGCTCGATGAAGGCTTCAAGCTGCTGAAGCAGGCGATCCGCATGACGCCGGATGAACCCAACCTGCTCGATAGCATCGGCTGGGCCTACTACCAGTATGGCGATTTTCGCGAAGCCAACCGCTTCATCGAGATGGCGTTGGAAGCCTACGAGCCGTTCGGGCACTGGGAATTGTCCGATCACCTCGGCGACGTGAAGTGGCGCCTCGACGAGAAGGACGAGGCGCGCAAGTTCTGGAAGGACGCGCTCACGGCCTATCCCCCTGATAACAGCCGCGCCGCACTCGAGGAAAAGATCCGCAACGGTCTCACGACGCCCGCCCCGGTGCGTCGCAACACGCCCGAAGTTCCACGTGCGCCCAGCCGCGAAGGCACCAGCGACATCTAGGCCCTATTGTCCACCGACGCGACAATCCAGACAGTGATCCCCTGTTGAAGGACCAGGAGGGGTGAGGCAGCATGCTCCAATGTGGTCAGGATTTCGAGCGTCCCTCCTAGCGGCGACAGCATGCATTGGCGCGGGCTGTGCGAGCAGCCCTATTGGCTATGGCGCGTGGTTCACGCCCGCGATGATGGAAGAGCTGAAAACCCAGCAGGAATACGCAGATTTCATCGCCGCCCGCTATGCCGGCATGTCGGGCGATCCCTCCGCCGCCGCCGCCTATTACCGCCGCGCCTTCGGCAGCGAGCCGGCGGATCCGGGACTGTTGGAGCGCGCAACCTTCGCCACGCTCGTCTCGGGCGACGCGGGCGAGGCGACCCGCATGGTTGCCGCCGCAGACGCTTCGGTTGCGCAACGATCTCCGAGCGCGCAGCTCGTGCTGATTGTCGACGAGATCGGCGCGGGCAAGACGAAGTCCGCGCTGCAACGTCTCAAGACCACCACGCTCGGGGCGATCAACGCCGACGTAGTCGGCTTCCTCGCCGCATGGCTCACGGCTACCGAGAACGCGGACAAGGGCGTTGCAACGCTCGCCGAGCTTCCTCCGCGTCGCCTTCTGGCGGGCGAGCAGGCCGCGATCCAGGGCTTGATCTATCTCAACGCCGGCCGCGATGAGAAGGCGATCGACGCTTTCAACCAGGCGCAGCGTCTTCCGCTCGCCTCGACCGATCTTATAGCCTCGTTAAACGCGCGCCTGATGGCCTCGCGCGGCGATTATGCCGGCGCGCGCAAGGCGATCGCGCTGGAGATCGAGGAGAATGGCGCCAGCTCACTGACCGACCACATGTACGCGATGTTTGAAACCGGACAGCCGGTCATGCGTCCCAAACTGTCGACGCGGCAGGGCGCGGCGATCATTGTCTATCTCGCCTCCGCTGGCGGCATCGCGCGATCGAGCGCGGAGCTGGCAGCGCTGCGCTATTCGCTGGCGCTGCGCCTTGATCCCGAACTGGCGCCCGCGCGACTCGCTTTTGCTGAAGCGTTCAACCAGCAGGACCGGCCGGAAGACGCCGTAGAAGTTCTGCGCGAAATACAGGCGACATCGCCCTGGCGGGCAGAAGCGCTGATCCAGCAGGCCTGGCTGCTCAACGGTCTCGATCGCCCCGGCGAAGCCTTGGTCGCCGCTGATCAGGCGCTCGCCTCTTCGCGCCGCCGCGACATCGCGGTCAACGTGGCCGATCTCAACCGCATCAATGGCAATCACGAGCGCGCGCGCAAACTCTACGACGAAATCATCGCTGCTGATCTCGAGAACAAGCAGCCCGACTGGCGTGTGCTTTTCGCTCGCGCAAACGCTCTAAGCGCTGGGGGCGACTGGAAAGCGGCCGAGGCTGACGCCCTCGCTGCGCTCGCCATCGAGTCTGATCGCCCCGAGATCCAGAACTTCCTCGGGTTCGGCTGGGTCGAGCGCGACGAAAATGTGCAGCAGGGCCTGTCACTGATCCGCAAGGCCGCAGCTTCGCGCCCAGATCAGGGCTATATTGTCGACAGCTTGGGCTGGGCGCATTTCCGCCTTGGCCAATATGCCGAGGCCGTAACGCAGCTTGAACGCGCCACCGAGCTTTCGCCAGCGGATGCGGAAATCGTCGATCATCTCGGCGACGCCTATTGGCGCGCGGGCCGCGAGTCCGAGGCGCGCTATCAGTGGATCGCCGCACTGCGCCTGAAGCCCGGTCCAGAACGCGAACAATCTCTGCGCAGCAAGCTCGACAAGGGCTTGCCAGCGCTGCCGGCAGCGAGTCTAGCTTCGCGCCCATGAGTCTATCGCCAAATCGCGCGAACTTCACTACGGCCTGGGCGCCGGCAAAGGTGAACCTCTATCTGCATGTGGGCGCTTCCGGCCCCGGCGGGTTGCACCCGGTCGACAGCCTGGTGATGTTCGCCGACACCCGCGCCGCCGATCGCATCTCCGCCCGCGCCGGGCCGCAACTTTCGCTTACCGTCGAAGGGCCGGGGGCGAAGCAGCTCAAGAACGCACCCAACAATCTCACACTCGCCGCCGCGATGGCTTTGCGCGACGCGTGCGAGCGGGGAGGGCTGGGCGCGGCGCTGGTCCTGCACAAGGTGCTGCCGATCGCAGGCGGCGTTGGCGGCGGATCGTCCGACGCAGCCGCGACGCTGCATGTCCTCAACGAGATGTGGGGCATCGAGTTTGGCGAAGCCGCCCTCGAGCGGCTCGCCATCCAGCTCGGCTCCGACGTGCCTGCCTGCGTGCGCTTGCGTCCGCTGGTCATGCGCGGCACGGGCGAGCGGCTGATCGATGTCGCTGCACCTGATATGCCGGCGATCCTCGTGAATCCCGGCATCACCCTCGAAACCCGCCGCGTTTTCGAGCGGTTCGACCAGCTCGGCGCCAATCGCAATTTTCGCGAGATGGATCCGCCCTGGGGCCGCGATCTTGAATCCTTCACCGCCGCGCTCGGAACCTATCGCAACGACCTGCAGCCCGCCGCCGTCGCTCTGTGCCCCGAAATCGAACGCGCTCTCAACCTGATCCGCGCCGAGCCTGGCTGCTTGCTTGCCCGCATGTCCGGCAGCGGTCCCACCTGTTTCGGTGTTTTCACCAACGACGCCTCCGCCGAAGCCGCCGCGCGCCGCATTGCCGAGAAGAAGCGCAAATACTGGGTGCGTCCCACCCTGTTCCGCGGCATGGCCGCGCTTGCTAACGACTAGGCTTGGCCGCTGGCGCCGATCTGCGCTAGCCAGTCCGGATGGGCGAACCGCTCCGCATCTTGTTGGCTTTTGTGCTGGCCGCCGCGCCGTCGGTGCTGCTATGTCGTGTGATCATGTCTGTGCGGATCATGGATGCTCCCACCGAGGCGCGGAAGATCCAGCGCACAGCCGTGCCCACCTCGGGCGGGCTCGCCGTCGCGATTTCGGCTTTCCTGGCCACGGTCGCGATCACCGAGAATACGGAATGGCAACTGGATTCTGTGATCCTGATCACCGGCGGCGGCGCGCTTCTCGCCATGCTGCTCGGTCTTGTGGACGACATCCTGCGCCTGCGCGCCACCATCCGGCTCGCTTGCGTCATCGCAATCACGGTCGGCATGGCGGCCTTTGGCTCTCGCGCTGACGTCCTTGGCCTGTGGCCCGGCGCGATGATTCACCTGCCGCTCGCCGTTTCGATTACGGGGTCGGCCCTCTGGCTCGTGGTTGTGATCAACGCAGTGAACTTCATGGACGGCGCCAATGGCCTCGCCATGGGCATGGCCGCGATCGCCGCGCTTGGTCTCGCCATCTGCGCTGGCTTCACCGGCGCGTGGACGCTTGCGCTTTTGTCAGCGTCGGTAGCCGGCGCGCTGGCAGGCTTTCTGGTCTGGAACATACCGGGCAGGTTGTTCGTGGGCGATGCTGGCGCCTATTTCGCCGGCGCGAGTCTCGGCGGCCTCAGCCTCGAATTCGTGCGCCAGCGGCCGGATCTGCTGTTCGTGCCAGCCATGCTGCTGCTGCCCTTTCTGTCAGACGTGCTGATGACGCTCGCCTGGCGCTCGATGCACGGGAAGAAGCTGTTCGTCGCCCATCGCGACCACACCTACCAGATCGCGATGAAGGCGGGCCTGCAGCATTGGCAGGTTGCGCTCGTCCACGCCTTCTGGGCGCTCAACGCAGCGCTTGTCGCCGTGGCGTCCACAATTCTCGGCGGACAAATGCCTGCGATAGCCTTCGTGCTGTCGCTGGTGTCGATCTGGATTCACTGGCGCGTCCGCCGCTCCGGCGTCGCAGCGGGACTTGTGGGCGCGGATATCGCCTGAGCTAGAACGCCCGATTCACGCAGTGATCGGCCAGCTCGGCCAGCTCGTCGTGGAAAGCTCCCCGCGAGGCCCGCGCGAGCGCCGCCTGCGCAGCTGCAGATTCAAGCCGCGCCGTCTCCAGCGTGCGCTCCGCCGCGCCCGACGAGCGGATCAGGTGGATGGCATGCGCGAGGTCGCTCTCGTGTTGCTCGCGCTCGCCCATCACGCGGTCCCAAAATTTCCGGTCCGCCGCGTCCGCCGCTTCACGGGCATACAGCACCGGCAGGGTGAGCTTGCCTTCCCGGAAGTCGTCGCCAACAGCCTTGCCGATCACCGACGTCAGGCCGCCATAGTCAAGCAAGTCATCGACGATCTGGAAGGCGCGTCCAAGCCTGCGCCCATACTCGCCCATCGCATCGGCGACCGCATCGTCATTCGTCGCGGTGTAGGCGCCGGCGCGCGAGGCCGCTTCAAACAGCGCCGCCGTCTTGGCTTCGACGATCGCCATGTATTCGTTGAACGACAGGTCGACCCTCCCTAGCGCCGCCAGCTGCCGCACTTCGCCCTCGGCGATCACGCACGAGGCGCGGCTCAGAATATCCAGAATCCGCAGATCCCGCGTCTCGGTCATCAGCGTGAACGAACGGGCGAACAGGAAGTCGCCGACCAGGATCGAGGCTGAAGCGCCCCACACATTCTTGGCCGCAGCCTTGCCGCGGCGCAGGTCGCTGTCATCGACCACGTCATCATGGAGCAGGGTGGCCGTGTGGATGAACTCCACCGCCGCCGCCAGCTTGCACACCGCTTCCCCGCCGCGCCCGCCCACAGCCCGGGCCGAAGCGAGCGTCAGGACAGGGCGCAAGCGCTTGCCGCCAGCAGCGATCAAATAGCTGGAAAGGTCGGGAATCGTCGCAACGGGGCTAGCCGCGCGTTCAGCAAGCAGCCGCTCAACATCGGCCAGCTCCGGCCGCAACAGCGCCACAAGGCGGTCCATCGGCGTTGCAGGCGGCGACGCTTGCGTCTGGATTTCGGCGTAACCGGCCAATTCCATCCCCTTAGCGCTTTCCAACCCGCTTCACGGGGCGCAGCTATTATACGATATTCGCCGCGTGAGAAGCTGGTCAAGAAATAGGAACCACGGGGCTGGTCAGCGGCGTGGCAAGTTGTCGCGAAAATGATCGAAGTTCTAAGAACCAATAACCCTATCCGGCTCGACTACGCCATGGTCCTGTTGAAGCAGGCCGGTTGCCACCCCTTCGTGGCCGATCGTTTCATGGCCGCAGTTGAAGGCAGCATCCTCGCTGTGGAACGCCGAATTCTCGTTCCGGACGAATATGCGGCCAGTGCGCGAGACATCCTGAAACAGCTCGACACCACGCCCGAGCCGCCCGTTGAAGGCGATTGGGGCGGCGAGAGCGAGGAGAGGTGACGGACAGCCTTATCACCTATGACCGCTTTCTCGGCGGCGCCGTCACGGTCGTGCAGCCTGCGCGAGGTTATCGGGCTGGGATGGACGCTGTCCTTCTGGCGGCGTCTCTCTCCGCCAAACACGGTGAATCGCTAGCCGAGGCCGGCAGCGGCGCCGGGGCCGCGCTCCTCTGCGCCACGCACCGGCTTCCAACTTGCCATTTCACGGGTTTCGAGCGCGACGCCGCCGCGATTACGCTGGCGGGGCAGGGCATCGCTACGAACGCGTTCGCCGCGCGTGCTGACATCCGCACCCACGACATCGCCGAACGCCCCTCGGCGCTCGAGAATGTCTACGACCAGTCTTTCTCGAATCCGCCCTTCTTTGATCCGGCAGCGATCCGCGCCCCCGCGCCCGGTAAGACGAACGCTTTTCTGGCCGACACGCCGCTCAAGGCCTGGATCCTCTTCCTGCACCACATCACGAAGCCCGGGGGCCGGATCACGCTGATCCACCGCGCCGCTACGCTGGCTGACCTGCTCGAGCTGCTGAATCCCCGCGCAGGCGAGATCGAGGTGTTGCCGATCCGCCCTGCGCCGGCCGCGCCCGCCAATCGTGTTCTGATACGTGCGCGTAAGGGGCTGCGTCGGGGCCCTGTGACCCTATATGATGGGATAGCGCTCCACGACGTCGCTGGCGGTCACTTCTCTTCCCGGGCCGCCGCGTGCTTCGACGGCGGCGCGCTGGAATGGAGATAACCGCCATGGGCGGCATGATCTTTGTCTTGCTGTTGGCGATCCTGATCATCGTGCTGGTGACGCCGGCGCTGCGCGCCCGCTTTGGCCGCACGCCGCCTCCGCCGCCTGCCGATGGCGTGCAAGATCCGCACGAAGTCGTCGTGCGCCGCCTCGACGATCACCGTGCCCGCAAAAGCACAGCACGTGATGAACCGAGCGACAGCTGACCCGCGCTCCACGCCCGCCTGCACTTCGCCAAATCGCCGACTCAATCCGCGGCGAGCTTCGCATTGTGGCCACGCCCTCATGCGACAAAGTGACGGCCGATCCTGCGCCGGAACGCCCGCGCGCCTAAATGGTAAGCAACGCGCGGGAGTGAGGCTCATGGGCATGCAAGTTGTTATTCAAGCCATCTCGCTGATTGTGGCCTTCGGCATCCTCGCGGTGCTGGCCGTCTGTCCGGACGGCAGTCGCCGCTAGGACGCTACTTCACCAGACCTGCTTGATTCCGCGGACTAGCTCGGTCGAGTTTGCGGCCAACGACATGGCGCCCGCCATCTCGCCAATGCCCCTTGTCGATCGCATTCACCGAGCTTGAAGCCATCTGCATCGTCGCCGAGATTTCCGATGTCGCCGACGATTGTTGTTGAACGGCTGCCGCCACCTGCGAGATGCTCGACGAGGGAACATTCCGGCTGGGCTGCGTGCGTTGAATCCCTGAACATGCGGTGGCGACGGCCCTTGATGCCGAGCCTGTAACCATCGCGTCAGGAAGTTGTCGTTCGCGTTGATGATCGTACCGTCGATCGTGAATTCGATGATCGCCTGCGAGCGGCCGAGCGAGGCCAGCATGCCCGAATTGGGGGGCCGTGACGTCGGCCCATTGCAGCGCGTTGCCGAGATAGTTGCGCTGGGTAATGTCGGTTTTTAAGGGCAGGCGGTTCGGATCGACCAGGATCTGCCGCTGGTGCGAGGGGGCTCGTGGAAAATGTCGACACAGGTGCCGACGATCGCGTCAGGATTGAACGTGGCCAGATCGTTTTGAGGGCGGCGGCGTTGTTGCGCAGCAGCTGGCGGGTCGATCCGTTGACATGCAGGATCTTGAGGTCGCGTCGAGCGTCATCATGGCGCATGCGCACCCTTCGAAGGCGGACGCTCTTGAAGACGACATCAGGGTCATGCTGGGCCGGCGGGGGGTACGGGCGGGGCGCAGGAAACAGGTGATGCAGGGCGGGTGTGAATGCTGCCAGCACGAACTGTCATCCTTAGTATATGTTAATAGCATAAATGTCGCAGATGGCTTAGCCGAGTGATGATTGCTCCGACCCACCGAGGATGACAGCGCTGGAGGCTCGCCTTATTGAGGGCGCCAACGGAGACCCGCATGCCCGCTAAGTCCGCCGCCCTGAAACGCGAGATCGTGAAGCCGAAGAGTTTTCAGGAGATCATTCTGAAGCTGTCGGCCTACTGGTCGTCCAAAGGCTGCGCGATCCTCCAGCCTTACGACATGGAAGTCGGCGCCGGCACGCTCCACCCGGCCACGACGCTGCGCGCCCTTGGACCCAAGCCTTGGTACGCCGCCTATCCGCAGCCTTCGCGCCGCCCGAAGGACGGTCGCTATGGCGAGAACCCAAACCGGCTCCAGCACTATTACCAGTACCAGGTCATCCTGAAGCCGAACCCGCCCGACATCCAGGATCTCTATCTCGAGAGCCTTTACGAGATCGGCATCGACCCCGCCGTCCACGACATCCGCTTCGTCGAGGACGACTGGGAAAACCCCACCGTCGGCGCTTGGGGCCTCGGCTGGGAATGCTGGTGCGACGGCATGGAAGTCTCGCAGTTCACTTACTTCCAGCAGGTGGCGGCCTCGATGTGCGCCCGGTCTCGGGCGAGCTCACCTACGGCCTCGAACGCCTCGCCATGTACGTGTTCGGCCTCGATCGTGTCTACGACCTGCCGTTCAACGACCCGCAGTCTCAATACCCGCTCACCTATGGCGATGTCTTCCTCGAGAACGAGAAGCAGCAGTCCGCCTACAACTTCGAATACGCCGACACTGAAGTGCTGCAACGCTGGTTCAGCGACTGCGAGAAAGTCTGCAAGAAACTCCTCGCCCTCGACAAGCCGCTGCCGCTTCCCGCCTACGAGCAGGCCCTGAAAGCCAGCCACATCTTCAACCTGCTCGACGCCCGCGGCGTCATCTCGCCCACCGAACGCCAGAGCTTCATCGCCCGCGTCCGCGATCTCGCGAAGGGTAGTGCAGAGGCGTGGGAGAAGTCGCAGCAAGCGTGACGAGGCGCGGCTGCTTTATCCTCCACAGCCGCGCTTCCCGTCGCGAACAATCACAGCTAGCGTGCGGTGTGGTTCGAAGCGCGGACGGCTGTATGCGTATTCTCACTGTCGCCGTCATGGCCGCCTGTCTCGCGGGCGCGCCTGCCTTGGCGCAGACGACATGCCGCATCACCAACACGGCCGATGGCGAACAAAGCCGTGTCAGCGGCGAGCTAACCAGCTCCGTTCTCGTGATGCTCGTCACCGATAACGGACCCTTTCCAGCCAGGCTTATCCTTGACGCCGACAGCGTCTACGCGCCGGGACCAGGACCGCAGCCAACGCTCAACGTTTTCCGCGTCGGCAATTCGGTGGAAGGCAAGGACTGGCGTGATCCGGGCTCGGTCGAAACACTCGATGGCGGCCTGCTCGCAACTCTCCCCGGCTTCACCCTGCGCGGCGCCCGCGTCCGAAACCTCACCTTCGAACTCTCCAGTGGCTACACAAAGACGAGGCAGACGATCGCTTATCCCGCCACGCACACCGGCGCCCACGCGATCTTCCTGCGCCTCGATGGCCGCCTTGGCCCGCCGCCCGGCTCCGATCTTCTCGAAGCCGATTATGAACAACTCAACCAGTGGCGCAGCGCCGTCATCGCCCGATCGGCCTTTCGCGTCGATGTCTTCGACGAAGACGTAGGCGTTCACATCGCGGCCATGGACTTCACCATTCCCCCAGCCCCTGTCACGCAGGCCCGCCTCGTCAGCGACGTGAACGCGCTCCGCCGCGCCGCAGCTGAGAAAACCTGCAAACCGTGATCAGGTCTGTTGCTGCATCGACCGGAGGGCGCGCCTTGGTCCGGCGTGAGCGTACCCGCAGCATCTACCTCCTTGCCGCCATCATCCTGTTCGCGGTCGAGGTGGCGATCGCACTGTTCGTCCGCGACGCCTTCATTCGTCCCTATGTCGGGGATGTTCTCGCCGTCGCGCTCGTCTACACGGTCCTGCGCGCTATCACGCCCCTCACAATGATTCCAGCGATCGCAGTTGCGCTGACAATCGCCCTCGCCATCGAGATCGCGCAGGCGCTAAATCTTCTCGTCGCCCTCGGATTGCATGACAACCAGCTTGCCCGCATCGTGCTGGGCGGCGCGTTCGACTGGTTCGACCTCGAGGCCTACATCTCAGGGGCTATCCTTGTTGCCGGAGCAGAGTGGCTGATGCGAAGAAGGGCTGCATGAAACTGGCCTGGGCCATCCTCCTGCATCTCACGGGTGTCGGCTGTATCGCCGCCGACATCGCCATTATCGCCACGCTCGGCCAGTATGATCACAGCTGGGCCGGCTGGGTCGGCCTCGGCTTCTACTGGATGCTTGCACTGGGCCTCGCCATGGGCTGGCAGCGCCTCGTCAGGCGGCCGCTGTCGGTGATCATCCTTGGCTTCTATGTGATGGCGTCCCTGATGCTCCTCGGCCTCGGCTTCTCGCCCAAACTTGGCCAGCCCACATTGCTGCTCGCCTTCGCGCCGCTCGCCACTGCGCTACTCGGCCGCATCATCCTCGATATCATGGCTTCGCGAAAAGCCGGCCTCGCCCCTAAGCCCGCGCCGCCGCCAAAGGCGACGACGCACGACACGCTGTTCGGACCCTGAGCCTAAGCCGTAACCGGCGGGGGCGTTCCGGGCGAAGGCGGCGGCTCCACCACAGGGCCAGGCGGTATCTCCACGGGCGGCGTTGCTGGCGGCGCCTCGCGCTTGCGCTCCGGCTCGGGGCCGGGTTTAGGGGGCGAGGGGTCGGGTTCTTCAGGGGGAAGGGTGCTCATCTAGCAGGAACGCGCGCGGCCTGCCCAGTTTCACACGCCCACCCGTCCCACACCCAGCAGCGACATTCCGCCATCACACGGCATGATCGCGCCGGTGACATAAGCCGCAGCATCTGAGGCAAGGAACAGCGCAAGGTCCGCGATTTCATCCTTCGTGCCCAACCGCTGCAATGGCGTGCCGCGCTTGCTTTTTTCCATTGCTTCCGGCGTTGGCGCCAATCGCGCCATGCCTTCCGTGTCCGCGATCGGTCCAGGAATGATGGCGTTCACGCGCACCCCCATCGGCCCCCACTCAACCGCCAGCGTCTTCACCAGCATGTCTGCGCCCGCCTTCGCCGCGTTGACATGCGATTGCAGCGGATAGGGGTGCAACGCCTGGGGCGCCGAAATGATACACAGGTCGCGCCCGGCTTGCGCAGATGAGGAAAGCCCTGCCGCATCACATTGAACAGACCGATAAGGTCGATGTCGATCACGGCGCGGAAGCCATTGTAGGAAAGACCGTTGAACGGCGCCACGAAATTTCCCGCCGCGCCGGACACCAGAATGTCGATCTCGCCATGCGCCTCGACCGACTTCGCGAAGGCGGCGCCGACGCCATCATGGTCGCGCACATCCTGCGCGATGCCGATGCATTTGCCGCCCCTTTTCACGAATACCGGCCGCCGCCGCTTCGATCTTGTCGGGCGAGCGCGAGAGAATCGTCACCGCTGCGCCCGCCTGCGCCAGCCGCGTTGCGATCTGCAGGTTGATCCCGCTCGAAGCGCCCGCCACGAACGCTGTCTTGCCCGCCAGAAGGTTGTCTCGAAATGTGCTCATGACCTGCTCTTTTAATTTACGATGTAAATATAAACGTGAAATCTGCGCATGGCAAGCGCCGCTTGAAACGGCAGGGCTCACTTTGCGTCATCTTGTTAGGCGAGACATGCGTGCTACGCATCGCCAAAGATAACAGGGGGAAACGCATCATGAATCGCCTCGCGTTTATGGGCGTGACTTTGGCCGCCGCCGTAGCGGCAGCCTGCACCACAATGCCTGCGGGTGCGCCGGCGTCGGTTGTGGTGGCGACGCCGATGCCGCCCCTCACCATCTATCACCTCGAAGGCCGCCGCTCCGAACGCATCGTTTGGCTGATGGAAGAGCTTGGCTTTCCCTACGAGCTGAAATTCGTCCGCGGCAACATGAGCGCCTCTCTGGCTGAACTCCGCAGGGTGAACCCAGCCATGCCTGTCGCGCCCACCGTATTCTATGGCGACGAGATCCTCGTCGAGTCCGGCGCGCTCTTGGATATCATCCTGAATCGTCACGCGCCCGGCAAACTCATCCCGCCGCTCGCGAGCCAGGACTACGCCTGGCATACGATCTGGATGCACTATGCCGAGGGCTCGCTGTTCTCGCGTATCCTTGCTGATTATCGCGTCTGGCAGATCCAACCGCCGACGCAGAAGGGCAGGCTCGTCGATGCTGGCGGCGTCATTCGCTACGCCGAGGACTTTCTTGGCAAGCATCCTTATTTCGGCGGCTCCGAATTCTCCGCCGCCGACATCATGATGCAGTTTCCGCTCGAATACGCATTCCGCATCAACATCGTCGACAAGTCGGGCTTCCCGAATATCAACGCCTGGAATGCAAAGATGATGGCGCGCCCTCGCCTATCAGCGCATGAATGCCAAGGCAGAGCCAGACGGCTTCCTGTCTCCGCCCGAACCGCTGCCCGACAATGCCCGCGCCCCGGGCTAGAACCGGGTCGTCACAGGGGCGGGGTCGGAGCCTTGCCCGAGATGCTGAAGGGTAAAGCTCGTGGCTTGCCCCGACGCATGCGAGGCGTGCCGCCACGATTGGGGAGTTACTTGAGGAAGCCGGTAAGTCTTTTCGCGGTCTGTGGTGTCTCGCCCTGGCGCCTGCCAGTGGACGATGCGGATCCGCCGCCGGATCGGGCGCCGCCGCCATCGCCAGCCGCCTGGGGAGGCGAACGCTCGCCGCGTCGATAGCGAACAGGTCGTGCAATACGCGGAAGACGGGCTCGGCCAACACCCCTGGGTCGGCGGCGCGGAATTCTCCGCGGCCGACATCATGATGGTTTTTCCGCTCAACTTCGCGATGCAACTCAACATCGTCGACAAGAACCAGTTCCCGAAGATCAACGAATGGAAGGCGCGCATCGAAGCGGGTCCGGCTTATCAGGCGATGCTGGCCAAGGCCCGGCCCGATGGCATGATCGGCTCGCCGCCGCTTTTGCCCAAGCCGCCCCCTCAGGGCCGCGCTCCGAACTCGCTCCAGCGCCGCAACCAAAGCCCGGCCGCCGCGCCTTTCAAGCCCGCGCCGGCAACCCCCGCGTCGCCTCCTGCCAAACTTCAACTCCGCCAGCCGACGCCCCCCGTCACACCGCCGCAATAATCCCCTGTTGGCGAAGACCCGCTCGGCACGCTAAAGAAAGCGCCATGAGAAACCTGTTCGCCGCCATCTTCCTCGCCGTCGCCTCCTGCTCCCCTGCACAGGGCCCGGCGCCGTCCACGTCGACCGCCGCGCCAGCCGTGCCGGTCTACAGCTTCCAGGTCGTCGCCACCTATCCGCACGACAGGGCCGCCTTCACCGAAGGGCTGCAGTATGTCGATGGCGCGATCTATGAGAGCACCGGCATGGAGGGCACGTCCTGGATTCGCAAGGTCGACCTCGCGACGGGCGCGGTCCAGGCGCAGCACGATGTCGACAAGCAGTATTTCGGCGAGGGCGTGCTCGTCCTGCCCGACAAGATCATCTCGCTCACCTGGAAGAACCAGAAGGGCTTCATATACGACCGCGCCACCCTGAAGCCGACCGGCGAGTTCACCTACAAGGGCGAAGGCTGGGCGCTGACGACAGACGGCCAGAAAATCTTCATGAGCGATGGCACCAGCCGCATCCGCATCCTCGATCCCGCCACGCTGCAAGAAACCGGCGGCATCGACGTCAAGATGAACGGCCGCCCCGTAGACCAGCTCAACGAGCTCGAATTCATCAAGGGCGAGATCTGGGCCAACGTCTTCCAGACCGACCGTATCGTCCGCATCGATCCCGCGACGGGAAAGGTCAACAGCGTCGTCTATCTCGCCAATATCCTCAGCCCGCAGGACAGGGCAGGCCATACCGTCGATGTCTTGAACGGCATTGCCTATGACAGCGCGGGCGACCGCATTTTCGTCACCGGCAAGTACTGGCCGAAACTGTTCGAGATCAAGCTCAAAGACCCGGCCGCCCCCAAGTCCAACTGATCCGTCCGTGATCCGCGCACTGTTTCTCTCGTGCCTTCTCGCGCTCGCGGCCTGTTCCGGCGAAGCCAGCGATCCGGACGTGCAATTCCAGAAGGATCTTTCCGCCGCCGCTGATCGCGCCCGCGCGAAGCTCTCTTTCTTCTGGGAGCATTTCGATGCGCCTGAGGCCGACGAGTATGATTTCTCCCTCAAGGCCGCGATCCCCCGCCGCGACGGCCAGCCCGGCGCTGAAGACGCCTGGCTCGAAAACATCGCCCGCACGGACGCCAAGATCGTCGGCGAACTCACGGTGAACCCGCGCTATCTCGGAGATCTGCGTGAAGGCGCCATCGTCGAGATACAGCCGAACCAAATCATCGACTGGGCCTTCATGCGCGGCGAGACCTTGCTCGGCCACTACACCACCCGCGTCATGCTCCCCCGCCTCGATTCCCAGCAGGCCGAATGGCTCCGCCCGCTCCTGGCCGGCTCGCCGGATGGCACATGACAAAAGCTGAAAGCGGTCCATCTTCCTTTGCAGGAACCCGCTCATGACCATCCCCCGCCTTGTCATCGTCGCCTACCGCCCAAAGCCCGGAAAAGAAGACATCCTCCTGGCTGAGGTACGCGACCATGTTCACCTGCTGCGTTCAGAGGGCCTCGCCACTGATCGTCCGGCAACCGTGATGCGCGCGAAGGACGGCGCCATCATCGAGATCTTCGAATGGGCCTCTCCTGCCGCCATCGCGGAGGCGCACAACAATCCGCGCGTGCAGGCGATGTGGGGCCGCTTCGCCGCCTGCTGCGACCACGCCCCGCTCAACACGCTGCTTGAATCAGCCGACCTGTTCGCAGAGTTCGAACCCGTCGACCTCCACCTCGCCCCGATCGTCCAGCCAGACGCGGACCACAGGGCCGAGTAGGGCGCTACTGAGCCGACTGCAAAGCCATCCCGCCCATCATGCCGTCCATCGCCATCAGAATTCCTGTCACGTGCTGCGCGCCCTTCATCTCGACGTTGTCGCAGTACACGCGCTTGAGGATGAATTCGGGCGTGCCTTCTTGAATCGGCGAAGGCTCCCCGCTGTTCAGCGTGAACAGCATCTCGAGCGCCGAATCCAGCTCCGCGCCGCTCTTGGTCTGATAGCTGTTGGCCGTGCACGAGATTTTCCAGGACTCCTGCGCCCAGGAGATCTTCTTGCCATCCACGTCGTAGGGCGTGGCGAAATAGACAAGGCGTTCCCCTTCAGCCGTCGCATTGTTGTCCGACCAACGGCCCGCCTTCATGTTCCAGCCCATCGCCCCGTCCGCAAAGTGGACGAACACCCACGGGTCTGGCGGCGGGTCGTTCAGCGCGGGCGCCGGCGTCTGCGCCATGGCCGGCCCGGCCAGCATCGCGGCCACAAGCGCCAGCACTAGTTTCCGCATCACCGAACTCCCTTTACCCCGCCAGAAATGCCGATTTCCCCGGAACACGCAACAACGTGGCTCAGCCCCGCCCAAACCCTTGCAATCCGCCCCGTTCCGCTGCACTGACGCTCCAAATTCCGCGACTGCGAACAAGGCCCCAACACCAAGGTCATGCCCCAGCTTCTGCTCGAAATCCTGTCCGAGGAAATCCCGGCCCGCATGCAGGCGAAGGCGGAGGCCGATCTCGTCAAGGCGCTGATGGACGGCCTCACCACGGCCGGCCTGATCCCCGAAGGAATCAAGGGCTTCTCCGGTCCCCGCCGCCTCGTCGCCGTGGTCGAAGGCCTGCCCGTCAAATCCGCTGACGTCACCGAAGACGTCATCGGCCCCAAGGAAGGCGCGCCCGACGCCGCCATCCAGGGCTTTCTGAAAAAGCTGGCCTCACCGACATATCCAGGCTCCGTCCACGAGGTCCCGAAGAAGGGCCGCGTCTATATCGCCCACGTCCGCAAGGCCGGGAAACAGACCACGGATGTCATCGCCGCGCTCGTCCCCCAGATCATCCGTGGCTTCCACTGGCCTAAGTCGATGCGCTGGGGTTCCGGAGACCTGCGCTGGGTTCGCCCGATCAGCCGCATCCTCTGCACGTTCGACGGCGAAGTTGTTCTTTTCGAGATCGAGGGCATCAAATCCGACAACCTCACCGAAGGCCATCGCGTCATGGGCCGTGGGCCCTATCGCGTGCGCCGCTTCGACGACTATGAAAGCGTCCTCAAGAACAAGGGCCGCGTCATCCTCGACCGTGAAGAGCGCAAGGAAACCATTCTCACCGAGGCGAAGCAGCTCTGCGCCGCCCAGAACCTCGAACTCGTCGACGACATCGGACTGCTCGAGGAAGTCGCCGGTCTGGCCGAATTTCCGGTCGTCATCATCGGCGACATGAACAAGAGCTTTCTCGACCTGCCGCCCGAAGTCATCAAGCTCTCAATGCGCACCCACCAGAAATACTTCGCCGTCCGCGACCCCAGCTGGCACGAGGGACGCCTCGCGCCGAAATTCATCGTCGTCGCCAACCTCGAGGCGGCGGACGGCGGCACGAAGATCGCCGAAGGCAACAGCCGCGTCCTGAGCGCGCGCCTGAACGACGCGAGGTTCTTCTGGGACAAGGACCGCAAGACCAAGCTCGAAGACAACTTCAGCAAGCTCGGCAACATCGTCTTCCACGAGAAGCTAGGCTCGGTGAAGGACAAGGCCGAGCGCGTCATGGCGCTTGCCAAGGAACTTGCACCGAAAGTCGGCGCCGATCCGGCCCTGGCCGAACGCGCCGCTAAGCTCGCCAAATGCGACCTTGTCTCCGAGATGGTCGGCGAATTCGCCGAACTTGAAGGCGTCATGGGTAGGTACTACGCAACGCTGCAAGGCGAGCCGCAGGCGATCGCGGATGCGGTGCGAGACCACTACAAGCCGAAGGGGCCGGGGGATCAGGTTCCGGGCAATCCAGTTGGTGTCGCCGTCGCGCTTGCCGACAAACTCGATACGCTCGTAGGCTTCTGGTTGATCGATGAGAAGCCAACGGGATCGAAAGACCCGTTTGCTCTGAGACGCGCGGCTCTCGGCGTCATTCGGACCATTCTCGAAAGGAACATACGTGTCAGCCTGCAGCGAAGCGTTGATATTGCTGCCGCCGCGGGCATGAAGTTGCACGGTGCGAAATCGCCGATGACATTCAAGATCGTGACGTGGGCCGAGAAAGAAGGCTCTACGATGACGGCCGGTCTGTTCGCGAAAGACGCCGACGGCGAAGCACGAATCAGTGGCGAGGCAATCTTCAAAGCGATCCGCCCGCCAGAGTCGGAAGAAGATGAATTCTTCGATGGTCAAAGACAGCTGGAGTTTGATGGGGCAGTTCGCGCGATGCGAGCGGACCTCCTCTCCTTTTTCGCCGACCGACTCAAAGTCCACCTCCGCGAACAAGGAGCACGCCACGACCTGATCGATGCTGTCTTCGCGCTCGGCGAGGACGACCTCGTCCTGATCGTCAAACGAGTCGAAGCCCTCGGCGAATTCCTCGCCACCGAAGACGGCAGAAACCTCCTTGCCGGCTACAAGCGCGCCGCCAACATCCTCGCCATCGAGGAAAAGAAGGATGGCAAAACCTGGTCGGGGCAGGGCAAGACCATGGTTGGCGACCCCCCGGAAGTCGATGCGCTCGTCTCGGCGCTCAACAGGGCGGCGCCTGATGCCTCCTCCGGGCTCGAAAAGGAAGATTTCGCCGGCGCAATGAAGGTTCTCTCGAAACTCCGCGGCCCGGTGGACGCTTTCTTCGACAAGGTCACCGTGAATGCGGATGACGCGAAAACGCGTGAAAACAGATTGATGATCCTCTCGCAAATTCGCGACGCTCTCAACCGCGTGGCGGACTTCTCCAAGATCGAAGGCTAGTCATGTCTCAACTCGCCACCAAGTGGGTCTATGATTTCGGCGGCGGCGCCTCGGATGGCGACGCATCGATGAAGAACCTGCTCGGCGGCAAGGGCGCGAACCTTGCCGAGATGTCGAAGCTCGGCCTGCCGGTGCCTCCCGGCTTCACCATTACCACTGAAGTCTGCACCGTCTTCTACCAGCTCAAGAAGAAATACCCTGCCGACCTCGAAGGCCAGGTCAACGATGCGCTGAGGGCGCTCGAAGGCCGCACGGGCAAGAAGTTCGGCGACGTGCGCAACCCGCTGCTCGTCTCCGTCCGCTCGGGCAGCCGGGCCTCCATGCCCGGCATGATGGATACGGTGCTGAACCTCGGCCTCAACGACCAGACTGCGGAAGGCCTCGCCAAACTCTCCGGCGACCGCCGCTTCGCCTACGACAGCTATCGCCGCTTCATCCAGATGTATTCCAACGTCGTGCTGAACATCAGCCACGACGAGTTCGAGCACATCCTCGACGACTACAAGGAAAGTCGCGACTTCAACCTCGACACGGATCTCGGAGCCGAAAGCTGGATCGAGGTCATCGCGCTCTATAAAAAGGCCGTCGAAAAGCGTATCGGCCGCCCATTCCCGCAGGAACCGAAGGACCAGCTCTGGGGCGCCATCGGCGCCGTGTTCTCCAGCTGGATGAACGACCGCGCCGTCACCTACCGCCGCCTCAATGACATCCCGGAATCATGGGGCACGGCCGTTAATGTCCAATCGATGGTCTTCGGCAATATGGGCGACAGTTCCGCCACCGGCGTCGCCTTCACCCGCGACCCCTCCACGGGCGAGAAGCGCTTCTACGGCGAATACCTCGTCAATGCGCAGGGCGAAGACGTCGTCGCCGGCATCCGCACGCCCGCCCCGATTTCCAACTCGCGCAAAGCCGATCTCAAATCGGAAGACCTCTCCCTCGAAGAGGCCATGCCCGAAGTCTACGCCCAGCTCATCGCTGTCGCGGCGCGCCTCGAGACGCACTACCGCGACATGCAGGACATCGAGTTCACGGTGGAGCAGGGCGCGCTCTACATGCTTCAAACGCGCTCGGGCAAACGCACCGCTCCCGCAGCCCTCAAGCTGGCCGTCGAGATGTGCAAGGAAAACCTCATCTCGCAGGAAGAGGCCGTCCTCCGCCTCGACCCTGCCCAGCTCGACCAGCTCCTCCACCCCACCATCGCGAAAGACGCCGTGCGCGATGTCTTCGTGAAGGGCCTCCCCGCCAGCCCCGGCGCCGCCGTCGGCCAGATCGTGTTCGAGCCCGCCGAAGCCGTCGCACTCTCCGCCGCAGGCAAGCCTGTCATCCTCGTCCGCATCGAGACGTCGCCTGAAGACATTCAGGGCATGCACGCCGCCAAGGCCATCGTCACGGCCCGCGGCGGCATGACCAGCCACGCCGCCGTCGTCGCGCGCGGCATGGGCCGCCCTTGCGTCTGCGGCGCCGGATCGCTCCAGATCGACGCCGAGAAAGGCACAGTCCGCGTCGGCTCCCGCACGCTCAAGAAGGGCGACGTCATCACGGTCGACGGCGCCAAGGGCGAGGTCCTCGTCGGCTCCGTGAAAATGGTCGAACCGCAACAGGGCGGCGATTTCGGCGAACTCATGGGTTGGGCCGACTCGGTCCGCCGCATGAAGGTCCGCGCCAACGCCGAAACGCCGCTTGATGCAGAGACCGCAAAACGCTTCGGCGCCGAAGGCATCGGCCTTTGTCGCACCGAGCACATGTTCTTCGACGCGAAACGCATCCCCGTCGTCCGCGAGATGATCCTCGCCGACAACGAGCGCGGCCGCCGCAAGGCGCTCGAAAAGCTGCTGCCGATGCAGCGCGCCGACTTCACCGAAATCTTCCGCATCATGGCGGGGCTCCCAGTCACCATCCGCCTGCTCGATCCGCCGCTGCACGAATTCCTCCCCCACACGGAAGAGGACATCGCCGGCGTCGCCAAACAGTCCGGCATCTCGGCTGATCTTCTGAAAGCCCGCGCCGAAGAACTCCACGAGTCCAACC
Source organism: Hyphomonadaceae bacterium (assembly GCA_016714495.1). Classification (GTDB taxonomy): domain Bacteria; phylum Pseudomonadota; class Alphaproteobacteria; order Caulobacterales; family Hyphomonadaceae; genus UBA7672. Next base: position 539,118 of record JADKDU010000001.1, on the reverse strand, counting down.
CAATGCTCGGCCACCGTGGCTGTCGCCTCGGCGTGACTTATCCCGAGATCTACGAAATGCAGGCCCGCGCCATCTTCGAAGCCGCGCTCGACGTGGCCAAGGAAAGCGGCAGGGCGCCCATTCCCGAAGTCATGATCCCGCTGGTCGCCACCCGCCGCGAACTCGAACTTATGCGCGCCCTCGTCGTCACGACGGCCGAGCGCGTGTTCAACGAACGCAAGGCGCAGGTCGAATATCTCGTCGGCACCATGATCGAACTGCCGCGCGCCGCGCTGCGGGCAGGCGAGATCGCGGAAGAAGCCGAATTCTTCTCTTTCGGCACCAACGATCTCACGCAGACCGCCCTCGGCATTTCGCGCGACGACGCCTCCCGCTTCCTCAAGATTTACGAGGAGAAGGGCATCTACGAAAAAGATCCCTTCGTCTCGATCGACCGCGACGGCGTTGGCGAACTCGTCCGCATCGGCTGCACGCGCGGCCGCGCGGCGCGTCCGCGCCTGAAACTCGGCGTCTGCGGCGAACATGGCGGCGACCCGGCCTCGATATTCTTCTTCGAGGAAACCGGCCTCGACTATGTCAGCGCCAGCCCCTTCCGCGTCCCCGTTGCACGGCTTGCCGCTGCGCACGCCGCGCTGAAGAAGGGCCGCTGACAGCCCGACAGCGCTTGACGCGCCTCCCGGCGCCAGCGAGGTTTGCGCTCTCTGTCCCGGGGGACTGCCATGAAGTTCGCATACGCAGCCATCGCTGCCGCACTGGCGTCGGCGCCTGTCGCTCACGCCCAGGTCACCTGCGCGGACGTCAGCCGCATAGCGGCCGCGTCCGGTGAGGACTTTGAAAGCCTCGCAGGCGATGAAATCGACGACGATCTCTATGAAAGCACCTACCTGATAGCGGGTGCAAACGAATGCTCGGTCGACCTGTTCCTGGATGCCATTCACTCCTGCATTTGGAGCTTCCCGTCGCAGGCAGACGCCGTTCAGGCCTACAATACGAACGTCGCCGCCATTGCTCCGTGCCTGTCTGCGTGGAAAGCCAGCGCCATGAAGATCGAGGCGGAACCCGTGGACGGCAGTCGTCTCGCCGCCGGTATGTCATATGTCGGCAGTGGCGATTTCGAGTATCTGGAATGGGTGGTCGTTCTCGAGGAAGTCGTCAGCGGTAAGCCGGCGCCTTATCGTCTCTGGATCGAGCTGGTCTACTCCTGACGCACGTCTAGCCGGCGGCGTGCGCTCGCCACAAAACCTTCACGCTACATTCCGCCAAGACGGCGCTAGATCGCGGCATCCAGCCCGGAGGCCGCCATGCTTCTTTCCCGCCGCCACCTCATCCGCTCCGCCGCTAGCGTCGCTATCGCCGCCCCGGCGCTGCAGCTTCTTGGCGCCTGCGCCACCACGGTCACGCGCCCGCACATCATCCAGCGTGTTTCCGCCCTCGCGGTCCGTCCAGATCCCGCCGGCCTGCTCGACCTCGCGCCGGGTCTTTCCTACGCCGTCCTTTCGCGCACCGGCATGGAGATGTCCGACGGTCTCCTCGAACCCGGCGCGCATGACGGCATGGCCGCTTTCCCCGTCGAGGGTGATCCCAGTCGCTGCCTTCTCGTCCGCAATCACGAGCTGGGCGCAACGTCGCCTGTCTCCGCCTTCGGTGTAGACCTGTCGCGCGCACGACGGGTAGCACAGGACCGGATCTACGATCTGTCGCACAGCGGAAAGCCATTCGCCGGCGGCACAACAACGACGCTGGTGAACCTCAAGACAAAACGCGTCGAGCGCACGCACTTGTCGCTCGCGGGCACCGCAGTCAACTGCGCCGGCGGGCCGACGCCGTGGGGGTCATGGCTCTCCTGCGAGGAAACCGACATCGTCGCCGGCGCCGGGGGCGGCAAGCATCACGGCTTCATCTTCGAAGTGCCGGCGCACGCCACCGCGCTGGTTCAACCGGCTCCGCTGCGCGCCATGGGCCGTTTCCGGCACGAAGCCGCCGCGGTCGATCCCGCGACCGGTATTGTCTACCTCACCGAGGACATGGGCGATTCCCTGTTCTACCGTTTCCTGCCCAATGCGCGCGGCGAACTCGCAAAGGGCGGCCGCCTGCAGGCGCTCGCCCTGGTCGAGCAACCCGCCGCCGACACGCGCAACTGGTCGAGGGAGCAGGGCGGTGATCCCGCGCTCCGGATGGTCCAGAATCGCCGCTATGCCGTGCGCTGGATCGACATGGCTGATGTCGAAGCTCCCGACAGCGACCTCCGCATGCGCGGCCGCAATAGCGGCGCCGCCGTATTCGCACGGGGCGAGGGCATGGCGCTCGCACTTGAGGCGGCTGGCCCCGCAGTCTACTTCGCGTGCACGTCAGGCGGCGCCGCACAGATCGGCCAGATCTGGCGCTACATTCCCAGCCTGTTCGAAGGCTCCCCGCGCGAGGCGGAAGCGCCGGCCGAGCTGGAGCTTTTTGTCGAAAGCACGGGCGAATCGGATTTTGAGTATTGCGACAACATCGTCGCCTCGCAGCGCGGCGAACTCATCGTCTGCGAGGATGGCGAGGGCGACAACTTCATCCGCGCCATCGCGCCCGACGGCCTGATCTACACGCTCGCGCGCAACGCCGATCCCGGCAAGTCGGAGTTCTGCGGCGCCTGCTTCTCGCCCGATGGCGCAACACTGTTCGTCAACATCCAGAACCCCGGCATCACTCTCGCCATCACCGGCGACTGGACGTCGGTCCACCGCAACGCGCGCCAGATGACCTGACCGCGGAACGCCCTCATCCCGAGGGGGCCGAAGACCGCCTCGCAGGACGAGGGCGTGCTCGCCGAACGCAGGGAGTGCGCGATCACTGGCTCCCAATTCAGAGGATGGCGAAAAGCCTTCGCTCAAGAATTCATGGGGCTTGCTTGCAAACCCTGTAGGATAGCGCCCGCCAGATTCCACCGGCCTCCGGCGCAAGGTTATGCCGCCCGCGTCCTGACGAGAGGCAGGTCCGAAGTCGACCCCTGCTTCCGATGTCGGGACGTCGGTCGCATGGCCAGCGGCGTCTTGGGAACTCGACAGCGTCCCATCAAGTAAGCCAATCACGACTGCGGGCGGGCGTATTCGACCCTTCCTGGTTGCGAGGCGAAACGAACGCTGCAGGCATTGCCTGCGGACACAACCGGAGGCTCGAGGGCTTTCTCGGCAAGGCCCTGACACGTTGCACGGTCACCACTGGCAATGGAGCTAAGGCCCCTGGGGTTTCCCCCGTGGCGCGTCGATCAGCAATCCAATCGCCACAGCGGGAATAAAACGGCCGATCGGAGCGCGTGATGACGCGTATCTCCCAGCAATGCGGAACAGGCCTGCCCACGGCGCTGACCCAAGCGCCCCGCTCCATCGTTCGGGGAGGGACACGCGCTAGAAGCATCCCGGACAGCGCGCTGGTTCGATTGAGAGAGCGCGCCTCATGCTCGACCCCAAGGGCGTCTCCTCCGGCGGCATTCCCAATTGGTCCTCAACCTTCTGCGGCGCGAGCGGGCAGGCTGAAATGAGATGTCGCGAAACCGTCCGCCTACGTCCCAACCTGGGTGGCGCAAACTTATCCATAGAAGGATGTTTCCCCTACGTTCTCAAGGAAAAGCAACCTCAATTCACTGTTACAGTGAATCGCTCCGGGTGTTGCCCAAAGGTCGCCCCGTTCTATCTGGACTCCTCGGGCCGCACAGACCGGCCTGAAAACAGGGGCTAATCGCAAACGCAGATGGTTAACAGCTCGCCTCCGGGGTGATCCGGATTTGTGGCTGCTCTCCCTGGCGCGGGATTTGCGATACGTCCCCAGAGAAGTCCGGGGTTGCCCGGTATCAAAGGGCCCGGTAGGGCGGCTGGACGTCGCACAGCTCATAAAACGACAAGCGACAGGGTGTTGGTTGGAGTGTCACTTCCGGACGCGCGCGGGCGTCCAAACCGTTTTTTGGTTTACGAAGATTAAGGGGAAGCCTGGGGTGTTAAATCTCCCGAAAGCTTACGGCCTTATCCTAGGTCATCTAGAGGCTGCGGCTACAGCAGTCGTCACGTGGTGGGTCAGGATGTCGGACGCCGACAAACGGCAGACCCGTCAGCGCGCGCTGACGATCGTCGCTTGCGCAAGCGTGTTCGCGCTTGGCGGTCCCTTCATTGCGCAACGCTTTGGCGACCAGAAGGCTCAGGAAGCCTATCGCGCCGACGCCATTGTGCTCGCCCAGTCCATCGCCGCTGAAGCCGCCGCCGACGGCCAGTCACCCGTCCGTCTGGTGTCGTTCACCAACAAGATCAGTTCCGAAGCCCTGTTGGCGCAGGCGGCGTCCTCGCCCGTCATCACCGCCGAGGACCTCGATGTCAGCACCCGCTCGCGCGACAGTTTCGCCCTGCGCGGCCTCGTCGGCTTCACCCTCGAGAATCTCGGCAATGGCCGCTCCGAGCAGGACGAGATCGATTGCCTTGCAGAGGCCGTCTATTTCGAAGCCCGCTCGGAAGACACGGTCGGCCAGATGGCTGTGGCCGAAGTCGTCATGAACCGGGTTCGCGATCCGCGCTTCCCGAAAACCGTCTGCGCCGTGGTCTATCAGGGGCACTACCGCGACACGGGCTGCCAGTTCACCTTCACCTGCGACGGCTCGCTGGCTCACAAGCCGCGCGGCGAAGCCTGGGACCGCGCCAAGGCCGTGGCCCTCAACGTGATGCTCGGCCTCAACACGCCGGTCACCAACAAGGCGACGCACTATCACACCGACTATGTGAATCCGTACTGGAAGGCTGGCATGGTCGAGACGAAAGTCATCGGCACGCACATCTTCTATCGCTTTCCGAAGACGCCGGCTGAATGGACCACCGCTCGCATCGCGCTGCAGGCCCAGGAAGTGAACGACACCGAAGTGCCGCCGCCCGCCTTCCTCGCAGTCGGCGAAGAGCTGGCCGATCTCGAAGCACCGGCTTCAGTGTCGCTGGTTCCGGTCTTCGCCGAGACGGCTGCTTCGCCCGCGCCGATCCCGGCCACGCAAGTCGCCGACGCCCGCCCGCTCTAGCTAGCCTTCGAAATCCAGTCCGACATCGAGATTGACCGCCGAGTGCGTCAGTGCGCCCGCGGAAATATAATCCACGCCCGTCTGCGCAATCGCCTTCACGGTCTCGAGCCTGACGCCGCCTGACGCTTCTGTCTTGGCGATATCGCCCACGATCCCGACCGCCTCGACCAGCATCGCCGTCGACATGTTGTCGAGCAGCACCGCATCCGGCCTGAAGGGTAGGGCCTCGCGCAGCTGATCCAGCCCATCCACCTCGATCTCGATCGCGCGCAGGTGTCCCACCGCTGTCCGCGCGCGCTTCAGCGCCGCCGCAACGCCGCCGGCAGCCGCAATATGATTGTCCTTGATCAGGATGGCGTCATCGAGCCCGAGCCGATGGTTCACACCGCCGCCCAGCCGCACCGCGCGCTTCTCCAGCGCCCGAAACCCCGGCGTCGTCTTTCGCGTGCAGGTGATCTTCGCGCTCGTGCCCTTGGCCTCGGCGACAAACTTCGATGTCAGCGTTGCAACGCCCGACAGCGGCCCGACGAAGTTCAGCATCACGCGCTCAGCCATCAACACGCTGCGCGCCGAGCCTTCGATGCGAACAAGCGCAGCGCCTTTCTCGAACGCCATGCCTTCTTGAACCAACGTAGTCCACATTGCATCTGGATCGACCATCCGCAGCGCCAGCCACGCCGCATCATAGCCGGCCGCCACGCCCCCCTCCCGGGCCCCAATCACCGCCCGCATGCGCGTCGCTGCCGGTATCACGGCATCGGTCGTGATGTCGCCGCCGCGTCCGAAGTCTTCAGCGAGGGCAAGGCGCACCAACGGCTCGATGATGATGTCGGGCAGGAAGGGAATGGGCAGTTGATCAGACACGTCAGACTCCTTCCGCAATGGCGGAATGCTGGATCATGGGGGCGCCGTCGGAACCACGGCGGATGAAGGTGCGATGCGGAGCAAGCGTCTCTGGAAAGTCCGACCGATAGTGCCCGCCGCGGCTCTCCTCGCGCGCCAGCGCGCCCGCCGCGATTAGCCGCGCCGCCACCAAGGCTCGCGCCGGCCCTACATTGTCGAAAGCCGCATCCATCCAGTCGAGCGTCGCCGCCAGCCCCCGCGCCTCACGCACCACGCCGACCTGTGAGTGCATCCGCTTGCGCAATTCGATCATCGACAGCTCCTTCATCTCAGGGGGCGCAATCGCGCCTGCCTCGATAGGTTGGATCAGCGTCGCGCCTTTCAGGCGCCGCGCCGCGCGTTCGGCAAACACCACCGCCTCGAGCAGAGAATTGGACGCCAGCCTATTGCCGCCATGCGCGCCCGTTGACGCACTCTCCCCGCATGCCGACAGCCCCTCCAGCGACGTGCGCCCCCACAGGTCCGTCACCACCCCGCCCATGTGATAATGCATCGCCGGTGCAACCGGTATTGGCGCGACACGTGGATCGACGCCAGCGGAGCGGCAAGCCTCGAACACGGTCGGGAAGTGACCGGGGAAATGCATGCCGATCGCCTTGCGACAATCGAGGAAAGCGCCGCGCCCGGCCTCACGCTCGGCATGAATGGCGCGCGCAACCTCGTCGCGCGGCGCCAAGTCGCCAAGCTTGTGATAGTCCCCCATGAAGGCGCGGCCGGTTGCATCGACCAGATGGGCGCCTTCACCGCGGAGCGCTTCCGTCGCCAGCGGGGCGGGGTCGCGGCCGATGTCGATGGCTGTCGGATGGAATTGCACGAATTCGGGATCCGCGATCACCGCACCGGAATGATAGGCCATCGCGACAGCGTCGCCCTGCGAGGATTTCGGATTGGTTGTGATCGCATAGAGCCCGCCCGATCCGCCTGCGCATAGGATCGTCTCCGCGGCGCGTAGCTGGAACACGCCGCCGGATTTTTCCTGCGCCAGCACGCCAGCGACACGGCCATTCACGTCCTGCAGCAGCGCCAGCGCCTTTACGCTCTCGATCACCTCGATATGCGAAGAGGCCGCGACCGCGTAGGTCAACGCTTCCATGATCGCCTTGCCGGCAAGATCGCCCGATACACGCGCGACGCGCGCCCGCGAATGGGCGGCTTCGAGCGACAGCGCCAACTCGCCATCCGCCGTGCGATCGAACGGCACGCCCAACGCGAGCAGGTCGCGCACGCGTGCAGGCCCATCTTCAGCAATCAGCCGCGCGACAACCGGGTCGACAATGCCAGCGCCGGCCGCAAGCGTGTCTGAAGCATGCAGGGAAGGCTCGTCTTCGGACGACAACGCAGCAGCAAGGCCGCCCTGCGCCCAGGCGGAGGCTGCGGCTTGGCCAAGCGGCGCCAACGCAATGACTGTGCAACGTCGTGGCGCAAGTTTCAGCGCGAGGAAAAGCCCGGCCAGTCCTCCGCCGACGATGAGGATGTCGCGATTGGACGTCACGGGATCATCATCCGATCAGGTCCAGACGCTTGCGGAATTTTACGGGAGCCTGGCCATACGATTTGAAGATTCCATCCATCTCGTCGCCACGCGCATTGATCTTCAGCGTGAAGTGATCGGCTGCATAGTTCTGCCGCATCATTTCCAGCATGTCGGCGGGATCGACCTTGCTGATCTTGGTCATCCGGCTGGTGATGATGACGTTGTCGCCGGTCTGCGTCGCGATGCAGCTCTGCTCGGTCTGCACGGATCGGGGCAGGCGAAGCTTGCACGCCCACACTGCGGTGAACGTGCACTTGTAACTCTTGTCGCTGGTCTGGCTGATCGTCATGTCGCCCGACAGGACACAGCCATAGCTCATGGGCTCACTCTTGAAGCCCCAGCTGCCCGCCGGCTCATGCCGCTTCGGTTGGGCGGATGCCCCCGGAAGGGCGAGCGCTATCGCGACGAGGCAGGGAATGATTGTGCGCAGGCTCATCCCACCAGGTCCTGCTTGCGCCAGAAGCGCACGCCGGCCTCACGGCTGGAATGGAAGATGCCGATCAGCTCGCCCTTGCTCGGATGGACCTTGAAATGATCCGGCGCGTAGGCTTGCGAAGCGAACATCGACTCTTTGAAAGCGGCCGGGCCTGCATCGAGAATGCGATCGATGGTGGAGGTGATCACGATCTCGCCTTTCACGGTCTTGGCGGTGCACAACTGCTTCACCAGCGTGAAGGTTGGCCCGCCCGGACGGTCGCAATCCTCGCGGCTGACAAAGCTGCACGCATAATCGCTTGTTTTTGCGACCCGCTTGAATGTCATGTCGCCGGAGATGATGCAGCCCTTGTTGGGCAGCACATCGGTCTTGAATTTCCAGGCGCCGGAGATGTCCGATGGCGCCTGAGCGCCGGCGGGCAAAGCGGCGAGGAAACAGGTGGCGATGACGGCGGCGAGGCCGAGGCGACGAGCGTGCTTCATGCCGTCCCCGCCATCGTCATGTTATCCGACCAGCTCGACATCGCGCCAAAAGCGCGCCTTGAGATTGCGTTGCTCGTCATAGTGCTCGCCGTTCATCTCGGCCTTGTTGTTCGAGAGCTGCACGATGAAGTTGTCGGCGAGGTACCAGTCCTCGGGGTAGGGAATCTTCGGCTTGCGATCGAGCACCTTGTCGACCTTGGTCTTGATCGCGACTTGCTTGCCAATGCGTTGCGCGGTGCACGACTGCTGCACCTTGATGTAGAGGTTGCCGTTGAGCTTGCCGCAGATCTGCTCCGACACGAACAGGCAGGTGTAGGTGTTCTTCACCTTGGTCGGCGTGAACGTCATCCGGCCCGAAATCTGGCAGTCATTGTCTGCGAACTTGGATGTGTCGAATAGCCAGTCGCCCGCAATATCGTCCGCGAACGCGGGCATCGCCGCGGCGAGCACCATGGTGCAGCCGAAGATCGCGGCAAGCCGTTTCAGCGGACGAAGCTTCATATGATCTCGACGGGCGCGTACACGCCGGCCCCGACCTTGAACTTCGGGAACACTTTCGGTTTCGGCAGGTCGAGCATCGCGTTGATCGCCGCCTTGGCGCGGATACGGATGCCCTCCGGCACCGTCACCTCGTGCTTCATCTCGAGGAGAGCGTCGTAGATATTCTCCAGCGAGATGCGCTTCATGTGCGGACAGAGATTGCATGGCTTCACGAACTCCACGCCGGGATTGTCCGCGGCGACATTATCGCTCATCGAACACTCGGTGAGGAGAACGACCTTCCGGGCGCCCGATTCCTTCACATGGTTCGACAGTGCGGAAGTTGAACCTGCAAAGTCGGCTTCTTCAAGGACATCTGGAGGACATTCCGGGTGCGCCAGCACAATGGTTCCTGGGTGGGCCTCGCGAATCTGGCGCACATCTTCGCCAGTAAACTTCTCGTGGACCTCGCAATGACCCTTCCATGCGATGATTTTGATATCCGTATTGGCGGCGACATTACGGGCCAGAAACTCGTCCGGAACCATGATTACACGGTCCACGCCCCATTTAGCCGCCACGTGTTCCACCACCTGCGTCGCGTTCGACGAGGTGCAGGTGATGTCGCATTCGGCTTTCACGTCCGCCGTCGTGTTGACGTAGGTGACGATCGGCAGGCCGGGGTATTTCTTGCGGATCAGGCGCACATCCGCGCCCGTGATCGAGGCCGCCAGCGAGCAACCCGCGCGCATGTCCGGGATCAGCACCGTCTTGTCAGGGCTCAGGATTTTCGAGGTTTCGGCCATGAAGTGCACGCCGGCCTGGACGATCACTTTTGCGTCGGTCACCGCGGCCTCACGCGCCAGCTGCAGGCTATCTCCACGGAAGTCGCCAACCAGTGCGAACACGTCCGGCGTCATGTAGTTATGGGCGAGCACGACAGCGTCGCGCTGTTTCTTGAGCCTGTTTATGTGGAAGACGAAGGGCGCGATCGCGGGCCATTCCATCGGCGTCACGAAGTCTTTCACCTTCGGATAAAGGTGGTCGGTCGCCGCTTTGACCTCGGCGTCATAGGCAAGCCCACGCCGTTCGGCGCCAGTCGGCTTGCGACGGGCGGCGGGGCTATCGCAGCCGGGGCCAAACTCGATCACGCGGGCCATTTTCGGTCCCTCCAGCACCAACAGGGCGTAGAATGCCATTTTGCTCAACTTGAGCATAAGGTGGGTCCGAAAAAATGCCTTTCAATGGAAAGGCGTTCCCCGGTTTGATAGCCCCACTTAAACTCAACTTGAGTATAAGTAGAATCTCACAAAACCGTCGCATAGTCGAGCGAATAAATCTGCCCGATTTGATTAGCCCCGCGGGGTCTGAACGCCGGAGACGTGTCCTTCACGCAGCGCCTCCCGACGGAAGCGGAAGAGTTCGGCGGGCCGTCCGCCGGTCGCCTGGGTGAACTGTCCCAGCCCCACGACAAGCTCAGACCGATCCAGCGAGCGCCGGAAATTCTGCTTGTGGAGCGGTTGGCCAAGGATCGCTTCGACAACCTTCTGCAGGTCGAGCAGCGTGAACTTCTCTGGCATCAGTTCAAACACGACGGGCCGGTATTTGATCTTACCGCGCAGCCGACCGATCGCAGTCGCCAGAATGCGGCGGTGATCGGAGATCATCGGCTCGCCTAGCGCCTCAGCCGGCGCTTTCACCGACTTGCGTCCACCATCGCGCGTCGCCTCAGGCGCAAGGCCTGCTTCGTAGAGGATCTCGTACCGCTCAAGTGTTCGCTCCTCGATCCAGGGCTGGTTATCGAGCCCGAAGGCGATCTGTATCCGCGCGTGCCGAGCGGTGGCGTTCTTTCCACCCGCGTCTGCCCATGACAGCAGGGCAGGCGCGATCGCGTGGTCGATGATGTCGGGGCGACCCTTGCGATGGTCTTCCCATGGAAAATAGCGATGCCAGTCTCGCCACACTGCGTCGAACGCCGAGATGTCGGTGCGTTCCGGGGTGAGACCGAGATAACCTACCGAGATAAGCCTTGCGCCCGAAGGTGCATCGTCCAGTTCGGCTTGTGGCAGCTCTCGCCCAAGATCGCCGAACGTATAGAGCTGCTCGACATAGCCAGGCTCGAACCCCGTCTGCGCGCGCACCCAGTCGCGCAGGCCCAGCTCGAACGTCCGGTGCCCTGCTGGATCAAAGCGGCCATGCGGCAGGCCTGTTGCGCCATCGGCAAGGCGGGTTGCGAGCGCATAGGGTGCATTGGCGTCGGCGGCCACGATCACGGCGGACAGGCCAACGGCGATCGGCGTCATCATGCAACGCCACCGTAAACTGAAGGGATAGAGAACGCGCGCGCTTCATCCGACACCGCGCCACGGCCAATGATCTCCACAGCCTTCGACATGCGCCCGCCACGGCCGAGCAGGGCGTCAGCATGAGCGACAAGCCGCGTGTTTGGCGACGCCGTCGAAGACGCATCACGGATCGCCCAGGCGATCTCTTCTTCATCAGCCCCGGGATTGTGGACACAGGCGGTAATAAAGGCGCTGGCGGTCGAACGGGAAATGCCCGCCCAGCAATGAATCAGCATTGGCGCAGCCCTGTCCCAGCCTTCGACAAAGCGGATCACACGTTCCGCGTCGGTCTGGGCCGGCGCCTGCCAATCGCCGATATCTGCGGTGATATCGTGGATGGCGACCTGGAGGTGGAGATCTTTTCCGAGCGCGGCGAAGCTTGGAAAGGAATCGTAAGGACTCAGCAGGCTAACCACACGCGACGGTTTCAGCCTTTCGGCCATCTCCGGGGCGGCTGCGAGGGAGCAGATCCAGATCGTCATGGCGCGAGACTAGCCTTTTGCCCGGCCGGCATCGACCTCGGCGATCAAGTCTTCGAAACGGCGCAGGAAAAGCACCTGTGCGTCGGTCGGAGACAGGGGCGTCATGTCGGGGGCAGGGCCAGGGGGCGGAGCGCCAAAGAAATCCAGCGCCTCGTCGATGTCGAAACCGGCAAGCCGGGTCGCCTCGTAGAAGGCGGAACACTGGTCGGCCTGCTTCACGCGCGCTTTCATCTCGTCGCCCATATGCGGCGTCAGGCCGAAGCGCAGGCGGATGGCCGCCTCGAGGCGCGCTTCGAACTGACGGTAATCGACGCCGAGCGCGGTCTTGAACGGCGAGATCATGTCGCCGATTACATACTCTGGCGCATCATGCAGCAGCGCGCCGAGCCGGTCGGCCGCGGATGTCGTGGGCCAAAGCCGCTCGACGAAAACTTCCACCAGAACCGAATGCTGCGCCACGGAAAATGCGTGCTCGCCTTTGGTCTGCCCGTTCCATCGCGCAACACGCGCGAGGCCGTGCGAGATATCCTCAATCTCGATGTCGAGCGGGGAGGGGTCGAGTAGGTCAAGCCTGCGGCCCGACAGCATGCGCTGCCAGGCGCGCGCAGAGCCCGGCGGGTGTGATGACTTGCGGGTGTTCGAGCCGCTCTTTCCCATAAGCCAGCACCTGCCACCGAAATAGTTTCGCCTGCAAGCGGAACCGCAGAGTCGTGTTCACGTTCGATAGGCGCAGAACGCCTCCCCTCAATGCGGACCCCGGGCCAAATGGCCTAGCGCGCCCTCACAAAAACTTCGCTCGCTTACCACTATGAAAGTTTTGCGAGAGGCTTCGTTAATTCGCATGCGTTAGGTTGAACGCAAGTCGCGGGAGAACAGCGAGACATGTGGGAGTGGTTGGTTGAAGCGGCGCAAACACCTGCGCTGCATTGGGCGGTGATCGCCGCAGTGGTGCTGATCTACCTTGCCAAGGTGCTGAACTCAGCCGAAGGCCCCCTGATGGGGGATATGTATCTAGACGAACTGGACACCTGATCGCATTGCGGGAGAGGTTTTCGCCTTTCCTCCCGCGAGCACGTGTCTTGATAGACGCCGGCAAAGGCGCGGGTGATGAACGGGAGGGCGGCCCCACAGGGTCGCCCTTCTGATTCAAGCCCGGCTTGGAGATTCGCGCCTGCGGGTCTAGACAGCGCCAGACTTCCTGGAGCTGGCAGATGTCCCCCACATACGATCTGATCCTCAAGGGCGGCTGTGTTGCAACCCCCGGCGGCATCGCCGTGATGGACGTGGCCGTAAGCGGCGGGCGCATCGCCGGCATCGGCTCGTTTGACGCAACGCAGGCCGGCGAGGTCTTCGAGGCGCAAGGCCTTCATGTGCTGCCCGGCGTGATCGACAGCCAGGTCCACTTTCGCGAGCCCGGTCTCGAATGGAAGGAAGACCTCGAAAGCGGATCGCGCTCAGCCGCGCTCGGCGGGGTGACAGCCGTGTTCGAAATGCCGAACACCGATCCGTCCACGACATCGCCTGAGATGATGGAAGACAAGCTCGCGCGCGCCAAAGGCCGCATGCATACGGACCACGCCTTCTATGCCGGCGCAACGCACGACAACACCGACCTTCTGCCGATCATGGAGCGTATGGCGGGCGTCTGTGGGGTGAAAGTATTCATGGGCGCATCAACGGGCCAGCTGCTGGTTGAGGATGACGAGGGTGTGGAGCGCGTGCTCAACGCGATCTCGCGTCGAGCCGCGTTCCACTCCGAAGACGAATACCGCCTCGCTGATCGCCGCAAATTGGCCGTACAGGGGGACTGGACTTCGCACCCCGTCGTTCGCGACGCCGAAGCGGCCATTTCGTCGACCCGCCGCTTGATCAGGCTGGCGCGCAAGACCGGCAAGCGCATCCACGTGCTCCACGTCACGACGGGGGAGGAGATGGAGATGCTGGCGGCGAACAAGGACATCGCCACCTGCGAGGTGACGCCTCAGCACCTGACGCTGGTTGGCCCCGAGGATTATGTTCGTCTCAAGGGCTACGCCCAGATGAACCCGCCTATCCGCGACGCGCATCATCGTGACGCGCTGTGGAAGGCCGTGAATGAAGGCGTTCCGGATGTGCTCGGCTCGGATCACGCCCCGCATACGATAGAGGAAAAATCGCGGCCCTATCCGGCCTCGCCATCCGGCATGCCCGGCGTGCAGACGCTGGTGCCGGTGATGCTGACGCATGTGGCCGATGGCAAGTTGAGCCTCGAGCGCTTCATCGAGCTCACCAGCGCAGGCCCGCAGCGCGTGTTCGGCATTGCAGGCAAGGGTCGCATCGCACTGGGGTATGACGCCGACTTCACCGTGGTTGACCTCAAGGCGCGCAAGACCATTACGCATGAATGGTCAGCCTCGCGTTGCGGCTGGACACCGTTCGACGGGATGCAAGCCAAGGCCTGGCCGGTCGCAACGTTCGTGCGCGGCTCGCTGGTCATGTGCGACGGCGCGCTGGTCGCGCCGGGCAGGGGCGAACCCGTGCGGTTTGTCGAAACGCTGCCGCACGCCTGATATGGTCGAACACCGCAAGGGTCTCAACCGGGCGCTGTTCTGGCTCTATTCCGGCCATGGGCTATGGCCGTCGATCTTCCGCTGGTCGATGCTGGTCTTCGACCTCATCACGATTTCGGTGTTCCTCGTCCATCCGCTGGTCTCCTGGCACGATGGCGTGCAGGCGGCGACCGGCGTCTGGCTCTGGATCGATATCGTCATCGCTGCGGTGATCACGCTCGACTTCCTCGCGCGCTTTTACATCGAGCGGCATAAGTGGCGGTTCTTCACGCGCTGGTCGAACATTGCCGACCTCGTAGTGGTAGCGACGCTTCTGCTGCCGATCTTTCTGCAGAACCTGGTCTTCCTGCGCGTGTTGCGCGTCGTGCGCCTGCTGCGAGCATTCGAATACCTTCATCGCGAACACGGCATGTCGACTTGGCTGCATCGCAATGGCTTCATCATCTCCAAGGTCGTGAACCTTGTCGTGTTCATCTTCCTCGTGACGGCGCTCGTCTTCGTCACGCAGGTCACACACAACCCCGACATCAAGAACTATCTGGATGCGCTCTATTTCACGATCGGCACGCTGACGACCGTAGGCCTTGGCGACATCACATTGCCCGACACCCTCGGCCGGTTGATCACGATCGGGATCATGGTGCTCGGCGTGACGCTCTTCCTGCAGCTGATCCGCGCAATCGCTGTGGGGGACAAGATGCGGCGGCCGTGCCCCGATTGCCGCCTGCAGCTGCATGATCGCGACGCGGCGCATTGCAAACGTTGCGGGGCCGACCTTTTCGAGGATGAGGATGACAGCGACGCGATCCCGCGCGGTTAGCTGTTGCGGCTATCCGCATCCGCCATGAATGGCGCAATCGCCTGGACAAGCTCGCGCACGTTGATGGGTTTGCCGGTGACGCCGACAAAGCCGGCGGCCGCGTAGGCCGCGAGATCTTCCGGCGCGAGCTTGGCGGTCAGCGCGATCGCCGGCGTCTCGCGGTTCAGGCTTTCCTCGTCACTTCGCAGCCGGCGCAACGTTTCCATGCCGTCCATATCCGGCATCACGATGTCCATTAGAATGACGTCAAATTTCTGCAGCGAGCAGATATCCAGCGCCTCGCCGCCGGAGGCGCAGGTCGTGAGATCGATGCCGAACTTGGCGAGCAGTAGTTCGGCGATGCGGCGGTTGTTTTCGTTATCGTCGACGCATAGCACGCGCTTATCATGCCAGAGTGGGTTTTCTGCCGCCTCGACGGATTCGATGGCCGCGACATTAGCGGGATCGGCTGCCAGCGAGAGACGGAAGTGAGCGCCCTTTGGCCGCGATGGTTCAAGCGTTAGATCGCCGCCCATCAGGCGCGCGAGCCTGCGCGAAATGAACAGGCCAAGGCCTGTGCCGCCGCGGCTTGCATTGCTGGGCGCCTGCTCGAACGGCGCGAAGATTGTTTCCGCCAACGCGTCTGGCACGCCGGGGCCGGTGTCGATGACGCTGAGGCCGATTTCGATGCGGCCGTCGCGGGATTGGTACGTCGAAAGGATCGCCGTGACGGTTCCCGTGTCGGTGAACTTGATCGCGTTCGAAACGAGATTTCCGACGATCTGCCGCACCCGGCCCGCATCGACCATTAGCGGGCCCGCGTCTGCGCCGCCGCAATCAACCCGCAGAATAAGCCCTTTGTTGCTGGCCTGCGGACGCCAGAAATCGATGGTGCGTGTAACCAGCGCGCAGAGATCGGTTGCCGAATTGGTGATCTCCAGCTTGCCTGCGTCGATTTTCGAAACGTCGAGCAAATCGCTGACGATCGTCAGGAGGCCCTTTCCCGCATCATCGATCAGACCGATGAGTTCGGAGGTTTCGGGATCGTGTCCGCGACGCTTCAGCACCTCCACCGAACCCAAGATGGCGTTGAGCGGCGTGCGCACTTCATGGCTCATCACCGCGATGAAATCGGACTTAGCCTTGTTTGCTTCGCGGGCGCGGTCGCGCCCGGCGCGCAAGGCGTCTTCGGCTGCCTTGATGAAGTTGATATCCTGCAGCGAACCCGAAATGCGGGTCGTGCCGTCGACATTCTCCGAATAGCGGGCGCGGGCGGAGAACCAGCGATACCCGCGTGTCTTTGTCTTGAGACGGAAGTCGATGCGAAGCCGTGACATGCGCTTGCGCGCCAATCTGAAGGCTTCTTGCAGCGGGCTCATGTCTTCGGGGTGTACGAAGTCGCCCGTGACACGGAAAACGTCGCTGAACTCCTCTGCTGAATAGCCGGTCACGGTCTGGAAGCTTTCCGAAACATGGAATTTGCGCATGTCCGCATCTGGCACGTCCCACAGCCCGACCCGCGCCGCTTCCAGCGCCACACGGCTGCGCGAAGCGTTCTCCACGATCAACTCGTTCGCCGCTCTCAGCTGATGGACCGAATAATCGCGCGCGATGTTGGCGATCCACGCAATGCCGCCCAGCGTGAGGGCGGCGAAGCTCATGGTGGTGAAGGTCATCAACACTTGGGTCCGGAACGTGTATGGCGATGCAACGCCGATGACGCCCATCGCGGTCAACATGCAGAAAATGATCACAGCGGCGGTAAACGTGAGCACCGGCAGGCGCATATGTTCGCGGGCGTAGAGGCACGTCACGCCAACGAGCACGGGCAGGGAGGCGGTGACGGGCGCAACGATCCCCGCATGTCGGAAAGATATCGCCGCGATGGTGACGAGGTGAAGCAGCAGCAGCCAATCCATCACCGCGCGCGGATCGCGCCGCCGGCGGATTTGCATGAAACCGTGCGCACAGCCGATTGCGTTGGCGGCGGCAAGGACGTGCGCCTCGATGTGAGCGGGGTTCACCGCGACCACGGTGAAGAAGCTGACGATCCAGCCAACCATTGCCGCGAGGCACATATAACCTGAAGCAATCTGCCGGGTGGCATCCGGTTCGTCGCCGAACTGGCGGACGTCGGCGTAGAAGCGGGTCCGTAGCCTGCCGCTGAAGAAGGCGGCGATGATTGCGGATGCGCTGCCGAACGCACCGCCCTTCGACGTGGGTGGCGCGCCGCTCGTTTGCAGCATTGCGGGCTGGACTGGGATGGGTCGCTTCCTCCTCCGGACGTTACCAGACTGTCCGAAAAAATTTACGATATCGTTGCCAGCGGCTTCTGCGACCAGTCTGGAGCTGGAGCTAGTTGAGATAGCTGCGAGCGATCGCGTCCGCGAGTTCCCGACCACGGCGGGCGATGCTGGCTTCGATGCGCGGCATCTGGTCGTTGCAGGCCGAGGTCTCGCGATTCTGGCCGCGATAGCCGCGGTTGAAGGCGTCGGTCAGCGCGGCGCGGCGCGATCCTGACGGGGCTTCGATCGCCATCAGGTTAAGCATATAGTTCCGCCAGGTCGAGTCGGTGTCGCCATTGCAAACTGTGCGGACGGCATGGGCGCGGCCCAATACTTCGGCGAGGTCGGCGACCATCTCAATCGGGGCGCTGGCGAGGGGGGGGGCGGGGTCCTGCGCCATGGCCGGGAGCGGGGCGAGCACGGCAATGGCGGCGACAAAGAGGATTCGAAGACTCATGCGCGATCCTAGCGTCCCGCTTGCAATGACGCAAAACCACCGCGCAGGCTTGCCTTTTGTGTGCCGATGGGCGTGAACAGACATTATGCGGGCGTGGCGGAACTGGTAGACGCACCAGACTTAAAATCTGTTGGGCCGCAAGGCCCGTGCCGGTTCGACCCCGGCCGCCCGTACCAGGTTTCATCGCAGCATGATGATGTCGACCAAGGCGCCCGGCTCCGCCGCCGGGGTGTTGGGGGGGCGGCGGATCAGGGCATTGGCGGTGAGGAAGGGTGAGAGGAGGGATGAATCCTGATTCTCGGCGGCCCGTATGTGGGCGCGGCCTTCGCTGTCGAGCGTCAGTATGGCGCGGAGGTATTCCTCGCGATTGCCGGTTTTAGGAAGCGCGGTGGCGGTGTGGGCGCGTTGCGGACCGGTCGTTGAAGCAGGCGCGCTGGTGAGGGCGTCGATGAGGATGCGAAGGAAGAGCTGCGCTGTGACCATGGCGGCCGCGGGATTGCCGGGTAGGCCGAGCGCCAGCATGGTCGCGTTTGCGGAGAACCAGGTCGGCTTGCCGGGCTTCACTGCGATCTTTTCGAAGATGGGCGCGAAGCCTTCGGCGGCAAAGGCGGTGCGAACCACATCATAATCGCCGACGGAGGCGCCGCCGATCGAGACGATGACATCGCAAGGCGCGGCGAGGCGTTTGCGGACGTCTTCTTCCGTGTCGCGCGAGAGGCCGAGATCGACCGGGATCGCGCCCCAGCGGCGAATGAGGGCGAGCAGGGCGGGCTGTATCGAGTTGACGACCTGACCAGGCGCGAGGTCGGCGCCCGGGGCCACGAGTTCATCGCCGTTTGCAAGTACGCCGATGCGGGGCGTCTTTGCGACCACGACCTTGGCGACATTGCCGGCGGCGGCGAGCGAAATCGCGCCTTCGCTCATGACGTGGCCAGCGGGAACCAGCGTGGCGCCGCGCGAGAAGTCGAGTGCGGAGCGGCGGATGTTCTCAGGTCTTGGTTGTTCGAAGATGACCGAGACATGATCGCCTTCGAGCTTTGTGTCTTCCTGGATGAGAACGTGATCGGCGCCTGCTGGAACATAGGCGCCCGTGAAGATGCGGATGGCCTCGCCCGGCTTCAAAGATCCTGTGAAGGGAACGCCGGCGCGGGATTCGCCCGTGACTTTCAGCGTGGCGCCGAGCTTCATGTCGGTGAAGCGGACCGCATAGCCGTCCATGGCGGAGACGTCGGCGGGCGGCTGCGACACCTGCGCCACGACGGCTTCGGCAAGGCGGCGGCCTTCGGCTGCAGCCAGGACCACGGTTTCGAGGCCCAGTGCGCGCTCTCGCCCATAGCGCACGATCAGGTCGAGCGCCTGTTCGACGGAGGCCATGCGGATCATCGGTTGTCCTTTTTTTTTCAGGTCGGGCACAATAGCGGGGCAGATGAGGATGACCATGGGCGACAAGCTGACTCATATCGATACGGACGGCCGGGCGCGGATGGTTGATGTGTCGGGCAAACCGGCCACCAAACGTGTCGCGATGGCGGAGGGGCGTGTGCTGATGTCGGCCAGGGCGCTTGAGCTGGCGCGCTCGAAGGGCGGCAAGGGTGACGTGCGCGCAACCGCCGAGATTGCCGGCGTGATGGCGGCGAAGCGGACGTCTGATCTCATTCCGATGTGTCATCCGCTGGCCTTATCGAATGTGAAAGTGCGGGTCGATGAACTGGACGATGGGTCCGGCATTGGCGTTGTCGCGGAGGTCGGGACGACAGGGCCGACAGGCGTCGAGATGGAAGCGCTGACAGCGGTGTCGGTTGCATGCCTGACGATCTACGACATGCTGAAGGCGGTAGACCGCACGATGCAGATCGAGGGCGTGAAGCTGTTGTCGAAGTCGGGCGGCGCGAGCGGGGATTTTGTGGCGGGAGCGTGATCTCTCATTCGTACAGGCGCGCTCAACGCCTGGGATGCTTCAATCTCCTCCCTCCCCGATCGGCCGTTTTATTCCCGCAGTCGTGATTGGCTTACTTGATGGGACGCTGTCGAGTTCCCAAGACGCCGCTGGCCATGCGACCGACGTCCCGACATCGGAAGCAGGGGTCGACTTCGGACCTCCCTCTCGTCAGGACGCGGGCGGCATAACCTTGCGCCGCGCCGGTGGAATCTGGCGGGCGCTGTCCTACAGGGTTTGCAAGCAAGCCCCATGAATTCTTGAGCGAAGGTTTTTCGCCATCCTCTGAATTGGGAGCCAGTGATCGCGCACTCCCTGCGTTCGGCGAGCACGCCCTCGTCCTGCGAGGCGCGCAGCTTTGCTGCGGTACTCCGGATGCGGGCTATCGAGCGAGGCTTCAGCTAGGTTTTCGGGCTCTGGCGAGGCGTTCAGCGCGAGCTCTGGCGAGCTGGTCGCGGCGCTTGCGGCGGGCGCTACGACTTTCGAGGAAAGGGCGGCGGCGCAACTGGTCCGTGAGAACTGCGCACACCACTGCGGAGACGGTCCCTATGATCGCGAGGAAGATCGGCAAGATCGGACCGCCCGAAGGCTGCTGACCCGCAGCAAATATCCACGTGCTCGCGGCGCCGATCGCGGCGGCCCCGAGGAAGAAGTGCTTTCGGGAGGCGGAAAAGGGAGAGAGAAGCGCGACCCAGAAACCGGAAAAGGCAGCCGGGATGGAGCCAATCACATATCCTGTACCCAGCGAGAGCAAGAACAGGAGCGGCAGCGTGTCCGGTTTTGCGATTGCCGCCATCGTCATCAGGCCGAAGGGCGGCGTCACAAGCGCGATCAGTGTGCCAACCACTGGCCCAAGCACGACGAACAGAAGCGTAGTGACCGGAATGGTCCACGCCAGGCGGCCCAGCACGGCGGTACGGTGCGATGCATCATTGATGATCGGGGCGGGGACGGAGGGCATGCCTCCGAGCGTCGGCCTACGAGGTTAAATCTGGCCCTGCCCATCCTGTCAAAATTGCACGTAATCGCGTGCTTACGCGAACTCGACCTGGATCTGGTCCACCGTGCGAATGGCGCCGGGTTGGAGTTTGGGGTGCTGGCCGACGACGCGGGTGTTGGGGGCGAGTCTCGCGATGGCGGCGAGGGTTTCTTCGAGTTCGACCCGCGCCAATGCTTCGCCGGCGCAGCGATGGGCGCCGGCGCCGAAGGCGAGATGCCAGCGTTGCTGGTCGGTGCGGTGAATGTTGAAGGTTTCGGGGTCGGCGTAGATTTCGGGATCGCGTAGGACCGACAGGATCGAGACGGCGACGATGGCGCCGGGTGGGATGAGGAAGCCTTCGATCTCCATGTCCTGCGTGGTGACGCGCGGGATGCCGGACACGACCGGCTCATAGCGCAGGCCTTCTTCAGCCGCCTTCTTCTTGAGGTTGTCGGGGTCTGCGACGAGGGCTGCCCACTGATCCGGGTGTTGTAGGAGCTGGAACAGCGTCATGCACATCGAGTTGCGCGTGGTGTCGGAGCCGGCAAGGATGAGGCCGACCACCTGGGCGCGGATCTCGCCTTCGGTCATGTCGCCGGAGGCGGCGGTGGCCGCGACATAGTCGCTGAGGAAGTCGCCACGCGGATTGGCGCGGCGATCCGCCAGCAGCTTGTCGACATAAGCGTTGAAGTCGGTGAGCGACTGTTCGATGCCGGCGCGGCGTTCGACGTCGACAAAGCCGATCGATTCCGCGGTGTCGCTAATCCACTTCATGAAGACGGGCAGGTCGGCGCGGGGAATGCCGAGAATATCAGCGATGATGCGGGCGGGCAGCTGGGCGGCGAATTCCTTGAGGAAGTCGAACGGGCCCTTACCGAGATGTTCGTTGATGATTTCGGTCGCGACGGCGTCGGCCTTGGGACGCATCGCTTCCATCAGCTTGAAGGCGAACGTGCGGGCGACGGGCTGGCGGCGGCGCTGGTGGACTTCGCCGTTGGCGAAGAGCATGACCTGCGCGACGAAGTCGAAGATCGGGCCATCGAAGATGCCTTGCATCATCTTCATCTCGGTCTCGAGCTGGCGCGTGTTCTCGGGTGAGACGATCTGGTCGACCATGCGGCCACGCAGGGCCATCACCATCGAGCCCATGCCCATCGGCACCTTCACCAGCGGGGTCTTCTCGCGCAGGTCCTTGAAGAGGACGTAAGAAGACGCCTGCGGGTCCTGCAGGTCCCAGTCGAGGACGGGGATGTCGTTGTAGGTTTTGAGGGCGGCGGCAGTGTCGGCCATGGGTGCGGCTCCAGCGAAGGCTGATTGACTTGACAGTGTCTAGCTGACTTCTATTCGTGAGTATAGAGGCGGGACGTACGGAGCGCACAAATTTCGCCCGCCTCCAGTGCGCGGGGACCACCGCACGCGCTGAAAGCGGGCTGGCGCGCGGCGAGCCGCGCGCGTCGCGATCCTTGTCTGGGACCGTTCTCGTCCCCGGAAGCGATCCGGCCCGCTCTTTCGAGCGGGCCGGGCTTGTTCTAGTTGGCTTCGATGAGGCCTTGTTCGCGTGCGGCTTCCCGCATCGCTTTCTGCAGCTTCTCGAAGGCGCGGACCTCGATCTGGCGGATCCGCTCGCGGCTGACATTGTACTCAGTCGAGAGGTCTTCCAGCGTGGTCGGTTCTTCTTTCAGGCGCCGCTCGGTGATGATGTGACGCTCGCGTTCGTTGAGCGATTCCATCGCGCGTTCGAGCAGGCTCATGCGGGCGCCGAACTCATCCGTCTCGGCGAGGCGTTCGGCCTGGCCGGGGGTGTCATCAGCGATCCAGTCCTGCCATTCGGCTTCGCCGCCCTCCATGCCCCCGATGGGAGCATTGAGCGAGGCGTCGCCGCCCGACGCCATGCGGCGGTTCATCGAGGTGACTTCCTCCTCGGTGACGCCGAGCTTGGTGGCGATCGTGGTCAGGTTCTCCGGACGCAGGTCGCCTTCTTCCATCGCGCTGATTTCGCCCTTGAGGCGGCGCAGGTTGAAGAAGAGTTTCTTCTGCGCGGCGGTGGTGCCGAGTTTCACCAGCGACCACGAGCGCAGGATGTATTCCTGGATCGCGGCGCGGATCCACCACATTGCATAGGTCGCCAGGCGGAAGCCCTTGTCCGGGTCGAACTTCTTCACGGCCTGCATCAGGCCGACGTTACCTTCGGAAATGACCTCGCCCATGGGCAGGCCATACCCGCGATAGCCCATCGCGATCTTCGCCACGAGGCGGAGGTGCGACGTCACCATCTTCTCTGCGGCTTCAGAATCCTGATGCTGGGCCCAGCGCTGGGCGAGCATGAACTCTTCGTTCTTCTCGAGCAGCGGGTATTTGCGAATTTCAGAGAGATAACGCGACAGCCCTTGTTCAGGGGAGAGTGCAATTGCGAGGCTGGCCATGTTGTTCGCTCCTTCTTTTCCCGGCCGCGACGCCTATCTGGGGAGGACACGCTCGCGGCTCTTGTTCATATACCCCGGTACGTACAGGTCCGATCTGGACCTAACGTCCCTATTTTATGAAGGTTCTCGGCAGGATTATGTCCCGCCCCCGGTCCGTCATGCGCGAAAGATGGGGAGAGGGTAATCTCCGTTAAAGGGGGTTAGGGCGCGATGGTTTCTGCTGGAATTGAGGAGCGCGCCTAATAGGCGACTGACGGGGTGGGATTTCGGGGGGCCTGGAAACAGGTGGATTTCGCAGATGTGTACCAAATAGTATCGTTTTTTAAATGATCGCCCGCGGCGTCGTTGCGCCGGCGGATTGTCAATTCTGTCGCGCGCAAAATCGATTGATGGCAGAGTTAGCTTTCGTGCAGCTCCAGGAGACGGAGGGAGCAGCATGTTTGCTGCAAATCGATTGCGGGCCGGGGGGCTGACGATCGGTGTGGCGCTGGCGCTTGCCAGCTGTTCGTCAATTCCTTTGCCCGGGTTCGGACCGCCGGATTTGCCGCCGGCGATCGATCCTGGACTTGTGCAGGCCTCCACGGCGCCCGCAGACAGCGAGCGCCCGCCTTTCTTTGTGCAATGGAAGCCCGGCCTGCCGGGTCTGACCAAGCGGCCGAAAATGGCGAAGGAGACGGCGCTGCCGGCCTATCCGCCGTCGGCCAAACGCCAGGAAGAGATGGGCAGGACGTCGATCGAATCCTGCCTGACGGCCGATGGCCGGCTGGTGGATGTTCATCTTGCCAAATCGTCGGGTTCGAAAACGCTGGATGAGGCGACGCTTCAATGGGCGAAGACGGCCAGATACGAGCCGGCCGAATTCAACGGAGAGCCCTTCGCGATCTGCGGCTACCAGTTCGATCATGAATGGCGCGTCGAGATCATTCGATAGGCGTCAAGTCGGCATTGCGCGCAGGGCGTCGATCAGGTCCTGCATGTCCGCTGGCGGCGGGCGTTCAAAGCGGAGCGGCTCCTTCGTGATCGGGTGTTCGAAGCCAAGGATGGCGGCGTGGAGCGCCTGTCGTTCGAAGGCTTTTGCGGTAGCGGTGGCGCGCTCAAAGGCGGGGCCTTTGCCATCGGCTTTCAGCCAGCGGTGCTTGCCATAGGTCTGGTCGCCGAGAACGGGCGCGCCGATGTGGGCCATGTGGACGCGGATCTGGTGGGTGCGTCCGGTCTCGAGACGGCACTCGACGAGGGCGGCGGCGGGTTGCGTGCCTGTCGCATCGAGGTGTCCGTAGGTTTCAAGGCCGCGATAGTTGGTGATCGCGATCTTGCCCGCGGTCTCGGCGCTTTCGCCATTCGTGGTGTCGTTCGACCAGTGGTCGGCGCGGAAGTGCTTGTCCTTCATGACCGCCATCTTCTTCCGGTCATTGGGCGAGCGGCCGATATTGGTCTCGATGCGGCCGATCAGCGGACGCGGCGCGCCGCGTGTGACGGCCAGATAGGCGCGTTCGATATCGTGAGCCGCGAACATGGCGGTTAGGGCCGTGTGGGCCGCTTCGCTCTTGGCGGCGACCATGACGCCCGACGTGTCCTTGTCGAGACGGTGGACGATGCCGGGGCGGGCGACGCCGCCGATGCCGGTGAGATGCGCCCCGCAATGGAAGAGCAGTGCGTTGACCAGCGTACCGCGCTCAGATCCACCTGCGGGGTGAACAACAAGGCCGGCCGGCTTGTCGATGACGATGAGGTGCTTGTCCTCAAAGACTATGTCGAGCGGGATGTCTTCGGCCTCGGGCAGCGCCCCAACCGGGGTGGGTAGATCGATGGTGTAGACTGCGCCGGTGATGACCTTGGCGCTGGCGTCGGTGGCTGGCTGGCCGTTGGCGGTGACGCGACCTTCCTCGATCAGCACCCGCAGGCGCGACCGGGACATGCCGGTTCCAGCGTCAGCGAGCCATTTATCGAGGCGCGCGCCCGCTGCTTCCGCGGGAACGGTAATCTTCATTGGATCAGGCGTTTGGGACGTCATGCTTTCGTCGCGGTATGCTGCGAGGTAGGGATTCGTATGGGCCACTAACCCAGTGCAGAGGATTAATCCATGACCAGGCTGACGCGGCGCGGAGCTTTGGGCCTTGGTGCGGCCGGATTTAGTGCAGCCGCCTGCACCACCTTGGGTGGCGAGGCGGATTATGGCGGAAACGCGGCTTTCTCGCACGGGGTCGCCTCGGGTGATCCCACGCAGACGGCAGTGATCCTGTGGACGCGGGTGACGCCGGAGGCGGCGGGGCCGGTTCCGGTGAAGTGGAATGTCGCGCGCGATGCGGCGATGAAGGATGTCGTAAAGACGGGCGTGTTCATCACGGGGTCGGAGCGCGACTACACAGTCAAGATCGATGTCGACGGGCTCGAGGCGGGGCAAGTCTATTATTACTGGTTCACGGCCGGAAAGGCGTCGTCGCCGGGCGGCGTGACGCGGACGCTGCCGGCGACCGGCATGGCGGATTATCGCATGGCGGTGGTGTCGTGTTCGAACTGGCCGTTCGGATATTTCAATGTCTATCGCGAGATCGCCAAGCGCGGGCAGAGCAGCGTGATCGACGCCGTGATCCACCTTGGCGACTACATCTACGAATACGGCGTCACCGGATATGGCGGTGTGGTGGGGAAAGAGCTCGGTCGCAACCATGCGCCGGAGACTGAGATCGTGTCGCTGGCCGACTACCGGGCACGGCATGCGCAGTACAAGTCGGATCCGGACCTGCAGGCGGCGCATGGCGTGGCGCCGTGGTTCTGCACGTGGGACGATCATGAGTCGGCGAACAACTCGTATCGTACCGGCGCGGAGAACCATCAGCCCGAGACCGAAGGTGGATGGACCGAGCGCAAGGCGCAGGCGGTGCAAGCCTATCTGGAGTGGATGCCTGTGCGCGATCCCGTGCCGGGAAGGCCGCGCGAGGCGATCTGGCGCAAGTTCGACATCGGCGATCTGGCGACGCTGTTCCTGCTTGAGAGCCGGCTGGTGGGGCGCGGCGAGGACCTGACATTCGACGAAATGTTCATGGCGCCGGACGCCGAGCGCCCTGCGATCGCCGAGCGGTTGAAGGCGAAGATCAACGATCCGCAGCGTTCGATGCTTGGGGTCGAGCAGGAAGCGTGGCTGGCGGACGCGCTGAAGCAGTCGACCGCCGCAGGCAGGAAATGGCAGGTGCTGGGCAATCAGGTAACGATGGCCAAGGTTCGGATGCCAGACCTGCAGTCGGGCCTGTCGGCCGACAAGTACGCCAAGGTCTCGCAGGGCTCGAAACGCTATTATTCGACGGCGCGCTACGGTTTTGAATGGAATCTGGATGCGTGGAGCGGATTTCCACAGGCGCGTGAACGACTTTACGCGGCTGCGAAGGCGGCGAATGCGCGGCTGGTGACGCTGACGGGCGATACGCACACGGCCTGGGCCAACCAGCTGCACGACAATTCGGGCCAGCAGCGCGGGGTGGAGTTCGGCTGCACGTCCGTTACGTCGCCCGGGGCGGGGGACAGCGTACCGTTCGAGGAGCTGAACTGGCTGATGCCTGAAGCGAACAACGAGGTGCTATACTACAATGCCTTTGCGAAGGGATTCACGCTGCTGACACTGAAGACCGATGAAGTGGAAGCGGAATTCGTGAAGGTCTCGACCGTCCGGTCGCGCAACTATTTTGCCTCGACCGACGCCAAATTCATCGCCCGTAAGAACGAGGTGGGCGGCATGGGAGGGCTGCAGAAGATCATGGGCGGACCGCTTGTGACGTCCGGGTAATTCCTTGGTTTTCCTGCAGAAAAAACCCCAAAAACCCTAGGGTTTTGGGCGATTGGCCCCCCTGCGGAAAGGGCGCATTAACGTGCGGCAGCCTAGGGTTCCCGACGAGTTTCACTGAAGCTGCGCCCAGGGGCCTTCGACCTTGTCAGAATTCACCGGGAACGACGCCATGGCGTTGCTCGAGCAGCTTGGGGCGCTCGGGTTGGCGGCCGCGCAGGTTGACGAGGATGGGCGTGTGTCACGCGCCAACGAAACCTTCGTGCAGCTGACGGGCGTTTCGGCCGATCGGCTGAGCGGCGCGGGCCTGACCGAGTTCCTGGAATCCATCTCGGCCGAGCACAAATCGTATGGCGATGGCGCCGTCTATCGCTTTACCGGGCACAAGGGCGACATGTGGCTGCGTCCGAAACGCGGGCGCGCGCAGATGTCGGATGTGGTGATCTTGTCGGACGTCACGGCCGAATGGTCGATGCTGGGCAAGCTGGTGGCGTCGATCGATGTGCGCGACAGGCTGATGCGCGACGCGGACATCGGGATGTTCCGCTACAATCCCGACGAGGAGACCTTCCATTTCTCCGATTCGCTGGTGAAGCGCGGGGAGGCGATGTCGATCTATCGGCTCGACGATATCGTCAAGGATCTGCATCCCGATGACATCGACAAGGATAAGCAGGTCCGCGACCGGCTGTCGCTGCAGGGCGGAACCGCAACGCTGCACCTTCGCCGCCGCAAGCCGGACGGCACATGGCGCCATACGCTGGCGCAGTTCACGTCAGGGCGGAGACTGCCGTCGGGCAAGTACGAGATTTTTGGGCTGTCGCAGAACATCACCGAGTTGGTGGATGCCCGCGACCAGGCGGCGATCATGCATGATCGCCTCGAGATCGCGATGTCGGCGGCGAGCGCCGGCGTCTACGAGATCGACCTGCGTTCGTCGGAGCGGTGGACGTCGCCGCAATACCAGGAGCTGGCCGGCCCCGAAGCGCTGGCGCGGCACTCGATGCGCCCGTTCGGGATGTATCATGACGACGATATCGCGGCGGTGCGCGAGAGCTGGGAGAGCTGCCTGCGCTCGCCTGGCGTGCAATCAATCGACGCACGGTTGTACCGTCCGAACGGCGAGGACCAGTGGGTGCGCCTGTTCATGCGCGTGCAGCGCAATGAGCATGCGATTCCGGTGCGCGCCGTCGGGCTGATGCTGGACATCCAGGAAGAGAAGCAGGCCGAGCTGGCGCTGATCGAGGCCAAGCGGCAGGCGGAGGCGGCGACAGTCGCCAAGTCGAACTTCCTCGCCTCGATGAGCCACGAGATCCGCACGCCGCTGAACGGCGTCCTGGGCATGGCGCAATCGCTAGTCAATGACGGCCTGCTGGCCGACCAGCGTGAGAAGGTCGATGTGATCCTCGAATCGGGCAAGACGCTGACGGCGCTGCTCAACGACGTGCTCGACCTGTCCAAGATCGAAGCGGGCAAGATGGAAATCTCGCCTGTCGACGGCGAGCTTGGCCAGACATTCGAGCGCCTGCGCCAGCTGTTCCTGTCAAAGGCGGTGGAACGCGGGCTGACGATCGACCTGCATATCGCGCCGGGAATGCCGGCCATGCTGCATTACGACCCGGTACGTGTGCGCCAGTGTGTGGGCAACCTTCTGTCCAACGCCATCAAGTTCACCGAGCGCGGCCAGGTGAAGATGGCTGTCTCTTCCGACGAAGTGTCGCCGGGCGAATACCGGATCAGCGTGGCGGTGACCGATACCGGCATCGGCATGACCGAAGCGGTGCGCTCACGCCTGTTCACGACCTTCACGCAGGCGGATGCGACGATCACGCGGCGCTTTGGCGGCACGGGGCTGGGCCTCGCGATCACGCGTCAGCTGGCGCAGCTGATGGGCGGAGACGTCGCGGTGGAAAGCGAGCCGGGCGTGGGGTCGACCTTCACGCTGACCTTCCTGGCGAGCGCCGTGGACGAGATGTCGCCTGTGCGTACAGTCGATACAAGCTTCCCCGCGCCGAGCGAGGCGACGACCAAGCGCCTGCGCGGGCTCAAGATCCTTCTGGTCGATGACAATGCGGTCAACCGCCAGGTCGTGAAGCTGTTCTTGGCGCAGTTGTCGCCGAAATTCGTCGAAGCGGTGAATGGGCAAGAGGCGCTCGACCGCCTGCATGACGAGGCGTTCGACATCGTATTGCTCGACGTGCACATGCCCGTCATGGACGGCAAGGAAGCGATCCGCCACATCCGCGCCAGCGCAGAAGCGTGGCGTAGCCTTCCAGTCATCGCGTTGACCGCCGATGCGATGAGTGGGGACCGCGAGAAGTATCTGGCGCTTGGCATGTCAGATTATGTGTCCAAGCCGCTTGATCAGCGCGAGCTAACGGCGAAGATCGCCGGCGTGATGGGGGAGCGGCCGCTGCTCGCTGAAGCCGCTTAGCATCAAAAAGTCCCAGATCGGACTGAAATGGAACCCGGCGAGAGCGGGGCCGTTCCTACGCTGACGTTGGACATTTCAGAAACTTCGATTGGAGGAGGTGCGCCGCGAACGCGGACGCCTGATCGCGAAATCATGCCTAGTCGCAATCTCATCGCGAAGCTGCAAGGCTTCTTCCCTGTTGGGTACGACCTGCGAACGGATCTCAACCAGCTTGCGCAAGCGCGTCAATCTGGGCGCGGGCGAAGCGCTGATCAGGGAGGGCGAGAAATACAAGTGCATGTACCTCGTGGAGGATGGTTGGCTGTTGCGTGCGCGTTTCCTGCCGGGCGGCACGCGGCAGATCGTGAACTTCGCTCTGCCAGGCGATTTTCTTTGCTACAACATGCTGATGTTCGAGCGTTCGGAGTTCGACATCGTTGCGCGCACGCCCGTGGCGTTGTGGGAGCTGGAGACCAAGAGCTTTCGCGATATGATGACGCGGCATCCGGGCCTCGCTGAGGCTCTGATGTGGTCCAATGCGCACGAGGAAGCGCTGTTGGCTGAGCGGGTAGTGTCGCTAGGGCGACGCGATGCGACGCAGCGATTGGCGCACGTGTTGTGCGAGATCTTGGCGCGGCTGCAGCTGATCGAGAAGCATGATGGCGACACGCTTCTGCTGCCGCTATTGCAGGAGGATTTCGCTAATATTCTTGGGCTGAGCGTCATTCACATCGTGCGCGTGTTCAACCGGCTCGAGCAGATGGGCGTGGTGAAGTACAAGTCGCGGCGCGTGCAGCTGGTTGATCTCGAAAAGCTGAGGCGGGTTGCGGGCTTCGACGGGGAGTATCTGTACTTCTCGAAGCGGAATGATGTCCGGGCGCCGTTCTAATTTGAAGCTAGCCGCGCCGGGCGATTAACCACGCGCCATGATGGTTGGTGTGGCGTAGCACCACGCCCCTGAATCAGCCTGACATGATGCGGCGCATGACCTCGCTCACCTCATAATCATATATACGGACTAGGCTGCATACTCATAAATCCGCTGGCAGTCGGCGCGAAGCGTGATTCACTCCCGTGAGGGAGATTGGTGATGGCGCGATATGATCTGACGGACTTTGAGTGGAAGGTGATCCAGCCGCTGCTTCCCAACAAGCCGCGCGGAGTGCCCCGGGTTGACGACCGGCGAGTGTTGAACGGGATGTTCTGGGTCCTGCGCTCGGGTTCGCCCTGGGCGGACCTGCCGGAGCGCTATGGACCACCGACGACGGTCTACAATCGCTTCAATCGCTGGCGAAAAGCGGGAGTTTGGGATCGTCTGATGGACGCCATCATCGCCGCCCACGACGGCAAAGTGCAGATGATCGATTCAACGATTGTGCGCGTGCACCAGCAAGCTGCCGCCCAAAAAAACAGACTGGAGACGCTTGTATCGGTCGAAGTCGTGGAGGGCTGACCACCAAGCTTCACGCCCGGGTCATCGGTAATGGCCTGCCTGTGCAGCTCGAACTCTCACCCGCCAGGCCCATGACGCGCCAATGGCGGATCTGCTCCTCAATGATCTCCCCAAAGGCGCTGTCGTGCTGGGAGATCGAGCCTACGACAGTGACTGGATCCGAGAGGTGATCGAAGACCAGGACTGCCGCGCCTGCATTCCACCCCAATCGCAGCGGGTCCAGGACATCACCTACTCAAAGCGCCTTTATAAACAACGCAATCTGATCGAGCGCTTCTTCAACAAGCTCAAGCAGTTCCGCCATATCTGCACGCGCTTCCATCGCCACGCCCTGAACTATCTGGCCATGGCAAAGCTCGCTTCCGTGCGATTATGGCTTCGACATTATGAGTCTACAGCCTAGTTGGGCGGCCTCGCCTGTCGGCTTGCGGCCTGCATCTGCGGATCAGGCGGCGACGGAGGCGGGCGAGGATGCCAGTGCGCGGCTGCGCGTGATCGCGCCAGAAGGTGACGCGCAGGCTAAGGAAGCCGTCGGGCCCCGCTTGCGCCAGCGCCTCCTCGATCAGTTTGAGACCTTTAGGCGGTGAGATGTTCTCGAAGACGATGTAGAGTTGATCCATATGAACGGGCCGCGGGGCATTGTTGGTGATAACGCCGCCTTGGGCAGCGCCTCGGCGCGGGCGATGGCTAGCCTCGATTCGGCAACATCGTATCCTGCGACAGCAGGCACAATCTTCGTCATCGCTTGGGTAAGCCAGCCCACATCGCAGCCAATGTCGAGAGCGCGGCCGGACGAGGGGACGGGCGCCGACATCCGCGTCTAACCAGGCAAGCAGGCGAGCGATGTCGTCATCGCCGGACGCGTAGAATCGCCGGCGGTATTCGGGCGTGATCGCGCCAGCGCGAAATACGGGATAGGCGAGTGCGCCGAACCAGGGATCGCGCCAGGCGAGGATTTCCCAGCCGCGCACTTTTTTGCCGCCAGTGTGGCTTACGGCTTGAGGACTACGCGGCCGACGATCGAGCCTTCGCGCAACTGGTTAAGCGTCTTGTCCGCCTGATCGAGCGGGCGCATCTCGACTGGGATCGGCGCGATCTTGCCCGTTTTGACGAGCTCCATCATCTCGCGCGTCTCCCCGAGCGGGCCGGTGTAGGAGCCGACGATGGAATACGGGCGGCTCGGGAAGGCGGGGATCGGGCTTGCGAACTTGCCGCCGAACAGGCCGACCACGATGATCTCGCCGCCGCGGCGGATGGCGCCGTTTGCGAAGTTGAGCGAGGGCGTGGAGCCGACGAAGTCGACCGCTGCAGCAGCGCCGCCACCCGTGTCGACCTTCAGTTTCTTGATCGCGTCGGGTTCCTTCGAATTGTAGACGGCGTCGGCGCCGGCGGCCAAGGCGGCGTCGAGCTTCTTCGGATCGATGTCGGCGCCGATGATCTTGTTGTTCGGGAACATGGCGCGTGCGAATTGCAGGCCCATCATGCCAACACCGCCGAGGCCCACGATGGCGATCGCTTCGCCTTCATAGGCGGTGCGGACCTTCTTCAGCGCGGAGAACGCCGTGATGCCCGAGCACATGTAGGTGGCGGCGAGGCCTTCAGGCACGCCGGTTGCGTCTAGCAGGTATTTCGGGTGCGGGACGAGGACGTATTCGGAATAGCCGCCGGCGACCTGGATGCCGATCTGGCGCGGCTTGGAACAGATGTGTTCCTGGTCGCGCTTGCAGGTGGCGCACTCGCCGCAGCCGATCCACGGGAAGACGACGAAGCGCTGGCCGATCGCGCGACCTTCGAGAAGCGCCTGCGCATCGGGGCCTACGGCCGAGAGCGTGCCTTCGATCTCGTGGCCCAGCGTGTGGGGCAGCGTGCGGCCCTTGGACCAGTCGATCTTGTCGCCATCGCCGAGGTCGACATGGCCGTCCTGCAGGTGGACGTCGGAATGGCAGACACCCGAATGGCTAATCTTCACCACGACCTGCGTGCCGCTGGGCGTCGGGATGTCGGAGGTGACTTCTTCGAGCGGCTGGCCGTAGGCGACGATGGCTTGGCTCTTCATGGCGTACATTCCTCCGCGGGCGCCATGCTGCGTTAGCATGACTTGCGCGGATGAGAATAGCCAAGCAGGGCTCAGTCCGTGATGACCGCCGGTTCCGAAGCCCGAGCTTCCGGCCGAACTTCGGCGTCAAGTTTCGGGCGCGGACCGATGCAGCGGAGCAGGAGGCGGGCGCGTTCGTCAGGCGTGCTCGCCTGTTCGATGAGGATGTCGAGCGGCGTATCGTCAGCGGGAATTTCCGCTGCGAAAGGCGCGGGCGACGGCGCGGCGTTGGTGGGGCGCTGGTTGGAGGTCTGGGCGAAGGTGGGTGAAGAGAGCAGCACGGCAATAACGAGCGCGGCGCCGGTGGCGAGAATTGCGTTCTTCATGGTCATCCCCTTCTACGATGATGAACCATCGCAGCCGCGTGCGGCGAATTGAAGGAGCGAAATGGGGAGAAGCTGGGGCGAAAGATTAACTGCGCAGCTTCGTTAATTCGACGGCATCGCCTTGGCGAGCAGCTGCCAGAGCTTCTCGTTGAAGTTGCGATCGGACGCTGCCTGTCCCATGCGGATGACCAGAAGTTTGCGGCTTGGCACGATGAACAGCTTGCGATCCTGCGCGCCCATGGCGCAGAGCATTTCGCGCGGGGCCGACTGGATGAACTGTCCCGCCCGACGTGGAGAGTCGAGGCCAACATTCACTGTCTCGGCGCTGCCGTTCAGCCACCACAGGCGGCCATAGGCAGGATTGGTGGCGGTGGGCTTGAAGATGGCGTCGAGCTGCTTCTTGGACATCAACTGTCCGCCGGTCGGCGACTTCTTTCCGCCGTTGAGGACGAATTGTCCCAGCAGCGCGAGGTCGCGCGGCGTGGTGACGAGGCCGGTGGGGTTGCCGACATCGGCGAAGGCGGTAGGCCGCTGTTCCCACGCGGTGTCGTGCATGTCGATCACCTTAGTGAGCCAGAGCTGGGTGAGGATCGTCAGCGACTGTTTCGAGGCTTTCTCGAGGATGGGTTTCAGGAAGGCGTAGGCGGGCGTGTTGTAGAAGAATTTCGTGTCGGGCGGTGCATCGAAGGTGAGGTCTTCCTTCAGGCCGGAATTCATTTCGAGCAGGTTGCGTACCGTGATGGCGCTTTCCTGCTCGGGCGTCGCTTTCGACCAGCGCGAGCCGATATAGGCGGAGACGGGCTTTTCGATGTCGATCAGGCCCTTGTCGACGCCGATGCCAACCAGAAAGGCGATGAGGCTTTTCTGCTGCGAAGCCACATCCTCGCGCAGGGCGCCGTTGGGCGTCAGGCCGTGGACGAGTTGGCGCGAAAGGTTTCCGCTTCAGGCGGCAGAGGCCAGTTGCGTTCGGTGATCGTCTTGCCGTTCTCGATGATCAGGAAGCCGGTTGTCTTTTGCGAGCCGACGTAGCTGACGACTTCTTCGAGCGCAGCGGCGTTCCATGCGCTCGAGCGCGCGATTTGCTCCGTTGGCGCGGAGGCGGCGCAGGCCGATGCGGCTAGGGCGAGAAGAACGGCGAAAGTCCTGAGCATGGATGTCTCTCCCTTGTCTCCGCGCTGTCATCGCACGGTAGATGTAGCGGCGTGATCAGCCTTCCTTGAGGCCGCTGGCGCTCGCGATGCGGTAGAAGCAGGAGCGGCGGCCGGTGTGGCAGGCGGCGCCGGTCTGGCGGACTTTCAGGAGGACGGCGTCCTGATCGCAGTCGACCCGGATCTCGACGATGTGCTGCTCGTGGCCAGACGTGTCGCCTTTGCGCCAGAGACCCTTGCGCGAGCGCGACCAGTAGATGGCGCGACCGGTGTCGATGGTGAGCTGCAGCGCTTCAGCGTTCATCCAGGCGAGCATCAGGACGTCACCTGTGTCTGCATCCTGCGCGATGGCGGCGATAAGGCCGTCTGCGTCGAACTTTGGACGCAGCTCGACGGTTTCGTCCTGGGCGGAGCCGGTGAGGGGCGGGGCGTAGGTCATGAGGGTTCTTACGCTGTAGAGGTTGGGACGGGAAGCAGGTAAGCGTGGTTCATGAAACAGTTGCTGGTTGGGGGTCTGGCTTTGATGATTGCGGCGTGCGCAGCGCCGGCGGGACCTTACCCTGCGCAACATCCGTTCGGCGGGGGATGGCTGCTCTTTTCGCCGGAAGATTTGGCGGCACGAGAGGCCGCGCTGGCGACGCCGGGATGTCCGCCCGCTGGCTGGGATCGGGCAAGGTTGGATGCGCTGAAGGCGGCCAAGTTCGATATCGCGAATGAGGCTGAGCGGCAGACACTCGCGACAGCGATAATGGCGTGCCTTGCGAGCCCTGACCCGACGGTACGTGACGGGATCGCCTATGAGGCGCTGACGCATATGTTGCGAGAGCGGAAGCTCAAGGATGATACGAAGCGGGCGTTGCTTGTCGATCTAACTGCTCGGCTGAGGGCGCCGGAGGGGTTGGGATTTGAACAGCCGTTCGCAGCGCTGGCATTGTCGGAGGTGGCGCGGTCGGACCGGGTTGAGGCGTTTCTGAGCGAGGATGAGCTGATTAAGCTTCTGGTCGATGCGCAGCACTGGTTCATCAACGTGTCGGACTATCGCGGCTTCTATGAGCGGGAAGGGTGGCGGCATGGCGTGGCGCATGGGGCTGACCTGCTGATGCAGCTGGCGCTCAATCCGCGGATTGATGCCGAGGGGCTGCGGGTGATCGTGTCGGGGGTCGGCGTGCAGGTCGCGCCGAAGGGGCATGCCTATGTGTTCGGCGAGAGCGAACGGTTGGCGCGTCCGGTGCTATTCGCGGCGGCGCGAGGGGCGCTCGACGAGGCAGAGTGGACAGAGTGGTTGATGGTGATGGCGACGCCGCCAGCAGGTGTTGAGCCCAATGGCGAAACCTGGCTGGCCTGGCGGCACAATACGGCGGCTTTTCTGCAGGCCCTTTATGTCAGCGTCACACTCGGGGGCGACAAGGCGGATGACGTAATGCTGCCGGGGCTGGAAGCGGCGTTGAAGGAAATGCCCTAGGCGCTGGCGTTGGCCAGCCGCTCTGGTAGGTTGGGGCAGTCAGTGTGGGGATTTCCAGTGAAGCGCTTTATCATCTGCTTCGATGGAACGTGGCAGAGGCTCAGGCAGGACAAGCCGACCAATATCGCCATCCTCGCCCGCAGCGTGGCGCATACGAACACGCTTGAGGACGGGACCCAAATTCCGCAGATCGTGATCTACAGCCAGGGCGTTGGCTCGAACATCGACGCGCTGGGCAAGGACGGTTTCGTCGACGGGATGACCGAGTGGCTCAACAAGATTCTCGGCGGCGTCTTCGGGGAGGGGGTTGAGGACAATATCGTCGAAACCTATCTGCGGCTCGCGTTCAATTACGAGGCGGGCGACGAGATCTATGTGTTCGGGTTCAGCCGTGGCGCGTTCTGTGCGCGCAGTTTCGCCGGCCTGATCAGCAGCGCCGGCATTGTGAGCCGGCTGCATGCGGAGCGAGCGTGGGATGCGTTCCGGCTCTATCGCTCGCGACCCGGGCCGAAGGCGACGCAGTTCGAGCGTGACGATTATGACCGGGCGCGGCGGGAATTCCGCACGCTGTATGGCAAGGGCGTACGCGCGGCGGACGGGACGCGCATCAAGTCTGATGAGTCAATCAAGGTCACCTATCTCGGCATTTTCGACACGGTGGGACAGCGCGGCGTGCCGAGTGCGCTGGGCGGGTTTGCGCGTTCGATGAATAAGCGCTTCGGCTTTCACGACATGATGGTCGGCTCGAACGTGCTGGCGGCGCGCCATGCCGTGGCCATCGACGAGCGCAGGCTCGGCTTTCCCGCGACGTTGTGGGAAGGCGTGGAGGTAGCCAACCAGCGGCCACATTGCCAGCCGGGGCGAGTGCACTACCAGCAGCGCTGGTTTGTGGGCACGCATGGCGACATTGGCGGGGGAGAGGGGTCGCCCCTTTCGGCGGCGCCGCTAAAATGGATCGCGGAAGGCGCGGCTGAATGCGGGCTGCGGTTCTACGGCAAGTATGGCGAGGACGAGTCTCCGCTCGACCAGGCGATCCGCGAGGCGGGGCTGGTGTTCAACGCGCGCATCTCGCGGCCGAAATTCTGGGATTCGCTCTCCCCGATGAACTATCCGATTTATTCGCGGCGGATTTGGGCGGCCAAGGCGCGCAAGGAGCAGCCATCGGCGGACTACATCGCGAACGTGCTGGACCCGACAGTGACCATGCGGGCGACCGCCAAGGATCTCCGCCCGCGCTATAGGCCGGCGCCGCTGAAGCCATTTGAAAACATTCTGAATCCACCGCCGCTGAAGAAGGCGAAGCGGGGCAAGGCGCAGAAGGCGAGCGGGAAGTCGGAGCGAATGACTACGCAAACCTGATTTCCCTCTCCACTCGAGAGGAGGCCGAGGTGGCGGCGTCGGCGTTACGTGCGGATGGGATCGATGCGCTCGTGGGAACGGCATGCACGCCACGAATGACTGGTTCGCTACGATCGCGCTGGGTGGGCTGCAGATACTTGTGCCGTGAGCACGATTGGCGGACGGGCGCGAGACGCTGCGCGGCCGGATCAGTGAAGCAGGACAGCATACAGATGGCGAACCGGAGCGCCGGCGCGACCGATGGAAGCTTTGGCGTCTTGTTGTGTGGTGGGTCGCGCCAACGCTTGTCGCATTGGCTGTCTGGTTTTCTTCTGATCCTGAGTGGGCGATGGGCAGGACCTTGTGCCGCCATTAGGCGTTGAGGCGCCCGGCACACGCGGATCGTTCGATTTGGATCCCTACCAGTGAAGCCTACCGCCCAGCGAGCCTCAAGAAACGTTCGCGGAGTTCCTGGTCGGTCTTGAAGACACCGGTGAATTGCGTGGTGATCGTCGAGACGTTCGGGTGGTGGACGCCGCGGGTGGTCATGCACTCGTGCTTGGCGTCGATCAGGACGGCGACGCCGTGCGGTTTGAGCGAGTCCTGGATGGCGTTCAGGATCTGCGACGTCATCGTTTCCTGCGTCTGCAGACGCTTGGCGTAGATTTCGACCACGCGGGCGAGCTTGGAGATGCCGACCACCGCCTCTGTCGGCATGTAAGCGACGCACGCCTTGCCGAGGAAGGGGGCCATGTGGTGTTCGCAGTGCGATTCCACGTCGATGTCGCGGAGCATGACGATGTCGTCATAGCCCTTCACGTCGCCAAATGTCTTGGACAAGTATTCTTTCGGGTCCTGGCGGTAGCCTTCGAACCATTCCTCATATGCGTCGACGACGCGGCCGGGAGTGTCGATCAGGCCTTCGCGCTTGGGGTCATCGCCCGCCCAAGCGATCAGGGTGCGGACGGCGTCTTCAGCTTCGTCCCGGGATGGGCGCTTGAAGGGTTCGTTCTCGGCCTTGGCCTTGCCTTTGATCACGGCGTCCATGGCCGATCCTTCCGTTACTGGGGCGGGAAATCATCACGATTTCAGCGCCCGGGCATCACGACACCCTTGTTGTACGTCTCAACGCCAAGCCCGGATTGATTGGGCATGGCGTGCGTGACACATAGGCGCCTCTCGCGAAAACGCCAGTCGTCGCACCACAAAACCCTTATTGAATATTCCTAACGGAACGAAAAGACCGCTTTATGGACATCCGTCTCCACAATACGCTGACGCGCGAAAAGCAGGTGTTTTTGCCGCAAAACCCGCAGCGGGTGACGATGTATGTCTGCGGACCGACCGTCTATTCCTACGCCCATATCGGCAATGCGCGGCCTCCCGTCGCATTCGACCTGCTGTTTCGCCTGCTGCGGCTGAAATACGGAGCCGAGCATGTGGTTTACGCTGCGAACATCACGGATGTGGATGACAAGATCATCGCGGCGGCCGCCGAGGCGGGTAAGCCGATTGCGGAGATAACCGCTCATTTCGAGCGGATCTACCGCGAGGATATCGGCGCGCTAGGCGTGATCGAGCCGACGCTGCGGCCGCATGCGACCGAGCATATCGACGGCATGATCGCGATTATCAGCGAGCTGGTGGCCAAGGGGCATGCCTATCCGGGCAAGGACGGCGTGCTGTTCGATGTGCCGTCGATGGCGGACTACGGGAAGTTGTCCGGACGGAACCGGGACGAGATGGTGGCCGGGGCGCGGGTCGAGGTGGACGCGGGCAAGAAGGACCCGGCGGACTTCGCGCTGTGGAAAGCTGCGAAGCCGGGCGAGCCGAAAGAGGCGCGCTGGGACAGTCCGTGGGGCGAGGGGCGGCCGGGTTGGCATATCGAGTGCTCGGCCATGGTGAAGGCCGTTCTCGGCGAGACGATC
Organism: Hyphomonadaceae bacterium; assembly: GCA_016714495.1. Lineage (GTDB taxonomy): Bacteria > Pseudomonadota > Alphaproteobacteria > Caulobacterales > Hyphomonadaceae > UBA7672. The sequence goes on along the minus strand of JADKDU010000001.1, from coordinate 500,061 downwards.
GACATCCATGGCGGCGGGCTCGACCTGATCTTCCCGCATCATGAGAACGAGATTGCGCAGAGCGAGTGCGCCCATGGCAAGCCGATGGCGCGCTACTGGTTACATAACGGTTTCCTGTCGATGGACTCGGAGAAGATGTCCAAGTCGCTTGGCAATGTGAAACTGATCCATGAGCTGCTGAAGCATTATGACGGCGAGACGATGCGGTTCGCGCTGATGTCCGCGCATTATCGCCAGCCACTGGACTGGACGGAGTCGCTGCTCAATCAGAGCAAGGCGACGCTGGACCGGCTCTACAATGCGATGCGCCGAATAAAGGACGTGCACGCCGCGAATACTGGCGCGCCGGATGGCGTGCTGAATGCGCTGTGCGATGATCTCAACACCCCGCTGGCGCTGGCGGAGCTTTCGGCGCTGGCGACCGAGGCGAACAAGGCGGAGCCGCAGGACTGGCCGCGCTTCAAGGGGTTGTTGCTGGCTGCGGGTTCTCTGCTTGGGCTGCTGCAGCGTGATCCCGAAGACTGGGCGCGGGGAGATGCTTCTGACGCGGACCGGATCGATGCGCTGGTCGCGGGCCGCGTCGCGGCGCGCAAGGCGAAGGATTTCGCCGAGGCCGATCGCATTCGCAGGGATCTCGCCGCCGAAGGCATCGAGATCATGGATGGGCCGGATGGCTCGACATGGCGGCGCGTCTAGACACGGGTGCACGCGCGGGGGCGCGGCGCCAACGCCCTTTGACCGGGCAGTGGCGTGGCTTATGCTTGGCGTGCTTGGGACGGGTCCAGGAGGGCATGTCATGAGACTGATGGTGGGAATTGGACTGGCGTTGCTTGCAGCCGCATGCGCGAGCAATCCGATTCAGGGCGGGCCGCGGCCGCCACAGGGGCCCGGGCCCGGCGGCACGCCGTTCGGTTTCTGGGATCGTGACGCGGAAGGTTCGGTCGACGCGGAATTCCGCAGCTACATCACGCGCATGTACAACGCCGGCGACGAGGCGAAGGCGCGTAAGACGCTGGAGACGGATGGCTTCGCGTGCAAGGACGGCAATCGCCCGGACGGTCATCCCGTGCCCGGGTTGGAGTGCGAGCGCATTTATGCGTTCAATGACGACGTGCACGCCTGGACGGTTGAGTTCTGGCCGAACGAACGCAAACCCCGCGCGCATTATGCGCGCACGCACATCCGCGACACGACCAAATACTATAAGGAAAAACGAGGCTAGTGCTGATGAGTTTTGTGCTTGCCCCTCATGAAACGCCCGGCGCCGGGCTGACGCGCGTCATCCAGGAGCAGGTTGCGAAGCTGTCGGTCGAGTGCGTGGATGCGATGCAGGATGCGTCGGCGTTCGCGCACAAGGCGCGGGTGCGCTGCAAGCGGGTGCGCGCGGTGCTGCGCTTGGCCAAGCCGATGATGGGCGCGAAGGCGTTCCGGAAGGAAAATCGCTGGTGGCGCGATCAGGCGCGGCTGTTGTCGGAGCTGCGGGACGCGGGTGCGCGGCTTGAGGCGCTGGAGACGCTGCGGCCGTTCCTGGCGGCGCGGATCGGGACGGCGATGACCCGCAAGCTGGGCGAGCGGTTCGAGGCCGAACGCCAGACCGCGGAAGCGGGCGAGGCGATCGGCAAGTTCATCGATGCAATGAACAAGCGGGGCGATACGCTCATACCTGATCTTCCCGCGGGCGGCGCCGAAGACATGATGGAGGGGCTCGGACAAACCTATCGGGCGTCGCGGATCGCAATGAAGCACGCTTTGAAGGATGAGGAGCCCGAGCTGCTGCACGAATGGCGCAAGCAGGCGAAGTATCATGCGCTGCAGGCGCGGTTGATGCGGCTGCATTTTCCGGACGTGCTGGACCAGCGCGTGGCGGCGGTGCGGGATCTCGCGGGACTGCTGGGCGAAGTCCAGGACATCGAGGTGGTGGCCGCCGGCGCAAAAGGCTGGCGCGCGGGGCCGAAAGGGCTTTCAGACGTGCTGGAGGCGCGACGCCATGCGCTGGTGACAGGCGCGCGTGCGACGGGGGCTGCGCTGTTTGCTGAGAAGCCCAAGGCGTGGTCGCGGCAGCTGCGGCCGCCTGTCCTTGCGGAGTAGGCGACGTGACGCCTTGATCTGGCGCGCGTTCGGGCCGACTTAAGAGCCATGTTCGGTGAGCTTTACCACAATCGGGTTCTGGAGCTGGCGGCCGATATCCCGCATGTCGGCCAGCTTGACGACGCGCAGGGATCTTCGCTGAAGGTCTCGCGCGTGTGTGGTTCGACCGTGCAGGTGGACGTCACATTGGGCGCCGAGGGGCGGATCGCAGCGATCGCGGTCGATCCCAAGGCGTGCGCGCTGGGGCAGGCGGCGACGTCGATCCTCGCGCGCCATGCGATCGGGCGGTCGCTGGCCGAGATCGAGGCGGCGCGCGATGCGCTGAAGGCGATGCTGAAGGATGGGGCGGAGCCGCCTTCTGGCGAATTCTGGGAGTTGCGCCACCTGCAACCCGTGCGCGAATATCCGCCGCGGCACACGTCCACCCTGCTGGCGTTCGAGGCCGCGGTTGAGGCGATGAAACAGGCGCTGGAGAAGCGCGGCCGCTAACGCGGAATTTCCCCTGACTGATAGACGGAGAAGACGTGGCCGTCAGGGTCGGCGAGGTCGGCGGACCATCCCCCGGGGGCTTGGCTGAGAGGCGTGACGATGGTTACGCCCTTTTTTGCGAGGCCGCTGACGATGTTGTCGATACCTCCATCAGCCAGCGTGAAGACGATGATGGGCGACTGGCCGGGTTTTGCTTCTGGGTTGGCGAAGAAGATTAGGTCGATGTTGCTGGCGGTGTGGGCGATCAGGAAGTCGCTGCCATGCTCAGGTCCGTCGCCGGGCACGCGATCGACCGCAAGGCCGAGGGTGTCGCGATAGAAGGCCTCGGTGCGGTCGATATCCGAGACGTAATAGACGATGTTTCCGATGGCGTATTTGGCGAGCATGGGGTCTCCTTTGTCCTTACCCGCCTGTCTGTTGCCGCAGGGTGGAGATTTGTGAGCGGCTGACCACGAAAAGATGACCGTCGGGATCGTGGCTGGCGAGAAAGGCTTGCGGGCGGCGGGTCGGGCCGAGCAGGGCGCGGCGGATACGCCCGAAGGCAAGCGCGCCGGTCGGGTCTGCGCTGGCGGGTGATCCGGCGCCGGCGAGGGCGCGCTTGAGCTGGGAGATGCGCTGGCGCAGGGCGTCTTCAGACAGATTCAGCAGCCAGCCGATTTCTTGTCGCGTATGTCCGCTCAAGGCGAGGAGGGCGGTGACACGCAGCGATGGCGAGAGGTGAGCGAGTTCGGGAACGCTCGTTTCAGCGTGGGCGGCGGCTGACGGTTGTGCCTCACTCCAGGCGGTTTCGCGACGACGGCGGCGGGCGGAGGTTCGCGCCTCAAAGGCGGCGCGGTTGCGGATGACGCCGGCAAGCCAGCGGCGTGTATCGGGCGCGGAGAGGTCGGTGCGGCCGGATTCGAGGGCGGCGAGCAGCGCGGCCTGAACGAGATCGTGGGCTTCGTCCGGCCGACGCGTGGCGCGGCGGGCGAGGGCGTGCAGGTCTGCAAAGGCGCGGGGAGCGGGCATTTCGGGAGGTTAGCCCGGATGAGGCCGGTACCGAAGGGGGCTCGCGTAACGATAGACTAAGAAGTCTGGTGTTGGCTGGGGGCAGGTCTTCAGGGGCGTTAAGGCAGATGGCGGACGCCGGGCCGGCAATCAATAGCGGGTTTGCGACGGTCGAACGGCGCGTGACGCTGGGCGCGATTGTGCTGTGCGCTCTCTACAGCGCAGGCGTGATGATGTGGGCGTCGCCCGTGTCGTTCTACACGCTGGACGATCCCTACATCCACATGGCGCTGGCGGAGAACATCGCGCGCGGCGTGTTCGGTGTGAACCTCGATGAGGTTTCCAATCCTTCGTCGTCGATACTATGGCCATGGATCCTGGCGGCGTTCGAGAAGATCGGGTTGATGCTGTGGGCGCCGTTGCTGATCAACATCGCCTGCTTCGCGATGTCCGTGCGGGTCATCCTGCGCTTTTCGTTGAAGCGGCTGGCGCCCGAAGGCGTAGGACTGACCAACGCGCTGATCGTGCTGGGCCTTGGCTTTCTGTCGTTCAACCTGTTCGGCGTGATCTTCACGGGGATGGAGCACAGCCTGCATGTGCTGTTGAGCATTGTCGTGGTTACGCGCGTCATTGATGGCAGGTATGATGCGCTGACGCTCGCGGCTCTGGCGCTTGAACCGCTGGTGCGGTTCGAAGGAGCGCTCCTACTGGCGTTCGGCTTTGGCGCGGCCTTGCACGACCGCAAATGGGTGTTCGCAGCAATCGCAGCGGCTGTGCCAGTTGCCTGCATCGGGCTTTATGCGATGTGGCTCGGCAGCCTTGGCCTGCCCGTGCTGCCGAGCTCTGTGCTGAGCAAGTCCACGCTGGCGAGCGGAGTCGTGGATGGTGGCGGGCAGGTCGGGGCGCTGTTCGCGAATCTTGGCTTCAATGCGCGGGCGCCTTCGGCGCTTATCTTCGCGGTCCTGGCGGGCGCGATGATGTTTGGCGCGGCGCGGCGGTCGGGGCGCGATCGCTTGCTGGCGCTTGGCGTGCTTGCCGTGCTGATACTAGCTTTCCTGGCGGGGAAACTGGATGGCTATGGGCGGTACGAAGTCTATGCGCTGTGTCTTGGCGGGCTGTCCGCGGTGCACCTGTTCAGCGCGGAGCTTCGGCGCGTGCTTGCCGCGCCGATGCGCGTGACGATGCTTGGCTTGGGTGTCATCGCGGTGTGCGTAGGGCTGGGGCCCTATGTTCTTGCGACAACGCCGGCGGCGGCGCGCAATATCGACCGGCAACAGCATCAGATGCACCGGTTGGCGGCGGAGTGCTGGAAGAAGCCAATTGCGATCAATGATCTTGGCTGGGTCAGCTTCCGCAACGATGCATATGTGCTCGATCTGTGGGGGCTTGGCAGCGAAGAGGCGCGCAAGGCGCGGGCGGCGGGCGGGCCGGGCTGGATGCAGAAATTGATCGACGACAAGAGTGTTGAACTTGCCATGATCTACCGGGACTGGTTCCCGGATGTGCCTGAGACATGGACGCGCGTTGGGACGCTGTCGTTCACCGGCATGCATGTGACGCCAGCCTATCGTGATGTGAGCATCTACGCGACGCGACCGGAGGCTATTGCGCCGGCAAAGGCATGCCTTGCTCAGGTGCGCCTGCCTGAAGGCGCGACAATCGTCGCGTCGAATTGATACTTGACTAAGTCAAGTATTCGCTCAAACCATGGCGTATGGGACGCCCCTCGCAGGATCACATCGCCGCCGTGCGCCGCTTCAACCGCTTCTACACGCGGGAAGTTGGCGTCCTGCGGAAGAACTTCCTCGACACGCCGTGGTCGCTGGCCGAGATGCGCGTGTTGTTCGAGATCGCGAACGGCCGGCAAATGACGGCGAGCGACGTCGGCAAGGCGTTGAACCTTGATGCGGCTTACCTGAGCCGGATGCTGCAGAAATTCGAAAAGGATGGACTGTTGACGCGCTTGCGCTCTGAGGCGGATGCGCGCGTGAGCTTCCTCAGCCTGTCGGCGAGGGGGAAGAAGCAGTTCGCGGCTGCCAATGAGCGGCAGGTGGCGCAGACGACGGGGATGCTGGCGAAGCTGAAGCCGGCGGAACGGCAAAGGCTGGCGGCGGCGATGCACGAGATCGAGGCGTTGCTGAGCGCGACTCCAGCGAAGGATCGAATGTTCGTGCTGCGCGATCCTGGGCCGGGCGATCTCGGCTGGATCGTGGAGCGGCATGGCGTGCTCTATGGCGAGGAATATGGCTGGCGCGGTCCGTTCGAGGGAATGTGCGCGGGCATCGTCTCGGACTTTGCGAAGAACTTCGATGCGAAGCTGGAGAAGGGCTGGATCGCTGAAGTTGACGGCCTGCGCGCTGGCTGTGTTCTGCTGGTGAAGAACGATCCGAAGGCGAAGAAGGCGGACGTGGCGCGGATCCGCCTGCTGCTGCTCGAACCGTTTGCACGCGGGATGGGACTGGGGCGGCGACTGGTAGAGGAATGCGTCAACTTCTCGCGGGCGAAGGGATATCGCCGCGTGACCTTGTGGACGCACAAGGAGCTTACGGCGGCGCGGATGATCTATGCCAAGCTGGGTTTCGTGAAGACCGGCGAGGAAAGCCATGACGACTGGCATGGCAAGGCGACCTCGGAGTTCTGGGATCTGGATCTCTGAACGCGGGTTTGCCTGTCAGCGCTAGCGTTGTTATATGCCAGGCATGGCTCAGGCTCCCGCATACAAGCCGGTGATCGGCGCCCTGCTGAAGGGCTACAAGGCGACGGTTTCGCCCGCGTTCGTCGCGCTGGGCGTGCGTTGCCGGCATGAGCCGTCGTGCGCGGAATACTGCGCCGAATGCGTGTCGCAGCATGGCGCCTGGGCGGGGGCGTGGATGGGTCTGGCGCGGTTTTCGCGTTGCCGCCCCGGAGGATCGCACGGGTGGGACCCGGCGCCGACCCTCACTAGCACCGGCGCGCGGTGGTTCGCGCCCTGGCGCTATGGCGTCTGGAGCGTGGACAGGTCCGAAACCGCCCGCCCTTAACTTCCACAGGACCAACCTTCAAAATCAATCGCGGACGGCGGGTTCAAAGACCCGGCGAAGTGCTCTATCCGTCCGCGGAACACGAAAGTTGGAACAATGATCAACGTATCCTTCCCCGATGGCTCGAAGCGCGAATACCCGGATGGGTCAACGCCGCTGTCGATCGCGGAAGCCATCTCGAAATCCCTCGCCAAGCGGTCGGTGATCGCCAAGGTCGACGGCCAGCTATTCGACATGAAACGGCCGCTTCCGGGCGACGTCTCGCTGGAACTTCTGGACATCAACGCCAAGGAATCGCTGGACCTCATCCGGCACGACGCCGCGCACGTGCTGGCCCAGGCGGTGCAGGAGTTGTTCCCAGGCACGCAGGTGACGATTGGGCCGACGGTTGAAGACGGCTTCTACTACGATTTTGCCCGCAATGAGCCGTTCTCGACGGAGGACTTCGCCAAGATCGAAGCGAAGATGAAGGAGATCGTCGACCGCGATCTGCCGATCAACCGGGAGGTCTGGGCCAAGGACGACGCCATCGCCCACTTCAAGGGAATTGGCGAAGACTACAAGGCGCAGATCATCGACGACATCATCCCGCCGGGCGAGGCGATCACGCTCTACAGCCATGGCGGCGTGTGGAGTGATTTGTGCCGCGGGCCCCACCTGCCGTCGACGGGCAAACTGCCGAAAGCGTTCAAGCTGATGAAGCTGGCAGGCGCCTACTGGCGCGGCGACCACCGCAACGAGATGCTTCAGCGCATGTATGGCACGGCGTGGGCGAACGAGAAGGATCTCGACGCCTATCTGAAGCGCCTTGAGGAAGCCGAGAAGCGCGACCACCGGAAAGTGGGGCGCGAGCTCGACCTCTTCCACATGCAGGAAGAGGGCAGGGGGATGGTGTTCTGGCATCCCAAGGGTCTGACGCTGTGGCGCACGGTGGAGAGCTATGTCCGCCGCCGCCTTGATGCGGCTGACTATATCGAAGTGCGCACGCCGCAGGTTCTGGACCGTAAGTTCTGGGAGCAGTCGGGCCACTGGGAAAAATATCGCGACAACATGTTTGTCGCGGAGACGGCGGAAGACGAAGTCCTGTCGCTGAAGCCGATGAACTGCCCCGGCCACGTGCAGATCTTCAAGCAGGGCCAGAAATCCTATCGCGACCTGCCCATGCGCATGGCCGAGTTTGGCGCATGCCACCGTTATGAACCCTCGGGCGCGCTGCACGGGTTGATGCGTGTGCGCGCGTTCACGCAGGACGATGCGCACATCTTCTGCCGCGAGGACCAGATCGAGAGCGAGACCGAGCGCTTCATCAAGCTAGCCTATTCGATCCATGCGGACTTCGGACTAGTGACGGATCACGTCAATCTCGCGACGCGCCCCGAGGTGCGCGCGGGTAGCGATGAATTCTGGGACAAGGCCGAGACGCAGATGATGTCAGCCGCGCGGGCGGCAGGCGTGGAGCCGGTGATCGCGGCGGGCGACGGCGCCTTCTATGCGCCCAAGCTCGACTTCGTCATCAAGGACGCCATCGGCCGCGAGTGGACGATCGGCACGATCCAGCTCGACTATGTCCTGCCGGATCGCCTGGACGCGGAATACGTCGGCGAGGATGGCGGCAAGCATCGTCCCGTGATGCTGCACCGCGCGATCCTCGGATCGCTGGAGCGGTTCATTGGCGTGCTGATCGAGCACTATGCGGGTGCATTCCCGATGTGGCTGGCGCCGGTGCAGGTGGTCGTGGCGACGATTTCGGAATCGGCGACGGAGTACGCGCACCAGGCGGTGGCCGAACTCAAGGCCGCTGGGCTGCGTGTCGAACTCGACGCGCGCAACGAGAAGATCAACTACAAGGTCCGCGAGCATTCGCTCCAGAAGGTGCCCGTCATTGCGGTGGTCGGCGCCAAGGAAGCGGAAGAGCGCAAGCTGGCGCTGCGCCGTTTCGGGTCACAGGCCAATGAGGTTGTGTTGCTCGACGATGCGAAGACACTCCTCGTCGAGGAAGCTCTGCCGCCGGACCTGAAGCGCGCCAAGGCTGCGGTGTGACCGCGACCCGTCATATCGAGGCTCAGGCGCGCGTGTTGAGCTTGCGGCTGAGACTTCGTCTGGTTGATCTCGCTGCGATTCAGCAGTGGGCCAGCCAGGCGATCCTCGAGGATGGCGGGGCGCATCCTGATCTGACCGATCTGTGTCTCGCGACCAATGCGGGCGAGCGGATCACGCTGCGCCTGCTGTCGGGCGTGGGTGGCGCGCCCACCGGGCTGGATGCGATGCGGGCGTTCGGGACGCTGCGCGTCGATCAACAATCGCAGGAAGAGCTGAGCCAGCTGGCGCATGCGCTTGATCCGGTCTTGAAGGAGATCGAGGCGGCGGGCGGTGAAATACCCGAGCTGCTGCAGCCGGCGATGACGCTGGCGGAAGATTTCCACGCGGCGCGTGCGCAGGGCGCCGGCGTGCTCGCCGATGTCGAGGCGGACATGCGCGTTGTCCTGCATGCGGTGAAGGAATTCGCGGCGGAGCTGCCGCAGGAGCGGGCGAAGGCTCCGGATGCTTCTGCGGCCGTCAAAGCGTCGGCCATCGTAGTGAGCTACAATACCGGCGAGGTGCTGTTCGATTGCCTGGCTGCGCTCGAACGCGATCCGGCCATCAGCGAGATCGTGCTGGTGAACAATGGCAATCCGGTCGAGATTCTTGAGCGCGTGGAGGACGGCTATGGCCGCTCCGGCCGTGTGAAAATCATCGGCGGCGGCGTGAACCGCGGCTTTGCGGCGGGCGTCAATCTGGGCGCGGCGTGGGCGACTGGCGACTGGCTCTTGATCCTGAACCCGGACGCCGTGTTGCAGTCGGGCGCAGTCGAGGCGCTGCAGGCGGCGCTGGCGGATGCGGCTGATCCCGCAATTGCAGGCGGCAAGATCTATGGCGCCGACGGCAAGGAGCAGCGTGGCGGACGCAGGCGGCGGCTGACGATGCGATCGGCGGCGGCGACGTTTCTCGGCCTGGGCTGGCTGAAGACGGTGAACCCTGGCTTCGTGAACATCAATCGCAATAGCGAGCCGGAGCCCGATGGCCCGGTACCCATGGACGCCGTCAGCGGCGCCATGATGTTCATTTCTACGGAAAGCTTCAAGCGCCTTGGCGGGTTCGACGAGGGATACTTCCTCCACGTCGAGGATATCGACATCTGCCGGCGGGCAGAGGCGGAGGGCGGCACGGTTGTCTACACCCCGCTGGCGTCGGCGCTGCATCATGGGGCGACTAGTGATGCACCCTTGCTGGAGGTCGAACGGCACAAGGGCGCTGGGCTGAACCGGTATTTTCGCAAGTTTGCCGAGACGCCCGGCGAGAAGCTGGCGGCCAGCGTGCTGGGGCCTATGATCGGTCTGCTACTGTCTGCGCGCGCGCGCCTGAGGAAGCGCTAGCGGTCGAGTTCCGGCGCGTCTTCTTCTTCCGAAGCGGGCCTGAGGTCGGGCGGCGTTTCACCTGAGGGGCAACCGCCGGGCTCGATGACGGCGGCCACCAGCACTGATGGATCGCCGTTCGAATAGTTGAACGCATAGCGTCGAGCCAGCCGGATGCAGCGGTCAGCAGCTGCGGCGGCTTCAACCAGCTTGTCGAGCGCCTTCGCGCCGGTCTTGTCGCCAACATTGATCAGCCAGGCGGGGCGGTTGTCCGCCGCGAACGAGGGGATTTCCGTGGTCGTGTCCGGCGGCAGGGTGATCTTATTGCCGAGTTCGAAGACCAGGCTGGGCTCGGCGAACGAGATGGCGCGGATGATCTTCGGCGCGCGGCCTTCGCAGCCGGAGGCGCGCCATTGCTGCGAGCCTTCGGGCAGGGCGCAGATTTCCTTGAGCGCAGATAGCGAGGCGTTGGTGGCCAACATCCAGGATTGGTTCGGCAGGATCACGGCGCGATAGCCGATGCCGCCAACCACCGAACAGGCGACGAGCCCGGCGATCAGGCCGAGCGGGTTCTTCTTGACCAGCGCGTAGATCGCGCCGCCGGCTGCCAGAAGGATCAGAATTGTAGGCCACAACCACAGGCCGGTGGAAGTCCAGGCCTGTTGCCATGTTCCGGCGACGCGGTCGGCCAGCTCGCCGAAATCGCTGGCGGCATCCGCGCGGATCGCCTCGAGCGCCCATGGCGTCGGGGCGATGGCCAGCACCAGCGTGACAAGCCCGAACAGCGCGACTGAAAACCAGCGGCCAAGTTTCCAGTCGTTGGTCGAGAACCAATGGTCGGCGGCCGCGCCGGCCATCAGGGCGAACGCTGGATACATGGGCAGCGTGTAGTGGACGAGCTTGGTTGGCGCGAGTTCGAACACGATCCATGACGGGACGATCCAGCAGGCGAGGAAGCGCCAGGCGCTCGCCTCGCGTTCTTCCCACGCGGCGGCCGCTGCGGTGCGGGCATTGGCCGGAGCGCCGGGTCCACGCGCGGGCATCAGTTTGGTGACGGCGAGCCAGATGCCCGGGATCAGCAGCAGCGTGCCGGGCCAGAACAGCAGCGGCAGGGCGGCGGTGTGCATGCCGATCGGGCCGGCATGGCCTTCGGCGGCGTCGACAAGCTTCTGGCCGAGATCGACGCGCACTGCCTCTTCGAGGAAGTCGCCCTGTGTCGCGATCTGCACGGCGATGTACCAGGGGATGGTCATGATGCAGAACAGGCTGAGGCCGACCCAGTAGAGCAGCGGCCGGGCCCACTCGAATTTGCGCTCCCACAGGAAAAGCGCGGCGATCGTCGAAAAGCAGACCAGCGGCGCGATCGGTCCCTTCAGCAGGACGCCGAGCGAGAGGCATACCCAGAACAGGACGCCATGCCACTTGCCGCCGGTTCCCGACCTCATGTGTGCGAGGGCGCCCATGCCAAGGACGAGGATGCCGCATTGGGCCGCGTCGGTCTTGGCGATGTTGGCTTCGGTGGTGAGCAGGAGTGTGGTGCCGAGCAGCAGCGCGCCAAGGAAGGCCGTCCGCCGGTTGAACAGGGCGCCGCCAGCCCAAAGCGTTCCCACCGCTGCGAGCATAGCCCCCAGCATGGAGGCGAGGCGGTAGTCCGCAATGTTGCGCTCGGCCGCGCCGGAAGTGATCGAGACGAGGGCCGACTGGAACCAATGGATGGCGACCGGTTTTTTGTTCCGCAGCTCGTCATGATAGCGGATCACGACATAGTCGCCGCTTTCCATCATTTCCGATGAGGCTTCCGCAAAACGCCCCTCGTCACGATCGAGGGTGGGCAGGGCGAACAGGCCCGGCAGGGCCAGCAAGAACACCAGCCCGGCAAGGACGGCGTACGCCCAGCGGCTTTCGATCAACCGGTCGAACGAGGCCATCACGCGTGGAAAAACCCTTGGTGAAACGCTGGAGGAAGTATCCAGCATGGGCCGGCCGATTCGGAAGGTTCCACGGCCGGAACGGGCGGGACCATACCGGCTCTTTATACGGGCGTCGCCGGGTTTTGTTCTCCTGCGGCGGGAAGCCTCTCGTGAGGGTGACCGGACGGTCGCACGCCAGCCCTCGCAACCTTGCCGCGAGACGTCTATAGGACATTTCATGGATGCGCGGGTTCAAACGGAACGAATGATGGCCTCAGCCGAGGGACGACCCGAATTCAGTGTGGTGTCGCCCGTTCGCAACGAGGCCGAGAACGTTGAGGCATTGGCGCGCGAAATTTCGCAGGCGCTGGACGGCCGGGCGTTCGAGATCATTTTTGTCGATGATTCCTCGCAGGACGATACGCGGGCGCGGCTGTTCGCCCTGAAGGGGTCGATTGCGAACCTGCGGGTCATCGGGCACCGCAAGAATGCCGGTCAGAGCCGTGCTGTGCGCACGGGCGTGCTGGCGGCGCGGTCCAACGTGATCCTGACGCTGGATGGCGATGGGCAGAATGACCCGGCGGACCTGGCCGGTCTGCTGGGCCAGCTCAACCGGGCCGATGCGCCGCGCGACCTGGCGCTGGTGCAGGGGCGGCGGGACAAGCGGGTCGACTCGGGCTGGAAGAAGTTCGGTTCGCGCTTCGCCAACAATGTCCGGCGCTCTATGCTGAAGGACAGCAATGCCGACTCAGGTTGCGGCATGCGGGCGTTCAAGCGCGACGTGTTCCTGCATATCCCGTATTTCGACCACATGCACCGGTACCTGCCAGCGCTGATGCAATCGGAAGGATTCATGGTCGAGGAACGGGCAATCGGCCATCGGGCGCGCAAGCACGGGCGTTCCAATTATACGAATTTTGGCCGGTTGGCGGATGCGGTCTCCGACATGCGGGGCGTGATGTGGCTGCGGAAGCGGCGGCGTTCGCCCGGCGGAACCGACGAAATCTAGGTTAGACGGCGCGCTAACGGGGCGGTTCGGAGGGCTTTCAATTGGCCTGGTTTTTCGGTACCGCTCTGGGTGTTGAAGCGATGGACAAACGCGTCCGGCAACGGGGCGGACGTTCGGGCGGGCCAAACAGGGGATCACCAATGCGCGTAATCTTCGGGATTTTCCCGCTGCTGGCCATTCCGGTCATCATTTACAACATGATGGCGCTGACGGCGAATGGCGCCGACGTCAACGGCGTCTCCGCCATAGCGATCTCGCTGGCCGACCCGACAAACGGCATGGCGGTGTTCGGCTCCTGGCGCGTGACGTCGGGCGACATCCTGATCATCCTGTCGATGTGCTTCTTCTTCGTCGAAATCCTGAAATCGACCTCCACCGGTTCCTCGACCATCGCCAACCACGCCGTGTCGATGCTGGTCTTCATCGTCTGCCTGATCGAGTTCCTGCTGCTGAAGAACTTCCAGACTTCGGCGTTCTTCATCCTCACCATCATGTGTCTGCTTGACGTGCTGGCCGGCGTCGTGGTGACGATCATTTCGGCGCGGCGCGACTTCACGGTCGGCGACGGGGTTCCACGCTAATCCGACTTGCTCCGGCGAGCAACGTCATGCACTTCTGGCCTCACGAGAGGGTGAAGACGCATGGGCATCTTCTTTGACCAGGACTGGTTCGACGACCGCCTGAAGGCGGCCGGGCTGACCCATGCCGCGATGGCGCAGGCGGCGGGCATGACCATCGACGAGATCGACATGGTGTTCCGCGACCAGCGCGAGCTGGAAAGCCTGGAAGTGCATGCAATCGCGCGTGTCCTGTCAGCCGATCCGCGCGAAGTTGCAACCCGGGCAGGCGTGCCAGATCCGGGCGCGGCCCCGAAGCAGGTCTCGCGGTCGGAACGCGGCGGCGGGCTGCAGGGCCCTGAATTCGTGGTGACGCGCGAGGTGATCGCAGGAATCCACGAGCGGATGGACCGGCTGGAGCGGTTGATCGAGGTCGTGATCCAGAAGGTCGACCGGCTCAGATAGCGTTCAACATGGAACGCGCAATTCCGCCTTCAGGCCGGGGCGCTGACCGCTTGGGATGCTTCAGCTCTGCGCCGATGGAGGGCCGGGGACGCCGGCGATGGCGCGCTGATTGGCTGTCGCTTCAAGGCGGCCCTAGCGATGGAAAAAGGATGCCGTTTCCCCGCGCCCTAGCGATCGTATTTCGCCAGCGGCTCTTGGAGGGTTTCTCGACCTCTTGAAACCACGCCGTCGGCCGAGATGCCGGGCTGTTCATCGCCCGATCCTCTGCGCCGTGCTTGCCCGTCTCAGCGACAAGGGACCTAGCGCTCTTCCTCGCATTGGCTGCATGGACGACAGTCTTCGAGAGGACCAAACCGCTCGATCGCATCGCCCCTCGCGCCGTTGAAGATCGCGACTGCCTCCAAGCGGGGGCGACATAGGCAATATCTCACGGGATGGGACGAGGTGGGGTGAGCGAGGCTCTATCCCCATCTGCTTTCGCGCTTGGGCGTTGTGAGACTGTTGGGAAAGACACTCTGGGACGGATTTGGATTCCGCAGAATTGCGGAGGGGCATGAGGGTAGCCCGCTGGGGCGTTCAACCTCACACCGATTGGACGACGCTCGGGCGGAGGGGCGTGCGGGTTTCTGGTTGGCCGTAGGCGCGTTTGGCTTCCGTGGCGGTGACTTTCGTCGGCGTGACCTGACCGAGGATATGGGCGCCGAAGGTGGAGGCGAACCAGAGGTGGGCCTCGTGGCGGGCGCGGGCCGTGTTCTGTGTCGTTTCGAAACAGCTGTCATCTTCGGCCGCGCGGCGGTCTTCGTACCGCTGGCGGCGGTCTTCATTCCGGAACACGAAGGGGGCGGCCTCGACGCGCATACGGAACTAACAGCAAGCGTTGCGCCGTGTTCCGTTTCTCATCGTGAACTCTACAGCAGAGTGGTTAACCGCGTGGCGGGGTTAACGCGCCCGGACTACTGCTTGTCCTTGTCGGCGGACGGCGTGTAGCTGCCGGTGGCGAGTTGGGCGAGTTGCTTCTGCATGTCGAGCATCTGCTGCTGCAGGGCGCGGATCGCGTCGACGCCGGTGGGGGGCGTGGACGGTTTGGGAGGGGCGCCGGGGACGACGGGCTCTTCGGGCTTCGGCGGGACGGGTACGAAGGGCGCGAAGAACTTCATCGTGTCCTCGAACATCGCCATGTTCTTGCGGACCTGTTCGTCGAACGCCTTGGCCTTGTCCTCGCCAACCGTGGTCGACATATAGTCGCGCCACTTTTCCTGCTGCTGGTTGAAGGTCTTCATCGAGAGTTCGAGGTAGGCGGGCAGCATGGTCTGGAAGTTATCGCCGTAGAACTGGATGAGCTGGCGCAGGAAGGAGACGGGCAGAACGCCTTCCTTCTTGTTCTCCTGCTCGAAGATTATCTGGGCGAGCACGGCGCGGGTCAGGTCCTCGCCGGTCTTGGCGTCCTGGACCATGAATTCCTTGCCCTGGCGCGTCAGCTCGGACAGGTGTTCGAGCGTGACATACGCGCTGGCGGACGTGTCATAGAGCCGCCGGTTTGCATACTTCTTGATGACGATTTTCTCGCCGTCAGCGCCGTTCGATTGTGCCAAGTTGTTCTCCCAGGGCCGGCGCACCGCTGTCTCGTTTCCCCCGCGACAGCTCTGGCGTCGGTCACAAATTAAATCGCGTTCAGTCTGTCTTGTAGCACGAGTTTTGCGCAGCTGCACACTCATTCGGCGGGTGCAGCAAAAGCGCAGCAAAAAATATCGATGGGACTCCCCATCCGCCGACCTTCTGTCGCCAGATTGAGCTACAGTGCTCGCCAGCTCGTGAGCGTCAGGGAGTTGGGCCATGGCGAAGGTGGCGTTGGTTACCGGGGGGACCCGCGGCATAGGCCGGGCCATCACCGAACGTCTGGCGAATGACGGCTTCAAGGTCGCCGCCAATTATGCAGGCAATGAAGAGGCGGCCGGCCTTTGCAGCCAGGAGCTGGGGGTTGCCTGCTATAAATGGGATGTGGGCGACTATGATGCCTGTGCCGCCGGAATTGCCCAGATAAGCAAGCTCGGGCCGGTCGATGTCCTGGTGAACAATGCCGGCATCACCCGCGACGCGACGTTACACAGGATGACTCGCCAGCAGTGGGACGAGGTTATCCGCACTGACCTTACCGCCGTCTTCAACCTCTGCCGCCTGACCATCGAGGGCATGCGCGAGCGGAATTTCGGTCGGGTGATCAACATCTCGTCGATCAACGGCCAGAAGGGGCAGGTGGGCCAGGTCAACTATTCGGCGGCGAAAGCCGGGCTGATCGGCTTCACCAAGGCGCTGGCGCAGGAAGGCGCGAAGAAGGGCGTCACCGTGAACGTGATCTGCCCCGGCTATATCGACACGGAAATGGTGCAGGCCGTGCCAGAAAAGGTTCTGGAAGGCATTGTTGCTACGATCCCGGTGGGACGGCTGGGCAAGGCCGAAGAGATCGCCGGGTGCGTATCGTTCCTCGCCGGACCCGACTCGGCCTTCATGACGGGAGCGACGCTGACAGCCAATGGCGGGCAGTATATCACCGGATAGCGTTTCAGACGCACCGCGGCGCCCGTGCAACGGTGCGCGGCGAGAGTCCAACGCCTTGTTTTTGCTGAATCGCGGGGGCTTGCCTCTGCCGCTGTATGGCCCCATCGTGACCAGCGGGGCCCAGCATTCGAACAAAGAATTGCCCCGTTTGACGTGCTCTATTGGCGGGGATGATGGTGAAAGAAATTCATGTCTCTGCGGCTCACGCCGCGGCCTTTGCGCTGATCGCAGCATTCGCTTTAGATTCGCTGCGCCGGCCTTGGCGCAGGATACGCAGGCGGCCCCGACGTTTGCCTCGACCCGCGCCGCCAAGGCATCCGCCTCGCAACAGGGGGGGACCTGGTATGTCGATATGGGCTCGGACAAGAATGCTGGCTTCGTGCTGGAACAGCGCGGATCGATGGTGCTGCTCAAGGTGGATGGCAGCGACAATGTGCTGTCGCTGATGCCGGTGCCGGGACAGCGCGGCGACACCTTCTTCATGGATTACGCAGGCCGGATGGTTCTACGCGTGACGCAGCAGGGCAATGTGGTTTCGTACATACACAATGCTTCCGGTTCGCCGGCCGAGCCGTCTGCGAAGGCGCCGCCGATCACGCCTGGCGCGATGACGGCCTCGCTCGACAAGATGCGCGCGACGGCGGCGGCGGAACTGACCAAGCTGGCCGGCCACGAAGTCACGATCTGGGGGACGCAGTCCTTCGCGAGTGACGAGGCCTGGGCGGCGGATGCTCTGAACATTCTGGTGCTGGGCGTGAAGAACGCCAACGGTCTGGCGGGCAAGGCCGCCTCCAAGGTGGAGAAGGTCACGGTTCGCAGGGGCAAGTCGCCTAAGGTGGGCTTCAAGGATGGCGAGCTGACGCTGGACGTGAACCCGGATGACGGCTGGTCAGGGCGCGTAACGCCCGAGGCGATCACGAGCGCGCTGACGCAGGCGCGGAACGCGGGCTAACTTGGCGGCTGCCAGTTCGGCGGCGCTATTTCAAATCCTGAAAATTCGAAGCCGGGCGAGACCGTGCAGCCCACGAGACTCCATGCGCCAAGGCTGCGCGCGGATTGCCAGTGGAAGGGCTCGACGATGACTTGCGGGCGCTGGCCTGAGTGGAGGTCGGCGCCGAGGATCTGGGTGTGGACGCCCATGCCAGGCGAGAGCGAGAGTTCGATCGACGCGCCGGCATAGTAATGCCAGATCTCCGTGGCGTTGACGCGATGCCAATGCGAGCGGTCGCCTGGACCGAGGGCATAGTAGATCGCCGTGCCGGGCGAGCGCTGGCCTTCGGCTGACGGGATGCGATGCATCTCCGCATACCAGCCGCCCTCGGGGTGAGGGATGAGGGTGAGGGTGCGGATGATGTCGTCGAGGGTCATCAGAAATTGTTCTTCCGCTCACGCACTTCCGCAAACGTGGCGACGGTTTCGCCGGGGTGTCCTACGAAGGCTTGCAATTTCGGGTCATCGGCGCGCAGGAAGGGGTTGGCGCGTTTTTCGAGGCGGATAGTGGTGGGGACGGTGGGCTCGCCACGGGAGCGTTTGGCGGTGATGTCGTCTGCGTAGGCGATGAGGTCGCGGTTGCCGCCGTCGACGCTGAGCGCGAACTTCGCGTTGGCTTCGCTATATTCGTGAGCGCAGTAGACCGTGGTGTCGTCGGGGAGGGCGCGGAGCTTGCTGAGGCTGGTCCACATCTGATCGGGTGTGCCTTCGAAGAGGCGGCCGCAGCCGAGGGCGAAGAGGGTGTCGCCGACGAAGGCGATGTGGTCGTCAGGCAAGTGGTAAACGATGTGGCCGAGCGTGTGCCCGGGGGTTTCTTGCACGTGAGCAGTCACTGACCCGAGCTTCACCGTATCGCCTTCGCAGAGCACGCGGTCCGGGGCTGCGCCGAGACGGTCGACTTCCTGCGGGCCATAGACCTGCGCGCCGGTCTTCTGGACGATCTCCGCGTTTCCACCGGCATGGTCGGGATGCCAGTGCGTGTTCCAGACCTGTGAGATGGTCCAGCCTTTCGCTTCGGCCTCCGCCAGAATTTGGGCGGCGTCGGGCGTGTCGATCGTTGCGGTCTCGCCCGTATCGGGATCGTGCAGCAGAAAGCCGTAATTATCCTTCAGACACGGGAACATGTGGACGATTGGTCTGGCCACGGGGTTTACCTTTCCGGACTGCGCCCGACCTATATAGGCGCGATTACAGGTGGCTGGCACGGGTTGCAGGTTAGGGCATGCGCTTCGACATCGACAGGCTGCAGACCTTTTACGGGTCGGCCCTTGGGCGCATGGCGCTCGAGATGGTCGCCAAGCGGGTAAATGCGCTGTGGCCGGCGGCCGATGGGCTGGACGTGCTCGGGCTGGGCCATGCGGATGCGCTGCTGGAACCCTATCGCGCAGGCGCGCGGCGGGTGATCTCGGCCGCGCCTGACGAACAGGGGGGCCGAGCGCTGGCCGGCGGAGGGCAGGGGCCTGACCGCGCTGGTCGAGGACGAGCGCCTGCCGTTTCCCGACGCGCTTTTTGACCGGATCATCGTCTGTCACGCGCTGGAAGAGGCAGAGAGTCCGCATCGCCTCCTGCGCGAACTCTGGCGTGTGGCGGCCCCGGAAGCCCGGATTCTGGTCATTGTCGCTCATAGGCGTGGTCTTTGGGCTCGTGCCGAGTCGACTCCGTTCGGACATGGGCGGCCCTATACCCGCTCGCAGCTGAACCGGCTGCTGGAGGAGGCGATGTTCCTGCCACAGGCATCCGCCCGTGCGCTTTATGCGCCGCCGATCGGTTGGGGAATCATCTCCTCGGCCGGGGACGCCTGGGAGCGCATGGGGCGGTTTGCTTGGTCGGGATTCGGCGGCGTTCTCATGATCGAAGCGATGAAACGCCTCTATATCGAGCCCGGCGCCCCAGCGAAGGGCCGCCGGGTGGTGAAAATTGCCCAGGAAAAGCGCAGTTTGCGGACCCCTGTTGACAAACACGCAAAAAGGTGTTGAAGGTGTGTAAGTAGAGCAATATATACACCGGGACGGCGGAGATGCCCCGCAGCCCGATCAGGAAAGGGAAGCCCAATGAAATACATCACCGCAGTGTTCAAACCCAGCCGCCTGGATGCGGTTCTGGACGCCGTAACCGCCGCTGGCGCGTCGGGCGTGACCGTCACAGAAGTTCGCGGCTACGGCCGCCAGCAAGGCAAGACCGAAGTTTATCGGGGCGCCGAGTACGAAGTCCGTCTCCTGCCGAAAGTTCGCATCGAGGTCGCCGTGTCTGACTCGGTTGTCGAAAAAGTCGTCGACGCGATCACGCAGGCCGCCAACACCAACAAGATCGGCGACGGCAAGATCTTTGTGATGGATCTGGAAGGCGTGCTGCGCATCCGGACCGGCGAGAAAAACGAAGCCGCTCTTACCTCGTAAGCTGCGACATCTTCCGGCCACCGCTCTCCTCAGAGAGGTTGCGGCCGGCGCTACCGCCCAATGACAATCGGGCCGTAGCGCCGGCAGCAAGCGTCCGCAAGCACACCCCCAGCCGCCAGAGCTGTGAGCCGCCGGAGGCCTACCCCTCCTGGCGGTTGCGCGCATTCGCGTTATGGCTTGGCGCGGTAGGCCAGATAGCCGCGTTCGACCATGCGGCGCAGAGCTTCGTAGGCTTCGGTCAATTCCTCATAGGCGCAGCGCAGCGTCGTTAGATTGGCGATGTCCTGCGGCGCGGGGGCTTCGGGCTTTTCAGCAAGCGTGATTGAGGCGGCGACCCAGCGGGCGCGCGCCTGCGCCGTCGCGATGGCGAGATGCTGGAAACGGTTGAGGTCGGCGTGACCGACAACCTTCCCCAGCACTTCGCGATTGGCCGCAAAGGCGGCGTAGTCGATCTGCTCGAGATGGGCGCGCAGCGCGCTGCTCCTGTGGATCAAGATCGGCTTCGGGTTCGAAGTGGTCTCGGACTTTGCGGACAGTGTTGGTTATCGTGAATGGCATGGCGGGCTCCGGGCCTGCCGAGGGGGCGGGCCGACCCGGCAAGCGTGCGCCCTTGCCGTTAGCAACAGGTTGACCGGTTGTGCTCAATTGCCTCGACGCCGCAGCGTCAGGGCTTCTTCCGCTCCAGCACGAAGACGAGGTCTTCGGCGGTCCAGTTGAGCCGGGTAAGTGATTTGCCGGTGACGGGCTTGCCATTCACGGCGGTGGCGGCGGCGATCTGGAGGCCGGCTTTGGCGGCGAGTTCGGCCATGTCGCGGGCGGTGCAGGGGCGGCGGGCGCCGTCCGACCACCAGCCTGTGTCCTGGCCAAGGCTCGGGATGCGTCCCGTCGTCATTAACGTGGTGCGCACGCGCCAGTGGCCGTAATTGCGAAACGACACGATCACGCGGCGGGCGATGCGCGAGAGTTCGTCGAGCACGAATTTGGGGCGCGCGAGTTCTTGGATCGTCTTGGACAGGATGGCGACGTCATAGGCGTCGTCCGGGTAGACTGGCAGGTCGGCGTCGGCGTTGCCTTGCACGACGGCGAGGCCCTTGGCGACGCAGCGATTCACGCCGGCCTGTTCGACTTCGAGGCCGCGTGTGCGGGCGCCGCGTTCGGACTGCAGCAATTCCATCAGTTGGCCATCGCCGCAGCCGACGTCGAGCACGAGTTCGCCCTTGTTGATGAACTGGGCGATGGCGACGTGGTCGGCGCGCCGAATGCCGTGGGAGCCGGGTCCGGACTTCATGAGTTTGCTTTCGGCGTCTCTTGGGCCTTCGGCAGGCCGCGCGCTTGGGCGGCGTCGTCGATGAAGCCGAACAGGGCGGCTTCGTATTCCGGCTCGTCGAGCAGGAAGGCGTCGTGGCCCTTGTCAGTCTCGATAGTCACGTAGCTGGTTTCGCAGCCGGCGGCGTTGAGGGCGCGGACGAGGTCGCGCGCTTCTTCCGGCGTGTAGTGCCAATCGGAGGAGAACGAGAAGACGCAGAAGCGTGTGTCGAGGCCGCGGAAGGCATTCGCGAGGACGCCCTCGTGCTCGGTTGCAAGGTCGAAATAGTCCATCGCCCGGGTGATGTAGAGATAGGAGTTGGCGTCGAAGCGGTCGACGAACACCTGGCCCTGGTGGCGGAGATAGCTTTCGATCTGGAAGTCAGCGTCGAAGCCGAATGTCTTGGACTGCCGGTCCTGCAGGCGGCGGTCGAATTTCTGCTTGAGCGAGGCTTCGGAGACGTAGGTGATGTGCGCCGCCATGCGGGCGACCGCGAGCCCGCGATCAGGTCGCGTGCCTTCATCGAGATAACGGCCGCTGCGCCAGTTGGGGTCGGCCATGATCGCCTGACGGCCGACTTCATAGAAGCCGATATTCTGCGCGGACTGGCGCGGGGCGACGGCGATGGGGATGGCGGCGAAGACCCGGTTGCGCGCTTGGATCGTCCATTCCAGCACCTGCATGCCGCCGATCGATCCGCCGATGGCGAGGAAGACGTCCTGGATGCCGAGCTTGTCGAGCAGGGCGATCTGCGCGCGCACCATGTCGGCGATGGTGATGACCGGGAAATCCGTGCCCCAGTGGGTTCCATCCGGTCTGCGGCTCGACGGGCCGGTCGAGCCCATGCAGCCGCCGAGGATGTTGGAGCAGATGACGAAGAAGCGGTCGGTATCGATCGCCTTGCCGGGGCCAATGACGTTGGGCCACCAGGCGGGGCGGTTAGTGACCGGGTTCGGGCTTGCGGCGAACTGGTCCATCGTCAGGGCGTGACAGACGACGACGACATTGCTCTTGTCGGCGTTGAGCGTTCCCCAGGTCTCATAGGCGATTTCGACGTGATCGAGCGTGCGGCCGCTATCCAGCTCCAGGGGCTGGTCGGGCGTGGCTACGGACAGGTGTTTCAACCCGTCCGCGCCGCTGAGGGTGCGGGCGGGCGCTAGCATGGTGCGGAGCCTAGATCAGGTCGGACATGGAATGAAGCAATAGGCAGGAACGGACCGTTTGCTCAAGGCGGCGTTATCGCAGGTAAATGGGAACGAGTTTTGCACGAAGGGTATTGGAGAAGGGCAAACTCGGGTATCAGGATATCTGCGCTGGGGAGCGCGACCGAGTAGTCGAGTACGATGGCCGCTGACAGCTTTCACAACCCATCCGATACAAAGAGTGATGCGTTTCTTTCGGCTTTGGCCGATAAATGGCGCGAATTGCGAGACACACCGGCGGTTTCGGCCACCGGGATCGGGTTTCGCCCAGCCCGCGAAGCCGCCGAGATGCGCCGGATGTGCCGCGCCGCCTTGTCGGCCGGAACGCCTCCGGACGCCATCGCCAGGCTGTGGCGGTCGCTGTGCGGCGATGTCGCCGCAGCGCGGGGCCTCAAGGCTGTCTACGTCGCCGGCGGGGACGTGACCCTCGGGGTCGAAGCGGCGCGGGGTTATTTCGGCTTCGGGCCGAATGTCATTCCGATCGTGGGGATCCGGGACGCGCTGGAAAGGGCGGAATCGACGCCGGGCGTGCTGGCCTGCGTTCCATGGCCGGAACATGCCGGTTCGGGCCAGTGGTGGCCGATGCTTAACGAGAACAAGTTCCGCGGTCTGGCGATCGTGGCCGGGTGGCCGAGCCTGCCGGGTTCGGCCGGCGAAACGCCCCGCATGGCGATCGTGGGCAAGATGAGCATGGAAAGCTCAGGCGAGGACGACACGCTGGCGACCGCCCATGACGACCATTACACCGCCGACAAGCGGCTACAGGATGTCGGTCTTCATGCCGAGGTGGTCGCGCGAGCGCGTTCGCTGGCCCTGATCCGGATCTCCGAATTCGTGGCCGTGGACGACCGCCGGATCGATCTCGCCCGCAAGGCGGGGCTGGACGGGCTGCGGGTTGTCGGGGTACGGCCTCGGCCCTGATCCGAGGCTGAAATGACTGATCGTCCCAAGCCGTTGCCCCAGCTCGCGGGCGTGAACGCCTATGTTCCCGGCGAAGCTCCGAAATATACGGGCGGGCCCAGCTACAAGCTGGCCTCGAATGAGAACCCGCTGGGCGCATCCCCCAAGGCCAAGGCCGTCTATGCCGAGATGGCCGCCAAGATGGAAATCTACCCCGATGGCGGGGCGCGGGACCTGAAGGCGGCGATTGCGAAGAAGCACGGCCTCGATCCCAACCGGCTGGTGGTCGGCGCGGGATCGGACGAGATTTTTCTGATGCTGGGACGGGCCTATCTCGGGCCGGGCGATGAAAGCATCTGCACGCTCCACGCCTTTGCTATCTACGCGATCATTGTGCAGCAGCAAGGCTCGAAGATCATCGAAGTGCCCGAGAAGAATTTCACGGCTGATGTCGATGCGATCCTCGCGGCGGTGACGCCGAAGACGAAGATCGTCTGGCTCGCCAATCCGAACAATCCGACCGGCACCTACCTGCCGTATGACGAGGTGAAGCGGCTGCACGGCGGCCTGCCGTCGCATGTGCTGCTGGTGCTGGACGGCGCCTATGCGGAGTTTGTGCGCAAGAACGATTACGCGTCGGGCATCGAACTGGTCTCGCAATACGAGAACGTCGTGATGACGCGGACGTTCTCGAAGCTTTACGGGCTTGCCGGCCTGCGCGTGGGCTGGGGCTATGCGCCAGCGCATGTGGTGGATGCGATCGAACGCGTGCGCATGCCGTTCAACGTGAACCTGACGGCGCAAGCCGTTGCGATCGCAGCGCTGGAGGACGAGGCGTTCACCGAAGAGTCACTCGCGCACAATGATCGCGAGCTGCCGCGACTGGTCGCTGGCCTGAAAGCGCTGGGCCTCGAAGTGATCGACGGCGTCGGCAATTTCTGCGTAGCGAAATTCCCCGAGACCAAGGGCAAGACCGCCGCCGAAGCGCTGGCTTACATGAAGGAGCACGGCGTCACGCTGCGAGGGCTGGCCGGCTATCGCATGGCAAACCATCTGCGCATCTCTGTCGGCACCGTTGCAGGCAATGACGCGGCGCTGAAGCATCTCGCTGACTTCCTGGGCAAGTGATCCGATGACCGCGCCTGTCTTCAAGCAGATCACAATCATCGGCGTCGGCCTGATCGGCGGCTCGATTGCGCGCGCAGCGCTGGAGAAGGGTGCGGCGGGCGAAGTCGTCTTGTTCGACCGCGACATCGAGGCGTTGAAGCGGGCCGGCGAGATCGGCTTCGGGCGTCCGGTGACGACGATTGAGGAAGCGGTGCGGGATGCAGACGCGGTGTTCCACTGCGTGCCCGTGGGCGCGATGGGAGCGACTGCGAAGGCCAGCATCGGCGCGATGAAATCTGGCGCCATCCTGACGGATGTCGGCTCGGTGAAAGGCAATGTGGCGCGCGAGTTCCGCGGGCTGTCGCGCGCCGAAGTCTACATCATACCGGGGCATCCGATCGCGGGAACCGAGAAGTCGGGGCCTGATGCGGGCTTTGCCAGCCTGTTCGAGAACCGCTGGTGTATCCTGACGCCTGACACGGGTGGATCGCCGGCTTATATCGCAGCGACGGACAAGCTCGCTGCGTTCTGGACGGCGCTGGGATCGAAAGTCGAGCGGATGGATGCGCAGCGGCACGACCTCGTGCTCGCGGTGACGAGCCACCTGCCGCACCTGATCGCCTACAACATCGTGGCGACGGCTCACGACATGGAGAATGTCACGGACGGCGAGGTGGTGAAATTCTCCGCCGCCGGCTTCCGCGACTTCACGCGCATCGCCGCCTCGATCCGACGATGTGGCGCGACGTGTTTCTCAATAACAAGGAAGCGGTGCTGGAAGTGCTCGGCCGTTTCGATGACGACCTGACGGCGCTGCGCAAGGCGATCCGAAATGGCGACGGCCAGAAACTGTTCGACGTGTTCACGCACGCCCGCGGCATTCGCCGCGAGATTATCGATGCAGGTCAAGACACAGCCGCGCCGAACTTCGGACGGGGCGAGGGCGAGAAGAAGCCCTGAGTAGGCCCGCTATTTCTGCGCCGCTCGGCCTTCGACGACCAGCCGCACCGTGGCCGGATCGAGCGCGTCTTTCAGGCGTTGGGTGAATTCCTTGCGGGCGAGGCCGGGCTCGATGGGTTTCAACACTTCGAAGACGATGCGGCCGGGTTTGCGCAGGAAACCTTTGCCTTGCCAGCATAGGCCGGTATTGAGGGCGACGGGGATGCAGGGAACGTCGAGTTCGTTGTACATGAAGATCACGCCTGGCTTGATGTCAGCGGGCGTATCGGGAAGCTGGCGGGTGCCTTCTGGGAAGATGATAATCTGCTGGCCGCCGTCGATGCCTTTCTTGGCGTCGACGAGCATCTTCTTCATGGTCTTCGCACCCCCGGCGCGGTCGATCGGGATGCCGACGCGTGAGGCATAGATGCCGAACACCGGAAGTTTCAGCAGCTCCTTCTTTAGGATGTAGCCGGGGTTCCGGATGAAGAGGAATGGCGCGATCGTGTCATAGGTCGACTGGTGCTTCATCGCGATGAGGCCCGCGCCCTTCGGCAGGTGTTCCATGCCGCGGAATTCGGTCGTGATGCCGCAGAAGATGCGCAGGCCGAGTCGCTGCGCGCCGCACCACAGGCGGATCGCGCTCATGGCCGCGTCGCGCGAAAATAGGGAGACGGGCATGCAGACGAGGCCGATGAGCGCCATCGTCAGGTAGTACCAGACAGCATAGACCACTGAACGGACGAAGGTCATCAGGCCCCGCTTTCGGGATTGAGCGCCGCGTTGCGTAGGCCGGCGAGGCGATACTTGATCCACTCCTCGATCAGTGTCTTGGCGGTCGACGTGTCGCGATACCAGTCGGCGGGGCGAACCTTTGTCGTCATCACCGCGTGCGGGATGAAATGGCCCTCGGGCATGGCGCGATGAAGTTCGAACAGCGCGCGCTCCATGTGATATTCCGATGTGACGACGATGATGTGCTGCACCTTGTTGCGGCGCGCCCAGTCTGCGACTTCATCGCCATTGCCCTCGGTCGAGGCGGCGGCCTTACCCAGCGTGACGCAGCAATCGATCTTGGCGACATCGACATTGGCGACGCGAGCGATGTCGGCCGGCGTGGCGTCGACGTTGACGCCAGAGATCAGCAGCGGGATGTCGAGCGAATCCGCGAGCTGGATCGCCGAGATGATACGTGCGTCGGCTGCGCCCGTTAGCGCGGCGACGGCTTCGGCTTCGATTGGCGGATCAGGCGTGACGACGCGGTCGGCGCGGGCGACGAAGCGCGAAAAGTCCCAGCCCGCCAGAAGAAGGGCGGCGGCCAGGCCGATCACGAAGACACGGAGCACAAAACGCACAGGATCAGGACCAATCTTCAGTCCGCGCCTCTTTCAAGGTCCGGACCATTAAATCAAACCATGTCGGAAAGTGACCGCATCACGGTCACTTTCGCGGCCAGCATAGACGCAATTCCAGCCACCAGCGGGGATACGCCGAGAATCAGCCCGTCGGCCAGCGACAGGGAAAGCTGTGGCAGCAGCCATATCTGCTGATCCGACTGCTTCACAAGGAACAGAGTGAACGCCGCCGCGCCGAACGCCAAGAGGGCGCCAAGGGCGCCGGCCTGAACCCCCAGCATCAGGAACCGCTGTTCGAACAAGCTCGAGATGAAACTGTCCTTCGCGCCCGTGAGGTGGAGCAGCTCGACAATGTCGCGGCGGGCGAGGAGGGTGGCGTGGGTCGCGAAGGCGATGACGGCGAGGCCGGTGGCGCCGAGAAGGCCTACTGCAACGAGGGCGATTAGGCCGGCCGAGTCGGTGGCGCGTTTCACGTCTTCAGACCAGACGATGTGATCGTCTACAGTCGCGTCGATATTTGCCGCCTTTAGGATCGCGGAGAGACGTTCACCTGCGCCGCCGGCGCCGGTGGAAGCGGGGCTGGATTCGGCGGCGATGAGGTGGGGGAGCGGTAGGTCGGCGGGGACCCCGGTGGGGCCCAGCCACGGGCGGAGCAGTTCTTCTGCCTCGGCGCGATCGAGGGCGCGGGCCGAGATGATGTCGGGCGCCTCTTTCACAAGATCGACGGCGCGGGCTGTTACGGCGTCGTCGCCGCGCACGCGGATGGTGATCTGCCCGGTGACCTGATCGGTCCACTCGCCTGCGGCGGAATAGGCCGAGCGGGCGACCAAGCCTGATAGCGCAGCGAGAAAGCACAGTGCGCAGACGACGAAGAACAGCGCGGCCTCGCGAGCGTCTTCCTTCGGCAGCAGGGGAGCGAGAGAAGGCTTCATGCCGGCGCTCCCGGCGCGGGATCGGCCAGCGCCGGCACGCGGACGACCATGCCGTCGGCGAGGCGGAGGACATCGGTCTTCGCCTTGCGAACGAGGGCGAGATCATGCGTGGCGATCAGAACGGTGGTGTTGAGGCGCTTGTTGAGCTCGCGGAAGAGGCGGTAGAGCCGGTCGCCCATTTCCTCGTCGACGTTTCCTGTCGGCTCGTCGGCGATAATTAGGTCGGGTTTCACCACCACCGCGCGGGCGATGGCGACGCGCTGCTTTTCCCCGCCCGATAGCGTGGCGGGGCGCGCATCGAGCCGGTCGCCGAGACCGACCCATTTCAGCAGTTCGATCACATCGTCGCGGTAGGCTTTTTCATGCTGACCGAGGACGCGCAGGGGCAGGGCCGCGTTTTCGTAGGCTGTGAGGTGGTCGAGCAGGCGGAATTCCTGGAAAACCACGCCGATCCGGCGGCGAAGCGGGGCAAGGTCCTTTCGCGCCAGCCTTGTGGTATCGACCCCGAACATCGAGACCCTGCCGGCCGTGGGTCTTAACGCCAGATAGGCCAGTTTCAGCAGCGTGGACTTGCCGGCCCCCGACGGGCCGGTAAGGAATGTCATCGAACCGGGGCGTAATTGCAGGGAAACATCAGCCAGAACGTCGTTTTCCGGCCCATAGGACAGGCCGACGCGGTCCAGGCGGATGACCGGTTCATCTGAGGTTAGGTCACGTTCCCGCATGAATCTCCGGGTGAGGCCAAGTTTCAGATTCCAGCCCTAATTGGACTATATTAACCGCTTCTATGATTCCGATAGTGCGATGATCCTCGTCTGCCCGTCTTGCGATACGCGATATTTCGCCGACGACTCCTCCATCGGCAAGGAGGGGCGTCGCGTGCGATGCGCTACCTGTGGCCATGCCTGGCATGCCAAACTGCCCGAGGAAGAGGGCGAACCTGTTATTGCAGAGGAAACAGGCCTTACCCGCGAGCAGGTGGAACGCCTGCGCCAGACGGCCGCTGAGAACACCAAGGCGCGTGCAGGACCGCACGCAGAATTCCGGGCGCGCGAGCATGCCAAGCGCAAGCGTCACCATGGCCGCGCGGCGACGATCGCCTGGGCAAGCGGTTTCGCGTTGTTCGTGTTGGCGGCCGGCGGCGCCGTGCTGTTTCGCAATGAGGTGGCCGAGGCCTTCCCGCGCGCTGCGACGATCTACAAGCTGGTCGGCCTTGAGGTGAACCGCTTCGGGTTAACGTTCGAGAATGTGGAAGCGCGGCGGACGTTCGATGGGACGACGCCGGTGCTGACCGTGACCGGATCGGTGGTGAACGGCAGCGATGAGCGGCTGGATACGCCACAGCTCCGCGTTACGCTTAAGGACGAGGCCGGCAACCCGGTGCAGACTTGGACCGACAATTTCGGCGTGCCGTCGCTGGGGCCGGCTGAGCGGACGGAGTTCGCCTCGCGCTTCGAGGCGCCGCCGGTCGAGACCTATCGCCTGACCGTGAGCTTCGTGCGCAAGGAAGGCGAAGGCCCCGTCGGCGAGGACACCAATATCGAGGCGACCAAGGAAGAGCTTAGCCCGACGCCGGCTGATGCAACATCGGGCGCCAAGCCGGCTGACGGCCATGCCGAGCCGGCCTGGTCTGGCGGCGACGGCGCGGATGAGCATGCTGCGGCGACTGGCGCCGCTCCTGCCGAGCCTGCGCATGTCGAGCCGGCCAAGGAGAGCGACCATCACTGACCGTTCGGTTCCGGCGAATGTCGACGTGCTGCTGAGCGCGGACGAGGTGAAGGCCCGGATCGAGGCGCTGGCGGATCAGCTGGCGCCGAAGCTGTCTGCGGGATCGTGGACGGCGGTCGTGATCCTGCTGGGCGCGACGCCGTTTGCATCTGACCTGATGCGGGCGTTTGCACGGCGCGGAATCGACATGGGCTTCGATGGCCTGTGGCTCGAGAGCTATGCGGATGCGCGCGAAAGTTCGGGGCGCATGCTGGTGCGTGCCGATGTCGCCCGGCCGGTTGAGGATTGCGGCATCCTGCTGATCGACGACGTTTTCGACAGCGGCAGGACGATTTCGTTCGCGCGCGATCACATGCTGCACAAGGGCGCGCGCGAAGTGCTCACCTGCGTGTTCGCGCGCAAGCCGGAAGCGGTGGCGACAGGCCTTGATGCATGGGCGTGGGACGCGCCGCACCGATATCTCGTCGGCTATGGCATGGACGACGCCGGCAAGATGCGCGGATTGCCGTTTGTGGGCGCGATCAAGGGCGCCTGATTTCAAACAGCACACGCTCTCCTTCGCGCTGGCGCAATCGCCCTGGGGGATGCTTCAGCTCTGGCCCAGATAGAGGGCCGGGGACGTTGGCCCCCCGCGCGGCTTGGGCGAGCCGCTGCAAGGCAGCCCTACAGGCCGTCAAAGAGGGCGATCATTCGTCGACGCTGCGCGTCAACCCCCGCAATCGTTTGTCGCCAGCTGGATCACAGAGGTGTTTTTCTCCTCTTCGATCGCCAAGGCCGTCGGCGGAAAGGTCGAGCCGTTCATCGCCCGATCCCCTGCGCCGTGCTTGCCCGTTTCAGCGACACGGGACCCGGCGCTCTTCCTCGCATTGGCTGTATCGACGACAGCATTGGGGAGGAATGCTGAGTTCATTCACCGTCGTGACCAGCCCGCGGAACGGCGAGTTCGTCAAAGGCAGACGGCGTGGACACTGAACCTAGAAACGCTCAAGGAGACGGTTCAGGTATTCGAGTTCTTCGCGCGTCAAAGCGCGGTTGCCCGCGCGGCGGCGGATTTCGTCGAGGATTTCGCGGGCTTTCTGGCGGTCCATTTCTTCGGGGATCTGGACGTTGTCGCCATAGCCGCTCTCGCCATTATTGAGGCGGCCGAGAATGTCGCGCTGGTCGCGTTCCTCGCGGGCTTCGGGATCGTTCTCGTCGTTGAGGCGCGCGAGTTCGCTGGAGCGGTCGGCCAGCGCCGACATTGCCTGCTGCTGCGCTTCCTTGGCTGCGGCGAAGTCTCCGCGGCGGAGCGCGTCTTCGGCGCGTTTCTGCATCTCTATGGCGCTGCCGAGCAGGCGGCGGGTGCGTTCGGTTTCCTGACCATAGCGGCCATCGCCCTGCGCGCCGGGACGTCCGGGTTGGCCGCCGCCGGGGCCGCCGCGATCGGCCTGCTGGCCCTGACCCTGGCCTTGGCCCTGTTGCTGACCTGGTTGCTGGCCAGGCTGGCTGCCCTGGCTGCCTTGACCGTTCTGGCCCTGCTGTTGGCCGGGACCCTGGCCTTGCTGCTGGCCCTGTCCGTCCTGCTGGCCCTGACCTTGTTGTTGCCCCTGCTGGCCCTGTTGCTGGCCCGGCTGACCTTGTCCGGGTTGCTGTTGGCCTTGCTGCTGGCCGCCCGGCCCCTGGCCCTGCTGTTGTTCGGGCTGCTGCGGCTGGCCGCCGCCTGAACGCATTTGCTGTTCAAGACGCTCGCGCAGCTGGCGTTGCTGGTCGGCGAGTTCCTGACCCTTTTGCGGGCTGGCGCCGTCGCGAGCGGCTTCATCCGTCGCGTCGTTGAGATCGCGCTGGTCGTTCATGGCGCGGTTGGTGTCCTGCAGCGCGCGGTTCATAGCGCGGTTCATCGGACCATCCTGCTGCTGGCCCTGGCTGCCGCCATTGCGGCCCATCTGGACCTGCATGTTCTCCATTTTTTCCATGAGCTTCTGCATGTCGCTGAGAAGCTGACGGGCCTGATCGCGGGCGCCGGTCTCGGCAAGGTCGCGCAGCGCCTGAAGCATGCGGGTGAGTTCGTCGTCGCCCATCTGCTGGCCGGGTTGGCCGCCGCCCTGCTGCTGGCCGTTATCCGCCGTGACGTTGCCGTTGCGCAGCGCTTCGGCCATTTTCGCGGCGAGATAGTTCTCGATCGCCTGTTCGTACATATCCATCAGGCGCTTGATTTCTTCTTCCGACGCGCCGCGGCGGAGCGCTTCTTCCAGCGCGCGGCGGGCCGCTTCAAGCGCGGCGGAGGCGTCGGCGAGGCTGCCGTATTCGGCGCGCAGGGCGATATCCCACAGCAGGCCTTCGGCGCTTTCGGCCTCTTCGCGGTCACGCGCCGAGTCGATGATGGCGTGGGCGTTGCGCAGGCCCATGAAGATCACGGGGTCCTGGAAGTAATCCTCAGGGCGCCAGGTGATGGCGTCGAGCAGCATGACCGAGCGCTTGATCTCTTTCGGGGCCCAGCGAAGGCGCGAGGCCTGCTCGACAGCGAGGGCGTTGTAGCCCGTGCCGGCGACGCTGGTGAAATTGTCCCCGCCTTCGGGCATTTTGTAATCTTCCCAGTTGCGCAGCAGCACCGCGCGCGCTTCCTGCGCCATGCGGGCGTTGGGCTGCAGGAAGATCTTCTCGGGCAGGCGGTAGGCGACAGCTTCGCTTTCGGCGGTCTGGCCGGCGGCGTCGGTGGCGCGGAGTTTCACCTGCAGATCCATGCCGGCCCAACGATGGCGGACGAGATCCTGGCTGTAATTGCCTTCTTCCTCGGTAGGCGAGAGGGCGACGGTGTCGACGATGACTGCGTCCTCAATCACGCCGGCGCTGGCGGGAACATCCTTGCGGCCGAAGAAGACGAGTTCGAGTTTGTCGACGCCGTAGTCGTCAGCGATCTTGTACTTGAATTCGGTGCGGTCGCCTTCGCCCAGCTTGGGCGGTTCGACGAAAGAGACGGTGGGCGAAGCGTCGTCGGTGACAGTGAAGGGGAACGACGCGCGCGTGCCCCAGTAGTTCACCGCGATGGTCATCGGCTCTTTCACGACGACGCGGGCTTCGTAGGCGTTCTCGATGTCGGCCTGCGGGTGCAGCGTGACCGCGCCGCCGTCGACCGGCATGACGATGATCTGCGGCGCGCCGGGGCCGATGACGCGCAGGGTGACTTCCGAACCCTCCGGCGCCTTGGCGGGCTCGCCGCTGGTCAGCACGAACGGGGCCGAGCCGGTGTAGACCGGCGGGGTGATCCACGCTTCGATCTTCAGCGTGTGGGCGCCGAACAGGGCGCCGAAATCCGGGAAGAGGCCACGATAAAGACGATCAGGCGCGGCGACGTTGGCATACACCCCGGCGATAATGATGAGTGCGGGGGCAGCGAGTCGAAGATACAGCGGGTCGGCCTGCTTCCAGTGCGGGCGGACGTCGAG
This sequence comes from Hyphomonadaceae bacterium, assembly GCA_016714495.1. Classification (GTDB taxonomy): domain Bacteria; phylum Pseudomonadota; class Alphaproteobacteria; order Caulobacterales; family Hyphomonadaceae; genus UBA7672. The sequence continues at coordinate 467,311 of JADKDU010000001.1, read as the reverse complement.
CTTGCCGACCTTGGCCGCAAGGGCGGCCATGCGGTCGCGGTGTTCCTGCCACAGCGTCCAGCCGGTAGTGTCGGGCCGGGCGGGGCGGTCGGTCCAGACGCTGAGCGGGCGGCCTTCGATGGCGCTGTCGATCAGGTCGCGCGCTTCATCGTCGGAGGGCGCGCGCCAGACTTTCCAGCCGATCAGGGCGGAGGTGACGATACCAAGCCAGAAGACGACGCCGACCGTGGCCTGCGCCTCTAGCGGCAGGGCGGTGTAGAGGCCGCTGAGCCAGAAGACGACGAAAACGGTGAACCAGACGAGGGCCGGCAGAATCGCCCGGATGAGTGCAGGCCAGAGGAGGCTGCGGCGCGCTGAAGCGATGCGCGCGTCCAGCTTTTCCCTGAGGCCAAATCCGTCAGCCACGCGTGATCCAATCCGGGGCCCGTTCCAGGGCGATCATTTCGTCGAACGTCGGCCGGCGGCGGACGATCGCCCAAGCATCGCCTCGAACGAGGGCCTCTGCAACCAGTGGTCTCGAATTATACTGGGACGACAATGTGGCGCCGTATGCGCCTGCCGTCATGAAGGCTACCAGATCACCCTCCTTGAGGGGGGGCATGGGGCGGTCCTTGGCGAAACGGTCGGTGCTTTCGCAGATGGGTCCCACAAGGTCCACGGCGCTGCGGGTAGCCCCCATTTCGGGGATTCTGACGGGCAGGATGTCGTGATGGGCGTTGTAGAGCGCCGGGCGCAGGAGGTCGTTCATCCCGGCGTCGAGGATCACGAAGGTGCGGCCGTCCCGCTCTTTGATGTATTCCACCTTCGAGATCAAAACTCCGGCATTTCCGGCGATTAACCGGCCCGGTTCGAAGATAAGCTGCACGTCGAGGTCGCCCAGCGCCTCGCGGGCGGTGCGGGCGTAGATGGTCGGGCTGTCGGGATCATCGCCATCCTTGTAGGGCACGCCAAGGCCGCCGCCGAGATCCAGGCGCGAAATGGCGAAGCCGCGGTCGCGCAGGCGGCGAGTGAGGGCCACCACTTTTTCCCACGCGGCGCGCATGGGTTCCACGCGCATGATCTGGCTGCCGATGTGGACGGCGATGCCGACCGGGTCGATGCCGGGCAGGCGGCTGGCTTCCTCGAAGAAGGTTTCGGCCTCGTGCCAGGCGATGCCGAACTTGTGCTCGGCCGACCCCGTGGAGATATGGGCGTGGCCGCCTGCCTCGACGTGCGGGTTGACGCGGAAGGCAATCGGCACGCGCTTGCCCATCTCTTCGGCCACGCGCGAAAGGCGGAGGAGTTCGGGCATCGACTCGACGTTGAATTGATGGATGCCGCGTTCGAGGCCGAGCTTCATTTCCTCAACAGTCTTGGCGACGCCGGAGAAGACGATGCGGCTGGCCGGGATGCCGGCTTCAAGAGCGCGCAGCATCTCGCCGCCCGAGACGACATCGGCGCCCGCGCCTTCGGAGGCGAGGGTCGCGAGCACGCCAATGTTGGAATTGGCCTTCACCGCGAACGCGATCAGCGTGTTGCGGTTGGCGAACGCGTCGGCCAGCACCCGGTAATGACGGCGCAGTGTGGCGTCGGAATAGACATAAGCAGGCGTGCCCAGCTCGCGCGCGACCGCTTCGAGCGACACATTCTCGCAGTGAAGGACGCCATTGCGATAGGCGAAGTGATGCATCGTCGTGTCCCGGCTCGCGTTTGAGGCGGGGTAGCGGATGCGGAGAGGCGTGTCACCCCGCGGCGTGTGGGTGACCGGCGCTTGTTAGGGTGTCGGTGTAGCAGGCGGCGCAGCTTGTTGCTCGAGCTGGCGGCGGCGAGCTTCGTCGGCTGCTTTGCGTTCGGCGTCCTGGCGGGCCTTTTCGGCGGCGGCGGCTTCTTCTGCCGCCTTGATGGTGCGCGGATCGAGCGGGCCTTCATTGGGCGGGTTGCCCCAAAGCGGCACAGGGCGTTCGAGCGGCCCACGCAGGCCGCAGGCGCCGAGGAGGGCGAAGCCAGTCAACGCAAGCACGATACGGGTCATGTCTGCACTCCGGTTGCCGCCCGTTCGCCTGATCGACGGCCGGCCGGCCTCTGTCAACCGCCATCAGCGGCTAGAGCCTGCGGTACATGTAGATCGACGGGATGTGCTTGGTGAAGCCGGCTTTCTCATAGGCGCGGCGGGCGGGGTCATGGCTGGGGTCGCCGCCCGTGCCGACCGTGGCGAGCTGCATGCCGGCGGCTTTCAGCGCGGCCAGGGCGTGTTCGTAGAGCGCCGTGCCGACGCCTTTGCCGCCATAGTCAGGATGCACGGCGTTTAGCGTGATCTCGCCGATCTTCGTGGCGGGGTCGTTCTTCCATGAGACGAAGCCGATGATCGTGCTGCCGCTTTCAGCGATGGCGATGGCGTGACCGCTGTCGAGTTTAGCGATGGCGTCGAGGAGGTCAGCCTGTTCCTGCTCGGCGGTGGCGAGGCCGAGGGCGGCTATCTCTGGGCCGACGATGGAGCGGAAGGAAGCGAAGATGGGCGCGAAGGCTGCGGCGCGGATGGCGTGGAGCGTCGGAAGGTCGGCCGGCGCAAAAGCGCGGGTGAGGAATGACATGGTTGGTCCGTCTGCTTCGAAATGTCGGGATGCTTGCGTGGACATCTGGCCACGCGGGCGAGAGCGGGCACAGACCCGCTCTGTCTGGCTGCTCGCTAGAGCGCGCTGCGCCAGCGGCCCGACACACCCATGTGCATCACAACAATCAAGACGGGTCTCCGTAGAGCCTATCATGCGCCAACCATCCAGCGTGACGCAAGGCTGCCCGTACGCAGTTGCCAGGTAGACGGAGGAATGCCCGATTAGCGTCCGCGGCGCGGTAGCATGCGAAGCAGCGTGTTGTCCTTCATAAGGTAATGGTGAAACAGCGCTGCTGTCGCGTGCAGACCAAGCAGGAAATATCCGACTGTTCCGCCGGCCTCGTGCAATCCCTGAACCTGTTCGGCGAGATTCTCGCTGACGCCGGTCAATGGCGGCAGGTTAAGTCCCAAAAAGGGAATGGGGTCACCTTCAGCGCTCAGAATAGTCCATCCGGCAAGCGGCATAATTATCAACCAGATGTAGATAGCCAGATGCGCCGCAATCGACAGCCAGTGAAGGAAGCGAGGGGGGGCGGGGGTGATAGGCGGCGTGTTCCAGACGAATGCGCGAAGGCCTGCCCGAAGCAAGGTAGTCGCCAACACGCCAAGACCAAGCATGAAATGCCAGGTCTTGAGCGCTTCGCGAATATCGCTGCCGCGCTCATAGTTTTCCCGCAGCAAGATGCATGCGTAAGCGGCCATCACGAGCAGCACAACAAGCCAATGAATCAGGATGGCGGTGTTGGCATATCGGCTTGGACGGAGTGCATCGCTCATTGTGTCTCCTGATTGGCCACCAGGTCACACGCACATGCATGTTCGGCCTTGACCCGCATCAAGGAGATTCGGCCCGTGACTAGAGAAGATCAGGCTAAGGAAGCAAATCAGATGCGAATGCAACTGACGTCGCCGGCCTAGCCTGTCAGGCCAGCCGGACCTTCCAGTCGGCCACTTGCTCGCGTACACGCGCAGGCGACGTGCCGCCATAGCTTTGGCGCGAGGCGACAGAAGCATCAACCGTCAGCACGGCGAAGACCTTGTCCGTGATGCGCGGTTCGAGTTTCTGCAGGACCCCGAGCGGCAGGTCGGGCAAGGCGACGCCTGCGGTTTCGGCCGCCTTCACGGCGGCGCCGGTGATGTGGTGGGCTTCGCGGAAGGGGATGTTGAGTTCGCGAACGAGCCAGTCGGCAAGGTCGGTGGCGGTGGAGAAGCCCGAAGACGCGCTGGCGCGCATGCGCTCCTTGTTCGGCGTCATGGTGGAGATCATGCCGGTCATCGCCTGCAGCGAGAGGTCGAGGCTGTCGAAGGCTTCGAACGTGGTGAGCTTGTCGTCCTGCATGTCTTTCGAATAGGCGAGCGGCAGGCCCTTCATGATGGTCAAGAGTTGGACGAGCGAGCCGATGGCGCGGCCGGATTTGGCGCGCACAAGTTCGGCGGCGTCAGGGTTCCGCTTCTGCGGCATGATGCTGGAGCCGGTGGACCAGGCATCGCTCATGCGCACGAAAGCGAACTGGGCGGACGACCAGATCACGATCTCTTCGGCAAGGCGCGACAGGTTCTGCGCGCAGATGGCGACTGCCGCGAGCGATTCCAGCGCGAAGTCGCGCGAGGACACCGCGTCGAGCGAGTTGGCCATCGGGCGATCAAAGCCGAGCGTGGTCGCGACCATGTGGCGGTCGATGGGAAAGCCGGTGCCGGCGAGGGCGGCGGCGCCGAGGGGCGACTCGTTCATGCGCACAATGGCGTCAGCGAACCGGCCGCGGTCGCGGTCGAGCATTTCGACATAGGCCATGAGGTGGTGGCCGAAGGTGACGGGCTGCGCCGTCTGCAAGTGGGTGAAGCCCGGCATGACGGTGTCGGCGTGGGTCTCCGCCTGCATTAGCAGGGCCTGCATCAGAGCGGTGATTTGCTCGCGGCGGGTATGACACGCAGATTTGACCCACAAGCGGAAATCGAGCGCGACCTGGTCGTTTCTGGACCGGGCGGTGTGCAAGCGACCGGCGGCCTCCCCGATGATTTCCTTCAGGCGGGATTCCCACATTCAGGTGAATGTCTTCCAGCGCCTTGGAAAACTGGAACTTTCCCTCGCGGATCTCCGACAGGACTTGGTCGAGGCCTTTCTGGATAGCTGCTTCGTCAGCTTGCGTGATAACGCCGGTTTTGGCGAGCATGGCGGCGTGAGCCTTCGAGCCGGCGATGTCCTGCTCGGCCAGGCGCTTGTCCACGTCGATGGAGGCGTTTATCGCCTCCATGACCTGGTCGGGACGCGCCGAGAACCGGCCGCCCCACATGCTGTTGCTTTCGGGATTCTTTGTCATGAACCTGCGACCCGTCGTTTCCGCCGCGCTTCTCGCACTCTTCGCGGCGGCATGCCAGCCAGCAGAGACGCCGAAGTCCCCCGATCCGAGCGACAATCCCGAGACGGTTTCGGCGCCGGAAGCGCCCGCTCCAGCAGGCCTCAGCCAGCTCGCGAAATTCCAGACCGGCCAGTTCGAGAAGCTTGATCTTGCGAGCGATCTGACCATCCCGACCGCGAAATTCGTGGATGCGGACGGCAAGGAGCGATCGTTCGCGGAATACGCGGGCAAGGTTGTCGTCTACAATATCTGGGCGGAATGGTGCGGGCCGTGCGTCGAGGAGATGCCGAGTCTTGCCCGCCTGCAGAAGGCGTTCGCGGGCAAGGATGTCGCCGTGGTGCCCGTCGCCTTCGGGTTCGGCAAGGGCGTGACGCGCGAGACGACGCTGGCCAAGTTCAAGGAGTTGGTGGGTGCGGACCTACCGTTTTTCTATGACGGCGAGCTCGAAGTGAATGGGCAGGCCAAGACTAGCGCGCTGCCGGCCACCATCATTTATGACAAGACCGGAAAGGAAGCCGCCAGGCTGATCTATCCTGCGGCGTGGGACGCACCGGATGCCGTGGCGTTGGTGCAGGCCGTGCTGGACGGCCAGACCTAGATATTTCGCCGGAACGGGCGCCAATGCCTATTTTGGCCCGAAAAGGCGGCCGCAGACGCGGGCGCCGCTTGTGCCCATCCAGGGATTGGGCATCAATCGGCATGAGCAACAGACCGGTTCGAAGAAACCGGCCTCGGAGGAACTGACCATGATACTGAACAGCATTTCGCTGGCGGCCGTGGCGATCGCGCTGACCTTGTCGGGAGCAGGCGCCGCGTCTGCGCAGGCAGCGGCCCAGACGGGCGCGCGTGTTGAAGTTCCCAACCTCAAGCCGGCGAAGGAGGGCGACAGGGTCGCCGCCGGATATGTCGCGCCGCGGCTTGTCATCGGGCAGCCAGATATCTCGGGCGTGTGGTCGAATGCGTCGAATACGCGGATGACGCGTCCGGCGAAGTTCAAGACGCTGATCCTCAACGACGCCGAGGCGGAGGACGCGCGTAAGAAAGATCCGTCGAACATCCGTCAGGCGACGGACGATAACCAGAAGCACGCCGACGGCCTGCTCGATGGCAAGGATCTGGCGCAGGGACGTGGCTACAACTCGTTCTGGATCGATCCGGGTTCGAACCTCGCAAACGTGAAAGGCACGTGGCGCACATCCTGGATCGTTGATCCGCCGAGCGGGCAGGTGCCGATCTCGGACGAGGGGAAGAAGTACCTCGCCGCTAATCGCGGATCACGAGGGCGCGGCACGGGCTATGATAATCCGGAAGAACGTGGCGCAGGCGAGCGCTGCATCGTCGGCTTCGGCGGCACCGGCGGCCCGCCGATGATGAACGTGCTGTACAACAACAATTACCAGATCATTCAAGCCAAGGACCATGTCGTCATCGTCGTTGAGATGAACCATGACGCGCGGATTATTCCGCTGAACGCCAAGCACAGGCCGACGGCGCTGAATCCGTACCTCGGCGACTCGATCGGCTGGTGGGAAGGCGACACGCTGGTGGTGGAGACGGTCAACATCAACCCGAACGGCGGGGGGCAGGTTCAGCTGTCGCCGAACGGCAAGATCATCGAGAAATTCACGCGCTACTCGGACACGCAGGTGCTGTACGAATTCGAAGTGCATGACCCCACGATCTATAGCCAGGTATGGAAGGGCGAGGTCGGCCTCAACCAGGTCAAGGATCACGTCTACGAATACGCCTGCCACGAGGGCAATTACGGCCTGCACGGCATTCTTGAAGGTGGCCGGGCGGCGGATCGCGGCGGCAAGAACATCCAGGAAAAAGGTGATCGCGACGAAGGCTGATCCGGCGCAGATCATCGAAATCGAACGCCGCGGCCTGCAAGGTCACGGCGTTTTTCGTTGCGCGACTGTAAGAAGGCGCCCGTTTGCGCGCCGGAGGGTTCAATTCCCAGCATAAATACAACGCCAGCCCCCGTTCTGCGCATAATGGGTGTCAGCGCTTGGCAAGGCGCAAGCGGCGCGGTTTAGTTCATCAGGGCATTCCGGAGCGCCTTAGGCGCTGCCTCGGCCGGATCGTGCGCAGATGCGATCGGCCAGTGGAGTGAGTTGAGGGGCGCGATGGCCGACGCAATAGGGTCCGGCGGGGACATTGTCAGCAAGCTTGGCGATCTGGCGGTCGGCGCGCTGCGCAGGCCCCGGCGCGAAACGCTCATGACGCTGTTGCCCGAGGTCGCGGACTCGCGGCCGCTGAAGACGGGCGAGGAGTATGTGCGCGTGCGCATGCTGGCGGCGCGGCTGCCGGACGCGGGCAATCTGTTCTCCTCGAAGATGCCGCTGGTCTATGCGGGCGTCGGGCTCGGTGAAATCTCAAGCGATCCGGCGGGCTTTGCGAAGGCGGTCTCGAGCGCGTTCAATCCCGAAGGGCTGAAGGGCAGCAATCGCGAGACGCTGGGCGAGGTCGTGCTGTTCAATGCGTCGCCCTATGCGGGCCAGCTGAACCTTGCGTTGGGGCTGCTGTCGGTTCGCAATTCGGCGCGGGCGAAGGAAATCCTGAAGAAAGTGGCCGAGCTTTCCGAGCGGGCGGCGAAGCCCTTCATTGGCGAGGCGGCGAAGACGATCGGCGCGGTTGCGAGTTCGATCGACCTGCTGACGAGCGATGGGAATTATTTCGAACTCGGGTTGATGAAGTCGGTCGATGCGCCGGCGACAGGCGTTTACGCAATCTATTCCGACCACGGCAAGCAGGATGAGGACATCATCTTCGGCTTTGCCGACGGCAAGCTGGTCAACAACGCCACCAAGGCGCCGCTGCGCCGGCCCTATGTCGTGATCTCGATCGAGGCGCTCGAAACGCGTGACGACGCGCATACGATTCCGCGCCTGCGCAAGAAGTTCGATCAGGTGATCGAGGAGATCGAGAAGGGCGCCGACGAAGAGCGCGTGAAAGCGCTGATCCAGGAGTATGCGGGTCTCGCCGCGATCTGGCCGGACCTGCTGAAAGCGGACCAGGACAATCTGGTCAATGCGGCGCGGGAGAAGTTCAAGAGCTATCGCGAAGCGCGTACAGGCTTTGAGAGCCGGCGCGGTCTTGAAAGCGCGACGCAAGAGGCCGAGCCCGCGCGTCCCACGCTCGACAGTGCGGTGACGGATGCGCTGAAGGCGCGCTTCGGCGGGGACAAGGCGGATGCTGGCGTTGCGGCGGTGACGGCCGGCGAAGCGCCGGCCTCGCTGACGCTGGAGGAGATCTGCGAGCGGCTGCCCAAGGCGGTCGACCAGGGTAACATGCTGGCGGTCAGCGCGTTCGCGGCGGCGGCCGTGGCGGCGATCCAGATCGGCATGCCGCCCTATCCGCAGTTGGCGACCAAGCGGATCATGTTGTGCCTGCGCGCCGCACGTCGGTTCAACGACATGAAGATGATCGGCGAGAAGCTGCTGGCGCAGGGCGAGCGCAAGCCGCTGTTCATGAAGCTGCACGGGCAGGCGCTGATCGAGCTGAAGGAAGCTGCGGCAGGCGAGCTGATGCTGAAGCAGGCCGAAGATCTGGCGAAGCGGACGCACGACACCGTCGAGCTGATCGACATCTATGGATCGCTGGGGCGCATCCAAAAGGATCGCTTTGTCGAGATCGATACGAAGAATGCCCGTGCGCGGCAGGACGCGCTCGACAAGGGGCTTGGCTATTACAGATTAGGCAAGAAGCTGCTGAACAAGGAGAGCAATCTCTATCATGCGGTCAACGTGATGGCGTTGGCGTTGGCCGGGCATCGCGCGGGGTTGAAGGTTCCGAAGGACCTGTCGCTTAAGCATGTCAAGAAGCTCGCGCTGCAGATCCGCGCGCACGTCGACAGCCAGGACCCGAACATACAGGACTGGGACTACGCCAATGCGGCCGAGGCTTCGCTGGCGCTGGAGGATTATCCGGAGGCGCGGCGGCGGCTGGACGAGTATGCGCGCGAGAACATCCGCGACGCGTTCTCGCTAAATTCCACGCTGCGTCAGATCACAATGCTGTGGGGCGTCACGGTCGGCGGCAAGCACGGAGACGTGGTCGAAGGGCTGCAGATGGCGCTGATGGCGGCCGACAATGGCGCCACGCTCAGTCCGCAGGGCGTGAAGCAATTGTTGGATGCGCCGAACGAGGCGCGCTTCGAGGCGATTTTCAACGGCGAGACGGGCATATCGGTGCAGACGGCCTACAAGGCCCTCGGTATGTCGTGCTTTGTCGGCAAGGTGCTACATGGCGACCGGCCGAAGGGCACTGGCTTCCTCATTCGCGCGAAGGACCTGCTGCCGCCGGGCAGCGAGGCGCTAATCCAGAAGTATGAGATTAGCGAGTGGCTATTCCTGACCAATGCGCACGTCATCTCGCCGACCGGCGAGCACGGCGCCATCCCGCATGAGAGCGCGCAGATCGAATTCCAGATGGCTTCGGCCGGGACGCGATTCAAAGCGTTGCGTACCCTGTGGTGGTCGCCGGCGACGGATGGGCATGACTGCACGATCGTCGAATTGGACGGGCATCCGCAGTTCAGTGCTGGCGTCACGCCCGCCGCGATTTCCGCTCACCTACCGCAATGTCGTTTCCCGCCCGGCGAGAAGGCGGCGCGGCCGCGCGTGCTGGTGCTTGGCCACCCCGATGGACGTTCACTGGAGATCACGTTCAACAACAACCTGCTGCTCGACCATGACGGGCCGGGAGTCGGCCAATCCTTCGGGACGAAGCCGGTTCGGGTGCAGTATCGCGCGCCTACGGAGCCAGGTTCGTCCGGCAGCCCGGTGTTCGACGCGGATTCGCTGCAGCTGATCGCAATCCATCATCGCGGCGCTGTGCCGCCGATCGATCCCGCGTTCGGCGATGCGGCGCGCTATCAGGCCAACCAGGGCATGGCGCTACGTGCCATCATGTCGGCGTTCCATGACGCGCTTGGCGGCGCTTCGGTTGCGGCCCGTCCTGCAGCGCCGGCGGCTGTGGGCGTGGCGGAGTCGGTGGCCGCGGCGGCGACTGAGGCGACGGAGCCGACTTTCCGCCCCTTGCGCGGCTATGCCGATTGGGAGGAGGGGCCGGCTTTCGAAAGCAGGGGCGCGCGATCCCATCGCAGACTGCTGCGACAGAGCGCCGATTTCATCGCCGGGTTCGAGATTTCGAGCCCTGCCTATTACAAGAAGCGGCTGCAGGCGCCGTGTTGGCCAGGCGGAGAGTCCGGTCTCACGATTGGCGTCGGTTATGATTTGCGACATCAGTCAGCCGTCGAATTGCGCGAGCACTGGGGCGCCTTCCTCCCGGCGGCAGTGATCGATCGGTTGGTTCCATACTGCAATCTCGCTGAGCCTGATCTTGCCAAGCGCAAGCTGGCGGAGACGGCGTTGAAAGACATCGCGATCCCGCTCGAGGCTGCGATGTTGGTCTATATTGACATATCGTTGCCGATCTACACGCGAAAGACGGAGGACTGCTTCCAGAATACCAGCGATCTGAACGACATCAGCATGGGTGGGCTTGTGTCGCTGGTGTTCAATCGCGGCGACAGCCTCGCCAACAAGGATTCGCGGCTGGAGATGCGCAACATCGCGACGCACATGAAGGCTAAGGCGTTCGAGAAGATTCCGGCAGAGATCAGCGCGATGAAGCGGCTGTGGAACGGCAAGAAGGGCGTGGAAGGCCTGCTCGAGCGCCGCGACCAGGAAGCGGCAGCCTTCGCGGACGGCCTGCGGCTGCAGGCCGTTCCCCCGGCGACCGCCGCGATCGCCTAGTTGCGGCTAGTCGAGCGGTACTCGATCCGCTTGCCGTTCGGCGTCACACGCGTGCATTTGGGCTGACGGACGTCATCGATCCACTGGCACTCTTCCTTCGAGCCATCCGTGCGGGTGTCGACCCCAGGGCCGTTGCGGCGGCCGTTGACATACTGGCCTTCGAAGCGCTCGCCGTTGGCATATTGCACCACGGCCTTGCCCTGCAACGCGCCTGCAACCCAAGCGCCATCTATGGTGGCGACGCTGCTCACTTCCACAGCCGCCCCGTTCGGGCGGTGATCGAGGAACTGGCCAGTGATCTTGCGGCCGTCCTTGAAGGTGAGTTCGCCCGGGCCGGTCTGCTGGTCATTGACGAACGTGCCGCGGAAAGTGCGGCCGTCGTTGAACGTGGCGGTGGCCTGTCCGGTGCGGCGGTCGTCGGCGAACTCGCCGATATAGGTGTAGGAGCCGTCATTGGCCGACAGCTTGCCGTTGCCGCTGCGCCGGTCGTTGAGCCAACCGCCGTCATACGTCCACATCTTGTCGCCGGTGGTGTAAGCGCCATCGCCATTGCGGCGGTCGTTCTTCCACTCGCCGACATAAACCGAGCCGTCCTTGAAGGTCTGCGTGCCTGTGCCCTCGCGCGCGCCGCGGACGAAGTCGCCTTCGTAGGTGGAGCCGTCGACATAGGTCATGCGGCCAAGGCCGTTGCGCTCACCGCTGACGAATGCGCCTTCATAGATTTCGCCGGTCTTCAGCTTTTCCTTGCCAGCGCCGTTGATCTCGCCAGCGGTATAATTGCCCTCGTAGCGATAGCCATCGGGGCAGGAATAAACGCCGCGACCATCGCGTGCGCCGCTGGCATAGCCGCCGGTGTAGGTGCAACCATTGGCGTAAGTCTCGGTGTTCTGGCCGCGCAGGATGTCGATCGACAGGGATATCAGCTGCTTGACGCCGCCCTTTTCGGCGCAGGCGCAGTTGATAACGGGCGCGCTGTAGGTTCCGCCTGGGCCGATGGCGCCGATTGTGCGGGGCGGCGCAACGAAAGTCGGGGACCGAGTGCACTCGAAGGTGATGTCCTTAAGGTTCACTTCACCGGATGAAGTTGCATTGTTGATCAGGCGCAACTCGACATTGGAGCCATCGCATCCCAGCGCGCGGGTCGCCCGCCACTGAACTTCCCTGCCGTCCGACCAGCGCAGGCCCGACATCCAATCGGCGCCCTGCCAAGCGCTGGCGCCGAGAGGGGCCGCGATGGCGGCTATAATCAGGGCGAATACGCCGGCGCGGCGCATCTGTTTCGCACTGGGCTTGAGACCGAACATGAACAAGAGCTCCCGAACATTCAGGGACTGGATTCTAGCACGCCAGAACGCCCGTCAAGTTGAGCCAAACTGTGGCGCGCCTGCGGCGTTGACGCGCGTTAACGGCCTTTGCCGGAACCGGGTTGGCAGGGCGGCGTTGGTGTCACAGTTAAACATGCATCAAACGGAGCCGCACATGACGCGCACAACGATATTCGTCCCGGCCGCAGGCTTGCTGGCCTTCGCCCTGCTCGCGGGTTGCGGCACGAACATGGAACAGCGCGCAGCCACCGGCGCCGCCACAGGCCTCGTCGTTGCCGGTCCAGTAGGGGCCGCGGTTGGCGCCGGCGTGGGCGCGGTGGTGAACGAAGCCGAAGAGCCGGACGGCAAGCAATAAATTTCTCCGGGAGCAAACTGCCGGGCTTGTGGTGGACTGTTTATTGGCCGGGCTGGGTTTTTCCGAGCCCGGCCAGTTATTTGCGGGTCAAACCTGTCGCGCGTTTGACACATACCGGGGTACTGGCGGCTAATGCCGAGTGCACGCTAAACTGCGCGGACAAATGTGGGTCCTGACATGAACATCCAAAACATCCTGATGCTGTCCGCCGGCGTGGCTGCAGCTGCAGTGCTGGCCGCTTGCGGCACGAACATGGAGCAGCGCGCGGCGACGGGTGCGGCCACCGGTCTGATCATCGCTGGTCCGGTGGGCGCGGCAGTTGGCGCGACCGTCGGCGCCGTCGTCGACACGGCCGATAAGGACAAGTAGCAAACAACGCTTCCGCTAACGTCATCGACAGCGGCGTCGATGACACATTGACGCCGTCACATAGCTGCATGCCGCGTCTAATCTCGTCCGTGCGACTATCCTTGCACGGATGATGTGCTTATCAGCTGGCCCGCATTCGCGCGATGGCGCGGGTGTTCGGAAAGCAGGCCGCCGACAAGCGCGGTCCGCGTGTGGAGTGCATGTGATGGCGCAACTCGTCGGTATCTGGCGCCTGGGACTCGTGGCTGCGATCGGCGCCGGCGCCCCGGCATTCGCGCAGGACGCGCGCGACACGATCATCGTGACAGCGACACGGCAGCGCGAAGATGCGCGTGATGTGCCGCAGAGCGTGGTCGTGCTGTCCGCGCGTGATCTTTCCAACGTCGACGGCATCGAGGATGTGGTGCAGCGTCTTGCCGGCGTGCAGGCGGCGATCTCCAACGGATCGCAGACGACATTCCAGATCCGCGGCATGGGCGCGGTGGATCACCAGGCGCTGACGCCAAGCGCGGCGGCCGTGCATGTCGATGGGGTGTTCCTCGCTACGAACGTGCAGGCGAGCATGTTGGCTTACGATCTTGAGCGCGTCGAGGTCCTGAAGGGGCCTCAGGGCACGATCCAGGGCCGCAATGCTTCAAGCGGTTCGGTGAACTTCATCACGGCGCGTCCCACGGAAGACATCGAAGGGTATGCCGAGCTGTCCTATGGCAGCTTTGATCGCTGGGACGTGCAGGCCGCGGCGAGCGGCGCGATCGGCGAGGGCGCGCGCGGACGCATCGCGGCGCGGCTGCTGAAGCAGAATGCGGCGATCGACAATGTTGGCGGTCCGGCGGACGCTGGGGGCGTGCGTGATGAATTCGGCGTGCGCGGATCTTTGGATCTCGATTTGGCGTCGAACGCGCAGCTGCTGCTGCGCGCGCACTATGAGCAGGACACGGGCGTGAATGCGTCGCCGCTGAACAGCGCGCTGAGGCTGGACGATCACGAGATCTCAGTTGGCGCGGATGGCGTGCAGGACACCGACAATCGCTTCTTCGGCGCATCCGCCGAACTCACGGCGCGCGTCGGGAACTGGGTGATCACGTCGCTCACGGCTGTGGAAGGTTTCCGTCAGGACTATGGTTTCGATTTCGATGGCCAACCTGCAGCGATTGCCAATCTTTCCTACGACCGGGACTATCTGCAGGTGAGCCAGGAATTTTTCGGCCGCACGTCATGGCAGGGCGGGGACCTGCTGCTTGGCCTGTCGCTCGCGGGCGATGAGTTCGAGCAGGATTATCTGATCTGGTGCGGTGTACTGAACAAGGCGACGCTGGTTGGCACGTGCCAGTATCCGGGCGCGGCGGCGCGAGTCGGGCCGACGCCGGCATCGACTGCGCCGGCGGTGTCGCTGCTGACCAACATGGAACAGACGCGCGAGATGGGCGCGGGCTACAGCCTTGTCGATTTCGACATTAGCCCGGATGTGACGCTGACGCTGGGCGGCCGTTACACGCTTGAGACGATCGACGGCGAGGGCTTTGGCCAGCACATCTACAGCGACGGCGTCCGGGCGCTGAACAACCGTTCGGGTGTCGGGCTGGCGCAGGGCGAGAACACGATCGCCGAAGGGCGGTTCACCGGAACCGCGGCTGCGAAATGGCGCCTGTCGCCGCATGCGATGACCTATGTCTCGTATGGCAGCGGCTATAAGAGCGGCGGCTTCAATGGCGAGGTGGCGAACAATGTTACCCACTATCAGGACGAGGGTCTGTTCGGCGCCGAGACGGTCGACGCTTACGAGATCGGCTTCAAGGGCGACTTGGGCGACGTGCTGACCTTCGAGGCGGCGGCGTTTTACCAGAACTACAGCGATCCGCAGGCGCGCATCTTCGTGGCCTTCCCCCTGCCGGGCGGCGGTTCGATCACCTCGAACTCGCTGGCGAACCTCGATGCGGCGATCGTGCAGGGCGCGGAATTGTCGGCGCTGTGGCGGCCGCTGGACGGGCTCGAGATCGGGGGCAGCGTGACCGCTCTGGATACGGAGATCGAGCAAGGGACGGACGCCAGCGGCGCCGCCAATGCGGCGACGTTCAACTGCAAGCCGCTGCCTTTCGCGTCTGATCTTTCCGCGACCCTGCATGCGCGGCAGGAATGGATGCTCGGCGGGGACATGCGCCTATCGTTTGAGGCGGCTGCGAAATACCAGAGCGAGTACTTCCTCGACGCTGAAGGCCGCAACGACCGTCGGCAGGGGCCGGTGACGCTCGTGGATGCGGCGGCCCGGTTGCGGCTGTACGGCGGAACCGAACTTTCGGTGTGGGGGCGGAACCTGACGGACGAGGATTACGCGCTCTCCGGCTATGGCTTCATTGGCTACGACACTTTTCACTCTATGCCCGCCACATGGGGCGTTTCGGTGCGGATGGAACGGTAGCTCTGCGGGCCACTGACAGGCATTGTCAGCAAGGTGGCGCGAGGGCTCTGGCGAAGGCGCCATGACCGGCCCATATTGCCGGGCATGGCGAAATCCCCCTCGAAGACCGCAAAATCCAGCGCCCCAAACGCTGCGTCCCGTAAGAGCGTAAGCGAAGGGCCGGGTGCAGCTTTTGCCTCAAAGATCAAGGACGCCGTGGCGGTGGCCGAGAGCGAGCAGGTGTGGACGCCGCACAGGCCGGAACGGAACTGGGAGAAGTTCGAGGGCGGGAGGAAATTCCGCGTCGCCTCCAGCTATGAACCTGCAGGCGACCAGCCGCAGGCCATCAGCGATCTGGTGAACGGCATCAAGGACAACGAGATGGACCAGGTTCTTCTCGGCGTCACGGGCTCGGGCAAGACCTTCACGATGGCGAAGGTGATCGAGGCGGTGCAGAGACCGGCGCTGATCCTTGCACACAACAAGACGCTGGCGGCGCAGCTCTATGGCGAGTTTAAGAGCTTCTTCCCGGACAACGCGGTCGAGTATTTCGTGTCGTACTACGACTACTACATGCCCGAGGCGTATGTGCCGCGGACGGACACATACATCGAGAAAGAGTCGTCCATCAACGAGGCCATTGACCGAATGCGTCACTCGGCGACGCGGGCGATACTTGAGCGGGATGATGTGATCATCGTGGCTTCGGTTTCGTGCATCTACGGTATCGGGTCGGTTGAAACGTATTCGGCGATGACGTTTGAGCTGGCGCAGGGGGAGGCGCGGGATCCGCGCCAGGTGGCGGCGGATTTGGTGGCGCTGCAGTACAAGCGGAATGACCAGGCGTTTGGGCGTGGAACCTTTCGGATGAAGGGCGACACGATGGATGTCTGGCCGGTTCACCAGGAAGACCGTGCGTGGAAGATCTCGTTCTTTGGCGACGAGGTTGAGGCGATTGCGGAGTTTGATCCTCTTACCGGCAAGCACACGCGGCCGATGGAGAAGATCAAGATCTACGCGAACTCGCACTATGTCACCCCGCGCCCGACGCTGAACCAGGCGGTCGAGAGCATCAAGGAGGAGCTGCGCGGCCGTCTCGCCGCACTCAACCAGCAGGGCAAACTCCTCGAAGCCCAGCGCCTCGAACAGCGCACCCAGTTCGATCTCGAGATGATGGAGGCCACCGGCTCCTGCGCCGGCATCGAGAACTACAGCCGCTATCTGACCGGCCGCCGCCCCGGCGAGCCGCCGCCCACGCTGTTCGAATACCTGCCGGACAACGCCATGATCTTCGTCGACGAAAGCCACCAAACCATCCCGCAGATCGGCGCGATGTTCCGGGGCGACTTCAACCGCAAATTTACCCTGTCCGAATTCGGCTTCCGCCTGCCCAGCTGCCTCGATAACCGCCCGCTGAAATTCGACGAGTGGGAGCAGATGCGCCCGCAGACCATCCACGTCTCGGCCACGCCCGGCCCGTGGGAGCTTAACCAGACCGGCGGCGTCTTCACCGAACAGATCATCCGCCCCACCCACCTGATCGACCCGCCGGTAGAGATCCGCCCGGTCTACAAGGATAACGCCAACCAGGTCGACGACTGTATCTATGAGGTGAAGCAGACGGCCGCGAATGGCTTCCGCTCGCTGGTGACGACCCTCACCAAGAAGATGGCCGAACAGCTGACTGAGCACATGACCGAGATGGGCGTGCGCGTGCGCTACATGCACTCCGACATCGACACGATCGAGCGCATCGAGATCATCCGCGACCTGCGCCTCGGCAAGTTCGATTGCCTGGTCGGGATCAACCTGTTGCGCGAGGGCCTCGATATTCCCGAATGCGCATTCGTCGGCATTCTCGACGCCGACAAGGAGGGCTTCCTGCGCTCCGAGACGTCGCTGATCCAGACTATCGGCCGCGCCGCGCGCAACAGCGAGGCGAGGGTGGTGCTCTATGCCGACACCATCACCGGCTCGATGGAGCGGGCGATGGCCGAAACCAGCCGCCGCCGCGCCCGGCAGGAGGCGCACAACACGGCCAACGGCCTCACGCCGATCACCGTGATCTCGGGCGTGAAGGATGTGCTCGAGGGCGTCACGTCAAAGGCCGCGCAGGGCCTGCTCCCGCGCGGCCGCGACCCGAACAAGCGGGGCAAGGGCAATACGCTTCCGGGCATGGAGGAGGAAGGCTTCGAGTTCATCGGCAAGGGCCACAACCTTACGCGCGTCATCGACACGCTGGAGAAGGAGATGCGCGAAGCCGCAGCCAACCTGGAATTCGAAACCGCCGCCCGCCTGCGCGACGAGGTGAAGAAGCTGCGCGATGTGGAGATCGGGATCGGCGTCGAGAAGGTGCTGCCGCCGGCGGATTAGGGGCGCTTCCGTGGGCAAGAAAAGACGCCGGCTCGCGCCGAGGGCCCAGCGGAAAGCTGCTGGCGAGGAGAGTCCGCCAGCAAAGCGGAAGGCCAAGTGGAGCAATCAGGTTGTGGAGGGACCCGGCAAGGGGTTGCTCGGCGCCATGCTGAGCTCATTGCTGCGCTCCATTGGAAGGTAAGCGCAGTAAGGAGAAGCGCCGCCAACCTGGAATTCGAAACCGCGGCATGCCTGCGTAAGAAGCAAAGAAACGGCGCAATGTGGAAATCGGGCTGGGCGCGGAGAACGTGCGCAGCCAGCGAACTGAACCGCCCCGGCAACCCCGGAGGCGCGGCCCGCCGGCGCTGACGGATGAGATGAGCGGCGTGGCGTCGCCTCCACGCCGGATTTCTTATTCGCCTTCGACCACGATGGACGGCTTGCGGCCCTGGCTTTCGAGGACGCGCGCGCCCTGGAGGATGCCGCTGAACGAGTAGTTGCCCTCGTGGCAGGCATACTCGTAGATCGGTTGGGCTGAGCGGTTGAGCGCCATCTCGCCCTTCCAGGGCTGGGTGTAGAAGGTCGGGTCGTTGACGGTGAACTCGTAGAGGATCTGATCTTCGGACCAGCGCGAGAAGCGTTCCGTGAGCTTGCCGGTGGGGGAGATCAGCGCCTGGATCTGGGCGGGGTTCACGTTGGTCGTTTCGACCACGAGCGTGTCGCCCTCATACCAGCCGACCGAGTCTCCGAACCACGGCTTGATGGCGCCGGGGCGATACTTCACGTCTGCCTTGCTCTTGAAGATCGGGATGATGCGCGGCTCGTGCACCATCTCGACCAGGATCGTGACGTAGCCGGGCGATTGCACGAACTGAAAGTTGTTGTTGTAGATCGCGTTCTGCATGATCGGGCCGGCCTGGCGTCCGAACAGCAGGCAGCGTTCGGACAGGGGGCGCGTCTCGTAGGTGTCGAAGCTGCCGAAGCCGGCGAAGGCTTTGTTGGCGGCGGGGATGACCGGCATCTGGCCGTTGGAGGGTTCGACGATCCAGGAGGTGCGGACTTCGCCCTTTACGCGGGCGAGGTGTGCGCCCGGGTCAAGCCAGAAGGAGTTGTAGCCTAGCAGGCCGAAATTGGACGCCTTGCCCTTGGGCGGGGCAGCGTCTGTGTCGATCTTCTCGGCGTTCTGGGTCTTGGCATTGACGACCCAGGTCGAGCCCTGCTCGTAACGCTCGGCTTCCAGTTCGGAGAGCACCAGCTGGGAGACATTCTCCGGCCGCTCGAGGCGGGTGACGGAGGTGTTATTCCAGAAGCCCTGGAGGTCGGGATGGCCTTCGCTGGTGCGCGGGGGATTGGCCATCGGCGTCTTCGGCGAGGGCGTCGGCTGAGCCGAGGCGCTGAACGCCGAGGCTGCCACGACGGCGGCGGCGCACAGCAGGCTGTTGTAACGCATGGTGAATGTCTCCCGAATTGAGCATCTGCGGCTCGTTTGGAGTCTTCATGCTGACGCGCGTGCGGAAAGTGTAATGAAGACCTCGTGAGCGGCCCGGAGGCGGGAGGCGCGGGCCGGTTTTCCCCGGAATGGCGGTCCTGTCGGGCGATGCGCGGGGCGGCAGGTGGGGGACGCGCGGCGATCTACCTCCCCCAATGCCGCGCACTGGTGGAGGCAAGTGGTTGGCGCCAGTGTTGGCGCCAGGAGACACGCCATGACCATACCGCCGACGATAGACCGCTGGCATCGGATTGCGCTGGAGCGGCGGGGCGATGAGGTGGGGGCGTTGCTGGCGGAGGGGTGTGTGTTCGAGTCGCCGGTGGTGTATACGCCGCAAGTAGGGCGGGAGGTTGTCGAAAGTTATCTGCGCGCGGCGCTGGAGGTGCTGAATGCGGAGCACTTCCGGTATGGCGATGAATGGTTCTCGGAGAAGGAAGCGGGCAGGGGCTCGGCGGTGCTGGAGTTCTTCTCGGAGATCGAGGGGATCAGGATCAACGGGGTCGATATCATCCAGTGGGATGCGGCGGGGCTGATTACGCACTTCAAGGTGATGGTGCGGCCGCTGAAGGCGATCAACATCCTGCATCAGAAGATGGGCGCGTATCTGATGGCGGGGGGCACGAGGAAGGCGCCGTAGGGCGTTGTCGCGGCTGCTGATCGCCGGCGGCGCGGCGGTCCATCCTGCAGGCTCGGCGGGCCAAGGTTTCGGAAAACGAGGCGCGCAGCGACTGAAACTCGCGTTTCTCTTTGCTGGGGAACGGGGGCAGGCTTGCGTTTCGGTTAGAGAGGGGACACGCGATGCGGGTTAGTCTCGGGCTCGCGGCGGCGTTGATGATCGCGCCTGCGGCGATGGCGCAGCAGCGGAGCGTCATGAAGGTCTATTTCGGCGACGGGTCGGCGGTGGTCGACAAGACTGCGGCAGGGATCATCGCGAAGGCGACCCCGCAGATCCAGAAATGCGAGGCGAATGGCGTGCGCGTGGTGGGTCAGGCCGACACTTTCCGTGACGCAAACGGAAGCTCGGAGCTGGCCACGGCGTGGGCGCGGGCTGTGCGCGAAGTGCTGATGGGCAAGGGCGTGCGGGATTCGGTGATCGCCTGGGTGGGCCATAGCGGCGGTGCAGGGTGCAAAGCGGTGCGCTGCGCTCACACAGCGACTGCTTGCTTTCGCGCGTCGTCAGGCGCTGAAGGTTGAGCCGGTCAATATCGGCGCGCTAGCGGACGGGATGCGCAATCTGCTCGAACGCTCCGTGGGGCCGGGCGTCGAGCTGCAATTCGAGATCGCGCAGGACGCGCCGCTGGCGTTGGCGGATTCCAACCAGGTCGAACTCGCCTTGCTGAATCTGGTCATCAACGCGCGCGACGCCATGTCTGATGGCGGTCGCATCACCATTGCAGTTGACCGCGCAAAGGCAAACAACGGGGATGATCTGAAGCCGGGCCAGTATGTGCGCCTGTCTGTTGTGGATACCGGCGTGGGCATGGACGCTGAAACACTAAAGCGCGCGATCGAGCCTTTCTTCTCCACGAAGGAGGTGGGCAAGGGCACGGGTCTTGGTCTTTCGATGATACACGGGCTGGCGGTGCAGCTCGATGGCGCGCTCAAGCTTGTCAGCGCTCCGGACAAAGGCACGCGTGCGGAGCTGTATTTTCCTGTCACAACCGCACTCGCTCAGGTTATGGAGTTAACGCACCTGGAACGGGAAGACGGTCAGGCCGTTGCGAGAGCAAAAATCCTCATCATCGACGATGACGTTCTGATCGCGATGGGCACGGTGGATATGCTGGAGGATCTCGGCCACGAGGTCATTGAAGCGAATTCAAGCGCGAGCGCTCTCGAACTGCTGAAGGCGGGTAGCGACGTCGATCTGATGATCACCGACTTTTCGATGCCCGGAATAAATGGCGCGCAGCTCGCCGAGGAGGCAAAGCGGCTCAAGCCCGGCATGCCGATCTTGCTGGCGACGGGCTTTGCCGAAATGCCCAAGGGCGCGATCACGGATATCCCCCGGCTCGGCAAGCCATACTCGCAAGCCCAGCTGGCCCGCGAGATCAACCGGCTGCTGCCGAATGCGCCTGATCCACAGGCTTAGCGATCCTGAGTCGGGACGTAGGGGGAGATCAGGCCCAGCGGGGCGGCGGTGGTGCGCTTGGCGACGTTGACGATAATGCGGGACTGGATGTCCGACACCAGGCCGAGGGCCAGGATTTTGTCGCGCAGGAAGTTGTCGTAGGCGTGCATGTCGGTGGTGACGATGCGCATGACATAGTCGACGGCGCCGGTGACGGTCATGCACTCGATGCATTCGGGCCATTTGCGGACGGCCTGCTCGAATTTCTCGAGGTTTTCGCGCGAAGGGAGTTGCAGTTTGACGTTTGCCACCACTTCGAAGTTCAAACCGAGCTTGTCGTAGTTGAGTAGCGTCACGCGACGGGCAATGATGCCCTGTTCTTCCATGCGCTTGATGCGACGCCAGCAGGGGCTGGAGGACAGGCCGACCTTTTCTGCGATCTCGGCCACGGAAAGGGCGGCGTCACGCTGGATGAGGTCGAGGATTTTTGCGTCGATGGCGTCGAGTTCGGCGGCCATGTTTTGCTGTCCTTAGTCGTGTTCGTAGATTAATCTTGCCCCAGCCATGCCAGATCGTGCACCGATTAGCAATTACTTCCTGCAAGGTTGAGCAATATATTTGCCGTGGCCATATCCCCCTTTAGGAGGCGCCCGACTTGAAGCACGGCACACCTGTATCCGGTGGGATTTCCCTCGACGACAAATATCTGCTCGAGAGCGGCCGGGCCTTCATGACCGGCATCCAGGCGCTGGTGCGCCTGCCGCTGGACAGGAAGAGGCTGGACCGCAAACACGGCCTGAATACGGCGGGGTTCATTTCCGGCTATCGCGGCTCTCCGCTCGGCGGATACGACCAGCAACTCGTGGCGGCGAAGAAGCTGCTCGACGCCCATGACGTGAAGCTGTGGGAGGGCCTCAACGAGGACCTTGGGGCTACGGCGGTGTGGGGCTTCTCAGCAGACGCACCTGTTCCCGGGCGCGAAGTTCGATGGCGTGTTCGGCATCTGGTATGGCAAGGCGCCGGGCGTGGATCGCACGGGCGATGTTTTCAAGCATGCGAACATGGCGGGGACGGACCCCAAGGGAGGCGTACTGGCGCTGTGCGGGGATGACCCGAACGCGAAGTCGTCGACGATAGCGTGCCAGTCGGAATTCGCGATGATCGACGCGGAGATGCCGGTGTTCGCGCCGGCGACGATCCAGGAAGTGCTCGACTACGGGATGATCGGCTGGGAGCTGAGTCGGTATTCGGGGCTGTGGGCGTCGATGATCTGCCTGGCGGACACGATGGACTCGGGAGCCGTGGTCGAGGTGGGGCTGGATCGCCATCGCGTGGTGCGGCCGAGTGATTTCGTCATGCCTGAAGGCGGGCTGGGAATCCGTATTGGCGATCAGCCGCTCGTGAAGGAAGCCAGGCTGCGGCATTTCAAGATTCCTGCGGCGCAGGCATTTGTGCGCGCCAACGGGCTCGATCGTGCGCTGCTAACGGGCAAGCAGAAGAAGCTCGGCGTGATCGTGGCGGGGCAGGCTTCGCGCGACGTTTATGAAGCGTTGGGCGCGATGGGCGTCTCGCCCGAACAGGCGGCGGAGCTGGGCGTGTCGATCTTCAAGGTCGCGATGACTTGGCCGCTGGAGCCGACGGCGATCCGCGAATTCTGCCGCGGGTTCGAGCGCGTGCTGGTGGTGGAGCACAAGCGGTCGGTGATCGAGCAGCAGCTGAAAGATGTGCTATATCACCTGCCGGACAACGAGCGGCCGATTGTCGAGGGCAAGCGGGACCGCGATGGCGCGCTGCTGCTGTCGGAGATTGCATCGCTGGCGACGGCGGACATAGCGGCGGCCCTCGTGGCGCGGATGCCGGACGGGCCGCACCGGGCGCGGGCTGAGCAGTATTTCACCAAGGTTCGTGGCGCACAGCAGGCTGTGGCCGGCATGAACCAGATCAATACGCGCAAGCCACACTTCTGCTCGGGCTGTCCGCACAACACGTCGACGACGCTGCCGGAAGGCTCGCGCGCGCTGGCGGGGATCGGTTGCCATTATATGGCGACGTTTTCGCCGGAGCGACGGACGGACATGCACACGCAGATGGGCGGGGAAGGCACGCCATGGATCGGGCAGAGCCCGTTCACGGATGAAAAGCATGTATTTGTGAACCTGGGCGATGGCACGTATTCGCACTCGGGCTCGCTGACCATTCGGGCGGCGATCTCAGGCAAGGTCAACGCGACTTACAAGATCCTCTATAACGACGCTGTCGCGATGACGGGCGGGCAGCACGTGGAATCCGGGCTGACTGTTGCGCAGATCGCCCGGCAGGTGGAGGCCGAAGGGGTCAAGACAATCGTGATCGTGGCGGATGACACGACGCGCTATGCGAGCGTAAGCGACCTGCCGGAAGGCACGCGGATTTTCGACCGCAGGAAGCTGGAAGAAGTGCAGATCGAGCTGCGCGAGACGCCGGGCGTATCTGTGCTGATTTATGACCAGGTGTGCGCGACCGAGAAGCGTCGCCGTATCAAGCGTGGCAAGATGGAAGCGCCTACCAAGCGCGTGTTCATCAACCAGTCCGTCTGTGAGGGCTGTGGCGATTGTTCGGTGAAGTCGAACTGTCTGTCGGTCGAACCGGTCGAGACCGAGTATGGCCGCAAGCGGCAGATCAACCAGTCGACCTGCAACACGGATTATTCGTGCATCGAAGGGTTCTGCCCGAGTTTCGTGACGGTGACGGGCGGCGATAGGAAGTCGGATGCCGAGCGTTCGCCGGCCAAGTTCGATGTGTCGGGCCTGCCGGAGCCAAAGCTGCCGGAGCTGGGTCATGAGGCGTGGAATTTGGTGTTCGCGGGCGTGGGCGGCACGGGCGTGACGACGGTGGCGGCCGTGCTGGCCATGGCGGCGCACGTCGATGGCAAGGCTTCGCAGACGCTGGACATGACAGGCCTCGCGCAGAAGGGCGGGCCGGTTCTGAGCCACGTGCGGTTTGCGCTGAACCCGGACGATATCAAGGCGGGCAAGACGCCGCCGGCTTCGGCCGATGTGATCATTGCGTGCGATCTCGTCGTGGCGTCGTCGGGCGATGCGCTGGTGATGTTCGACAAGGGGCGGACGTCGGTGGTGGCGAACCATGACGTGACGCCGACCAAGGAAATCATCGACAACCGGAATGTGCGATTTGATCCCGACCTGCTGACGGCGCGGGTGCGCAGTCGCGCCAAGAGGTTTGCGGCGACGAACGCCGAAGCGCTGGCCGAGCATTATTTCGGCGATGCGATATACACCAACATGATCATGCTGGGCATGGCGTATCAAAACGGGCTGATCCCCGTTTCCGAGGCGGCGATCCACGAAGCCAATCGCTTGAATAAGGTGAAGGTGAAGGAGAACGCCGCAGCGTTCGATCTGGGCCGGATCGCCGCGGCGAACCCGGATGTCGTGCAAGCTGCTGCGCCTAAACGACCGGAGGTCGAACTGCTGAAGCTGGACGAGCTGATCGCGCGGCGCTCGGAGATGCTGAAGGCGTATCAGAATGCGGCTTATGCCGATCTCTATCAAGCGCGTGTAGCGCGCGTGCGTGCTGCGGAGAGCAATCTGGGTCTTGGCGAGCAGCTGACCTATGCGGCGGCGACCTATCTGGCCAAGGTGATGGCGTACAAGGACGAGTACGAAGTCGCGCGGCTCTATACGCGCCCGGAATACAAGCAGGCCGTCGAAGACACGTTCGGGAAGGACGCAAAGCTGACCTTCCTGATGGCTCCGCCGATGATCTCGAAGAAGAACTACAAGGGCGAGCTGATCAAATCGTCGTTCGGCCCGTGGATGATGACCGGGTTCAAGATCCTCAAGAGCCTGAAAGGCCTGCGTGGCGGGACGTTCGACATCTTCGGCAAGACTGAAGAACGGAAGATGGAACGGCGGCTGCGGGATGAGTATCTGGCGCGGCTTGAAATGCTGGCGTCCGGGCTGACGCCGGAGAAACACGCGTTGGCGGTTGAGATCGCGTCGCTGCCCGATGAGATCCGTGGCTACGGCCATGTGAAGGAAAAAGCCGTGGGTGTTGCAGAGAAGAAGCTCGCGTCGCTGATGGGGAAGTGGAACGCGCCCGCCCCGGCGCCGCGGATGGCGGCGGCGGAGTAAGCTAGCGCGTTCTGGCGCGCTCCAGCGCTCCACGCAGAGCAAGGTTGCTTTTCTCCAGCTGCAGCTGGGTTTCCTTCAGCTCGGTCACATCTGTGACAAGCACGTAGAAGCCAAGCACCTGACCATGATGGTCAATGTCCGGAATATACTGAGCCAGCGTGTGACCGCTTTCGCCGCCGGGTTTGGTAAGTGTTCGCTCGAAGCGTTGCGGCGAGCCCGCGAGGGCGGCGCGAACATAAGGCTCATTCCGGCGGAAGAGGTCGTCGCCCATGAGTTCGGGCATGGTGATGCCGGTCATCTGCTGGGGCGTACGGCCGAACCATTCGCGATATTTCTCGTTGGCGTAACAGCAGCGAAGCGACGGGTCCCAGTAGCCGACCATCGCGGGGATGTTCGCAGTCAGCGTACGGACGAAACGTTCGGACTGGTTGCGGTCGGTCACGTCCTGGAAAACGCCGTACAGTGATTCGACTTCGCCATTTGCGTTGCGTAGGCATTCGGCCATGGCGATGACATGGCGCATTGCGCCGTCGGGCCTGAACACGCGCGCTTCGAAATCATAGCCCTCGCCAGTTCTCAGGGCGCGATCGACAAGATTGGCGAGAACTTCGCGATCTTGCGGATGATAGAGTTCGAGCAGCTGCGCGTAGTCGGGCTCGACATTGCCGCGCGGCAGGCCATGGATCCGAAAGACCTCATCGGACCAGGTGATTTTCCGGCTGGCGATTTCAAACTGCCAGTAACCAAGGGCCACCATGCGCTCGGCCAGCGCGAGCAGACGCGTTTGATTAGCAGTGTTGTTCTTCATATCAACCCCGTGAATCAAGATCTGACCGATCCCCTCCTTCGGCCAAGGCGGTTCTGTACTATTGCCCATGCCGTGTCAGCAACGACCCGGCGCAGAAATGGCGAGCAAGCCTCTCCAACCTGATGAGCAGCCATCAAGATTGGCGTGCGTCGAGTGAGAATGGCGCATCTGAACGCGGCTGATCACCGGGACGCGTGAGCTGCTGCGGTTGTTCTGGCATGAGATCGTCTGTGCTTGCCTTGGCATTCCACGGGCGCGGTAGATTGTTGCCAGCGGAATGTCAGCAATGACCGGGGGTACAATTGCCCATGTCCGCTGCTATGCCCATGCTTGCTACACCAGAACATGGAGGCGTTGATGCATCAGGGCGGGTGTCACTGTGGCGCGGTGCGGTATGAGGCGAGCGCTCCGCCGGAGCGGAATTCGATCTGTCATTGCACGGACTGCCGAAGGGCTTCGGGCGCGCCGCTGGTGGCGTGGGCGCTTTATGCGGCGGGCGATGTGAAGGTGATCAAGGGGGCGCCAAAGGTGCGCGCGTCGTCCGAGCATGGGCGGCGGCATTTCTGTGCGGATTGTGGGACGGGGCTGTTCTATACCAACGATCAGATTTTCAAGGACCAGATCGATGTGCAAAGCGCGACGCTGGATGATCCGGACGTGATCATGGCGCCGGCGGTGCAGGTACAGGTGGCTGAGCGGATCGGGTGGATGGCGACGGCGCATGCCTTGCCGGAATTCACGCGCTATCCGGGGATGGAGTAGCGGCATCACGTGGCTTTTCGGGGTTGTCCGGGATCAACCCGAACCAGTGGCGATCCGCAAGCGTTGCAGCGGAAAACGGAGTTGGGCGGATTGTGCCGATTGACCGCCAACCCAACAAAGCCGACTGCGGTGAAATGCCAATCACGATGACCGTTTTCAGAAATGGAAATGTAGCCATCTCCACCGCAGTTGCGGCATCGCAGCGGATAAACCGATGTGGTGTACTGCGTCACGCGGGGAACCCTGAAAGCAGAGGCAGCGTCCAAGGCAGACAGGCCGTGTGGTTTGATGCGGATCAAATCGCTGAACCCGAATTGGAACCAAGCTGGATTGGGTTTTCATAGGTGTGTGATGAAACAGGGCTTGGCCGCGGCGCTTTCCGGGCTGCTGCTGGGCTGCACGGACGCTGCGCGTGCGCCGCCGCCAGAGGCGGCGCCCCCTCCCCAACCCGTTGCCCTTGATGTCTATCGTGGGAGTGCGGTCGCGCAGCAGGTTTGCGTCCAATGCCATGACATAGGGATCAAGGG
Source organism: Hyphomonadaceae bacterium (assembly GCA_016714495.1). Taxonomy (GTDB): domain Bacteria; phylum Pseudomonadota; class Alphaproteobacteria; order Caulobacterales; family Hyphomonadaceae; genus UBA7672. The sequence goes on along the minus strand of JADKDU010000001.1, from coordinate 440,016 downwards.
CGTCTTGCCAAGCACGCGCGTGAACGCGCCGGGCTTTCCCGAGGTCGCAAACCGGGGGGGCATGACGGCTGAACAGCTGAAGCAGTGGATGCGGACGACGCACCCGATAATGCCAACTTTCATGTTCAATGATAACGCTGTTGGCGACCTTGCAGCCTATATCATGAGCCTGCGCCGTCCGGACTAGGCGGTTACGATCCATTTTCCGGGGCGGGCTTCACATTCGCCAAATTCGCCGTACCCATGGTCTGCATGGATACGTTCGATGCGGATGCAGTCGTGATTGGGGCGGGGGCGGTGGGGCTCGCATGTGCGCGGGCGCTGGCGCTGAAGGGTCGCGAGGTGCTGGTGCTGGAGGCGGCGAGCGCTATTGCGACGGAGACGTCGTCGCGCAATTCCGAGGTGATCCATGCAGGGCTGTATTATCCTACGGACTCGTTGAAGGCGCGGCTGTGTGTCGAGGGGCGGCGGAAGCTCTATCAGTATTGCGCGGCGCATGGCGTCGAGGCGCACAAGTGCGGGAAGCTTGTGGTAGCGGTCGATGATGGCGAGGCGGCGGCGACGCCGGCGCTGTTGCAGCGGGCGCTGGCCAATGGCGTTGAAGAGACGCGGCTGATCGATGGGGCAGAGGCGCGGCGGCTGGAGCCGGCGCTGAATCCCGAGGTGCGTGTGGCGATCCATACCGAAGTGTCTGGGCTGTTCGACAGCCATGGATATTTTCTCGCGCTGCAGGGCGAGTTCGAGGATCGCGGCGGATCGCTTGTGCTCGATACGCCCGTGGTGCGTGGCGCGGTGACGCAGGACGGGATCGAGATCGAGACGGGTGGGGCGTCGCCATCGCGCATCCGGGCGCGGACGGTGGTGAATTCGGCGGGACATCAGGCGTTGCCGGTGGCGCGATCGATCGAGGGTGGACCCAAATACAGCGGCGTGCGGATGTACTGGGTGAAGGGTTCGTACTTTGTCGCGGGCGGGCGGGCGGCGTTCGCCCGGTTGATCTATCCGATGCACAATTCGGCGACGCAGGGGCTGCACTTGGCGATTGATCTCGGCGGGCGGACGCGGCTTGGGCCGGATGCGGAATGGCTGCCTGAAGGGGCGAAGCCGCCATTCGACTATGAAGTGGATCCCAAGCGTGCCGAGCATTTCTATCGCGAAGTGCGACGGTACTGGCCGGGGCTCAAGGATGGCGCGCTGTCGCCGGACTACTCGGGCGTGCGACCGAAGATCGTGGGCAAGGGACAGCCGAGCGCGGACTTCCTAATCGACGGACCGGAGGCGCATGGCGTTGCGGGACTGGTCAATCTGATCGGGATCGAGAGTCCGGGGCTGACATCCTCGCTGGCGGTCGGCGAGATGGCGGCGAGGCTAGTCTAGCCGATTGCGTTGAGGGCGTCCGCGAATTTACGCATGAGGCGCGCAAGAGTTTCGACTTCGCTTGAGGGCCATGTCTCGAAAATGGCGCAAAGTTTCTCGGCGCGCGGAAGAGTATCGCCACAAGGCGGAATTTGCGGGCGTTGGCAGCGTTGCGCGAGATCGGCGCCGACGAGATCGTCGCCCTTGGCGATCCTGACCTGAATGGGCGTCTGGAGCGCGCGTTCGCCTCAGGCGTCGATGTCGTGATCGACCATCTTTGGGGCGTCATCGCAGAACGTATTCTGATAGCTGGGGCGAGGGCGGGCCCGGAGGCGCGCCCGATCCGGTTCGTCCAGGTCGGCGCGGCGACTGGGGGCGAGATCACACTGCCGGGCGCTGTGCTGCGCTCGTCGGCGATCGACATGATGGGCAGCGGCATCGGCAGCATTCCGATGGATCGCCTCGTTGCTGCGATTTGTGGCGTGCTGCACGCGGCGGCGCCGGGCGGCTTCCGGATGGCTACAAAGACTGCGCCCCTGGCCGACGTCGAATGGTTGTGGGCGGAGGACGGCGGCACGCAGCGCACGGTGTTCCTGCTCGCGGCGCCAAATCACCTCGATTGAGCGACAAAGCATTACACTCACGCGGCAATCTTTTTGGCATCAAGGGGACGAGAGGGCCCGTCCCCCAACCCAGGGCCCAATCCGGAGAGGCGTCGGGCAACCGGCGCCTCTCTCTTGTCTTGGATGCAGCGTCTGCTTGTTGAGGTCTACTTCATCGGCAGCCAGAACCATTCGCCTGACTGCGTTTCCTTGCCGTCGGCAATGCGCGTCGCAATGTTATGGATGCCGCCGTCGGGCGTGGACTCGATGCTGAAACTTCCGGTTGCGTCCGCGAATTTGATCTTCTTCGGTTCGAGAAGAACCATCGGGCGGAAGGTCCAGTTGGTGAGGCCCTTCGTCGTGTTGGCGACCTTCATGCCATAAACGCCTTCTTCGTTCGGCCCGATGACGAAGAATTCTGCGAGACCGCCATTCGTTGCGGACGCGACCGCTCCCGTGATGAGGCCGGCGGAGATGCCCGTCCACGTCTCGTAGGATTTCACGCCATTGCCGCGGTCGATGTAGCGCGTGCCAGCAAGCCAGCCGAGCTTTTCGAAGCCCGCTGGGGGCGAGGCTTTCTGGGCGACGGCTGGCGCGGTTGTGGCCTGGGCGATCGCGGGCGTGGCTGTTGCGCCAATCAGGATTGAGGACAGGACGGCAATCGCAAGCTTGTTCATTTTAGCGTTTCCCGAAAAAGCCGGTGTTTCCAGCAATGTTTTGCCGCAAGCTAGTCCGGTGATCGCTGGCCGACAAGATGCCGGGGATTGCGCGATGCAGTGGCGGGAAGTGGTAGTGGGACCCGGAATCGAACCGGGGACCTCAGGATTATGAGTCCTGCGCTCTAACCGGCTGAGCTATCCCACCAAGGTTGAGGCGCAGGGATATACGCGCGGCCTAAGACGAGCGCAAGGCTGCCGCGAGCGGCCGATTTTGCCCGCGTTTTCATGAGGTTTTGTCAGGTTGAGGCCGCCGGCCAGCGCCTGAAGCGTTCCGCGCGAACGCAAACGGCCCAGATTGCTCCGGGCCGTTTCTAGTTCTGGGGCCGGAAGACTATTTGGCGAGAAACTTCTCGCGCTTTTCGCCCTTGCGTTCGAGCGATTTGAGCCATTTTGGCGTGGGGCCGCGGCCCGTATAGATTTCGCCGTTGGGCCCAATGTATTTCGGCTTGAGCTTTACGCCCTTGTCCGAACGCTGGCGGCGGCCGCCTGGGCCTTTGCCAAGCAACTCGTCAAGGCTGTAGCCCTTCGCCTGCGCGAGCGCCTTGAGCGCATTCAAAGTTTCGCCCCGTTCCTCGTCTTTCTTCGACGCGATCGCTTTTTGAACACGCGCGGACAATTCAGTGAGGTCAGACAATGAGAGATTGTCGATATTGGGAAGCCGGGACGCCATAGACAGCCTTTATGATTGTAAGGACAATAGCCGAATCTCAACCCAACCGGAGAGCGCATTATACCGGTCGCGCAGGCATGTCTAATAGATATACGCTATCTGGATTATCGGCTGTTGCGACTAAATGAGGCGGCGGGCGTGCCAGTCAATATGATCCGCAATGAAGCTGGCCATGAAGAAGTATGAGTGATCGTAGCCGTGCTGCATCCGAAGCGTGAGCTTTTGCCCGGTTTCACGGCATGCCTGTTCCAGTAATTCGGGTTTCAGCTGGGCGGTGAGGAAGGGATCGGCGAGGCCCTGATCGACGAGAATGTCGTCGTAATAACCGTGGCTGGCGCCCTCGCGGAGGAGTTCGCAGGCGTCGTGTTTACGCCAGGTTTCGCGGTCGGGCCCGAGATAAGCGGTGAAGGCTTTCTCGCCCCAGGGACAGTTCATCGGCGATGAGATCGGCGCGAAAGCAGAGACCGAACGGAAGAGATCCGGATGGCGCAGGGCAAGTGTGAGTGCGCCATGCCCGCCCATGGAATGACCCGATATGCCCAGCTTCACCGGATCGGCGGGAAAACCTGCGCGGATAAGCGCGATGAGCTCATCGGTGATGTAGCCTTCCATCTTGAAGTGCGGCGCCCAAGGCGTCTGCGTGGCGTCGACATAGAAGCCGGCGCCCTGGCCGAGATCATAGGCGGGATCGTTAGCGACAGTGTCGCCGCGCGGGGAAGTGTCGGGTGCGACGATGATCATGCCGTGCTCGGCGGCGGCGGGATAAGCGCCGGCCTTTGTCGTAAAATTGTCTTCGGTGCAGGTAAGCCCGGACAACCATAGCAGGACCGGAAAGGGGCCGGGACCTTCAGGCGTGAAGACGCTGAACGTCATCGGCGTGCCCGTGACGCTGCTGGCTTGTTTGCAATAGCGCAGCTCGCCGCCGCAGACGCGTTGGGTTTTGACGGTTTCAATCGCTGTCACGTGCTTTCCCCCTCTGACTGAAAACCGCATGCACGGTCTCCGTTTCGTATAGTGCGGAAAAACGATCCGTCACGCACGCGCTCAAAGGCGCGGGCCGGATGACAAAAATAACAAGTAACAGATATTGACTATTGTTACTTCACTCCTCATTTCTCGTCCAGCACAGGAGAGAAGCCATGCTTTCACGACAACTTGGCCCTACAGGCCCGACCGTTTCCGCGCTTGGTCTCGGGGCCATGGGAATGTCCGATTTCTATGGGGCGGCCGATGAGGGGGAATCGATATCGACCATCCACGCATCGCTGGACGCGGGGATCACGCTGATCGACACGGGCGACTTCTATGGCATGGGCCACAACGAGATGCTGATTGGCGAGGTGCTGAAGCAGGTGTCCAAGCGCGACAAGGCCATTCTCTCGGTGAAGTATGGCGCGCAACGCGCCCCGGATGGAGCGTTCCTGGGCTTTGCCAGCGATCCGGCGTCGACCAAGACGGCGGTTGCCTACACGCTTAAGCGTCTGCGGGTGGATTATATCGACATCTATCGCCCAGCGCGGGTGTCGCCGATGGTTCCAATCGAGGACACGGTGGGCGCGATCGCTGATCTGGTGAAGGCGGGTTATGTCCGCCATATCGGGCTGAGCGAGGCTGGTGCGGAGACGATCCGGCGGGCGCACAAAGTTCATCCCATCGTCGATCTGCAGATCGAGTATTCGATCCTGACACGCGGCGTGGAGGACAAGATCCTGCCGGTGCTGCGCGAGCTGGGAATCGGGTTGACGGCGTATGGCGTGCTGTCGCGCGGGCTGATCAGCGAAAGCGCGCTGGGCGGAGGATCGATAGGCGGGTTCCGCTCGCATTCGCCACGTTTCCGGGGCGAGAATTTGGGCAAGAACCTGACGCTCGTGCAGGCGCTGAAGGCGATTGCGGACGAGAAAGGCTGCTCTGTGGCGCAACTGGCGATTGCATGGGTGGCTTCGCGCGGGGACGATATCGTGCCGCTGGTTGGCGCCCGCAAGCGGGAACGGCTCGTGGACGCCCTGGGTGCGCTGGATGTGACGATCACGCCGGACGACCTGGCGCGGATCGATGCGGCCGCGCCCGTCGGCGCGACGGCGGGCGCGCGCTATGCGCCCGAACAGATGGCGATGCTCGACTCGGAGCAGTAGACTGGGGGCGATGAATGGGTGATCTACCCGATAGATGAGTAATTCAATCCGCGACCGCATTCTCGATGCAACTGTCGAGCAGCTGCGACGCCACGGCCCGGCGAAAACCGGCGTCGTGGACGTCGCGCGGGCGTTGGATATGAGCCATTCGAACGTCTACAAGCACTTCGCCTCGAAGAGCGCGCTGTTCGATGCGGTCGCCGAGCGGTGGCTGGTGCAGGTGATGGCGCCTCTGACGAAGATCACGGCGGACAAGAAAACGCCTGCGCCCAAGCGGCTGAAGGCCTGGGTGCGAACGCTGGCTGAGGTGAAGCGAAAGAAGGTTCTGGATGACCCGGAAATGTTCGCGGTCTACGGGTCAGTCACGGCGGATGCGCATGAGGTGGTGGCGCGCCACATCGCGCGTCTAATTGATGAAGTGAGCGAAATCCTGCGCGATGGCGTGAAAGCAGGGGATTGGTCGCTGAAGTCGATCGATGGCGCGGCGAAGATGATCCTCAACGCCAGCTCGCGGTTTCATCATCCAGCAATGGTGCAGCTCGACGGAGGCGGGAGCGATCTGAAGGAGCTGGAGTCGCTGACCGACGTGATCGTCGCCGGACTGCAGGTGCGCGGCTAGCCGAAATTGCGCTGCGTGTCGTCGTTGCGGTGGACAACTTCCCAGCGACCGCGGCCAGAAATCATCCAGACAGCGCCTTCGCGACCGCTGGCCTCGAACAAGCCGACGCCGCGGGCTTGCGCCGACTTCTTGGCGCGGAACAGGGCGGGGCCGGAGGATTCCCATTCGAAGTTGGCCTGCACGGCGCCCTGCGTGAAACGGTATTGCGCATTCTTCGAAGCGGCGGCGCTGTCGGGGTCAAAGGCGTGGTGCGGGTCGCCGGCGGCGGGGAAGCCCTGGGCCATGTCGCGCTGCCAGGCCTGCAGGGCGGGCGTCGTGCGCGACGGGTCGCTGCCGAGCGGGCCATCGACCGAGCGGAAAGACCGGCTGATCCAGTCAAGGAAATCATGACGGTCGCGCGGGGCGGCGAACAGGTCAAAGGCGTAAAGATCGTATGCCAAGGGCGGACATCCGGGGCTGCGAGCCATAACGTAAGCCATGCGGGCGTTAAGGCTTCGATACGGACGCCGCGCGGATTTGTTCGAGCCCGTATTTTGCGCCTGCGGCGCATGCTAGGCCAAGGCCGTCCGGTCATCAGGGTTAGTTGAAGAAAAGCTGGTTGCCGTCCGGGTCGTCAATGACAAACAGGCGGTAGCCCCATTAACCGTCTGCCATAATCGCTCCGCGGGCTTCGGGTTTGCGCGGGCGGCGTTCATGACATCGAGGCTGTCGTCCCCGAGTGACACAAAGAGCAAGCCGTTGCTGCGTTTCTCGGGCCATTGGCAGGACAGGATGATAGCTCAGCCATCGCGGTCGACCTGTGCGACGAGAAGGTCGCTTTCCTCGGCGTGGCGCCAAGTTTCGGTGAAGCCGACCTTGTCGCGCTGGAAGTCGACGGACGCCTGGACGTCAGCGACGTCAAGACGGGCGGACGCTCCAGTCAGTCATTCGTCCCCCGGTGATGGTCAAAACACCACCACGCTCCGGATGCTCTCGCCCGCGTGCATCAGATCGAAGCCCTTGTTGATCTCTTCGAGCTTGAGGGTGTGGGTGATCATGGGATCGATCTCGATCTTGCCGTCCATATACCAGTCGACGATCTTCGGAACGTCGGTGCGGCCGCGGGCGCCGCCGAAGGCGGAGCCTTTCCAGACGCGGCCCGTCACAAGCTGGAAGGGGCGGGTGGCGATTTCCTTGCCGGCTTCGGCGACGCCGATGATGATCGACGTGCCCCAGCCCCTATGGCAGCTTTCCAGCGCCTGGCGCATGACCTTGGTGTTGCCGGTGCAGTCGAACGTGTAGTCGGCGCCGCCATCGGTGATGGTGACGAGGTGCTGGACGAGGTCGGTGGTGACGTTGTTCGGATTTACAAAGTGCGTCATGCCGAAGCGCTCGCCCCATTCGCGCTTGGACGGGTTGATGTCGACGCCGACGATCTTGTCGGCGCCGGCCATGCGCAGGCCTTGGATGACGTTGAGGCCGATGCCGCCGAGGCCGAAGACGATGCAGTTAGCGCCGGGCTCCACCTTCGCCGTCTTCACGACGGCGCCGACGCCGGTGGTGACGCCGCAGCCGATATAGCACGCCTTGTCGAAGGGCGCGTCTTCTCGGATTTTCGCTAGCGCAATCTCCGGCAGGACGGTGAAGTTCGAGAAGGTCGAGCAGCCCATGTAGTGGTAGATCGTCTGGCCCTTGTAGCTGAAGCGGCTTGTGCCGTCGGGCATCACGCCTTTGCCCTGAGTGGCGCGGATGGCGGTGCAGAGATTGGTCTTCTGGCTGAGGCAGCTTTTGCACTGGCGGCATTCGGGCGTGTAAAGCGGGATGACGTGGTCGCCCGGCTTCAGCGATGTGACGCCCGCGCCGACCTCGCGCACGATGCCTGCGCCTTCATGACCCAGGATGGACGGGAAGAGGCCTTCGGAGTCGAAGCCGTCGAGCGTGTAGGCGTCTGTGTGACAGATTCCCGTCGCCATGACTTCCACGAGGACTTCTCCGGCTTTCGGGCCTTCCAGATCAAGCTCGACGATTTCGAGCGGTTTCTTGGCTTCGAAGGCGACGGCGGCGCGGGTTTTCATGGGGAACTCTCTCCAGCTTGGAGTGACTCAGAACGTGGTGCGCGGCTTGGGTCAAGACGTTGTCGATGCGTTGGCGCGCGGATGCGCAACTCGCCTTGTAGAATTTCTCGATGCCAGCATTTGCAGCAGGGAACTCAACAGCTTCAGACCTACGCCAACGAACCGTTCATCTGAGGTTGGGGCGGCGTCTGGCAGACAAGAGGGATGATCAGGAAGATTGCATTCGCCAGTCTTGGTTCGATCCTGCTCGCGTGCGCGCCGGCTTACGGGCAGGAGGTTCCCGAACTGGATGGCGCGCCGCCTCCGTTGAAGATCCCTGCGCCACAGGTTTCGAAACCTACCCCCGTCCAGCCGAAGATCATTGCGCCCGCGTCCAAGCCGGCCGCGAAGCCATCGCAGACAGCCGCCGAGGCAAAGGCGGCCGAGGCGTTGCTGGCAAAACAGGCCGAAGCTCAAAAGGCGGAGCGGAAAAGGCTGGAGAAAGAGGCGGCGGATCTGAAGGCGCGCCAGGAAATTCTCGATGCACGCGCGGCCGAACTGGGGGCGGAGGAAAGGCGTCTAGCGACGGAGCGCGCCGAACATGAGGCTGAACTCGCCACGCAGCAGGCCGAGCTGAAAAGACGTCAGGACGAGATTGCTCGGCGGCCGGCGCCCGTCCTGGCGCCGGCGCAAGGCATAGATCAGGCTGCCCGGGGCGATGATGACGAACCGGCTTTCGAAGCGGATGGAGACACCCCCGCGACGCCGGAACCGCGCCGCTTCCGCCAGGCTCGCCTCGACTTTGCCATGGCGAGACGTTCGTGCATGCGCGCGGGCGTGGAAGCGGCGAGGGAGCGGGACTTCTATTCCGCCCAGTATGACGGCGCGCCTCATTTCTATGAGGGGCGCAGGCTGGAGCTGCGTGGCTTGATGCGGTTGGAAGACCGGCGCGGTTACATGATCGTCGACACGGTCTGCGAAATCGATGCGGACGGCGAAGCGCAACGCTTCGCGTTTCTGCGCTGACCTCGGGCTGAAATCAGGGACTGGTCTTGGAGGTTTTCTTGTCAGCTAAGCGTTGAGCCTGAAGGATATGGGGCAGCGAATAATTGCCCTCATGGCAGGCATGCTCGAACATGCGCTGCTCGGTCTTGTATAGCGAATACTCCGCGCGCCAGGGCGCGCTGTAGGTCTTTGGGTCCTCGACCGTATACTGGTACAATAGTTCGTTTTCCGATACCCGCGTGAACCATTCGATCACCTTGCTGTCGCCGGGAACGATCAGGTTGGAGAAAGCGCGCACCCTGTCGCGTTCCGGCAAGCCAATCGTTTCGATCACCAGCGTCTCGCCTTCCCAGCGCGCGATGGAATCGCCCAGAGGCGAGTGAAGCTCTGGTGGAAGGTGGGTTGTGCTGAAGGGAATGATGCGCGCCTCGTCGCCATATTCCGTGTGAAGAACGATCTGGTTTGGCGTCTGGATGATGTGACGGGGGTTGACGCTTGTCGTGCCAATCCCTGTGACCGGCGGAAGGCCGAGGCTGGTAATGCAGCGCTCCCAATTCGGGCGCTCCTCATGATTGTCGAGGTCAAACGCCGGGCCCCGGCGCGAGGATCTTTTCCGGGCGTCCCGTGTATAAGGCAGTCGGCCGTCAGCAGGCAGCACGACGTTACGCGTGCGCCGCTCGCCTCGCACGATGGGCAGGCCGTCGGTTGAATGGGCCAACTCCAACACTTCCGGGTCGAGAATGCTGTCGGCCATGGCGGCCATGTTTTTTACGTACAGGTCTGTCACTGTTTTTACTTCGGATTCTGGAACCGTAAGCATTGGCGTGTGCGGAGATGCTTCCATGACCATGAGGAAATTCTGATTCCATACCCCTTCAAGGCTCGGCTGGCCGAACGATGTGCGAGGGGCAGTGTAGGTCTTGGAAATCGTTTGCTTTAAAGGCGTCTGGGCCGATGCCGTGGAGGTGAGCAGCAAGGCCGAAATGATCGCCCCAAATCCAACGTGCATACGCATGAGCCGCGCTCCCGATTTATCGTCTCAATAACATTGCTTGAGGGGCGAGGGCCAGCGCATGGCCGGGGTTGCAAACACTCAGCAAGCATTCTTCGCAACACCTCGACGTTTGCTTGAAGCAGCGAACGTTACGGAAACGTGCTTCGTCAGGCGTCTGAACCTTACGGCATGTGGTCAATTTGCGCCCGTCGCCATCGAGCCACAGAGCAAACCAGCGCCAGGCGGAGAAAACCTAATCAGGGACTGGTCTTGGAGGTTTTCTTGTCAGCTAAGCGTTGAGCCTGAAGGATAAGTGGGGCAGCGAATAATTGCCCTCATGGCAGGAGGCATGCTCGAACATGCGCTGCTCTCGGTCTTGTATAGCGAATACTCGCGCGCCGGGCGCGCTGTAGGTCTTTGGGTCCTCGACCGTGTACTGGTACAATAGTTCGTTTTCCGATACCCGCGTGAACCATTCGATCACCTTGCTGTCGCCGGGAACGATCAGGTTGGAGAAAGCGCGCACCCTGTCGCGTTCCGGCAAGCCAATCGTTTCGATCACCAGCGTCTCGCCTTCCCAGCGCGCGATGGAATCGCCCAGAGGCGAGTGAAGCTCTGGTGGAAGGTGGGTTGTGCTGAAGGGAATGATGCGCGCCTCGTCGCCATATTCCGTGTGAAGAAACGATCTGGTTTGGCGTCTGGATGATGTGACGGGGGTTGACGCTTGTCTTGCCAATCCCTGTGACCGGCGGAAGGCCGAGGCTGGTAATGCAGCGCTCCCATTCGGGCGCTCCTCACGATTGTCGAGGTCAAACGCCGGGCCCCGGCGCGAGGATCTTTTCCGGCGTCCCGGTGTATAAGGCAGTCGGCCGTCAGCAGGCGGCACGACGCTACCGCGCGCCGCCGCCTGGCAGGATGGGCAGCAAGGCCGAAATGATCGCCCCAAATCCAACGTGCATACGCATGAGCCGCGCTCCCGATTTATCGTCTCAATAACATTGCTTGAGGGGCGAGGGCCAGCGCATGGCCGGGGTTGCAAACACTCAGCAAGCATTCTTCGCAACACCCCGACGTTTGCTTGGAAAGCAGCGAACGTTACGGAAACGTGCTTCGTCAGGCGTCTGAACCTTACGGCCTGTGGTCAATTTGCGCCCGTCGCCATCGAGCCACAGAGCAAAACCAGCGCCAGGCGGAGAAAACCTAATCAGGGACTGGTCTTGGAGGTTTTCTTGTCAGCTAAGCGTTGAGCCTGAAGGATATGGGGCAGCGAATAATTGCCCTCATGGCAGGCATGCTCGAACATGCGCTGCTCGGTCTTGTATAGCGAATACTCCGCGCGCCAGGGCGCGCTGTAGGTCTTTGGGTCCTCGACCGTATACTGGTACAATAGTTCGTTTTCCGATACCCGCGTGAACCGTTCGATCACCTTGCTGTCGCCGGGAACGATCAGGTTGGAGAAAGCGCGCACCCTGTCGCGTTCCGCAAGCCAATCGTTTTTCGATCACCAGGTCTCGCCTTCCCAGCGCGCGATGGAATCGCCCAGAGGCGAGTGAAGCTCTGGCGGAAGGTGGGTTGTGCTGAAAGGAATGATGCGCGCCTCGTCGCCGTATTCCGTGTGAAGAACGATCTGGTTTGGCGTCTGGATGATGTGACGGGGGTTGACGCTTGTCGGTGCCAATCCGTGACCGGCGGAAGGCCGAGGCTGGTAATGCAGCGCTCCCAATTCGGGCGCTCCTCATGATTGTCGAGGTCAAACGCCGGGCCCCGGCGCGAGGATCTTTTCCGGGCGTCCCGTGTATAAGGCAGTCGGCCGTCAGCAGGCAGCACGACGTTACGCGTGCGCCGCTCGCCTCGCACGATGGGCAGGCCGTCGGTCGAGTGGGCCAACTCCAGCACTTCCGGGTCGAGAATGCTGTCGGCCATGGCGCTCATGCGTTTTACAAACACATCCAGCACGGATTTTGCGTCGATTTCCGAAACCGTGAGTGTTGGCGTGCTGGGCGTGGTCTCCATCACCATCATGAAATTCTGTGTCCACACCCTCCAGGCTCGGCTGGCCAAAGGATGTACGCGGAACAGTGTAGCTTACGGCGGCCGTTTGCTGGCCGGGTGTCTGGGCCAATGCCGTGGCCGTGAGCAGGAATGCTGAAGTGATCGCCCCAAATCCAACGCGCATAGGCATGAGCAGCGCTCCCGATCTATTGTCTCAATGACGGCTCTCAAGGGTAGAGGGGTCGCGAACGGTCCATGGATGCAGCGCGCCAACAAATATTTCTCGGCGAAAGTTCGACGCGTATCGAAGTTGCAAACGCTGCGTAAGGAAGTTCTGCGAGACACATGAACGTTACGCCATGTGTTCGATTGGCGCTGTCGCCAACGGGATGCGAAGTGAGTAAATACTCACGCCAAATCAGCAGCAGGGTAACCCAATGAAGCCGTTCCTTTCCGCCGCCATGTGTGTGTCAGCGATGCTGCTGGTCGCCGGGCCCGCATCGGCGCACTTCATTCTTGTCGCGCCCGATGCATGGATGGAGATCAACCCGCTCGGTGATCCGCAGAAGGCTGCGCCCTGCGGAACATCGGAAATCACCAAGGGCACGCCGACGGGCAAGATCACGACGATGAAGGGCGGCGATCTGCTGCACATCAAGATCAAGGAAACGATCTATCACCCCGGCTATTACCGTGTCGCGCTGGCTGTGCTTGATCACAGCGAGCTGCCTGCCGATCCGGTCGCCGAGACCCGCGAGGGCCCAAAAGGGCCGATCTCGGTTTCAGCGAAGATCGATCCAGCGCCCAAAGCGCCGGTTCTCGCCGATGGCCTGTTCTTCCACCGTGAGCGCCCGGCCGCCGACACGTTCTGGGAAGCCGATGTGAAGCTGCCGAACATCAACTGCGACAAGTGCACCGTGCAGGTGCTGCAATTCATGGAAGAGCACGGCCTCAACAAGGAAGGCGAATTCTCTTACCATCACTGCGCTGATTTGAAGATCACCGCCAACCCGGCGCTGCCGATCGACAAGGGCTGGCCGGGGCAGGGGGGCTGACCTTCAGTCGAGCGCGCTGATCATGACATAATAGCCATCTGGATCGCGGAGTGCGAACTCGCGGGTTCCGGTGGCTGGATTGGTCTGGGATTCTTCCGGCAAGCCGGCTGACAAGATTTCTTGCGCGATAGCGCCTGATCGAAGTCGTCGACGCGGAAGAATAGCAACAGGCCATTTCCGGGCTCCGCCCGCTCCGGACTCGCGAGCGTGGGGTGGTCGTGCGCGCCCCATCCGTGCAGACACAGCAGGACCGTGCCGTCGGTGTCGAGAATCTGACCAAAATAGGAGTGGGCAGGCGCTGTCCTGGGTTGACCGAACAGCGCCTGGTACCAGTGGCAGCTGCGCGCAACGTCAGCCACGCCAACGATTGGCCACGTGCGTTTCATCGCACCTCCAGCGGTCTGGCATCCAGTGCGGCATGTGCTTCATACTCTATCACACGTCGCCCTAACCACCCATCCAGATCGGCAGCTTCAGGGCGCCAGCAGGCGGACCACGTCTTCGAGCGATTGTCCGACATGCAGCACGCGGGCCCGGGTTTCGTCATCGGGCTGGATAAGATCCGGGATCATCACCGTCATGAGGCCGGCGGCGTGAGCGGAGGCGACGCCCGTCGGGCTGTCTTCGATGGCGAGGATGTCGGACGGCAGGTGGGCGAGGATGGTGCTGGCTTTCAAGTATGGCTCGGGATGCGGTTTGCCGTGGGTCACGTCGTCGCGTGTGACAACGCCCCGAAAGCGTTCGCCGAGCTTGTGGGCGGCAAAATGCTTGTTGACCCAACCCGGGCCTGACGAGGTGGCGAGGGCGTAAGGCGCGCCCATCGCATCCAGCCGATCAAGCAGTGCGACGGCGCCTGGCTTCAGCGGGGCCGAACGATCGCCGACATGTTCGGCCACGGCGGCGTAGAAGGTTTCGAGCGGGAAGGTCTCGCCGAAATATTCGCGCATTTTCATCTCGCTGTGCTGGCGATGACGGCCAACGAGCGTGAGGAACTGTTCATGCGTGAAAGGCACGCTGTGGCGGTTCGCGGCGGCCATGTAGGCGTCCAGCACCAGCGCTTCGGAATCGATCAGCGTGCCGTCCAGATCGAACACCACGGCCCTGGGGCGGCGGGGAAGGCGGAACGCCGGACGCGACGTAATGGGGTGTGTCTGGGGGGAGGGCTTCATGCCTGTGGAAGTCGTGGTTTCGACTGGCCCGGTCAAGCGGAAGCGACTACAGAAACGGCGACATATTGGTTCCAGGAGCTAGGCGTATGCGCCGTATCGACGGTTTTATCGCGGGAAAGCCGGTCAAGACAACCTCTGGCCGTGAGGGGGATGTGTTCAATCCGAACACGGGCGAGGTGCAGGCGAGGTTGGTTTTTTCCTCGACCGCTGATGTGGATCTTGCGGTACAGGCGGCGGCGAAGGCCCTGCCGGGCTGGGCGAGCACGAACCCGCAGCGCCGGGCGCGGGTGATGTTCGAGTTCAAGCGGCTGGTTGAAGCGAACATGCAGCCGCTCGCCGAACTCCCGTCGAGCGAGCACGGCAAGGTCGTGGCGGATAGCAAGGGCGATATCCAGCGCGGGCTGGAAGTCGCTGAGTTCGCGATCGGCGCGCCTCATCTGATGAAGGGCGAATACACCGAGGGCGCGGGCCCGGCATTGACGTCTATTCGATGCGCCAGCCGCTGGGCGTGGTCGCCGGCATCACGCCGTTCAACTTCCCGGCGATGATCCCGATGTGGATGTTTGGCGTTGCGATCGCAGCGGGCAACACATTCGTGCTGAAGCCTTCCGAGCGCGATCCGAGCCTGCCGGTGCGGCTGGGCGAGCTGTTCATGGAAGCAGGCGCGGCGGCCGGTCTTGACGTGACCGGCGTCTTGAACGTCGTGCATGGGGATAAAGTGGCGGTCGATGCGATCTTGCACCATCCTGAAATCCGGGCGGTGAGCTTCGTCGGCTCGTCCGACATCGCGCATTACATCTACCAGGTCGGCGCCGCCAACGGGAAGCGCGTGCAGGCGATGGGCGGGGCCAAGAACCACGGCATCGTGCTGCCCGACGCCGACATGGATCAGGTGGTGAAGGATCTGTCTGGCGCAGCCTTCGGCTCGGCGGGCGAGCGCTGCATGGCGCTGCCGGTGGTTGTGCCGGTGGGGCGGAAGACGGCGGACGAGCTGCGGGAGCGGCTGGTCGCCGAGATCGAGACGCTGAAGGTCGGCGTGTCGAACGATGCGGGCGCGCAGTACGGCCCGGTGGTGACAGCGGCGCATCGCGACAAGATCGCCAACTACATCCAGCTCGGCAAGGACGAGGGCGCGGAACTGGTGGTCGACGGCCGCGGCTTCAAGCTGCAGGGCTATGAGAAGGGCTTCTTCATCGGCCCGTCCCTGTTCGACAAGGTGACGACGGGGATGAAGACTTACCAAGAAGAGATCTTCGGACCCGTCCTGCAGATGGTGCGCGCCAACACGCTCGAGGATGCGATCGCGCTGCCGAGCAAGCACCAGTATGGCAATGGCGTTGCGATCTTCACCTGCAATGGCCGCGCGGCGCGCGAGTTTGCCTCGAAGGTCAATGTCGGCATGGTCGGCATCAACGTGCCGATCCCGGTGCCGGTCGCCTATCACACCTTCGGCGGCTGGAAGCGTTCGGCCTTCGGCGACACCAACCAGCACGGCATGGAAGGCCTGAAGTTCTGGACCAAGGTCAAGACCGTCACCGCCCGCTGGCCCGAAGGCGACCAGGCCGATAGCAGCTTCGTCATCCCGACGATGCGGTGAAATCGATCGGTCCTGTTTCGAAACGCTTGCGCAATTGCTCCAGCGTCTGCGCGTCGCCCTTCAGAAAGAAGTCGTAGAGCTGGGCGAAGCCGGGTTCTGTGCCGAAGCCTTCATGGGTGAAGGTCAAGCGCGTGCCTGCGCGTTCGGGCGCCAGGTCAATGATCGTGACGGTCTTCATGTAAAGGTCGGCGTTGGGAAAGCCTTCCGGCGTCTTCGTCGTGCGGAAGCTGGCGCGACGCTCGGGCGTCAGGGTAAGAAACTCCTGCACAATGTTTCCCGGATCGCCGGGTTTTGAGGCTGGGTTGTAGCTCGTTTCCATCAGGCCGCCGACACGGCTTTCGCCGAACGCGACAGGCACGGCCCAGGTCTTCCACCCTTCGGGCGTTGTGATCGTGCGATAGACCTCTGAAGGCGGGGCGGGCAGCCATGTTGAAAGCTGGATCGTGCGCGAGCCATCCGCCTTTGCGAACGATGTGTCGCCTATCGCCTGCGTCGGCGTCGTCGCGCAGGCCGTACAGGCGAGCAGCGCCGCCAGACAAAGAGATTTGATCATGCTTGCACCTGACCTTGTGTCTCGCGCAGTGTGGGCAAAGGACCCGCAAGGCGCAACGGCATGGTCGCGTGTTTTGTAGAGCAGGGCGAATGAACTGGCGCGTCTGGGTCGCCGTGACGGCGCCGATGTTCCTGTCGGCCTGTTCGCACGTCTCCGATCAGGCCATTGTCGACAATTGTCGCGCCGGCGGCGGGCTGACGGTGGCTACGTGCGAATGCGTGCGTTCCGAGATGAAGGGCGCGCTGGACGCCTATTCCTACGATGCGATGGTGCTGCTGGCGAACGGCCGCGATGAAGAGGCGGGCGCGCGCTTGGGCCGGCTGACGGAGCGGGACCAGGTTGCGGTGGCGGCGGTGATGATGTCTGCTTATTTCATGTGCGCAAGTTCTTCAGGGGAGGCGGCGCGATGACGGCGATTGCAGAGCGGCCGGGACCGCCGGACTGGGCTGGCGCGGCCTTGCGCTTTTCGGCCGTGGCGCTGGTCGGCGCGGTGGATCAGCTCGGCGATCTTCGGCTTCTACATTCTTGCCTATTACGGCGGCGCGATACCGGCGAGCACGCTGCAGGACTGGAACGAGACGCTGCCGAAGCTCTACGAAGCGCACACGCCCGCAGCCTCGACGGGGATCGGCGCGCACTTCTTTGCCGGGGCCATCCTGTTGCTGCTGGGACCGGTACAGCTGATCGGAGGAATCAGGCAAAAAGTGCTCGACGTGCATCGCTGGACGGGGCGGGCGTACGCGTTCGCGGCGCTTGCGGCTGGCGTCGGCGGGCTAGGCGGACTCATAATGTCGAAGCCATAATCGCACGGAAGCGAGCTTTGCCATGGCCAGATAGTTCAGGGCGTGGCGATGGAAGCGCGCAGATATGGCGGAACTGCTTGAGCTTGTTGAAGAAGCGCTCGATCAGATTGCGTTGTTTATAAAGGCGCTTTGAGTAGGTGATGTCCTGGACCCGCTGCGATTGGGGTGGAAAGGCGCGGCAGTCCTGGTCTTCGATCACCTCTCGGATCCAGTCACCTAGGCTCGATCTCCCAGCACGACAGCGCCTTTGGGGAGATCATTGAGGAGCAGATCCGCCATTGGCGCGTCATGGGCCGGCCGGGTGAGAGTTCGAGCTGCACAGGCGGCCATTACCGATGACCCGGGCGTGAAGCTTGTGGTCAGCCCTCCGGCTTCGACCGATACAAGCGTCTCCAGTCTGTTTTGGGCGGCAGCTTGCTGGTGCACGCGGTGAATCGATCATCTGCACTTTGCCGTGGTGGGCGGCGATGATGGCGTCCATCAGACGATCCCAAACTCCCGCTTTTCGCCAGCGATGAAGCGATTGTAGACCGTCGTCGGTGGTCCATAGCGCTCCGGCCCGGCGCCCGGCACACCCCCCCCCCCCCCCCCCCCCCACCCCCCCCCCCCCCCCCCCCCCCCCCCCCCCCGCCCCCCCCCCCGCCCCCCCCCCCACCCCGCCCCCCCCCCCCCCCCCCCCCCCCCCCCCACCCCCCCCACCCCCCCCCCCCCCATCACCCCCCCCCCCGGGGATTCACTCCCCCCCCGCGCCGACTGCCAGCGGATTTATGAGTATGCTGCCTAGTCTTCATCGCACTGAAAGGTACGGTCGGTGGCCCTACGATGACTGTGGCCTTCAGCCTGTATGGCGCGCTGATGGTGCTGGCGGCGGCGCAAACGGTGGGGCACGCCATGACGCGGCGGCTGGAGGTGCATCGGGCCTGGGCGATCCGGTTGTTCGCGCTGGCGATCGGATCCTGGCTCTACAGGATGGGCGATGGCTTCTGGTTCCTGGCTACGGGCGACCTTGGCCACACGGACGATTTTAGCTGCTGGTTCGACTATTTCATGGATTTCGCCATCTTCGTGCCCCCGCTGATCATCGCCGAAATGTTCATTCGCGCGCGAAAATCCCGGGCGACGACGGCAAGCCATGTCGTGACGACAGGCGCCATGGCGGGCGGAGCCTTGTTCATCGCCCTCGCGACGTTCTTCTTACCGCCTATGGCTGGGGCCCGGCGATAGCGACGCGGTTTGAAGCCTGATCACTTGATTGCTGCGCTGAAGCGAGGCTAGTGCGGGTGCGAAACAAAACGGAGATCATCATGACCCGCATCGCTTTCATCGGCCTTGGCAATATGGGCGGGGGGATGGCGGCGCGGCAGGTAGTCGGTGGTCGCGAAGTGCGAGCGTTCGATCTTTCCGAAGCGGCCGTGAAGAAGGTCGTTGCGGCCGGGGCGTTCGAGGCTGGCAGCATCGCGCGGGCAGTTGAGCAGGCTGACGCGGTGATCACCATGCTGCCGGCGGGGCCGCAGGTGCGGAAGGTCTATGACGAGCACATTCTTCTGCACGCGCCGAAGTCAGCGCTGCTGATCGACTGTTCGACCATCGATGTCGATTCAGCGCGGGCTGTCGCGGCTCAGGCCAAGGCGGCGGGGTTCCGGTTTGCCGATGCGCCAGTCTCGGGCGGCACGGCCGCGGCCGATGCTGGAACGCTGGCTTTCATGGTCGGCTGCGCCGAAAGCGACTTCGCGGATGTGGAAGAGGTGCTGAAGCCCATGGCGCGCGCCGTCATCCGTGCGGGCGAGAGCGGGGCGGGGCAGGCGGCGAAGATTTGCAACAACATGCTGCTGGCAATCACTATGATCGGGACGTGCGAGGCGTTTGCGCTGGCCGAGAAGCTGGGGTTGGAGGCGGGCCGGTTCTCCGAAATCGCTTCGAAATCGTCGGGTCAGTGCTGGTCGCTGACGACCTACGCCCCCTGGCCGGGCGTTGGGCCGCAGACGCCGTCGGACCGCAACTATGAAGGCGGGTTCGCAACGGCGATGATGCTGAAGGACCTCAAACTAGCACAGGAAGCCGCCGCGCGCGCCGGCGCCACGACGCCGCTCGGCAATCAGGCGGAGGCGACCTACGCGCTGTTCGATCGGCTCGGTTTTGGCGGCAAGGACTTCTCCGGCATCCTGCAATTGTTGCGCGGGAATCTTGCTGCGCTGAAAGCGTGACCCGTTTTCCGACTGGATGTCGCTTACTGAGGTAAGACCGCTACGTCGCAGCCTAGGCCCGAACTCGCTTTCCAGGACCAGACAGGACGCGACGATCGCTCGGAAAAGGAAGTGCATTCAATAGGCTGCGGCGTGACATAAACTCCCGTCCATGTTAAAGGATTGGGTGCCGGGACCCGCAGTCAACACAAGATAGTTGCGAGACCAGCCTTTGGGGACGTGAGGGATTGCATTTGCGTGCGCCTGTGGCCGCGCCGCCCATCCTTCACATTGCTTTCGACGGGACGAACGGGGAGTTGCGACCATGCAAGAGATACCGCCGCTAGCCGGGGCGCCGCCAGCAGAGGATTGGGTCGTACTCGGCATTCCGGGGACCTATCTCATGTGGGGAGCCGTGATCTTTGCAGTGCTCTGGTTGGCCTCGACCATCTTCATCCAGATGCGCCGCCGCGCGACCAATCTCACGTCCACGCATCAGGCCGGCGTGAAGAAAGACGCGACGCCGGATTTCATGACCGTCGACCACAAGGCGCGCGAAGCAGCCGTGAAACGCGGCGAAGTCTATGACAAGGAACTCACAGAACGGGAGAAGGCGGAAGCTGCTGACAAGGCGATCAAGAAAGAACCGGTCGGCCTGCTGAAGCGGTTCTCCGCCATCGCGGCCTTCCTGTTCTCGCTGTTCACCCTGCTGGGCACGATCCTCGGGACATTCCGCACGCTTGATCAGGCTGGCGTGCAACTCAGCAAGCTCGACCAGGTCGGCGTCATTGCCTCGCAGTATCCAATTCCCACAGCAATCTGCGTCTTCGTGATCGCTTACACCCTCTATGTCTGGATCTCGCAGCGCAAATGGACTGAAGCGCCCAAGATCTGATCCGCCGGACTTTCGCCGCCTAGCCTGCCGCCCGCGCACCTTCTCCTGATGGAGCCGCCACGATGAAGACCACCCAGCTTGTTGTCAGCGATCCGCAATACCTCGCCGAGTTCATCGGCGCGGACGAGATCAAGACGTTCTTCGAAGCGCGGTTTGAGGTTCCGCCGGATCATCTCGGCCTGCTGATGCGCAACGGCCAGTTCGTGCAGGCCTACAAGGGCGCGCACTTTTCGGTTGGCGGTCTCTTCCACCAGCTGAAGGGCCTGATCGGCGGTTCGTCCTCGGTCAGCATCATGATCGCGGATCTCAAGACCTTCCAAAATTTCTACAAGATCGTGGCGCGGACGAAGGACAAGGTCGACATCGACGGCGAGGTCGTGCTCGACCTGCAGATCAACCCGGAAAAACCGCAAAACATTCTCGGCATGATGGAAGGTCGCCGCTCACTGTCGAAGGCGGACGCCGCGGCGCGCATCAAGTCGCATGCCTGGGAGCGGGTGTTCGAAGCCGCCGTGTCGCGCGTGAATGCCAACGAAGTGCGCGGCAACAAGGGCCTGCAGGATATGATCCAGGCCGACCTGATGAAGGAATGCGAGCGTATCGCGGGCGATCTCGGCTTGCTGGTGCGTGCAGTGTCGGTGAGCTGGGCGCTCAACGAGGTCGAGAAGGCCGAAGCCACCCGCGCCGCCGCCGAGCGCGAAACGGCGAAACTGGAATTCGACTTCGAGACACTGAAGCGCGATCTCGAGCGAGAGAACATCACCACATCCATCAAGATGAACTACAAGACCGGCGTCGATAAGCTCGAGATCGAAAACGAAGACGATCTCAAGCGCGTCGTTCTGAACAACGAGCTTGAGTTCGCCGACGCGCGCGAGACGGGCGCCCGCATCGCCGAAATGAAAGTGCTCGGAGCACGAGATCAATAAGCTGAAGACAGAGCGTTTCGCCAAGTTCCAGGGCGAGCTTCAGCAGGCGACGCATGACGGCGTCGATCTCAAACTGATCACCGAACGCCGCCGCGTTGTGGAACGCAACACGGAATCCCTCGATCGCTCGCATCAACTGGCGCTGCGCGGGCTGGAGCGCGACTACGACCGCGAGACTCGCGAACTTCAGCGTGACGAGCGCCGCGACGACCGCGACTACGATCGCGAAGGCCGCGTGCTGCAACGCCAGGAAGATCGCGGCAATCGTCTGGAAGATCGCGAAGACGAGAAAGTCCGCCGCAGGGAGGATCGCGACTACGACTTCGAGACGCGCGACAAGACACTCGGCATTCGCGGCAAGGAACGCGAATACGACTTCGACACCCGCAAGAAGGAAGTCGATGTCGGCGACAAGGAAGAGTACGCGCGTATCGCTCGCCAGCGTGAGCAGGATAAGGCCGCGCGCGACAAGATCAAGGACCTGCAGGGCCTTGAAATGGACATTGAGCGCGACCGCCTCGATCGCCGCATTCGCGAAGCCGACAAGGCTCACGAACGCGACATGGACCAGCGGAAACTGGAGGCCCAGCGCGAGGCGGACCGTCTCGTGCTCGGCGCCAAAATGACGCCGGAGCAGATCCTGGCGGTAAATGCCGGCCTCAGCCCGGCCGTCGCCAAGGTTCTCGAGGAACAAGCGAAGGCGCAAGGAGTCGACAAAGCCGCGCAGATGGACCTGATGCGCCAGATGGTCGAGCAGGCGAACCGGCAGGCTGTTCGTTCGGAAGAACAAGCGCGCGCCATGTTCCAGGCTGGGATGACCGGCGCAGTTGGCGTGGCCGCCGGCGCGGGCGGCAAGACCAATCCAGTGCTCGGCATCCTGGCTGGCGACGAAACGGTCGAGTGCCCGAAATGCACCCGCGTCAATCCGGCCAAGGCCAAGTTCTGTGTCGGTTGCGGCGAGCAGCTCCGCAAATAGGGAGCTAGGCGATGGCTGGTCCGACAGGCGCGCCCGAACGCATTTCGCAGTGCTGCTATCAGCACGCGCTGACGCCGGGCGCCGTGTTCTGCGGCGAGTGCGGCAAGCCGATCTTGCGCTGCATGGCGTATCAGGAATGCGGCGGGCTGGTCGGCGATGACGGTTGTTGTTCCGTTTGCGTGCGGCCGCAGCTGTTCCTCGACAAGGATGCGGTGACGGACGTGAAATCCGGCGGCGTGCTGATGCTTCCGCTGGTCTTCTACAACGCCTCGTCGATCGCGCGTCCGTTGTTCGTGACCGATGTGTGGGTGCGCGAGGGCGAGGGCGTGCGACGGCGGATCGAGATGCCTTGGAAGCGGCTGGATGCGGGCGGCTCCAACCGGCTCAGCGTGCAGACCGGCGCGCTGGAGCGGCAGGGCCGGCACGGGATCGAAATCACGTTTGCCGCCGCGACGAATTACTTCATGCGCGAGGAAAAGTTCGCGTTCACCTCCTCGCTCGGCCTCGAAGTTGAGCAGGGCGGCAGCCTTGTGATCAACCAGACGATCAACGCGTCGGGCGCGGGCGCCGGCAGCGATACGGTCTATGCGCCAATCCGGCTGGAGACGATGGCTGACAGCGGGCGTAAGGTCGCTGATGCGGGCGGCAAGGCCGCCGAGCTTGGGCTGCAGCGCGCCGACAATTTCGAAGCCTCGAATGGCATTCGCGGCTATGTCGACGGGCCGCTGAAGGGTTCGGTGGTGTCACGCGGCGCCCGGATCGTGTGGAAGGGCTTTGGCCCAAGCGCGCCGCCGTCCGGGCCAATAACGACGGCCGACAGCATTCTCGCGGCGGGGCGCGGCAGGGTGTTGGCGCAAGGCGGCGACAATCATCTGCAACTGCTGGTGACGGACGCCAATGGCAAGCCGGACGAACAGCTGAGCCAGGCGATCTCGCGCCGTCACATCGAATTCTGCATCCAGAGCGGCCGCCTGTGCGCGCGGGTGACGGGATCGGCCGGCATCATGATCGGGGACCACAAGCATGGCGCGGACGACGCTATCGCCGTGATCAACCATGGCGATATCATCAAAGTGTTGCCGAAGTTTCCCGACGCGGTCGGCCTGCAGGTGCGCATGCGCGCGAACTATGGTCAGATCGACGAGATCACCATCACCCGCATTCCAGCGCTGCCTGAGGCCAATTCGCGATGAAATGTCCAAACTGCCAGAGCGACGTTCCCGCCGACGCGCGTTTTTGCGGCGAATGCGGTCAGGCCATGCGCCAGCTCGGCAAAAGTCTCGTTGAAGAGTCATTCTCGCCGGGACCGGACCTGTCGGGCCTGCGCACTATCGACGACATGGAAACCAAGACGCCACGCGGTGAATCGCAACGCCTGATGCAGCCGGGCGAAGTGTTCGCGGGCCGTTACGAAGTCTTGCAGGTTATCGGCGAGGGCGGCATGGGCGTGGTCTATCGCGCGCATGACAAGCTGACCGAGAAGGACGTCGCGCTGAAGTTAATCCGCGCCGATCGTCTCGCCGGCAAGGATGCGGTGAAGCGTCTGATCCGCGAAGGCGTTACCTCGCGCGACATCCGTCATCCCAACGTGGTTGCAGTCTATGATGTGGGTGATGCCGGTGGTCAGCCCTACATGTCGATGGAATTCCTCGGCGGGCAATCGCTGCGCGCATGGAACCGCAAGCGCCTGCAGTCGAGCTCGGATTGCTCGATGAAAACGGCGGCGAATATCATCGCGGAAATTCTCGCTGGTCTCGACGCCGCGCACAAGGCGGGCGTGGTGCACCGCGATCTTAAGCCTGAAAACGTCATGCTTCTGGGCGAACCCAATGATCAGGGCGCGCAGCTGAAAATTCTCGATTTCGGCGTAGCGCGCGCGGCCGGCGCTGGCGACACGGGCGCGACCTCACTCGGCACGCGCGGCTACATGGCGCCTGAACAGATCACGGCGCCGGATGCGGCGCAGCCTTCGGCTGATCTCTATTCGCTATCAGTGATGTTCTACGAGCTCCTCGTTGGTGTTGTGCCGCAGGGCCACTGGCAGCCGCCGAGCGGCGGACGCAGCGACGTGCCGCCCGCGATCGATAAGCTGATCGAGCGCGGCCTCTCGAACAATCCGCGTGTGCGCCCGCAGAACGTCGCCGAGTATGGCAAGCTGCTCGCTGAGGCGATGAAAACGAGCGGCAACCTGTCGAGCGCCTTCGCGCCGTGGCTTGAGAAGATCGAGCAGTCGGGCTTCAAGCCGCTGGCCGACAACATCAAGAGCAATCTCGACAAGGTCGGTCTTCACACACAGCCGCAACAGCACCAGCCCGTGCAACCAGCCGGTCCCAATACGGGGGGCGGCCCCGCGCCGCCATCGGGCAAGAAGAACTTCTGGCAATGGTTCGTTTACAGTCTCACCAAGCGATATGTCGACGGCAAGGGCCGCGCGCATCGGATGGAGTACTGGTCGTTCATCATCATGGCGATGGTCATCTTCGTCATCACCATGCTGATCGACGGCGAGATGTTCACTCAGACAACGGGCTACACGTCGGACTACATGTTCCAGCTCATCGCGGACGGTCTTTATCAGCCGCCGGTGACTTCGTTTGTTTCGCTGATCCTTGCGGCCCCCACATTCGCGATCGCCAGCCGCCGGTTGCACGATATCGGCCAGAATGGCTGGCTTGCGATCGCCTGTATCATCCCGATCGTTGCGTTGGTCATCGGCTTTCCGACCGGCAACAAGGGCGTGAACAAGTACGGGCCTGATCCTCTGGAGGGCGCGGGATGATCTGCCCGCAGTGCCAGTCGCAGAACCCTGACAATTCGCGGTTCTGCGAGAATTGCGGCGCGCGGTTGGAGAAACCTGCGGAGAAAGCAGCTGATGGTCCGGCTGTGAAAACTCCGCACGGCCTCGACCTCGCGACGGGTGATCTGTTCGCGGATCGGTATCGCATCGAATCCGAGGTCGGGCGCGGCTGGATGGGCGTGATCTACGCCGCCGTCGACACCCGCACGGATCACAAGCTGGCGTTGAAGCTGGTGCGGCCGGAGCGGCTGGTGGCGAAGGATGCGCTGAAGCGCGTGGTGCGTGAAGCCATGCTGTCGCGCGATATCCGTCATCCGAACGTCGTTGCGGTCTATGACGCGGGCGAAGTCGGCGGCATACCCTATGTGGCGACCGAATTGTTGCAGGGGTCTTCGCTGTGGGATCTCAACCGCAAGCATCTCATGGGCGGCGAGGGTTGGCCGGTCGCTTCGGCAATAGAGATCGTTCGCCAGCTTCTGTCCGGGCTCAAGGCTGCGCATGCGGCGGGCGTCGTGCATCGCGATCTGAAGCCGACCAACATCCTGCTGACCGATGACACAGCTAAGCAGATAACACTGAAGATCACCGATTTTGCGCTCGCGGCGGCGTCCGGTTCTACCGAAACCGGCGCGACAAGCATGGGCGGCACGGCCTACATGTCGCCCGAGCAGATCGCCGCGCCGGATGCGGTCAAGCCGTCGGCTGACATCTACTCGCTGTCGGCGATATTCTACGAATTGCTTACCGGCGTCGCATCGACTGGTGCATGGCAGCCGCCAAGTCAGGGGCGGACTGACGTGCAGGTCGCGCTCGACAAGCTGATCGAGAAGGGGCTCTCCAACAACCCACGTGGCCGCCAGCAGTCGACGGATGAATATCTTGCGGAGCTGGACCAGGCGATGGCGGTCGTGGCGCCGCCCAAGCCTCTGACGCCGGAGCCGGGTCCCCTTCCGCCGCCTCCGCCCAAGCCTGCGCCCAGTCCGATCTCCATCGGCGGCGTGCAGCTATCTCCCTTCATGCTTGGAGGGATCGGCGTCGCTATCGTGGCGGCCATCCTTGTCGCGATGATGATGGGCGATGGTTCGAACGGCGATAGCAGTCATGACGCGCAGGACGGCTTTGAAACCGCGACCGATGATCCGCCTGCGCCAACACCAGAGCCGCTTCCGCCCCCACCCCCACCCCCTCCGCCGCCCCCTCCACCCGTTCCGGTCGGCTTCGAAGCGCTGTCAGGCTTCTGGACCGACGACTACGGCAACTATTTCGACGTCGCCGTTTCCGCCAATGGAGCGGTGTCGGGCAGGGCGCAGCAGGGGCCAATTGCCGGCTATAGTCTCGCAGGCCAGTTCAGCGGCGATCAATTCCAGTTTCAGATCGGCAACCAGTTCGGGCCCGTCTCCGGCTCCTATGGCCTGCGCACGGACGCCTGCCATGTCCAATACCAAGCTGTCGATGCGCTCGGCCAGCCGCTCACCGCCATGCTGCACATAAACCATCTGCCCGGCCAGCCGTGTCCCTGAACGAGAGGAAGCGCTCACGTGTTCGGAGCGAAGAAGCTGAAGATTGAAGAGTATGGATTTGGCGCGCTGCGCAGCGCATCGCCTGCCATGGCGCCGCGCATAGAATTCCAGGCGCGGGGCCGCGAGATCAAGGTGGATCTTCGCGCCAACTGCTCGCCCGTTGAAGACCAGCTGACCCTTGGCGCGTGCAATGCCTGCGCCGTGGTCGGCGCCCTCGAATACCAAATGCTCAAGACTGGCAAACCGCTGGTGAATCTCTCGCCGTTGTTCGTTTATTACAACGGCCGCAAGCTCGCCGGCATGGAGAAGGAAGACGCTGGCCTTCTCTGCCATCACGCCACGGCCTCGATCATGGCCTATGGCGCGTGCGAGGAGAAAGTCTGGCCCTACAAGGTCGACAAATTCGACAAAGCGCCGCCCAAGGACAGCTATGAAAACGCCCGCATGTTCGAGGCGACACAGTATGCCCGCCTCGGCAGTTCGGAAGAGGCGAAAGTCTCGCTGAGCCAGGGCATGCCGATCGTGTTCGGCTTCGACATTCCGCGCTCCTACTACAGCGCCGCGGCGACGACGGGTCGCATGCCGGCGGTGGGCTCGTTCGATCGCGAACCGATGTCGGGACACGCCATGCTGATCGTCGGTTACGACGACAATGACGGCACATGGCTGGCCCGCAACAGCTGGGGCGAGGATTTCGGCGAGAAGGGCTATTGCCGCATCCCCTATGAACTCGCCAATCGCTATGTCTGGAATGACGAGCTCTGGGCGATCGGTTCGCTCGAGACGATCCAGTCGGCGCGATTGACGGGGCCGACCGTGCAGCAGTCCGTGCACGATGTGCAGGCGCGCGGCGCACAGCAGGCGAACGACGCGCTGAAGGCGCTGCGCAAGGAAATCAGCGACGATCTGCAGAAACGCACTGACGACGCAAAGACCTCGATCCGCGACCGGCTGCGCGAGCAGGAAAGACAGCTTGAGGCCAAGCGCGACCGTGGTGATCAGAACCGGTAAGGGGGGAACCAACGTGGGGGAAACTTACGTCAACCGGGTCAAGGGCGATCAGCTCTCCGGCGCCCTGCGGCCGGCGGCTATACAGAAAGCGCCGAAGCTGGCCTTCAAGGCCGGCGGCCGCCAAGAACGCGTCGATCTGCGCGACAGGTTCGGGCCGGTCTGGAACCAGGAGGAACTGAACTCCTGTGCGGCCTGCGCCACCGTTTCCGCGGTCGAATACCTGTTCGCCCAGCGTGAGGGAAAGTGGCTGCAGATGTCGCCGCTGTTCGTCTATTTCAACGCGCGCAAGATCAGCGGCAAGGAGACGACAAACGCGCCAATCCTGGCGGCGCATGCGCCAGCCGCGTTGCTCGCTTGGGGCGTGTGCGATGACGAGTCATGGCCCTATATCGCCGCGCGCTTCAACCAGCCGCCGCCGCTCGACGCCTACAAGAACGCGTCGATCCTGCAGGCTGTGCAGTATGCGCGCCTCGGCTCGGCTGAGGAGATCAAGGCGTCGCTGAGTTCGGGCATTCCGGCGATGTTTGGATCAGACATCCCGCGCGGCTATTACGACGAGGCCCGAAAGACGGGCAGCATGCCGGAGCTTGGAAAGGTCGATGGCGGCAAACCTTCGGGTCACGCCATGCTGATCGTGGGATATGACGACCGCACGAAAAGCTGGATCGTGCGCAATAGCCATGGCGAAGGCTTTGGCGAGAAGGGCTATCTGCGAGTCCCCTATTCGGTGTTCGACAAGCATGTGTGGAACGAAGACGTCTGGGCCATCGGTGCGCTGGAGAAGCTTGGCCAGCGCACGCTGATCGACGGCACGGTGCGCGAAGCGGTCGAAGACGCGCAGCGCAATGGCGCGGCTCAGACCGAGAGCGCGCTTAAGGCGCTGGGCAGGGAAATCGGCGAAGATTTGAAGAAGCGCACTGACGACGCCAAACTCTCGATCCGAGAGCGGCTGCTGGCGCAGGAGAAGCAGCTCGAAGAGAAACGCAAGAAGGACGAAGGCGGCGGAAACGACGGGCGTTGATCGCCACCGTCTTCAAGAGAAATACAGACGATTTTGCAGGACAGATGCCGCATTAACCTCCCGTTTACGACAATATGATCTATTAGCACATGAGCGATGGGCTGGTGCTTCTCCTGCCGTCCAGATCGCCAGAAGGTGAGTGCTGCGACATGCCCTCCCGCAGCCTTGCCACGTAAAGGCCGCGCCTGTTCCCCGCAGGCGCGGCCGACACGTTTCCAAGGTTCAGTTCTTCGCGGTAAAATATTGGAAGGCCGTGTAGGCCGACAGCAGGGCGGCGATTGCGAGGAAGCCGATCCACGCGATCCGCATGGCATCCGACACGACAAAGCCGCTTGCGAATGACGGCGCCGCCATCAGCACAAGCGGGATCGCCACGGCGACAAGCTCGATAGCGGTCTTCCACTTGGCCAGCTGGGAGACCCTGGCGCCTTCGCCATCCTTCGCGGTCATGCGCAGCCAAGTCATCGTCACATCGCGCGTCACGATCACCCCAGTTGAGAGGCCGATGGCCCACCACAGCGGCCACTGCACGCGCTCGGCGACAATCGAGATGGCGATCAGCGGCAGGCCGACCAGCGCCTTGTCGGCGATCGGATCGATCAGTCGCCCGAATTTGGAATGCGCGTCGAGTGCGCGCGCGACCATTCCGTCGAATAGGTCGGTTAGCGCAGCGATGACGAATAGGATCGCCGCCCACACGGCCCATGCCTGCCCTTCGGATTCCGCCATCGCATAGGCCTGCCACACCGCCCACGCGATCACCGGCGCGAGGACCAGGCGCAGAAGCGTCAGCGTATTGGGCAGCTGTTTGAGCAAGGACGCGATTCTCCAGAACGCGGCGAACCCTAGCGGGAAAGGAGGGTGCGGCGAAGAGCGTCACGCCAACCGGCGCGCGCCAAAAACGAGGGGTTTGGAGGTGCTACACTATGGCAGATCGTTACGATATAACATGCGTGGAGGGCCTGATGCCGTTTGCTTCGAGACTGGCGATGGGTGTTGCGGCGGTGGCGCTTTCGGCCCCGGCCGCCTTGGCGCAACAATCTCTCGGTGATGCTCCTGCCGTGTAGACGCCTGAAAGCGCGGATCGCGATGTTGTGGTGATCACGGGGGTCGGTCCCGCCCGCACGAGTGACGAACTGGTTGCATCCAGCAACGTGCTCGATACCCAAGCCGTCACGGATCGGCTGGCCGGCGGTCTTGGCGATACGCTGGCCGGGCCGCCGGGTGTCTCGTCAACCTCCTTTCACCAATTAAGGCTGGGAAGCGCGCATCGAAGCTGGCCATGCGCCAATCGGTTTGCTTGAAGGCAGCGTCGGCCTGCAGGCTTCGAAGCGCGATTTCGCAGCGATTGGCGATGAAGCTCTAATTGGCCCGACCACGACCAAGGCCAATGGCTAGTTCGCATTCAAGACCTGGGATGCTGGCGCCTGGGGCGTCCAGGGCGGTTTGCGTTTCGACGGTGTCGACATCGACAACATCATCTTTGCCCAGCGCGGCTTCGAGGCCTGGAGCGCCAGCTTCGGCGCGCGCATGCCCATGTCGGCGAGCACATGTTCTTCAGCGTCTCGATCGCGCGCACCGGTCGCGCGCCGACGCACCTCGAACTGTTCGCGGACGGACCCCACCCGGCGACAGCGCAATACGAGGTCGGCGACGACACGCTTGAAGTCGAGAAGGGCGTCAACACCGAGATGAGCGCCAGCGCCTCGAATCGAAAATGCGCCGCCGAGCAGGACGATGTCGCCGCTTTCGAGGCGCCGACCGATGGTTACCTGACCTTCGACGCCCGGCTTGGGGTCGGCCTGGCGGACGGCGTTTGCTTGATGCTGGAAGCGCGCAACCTGACCGATGAGGAGATGAGGGTGCGTTCTCGCCCTGGAAGGAAATCGCACCGCTGACGGTACGTAATTTCGGGGCGCGTTACGGGCAGAATTCTCGCCCAGACGCAAAAAGACCCGCTTCGATCGAAGCGGGCCTTTCCGTACTCTACGCCACTCTACTAAACGCGAACTCTACATACGCGACTAAGACACGCGCCGGAAACTCTGGCGAGGGCCCGGCTGCAGTGCTGCAGCAAGTCTGGGGCCATCGACTGCATTTTTAAGCGTAACTGCAGGTCACTGAGTCGAAAAGACGCGGGGCGCGGAGGTCGTGGATAGCGATCTCGACGCGCCCCTTTGTTGGATCAGTGCGCTTCGGAAAGCCTAGGCGGCTTTCTTGGCGGTCTTGGCGGCCGACTTGGTGCGCTCAGCGGCTTCCTCGACGGCTTTCGGCGTCAGGGAGACGGCCGTGTCGAACAGCTCGGTCTGGGCTTTCTTGGCCACTTCGGCGTAGGCGAAGAGGCGGGCCGGTATGTCTTGCATCGCAGCTTGGGCGACTTCGCCGGCTTTTTTCGCATAGGCGGTCGGCTGGGTTTCGGCCGTGAGGAGGGTCGTCGCGTCTTTCGCGGCGTCCTGCATCCAGGCGGTCGTCAGTTCGACGTTCTTGTTCATGGCTTCGATCGCGACGGCGCGGTATTTCGCGGCCATGTCGGTGAAGGCTTTCAGCGGGGTGGCGTTGGCGAAGTCCGGCTGGAATTTCGAGAATTGTTCGAACGACTTGGTGAAGTCGAACATGTCGGTCATGGGGTTCATGGGCAGCGCTCCTTGGTACTGCAGCCATCTAATGCCGCGCCGCGGCAAAGGCAAGGTTAATTTTGCCGCAGGTGCGAAAAAGATTCCGCAAGTGCGAAGCAAACGTTAGCCTGACGTTAGGGAATTGACCGATTCGGACGCCCCACACCGCGGTCAGCTACTCCCTGACATACCTGCCTGGAGCTGGCTCCAGACGCGGGGTCGAGGTCGGGAAACTGGCCGCAGCCTCGATCTTCTTGCCTGACCGGCGACCGAGCCAGCTGGCCCAATCCGGCCACCACGACCCGTCATGCGCCTCCGTGCCGGCGCGCCACGCGTCGAGATCGCCCGGCGTCGCGTCGCTGACCCAGTATCCGTACTTCTTCTTGTCGGGATGATTCACGATGCCGGCGATATGCCCGGACTGCGCCAGCACGAACCGCCCGCCGCCCTTCAGTCGCGACAGACCCCGGAACGAAGCATCCCACGGTGCGATGTGATCCTTCTCGCACGCGACGACATAGTGGGGGACCTTGATGTCATCGAGCGAGACATGGACATCCTCGATCTCGAAGCCGCCGTTGGCGAACAGGTTGTCGCGATAAAGGTGCGTCAGGTATTCGCGCGCCATGCGTTCGGGCAGGCGGGTCGAGTCCTCGTTCCAGAACAGCAGGTCGAACTTCGGGCGCTGCTCGCCGAGCAGGTAGGCCTTCACGGCGGGCCCGTACACCAGATCGTTGGGCCGCAGATAGCTGAACGTCCGCGCCATGATGCGTTGGTCGAGATAGCCCTTGCGCTGGGCCTCGATCATGATGCCCGAAATGAAGCCTTCATCGATGAAGGATTGCAGCGGCCCCGGATCGGCAAAGTCGGTCAGGGCGGTGAAGAATGTCGCCGACTTTGCGGGATTGTCCTGCTTCGTCTTGCCGAGGAGGGCGAGGGTGAGGGCGAGCGTCGTGCCGCCGATGCAATAGCCGACCACGTTGATGCCGTCATCGCCGTGCAGTTCGTCGACCTTCCGCATGGCCGGCAGCACGCCATTCTCGACATAGCTGTCCATGCCGTAGTCGCGCAGTTCCTCGCGCGGGTTCTTCCAGCTGACGATGTAGACAGCGAAGCCCTGCTCAACGAGCCATTTCACCAGCGAGGATTTTGGCTGCAGGTCGAGAATGTAGTATTTGTTGATCCATGGCGGCACGAGCAGAAGCGGGCGGGCGTAGACCTTTTCCGTCACAGGCTCATAGCGGATCAGCTGGAACAGTTCGGTCTCATGGACGACATGGCCCTTGGTCGAGGCCAGCGTTTCGCCAACCTTGAAGGCGTCTGGATCGGACAGGGTGACCAGCAGGTCTCCGCCGGACCGCTCGAGATCCTTCACGAGGTTTTCCAGCCCCTCGACCAACGAGCGCCCATTGGTTTCCACCGCCTTCTTGATCGCCACCGGATTGGAGGCGAGGAAGTTCGACGGCGAGAACAGGTCGACCAGCTGGTGCGTGAAGAAGTGAATCTGCTCGGCGTGCTTGTCGTCCTCGCCAACTGATGCGCCATCGGCCAGGCTTTCCAGATAGGCCGACATGATCTGGTACTGCCGTTTCAGGTAGTAGAAGAACGGGTGCTTACTCCACTCCTCGTCGGCGAAGCGTGCGTCCACGCCATCATCATCGGCCGTTTTTGGCATGCGCGCGGCGCCCGAGAGCATGGCCTGGGTCAGCTCGGCATAGAGCGCGGTCGTATTCTGCCAGAACTGGATATGCGTGTTGAAGGACTTCATCGGGTTGGTCATCCAACCCTGGGCCTGATTCATGGCCGCGCGCAAAAAGAAGGGTTGGCCCGGTCCCTCGACCCCCGGGTTGCGAATCTCGCGGCGGGAGAGCGCCAAGAAAAGGCGCTGAAGCAGGAAGTTGATGCGTTGGAAGTTCTGGCCGAGTTCGAAGGCTCCGAGAGAGCTCATTCCGTCAGTCATCGATGCGCCCAAAACCCTGTTCTATCCTAAACGTAACACCCCGCTGCACAGGGTCAAACGCCAGAACGCTAAGGACTTTCTTCCGGCGCCAGAATGTTATGGGCGCTTTCGCCTAAGGCGCCTTTCAGTCTTTCGCCGCCCTGCGGCAATTTCGGGTTTCGTGAATCGCGGGAGCCGTGTACAGGATGGTCGGGGAATGCTGCACCTGCTCACTTGTTTTTGCCTTAGTCTCTGGAGACGTCGTCACCCATGCAGCTAGGCTCTCTGTCACGCTGGCTGAAGAAAGACGCTCCCGTTTTCGAAGGCCAGCTGTTCAACGTTTCGATTCAGGGCCGTGGCAGGGACGTGATATTCGTGCACGGCCTCGCGGCGTCGCCCGAGTGCTGGGAAGATGCGGGTGAATTGCTCGGGCCCGACGTCCGCTGTCATTTGCTGCACATGCGCGGCTTTGCCGGCCTCGCGCCCAGCGGCTTCCGCGAGCCGATGAATTTCATGAAGCCCATGGCTGACGCCATCGCCGGATATATCCGCACGCTACGAGCCGGCCCGATCGCCGTGGTCGGCCATTCCATGGGCGGAATCGTCTCCCTGATCCTCGCGCGAGATCACGCCGATGTGGTCGAACGGCTGATGGTTGTTGATGTGCCGGCGTTCTTTTCGGTGCTGATCAACCCGTTTGCGACCGTCGGTTCGATCTCCGGCATCGCCCAGCACACCCGCCGCAGCTATGCCGGCAAGACGAAGCCGCAGCTGCTGGACGAGTTTCGCAACTCGACGCCGCGCCTGGTCAGCGATCCCGACAAGATCGACCGCATCATCCGCTGGGGTATGACGTCTGACCTCGCCACTACGGCCGACGTCATGGCCGAAGTGATGATCACCGACCTGCGCGGCGACGTCGCACGTATCGAGGCGCCGGTCGCCGTGATTTACGCATGGGACAAGGCCGGCACGGGATCAACGCTTGGTCTCGATCAGGTCTACACCTCGTCCTATTCGGGACTGGTGGATGGCCGGAAGCTTAGAATCGACAACGCCCGACACTACGTAATGTACGACCAGCCCGACGTGTTCTACGGGACAGTCCGCGACTGGCTTGCGAGATAGAAGACCGAGATACCGAGATGAGCGAACCCGAAACCATCGAACTGCGCCGCTACCCCAGCCGCAAGCTCTACAAGAAGAACGCCTCCTCCTACGTCCGCCTGCCCGAAGTGGCGGAGATGGTGCGCAAGGGCGCCAATGTTCGCGTTGAAGACACCGAGACGGGCGAGGATGTGACCCGCGCCGTGCTGCTGCAGATCATCATGGAACAGGAAGGCCATTCGACCGGCGCGATGCTGTCGGCCGACCTGATGATGGACATGATCCGCTTGCACCAGTCGAAAGCCTCCGAGATGATGACAGGCCTGTTCGAACAGTCGGTCGCCTTCATTCGCTCGCAACAGGAACAGATCGCCAGCCAGATGTCGGGCGCAATCGGCCCGCCGTGGAATGTGTTCGATCCCGCCGCCATGCAGGAAATGCAGCGTGAATACCAGAAGAAGCTCACCACTTTCTGGAGCGGCGCCATGCCGGGAATGAACATGCCGGGAATGCCGGGCGCGGCGCCGAAAAAGGCCGAGTCAGACGCCGACGAACTCAAGGCTTTGCGAGCGCGCCTTGAAGAACTCGAAAAGAAAGTCGGCAAGAAGTAAGCGCTACTTCCCCGCCAGCTGCGCCATCATAACGATCACACCCTCGCACGACCAGCCGCCGCGTCGGCCGAGGGCGATGCGCAGGAAAGGCGCTTCGCCTGTTTCCGGCTTGACGATCTCATAACAGTGAGCGCGGAAGCCGAAACTGCCGCCCCGCACGAGGTTCAGCCTGCGCCGAAGCGCTTCGGCTGCGATCTCCTGGTCCAGCGCATCATAAGCTTCGAGATTCCCCTTCTGGAGCCTGAACGAACAGAACGGCGCGCCACCGCCGCCAAACGCAGGATGCGTGACCGGCTCGAAACGCGTGTTCGATTGCTGCACGGCATAAGCCAAGCGCGCATTGTGGTCGAAAATCGCAGACGCATAGGCGTCGGCATGGTTCGGGTCGAACACCCACGGCGCCTCAAGCGCGATTGCGTCGACCAGATGCAGCCCGCTGCCGGTCAGCGTGCGCATCCGGCGCAGCTTGTCGCCAAGCCCACCAACGCTGGCATGCGAAGTATGGACCGACAGCACCCCGACAATCGCCAACTCGAACCCGCCCTGCAGAAGCTTCAGGCATGACGCCACGCGCATCACGATCTGCTTGCCGCCAGCGCCCAGCGCCGCGAGATACTCTCTGACGCCGTCCTTCCGACCCATCAGCGTGGTGTCGAAAATCACGGCACAGGGCGAGGCGGACAACTGCTTGCCAGTATCGATCTGGTGAAATTGCCCGTCGCAACAGACCGGCTCGTCTATGACGAGATCGGCGGTCTGGGCGAAGGTCGCTTCAGCAATGAAAGGCAGCGAGCGGATCAGCGCGCGCGTTTCGAAATACGTCCCGCGATGCGCAAGGCGCAGCGTCGGCCCGTCGGAAGCGATGTGCCGGCCCAGCACTAGCAGTGCGGTCGTCATCGCCGCCTGGCCGCTGGAAAACAGGATATGCTCCTGGCGCCAGCCGGGAGGCGGGGCGGGAAAGAAATCGCGACACCGCCGCTCCAGCGTTTCCGGCTGCAGGTCGCGCTCATAGCCGAACGCATCGTGATGGCGCGCGATACGCTGCGTCTCGCTGGCGGTGGGCGAGCGATAGACCGACGACGCTTCGCTTCCGGCTGCGTCCAGCCACAAGGCGCGGAAGGCTCGGGCAAACGCCTCTGCCGCCCGCTCCGCCGCATGAGGCTCGGCGCCGGCAATCCCGGCGTCGAACTTGTCCAGCATGCCGGAAATCTGCGGTGTCAGCTTGGGATGATGGCGCGATAGCCGGTTGGCCAGACGCTGCAATTCGCGCACTTCCTCTCCCAACGCATCCGCCTCTAGGATATAGGTCGTGTCCGCCATCACCGAAAAACGCTCAGGCAGGGCAGGTGGTTTCAACCCAACAAGAACCAGGGCCTATCCAGCGGAAGCTCTCCACTCGCCTGCCATTGGTCATACTCCGGCCCGGCGCGCCACTCGGGTTCGGACACATCATGGCGCCTGCGGTCGAGCGCCGCCAACGTTGTCGGATGGGCTTCATCCGCGCCACCACTTCCTGGAAATGCGAATCAGATGCGCCGTCAGAGCCATAAGTGTGTGCAAGCGGCGGAACAGGTTGTTCGTTACATCTCCGATTGCGAGATGCATGCTTGTCGCCCCGTCCCAGAGACGAATCCTGTTCGGCCGAGACGTAAGGGTCGTTTACATAGACGGCCAGTGCAGGAATGTCCGGCTCACCTTTTCGAAGTTAAAGAGCGAAGTGATGAGCATCGCATTCCGGCGTTCAACATCGCTTCCCATGTTGATGTACGTGTCCGCCACTGACACAGGCCAGCGCGTCGTCAGTTCTTTGCATACCCGCTCAGTGTCGCCCTCCATAATTTCCTTGATGGTTATCCAGATCGCCCCGAGGCTTTTCTTTCGCCGAAGGGAACGATGATTGGCTTGAGCATTTGCAGAACGTTCAGCATGTCGCAGCCTTACTTGGCGTGTATGCCGACCATCACTGCTGCGACGTGCGGCGCATGCCGCGCCCCGGTTAGAAGCTCCTCTCGCCCGCGCGCCGCAGTATGTCCGCCGCGAATTCGGATAGCGTGTCGTCGCGGGCGCCCATCACGACGATCAGGTCGCCCGGCTGCGCCAGTTCCACCAGCCGGTCGCCACAGGCGGCGCGGTCGGGCAGAGCGAGAGCCGTCTTGCCGTGCGCGGCTACGCCTTCGGCGATGACGCTTGAGCCGATGCTGCGATCCACTGTCCCGCCGAAATAGGCCGGCTCAGGCATCAGCAGAACATCCTGTGGACCAAGATCGCGCGCGAACATCTCGATGAACTGGTCTTTCATCTGGCGGATCGGGCCATAGCCGTGCGGTTGCCACATCACGAGCAACCGGCCGGGAAACTGGTGCAACGTCGCCAGCGTCGCGGCGATCTTGTCCGGATTGTGCCCGAAATCATCGATGACTGTGATGTCCTTCGCCGTACCCACAACCTCCAGACGCCGCCGGATGCCGACAAAGTTCATCAGCGCCATGGTCGCCTCGCGCAGCGACAAGCCGCATGCGCGCGCCGCCGCGATGGCGGCGAGTCCATTGGAAAGGTTGTGCCGGCCCGGCGTCTGCAGGCAGACCCGTGCCCGCTCTCCGGTCGTCTTCTCAGTGACGATGCACGACATGCCGTCCGGCTGTGTCACCAAATCGGAGACCGAAAAATCGGCGCTCGTATCCGTCAGCGAATAGGTGAGCGCGCCCGGCAGGTTCAGCTGCTCCGCAAGTCTGCGCGTTTCATCATTGTCGAGGTTGAACACGGCAACCTGCGCCTTCGAAACGAAGTCGGTGAACAGCTTACGCAACTCGTCCATCGATTTGTGATCCAGCGCGATATTGTTCAGCACCGCGATCGTCGGATTGTAGAGCGCGATCGACCCATCGCTCTCGTCGACTTCGGACACAAAGATATCGCCCTCGCCAACAATGGCCGAGGCAAAGGGCGCATCGCCTGCCACGAAATTCTTCATCACCGCGCCGTTCATCACGGTCGGGTCGCGCCGCGTCGCGTAGAGAATCCAGCCGATCATGCCGGTGGTGGTCGACTTCCCCGACGTGCCGCCGACCGCAATTGAAACGTTCGCGCTGTTGACCAGCTGCGCCAGCAGCTGCGGCCGCGTCACCTGCGGGCAGCCCAGCTGTTTCGCGACGACAACATCCGGCACCGTGTCTTCAATGGCGGCGGAGGTAACGAGCAGCTGTTCCTTCCGCGTTACACCCGACCCGTCCTGCGGATGCAGTCCAATCCCGCGCGCCTTCAGGAAGTCGAACTTCGCCGCCGTCCGCCCCGCATCGAGTGAACGATCCGACCCCTCGACATCATAGCCCCTTGCCTTGACGATCAGGGCCAACGGCAACATTCCGCTGCCGCCAATGCCGCAGAAGAAGTAGGGTCCAGCATGTTCCAGTGTATTGGGGGCGAGGGCGTTGTTTGAATCGGACATGATCCGGGTGTCTCAGCGGGTGGCGTATGGGGTCAAGTGAAAAGGTGTTCCGCATCGGGCTTGTAGCGCCCGGAACGCGCATGGCGACGTCGCTGGCGCAGAAATCCATCGCCCTGGCGCAGCTGCTTTATGGCGACCGGGTCGAGCTGCTGTATCATCCGCAATGCTTCCGCCAGTCCGGTCATTTCGCCGGCGACGACCGCGAGCGGATCGAAGCGCTGGTCGAAGTCGCCAACGATCCGGAAATCGACGCCGTGTGGCTGGCGCGCGGCGGCTATGGCGCCTGCCGTGTGGCGGAGTATGCGATTCCGCGCCTGAACGAACGCGCCCGCGCCAAGAAATGGCTCGGCTATTCCGACGCCGGCTTCCTGCTCGCCGGGCTCTATCGCGCCGGCTACGAACACGTCGCCCACGGCCCCATGCCCGTTGATCTCATCCGCGAGGATGGCGAGCAAGCGGTCGCGCGCGCTCTCGCCTGGCTGGTCAATGGCGCGTCATCATCGCTGGAGGGCGGTGTCACGCCCGGCCATCCAAACCTGGCGTTCAACCTCACCATCCTCAGCCAGCTGCTCGGCACGCCGCTAGAGCCAAATCTCACAGGCCACATCCTTCTGCTGGAGGATGTCGGCGAGTACATGTACCGGATCGATCGCTACTTCTACCACGTTACCTCGAACGCTAACGTCCGTCACTGCGCTGGCATTCGTCTCGGCCGCTGTTCCCCTGTCCTTAAGAATGATCCCGATTTCGAATTGAGCGAGGAAGACGTCGCCCGCTTCTGGTGCGAGCGATCCGGCATTCCCTATCTCGGCCGCGCCGACATCGGTCACGACAGTGCCAACAAGGTTGTTCCGTTCGGCTGAGTTACTGCGCCACCCAGCCTCCATCGATCGACAGCGCCGCGCCGTTGATTTGGTTGGCGGCTTCGCTGGTGAGAAACACCGCCAGCTGAGCAATGTCCGTCACCTTCACGAATTCCTTCGTCGGCTGGGCGGCGAGGATCACATTGTTGATCACCTGTTCCGGCGTCATGCCGCGCGCCTTCGCCGTGTCATTGATCTGGCCGTCGACCAGCGGCGTGTGGACATAGCCGGGGCAGATGGCGTTGCAGCGGATGCCGAAGGTCGCGCCTTCAAGCGCGATCGTCTTCGTCATGCCCAGCAAGCCGTGCTTGGCCGAGACGTAGGCGCTCTTGAATGGCGAAGCGACCAGCGCGTGCGCGGATGCGATATTGATGATGCGGCCCCACTTCTGCCTTTTCATCGCGGGGAAGGCGAGGCGCGTCGTATGGAAGGCGGAGTTGAGGTTCAGGTTGATGATGAGGTTCCACTTGTCGACCGGGAAATCCTCGATCGGCGAGACGTGTTGCACGCCTGCGTTGTTCACCACGATGTCGACCTGGCCAAACGTATCGGCGGCGGTCGCGAACAGCGCTTCGATCTGCTCGGGCTTTGTCATGTCCGCGCCGGAGTAGATGCATTTCATCTTGGTGTCGGATTCGATGGAAGCGCGGATCTTCTCGATCGCTGCGGCGTCGCCGAAACCATTGAGGACGATGTTGTTGCCGGCGGCGGCCAGCGCCCGGGCGATGCCCTCGCCAATGCCGCTGGTCGATCCGGTGACGATGGCTGTGCGGGGCATGGCGGAACTC
This sequence comes from Hyphomonadaceae bacterium, assembly GCA_016714495.1. GTDB lineage: Bacteria > Pseudomonadota > Alphaproteobacteria > Caulobacterales > Hyphomonadaceae > UBA7672. Next base: position 400,017 of record JADKDU010000001.1, on the reverse strand, counting down.
CTGTGAGGTTCACCGTTGTCGCGCTGGGCGACTTATCAGGCAAGGCAGGATATTGAGCATAAACGCGAGGCGCGCCAGTGTGATCCGTTCGAAGGCAGGGAGATGATGTGCCCGACGTATTTGTTGCATACAAAACAGAAGATCGGCGTCGCATAGAGCAGCTCAGCCAGGCCTTGGGCGATCCCGGGCTTTCCGTTTGGTTCGGCTAGTCGATTGACGTTGGCGAAGACTGGGCGAAGCGCATCCGACAGGAACTGGAAGAAGCAAAGGCCATTGTCGTTTGTTGGACGCCTGCGGCTTGCAAATCAGATTGGATGAAACACGAAGCATCGGTTGCGGCGCAGAGAGACATTCTCGTGCCGATAATCCTGAGAGCCTGCGTTCCGCCAGCGCTTAATGGAGCGGCTCAGTCCGCCGATCTCCCAGATTGGGAGGGCGCATCTACCGATAAGCAGTTTCTGGCTCTTCTACCGCCATTGGAGCGCATGACGGGCCGACGGGAACTGGCAGCAAGGCTTGCAACGGGCCGGCGGGCGCGAGGGCGAATTGGTCGTTGTGTTGCGATCGTTGCTTGTAAGGTGAGCTAGGGCAGGAGGCTCGCCTTTCAGTAATGCGGGGATAGAAGCCCTTCTACGCCAGGCAGCGGAGGCACAAGGCATTAACGTCAAGTCCTTCGCGCAGCCGTCGTTGTGGGGCGCACGCGACGAAATCGCCGATCAGAACCGCCGCAACCGAGACTCCCCTAAGCGCGCTGATAATTGACTCAAAGATCGGCATGCCCGGCCGGGGTTATTTCCCGAAGCATGTCTTTCTGGATGGCAGGCATGAAGCGATTGAGCATCGCGACTTTCCCCGCCATTTGGCGCGTGTTCGCAAGCATGCTTGGGATCGCGATCCATAGGGTTGGTGCAAGCGCGATATCGAATATCGAAAAAATTCTGCCGCTACTCCCTTGCAGCCGCTAAGATTGAGGGCACGTATTGTCGTAATGCGCGCCACATCCCCAAGGCGCGGCACGAGGGAGTCAGGACGATGGCGGGTAGCCCGACGGCGCTTCAGTATCTCGACAAGGCGGTTGGCACGTTGCGCCAGCTCGGCCTCTTCCCCGACAAGAAGGGCGAAATCGCGCCTGTTGTCGCGCTACTGAACCAGATCAGCGAGCTGGAGCCCGACAAGGTCACCACCATAGCCCGTACGCTCGACCAGATGTCGCTGTTCAACGATGTCGTACGCGAGCACATCTCAGCCATCACGGTGGGCGAGCGCTATCAGACCATCACCAACGCCTTCAATTCGATCCGCGACGACGCCAAGGGCCTCGTGGACCAGTATGCCGACGGCAAGATCTCCACGATGGAGCGGCTGTCGAATGTCTGGATGAAGATGACGCGCGGCGACATCTCTGCCCGCTTCGACAAGATCAAGGACAGCTATCTCGATGTGCAGAAGGACACAAAAGTTCAGATCGAGAAAGAGCGCCTGATCCTCGAAGCCTATATGGACTTCCGCGGCGCCCTGAAGAACTCGGAAGTCCTCGCGCTTGACGTGTTGAAGGCCGCCGAGGGCAAGCTCGAGGACGCCAAGACAAGAATGAAAGCCGCGTCCGACGCCGTCGCCGCCTACACAGGCACTGAACCAGCCGAACGCTCGAAGCTCGAACTCGCGCGCGACGAGGAGCTACGCCGCCTGCAGGCCGAGGAAGGCCGCTACCAGGTCGCCAAGGACCTCTCTGACAACATCACCATCGGCTACAACACATCCGAAGTGATCATGGCGCGTCTCGTCCAGACGACGAACGCCAAGGAACGCATCTACGCGCAATCCGTCTCCTTCTTCGGCACCAACGAAGTTGTCCTCACCGCGCTGTCGGCCACCTTCACCGGCATGTTCGGCCTGCATGAATCGACCCAGACGCTTGAAAGCATGAAGAAGGGCATTGACCAGTCGCTCGAAACCCTCAGCGAGATCGGCAGCAAGGTTCAGGAAGCTGCCCTGAAAGCCGGCTACGGCCCGACGATCTCGGCCGCCGCCGTCAAGAAGTTGGTGGACTCTGTCGTCTCTTACCAGGAGCGCTCGATCGGCATCATCGCCGAGATGCGCAAGCTGGCGACCGAGAACTCGAAAGAGATCCGCGACGCCGTCGAAGATGGCAAGAAACGCATGGCGCACCTCATTGAGCAGGGCGCCGCCGTCGCCCTGATCGCCAAGACCTCATGAGCGACACGACTGTTCAGGTGAAGACGGGGGTGACGACCCCCGCCTTGCCGCCCGCCGCGACAGGCGAACCCCGCAAGCTCGACGATGTGATGCTTGCCATGGATGTGGTCGATACGCTGCGCCATCGCACGCGCATCGTCGACATGGAGCTGAACGAAAGCGCGCGAGAGGAACAGCTCATCGCGCGGCTCAAGGAAATCTACGGCGCGCAGGGCATCGACGTCCCCGACAAGATCCTGAAGGATGGCGTCAAGGCGCTGGCCGAACAGCGCTTCGTCTACAAGCCGCCTGCCGACAGCTTCTCGGTCAGGCTGGCGAAGCTTTACGTTAGCCGCAGGAATTGGTTTCCCGCCGCCATGACCTTCACCGGCGCCATCATAGCGCTGGTTGTCGGCTGGCAGGTCTTCTGGGCGATTCCACAGGCGAATGAGTGGAAGGCGATGCCCGCCGAAATCTCGCGCCTGCTCGCGGAAGGCCAGGCGCTCGCCGTCGAGCCCGCGGTTGACGCGCAGCTCGCCGGCGTGGCCGCCGAAGGCCAGCGCGCGCCGCCGCCAATGACCACCACGGCAGCGCCCGCAGGTCGCCACCCTTGAGGACATCAACAAGCGGCTGGCGCAGGAATACGACATCCGCATCGTCTCGCGCCCCGACGAGGATTCCGGCTTCTGGCGCCAGTCGACCGAACGGCCCGATGCGATGAATTACTATCTCGTCGTCGAGGCCGTAGCCCCCGGCGGCGCGATCCTGTCCGTCCCCATCACCAGCATCGAAACGCAGACGACCGAAGACGTGACCATCTGGGCGCAGCGCGTCGCCAAGGACACGTTTGATAAAGTGGCGGCCGAGAAGACCAGCTCCGGCCTCATCACCAACGATGTGCTCGGTCACAAGGAGCGCGGCGAACTCGAGCCGCGCTTCGACACGCCTGTTCCCGGCGGCGCCATCACGGACTGGAATGATTGATGGCCAGCTATGACGACGTCATCACCGGCCGGGACGCCCTCCACAGGCTGGACACGCTCACGTCCAGCGCCCGCGAGGAGTTCGACGCCTCGGCCCGCGCGGCCGAGGGCCATTCGCGCCGCCGCACCGATCTCGTGCGCCTCAAATCCGAAGCCTATCGCGAGCTTGCGAAGATGCGCCTCGACGTCATCAAGGCGGGCGCCGACGACACCTTGTCCGCCGCCGAGACCGAAGCCGAACGTCTGCTGGTCGAGCACGAGAAATTCGTTGCGTCGATTGAGGCCGACGTGGCGCAGGCTGAGACAGCGCTGAAAGACGCGGAAGCAAAGCGCCGCGCCGGCGAGACCGAAGTCGACGCCGCCCTCAGCGCCTACGAAACGCTCACCGAAACCGTCGAAAAAGAAGTCCAATCCGACGCTGGCTATCTCGCGCTGAAGCAGGCGTATGAAGAGTCCAAATCCATCGCCCTGCGCGCCGAGCAGAAACTCGACCTCGCCAAGACCGACCGGGCGGAGAAGGGCAAGCCCTACGAGACAGACCCGCTCTTCTCCTATCTCTGGCAACGCGGTTCCGCACGCCGGAAGACAACAAGGGCGGCGCTCCGCATGCTCGATGGCTGGGTCGCCAAACTCTGCCGCTACGAGGAAGCGCACATGAACTTCGCGCGCCTCACCGAATTGCCTGACCGCATCGGCGAACACCTCGCCAGCATGCGCCTCGAGGAAGCCGAGGCGCAGGCCGCCATCGAGCGCTTGGAAGCCCAGCGCCTCGAAGAGCGCGGCGCCAACAAGCTCGCCGGTGAACTCGTGCAGGCGCGCGAAAAATTGAAGGCGCTCGACGCTGACCTCAGCATCGCCGAAGCCAAGAACAGCGGACTGCGCGAGCAGCAGGAACGCGCCGCCAGCGGCGACGCCGGCCCGCAGGAACAGGCCCGCCGCGTGATTGAGGAAGGTCTCGCCAAGGCCAGCTTCCCCGATCTCAAGGTTCTCGCCGCCGAAACCACCACGCCTGATGATGATCGCATTGTCGACGCGCTGATCCGCCTGCGCACTGAAGAACTGCAGATGGAAGTGAACTGGCGCAATGTCGAAGCGCTGCCGGCCCGCCGCCGCGCCGGCGCCGACACGCTTGAAACCGTGCGCCGCCGCTTCAAAGAAGCCGGCCTCGACAGCCCCTATGTCATGGTCCTGCGCGGCGCGTTCGAAGCCGCGCTGGAAGCTTACGGCAAGGGCCCCGCGCCCGATGGCGAAGCCCTGTGGCGCGCCATCCAGGCCACCATCCGGCAGGCCCCGCGCGATGACGACGATTATTTCGGCGGGCGCAGGCGTGGCCGTAATATCGGCGTGGGCGAAGTCGTCGCCGGCGTCATTCTCGGCGAAGTCATCAAGCAGGCCACGCGCGGCGGCCGCTGGGGCGGTGGCGGTTGGGGCGGTGGCGGCTGGGGCGGCGGCGGAAGCTCCGGTGGCGGTGGTCGCAGCGGCGGCTTCGGCGGGGGCGGTTTTAAATCCGGCGGCGGTTTCGGCGGCGGCGGCTTCAAAACCGGCGGAAAATTCTGACATGCCCGTGCGCGCCCAGCGACTGACCTGGCGCGATCTTCCTTACGGCGAATTTGATCTGCCGCGAAAAACACTGCGCCTCACGCTCGGCCTGGGCTCAGGTCTCACACGCCGCGCCGGCGACGGCGCGCTGTTCGCAGTCACCGATCGCGGCCCGAACATGTTCGCGTCCACCGCCGTCGACGACTACGGCCTCACGGCGGTGGAACATCTGCGCGCCACCGACGCCAAGATCATGCCCGCGCCCGAACGCGGTCCCGAGATCGTCGAGCTGGCCATCGACGCCAATACAGTGCGCGCCATCCGCAGTATCCCACTGACAACCCGCACAGGCGCACGCGTCAGCGGGCTGCCCATGCCCGCCGCCGATCAGCAGGATGTCGAAAATATCTTCGGCATCGATGGAAACCCCATCCTCAGCAAAGACCTTGGCGCCGACGCCGAAGCCATCGCCGCCATGCCCGACGGCGGTTTCTTCGTTGCGGAGGAATACGGTCCCTCCCTGCTCAAAGTCGGCCCAGATGGCGTTGTCGCCGAGCGCTGGGTTCCCGCCGGCGCGGAGGCATTGCAATGGCACGCCGATCTACCCGCACGCGGTATCCTGCCGTCTAGTCTCGCAAGCCGCCGCTCAAATCGCGGCCTCGAAGCCCTGTGCGCGTCTCCTGATGGAGCGTGGCTTTATACCGGCATGCAGAGCGCCCTGGGCGGCGAGGACCCACGCTTTGCTCCGATCTGGAAGCTCGATGCGCAAACCGGCGCACTCGCCGCGGAATGGCGATACCCCTTCGACGCGCCCGCCACCTTCAGGCGCGACGCCGCACGCCGCAAGGTGAGCGACACTGATGTCAAGGCATGTGAATTCGCTTGGGCCGGCGAGGACCGCCTGATCGTGCTCGAACGCATCGCGCATTCCAGCAAGCTCTACCTCGTGGACCTCAAACAGCTCCCGCAGAAACACCTGCTGATGTCGAGCGACGATCACCCGCAGATCGGCGCCGACATTGAAGGCATGACCCTGCTATCGTCCTCCGAAATCCTGATCGCATCCGACAATGATTTTGGCGTTGAGGGCGCCGAGACCGAATTCTGGCGCATCACGATCGCGCCTCTCTAGGCGTCGAGCTGTCGCGCGCCATGCGCCACGCTGATCGTCTTCCGACCTGTCGCAATTGCGGATCGCCCGCCCAGCGCCGGCACGAACACATACTCAGCCTCGATCCGGTCGCGCGTGATGTCGAGCGTGACATAGCCGCGCTGGCTCGTGTCCATCCATTTCAGATTGCCGTTCGCCGCGATGAAGTCCGCCGCGATCCGCTTCGGGTCGCCCGTGAACCGGCGCTCCAAGCCATAGGACGAAACGCTCTGCCCTGCGAACTCCACGCCTACCGAGCCGCGCTCATCCGCAAGATCGAACGCCCACGCATTGTGGCTGTCGCCCGTCAACGTGACGAGATTGGCCCCAGCGGCGCGCGCGCTGTCATAGAGACGTTTTCGCGCAGCCGGATAGCCATCCCACTTGTCGAGCGAATAGGGCATGCCCGCCGCGGTCAGCTGATTGCGCCGGTCGAAATCCGACCGCACATCGGCCGGCAACGCGCCATTTACCCAGTCCGCCGTGGCCTTGGGAAACACCGTCGCGCCCAAGATTACCTGCTGCGCCAATATCTGCCAGCGCGCAGCCGAGCCCACAGACGCCTTCAGCCCGTCCGCCAGCCAGCGCTCCTGACCCGGCCCCATCATCGACCGCCCCGCGTCCGCCAGAGGACCTGACCGGAACACCGACAGCTTCGCGCCAATATCGCCGGCCGAAGCGAACAGCGCGTCGAGATCATCGTCCAGTTGCTTAGTCCGCCCCAGCAGCCGCGTCTCCAGCCGGAACAGCGTCGCCAGATCGCCGATCTGATAGGCGTCATACCAGGCCTGTCCCATCGGCAGCCATTCACGCCACGCCTGCACTCCGGCCGCCTTGCGCGCATCCCAGCTGCCTTCTGTCGCCAGATCATGCGCGCTCGCGCCTGTGGCCCAGGAATTGTTGGCCGTCTCGTGATCGTCCCACACCGCAATCATTGGCAGCCGACGATGCAACGCGGCGAGATCCGGGTCGTTGCGATAGCTCGCATAGCGCTGGCGATAGTCGGCCAGAGCGATGATCTCGCCGGCGGGCGCCAGCCCGCGCTGTTGCGCGATGCCCGGCGCGGCGTCCGGCCGCGTCACGGGAGATTCATATATGTAGTCGCCGGTGTGCACCACGAGATCGAGGTCATCGCGAGCGGCCAGATGGCCATAGGCGTTGAACCAGCCAGATGTTCCGTTCGAGCATCCAACCACCGCGATGCGGAACCCCTTCGTCTCGCCAGACGGCAGCGTCCGCGTCCGTCCCGTTTCCGAGGTCGCGCCATCTGGCGTCATAAAGCGATAGTAATACCAGCGTCCCGGCTTCAGCCCCTCGACGCGCGCACGGGCGCAGCAATCATTGGCGGGCGATGCTTCGGTCTCGCCTGTCAGTGTGATCGTCCGGAACGCTTCATCCTCTGCAATCTCGACTGTCAGCTTCACCGGGGCGGATGCGACATGGCGCGTCCACAACATCACGCTGGTCTGGCGCGGATCGCCCGAGGCAACGCCATGCGTGAACCCGCTCGATGGCGCTGCAAATGCACGGCCGGGCAGGGCGGCGAGGATCAAGCCGCCGCCCGCGCCAGCCAGAAGCGTCCTGCGATTGGCGATAAGACTCATGACATGCGCCTCCAGACCCGCCGCGAACGTTAAGGCCGGTTCGTGACGCTTTGGAGTCGGTCGGGATCAGCCAGCCTGGACGGCGATTTCATGAGTAAATTCGTAGCTGGGCGCGACACCCCCGTGCGATGATGATCTTGAATTCGCCGGTCAGGCCGACAAGATCGCCCGTGCCGCTGTCGGGAATGACCTGCACGGTCAGCGTTCCCTCGCCGCGATTCACGATACCGGGATGCTGCAGGTAGAACGCACCCTTGCGCCCATCCAGCTCGCCGTCGACCCGCTCGATCGCCACATAGCCCGCTGGCCCGGAACCGTTCAGCCCGCGCTCAGCATCTCGCCGTTCGCCACGCCGACTAGATCGCCGCTATAGACCTTGTCCAGCGTGTGCCGGCCCAGCAGGCCGGTCATCTTGTCACACACGGCTTCCGCCGCGCGCTTGATGGTGAAAGGGCCTCTGACGATCTTCATGCGATCAGCCCGGCGGGCGCAGGAAGTCGCGCTTGCCGAGCGGCACGCCATTGTGGCGCAGAATGTTGTAGGCCGTAGCCGAATGAAAATAGAGGTTCGGGAAGACGAAGCTCGACAGATAGATGCTGCATGTCATCGGCAGTTCCTGCCCGCCGCCGATCGGAATGTTGATCACCGTCTCCGCGCGCTTGTCCATCGCTTCGGAAGACGCAGCCTGCACATAGGCGTTGGCTTTCTGTGTCCGCTCGATCAGATGCGCGAACGTGGTCTCGACATCGGGGAAGGACGGAAGATCCATGCCCGCCAGACGCGCCGCGCCGCGTGTCAGCTGGTCGGTCGCGATCTGCACCTGCCGCGCCAGCGGAAACATGTCGGGGAACAGCCGATAGCTGAGGAACACATCCTCCGGCAGCTTGTGCGTCGCCGCATGGTCGGCGCCCTTCTTCAGAACGCCGCCTAGCGCGCCAAGCATCTGCGTGCTCGCGCCCTTGATGGTCGCGGAAATTGGTGTGGTCATATGCGAGCCCCGTCACGGTTTCGAGGTGTCATAGCGCGCCCGCGCCGGACCTGCACAGTGAAATTTGAAGGCGCACTTGCGCGGCGCGCGTCATCAACCTACCGCTTGAATGGATCGGGGAGGGCGCGCTGCCGAAATCTCTACGCATACTGGCGTGGGTTCACGTCGTGCTTGGCGGCCTCGGGCTGGCGATATTCGCATTGTTCATGGGTACGGCGCTGGCGGCGAACGATCCCGCATATGAAGACGAGATCGCCTTCTTCGCGGGCCTGTTCGGCCTCCTGTCGATCGCGTTTTTCATTCCCTCCTTTGTTGGCGGCCTCGGTCTTCTGAAGCGCTGGCCATGGGCGCGCTCCGTCATCTGGGTGGGATCGGGGTTGTTGGTTTTCCTCGCCCCCGTCGGCACCGCGCTCGCCGGCGTCAATCTATGGGTCCTGCTGAAGACGCGCGAAGTCTCGCCCGATGGCGGCGTCGCGAAGTTCGAAGCCTTCGTCCATCGCGCCCTCCGCCCGCTCGTGCTGGCCATGATCGCAATGGCCATGCTCGGCGTCATCATCGGCCTTGGCTATCTGTTCCGCGACGTGATCGATCCGCCGAAAGAGCAGATCCTCACGCCGATGCCGAGCGGCGTGCCGGATCTCAGCGACCGACCAAAATTCGAATACGTTCCGCCTACTTTGCCTCACGCACCGGAACGGTGATGTTGCACAGGCCGATGCGCCCCACGGGATGCTTGTAGAAATCATCCTTCCGCCAACGCCGTGAATTCACCAGCGTCTGGAAGCTCGCGCTGTCCGTCCGCAGCGTTTCCAGATTGGTGCGCTGGGCCGCCGGCACGTCAGCCGCCAGCTTGATGTCGGCATAGTGCTGGTGCTCGGCCGGCGTCTTGTAAAAGCCGGCGTCGCCGGTACCGCGCGGGAAGGCCGACATGATCTCCATGCCCTGCACCACGCGCCCCACCACCGTCAGCTGCCGGTCGAGCGCGCGGGGCGACTGGCCGATGATCACATACAGCTCCGTGCCGCCGCCCGAATTTTCGTCAGCGTCCCGCCCCGCGCCGACCATGCCATAGCAATGCGTCAGCCAAACGCTGTCCTTGTCCCGCGCCGCCGAGAACCCATCGACGAATCCCACCTCGGACGCGAACGTATCCGGGTCCGGCAGCACGTCGAACTTCGTTACCACGCTGCGGGGAAGGGTGAATTCCGCCGTCAGTTTTTCGACGCCCACCTTTGGCGGCCGCGCGGGCTCGGCGGCTTGCGCCCACTGCGTCACGAAATTGTCCTGCACGCGCGTCACCGCCCCATTGGTCCAGAACCCTTCGCGCGACAAAGCCCTGATGTTCGCCACATGATTCGGCGCGAAATGCGGCGCAAGCTCGATGATCACCCTGCCATTCGGGAAATCCATGTACAGCGTGTTCTCGGGATCGATCCTGCGCCACTCGTCCGGCTTCGACGCGGCGATCACCTCGGGGATTGTCGGCGTGTTGCCGGGCGGCGGCGGGGGTATGGCGCTCGTCATCGACGGCGACTGGCACGCTGCTAACGCCAACAAACCCAAGGCCAAACCACCGCGCATCCATCTCTCCAGGTACCCAGACCGAAGCTTGCAATGGATTGCGCGCAAGCTCAACGCGAAAGCGCCGCCCCCTGAGGAGCGGCGCCTGCCGACGGTTCGCAACAGTTGACCGGGGAGGACTTCGGTCGCGTCCCATCGAAAAATCGATCAGCCTAGCCGCGGAATTCGCCGCTCTCCCAGTATGTGCGGCCCGTGCCGCGGTCGACATAGTAATACCGTCTGGCCTGGTTGTCGTAGACGAGGTCGTCGCGCCCGGCGACCTGCTTGCCGCCGACAAAGCAACCGCCCTGTTCCTGGCAGCCCGTGTAGTAGCCGACAGCTGCGCCAAGGGCGCCGCCGATCAGCGCGCCGGAAAGATCGTCATCCGCAATGGCCGCGCCGGCTGCTGCGCCAAGGGCGCCGCCGATCGCGGCGTTACGTTGCGACGGGTCCCAACTGTCTGTCGTGGAACACGCCGCCAGCGACAGACTCGCCACGGCAGCGCAAAAGGCGGTTTTGATTGCAGACATGGTATGCCTCGTTCATCCGGTCAGTAACTTACCGGGATAGAACGGTGCATGCGACAGGGGGTTCCGATTTTACGCAGCTGAGCTCAACGGAACAAAAGTTCCACAGCCCGCCGCTGTTGCAGCCGGTTCCACGCTGCGCGGCCGTTTGAATCTGCGCAAGAAAGAAGAAACTCGCGCGACCCAGGGGCAGCAGGCCGCGCGAGATCCGTCCGTCTACAGGACGTTAAGCATCTTCGCGACAAGCGGATGGCGCACGACGTCAGCCTGCTGCAAGCGCACCACGCCGATATCGCCGCCCATGCTCTCGATCTTGTCCGCCACCGGCGCGAGACCCGACAGCTCCGGCAGCAGGTCAGACTGCGCCGGATCGCCCGTCACGATCATCTTTGAATTCCAGCCCAGCCGCGTCAGGATCATTTTGAGCTGAACGTAGGTGCAGTTCTGCGCCTCATCGACCACGATGAAAGCGTTGTTCAGCGTCCGTCCGCGCATGAACCCAACGGAAGCAATCTCGATCTGCCCTTCGGCGATCATCGCCTTCACCTGCTTGGCCGACATCCGGTCCTGCAACGCGTCGTAGAGCGGGCGCAGATAGGGCGCGAGTTTCTCTTCCATGTCGCCGGGCAGGAAGCCGATATTCTCGCCCGCATCCACGGCGGGCCGGCACAATACGATGCGCCCGATCGTTCCCGCGCGCAGGGCATCCACCGCCTTGGCGATCGCGATATAGGTCTTTCCCGTTCCCGCCGGCCCCAGCGCCAGCACAAGGTTTGACGTATCAATTGCCTCCATCAGCCGGGCCTGGCCCTCCGACTTCGGCTGGATGTTCTTCACATAAGCCTGCTCGCGCTGCGGCTCGCGTATCTGCTGGTGCTGGGCATGATCATTTGCCGGCCGTTTCTTCTTTCGCGGCGCATAGCGCCCGTCGTCGGCCGGATCCCAGCCCCCCTCTATGACATTGAGATGAACGCCCCCGGAGTTCCGGCTATCACGTGCGTCGTAGTCGGCGCGGATGCGGCGGACAGCGGAACGTTTGGCCATGGAGGTACTCCTTGCTGTTAGTCCTGAACCCGAAAAGCAGAGACAAAAACGCCGCGAACCTTTGAGGGGCCGCGGCGAGCGAAAAGCTGCATTGAAAAGGAAACCGTTGGTGGCGGCGGACGCCGGGCCAGGCGTCCTGCAGCTCGATAGGCGAATGGTGCAACCGATCCCGGTCGACTCAATCCCGTATCCCCGTTCTTCGAAATCTGCGCTTCAAGAACCGCGCCACTCCGAATCAGCTTCCCTAGGAGTAGACTAGTTCCGGCTTAACGGAACTATAAAGGGACAGTTCCGCGCAGTTGGCAGTGCTGACGCGATTTTACAGTTATGTGACTCAAAAGCAGGCATAGACGCCGGGGAGTGATGGAATGGCGGTCTTTGAACTCGATGGCGTAAGGCCGGAGCTCGATCCGGAAAGCTGGGTGGCCGACAGCGCCACAGTTATCGGCCGGGTGATCCTGAACAAGGGAGCCAGCGTCTGGTTCGGCGCCACGCTGCGCGGCGACAATGATCCGATCACGATCGGCGAAAACTCCAACATCCAGGACGGCGCCGTCCTGCACACCGATCTCGGCGTGCCGCTCACCATCGGGAGGCACGTTACCGTCGGCCACATGGTAATGATGCATGGCTGCGAAGTGGGCGACAATTCGCTGATCGGCATCGGCTCGATCATTCTCAACAATGCGAAGATCGGGAAGAACTGCCTGATTGGCGCGAACACGCTGATCACCGAAGGCAAGGTGATCCCCGACGGCTCGATGGTCATGGGCGCGCCCGGCAAAGTCATCCGCGAAGTCAGCGAACAGCAGCTGCAAGGCATGCTCGCCGGCTCACACCACTACGTCGAAAACTGGAAGCGCTACGCCAAGGGCCTCAAGCGTATCGACTGACGCGCCGGCCTTGCGCGCCTCCATCCTTGGAGACGCCGATCCGCGGTTTTTGGGATAAGCAACTGACCTTTGATCAGGCGTGGGCTTTGTTGTCGCGCGCCATTGCGTTGAGGATGGTGAGGCGTTTTCTGGCGATGGCGATGAAGGCGGCGAGGTAGAGGACACGGCGCCCGCCGGCGCATCCGCCCCAGATATGCCTGCGCCCTCTGGAATGGCCTCAGTCCCGCGCCAGGGGCGCAACCCCGCACAGGCTGGCGATGTCGCGCCGGTCGATCAGGCCGAGTTCCGGCAGGCGGGCGACGCGGATGCTGGCCACGATGAGGTCGATCCCCGGCGCGGTGAGCCGCTCGAGGTCCGCCAACTTGCTCTGGGCGCGCTTTGTTGGCTTCGATCTCTTTTGCCGCGGCGATCCTGCGCCGTTCAACCAGGGCGACATGGGCCTCGCGTTCGCGGCGCGCGAAGGCGTCGCGGGCTCCGGCCAGGCGCTGTTTCTCGGCTGCGATCATGGCGAGGAGATCCTCCCGCCGGGCGACCAACTCGGCAAGAACGGCCGATCGGCGCGCGTGCGACACGCGCATCTCCGCAGCAACGCGGAACAGGACTACCCACGGCGCTGACCAACGCACTGGAGAAGGGCGCTGTTTTCCAGGTTGACAATGTAGCCGATGGGTTCGCGCCGAAGGCGGACAGCAGCTAGGGCGATGGCAAGGGCGGGCCGGGCGGCGCATATCGCGTCGTTGGGACGGCGCTGTGCTTGGCGCCTGCGCCATACGGTCAGGAAGTCTGCTTTGAGCTTCCGGCCGGCAAGCAAACCGGCGACAGGTTTGGGGTGCAGGCGGCGGACGGGCAGGCGTTGGTGACGATCAACTAGACGCCATACTCCCGCTGGAACGACGTCAACGGCGCCGTCGTCGCGAGCACCTGATACGGAAACGACAGCCATGGCTGCGTCACATCAAGCGCATCTAACCCACGCTTGAACCGCTCGACGATCTCTGGCTTCGCGCGCCCGCGGAACTCCAGGAACTGTCCCCAAGTCGAAAGCCCATGCATCGACCGCGGCCCAATCATCGGTTTGCGCGATGCGCCATAGTCCGCAGGAAACAGCCGGCGATACGCCTCCATGTTGTAAAGCCATGACGCGCCATTGATCGCCGTCGCATCCGGCCAGCGGTCTGCGACGAAAGCGAACATCGCAGTAAGATCGGCCCGCCGCTGCGCCACGTTCGACGCATGCAGCGGCCCATGCGCATCCGTGTTGAAGCGGTTGCGGAAATGAATGCGCACAATGCCCGCTTCATTCGGCGCCTCGCATGCGAAGTGATTGCCGAACGGAAACCGCTCCGGCGGCCACGGATCAGCCGCGCGCTCCGCATACGCCGCAATCAGGTGATCCAGCCGCATCTCAGCCGACAGCGCCACGACATCGCGCACCAGCACGACAAACTCGGGGTCCGGCGTCATTTTCCCGAGATTTCCGTAAGCGAACAGCCGATGGAAATTGGTATGAAAGGTTATGGCCTCGGCCAGCGGCATCCCGGCCTTGGCCGACAGCACGCAGGCATAATGCAGCTGCACGCCAAAGAATTCGCGCGCAATCTCGGGAACCGCCATGCCTTTAGCGTCTGTCACCGAATCTCCACCCGCCGCTGAGTTGCCCATCCTAGCGCTTAGCCGGACATCGCCTATATCTCGCGGATGGCAAAGCTCTCCGTTCTCGATCTGGCCCCGATTGTCGAAGGTTCGACAACAAAGCAGGCGCTGGAAAACAGCCTGGATCTGGCCCGCCACACGGAGCGGCTGGGCTATCACCGCTTCTGGCTGGCCGAGCACCACAACATGCCCGGCATCGCCTCCGCCGCCACCGCCGTTGTCATCGCCCACGTTGCTGCCGGCACCAAAACCATCCGCGTCGGGGCGGGGGGCATCATGCTGCCCAACCACGCCCCGCTGATGGTGGCTGAGGCTTTTGGCACGCTCGCCGAACTCCACCCCGGCCGCATTGATCTCGGCCTCGGCCGCGCGCCCGGCACTGACCAGGCCACCATGCGCGCCCTCCGCCGGAATCTCGGCGGCGCCGACACCTTCCCGCAGGACGTAGTCGAACTGATGAACTGGTTCGAGCCCCCCGTCCCCGGCCAGACCATCCAGGCCGTCCCCGGCTCGGGCGCCGAAGTCGAGATTTGGATTCTCGGCTCATCGCTTTTCGGCGCGCAGCTCGCGGCGCACCTTGGACTGCCTTACGCCTTCGCCTCGCACTTCGCGCCCGGCGATATGGAAGGCGCGATCCAGATCTACCGCGAACGCTTCCGGCCGTCGCCGCGTCTGCAGAAGCCCTATGTTATGCTCGGCGTGAACGTCATCGGCGCCGAAACTGACGATGAGGCCAAGCTCCTCTTCACCTCGATCCAGCAGGCCTTCGCCAATCTCAGGCTCGGCCGACCCGGCAAGATGCCGCCGCCGAAAGCCGACCTGCAGCTCGACCCCATGGTCGAACACGGCATCGCGCAGGCGTTATCATGCTCGGTCGTCGGCGGGCCGGAGAAAGTGAAGCGCGGGATTGCCGAATTCATCGAACGCACCGGCGCCGACGAGCTAATGGTTACGGGCTCGGTCTGGGATCACCAGAAGCGGCTGCGATCTTACGAGATCGCAGCCGCCGCGATTGGATAAGCACTAGCTGCGTTTGCTGGCTGGTTTGCCGCGGAACGGTTTTCCGCTGGGCTTGCCACCGAACGACTTGCCGCCAAACGGCTTGTCGCCACGCGCCTTGAACGGCTTCCCGCCGCCTGGGCCTTTCGGACCCCGCGGCTTGAAGCCCTCGGGCTTGCGATGCTCGGTCCGGTCACGGCGCTCGCCTTGAGGGCGTTCAACACGGGCAGGGCGCGCATCGCCATCCGGCGTCCACACGCGCTTCGGCGTCTCAACGCCAATCGCCGCGATCTTCCCCTCTGCGCGCGCAGCATCGCGGCGCTCACGGCGGTTCTGCCCACTCGGATGCGCCGGCGGCGGACCTTTCTGCTTGGGCGGCTCGGTCGACGCGAGCGCCGAATACACGGGATCAGCCGCGAGATGCGCGGTCTCATTCTCGCGCTGCTGGTGGCGCGCCGCCCGCGCCTCTTCGCGTCCGGGCTTCCTGAAAGTCTCGCGCGGCGGACGCCTTCGCCCCGCGGCTCCCGCTGCGGACGGTCGCCATACGCCCGCTTCTCACGGGGCGGACGATCGCCGACATCACGCGGCGCCCGATCGACGCGCGCGCCATCGTCGCGGCGCGCACGGGCCGGATGGATATTGTCATTCGGCCCCGGCGCAGACGTCGGCTCAATCTGGATCTTGTCGTCCTGCGTATCCTGCACCGCGATGCCAAACGCCGCTGCGGCGTGGCCCACGATTTCGAACTTGGTCTCGGTCCCGAATATGCGGATCGGTCCAATCTCTGCCTTGGTGATGTGGCCGACGCGGCAGATCAGCGGCAGGATCCATTTCGGATCCGCGTTGCGCTCACGGCCAACGTTCAGCCGGAACCACACGCCATCGCCTTCCGAAGCCACAAAGCCGCGCTCCGAACGACTACGCGCCGCAGGTCGTTCGCTCGGCTCACGGAAGGTTCGCTCGCTTGGACCGGTATGACCGGACTGCTTCTCGAATGTCTGCGCATTCCGCATGCGGCCATCGTCCGACACGTCTTCCGGCTCAGGCAATTCCGAGCGCAGGAGGCCGATCAGCGCGCCGGCCAGTTTCTCGGCTGGGAAGCGCTCGGCCAGCTGTCTGGCGACGGCGAGATCTTCTTCGGACACGACAGCTTCGAGCGCGGGATGTTGCAGCAGGCGCTGGCGATCCTGTTCGCGGATTTCCTTGGCGGTGGGCGGTCCGCTCCATGTCGCCTCGATGTTTGCCGACGCCAGCACCTGTTCGGTGCGGCGGCGTTTGGTATGCGTGACCAGCAGAACAGACGTTCCCTTCTTGCCCGCGCGGCCAGTGCGGCCCGAACGGTGGAGCAGTGTCGCCTTGTTGGTCGGCAGGTCGGCATGGATGACAAGGCCGAGATCTGGCAGGTCGAGGCCGCGCGCAGCGACGTCGGTCGCCACGCAAACCTTGGCATGACCGTCACGCAAGGATTGCAGCGCGTCATTGCGCTCGCGCTGGTTCATCTCTCCCGAAAGGCCGACAGCGTGGAAGCCGCGCTCGCGCAGGGCGGCGTGGAGGTGGCGGACAGCTTCACGTGTGGCGCAGAAGACGAGCGCCCCGCCGGCTTCAAAATAGCGCAGCACGTTGACCACGGCGCGTTCCGTATCGCCTGGCGATACGCGCATGGCGCGATAGTCGATGTCGCCATGAGGCTCGGTCGCGCTAGTCGTGTCGATGCGGATGGCGTCGCGCTGGTAATTTTTCGCCAGCATGGCGATGCCGCGGGCGATGGTAGCCGAGAACAACAGCGTGCGGCGGGTTTCCGCCGGGGTGGCGTCCAGCAACGTTTCGAGTTCTTCGCGGAAGCCGAGGTCGAGCATCTCGTCGGCTTCGTCCAGCACGGCGACCTGCAGCGCGGAAAGGTCGAGATAGCCTTTAGTGAGGTGATCGCAGAGGCGGCCGGGCGTCCCGATGACGATGTGGGCGCCGCGCGACAATTGCTGCTGCTCGGCCCTTACGCTCATGCCGCCGACGGCGACGACGATGCGTGCGCCGGTATCGGCGTAAAGCCATTCGAACTCGCGGCTGATCTGCATCGCAAGTTCGCGGGTCGGCGCAATGATCAGGGCGCGCGGGCGATTGACGGGATCGAACCGCTCATTGCCGCCCAGCAGTGTGGAGGCAAGCGCAAGGCCGAAAGCGGCGGTCTTGCCCGAGCCGGTCTGGGCGGAAACGAGCAGGTCGGCATTGTCTTTGTCGGCCTCGACAACGGCAAGCTGGACGGGCGTCGGTTCGGCATAGCCACGGGCGGCGAGAGCGCGGTCAAGCGCGGGATGAACTGCAGGGAAGGGCATGGGGAATCGTTTTCGTATCGGCGGGCCGTCCCGGGTGCGGGAAACAGGACGCAAGGGGAGGCCGGGTCTGGCGTGGCTGCCATACAGGAACTGGGGATAAATGCCAGCGGACAAAGCGGCGCGTGGGGCGCCGGATTGGTAAATGGGCGACGGATCGGGGGAATTGCCTTGTCTGACAGAGCAATGGCGCTATCCCGGAATACGCAACACGTTCGCCACTCAGAGACGCCTCAGCCATGAAAGCCGCCGCTGCACGCGATTATCGGGAGATGGCGCGCCGGCGGCTGCCGCATTTCCTGTTCGAATACATCGACGGCGGCTCGTATGACGAGACGACACTGGCGGCCAATCGCGAAGACCTGGTGCGGATCGCGCTACGCCAGCGCGTGCTGCGCGATGTGTCGAAGATCGACCTCTCCACGACGCTGTTCGGGCAGCGGATGAACATGCCGGTTGCGCTGGCGCCAATCGGGCTTGCCGGGCTCACGGCGCGGCGGGGCGAGGTGCAGGCGGCGCGAGCCGCGGAAGCCGCCGGCGTGCCGTTCACGCTGTCGACTGTTTCAGCTTGCGATTTGGCCGAGGTTACGCGTGGCGTGAAGCAGCCCTTCTGGTTCCAGCTCTACATGATCCGTGACCGCGGCTTCATGCGCGAGCTTCTGGTCAAGGCGCGTGAAGCGAAGTGTTCGGCGCTGATGTTCACGGTGGATATGCCCGTGCCGGGCTCGCGCTATCGCGATTATCGCTCCGGCCTTGCGGGCGCATCCGGCGCACTGGGCGACATGCGGCGCACGTTTCAGGCGATGCAGCGACCGTCATGGGCATGGGATGTCGGACTGAATGGCCGACCGCATCATCTCGGCAATGTGGCGCCCGTGCTGAAGGGCAGGACGGGGCTGGAAGATTTCTTCCGCTGGATGCGCGAGAATTTTGATCCGACCATCACATGGAAAGATCTTGATTTCATCCGTGCGGAATGGACGGGCCCGCTGATCATCAAGGGCATTCTTGATGCTGAGGATGCGCGCGAAGCGGTACGGCTCGGGGCTGACAGCCTCGTCGTTTCAAACCACGGCGGCCGGCAGCTCGATGGCGCGCCTTCGACTGCCCGAGCTTTGCCAGCGATTGCGGACGCTGTTGGCGATGGCCTGACCGTGCTGGCCGATGGCGGCGTCCGCTCGGGCCTCGACGTCGTGCGGATGTTGGCGTTGGGCGCAAAGGGCGTGCTGCTCGGCCGGGCGTGGGCCTATGCGCTGGCAGGCCGCGGGCAGACGGGCGTCAGTCATGTGCTCCAGCTGATCGAAGCGGAAATGCGCGTGGCCATGGCGCTTACCGGCGTTACGCGCGTGAGTGATATCAATGCCGATGTGCTGGTGCGTTCCTAAGCAGCTGCCTCAGACAACTGCCCCGAACAGGCTTCCGATGACGGCCGTCACACACATAGCGGCTGCGCCCCAGAACACGACGCGGATCACAGGCTTCAACGGTTTCGCCTTGCCGGCGCTGGCGCCGAAGTAACCCAGAAGCGCAAGGTAAAGCAGCGAGGCGATGCCCACCCAGATCGCGATCTGGGCAGTTGGAGTGAGCAGGACAGTAGCGAGGGGTAGGGCTGCGCCAATGGAGAAGGTAATGGCGGATGCAATCGCAGCCTGTATAGGGCGCGCTTCGGTAAATTCGGAAATGCCCAGCTCATCGCGAGCATGCGCTTTTAGCGCGTCTTTCGTCATCAGCTGGTCGGCGACCTGGCGGGCGAGCTGTGGATCGAGGCCTCGATCGATATAAATTTGCGTCAGCTCTTGGAGTTCCATCTCGGGCATCTCGGCTAGCTCGCGGCGTTCGCGGGCGAGGTCGGCTTTTTCGGCGTCCGATTGCGAACTGACGGAGACGTATTCTCCGGCGGCCATCGACATCGCGCCGGCGACAAGGCCGGCGGCTCCAGCAACAAGAATGGCGTTGCGATCCGTTCCAGCCGCTGCGACGCCGACAATCAAGCTTGCTGTCGAGACGATACCATCATTAGCGCCGAGAACTGCGGCGCGCAGCCAGCCGATGCGATCGACTGCGTGACGTTCAATGTGGGATTTCGAACGGGGCACCGGTTCTCCTAGCAGCGTCACATGTGACGCTGCGTCCGAGTCTAACGTATTGACCTGGATCAGGCGACCTCGTCGGAGTCCCAGACCGCCCGCACGGAGATGTCCGCCTCGACGCCGATATTGTACCAGGCAAGGCGGTCCTTCGAGGCGTTGACTATGATAAAGTGCTCGTGCGGCTTCATCGCCATGGTCAGCTGGTTGCGTAGCTGCTGGACGGTCTGTTTGGAGCGCAGCACCCACATGTCGCCGGCGGCGCGGGTCATCTTGCCTGCTTCGCGCAGCACGCGCTCGAAGCGATCATTTCCCGACAGCAGCCGGGCGGCGATGAAATAATTGCAGACCGGAACTTCAGTCTCGCCCGCGTCGAGTCGCGGGTCGCCGAACTTTCGCTTCTTGGGGCCTTTGAAGTCCCAGCGCAGGTTAGGGTGATGGTCGGCGCGATGGAAGTCGACGTCGGTTCCGCAGGCGATAGACGTTGCGGCTTGTACGCGGCCTTCCTTCAGGAAATCGATGAGACGGGAGCGGGGGTAAGGACCATATTCCCTATCGGCGATCCTGATGCGCCATTTCACGCCTTCGAAGGGGGGAGGTGCGGTGTGCATCCCCTCGTCGTCGCCTGTCCCCACAGGCTCTCTGAGTTCAAGCGTGTCGCTCATAAGACAGCGTGTTCCGCAAACCCCTCTTTGCGTTTAGTTGTAGGGGAAACCACCTTGTCCAAAGGTTAAACGGAGGCCCCATGAGCGCGTATGAGTTCATAAAGACCGAGACAGACGGCCGCCTTTTCGTTGTGACGATCAATCGGCCGGACCAGCTGAATTGCCTGCATCCGATGGCAAATGCCGAGATGGGTCAGGCTTTTGACGCCTTTGCCGCCGACCCCGAGCTGTGGGTCGCGATTGTGACCGGGGCAGGGGAAAAGGCTTTTTCGGCAGGCAACGACCTGAAATTCGCCGCCTCCGGCCAGAAGTCGCCTGTGCCGATGCCGGCGAGCGGATTCGGCGGCCTGACCTCGCGTTATGACCTGTACAAGCCTGTGATCGCGGCGGTGAACGGGTTCGCCATGGGCGGGGGCTTCGAGATCGCCTTGGCCGCCGACATCATCATCGCCGCCGAAACGGCGAAATTCGCGCTGCCAGAACCCCGTGTCGGCTTTGCCGCGCTCGCAACCGGCATGCACCGCTTGCCGAGACAGGTCCCGCTGAAGAAGGCGATGGGCATGATGCTCACCGGCCGCACCGTATCGGCGGCCGAAGGCAAGGAGATCGGCTTCGTCACGGAGGTCGTGCCGCAGGGCAGGGCGCTGGAGGAGGCGAAGAAATGGGCGGGCCAGATTCTCGAATGCTCGCCGATGGCCATTCGCGCGACCAAGGAGACGGTGTTGAAGGGTCTCGACATTGCGAACTTCAAGGAAGCCTTCGAGACGAAGGTTCCCGGCATCGCGCGTCTTTTGACCTCGGGGGACCACAAGGAAGGCCCGAAAGCCTTCTCTGAGAAGCGTAAGCCGATTTGGAAGAACGAAGCCTAGTGCAGCGAAATGGGCGGGCTGGGGTTAGTGGAGTCTCGCCTTGACGTCTGCTCCTGACTTTACGCAACTCGCCGCCGCCCACGGCATCGAGCTGGACAAGGACGTGTCGATGCTGCGCGTTGGCGGCGCCGATGCGGAGTATTTTGGCGCGATGGCGCGCGATGCATCCGGCGCCTACTGGATGCTGCGTGCGCCCCGACGCGGCGACGTGCAACTTGCAGGTCGACAGGAAGCGCTGACGCTAGACTTCCTGCGCGGCAGAATTCCTGTCGTGCTGCCTGACTGGCAAGTGCACACGGCCAAGCTGATCGCCTATCGCGTCCTGCCCGGCGTGCCGGCGGCGGAAATCGATCCGCTGATGGGCGAGTTGATCTGGCGCCTGCCGCAGGATCGCGTGCCAGAAACATTTGCCGACACTCTCGCTGCGGTGATGGCGAAGCTGCATGGCGTCGATGTTGGCGCAGCATCGGAGATCGGGGTGCCTGCCGTGACAGCTGCCGAATTGCGCACGCGCATGAAGCTGCGCATGGAAGAATGCAACACGCTTGCTTCCGTGCCTGAGAGGCTTTGGGGCCTCTGGCAGAAATGGATTGATGGCGACGATTTCTGGCCGGGACATGTCGCGCTGGTGAATGGCGACATCTACCATCCGCATCTATTCGTCGACGCGGACTATCGGCTGACCGGCATCGACGACTGGTCCGGCGCCGAGGTGACGGATCCTGCGCTCGATTTCTCGCTCTATTTCGCGGCGGCTGGGCGCGAGGCTCTGGAAGACCTGATCCGCCGCTATCAGACGGCCGGCGGCAGGACGTGGGCGCGCATGGCCGATCAGGCGGAGATGTATTACTGGGCCAGTCCGGTGCGTTTCGCCGCCTACGCGATGAAGACGGGCGATCTTTCGCACCTGATGAACGTGAAGAACATGGTGCACCGCTACGCATCAATGCTTGAAGACAGCGGCTACGAATAGCTAGCCGATGTCGTTGCCGTGCAGCGTGCGGAAGTCGACGGCGAATCCGCCCTCGATGTAGCGCACGCAGGTTCCGACGCGTTCGCTGACCTGCACGCGATCTCCGATCATGGGGCGGGGCCCCGCGGTCTTGAGCGCGACGCCAAAGATCGAGACATCGGCGACTGCGCACGCAATGGACTGACCCTTGCCAAAGGTCGCGATTACCTGGCCGCCGCCGAGGCGACGCTCGGCCTCGCGTTCATCCCTGAGGCCGAGACGATCCTTGTTGATGAGCCAGGTGAGCTGATCCGCAATCTTGTCGCGCTTGCGCGGCGGCACGGCGAAAGCGATCGCATAGCCGATATCGTTGAGCACGCGCACGACGACGCCTTCGACGCGACCGATGTCGTCTATGTAGAGGACGAGATTCTCGCCTTGGCTAAGAGGGCGGGCGAGATTGATGCGCAGGCCGCCGGCGCAAACGTCGACGGTCGTGCAGGTGAACTCTTCACCATCGCCCGTGAGGCCGCGCACGCGGACTTCCCAGTGAACGCGACGATGCTTCCGGCGATCGTGCGCTTCCATGCGCCGGATCGACGGTTTTGCTGCTGCTTGCGCCACTTGCATAGGTTGCCCTCAAGCGCGGAGAGAGGGGCCTCCCCAGCGTCCAAGGTTAACGGCCTAATGGTTTACAAGCCCTTGCCGACAGGGCTTTCCGGCTTGCCGGGAGGCGCTTGCGGGCCTGTCTCCCTACGGGTTCCGAGGGGCTCGCGCGGCGCCGGACTGCGTTTGGCCAGCTCGGGATGCTGGCGCGACAGGCAGTAAGGCGGAGGCGGCCTTCGGGTCATCTGGAACTCACGATCCTGACGGCTGGGTGAAGGGTGGGAGCAGGCGGGAAAATCGCCAGCGCTTGCAGGCGACGAAGCGGCCGGCCGGCAAGCGCCTCTTCAGGCGTCATCGTCTGGCAAAGGCCGAGAAAGCGGACATTGGCGCCCGGCCTTCCGAAAAGAGGGGCCAAAACGAATTCGAGATCAACGCGTTTTCCGACCAGCGTTTCGCCGCGCGCACGGATCAGTGTCGGGCCGCGGTCATCTATGGCGGCGGTCAGCGCAGCGTTCACCAGCCGGCGGTCGGACTCGCTCCAGATCGACAGGAAATTGTGCTCGATGAGCTGACGGCCGAACAGCTGCTCGATGGCATAGCCGACGCGGCGGAAAGAATAGTCGCGTTCGGCGACATGGTTAAGAACGAAAAGCCGGCCGACAAGGCCCGGATAGTCGTCGGTTGTCGGCCCCTCGGGACTGTCGACGCCTTCGGACAGCCTGCGCCAGGCGTCGAGGACGGCCTGGGTGTTCGGATGCGCTTTAAGCTCTTCCATAGAAATCTTCGCCAAACTCTACGCTGACTGAAATCCCCAACGCCTGGACAAAAGTCGCAATGCCCGGGCCATGACGCGCGCTGGGAGAATCGCGACCCGAAACTGAGCGTTTTCCCGCGCGGGGGGAGAAAAAGGTCCGGCGTTTGCATCCCTGCAGGCGAGGCCTCAAGGAGACCCGACATGAACGTTTCATGGCGACACACGCTGGCAGCCGCCGGCATCGCGACGTTTGCCGCCACGGTTGGACTGACGGCTATGGGTCAGCCGTGCAATTCATGCGCGCCGGCGTCTCCTCCTCCGCCCCCTCCTTCAGTCAGCAATTGCTGCCAGGCCCCCCGCAACCTCATAGTCAATGTGCCCGGCGTCAGCGTTGCGACGGCGAACGTGAATGTCGGCGCGACGTCGACTGTTGTCGCTGCGGCTGGTGTTTCGACCACGCTGTCATCCGGTGTTGTGGTCTCGGGCGGCGGATCGGCCGGAGCGAGCTTCTTTGGCGGCGGTGGCGGCTATTATTCGAATCCCGGCGTTGCGCAGAGCACGATCAATGGGTTGGCCGTCGACGGCGGATATGAAACGCGCCTCGTCGAGGAAGCGATCAGCGGCTCCGAAGAATACTGCGTCGACAAGATCGTCGAGGAATTCAAGACGCGTCCAGTGCAGGCGTTCTGCATCGATGATCGCAACACGCCGCACCCGGCCTCACGCGTTGATGGCGAGCTATCGGTCAGCGGCAATTACGATGGCGAACTTTATCGCTGCGTCGCTGGCACGCACATGCAAGTCACATTCGGCGAGATGACCGACGGCAAGGCGAACTTCGACACTGGCGAGACATTCTCCTGCGGCAAGGGCGAGGCGCTGTACCACTCGCGCGGTGGCGTGCTGCAGTGCCGCCTGCAGGTTGCTGAGCGCAATTGCAACGAGCGCTCGCTGCTCCGGAAGTTCGGTCCGGGCGTGAAGCTGGTGAACATGCCGGTCAAGAAGACCATCTGCGAGCCGGCCAAGCGTGAGACGCTCACCAAGGTTGTCAAGAAAGTAAAGGTTACGCGTCCAGTCGTAACCGGCGACCTCGTTCTCGATGGCGGCGTCGGGCAAGGCTACTAAGCTATTCCGAAGGCCAGCCTATGATCATCGCACCTGTGCTTCTATTCGCTGAAACGCGTGCTGCCTCGCTTGTCGATTAAAGTAGCTTGTCTGCATCGAGCTTGTCCCACGTCTGGTTGGCCAGACTGAGGAACACAGTGATGTTGGTCTGCAGGTTTTCTTGCGTGATGCCGCCATCGAAGATCACATAACGGCTGATCTTCACGTGGCCGTCGTCATCGCGATAGTCACTGACCGCTGCGTAATCGAGCGTGTTGAGAACGGCGTCCGCCTGGCTCGGATCCTTCAGCGTGAAGGAGGCGATGAAGTCCGCCCCGCGACAACGCTGCGTGACGCTGTCGCACTCGAAGCCGTAGATGCCGAAAATCAGTCCGGTATCATCCTTTACGGTCAGGAAGTGTGACTTCCCGGACTCGCCCTCCTTGGTGACCTCCGCGCCTGCCGTCACGACTTCGGCGCGCATCTCAGTCCACGAATAATCCTTCATGACCGGCGCCTGCGCGAAGGCAGGCGCGCCGCCCAAGAGCGCGAGCCTCGACAGGCCCAGCGCCAGTCCAGTCAATATCCGCATCTTAGCTCCCTGAGAATCCGCCCCACGGTCCGAAACCTGACACAGACAGGAGGTGCGGTACACAACCCTTGACGGCACTTGGGCGGTTTGGCTGAGGTCGTCTCAACGCTTCGGCGGGACAACAGGTAGCGACGACGATAGACCGCCGTCGACGGGGAGCACCTGCCCGTTGACGTAGCTCGCATCGTCGCTGGCGAGGAAAAGAGCGACCCTTGCTATTTCTTCGGGCAGACCGGCGCGGCGCAGTGGGTTGAGCTGACCGATGCGGTCATCTGTGCCTTTCTCGCGAGCGCGGTCGAAAATCGGTTGCGTCATGCCGGTTTCGATAAGACCCGGGCAGATGCCATTCACGCACATTAGTGCCGGCGAGATTGTTCGCCGCCAACGAGACAAGCGAAATCACGCCGGCCTTGGAGGCAGAGTAGGCAGGCGACCCCGCGCCGTTGCGTAAGCCGGCGACGCTCGCGGTGCACACGATCGCGCCCTTGCCGCGCTTGATAATCTCGGGCGCGCCCAGCTGAATCGCCAGCATCGGGCCGATGAGGTTGACCTGCAGGATCTGCTTCCACTGATCCTCGGTCTGCTCGAACAGGGTCGGCGTGCCGCCCGAGATGCCGGCGTTGGCGTAGAGAATGTCGAGACCGCCATTGGTCTTCACGGCCAGCGCGATGAGTTCCTTCACATCGCCCGCATCGCCGGCGTCCATTTCCATCGAGACGGCCTTACCGCCAGCTTCCTTGATCGCGGCGACAGTGTCGCCGACGCCTGCAGCCTTGTCCGCGGCGATGACGCTCGCACCCTCGGCCGCGAACAGTTTCGCTGAGGCGCGCCCGATACCTGAGGCGGCGCCGGTGACGATGACGGATTTGCCAGTGAAACGGGCCATTGGATTTCCTCACTTTCGAAAATGTAATCGGCTTGCGCGGCGCCGACGTCAACAAGTTGTCATTGCACGGCGAGAGTTCGCTCTGGCAGGATGACAATTGCGGAATGGCCAAGCGGCATCGACGCTTGGTCAAGGCAGGGAATTCTCGGGGAGACGATGATGAGGGCAATCTTTGGCGCGGCGGTGATGCTTGCGGTTCTTGCCGCATGCGGTCCGACGGCGCCTGCCGCACCTGCAGCCCAGGAAATTGCAAAGAACAGCGCCGATCTCATCGCGTATCTGGACGCGGAATACGAGGAAGAGCTGCAGCTCAGCCCGCAGGAATTGACAGCGCAGGGCCGCAAGGACAGGTACGGCGAACTCGATGATCGCACCGAAGCCGCCATGGACAAGGAAATCGCGTGGCGCCGCGAGAGCGTCGCCGACATGACAGCAAAGTTCAAACCTGAGGCGCTGAGCGAGGACGCGCGGCTGTCCTATGATATCTGGTCGCTCGAGCTGGATCGCGACGAGAAGGCCAACGCGTTCCGCCGCCATCGCTATATCTTCGGCCGCAACGGCGCCCATACCGGCCTCGTCAACTTTATCATCAACCAACATCGCGTGGACGAGAAATCTGACGTGGAAGCGTACATTTCGCGCGTGGGGGCGATTGCGCCGACGCTGGATGTGCTGATCGAGCGGGCTAAGCTGGCGGCGGCGGATGGCATCCGCATGCCGGGCTTTTCTTATGACATGACGGCTTCGGAAGTGAAGCGCGTGACGACAGGCGCCCCGTTTGGCCCCGGACCGGACTCTGCGCTGTTTGCGGACGGCAAGGCGAAGATCAAGGTGCTGGGCGAGAGCGGCAAGCTGAAGCCGGAAGAAGTTGTGGCGCTGACCGAGCAGCTTCGTCTCGCGATGGTCGACCAGATGAAGCCGGCCTATGGCCGGCTGGCGGCTTGGGTGGCCGAGGACAAGAAGAACGCCTCGCCGACGCCGCAGGGCGCGGGTTCGCTCCCGAATGGCGAGGCGTACTACAACGCCATGCTGAACCTGATGACGACGACCGACATGACGGCTGAGGAGATCCACCAGCTCGGCCTGTCGGAAGTCGCGCGCATCCGCGGCGAAATGGAGAAAGTGAAGGAACGGGCGGGCTTCAAGGGCCCGCTGGAAGAGTTCTTTGTCTTCATGCGCACGGACAAGCAGTTCTATCTGCCGAACAATGATGCGGGCGCGCAGGAGTATATCGACCGTGCGACCAAGCACATCGAGGAGATGAAACTGGCGCTGCCGAAATATTTCGGCCGTCTGCCAAAGGCGGACCTGATCGTGAAGCGCGTTGAGCCCTTCCGCGAAGAGCCGGGCGGAGCGCAGCATTACATGGCGGGCACGCCGGATGGCTCGCGCCCAGGCGTCTACTACGCCCACCTCTCCGACATGAACGCGATGGCCACCTACATGTTGGAGGACATCGCCTATCACGAGGGTCTGCCGGGCCATCACATGCAGATTTCGATCCAGCAGGAGCTTGAGGCCGAGACTGGCCCGAACAAGCTGCCGAAATTCCGTACGCAGTATGGCTATACGGCGTACTCGGAAGGCTGGGGCCTGTATGCCGAGGCCTTGTCTAAGGAGATGGGATTCCTGCAGGACCCCTACAGCGACTACGGTCGGCTCTCTGGTGAGATCTGGCGCGCCATCCGGCTTGTTCTGGATACCGGCATCCACTCTAAGGGGTGGACCGAAGAACAAGCGGTGAAATATTTCACCGAGAACTCGTCTATCCCGGAGGCGGCGATTGCTTCGGAAGTGCGCCGGTATATCACCACGGCGGGGCAGGCGACGGCCTACAAAATCGGCATGATCAAGTTGCAGCAGATGCGCGACAAGGCGCGGACTGAGCTGGGCGACAAGTTCAGCTATCCAGCCTTCCACGACCAGATCCTTGGCGGCGGCGCCTTGCCGGTGCCGGTTCTGGAAGCGAAGATTGACCGCTGGATCGCCGCGCAGAAGAAGGCCTGACGTTCGATCCTTGCTTCACCTGATTTCCGGGGTTTCACATGAGATTGTTCCTTGCCGCTGGACTGATGGCGTTGGCGACGGCGTGTGGTCCTGCGCAGCCAGCCGGCCATTCGGCCGAGGAAATCGCAGCCGAGAGCAAGAAGCTCACCGATTATCTCAACGCCGAGTTCGAGGAAGAGCTGGCGATGAACCCGATGCTGCTCACTCAGATGGGACGAAAGCAGATGTATGGCGAGCTGGGAGACTTCTCCGAGGCGGATGCGCTGAAGCAGCTCGAATGGCGCCGCGAGAGCGTCGCGGGGATGAAGGCTGAGATCGATCCGGCGAAGCTGAACGATGATGCGAAGACATCCTGGGCGATCTGGGAGTCGGAGCTGGATAGATCCGAACTGCGGCAGAAATGGCTGCGACACGCCTATATCTTCGGATATGGCGGGCCGCATACCGATATTCCGAATTTCCTCATCACCTATCACAAGGTGGACGAACCTCTCGACGTTGAGGGCTATATCTCTCGTATCGGAAAGCTGGGCGCGACAATCGACCAGTTTACAGAGCGTGCGAAGCTTGCAGTGGCGGATGGGATTCGCGCGCCGAAATTCGGCTATGAACGCACGGCGAGCGAAGCGAAGAATGTGATCTCCGGCGCGCCATTCGGCCCCGGGCCGGACTCGCCGTTATGGTCGGATATCAAGACAAAAATTGAAACTCTGAAAGTAACCGGCAAGGCGGATCAGGGCCAGGCTGATGCTTGGCTTGCGTCCGCGCAATCAGCGCTGACTACGCAAGTTAAGCCTGCCTATGAGCGCCTCATCGCGTGGCTCGAAGCGGACAAGGTGAACGCGCCGTCTGGCAAGGTCGGCGCGCTGACCCTGCCGAAGGGCCCCGAATGGTACAACGCGTCGCTCGAGCTTCTGACGACAACGAAGATGACGGCGGATCAAATTCATCAGCTCGGTCTCGATGAGGTGACGCGCATCCACGGCGAGATGAACAAGATACGCGTGGCGACCGGCTTTCAGGGAGACCAGCCGGCCTTCTTCGAGTTCATGCGCGCGGACAAGCAATTCTACCTTCCCGATACGGATGAGGGCCGCGCAAAATACCTCGCCACGGCGCAGGGCTATCTCGACGCGATGTACAAGAAGTTACCCGAATATTTCGGTCGCTTGCCGAAAGCGCCGCTTGTCGTGAGACGGGTTGAGGCGTTCCGTGAAGTCCCGGGTGGCGCTGCACACTACTATGGGCCCACGCCCGACGGTTCGCAGCCCGGCATCTTCTACGCTCACCTACCAGACATGAGCGCAGTCTCGCTGTGGGCGCTGGAAAGCCTTGCGTATCACGAGGGCGTCCCCGGCCATCACATGCAGATCGCCATTCAGAACGAGCTGACCGACATTCCTGTATTCCGCACGCAATATGGCTATTCGTCATTCGCGGAAGGCTGGGGGCTCTATGCCGAAGATCTCGGCAAGACGATGGGCGGTTTCACCGATCCCTACAACGATTTCGGTCGCCTTTCTTCGGAGCTCTGGCGCGCTGTAAGGCTCGTGGTTGACACCGGCCTTCACGCTAAGGGGTGGACCGAGGAAGAGGGCGTCGCGTGGGCTATGGCCAATTCACCGCGGCCTCAATCCTCGATCCGCAGTGAAGTAAAACGCTTCCTTTTGTGGCCCGGCCAGGCGACTACCTACAAGATCGGCATGATTGCGATTCAGCGACTGCGGGATGAAGCCAAGGCCGAGCTTGGCGACAAGTTCGACTGGAAGTCGTTCCATGACACGGTCATCACCGGCGGCTCGATGCCGCTTCCGGTGATGGACGAGCGCGTGAAGCGCTGGATCGAGAAGACAAAGGCCGCCGCATAGTATTTCCAATCAGGTCGGCGCTGGCGCTGTTTCGCTTTCTGGTGGAGACGAGTCCTGTTTCGCCTTCTCTTCTTCCACACGTCGCTTTGTATCTTCGATCAAACTTTGCGCGCGCCATGAGACATCGCCTTCATCCGCGGCGGCTGCCTTGATGTAGTAGGTCAGGGCGGCGTCGTAGTCGGGCTTCAGATCCCAGTTTTCGACGAGTTTTTCGGCCATGAAGAACTGTGCGCCGGCGTCGCCTTGGTCGGCGGCGCGGCGGATCATGGCGAAGGCCTCATCGGGGTTCATCGGGCTTGCGACTTCTCCACCGAGATATAGGCGGCCGAGCGCGTGAGCCGCAGCTGGCATCCCTCTCGCTTGCGCGGCTTTGAACAACGTTTCTGCTTCGGCGGGATTCGCGGGCGCGCCTTTGCCCTCACGCAACCGCCAGCCGTATTCGATCTGGCCCCAGCCAAAATCCTTCTCGGCGGCCTTGCGGAACTCGGCCGTAGCCGAAGCTTCGATCCCGGCGCGTTCCTCATCGCTCATGGCGTACACGGCTGCATCGCTCAGCAAGTGTCCATAATAGACATGCGCCGCAGGTTCGCCCGCGCTGGCCGCCGCTTCGCAGATTTCGCGTGCGCCCTCCCAGTCAGGGATGCCGTCTGGCGTCGCCGAATATTCGACCGCGCAACGCAGGGCGAGAACAGCGGGGTCCCCGTTAGCGGCTTCTGTTTTCAGCTGGTCGCGTTTGGTGGGGTCAAATTTCTGGCGTGCGATATGTCGTCCAGAAAAGCTTTCAAGGTCCGTCTTGCTGACGCCGAAGGCTGCGAGTTTGGCAAGCGATGCGTCGCGAGCGACCCGTGCCTCCACGACTGGATCTTTTGGCGCCATCGTTTCCCACGGCTTGATGAGCCAGAGGCTTGCACCGGCGATAGCGATCACTGCGACCGCCGCAACGCTCTGCCATAGGCGGCGCAGCGCACGGTTCGGCGGCGGCTTCAGCGGTTTCACGAGTTGCTTTGAGGCGAGTTCCTTGATGCGTGTGACAACGCCCTGATAGACCGGATCGGATCGGTCGCCGCGCCAGTCACATAGATCGGCGGTGTGGATCAGGTTGAACGGTACCGGGATGTTGACCGGTTTCACCATCACCGGAACCAGAACGCCTCTCTCGCGGCCAATTGTCCCCTCGCCACGCACCCATTCACTTTCGATGGCTTCAGGCGACCAGAGAACCACGACCGCCTTCGATGATTGCAGCAGTGCGTGGATCTTCTCGTCGAACGTTTCGCCAGCTTGCAGCCCGCCATCCCACCAGATGTCGAGCCCTTCTTCCTTTAAGGCGCGATAGAGCGCTTCGGCGATGGGGCGGTCAGAGCGGCGGTAGGAGATGAAGACGTCTGCCACGGTGTCCCCGCATCGGCCCCCCGGCCAGTCCCCCCGGGGAGTGTAGCAGAGAGCGGCGAAGCGAAAAGAAGCTATTCAGCAGCAACCGCGGCAGGATTTGTCGCTGGTGTTTTCAGATGTCTGGACGGCAGGCCCGGCGTCCCGGCCTGATCGGGATGCGCGGCAAGGTAGACTTCCTTGATTTCCTGCGACCGTGAATGCTTTCCATCCGGCGACCAGCCGGGCTTGTTGATGAAGCGGCCGACCCACCGCCATGGCCGCGGCCCATCATTCCAGCAATCGCGCAGCAATTCGAACAGACCATGATAAGCTACGATCAGCGGGTTGTGCTTTCCTAGCGGCGTGACGATTCCATAGACCGGCCTATCGTGTTCGAGTTCAGGAACGAAAGAGCCGAATATCCTGTCCCAGACAATGAAAACGCCAGCATAGTTCGCGTCGAGATAGCGCGCATTGGTGGCGTGGTGCACGCGATGGTGGCTTGGCGTGTTCATCACGGCTTCAAACCAGCTCGGCAGTTTTCGGATCGCCTCGGTGTGGATCCAGTACTGATAGACAAGGTTCACGCCGGCCGAGAAGGCGATGAACGCCGGATGAAAGCCCAGCAAAACGAGCGGGGCGGAGATGATAACGAGGCCGGTCAACGGTCCGAACCATGGCTGGCGCAGCGCCGTGGTGAGATTGTAGTGCGTCGACGAGTGATGCGTTACGTGCTCTGACCACCACCACCGCACCGTGTGGGCAAGGCGATGCTTCCAGTAATAGATCAGGTCGTAACCAACGAACACAAGCAGGAAGCTCCACCACGTCACCGGAATTTCGAACAGGTGGTGCGGCCAGAACAGCATCAGCAGGTACGTGCCGACGAAGGCGAATACGGTGTCCACAGCCACGCTGCCGAGGCCCATCGCCAACGACGTGATCGCGTCCTTGGTGTCATATCGGCCGGCGGCGCGCTTCGTCTTTACCGCCCACCATTCCAGAGCGACGGTGAGAATAAAGAACGGGATCGCAATGAGTGTCGGCTTGGCGAATTCCATTCGCCATGAGTCTCACAAACCGCGGGGGTCTGTGAAGCGGCGCCGTAAGGGCAGAGTCAGTCCGCTCACACTGGACAGCGGTGGTAGGTGCCTACCAAGCCCGGCCCCGTATACGACAATGTTTCCCACTCATTGCTGAGACGCAGCACATGCTTTTGCGGCGGTCCGCCAGCGAAGCGGACCGTCAAAAGCAACTGTCCTTCGTACGCCTCATTGATCGAAAGCACATCAAAACGGCCTTCGGGAAAGCTAATAGTTGATGGATCGATATTGATACGCGTCGCGCCACGCGCGTTGCCACAATCAGCGAGCTCGACGGCCCAAACATTCCGAAAAGGTTTGGGGATGGGGGTGAGCGCCGCATCGGCCGTGAGCTCGTCCCTGAAAGCGGGCGGCATTTTTTTGTCGTTTCCGCAACCCGTCATGAGAGAGCAGGCAACCAGCGCGAATGCGGCCAAGGATTTCAACGGGTAATCTTCCAACAGCTCCGGATTCCTAAAGCGCGAGGCCTCAACCTGTTCCAAAAGCAATGCGGCAGCTCTCCTCGGGGAAAGCCGCCGCAATACGCTACTTTTCTCAACATGCCCCCTGCCGACGGGCAGAACTCCTACATTGGCAGACCAGGGCGACCGGGATGGGTGGACCCTGGGATTCTGTGTGCATATTCCTTCGCGCTCCGACGCCTAGTTGCTGCGCTGCGTCGTGATGAACGTCGATGAGTTGCCGATCGCGGACGCCGATCCGACGATCATGCCCGCGCGATTGGTGGTAATCGCGCCCGTCGAGGCAATGCTGCCGCCATTGGTCTGGCTGACCGTGCCGGACAGGGCGGCGTCACCGCATTGCGAGCAGACATAGCCTGTGAAGGCGTTGCCGACGGCGGTCGACGAGACAAGCACTTCGCCGCCGTCGCTGGAGGATCCGGCGAAGCGGGCATTGGCGTCGACGCCGCCCGTATTCATCTGCGAGATGTCCACCACCATGTCGGAGCCGATATTGGTCGCGAGTGTAGTGTTGCCGACGCCATAGGCTGAAGCGACGGCTGTGCCGGACCATGTGCCGACCGTGACGCGCGCGTCCGCAGTGACGTCGGTGGAAGATGTCTGGCGACCGCGAATGGATGCATAACCCCACTCATTGTTGATTGTGGCGGAGTTGGCGGCGGCAGTGGATGCAGCCGTGATATCGTAAGCGCGATACTGGTAGACATCAGTGGTCGCGCGGGATTCGGCGCCGGCCGAAGTCTGCGTGTAGCGGGCGTCGACTGTGGAGGTCGTCGATTCCGAGCCATAAATGTTGGCGGCGGAAGACGATCCCGCGACGGTCGTGCCGGTGCAGCAAGCGTCCACGTCCGTGATCGCATAGGATGAGTTGAATGCATCCTGGGTCAGGCGCGCGCTAAGGTCGCCATGATCGGCGCCCGTGGCGATGTTGTTGGCAGCAGCGGTCGAGCCGGTCGAAAGTGTTTGCGAGTTCGCCACCGTTGCCTGCGCACGTGCGAGCACGTCACCGCCGTCTGATGTTTGCGAGGCGATCAGATGCACATTGCCGACTTCGGTTTGCGCCTGCGCGGTGTTGCCCTGAGCGCTGGAGATAACCGCGGTTGCGCCGACATTGCCAGCATCGACCGTGGCGATCGCGAAAGCCGCGCCCGACATGACCTGTTCGGAACGGGCGTTGAGATCGCCCGAGAGATTTGCGCCGGAGATGGCGTTGCCGGCCGATGTGGCGGCAGCTGTCGCTCTTTGCGCGCCGTTCCGGCTGACGACGTTCATTGTGGAGACGACATCACCCCACTGAAGCTGGCCGTTGAGTGCGGTCGACGTGTTCTGCGCGAAAGCTGGCGATACGAGCAGCGCGGCGACGCCGGCGGCAGTGGCAAGGCGGTTGAGCAGGTCGGCCATGTTTGCGATCCCCTCCGGCTTACGCCTTACGACTTGCGGCCGCGCAAGCCAGCATTGACGCCCTGGTCGCGATCGACGTTCCAGCGGTTCGGGTCGGAACGAACGTCTCCGTCAGAGACGAGCGTGCCATTCGGCGGCGCGAAGGCGGATCCAGTGACCGAATTCGGCGTGATCATCGTGGACGCATCTTCGGCGAGAGCGCCGCACGGATCGGAATTCGGGACGCCGTAGAGATTGGCCGTCATTTCGAGGACAGCGCGCTCGATGGTGGAGCGGACCGCGAGCTGGATCGGCTCCATTGCGCGCTCGCCGACGCCGACATCGAAGATATTGCCGTTCGCGAAGTCAAAAATGCCAGCCGAGATTTCCCGGCCGACGATCTGCTTCTGGTAGGAGATCACGTCTTCCACAATCAGCGTCTTGGTATTGACCAGGCGTAGGTCGACGCCGACGTTGATAACGAACAGCTTGAAGCCGGCGCGGCCCTTGGGATCGGCCGCGTCGAGATCGCCCACGAAGGCGTCAGCGCCGATCGAGCGGATGTTGGAATTGAGTTCGGTGATGCCGCCTACAAAGTAATAGTCGGAGCCGGGGATCTCACCTGCAAGGATCTGACGGAACTCCGTCCCATCCGGGCTCGGGTCATCAGAGCCGATCAATTTGTTGTTTGAATATTTGAGTTCGAGTTCGGATACCGATGTATCGAAGCGTTCGACCAGCTTGGCGCCGGCTTTCGCGAAGGCGGACATCGCCATCAGTGAAGCCCCCTGCGTGACCTTGCGGCCGCCTTCGAGGTCTTCCTTGCCGGTGTAGTCGAGCACCCGGCCAACGGCGATGCGCGGCGTCGGCTTGCCGGTGGCGCGGGCATAGTTGGACATGCAGACGAGGGCGGATGAATACGGTGTCGGGTTGGCCGTGACCGGGGCGTTGCCTATTGGGCTGGCATATAGACCCATTCGATCCCGCGTAGGGCGTGACACAGCCCGCAAGAGCAAGCGCGCCTGCAGCCGCGGCGAAAAGTTTCATGCGCGTGCTCATTGAAGGTCGATCTTTCCGTTCAGGACGGTGGCCTGATTGCCGTTGTTGATCTGTGTCGAGTTGACGATGACCGTGTTCCAATTGCCCTGGGTGATGACGTTGAGCTGGTTGCCGACGGCTGTTCCCTGGGCGACGCCTGAGCCATAGCCAGCGCCCGCCGAAGCTTGGGCCCACGCGCCAGCGGAGGCTGTGGCGGTCGAAAGCGTGGACTGGTCCATCCCCGTCATGATGCGGCCGTCGAGGATGATGCGATTGCCACTCGCGTCGCGCGAGTTGGCGTCGAAGGCGGATTGTTCTTGGCCGTAGGAGAAGCCGAAAGGGCGTTCGAATTCGCCGGAGACCTGGGCGGCGGTGTTGCTTGCGGTTTGTGCTGAGGCGGGAAGCGCGAGCAGGGCGATTACGCCGCTGACCAGCGCAAAGCCGACCGCCATTCCGATCATGCCGGAAGCAATGATCCCGGGGCCTTTTCTCTTGAAGGACATCGTTTGATGTATCCCGTAGGTTGAGTTCAACCCCGGGTCTGCAACCGGTATGCCAGATGCGTGCGCACGGGGAATGCGGGGATGGAATGCTCGCTCGGAGGGGGAAAGCAGGACCAAATTGACGATGATACGCGCATAAAACGTGCTAGTAGTCAGTACAGTTCCGCTTTGGCACACGCGACGGGCGAGCTCGGCAACGCGTCAGGGTTTCCCGCGTTGGTGAGCGGGGCCAAGGATGCCGGCAGATGACCAGACTGGACGATGGGGCAATCAGTCTCCGGAGCGGACAGAGTGTGTGGTTGGCGGGCGAACTCCCGGAGACCGCGGCGCCGCGTGAAAAGAGCATTTACGAAACAGAAATTGCCATCGTCGGCGCAGGGATAACGGGCGCTTTCCTGGCGGAAAGATTTACGCGAGAGGGGCGGTGCGTTCTGGTGATCGACCGGCGCGATCCCGCCAAGGGGTCGACAGCGGCGTCGACGGCCATGTTGCTCTGGGAACTGGACGCGAGCCTGCTTGAACTTGAGGATCGTATGGGTCTGGAAGCTGCAGCACGCATCGCCGTGAGGTGCAGGCGCCAGGTGGCGGCCATCAGCGCGCTGGTCAATGAATTCGGAATCGCAGCCGACGTGCGGCCGCGGCCGTCGCTCTATCTCGCAGGCGAGAAACTGGACGCGGCAGACCTTCGCGAAGAGCGACGCATCCGCGAACATATCGGGATAGCGGGTCTCTATCTCGACGAAGGCGAACTGGCGGCGCGGGGGTTGATCGGCGAAGCGGGCCTTCTCTATCCAGGTTCTGCCGACAGCGATCCGGTTAAGCTTGCGCTTGGACTCATGACGCTTGCCATCGCGCGCGGCGCAGTCGTGCTCTCGCCTGCGATCGCAAGCGTTTACGAAACAACCACCGACGGCGTGACGATAGCGACGCGGGAAGGCGACATCATCCGCGCCCGCACGCTTGTGCTCGCAAGCGGCTATGAGATGCCGGATTTCGTGCCGGCTGCGCGCCACTCGCTCTGCACGAGTTGGGCGCTCGCCACCGCGCAAACCAAGTCTGCATGCGTGCCTGGGCCGGACGGTGCGCTGCTGTGGGAGGCGTCTGATCCCTACCTCTACATTCGTACGACGGCCGATGGTCGCGTGATCATCGGCGGCGAGGACGAAGATTTTTCCGACGCTGAAAAGCGCAAGGCGCTGACGCCGCAAAAGGCGCAGACATTGCTCGCGAAAGCAGCGAAGCGTTGTCCAGGTCTCGTCGGCGTGGAGCCGGAATTCGTCTGGTCAGGCGTTTTCGGT
The DNA here is from genome assembly GCA_016714495.1 of Hyphomonadaceae bacterium. GTDB lineage: Bacteria > Pseudomonadota > Alphaproteobacteria > Caulobacterales > Hyphomonadaceae > UBA7672. The sequence continues at coordinate 363,010 of JADKDU010000001.1, read as the reverse complement.
GAGACCGAAGACTCGTTGCCGATGATCGGCCGCATACCCGGCGCGCCTAACAGCCTTGCCGCTTACGGTTATGGCGGAAATGGCATCACCTTCAGTGCGCTTGCCGCTGACCTACTGGAAGCCGAATTGCGGGGCAGACCCGATGAAGACTCGGCCTTGTACGCGTTGGACCGCAGCTAGTTCGGCTTCGGCAGCGCAGCCTGGATCTGCTTCTGTATTGCGCTTGTGTCGTCTTCGTACTGTTATCTCAGCGCGACTGTCATGGAGTCGTCGGCCGCCTTCAGATCGTTTGCGTGAACTCGGCGACGCCCCGCGCCTTGTAGACTTTGGCGCGGCTTGCATCGCTCATATTGAAGCCATTCGCGAGCACGCGTTCAGTGTCGCTGATAACGTCCGCGGGGCGGTTCAATTGCAGAAGCGTGGCGAGATACTCGTTCTGAAGATCAGGATCATGTGGGAACATGGCGAGACCTTTTTCGAACGCGGTAAGGACGCCTGCGAAGTCGCTCAATTCACACTTGATCCAGCCGACCGCATAGGCGACCGCGCGATGATTGAGCTCAGTTTGATTGACGATCGGAAGGTTGGCGGGGAAACCGATATCGACGCCGCGCGAGCGCAGAAAGTTCAGCTCCGCCGACTGGTAGGTCGTGCAGGCGTTGATGTGCGCGCCATTGCAGACCTCGAGGTTTCATCTCGGCTGCAGGAAGCGCGTTCAGCATGGTCTCGAGAGAGGGCAGGACCTTCTTTCGGTTCGCCGTCCTCCATTGCTGCGTAGGCATCGCTGATGAGGTCCTTCATCGACAGAGACTTGGTGAAGGAGGCGGCGCATGTCTGCTGCGCGAACGCTGGGGCGGCGCCGCCAGTCATGATCAGGACCGCGAAGGCGTAGCGGCGTGCGCGCACGGTGAATCCCAAGCCGAAATTACCGCGCGATTCGATACCATAAGTCGACGGTTTGCTCGCTCCGGGACACGCGCAGGCGCAGCAAATCTTCGTCCAATGGCCAGTATTCGGTTGAAACCTGCGGCAGGCTGCCGCAGCCTCCTATCGGCTGAAGTCGAAGGCAGGAGGCCGGAATGATCCTCGAGCAGATTCTCAAGGAAAAGGGCGGGCAGGTGTTTTCAGTCGCCGAGTCGGCGACCCTGAAGGAAGCCGCAAACCTGTTGGATTCGCGCAAGGTCGGCGCAATGGTGATCCTCAACGAGGCTGGCGGGGTCATCGGCGTCATTTCCGAGCGCGACATCGTCCGGAACATCGCGAGAATCGGCGCAGCAGCCCTGAAATGCACGGTAGGGGAGGTGATGACGCGTAATGTTGTCACCGCGCGCGCCCATGAGACCCTCGAGATTGCGATGGATCGCATGACAGACCGCCGGATCCGCCATCTGCCCGTGGTGGAGGGCGGCCGGCTGCTAGGCGTAGTCTCTATCGGCGACTTGGTGAAATGGCGTATCGCGGAGGCGCACGCCGAGGTCGAGGCCGTGCGGTCCTATATCCAGCCCTGATTGCCGCGGCGGACGATTCGAGGCCATGCAAGGACCGTTTTCAGCGCGTCAAAGCGCCGAAATTCCTTTCATAAATGGCTATTTCGCACATTCGTCTGCCGGGCGAAGGAGTCCTGTGGAAAACCCGTAATTTTTACATTCTCAATCAAAAACCGCTTGCGCGCTCGATAAGGCGAGCGTATATCCCGCCCTCCCGTCGACCACAGTTGGTCTATCGCGGGCCCCGACAATGGGCCCGAGAGAAGCTTCTGTCGTCAGTTTTCTGGACTTTTTTCGGCCTCCTGAAGGTCGCTGAAAAAAGATCAGAGATTGATGTTGACGGGAAAGAGGACTGGGTCTTATACCCCGCCCTCTCGCAAACGGGGCCGGCCAGACTGGCCAGAACGGATGCGGCGGATAGCCGGACGAAAGTCCATTGTCCGCAGGATGTTTGACATTGTGAGTGGAAGAGAAACGCGGGCGGCGATGTTGCTTGCAGGGTTCTCAATCGGCTTCGGCCGGGTGAGACCCAAAATCGACATCGACGGTTTGCGTTTATCTATGGAAAGCCAGTTTATACGGGCCAACGTGAGTTGGTCTTAGTGTGAACGGGTTTCCCGTCAAATATACGCAAATGCTTTGCAGCGACCATTTCCATTACGGATTTGGTTTCGTCGGAGTCAAACCTCAACCTGAGAGTTTGATTCTGGCTCAGAACGAACGCTGGCGGCAGGCTTAACACATGCAAGTCGAACGCCCCGCAAGGGGAGTGGCAGACGGGTGAGTAACGCGTGGGAACGTACCTTTCGCTTCGGAATATTCCCGGGAAACTGGGAGCAATGCCGAATACGCCGTATTGGGAAAGATTTATCGGCGAAAGATCGGCCCGCGTTAGATTAGCTAGTTGGCGGTGTAATGGACCCCCAAGGCTACGATCCATAGCTGGTCTGAGAGGATGATCAGCCACACTGGGACTGAGACACGGCCCAGACTCCTACGGGAGGCAGCAGTGGGGAATCTTGGACAATGGGCGCAAGCCTGATCCAGCCATGCCGCGTGAGTGAAGAAGGCCTTAGGGTTGTAAAACTCTTTCGCCGGAGAAGATAATGACGGTAACCGGAGAAGAAGCCCCGGCTAACTTCGTGCCAGCAGCCGCGGTAATACGAAGGGGGCTAGCGTTGTTCGGAATTACTGGGCGTAAAGCGCACGTAGGCGGGTTTGTAAGTAGGGGGTGAAATCCCAGGGCTCAACCCTGGAACTGCCTTCTAGACTGCAAGCCTGGAGGTCAGGAGAGGCGAGTGGAATACCGAGTGTAGAGGTGAAATTCGTAGATATTCGGTGGAACACCAGTGGCGAAGGCGACTCGCTGGACTGATACTGACGCTGAGGTGCGAAAGCGTGGGGAGCAAACAGGATTAGATACCCTGGTAGTCCACGCCTTAAACGATGAGAGCTAGTTGTCAGTAAGCATGCTTATTGGTGACGCAGCTAACGCATTAAGCTCTCCGCCTGGGGAGTACGGCCGCAAGGTTAAAACTCAAAGAAATTGACGGGGGCCCGCACAAGCGGTGGAGCATGTGGTTTAATTCGAAGCAACGCGCAGAACCTTACCCACCTTTGACATCCCGTGCTATCTAGAGAGATCTAGAGTCCCTTCGGGGCGCGGAGACAGGTGCTGCATGGCTGTCGTCAGCTCGTGTCGTGAGATGTTGGGTTAAGTCCCGCAACGAGCGCAACCCTCGCTTCTAGTTGCCAGCATTTAGTTGGGCACTCTAGAGGAACTGCCTGCGCCAAGCAGGAGGAAGGCGGGGATGACGTCAAGTCCTCATGGCCCTTACAGGTGGGGCTACACACGTGCTACAATGGCGGTGACAAAGGGATAATCCCTAAAAGCCGTCTCAGTTCGGATTGTCCTCTGCAACTCGAGGGCATGAAGTTGGAATCGCTAGTAATCGCGGATCAGCACGCCGCGGTGAATACGTTCCCGGGCCTTGTACACACCGCCCGTCACACCATGGGAGTTGGTTCTACCCGAAGGCGTTGCGCTATCCGCAAGGAGGCAGGCGACCACGGTAGTGTCAGCGACTGGGGTGAAGTCGTAACAAGGTAGCCGTAGGGGAACCTGCGGCTGGATCACCTCCTTTCTAAGGATGTTCGAGAGTGTCCAGTCTCACTGGACTTCGAGAGCTCCCTAGCAGTCGGACTATCCAATTTCGGTTGGACGTCACGGCAAAACAAAATGCGGTTTCATCGCCGTCCTCGTTTCTCTTCCGTGAACCTCTCGCCCGCCTGGGCCGCTCTAGGAGCCTGCCAGGGAAGGGGAGAGGGATTGCGAGCCCAGTAACGGCAACTGCCGCGGGTATAGGCCCGTAGCTCAGTTGGTTAGAGCACACGCTTGATAAGCGTGGGGTCGGCAGTTCAAATCTGCCCGGGCCTACCAGCGTCTGTTCTACCGAAACTAGCGGTTTCCAATGGGGCCATAGCTCAGTTGGGAGAGCGCTAGCTTTGCAAGCTTGAGGTCGTCGGTTCGATCCCGTCTGGCTCCACCATTTCTGGTGGTTCGCAATCATTCCACTCATCAGTTTCGACTGTTGGCTTAGGCCGGCGGTTGAATTGACATCGTGAAGGAGGCCGCTGATCCGGCGCTGTACCCCAGCGCTTTTAGGATCGGCCTTACAACAACTAATCGTCTAACCAATCGTCCGTGCGTGGACGCGGGAGGCAGATCGGCGATCCCTGTAAAGGGCTCGCTCGGCATGTTCTTCACCACGTATGGGTTTTTTGAGTAAATCAAGCGTCAAAAGGGCGTTCGGGGAATGCCTTGGCTGTAAGAGGCGATGAAAGACGTGGCACGCTGCGATAAGCTTCGGCGAGGTGCGAGCAACCTTAGACCCGGAGATTTCTGAATGGGGAAACCCACCTCAGAGATGTAAGTAGATATCTAACCCTCGGGTTGGATGTTATCTTACATTTCATATACGAGGTATTTTAACCTGAATACATAGGGTTAAAAAGCGAACCCGGAGAACTGAAACATCTCAGTACCCGGAGGAAAGGACATCAAACGAGACTCCGTTAGTAGTGGCGAGCGAACGCGGACCAGGCCGTGCTCTGAAACAACGAGAACCAGCTGGAAATCTGGGCCATAGCGGGTGATAGCCCCGTATCGGTAAAATGAAGAGCCGTTAGAGTAAGGCGGGACACGTGAAATCCTGTCTGAACATGGGGGGACCACCCTCCAAGCCTAAGTACTCCTTACAGACCGATAGCGAACTAGTACCGTGAGGGAAAGGTGAAAAGACCCCCGACGAGGGGAGTGAAACAGAACCTGAAACCGAACGCTTACAAGCAGTGGGAGCGCAAGTGACCACATACCTTTTGTATAATGGGTCAGCGACTTAGTTTAACGAGCAAGCTTAAGCCGATAGGCGTAGGCGCAGCGAAAGCGAGTCTGAATAGGGCGCCCAAGTTCGTTGAATTAGACCCGAAGGCAAGTGATCTAGGCATGTCCAGGCTGAAGGTGAGGTAACACTCACTGGAGGGCCGAACCCATGAATGTTGAAAAATTCTGGGATGAGGTGTGCCTAGGGGTGAAAGGCTAATCAAACTTGCTGATAGCTGGTTCTCCGCGAAAACTATTTAGGTAGTGCGTCGGCTGAATACGTCAGGGGGTAGAGCACTGGATGGGCTAGGGGGTCTCGCAGACTTACCAAACCTAACCAAACTCCGAATACCTGACAGTAATAGCCGGCAGACACACGGTGGGTGCTAACGTCCATCGTGAAGAGGGAAACAACCCTGACCGTCGATTAAGGCCCCCAAGTAATGGCTAAGTGGGAAAGCATGTGGAAATGCTGAAACAACCAGGATGTTGGCTTAGAAGCAGCCATCATTTAAAGAAAGCGTAACAGCTCACTGGTCAAGCGTTCCTGCGCCGAAAATGTAACGGGGCTCAAGCCATTTGCCGAAATCACGGGCTCGAAAGAGCGGTAGCGGAGCGTACTGTAAGCCTGCGAAGGAATATCGTGAGGTATTCTGGAGGTATCAGTAGTGAGAATGCTGACATGAGTAACGACAAACAGTGTGAAAGACACTGTCGCCGAAAGACCAAGGGTTCCTGCGTAAAGTTAATCTGCGCAGGGTTAGTCGGCCCCTAAGGCGAGGCGGAAACGCGTAGTCGATGGGAACCAGGCGAACATTCCTGGACCAGGAGGTGGTGACGGATTTCGAAAGTCGTACAGACTTACTGGATTGTCTGTGCGGCCTGGGAGTCCCAGGAAATAGCCCCTCCATTAGACCGTACCCGAAACCGACACAGGTGGTCAGGTAGAGTATACCAAGGCGCTTGAGAGAACTATGCTGAAGGAACTAGGCAAATTACACGCGTAACTTCGGGATAAGCGTGCCTCGTTAGAACGCAAGTTTTGGCGAGGGGCACAAGCCAGGGGGTGGCGACTGTTTATCAAAAACACAGGGCTCTGCGAAGCCGCAAGGCGACGTATAGGGTCTGACTCCTGCCCGGTGCCGGAAGGTTAAAGAGAGGTGTGCAAGCATCGAACTGAAGCCCCGGTGAACGGCGGCCGTAACTATAACGGTCCTAAGGTAGCGAAATTCCTTGTCGGGTAAGTTCCGACCTGCACGAATGGAGTAACGACTTCCCCGCTGTCTCCAACATAGACTCAGTGAAATTGAATTCCCCGTGAAGATGCGGGGTTCCCGCGGTTAGACGGAAAGACCCTGTGAACCTTAACTATAACTTCGCAGTGGCGTTATCGGTGGTTTGTGTAGGATAGGCGGGAGGCTTTGAAGCATGGGCGCCAGCTCGTGTGGAGCCAACCTTGAAATACCGCCCTAATCTTCGGTGACGTCTAACCTCGCTCCATTATCTGGATCAGGGACCCTGCGTGGCGGGTAGTTTGACTGGGGCGGTCGCCTCCCAAAGAGTAACGGAGGCGCGCGATGGTAGGCTCAGGACGGTCGGAAATCGTCCGCTGAGTGCAATGGCATAAGCCTGCCTGACTGCGAGACTGACAAGTCGAGCAGAGACGAAAGTCGGCCATAGTGATCCGGTGACTCTGTGTGGAAGGGTCATCGCTCAACGAATAAAAGGTACTCCGGGGATAACAGGCTGATGATGCCCAAGAGTCCATATCGACGGCATCGTTTGGCACCTCGATGTCGGCTCATCTCATCCTGGGGCTGGAGCAGGTCCCAAGGGTATGGCTGTTCGCCATTTAAAGAGGTACGTGAGCTGGGTTCAGAACGTCGTGAGACAGTTTGGTCCCTATCTGCCGTGGGTGTAGGAAACTTGAGAGGATTTGTCCCTAGTACGAGAGGACCGGGATGAACATACCTCTGGTGGACCAGTCGTGACGCCAGTCGCGCAGCTGGGTAGCTATGTATGGTCGGGATAACCGCTGAAAGCATCTAAGCGGGAAACCCACCTCAAAACCAGGTTTCCCTGAGAGCCGTGATAGACTATCACGTCGATAGGCCGGGTGTGGAAGGTCCGCGAGGATCGTAGCTTACCGGTACTAATTGCTCGATAGGCTTGATTAACTCTCAAGACCCATACGTGGCGACGAGCATGTCGCCCAAATACTTCGCCCAGATTTCCTAGGTCTGTAATCTGGTGCGAATAGATCATTAGACGAAAGTTGTTGTAGGCATTTGGCTTCGCTGACCTGGTGGCTATGCCGGGGGTTCCCCACCCGATCCCATTCCGAACTCGGTCGTTAAGTCCCCCAGCGCCGATGGTACTGTGTCTTAAGGCACGGGAGAGTAGGTCGCTGCCAGGTCTGCCAAGCCAAATGCATAGAGCTGCTACGCCGCAAGGCGAGAGCAGGGCCTCCTTCAAGATCTTCGCATCCTCCCCGGATGCAAGACGCGGCTCGGCCGGTTGAACGTGGACTCGTCCATGTCGGCCGGAGTGGGCCGCGAAGTCGTTTCAGGGGTTCGCTTCGCGTATCGGACGCGGCGCGGAAATCGGTGACGCGGGGTGGAGCAGCCCGGTAGCTCGTCAGGCTCATAACCTGAAGGTCACAGGTTCAAATCCTGTCCCCGCACCCAACTTGAACGGCCCCGCGCAAGCGGGGCCGTTTGCGTTTGCGCTTCGGGTTTGTAGCGAAGCGCCATCGCCTCTATCTCTCAGCCATGACGCAGAAGACCATTGTCGGCCTCCATCCTTCTCATCGCGATGACATCGCGGATCTGGTGACGCGCCGGCCTGTTCCGGGGCCGAAAGTCAGCCAGATCGATCCTTTCCTCTTCCTCAACCACCATGGGCCGCAGGTCTATCCGCCGAACAATCGCGGGCTGCCATTCGGCCCGCATCCGCATCGCGGCTTCGAGACGGTGACGTTCATTCTCGAGGGCGAGCTCATGCATCGCGACTCGGGCGGGCATGAGAGCGTCATCCGCGCCGGCGGCGTGCAATGGATGACGGCCGGCTCCGGCCTCGTCCATGCGGAGCTTTCGCCCGACGGCTTCAAGCGGGCAGGCGGGCCGCTCGAGATCCTGCAGCTCTGGGTGAACCTTCCGTCGCGACTCAAGATGACGCGGCCGCGCTATCAGGGGCTGCAGGGCGATGCGTTTCCGGTTGTCGATGCTGCTGGCGGCAAGGCGAGGGTCAGCGTCGTCTCCGGCGCATGGGGCGGGGCGGCTGGGCCCATCGAATCGATAACCGGCAACTTCATGTCAGTGATCACCGCCAGCGCCGGCGCGCAGCTCGCGTTTGACAATCTCGCCGGCCGCAACGTTTTCCTCTACGTGGTTTCCGGCCGTATACGGAACAATGGCGTCGAGGTCGGCGAACATCATCTCGTCGAACTGGACACCGCAGGCGACACGCTGGCGATGGAAGCGGCGAGCGACGCGCGGTTGCTGTTCGGTCATGGCGATCCGATCAATGAACCTGTCGCGTCATACGGCCCCTTCGTGATGAACACGCCGGATGAAATCCGGGCGGCGATCGCAGACTACCAGGCTGGCCGGATGGGCGAGGTTGCAGTTTGAGTGTCCGCGCCGGGCTCGCGACACTCTGATACGAACTTGATGTGTCGCAAGGACGCGCGTTGCGGGAAGTGGCTTCACTTGCGCGCAAAGCAGGCGTACCTTGCGTCAAAGGGGTTTGGCTCGTGTTCGCATTGATGAAGCGCATTGGATGGAGGCTCAGCGCATTCGCGCTGATGGCTCTGCTCGTGCGCGCGATCATGCCGGCGGGCTACATGCTGGCCGAGGCGCAGACCGCCTCCGGTCGTTATCTCACCCTCGAACTCTGCGATGCGCATGACGGCAAGCCGAAGCTTGTCGATCTCGACACCGGCAAGATCGTCGACGCGCCGGAGGATAGTAAATCCGGCGCGCCGCAGCCGCCGTGCGTGTGCGGTGCGTTTGCATCAGTGGTGCCGCCTGTTTCGGGCGCCGAGCCAGTCACGTTCCCTAACCGCGGGCAAAGTTGATTTTGCCGAAGTCAGCGATCTCGCGCCCGGCCGTGGCATTGCCGCGCCGCCGCCGCCCTCAACAGGGCCTCCAACACAAGCCTGATTGTTTGCAACTCGCCGGCCATCCGCCGCGCCGGGCTGCTCGCACTCTGTTTCTCCGCTCGCCTTCGTGGTTACCCGCCAGAGGTGAAGCCTCGCACGCGAGCGCGTGTGTGTGCTGGAGACACAGGGTCTCAAACTTGCTTGTCCTCAGAAAACACAGAGCATGCCGTGAATCCGAGATACCGTTTCATTTCCGTCGGCACCTTGTCTGGTCTGGCGATAACCCTTGCCGGAGCGTTTGCCGCTCCCGCCCGGGCACAGTCGGCGCCGAACGAAGTTCAAGAAGCCAAGCTCGACGACACCATCGTCGTCACCGCAGAACGGCCCGTTCAGCAGCAGAACCCCGCCACTGTTGCGACCGTCACTGCCGAAGAGCTCGCCGTCACCACGTCGGTGACGAATGCAGAGGATGCGCTGCGCTACCTGCCAAACATCGTGGTTCGCAAGCGGCACATCGGCGACACATTCGCGCCAATCACCACCCGCACCTCCGGCCTGGGGGCCAGCGCGCGCAGCCTTATCTATGTCGATGGCGCGATTATCTCGGCGTTGATCGGCAACAATAATGGTAACGGCTCGCCGAAATGGGGCATGGTATCGCCCGAAGAAATCGACTCCGTCGATGTCTACTACGGCCCATTCTCGGCGGCCTACGCGGGCAATTCAATCGGCGCCGTGGTCGAGGTCAACACGCGCATGCCGGAGAAGTTCGAAGGCTCCGTCAGCGCGCAAGGCAGCGTGCACAAGTTCGAGCAGTACGCGACTGACGACACGTTCAACGCATGGCAGGCCAGCGCCACGGTCGGCAACCGCTTTGGCCCGCTGTCTTTCTGGCTTTCAGCCACCCGCACTGACAGCTCCAGCCATCCGCTTGCCTACATCACCGCGGCGCAATCCGCGACGCTTGCCCAGCCTGCGGATCCGGTACTGACTGGAGCGTTCGTTGACTCCAACCGTCTGGCCCAGCCTATCGTTGTCTTGGGCGCCGGCGGGTTGGAAGACCAAGTACAGGACAACATCAAGCTCAAGGCCGCGTGGGATATCGATGCGAACACGCGCCTTGCCTACACGGTCGGCCGCTTTGCCAACGATACGTTTTCTGATGTCGAGACCTACCTGCGCAATGCGGCGGGCGCTGACGTTTTTGCTGGCGGCCCGGCCAACATCAATGGCCGACGCTACACAATTGCCGCCAACGCGTTCTCGAACAATGTCTACCACACCGACGAGGAGCAGTGGAACCACGCGCTTTCTCTAACCGGCAGGGCCGGCGCGGATTTCGACTGGCGCGTTGTGGCTACAACCTACGATTATTCGACCAGTGAACAACGCTTGCCAACCGCGGCGTTGCCCGCAGCCTTTGCGGGCGGAGCAGGCGCCATCGTTCGCGGCGACGGCACTGGCTGGGACACGCTCGACGCCAAAGGCGTGTGGCGCGTGGCGCCGGGCCACGAACTTTCGTTCGGCGCGCATGGCGACCGTTATGAACTCAAGAACGAACGTTTCTCGACCACGAACTGGATCAACGGCGTAGCCGGTGCGCGGGTCAACGCGTCGAGCGGAAAGACAGAGACGACCGGAATCTGGATACAGGATGCGTGGGATATCACCGACGCGGTCACGCTGGTGGCAGGCGGCCGATACGAGCGGTGGAAAGCCTATGACGGCAACAACTTTTCGGCGTCGCCGGCGCTCGATGTGAACCAGCCTGAAATTGAGTCAGAGAAGTTCTCGCCCAAAGCGTCCGTCCGCTGGGAGTTCGCTCCCCAATGGTCGGCGAAGGCATCAGTCGGGCAGGCCTATCGATTCCCGACAGTGAGCGAACTTTACCAGGCGATCACCACGGGCGCGACCCTGACCGTGCCGAACCCGAACCTACGTCCCGAGGACGCGCTTTCGACCGAATGGTCGGTCGAGTATGGCGTCGAAGACGGCAACGTGAGGCTGACCTACTTCACCGAAGACATCGAGGACGCGCTGATCTCTCAGTCGGCGCCGCTGGTGCCGAACTCGCCAACGCTCTTCAACTTTGTGCAGAACATCGACAAAGTCGAAAGCCGCGGCATCGAACTGGTCGCAACGAAAGACAATCTGCTGATCCAGGGCCTGTCCCTGACCGGCAACGTCACATGGGTCGACTCAAAGACGGCGAGGAACACGGTGCTCCCCGCCGCTGTGGGCAAGCAGACGCCCGGTGTTCCCGAGTGGCGCGCGACGCTCGTGGGCACATATCGACCGGACGACAAATGGGCCTTCACGCTCGCTGGCCGCTACTTCGACCGTATCTATGCCACGATCGATAACATCGACACGGTCAGCCATACCTACCAGGGCTTCGAGGCCTTCATGACGTGGGACGCCCGCGCAGCCTACAACATCGACCAGAACTGGACGGCGGCGATAAGCATCGAGAACTTCGCCAAGAACGACTACTTTCTCTTCCACCCGTTCCCGCAGCGCACAGCCAGCGCAGAGCTGACGTATCGGTTTTAGCGGGAGGCGGTCATGACCAGGGCGGTCGAGAAACGTGACGCGGAAGGCAAGGGAAGCCTCTATCGGATGCTGTGGCGCTGGCATTTCTACGCTGGCGTCATCTGCATCCCGTTTGTGATCTGGCTGGCGGTGACGGGGTCTATCTACCTGTTCCGCCCGCAGATCGACGCGTGGATCGACCGCGATATGGTTGCGCTGGAACGGGTCGGGCAATCGGCGAGTCAGCAAGCGATCGTCTCAGCCGCGACACAGGCTGTCCCCGGGTCGACCTTTGCCGGCATCATGCTGGCGGAGGCGCCGGACCAGGCGGCGCGCGTACTGGTTTCGGATCATGGCGCGCGCACGCGGGTCTATGTGCATCCCGATACGCTCGCCATCCTGAAGACTGTTGATGAGGGCGGCACGTGGGACCGCTGGATCTTCAAGCTGCATGGCGAACTGATGATGGGAAATATCGGTTCGATCATGGTCGAACTGGCGGCGTCATGGGCCATCGTGATGGTGGCGACAGGCCTCTATCTGTGGTGGCCGCGCAGTGCGCGAGGGCTGGCTGGCGTGTTCTATCCTCGCCTCGGCCAGGGACCGAAACGTTTCTGGCGCGACCTGCATGCCGTGGTCGGCGTGTGGGTGTCCGCCTTTGCACTGTTTCTGTTGGCAAGCGGCATGCCTTGGTCGCTGGTGTGGGGCAATGGCTTCAAGATGGCTCGCGAATGGACCGGCACAGCGCCTGTCTCTCAGGACTGGACGATCGGACCGCAGAACGAACACGCTGGACATGACACGAGCCAGGGCGGGCATGATATGGCCGCTGTCGATCATTCCGCCCACGGCGGCGCGACCATCGACCAAATCGTCACCCGCGCAACTTCGCTCGGTCTCGCCGCACCGGTAATCCTCACACCGCCGACGCGAGCATCGCAATACTGGTGGGCAAGATCGAACGCACAGAACCGGCCCCAGCGGGAAGACGTCGCCCTGTCGCCGATGACAGGCGAGGTGGCGCAACGCGACACGTTCGGCGGCAAGCACATCATCGATCAGATCGTGGGCGTCGCCATCGCGGCGCACGAGGGCCAGTTGTTCGCCCCGATCAATCAGGTATTGGGCGTCCTGACTGCGCTGGGTCTTGTGACACTTTGTGTTAGCGCCTTTGTCATGTGGCGCAGACGTGCGCCCGATGGCGTGCTGGGCGCTCCCCCATCCATTCCCGATGCCCGGATCGGGACGGGGCTCGCCATCATCATCGTGGTGGCCGGGGTTCTGTTGCCGGTGTTGGGCGTAAGCCTTGTCATTCTCGCGGTGACTGAACGGATAGTGCTGCGTCGCTGGACGCCGGCGCGGCGTTGGCTGGGTCTTGCCTGAGCCTTGCGCTGGAACCTCTTCACGTGCTCGGAGTTCTAACCGGTCGGGAGGAAACCGGGCGGATGTCTTCAGTACGTGTCATGATTGTTGAAGACGAGCCGCTGATCGGCGCGGCTATGGAAATGCTTGTCGAGGATCTCGGCGGGCAGGTAGTGGGCCCGTTTATGCACCTGCGGGAGGCGGTTGCCGCTGCAGAGTCCGGAGAAATTTTCGACTGCGCGCTGCTGGACTGTAATCTGGCGAAGGGGGAGATGTCCTGGCCGATCGCCGATATCCTTGCGTCACGCGGCGTGCCGTTCGCTTTTACCAGCGGCAAAGGAGCAAAAGATATCGAGCCCCGATTTGCCGGCCGGCCCGTTTTTACCAAGCCGGTCGAGGATTCGAAAGTGAAGGGCTTCATCCTCCAGTACGCTCGCGGCTGATTGGCAAGAACTGCTTGAGTACAAGCAGTATCCGTAGCGGCCTTCTTTCCGCGGCTCTAAGCATAGGCAACGAGCCGCAACGCGGTTTTCGCTTGCAGTCATACGATATATCGAATATCGATAATGTGGGTGTCAGGGCCCTCCAAAATTAGCCACGGTTTCTGGAGAGAGACCCGCACATGAGCCTTGCGCTCTCGACGCTCCTTTTTGAGTGGCGCCGCTATTTGGCGGCCGTCATCGCGCTCGCGCTAGCGGGCGTGCTGATGCTTGCTCTAAGCGCCATGTTTATCGGCATCCTGCAGTCCTTCACCGCGACGATCGACAAGTCGCGCGCTCAGGTCATCATCCTGCCCGCGGCGGCCTCCTCGCTTGGCGGACCGGGCGGCGGGGGCGGGGCTTTGCCCAAGCGCACCGTGCCTTTGATCTATCGCCACCCCGAAGTGGTCGAGGTTCAGGATCCGCCCGGTGATTTCGGCCGCTTCTTTGGCCCGGGCCAGACTAATCCCACCATGGTCAATGTCATGGTCATCGACACATCGCCAAATGGGGTGACGTTGCCCGATGACTTCACTGACGACATGCGCCGCGCCATTGAGCCACCCTATAATGTCGGCGTTGACAGCTCCGCCGTGAAGCAGCTTGGCGTGAAGCTTGGCGACGAGGCCTCCATCAATGGCCGCACGGTGCGGATCGCGCTGATCATGGACGGCTATGCCAACAGCCAGGCGCCGGGTGTTGTCATGTCCCGCCAGACACAGCGGCTGATGGGGTCGGCCAATGACGACACGTATGGCCTGCTTATGGTGCGAATCAAGAACACGTCCGAGAAGGACATTAAGCGCGTCGTGGACGAGCTCAACGCCATGGCGGATGGCCAGTACAAGGCGTGGGCGAAGGAGGCGCTTGCCGCCGCTACCGTTAAAGATGCGATGTCCGAAGGCCTTCTCGCCATCATTCTCGGCTTCATGAGCATAATCGGTTTTGTGATCGGCGTTGTGATCACCTGGCAGACCCTGCGCGGCGCCATTCTCGCGAACATCAAAGAGTTCGCCAGCCTGCGCGCGCTCGGCGTCTCGATCGGGCAACTGCGCGGGGTCGTGATGGAGCTGTCGTTCTGGGTGGGCATACTCGGCATCGCCGCGTCCGCCGTCCTGATGGTCGGCATCACTTTCCTCGCTAAATCGGCCAATATACCGATGGGCTTTGAGCTTGGCTCATCGATCCAGACGGGCGTCCTTCTCCTTCTCATCTCGATCATGTCGGGCGCGCTGACACTCGGCGCGCTCAAGAAGGGCGAACCTGCGGATCTGCTGAAATGATCAAGGCAATGCGCAAACTGCCGGTCGTGATCGAGGAAACATCTCCCGCGCCGCGGCCTGAAGAGGCCGGGAAGACGTGGGCGATCGAGGCCCGCGGCATCACCAAGAGCTTCAAGGCCGGCCAGATCAAGGTCGAAGTCCTGAAAGGCATCGATCTTCTGATCGCGCCAGGCGAGATCGTGCTCGTCATGGGACCATCTGGTTCGGGCAAGTCAACGCTGCTTGCCGCCGTGTCGGGACTGATGAAGCCCGATAGCGGCAGCGTCGTTGCGCTCAACCAGAACATCTGGAAGATGCCGCGCCAGAAGATTGACCGCTTCCGTCTCGCCAATTGCGGCTTCATCTTCCAGGGCTTCAATCTGTTCCCGGCGCTCACCGCGAGCCAGCAGGTGCAGATCGTCCTGAAATTCATGAAGCAGAAGGGCGCGGCGCGAAGGAAAGCCGCGGAAGACGCGTTGACCGACGTCGGTCTCGGCCATCGCTTGAACAACCGCCCCGATCGCCTTTCAGGCGGTGAAAAGCAGCGCGTCGCCATCGCCCGCGCGCTGGCGAAAAAACCGAAGCTCATCTTCGCCGACGAGCCGACCTCAGCGCTCGATGGCGAAAACGGCAATATCGTCATGACGTTGCTGCGCAAATGCGCCAAGGAGCAGGGCGCGACAGTGCTCTGCGTGACCCACGACGCACGCCTCGCGACTTTCGCTGACCGCATCATCACGATCGAAGACGGCCGGATCACCTCGACCAACGCCGATCCGGCGCAGTTCGCGCACCATCACTGAGAGAACGGAAAACCGTCATGAACCGCCTCCCCATTTTTCTTCTCGCAGGCGCGGCCGCTGTCAGTCTGGCCGCCTGCGATGGTCCCTCCCTGGATGCCCCAGGGCAGCAAAATGTCGCCAAGGCTGACGTTGCATCCGTCAACACGCCTTACTCCGCTATCGCGGCCGGAAAGGTCGATATTGAAGGCGGTCTCGTCGATGTTGCGGCGCGGGCGCCTGGCGTTGTTAAAGAAGTGTTCGTTCAGGAAGGCGACGAGGTGAAAGCCGGTGAGATCCTCGCGCGTCAGGAGGACGACGATGCCCGCCTGTCGCGCAATCGCGTTGCGGCGCAACTCGCTCAGGCCCAGGCGCAGGCGCCGATCTTGGAAGTGCAGCTCGAGGCGGCTGTGCGCGAGGAGAGTCGTCTCGAGCGTTTGATCGCCGACAACGCGACCTCTCAGCAGATCTACGAACAGGCGCAGGACAATACACGCCAGTTGCGCGCCCAGCTTGAAGCGCAGAAGGCTTCGATCGCCCTCGTCCGCGCGCAGCTGGCCGAGGCGAATTACCAGATGGAGCTTTATGTTATCCGTGCGCCCACCGACGGCACGATCGTGCGCCGCTATGCCAATCCTGGCTCGGGCGCCTCCACATTCAGCGTGACCGCCATGTTCCAGCTGCAACCGAATTCGCTGCGTATCGTCCGTGCTGAAGTCGAAGAGCGTTCGATCAATCTCGTCAAGGTCGGCCAGAAGGTCGAGATCGTGCCGGAGTCGGCCCAGTCAACAGCCTATCCGGGAGAGGTGATCCGCATCGCCGGCGTGATGGGCGCGCGCAAGCTTCGCTCTGACGATCCAAGCGAACGCACCGACGAGCGCGTGGTCGAGGTTGTCGTCGATGCCGAACAGGCGCCGGTTCTCGTCGGACAGCGCGTGCTGGTGAAATTCCTAAAGGACGGCGCCAAGCCGACTGAAGCCGCTGAAAAGACGGCGCAGCGCTAAGGGGTCGGTTCCAGGACGAACACTTCGCCGCCGATGTCGACGAAGTAGACATTGCCTTCAGTGTCCGTTCCGAACGCGACGACGGAGTTGATCGTCCCGGTGTTGGGGGCAAATTGTGTCGTGCGGACCGTCAGGCTGCTCGATGGAAAGACTGTTCCAACATTGAGGTTCGTGATTGGAACTGACCAAAGCGTATTCGAGCCGAAATCTCCGAAGATGTACTGCGACTGCAGATCTTCGATCGGGCCGCGGTAAACCACGCCGCCGGTCACCGTCGTTCCGACCTGGCGGACGTATTCGGTCACGGGCAACGTGAAGGCGGGGTTGTCGGCGCCGTTATACTGCTGCGAGCCTTCCCTCTGGTCCCAACCGAAATTGGTCAACGTCGTCTTGTTGGCTGCGATACGGTCGATCTCCTCGATGGCGCTCTGCCCGACATCCCCGATGAACATGTCGCCTGTCGCCGGATCGACGCTGATTCGGAACGGATTGCGCAATCCGCTCGCATAAATCTCCGGCAGTCCGCCGCCGCTCGCGAACGGGTTCGCCGTCGGAATTGCATAGTCCCGGGCCGCATCTGTCGGGAAAGCATCGGTTGACGGATCGATACGCAGGATCTTGCCCAGCAGCGTGGTGTTTTCCTGCGCATTGGCGGACCTGCTGCCGCCGTCACCCATGCTGATCAGCATCCGACCCGAAGTATCAAAGACCAGTGTCCCGCCTTTGTGGTTGGTCGCCGATGGCTGCGGGATGGTCAGAATCGCATCGGCCGTTGTTGTGTCCGCCCGTGCATAGTTGTCGGACATTACCCGGTATTTGCGAATCTCGGTCACGCTGGCGCTGTTTGGATTCAAATGAAGATAGAAGGTGCGATCGCTCACGAAGTTCGGTGAGAACGCAATCGACAGCAGGCCCTTCTCGCCATTGGTGTCGATCTGTGATGCGATGTTCAGAAGGTCGTTCGCCTCAAACGTCCCGGTTGTCGGATTCATCACGCGGATGATCCCGCCACGCAGCACTACAACAACGCGCCCGCTGCCGTCGGGCAATCCCGCGACATAAATTGGCGCCGCCAGCCCCGACGCGACGCGCCGCACCCGGAAACCATTCGCCACGTTGGTCACCGTGATGGCGACGTTCTGCGTCGTTGTGGTCGTGCCGTCGGACGCCGTGAAGCTGATGTCGTAGACATTGTTGCCGCCGGCATCCGCCGGCGCTTCGAAATCCGGCTGTACGGCGAAGCGTATTTCGCGTGTCACCGGATTCATCACGAAGCGCGCGGCGTCAGGCCCGCCGATTGTCGCCCTGTAGGTCACCCCATCGCCGTTCGGATCCGTGGCGACAGGCCGGTAGATCACCCCGATCATGTTTTCCCGCGTCGAAACGATGGCGGGCGAGGTGAATGTCGGCGGCGCCGAAGGTGCGGCCGGCGGCGGTGGGAGCGGTGGCGGCGGCGCTCCTGGGGGCGAGGCGGCCGGAGGTGGATTCGGGCTGCCTCCGCCTCCGCAGGCGACGGCTGACAGGGCCAAGGCTGCAAGCAGGGCGGCGCGAACGGCGTGGGGCATGCTCAAACCTCCATGCCCCTCCACAAGCAAGAATAACGCGCCTCGATGCGACGGAAAGCCCGCACGGACCGATTTCGATTGCTATTGAGAATGGTTCTCAATATACCCGCAAAAATGGATACGGGGTCGATGATTTTAGGGTTGGACCGGCTTGCCAAAGGCAAGCTCGGGCGCGTCGCGGGCTTTGGCGCGGGCGATCAGAAGCTTGTCGCGAAACTCCGTGAGATCGGCTTTGCTGAAGGCGACGAAGTCGAACTGCTAGGCAAGGGCTGGCTCGGCGGTGCGCCGTTGTCGATTCGATTGAACCGCACCGTCATTGCGCTCCGCAAAGGGGAAGCAGCGCTCGTCCAGGTGGAGCTGGCAGAGTGACCGCCACGACATTGCGACTTGCCCTGGTCGGCGCACCCAACAGCGGCAAGACCACACTCTTCAATGGATTGACCGGCGGCCTCGCGAAGACGGCCAACTACGCCGGTACAACGGTCGAGACACGCAATGGACGCTTCGAGACGCCGGCGGGGGCGAGCGTCACGCTGATCGACCTCCCCGGCATCTACGGCCTTGAAGCCCGTTCGACTGATGAGCGCGTCGCCGTCGAGGCCATCCAGGGCAAGAGGGGCGATCCGCCGCCGGACGCGCTGATCCTTGTTGCTGACGCTGCGAACCTTCGCACCCATCTACACACCGTATTGCAGATGAAGTCGCTCGGCCTTCCCGTAATCGTCGCGCTCAACATGATCGACCTTGCCGAGCGCGACGGCGTGAAGATCGACCTTCCGAAACTTGCCGTCATGCTGGGTGTGCCCGTTGTGGCCACGCGCGCCACGCGCAAGGCAGGCCGCGAAAGCCTGGTCGCCAAGATCGATGAAGTTCTGAAAGCCGTGCCGCCCGGCACAGTTGTCGCCGAACCGGTTCATGATCTCCGCGCCCTTCAGCGCGAAGCCCGCCGCATCGCCGACGAGACCATGGTCGAGCCGGCGATGAACAAGTTCACGCGGGGAATGGACGCGATCCTGCTGCATCCCGTTGCGGGCGTTGTGGTGCTGGTGGCCGTACTGTTCGTGGTGTTCCAGGCCGTGTTCGCCTGGGCGACGCCTCTGATGGACGCCATCGAGGTGGGCTTTGCCTCGCTGCAGGAGGCTGTCTCCCCGCTGATCACCAACGAGATCCTGCATGGCTTCATCGTTGATGCGGCGATCAACGGCGTTGGCTCGGTCGTCGTGTTCCTGCCGCAGATCGTGATCCTGTTCGCCTTCATCCTGTTCATGGAAGCCTCGGGATACATGGCCCGCGCCGCTTTCCTGATGGACGAGCTGATGCTGCGCGTAGGCCTCAATGGCCGCGCCTTCATTCCGCTGCTGTCGTCGTTCGCCTGCGCCATCCCCGGCATCATGGCTGCCCGCACCATCGAGGAAGAGCGCGACCGGATCACGACCATCATGGTCGCTCCGCTGATGACGTGTTCCGCTCGCCTGCCGGTCTACACGCTGCTCATCGGCGTCTTCATTCCACAGACCATGGTTGGCCCATTCAACCTGCAGGGCCTTGTCCTCTTCGCACTCTATGCGCTCGGCGTGATCAGCGCGGTCGCCGTGGCATTCGTATTGAAGCGGACGGCCACCAAGGGCCCGAGCCAGCCGCTCATTATGGAACTGCCGACCTACAAGCTCCCCGTCTGGCGCGACTTTTTCCTCGGCTTGGTCTCGAAGGCTTGGGCGTTCCTCAAGCGCGCCGGCACGATTATCTTCGGCACGACGGTCGCGCTCTGGGTGCTGGCGTATTTTCCGAATGGAGGAACGGGCCTTGAAGGCAGCTATGCCGGCATGATTGGCCGCGTCATCGAGCCGATCTTCAAGCCCATCGGTTTTAACCTTGAGATGGTCGTCGCGCTGATCCCGGGTATGGCCGCGCGCGAAGCAGCCGTGTCATCGCTCGGACTGATCTATTCGCTCGGCCCCGTCGACGAGACGAGCCAGGCCCTCCAGACCACGCTCGGCTCCGCCTGGACCCTGCCGATGGCTCTCAGCTTCATCGCCTGGTACGTCTACGCCCCACAGTGCTTTGCGACTCTCGCCACCGTGCGCCGCGAGACCAATTCGTGGCAATGGACGGGCTTCATGTTCGCCTATCTGATCGGACTGGCGTATGCCGCATCAATGGTCACCTTCTGGATCGCGACCTGGTCCGGGCTCTGATTCAGATCCTCGCGCTCAATTAAGATAAAAAAGGTCTTCCACGCGCTTGCGCAGCGCACGCGCAAGCTTGAGCGCGAGCAGGGTCGAAGGGACAAAGACTCCGTTCTCAACCGTGTTGATCGTCTTGCGTGACACCGAGACAAGCTGGGCGAGTTCTGCCTGCGTGAGGCCAGCTTCGGTTCGCGCTTCGCGCAGCCTGCTGCCGAGTTTGGCCTCAGACAACCTCTTCGCCCACCGCCTCAAGGTAGGCGAAACGCCAACCCGCCGCCACGGCGCCAGCACAGAGAATGATCGGCGCAGCCTCAGTCAGCCTGAGATCCAGAAAGAATGACGCGACATAGGCTGCCGTTGCCGAAAGCAGCATTGCCCAGAAGCCTTGAAAAGCGGCGCTCGCGCGGTTGGCGCGAGACAACTCGTCATCGAGTTCGGGATTGCGCGGGCCGAAACCGAAGTTCGTGGTCGAACGAATAGCCACCACAAATGTGAACGCGATCAAGGCGACAATACGCACGACATCCACCGCGCGGAGCGCTTCGCGATGCGGAAAGACCGCACCAATCGCAGCAAAGACCACGATGACCAGCATCGCACTGGCCGCGGCTATCACGCGCCGCCTACGCTTGCTGCGATCGACGGTTGGGAGGTCAGGCATCGCAAGAACTTCGTATAACCTATAGGTGACATGATGCCTATAGGTGACACGTCGTCAAGATCGATTCCGAACACGCTCTTATTGTGTTTTTCGCCCGTCTTGGGGAATGTCGCGCTGCGTTCGGGGAGAGCAGAGTGCCGAAGTTCAAGACTGCCATCACACAGGCTGAGGGCATGAACGCAACCGGCATCGAGGTTCCCGAAGCGATCGTGGAAAAGCTTGGCCCGGGCAAGAAGCCCAAGGTCAGTGTCACGCTGGAAGGCTACACCTACCGCAGCACAGTGTTCTTCATGGGTGGCAAGTTCATGCTGCCGCTCGCGCAGGAGCACCGCAATGCGGCCGGCGTGAAGGGCGGCGACAAGGTTGAAGTAACGCTTGAACTCGACCGCGCGCCCCGAGTGGTCGAAGTTCCGAAGGATCTCGCCGTCGCCCTGAAGAAAGCCGGTCTGACGAAAGACTTCGCGGCGCTTGCCTTCACACACCGCAAAGAACATGTCCGCGCCATTGAGGAAGCGAAGGCTCCGGAAACACGCCTGCGGCGCATCGAAAAGGCCGTTGCGATGGTTGAGGCGAAGAAGAAATGATCCGGAACTGCCGGGTAGACGCCCGCCGTTTCCAGCGTCACTCCGCCGCTTTCGACGTCGGCGTTTCCGGTGTCCATTTCAGGCGAGGCGAGCGCGCCGCGCGCGTTTCGTCCAGCCGCTTGGCTGGCGCAAGGTGCGGCGCGGATTTCAGCGATGGATCTTTCTGCCTCGCGCGTCGCGCGATCGAGGCCAGCGCATCGCAGAAGCGATCCAGCTCGGCCTTGGACTCCGTCTCGGTCGGCTCGATCAGCATCGCACCGTGGACGACGAGCGGGAAGTACATCGTCATCGGGTGATAGCCCTCGTCGATGAGGCCTTTGGCGATGTCGATGGTCTCGACGCCCGTGTCCTTCAGGAACGCATCCGAGAACAGTGCTTCGTGCATGCAGTATCCCTCGAACGCCGGCGACATCAGCGGCTTGAGGCGCGCAAGGATGTAGTTGGCGTTCAGCACGGCGTCTTCCGCCACCTGACGAAGCCCATCTGCCCCGTGGCTGAGAATGTAGGCGAGGGCGCGCGTGAACATACCCATCTGGCCGTGAAAGGCGCACATCCGGCCGAACGAATCCGGCGCCTCGCTGTGATGCTCCACGAAGCGCAGACCCTCGGTGGTCTTGGTAATGAATGGCACTGGCGCAAAAGGCGCGAGCGCTGCCGACAAAACGGTCGGACCCGAGCCCGGCCCGCCGCCGCCATGCGGCGTCGAGAACGTCTTGTGCAGGTTGATGTGCATCGCGTCGACGCCGAGATCGCCCGGCCGCACGCGGCCGACGATCGCGTTGAAATTCGCGCCGTCGCAATAGAAGTATCCTCCAGCGGCGTGGATCAGCTCGGCGATCGCCTTGATGTCACGCTCGAACAGCCCGCAGGTGTTCGGGTTGGTCAGCATGATGCCGGCCACATCGGATGAATCCGCCAGCTTGGCTTTCAGGTCTTCGAGGTCGACCCGGCCATCCGGCGCGGCGTTGATCTCGTCAATGATGAAGCCGCACTGCGCCGCAGTCGCCGGGTTGGTCCCGTGGGCCGATACCGGCACCAGCACGCGCTTGCGCTTGTCGCCTTCGCCACGCGCAATCAGCGCCGCGCGGATTGCCAGCATGCCGGCCAGTTCGCCATGTGCGCCCGCTTTCGGAGTCATCGCGACAGCCGGCATGTTGGTAAGCTTCATTAGCCAGTCGGCTAGCTCGTTGATCAATTCAAGCGCGCCCTGCACGGTTGTCTGCGGCTGCATCGGATGCACATCCGCAAAGCCGGGCAGGCGCGCGACCTTTTCGTTCAGCCGCGGATTGTGCTTCATCGTGCATGAACCAAGCGGGAACAGGCCGAGGTCGATCGCATAGTTCTTCTGGCTCAGCCGCACATAGTGCCGAACCGTTTCCGGCTCGGTGAGGCCGGGTAGCCCGCTCGACGCCCTACGGGTCACGCCGCCAAGTCGATCTTTCGTGCCCTTGGCCTTTACGAGATCAACGCCGGTCTTGCCGGTCGAGCCGATCTCGAAGATCAGTCCTTCCGCCTGCAAGAGACCTTTCGAGCCCGAGACGGTATGTGCGATGAGGCCACCCTCAAGCGCGGATGCCGAAGTAGGTCGGCCTGTCGAATTCATGGTCATGATTGCTTTTTTCCTCCCGAAAGGGCCTTCCCGCGGTCCCTCTTGGGCCGGTGGGGGGGGGCGGCCCCCCCCCCCCCATCACCCGCCCCCCCCGCGCGGCGCAGCCACCGCCTTTTCTGTCCCCCCCGCCGGGGTGGCTTCCGTGGGGATTCCGTTTTGTCGTCCTTCGGCCCCGGATCGAGAAGTATTCGGCTAATTAGATTCATGTCGCGCTTCACGCGAGCACCTGTGCCAGAGCGGCGGCATAAGCCTTGATGTCCTCGGCCGTCGCGCACTCAGTAGCGGCTGCCACGACCACATTGTCCAGGCCGGCGCCAGGGAACAGGCGCGAGGCGCGCACGCCGCCGATGACGTCATGCTTCTCAAGCGCCGCCACTACCTGATCTGCTGGCTTGGTCGTCTCGAAGGCAATCTCGTTGAAATAGCGGGTGGTGAGGACCTTCACACCTTTCACGGCGCCAAGCGCGTCCGCCAGGTCACATGCCGCCTCATGGTTCAGCGTCGCTAGATGCGTCAGCCCCTTGTCGCCCAGCAGCGTCATGTGCGCGGTAAAGGCCAGCATGCAGAGGCCGGAGTTCGTGCAGATATTGCTCGTCGCCTTGTCCCTGCGGATGTGCTGCTCGCGCGTCGACAGCGTCAGCACGAAACCACGCTTGCCATCCGCATCGAGCGTTTCGCCGCACAACCGGCCCGGCATCTGCCGCAGGAATTTGGAGCGGCAGGTGAACAGTCCGACATAGGGTCCGCCAAAGCCCAGCGGCACGCCAATCGACTGCCCCTCGCCGACCGCAATGTCCGCGGCCATTTCGCCCGGCGTCTTTACAAGCCCCAGCGACACGACCTCCGTGAACACCGTCACCAGCAGCGCGCCTTTTGCGTGCGCCGCATCGCCCACAGGCGTCAGATCTGTCAGCGTCCCGAAGACGTTCGGCGACTGCGCAATCACGCAGGCCGCCTCATCGTTCACCGCCTTGGCTAGTTCGAGCTCGCCATCCACGGCAGGAGCCAGCTGGATGACTTTGATCCCCGCCGCTTCGCACAGCGTGCGCGTCGTGTCGGCATGGTGGGGGTGCAGGCCACCGGACATGACGACGGTGTTCCGCTTCGTGACGCGGCAGGCCATCACGGCGGCTTCGGCGCAGGCGGTCGAGCCGTCGTACATCGAGGCGTTCGCGACCTCCATGCCGGTGAGCGCCGCGACCTGCGTCTGGAACTCGAACATCGTCTGCAGCGTGCCCTGCGCAATCTCCGGCTGGTAGGGCGTGTAGGTCGTCAGGAATTCCGACCGCTGAATGATGTGGTCAACGCTCGCGGGGATGTGGTGCTTGTAGGCCCCGCACCCAACGAAGAACGGCCCGTCCGACGCCGCCCGGTTCTTCGCCGCAAGTTTGGTCATATGCCGCTCGACCTGCAGCTCGCCCTGATGGTTGGGCAGCCCCGCCACGGGGCCCTTCAGCCGCGCCGAAGCCGGCACATCGCCATAGAAATCGTCCACCGACTTTGCGCCGATAATCTTCATCATCTCCGCGCGGTCATCCGCGGTGAGGGGCAGGTAGCGCATGTCTATGCTTCCTTGGTCATTTCGGCCGCGAGCTGCCTCGCGGAAGGATCGGATGAACGAGTGAGGCCGTTGAGCACGCCGGCGCGATCACCCTCCGGCCTGTTCTGGGAAAGCTTGCGCACGCCCTCGATCGCATCGATCGTCAGGCGAACACCGGTAATCGCGTTGAGCATTTTTGAGATGTAGTCTTCGGGAGCATCGCTCACAGCCCATGGCGCCGTGGCTGGTTGTTCCATCAGGTCCGTGATCCGGCTCACCTGCTGACGCAAGGCGTCCGCGTCGTTGAAAGTTTCGACCACGCCGGTGACGTGTATGGCGATGTAATTCCAGGTCGGCACCACCTTTCCGTGCTCGCGCTTGGACAGGTAGAGCGACGGCGTCACATAAGCGTCCGCCCCGCTGAAGATCGCCAGCGCGCGGGTGGGACGGCCGCCAGCCGGCGACCGGATTGCCCGCGACGTGCCCTTCAAGCGTGACGGGCGTGCCCGCCGCGTCGCGGTTGACGATCATCGGGATGTGCGCCGCCACCGGCCCATCTTCACCGGAAACGACAAGCGTTGCGAAATGGCGCGCCTTGATGAAGGCGGCCAAGTCGGACGTGTCATCTACGCGGAAGGCGGGGAGGGCGTACATCTATCTCACTGAGTTGTGCAGAAGGCTTCGTAGGCCGTCTTGTCCATCAGGCCCGAAAGCTCGCCCGCGTTCGCAAGCTTCAGCTTCACGAACCAGCCTTCGCCTTCAGGATCTGCATTCACCTTGGCAGGATCATCGACGATGGCTGCGTTGGCTTCCAGAATGTCGCCCGACACCGGCGCATAGACATCCGAAGCGGCCTTCACCGATTCGACGACCGCCATGTCGCCTTCCTTCTTCACCTTCTTGCCGGCGTCCGGCAGTTCGATGAACACAACGTCGCCGAGTTTCCCCGCGGCAAACGCCGTAATGCCGACAGTGCCGACATCACCCTCGACGCTGATCCACTCATGCTCGCTCGTGTAATAAATCGTCATCCTGAAATCCCCTTCAGCGTTTGTACTTTGCGGGAACGAACGGCATGGACGCGATCTCCGCATCCAGCTCCTTGCCGCGCACGATCAGCTTCACCGGCGTGCCGACTTTGGCGTAACTCGTATCGACATAGCCCTGCGCCACCGGCCCATTGACCGTCGGCCCGAAGCCGCCCGAAGTAACAACGCCGATCACCTGTCCATCGACGCTGTGGACTTCCGTGCCCTCGCGCGCCGGCGCCCGGCCCAGCGGCTTGATCCCCACGCGCTTGGATGGAACGCCGTTCTTCAACTCGCTCATGATGCGCTGTGCGCCGGGAAAGTCTCCACGGTCTCGCCGCCCCTTGGAGATCATCCACGCCAGCGATGCCGACACCGGCGTCTTGGTCGCATCGATGTCGTGCCCATAAAGGCACATGCCGCCTTCGAGCCGCAGCGAGTCCCGCGCGCCCAGCCCGATCGGCTTCACGCGCGCATCAGACAGCAGCTTTTTCGCAAACGCTTCGGCGTGCTCAGCCGGCACGAGAATCTCGAAGCCATCCTCCCCAGTATAGCCGCAGCGCGTGGCGATCACATTGCCGAACGGCGTGTCCTTGATCTGCCGGAACTGCATGAAGGTGAGGGGAACCGCGTCCGGCAGGATGCCGGCGATCACCGCTTCCGCCTCAGGCCCCTGCAGCGCAATCAACGCGCGGTCGTCGGCGCGGTAAAGTTCGGCGTCGCTGCCTGCCGTCTTCTGGATCAACGCAAAGTCATTGTCCTTCGTACCCGCGTTGACGACGATGTAGAGTCCGCCCTGTTGGTCGTCGTGAGGCGGCCGGCCGACCATCAGGTCGTCGACAATTCCGCCATCCTCGTTCAGCAGAACCGTCAGCTGAACCTTGCCCGGCGCCAGCCTGGCGATGTCAGACGGCACCAGCTTCTCGACGATCGCGGCGACTTTCCTGTGCGCCTCCTCGCCGCCGCCCAGCTGGGGCAGGGACAGGAAACTCGGCCCCATATGCGAGACGTCGAACAGGCCCGCATGCTGACGCGTCCAGTTGTGCTCCGCCATGATGCCTTCGGGATACTGGATTGGCATGTCATAGCCGCCGAACTCCACCATGCGGGCGCCCAGCTTCACATGCAGCGCGTGTAAAGGCGTTTTTTTTAGGGGCTTCGAGGGTTCGGTCATTCACCAACTCCGACAGGTACACGCCATCGCTTCCGCGACTACGCCCCCGCTGTCGGATGTGCCTGAGAGATTCACGTAACGCTTTTCTGCGTCCGCTTACTCCGTCGGCGGCGGGCTGATAATCCCGCGCTTTCCAGCGATG
Organism: Hyphomonadaceae bacterium; assembly: GCA_016714495.1. Taxonomy (GTDB): domain Bacteria; phylum Pseudomonadota; class Alphaproteobacteria; order Caulobacterales; family Hyphomonadaceae; genus UBA7672. Next base: position 336,132 of record JADKDU010000001.1, on the reverse strand, counting down.
TCGTCACTCCCGCGGCCCTTTTGCCTGAGCGTTTCCTGGGCGGTTGCGCCTTCGGCGGCGGAGCGAACTCCACTCTCTCCCGCGGGGATCTATCGACATATCCGCCTGATCGCGCCTCCCGGCGGAACCAGACGTTAAGGCCATCTGGCGCAAGCGGGGTGGGAAGGTCAATGCGGCAGTGCGGTAAGGTTGGGGATGCTTTGAGTCTGCCCGGTTTGAGGGCCGGAAAGCGTCAGGCCGTCGTTTCCGCTACCCACCACGCGCCCAGCGCATCAATCAACGGAACCAGCCGGCGTCCCGCTTCGGTCAACGTGTAATCCACCCGGAGTGGATAACCCCCATGCGCCGTCCGAGCGACAATCCCCACGACCTCCAGCGTGCGCAATTCCAGCGTCATCATCCGATGTGAGATAGTCGGGTTGTCACGCTGCAGGTCGCTGAACCGTTTCATGCCGTACTATAGATAATAGAGCAGCAGCGTCGGCCGCCGACCGCTCAGCACGCGCATGACTTCCTCGATCGGGCATCTCGAACCGACAGTCTGCATGCGCGTCCCATGGTTACATTTTTGGCCGTAATTGCCTTCGGACCTTGTCTCCCCAGATCTCGTGCATCGCCGCGCCCATCGTAACCACTAGACAGAAGAATGGATCCCATCCTTGTTGCTGGCGTTCCCCAGGGTAGCTCGCTCGGTCTCGTCGCCGCCTCCGAATGGCTGAGCCAGCCCTACCGTATCGCCCGAGCCGACATGCTGAAGATATGCAGACCGAAGCCTTCACTCGACTTAACGGCCGTCAGGAGACGCCGATCCTGATCAAGCCGGATGGTTCACGCCTCACCGAGACGATGGGCATCGCCGCTTGGCTTGAAGCCCGCGACACGGATCGACGCATCAGCTTCGATCCGAAAAGCGCCGACGCCGACTGCATGCACCAGATGCTCGCCTTTATGAACACCAGCTTCATGGGCGCCTTCAGCGTGCTCTGGGCGGCGATGGAAATGAAGCCGGACCCGCCTTTGCAGGAAATCCTTCGCAAGCATGGTCGCGCGAGCGTCTTCAAGCGCCACGCCCAACTTGAAGCCATGCTCGACGAGCGCCCCTTTATCTGGCGATCATCCTACGCTTGCCGACAGCGTTTTCATTGGGGTCGCGCGCTGGGTGGAATTCCATCAGATCGATGTCAGCGCCTTCAGCCGGATCACTTGCCTGAAGCGCCGCCTGGAGGGTGATCCGGCGGCGATTTTCGCTCACGCCGTCGAAGATGGCAAAGCTCCTCGTGGTTCAGGAGCCTGCGCAGGCTATGTCACGCTCGAAGATGTGAGCGCGATGGGTTGAGGCTACAGCCCTTTCAACCAATCCAGTAGCAGCCTGTTCGTCGCATCCGGCTGCTCCTGCTGGGTCCAGTGTCCGCAATTCGGCAGCAGGTGATAACCACGCAGGTCCGTCACAACCTCGCGCATGCGCGGCTCCACATCGCGACCGAACATCTTGAGCGCCATGTCCTGCTCGCCGGCAATGAACAGGGCAGGTTGCTCGATTTTACGCTCGGCGAATTTCGACAGATAAGCAAAGTCGCGATGAAAGTTGCGATAACGGTTGAATGGCCCACGGAATCCCGAGCCCTCGAATTCCTTCACATAGTAGTCGATGTCCGCGTCGCTCAGCCATGCAGGGAATTTCGGCGGATCGACCAGCCGATGCAGAAGGCCCTCGCCATGCCTCTTGTCGCATGGCCAGGCGCCCTGCGGCGCGTTTCCCGAGAGTGCGTAGTAGAGCTTGCGAAGCGAGGCGCGCACATCTGCCTCGACTTCGGCTTCCACATCGCCCTCGTCCTGGATGCGGATCTGGTAGAAGAAGTGCCCTTGCTCGGTGAACAGCTTGCGCGCGATGTCGATGAACGGCGCCTTGCCCTGTCCCAAAAACGGGATCGCCATCGCCGCCACGGCGGTAAACCGCTGCGGATCGATCAGCGCCGAATTCCACACAATGGGCGCCCCCCAGTCGTGGCCGACCAGGATCGCCTTACCGCTGCCCAGTGCGTCCGCCACCGCCTGATTGTCGCCGACGATCGATTGCATGTCGTAGGCTTCGATCGGGTAGGGCTTCGACGACCCGCCATATCCGCGCACGTCAATCGCCGCCGCCGTGTAGCCGGCCTCCGCCACTGGCCCCATCTGGTGACGCCAGGAATACCAGCTTTCCGGCCAGCCATGGACCATCAGAACGAGCGGACCTGACCCCATCACAGCTACGCGAATGGACTGGTCGCCGGACTGGACGTGACGGAACTCATGGGCCATATAGAGGGCTCCTTACGGTGACCGTATGTATCGGTTGCGCTAACGGGGACTACGCCGGGCTACTCTTCCAAGCAATTGGGGCCTGGGCCGTCTCCACCTTAACCAAGCCGACGCGTGGGCCAACAGCCCGGAGCGAGTTCGGCTAAAGGCTGCGCAATCGCTTTACGGAGGGGAAATCCCTTCTGTGTAAAAGCCTGCGCGATGACCCGCCAAAGCGGGCGTTAGGAGAGACGTCCGTGATCCTGACCATGATGAAGGGCAAGCTCCACCGGGCTGCCGTCACCCAATGCGACCTTCATTACGAAGGCTCATGCTCGATCGACATCGACCTTCTCGAAGCGGCCGGCATCCTGCCGCACGAGCAGATCGATATCTGGAACATTACTAACGGCGCGCGCATCACCACATATGCGATAGAGGCCCCGCGCGGCTCGAAGACCATCGGCGTCAACGGCGCCGCCGCCCGCTTCTTCCAGGTGCAGGATCGCGTGATCATCGCCGCCTGGGCCCAGATGGACGAGCAGGCCGCGCGTCAGCACCACCCGGCCGTCGTGAAGCTCAGTGAGAAAAACGAGGTCGTCACAGGCATCGCCTGACCAGAATTTCCTCCCCGGAAAGACAAACGCCGCCCCGGCTATCTTCGGAGCGGCGTTTTTGGTTTCAGAAGTGTGTGAGCGCTACTTCGTCAGCTCGAACACCACGTTCACCGTCTGCGTCAGGGAGACCTCGCCGGCCGCGATCGGGGTTGGCGCCGCCGCCATGTCCTGCTGGCGCATCTGCATCACCATAGGCACGGGCTGCGGATAGTAGTCCTGCTCGCTGATCGTCACGATGCGCTTCACCTTGTACCCCACCGCCTTGGCGTAGAGCTCGGCCTTGGCGGCCGCATCCTTGATCGCCTCGATGCGCGCGTCGTTCTGGAACTTGTCCGGCTCGTCGATGGAGAACGACACGCCATTGATCGCGTTGCCGCCACCTTTCACCACGGCATCCAGCGTCTTGCCCAGCGTGTCGAGCTTGCGGACCTTGATGTTGAGCTGGTTCGAAGCCTGATAGCCGGTCAGGCGCGGCCGTGCATTGTTTGGATACTCATAGACCGGGTTCAGAGAAAGCTGTCCCGTCTGCATGTCGCGATCAGCGATGCCCGCGGCTTTCACGGCGGCGAACACCCCATTCATGTTCTCGGCCTGCTGCTGCATCGCTTCAGCGGCGGTTTTGGCCTCTACCTGCACGCCGACGCTGATCATCGCGACATCGGGTGCGTGATCGACCGTGCCCTTGCCGGTCAGCGTGATGGTGGTCTCGGGCTGGATCGTGCTCATCGGGGGCATTCCTGGTTGAGGCCCCACAGGCGGTTGCGCCATCGCCATCGGAGCTGTCGCGCAGCCGGCCAGCACAGAGGCGGCAAGCAGGGCGGGGGCAAAGCGTGTCATCGTGTTGACCTTTCCATGGTCGTTGTCTCGTCCGTCTTTCCGGGGAGTATAGCGGACATATGACGGAAATCTCCGCCCAAATGGGGCAGGTCCGTGGCGCGACAAGCGCGAACTGGCGGCGCGGTGTGGCGGCCTGCGAACGCTCGTGAAGCGTAGCGGAAAGATCACGTTCCACACCTCGATCATCGATCCAGTTGCAGCGCGTTGACGCGAAATACCCGCTCGCCGGCGCTGGCGAGATCAATACGATCCTCTCGACACGCCGCTCTGACTGCATGTCATGCTCGCCCCATAGCGAGAGAATGCACCTTAACGCGTGATTAGCCGATTAACCACGATTGGGCTGGCAAAAAGTGTGCATTGCGATCGACGTGCGCCAAAGTCCGCTAGGATCTGGTTCGTTTGTCTTGCCTTTCTAGTCGTATTGGAGGCAATGGCACTGACGGGATTGCTCTGGGGGAAATAGCAAAGCGTTGGTGTGCAGGCTGAAGCGAGAAGTGCGGCGTTTTTTATGCTGACATCGCAGACGGCTTGTCGCGGCGCCAACAGGGTCGCGCAGTAGTTCGGTGACGACTGGTCGTTCGCGTTCTTGCGATCAAGCAGAGAAGAAGCGCGGCGCAAACTCGTCCAAAAAAAAGGGCCGGATGCTTGCGGCGCGCCCTGTTAGACATGTTGCAATGCATCAAAAAAAATTTCGTTCACTTCCCTTGATCAGGCGAAATGCGATTTCTAAGTCGTTCAGCGCCAAGCGACAAAAAAGGGCTTGGCGGACAGGGCGCCGAACGCTCGCCTGGCGCATCTTGTACCCACGTTGCTCGATTGAGGACATGGCTATGAGAACTGGTTTCGACTTCCTGCGACATTTGCTGTCGTTGATCGGTTTCGCTCATCTTTTAGGTTTGATGCGGGATACGGCGCATTCAAATTTAGAAGGCGCCTACCCCACCCAGCTCGCGGCTCCCAAAACGAGAATGGAAGCATGCGTCTAGCAATGCTGGAATTCCTACGCGCGGAGACGGACAAGTTCGAGCAGGTGGCATGCCCCTGCGTGACAGGGGCGAATTTGTCCTGCGATCAAGCGAAGGCGGACGCGTGGATGTCACCACGCAATATCTGTCTCGCATGGAGCGCCGCATTGATCGCTTTGAGGAAATGATCACCGCGATCGAGGCCAAGCTTTGACGTCGTTCAACCGGAGGAGGCATTAACGCTCCTCCCTTTTTCAGGAGGACATCGTGAAGACCACTGTTTCAGCAATCGCCTTGACGCTTGCCCTTGCGTCCTGTGCGAGCCCGCCTGTTACACCCGCCGTCGCTATGGCGGATAGCTCTCCCGCGCCTGCGGTCCCCGCGGCGTACCGCGCGCCGCGCTTACCGGGAACCAATATTCCGGATTTCAACGGTGTCTGGCGCGTCATGAATACCGCCAACTACAACATCGAAGCGCACCCGGCCCAAGCTGCGCTGCAACTTAGGCCCGGACCCTACGTGCCGGTTCCCGCAGCGTCGGTCGTTGCTCTTGGCGCCATTGGCGCAGTGCCGGCTGGCGTTGGCATCGTGCAAGGCGATGGCAAGATCCCTTACACAGCTGATGCTCTGGCGATCCGTGACGAGAACCGCGCCAAGGCGGTTGAAAACGATCCGGAAGTGAAGTGCTACCTGCCGGGCATTCCGCGCGCCAACTACATGGACAAGCCGTTCCAGATCTTCCAGTCGGACAAGGCTTTCTTCATCGCGTATGAATACGCCGGCGCGGTGCGCAACGTGTTCCTGCAAGATCCGGGTGAAGCTCCGGTCGATTCGTGGATGGGTCAGTCCTACGGCAAATGGGATGGCGACACATTCGTGGTCGAAGTGACCGGCCTGCTGCCGGACACCTGGCTCGACCGTTCGGGCAACATCCATGGTTCGACGACCAAGGTCGTTGAGCGCTGGACCAGAACGTCCGAACATACAATGCGCTACGAAGCCGAGATCACGGACGAGGAAGTCTACACCAAGCCGTGGAAGATCGCCTTCAACCTCTACAAAGCCGTCGGAGAAGACGCCCAGCTGCAGCAGTTCAAGTGCGTCGAGTTCGTCGAAGAACTGATGTACGGCCACCTGCGCAAGAACCCGCTTCCGGGTCCTGCTCTCGAGCGCGCCATGCGCGAAGCTGAAGAGCGTGCGCGGGAAGGTTCCAACTAGGTAACGAGCCAGGCGAAGGTCTCGCAGTGTCTTGGGCAGGCGCGGGTGTCGAGGACGTCTGCCCCCGTTCTGGCGTTGGGCGGCCGCCCGCCGCGGACGCATCGTGAAATGCGGCGGGCGCCGCCCCACTCAATCTAGGTGATTTAAGGTGAAGTAGTTGAATCTCGGTCTGTCAACGTAACCAGAGAAATCGGTAAGGAGTCCGTCCAGGCTTGACCGAGCGCCGGATTTCCGAGGAGGCGGCCAGTGTGCAGATCGAGCAGGCCACAGTCATTCAGCCAAGCTGAAGCCATTCCTGCGATGAGCTTGTTTGTCTGACAGCAAGCGTCCTTGCGCGCAGTGCCGGTCGCGACAGGTGCATCGTGACTGTCGCGATCCGTGGGGATTGACCAGCACGAACAGCCCCGTGCACGGACGAAGGATTGGTGGGCCCGGCAGGACTCGAACCTGCAACCAGACCGTTATGAGCGGCCGGCTCTAACCATTGAGCTACAGGCCCGACCCGCAGCGGGCGCAACATACGCACTTTTGAAGTGATGGGAACCGTGTGGATTCGTCGCCAGACTGGCCTTTTGCCATGCAACAGGGCAAATCTGCCGCCCTCTGTTCCAGGGATTGATCGCCTTGATGATATTGCCCCCCGCCATAGCGTGCCTCGTCCTGCTCGCCGCCATGATCGCGCTGCTGTTCGCCGGCCTCTGGCTGGGCCGGCGGTTCAAGGCGGACGGCGAGGCGCGCGATACGGGTGTGATTGAGGTCTCGGCGTTCGTGCTCGTCGCCCTGGTGCTGGCCGCCGCATTCGGCAGCGCCCTCAGCCGGCTCGATGCGCGCCGCGAATTGATGACTGCGGAGGCTAACGCGATCAACACGGCTTATCTCCGCATCGACCTGCTCGAGCCCGCGGATCTGCGCGGCGTCATGAAGCTCTTCCCACTTTATCTCAGTGCCCGCGTCGCCGCCTATCGGATGCTTGAAGCCGGCAGCACTCCGAAGGCCGCCTTCGCATCCGCCGACGATCTGGAATCTCAGATCTGGACCATGACAGGCGCTGCGATGACCAAGGAAGATCGCCGCTTCGCCGTCGACACCGTGTTGCCTGCGATCTCGGACATGATCGAGGTGTCCAACGCCCGGAAGATCGCTCTGGGTGCGCAAACGCCCGATGTTGTTCTCTACACGCTGATGGGCGTCTCGCTGATCAGCGCGCTGATCGTTGGCTATACCTTGTCAGGGCAGGGTCGACGCGGCCTTATCCAGGGCGGCCTCTTCGCCGCCGCCGTTTCGCTGACGACCTTCGCCATCCTGGAAATCGACAATCCGCGCGGCGCATTCATGCAACTCGACTCCGCCGAGCAGATGCTGAAAGCCCTGCAGGATATCATGCGACCGGACTAGCCAGACCGGACTAGCCAGACCGGACTAAGCCGGCATGTGTCCGTCAATCCATGACTGAATGTCCGCCATAACGCCTTACTTGCCGGTGTCGGCAAGCAGATCGTGGAAATGGCCGTCATAGATTTTCAGGGTCTTGTCCTTCGACCCCGCCGTGTCGTGGAAGAACTTGCAGCCCGCCGGCCCGGTCGACTTGTCTTCCGAGCCATGCGGGATCCGCCCCGGCAGGGTGATCTTCGGAAAGCTCGCCTGCAGTTTTTTGTCAGCCTACCACAGCGCGCGCAGTGTTGCTGCGGGCTGAGTTTCGTCGGCGATCAGCGGATCCGCATTCAGTGTTACAAGCGCCGCCTGGTCGCGCGTGAAATATTTGTACTTCAGCTTCAGCACGCCGAGTTTCGGCGCCCATGATCCGATCCACGACAGCGTATCGAGCGCGAAGTCGCGCGCCGGCACGCGATAGGCACAGCTCTGGCAGATAAGGCCAGCAAAACTCGCTCTGGCGTTCCAGCGCATCGGTGCAGGCAACCACGCCGCCTGCGCTGTGGCCCAGCATCAAGATAGACAGTTGGGCGCGCGCGCGTTGTCGCGAGCTTCACCGCCAGATCGACATCGCCCAGATACTCGCCGACCTTGCCAACGAGAAAGCGCCGACCATCCGGCTTGCTTCGCCCGCGCAGATCCGCTGCGTAGACAGCAAAGGCTTACGACACGAACTTGATGTGCCGCCCAGGCATACTGTCCGCGTTGTGAACTGAAGCCGTGGCGGATGACGATTACGCCGCGCGGGCTAGTCGTCAGCTGCCACGAGTGGATGGAGATCTTCACCCTCAGTTAAAATACGGGCTCGTCACGCCGTTGGCGGGGAAGCCATGCATCGCTGCGCATGTGAGAGGCCGGCAATGCGCCGGCCTTCTGGGTCATCAACCTCGCGATTGGTTGATTATAACACCGAGCGACCCTGTGCCGCCCTCACCACGAACGCTACGATCGTCAGCGCGAGGAAGATCACAAACAGGATCTGCGCGATAGACGCAGCAGCGCCGGCAAGCCCGCCAAATCCGAAGGCTGCTGCGGCCAGCGCTAGAACAAAGAAAACGAGAGCCCATCCAAGCACGACGCACTCCTTCAAGTGTTCCACAATCGATGAATGACCAACGCCGTCCCCAGCGCAGTGTTCCGCTACGCCGCCTCACTCATGGACGTCGTTTCGCTCCCGAAGGGATTGCTCGATGTTTAGGGAACATCGCAATCATCGCGGCGTTGAGGTCAACGGTCGGCCAATTCTGCCGACGGGACATGGAGATATATTATGAAGACGGCTTTTGCAGCTCTCGCCTTCCTGCTCGCGGCTTCGGCCGCTGCCTGCAACACGGTCGAGGGTGTTGGTGAAGATGTTAGCGCCGCCGGAACCGCTGTTGATAAAGCGGCTGAAGACGCCGCTCACTAGCCGTGCAAAAGCGCCACGCCCGGTATTTATCGGCGCGTGGCGTTTACACACGGCGCCTGTCCTGCATGGACGAGGCCGGCAAGCCTTTTACGGCTGTCCTCGGTAAGTAACCATGATGCGCACAATCGGATATCTAGGCATCACGGCGGCTCTTGTCCTTTCGGGGACGGTGGCACGCGCACAAACTGCCTCTTCGCCGTCCGATTGCGAGTCATGCCCGCGTGGTCGCCTTTCCATCTATTTTGCCTCCGGGGAGACCGATACCTCTCCCGAGGCGATCGTCTTGATCGGACGCATCAGCGAGACCGCCGCTTCCTGCCAGCCCGACGGCATTGATCTCGTCGCACGCGTCGATTCTCGTGTGGATGGTGAACGGGCGATGGCGCTGGCGCTGGCGCGTCTTTCAGCAGTGGCCGACGATCTCGTCGCCAAGGGCGTCTCTATGGATCGTATCCGCGTCGCCGCCCAGACCGCCGGTGTCTTACCTGCGACCCAGCTCAACCAGATCGACGTCCTGTTCCGCAAAAGCGGCGAAGTCGCCGATAATGTCGCCAGTCCGCCGCCCGTGGTTAATACGGCGCCAGCCAGCACGATCTAGATTTCGGGATTTTCTGGATCAGCCAACCAGCGGAGGCGGGGCAACCAACCTGTCGCCTTGGCAGGGCATGCGCCGCACCCGCTCGACTTCGCTCGCGCTCAGTCGCTCGGCCGCAATGATTTCGCCCTGGACCCGATGGATCATGACCCAGGCTGTCGCTCGCCCACTGGTTTCCTCAGACACAGGCGCGATCTCGACCACCTTGGTCTGGCACGTCCAGCTTGTCGCAGCGGCTGGCTTCGCCGTGCTCAGCGACGCCTGCTTCGCTGTCTGGGCAATGGCCGTCAACTGCAAGCTGGCGCTAGCCGCAAACACCACGGAAAAGGATATGAGCGTCTTGAATACAGTCATGACAAAGCCCCTTGCCGTAGAGTCTACGTGCAGGGGAGAGCCAGTTCCGGCAGTTGTGAAAAATTTAACGATTGAGGCGGGCGGTATCCCGCCCGCCTCAACGTTTTGTCTTCAAAGGCAAATCAGGCCGCGACCGGACGCTCGACATGGAAGAATAGCGCCTGTCCGATCGCAGCCTTCACCGTTTCCGGTTGGAAAGGTTTGGTGATCAGAAAAGCCGGTTCGGGTTTCTCGCCAGTCAGCAGACGCTCGGGGAAAGCGGTGATGAAGATCACGGGAACATCGTGACCCTTCAGGATGTCGTTCACCGCATCGATGCCTGAAGACCCGTCAGCAAGCTGGATATCCGCCAGAACCAGACCCGGTCGGCGCTGCTTCACAGCCGCCACCGCCTCGGTCCGCGTCGTCGCGACAGTCGACACACGGTGGCCGAGATCCAGCACTAGGGCCTCGATATCCGCTGCGATAACCGGCTCGTCCTCAATGATCAGCACTTCCGTGGCCAATTCGGCCTCGATGTCGCGTTGGGCTCGGGCGATGAGCTGGCGCACGTTTTCGCTGGTTTCATCGAGAATCTGGGCCGCTTCGTCGATCGTAAACCCTTCCAGCGCCGTCAGCAGGAAAGCCTGGCGGTGGCGAGGAGGAATGCGCATCACGCGTTGAGAGACTGTGTCGCCGTCCTCAGGCGGGGTTTCCAGCAGGGCGCCTGTGGCCCCCCAGATCGTCTGAAACAGCTTATATAGAGCCACCCGCGGCGGCAGTTCGTCGAGTTCATGCGTTCCTGAAGCAAGGGCCTGAAGAGCGGCTTTTACATAGGAATCGCCGCTCTTCTGCGTTCCGGTCAGCGCGCGTGCATAGCGGCGCAGATACGGCAGATGAGGTCCAAGTTTCTGAACCAGGCTCATGAAATCTCCAACACGTCTTAAATACAGCCCTACCAGTGACCTGAAACGCCGTCATGGAACCCGGGTTCCATCTTTTTTCAGATATTGCGGAACCATCATGAGACGCCCCGCGTTTGGGGCCTGAAGCGGGGAAAGTCGCGCCAATAGCAACCCAACTTAGCAACCCAAGAGCAGTCAAAGTTGTATCGAAAAATGGGAAAAGATAGTTCCGGGGGGGATTCGGGGGCCAAGCCGGTGGACGCCCGGGTTGCTCGCCGCCGGCAGGATCCGATAGGGCGGCGCCTGCGCCAGATGTACGACGAGGTCGTGAACGAGGACGTTCCCGACGACTTTATGTCGTTCCTGGAAAAGGCTGACGAACGCAAGTCGGACAACCAATTCGACGGGACGGACCAGCCGGCGCCTAAACAGCGCTCCATGAAAACCGAACCGTGAGCGATCGCGTAATGGTGGAAACAAAAAACGCCTCGAAGCCGAGAGACAGCTCTCGGGACGGCTCGTCGCCTCCCGAGCGAACGCTCGGAGCTGCCGACGAGATCACCTTCAAGAAGGAACTCGTCGCGGCGATCCCGCACCTGCGCGCCTTTGCCCGCAGCCTGTGCAATGACCCGACACAGGCCGATGACCTCGCGCAAGAGGCCCTCGCCAAGGCCTGGAAGGCCCGCGACTCGTTCGAGCCTGGCACCAGCATCAAGGCGTGGACCTTCATGATCCTGCGCAACCAGTTTTATTCCGAAAAGCGTAGAAGCTGGCGCACCGCGCCGCTCGACATGGAAATGGCCGAGAACACGCTTGTCGCGAACGATAACCCGACCGTGCCCATGGAGCTGCTTGAGCTCCGCGCCGCACTCGCCAAACTGCCCGACGACCAGCGCGAAGCGCTCATTCTGGTCGGCGCAGGCGGAATGGCCTATGAGGAAGCGGCGCAAGTCTGCCAGTGCGCAGTGGGCACCATCAAAAGCCGCGTCAGCCGTGCACGCCGTGCGCTTGAGACGTTGCTGAGCGAGGCCGGGTCGAGGCGATCGAATGACCACGACATCCGTGCTGACGAAGCTTTCAACGATATTCTCAAGCAAGCCTCAACGCTTGCCGCTGGGGGAGTCCGGTCCCGCGGGGACTGAAGACAAACTGCCTCGCCGCCTGTCCCTGCGTGTCCTTCTTCTGCTCATCTTCGCAGTAGCGCTCTCGCCTGTTCTCGTGATCGGCGGCATCCGCTGGTCCGGCGACATCGAGCGTGAAGCGGAACGTCGTCACGAAACCATGAAGCTCGTTGCGCAGGAGGCTGCCAGCCGCGCCGACTACATACTGGAATCCGCGCCGGCTCTGCTCGCCATCATAGGCGCTACAAGTGCGCCCGACCCGTGCGCCAATCCACTGACGCCTCTTGTGCAGAACTTTCCCGACTTCGCCAACCTCGGCGTCGTAAACGCGGACGGCGCCGTCCTCTGTTCCACACAGGCGGGCGGGGCGGGCGGCTCGGTCGCTGAAAGGCCGTGGTTCCGCATGCTGCGTGACAGCACCACAGAGTTCGTCCAGTCCACCGCCTACTACGGCGCCCTATCCAAACAGTGGATCGTCGCCTCCGCGCACAGACGCAGCAATCCCGATGGCAGCTTCGCCGGCGCTTATGTGTTGGGCGTCCCTGTCGACTCGCTGCTCCGCCAGCTCGAACGCACCGGTCTGCCACAGGATACCGAGATCGCGCTCTTCGACGCCAGCGGACAGGTTTTTGCCAGCAATCACTGGGCGAAGCTCGATGAACCGATGATGGCGGACATCCGCGCTGGCAACTCCAAGTTCTTCGAGCGCCGTTCCGTACGCGGGCAGGATCGCGAACTGGTCGCTGTACCGCTGGCCGGCAGCGAGCTGTATGCGCTATTGTCCTCGCCCAAGCCGCCTCCGATCGCGCTGGAGAACGTCAGCGCCTTCAGCAACTTCGCCTTGCCGCTGCTTGCCTGGCTGCTGGCCCTCGTCACGGCGTGGCTTGCGATGGACCGCCTCGTGCTGCGCTGGCTCGACTATCTGAATCGCATCGCGGGTCTCTATGCGTCCGGCAAGCTCTCGGTCCAGCCCCTGCGCGCCCGCCGTCAGGCCCCTGGCGAGATCAACGTGCTGGCCGACACCATGGAAGAAATGGCCGTGCGCATTCGCGACCGCACAAGCGGGCTTGAGAACGCGATCGCTGAACGTGACGCCGCGATGAAGGAAATCCACCATCGTGTGAAGAACAACCTGCAGATCATCAACTCGTTGCTCAGCCTGCAGGGCCGCAAGGTGAAGGATCCCGCCGCCATCGCCGTGCTGGATGACGCCCGCTCTCGCATCAATGCGCTGTCGCTGATCCACCGTTCGCTCTACGAGCATAACGACATCCGCTCGGTCGAGGTAAAAACCTTCCTCTCCGAACTTGTGAAACAGCTCGATCAGGCGCTTGGCGCCGAAGACCAGAAGATCCGCGTCGATAGCGACATCGACGCCGACACGATCGACGCAGACGTCGCCGTGCCGCTCGCCCTGTTCACCGCCGAAGCGGTCACCAACTCGGTGAAGCACGCCTTCCCAGAAGGACGTGGCGTTCTTGGCGGTCGCGTTCTGGTCTCCTACAAGGTCGGAGAGACCGAAACTGTTCTCACTGTCGAAGACGACGGCATCGGCGGGGCCGAGGCTGAAGCGGCGGCGGCAACCGGCATTGGCGGTACGCTGATGTCCGCTTTCGCCAAACAGCTTCTCGGCAAGCTCGAGGAAAGCAAGCTGCACGGCGGCGGCCGCTATGTCCGTGTCCGCATGCCCCGCACCAACGGCGTCACCGCAGCCCATCCTGCCCTGCAACAACCCGTCACCGTGAACTAGGGCAGTCCCGTCCTCTCCCGCTAGGGGAGGAGAACACCGCCCCATTCCCCAATTCCGTCCCTCCATTGGGGGCGCAGCCATGTCCCGAACCGCTGCAACGCAATGCCCGGCGCCGCTCCGCCTGTGGGACGGCCGAATGCACAAATCCCCACCCGTCCTGCCTTAAGCGATACGCGTGGGCCTGTGCCTGCGCGGAGTGCGCGAACGTCTCGCCCATCTACGCGCCGAACGTCTGGTCTGCGCGTGCGAGCAAAGCCACTCCGTCTGCATGCTTCACATCGATCCAGCTCGCTGTGCGCGTAGGAGGAAGCCTTCATTTCATCCTCGAGATGTCCTCCTCCAACATGCGCTTCCCACCGTCACACTCTGATTTCCTTTATTTCAACCCAAGCCCACCTCGCACGCACCTACGAGCACGCCTACTGTCCAAACGCAAACGGCCCGGTCTTCGCCGGGCCGTCACGTCTAACCCAGAACTCTGGAGCCTAAACCCCCCGACGTGTCGCACCCATCACCGCGGAGACGACAAACAGCACAAGGAAGATGAAAAATAGAATCTTGGCGATACCAGCAGCCGACGCCGCGATGCCGCCAAAACCAAGCACCGCCGCGATGACGGCGACAACGAGAAACACCAGTGTCCAGCTAAGCATTGTCGATCCTCTGTCAGCAGCACCCGCTTATTCGGGCAGTCGCTCTCTGGGTATCAACGGACGTCGAGAGGCAGGGTTCCGGCCTTCATTCCGCCATCGGAATTGGCTTTTGAATCATAATTGCGTCGCATCTCCAGTCCGTTGCGGTCGATCGCGACGACGTCCTGCATCATGTGCTCGCCGTCAATCTGGATCACGCAGAAGCTCGGCCGCGTGGCGCGTACTCGCGTTGAAAGCGTGCCCGACCCCATCTGCACCATCGGCCGGCGAACGCCGGGCACATGCACAGTGAAAGCGTCGTGGATATGCCCCGTGATGATCGCGTCGACCTTCGCTGCTGCACAGAGTTTCAGGGCCTCGCCGCCGCGCTTCGTATCGACCGCGATCTTCGCAAGCTCCGGCTGATTCAGCGGATGATGGCAGATCAAGAGCCGCCAGGCGTCCTCCGGACCTTTGGATAGACGGTCCAGCGCGTCCTCGAGATCACCGAGATCGAACACGCCATCGGCCCAGTTCAGGCGGCCTTGAAATCCGCGCGCCGAATTGATCGCCGAAACCCGTACCAGCCTGTCGCCGAAATTGCGGATCTGTCCGACGATATCCATCCCTTCCATGTAGCGCTCGTAACGATCGAACGGCGCTACCATTCGCGCCGGCAGGTGATAGACCGGGGTATCGTGATTGCCCGGCGCCGAAATCACCGGCGCGCCCAGGCTGTCGAACCAGATGCGCGCGGCTTCGAATTCCGAACGTTTCCCGGCCTGTGTTATGTCGCCCGCGATGACGATGGCGTCCGGCTTCATGTGCGATGCAAACTGTTCCACCGCCGCAAGCGCCTCGCGATCTTCCGCGCCGAAATGGATGTCGGAAAGATGCAGCAGGCGGACCAGTTTCTGTGTCACGCCGCTGTCAGGCATTGCGCAGCTTCCTCGATGAAGGACACGCGAACCTTCGGCCCGGCGTCGATATGCTCGCCATCCGCGATGACGGGGATGTCGCCGCCATCGTCATTCCCGATTTCCAGCGATGTCGCCTGCACGGCAGTTACGCCCGGCGCGTTGCGCCAGTCCGAGAAGAAGGATGTCCACACGACATTGAGCGCGCCGCCCGTTGTAGGCGAGGCGAGGGCGGCGACTTCCATGCCTTTCCCTTCCTTGGTCAATGAGCCGACAACCGCGCCGATAATGCTGGTCGTCGGAAGACGGCCACCTTCGAAACTGTACCCGTCGCCATACCGCGCGTCGAGATGCAGACTGTTGAGCGTATCGATCGCGGCGCGAGCTTCTGACGCGGCCTTGACCAGGTCGCCGCGGCGCAGGCTTTCGCGCGCCTCCGCAAACCGGGCAGGCGCTCCGGCCAGCATGGCGCAGAAGAACAGCTCATCGCTCACTTTTCCGGCCGGCAGCATCTGCCGCTTCGGCGAAGCCATCACATCGGTGATGATTTGTTCCCACGTCTTTTCGCCATGAATGGATTTCGGCAGCAGGTTCATCGTGCCGCCCGGCAGCAGGAGTAGATTTGGCGTGATCTGCCCGACCGTTTCAAGCGCGCCTTTGAGCGTGCCATCACCACCCCAAACCACGAATAGGTCGGGTTGCTGGGCGGCCAGGCTCTTGAGCTGGCCGATACAATCCCCGGCATCGGTCTGAATTATGTCAGCCCCGCGTACCCCGGCGTTTTCCAGGGCGACGCGCAGGCGTTCGCCCCCATCGGCCGATACCGAGCCAGAGTGCGGATTGAAGAGTGCTATGGTTTTCATGGTGGCCTTCAAAGGCCAGTCCGGCCCGGGCAACCAACGCGGCGGGTTCCATTGGGGTTCCGCTATGACTTATTCGAAACGATCAGCCGACGGGGAAAAGCGCCATCGCCCCGGCGATCAGGAGACCACCCGCCACGGACAGGCACAGAACGAGCGCAAAAAGCCCACCGCGATCGGAAACTTCTCGGTCGATCTGGTCGGCCAATTCCTTTTCATGAACTTCAGTCATGGCGGTGCAACGTTCTCCAACCCACTTAATGGCCTTGGTTCAGATATGTTCCAGTACGAAATGCAGCAGGGGCGCTGCTTTCACAGCGCCCCTGCGTGTTCCAGGCTGATGTCAGGCTAACCGCGGTATTCGCCGTTGGCCCAGTAGGTCCGGCCGCTGCGGCGGTCGACGTAATAATATCGATCCGAATTGCGGTCGTAGATGAGTTCCTCGCCATTCGGGCCATAGCGATTGCCGGCATAACTGCGGTCGTCGTTGCGATTCCTATCCGAAGACGCGCCGGCGACGCCGCCTGCGATTGCGCCTGTGGCCGCGCCTATCGCAGCGCCCTGGCCGGCATCGCCTGAACCGGTGTTGTTGCCGATAACCGCGCCCGCCGCCGCACCGAGAAGGGCGCCGCCTACGGCGCCACGTTCAGTATTACCCGACGACGTACAAGCGGTCGTGGCAAGGCCAGCGGCAATCGCGCCAGAGATGATAAATAGTTTCATGACTCAACTCCTTGATCTTCCTGGGACGCAACGTGCCCTCGGCAATGACGTTCCTGTCAGCGCACAGCCTTGCGCACCGCGCCGCTGACGCCGCCGATGATCATGCCGACGACGCTGGCCTGCGCGACGAGGGCGAGGGAGGGAACGGTGACCGCCGAAATGACGAGTCCAGCACCGGCTCCGAGAAGCGCGCCGGCAGCCATGCCCATACCAACGTCGGACGAAGCTTTTGTCTGACGGGCGACCGGAATCTCTTCCATCGCTTTCAACTGAACGAGTACCTTCGAGACTTCGCGCAGGTCGGTTTCTTCACCGCCCGACATGTTCTCGGCCGTGCTTTCAGCCAGACGCTGCGCGTCTAATTTCCAGCTTTCTAGAATGCGGCGCTTTTCATCAGTGGTCAGTTTGGGTTCAACGAGAACCCGATCCGGTCGCTGAAAGTAGCGTTGGGGATAAGCAATGAGGTCTTCGACATGCGTGTTCATGGCGCTCAGGCCTTTCTCGCTCTGATTGGTCAACTCAGAACGGCAGGCAAAGGACTGGGTTCCCCTTATTACACAGCCGATAGGTCGTCAGATGAGTGGAACCGATCAGATTCCGCAACAATCACGCATCACTCGCGCATCAAATGCTCAGCGAGCGCCGCATAGGCCGGCAGCGAGATCTTATCGAGAATGCTGTTGCCGTTCGCCGCCACTGGATGAGAAGCGAAGCGCGCGATCACGAGATCAGCCTTGGGCGCGATCCAGCAAACTTGGCCGTGAATGCCGCGGGCTGTGTAAGCGCCGAACTTGTCATGGCTGACCCAGAACTGGTTACGATAGCTCCAGCCCGGAACGGTCGTATAGCCGGCCCTCGCGAAATGCTCGCGATCCCCGCCATTCGCGATACCGTCAACAACTTCCTCGGGGACAATCTCATGTCCGTTGAACACGCCGCCAAGCCGCAGCATTTCGCCGAACCGCGCAAGGTCACGCAGGCAGAGATTCATGCCCCCGCCACATGCGGCCGCGCCGATGCGATCGACGATGATGTACGCGTCCTCCTCGACGCCCAGCTTCTGCCAAATCCGTTCCGAGATCAGTTGCGCCGTCGGCGTGCCGGTGATCCGTTGGACAATCCACGACAGCACTTCAGTATTGCAGGTCTTGTAAGCGAATGCCTGACCGTGCTCGCCCTGCTTCTTCAGCGTGCGCAGGAAATCGAAGATGGTGTCCGGTCCGGCATAGCCTGGCGGAGGCGGAGAGTATCCAGCGGCGATGCCGTAGGTTCGCACTTCGGCAAGTGGGTCTGTGTAGTTCTCGACGTATTGTACGCCGATGGTCATATCCATCACCTGCCCGACCGTGGCGTCGGCCGTAAGCCGTGCCGGCGAGTTCAGGAACGTAGCGTGTCACCAACGCACCCTGATCGAGCGCGCCTTCGTGCGCCAGCATGGCCGCGATCACGCCGACAAAGGATTTCGTGACCGAGAACGCGATGTGGGGCAGATGCGGTTCAAGCGCGCCGCGAAAGGTCTCGTAAACAATCGTTCCCCGATGCAGCACGACGATTCCGTCCGTGAACAGCGCATCGAGCGATTGCGCCCAGGTCAGCAGCTGGCCTTCCTGCGTGGTGAAGGCGATGCCGTCGATGTCGCTGCGCAGCTTCCTGGGGAAGACGTAAGTCGAGCTCCCGCCCCTGCGAATATTCACCGTGGCTTTCATCTCGCGCTGATGGCTGAACGACCAGCGCGTGTTGGGAAAGGTATTTCCGGGGAGACCAACTTCGTCCGGCCGAACGATGAGTCCCGGCTCGGGCGGAAAGCCCTGCATCAGTTTTCGTGCTTTCGGGTCGCTGGTCTGGGCGTTCCAGTCATTGGCCATTCGGCGTCGCTCCAGATCGGTTGGACTTAGAAGGCATTCTAGTAACCGCCCAGTCTTGCATAACGGTCGCGATGAAAGCTTTCGCTGCCATACAGCGCTTCGAGTACACGGGCGCGCTTCATGTAGAGCCCGCTATCGTGCGCGTCGGTCATGCCAATGCCGCCATGCAACTGCACAGTTTCGTTGGAAACCAGATGCAGCGTCTCTGCCGCGCGGGTTTTCGCTAGTGAAGCCATCTCGGCGATGTTGTTCGCGTTGATGTCGAGGGCGGCAAGAGCCGCCGCAACACATGAACGGGTCAATTCAAGTTCGGTGAACATGATCGCCGCTCGGTGTTGCAGCGACTGGAACGAACCGATCAACTGGCCGAACTGTTTGCGAACTTTCAGATACTCCGACGTCATTTCGAAAGCAGCGTCAGCAGCGCCAAGTGATTCCGCGGCGAGGCCGATGCGAGCGCGGTCCAGAATGGCGTCCAGTGTAGCAAACCCCACATCAACCGAGCCGAGCACCGCGTCTGCGCCGATCTCGACATCAGCGAAGCTAATGTTCGCTGCTGCGTGTGCATCGAGCGTCTTCAGCGCCGTCCGAGTTATCCCCTTGATATCAGCGGGAACAAGAAACAGCGTGATGCCCTGGGGATCGCTTTCATCGCTGGATGTACGCGCAGCAACGATCAGCAGACCTGCTTCGCCGCCATCGACGACATAGCGCTTGTCGCCTGAGAGCATGTAGCCCGCGCCAGACTTGTTTGCTGTCACCTTGATATACGCCGGATCGTGGCGTGGGCCTTCGTCAACCGCCAGCGCAGTCAGCAGATCTCCGGATGCAATCAGTGGAAGATAGGTTTCCTTCTGTTTCTGGCTGCCTGCAAGAATTAGGGCCGACGCGCCGATCATCGCCGTGGAGAGAAGCGGCGAGGCGGCGATGGTGCGGCCCTGCGCTTCGAGCACCTGACCAAGGCCGACATAGCCAAAGCCGGACCCGCCGTATTCTTCCGGGATTAGCACGCCAGCGAAGCCGAGGTCGGCCATTTCTTTCCAGGCGGCTTTGTCGAACCCTTCGCCCTTGGCGCGCAGCGCACGCAATAGGCTGATGGGCAGCTTCACGTCCGCAAACGAACGCGCGCTGTCGCGCAGCATCTGTTGCTCGTCCGTGAGCACAAAAGCCATGCGAGCCTCCCGATGTGCCGTTTCTTTAGTTTTGCGTGTTCGGTCTTAGCGTTCCGCGCACGGTCCAATCAAGGGCGTCTTCAAGACGATCATTGCCCCAGAAGAGTTCGCCGTCTTCGGTGACGAAGCTGGGCGCGCCGAAGATGCCAAGGTCAGCAGCCTTCGATGTTTCCTCGCGCAGCTGTTCCTTCATAGGCTCGGATGTCATGGCGGCGAGCACTTCGAGCGGATCAAGCCCGGCGCGGCGCGCCGCTGCGTGTAGAATTTGCGGATCGGAAATGTCACGGTCGTGGACAAAGCTGGCCTGGTAGACCGCCTTCACGAAGTTGGGGCGCTGTTCCTGCGGGAGGGATAGGGTGATGCGCGCAGCCATCAACCCGTTCTGAGGGAAGCGTCCCGGCTTACGGAAGGGCAGGCCGTATTTCTCGCACGTCCGCTCCAGATCGCGCCACATGTAGGAGCCCTTGACCGGCACGACATTGAACGGGCTGTCCTTCATGCCTTGTTGCGCGTGAAACAGCGGGCCGAGCAGGAACGGGCGCCATTCGACGCCGATACCCCGCGCCGCCGCCGCTTTGTCGATGCGCATGACGGCGGGGTAGGAATAGGTCGAGGCGAATTCGAACCAGAATTGCAGTTTCAAGACAACCTCGAATGGCGACGATTCGTGATCCTAGCAGATTGCGCGGCCGAAAACGGCGCCCATATGCCAAGGCGGACGCCGCCAGTTCCTCTGGCGGAACGAGGACAATCAAGGGTCAAAATCAGTGTCGATCTCGATGTACAAGGCGAGTGCGCCCGTTTTTCTACGGATGTTGAGCAATCTGGATGCGCTGCTGGAGAAGGCCGAGGCGAACGCCAAGGAGCGCGGTTTCGACCCGAACGTGTTTGTAGCGTCTCGCTTGGCGCCGGACATGCGCCCGCTGTCTTCGCAAATCCAGCTGGCTAGCGACTCGGCAAAGGGCGCGATGGCCCGATTCTCCGGTCAGACGCCGCCCTCCATGCCGGACACCGAAACGACCATCGCCGAGCTGCGCATGCGCATCGCCAAGACGATCGACTATGTGAAGAGCGTGCCGGCGGAAGCTGTTGATGGCTCGGAAGAGCGGGACATTGTCCTGAAAACGCCGAATGGTGAAATTCCGTTTAAGGGGCTCGGCTTCCTGACCGGCTTCGCCCTGCCGAACTTCCTGTTCCACGTCACCACGGCCTACGCGATCCTGCGCCACAATGGCGTGCCGATCGGCAAGCTGGATTTCCTCGGCCGCGGCTGATCTTTGACCCAATAGGACTGGCCTAGCGCCCCATCGTGCTGGAAAGTGCGCTTCGGTTCTCGGAGCGCACAATGACCTGGCTTGATGGCGGCGCGCTGGTGTTCTTTCTCGCCGCCTGGTGGTTTCTGGGCTGGCTGATTGATATGTCGCCCTGGCATCGCCACACGCTTTCGGCGGCGATGAAGGCGCAGCGCCGCGAATGGATGCGCCAGATGGCGCATCGCGAGGTGCGGCTGGTCGACGCCAACATCATCACCGGGTTGCAGCAGGCGACGTCTTTCTTTGCATCCACGGCGCTGCTGGCCGTCGGCGCCGGCTTCGGTCTGCTGACGGCGGCGGACACGATCATCCGTGCGTTCGAGGAGAGCTTCGTCCATCTCGAGATCGATCGGGCGGCCTTCTACGTGAAGACCGCGATATTGATGGGCCTTTACGCCTACGCCTTCTTCAAGTTCGGCTGGGCGTACCGCCTGTTCAACTATTCCGCCGTGATGATGGCCGCCACGCCCGAGGCGGGAGAGTCCGGCGCTGAGGAAGCCGCGTCGGCGGTGGCGGAAATGAACATCGCTGCGGCAGGGCAATTCACCCATGGCCTACGTGCCTTCTTCCTCGCCATCGCCGTGCTGGCCTGGTTCATCACCTGGTGGACGTTTGCGGCTGCAACCGTCGTGATCGTGGTCTCGCTGGCCAATCGCCAGCTCAACTCGAAAGCCAGGTTCGTCGCGCAAGGCGCGCTGACGCGCTTGCAGGGCGAGCCCTGATATAGCAGGCTACCTCGGGGTCGCATTGCTCAGGGGACTAGCCTGATGAACAGGATGCTGACCATCGCCGCGCTCGCGGCGACGCCTGCGTGCGCCCAAATACCTTCCCCAACGCCTCCACCGCGCTGCGAAGCAGCTGTCTATCGCCAGTTCGATTTCTGGATCGGTGAATGGGACGTGTTCAATCCTGCAGGCGACTGGATCGGCGCCAGCGCGGTCACGCGCGAGGAGGGGGGTTGCCTGCTGATCGAACGCTGGACGAGCGCGAAGGGCAACACCGGCCAGAGCTATAACTTCTACGATCCCTCTCGCGGACAATGGCGGCAAGTGTGGCTGTCTGCGACCGAGTTGACCGACTATGCAGGTGCGCTCAATGCGCAGGGTGAGATGATGCTCGAGGGCGATCTGCAGGTCTCGGGCGGCTATGGCGGTCGTTCGCGCGGCACATGGACATCCAACGCCGATGGCTCGGTGCGTCAGCGCTTCGAAAATTACGACACGGCCAAGAGCGACTGGGTCGAGAATTTCAACGGGCTCTATCGCAAAAAGCCCTGACATTCATCACGACGAAGAGCTGGAGTACGTGTTCGCCCTGTCCGGGAACTCCGGGTCATAGACAGCGCAATAGCTCGTGCCCATCTCCGCCTGTATGCTGGAACGAACGCCCACGTATCCGTTGCGCGCGCGCAATGGGACCGGCAGAAGTCCACCCCTCTTGAGCAGGGTAAGCGACAACCTAGCCTGCGCGCAGTCCGCGCCTACCACCTGGGCTTCGACAACATCCTTCGCAACAGGGGCCGTCAGGGCGACCTCGCGATTCGCAGGGAAAATACGCAAGCCGGATTGCGACGATGAATCGCCAGGCGTCGAGGGCGCGGCGCCTTCAGGCACGCCTGCCTCGGGCGCGGGCGGCCTCACATTGCATCCTGCAGCACCCAGCACCGCCGCCAAGACTGTCGCAATTTTCATATGTCTGCCCGACAGTCACCCTCGGGTTTAGCTTGAAACGGGCGCCTGCTCCGGGTCAACTCGCCCAACGGGCGGCAAGGGTGTGAAATGGACGGCCATACGCCAAAGACGTCGGACGCAGAGCGCCTGCTGGAGCTTCAACGCGCCGCGCATCGGCGTGATGGGCCGCCCAACGCGCGCATTCGCATCGACCGGTTGGACCGCCTCGACAACGTTGTGCGCAAGCGCAGTGAGGCTTTCGCCGACGCCATCTCGACGGACTTCGGCAATCGCTCGCGTTTTGAAACCGCTTTGCTCGAAACCATGGTGCTGCTCTCGGCCGTTCGTCATGCGCGCAAGAATGTGCGTTGGTGGATGGAGCCGGCGTATCAGGAAATCGATGTGACGTTCTGGCCCGGTTCTGCCTGGATCAGGCGCGAGCCGATGGGCGTGATCGGCATCGTCTCGCCGTGGAATTATCCGCTGCAGCTTGCGCTCTCCCCGCTGGTCGATGTCATCGCTGGCGGCAATCGCGCGATCATCAAGCCATCCGAGCAAACGCCCAACTTCTCCGAACTCCTGCATCGCGCAATCTCGGAAACGTTCGCTGAGGAAGAGGTAGGCGTCGTCACGGGCGGGCCGGATGTCGCCGCGACTTTCACGCGCCTGCCGTTCGATCATCTGGTGTTCACTGGCTCGACCTCGATCGGCCGCAAGGTAGCGCAGGCTGCGGCCGATGGGCTCGTGCCGACGACGCTGGAACTTGGCGGGAAATCTCCAGCCGTCATCTGCCCTTCGGGGTCCATGGTGAAGGCAGTGAAGGCCATCGCGTATGGCAAATTCATCAATGCCGGCCAGACCTGCATCGCACCGGATTATGTGATGGTCCCGCGTGAGCGGATGATTGAGCTGGCCGAACAGGTGTTGGCCGAAGCGCGCCGCGCCTATCCCAGTGTCAGCGCCGATTATTCCAGCCTCATAAGCGACCGCGCCTTCGATCGCATGACGACAGCCATCGCCGAAGCCGAGCAGGGAGGAGCAAAAGTGTTGCGCCATCCAGCGCCGTCAGACCGCTCGAAGCGCATCCTGCCGCCCGTTGTAGTTCTCGATGCACCCGAGAACTGTATGTTGATGCGTGAGGAAATCTTCGGGCCGGTCTTGCCGATCGTCGGTTACGACACGCTGGAAGACGCGCTCGACTGGATCAACACGCATCCGCATCCGTTGGCGCTCTACATTTTTGCGGAGGATCGCAAGGAGCAGAACCGCGTACTCGACCGCACGCAGTCCGGCGGCGTTACCGTGAACGGCACGCTGCTTCACATTGCGCAGGAAGGCTTGCCATTTGGCGGCGTCGGCGCAAGCGGCATGGGCGCTTATCACGGTCGCGCTGGCTTCGATCGCTTCACTCACGCCCGCGCGGTTTTCCGCACCGGCTTTTTCAACGCCGCTGACTGGCTTGCGCCGCCCTATGGAAGGCGCGCCAAGCGGTTGTTGCGGTTCCTGATGCGCTAGCGTTTCGCTACTGGTGGTCGCGCAGCCCCAGCACCCGCTTCGCTATAACGTTGAGGTTGACTTCAGACGTGCCGCCTTCGATCGAATTGCCCTTCGCGCGCAGCATGGCGCGTGTGGACATGATTTCTCCCGGCTTGAAGCCTTCGCCTTCCCAGCCAAGCCCTTGATGGCCCATCGCCTCGATCTGAAGCTCGGTCTTGGTCTGGTTCATTTTGGCGGCGGCGTATTTGATGATCGAAGTGCCCGGGCCAACATCCGCGCCGGCTTTCGCCATTTCGGCGTTGCGCTGTATGGTGAGCTTGAAGGCGTGCTCATAGATCATTGACTTGGTGATGCGGGCGCGTAGGTCGCCATCGGCAAGGACGCCGTCTTTCATGCCGACATACTTCTTCGCGATATCCGCCAGCGTCGGGCCCGCATTGCGGTCAGCCCCGAAGCCGGTCGCGGAGATGTTCTGGCGCTCGTACTGGAGCAGGCGCTTGGCGATTTCCCAGCCCTTGCCAGGCGTACCGACGAGCTGGTCCTTTGGAACTTTGACGTCGGTGAAGAAGGTCTCACAGAAGGGCGACGATCCCGAGATCAGCAGGATCGGGCGCGTCTCGACGCCGGGGGTCGTCATGTCGAACAGGATGAAGGAGACGCCCTCGTGCTTCTTGGTGAAATCAGTGCGGACGAGGCAGAAGATCCAGTCAGCCTGATCCGCATAGCTCGTCCAGATCTTGGAGCCATTGATCAGCCAGTGATCGCCCCTGTCCACGCATTTAGTCTGCAGCGCGGCGAGGTCGGACCCCGCACCGGGTTCGGAATATCCCTGGCACCAACGCGTCTTGCCGGCGACAATGTCGGGCAGGAATTTCTTCTTCTGCTCCTCGCTGGCGTATTCAAGCAGGACCGGGCCCAGCATCCAGATGCCGAATGAGGCGAGGGGTGAGCGCGCGTTGAGGCGCTTCATCTCCTGGTCAAGCACGATGGCTTCGGCCTTCGACAATCCGCCACCGCCATATTCTTTCGGCCAGGCCGGCGCGGTCCAACCTTTTGCGACCATGCGGTCCAGCCAGATCTTCGAGTCCTGGTTGGCGAATGTCTGGTTGCGGCCGCCCCAGACGATTTCGCTTTCCACCATCGGCGAGCGCATCGACGGCGGGCAGTTGGCCTCGAGCCATGCGCGGGCGTCGGCCCGGAACTGTTCGAGGTCTGCCATGACGCGCCTCCCGGAGCAGGTCGTTACTTGTTGTGCTGTAGGGCTACCGGCGTGCGGCCAACGGGTCAATTGCTGCTTCTAGAGGCGGTATCTTGGTGCGGCGTTGGCGCCCGTGTGAAAGCCCATGAGGTTGACCAGGTGGACCAGCGCAAACACCACAGCCGTTCCGGCCAGCACCGTGACCAGCGGCCAGGAAATCCATTGCGTCTTCGCGCTGTCCTTGCGCGGCCGCCCGGATTTCCATCCTGCGAACACAGTCAGCGCGAGGAAGGCGAGTGCGACAGCAAGGGTGACGGCCATTTCCATGGCCGGCAGAAATGGCGTGCTCCGTTACGCGGGGCAAGCATCCGGCCGCAGTTTGCCGTAGGACGATTCAGCGCGCCTCGCGCTCGCTCATCGAAGGGATCAGGCTCTGCGCCGTAGATGCAGGAGGTCGGCTGTCTTGCGCGTCGAGGGTTCTTTCTTCTCAAGCTCGGAAGCGGGCATCGGGCGGCTGTAGAGGAAGCCCTGCACTTCGGTGCAGCCTAGACCGGCGAGGATTGCGGCCTGCTGTTCGTTCTCCACGCCTTCGGCCGTGATGCGCATCTTGAGATCGCGCGCGAGCGAGATGATCGCTCGCACAATTGCCTGGTTTTCGGTCGAGGTGTCGATGTCGCGAACGAAACGCTGGTCGACCTTGATCTTGTCGAACGGGAAGGCGCGTAGATAGCTGAGCGAGGAATAGCCCGTTCCGAAATCATCGAGCGCAATCTTCACGCCCAGTTCGCGCAGCGCGTGCAGCGTGCGGATATTCTGCTCTGTCTCGTCCATCAGGACGCTTTCGGTGATCTCGATTTCGAGGCGACTCGGGTCGAGTTGCGATGCGGCCAGGGCGCCCACGACCGTGGCGATAATCGAAGGGTTCTTCATCTGCGCCGGCGACAGGTTGATCGCGACCGTCACGTCATCGCGCCATTGGGAAGCTTCCTCGATAGCCTTACGGATCACCCATTCGCCAAGCGGCACGATGATGCCGGTTTCCTCGGCGCAGGAGATGAACACAGCTGGAGAGACGAGGCCGTGGCCCGGGCGGTTCCAGCGCAGCAGGGTTTCGTATCCCGCAACTTTGCGCGTTCGCGTGTTGACCAGTGGCTGGAAATACACATCCATCGCGTCTGCGGCGAGCGCGTTGCGAAGATCTCTCTCGAGGTCGGCGCGGACGCGGGCGACTTCTTCCATGCCCTGCTCAAAGAAGCGCGCACAGCCACGGCCTTGCGCCTTGGCGCGATAAAGCGCCAGTTCAGCGTTCTTCATCAGAACCGCGGGATCTGTGCCATTCTCAGGCGCGAGCGCGACGCCGACGCTGCCGCCTGCGAGGATGTCCTTGCCGTTGATGTGGACCGGCGCGAGCAGAGCGTCGACGATGACGTCCGCAAGTTCGCCCGCCTCCTCCGCCAGCATGTCCCGCTGCATGACCGCGAACTCGTCTCCGCCGAGACGGGCAAGGAAAGCGGTCGGCCCGACGCAGTCGCGCAGCCGCTGGGCCACGACCTTGAGGAAGGCGTCGCCCGCAGGGTGACCCTGCGTATCGTTGAGCGCCTTGAAGTTGTCGAGGTCGATGACGAACAGGGCGAAACCTTCGCCGCGGAGTTCTGCGGCTTCCTGTGCGACCTCAAGCTGACGTACCAGCATGGCGCGGTTGGCGAGATCGGTCAGGCCGTCGTATTCCGTGACATAGGCGATGCGTGCTTCGGCGTCGCGCGAGCGCGTGATGTCGGAGCAGACGCCGCGCCAGCCGCCATCGGCCGTCGGTTGGCCCGAGAGCGACCACCAGCCTTCATGGCCGCTGATCTGGACGCGCAGAACCTCGTCGCGGAATGATTTCCTCTGTTTCAGCAGGAAGTCGAGTTGTTGCGCTGATTCCGGCGCGAACAGGGCGAGCAGGCTGCCGCCTTCAAGGACTTCAGCGGGCAGGCCGCTGGCGTCGATGAAGCGCTGTGAGGCGGGGCCGATACGGCCATGACCGTCGGTGCGCCAGAGCCAGTCGGCCGAATGCGCCTCGAAATCATTGAGCAGCACGCTCATTGTTTCCTTGGCGTCATTCAAGGCTGCAGCGTTGAGGTGGCGGCGCACGAAGTTGGCGTCGCTGTTCGCGGCAAAGCGCTGCAGAGCCATGATGCAGCCGGCGAGGAGGAGCATGGCCTCGGTCGACCAGGCATGTCCCGTTAGCGCGAGGCCAAGGCAGGCGCCGCCGCCGACCAGCACCGAATAGCCCAGCGAGGCGATCGGGAAGCTTGAATTGAGAAGCGCGCCCACACACAGGATCGCGGCGGTCAGCACGCCAAGCAGCAGGGTGTGTTCAGGCCCGGACGACATCATCAGGGCGACGATGATTGCGCCCCAGAGAGCGCCGCTGAACAGGGTGTAGCGCACGATGCGGCCGTCTTCCCCGGTCGCGTCAGACAGGGTTTCGCTGCGTTTGCCTTCGCGCATGCGGATGAAGACGAGGACGGCGCTGGTGTAGGTCCAGACGAACACCAGCGGCATGGTGGGTTCGTTCCAAAAAACGACGGTGAGGACGACGGCGTTGAGGAGGGAGTGGATTGCGGCCATGGGGGCGAGCGCATGGAATGCCTTGCGCCGAGCGGCGCCGACGGCGTCGCGGTGCTCGGCCGGGACATCGACCTCGCCCAGAAAAATGGCCCGAAGGCTGTCAAACGCCATAACGGCTGTCCCCGCCGCACCCCGAGCGAAATTTCCCGGAATGAACTTCGAGACTGCCACTGGAAGGTTAGAAAACCGCTGTGGCCGATCGATGAAATTTCACCGACCATCGTGAATCAGGCGATTCAGATTTCGTTAGCCAGCCAGATGCGCTGCAAAAGCCGCGATCTCGGAGGGGGCGGTCGCCCAAGAGCAGACGAAGCGGTGCGAGCCGTCAGGCCACGGGTGGAAAGCCGCACCGGCGGCGGAGAGCCGGGCGGCGGCGCCCAGGGGGAGGGTCGCGAAGACTTCGTTGCCGTCGACAGGATGGGCGAGTTCGATGCCCGCTTTCGTCAGCGCCGATGCGAGACTGGCTGCCGATGTATTGGCGCGGCGGGCAAGTTCGAGCCACAGCCCATCTTTCAGGTAAGCCGACATCTGTGCGCCAAGGAAACGCATCTTCGGCGGCATGTGGCCGGCGCGCTTAGCGCGGACCTTAAGTTCCTGCAGCCGCTGGCGCGCGGCGCCGAAGAGAATGATCGCCTCGCAGCCTGCCCCGCCATTCTTGGTCGCCCCGAAGCTGAGGACGTTGACGCCTGCGCGCCATGTCATCTCGGCGGGCGTCGCGCCGGTGGAGACGAGGGCGTTGGCGAGGCGGGCGCCATCCAGATGCACGGCGAGGCCGGCTTCGTGCGCCAGGCCCGCGCGCTCCTTGATCTCGAACGGGCGGTAAGCGGCTCCAGACTCAGTGAGGTTGGAGAGCGACAGCACGTGCAGCGGCGTCTCGTGGACAAAGTCAGGATCATTGGCTGCGAGGCGCCGCTTCAGGGCGGCAACGTCGATCCGGGCGTGTGCGCCGGGCAAGAGGGAGAGGCGGCCGCCGCCGGTGAAGAATTCGGGAGCGCCCCGTTCGTCGCGCTCGATGTGCGCCTCCTCGTGGCAGGCGATCGCGCCGTGGGGCGGGCAAAGTATGGAGAGGCCGAGCGCGTTGGCGGCGGTGCCGGACGAGACCAGCCAGATATCGAGATCGGTTTCGAAAGTCTCGCACAGCGCGTCACGGGCAGCCTTGGTCCACGGGTCGCCGCCGTAGCTCGATGCAGGACCTTTGGCGGCGGCGACCATGGCTTCTAGGATCAAGGGGTGAGCCGGCGCGGCTGTGTCGGACGAGAAATTCATCGTGTGTCTCCCACGGTAAGGTCTGGAGATGAAATTCGCATCGTGCAAGGTTTGCCCGGTTTGCCCGGTTTGCCCATGAGCGAACTTTCCAGAATCAAGGCCCTGACGTTCAACGTATTCGGCGCCACGGTTGACTGGTTCGGGGGCGTCGTGCGCGAGGTGAAGGCCATGTTTGGGGCGCGCTACCAGCTCGATTGGGTGGCGTTCGCCAATCACTGGCGCGTTCAGTAACCAGCCCGCCATGGAAGAGGTGCGATCCGGGCGTCGTGCTTATGTCGTCATGGACCAGCTGCATCGCGAGATGCTGGATGTGACGCTGGACGCCTTTGGCATTACGGGTTTGAGCGCAGCGGAGAAGGATTATCTGGCGTTGGGTTGGCGCAGGCTCCCGCCGTGGCCGGATGTCGTGGAGGGACTGGCCCGGCTGAAAAAGCGCTGCCCGGTGGTGGCGCTTCGAACGGAAACGTTGCTTCGGTGACCGAGATGGCCGAGCGCAGCGGCTTGCCGTGGGATGCAATTCTCGGCGCGGATTTTGTCCGCACCTAAAAGCCGATGCCGCAGCTTTATGATAGCGCGCCCGAGCTGCTGATGCTGAAACCATCCGAGATCGTGATGGTGGCGTGCCGTCGGTGGGACGTCGATCATGCGGCCGGGCGTCGATTCTGGACGGCGCATGCGGCGCGGCCGGATGAGTATGTCGCGCCTGCCGCGTACACGCCGCCTCCGGCCGGGGCTTATGATTTGCAGCTGAGAAGCTTCATCGAGCTGGCGGAAGTGTTGGGGGCGTGAGGCTGTTGCCGCCGCCGGTTCACCGCCGCGTGCGTGGTTCGAGGGAGAGCTCTTAGGGTCGCTCATTCTGACGCCATCCTTCTTTCACACCGCCAAGTCGATGCGGATCAGGGCGCCTTTCGAAGTCCGGCGCGTTCCGGCCGTTGAAAATGAGCCAGTTGGGCGCGCCGCCCGGTGAGAAACCTTTCGGATCGAGCATGACCGGCATGGAGGGCTGGCGCCGATTTGCGGCGTCGCGGTTTGAGTATCGGGCGAGCGCCGATTAGATCGTTGTAGCGACGTGCGATGTCGACCTGCTCGCGCATGATCAGCCTCCAGCGGAAGGCGGGCTCAAGCTCGCCGCGTGCGATAGCGCGGTGGACCTGGGGTCGGGCCTCGTAGAAGACGTTTCGGGACATCGGTTGGCCTTTCGGATTGGGGATTTTGCTTTCGCTTTGAACTCTCTTTGCCCTGTCCTCTAACGGCGGGGGCAGTGGCGGCTGGAGACACGCTCTTTCTGTCAGGCCGGTGCGCTCACCGCCTGGCATGGATGGTGTGCCATCCACCGTGTGCACTTTGCGGAAACGCCTTTACGATAAGGGTTTGGCGTGTTTCGCAGTTCAGTGGGGTGAGCAGAGGGGATGGCAGTGCACAAAAGAAAAGGCCCGCTGTTTCCAGCGGGCCTTTCCGGGTTGAATGCATGATCGCCTATAGGTCGATGTCGGCGTCTTTCAGGTCGCGCGTGGCGCTGGCGCGGGAGACGTTGCCTGCGGCGAGTTCGGCCTTGTCGAGGCCGCCGTCGCCGTTGGTGTCGAGATCCTTGAAGCGCTTGCGCACCGACGCCATCGTGCCGGTGAGTTCGTCGATCTGGACCTTGTTGTCGGCGTTGTTGTCGAGCGCGCCGATCGTGCGCGATTCCATCAGCTTGTCCTGCAGGTCGTTGCGAACGTTATCGATGGTCTCGTCAGCCCAGCGATAGTTGACGCGGAAATACATCATCTCCTGCCAGGACTGTTCGCCCCAAGTGACGTCGATCGACGGATCCGGGTTGGCCCTGTTGTTTGTCGAATTGTCGTAGATCCAGCTCGCGATCAGCTTGGTGCCCTTCTTGATCAGGATCGGTTGCACCGGATCATAATCGCGCTGCCAGTTGAAGTCGTACTTGGGCAGGCTGAGCAGGAGCGCCTCCTTGCCGTCAGCGTCCTTCTGTTTCAGTTCGACCGACCAGCCGCGATAGTGGGAGTGTGGGTAGAGCGTGTAGAGATAGGCGTCGGCCGGGAATTCGAGATAGGCGACTTCCTTGTGGCGGGCTTCGCCCTTCGGAATCTTCAACGCGAAATCGGAGATGACGGTCGAGCGCTTGATGAATTGCGGCGGGGCTTTCAGCGTGTAGTAGCCGATCTGCGTCTGGTCCGTCGCGGCCTTGCCGGTGGTCGTGTAGTGCATCGAGAAGGCCAGCTTGCCGCCGGCGGGAACAGGCGCGCCGGCGCCGGTGGCGATGACCTGCGGCTCAGCGCCCGGCGTGTAAGAGCCGACTGAGCCGCCCGGGATTTTCGCCGGCGTTGCGCCGCGATCCGGCGAGTGGTTGGACGTGACATGGTGAAGGACTGTGCGCTCGCCGGGCTTGATGGCGATGGCGCGTAGCCAGGTGTCGCCGTTGAACGGATTATCGACGCGCATGTTCTGGTACGCGACAGTTCCGGAGGCGGGCACGTCGAAGGACGGAAGCGTGACGATCAGGTCGGGCTTTCCGAGCGAGGTGGGCCAGTCCGGCGCCTTGCTGGCCTGTTCCTTCAGCGTATCCGGACCCGAGCCGCGCGGCGCGCCGGCTTCGAGCCAATGGATCAGCGTCTTGTTCTGTTCGGCGGTGAGCGCGTTGTCGTTCTGGAACGTGCCGACATGCGGATCGGCGAAGTAGGGCGGCATCCGCTCAGACATCACCGCCTCGAGCATCATGGGCGCCATCGACTTGACGATCTCGTAGCTATCCATTGCGAAGGGGGCGATGCCGCCTTCCTGGTGGCAGGCGACGCACTTGGCCTGGATGATCGGGGCGACTTCGGCGGAGTAGGAGATTTTTGCGTGCTCGGCCTTGCTCTCGCGGCCTGGGAAGGCGATGGCGGCGCCGGCCTTCACTTCGACGCGCGGGTTGGCGACGGGCTTGCCGGCGAGGATGGCGTCGATGGACTTGGAAGCTTCGGCGGCGGTGCCGTGATAGGCGATCTTGAAGCCGGTCTTGGGCGTGACGACGAAGATCTCTCCTTCACGCTGGATGCCGAGCTGTTCGCCGACGAGCTGGAGTTCATCCATCAGAACGGGGAAAGCGAACTTCTGGACCCTCGCCTCGGCGGCCGCGGCGTCGCGCGTATCCTTCGAGTTGATGGCGTAGAAGAGGACGCCCTGGTCCTTGTATTGCGTTTGCAGCTTGGCGAGCTGGGCGGCGGTTTCGCGCGAGGTCTTGCCGCCGTTCACCTGGCTCATCAGCACGATGGCCGGGGCGTCCTTGAAGTAGTGCAGCTCATGCGCGAGACGGTTCGTGTCGGTGAGCTGGAAGTTGCTGGCGCGCTCCGGGATCGCGGCTATGGAGGGCGCGGGGGCAGGGGCGGAGATGGCCGAGGCCGCGATGGCGACGGCGACCACGACTGCGGCTGCAGTCGTCAGCAGGACAGACTTCATGTTGATCTCCCGAGTCATGGTTTCTGGGCCTCGTCAGAGCGAGACGCAATTTTGATTCAGTATCTTGGTGGCTGCCCTGATCGTCAACGAAAAACGGGTATTTTGGCTGCGCCAGCTCGCTGGAAACGTCAATAAAGTGGGCTCTGTGAAGGGCGCGCAGGAGGCGTGGCGTGGAGGCCTTGGCGACGCTACGGCAGCCGGGCGCTGGGGCAGTTGCGCCGTCCCGAAAATCAAACGGCCCGGAAGTTTCCTTCCGGGCCGCTGAATTGGTGCAAGACGTCAGGCGGATCAGCTCCAGCTGATGTTCTCGATCGGCAGGCTGCGGACGCGCTTGCCGGTGGCGGCGAAGATCGCGTTCGTCACGGCCGGCAGAACCGGCGGGAGCGCCGGTTCGCCTAGACCTGTCGGCGAGTTGTCCGTCAGGTGGAAGTACGAGTCGATCTGCGGCGCATGGTCGATGCGGATCAGCGGCATGTCGAAGAAGTTCTGCTGCTGCGTGCGGCCTTTCTCGAAGGTGATCTTCTGGCTGAGGTGCGAGACGCCCTCAACGATGGCGCCCTGAGCTTGGTTGTGGGCGTTGATCGGGTTGATGATGTGAGAGCCGACGTCGCCGACGCTCCACACTTTCAGAACCCGCCAGGCGCCGTTGCGCTCGACCTTCGCCTTCGCGACCGTGGCAAAGTGGCCCTGGTGCGAGAAGTAGAAGGCGACGCCCATTCCGATGCCTTTTGGCAGCGAGGCGCGATTGGCCCAGCCTGAACGCTCACGGACGATCTTGAGAATGTCCGACATGCGCTGCGGGTTCATGCCGGCGCGGGTTGCACCCGCGGGGACCGGCAGAGCCAGCAGTTCAAGACGGAATTCCAGCGGATCCTTGCCGGCGGCGATCGCGACCTCGTCGATGAACGACTGGTGCGCGAAGCAGACAGCGTTCGAGGTCGGCGCACGCAACGGGCCCGTGGGCATGCCGCCCATCATCAGGCTCTGGTCGAAGGAGTGGTTCGGCACATAGTTGGCCGGGAACTCCTGCGGCGGCGAGTTGGCGCTCGCGAGGATTGTCATATCGCCCTTGTCGTTGGGACGGCCGAACGAGACGAAGTGGTTGGTCATGCCAACCATGGCGCCGTTCTTGTCCAGGGCGGCCTCGAAGTTGTGGTAGCCGCCCGGACGGTACGGGTCGTGAGCCATGTCCTGCTCGCGCGTCCACACCATCTTGATCGGGATATTGCCGGCCTGCTTCGAGATCGCGGCCGCATCAACGATGTAATCGTTGTCGAGACGACGGCCAAAGCCGCCGCCGCAGCGGGTCATGTGAATCAGGACCTTGGACCTGTCCACGCCGAGTGCGGCGGTGACGAGGCCATAGCCGCCGTTGGCGCCCAGTTCGGGGCGCTGGGTCGGGGCCCAGATCTCGACCGTACCATCAGCCTTGGCGTGAGCCGTGCAGTTCTGCGGCTCAAGCGGGGCGTGGACGAGGAACGGGTACGAGTAGCTGGCGGAGACTTTCTTGACTGCGCCTTTGAACGCAGCTTCCACGTCACCGACTTTGGAGAGGTTCGTTTGAGGCTTGCCCTTGGCGAGCTCGGCTGCCTGCTTGTCGTAGGAGGCGGAGGACTCGTCCTTCGAGACGCCTTCGTCCCACTGGATTTTGAGCTTCTTGCCGGCTTCCTTCGCCGTCCACCAATCATCAGCGATGATGGCGACGCCGTCGAGCAGGCCCATCTTGGTCGGCAGCGCCGTGCCCGCCGCTTTCACGACGAAGCAATCGGAAATGCCCGGAAGCGCCTTGATCTCATTGACGTTGGCCGAGACGACGGTGCCGCCGAACACAGGGCACTTTTCGAAATAGGCGTACTTCATGCCCGGCACCACGACGTCGATGCCGAAGATGGGTTCGCCGCGGACGATGCGGGGCGAATCCCAGTTCCGCATGTCCTTGCCGATGATCCGGTAGTTCTTCGGATCCTTCATCTTCAGCGTCGCGGGATCCGCCGGCGTCATCTTCGCCGCGTCTGCGACAAGATCGCCATAGGCGATTTTCTTCTGCGTCGCGGTGTGGACGACCATGGACGGCTCGGTCGAGAGCTCATCGATCGAGACGTTGAGGAGTGCAGCGGCGGCCTGCAGCAGCAGGTTGCGCGTCGCGGCGCCAACCTGGCGGTGCGGGACCCAGTGGTTCGGCGTGGCGAACGAGCCGCCCGCGATCTGGTTACCGTACTTGGCCTGATCCGCGTCAGCCTGTTCGAGGACGACCTTGGACCAGTCGGCGTCGAGTTCTTCCGCGATGAGCATGGGGAGCATTGTCTTGATCCCCTGACCGATCTCCGGGTTTTTCGCCATGATCCGGATCGTGCCGTCGGGCGAAATCGCCACGAAGGCGTTGACGTCAACGAGCGGCGCGGTCGGCTTGGACGGGGTCGCCGCAAGGGCGGGGGCGCCGTCCGTCGTGTCGCCTGGGGTGACGCAGCCGGAGAGCATGAGACCGCCGCCAGCCGCGGAGGCCAGCAGGAAGAAGCGGCGCGAGGTGTTGATGGTGTTGCCGTCAGCCATGGATCAGACCTCCCGCGTGTCAGTAGTTGCAACGCCAGCGGCCGTCTTGATGGCCTGGCGGATGCGAACATAAGTTCCGCAGCGGCAGGCATTGCCCTGCATCGCCGCATCGATGTCTTTGTCGGACGGTTTAGGGTTCCGGTTGATCAGCGCCGTGGCCGACATGATCTGACCGGCCTGGCAGTAGCCGCATTGAACGACGTCAACGTCGAGCCAGGCTTTCTGAACCGCCTGGCCGGTGGCCGTCTGGCCGATGGCCTCGATCGTCGTCACCTGCTTAGCGCCGACCGACGAGATCGGCGTCACGCAGGCGCGCGTCACCTGACCGTCTAGGTGGACGCTGCATGCTCCGCACGCGGAAACGCCGCATCCGAATTTAGTGCCCTTCAAATTGAGCTTGTCCCTCAGGACCCAGAGCAGGGGCATATTGCCGTCTGCTACGTCGACCTTTTCGGTCTTCCCGTTCACAGTGATTGTGTATGTCGCCATTTTTCGAGCTCCGCGGGTCCGTTCCGGAATTGCTTCCGGCTCCTCCACCCAGTTTTTCTACCCGAGACTGATTTCACCCTCCGAAGAAAGTGCGTCTTGCGAGAATCCATACCGTGGGAGTTGGCTAACGCCAATGTGCGCGCGAGGCGTCATCGCCGGAATTTAAAGCCGGGCGATACACGCTTGCGCGATTGAACCGCCTTACAACGCGGAACAGGCGCATTGTTGCGAACAGTTCTCAGAACTGAGCGCCTGCAGAGATATAGTCGCTATAGTTATGAAAGTATAGCGTTCTGTTGCGGTGTGTCGTCAGTTGGGGCGGTTCGGATGGCGAATTTCCGCCGGCAGCATCGCGCCATCGCGATATTCGGGGCCGAAGAAAACATCGACGCTTGCAATCTTGCCGTTACGAAACGTCATGTACTCGGTATTGTGGAACGAGCGGCCAGACGTGTTCGTGCCGACATATGTGATGTACGCGCCATCGCCATCGATGACGACACGCTCCAGCATCGTCGATGCGGTGGTCTTGTGGTTGGGCCAGCAGCGGTGGAAGTATTCCTCCCGGTCAATGGCGTTGTCGTACGGGCTGGTGA
Source organism: Hyphomonadaceae bacterium (assembly GCA_016714495.1). Lineage (GTDB taxonomy): Bacteria > Pseudomonadota > Alphaproteobacteria > Caulobacterales > Hyphomonadaceae > UBA7672. Next base: position 299,864 of record JADKDU010000001.1, on the reverse strand, counting down.
AACTGAAATCCTCGGCGATGACCTGTTCAAGCGCATCGCGGTCGTCGTTTTCATAAGCTTCATAGACTGCGTGAATGGCTCGCCGCCTATGTTCGGCGGTCATGTCAGGCATTTCGTCAGCCAGCAGGATTTCTGTTCTCATCCAAGATGAACGCAGAAATCGAAGTTCGGCTCCTAATTGGCGCCCGTTGGGCGTGGCTGACCCAGCGCGAACCTCGTTGCGCATTGCGTTGGGTTTAGAGGAGGGGGCGTAGTCCCAGATTCGATGATCCGGCCAGACAGATGGAGGCGAGAGACGGCGACGAACGCCCCTGTTGGAAATGGCCGGCGCCAAGGGCGGTGAAGGACCGTTCGCAGATGTCCAAACCCGAAGGCGCCAAGTGGACAAAGTGGGATAAGACGACTGGTCAGTGCAGCGATCAAAAGAAGGACGACGAGCCCTTCAAGGGCGTGCGGCGGGAACATTGATCTCGTGGCGTTCGACCGGGGAATGCGCGCCGAGCGTGATGTCCGCGGATCCGCAGACCGGGCAATGGATTTCCGGGGCGATATCTTCGACCGCGTGGTCGAGGCCGAGCCTGAGGGCGAAGTAGGCGGGGTCGAGCGGCGTCTTGCCGTTGCAGTCGTGGCAGACCACCAGCAGCAGCCTGTCGTTATCGAGAACGTCGCGAAGTCTCATGACACCGATCACCCAACCCGCCGGGCATTCGCCCTGTGGATTAATCCTACAACCGGCATCTTCTAAAAAGCGAATCGGAAATGCCGTGCCAGTGGACCGTTTTTGGCGCCCGTTGAATTTCATACGAATTCGAGCGGCCGCATGGCGACGGCGCCATATGGCGCGCCAGCGGCGCCCAGGAATTCGCTTCTCGACGGGCGCGCGCCGGGCATCGATGAATGGGTGAAGCGCTGGCTTGTCTCGCTGCTGGTTTCACGCATGCTCGCGTGATGTCACGACCGGCGGCAGACGAACTTGGCGAAGAATTGCGGCGCGCGTCGCGCATCGTGGTGTTCACGGGCGCAGGAGTATCGACGGAGTCGGGCATTCCCGATTTCCGCTCTCCGGGCGGCGTGTGGTCGCGGATGAAGCCGATCTACTTCCAGGAGTTCGTTGGCTCGGAAGCGAAGCGGCGCGAGGCGTGGACGCGCGTGTTTTCCGGCGCCGCGGGCTGGGTCGGCAAGGAGCCGAACGCTGGGCACCACGCCATTGCGCGACTGGTCGCGAGCGGGAAGGCGTCTGCTGTGATCACGCAGAATGTCGACAACCTGCATCAGGCGTCGGGCGTGCCGGAGGGCCAGGTGATCGAGCTGCATGGCAATGCGAGCTATGCGACCTGTCTCTCGTGCGGGCTGCGGCATGAGCTGGAGCAGCTGCGGCCGGTGTTTATCGATTGCGGCGAGATTCCGGTGTGCGTGGCGTGCGGCGAGTTGGTGAAGACGGCGACCATCTCGTTCGGCCAGCAGATGCCCGAAGGGCCGATGGTGCGCGCTGAGGAGGAAACGCGGCGATGTGACCTGTTCCTCGTGCTCGGATCGTCGCTGGTGGTGACGCCAGCGGCGCATTTTCCGGCGAAGGCGAAGCAGAACGGAGCGCGGCTGGTTATTCTCAACCGGGACGAAACTCCGCTGGATGATGTCGCGAACCTCGTGCTCAACGCCGAAATCGGGGTGACGCTGAGCGCAGCCATGCGCGCGGTGAACTGACGCGGGATAGCGGTTTCGAGAGAATTGGCCCTGTTTTTGTGACGACGCGCCAAGCTGCTTTACAGTGCCTTGACATTGTCTAAGGGCGCGATCGGGAGTAGGCGTGGAGGTCAGAAGCCGTGACACAGCGGCGAAAATTCCGGAGCCTCCTCCCATGCGCCATGCGCACATCCTTTCACTTGGTCTGGCCTTGTCTGCGTTGATCGCAGCCGGCCCGGCATTCGCACAGAAGGCGCCCGCGATTTCGCCTGCGCCGGCCGCCGCCAAGTACGATCCGAGCAAGCCCTATCCCGCCTACACGGCGCCGCGCACCGCCTGGGGCGCGCCGGACCTGATGGGCGTCTGGTCGAACGCATCGCTGACGCCGCTGACCCGCGCGGCCGCATACAAGGACAAGGCCGCCTTCTCCGAGCAGGACGTCGCCAAGCTCGAAGGCGATGTCGTCACCGAGATCGAGGAGGGCAACCAGCCGACCGATCCGAACGCGCCGGCGGATTTTGTCGCCAAGAAGACTGTCGAGCGTCCTGAGTTCAAGGCGGCCGGCGGCGCAGTTGGCGGCTATGACCGCGGCTGGCTTGATCCGGGCAACCATGTGATGCGCGTCAACGGAGAACCGCGCACGTCGCTGATCACCACAGCCACCGGATCGCCGCCCGCCAAGAAGGCCAACGCGCCGACGCCGGCCGCAGAAGCGCCAAGCTATATCGCGCTGCTGGGTGAGAGCCCCACAAAGAAAGGCGGCGCCTTCGAGAACATGGAATCGCGTTCGGCAGGCGAGCGCTGCATCGTCTCGTTCGGCCGCAATGGCGGCCCGCCGATGTTCGCGAACGGGTTTTACAACAACAACTATCTTTTCGTGCAGACGCCGGACGCGGTGATGATCAATGTCGAGATGAACCATGACGCGCGTATCGTCCGTCTCAATTCCAAGCACCGCACGGACAATGTGCGCCCGTATTTCGGCGACTCGATCGGCTGGTGGGAAGGCGACACGCTGGTCGTCGAGACGACCAACATTCCGCAGACCCAGCAGTTCATGGGGTCGTGGAAGGATCTGAAGGTCACCGAGAAGTTCAAGCGCGTTGCGGATGACCGGCTGTACTATTCCTTCACCGTCGACGATCCGACGATGTGGGATGCGCCGTGGGGCGGCGAGTACGAGTTCCACCCGCTCGAGACGCAGCGCTTGTACGAATACGCATGCCACGAAGGCAATTACGCGCTGCACGGCATCCTGTCGGGCGCGCGCGTGGAAGAGGCCAAGGCTGCTGGCAAGAAGTACTAATCACCGCTTTTCTTCGAGATTGAAGGAGCCGGCCCGTTGGGTCGGCTCTTCTGTTTTTTGCAGGCGCTACCTCGCGGCCTTCTTCGTTTTCTTTGGCTTCTTTCGGCTGGTCAGCCATGTGCGCAGGATGACGACCGGCGCGCCGAGGACGCGGAGGGCGGAGACGGAGATCAGGAGGCCGTAGAGCTTAAGGCCGGCGAGGATTGCGCCCGCCTCGAAGGATTTTGGTTGCAGTTCGACGAGATGGAAGTCCTGCTGGATCGCTGACTTGGTGTCCTGGCTGAGGAAGAAGCCGAACACGTCGGTGCCGCCCATGATGCTCTGCGAGACGAAATTCCAGAAGGGCACGCCCTGAGCGGCTTCTGGTCCGAACAGCTTCGCTTCGATCGCGTGCGAGAGAAGCTGGTAGGAATAAGACATCATCGCAATAATCGGCACCGCCGTCAGGTGCGTTAGCAGGCGGCGCACATCGTCAAGAAAAAGCTTGCGGGCGCTGAACTTGCGGCGTGGGGCCTGGGCGAGACCGAGGTCATGCGGCTTCCAGATGCCGGCGATGTCGCTAATTGCGTGGGCGGCCGCGTCCGCGATCGCGATGCCGGCGAAGATGCAGAAGAAGATGTTCTGCGGGTTCGACGGAAGCGTCGGCCGGATGATCGGCGAGGCGATGGCCAGCCAGAAGATCGACACCATCGCCAGGAGGGCGACGTAAAGCCAATAGAGGCCGGCTTGCCATGTCGAGCTGCTCGGCGGCGGGGCCGGGCCTACCACGCCAGTTCCTTGCCGTTCCACGCAAGGAAGCGGCCGGTCGATGCGATGTCGAACTTGTCGATCAGCTTGAGAAGTTGGGCTGCGCTTTCTTCGGGCGTGAGCTGTGCGCCTTCGCCCCCATTTCGGTCTTCACCCAACCGGGGTGGACAATGAGGACGGGAATCCCCTGCGGCTTCAGGTCGGTCGCGAGCGCGCGCATCAGTCGGTTCACCGCCTGTTTCGAGACGCGGTAGGCGAGGCTGTCGGACGAGGCGCCGGTCGCGCCCATCTGGCTGGAGAGTGTGATGATCTTGCCCTTGGCGGCTTGCACGTTCGGCAGGAAGGCGTTGGCGACGCGCAGGGGCGCGATGGTGTTGATGCCGAGCGTTTCGGTGAGGCCGTCGAAATCCATGTCAGTGGCGGACTGACGGTCTGGTCCGCTGACGCCGGCATTATTGATCAGGATGTCGATCGGTTCGGCTTCAAGCTTGCGACGGACACGGCCGATTTCGGCGGGATCGGAGACATCCATCTCCAAGACCTCCACCCATTTCGGGCGGGTCTGCGCGAAGGCGTCGAGTTCGGTGCGGTCAGATGTGGCGCGTATGGTTGCGAAGACCTTGTCGCGACGATTGGCGTAGGCCTTCACGAGGGCGAGGCCGATGCCGCGATTTGCGCCGGTGATCAGTGCAACAGCCATCGTCCAGCTTCCCGGTCTGCGCCGGGCCTTCCCGTATCAGCGCGTGGGGACCGGTTTCTCGCCGCGATAGTCGTAGAAGCCGCGACCGGCTTTTTTACCGACCCAGCCGGCTTCGACATATTTCACCAACAGCGGGCAGGGGCGGTATTTCGTGTCCGCGAGACCATCGTGCAGGACCTGCATGATGGAGAGGCAGGTATCGAGGCCGATGAAGTCGGCCAGTTCGAGCGGGCCCATCGGATGGTTGGCGCCGAGCTTCATGGCGGTGTCGATCGATTCCACCGTGCCGACGCCTTCGTACAGCGTGTAGACCGCCTCGTTGATCATCGGCATCAGGACGCGGTTGACGATGAAGGCGGGGAAGTCCTCGGCGTTGGTGACGTGCTTGCCGAGCCGTTCGACGATATGGACGGCGGCGTCATAGGTCTGCTGGTCGGTGGCGAGGCCGCGGATGACTTCGACGAGCTGCATCAGCGGCACAGGGTTCATGAAGTGGAGGCCGATGAATCGTTCGGGGCGGTCGGTCGCCGTGCCGAGGCGGGTGATCGAGATGGAGGAGGTGTTGGTCGCGAGCATCGCCGTCTTGGGAATGTTGGCGCATACCTCGTCGAAGATCGCGCGCTTGACGGCTTCCTTTTCAGTGGCGGCCTCGATCGCGAATTCGACATCGCCGAACTCCTTGAGGCTGGTTACGGGACGGATGCGCCTCATGCCGGCGTCGCGCTGTTCGGTGCTGATCATGCTGCGATGAACCTGGCGGTCCATGTTGCGCTGGATGGTCTTGATCCCGGCTTCGAGCCGTTCGGGGGAAACGTCGTTCAGCACGACGTCGAAACCGGCCAGGGCGCAGACGTGCGCAATGCCGTTACCCATCTGTCCAGCGCCGATAACGCCGATGGTGCGAATGACGGTCATAAAGTGTGACGCCTATACTGTGAATCCGCGGACGCTAGCACGCCCACCCCCGTGCGCGAGAACTCGCTATTCGCACATGCACAAGAGAGAGTGAAGAAGCGGATTGGTGTGACGTTTACGCATGAGACATACGCCGCTCACATCGGCGTGAGCGGTAATTTGCCCCCAATTATGCAGACAAGGGCGCCTTTTTCCCTTCGGAGCTCTTGAGGGCGGAGTATAGTGGCGCGAAACAACAAGCGGCTGACCGCCTGGATGGCGCCGGCATTTCGGGAGGTTTTTACGTGCTGAAATGGATTTTTGTGGCTGCGCTCGCTGCGGCCGTCGCTGGACCGGCTTTTGCGCAGAAAACCGACCTGCCCGATCGCCCGCTGAAACAGACGACGCCGTTCAGCGATGCGCCCATCAAGGAGGGCATCGCCGCCGTGAAACAAAGCGGTGAATGCACCATCACCTATATCGTCGGCGTCGACGGCAAGCCGAAGGACATCAAGCCGCAATGCACGATCCCTGGAATGGATCCCTATGCCGTTCGCTTCATCGAGACCGGGGTGTGGGATTCCGAAATCACGGGCGGCGAGTTCTTCGACTCCTATCCGCAGAAACAGATCTTCAAATTCGGCGCGACTAGCTCCGCCGCCGCCGACCCGCGCGGTGAAAAAGCGCCGGTCGTCGTGAAGGACATCGAGCCGGCTGCCGTCTCTGCGGCGCTTAGCCGGGCGCGCAATGGCGCCAAATGCAACGTAACTCTCACGGTCGGCGCGGACGGCAAACCCAAGAACATCAGCCCGAACTGCACGCCGTCTGACGTCAACTCGCGGATTACCGAGGCGGTCAAGAAGATGACATTCCAGCCCGGCCTCAAGGGTGGTCAGCCGGTCGAGTGGCCGAACCTGACGATCCCGATGAGTTTTGCACCGCCGAACTAAGAGAACGGTTACAGCCTGACAGACAAGGCCCGCTCCGGGATGTCCGGGGCGGGCCTTTTCGTTTCTCCGTGAAAGCGCCCTATGTGATGGGGCGCTCTCCTTGGGAGGGTTCAGTCCGCCTAGAAGTCGACGCCGACACGAGCGTAGACGAAGCGGCCCGAATAGCCGAACGGCGCGATCGACGTGAACGGCGTGTTGTTCGTCGTATTGAGAGATGGCCTCAGCGCATCCGGATACTGGTCTAAGACGTTGTCGGCGCCGACTGTGAGCTTGACCATGTCCGTCGCCTGCCAGGAGGCGTCGAGATCGAGCACCGTCTTCGGCGACATCTGGAAGTCCTGCGCGGCGCTCGTGCCCGGCGCCAGCACCTCGCCGTAGCGGATAGCGCGAGCGCCAGCGCTGAAGGCGCCCATCTCCCAGTTCACACCGAAGGTGTACTTATCCTTGGGCTGGCCCTCTTCGAACGCCAGAACGTTGGCGCGGCTGAACAGTTCAGGCGGCGGGGTTAGCGCCGACAGCACCGGGAGAGCGGGAACGCGCGTGACGTCGGTGTTGGTGAAGTTGGCGCCGAAAGTGAAGCCGAACTTGCCGTAGGACATCTCGGGCAGCGAATAGTTGGCGACGATGTCGACACCCTGTGTTTCCGTATCGACGCCGTTGATAAAGAAGCGCCCGCCGCCGACGCCGACGAAGCCCTGATTCTGCAGGAAGGTGCGGACGTTGGCTTGGGTCAAGTTCTCCGACAGCACGATGCGGTCGTCGATGTCGATGCGGTAGCCATCAATCGTGATGTTGAGATCGCCGACACGAATGACGGCGCCTACGGAATAGTTGATCGACTCTTCAGCCTTGAGCGGCTGTGCGCCAAGCGCGATAGCTACAGGATCCGAGACCGGGAAGGTCGTGATCTCGAACGGCACGCCGTCGATGAAATTCGTCGACGTTGTGGCGAAGAATTGCTGCTGCAGTGACGGCGCCCGGAAGCCGTTCTGAACCGAGCCGCGCAGGGCGAACATGTCGTTGAAGTCGTAGCGAGCGGAGAGCTTGCCTGTCGCCGTGTCGCCAAAGTCTGAATAGCTTTCGGCGCGGGCGGCGGCGGAGACGAGGAGGGCGTCGGTGAGGTTGGCTTCAAGATCGATATAGACGCCGACGGCGTCGCGATCGGCGCCGACTTCGTTCGACGGACGGAAGCCCGGGAACACCTGGGCGCCCGACGGGGTTGCACATCCGCCCGCGACTTGCGCTGCGGCATAGCCGGTTGTTCCAAGAGCGCCGAGTGTGCACCCGCCCGTGTTGATCGGAAGAAGGACGCCGCCATTGCGGTAGCTATCCGGTTCGCCGGCGAAGATGCCGTAGCGCTCGCGGCGCCATTCGACACCAGCGGCGACGTTGAGCGGCGTCGCGGCGCCGATCTCGTACTGCTTGACGCCTGAGAAGTTGAACACCGCTTGCTCGTATTCGAAGCCGCCGGCGTCGAACACCTTGCTCGATGTCGGCCCGATCGAACGGTTCAGCGTGTTGACAATGTCGAATTCCATCTTGTTCTTGCCGTAGACCAGCGACGTATCCAGGTCCCAGTCGGCGAGCGTGAAGCGCGTGCCGAACGCGCCCGAGTAATCAGTGACGGTTGGGTTGATCTTCGGCAGGAAGCCGTCGGGATAGATCGACGAAATGTTCCGGTCGTCGAGCGGACGGCGGAAGAAGCCGGCCGAGACAGCCTCGCGGTTCTGGTAGCTTGCCCAGCCATACAGTTCCGCGCCCTGGCCGATATCATAGCCGGCGTTGGCGAGGATCGTGTACTGGTCCATGTCCGGCTCGCCCGTCCAGGCGTTCCAGCGGTTGGCGTTCGCTTCGCGCGGGTCCGGATTGCCGCCTACGAAGGCGTATTGCTGCCGCGTGTCGTAGCCGCTGCGTTCTGTGTGGTCCTGATGCTTGTATTCGGCCGAGACCGTCACGAAGCCCTGCTCGGTGAAGAGCGGCAGGCCGACCCACCCGCCGACCGTCTGTGTGCGGCCGTCGCTGCGGTCCCGGCTGAGGGTCGCCGGGGCGGCGGCGAGGCCGAGACTGGCCGGGAAGGGGTTGGTGGGGACGTCGTAGCTGGTTTCGCGCTGTCCATAGGACGCTGTGATGTTGCCGCCGCTGTTCTCTTCACGCAGGCGGACGTTGATGACGCCGGCAATGGCGTCCGAGCCATACTGCGCCGAGGCGCCGTCGCGCAGGACCTCGACTGCGCTTATGGCGGAGGTCGGGATGGTGTTCATGTCTACGGAGGACGAGCCGCGGCCGATCGAGCCGTTGACGTTGACCAGCGAGGCCGCATGGCGGCGCTTGGAGTTGACGAGCACCAGCGTCTGGTCGGGCGAGAGGCCGCGCAGCGTAGCGGGGCGGATCGTGTCCGTGCCATCGTTCAGCGCGGGGCGGGGGAAGTTGAAAGAGGGCAGCGCGATTGACAGCGCCTGGTTCACCTCGGTGACGCCGCCGCTTTCGAGAACGTCCGCTGACACAACGTCGACGGCCACGGCCGTATCGAGCGCCGACCGGTTTTCAACACGCGTGCCGGTGACGATGACGATGTCCTCGCTCGCGGGCGGCGTCTGCTGCGCCATCGCCACACCGAGCAGCAGCGGGGTCGCGGCCACGCCAGCAAGAATGACAGACTTCAGTGTACGAAGCATACGCGTCCCTCCAACGATCGCATCTGGGCAATCTCTGGAAGACAAGCTGGGTTGCGCGCGCCTGGCGGACAATGCGTGACGCAACGACAGCCTGCCCCATGCGGAGCGGGTTATACGCGCCCGTGACACTTCAGTAACATATTCCACGCCGACGCGCGGAAAGCTTCGTGCAGTACGCGAAACAGGTTCCGGCTGGCGATGGTTGGATCGCGAGCCGGATTCTTCCTAGTTCATCGCCGCCTTCTTCATCTGCGCGGGGACGCCGTTCAAGGCGAGCGTGCTGGTTTCCTTGTCGACGGTCACCCTCACGTCGTCGCCATCCTTGATGCGGCCTTCCAGGATGAGCCGTGCGAGGGGGTCCTGCAGCTCCTTCTGGATCGCGCGCTTGAGCGGGCGAGCACCGTAGACCGGATCGTAACCGCGGTCGGCGAGCCAATGGCTGGCGTCGTCGTCGAGCTTGATGGTGATGCGACGGTCCGCGAGGATCTTCTCAAGGCGCTTGAGCTGCACGCCGACGATACGGTCGATCTCCGTGCGGCCGAGGCGTCTGAAGAAGACGATCTCGTCGACGCGGTTCAGGAATTCGGGGCGGAAGTGCGCGCGGATGGCCTCCATGACCGCATCGCGGGCCTGGCCTGATATTTCACCTTCAGACTTGTCCTCCGCCAGCGCGTGGGCGCCGAGATTGGACGTCATGATGATGACCGTGTTGTTGAAATTCACGGTGCGGCCCTGGCCGTCCGTCAGACGGCCATCGTCGAGCACCTGCAGCAGCGTGTTGAACACGTCCGGGTGCGCCTTCTCGATCTCGTCGAACAGGATGACCTGATACGGACGGCGGCGGACGGCTTCGGTGAGCGCGCCGCCTTCCTCATAGCCGACATAACCCGGAGGCGCGCCGATAAGGCGGCTGACGGCGTGTTTCTCCATGTACTCCGACATGTCGATGCGGAGCACCGCGTGTTCATCGGCGAACAGGAATTCAGCGAGGGCTTTCGTGAGTTCGGTTTTGCCGACGCCGGTGGGGCCGACGAACATGAAGGAACCGATCGGCTTGTTCGGGTCCTGCAGGCCGGCGCGGCCCCGGCGGACGGCGTTGGCGACGATCTCGAGCGCGTCTTCTTGGCCGACCACGCGATTGCGCAGCGCGTCTTCCATGTGAAGCAGCTTCTCGCGTTCGCCTTCCATCATCTTGTCGACGGGGATGCCGGTCCAGCGCGAAACGACGGCCGCGATGGCTTCGGCGTCGACGACTTCCTTCACGAGGGGAGCCTTCGCGTCCTTGTCGTCCACGTCGGCTTCCTTGCCTTCGGCGGCGGCGATCAGTTTTTCGAGCGCAGGGATGTCGCCATACTTGATCTGGCCGGCGCGCGCCCAGTCGGAGCGGCGCTCAGCATCAGCCAGTTCGGCGCGGGCGCGGTCTAGGCGTTCCTTGGCGTTGGTAGCGCCGGCGAGGCGATCCTTCTCGCCCTTCCAGGCGGCGGTGATCTCGTCGGACTTGGCCTGCAGCTCGCTGATCTCGGCTTCACGCCGCTTCAGGCGATCACGCGAGGCGTCGTCCTTTTCTTTCTTCAGCGCCTCGACCTCGATGCGCAGCTGCATCAGCCGGCGGTCGATCTCGTCGAGTTCTTCCGGCTTGGATTCCACCGCCATGCGTAGGCGCGAGGCGGCTTCGTCCATTAGGTCGATGGCCTTATCGGGGAGGAATCGATCCGTGATGTAGCGGTTCGACAACGTCGCGGCGGCGACGATGGCGGCGTCCGAAATGCGGATGCCGTGGTGGACCTCGTACTTCTCCTTCAGGCCGCGCAGGATCGAGATCGTGTCCTCGACTGACGGCTCACCGACGAACACCGGCTGGAAGCGGCGCGCGAGAGCGGCGTCTTTCTCGATGTTCTTGCGGTATTCCTCCAGCGTGGTCGCGCCGACGCAATGTAGTTCGCCGCGCGCGAGGGCGGGCTTCAGCATGTTGGACGCGTCCATCGCGCCTTCGGCTTTGCCTGCGCCGACCAGGGTGTGCATTTCGTCGATGAAGAGAATGATCTCGCCTTGCGCCTGCGTTACTTCCTGCAGGACTGATTTCAGGCGTTCCTCAAACTCGCCGCGGAATTTGGCGCCTGCGATCAGGCTACCCATGTCGAGCGCGAGAAGCTTCTTCTCCTTCAAGCTCTCCGGCACGTCGCCATTGACGATGCGCAGGGCGAGGCCCTCGGCGATGGCGGTCTTGCCGACGCCGGGTTCGCCGATGAGGACGGGGTTGTTCTTGGTGCGGCGGCTGAGAACCTGGATGCAGCGGCGGATTTCCTCGTCGCGGCCGATCACGGGATCGAGCTTGCCTTCACGCGCCGCCTCGGTGAGGTCGCGGGCGTATTTCTTGAGGGCTTCGTACTTCTCTTCGGAAGTCGCCGTGTCGGCGGTGCGGCCCTTGCGCAGTTCGGCGATGGCTTTCACCAGCGCGTTGGTGGTAGCGCCAGCGGCGGTCAGCGCATCGGCGGCCTTACCCTTGAGCTTGGTGGCCGAGAGCAGGAGCCGTTCGGTGGTGACGTATTCATCCCCGGCCTTCTTAGCGTCTTCTTCCGCCAGCTGGAACAGGCGTGCAAGATCCTGGCTCAGGCCGGGCTGGGAGCCGCCGGTCGAACGGGGCAGGGCGGCAAGATGCTTGTCGATACTGGCTTGCGCGAGGTCGGGATCGCCGCCTGCTGCGCGGATGAGATTCAGCGCGAGGCGATCCCGGTCGTTGAACATCGCCTTGATGAGGTGTTCGGGAAGGATTTGTGGGTGGCCGCCGGCAAGCGCGCTCGTCTGGGCGCTTTGAACGGCTGCGCGGGCGCGCTCTGTATAGCGTTCGAAGTCCATGAATGGGTGACCCTTATAAGAAGCAGTCGGCAGGTACGGGGACCCGGAGACCGGCGTCCCGTTGGGTAATATCGCCCCCTGAGGCAGCGGTATTGATCCATGGCAAGAGTTAGGAACGCTGCTTCTTCAAGCAAGAGGTCAAGGCCGCCAGTTGGCCGGACTGGGGTCGTGCGCGCCAGCGGGAAGTTGTGCCCGGCTAACGGCGGACCGCGCATAAACCGGCGTCAACAGAGCCGTCCGCCATTATCGGGCTGGGCGAACACCAAGCTGCCATGGCTTGTTGCGGCGAAAGCAAGGAGCACACGACAGCTTCCCCAGGGTTGGTTTTCTTATGTTTTTTTTCATGGAACTAATCTGCGCAAAGTCGCGTTGCCTTGTTGTGAGCTAGTCGGGCGGACTTACGACCAAAGGTGCGAATATGCCGACCAGCGCGATAATTCCTCGTCCGCGGATCTACGCAGTGCTGCCCGCGTCATCCGATTTGGAAGCTGGTGCTGCTCGCCGCAGCTGGATCGTTCTTTGACAGACCTGGGCACAATGCAAAGGCCAGAATCTCCCATCGAAAAAGCAGCTGAACTGCTGCGCCGCAAAATGACCAATCTCGGCAGCCTGTCGGACGTGCTTGTGCGCGACGTGAAAGCGCTGGCGCGAGACCGCGTCGAGATTTCCGCCAACCGGGCGATCGTAAAGGAAAACGAGCGTTGCCCGCAAATCTACATGGTCGAATCCGGCTGGGTGTTTCGCTCGCGCGGACTCGCTTCAGGTCGTCGCCAGATAGTGAACTATGCGCTGCCCGGCGACATACTCTGCGCCGACAGCCTCTTGTTCAAAGCATCGAGCTTCGATCTTACAGCGCGCACGCCGGTGAGCCTGATCCGTATCGAGGCGCCCCTGGGCTCCGAGTTGTTCGATCGCCATCCCGGCCTTGCCGCCGCCATCGCCTGGACAATGGGGCAGGAAGATTCGATCCTGGCCGAACGCGTGGTGTCGCTTGGCCGGCGCGATAGCCTGGAGAAGCTGGCGCATGCGCTTTGCGAGCTGGAAGCCAGATTGTCCGCAATTGGACAAATGCGTGGTCGGACGATCGAGCTGCCGCTCAACCAAGAAGACTTCGCTGACATCCTCGGCATCAGCGTTATCCACGTGAACCGCACTTTCCGACGCCTGTCGGAAGACAAGACCGCCGAGTATCGCAAAGGCGCAATCGATCTGCTCGACCGCGATCGGCTGGCGGAAATATCCGCGTTCGATCCGGCTTATCTTCACCTCGAGTAACCATAAGCGGATCCGAGGCAAAATCGCTCTTGGACTTGTCCTGTGTGCTGGAGGCGCTGGAGCTGTTACCATAGGGTCAGACGCTTACGGGGTTCTTGGGTTGGGTTGGCACACAGCGCCATGAGCGCAAAGGGACATAGCGGCAGACAATCTCCACGCGCGCCAGTCACCATCCTGATCGTTGCTTTGATCATGGCTCTGGCGGCGCCTTCGCTTGCGTTCGTCGCGATCCTGCTTTTTCAGACAGACGTGGTCACGCGACGGCAGCTGGAAGCGCGCGCCGAGCAGGGAGTTGGCGCCATCTCCCGCACTGTTGACCGCGAACTGCGCAGCATGGTGACGAACCTGTCCGTTTTTGCCGCCAGCGGTTGGATCGAGACTGAGGAATACGACCGCCTGCACGCCCGGGCTTCGGCTGCGCTGAAGGGATCGGGCTCATACCTTGTGGCGGTGGACGAGAATGCGGTTCAGATTCTCAACACGCGCGCGCCGTGGGGAACGCCGCTGGCGCCGCTGTCCAATCCCGAACCGGCCCGGCAGGCGCTGGCGACCGGACAGCCGGTTGTGTCGGATGTTTTCGTCGGCAACCTCGCCAAGGAAGACGTGTTCAATCTCACCCTGCCCATCCTGTCGGGTCACGCGCGCGCCAGGGCGCTGAACCTCTCGCGTAGCGTGACGACGCTTGCGCCGATCTTTCAGGAAAACCTGCCGCCGCAGGGCTGGATCTATGCAGTGCTCGACCGTCAGGGAAAACTCGTATCGGGGACCGCTCCCGTCGATGGGCCTGAGGGCGTGCTCAGGCAGCTATGCGGCGCAGGTGTGAATGGGCTGCGGCAGCAGGCGATCAACGGAATCACCTATTCCACGACGAGCGAGACGGTGGAACCGTGGGGCTGGCGCGCGTGTGTGTGGACTTCGTCCGGCGAGTTCGACGCCGGCGCTGCGCAGCGCTGGCGCAATTTCACGATCCTGACGATCGTGGTGGTTCTCGTGACGATCCTGTCCGGCGCGGCGCTTGGCCAAATGCTTGCCGGCGCCATCCGCCGTGCAGCGGCTGTCGGGCGGGCGCTGGATGCGGGCGGAGATGTGCCCGAGATGCACTCCCTGGTCCGCGAAGTGGACGACGTTCTCGGCACGCTGACGCGCGCGGCGCGCCGACGGTTGAACCATGAGCAGGAACAGGCAGTGCTGCTGAGCGAGACGGCGCACCGGGCCAAGAACCAGATCGCTATCGCATCGGCGCTGACGCGGCTGTCGGCCCGCTCCGCGCAGAGCGTGGACCAGTTGCGCGATGACATCGTCGCCCGGCTTGACGCTCTGGGGCAGTCGATCGACATGATGGCGAAGAGCTCGTCCGGGGCGGTGTCGCTGGCCGATTTGATCACGACGCAACTGGAACCTTTCGGCGCCGGACGCGAGCGGCTGGAGCTGGATGGTCCGGACGTCAGCGTTTCGCCGACGACCGCGCAGCCCCTCGGCCTCGTGATCCATGAAATGGCGACCAACGCCGCGAAGTATGGCGCGTGGTCGAGCCCAGACGGGCGCGTGCGCATGTCATGGTCGCGGCAGGTGGATGGCGGGCTCGTGCTCGAGTGGCGCGAGGAGGGCGGGCCGGCGCCGAAGCCGCCAGAACGCACAGGCTTCGGGTCTTCGTTGATCGAGATGATGATCGAGCGCACGCTGGGCGGAAAGGTGGCGCGTAACTATACGCCCGACGGGCTGATCGCGACGTTCAGGCTGAAGCCCGAAGGACCGCTGGGTTGATCAGTGCGCTTCCTTGGCGGCGGCGGCATTCGCGGCGGCCGGGCGCTTCAGCAGGGGCAGCATGAAAAGCATCGCAACGAAGCAGAGCGACATGATCAGGAACAGGTTGTTGAACGTCATCACGGCGGATTCGATCTGCATGCGCTGCGTCAGCTGAGCGACGGCGCCGGCTGACGGATCGGCGACCCCAGTCGCGCGCAGATTCGCTTCGACCTGAGCCAGCCAGTCCTGCACCTCCGGCCGCGACGGGTCGAGGCCCGCCGAAATTTCCTGGTTGTGCAGATTGGTGAAGTTGAGTCGCATAGTGTTGAGCGCGGCGAGGCCGACCGCCCCGCCCAGGTTGCGGCAGACGGTGAATAGCCCGGCGGCGTTGGGTATCTGCATGGGACTTAGCGTGCCGAGCGCCACGAAGTTGGACGGCACCATCGTTATGATGAGCCCCGCGCCGCGCAACGCCTGTGGCCAGAAAAGTTCATCGAACGAGGCGTCCGCCGTCAGGAAGCTGTTCCAGTACAGTCCGATTGCGGCGAGCGACAGGCCAAACGCCATCACGTATCGTGGATCAACGCGCCGCATCACCGCTCCGGCTATCGGGCCGCCGAGGAATTGGGCGATGCCGGCGACACTCATGATCTGCCCGATCTGCAGCGGGCTATAGCCGCGGACCGTGCCGAGAAAGAGGGGCGTCAGATAGACCGAACCAAACAAACCGAAGCCGATGAGGATGGCGAATAGCGAACCGACAGCGAAGTTGCGGTCCTTGTAGACCTTGAGGTCCACTACAGGGTTGTTTCGCGTGAAAGCGCGCCAGAAGAATATCACGCCGCCCAGCGAGCAGAGGAACATCCACATCACGAGATGGTCGTCCTCAAGCCACCCGGCGGCCGGGCCCTCCTCGAACACGTATTCGAACGCGCCAAGAAATAAGGCCATCGCAGCAAGCCCGATGACGTCAATGTTGCGGATCAGGCTGAGCTGCGTCGGCTGTTTCGGAATCAAGCGCCACACCAGTGTCGCAGAGATGATGCCGGGAATGACGTTGACCAGGAACAGCCAGTGCCAGCTCGTATGCTCGGTGATCCAGCCCCCGAGCGTGGGGCCGATCGACGGTGCGAGCGTCGCCACCATGCCGATGACGACCTGCTGCCCCATCGAGCGGTTGGGACCGAACAGCGTGAAGGCGGCGGCCATAGTCGTCGGGATCATCGCCGCGCCGAGGAAGCCCTGGATGCAGCGGAAGACGATCAGGCTGTTAAGGTCCCACGCCAGCGCGCAGAGTGTGCTGGAGATCGTGAAGCCAATTGCAGAGAATACGAACAGCCGCCGCATCGACAGCGCGCGATTGAGCAGGCCGGAGAGGGGAATGCCGATCACCTCGGCGATCAGATAGCTGGTCTGGATCCACGCGACTTCCTCAGCCGAAGCCGAAATGCCCGCCTGGATCTCTTGGATGGAGGAGGCGACGACCTGGATGTCCAGGATCGCCATGAACATGCCGATGACCATCGCCATGAAGCCGATGTTCAGCATCAGGCTTTCGCGCGAGCCTGGCTTGGGCGGCGCTAGTGCGCCTGGGCGCGCGGCGGTGGCGGCGCCGCTCATCCGCGTTACTCGCAGTCAGCTTTAGTGGAGACCGTCGCGGCGACCTGCAGACCAGACCGCAGCAGGCCGGAAGCCAGCGCTTCCTTGTCGAGTGCGATGCGCACCGGAACGCGCTGCACGATCTTGGTGAAGTTGCCGGTCGCGGTGTCCTGCGGCACGAGACTGAACGTCGCCCCGGTGTTCGGCGCGATGCTTTCGACCGTGCCGGTCACGTGCAGGCTTGGATAGGCGTCGACATGGATGCGCACGCACTGGCCGACGCGCATTTCCGAAATCTGCGTTTCCTTGAAATTGGCGGTCACCCACGCATCGCCCGACGTGACGATGGCAAGCGCCGGCTGGTTTGGAGACAGCAGCTGGCCTTCGGTGATCGTTTTGTTGGCGACCGTGCCGGTCACCGGCGATCGGATTTCCGTGCGGCCAAGATCGAGCTCGGCGGCGGCAAGCTTGGCGCGCGCGGCTTCGATCCGGGCGACAGCAGACTGGGCGGCGGCCTGCGTGCTGGTCAGCTGACTGCGTTCCGACGTGATCGCGGCTTCGGCCTGCGTCAGCTGCGCGGCAGTGGTGCGTCTGGCGGCTTCGGCCTGATCGACCTTCGCTTTCGGATACCAGCCTTTGTCGGCCAGCTCTGACAGGCGCTTGGCGTCGGATGCCGACAGATCGGCTGACGCATCCGCCGCTTCGCGTGCGGCGCGGGCCTCGGCGAGCGTATCGCGTTGGGCGGCGATGCGGGCATCGGCTTGGGCGGCGTCGGCCTCGGCTTGCGCGAGTTCGGCTCTCGCCTGCGCGACGCGCGCCTCGAAGTCGGCGGCCTCGAGCGTGATCAGCAGATCGCCGACTTTGACGGGCTGGTTTTCCTCGACATGGATCTTGGTGACGTACCCCTGAACCTTGGGCGTGACGCGCGTTATGTCAGCCCGGATGAAGGCGTTTTCGGTCGAGATGTTGAACCGACCAACGAAGAACCAGTCAGCGGCGAACCATAGCACGCCAACGCCTGCGACGGCGGCGACGCCGATCATGATTTTCTTGCGGAGGCCTGATTTAGGCTTCGCCACTGCAGGCGCGGCAGCCTCGGCGCCAACAGGCCTTTCCGCGGCGGGCGGAGCAGCGCCTGCTTCGGTCTTGACGGTTGTCAGGGCCATTTTGTGCCGTCCTGTCGGGACCTACATACCGTCTGCGCAGGCAGGTTGTATGTAATTTCCGTTACGATCGAGTTGATATGTAACGACACAACCGTGAGTATCAAGCCGGCCCGACAACGAGTATCTCTAATAGCATGTCGCAGCAGAACCGTTCTGAAAACACCCTCGCAACGCCGGACCCGGAAACCGGCCGGGCCGAGCTTAGGCGCGCCGCTTTCCTTCGCGCGGCGCGCGAGGTGTTCATCGAATTTGGCTACGAACACGCCAACATGGCCGAAATCGTACGCCGTGCGGGCGGCTCGCTCTCCACGCTTTACGCCCAGTTCGGCGGCAAGAAGGGCCTGTTCGAAGCCATGATCGACTCGCGTGTCAGCGAGCTGACTGAGCAGATGCACGTCGAGCTCGCCGCCCACGCGCCCATCCGCGAAGGCCTGCGGCGAATTGGCGAGGCGTTCCTGAGCAAGCAGGCCACGCCGGAATCGCTGGATATGTTCCGCCTGATGGTGACACAGGCCAAGGCTTTTCCGGACATGGTCCAGACCTGGCGCAAGCGCGGCCCGGATGTCGTACGCAAAGCGCTGGCGACCTATCTCGAGGATCGGGCTAAGGCCGGTGAGATCAAGATCGCAGATTACGACACCGCCTCGCAGATCTTCATCGACCTCGTGCGCTCGCGCATCCTGCTTCGCGCGATGACGATGCCCAAGGACGTGCCATCCGACCAGGAAATCCGCGATGCGGTCGATCGCGCCGTGAAGGTTTTCCTGGGGGGCATCGAGGCGCTGTAGCTACCGCTTCAGCCCCAACAGGTTTCTCGCCACCACCCACTTATGCACTTCGGTCGGGCCGTCATAGATGCGCATTGTGCGCATCTGCGCTTGCATCAGCGACAGCGGCAGTTCCTTCGTCATTCCCATGGCGCCGTAAATCTGCATGGCATGGTCGAGCACTTCGTAGGACATCTCGGTCGCGTAGGCCTTCACCGCCGAAATCTCCGTGCGCACATCCGCGCCCCGATCGAGCTTCCACGCGGTCTCGTAAGCCATCAGTGTCGCGGCCTTGATACGTGTGTAGGCATCGGCGATCCACCACTGGATTGCCTGCCGGTTCGCCAGCGGCTCGCCGAACACCACGCGTTGCGGCGCATACTCCAGCATCATGTCGAGGGCACGCTGCGCCATGCCGATCGCCCACGACGCCATCTGCAGGCGGCGCGTGGACAGGCGCACCTGCATTGGCGCAAACCCCTGTCCCTCGACGCCGAGCAGGTTGGCCGCAGGCACACGGCAATTCTCCAGCACAACCTCGTAGGTGAACTGCCCGCCGATCATAGGTATGCGACGCAGAACGTTGAACCCGGGCGCGCCCTTGTCGATTAGGAAAGCCGAGATTCCGCCGCGCGCGCCCTTTTGCTTGTCGGTCACGGCCATCAGGATGGTGAAGTCGGCTTCCTGCGCCCGCGTAATCCAGATCTTGCGGCCATTGATAACCCATTCATCGCCTTCGCGCACCGCGCGCGTGATCATTGCGGCCGGATCGGCTCCCGCGCCCGGCTCCGAAATGCCGATCGCGGAGACAGTCCCTTTGCGCACATAGGGCTTGAGATAGCGTTCGCGCTGATCGTCATTCACTGTCGCCATCAGCATGCGCAGGTTGGGTGAGTCCGGCGCCAGGTAATATGGAACGCACGTTTTGCCCATCTCGATGTTGACGCCGATCATCGCAACCGCCGGCAAGTCCGCCCCACCGACATCGGCGGGCGCATCGAGCCCCCACAGCCCCATGTCGCGCGAACGCGCATCAATTCGATCGCGCTCTTCGTGGCTGAGATAGGCGCCTTGTCCGTTGGCGTCGCGCTCGAGGACCTTCTGCTCCAGCGGGACCAGCATCTCGCGCACGAACCGCGCGACGAGATCCTGCAAAAGGCGATGATCTTCCTCGAGCTCGAAGTTCATGTCCCGTCTCCCGCCATTCCGGCGCCGGGAGCTTATAGTCCTAACTGATAGAACCTGTTCGCCGTCCCGAAGAACAGTTCATGCTTGTCGTCCGCAGTCGCATCTTTCGCGATGAGCTTCAGCGCGTTCCACAGCGTTGCGTAGTCACAGCTCAGCTCGTCGACCGGGAAGTTGCTTTCGAACATGGCGCGCTTCGGGCCGAACGCTTCGATACAGGTTTCGATATAGGGCCGCCATTCCTGCGCCAGTTGCGTTGAAGGCGCACGGGGATCCGACAGCATCGACGGGAAATTGCAGAAAGGCATGGCGAGGCCGCCGAGCTTGACGCACACGTTTTCCGATTTCGCCAGTTCACGGATATTCTCGCGCCAGACGCCGAAACGCTCCGGCAGCTTGCCCTTGTAGCTTGCAAGGCCTAACGGCGTGCCGACATGGTCGAGCACGATCGGCGTGCCGGGAAACGCACGGGCTAGGTCGATCACCTCCGGCAGCTGGGGCTCCAGCAGCCAGGCGTCGAACGACAGGCCGCGCTTGCCCAGCTGGGCAAAGCCCTCGCGGAATTTCGGCTCCATCATCACGCCAGCGGCGTGACGGTTCAGCGGGCCTAGCACGTCGGTGTCCGCGTCATAAGACGTCGAGCGCCTGATACCTTTGAAACGCGCGCCGCCCGCCGCCATCTGCGCATCGAGCACGCGGCCTACGTCAGCGCCGAGCAACAGTTCCGCCGTGCCGACAATGCCCGCACAAACCAGCGTCTTGCCATAAACGCCGCTCGCCGACATCGCCGCTATACCGTTGACGAATTCGGTCTCGCCAACCGGCTTCAACTCGTTCGGTCCATCGGCGCGATACATGGAGCGGCATTCGAGAAACACCGTCGCCACGATGTTGTGGCCCGAATTCGTGTCCTCCAGCAGCTGATCGAGCAGGTAGAGACCCTTGCGGTGGCTGATGTGTTCGAAGGCATGCGTCGGCGGGTTAGGCGGCAGATGATGCAGCGGCCGGCGATCCCAAAGATGATGGTGCGGATCGATGATCGACAGATCGGGATCGATGATGGCTTCGGTCATGATTGCGCTCGCTATGGCGTTGGCGGCTTGAGTTTTGAATCGGGCCGGGCGACGGCGTACATCTCCCAGGCAATCTTCTTTTCCAGCCCCATCGGATCTTCGCCGATGCGGTCGAGATTGAAATGCGTGCCGCCGGGGACAAAGGTGAAGCTCGCTGTCGCGCCGAGCGATTTCAGCTCCGTTTCCAGCAGCGTAGCGGCTTCATTGAGATGGAACGTGTCGGTGTCGCCAACGACCACGTGCATCTTGCCATCGAGCACAGGTTTCAGGGTCTTCCAATCGCGGCGAATGATGTGACTGATGTCGAAGTGCTCGCGCCAGTAGGCGGCGACATCGAGATCGATCTTTCCGGTTGTGCGATCAAACAGCGGCTGCGGACGACCATCCTGCCCGCGCGGCGAGAACACCCAGTCGAAACTGTCGAACTGCCCGCCGTAGTCGCCAAAGACACGTTCGCGCTGGGCATAGCTCTGCAAGCTGGTCGTTTCCTTTCCGTCCGGATCGCGCACCAGATATTGCGCTGACCCATCGACACGGAAATAGGCATTCCCGGCCTGGCGATAGATGTCGACGCCAGTGAACGAGCGGAAATCTACCGCGTCGGGCGCGCGCGCCCATGTTCCACCGAATACACGCGGGTAGCGCACTTGCTGCCAGAGCGCGAACCAACCGCCTGAGGAATGCCCGGTGGTGAAACGGCCCGAAGGCTCCGCATCCATCCGGTATTGTTTTTCGAGCGCCGGGATCAGCTCTTCCGTCAGCGCCTTGCCCCACGGCCCATTGTTTAACGAGTCGGCAAATTCATGCGTGCCCCAAGGCGAGGAGTGATCCAAGTGCACGCGGATCATCGGCGGCGTCGCCCCCGATTCCATCATCGCGAAATGCGTACGTTCGGCATTGATCAGCGTCGTGAACTTCGAACCAAAACCGTCCGCGCGATAGACTGTGGGGTATTTGGCGCTCGACGTCTCGTAGCCCGGCGGCAACAGCACAATTCCGCAGACATGCATCTCGCGGCCCCAGAACGCGCTAAGCGATGGGCTCACGAAATCGATCAGGCGCATGTGCGCCTCGGCCTCGCCCGGCGAAGCCGGCTTGAGAATGCGCTGGCCATTGCATTTGAACAGGGCAGGCGCCGGCGGAGTCGGGTTGGGCGACAGCACGTTCCGCTCCGGCATCAGCATGATGTCGACCGGCGCTGCGCTCGGCAGCGTGATCTTCTTCGGCATCGACGTGAAATCCGCGTCGGGATCGGTCGGCGCGCCATAGGCCATGTCGTGGTCGGTATCGAGCCGCACCTGCACCCAGTATTCGCCCGGCTCGATGTGCGATAACGGCCGCGGATGGGCCAACCTGTCTGCATCGAACCGCACGGCCTGCGCCGGCGTAATCGATGCGGCTTCCTGCGCCGCGACATAACTCGCCTCCGTCGGTGGCAGGGCGCGCGGGCTGGCCTCGCTCGCGGCGACCGGGACCGCGCCGACGCGATTCGCGACCACGATCAGCCGGCCCGACTTCGGGTCATTGCCCGGCGCCAACATCACGTTGAACACCTGAGGGCCCGCCTCCTCTGCGCGCGCCGGCGTGGCAGGCGGCTGCGGCGCCGCGACAGCTGCAGGCGGTTCGATCACAGGCCGGGGGGCAGGCGTCGCGCAGCTGGCCGCGAGCATCGCTGCAAGACCGACCAGACGAACCCCCATGCGTGACTCTCCGCGCTCGTGGCGGCGACCATCTGACAAATGTTCAGGAAGGGAAAGACGGCTTAGTTCTGGCCGTGCCGCTCGCGAAACCAGGCGACGAACGCCTTGGCCCGCTCACTGGCCTCCGCCTCGACCTCGCGCCAGCCGAACGCATAGTTCGCGGCAAAGCCGCTCAGCCCCCACTCGGAATACTGCTGCACATGGTGCAGCTCGTGCGCCCACAGGCCCAGGCTGCCGACAAAGTTTTCATCCTTGAACACGACGAGGTCGATCAGTGTCACGGCCGCCGCATTGCCATTGCGAATCGCAAAGCCCGCGACGCCTGACGGGCTCACATCGCCGATCACGTAGCGAACGTTTTCCAGCATCTCGGCCGGGTAGAACGGGATCAGGCCCTTCTTCACCTCCGCGGGAATCGGTTTGCCCGTGGTCCACAGACTGTCGCGTGAACGCTGCAGCGCCGCCGCCAGCGTCTCTGAGACGATGTTGGCTGTGTACTGCGTCTGCATCGCCATGAAGCCATGGGTGAAATTCACCAGCATGCCGTAGCCGCCGCTGGCCTCGCCGGAAGGCGGGTGCGAGCTGATCGCGCTTGCGCCGGCGGCGTTGGAGCCGGTCTGCGAATTGGCTGGCTGGCCGAGCGCAAGGGCGGCTGCAAGGGCAAGAAGAACAGGGCGGCTCATGGATCCCCGACTGAACGCTGGACGAACCCGCAACACCTGACGGATCGCCCATGAATGGGCCCTGAATGTGGCAGGGCGGGCGCCCCGCGCAAGTGGAACAGCGTCCGGCTAACTACCATGGAAGAAATCATGGATCCGTTTCGCCAGCGCTTCGTTGACGCCTTCCACAGTCTGAAGATCGGTCACAGTTGCGCGACTGACGCCTTTTGCCGACCCGAATTTGTGGAGCAGGGCCTTCTTCCGCCGCACGCCCACGCCTGTAATCTCATCCAGTGGGTTCTGCCCGACCAGCGCAGCTGACCGTTTCGCCCTGTGTGCGCCGATCGCCCAGCGGTGCGCTTCGTCGCGTAGGCGTTGCAGGTAATAGAGCGCCGGATCATTCGGCGGCAGCTGGAAAGGGGCGCGCCCCGGCCTGAAGAATTGCTCGCGGCCCGCATTGCGATCCGGCCCCTTAGCGATGGCGACAAGGTTCAGGACGCCCGGTGCAAACCCTAAGGCCTCTATCGCATCTTTCGCGGCGCTGAGCTGCCCAAGGCCGCCGTCGATCAGGACAAGGTCAGGCCAGGCATCCGGGCGGCGCGCATCGTCGGCAAGGGTTGGAGAGCGCGGCTCAGGTGGGGGCGCCGTGTCGGGCGTCGCGCGGTCGACCTCTGCGAGGGTAGGAGGCGCATTCAACTCCTCCCACTCCTTCTTCAGCCTACCGAACCTGCGGCGCATCACTTCGCGCATCATGCCGTAGTCGTCGCCGGGTTCGATCTCCTGGTCCTTGATGTTGAACTTGCGGTACGAATTTTTCTCGAACCCATCCGGCCCCGCCACCACCATGCCGCCCACCATGTTCGTGCCCATGATGTGCGAGTTGTCGTAGACCTCGATCCGCTTCGGCGGCTCGGCCAGGTCGAACACCTTCTGCACGGCCGAGAATATCTTCGCCTGGCTTTGCGTCTCTGCCAGCCTGCGCCCCAGCGCCTCGCGCGCATTCAGCTGCGCTTGCGCCACGATTCCGCGCTTCTCGCCCCGTTGCGGCGTGCGGATGTCCACCTTGTGCTCCGCGCGCAGCTCCAGCGCTTCCGTCATCAGGTCCGCTTCCTCGATATCGTTCGACAGCAGGATCATCTTCGGCACAGGCCGGTCGTCATAGAACTGCGCAAGGAAAGCG
The DNA here is from genome assembly GCA_016714495.1 of Hyphomonadaceae bacterium. Lineage (GTDB taxonomy): Bacteria > Pseudomonadota > Alphaproteobacteria > Caulobacterales > Hyphomonadaceae > UBA7672. The sequence continues at coordinate 275,700 of JADKDU010000001.1, read as the reverse complement.
GTCAGCACCTGCTCCGGCGTGTCGTCGCGATCATGCTTGGGATACCAGACCGTCGCGCCCCAGTTCTGCCCAGCGCGGAAGAAGAATGCCTGCACGGCTGACTGTCCCGCCTCGCTGTGGATCGCGAATACATCGGCCTCGACCAGATTGTCCGGGTTCACGCTCTGCGATTGCCTGACTGCAGCCAGCGCCCGAATGCGATCGCGCAAGGCCGCCGCGCGTTCATAGTCCATGTTCTGCGCCGCGCGTTCCATCTGCGTCGCCAGTTGTTCCTGCAGCGTCTCTGCGTCGCCATTGAGAAACCGCTCCGCCTCGCGCACCAGGTCGCGATACTCATCCAGCGGGATCAGCCCCACGCACGGCGCCGAACATCGCCCCATCTGGTGCAGCATGCACGGCCGCGAACGCGTGGCGTAGATATTGTCCGTGCAAGTCCGCAGCAGGAACGCCTTCTGCAGCGTATCCAGCGTGTGATCCACCGCCCCCGCCGAAGCGAACGGTCCGAAATACTGCCCCTTGATCCGCTTTGCGCCGCGATGCTTCAGCGCCTGCGGCGCTTCATGGTCCTCGCGGATGAGAATGTGAGGAAAGCTCTTGTCGTCGCGCAGGATGATGTTGAAGCGCGGCTTCAGCTTCTTGATCAGGTTGGCTTCCAGCAGCAGCGCTTCCGTCTCGCTCGCCGTGACCACGAACTCCATCGACCGCGTCAGGGAGATCATCCGCGCGATTCGCTGCGTCTGTCCGCCGATCTTGGCGTAGTTGGAAACTCGCGCCTTCAGGTTCCGCGCCTTGCCGACATAGAGCAGCTCGCCAGTCTCGCCGAACATGCGATAGACGCCCGGCTTGCCCGGCAGGCGCGTCACATGATCCCGGATCACGTCTGGCCCGCTGACCCGCTTCTGCTTGCCACCCTCGGACGCGTGGAGATCGACCCCGGAAGAGATCTCCTCGGGCGCCATCTCGAGCTCTTCCGGCTCGATCTCTGCTTCAGGCAGGTCGTCCTCGACCTCTTCGATGAGGCCTTTGGGCAGATCATCCGGCAAGTCCGGGGGGGCTGTGGGATCAGGCGATTCCATGAGGCATAAGTAGGCGAGGCCGGGCGCAGGTTCAAACGATCTGCGGCGCCGATTGCCGCAGGTTGCGCCCTATGATCTGTCAGCAGTGATTGTCCGGGGAGGGAGCTATGAGGCCGATATTTCTGGCGATTGCCGTGGCTGCGGTCGGCCTTTCGGCCTGCGGCGAGCCTACGCCGTCCTCTCCGCCAGCACCGCCCCCGCCCGAATACGCCAGCAACTGGTTTGTCGCCGTAAGCTCAAAGCCGGGCGGCGCACTAAACATCCACGAAACGAAGCTCGGTTTCGGCGGTTTCATGCGCGAGCCGGACGGGGCGTTCCAGCCCATTCGCAACATCGTGCTCACCGATGCGGCCATGTCCTTCATCGCCCCACGCTCGACGCCTCACTCACCGCAACGAAAGCCGCCGACGGCTCATGGGCTGGGGAATGGACGGCGGACGGGACAACGACAGACCTCATCTTCAAGCCTTCCGGCGCGCTGGAAATGACCGAGACATTCGTCAAGCTGCCTGATGGCCGTTGGATACAGTTCCAGTGTCTCGGCGCAGGATCGCCCACCGTCATCTTCGACTATGGCGCGGGAGGAGCGATGGCGTCGTGGAAAGACGTGTTCGAGCCGATCTCGCAAACCACGCGCGCCTGCATGGCCGAGCGCGCGGCGCGCGGGCTCAGCGACCCCGGCCCGATACCGCGCGACGTCAACGCCGCTGCGGCCGACATCGATGCCTTTGTCCACGCCGCCAGGATCGAAGGCCCGCTCGTGCTCGTCGGCCATTCCATGGCCAGCTACCATGTCCGCCAGTACGCCAACCTGCACAAGGATGGCGAAGTCGCCGGCATGGTGCTGGTCGATCCTTCGGGCGATGGCCAGACGGCGCGCTTCACTGAATTCATTCCCAATCTGGCAGAACTATTGGGCGACAATGTCGATGATGAGGTCGCCGCCGGCTGCGTGAAGGCGCTGCACGAAAAACTGCTGAAGCGCGATGAGCCCGTTGCGAAGACGTGCGGCGGCAACGATCCTGACCGCGTCGAGGCGACGCTTTCCGAAGTCGCGTCAATGGAAGTCGTCAGTACAAACCAGATCAAGGCGGCCGCACGTTCCTACGGCGACATGCCGCTGATCGTGCTGACGCGCGGCGACTACAAGAAAGGCATGCCCGCCGCCTTCACCGCCGAAAACACGGCCGCGATGGAGAGGGTCTGGACGGCAATGCATATCGAGATGACCGCGCTCTCCACTATCGGCGAACACCGCGTCGTTGATGGCGCCGGCCACAGCATCCAGCGCGACCAGCCGCAGGCTGTGATTGATGCAGTCAACGAAGTGATCACGAAAGCCCGCGAGCGCGCCGCCAAGCCGTAATGATAAAAAACCGGACCAGCGCAAGCTGGCCCGGCTTTTCGCTCGATTTGAAAGTTGGTCGGTTATCCCTCATCCTCGAGGTCGCCGAAGGTGGGCTTCCTGATCTGCTGCGGAATGCCGTCGGCTTCAAAGCGGCGCGCGCCGGCCAGAATGCCGTGCAGACCGTAATTGCCTTCATGGCAGGCGTATTCGAACGGCGGCTTGTCATTAATGTTTAGCGACATCTCGCCCTTCCAGACCTGCGTGAACATGGTTGGATCCTCGACCGCGAATTCATAGAAGATCTGCTTGTCGTCCCAGCGGGTGAAGCGCTCCGTCACCTTGCCCTTTTCGCCGCCATAGGTGTTCTGCTTCGGGTTGAGGTTGATCGTCTCGACGACCAGCGTGTTGCCCTCATACCAGCCAACGCTGTCGCCAGACCATTTCTGCAGCACGCTGGAATCGTGCTTCGCCTCGGCCTTGCTCTTCACGATCGGAATCACGCGAGCGTCGTGGATCATCTCCGCGAGGATCATCACGTGCGTCGGCGATTGCACGATCTGGTAATTGTTGTTGTACAGGCCGTTCGCCAGCACAGGCCCTGCGCCGTTGGTGAACCCGCGCAGGCATCTCTCGGCCAGCGGGCGCGTCTCGTAGGATGTGTAGTCGTTGCCGAAATTGCGGCCCGCCGCGTATTCTTTCTTGTAAGGCACCATGCCGTTCGGCGGATCGACGACCCACGACGTCCGGATTTCGCCCTTCACGCGGCCGAACTGCTGGCCGACTTCAAACCAGAATTTGTTGTAGCCGCGGCTGGGGTTGGCGTCGGCCAACAGCTTCTTGGATCCCTCCTCGGAGACGTCTGACACGCCGGCTTCATCAGCGGCGACTTTCTCGTAGACGTTGTGCGTAAGAAGTTCCTGTTCCTCCGCCGCGGTCACCGTCAGCTTCGTGGCCTTCGGTGGACGGCTCATCTGGGTGTAGGACTGGTTGGTCCAGAAACCGCTGAGTTCGGGCGCCCCCCATGTCGTCTTAGGCGTCGCGTACCCGGGCGCCTGAGCGAGGGCGGCTGGCGCGCACGACAGCGCGAGTACAAAAGCGAGTGGGATATGCTTCATCACGGTCTCCTCCACATTCTCGTGATCACATTCGCGCCGTAGCGCCGACGGATACCTTTGGGCGACCGAACGCCTCGAACAAGAACGGCGCAAGGGCCTTCTCACGCCGACCGATCAGATTTTCGTGGGAATCAGAAGAGCACGTCGACCCTGACGTAGCGCGAATCACGGTTTTCCAGGCTAGCAGGGCCGGCTCTCCAGCCGTCTTCGACCCACAGCGCCGCAGCACTATGTCGCCCCTTTCCGCATGTATCATGACGCGATAGTCAGAACCGCCCCGACACGCGAATTGCGTAGGATCGCGTTCCGTAACCGCCGATCGCCTCGCGCGTCTCGACGCTCGACAGATTGGCGTCCGATGACCTGTCTGGCGCAAAGAAGCGCCGCTCCCGCACCTCTGCAGGCCGCAGCACATCCGACACCGTGAACCGTACCACGTAGCCTGTGAATGCGGACGTCTCGACATAGAGATCGAGGTTGGCCTCGTCCCATCCCGTCTTGCGCAGTTCCTTCAGGCGGAAGAGTTCCACATCATCGGCGCGGTCGTAAAGCCCGCCCCATATAAGCTTGAGTTCGGGCAGGGGCTGCCGGATGTCGATTGAATAGTTCCAGTCTGTCTCGTCCGAAAAGCGCCGGGATTCCCCTGTCACCGGATCATCGACGCTTGTCCGTTGCGCCACGGCCTTGAAACGAAGCTCGCCGCCCTTCAGTCCCAAGGCATCAAGCGGCGCGGTGGCATCGATGCGGGCGCCGGTTCTCCGGCCGTTGCCAAGATTTCCTGGGCCGTCAGAAATCCCGGCAATCGGGATCTGATCCTGCACAGCCTCAACCTCGTCGTTGAACAACGAAACCACGACGACCCCCTTGGGACCAAACCGATGTTCCCATTCCGCCGTGGCGCGCCAGGTACGCTCTGGCTCCAGGTTGGGATTGCCGCGATCGGACGTCCCATCAAACAGGGAAACAGCGCTTGCGAACTCGGTGAAATCCAGCTGGGCGATGTCTCGCTCGATCAGCACGCGTAACTGGTTCGTGTCATCGACAGACCATGTCGCGCCAAGTCGGGGTTTGAAATATGTGAAGTCGCGTTCCTGGGTGGCGTCTCCCGATTGTGTGATGCGGGACGTCTCAACGGTCAGGCCCGCTTCGAGTTTCAGATCGGGCGTCAGCTGCCAGAAATCGGTAATGAAAGCCTCGGCCCGCTCTTCCTCCACGCGTGTGTTGGCGACGGGAGGCGTTGCGTCAAAAGCGGCCAAGGGCGTTTCCACCGCGATGTTGAGCGCACTGTCGAGGAAATTGAACGCAGCTTCGCCACCCCAATCGATGGCGTGACCGTTGCCGGGTTTCCAGCTGAATACGCCGCGCGCGACGTACTCGCCATTGTCTGCCGCCCGATCAATGAACGTGTTGCGGAAAGCGCCGCCTGCAAATCGCGTCGAATAGCGTTCGGCCGACCCCGTGTGCTTGTCGCTCGCCAATGCGATCAGCTTGAATGACGAGTGATCCGACAGCCTGTGTTCCCAGTCGCCTCCCGCCTCGATGGTCCAGCCGTTATCCCCCGTAACCTTGCTGTCGTCGATTTGCGTCAACAGGCCGCTGAAATTGTAGGTTTCGGAGAAAGTGTGTCGGTCATCGCGTGACGGCGTTGCATTAAGGTTCAGGTTGAACGAGTCGGTCTCGCTCGGCTTCCAACTCGCGCGTCCGCTCAGTCTGTATTCCCAGTAGCTGCCTTGCAGAAACTCCGGTCCCTCGGAAACAAGCCCGCCCGCGGCTGTTTTTACATCCTTATCGTACTCAATACGACCTCGACGCGAAGGCTGCGCCTGCAGCGCGAGGTTGACGTTCACATCGCCTACCTTGAAGCCGCTGGTCAGTATGAGCAGTGGATTGATGTTTCCGGAGGGATCCATCTTGCTCGCCTGCGCCACGAAGGTGTTTGTCGCCCCCGCGTCGCGCGGCCGCAGGCGGACATCGGCAACCATGGTCTGGCCACTGAGATCGCCATCCCCACCCCCGGCATAGATATCTATTCGCAGAACATCGCGGGCGGAGATGCGAGAAAGTAGCTCCGCGAGCGGAGTTTTCGAGCTCGGCCGCTCGCCGTTGATGAGAACGTTCCCCGCCGCACCCGCAAAGCCGCGACGATCATCGCCGCTGTCCAGCGTGAAACCGGGCAGGCGGCGGACCATGTCTTCCGCCGACACAGGATTGAATGCTGCGAAGAATTCCGCCGCAAAGGACTTGCCAGACGCCGGGGCGGGGTCCTGCGCCAATGCGGGCGGAGACAGCATCATAAGAGCAGCAGGAAGCAGGAGGCAGGCGTGTGGCGGAGCCTGCCTCCTTTTCCAGGTCAGCCGATTGTTCATCAGGCGTTTCTTCCCTGAACCGGCTTCTGCGGCCGGTTAATTTATACCTAAGTCTAGATGTTGCAATGACGCAAGCAGAACGTCACGGCAACCCACATTTGCGTGGGCGATCATCCGGCGGACGCGGCGCCCTTTAGAAATACATCCATCAGCGACGACAGCAGCTGAGGCAACGCTCCTTTGCGTGGGTCATGCAGCCACTGGATCACAGCGCCGGACAGCAGGCTGTCATAGGCCGTCGCCAGTACATCGGCCTTTGCGCGCGCGAGAGCTCGCCCCGCGCCTGGCCGTGCTCGAATATTGCGACAAGCAGGTTGAACGTTTCCTGCCTTGCGGCCGGCGATTCCCCCTCGCCATCCAGCCCCATCGAAACCTTGCGGATCTCAGTGAATACCTCGCGATACAGCGCGCGATTGGATTCGATCCCTTTGCCCATCTGCCGGTACAGGATGCGCAAACGCTCGGGAGTGGCGCGAGTATCGTCGTTCAGCGCAGCACGCAGCAGGTCGCGGTAATTCCTCAGCGACCTCGCCGTGATGGCGTCAAGCACAAGCTGCTTTGATCCGAACTGGTTGAACACGGTCGCGCGCGAAACCTTGGCCTCTTCGGCAATGTCCTGCATCGAAGTGCTCTGCAGGCCGCGCGTGGCGAACAGCTTTTCAGCCGACTTCAGAACAAGAGCGCGCGTTTCTTCGCCATACGTGCGCACATCGCGAGTAGGACGCGGGCGCGTACTCAAGCCGCCACGGGCTCCGTCTTCGACCCACACCGCCGCAGGACCTCAATATAGCCCTTGGTGATACGCATCCGCTCGCGAAAGCCTTTCTGCAGCAACAGCTTGTGCGTCTTCTCCAGATTGTAGCAGGGCACATACATGAAGCAGTGGTGCTCGCAGTGATAATGCACCCAGAACGGCGCGATGAAGAGCCGCTCCAGCGGATTGGCCAGCGTGGTGCGCGCGTGCGTGAACGGATCGGCCTGCGTATTGACCATCGCATGCTCGCCCATCGCGCGCAGCCGCACCACGAAAGGGAACCATGTCGCCATCGGCACGATCCACAGCGCCGGCCACGCCCACCAGTATCCCAGCGCGCTCGTTGTCACGATCATCACGCCGTTCGTTATCCAGAATCTCAATCCCGGATTATCCCGCACGCGCGGTTGCTTTCGTCCCTGGCCCTGCAGCTGCGCGATGAACGGACCAACGCCCTGCCGGATGCGCTGCTTGAAGAAAGTCTGCCCCGTCAGATCGCGCACGAACTTCCGCACCAGCGACGCTTTGGTCACCGGGAAGGGCCGCGACAGAACAAGATCGGGGTCTTCCGGCTGTTCGGTGTATTTGTGATGCGTGAGATGATACGGCCGATAGCGCTTCAGGCTGCCGCCGATCGGCCCGCCGCACAGCCACTCCGCCATCCAGTCATTCAGCTTCGCATTCGGATGCAGCGTGCCATGCGCCGCCTCATGCTCAAGGATCGCCAGCCCCAGTTGCCGCGTGCCGATCAGCATCACGGCCAGTACATAGGTTGCGGGGTTCGGATACCAGATGAACAGCGCGCCCGCGCCGATCATCACCGCCCACGCATACGCGACCAGCGCCGGTCCCTTCCACCAGGACTGGACCGAAAGCTTCGTCCACTCCTCCGGTGTGAAGATGGACTTGGGATCAACGCGCGTGACGGAAGGCATGACAGAAATGTAGCAGATGTGATGCGGGTGTGCAGGGGCCGCAGGGTCGCGCTCTGCAGGTTAAAATTTGACGTAACGGCAGGCCTTGCAAAGGGGTGGCGCATCGTCGCGACGTCGCTAGGGTAGCCCGTAATCCCCGGAGGAACGCGCAATGAAGACGATCACCCTGTTGCTGGCCGGCGCCGCGCTTGCCCTTGCGGCCTGCGAACAGAAAGCGCCTGAACCGGCTCCTGTGGAGCCCGGTCCCGAAACAGCCGAAGCGGCCACGCTCACGGTCGCGGCCGATCCGTCCCAGGGCGATGGGGGCGTTGCAGAATTCTACAGCCATGCTGGCCCCACGCCCGCCAAACCCGGCACGCTGATCCGCACCGAGGCGCAGCCGCCCGAAACGTCGCTCTCTGGAGCCGGACAGGCGATGCGCATTCTCTATTCCTCGACCAATGGCCTGGACGGCAAGACGCCGGTCGCTGTGTCGGGCTCGCTCTTCCTGCCGAAGGGCGAGGCGCCGACAAGTGGCTTCCCGCTGATCGCCTGGGCGCACGGCACGGTCGGCATCGCCGATATCTGCGCGCCGTCGAACAATGCGCGCTCCGAGCGCGACAGCAAATACCTCAATCACTGGCTGACCCAGGGCTACGCCGTCGTCGCGTCTGACTATCAGGGCCTCGGCACGCCAGGCGGCCATCCCTATCTTGCGACGCGTCCCGCCGCCTACTCGGTGCTCGATTCGATCCGCGCCGTGCAGGCCGATCCGAACCTGAAGATCTCGAAGTCTGTCATCCTTGTAGGCCAGAGTCAGGGCGGCGGCGGCGCCTTCGCGACTGCGGGTGAAGCTGTCACCTACGCGCCCGAACTCGACATCCGCGGCACGGTCGCCACTGGCACGCCCTACTTCACTAACGATACCGCGCCCGTCGTGCGCGACCCCAACGCCGTCAGCGGCGTCTTCGCCTATTCGCTCTACATAATGTATCTCGCCGAGCAGGCCGATCCCACATTCAAGATCGCCGACTACGTCACGGACAAGGCCAAGCCCGTTATCGAAACCACGCGTACGCAATGCCTGATGGCGGCGTGGAACCAGATCGAGAAGGAAGGTCTCAACCAGGCCAACTCTTTCGTGAACGACCCGACGCCGGCGCTGGTGAAATATTATCCGCTGATGGCGTATTCGACGCTCAAAGTGAAAGGCCCGGTCTTCATGGGCACGGGCGGCAAGGACAAGGACGTTCCGCCTCCGGGCCAGGAACGCCTCTTCACCGACGCGTGCAAAGCCGGCTCTGTGATCGAGCACAGGGTCTACGCCAACCTCGACCACAGCGGCACGGTCAATGGCTCGCTGGCGGACTCGACGCCGTTCGTGAAGAAGGCCTTCGCGGGCGAAGCGATCTCAGGCAACTGCAAGACGCCCACCTGACGGTTGCGAGCAACAACGACACCGTGAAAGCGACTGGATTCCGCGGCGAGTTCAGCCGGTCGACGCAATACACGCGCTAAATCTCTCAGCCGGCGATTGGAAGTCGAGCGTTTTCCTGGGTTTGATCCTCTGCAATGCTGTCGTCCATAAAGCCAATGCGAGGAAAAGCGCCAGGTCCCTTGTCGCTGAGACGGGCAAGCACGGCGCAGAGGATCGGGCGATGGACAGCCCGACCTTTCCGCCGATGGCCTTGGGGATCCAAGAGGTGAAAGGCCTCCGTGATCCAGCTGGCGACAAACGATTGCGGGGGTGACGCGCAGCGTCGATGGGAAACCGTATCCTTTTTTCGACCGGTAGGGCCGCATTGAAGCGGCTCGCCCATCAGCGGGCCGCCCCCACGTCCCCGGTCCTCTATCCGGGCCAGAGCTGAAGCATCCCAGGCGGTGAGCGCACCGGCCTGAACCGCAGTCTGTGCGCGATCTCTCATACGTCGACGGTCCGGCCTGTGCATTCCCGTCTAATCCCGCTAACTACCGCCCACCAGAATCGAAACAGGACGACCCCATGACCACGCGCACGCTTCGCGAATATCTGGCGGACCCGAAAGGGGACGGAAATCCCGCCCCGCGCGAGCTGGCCAGCCTCATCGAGGCGATGTCGGACAGCTGCCGCACGATCTCCTATCTTGTCTCGCGCGGCGCCCTTGCCGACGTGCTCGGCTCGGCCGGAACCGGCAATGTGCAAGGCGAGGAACAAAAGCAGCTTGACGTGCTCGCCAATGACGAACTCATGGCCATGGCGAAGTCCACCGGCGTCGTCGCCGCTGCGGCGTCGGAAGAGGAAGACGACGCCCGCGCCATCACGCCGGGCGCGCCTTATCTCCTGCTGTTCGATCCGCTCGACGGCTCTTCAAATATCGAGGTCAACGTCTCCATCGGCACCATCTTCTCGATCCTGCCAGCAAAAGCCGGCGAGAATGCCTTCCTCCAGTCCGGCCGCAACCAGGCGGCCGCCGGTTATTGCGTCTATGGTCCCCAGACCACGCTTGTCCTCACGCTCGGCCAAGGCGTCGCCGCCTTCACGATGGATCCGCCGACCGGCCAGTTCGTCCAGACCGGCGCCAACATCCGCATTCCCGAGAAGACCAAGGAATTCGCGATCAACATGTCGAACATGCGCCATTGGGCCGATCCCGTGCGCGCCTATATCGACGAATGCCTGGCTGGTGACGCCGGCCCGCGCGCCAAGAATTTCAATATGCGCTGGATCGCCTCGATGGTGGCCGACGTCCACCGCGTCCTGACACGCGGCGGCGTCTTCATGTACCCATGGGACAAGCGCGAGCCCGGCAAGCCCGGCAAGCTGCGCCTGATGTACGAAGCCAACCCGATGTCGCTCCTCGTCGAGCAGGCCGGGGGCAGGTCGTTCGACGGCACACAGCAGATCCTCGACATCCAGCCTACAGGCTTGCACCAGCGCGTCTCGGTGATGCTCGGCTCGAAGGAAGAAGTCGAACGGCTCGAGGCGCTACATTCCGCCTGATCGGGCTTGACCCTACGTCCATGAAGCAAGTGTGACATCTTGGATGACGGAATCGCAGTGGGTCGCGACATTTGCTTAACCTTGCGTTCCTAGATTACGTCCGCAGTCGGGGAGATATCGCATGGCTGAAGACGCCAAAAACTTTGCTCTGCTCATTGAGCTGGCAAGGGAAAGTTCCAGCGAAAAACGCCGGGAGCTCCTGCGCAAGGTCACCGACACGTTTTTGGCCTCTTCCGAAATTCGCACCGATCGTGAGGCCGAACTGTTCGACGAAATCGTCGGCGCCGTTGCGGCCGATCTTGAAACTCAGGTCCGGATCGAACTTGCAAACAAGGTCGCGGCAAGCAAGCTGCAGATCAGACGCACGGCCCGCCGTCTGGCTTTCGATGTGATCGAAGTGGCCCGTCCTGTCCTCGAGAATTCACCTGCGCTGACGCAAAGCGATCTGGTCGAGGTCATCCAGAGTTTGACGCAAGATCACATGATGGCGGTAACCAAGCGAACCGATATTGGCGAGAAGACATCCAGCGCCCTCGTCGCCAAAGGCGGAGATCATGTTGTCGCCTCGCTGCTCGGCAACATAACCGCCCGCATAAGCCGCGAGACGTATGAGCGTGTGGCCGATCGCGCGCTGTCGAGTCCAGCGTTGCACGCGCCGTTCATCCGCCGCCTGCACGTTCCCATCGACCTGCTGAATTCGGTCTATCTCAAGGTGTCTGCGGATCTCCGTCGCGAGATCATCGGCAAATTCCAGGGCGCCACGGCGGAAAACATCGAGGCGGCGCTCGAGGCGAGTCGTGAACACCTGTCGACTGAATACGGCGCCCTGCCGCGCGACTACCAGCTCGCCAAAGAGTACGTTGATGACCTGCAGAAGCGCTCTGCTCTGCAACCATCGACCCTCGAAACCATTCTGCGCAGCAACCAGCACACGTCTTTCCTCATCGCCTTCGCCCGACTTGTTGATGTTGATTTCGATCTTGCGAACCGCCTCGTGGATGCGCGGGATGTTGATGCGCTGGCGCTGCTCTGTCGCGCGGCAGGTTTCGAACGCAATCTGTTCGTCACATTGTGCATGATGATCCTCGGCGGCGGCGGCGGGTTGAACAAGGCTGAGCGATACGCGCAGCTTTACGAACAGGTGCCGATCGTCGCTGCGCAACGCGCCGTCCGCTTCTGGAAGATACGTGCAAAGACGGCCGCGACCGCAGCCGCCGCCTGACGTGTAGCGCTTACGTCCCGCGCGCTGCCTTCGCGAAGCGTTCCAGCGCCGCTGTCGCTTCGTCGAAAGCCTTGGCGCTCGGTTGCCTGCGGGGCATGCGGTTCCAGGCGTCCAGCGCCGCGATCTTGTAGGCTTCTGCGAGCGTCGGATAGTTGAAGGTGTTCTCGACGAAATAGTCGAGCGTCCCGCCAAGGTTCAACACGGCCTGGCCGATATGGATCAGCTCCGTCGCGCCTTCGCCGACAATGTGGCATCCCAGCAGCCGCCGCGTTTCCTGCGCGAAGATCATCTTCATGAAGCCGGCATCCAGCCCCATGATCTGCCCTCGCGCTGTCTCCCGGAATCGCGCTACGCCGCACTCATAAGGGATCTGCTTCTGGCGGACCTGTTCCTCCGTCATCCCGATCGTCGACATTTCCGGCACCGAATAGATGCCATATGGAAAAAATTCCGGTGGCGTCTGCGCTGGCGCATCGAAGGCGTGGCAGGCCGCGATGCGGCCCTGTTCCATCGACGTGGAAGCCAGGCTCGGGAATCCGATCACATCGCCTACCGCGAAGATGTGCGGCAGCTTCGTGCGGAAGGTCGCGCGATCAACTTCGATCTTGCCGCGATCATCCGTGCTGAGCCCGCAATTTTCCAGCTCCAGCGACCCCGTCGCCCCCTTGCGGCCGGCGGCGAACAGAACCATCTCGCTCCAGATCTGGCGGGAGTCTTCCAGCTCGATCAGGCAGGCGTCGTGTGCAGGTTTTGTCACGCGCTTCACCTTGCTCTGGAAGCGCAGGCTCATTCCGCGGTCGCGCATCTCGTGGATGAACTCATCCACCAGTTCGCGATCGATGAAGGGCAATAGCGTGTCGCCAGGCTCGATCACTGTGACCTTCACGTCGAGCGCGGAAAAGATCGTGGCGTACTCGATGCCAATGACGCCCGCGCCGATGACGGAAAGCGAGCGGGGCAGGCGTTTCAGGTCGAGGATTTCGTCAGGATCGAGGATCGCTTCGCCGTCGAACGGAATGTGCCTCGGGCGGTAAGGCTCGGTGCCGACCGCGATGATGAAGCGTTCCGCTGTGAAACGTTGCAGCCCTGTTTCGGTGGCGACTTCGACATGCAGCGGATCGATGAACCGCGCTTCGCCACGCACCCAGCTCACGCTGTTGCGTGCGAACTGATGTTCGAGGATTTCGACTTCGTGGTCGAGCGTGATGGCGAGGCGCCGCCGTAGGTCCTCCGCCGTGATCGACTGCTTGTTGCGATGCGCACGGCCATAAAAGCCACGCTCGCGCCAGCCGGACAGATTCAGCACGGTCTCGCGCATGGTCTTCGACGGGATAGTGCCGGTGTGCACGCAAACGCCGCCAACGCGTCGGCCCTTCTCGACGACAAGCACGGACTTCTTCAGCTTCGCCGCCTGCACGGCCGCTCGCCTTCCGGCGGGACCGGACCCGATCACGATGAGATCATAGGCCTGCATGGCTGGCAGATTCCTCCGGCAGGGAGGCTGCCCCAGATTTGGTTAACGGCGTTTAACTGCCTTCCGGCTGCAGGTTCCGGTCCAGAAACGCGAGGACTGCAGGGGTATCCTGCGGCGCTGAGCCATGTCCGGCGCTGTGCATCATGAAGACGAGGTCGTGGCGGGTCGCCACGTCGATCTGCGGAATGCCGTCGACGCCCTCCTTGTCGAACAGGCGATAGACTGGCGTCGCCAGTCGGGCGGCGAGGAATTCGCCATAGGGGTCGGACCACGCATCTGTCTCTCCGACGATCAGCATCACGGGTCGCGGCGCCAGCATCGCGAGCACCATATGCGCATCGATCGGTGACGCGGATGGGCTTGGCGCAAGACTGTTCCAGCGCGGCGAGAACCAATAAGGAAAGGCCGCCGCGACATGCCCGATGGTCTCGCCATAATTGCGCTTGCTGAGCGCCGCGCCGCCTTCGCCCGAACTCACGGCGACGACGGCGGCAAAGCGCGGATCATTGGCGCCTGCCCACAGTGCGACCTTGCCGAGGCGCGAGACGCCATAGAGCGCGATGCGCCGACCGTTGACGGATGGATCCAGCGCCAGATGTTCGCGCACAAGCGACAGCCCCTCGGCCCAAGTCGCGATCGCGCCGGCGTCGTTCGGCTTGCGCTTCGATTCATCAAACGGGTCATAGATCTTACGCAGGCCCAGTGCAGAGCCGCCGAGGAAATCAGGCTCGATCTGGGCGTAGTGAACCAGCGCCACGCCAAAGCCGCGCGCGAGGTAAGCGGCGACATCGGGCTTCGCAATCGCGCGCGCCTGTCGGCCGGGAATGCGCTTGCCGTCCTCCCAGCCATCCGTCTCCTTGATGCCCGTATCGTCGACCATGACGACGTTTGGGCTGAAATTCGCCATCAGCACGACGGGCGAGGGTCGCCGTTGAGCGGGCGGGCGTGTATAGCAGGACGTCAATGGCGTGTGAACCGCGATCGGTGGAGACTATCACCGTCGACTGCGAGCGGCGCGCCGTTCCGCCTAGCGCGGGGACACCGTGTTCGGAATAGTCGCGCGTCACTGTCGTCTTGCGGGTCGATGCGACCGAAGGCGCAACGCCATACTGGTTATCGATCAGCAACTGGCGGATTTCGGGTCGCCGCGTTCCCAGCCAGTCGTCCGTGTTCCCGATGCGCCTGCCGCTGGCCGACACCAGCAGGTTGGGTTCGCTGATCACCCCGACATCAGCTTGCGTATAGTTCACCGCGAGGCCGTTGCGCATTTCACCCGGCAGATCCTTGAGGTAGGCTGGCGCGAGAGGCGGGTGCCCCATCTCCGGCTTCGATCCGCCGCCAAAGCACGCGCCGAGGGCGAGAAGACCAAGCGCCAACGCGAACCGCATCAGGCGCCTCCAAAAACCAGCGGCGCGAGCGTAAGGCCGATAATCGTCAATACAACGAGCGCGCAGAGATTCATCACAAGCCCTCGCCTGATCATGTCCGCCTGTTTCACCTTGCCTGTGCCATAGGCGATGGCATTCGAGGCCGAGCCGACCGGCATTGCGAAGCCCATTGATGCGGCCATCGCCGCCGGCACGATGAAGGCCGCGGCGCCGAGCGTGTCGCTGCTCTGGCTCAGCGAGATCAGCACAGGCCCCATTAGCGAGATCGTGGCGATGTTGGAGGCGAACTCTGTGATCACGATCACCAACAAGCCGACCATCAGGATCACTATCGCCGGGTGCAGGTCGGCGACGCCTTCAAGGCTGTCCGCCAGATAGCGCGACAGACCGGAAAGCTCGGCGGCAGCCGCCAGCGCAAGGCCGCCGCCAAACAGCAGCAGGATGCCCCACGGGATCTTTTGCGCGTCATCCCAGATCAGGATCGGACGCCGGGTCCCGCCGCCTGCCGGGATCATGAAAAGGAGGATGGCGCCGAGGGTGGCGATCATCGTGTCGACATGGCTGCTGTCGATGCGCGTGCCGCCAAGAAGCGCAGAACTGACCCAGTCCGCAATCAGTGTCGAGATCATCCACAGCCCGGCGATCAGAAAGAAGATCGTCGCGGTGCGGCCTTCCTGCGTCGAGAGTGAACCGAGCTTCGCCAGCTCCTGCCGCACCCGCTCCTGCGCGCCGCGCGAGCCTGCCGCATCCAGCTTGAGCCCGCGCGACAGGATCAGCCAGGCGATTGGCAACAGCACAATCACCGCCGGCACGCCTATCGCCATCCACTGGCCGAACGACACTTCGATGCCCTGCGCCCGTAATTGGGTGAGAGCGATGCCATTGGGCGGCGTCCCGATCGGCGTGGCGAGTCCGCCAATCGTTGCGGCGTAGGCGATGCCCAGCACCAGGGCGGCAGCGAATTTCGGATCCTCGCGCCCTTTCACGGCGCTGCCGGCTGCGACCGACAGGGCGAGCGGCGTCAGAATCAGGGAAGTAGACGTGTTCGAAATCCACATCGAGATGATGCCGGCCGCCAGGAGGAAGCCTGCCAACATCAGCTTCGGGTTGGCGCCGCCGCGCGCGACCAAGCCGTAGGCGATGCGGGTCGAGAGTCCCCAGCGTTCGATCGCGATGCCGAGGAGGAAGCCGCCGATATAAAGCAGCACGATCGGATTGGCGTAATGCGCGCCAAGATCGCCAAGATTTAGCATGCGCTCATTGGCCAGCGGATCGGTGATAGCGCCGCGGCACAGACCGTCGGTGGCGCAGACCAGCCGCCCACGCGCGTCCGTTCCGACATCAATCCCTATCAGCGGCACGGCAATGATCGGCAACAGCGCCGTGGCCGCCAGCGGCAGGGCTTCCGTGATCCACCATGTCGCCATCAGGACCAGCAGGCCGAGCACCAGCCGCGCCTCCCACGCCAATCCGCTGATCGGCGGCAGCAATGAAACGATTGCGAGCAGCGGCCCAAGCCACAGGCCGATGCGCGCAGCTCTTCCGGTGGTCCCGGCAATTTCATCCGGCTGAAACTGGTTGGCGTCCGGCATGGCGTTCCCAAAAACGTATGACGCAGACCGTAGCACGCGAAGAGGCGAGGGGAAGTCGTGGCGCCTCGCGCAGGTCGACAGACTCTGCCACAACATGCCGATGTTCGACGTTGTGCTTTCGCTTGTCCCCGTATTCTCGCTGATTGCTCTCGGGGCAGGCCTCCGCCGTTTTAGCGTACTGACGGCCGATGGCTGGGCGTCGCTCGAGCGTCTCACCTATTTCGTGCTGTTTCCGCCGCTGATGTTCATGAGCATCATCAACGGATCCTTCGCCAGTGACGAGGCGCTGTGGCTTGGCCTCGCGCTGGCGGGCGCGGTTGTCACAATGGCGGCGCTGATGCTGCTGGCGCGGCCGGTGCTGGCGAAGGATGGCCCGCAGTTTTCCAGCGTTTTCCAGGCCGGCGTGCGCTGGAACGGCTATGTCGCGCTGGGCGTCGCCGGGGGGCTGTATGGAGATATCGGGATCGGCATCGCGGCCATCGGCTTTGCCGTGCTGGTCCCGATCAACAATGTGATGAGCGTGCTGATTCTCAGCCGCTACGCCGGCGAAAAACCGGCGCCGTTCTCGCGTGTGCTGCGTTCGGTCGCGACCAACCCGCTCATCCTGTCGACCGTGCTGGCGATCATTCTCGTTTCGCTGGGCGTGCGGGTCAGCAAGCCGGTGGGCGACACGCTGAACCTGCTGGGCGATGCGACAGTTTCGCTCGGGCTTATATGCGTAGGCGCCGCGCTGGATTTTTCATCACTGCGCTCCTCAAAATGGCCGCTGTTTGCAGGGGTGATGCTGCGCCTAGTTGTGATGCCGGGCTTGACGGCGGGGCTGTGCTATACGATCGGGCTGTCGAATATGGCCTTCCAGATCGCGATGATCTGTGTGGCGGCGCCGGTCGCTACGTCGGCCTACATCCTCGCGCGACAGCTTGGCGGCGACTCCAGCCTGATGGCCAACATCATCACGGTGACGACCCTGCTGAGCCTGATCACCATCCCGCTGACTCTGTGGCTAACGGGCTCCCTGAGCTGATCAGAGCGCTTTCACCATGAAGACGAGGTCGAGGCTCTTGCCGGACTTGCGGCCGACGCCTTTCAGATTTCCCTGAATCTCGAAGCCGGCCCCTCGTGCAGTGCGATCGAGGCGGTGTTGCTGCTGTCGATGCCGCCGACCATTGCGGCAAGGTCCTTGGCTTTCGCCCGTACAATCAGTTCGCCCAGCACAGCGCGCCCAATGCCGCGCCGCTGCGCTGTCGGCGCGATGTAGACTGAATGCTCGACCGTCTTCACATAACCGGGGAAATCGCGGAACACGCCAAAGCTGCCGTAGCCTAGCACGTCTTTAGGCTTTGCAGGATCGACCGCGACAATTACGGGAAAGCCGGCGCCTATTCGTGCAGCGAGCCATGTCCTGCGTTGGTCCAGCGTTGTCTCGGTTTCCGACCAGATCGAAAAGGTCCCGCGCACAGCGTGGTTGAAGATGGCCACGACGCCGGGCAGATGCGCCTCGGTTGCATCAACGATTTCAAACCCCGACATGAACTCTCCACAGCGCTGCACGCTTTTGCGCCGTCGCTCAGTTTTGCAAGCTATCGCGTCTCGCCACCGTTTTAACCCCGCGATCAGCCAGATCTCGTGACTGTAATACGCGCACCGGAACTCATTTACCAAGCCTGCGTTCCCCCTTCGCAAGATATGCAAGGGACTGTCATGAGCCGCAGGGTTGTCTGGTCGATAGCCGTTTTCGCTGTGTTCGCATTCGCGACGCTGATTGTGTTCTTCTGGATCCGCGACGGGTCGCTGCAGGAAGCAGGCGCATCGATGGATAGCCTACTTCACAGGACCGGAAACGAGATCGCTGACACCACCACCGATGCGGTGGACTCAACGGGCGCTGCGATCGATCGCGCAACCGACGGCGATGATCGCACCTGATCATTGAATTTCCTCCAAAGGGACAACTGCAATGCGTGTGCTGGCAACTATCGTGATCGTTCTCGCCGTCGGATTTCTCGGCGTGATGGGATATTATTGGATGCGTGATGGATCGCTGCAAAGCGCCGGCGCTGAAATGGATAAAAATCTGGCGGGCATAGACCGCACGACGCAGCCGCTTCAGGATTCGCTGGGCGAGGTCGGCGATGGCGTCAAGGAAACAGTCGACAACGCCACGGATGGCGACGACCGCACCTAGATCCAGCGGCGCCATTTCAAGAAGCCCAGCAAGGCGACGCCCAGCACGAAGGTGAGCGCAACCACCGCCGGAAATGACCATTCCTCGTGAGAGAACGGGATGCCTTCCAGATTCATTCCCAATAAGCCCGTCACGAATGTCAGCGGCAGGAAGAAGGCCGACACCAGCGACAGGACCAGCAGGCGCGAATTGAGCTGCTCCTGTCTTTGACCTGCAACCTGATCCTGTAGAACCGCAGCGCGGTCGCGAATCGAATCCAGTTCCTCGGCGATACGCGTGATCCGGTCGCCCGTTTCGCGCAGATGCATGGCGTGATCCTGATCGAACAGCAGCCGGCCTTCGCGCTGGAGCTGCGCCATGGCTTCGCGTTGCGGCAGGATGTAGCGGCGAAGGATTAGGATCGTGCGCCGGAATTCCGCCAGCGTAGTCGCAGGAAGCTTCTCGCGCGAACTGAGTAGGGTTTCCTCATACTCATCGGCCTCGTCCTTGAGCTGGTCGACCACCGGCTCGATCTTGTCGATCAAACGCTCTGCGATCATCACCAAGAGGCCGCCGGGCGAGGGATACTCCACCATCCCAGACGCGACTTCGTCGCGCACTTCATGCACGGCCTTAACCGGATACGACCGCATCGAAATCACGAGGTTCTGCGTCGCCCAGATACGCACGGAGATCATGTCTTCCGGCTCGGCGCCCGGATTATGGTTGATGCCGCGCAGGTTGAGCAGCAGCCCGTCTTCATAGGCCGCGCAGCGTGGCCGCGTTTCTGATTGCAGCAGTGCCGTGATGACGGTCTCATCGAGATCGCTCGATTCCTCGAGCCACTCGCGTGTTTCGGCGGCGAGGCGATTGAAGTGCAGCCACCTCCAGCCCGCAGGTGGGCATGCTGCTGTCGGCTTGATCTTCTTCCAGTCGACCTTGTGGATCACGCCATCCGCGGGAAAATCGAAGCCGAAAATAAACGCTTCCGCATTCGGCTCAGCGTGGTCGTTGCGTTCGATGGGGGCGACGGGCATGGGCAGGTCTTCGCGCGGCTATCGACCCGCTTCTAGACCGCTTTCTGCAACAGCGGCTAGTGCGTTACTTGATGACGGCGCAGCCAACCCGATCGCCGGCATTGCCGATCGGCTGACTGACATGGTCGTCGGGCTCCGCGTGGATCACCAGCGCGGACCCGTCCGCATCCTGCAATTGCGATAGCGTGATCAGGCCAGTGTAGAGTTCAGCCGATGCGGAACCGTCGCCAGCGACAGAGATGTTCGGCAGGTCCCCATTCTCCGGCCCATGCACATACAGCAAACCGTGATAGGTGTTCGAGGTCTGGATATGCCCGCCCGCATGTTCGAACTTCGCAGTATCAGAGCAATCGCCGACCATGTGAAGGTGCGTGCCGTGCCAGCCCGGCGACAGGCCTCCAGTCGGCACGAGAATGCGGATCAGCACGCCTTGCGGCGCCGCCGTGAACGTCGCTTTGCCGATTTCGGCCCCGACATTGCCGATGATCGAGATTTCCGCGGGCGGGCCGACTTCTGATGTCTGAACGGTCGGGGGTAGGTCCGGTTCGGAGGTGGAGGCGCAGGCGCCGAGAAGGACAGTAAAAGCAAAGCCGGCCGCAAGGCGCATGTATTCCTCCAGACGTAGTCGACCCGTCGCGTTCTTGATGAAAGTAAAGGCGCTGGGGCCTCGGTGGTTCCCCGTCATTTCCAAAGGCGTGGATTGAAGGCACATAGCCTCCGCATGAGCGAGGATGAGCCAAGACGGTTGGACGTGGAACTTGTGCGGCGCGGCCTGATGGCCTCGCGGGCGCAAGCGCGCGCAGCGATCGAAGCAGGCAAGGTTCTGGTTCAAGGTGCAGTGGCGACGAAGCCGGGCCTGCCTGTGACGCTTGAGACAGTCATTGCAGCGGAGCCGGCGCACCCCTGGGTATCGCGCGGCGGGCTGAAGCTGGATCATGCCTTGCGGATTTTTGGCGTCGATCCAGGCGGTCGGTCGTGTCTCGATGTCGGGGCGTCGACAGGCGGGTTCACCGACGTGCTGCTGGCGCGCGGCGCGCGGCGCGTCGTGGCCGTCGACTCAGGCCGCGATCAGCTGCACGCGAAGCTGCGCGGTGATCCCCACGTCGTCTCCCTTGAGTCCACCGATGCGCGCGAGCTGACGGCCGCCATGCTGGGCGTACCGCCAAGCCTGATCGTCGTCGACGCGAGCTTTATCGGCCTCGCCAAATTGCTTGCTCGACCTCTGGAGTTAGCAGCGGAAAAGGCGTGGCTGGTCGGCCTGTTTAAGCCGCAGTTCGAGGTCGGCGCGGCCCATGTCGGGCGCGGCGGCATCGTCTCGGATGACGCGGCGGTTGAAAGCGCCGCAGAAGAATTCGAACGCTGGCTTTCCGCCCAGGGCTGGCCAATCAAGCAATGGACGCCCAGCCCGATTACGGGCGGGGACGGCAATCGCGAGCGTCTGTTTTGCGCGACCAACATCTGAAAACCGAAGCCCTGAATCAGACGAGCCGCGTCGCTTGCGCAACGCGGCTCGTCCTTATCAGGCCCTGGGTTGGGGGGACGGGCCTGCCCGATGAAGGCCGCTGACAGCGCGGCTCAGGCAGCTGCCACCAACCTAATCTCTGACTCGCCAGTCGCCATAATAGGCATCGCGACAGGCTTCGACCGGACGACGGATAACCGTACCATCCGGAAGACGTGTAATCTGGGTAGCTTCAGAGCAATCCCGACCCGCGTAATCGTCGTTGCGTCTATAAGAGCGGTTGTCGTCCGCGTAAACCCGCCTCTGGCGCGACGATTGGTCCTCGTAGTACGGATCATCGCGGTAATCATCTCCGTACCCGGACGAATAGCCCGGATCGGACGGATATTCCGAGTACTGGCCGCCATAGCCTTGGCCTTGACCGCCGTTATAGCCGTAGCCGGGGGCGTAAGTTCCTGGCGGCGGCGGAAGCGGGCCGCCTTGGGGCGCGTAGCTACAGTTCGGGCCGCTGCCGCCTACGCCCGCACCGACCAGACCGCCCAGCACCGCGCCAACGGCCGTCCCGTCATGGCGATGACCGCTCGCCGCGATGTTGCTGCCCGCGATGCCCCCCAGAATGCTGCCGAGCACTGCCCCGCCGATCTGGTTGGACGCTCGCGCGTCACCACAGCTTCGCGCATAGCCCTGCGCTGCAGCCGGCATGGCCGTTGCGGCAATGAAACCGATGAGAAGAGCAGCTTTAAGACGCATGATGGTCCTCCGACCGAAACTGTTCACGTTCAATCTTCGGATTTCCAACCTGAACGCAGGCTGAAGGGATTTTCAGCGTCTTCTCAAGGCCTAGTCCGGGCTAGCGCCCAGTCTGGCCGCGATGGCGAAGCATGTGGTCAGCCAGCACAGCGGCGAGCATGGCTTCAGCGACCGGCGCGCCGCGGATGCCGACGCAAGGGTCATGGCGGCCCTTGGTGCGGATGTCGGTGTCTTCGCCCTGCTTCGTCACGGTCTTGCGCGGGGTAAGGATGGAGGAGGTTGGCTTCACCGCCATACGCGCAACAATCGGCTGGCCAGTGGAAACGCCGCCTAAGACACCGCCATTATTGTTCGAGAGAAATTCGACGCCATTGCCCGAGCGGCGCATCTCATCGGCATTTTCCTCCCCGCTGAGCGCCGCGGCATCAAAGCCCGCTCCGACCTCGACGCCCTTCACGGCGTTGATGCTCATCAGGGCGGCGGCGATGTCGGCGTCGAGCTTGCCATAGACCGGAGCGCCCCAGCCGGGAGGAACGCCTTCAGCGACGACTTCCACGATGGCGCCGCATGACGAACCTGCTTTGCGTGTCGCGTCGAGGAACTCCTCCCACTTCGGCGCCATCTCGGCGTCGGGGCACCAGAAAGGGTTCTGG
Organism: Hyphomonadaceae bacterium; assembly: GCA_016714495.1. Lineage (GTDB taxonomy): Bacteria > Pseudomonadota > Alphaproteobacteria > Caulobacterales > Hyphomonadaceae > UBA7672. The sequence continues at coordinate 253,405 of JADKDU010000001.1, read as the reverse complement.
TCAACCGTGTCCCAGTTCCAATTGTCGTAGTTGATCGCGTGCGGTCCGATCTGCACAACGGCGGCGCGCACGTTGATGGTTGGGCCTAGCACGAGCCGCGCAACGGCGCCGGCGGCGACACGCGAGGCGGTCTCGCGCGCAGACGAACGCCCGCCGCCGCGATAATCGCGGACGCCGTATTTATGATCGTACACATAGTCCGCGTGACCGGGGCGATAGGCGTCGCGTATTTCGCTATAGTCTTTCGAGCGCTGGTCGGTGTTCTCAATCATCAGCGAGATCGGCGTGCCGGTGGTGACCGGCCCGCCCGTGCGATCGTCCTCGAACACCCCGGAGAGGATCTTCACCTTGTCCTCTTCCTGGCGCTGCGTGACGAAGCGCGACGTGCCGGGGCGCCGCTTGTCCAGGAATTGCTGGATGTAGTCAGATGTTAGCGTCAGCCCCGGCGGGCAGCCGTCGACCACGGCCCCGATCGCCGGCCCGTGGCTTTCGCCCCAGGTCGTCACGCGGAAGAGATGGCCATAGGTGTTGTGCGACATTGTCCGGGGTTTAGTCGGCGAAACGCGGGAATGCAAATCGGGGTGAGTGGACTGTCAGCAGGGTCGGCGCCACTGTCGGGCGGGGAATGATCACGCGGGGTATCATGCCTGAGAGCCACATCCACGGCCGCGCTGGTTGCGCCGAGCAAGAAGCTGATTGGTTTCTGGGGGTGCTGGGCGCTGGCGGTGGGCACCATGATCGGATCGGGCGTGTTCATGCTCCCGGCGGTGCTCGCGCCATACGGGCTGCTGAGCTTTGGCGGTTGGCTGCTTACGGGTGTGGGTTCTATCGCGATTGCGTTGGTGCTTGGACGCCTCGCAGGGCGGACGACGCGAACGGGCGGCATGCAGGTCTATGCGCAGGATGCGTTTGGCGACATGACCGGATTCTTGGTGGCCTGGAGCTATTGGATCGGGTGCTGGATTTCTACGGCGGCCATGGCCATCGCATTCGTAGGCTATTTCAACGTACTTGTTCCCGGATTGTCGGACCAGCCCGCTTACCAGGCTCTGGTGGCGCTAGGCGTCATCTGGACGCTGACGGCGGTGTCGATCCGAGGTGTGAAAGAAGCCGGCTTTGTTCAGTTGGCCATGACGCTGCTGAAGTTGATTCCGCTGTTGTTGATCATCGGATTGGCGACGGCGGCCGGGAATCCGGAATATGTGCCGCCGATGAATCCATCAGGGGATCGCCGCTGGTCGTGCTGTCGGTGACCGTGACGCTGACCATGTATGCGTTGCTTGGCATGGAATGCGGCGTTACTCCAGCTGGCAACATCAAGGACCCGACGCGGACCATTCCGCGTGCAGTCGTTATCGGAACGATCACGGTGGCGGCGATCTACATCGCCTCGACGGCGGCGGTGATGCTTCTGGTTCCGGCGGATGTGCTGGCGACGTCGACCTCGCCGTTTGCCGATGCTGCGCGAGGGCTGGGCGATTGGGGGCCGCTCGTTATTACGATCGGCGCGCTCGTATCGGTTTGCGGGTCGCTGAACGGCAACATCTTCATTACAGGGCAACTGCCCATGGCGGCGGCGCTGGACGGACTTGCGCCGAAATTTCTCGCCCGACTGAACAAGGGCGATGCGCCTTGGATATCGCTGGTGCTCGGTTCGGTGCTGGCATCCGTAGTGCTGCTCGCCAATTATTCGCGTGGGCTGGTAGGGGCGTTCACATTCCTGCTGACCATGACGACGTTGGCGATCCTGGCGCCCTATCTGATCTGCGCTTTGGCGGAGCTGAAACACTCATGGAAAAGCGCCCGAAGATGGGCCGTCGTGGCGCTGTTTGCGAATTTGTACTCGCTGTTTGCGATCATCGGATCGGGGTTAGAGGCGATGATCTGGGGCGGCGTGCTGGTTATTGTAGGCCTGCCGATCCATGCACTGATGCAACGCGTCAGGGCGAAATCGGCGGCGGCAATGGCCTAGTCTTGCGAAAGGATCAGGCCAGCGAAGGATGCGCCGGTTTCGTTTGCGCCCATGAGGCCCATGCCGGGATGCCAGCGGGCTATGCCGACCCACCGCTTTTCGCCGCTGAACGAGATCATCCAGTCACGCGCATACAAGTCGCGCGACATCTCAAGTGAGCGCACCGGCTGCGCCTCGCACGTGGCGGCCCGGGCGGACGAGAGCTGGCTCGACAGTCGCTTGCAGCCGGTGAAGAGGACGAAGCCGATACGCGGAACAGCGGGCTCCTTCTGCTTGCCGAACGGGATGCGGATGAAGGCGAGCGCTTCGGTGTCGGGCTCGCGCGATATGCCTGCGTCATATTGGCCCGACAGGCCCTGCGCGGCAGTAGGAGCGGCCAGCATGCAGGTGAGCGCAGCACGAAGCGAGAGCGTGAGCTTCAACTGTTTTTTCCTGTAGTAATGGTCGTGTGGGGATGAGGGTTGCGTCGGCGGTGGCTCGCGCGACAAACCAATTGTATCATGGCCTGAACGACCACCCCAGCGAGGTGCTGCCAATGGCCGACGAGAAGCTGATCCCCCCTTCGCCCGCGGCGGAAGACTATGCAAAGGCGGCGGCGAATTCGCCTGACGACGGGGCGTGGTTCGCGAAGACCGATCCGTTCGTCCTGTTCGGCGAGTGGCTCGAGGACGCCAAGAAGAAGGAGCCGAACGACGCCAACGCCATGGCGCTCGCCACGGCCGATGCTCATGGCGCGCCAGATGTCCGGATGGTGTTGCTGAAGGATGTCTCGGGCGACGGGTTCGTGTTCTTCTCCAACGCCGAGAGTCGGAAGGGGACGCAGCTGGCCGCGAACGCCCAGGCGGCGCTGTGCTTTCACTGGAAGAGCCTGCGGCGGCAGGTGAGGGTTTCGGGGCGGGTTGACGCGGTGACCACGGAGGAGGCGGACGCCTACTTCGCCACGCGCGCCAAGGACAGCCAGATCGGGGCGTGGGCTTCCGAACAGTCGCGGCCGATGGAGGGGCGGTTCGAGCTGGAGAAGCGGATTGCCGGGTTTGCTGCGAGGTACGGGCTGGGAAAGACGCCGCGTCCGCCCCACTGGATTGGCTGGCGGGTGATCCCCACCCGCATCGAATTCTGGCGCGACCGGCCTTTCCGGCTGCATGACCGACTGGAATTCACGCGGGACGGGGCAGGCAAGCCCTGGTCGACGCACCGGCTTTATCCGTAATCCATGCGCCTGAGACGTTGGCGCTTGCGTCAACGCTGTGGCAGCATCTCCTGAATACGAGTCAGCCAAAGAGCTGACCTTTGGGAGAGAGACATGGATTTCCTGCAGCGGTTCGCGCTTGCCGTCGTATTGTCGTGTTGTTCCGAAAGCGCGATTGCGCAGCAGACCTCAGCGCCGGCGGCCCATTCCGAGCCCTGGTGGAACTCGCCGTGGGGCGAGGATGATCGGCTCGGGAACGTCAACAACCTTTCGCCTGAAGGCGTAAAGCGGGCCGTCGGGCTGGTGAAGACGGGCAAGGTCTATGCGCTTGGCATACCGACTGCGCCGGAGTCGGCCGCTTACGGATCGCGCCAATATACCGTTGAGCGCACGCCGGGACCGAATGCGGATTACACGTCGAATGGATCGCAGCGCGTGACGGCGTTCGACGAGCGTGGTGAGCTCGATGGGGATCGGCACGCAGATCGACGGCTTCGGACATCTGGGCGTCGACCATCACTACTATAACGGGATAACGGGCAAGGAGGTCGCGACCTCTCGCGTGTTCCAGCCTGCGGACATTCCGCCGATCGTGACGCGCGGCGTGCTGATCGACATGACCAAGCAGTTCGGCAAGCCTATGCTGGAATTAGGCGATACCTACAACCGCGCCGAGATCGAAGCGGCGATGAGAGCGCAGGGCGTTACGGTGGGCAAGGGTGATGTGGTGCTGTTCCACACCGGCTGGATGGCCGGCAAGATGATGAGCGAGAAGGATCTGTATCGATCCAAGGAGCCGGGGATCGGCGAAGATGGCGCAATCTTCCTGGCTGATCTCGGCGTGGTGGCGATCGGGTCGGACACGGTTGCGCTTGAAGCCTTGCCCGCGCCGCCGGGAAAAAATTTCATCGTTCACCAGACCTTGCTCGCGAAGAAGGGCGTTCACGTGCTCGAGACGATCGACACCAATCAGCTGGCGGCGGATGGCGTGAAGGAGTTCTTGTTCGTGCTGGGCATTCCACGGATGGTTGGTACGGTGCAGATGGTGATCAACCCGGTCGCGATCCGGTAAGTGCCGCTCACGCTGAAGGAGTTCAACGCTTTGTGCGCATCGTTGCCGGCGACGACGTTTGTCGAGCAATGGGGCGGGGCTCAGGTGTGGAAAGTCGGCGGGAAAGTGTTTGCGTTGGCGTGGTTCGAGATGGGCCATGAGCCCGGGATCACGTTCAAGGTTTCCGAGATCGGGTGGGAAGTTCTGAAGGATGCGCCGGGCTGCAGGGGCGCGCCGTATTTTGCATCGCGCGGGATGAAGTGGATCCAGAGCTATGCGCGGCCGGGGCTGAGCAAGGCGGAGTTGAAGAGGTATTTGAAGGCGTCGCACATGCTGGTGGCGGAGGGGCTGCCGAAGCGGGTGCGTAAGGAGATTAAGGTTTAGGCGCGGGGGCGAGATCTCGCCGGTAGCGAGTTGGATGGGGCGGGTCTTGTGCACCTATTGAGGCGCTAGTGGCAGAAGATGCGACTTGCCCTTTCCGTCTCGCCGCGAAGACGCCGGCCTTATGTCGCAAGCGCACCCAGAAAATCCCCTCCGATTTTTCCGAGGGCCGGAACGGATTGGCGCGGGCTCCGTTCATGCTCGGACGACGGCGTCTGCGAGCATCCCCCCGTTCAAGCGTCGGAACCTCTGCGCCCGAACGGCATCCTCCGTGCGGGCGCTCTCCTTGGGAGCCTCGCTTGAGTAGGTTGCGAGGCGGCTGTTGGGCTAGCCCGTGTGGGCGGCAGCCGCCGCGGCGGCGCGACTCGAGTTCATCTGCACTTTCGGGAATGTCGAATTCGGGGTCTCGCCGGAATCAGCCGTCTGGAGAGCTTCAACCATCGCCTCAACGCCAGGCCCAATTGGCGGCTGCTTTCTTGCTTTCGCGCGTTCTCCGGGCCCGGAAAGACTTCGTCACAGGCGCAGTACTTTTGTTGTTCGGAATAGTCGGCTACCCGCGCTCGTTGGCCGGTAGATTCTGGAAAGCGGCTTCCCACAAATCCTTGCGCGAGTGAGTTTAGATCCCGCTCGAAGATTCTGGGCGTCCTACGAATCTGGGATTTTTCCGTCCTTCAAACCGGTGTCAGGCAGATTGTGCGGCCATGGTCGGCCAGGCGGCTTGGGCTTGCGTGATGGCGCGGACGATGACGAACGTGATCGAATATGCGATCAGGCCGGCGCCCGAGGCGGCGCTGAACCAGCTGATGTGGTCAACTGGTCAAAGTCAGCCCGCTCGGTCCAGAGCGGGCTTTTGTTCGTGTTACCCAGCAGGAGCCTTAGCCAAGGCGCTGGACAAGGGCTTTCTGCTGGTCCCAGAGAGCCTTCGGCAGGCGGTCGCCGAACTTGTCGAAGAAGGCGGGGATCAGGCTTGCTTCTTCGCGCCAGACTTCATGGTCGACGCCGAGCAGGGTGTCCATTTGCTCGTCGCTAAGGTTGAGGCCCGCGATGTCGATCGAGGATTTGGCGGGGACGCGGCCGATGGCGGTGTCGTTCGCGGCGGCCTTGCCGGTGAGCCGATCGACAACCCATTTAAGGACGCGGCTGTTCTCGCCGAAGCCCGGCCAGATGAACTTGCCGTTCTTGTCCTTCCGGAACCAGTTGACGAAGTAGATCTTCGGCAGCTTCGCACCCGGCTTCTGGCCGACCTTCAGCCAATGAGCGAAGTAGTCGGCCATGTTGTAGCCAGTAAAGGGCAGCATGGCGAACGGGTCGCGGCGGAGTTCGCCGACCTTGTTCTCGGCGGCGGCGGTGCCTTCTGAGGCGACCGTTGAGCCCATGAACACGCCGTGCTCCCAGTCGAAGGCTTCGGTGACGAGCGGCACGGCCGATGCGCGGCGGCCGCCGAACAGAATAGCGGAGATCGGAACGCCTTTCGGGTCGGCCCACTCGGAAGCGATGACGGGGCACTGCTCAGCGGGGCAAGCAAAGCGGGCGTTGGGGTGAGCGGCAGGCTCGCCCATGGCGGGCGACCAGGCGCGGCCACGCCAGTCGGTGAGGCCTTCGGGCGGTTCCTTTGTCATGCCTTCCCACCAGACGTCGCCATCCGGGGTCAGCGCGACGTTGGTGAAGACGGTATTCTTGGCGCAAGAATCGAGCGCGTTGCGATTGGTCGAGGCGGACGTGCCGGGGGCGACGCCGAAGAAGCCGGCTTCCGGGTTGATCGCGTAGAGCTGGCCATCGTCGCCGAAGCGCATCCAGGCGATGTCGTCGCCGATCGTTTCGGCTTTCCAGCCCTTGAGCGTCGGCTCGAGCATGGCAAGGTTGGTCTTGCCGCAGGCCGACGGGAAGGCGGCGGTGATGTATTTCACGTCGCCGTCGGGCGAGGTGAGCTTGAGGATGAGCATGTGCTCGGCAAGCCAGCCTTCATCGCGCGCCATCACCGAGGCGATGCGCAGGGCGTAGCACTTCTTGCCGAGGAGGGCGTTGCCGCCATAGCCCGACCCGTACGACCAGATCTCGCGGGTTTCGGGATAATGGACGATGTATTTGTCCTCGTTGCAGGGCCACGGCACCTCCTTCTGGCCGGGGCTAAGCGGCGCGCCGAGCGTGTGGACGGCCGGAACGAAGAAGCCGTCATCGCCCATCTGTTCGAGCGCTTCGCGGCCCATGCGGGTCATGACGCGCATGGAGATGGCGACGTAGCCAGAGTCCGTGATCTCGACGCCGAGGGCGGAAATCTTCGAGCCGAGCGGGCCCATGCAGAACGGCACGACGTACATCGTGCGGCCCTTCATGCAGCCATCGAACAGGCCGGCGAGCTTGGCGCGCATTTCGGTCGGGTCGGCCCAGTTGTTCATCGGGCCGGCATCGATCTGTTTTTCGGAGCAGATGAAGGTGCGGCTCTCGACGCGGGCGACGTCTTTCGGATCGGAGGCGGCGTAGAAGGAGTTGGGGCGCTTGGCGGGGTTAAGGCGCTTCAGCGTGCCGAGGGCGATGAGTTCGGCGGTGAGCTTCTCGAACTCCGCATCCGAGCCGTCGCACCAGTGGATGCGGTCGGGCTTGGTGAGGGCGGCGATGTCCTTGACCCACGCAACGAGTTTCGCGTGTTTGGTCGGCGCCGGCTCAAGGCCCGGGATCGAGCCTGAACGCTCACCAGAGTCCTTTGCACGTACCAGAGCTTCGCTCGTCTTCATCTCAGGAAATTCCCTACTACCCACCCAAACCGTGGATCCAGTGAGCAGCTGTGTGGCCCTGATCCTGAATCCCATTCAGGCGGCGCTATGCGCCACCCTGCGAAAACTTCAATTCATCAGCAGGACTTGTGCCAACGAAGCGTCCTTTGTTGCGTGGGCTGGACCACGATTCGGGAGACCAGCGGAACACGCGGACCGGACGTCTCCTCACAGGGATGCCGGCGTACTACCATTAACACCGAAACTACTCCTCGCCGCGTCACTTAGCATCCCTCTTGCGAGCTCGCCGCAGCACTGCTCAATTACCCAGCCAAGGCTTGCGCCGTCGAGTGAAATCTCAGCGCCCGTGTCGCCGCGCCGCAGCACTGCCACGGGCAGAATGACCACGTGGGAAGCGAATTGCAGACGGTTTTGTTGAAATTAGTCCATGTGAGCAGGACGGCCATTCCCGCATCAGACGAGAGTTTGGAATTGTTGCGACGCAGCAGGCGAGCGCAACTCTTCACAGCTTGGTGTCAGAGCCCGCACGCCGCCGATTTTTGCCGCGGGCCGGCAAGCTGGCGGCCGGTCTTGTCGGTGAGGCCAGTGACGAGAATCGCGAGGCCGTCGTCGACGAGAGCGTTGAACTCCGAGCCCTCGCGATCTTCCCAGTAGAGGGTGTCGAGGCTCGTGCCGCGCGGGCCGGTTGTGCCGAAGGCGCTCTCGATGCCGCGCGCGGAAAGCTCCTGCCAGAGGCCAGGCTGAGGGCGTTCGACGCCCGTCCACGCGATGAGGTTATCGGGTTTGACGCCGCCGGCGAGCAGGCGGTCGAGTCGGGCGACGCTGTCGATGGTGGCGGTGATGACGAGGTCTGGGTTGCTCTTGTGCACCTCGATAGCCTGGTCGTCGGTGTAGGTGATGAGGATGACATTGTTCTCGGCCTTGGCGGCGCGGATGGCTGATATGACGGACGCGAAGGGGGCGGAACGCTTCTTGTCGAGTTCGAGGATGGCGCCGGATTTCACGGCCCAGTCGAGCGCGGCGGCGAGGGTGGGCGGGGAGAAGTTGGTGAGCTTCGTGCCGGTTTCGAGCTTGAGGGACTGGATGTCGGCGAGGGTGTGGTCGGCAACGAGGCCTGTGCCTGTAGTGGTGCGGTCGAGATCATCGTCGTGCATCAGGACGAGCTGGCGGTCCTTCGTTGCGGCGATGTCGATTTCGAGGACTTTCGTGCCAGCTTCGTATGTGCGGGCGAAGGTTTCGATGGCGTTTTCCGGGTAATCGCGGGTCGGACCGCCACGGTGGCCGATCAGCACGACGCCGCCTGATTTGCGCACACAGTCGAGGCGGGCAGCGAAGGGGCCGGCGGGCGTTGCGCTCTCGGCCGGTTTCGGTGATTCCGCGGGTTTTGCTGCGGGGGCGGGCGTTTCGGTCGATGCGGTGGCCGCGGGGTCGTTGGGCCCGCCACAGCCGGCGATCACCAATGCAGCAAAGGCCGGGAGCAGAGGGTTGGGGCGCATGGTCTAGCGTGCTTCAATTAAAGGGCCGCCGGCTGATCAGCTTCTAGCGCGGGGACGTGACGAAGGCATTCTGCCGCAGGATTTCCATCGCCTTTTTTGCGCACGAAAGTGCATTAAAGGCGCCGCTCGCATGTTTGTGGACGTCGGGAGAATTGCCGCATTACGTGACGGCGTCTAGAATTGGTGGAAATAGCGCAGTTTAGGCGCGAGCGGGAGGCGGTCGATGGTATTCGGATTTGGCAAGGCAAAACAGGAAACGAAGGCAGCGGCGCCAGCGCCCGCCCCGGCGGCGGTGAAGCCTGTAGCGCCGGGCGTTGCATCCGCGGCCCCGGCGCCCAGCCCGATCAAGCGCGGCTGGATGCCGGGCCAAATGCAGGACTGGAAGTTGACCGTTAACAAGGTCATCGAGCACGCGCACCTCAACCACGGCACGCGTGAAATCGTGACGCGCTCGGTCGAGGGGCCCATCGTACGTTCGAACTATTCTGAACTCTACTGGCGCGCCCGCAAATGCTCGAACGCGCTGCTGGCTGACGGCGTCCAGATGGGCGACCGGATCGCCACGCTGGCCTGGAACACGCAGCGCCACATCGAGACCTGGTATGGCACGATGTGCATCGGCGCGATCCTGCACACGCTCAACCCGCGCCTGTTCCCCGAACAGATCGCCTGGATCATCAACCACGCCGAAGACACGCACGTCTTCTACGACATCACCTTCCAGCCGATCATCGAGGCGATCAAGGACAAGGTGCCTTCGGTGAAGCACTGGATCGTGCTGACCGACGCCGCGCACAAGCCGCAATCGTCCATCCCGAACCTGCGCACCTATGAAGAATACATCGCCGGCCAGTCGACCGACGTTGTGTGGGGCGACTTCCCGGAAGATACGGCGTGCGGCCTTTGCTACACCTCTGGCACGACGGGCGATCCGAAGGGCGTGCTGTACTCGCACCGTTCGAACATCATGCACACGATGATTGGCATGCAGAAGGACGCTATCGGCATCGGAGCGGCGGACACGACGCTGCCGGTCGTGCCGATGTTCCATGCCAATGCGTGGGGCCTGGCTTTCTCGGGGCCCGCAACCGGCTCGAAGCTGGTGCTGCCTGGCGCGAAGATGGATGGCGAGTCGATCTACGAGTTGCTCGACGGCGAACAGGTGACCTTCACCGCTGCGGTGCCGACGGTCTGGCTGATGCTGCTTCAGTATCTGGAGTCGACCAACAAGAAGCTGCCGCACCTGAAGCGCGTAGTGATTGGCGGGTCGGCTGTGCCCGAGCGCATCCTGCGCGCCTTTGAGGAAAACTACGAAGTCGAAGTGGTGCATGCCTGGGGCATGACCGAGATGAGCCCGCTGGGTTCGCTTGGCTCCATGACGGCGGGCGTGATCGCCCAGGATCACGACACCATCATCAAGTACAAGCTGAAGCAGGGCCGTCCGCCGTTCGGCGTCGAGATGAAGATAATCGACGACGACAACAAGGAGCTGCCGCACGATGGCAAGTCGGCGGGGCGTCTGGTTGTGCGCGGACCGGCTGTGTCGAAAGCATATTTCAAGAACGCGGGCGGTCAGATCCTTGACAAGGAAGGCTTCTTTGACACGGGCGATGTCGCGAACATCGACGAGCTTGGCTACATGCAGATCACCGATCGCGCGAAGGACGTGATCAAGTCGGGCGGGGAATGGATATCCTCGATCGACATCGAGAACTTCGCTGTCGGCCACCCGGCCGTTGCGAACGCCGCTGCGATCGGCCTGCCGCATCCGAAGTGGGATGAGCGTCCGCTGCTGATCATCGAGCTGAAGCCCGGACAATCTGCCAGCAAGGAAGAGATCCTCAACTACCTCAATGGCAAGATCGCCAAATGGTGGATGCCGGACGATGTCGTCTACACCGACAAGATCCCGCTCGGCGCCACCGGCAAGATCAACAAGCTGGCGCTGCGTGCGACCTTCAAGGACCACAAGCTGCCGACGATACAGGCGGCTGAATGAGCGAAGCTACGGGGGAACGGCGTAGCGGCACGGGGCGCGTCCTCGTTCTCGGGCTCGCCGTTCTCCTCTTCGCTGTCGGGATTGGACTTATTGTCTCCGGGCCGGCGTTGTTCCGCATGGGACTGGTCGACCGGAGCTTTGCGCGCTTCGATCTCACTGAAATCGCCATGTATGTGATGCTGGCGGCGGGCGTTTCGGCGCTTGCCGGCCTGATCTATTCGCTGCTGGGTAAAAAGCAGCGCGGTGCGATTGTCGGCGTGCTGGTGATCGTGGCGGCGGGCGTTGCAGGCGGCACGCTCTATGCCCAGGCGACAATGAAGGACCAGTTGCCGCCCATCAACGATGTGCAGACGGACTGGAATATGCCCGTGGCTTTCACGGAGAAGGCGCTGCGCGAACGCGAGCATGCCGGCGCCATACGCGTGCGCGATGACGCCGTCGTGCCGGAAGGCAATGGCAGCTGGTCGGGAATGAGCTTCGCGGAGGCGCAAAGCAAGTTCTATGTCGATGTAGAGCCTTTGCGCGTGAAGCAGAGCCCTGCGAAGGCGACGATCGAGGCGGCGACGGCCGCGCGCCGACTGGGCTGGGACGTGATGCTCGAAAGCCCGCCAGAGGGTATGATGGAAGCCGTCTATCACTCGCCCTGGTATGACCTCGTCTATGACATCGCCGTGCGTGTCATTCCTGACGGCGAAGGCTCGCGGATCGATGTGCGATCGACGAGCCGCACCAATGATCGCGACATGGGCGAGAGCGCGACGCAAGTGAAGCAGCTGATCGACGAGATGGCGCTGCAGCTGCGGTAGGGCGGCGGACGAGGACAAGCCTCGCCCGCCTTCTGTTCCTACTTCTCCCGGCACATGTAGCGCGTGCGGTGGATGTCTTCGGCGTTGTCGGCGTAGCCGGAGATTTTCGGCGAGACGATATCCTGCGTGACGCGGGTGAGCATGGGCAGGACGGCGGCGTCGTCGAGCATCAGCTGTTCGGCCTGTTTCAGGATGGCCGAGCGTTTCGCGGGATCGGTCTCAAGGGCCGACTGGTCGAGCAGCGTGTCGTAAGCCGGGTTGGTGTAAGCGCCGTAGTTCATCGGGCCGGTGCGCGAGTCGAGCAAGTACAGGAAGTTGTACGGATCGTTGAAATCGGCGACCCAGCCGGTGTCGGCGATTTCGTAGTTCTTCGTCTTCAGTGCGTCGTAGAGCGCCTGGGTTTCAACCTGGCGGATTTCCGCCTGCACCCAGGGAGCGATATCCTTGAAGTTCTGCTGGATGACGGGCGCGATGCGCGGGTTGTCGCCGGTCGAGCGGTAGAGGTATTCAAACCTGATCGGCTTGTTCGGACCATAGCCGGCTTCTTGCAGAAGCTTCGCGGCTTCCTTCAGGCGCTCGGGGCGCGGCATCGACTTCCAGCTAAATTCGGCGGGTGTGTAGTCGTTCATGCCCACGGGCACGAAGTTGTAGGACGGGATTTGGCCCCCGCGCAGGATCTGGTCGGTGATGTATTCGCGATCCATCGCCATGCCGAGCGCCTTGCGGACGCGGCCGTCGGTGAAGGGCTCTTTCTTCGTGTTGGTGACGACATAGGTGGTCGCCATCATGGGCGAGATGCGAGGCCAGCCGGGCAGGTTCTTCTTGGTCTCTTCAAGCTGTCCGGTGGGGAAGGAGTTGTTCATGTCGATCTCGCCGGCCATGGCGCGGCGGACCATCTGGTCGTGGTTCGAGACGGGGAAGTAGACGACTTCGGAGAAGCAGAGTTTGTCAGCGCCTTCCCATTTCTCGTTCTTCACGGAGCGGAGGAAGTCGCCCTTGCGCCATTCGACGGCCTTGTACGGGCCGTTTACGACGAGGTTCTCAGGCTTGGTCCAATCGCCGCCGAACTTCTCGATCGTGTGACGCGGCAGCGGGAAGGCCGTGTAGTGTTTCAGTACGCCGGGCAGATAGGGCATTGGATATTCGAGTTGCACTTCCAGTGTAAGATCGTCGATGGCTTTCACGCCGACCTGGTCGACCGGCAGCCCGCCGTCATTCACGGCGCGGCCGTTCTTGATGCCGAACTGGATCGAGCTGTAGGCGACGCCCACGGTCTTGGGATCGAAGAGACGCTGGAAGGCGAAGACGAAATCGTCGGCCGTCACGGGTTCGCCATCGGACCAGTTCGAGGGCTTGAGCTTGAACGTCCACGTCTTCTGGTCTTCGGAAACGACCCAGCTTTCGGCCACGCCGGGGACGGGCTTGGAGGCGGCGTCTTCGGTGAACAGGCCGATGAACATGTCGCCGATGATGTCGTTGGCCCATGTGCCTTCGACGAGCTGGGGGTCGAGCGATTTCGGATCCGCGCCGATGCCGCGGCGCATGCGATCGACGCCCGTGTCGGACTGACCGCCGCAGGCTGCCAGCAGCAAAACAGCCGCCATCGCGCCGGTGAAAAACCGGGATTTCGAACCCATTCTGTAACTCCTCCAGCGCCTTCTGCGTGCTTCATATAGACTGTGCAGCTACGGGGCGTCTTTTACTTCGGGCGAAACTAGCGTCAGAGTGTAGCGGATTGAAAGGCCTTTGCGTGGCCTGACGCTTTGTTGAGCAGGACCAGCCCATGCGTGTGTTCATCTTCGCGACGCTTCTTCCCGTAATGACGGTTCCGGCGTTCGCGCAGACCGACGTGCGGGGCAAATTGATGGATTGCGCGAGCGTTGCGGACGGGGTGCAGAGACTTGCTTGCTTTGATGCGCTGACCCTCGAGCTGAAGCAGGCAAGCGATACGTCGTTCGGGGCGCAGGCGGCAAAGCCGGCGGAGCCGGATCGGGTGAGCCTTGCGGTCAACGGCCTGGAAAAAGGCGCGGACGGCAAGCTGCGGTTCGCGATGGAAAACGGTCAGGTTTGGCGGCAGGTCGATACGAAGCGGCTGCCCAATGCAGGCAAGGGGCCTTGGACAGCAGTGATAAGAAAGGCGGCCATGGGTACTTTCCTGCTGTCCCTGAATCATAGCGGCGCCATTCGCGTCGAGCGGGTGAAGTAGGGTTAAGCGCAGCGACAGGCTGGCGTGTGGCGAAGCGGCTTTTCCTGATGCGCTTTTGAAGTCAGAATACGATGGATCGAAAAAGCCTTTTCGGGCCTTCGCTTTGATGAACGGGACTGCCCATGCGTAATGTCATCTTTCTTGCGATTTCTCTCGCGATCGCGCCTGCGGCGATGGCGCAGGGTGACCTCATGGGACGCGTTGTCGCCTGCGCAGGGATTGATGACGCGGCCAAGCGGCATGCCTGCTTCGATGTGCTTACGCCCGAACTGCGCGGAGCGCCTGAAAAGGCGTTCGGCGAGAGGAGCGTGAAATCGTCGAGCGAGCAGACGAAGATTGTGCCCGTTGAGCCGGACAAGGTGAGCCTGAAAGTCAGCGCGATTACGCGGGGCGCAGACGGCGCCATGTCGTTCACGATGGAAAACGGGCAGGTCTGGACCCAGACTGAAGCGAAAACGCTGGCTGGCTATGGCAAGGGCCCCTGGAATGCGGAGATCCGCAAGGCGATGGGGGGAAGCTTCCTCATGCAGGTGAATGGCGGCGGCTCGATAAGGGTGAAGCGGGTCAAGTAACGCTGTCTAAGATACGTGGACGGACATGGGCCATGGGCGTAGCTTTCATGCATGCGTCTCGCGGCCCCTTTTATGCTGTGGCTGGCAGCGGCCGCTCCGGCGGCGGGGCAGGTTTGCGAGGCAAGCATTTCCGGCAAGCCAGGCGAGGTGATCGCGACGCTAGATAGCGGCGCGCGCGGACCGGTCTCCGTAATGTGGTCGGTCGAGCGCCGGGAAGGCGTGGGCGAAGAGACTGATCATTTTGCGCGGCCGGGGCTGATGCTGGATTTCAGCGTGGCGGGGGGGGATGGCGGGCTTGTCCCCTCGCGGGCCGTGGTGTCGGTGACGCGGTATTCCGACCCTGAACTCGGCCGGGCGCCGGAGATGTCTGAAGTTAGCGTCCGGGCGGCACCGAAGGGGTCAGGCGTCATCGTGTGGATCGGCAACGAACCGGCAAAGGGCGAGGCTGCGCTGGTGAAGCGGCTGAAAGAAGTGTGGCCGGATGAGTTGGCCGTGGAGGTCGTGGCTGCCGGCGGTGATGTTCTTGCGGGCTCGGTGTTTGACCTTTCGGTGCTGCCGGACGTGCAGACGATGGCGCGGCAAGCCGCGGCCAAGTGTGGGCGGTAGACTATCGATCCTTCGGATCGAAGGCGTCGCGCAGGCCATCGCCGATGAAGTTCAGAGAAAACAGCGTGATCACCATCGTGATGGCGGGGACGAAGAGCATCCACGGATAGGAGAATTCGCGCTGGCCCTCAGAGATGAGGCGGCCGAGCGACGTCAGCGGTTCGTTCACGCCTAGGCCTATGAAGGAGAGGAAGCTTTCCTGAAGGATGACGACCGGCATGGTGAGCGTGACGTAGACCGCCACGGGTCCCAGCAGGTTCGGCAGGATGTGGCGGATGACGATGCCGATTGGTTTGACGCCGGCGGCGCGGGCGGCTTCGACGAATTCCTTCTGCTTCAGCATAAGCGTCTGGCCGCGAACGATGCGCGCCATCGTCATCCATTCGACGGCGCCGATAGCGAGAAAGATTAGGAAGATCGAACGGCCGAAGACGACAGTCACGAGGATGACGAAGAAGATGAAGGGCACGGCGTAGAGCACGTCGACGATGCGCATCATGAACTGGTCGACGCGGCCGCCGGCGAAGCCTGCGATAGCGCCCCAGGCGACGCCGATGATCAGGCTGACGAGCGTGGCGATGAGGCCCACGGCAAGCGAAATCTGAAGGCCGGTGATGACGCGGGCGACCATATCGCGACCGTAGATGTCTGTGCCCAGCCAATGCATGCTTTCGAGCGTGGGACCGATGCGGAGCTGGTCCTGGTACTGTGTGTCGAATTTATGCGGCCAGACGAAGGGGCCGACGACGGCGATCAGGGTGAGCAGACCAAGCACGACGAAGCCGGCTATCGCGGCCTTGTTCGCGAGCAGGCGGCGGAGGCTGTCGTCCCACAGCGAGCGGCCTTTGACGGCTGCCTTGTTGAGCAGTTCGGCGTTCTGGCCTGGCGCGGCGAGTATGGTCATTCGAACCGCACCTTGGGATCGAGAATGGCGTATAGGATGTCGGCGATCAGGTTGAGGACGATGATCAGGCCGCCATAGAGGATCACTGCGCCCATGACGCGGGTGTAGTCGCGGGTGACGGCGCCTTCGATGAAGGATGAGCCGACGCCGGGAAGGCCGAAGACGCTTTCGATCACGACCGAGCCGGTGATGACGCCGACGATGGCGGGGCCGAGATAGCTGACCACCGGCAGGATGGCGGCGGGCAGAGCGTGCCGCACCATGATGCGGAATTCGCTGAGTCCCTTGGCGCGCGCAGTGCGGATGCTGTTGGAACGGAGCACTTCGATCATCGAGGCGCGCATCAGGCGCGATATGATGGCGATCTGCGGCAGGGCTAAGGTGATGATCGGCAGGAAGATGTTGTTGAAGTTCATGCGCCCGAGGTCGAGACCGCCAGCGGCGAACCAGTGTAGCCAGACGCCGAAGACAAGGGAGAGAAGCGGACCGGTAACGAAGGTGGGGATCGAGATGCCGATCATTGCGATGCTCATCGCAGAATAGTCTGCAGCGGAGTTCTGTCGCATGGCGGCGACGACGCCGAGCATGACGCCGAAGAACAGGCCGAGCGTGATCGCGAGCCCGCCAATGGTAAGCGAAACGGGTAGGCCTTCGCCCAGCAATTCTGAAACCGACTTGTCGCTGATCTGCATGGACGGGCCGAGATCGCCCTGAACCACCTTGCCGAGATATTCGAAGTATTGCTCGTGCAGGGGTTTATCGAGGCCCATGTGAGCGCGGAGGTTCGCCTCGACGGCGGGGGTGAGTTTGCGCTCGGTGGAATAGGGGCTGCCGGGGGCGGCGCGCATCATGAAGAACGCCACGGTAATGATGGCGAGCATGGTGGGAATGGCGGCAAGGATACGCCGGCCCGTGTAGGCCCACGGGATACGTGAAGCCAGACGCGCTATAGCCGACGAGGATCGCGGGGTCGAACGAGACTGATCAGGCGCCAGGGGTTACGTCCTCCGCAACAGCGGGGTTATATGAGGCGCATCGCGGCCTGGCGCGCAAGAAGGCAAATTTGCCGCGCCTGCTGACGTTTTGAGGAGCGGATATGGCTGACATCAGGGACGTTACGACGGATTTTTCGGTGGCGCCGCAGCTTGAACCGGAGGATTTCGCCGAGGCGGCGGCGCTTGGTTTCACGCACATCATTAACAATCGCCCCGATAGCGAGTCGCCGGACCAACTGAATTCCGCTGAGGCCGAGGCGGCGGCGAAGGCCGCGGGACTCACCTATGTTCATGCCCCGTTCGTAGGACAGCCGACCCCTGAGGCGGTGAGGACGGCAGCCCAGGCCAAGGGCAGGACGCTGGCCTATTGCCGGTCTGGCACGCGGTCGGTGACGGCATGGGCGTTTGCGCAAGCGGGCAGCGGCGGGAATGCCGAACAGATCATCGGTGCGGCGGCCAATGCGGGCTACAATCTCGGGCCGATGGCGGGGTTCCTGAAGCAGCTTGGAGCGCGCTAGCCGTGGCCGGCATTCCGTTCGTTCGCGAGCTCGACTACAAGTATGGCGAGATCGCGCGCGTGAGCCCGCGCATCCGCCGGGTGATCGCGGAGAATCCGGGGCCGTTCACCTATCTGGGGACGGGCGTTTACATTGTCGGCAATGGCGAAGTGGCCGTGATCGATCCGGGCCCGATCATCGATGCGCATTTCGAGGCGCTGAAGCGCGCCCTGGACGGCGAGCAGGTCACGCATGTGTTCACGACGCACACGCATCTCGATCATTCGCCGCTGGCGCATCCGCTGGCGGAATGGGCGGGAGCGAAAGTCTATGGCCGGCCTGATCCCAATGTCGCGCATGCGGAGGTGCAGCTGGAAGAGGGTGACGAATCCGGCTTCAGGCCAGACGTGCTGGTGAGCGATGGCGAGGAATTCAGCGGACCGGACTGGACGCTGGAGGCGATCACCACGCCGGGGCATATGTCGAACCATGTCTGCTATGCGTTGAAGGAAGAGAACGCGCTGTTCTCGGGCGACCATGTGATGGGCTGGTCGACGACGGTGATCTCGCCGCCTGACGGGAATATGCGGCAGTATTTCGCGAGCCTCGAGAAGATAAGGGCGCGGAGATTCGCGGCGCTGTGGCCGACCCATGGTCCGCCGGTTATGGACGTTGCGCCGTTCCTTGATGCCTATGCGTCGCACCGTCGTGCGCGTGAGGCCGCGATCGTGGAACGGATGCGGGTGGGCGATACGCTGATCTCGGACATGGTGAAGGTGATTTACAAGGACGTGGACAATCGCCTGCATCCGGCTGCTGCGCATTCCGTTCTGGCGCATGTGATCCAGCTCGTCGAAGAAGGACGAGCGGTGGCCGATGGCCCGCTCACTCTCTCCACGAACTACGGGTTGGCGGCGTAGCGCTCGAGCATCGGCGGCGACCAGAGGCGGACGCCGGCAGGATCGCCAAGTTGGCGCAGCTGGCTGATCAGCGTCTGCGCACGTTGCCGGCCGACGACGGCCCCGAGGGCCTGCGCGATCTGCGCCTCGGTTGCGCCGCCGGCTTTTGCCTGCATCAGCGTGCTTGTCAGCAGTTGGAAGGGCGACGAGCGATGGATGTTCAGGCGGATGTCCATGCCGTCTTCGGGTTTGAAGCCGGCGAGGGTTCGGGCTTCTTCGAGCGCGGTGATGAAGTCGCCGGTTTTGTTGACGAGGCCGATCTTCAACGCATCCTCGCCTGACCAGACGCGACCGCGCGCAACTTCCTGCACTTGTTGAAGAGGAAGTTTGCGTCCCTCGGCGACGATGCCGGTGAAGCGGTCATAGGTTGCCTGCAGGCCTTCAAGGAGGCGCGTGCGCTGGTTGGGCGTAAGCTTTTCAGTGGAATAGGCGGATGCGAACTCACCGCCGACGGTCACGGAGTCGGGGTTGATGCCGAACTGGCGCAGGCCGTCGGCGATGGCGAACTTGCCGCCGAACACGCCGATCGAACCGGTGATGGTCGAGCGGTTGGCGATGATCGAGTCGGCGCTGGCAGAGACGTAGTATCCGCCGGATGCGGCCATCGAGCCCATCGAGACGACGACTTTCTTTCCGGACGCCTGCACCTTTTTCACGGCGTTCCAGATCTGGTCTGACGCGATGGCCGAGCCGCCGCCGGAGTCGACGCGGAAGACCACGGCGTTGATGGACGTGTCTTCGGCGATATCGAGCAGTTGTTCGGATATCCGGTCGGAGGCGAAGACCGGCGTACCGACGGAGAGAAGGTCGGCGGGGCCGCCGCCACCGGTGACAATGTCGCCTTCGCCGCCCACGACGGCGATTACGGCGCCGCCGTTGCCGAGGGAGCGATGATAATCGTCGATCGGCACTAGCTTGCCACCCGCGAGCTTTTCTGCCGCGGCTGCGGCTTCCTCGGGGTAGCCGAGCCTGTCGACAAGCTTGAGGTCGCTAGCCTGCTGGGCCTGATACGGGCTGGCTTCGAGCAGGGCGCGCAGCGTGACCGGGTCGATCTTCCGGTCGGCGGCAATGTCGGCGAGCGAATGGGTCCAGACGCTCGTGGCCAGCGCCGTCATCGCGGTGGCGTTGGGGGCGGTGTAGCCCTTCTGCTTGAACGTGTCGGCGGCGCCCTTGAATTCGTAGAATTGCTCGATCTCGGGAGCCACTTTAAGCTTTTCCATCGCGCCGCCGAGAAACATGGTCTCGAAGGTGATGCCGGGCGTTTCAAAGCTTGTCCCGGGCTGGAGCCAGATCTCGTTGGCCGCGGAAATGGCGCGATAGGCGGAGGGGCCGATGCGAGGAAGCCCTGGCTGTGGGCGATGACGAATTTGTCCTTCGCGCGCAGGCGCAGGAAAGCCGCGCGCAGTTCCTCGGCGCGGGATGAGCCGAGATTCATCTCGGCCGCGCGGACGAACACGCCCTTCACGTCGGGATCGTTGGCGGCCGCATTCAGGCGGAGGAGGGTTTCGAGGAAGGAGGAGTTTGAGAACGCGGAGCTGAGCGCGTCTGCGGCTGGCTGGTCTGCCGATGCTTCGCGCATATCGAGTTCGAGCACGGCGTTGCGCACTCGCGGCGCTTCGCCCGAGGGAACGAAAGACATTATCAGGACGAGCGGAATGAGGACAAAGAACACCACCAGGGCGGCCAGGCCGCCAAGGAAGGTGAGCAGGAAAGTTCTCATGCCACTGTCTCCGCGCCGGAAGCCTTCCGGCGGCTCAAAGACTTAACGGGAAACGTGGGATCATGCTAGGCAAGCCTCAGTGGCGCTGCGCTGCAACAGCAACCGCCTTGGTTAGCGCGCCAGCATCGCGTGTGCGCAACGCGACACACTGGTTGATCCCTTCAACTGTCTGCGCAAGCGTGCGCTCATGCCCGGGGAACTCCGCAGCGTTTGCCGCAAAATACGCTGATACGCTCTTCGCGGCTTCTGTCGTGCAAAGTCCGCCGGCCGCCTGCGCGATGGTTCCCTTGAGAAACGGTGGAAAGGCTTTAACCACCTCTGTCAAATGCGGCTCGGCGGCCGCCCAGGCTTCGTCAGCATGGTCGGGATCAGATGTGTTGGAGAACAAGATATACAACCAGTCGGGAGGTGAGAGCCGTAACTTTCCGGCGGCGTCCCACAGAGCCTGGCGCAGGACAGGCGTATCGGCTCCGCAGCCGAGTCCGGCGAAAGCCCGCTGCCGGTAGAGCTCGTCCGAGCTCGTGTCTGCCTTTGCCAGCAGGGCTTCAAACACCGGCTGCCCGCCGTCCTCGATCGCCGCGCAGAAAGCCTCGGTACGCAGGTCCGGCGAGAGCGGGGCCCCCCGGCCGAGGCCCAACTCGGCCCGCGCAGACGAGACCAGCTTCACGCGCACGTTCTTATCCATCTCCGGCCCCGAGAGGAGCCGTGTGAGGTTCGAAAGCGCCCGCGACTGCTCTGGCCTGGGCGCGCGCACCTGAGTCAATGTGGCCAGTCGGGGACCGAATACACTCACGACGAGGCTTCCGAATGGGCCGCGCTCGGTCTGCGGAATCATGGGGCGGAGCGTTCGGGCAAGACCGGCGCCCGCCATTAGAACGTCGAGATCGTCAGCGCGCGCTGCCGCGCTCATGCCTGCGAGGACGCTTTCCACTCCGGCCTCACCAGCCAGATAGGAGCCTCTGAGGCTGTCGATGGTCGCGAGTTGTTCGGGGGCGGGCAAGCGCTGGAATGCCGCCAGCAGCGCGTCCCATTCTGCACCCGGCATGGAGAAGCGGTAATAGCCTGCGCCGTCGGCATTGGGCACGATCGCCGACGCGCACGCCGCATCGGGCAGGGCCAGTTCGGCGGTTGGTTCCCTGATCAGGGTGCACGCGCGACTCGATGCTCCGTTTCCGGCGGTTGCAGCGACGCACACCGGAATGTTCCATAGCCGATCAGGCAGCGTCGAGCCGAGCGGCCGATAGGTGGATTGCGAGAGCTTGATGACCGGCTTGTTGTCGCGACATTCCTTGGTGGCGGTAACGAGCGGCGCATTGGGCTGATCGGTGAAGGAGCGCAGCGCGTCGGCGATCTCGGGGGCTTTGGCGCCTTCAGCCAACGATGTGAAGAAATCGTCGCTTGTGGCGACACCATTGGCGAACCGCTTCATGTGCAGGCGCACGCCCTCGCGAAAGCGATCTTCGCCGACATAAGCTTCGATCATGCCAAGCACGCCGCCGCCTTTGGAATAGGTAATCGCATCGAAGGCGTCGTTGATGTCTGCGTTAGTGGCGATGGGCTGGCGGATCTGGCGGGAGGCGGCGAAGCTGTCCACGGCAATGGCGT
The DNA here is from genome assembly GCA_016714495.1 of Hyphomonadaceae bacterium. GTDB lineage: Bacteria > Pseudomonadota > Alphaproteobacteria > Caulobacterales > Hyphomonadaceae > UBA7672. Next base: position 231,715 of record JADKDU010000001.1, on the reverse strand, counting down.
CGAGCGCGTCCGCCTGGGTGTCGCGGCCGACGCCGAGTTCGGGAAGCGCCGCCTGTGCGCCCTTGTTGCCCATCCAGGTGGCGAACGCTTCGTTGAGCCAGATATCGTCCCACCACGATGGAGTGACATAATCGCCAAACCACAAGTGCGCGAGCTCGTGGGCGTGAACGGACGCATAGGCGCGGCGCTGGCTCACGCCCGCACCAGGGGCCATGAGGATCAAGGTCTCGTCGTAATAGATGAGACCAGGATTTTCCATCGCGCCTGGAAAGCCGACAGAGCCGATGATGTCCAGCTTGTCGAACGGGTAGGCGACGCCGAAATAGTCTTCGAAATACTCGATCATCGCGCGCGTATGCTCGAGTGCGTAGCCGAGTTGATCAGCCTTGCCCGCGACCACAATGCCACGCAACGGCACGGCGTGATCTCGCAAGGCCGTCGGCGGCATCGGGTCGACTTCACGCACATCCCAGGGCCCAACCCCGAAAGCAATCAGGTAGGTCGGCAGCGGCGTTGTGGGCGCAAATTCATGGCGAACCATTCCGGTGGCGAGTGTTTCAGCGCCGACCTCGCTGGTGTTGAAAAAGGTCTTGTCGTTAGCGGGGGCGGTGATCGAGACTTTGAACGGAACCTTGAAGCGCGGCTCGTCGAACGAGGGGATGACGCGGCGGGCGTCGAGCGGCTCCATCTGGCTTGCGACATAGTAGGCCTCGCCAGACTTGAAGCGATAGAGCGCGGCGCCCTGTTGGCCAAAGGGCGCGTCATACGCGATGCGCAGCGTTGCTGCGCCGGACTGCATGGTTTCCGCGAAACTCACTCGCGCCCAGCCTTCATGATCCTCGGCCGGCGCATATGCGGCCGTGAGCTTGCGCCCGTCCGCCGTGGTGAGCTGCGCTTCAGACACGGCGAGGTCCTGGCCGTGCAGCCACATCTCCTTGGTCGGCTTGTCGAACACGAGCGCAATCTCGACGACGCCGTTGAAGCGTTCCTGTGTCGGATTGATCGTAAGGTCTACTTTGTATCCGGTGGGATGCACGCCGGCAGGCATGCGTTCGGCGACCGGCGCGGGTGGCGAGAGGCTATCGGGCGAAGATGGCTGGCAACCGGACAAGGTCGCGACGACGATACACCACGCCGCCAACAGTGCAGTGTTCCCGCGCATACGGCGTGCCCTCATCTTCCAAATGCCTCGGACAGCCTACATGCGTGGCTGGCTACCAGCAATCTTCGGTAGAGCTTCAACCTCGCGCTTATCGGTGCGCAGAGCCCCTGACAAGAAGGCCGACCTTCAGGTCCTCGGGGCGACGGCCGAAGTCGATTGCGCCGTTGTTGAGCTTGCCGAGATAGACGAACGGCATCGCGACGCCGCCCGGCCCATTGGTGGTGATCTTGTAGACAATCAGGTCGTCCTTGACGTAGCCCCACTCGATTGGAACCTCGCCGGTGACACCCGCCAGGGTCATGACGCCGCTCACCCGGCCCATGTCGTCGGTGGTCACCGCGATGGTCACGGCCTGGTCGCCGGCTGGCGCGGGCCTGTTGAAGACGCCGGTCCATTTGCCGTCGAACGCCGACTCCGCGAAGCAGGCCGGCGCGACAAGCAATACAGCGAGGCCGAGAATCACGGCTTTCATACGAATGCTCCATCCCTGAAAGGCTGGCGTCGCGCCGGCTCGAAGCCTAGAAGCCAGGTGCGCCAACCGCAACGGGCAGCGGCATGTCTACCAGACGCTTCAGCTGAAGGTCGTGATCCCGCGGGCTTTGCGAGATTTCTCAAAACCGCACTGTGAGGGGCAGGGAGGCCGAACCTCCTGGCTGGGGCGCAGGGATTCGAACCCCGGAATGGCGGTACCAAAAACCGCTGCCTTACCACTTGGCGACGCCCCAGTGCAGGGAGAGGGCGGAGAGTTATGCAATTCGCGCGAGGAAAGCAACTACCGGGATCGGCCCTGTTTTGACGCAGTTTCGGCTCCTTCGCATGGGCGATTGGGCAGCGCTTTGCCTTGTATTTTCAGGCGTTGCACGTCCAAAAGAAAGCCGCTATAGGCCCCGCTCCGTCGGAGTATAGCTCAGCCTGGTAGAGCGCTTGCTTCGGGAGCAAGAGGTCGTTGGTTCGAATCCAGCTACTCCGACCAGGAATGCTCCCACCCATACATGAAGACCGCGCGAGGTGGCTCAGGCCGCCCGAGAAGCCAAGCCAGAGCTGGTCCGACAGAAGGCGAATGAGCTTATTCCCTCAGATGCTTCGCTACTTGCTGGTCTTAGAAAAGCTGCATCGACTAGAGCGCGGGATCATATAGGTGGTGAGTGTGCTCGCGACGATGGTGTCCGCGCGCACATAGACGGCCAGCCAGGGAGATACGGATGACGACGCCGACCTGCCTCGGCGGCCCTCTCGTATGTCGGGTGCGAGTGTGTAGCTGCAGCTGTTGATGCGCGCCTGCGCCAGCTGACTAGGCTGTCGCGCTCCAATTGCCCCCCGTTTATAAAGGCGCTTTGAGTAGGTGATGTCCTGGTGTTTGGCCCCCCCCCCCCCCCCCCCCCCCCCCCCCCCCCCCCCCCCCCCCCCCCACCGCCCCGAGATATGCAGCCTAGTGCGTCTATTCAGTTTGAACTCGTCGCCGTCCCGCCATGCGCGCGAGCGACGACTTGCATTCGAAAGCCACTCTTATGTCCACTTCCGGTATCCGGTCCGACGCGGCCTTCTCACCTTCCGACTATCGCAAATCGATCGCCGAAATGTTCGGCGTTCTAGATGCTAGCCAGCAGCACGATCTCGTCGACAAGCTTGCGCTGCTGCCGAGGCACATTCACCGGCTTGCCGCCGATGGTTTGATTGCGGGGCCTTCCGGACAGCGCCGCTAGAGAAGAAGCCCGGCGCCGTGAATCGGGACTTTCGGCGTCGCTCGCTTCGCCTTCAGGCCGTTACTCGCCCCGCCAGTCCGACGCTGTCGCCACGAAGAGGGCGGCCATGTCGGCGCGGAGCAGCGCTTCGGCTTCAATCGACGCCAGCTGGGCGCGTTGGGACTGGCGTTGCGCATCGATGACCTGGATCAGCGAGCCGGCGCCGTTCTGGTAGCCCAGCGAAGCTAGACGCGCATTTTCCGCGGCGACGTCGCGCGCGCGGGTCTGGGCGTCGATCAGCTCCCGATCGGTCGACAACGCCGAAAGCAGATCAGCGACCTGTGCAAAGGCGGAAAGGACTGTCTGGCGATAGGTGGCGTCGGCTTCGAGCGCGGCTGCTTCGGCGGCCTGCCGCCGCGCCTTGAACGCGCCGCCATTGAACAGCGGCGCAGAGACGGCCGGGCCAAAACTCCAACCGCTGCTGTCGTACTGAAAGAGGTCTTCCGGATGAAGCGCCGTAAGCACAAACGACGCATCCAGCGACAGGCTCGGATAGCGAGCGGCCTCGGCCACGCCGATGCTTGCCCTGGCGGCGTGCAGGTCTGCTTCGGCGGCCAGGATGTCTGGCCGCTTGCGCACGAGTTCGGACGGCAGGCTTACGGGAATTGCGCCGGGAGGCGTCAGGTCACTGAGGTCAATCTCGGGCGCGCTCCAGGCCGCCGGTGTTTGCCCAACCAGCAAGGCGAGCGCGTGGCGCGCAGTCGCGATACGGCGGAGGATTACGGGCCGTCGGGCCTGATCTTCTGCGAGCTGAGCTTCGGCCGGGTTGACCGCCGCGGCTGCTTCGCCGCCCGCTTGGACGCCGCGCCGGATCATCTCGACCGTTTCGTTGTCGACCTTTATGATGCCGTCCAGCGCACCAAGCTGTCCGCGAAGTGCAGCCAGTTCGATCGCGCGCGATACGACGGCGCCGGTCAGGTTCAGATACGCCGCATCGGTACGTTGGCGCTGTGCTTCCGTCCGCGCCGTTGCGGTCTCGTCCTTGCGACGCTCGCCGCCGAACAGGTCGAGATCGTATTTCAGGTTCGTGCCAAGCGAAAAGATATTGATGGTCGGACTGGGGAAGCCTTCGATGCCAAAAGCGGCCGTGTTAATGCGCTCGCGTTGCGTTTCGCCGCTCAGCGCCGCCCTGGGCCCACTGTCGCCGCGTTGGGCGCGCTCGAGCGCGCTTACGCGCGCCAGGACTGCGTCCGACTGGTGCAGCGTCGGATTGCCCTTCAGCGCCTGCTCCACCAGCGTGTTCAGTTCAGCCGAGTTGAACGACGTCCACCATTGGCGAGCGGCGCTGCTGCTTGAGGCGAGCGTTACGACCTGCGAAGCGGCGGGGTCGCCCGCCATTGCATAGCTCCCATCCGTGGATGCGGCCGGACGCTGGAAGTCCGGGCCGACCGTCGTGCAGCCGGTCAGCAGCGCAACAGCGCTGACGGTGAGCACTATCTTGATGTCACGCATGGGAGGCTCGTTTGACACGCAGGAAAAGAAGGAGGGGGAGAATGACGAGGCACATGATGAACAGCATGTGGAAGCTGTCGACATAGGCGATCAGGGCGGATTGCCGTTCGATCATACCGCTCATCAGGGCCTGACCTGGCGCGGTGTTGAGGTCCAGCGTTGCAGGCAATTCGGCCATGACGTTCAGATTGTCCGGCGTAGCATGTTCCGCCAGTTGCGAGCTGACGATGCGCGCATTGTAAATCTGCAGGGCGCCGACGATCGAGATGCCGAGGCTCGAGCCGACGTTGCGGATCAGCGTGTAGAAGGACGCCGCTTCCGTGCGCAGGGCGGGCTGAATTGTCGTGAACGCAATGCCCATCAGTGGCACGAAGACAAGTCCGAGGCCGAGGCCCTGGAACAGGCCGGAGACGATGATCGGCGTTTGGTCCATGTCGAGCGAGAAGCCCGACATCAGATAGTAGGAGAGTCCCGTCAGGCTGAGACCGACAAAGATGATCACGCGGTTGTCGACCTTGCCGGACAGCTGCCCGACGAGGAACATCGATACGAATGTTCCAACGCCACGCGAAGCCTGTGTCAGGCCGGCGGTCAGCACCGGATAGCCCAGCAGCCCCTGCATCAGCGACGGCAGAACCGCCATGCCGGCGAACATCAGCACGCCGATCAACAGACCCATGACGGACGACAGCAAGTAGTTGCGGTCGGCGAGGATGGACGGGTGAATGATCGGCCGCTCGCTGGTGAAGATATGGACGAAGAAAACGTACAGGCCCAGCGCGGCGAATGCGGCGTAGACCCAGATTTCCGCCGAGGAGAACCATTCCGCACCCGGTCCGCGATCGAGCACCATCTGCATGCCGACCAATCCGACAATCAGCGCGATGAATCCGAACGCGTCGAACTTCTGCTGATCCCGGCGCACACGCTTGGGCAACGTCGCCGCCATGATCAGGAAGCCTACGACGGCAATCGGGATGTTGATGAAGAAGACCCAGCGCCAATTCAGCTGGTCAGTGAGGAAGCCGCCGAGGATCGGCCCGATGATGGGTCCTAGAACGGCGCCCATGCCCCATAGCGCCATCGCCCGTGCGTGGTCCTTTGGCGGGTTGATGTCGAGCAGGATGGCTTGCGAAAGCGGAATAAAGACAGCCGCCGTCGCGCCCTGGAGAACGCGGTAGATCACAAGTTCTGTGATGCCTGTCGCGACACCGCACAGGACGGAAGAGACCGTGAACCCGATGAGCGCCCCGAGCAGCAGGTTGCGCCGCCCGAAACGCCGCTCAAGCCAGCCAATCGCAGGCGTCACCACCGTGCTTGCGAGAATGAACGATGTCAGCACCCACAGGATTTCGTCCTGCGAGGCCGAGACGGACGCGCGGATCTGCGGCAGCACGGTGTTCGCAATGGTGCCGTCGATCGATGTCATCAACGTCGTCAGCACGACGCCGAGCGTGATCAGCGCCCGGCGGCCCGGCTCGGGATAGTCGCCGTAGGCCGGGCCGGCCGAAGCCGGCGGCGTGATGGGCGCGACGTCTTCCATGACTAGTAAGCGCCTTTGTCCTTGTTGTGCGTATCAACCGTCGCCGTGGCGCTGAGGCCGACGGCCAGCTGCACCTCCGGCGGCGGGTTATCCAGTTCGATGCGCACATTGAGGCGCTGAACCACGCGGACCCAGTTTCCCGAGGCGTTTTCCGCCGGCAGCACCGCAAAGCTCGACCCCGTGCCAGGCGAGAAGCTCGCGACATGGCCGATCAGGTGTGCATTCGGGAACGCATCGACATGCACCTGCACCGGCTGGCCGGGGCGTAGGTCAGCGAGCTGGTTCTCCTTGAACGCCGCATCCACCCAAGGTTTGCCCGAGACGATCCAGAACATCGTCTGCGATGGCTGCACATAGGAGCCCGGCTGCAGCTGGCTGACGCGCGTCACGACTCCATCAGCTGGCGCTCGGATGGATGTGTCAGAGAAGTCGCTTTTGGCCTGATCGAGCGCTGCTTGCGCCTGCATGACCAGCGGATGCTTATCCGTCTCTATGCCGGCGGACCCGCCGAGATTCGCCAGGGAATTGGCCAGAGCCTCCGACGCCGACGACTGTTCGCGGTCTGCGAGGTTTGACGCGTTACGCGCCTGATCCAGCGCCTGTTGCGAGATCAGACCCGCCTTGAAGAGATTGTCCTGCCGCGCCAGCTCGCTGCGGGCAAAGTCCGAACTCGTTCGCGATGTCCGCAGATCAGCCGCCGATTTGCGGTAGGACGCTCGCAGCGCATCCACCTGCAGCCGGGCCGAAGCGAGTCGGGCTTCCGCCTGCGCCACGTTGATCGCGAAATCTCCGCCATCCAGTTTCACGAGCTCGTCGCCAGCTTTCACCTTCTGGTTCTCAGTCACGAGGATTTCGACCACCCGCGCGCGCACGCTCGAAGTGATCGGGGCCCGCGCCGCGGAAATCTGCGCGTTGTCGGTCGAGACGTAACCGGCCGACATCATAAACCAGACCGCTGCGATAATCGCGATCAGGACCGGCGGCCCGATCATGAGCGCCAGGCGGCGTTGCTTGGGCGAGACGCCCTGCTTCTTCACCGCCGCGGGCGCAGTTGCCGTCGCGCCATCGCGCTCGAATGAGCCGTCCATCACCATGCCTCGTTGTGAAATCGGTTCGGCGGCTGCCGCCGCGTCGTCCCATTTGCACTCAAATAGGTTGACATCTGCTTTGAGCCAAATGATATTTGTGCAGGTGCAACATGAATTCTGTTCAGTTCAAAAATCTAGACCTCAATCTTTTCAGGGTTCTACTCGCCCTCCTTGAGCATCGCAGCGTATCGCGTGCAGCCGAAGAGCTGGCGCTGACGCCCTCCGCTGTCAGCCATGCGCTTGGCCGTCTGAGGACGGCGCTGGGCGACCCGCTGTTCGAACGCAGGGGAGGCGGGCTAACGCCGACGCAGTACGCCATTGAAGTCGGGCGCAGAGTCACGCCTTCTCTCGACCAGCTTCGTCACGCGTTGAACCGGGAAGAGTTCGACCCGATGACGGCCGAGGCGGAGTTCGTGATTGGCGCGGGCGCCTATGCTGCACTTGTCCTGCTGCCACCGATTATCGATCGTCTTTCGAAAATAGCGCCGGGCATACGTCTTCGGATGCGGCGCCCGGAAGATCATGCATCAGAAGATGTAGAGCATGGGCGCCTCGACATGCTCATCGGTGTGTCGAGCAATGTCACGGGCGAACTGGATTGGCGGCCAATCGCAACTGACCGCATGGTCTGGATTGCGCGCAAGGGCCATCCGATCGTGCGCAATCCTTTGACCATGGAAATGCTCTCGGAAGTCGGTCACGTCATCATCGAGAAGTTCAATCGGGTCCTCGCGACGGGCTATCCCGAACTTCGGCGCTTCTTCGACGAAAGCCGCCAGCTGGGCGATGCGACGCGCGCGGCTGTTGCAGGACAAAGGCGCAAGCGTGGGCTGGGTGCAGCCGTTATTCTGTCCGATCCGATGCACGCGATCGCGACCGTTGCTCAATCGGATCATGTCTCGCTTACCCTGAACGGGCTGGCGCGCTCCTTCCCGACGGACAAGATTCAGATCCTGGAGCCGCCCCATCCGACTCCCGCGATCGAGCTCGGTGTAATCTTCCACTCCAGCCGCGAAAGGGAGCCGGGTTTCAGCTGGCTACTCTCGATCCTGGTAGATTCAAACCGCAGCGCCCGCTCCGTTGCCTGAACTAGCTGATCGCGCGGAGCAGGGCGGCCTGCTGTTCAGCGGTCAGGCTGGCGACCTGATCAGGCGTGAAGCCGGCGATCTGGGTTGGAGCGAGCGCATCGATCTGGTCGACGCTGAGGGCGCCGATCGCGGTGGTTGTCAGACCAGAGATCTGCGTCGATGTAAGCCCGCTCAGCTGGCCGGGCGTAAACGAACCGATCCATGTCGGCAGGTTGTTGAGCTGCGCCGAGGTCAATGAGCCAACCTGGGCGGCGTTTAGCGTCGCCAACTGCGCGGGCGTAAAGGCGGCCAGTCGGGTGGACGACAGGCTCGCGATCTGTTCGCCGGAGAATGCCGCAATCTGTGTTGGCGTGAACGCCGTCACTTGCGTGTCGGTCAGTGAACGCAGCTGCACGCGCACCAGGCCCGCGAGCTGTGTAATCGTCATCGCAGCGATGTCGTCGGCTTCGAGATGGCCAATGTCGGTGGTCGTCAGCGAGCCGATCTGCGTAGCTTTGAGCCCGCCCAGTTGTGTGTGGGTCATCTGGTCGATCTGCGTTGTCGTCAGACCTGTGATCGCCGACGTGTTGAAGGCGCCGATCTGCGACGCCGTCAGGGCCGCAAATCCGGACGTGCTCAGCTCCGTGACCTGATCAGCCGTGAAGCCGTTGATCAGCGTGGACGACATCGCGCCAATCTGTGTGGTCGTGAAGCTTGCAATCTGTGTCGCTGTCAGCGCCGAGGCCCATGCTGCGGCGAAATCCGCCGACGACAGTTGCGTCGTTGTCAACGTCGCCAGCGCGGTGGTGGAGAGGGCCGCGACCGCGCTTGACGACATCGCCGCGATCTTGCTGGCGCCGAGCGCGGTGAATTGCGTGGTTGAGAGCGCCGCCGCCTGGCTGGCAGTGAGCCCGCGCAGCGCCGACGTCGATAGCGCGCCGATTTTCGTCGATGGCAGAGAGCCCAGCATTGTCGCTGTCAGGCTGGCGAGCTGGGTTTCGGCGAGGCCGGAAACCTGTGCCGTACTCAGCGCGTTGAACTGTTGCGTCGTCAGGTTGGCTATTTGGGTGGACGTGAACGCGTTGATCTGGGTTGGCGTCAGGCCCATGAATTGCGAAGAGGTGAGGGAGCTGATCTCGGTCGCATCCAGGCTTTGAATAGCGGTGGCGGACAACGCTGCGATTTGCGTTGTGCGCAAGGCCTGAAGCTGGGTCGAATTGAAATAGTCGATGTTTGCAGCCTTGAGGCCGGCGACGCCGTCCGCTGAAAGAGCACGTAACTGGGTTGTGTTGAGAAGGCCGAGATGATTAGCGTCAAGCGCGCCGACTTGTGTTGCGTTGAAGCCGCCCATCTGCGTCGACGACAGTGCAAGCATCTGGCCGAGCGACAGTCCCGCAAGCGCGGTCGTCGAAAGCGAGCCGACCTGAGTCATGTTCAACGATGCAAGCTGGCTCATTGAGAGAGCGCTGATCTGCGTCGATGTCAGGCCTGCCGCGCCGCTGCTGGAAAGCGCCGCGATGTCCTGGTTCGACAGCGCGGCCAATTGCGTGAGGCTAAGGCTCGCTACATGCGTCGAGGCGAAGCCGTTTAGCGCCGCAGTCGCCAGCGCCTGGATCTGCGTTGTCGTCAGCGCCTGAAGCTGGCTGGCGCTGAAGCCAGACAGCTGAAGCGCGGTTAGGCCTTTCATCTGCGTTGTCGTGAAGCCCGATATCGCGCTGGCGCCCAGCGCCGAGATAGCCGTGCTGGAGAAGCGCGCCAGCAGCGTCGCGCCAAGGGAGGCCACCTGGGTTTCCGTGAACGCGCCAGCCTGCGTTTCCGAAAGCGCTGAAAATTGTGTCGCCGCCAGAGCGCTAAGCTGCGACGTGCTCAGGGAGGCAACCCGCGTCGCGGTGATGCCCCCGATCGCCGTTGTCGACAATGCGCCGATCTGGGAAGGCTTGAGAGCCGCAAACTGCGTAGTGCTCAACGCTTCGATCTGCGTCTCGTTAAGCGCCTGAACTTGGGTGACGCTCAGGCTAGCAAGCTGTGTCGTGCTGAACGCCGCAAGATGTGTCTCGCCGAGAGCCGCAATCTGCGAGAAGGAGAGGCCAGCGAGGCGAGACCTCCCAAGATTCTGGATATCCTCCACCTCCAGCCCGTGTGCAGCGGCGGCGGTGAGGCTTGCGATCTGCGCCAAGGATAGCCGGCTGACCTGATCCGCCGTCATGGCGTTCACCTGATCAGCTGTAAGACCTTTGACCTGAGAGATCGTGAAGGCGGCAATCTGAGTGGTGGCGAGAGCCGAGATCTGGTCGTTGGTCAGCGCCGAAACCACGGTCGCCGCAAGGCCCTTGATTTGCGTCGTGTTAAGCGCGCTGATGCGGGTGGGGGAAAGGTCGCTCAGTTGCTCTGGCGCGAGACCGGCAAACGCGGCGGAACTCAGCGCGGCGAACTGCGTATTGCTCAGCGCTTCGAGTTGGCTGTTCGAGAGGTTCTGGACCTGAGTGGCGCCAAGCGCGCCGATCTGAAGCGTCGACAGGCCCGCGATCTGTGTGGCGTTCAGCGCTGAAATGGCGCTCGGTCCCAGCGCCCGCATCTGCGTCGTGTTCAGAACCGCCAGCTGACCCGTCGAGAAAGCGCCAAACTGCGCTTCGCTCAGCGCCGCCAGCTGCGCCGTCGCCATGCCCATGATCTGCGTGCGCGTCAGGCCTGCAATATCCGTCTCATTAAACGCCGACAGCCCTGTGACGGAAATGGCGCCGAGCTGGGCGGAGGTAAGTGCGCCAAGCTGTTCGGAAGAAAGTCCATCCAGCGCTTCGACAGACAGCGCGCGCATTTGACTGGCGGTAAGAACCGCGAGCTGCGTCGTCGCCAGCTCGGCCGCCTGTTCGCTCGACAGTCCGCCCAGGGCCGTGGCACTCAGGCTCTTGAGTTGTGTCGTCGTGAGATCGGCCAACGCTTCGGCGCCGAGCGCGCTCATATGTTCAGCCGTGAGGCCGGCGACAGCGGTCGAGCTCAGAGCAGCTAGCTCAGTCGTCCCCAAGGCGGAAATCTGGTCACCGGTGAACCCGCTCGCTTGCGCGGCGGTCAGCACGCTCAACTGTGTCGTCTTGAAAGCCGAGATCTGTGTGACGGCGAGGAGGCCGATCTCGGTCGAGGTCAGTCCCTTGATCTGCGTGGTGGTCAGCGCGCCAATCTGTGTTTCGGAGAGCGCGGCGAGCTGCGTTTCACCGAAGCCGCCAAGTTGGGTGGCGGTGAAGGCGGCAAGCTGCGTGGTGTTGAAGTTGAGGATGTCCCGCGCCTCAAGGCCGGATATCGCCGCGACGCTCAGGCCTGCGATCTGGGTGGCCGATAGGCTCGCAATCTGATCATCAGACAGCGCCGTCAGCTGGTCAGTCGACAGAGCCCGCACCTGCGTACTTGTCAGCGCGCCGAATTGCGTCGTCGTAATGGCGGCGATCTGGTCGTTGGTCAACGCCGCGAGGCCCGCGCCCGTCAGCGATTTGATCTGTGTGGTGGTGAGGGCAGCGAGCTGATCGCCCGTCAGGCCGACGATCTGCGTCGAACCCAGCGCCGCAATCTGCGTGGTGGCGATTCCCGTGATTTGGCTGGAAGACAGCGCCGCGATCTGCGTCTGGGAAAACCCCGCCACCTGTACAGTGCCGAGCGCGCCAAACTGCGAGGCGGACAGCGAGACGATCTGCGACTCGCTGAGCGCGGCGATCTGCGTGGACGTCAACGCCGTTACCTGCGTGGTGCGCAACAGGCCGATCTGAGTTGTGGTGAGGTTTTCGATCTCGCTGACGGGGATCGCGCGGATCTGGGATGAAGTCAGCGCCATGAACTGGTCCGACGACAGGGCGGCGAACTGATCGCCGGAAAGCGCGCCTACAGCGATGCCCTTGATCTGGATGGTGCTCAGGGACGTCAGGCGGTCGGTGCTCAGCGCCGCGAGTTGATCGGAGGTTAGCGCCCCCAGATTTGTCGAGGTGAAGGCGCCCCACTGGGTCGTCGAAAGCGCGTCAATATGTGTGTTGGTAAGGCTCTGCATCTGCCCAGCGGTCAGGACGGAAAGCTGGCTCGTAGACAGGGACTGGATCTGAGCCGTGCCTAGGCTGCTAATGCTTGTCGTTCCGAGAAGCTTTATTTGCGTCGTCGACAGGGCGGTCAGTTGCGTCGTGGTGAGAACGGCCGCCTGCGTCGCCGTGAACGAAGAAAGCTCTTCGGTTGTTAGTTGCTTGATCTGCGTGGCTGTCAGCGCTGCGACCTGGGTATCGGCAAGCTGGCGCACCTGCGTCGCCGTGAGTCCGGTAATCTGCGTCGGCGTGATCGCGGCCATCTGGTCGGTGCTGAGCGCGCCGAGCTGAGAGGCGTTGAAGGCTGACAGATGCACGCCAGTAAGCGCCCCGATCTGCGCCGTGGAGAGCGCCGCAATCTCCTCGGTAGAGAGCGTTGCGATATGGCCCGCCGTAAGGTTCTTCATCTGGGCTGGCGTCAGCAGCGCGATCTGCGTGCTGTCGAGTATCGCAAACTGGGCGCTCGTCAGCGCGCCCACTTCGGCCGGAAGCAGGGCGGAGATATGATCGGCGTCGAGCGACGCCAGCTGTGTCGTATTCAGACCCTTTACTTGCGCAGCCGTGAACGCTGTGAACTGGGTGATTGACAGCGCTTCCCACTGGGTCGTCGCAAGATTGCCGATTGCGCTCGTGCTGAGCCCGGCAATTTGCGTTCCCGTGAGCTGGCCGAGCTGCGCTTCGGTAAATCCGCTTACTTGGCTGGCGCTCATCGCGCCGATCTCGCTCATAGTGAGGGCGGCGACCTGCTGCGCGCCAAGACTGCCGATCTGGGTGCTAGTGAAACCCTTGACCTGGGTCGTCGTCAGTCCGGCGATCTGGGTGGGAAGGAGGGCGGCAACCTGCTCGGTTGAGAGAGAGCCCAACCCCGCCGCCGTCAGACCGCGGATCTGCGTGACTGTCAGGGCGGAGATCTGCGTCGTCGTGAGCTCATCCAGCTGGGTCGATGATAGCGCCGAAAAATCCGTCGCCTCCAGGGCGCGGATCTGCGTTGTCGTGAGCGCGGCAAGGTCTTCCCCGTCGAGCGCCGAGACCTGGGCGGAAGACAGCGCAAACAGCTGCGCCGGGCTGAAGCTCATCTGGCTCGGCAACAGCGCGGCCATCTGGGCGCGCGAAAGCGCCGTGACCTGGCGGGTCGATAGTTGCGAAAGCTGCGTGCCGGAAAATTCCGTGATCTGTGTGATGGTGAGGGCAAGGGTCTGCGTCGTCGACAGCGCGAGGATGTCCGTGCGTGTCAACGACTCGATTGTTTCGCGCGACATCGCTGCGATCTGGGCAGCGTTGTATGAGGTGATGAAAGAGACCACTCGACGCGCAGCCTTCCCGACATCGCGGCCACGGGCCGCTGCACGCGCGAGGCTTTCCCCACGCGCGCGTCTCAAAGCAAGAAGCGAGCCAGAAAATTAACCAATAGAAATGCTTGTTTGTCAGTCACTTAGGTAATTTCGATAAACGGATCGGCAGCTCTTGCCGAGCATGCTCCCGGCCAATGTTGCCGATGCCGGCGTCGGACGGCATTCCGCCACGTCATAATAGGGGCGGCAGCGCTCCGCCTTCGATGTTCGACTGACAGTGTCGCCCACCCTAAGCGCTTGCTTTGCTCACGAATTTCGTGAGCGAGCGCCACCACAACTCACGATGACTTTCACGTCAGTGGACAGCGAGGCCCTCGACAAAATGCGCACTTTGGCTCTACATGCGGCAAACAAGGGTTGAATCGGAGGATTGTCTATGCGGATGCGGATTTTGGCGGGTGTAGCCGTCGTCGCCCTGGCTGGCGCGGTTGCGGGTTCCGCGATGGCTTACCGGGTTGGCGATACGGTCAAGGTTGCGACGGCGGCTGACGATTTCCGTCTTGTTGACCAAAACAATCTCGCGCAGAGCCTTCGCCGACTGGTCGACGTCGACTCGATCGTGATCGTCTCGCAGATGAACGGCGATGCCGGTTCGCGCAAGGCGGGCAAGGCGCTCGAAGCGCTTCAGGCGCAGTACCCCAAATCCAAGTTCATGATGGTGAACTCGACGCTTGGCGCGACGCGCGCTCAGGTCGCCGCCGAAGCCAAGTCGCAAGGCTATACCTTCCCCGTGCTGCACGACGACCTGCAGCTGGCTGGTGAGCAGCTCGGCATCACCTATGCCGGCGAAGCCTTCATTCTTCAGCCCAAGACGCTGAAGGTTCTCTACCACGGTTCCGTCGAAGGCGCTGGCAAAGCGCTGGCCGATCTCAAAGCCGGCAAATCGGTCGCCGTCACGGAAGTCAAAGCGTCGGGAACGGCAATCGCCTTCCCGGAGCGCTCACGCGGCGCCGACCACGCCAAGATCTCTTACGAAAGCGATATTGCTCCTGTTCTCCAGGCCAAATGCGTCGCCTGCCACTCCGAAGGTGGCGTTGGACCTTTCGCCATGAAGGATTATGCGACGGTCAAGGGCTGGGCCCCGATGATCCGCGAAGCCATCCGCACGAAGACGATGCCGCCCTGGCATGCCGATCCGCTGGTGGGCAAGTTCAAGCATGACGCGTCGCTGTCGAGCGACCAGGTCAAGATGATCGTTCACTGGGTCGAAGCCGGCGCTCCGCGCACGGGCGGCGCCGATCCGTTGGCTATCGCGGCCAAGGTTGCTCCAGAATGGCCGAAAGGTAAGCCGGATCTCGAAATCAGCATCCCGGCCTACACGCTCCCCGCTTCCGGCGCGGTCGAATATCAGTACCCGACCACCAGCAATAAGACGACGGAGTCGAACTGGGTGCGCTCGACGAGCATCATCCCAGGCGAGCGTCGTGGCGTGCATCACATTCTGATGGGATACATCGCCGGCAAGCCGCTCGAAGGCCCGGCGTCAGCCTCGCAATGGTCGAACAGCTACGGCGAGTTCGCCGTTGGCGGCGGCGACTGGAGCGTTCCGGATGGCTGGGGCGTCGAGCTGCCTCCGGGCGGCAACTTCGGCTTCCAGATGCACTACACGCCGTTCGGCAAGGAAAGCGTCGATGTTTCCCGCGTCGGCCTGTACTTCTATCCGAAAGACAAAGCCCCGACGAAGATCATGCGCCACGCCGTCGTGACGAATAACTTCATCGAAGTGCCGGCGGAATCCGAATTCCACAAGGAAGTCGGCTACATGAAGTTCCCGAAGGACGCGACACTCTTCTCGATGCTGATGCACTCGCACCTGCGCGGCCAGGCGGCCAAGGTCGAAATGGTCGAGGCGAATGGCAAGACGACGACCCTGATCAATCTGCCGCGGTATGACTTCAACTGGCAGCGTTACTACGATTTCGCCGAGCCGATCAAAGTGCCCGCGGGCGCCAAAATCGTCTCGACCTGGTGGTATGACAACACCGTCCGTAACGGCGCGAATCCGAACCCCAAGGAAAGCGTGATCTGGGGCGATCAGTCATGGGGAAGAAATGCACTACGCTTCGATGTTCTATCAGTGGAATGATGAGCGTGTCGGCGCTGAAGCCGATGCAACTGATCAGCTGAAGGCGACTAACGTGCTTGGCTCTCTCGATGCCAATCTTGGATGAGAAGGTCGAACTAGGCGAATTGCGTGGCCGTGTGTATGAGGCGATGAAGCCCGTGTTTGCCAACCACGACGCCGACAAGAGCGGCGCGCTGGACCAGAAGGAACTCAAGGCCGCCATGCCGGTGCTGGGCAAGCTCCGCAAGCGCGACCCGGCCGTCGACAAAGAGTAGGGCCTAGGTTCTAACAACCCGAACTAACCGCCACCCCGGACGTCTGTCAAAGCAGACGCTCCGGGGTGGATCGTTTCGAGGATGCGTTTGGCCGCTGCCGTCGTCCAGACAGCTGTTGTTTCCACGCGCTGGCGGTTGCCGGCATACGCATCATTAGACTGCAAACAGAAAGGCGCCGCCGGATGTCAGGTCCGGCGACGCCTCTTGCCCGAAGTCTGTGTAGCCGGGACCTTGGCTAGAACGACTTGCGGATCGTTGCGAAGAATTGACGGGGGGAGCCCACCATCAGCGTCTGGTTGTCAGCGTTGGTATTGAAGCCATTGGTGCCAAGCGTAGACACATACTCCTCGTCCGTCAGGTTGGTGACGTTGAGCTGGAGCTCGAGACCCTCGAGCATCTCATTGCCGCCGAAGCGGTAGCCGGCGCTCAGGTCAGCCAGGGTGTAGCCGTCGACTTCCGCGTTGTTGACGTATGAGAAGTAGCGCGAGCCGGTGTAGGCCAGTGAAAGCTTTCCGAAGAAAGTGCCGTTGTCGTAGCCGAGGTCGGCCTTGAACAGATGTTCGGGCGCGTTCACCACTGTCTTGCCGCTTGTCCGGATCGGCGCCGGCAGGGTCGCATCCACCACGTCGTCGTCGTATTTCGAGTCGTTGTACGAGTATGTGCCGTACAGCGTCCATTCGTCCGTGAAATCATACGAGCCAGCCAGCTCGACGCCCTTGGTCGTCACGCTTCCGACGTTCTTGATCACCGACGGGTTGCCGATGATGCCGGCGCCCGAGGATAGGCCGAGCAGTCGGTCTTCAAATTTCACATAGTAGGCGGCCGCAACGCCCTGGAAAGGGCCGTTGCGATAACGCCAGCCAACTTCGGTCGTCTTGGAGCTTTCCGGGTCTGTGTTCTCCTTGATGAAGTCGAAGCCCGACTGCGTCTGGCTGGCGGCCGGCGCAAGCGTATGAGCACGCATGTTCTCAGTGTAGCCGCCGAAGATCTCGCTGTCGTCGGTGAGAGCGTAGGTGAAGCCGATTTGCGGAAGGAAATTGTCTTCCGATGTGATCGTGCCTTCGAGATCCGCGTTTGACCCCGGAACCGGCGCGGTGAAGCCGATGATGTTGGTGTCGACCGCCATGTCGACCGTGACGGACTTGAAACCGCCGGAGATGGTCAGCGCGTCGGTAATGTCCCAGCGGTCCTGAATGTAGAACATGGTGGTTTCGAAGTCATAGGCATAGGACCACTGCGTCGCGAACGGATTGCGCATGAACTCCAGCGTCGGGCGCGGCGCCGCTCGCGTGTTGGCGTAGAAGCGGCGATCCTGGTTGAAGTCGTTGTACTCATACCAGAAGCCGCCTTCGATCGTGTGATCGCCCAGCATCCAGGTCGCCGAGCCCAGCGCGCCTGCGCGGTTCATGTCGTATTCGGTTGTGCGCACCGAGATCGGCGACACGTTAGGGCCGCCTTGACCAAAGGAGAACGGGCTCACGTAAGGCGTGAACCAAATGCCCTGGCCCTCATTCTCGTGCAGATAAGCCGTGGCCGAAACGCTGAGATCGCTTGTCACATCCCAGTCATAGGACAGGCGGGCAAGCGAATCGTCACGTAGACCAGACGCATCGTAATAGGCGTCGTCGGCCGAAACGATCGGGCGGGATAGATCGTCCCAGCGGCTGCATTCGTAACCGGCGCGCCCGTGTCGCCACGATTGTTGGCAATGTCGGCAACCTGTTGCGCGAGTGTCCAGTTCGGCGCGAAGTTGTCCCACTTGTAGCCGAGCCGATCGATCATCTCGAGCGAGAGATCCTGATAATCGGTCTCGCGGCGCTCCGACCAGTCATAGAAGCCCGAAAGCACGCCCGGCCCGATCGGCTGTTCGAAGCTCACATTGATCTGTTCGTTCTTCTGCTCGCGGCCCTGCTTCCACTTGTCCTGTGTGTGATTCACGTAGGAAATAGAGGCCTTGCCGCCGGTCATGTCGATTACGCCGGTGTCGAGGCGTGCATAGCCCCGGAACATCGACTCGCTACCGCCGGTGAGGGCGATTTCGCCGCCGAGGTCGTTCGAGGGGGCGCGGCTGAAGAAGGTAAGGGCGCCGCCAAGGTTTGAGGTCGATGCGGTGGAAAGCGAAGCTGCGCCCTGCGCCAGCTCAACGCGGCCGAGATTTTCCGAGATGATCGCGCGGCTGATGTGCAGGCCGTTGTAGTTTCCATAGCTCATGTCGCCGAGCGGAACGCGATCCAGCGTGTAACCGAGCTGATCTTTCTGGAAGCCACGAATGTTGATGTTGACGGCCCACTCGTATGCGCCGAACGGATCGGCCGCCGTGTAGTTCACGCCCGGCAGGTTCTCGATCAGCTTGATCGGGCTCGATCCTGCCGCTTCCAGCTGAAGATCTTCAGCAGTCAGCGTCTGAACCTGGCGCGTTTCGCCCTGGCCGATGATGACCACGACATCGCGCGCAGCATCCACATCCTCCGCCGGCGTCGCCTGGGCCCAGGCGTTTGCGCTACACAGCGAGACAATCGCTACGCCCATCAGCAGTTTCATTTTCACGTGACACCCTCCGCATTAAAGCGCCGTCCCATTCGACGCCGGCCGGGGTTAGGGCAGGTGTGTGACTGGCAGTTCTCATTTCTGTGAAGGTTGATGCGTGGCTACGCATTCCGCGCGAGTTGTGGCTGGCCGGCCCCCCTGCTCAAAATCACGCCAGCAAGGAGAATCAACGCGCCATTTATACAGGCGTGTGATAGCCGTGCTGCATGATGCAGGCGGTGCGAAACCGGACAAGGAAGCTGGGGGTCTTGATGACCCTCCTTGCTTTGCTGTTCGCATTCAGCCCGTCGCTGGAAGCACTCGCCTGTGCAGCCGAAGGCTGCGATCCGGCCTGCGCCGAGCGATATGAAGGAACGGCTGCGTCAGGAATCAACGACTCTACATCTGATAATTGCATCGATTCCAATTGCGTGTGCGTGGCCGGTCATTGCAGCCATGCCGCGGTTTCGACGCCGATGATCGAAACATCAGTCGCCTTGATCCAGTCGCCGGCGCGCGTGTACGTCGAGACGGAAGATCCGGTTTCCAAGGCGCCAGGCACGCCTCAACGCTTCGCATCTGACCGATCTGCTGCGCATCGCGCAGTCCGACGGCAGATTCGAGGAGTTTTTCCATGTCCATTAAGCGCGCCCATGTGGGCGTTGTCGTCGCCATCCTAGCTGCCGCCGGCGCCGGCTTTGTCGTCGCACGCGCAACCAGTCCTTCCGCGTCCGCACCAGCCGATGCGCAGGCGGATGAAGACAAGGCAGTGCATGTCAAAGGCTTTGTCGCGCTGAAGCCCGCCGATGCGCCTGCCGCCGGCGTGGAGCTTGCGCAAGTCGAACGTGGCGGCGGCATCGATCTCTTGCTGCCGGGTCGCGTGGCGGTCGCCGTCAACGCCCAGAGCGTCGTCGCGGCGCCGCTGGACGGGACGATCGTGGACATCCATGTCGCTGTCGGATCGAAAGTGGCCAAAGGCGCAGCCATCGCATCCATCCGCAGCCCCGAAGGCGGCGCAATCCGCGCCGAGGTAGATGCGGCCAAAGCAGCGCTTGAAGCGGCCGAAGCGCTGGATGTGCGCAACAAGCACCTGTTCGACGAGGGCGTCATCCCGCGTCAGGAATGGGAAGCCACCCGCGCCGCCACGCTGACCGCGCAGGCCCAAGTGCGCGCCGCCGAGTCACAGGCTGCCGCCATGGGCGCGCCCACGACAAGAGGCGTCGCCGTCATCCGTAGCCCGATTTCCGGCGTCGTGACGCGCATCCCTGCGACGCCCGGCTCCGTGCTCGACGACGGCATGGAGATCGCTACGGTCGTCGACGTCTCGAAGACCGAACTCGCGTTCGATGCGCCGCCTGCAAGCGTCAATCTCATCGCCCTCGGTTCTCCGGGTCGAGGCGCGCTGGACCGGCGGCGATGCGATCGTCGGCGAGATCACGGAGTTGCCCCGGCCTCGCGAGCGCTGGTGGAACGGTACGCGCGCATCATCGGCTCGGCGCCTCCGCCGGGCACGGCCATTTCGGGTCGGCTGGTCGGCGGCTCCGGCAATGTTCTTACTGTGCCAAGCGAGTCCGTGCAGACAGTCGAAAGCGCTCCCTCAGTCTTCGTCGCTGAAGCAGACGGCTTCCGCACGCACACGGTCGTGCCAGGCAACACAAGCAACGGACGCACTGAAATCATCTCCGGTCTAACGGGCGACGAACAGATCGCCGGGAAAGGCGCCTTCCTGCTCAAGGCCGAACTCGGCAAGAGCCAGGCGGAGCATGATCACTGATGCTCAACAGCGTGATTGATATGTCCGTTCGCTGGAAGTGGCTTGTGCTGCTGCTTGTGCTGGTCCTTGCCGTCTTCGGCGCGCGCGAACTCATGCGCCTGCCGATCGACGCCGTGCCCGACATCACCAACAGGCAGGTGCAGATCAACACGATCGCGCCCGCCCTCGGCCCCGAAGAAGTAGAGCGTCAGGTCACGTTCCCGCTGGAAACGGCGCTCGCCGGTCTGCCGGGTCTTACCGAAACTCGCTCGCTCTCGCGCCACGGCTTCTCGCAGATTACAGCCATCTTCACGGATGCGACCGACATCTACTTCGCGCGCAATCTGGTGAATGAACGCCTGCAATCCGCGCGCCAGGAGCTGCCCGAAGGCCTCTCGCCCACAATCGGCCCCGTCGTGACGGGCCTTGGCGAAGTGTACATCTGGACCGTCGAGTTCACGCCCAAGGCTGCTAAGAAAGACGTCGTATACGTGACGCCCGAAGGCGAACGTCTGACGACGGAGCTGGAAAAAGCCACCTATCTCCGCACCGTGCAGGACTGGATCATCGCTCCGCAACTGCGCAGTGTGAAAGGCGTCGCCGGCGTCGACGTGCTCGGCGGTTATGTGAAGGAATACGCCGTCCACCCCGACCCAGCGAAGCTCGCCGCTCACGGCATCGGGCTTGTTCAGCTTGTCGATGCGCTCAACCACGCCAACCGCATCGCAGGCGCTGGCTATGTCAGCCGCGCAGGCGAAGCCTATGTCGTGCGCGCCGACGCACGCCTGCGTAACATGGAAGAACTTGCGCAAACGCCCGTCCTAATGGCTAGCGGGCAGCTCGTCCGCGTGATGGATGTCGCGGTGGTTGAACCCGGTCGTGCTCCGCGCCTAGGCTCGGCCAGCGCCAACGGCCGCGAAGTGGTGATCGGCACGGCCCTGATGCTGCAGGGTGAAAACAGTCGCGAGGTGGCCCAACGCGTCGGCCAGAGGCTCGAACAGATCAGCGCCAGCCTGCCCGAAAATGTTGTTGTTCGTCCCGCGCTCGATCGCACCGAACTTGTCGAAGCCACCATTCAGACCGTCGAACACAATCTGATGCTTGGCGCGTTGTTGGTGATCGGCGTGCTATTCGTCGCACTCGGTAACATCCGCGCCGCAATCATCACCGCGCTGGTCATCCCGCTGTCTTTCCTGTTCGCGGCCGCCGGCATGAACCAGTTCCACATCAGCGCCAATCTGATGAGTCTTGGCGCCCTGGACTTCGGGCTTATCGTTGATGGCGCCGTGGTCGTGATCGAAAACACGTTACGGCGCCTAGCGCTGAAACGAGAAGAAGCCGGGCGAAGCTTGGGCTTGCTGGAGCGTCTTGGTGTTGCTGCGGGCGCGGCAAAGGAAATGGCGCGGCCTGCAGCCTTTGGCCAGGCGATCATCCTGCTCGTCTATGCTCCGCTACTCGCTTTCGAAGGCGTCGAGGGCAAGATGTTTGCGCCTATGGCGGCCACGGTGATGCTCGCGCTGCTTGGCGCCTTCATGCTGTCCTTCACTTTCGTGCCGGCAATGGCGGCGCTGCTTGTTCGCGACCCGAAAGGCATTCACGGCGAGACGCGTTCCGAACGCGCCGCGCGCAGGGCCTATGAACCGTTGCTGCGCTGGGCTGTCGCGCGACCTGCGATGGTTGCCGGATCGGCAGCTGCAGCGTTTCTCGCCGGCATTCTGGCGTTCTTCTCGCTCGGCCGCGAATTCGCGCCGACGCTGGATGAGGGCGATGTGCTCGTGCAGGCGCTGCGCATTCCCTCCACCTCGCTTGAACAGAGCCAGGAAATGCAGTTCCGCGTCGAGAATACGCTGAAGGCAATGCCCGAGGTCGATCTTGTCTTCACACGCACGGGCACCGCCGAGATTGCTTCAGACCCGATGCCGCCAAGCATCTCAGACACTTTCGTCATGCTGCGCCCGCTTGAGGAATGGCCGGACCGCAATCTGCCTAAGGCCGACCTCGTCGCGCGTATGGAGGAGAAACTCGGCAAACTGCTCGGCAACAATTACGAGTTCACGCAACCGATCCAGATGCGCTTTAATGAATTGATCGCGGGCGTGCGCTCGGACGTCGCCGTGAAAGTCTATGGCGATTTCGGGGCTATGCGCGCCTCCGCCGAAAAGGCTGCGTCCGTTCTGCGCTCCATCCCTGGCTCTGCAGATGTTCGCGTCGAACAAGTGTCCGGACAGCCCACCATCACGGCGGTGGTCGACCGCACCGCCGCTGCAGCACAGGGCGTACACGCCAGCGACGCGGCCGATGCGCTCGCGATTGCGCTCGGCGGCCGGGAAGCCGGCATGGTGCTGGAGGGCGACCGTCGGTTCGACGTCGTCGTCCGCCTGGCCGATGATATTCGCAACGATCCCGCGGTGATGCAGCATCTCCCTGTTGCGCAGGAGGAAGACGAGGCAGGCGTCGCCACCATTGCGCTGTCTGCCGTCGCTCGCTTCGAGACGGCCGAAGGCCCCAACCAGATCAGCCGCGAGAATGGCAAGCGGCGCATCGTCGTGCAGGCCAACGTGCGCGGCCGTGATCTCGGCGGTTTCGTAGCCGAGGCTCAGCGCCGTGTTGCAGCCGAAGTGAAGCCCCCGCTGGGCGGGTGGCTCGATTGGGGCGGCCAGTTCGAAAACCTCGAACGCGCCAGCGCCCGGCTTGCTCTCATCATCCCGCTAGTCTTCCTGCTTATCGGCGTGCTGCTGTTTCTGGCGCTCGGCTCGGTGAGGGAAGCGGCTTTGGTGTTTGCCGGTGTCCCGCTTGCACTCGTCGGAGGAGCGATTGCGCTGTTCGCGCGGGGCATGCCGTTCTCTGTTTCCGCATCGGTCGGCTTCATCGCCGTCTCCGGCGTGGCGACGCTGAACGGCCTCGTCCTCATGCAGGCGATCAAGCAGCGCCTGGCCGAAGGCGCGCTCCCTGACGTCGCCGCGATCGAAGGCGCCGCCAGCCGCCTGCGCGCGGTGTTAACCACGGCGCTGGTCGCGGTCCTGGGCTTCATCCCGATGGCATTCGCCTTTGGTCCCGGCGCCGAGGTGCAGAAGCCGCTTGCCACTGTCGTCATCGGCGGTCTCATCACCGCGACGCTGCTCACGCTTTTTGTGCTGCCGTGCTTCTCTGCGCGGCGGGCAGGCGGGCGGATCAGCAAAGGTCCAGCTGGCTCCGCTTGAGTTGTGCCGTGCAGCTGGGCCGCGCGATTCCTCACGCGTGAAGGAACGCTTGCATGTTTCGAACTTCCTTGTGGGAAGAAGGGGCGCGTCATGATGAAGCTTGTAACAGCGTCTGTTTTCGCCTTGAGCATGGCTGCTTGCGCGAGCGCGCCCCCCGAAGTCGCCAGCGCAGCGCCTCAGAACCAGGGCTCGCTTACAGTGGGCGGCATGTCCGCCTCCGAAGCCTTGGGAGCAGTCAATACGGCGAAACTCGTCGGGTCGAAGCCCGATAGCGTCACAGCGAATCAGCCGACAGCAACGGGCGACTCATCCACTGCCTCAACGTCAACGACCACAGAGGGAACCCTTGCGGTTGAAGGCGTAAGCCCAGCGTCCGTACTTGCAGCTATCGACACGTCCAAACTTGTGACCAACGCGAAGGCTAACGAGGAGGCAAAAGCCAAGGCCTCCGCAAGCCTCAAGGGCCTCACAACGAAGGAGCTCGCTCAGGCAGAGCTTGAGGCGGTCAAGACGCGATAACGGCGGCGCCGTAGCCATCACGTTGCCTTGATAACGAGCGGCAGGGCGGGCTGACGTCCTGTTACCTGCCGCTTTTTGCGTTGTAACGCCTCTGCAGGGACGCAGCGAGCAGCGTTCCGCCCATGTAACGCGCCGCAAAACGCCAGTAAAAATGTGTGTAACCGTAAATCACTGACGCGACGGACGCCCGTCCCCTAATCCAGACCCGACTCGGATGCGCGCCCAAAGCGCGCGCGGGATTTATAGGGGAAGGACATTTCATGTTGCGTAAGATCGATTACCGCGGCCTGCTTGTCAGCAGCGCCAGCGTCATGGCGCTCTGCCTTGGGGCGCCCATGGCCGCTGCTCAGGCTGCGCCCGATGCAGGCGCCGACGTGGTCGTCATCGTCGGCCAGACGATCGAGGAAACCCTCCCCCAGGAACTCGAAAAATACGGGTCCGACCTTGAGGTCGTGGATTCCATCGAAATCCGCAACCAGGTCTATGTCGACGCCCAGCAGGCCCTTACGATGAAGGTGCCCGGCCTGTTCGTGGCCACCCGCGGCGGCCCGTTCGCCTACATGGACATATCGCTGCAAGGCTCGCGCACGCAGGATATGCTGCTGCTGGTTGACGGCGTCCGCATCAACAACCGCCTCTATTCCGCACGATGAGCGACACGCTCCCGGCCAGCATGGTCGAGCGCATTGAAGTCCTGAAGGGCGGGCAGTCGCTCTATTACGGCACCCAGGCGGCGGCCGGCGTCATCAACATGGTGACGCGCGGCTACACCGATGATTTGAACGGCCTCGTTACCGTCGGCGGCGACACCAACGACAGCATTCACGTTGACGGCTACGCCCGCGGCAAGGCCGGCCCGGGCAATTTCGTTGTCTATGCCTCTCAGGACAAGTCTGACGGCTTCGACCTCTATGACGCGCGCCAACCTAGCTCATCCGACACCGACCGCAGCTATGACATCTGGTCAGCTGGCGGCAAGTACCGCATCGAGCTGATGGACAATCTCGCAATCGACGCACGCTATCAGCACACCGACGCGCCCTCGATAACACCAACCCGACCCTTGTCGCGTACTCGAAGAACGAGCGCGACGAAGACATCGCCAGCCTGGGCGTGGACTATCAGGCCACCGATTGGGCGCAGTTCCTCGTGAAAGGCTACTGGCACGACTGGGATTCGACCTACACGACGGTGCGCAACACAGTGCAGCCGGGCACAGGCGCGATCACCGGTCAGACTATCTCGGATTTGAACACCTATTGGGGCTTCGAGGACAAGGGCATCAACGCCCTCGCCAAGCTCACTCCCGGCGGGCCATTCGAATACGTCATCGGCTACGACTTCCAGCAATACTCCGGCAAGGACGACGTGCTTCTGATCGCCGAGCAGGAAGAGGAGGTGAACGCCTTCTTCGGCCAGATTCGCTCAACGGATGATCTCATCAAGAACGGCTCTTTCGCGCTTGGCGTCCGTCACAACGAATCCAGCGGATCAAACAAAACCGTTTGGAACGCTTCGGGCCGCTACGACTTCACGTCGTGGCTCTATGCGCAGGCCAACGCTGGCACCAGCTTCCTGCTGCCGACCGCCGAACAGCTTTACGCAATCGACCCGTTCTCCACACTGGGCAATCCGAACATCGAGGCAGAGGAAGCTGAGAATTACAACGTCGGCCTGGGCGGCGAATTCGGCATGGGGCCTGCATTCGCCTGGCAGGTCACCTACTTCACACGCGACATCGACAACCGCATCCAGTTCGCGGATTGCGATGCTTCCGTAGCGGCCACGGATTGCGCGACGCTCTTTCCCAATCTGGACCCCAGCTACTTCAACGAAGGCGTTTACGTAAACCTGCCTGAACGGTGGAAGTGCGCGGCTTCGGAGCTGAGCGGCACGGTCGACTTCAACAATGGCTTTAGCGCCATCGCCATTACACCGACGCCAAATCCAATGTCGAAGGCGGCGCGCAGCATGTTCGTGTTCCCCGCAGCTACGGCAAAGTCGGCGCCTCTTACGAGGCTGAGTCTGGAGTGTGGGGCGCGGACGCCAGCGTGCTCTGGGTCGGCAAAATCGAAAACACGGTCGCCGGCTTCGGCAGGCTCGCGTACGGCGACTATGTCGTCGCAGATTTCGCCGCGCACGTCTTCATTGACGCTGATCAGAAGCACAAGCTGACCGCGCGGGTGGAAAACCTGTTCGACGAGACGTATCGCACAGCGCTCGGTTCGGCGCTGGTCGATGGAACGCAGACAAGCCGACGTTTCCTCGTTGGCACTGTCGGCGCGCCGCGCACTCTGCACGTCTCGTACAGCTACGCGTTCTAAGGGGCGCATGCGACGTCGCCTCCTGGGACATTCCGGAGGCGGCGCATTCGCGGTGAGAGAAAATGATCATCAAATCTCTCATCGTCGTGCATCGCTATGTTGGCGTTGTGCTGGGCGTTATCATGACGATTTGGTGCTTCTCCGGCTTCGTGATGATGTACCAGGGCTATCCAGCCACAACGCCGGACGAACGTCAGGCGGGGCTTGAGACGCTGAATCTGACGCGCTGCTGCGTACTGTCGGAACTCAATGGCGAAGCGATCGCGAATGCGTATCGCGTCGAGATGCTGAACGGCGCACCCATCTTGCGCATGAACGGGCGAGACGAGCGGCCAGGGCTTACGATCTCGCAGCCAGCACCGGAAGTCGGCGTTCTGCCGGAAACGCAAGTGCGCGGCGTTGCGGAAACTTTGCGGCCGGCAACGGGATCAACGGAAGGTCGCCGAACTTGGAACGCTGCGCATCGATCAGTGGTCGGTGCAATCGGCCCGGCGTTCGCAGCCCCTGTGGCGCGCAGTCTTCGACGATCCGGCCCAGAGCTGGGTCTACATCAATGGTACGAACGGCGAAGTCGTGCAGGACGCCAACGGGCACGAACGGTTCTGGAACTGGCTCGGCGCATTCCTCATTGGCTCTATCCGCTGATTCTGCGCGAGAACGGGCCGCTATGGACCGAGGTCGTCATCTGGTCGTCTGCCATTGGTTGCTTCCTGGTCGTGACGGGCATGGTGATCGGCTTCATCCGCTTGCGCGGCCGTTCCGGCAAATGGTGGCCCTACAAGAACCGTCCGATGTGGATGTGGCACCACGTCTTCGGCGTTCGCCGGCGTTCTTATTCTGACCTGGACCTTCAGCGGGCTGATGACGATGTCGCCCACACCGGGCCTGTTGAAAGCGAAAGCGCTATCAGTCCCGCCGATCTGCAGGGGCGCAATCAAACTGGCCGATGTGCAAGCCGTCCCCTGCAGTAGATCAAGGCGGATCCGCCCGCGGATCTCGTGTCCGTGCGCGCGCCCTTTTTCGAAGTCCCTATCTGGTCGCCCTGACCCGCGATGGCTCGGAGATGCGCTTCGTGTCTTACGGCCGCGTCCCGCTTGAACAATCCGCGCTGCAGGCCAGCCTTGCTGGGAAGGGTGGACTGCTCGCGGCTGGCAAGCTCGAAGTGCTGGATACGGAAGACGACTTCTACTATGGCCACAAACGGCAGGTGAAATTCCCTGTTTATCGGCTTTCGCTGAACGACCCCGAAGCCACCAAGGCCTATTTCGACCAACACCCGGCGAACTTCGGCAGCTCGCGGACGGAACCAATGGCGTTATCGCTGGTTTGAAGCAGGCCTGCACAGCCTGGACTTCGCCTTCATGCGCAGCCGCCCGGTGTGGGACATCGTCGTGCTGCTGTTGCTGGCCGCTGTAACGGTCGCTTGCGCCACGGGCGCGTGGATGTCGTTCACGCGCATCGGCCAGGATTTTTCGCGCTTTCGTCAGCTGTTGAGGAGGAAATAGAGCGCCGCTGTTGCGTGTAACACCGCGAGATACGCAACAGACACCGTAATTGACTTACCGGTCGTGCCGCCACGCGCATGATCGTTCTTACCGAGACCATGGTCCTCTGCTCTCGCTCTCCTCCTCCTGTGGGGGCTGGCCATGACACTGCCGCTGCGGACGGTGCGTCCGCAGCGGCAATTTTTTTCGAGCTTCCAGAAGTTGCGCGCCCTACTCTGACGCGGAGGCCAGCAGCGCGGCGTCTTCGTCGCCCATGCGAGAGCCCATCGTGATCGGGCCGAGATGGCCGCCGGCGGACGCCAGCGTCTCCTCCGCAAAGAAGCGCGCGAGCGCGATAGCGCGATCGCCCCGGGAATTCTGGCGCTGGTCGATCGCAGAACGCGTCAGATAAAAACCGCCCGCCACATCTCCGGCAAGCCGCAGATAGGCGGTTGCGCCATAAAGCGCCGTGGTGCGGTTGGATCTCATGGTCGCGATCATCCAGTCCGTCGCTTCGCTGAAGACATCCAGCGCGCCCTCGAGCCTGTCGGCTACCGATACGAGGCGCGGATCATTGGTCTCGCGCGCTTCACGGGCTGTCGCGCGGGCATCCTTCATCAGGGCGGCAGGGGCAGCGCCATTCGTCATGACAGTTTGCGGCCGACGAGATCGATCGCCTGGATGCCGTTGGTGCCCCTCAGATTGGCGGATGCGCGCATCCGAGATAGAGTTGGGCTGCGGCGGTTTCCGCCATGAAACCCATGCCCCCATAGACCTGAACGCCGGCGCTGCTGATGTCCACGGCCCGATCGGTCGACCATGCCTTGGCCAGCGGCGTCAGGAAATCTTCCCGCATCTTGGCCGCCTCGCGGACGGTCGGATCGGTTGCGTTCTTCGCCAGTTCGGCTGCCGCGCCGCAGGCATAGCAGATCGACCGCGCCGCCTGTGTCGCCGCCGCCATGTTGGCGATCGTGCGCTGCACGTCCGGATGCTTGATGATGGGAGCGGACCCTTCGACCCCCGGCGCCGCCCCTTGCTTGCGGTCATTGGCGTAGTTGGTCGCAACCTGCAGCGCCGCTTCCGCAACGCCGACGCCTTCGAGTCCGACATTGAGACGCGCCGAGTTCATCATCGTGAACATGGCGGCAAGGCCCTTGTTGGGTTCGCCAACCAGCCAGCCCTTCGCGCCGGAGAATTCCATCACGCAGGTGGGCGAGGCATGAATGCCCATCTTGTGCTCAAGGCCGATACACTTAAACGCGTTACGCTCGCCCAGCGAGCCGTCCGCATTCACGATGACTTTCGGCGCGACGAACAGCGAAATGCCTTTCGACCCGGCCGGTGCGTCCGGCAGGCGGGCAAGCACGAGATGGATGATGTTGCTTGTCATGTCGTGGTCGCCCCACGAGATGAAGATCTTCTGGCCAGAGATCGCATACGAGCCATCGCCGTTCGGAACGGCCCTGGTCTTCAGCGCGCCCACGTCAGAACCCGCCTGCGGTTCGGTCAGGTTCATCGCGCCCGTCCATTCGCCCGAGATCATCTTCGGCAAATACATCTGCTTTTGCTCATCCGAGCCGTGCTCGAGAATCGCCTCGATCGCGCCGAAGGTCAGCAGCGGGCAGAGCGAGAACGCCATGTTGGAGCCATGCATCATCTCCATCACCGCCAGCGCCAGCGGCTTGGGCAGGCCCTGTCCGCCAAACTCCTCGGGGAAGGCGAGGCCCATCCAGCCGCCGTCGCAGAAACGCCCATAGGCTTCGGCGAAGCCCGGCGCGGCAACAACGCCGGTATCGGTCAGCTTCGCGCCGACCTTGTGCCCGACCACGTTGAGCGGCGCGAGCACGTCACGCGCCAGCTTGTTGGCCTCGTCGAGAATCGGCGCGACCAGATCGCGATCGAAGTTCGGGAATGCACCGGTTGCGGCAAGCTCGTCGAGCTTCGCCACATCATAGAGCGTGTCGGCGGTTTGTCCGACCGGAGCATTGTACCGTCATTTTCGATCCTGTTTACCGCGCTTCGCCATGGCTTTGGTTTGAAGCTGACAGTCGAAATTGTGCGCCGTCAACGAGATGCAGACGTCTCGCGAGACTTGCTGCGGCGGATCAATTTCAACGCGCCCGCCCCGGCCGGTCCTGGCATCGTTCGATCAAACCTAACAGCCGTTAGGTTGACCGTCAACACGAGGCGCGATGCGGCTTTTGAGTTCCTGACCGCAACGGCAACCTTACTTAACGCGCTTTTTCGCGGCCCTCGTCGCCGCGCGATCTGGCTTCGCCCGCGTTGCCGTAGGGGCCACGCCCGATGAGGCTCGGAAGATCAGCATAATCTGCTTCGCGATCTGGTCCACATCCATCCCGCCGCTGCGATACCAGGTCGGAACCGCGTTGATCAGCGAGAGCAGGCAGAGCCGATAGATGCCGCGGTCGATGCCCGCATGCATGGGCAAGGCGGCGATCAGGGGTTTGTAGATCGCTTCAAACCGGTCGCGATCTTTGACCAGATCGACGCGCATGTCGCTGCTCATCGCCGAAAGATCGCTCATCATTGGCAGAGTCACCGATTCTGGATCGACCTGTACGCTGAGATGCACGCGGCACGCCGCTTCCAGCCGCTCCCAGGGGTCGGAGAGCGCCGCGATCTCCTTCTCGATCAGGCTCGCCGCGCCGGCCAGCGCAGCGCCATGAACCTCGACATAGAGATCGCGCTTCGAGTCGAAGTGATGATACAGCGACCCGCCGAGGATGCCCGCTGCGTCCGCAATCTGGCGAACGCCCACGCCGTCATAGCCGCGCCGAGCGAAAAGGTCAGCTGCGACCAGCAGAATTTCCTGCCGCCGACCGTTGGCGTCATCGGCGATCGCCTCAAGCTTTCTCGATGGCGCGGACTTTATGAGTGATGATTTGGCGCGGGACATGTCTGACTGGGCACCAGATAGCCTTCGAAGCTGGGCCAAGGCAACGCCGTTCTCCTATCCCGCGCGTAGCGTCAGCATGAACGACGACCCGGTCGGGTTCGAAGCGACAAGCACTAATTCCCCGCCCATGCCTCGCGCCAGCTCCCGCGCGATCGCCAGTCCCAGCCCTGTGCCGCCATCCGATCCCGCCTTGGAAAATGGTTGAAATAGCTTGGCCATCACCAGGCGCGGCACGCCTGGCCCGTTATCGCTGATCGTAAGCGTGATCGTGTCGCCCGCGCGCCTTGCTTCCGCGATGATCAGGCCGGCGTCCGCCCCTGCCGGCCGGCTCGTTATGGCCTTGGCCGCGTTCCTGACAATGTTGGTGATGATGCGGTGCACATGATCATGGTCAGCGAACACTTTGAGATCATCTGCGCACAAAACGCGGAACGCCACTCCAGGCCAGCCTGCAATCCCTTCCGCCATGGCTTCATCGACAGCGGGCTTGAAGGGAAGCGTGCGCAGGTTGGGCAATGGGGTTTCCGATCGCCCGTATTTCAGCGTGGCGTCGGCAAGCGTGATCGACCGCTGGATCGCGCGCTCCAGACGCGGCGCGGCGTCCCGCACCTGCGGATCATTCGAATCCGCCAACCCGTCAGACAGCACCTGCGCAGCGGACAAAGAATTCCTGAGGTCGTGGCTGATCTTTGCAACCGCCTCGCCAAGATCGGCCAGCCGTTTGCGTTGGCGCAACGCACTCGAGACGGTTCGCTGCATTGTCTGCAAGGCTGAACACGCGACGTATCTCATCGCCCTTGCCATAGGGCAGCTCGATCTTCTGCGTGTCAGGCGCTTCGGCGAAATGCGTGACCGCTTCTGCGATCCCCTGATCGGCCGGACGATGAGACGGAAGACGATGAAATAGACAATGACGCCGGCGACGATCGCGAACAGCAATGCGTTCAGGATGATCGTTCCCGACATCGCGATCATCACCTCGCGCAACGAGGCTTCCGAAACAATAACTTCCATCTCATCGTAGGCGGTCAGCTCCGGCTTGAACGTCAGTTTGAGGTGCCGTTCCTCACCCGTGGTGAAATGCGCGAGCGTGTCGGGGGAACCATAGCGATAGGTCGTCGGGCAGGTTTATCCGCACCGGGGTTCCGGTAATGGACTGCTGCGGCACGAGAATGGTTTCGCGTTTGCCGTCGAGGTCCGCCACGATCGACAGGATATACATGCGGTCCAGATAAACGCGCGAGAACTCGTCGCTGACCCGATGGTCGGGAATGGACTGCGCGGCCAGCGCCGCCATGTCCGCAACGTTGGTGCGGCCTTCCAGCCATTCATTACGGCGCTCTGCGATCAGCATCGGGAACGCCAGCACAACGAGCAGCAGAACCAGCCCAACCGTATAGAGAAGCAACTGCCCGGCGACCCCGGTGAAGAAGCCCGAAAGGATCTTCGGCCGCGTGGTTTCCACGACGGGTGCAGCCTGATCGGCTTCGTTAACGAGAGGGGTCGTCGATGTGTCAGCCATGGTCCGTCATGACGTTGGTTCGCACGCGATCATGCCCGAGAAAAAGGAAGCCGTCGCCGGGGGAAGGGACCGAATTGCGACTGCGCCGCTCCCTTTGCCGGCGCATCCGATCGCGTGGTGTTGCTGATTTGCAGGCTTTTCGCGTAGGGGTGGCTCACCACTCAATGACCTTGCTGTGTGAAGCGATGGGGCGAAGGCTGCAAACAAGTGTTTGGGCCGTAGGGCAAACTGATAGTGTCCCGCCGGCGGCGAAAACCGGTTGCGCGGGCGTTGCGCGCGACGGATGGCCGACCAGAGCATCCAGAAATCAGGATGCGATAGAAGACTGAGGAGGGATAGGCGCGATGAAATCCGGAAGAACGATCCTGTTGATCGAGGACGATGTCGATCTGCGCGAGGCGCTGGCGCGGCAATTCAGCCTGCAGGAAGATTTCAAGGTCGAGCACGCCGGCACAGCTGCCGAAGGCATCGACAAGGCGGAATCCGTCCGGCCCGACCTGATCATTCTGGACGTCGAACTTCCTGACATGGACGGCCGTGACGCCTGCCGCCTGATCCGCAAGCACAAGGTGATGGCCCCCATTCTGATGCTCACCGGACAGACGACCGATCCGGACGCCATTCTCGGCCTCGATGCCGGGGCCAACGATTATATCGCCAAGCCGGTCAGGTTCCCGGTCCTGCTCGCCCGCGTGCGCGCCCATATCCGCACGCACGAGCAGAGCGACGACGCCTCCTTTCACCTCGGTCCCTACGAATTCCGCCCGTCCGCAAAACTGCTGATCGATGAGGCGCAGCGGAAGATCAGGTTGACGGACAAAGAAACCGACATCCTCCGCTATCTCTATAAGGCCGGCGGAAAGCCTGTTCCGCGTGAAGAGCTGATGGCGGAGGTCTGGGGCCACAATTCCCAGGCGACCACGCACACGCTGGAAACGCACATGTACCGGCTGCGTCAGAAGATTGAGCCCAATCCGGGCCTGTCTCGCTTTCTTATCACCGAAGGCGGCGGCTACAGCCTGCAACCCTGACGGTCGCCTGGCTCCGGACGTCTCCAATTCCTTCGCCCAATAAACCCGGATCTTGCGATCCGGGGTTGTGTTTGGGAGAGAATGCAGCGCCGGCTAAGGCGCCGCATATGAAGTCCAGAAGTGGATCTGGAACTCAACGCCACCCCATACCCGTATGCGGTAAGCTTCCTGGGTAGTCAGGGGGATTCCGCCAGCGATCTGGCGCCGCCCGACTGGATCCTCGTCCCGGCCGTGCTGCCGCCACACTTGTAGTTCATGCGGGATGAAGCGGGCGGGCGTGTCGCCAACCAGGTTGGCGTTCACATCGTATTGGAACGCCGCGGTGGCGTCCGCACGACGCAAGCCGATGGTGCGATTGTCGTACTGGATCGAGTCGAAGATGTTTGTTGATGAAGCCAATGATCGTGAACTGGATGTCAGCCGCGTACCAGATGTCGCGGACGTTCATCATATCCCATTCTGGGGATCAGTGTGCTGCGAGGGTTGAAGATGCTCGAATAGGCTTCGTCCTGCCACGAATAGCTGGCCGAAGTCGTGAGCGAGCCCATATCCCCCAAGTCGAACGTGTGGCGTGCGCAAAAAACATGGAAAAAAGAACGCGGAGCCGAACTAAATCGGCTCCGCGTCCTCTTTCGTGACGTTGAATTCGCCCCGGTCGCTACTTCTGCGATGGATGAAGCGCGTTCATGTCTGTTCCCTTCGTCTCGCTCAGGGCCAGGACGGCGAAAACAGTCAGCGCAGCGGCAAGCGCGATGTAGTACCCGACATACTCGATGCCATAGGTCTCCCACAGCATGGTGGCGATCAGCGGCGCAAGCGCGCCGCCGAGAATTGCGCCGATCTGATAGCCCAGCGACGCGCCCGAATAACGGACGTGAGTGCTGAACAGTTCAGAGAAGAACGCGGCTTGCGGGCCGTACTGCAAGGCCATGCCAGCGAGGCCGCCGGTGATGGCCACGGTGATCCAAAGAAAGTCCTTCGTGCCAAGCAGCGGGAACAGCACAAAGCCCCAGGCGCCCGACAGAATTGCGCCAACAATGAAGATGCCTTTCCTGCCCAGCTTGTCCGAGAGGCTCGCCGCCCAGAACTGAATGGGTATCTGGATGGCCGATGCAATCAGCAACGCTGACAGTACGAGATTGCGATCGAGCCCAAGACCGGTCTTGAGGCGCCATAGGCGACCACGAAGGCGACCAGGATGTAGAAGGACACCTGGATTGACAGGAAGGCGCAGGCCGCGAGCATGATGCGTGCCGGATAAAGTCGGATGGCTTCGAGGATCGGCGAACGTTTCGGAGCTTTCTTCGGCGTCGGAATTCCGCTTTTGGCGGCCTGTTCACGCTCAAGCTGTTTGGCCTTCTCGAGGGCCCTAAACGCGGGCGTATCCTCGAGGTGGACCTGCACATAGATTGAAATGCCGATCAGGATGGCGCTCGCGAGGAACGGAATACGCCAGCCCCATTCCGAGAAGGCCGGTTCCGGGATTAAGTTGGAGACCGCCAGGAAGGCGAGGTTGGCCAGGATCACGCCTGCCGGAGCGCCGGCCTGAGCATACGCGCCATAATAGCCGCGCTTTGCCGGTGGGGCGCTTTCGGTGACCAGCAGCGTTGCTCCGCCCCACTGTCCGCCGATCGCCAGGCCCTGCACAAAGCGCAGGAGAACCAGCGCCAGCGGCGCAGCAATCCCGATCATCTGATAGGTCGGAAGCAGACCGATGGCCGTGGTCGCGACACCCATGAGTAGGAGGGCGATCACCAGCACCTTCTTCCGGCCAACGCTGTCGCCGAAGTGGCCGAAGATAATCCCGCCCAGGGGGCGAGCAAGGAAGCCAATCGCAAAGGTCGAAAACGAAGCGATAAGCGCCACGAACGGAGGCATGTCCGCCGGAAAGAATGCAGTCGGGAAGATCAGCGCCGCTGCCGTCCCGTACAGGAAGAAGTCGTACCATTCGATACTGGTGCCGGCGAGCGCTGTCAGCGCCACCTTGCGGATGTTGCGATCAGCCTGTTTCTGCGTGATCTCAGCCGGCTGGCCGGTTGCTGTCGTTTCCATGATCTCCCCTTAGTTTCTCGGCTGTTTCGCCGTTATCCCGCCCCCTACCGCGCAACGCGTTCATGCGCGGCTAGGAGGCTATTATGCCCGCTTCGTCTCCCGATGTCAGCCAAAACCGGCCCTTCGCTTGTGCAGCGAGAGCCGGCTTCGATCTGTACCGTCAGATGACGTTATTCTCCGTCCGCTTCATCGACGCCCGCGAAGATGGGCTTTTCGGCCGGGTGCGGGCGGCCTTCCGCTTCAAGCTTGCGCGCGCCTGCAAGAATGCCGGGGAGAGCATAGTTGCCTTCGTGGCAGGCATATTCGTAGAGCGGCTCGCTCGAGTGGTTGAGAGACATCTCGCCACCCCAAGCCGATTTGTAGAGCTTGGGATCTTCAACTTTGAACTCATAGAAGATCTGGCCGTCCGACCAGCGTGTGTAGCG
The DNA here is from genome assembly GCA_016714495.1 of Hyphomonadaceae bacterium. Lineage (GTDB taxonomy): Bacteria > Pseudomonadota > Alphaproteobacteria > Caulobacterales > Hyphomonadaceae > UBA7672. Next base: position 196,161 of record JADKDU010000001.1, on the reverse strand, counting down.
CTCGGTCACCTTGCCCGTGGGCGAGATGTAAGAGCGTTGCTTCGGATGCGAGTTGACGGTTTCCACAACCAGCGTGTCGCCTTCATACCAGCCGACCGAGTCGCCACCCCATTTCGGAATTTCGCTCGGTGCATGCTTGGCTTCGGCCGCCGATTTGACGATCGGGATCACGCGGACGTCGTGGATCATTTCCTGCAGCATCATCACCGAGTCCGGTGATTGCACGATCTGGATCGTGTTGTTGTACATGCCATTGCCGAGCACCGGGCCGCCTGAGCCAGTGAAGCTCATCAGGCAACGTTCAGCCAGCGGGCGGATTTCGTAGTCATTGAAGTTGGTGGCGCGGACGTTGGCGGAAATGCCGGCATCCGTATACGGGATGCGGCCGTTTTCAGGGAAGGTGATCCAGGATGAGCGGAACTCGCCCTTGACGCGGGCATAGGTCGACCCGGGATCCATCCAGAACCGGTTGTAGCCTCGGGCCGGGTTCTTGTCGGAGAGCAACTTGTCGCTCGACGCCTTGTCGAGCTTGGACGCGCCTGCTTCCTGGCGCTCGGCCGCCGAGTAGCGGTTGTGATAAACTAGGTCCTCGAGTTTCTGCTGTGTCAGCACCAGCTCTTTGACGTCTTCCGGGCGCTGCATCGTGGTGAACGACTGCGTGCTCCAGAAACCCTCGAAATCGGGTACGCCCCAATGGGTCTTCGGTTTGGTGTAAGCTGCACCTTCAGGCCCGGCAGCGGGTGCGGCGGCCTGCTGGGCCATCGCAGCAGGCGCGGCCAGGATCATGCCGGCTATCAAGAGCCTCGACATCAGTTTCATCTTCTTCCCTCTCCATGGTGGCCGCTTGATACGGCTTCGCGCGGCGCAATATGACGCAGAGTTCAGGCGAATCCTACCCTTACGTCGCCCTGTGAAACGACATTCTTTTTCGTGAAACTGATCACGGCCCGCTCACGCTTTCCGGAGCGTCAAGCTTGGGTCCAACCAGAATTCCAGATGGGCGCGCGTCATCTGACGCGCGCCCATCTGCCTGACAGTGTCACGGTGTCGGTTCGAACGCCAATAGCACGTTTCCGGGCGCTTGGCCAAACATGCCGTAACCGGAGTTCACCATGAGAAGCCCGTTGGCGGCATAGATCGACGCCGAGTCGATCGAACCGCCCTTACCCGGCACGCCATTCAACGTCGTGTATGTTTCGGCCGTCGGCTTCTTCCAGAGAAGGGCGCCTGTGGCTGCGTCAACCGCATGCAGCGTCCCATCCAGCGTGGCCGCGAAGATCACGCCGTCGATGATTGTCGGCGCAGCCGACATCGCCGAAGCCCGGGAAGCCCGACCCGCAGGCGGCGGCGTTGATCCCGGCGGAGGCTCGGGATTGTACTGCCACTTGATCTTCCCGGTCTTCGCATTGAGCGCGTAGAGGCCAGGCTTGATGGAGGGGTCGCCGTCCCATTCGCCGGGAATGGCGACGCCGACCGCGGAGATCGGGGCGTAGATTGTGTCCTTGTCGAAGGCGATGCCCCAGTGAATGCCGCCAAGGGCGCCGCCTGTGCCGAGCGGCGTGCGCCAGGCAACCTTGCCCGTGTCAGGCTCGAACGCCCACAACGAACCCGATTTCTGGCCTGCGTACAGCAGCTGCTTGCCGTCGCTGTGCGTGCCGAGGATCACCGAGGCTCCGAAATCCACGTCGCGATAGACCGTTTCGGGCGACCGCGTGCAGTTCAGCAGCTCGGGCTTCGGATTGGGTCCGCAGCCCGAGTTGAAGATGTCCTTCGGCGTGGCGTGAAAGCTCCACTTTTCCTTGCCGGTTTTCAGATCCACCGCGATGATCGCGTTGGTGTTTTTGTGCGCCGGCGGGGAATTGGATTCGCCTGTGCCGAAATAGACGAGATTGCGCTTCTCATCCACGACCGGCGAGTTCCACACCGGCGCTCCCGACGGACCGTAAAGCTGCTGACCATCACCGCGATCGCGCTGCGGCGGCGCCTCCGGCATGGTATCATAGCGCCATTGCTGTTCACCCGTCTTCGGATCGAGCGACAGCACATAGCCGTGATTGGTGCAGCACAATTCCTTGTTGTTGGCCGCAAACAGGATCTCGAACTGCGCCACCGGCACGATCACCCGATCCTTGAGAACGGTCGGAACGCCGGTTGTCGTCGTGAACGAATACGAGCCGACAGCCTTGGTCCAGACTGCCTTGCCCGTGCGCGCGTCGACAGCATGCACTGTTGCATCGAGCCCCGAAAACACCAGAAGCGGCGTGCCGTCAGCCGTGACGTTGAAGGCCGGGCTGGAGCGCAGCGGCGCATCGCCCGGCGCCTTGTAGGTCCACTGGATGCAGGGCTTCGCGGGATCAGAAACGTCAAACGCGTACATCACGCCGAGGTCGGCGACCGGCAGGAAGATGTTCTTGCCCACAACGGCGCCCTGCGAGCGCATCATGACGGCATCGGGGAAGCCAATCGACCAGGCCAGCTCCATCTTGGAAAGCTGCGCCTTCGTCAGGCCCGACTGCTGCGCGGTCAGGGTCCGTGTGTTGTTCTGATCGAACCCGAAATTCTTGATCGTCGCGCCGCCGGTGAGGTCGACCGGCATCCGCGCCGCGTCGCACATCATCCCCTTCGTCCATTCATCGCTCGTGACCTTGTTGCCGATCAGATAGTTGACCAGCTGCGCGCGCTGTTCGGCGCTCACGGCGCTGCCCTGAACCTTCATCTTGCCCTGGGTCAGCGAGTAATTGAGGAATTGCAGGCTCATCCCCTTGAGCGTGTCCTTGGCCGGCGCGCGGGTGACATCTGGCTGATCGTGACAGGCGGCGCAGAACGTCTTGTAGACGCCTTCGCCCGGGTGCGGCGCGCCGGCTGCGACCGGCTGGGGTGCGGGCGTCGGCGCTGGAGGCGGCATGGGGACGGGCGCGGGCTTTGTTTCCGCCGTCTGCACGGGCGCGGTCTTCTGCGCCTCAGGGGCCGAGGCGCTCTGGCATGAACTCAGCGCTATTGAAAATGCGCAGATCAAGGAAGCAGGCAGGACTCTGGTCATTTCCAATCCCTGAAGTAGAGCGCGGCCGGAACGGCCGTCGTTTTCGCAATTGCGGCATGGCTCCCAGACGGCGCCAAGCTCAACCCGATCATTCGTGCGAATTCGCGCCGCATGCAACGGGTCTGAAACGACCCTATCGTCACGTAAGCGTTTGACATGATCAGAAAGAGGAGCAACGGCAGCGCAGGCGCTTGACGCTACGTCGCTCGCCCGCGCCGGAAAACGAAGTACGCCGCCACGATCACGACGAGGCAAATCAGCGATGCAACAAGCTCCGCGTCGCGGCCCGGCGTTACCGCCATGGCGACAAGCACCGCGGCCATTGCCGCAAGCGCGATCCACCCCGAGATCGGATAGAACCATGTCGCAAGATGCAGCCTCTCCTTCGGAATCTTCGGTCGGAGAATGAGGTGGGACGCCACCACAAGCATGTAGACGAAGATCATCAGCGCGCCTGACGCATTGATCAGGAAGCCGAAGATTTCTTGAGGAAAGAACGCCTCCAGCGCCACGGCCGCGCATGCGATCGCTGCACCGACCAGGATCGCTCGCGAAGGCACGCCGCGCCTGTCAACCTGCACGATCCACATCGGCGCATCCTTCTTCGCCGCCAGCGTGAACAGCACGCGAGAAGCGACATAGATCCCTGAATTCAGGCACGACAGCACAGCCACCAGCACGATGATGTCCATCACCAGCCCCGCGCCGGGAATGCCCACCTTGTCCAGCGCCATGGTGAAGGGCGACATCAGCTGCACCTGCGCCTGCGTGGCGATCTCGCGCCACGGCGCCACGGCAACGATCAGCGCGATCGCCCCAACATAGAAGAAGAGGATACGGAAGATCAGCACGGTCGTGAGGTTCGCGATCACCTTCTCACTTTCCTTCGCTTCGGCCGCCGCCACCGTCGCGATCTCGGCGCCCACCAGCGTGAAGATCAGCGCCGTCACGCCGGTAAGCACCGGCAACCAGCCATTCGGCGCGAAGCCGCCGTCATTGAACCAGTTGGCGAACGTGCTGCCGCCTGTCGGGTTCATGCCCAGCGCATAGCTCGCCGCCACCACGATGAACGCAATGATCGCCGCCACCTTGATCGACGAGAACCAGAACTCGAACTCGCCATAGCTTCGCGTCGAGAGCAGGTTCGACCCTGTCAGCACCAGCGTCAGCACGAGGCCCGAAACCCAGATCGGAATATCCGGCAGCCACAGCGCCACGATCTTGGCGCCCGCGATGGCCTCGAACGCCACCACGATCACCCAGAAATACCAATACAGCCAGCCGGACGTGAAGCCGGCAAGGTTCCCCATCGCCACGCGCGAGAACTCGGTGAAGGCTCCGGTATCGGGATAGGCCATAGCCATCTCGCCCAGCATGCGCATGACGAACAGAACGATCAGTCCGGTCAGCACATAGCTGACGATCACCGCCGGACCGATGGCGGCGATCGCATTGGCCGAATTGACGAACAGCCCGGCGCCGACAATGCCGCCGATGGAAATCATCGCGACGTGCCGCGCCCGCAGCGATTTGGCCAGCTTGGGCGCACCCGGCAATGCGTCGGTCGTTACGGCTCCGTCCAAACTAATCTCCCTCGCGCCCCTCGCGCCATCAGCGCCCGGATGCGGAGATTTTGCAACACCTGCCTAGAGCTGGAGGACGATGGATTTGACTTCGAGGAACTCCTCGATCCCGTACTTAGATCCTTCGCGTCCGATGCCGGATTCCTTCACGCCGCCGAAGGGCAGCACCTCGCTGGAGATCAGTCCTGTATTCATGCCGATCATGCCGTACTCCAGCCCTTCCGACACGCGCCATGAGCGCGAAAGATCGCGGGTGTAAGCATAGGCGGCCAACCCCGCACAGCTGTCATTCGCCATGCGTATCGCGTCGGCCTCGTCCTTGAACCGGACAAGACCCGCCACCGGGCCAAATGTTTCTTCGCGGCACAACAAGGCATCCGGCGCCACATCGCGCAGCACGGTCGGCTGGTAGAACGTGCCGCCATGTGAATCGCGGCGCGCCCCGGCCAGCACTTTGGCGCCATGCCCGATCGCATCGGCGACATGCGCTTCGACCTTTTGCAGCGCCTTGTCATTGATCAGCGGCCCTTGCTGCGTCACGCCCGCCAGCCCGTCGCCGACGACAAGCTCTCCCGCCTTCTCGGCCAGCAGTTTGGCGAACGCATCATAGATTCCGTCCTGCACGAAGAAGCGGTTGGCGCAGACGCAGGTCTGTCCCGTGTTCCGAAACTTCGAAATGATGGCTCCGGCCGCGGCCGCCTCGAGATCAGCGTCGTTGAAAATCAGGAAGGGCGCATTGCCGCCCAGCTCCAGCGACACGCGCTTGACTGTCGATGCGCACTGTTGCGCCAGCTTCTTGCCTACCGGAGTGGAGCCGGTGAACGTGAATTTCGCGACGCGCGGGTCTTCCGTCAGCACACGCCCGATCGGCTCGGCATCGCCCGTCACAATATTGAACACGCCCGGAGGCAGCCCTGCTTCCTCTCCCAGCAGCGCAATCGCCAGCGCAGAATAGGGCGTCAGTTCCGATGGCTTCAGCACAGCCGTACAGCCCGCCGCGATCGCAGGCCCGACCTTGCGCGTGATCATTGCCGCCGGGAAATTCCACGGCGTGATTGCGCCGACGACCCCCACCGCCTGCTTCATCACCATGATGCGCCGGTCAGCCGCCGGCCCCGGAATCAGGTCGCCATAGGTACGCTTCGCTTCCTCACCAAACCATTCGAAGAACGCTCCGGCGTAGACGACTTCGCCGCGCGCTTCAGCCAGCGGCTTGCCCTGTTCGGCCGTCATCAGCCGCGCAAGGTCTTCCTGGTGCTTCACCATCAGGGCGCACCACCTGTCCATGATCTCGGCGCGCGCCTTGGCGTGTTGGGCCCGCCATTTCGGCAGCGCGGCTTCCGCCGCCGCCACGGCGCGCTCGGTCTCCGACTTGCCCAGGTTGGGGATGCGTCCGATCAGACCGCCAGTGGCTGGATTGTGCACGAGGTGCGTGGGATCGCCGGTCCACTTGCCGTCGATATAGCATTGCTCCCGGAACAGATCCGGCCGCTTCAGCCCGATGCGGCCGAGTTCGCCAGTCGCGCCATCCGCCATTGTCCACTCTCCACGCAGTATCTAGCCGAAATGTTCGGGTTCGTTGCACTCATATTGCGGAAGGCGGCGCTCGAACAAGCCGGAAAGACGACGTGTGCTATTTCGGATCCTGAAGGCGCGGGCAGGCGGCGGTGTCCACAGGCGTCACAACGGTTCCAACGGTCTCGGCGTGGTCCAGCGCCTGTTGCGCGTTGGTCCAGGCGAGCCCCCGCGTCGCGCAGCGCATGCCATAGTCAAACGTCTCGCGCATGCTCAGCTGATCGAAGGCGAGCGGTCCCGCGAATACGACTTCCGAAGGGATCGCCGTAAAGGCGAACGTCATGTCTCCCCGTTCGGCGAAGATGCTGGTTTGCACAAGGGCGGTCCGCGTCATGTGGTTCATCACGGTCGTGAAGCTGCGCGAGGCGACATCGACCGGATTGTTCAGCGTAGTGCGCGGGGCCGATGCGGCGGGGCCGTTGACGATCACATAGATATGCGCGCCGCGCAGGTTCTCGGGTGGTTCGCCAAGAATCATCGCGATGTCCGGCGCAATGAAGAAAGGCGTCGAGGCGCCGCCATCAACATGCATTTCCTGGAATTTCTTCCCGTCCTTTTCGACGTCGATCATCACGGGAGGAAACACCCCGGGCACGCTGGCGGAGGCGACCAGCACGGCGCGAAAGAGTTCGCGCGCTCGGTCGCCGCCTTCTTGGGCGATCGCGCCCATGTTCCATATGACGGTTTCCTCGCGGTCGAGATTTGTGGTCGCGACCAGTAAGATGCGGCCAGTCTCTGCCTCCTTCGCGATGGCGTCGATCAGGTCGTCCGTCACGAAGCGCGCGACCAGCGCCAGCAATGGTTCGCCTTCAAATACGCTCGAACCGAAGAGGATGCCGAGCCCGCGCGAGACCAGCAGCTTGTCAGTCGCTTCGCCGCGATAGGCTTCTGTCAGCCTGCCGTCCCAATCTGGGCCGAGAAAAGCGAACGGCGCGATCAGGGCCCCCGTGGACACGCCCGTGACGATTTCGAAGACCGGACGCTGATCCGCATTGGTCAGGCCGACCAGGATGCCTGCGCCATATGCCCCGCCTGCGCCGCCGCCGGACAAAGCAAGGATGTCGACGGAGCCATCGCTCATCGCCTTGATAGCGCGTGACGTTTTGGGGAGCTGTTCAGTCAAGAAGTTGGGATCAAGCACGTCAGTGCGGATCGCGCGCGTGAAGCCGGGCGGGGAGGCGTCCGCCGGGGATGCAGGCGGCGTATCAAGGCGCGGCGCAGTTGCGCAACCCGCCAGCGCGAGGCTGCCCAGAAGACCGATCCGCCCTTGGAGAATCTTCATGCGCAAGTCGTTCCGCGGCTCGCTCAGCAGATAGTTACACCTGCACCGGTCGACAAGGCGTCGGGCGGCGTTGTCGCATGCTTGCAACGATCCGCTGAAAGCCCCGGCGCGTTTACCAGAAGGCCATGCGCAGCGTGATCGACCCGTAATGCGTGATCGACGTGTCGCCGATTTCCGCGTCATAGCCGATCTTCAGATTGAGGAACTGGCTGTCGATGTTGAGGCCAAGGCCCGCCACGATCGCATCTTCCGGCTCCAAGCCCGAAGCCAGTTCGAAGCTCGTTCCCGTCGAGTTTCCCGCAAAGCGCATCGACGCCGGCGTGCTTTCCCAATTCAGGACATTGCGATAGCCGACAGAAAGCTCCGGCTTCATCTTGAAAGCGTCGTCGCCGCCCAGATCGCCAGTCAGCGCCAGACCATAAGACGCGGTCGCCAGCGAGGCATCGCTATCGCCGGCGACGATTTCGAGGCTCTTGTTGGTCGCCGCTGATTCCTGATAGCCATCCTGCTTGAAGCCGATGTAGTCGGCCGCCACGAATGGTTTCAGGGCCAGCCAGCCCATCGGCACGGTGTAGGTCGCGCGCGCGCCGGCGGTGTAGCTCTGGCCCTTCCATTCAGCCCGCAACCGATCGGTCAGCGTTCCGACTTCGATCTTACGGTCGGATGTGAACTCGATATTGCCGTACGACGCCGCGCCATTGATCGCGAGATTGCCGTTCACCCAGCCGCCATAGATGCCGAACGACGTCTGCGAGACGTTGAGCGGAGCAGCGGTGCGATGTTCTTCTTCCAGCTCGGCGGATTCGAGCGAGACATAAGCGCCGATCAGCGCCGTTCCCGTCGACAGGACGTCGATACCCGCCGCCACGCCGAGGCCGCCGCCTTCGACGCCAACCGAGTCGGCGGTCGCGTCAGATTTCTGGAACACGCCAAACTCTTCCACCCATGCGCCGCCCGGGGCGTTGGGCTTGTTCGAGATAAGGTCCAGCCGGTGAGCCGTCGCTCCGAATGCCGCCGTGGCGTTGGACGCAAGCACCTTCATCACCGCCACATCGGAGCCGGGCAGGAGGTCGGCCCAACCGCGAATAAATTCGTTCGCGCCCGGAATAGAGGTCAGGACCGATCCGACATCGTCATCTTCGGCCAGCAGGTCGAGCACGGCGCCATAAGCGCCGGCCTGGCGGGTATTGAGCCCAAGCTCGGACGCCGTCTTGACGTCGACCACGAGATCGATCGCGTTCGCGTTCGGCTGCACAAGATTGACGTCGTAGATGTAGGGCGAGTCCGCGTTCAGCATTGAATCCAGCGAGCCGCCTAGGTTCAGCGTGCCGGCGTTGAGCACGCGCAGCGTGAACGGCTGGTCGGTGAACTGATCGAAGATCGGTGTGAAAACCGTATTCGCGGCGACGTCCGCCGTACCGCTGACGTTGAAGATCGGCGTGTTGCCGGTGATGCGGGCGTTGTTGACGACCAGACCCAGCTTGGTCGAATTCGACAGCGCCATCGCTGTCAGGTTCAGCGTGCCGGCAGCCGAGTTGTTGACCGTCGAATTGTCGGCTGTCAGCGTCATGGCGCCCGCGCCCGCGCCGGTGTTGGTGATGGCGCCATTGTAGATCGACTGGTTGATGAAGTTCAGCGAGCCGGCCGTATTGCCAAGCGACAGGGCGCCGGTCACTTCGGCCGAGTTCAGCGACACTGCGCCGCCGGAACCGCCGAATGTCGTATCGCCCGTCAACTTCGCGCTGTTCAGGTTCAGCGCGTCCGACCCGCCTCCGAACGCGACATCGCCTGCGACCTCGCCCGACAGTATGTTGAACTGGTCGTTCCCCGCGCCAAGCAGCACGTCGCCGATGATCCGCGCGTTATCGACAGTGTCGCGCTGAGTGAGGTTGACCCCCAAAGCGCTGTGCGACAGGTCAATTGCAATCGCCCGGCCTAGCCCGCTGCTGATGTCGTCTGTGGCGTCGTTGTCGATGTAACCCGACGTGATGCGCGAGCTGTTGGTGAAAGCCGTCACCGTTCCTGAAAGATCGCGGAACGCAACCGCATCGCCATCATAGCCACGCACCTGCGCGCTGATGCGGCCGGCATTGTTGACGGTCGGTAGGCTCGCGCCCGCTTCGACAAGAACTGCGGTCGCGTCATGGTTGGTGTTGGTTACGACCGCAGCACTGATGGTTCCCGTGTTGAACAGCAACGGCGTCGTGGCGCCCGACCCGATCTGAAGGCCAGTGGCGCTGGCCTGCGGGGACTGCGCCAAAATCGTTCCCCCGTTGAAGATGCCGCCGTCGATTGTCGTCGTGTGAGTTCCATCCGCCGAGCCAGCGATTTTGACGCCCGTAGAGGCAAAACCGACATTGAGACCGTTGCCGGTGATCGTACCCCGGTTCACGAAGCCATAGTCATAATTGAATGTTGCGATGACTTCGCCAAAGTTGCCGTCGTCATCGTCGTCAGTCGTGTCCAGCACGGTTTCGCGCGCGCGAGACAGCACGATCGCGTCGCCAGCGGCCCCATTGAGCGACTGGATCACCACGGCCGGCGCCGAACCATAAGAGGTGATCGTGCCGGCCGAGCGGTTTTCGTTGTAGTCCTGGATCACGTCCTTGACGTCGGGCGTTGGGTCCACGCCGCCCGTGGCGGCGCCGTTCACCAGAAGACCCCGACCCAGATCGCCACGAATCTCAAGCGCGCTCCCGCCGACCAACAGGTCGTCCGCATCCGTGCTTGCCGCTATTGTGGAATCGGTGTTCGAGACCCGTTCGTCCGTGAACCCGGTCGCTCCGATGCCGCCATTGACCGAAAGCTCCCCCCCGATGTCTCCAAGAATGCGCGCTCCTACGGAGTTTTCGCCCCGTCCAAGCATGGCCCCGCTCAGGCGCACATCGCCGGTTACGTTTTCGCGAATATCCAGCGCAGCTGCATTCGAGCCAACCACCGTAATTGAGCCGGTCTGGTTGTAGGTCCCGTTGAGGTCTGACTGGATCGAGACGCCAGAGGAATTGTTGCCATTGACCGAAAGCGTGCCGCCCACCACGAGGTTGCCCGTCATCGCGCCGCCCGACTGAACCAGCACGCCGATCCGGGTCGTTCCTTGCGCCAGCGGTCCGTCCAGATCCTTGTCATTGTCCGTATCGGTGCGGACGTAGGCCTCGCTCAGGCTGATGATGCTGTTATTGGTGAAGTTGCCCGTTGTGTTCGGGGCGATGCGGACGCCGACAGAGTCGTTCGAGTCCACCGTGCTGATCGTGCCGCTGTTGGTGACGGAATTGTTGCTGTCGATGGTGACGGCGGCGCTGTTCGCCGCGGCGCCCGTCAGGGTGACCGAACCGGTCGAGGTGATGGTCACATCCGAAGCGGCGCCGCTATTGGCGGTTGCGGTCCGCACCGGCGTGGTCGTCGCGGTCGTTATCGACACTTGCGCCAGGGCAGGCATGGCGAACATGAAAGGAGCAGCCGCTCCAAGCAGCAGGCGCACTTTGAAGGTCATGAGAGCCGTCAACTCCTGAACAGTCTGCACACTTTACTGCACGCCCTGCGCTGCGGGCGCTGGACGGCTCAGGCGCCCCCGGCCGGCCGAGCGCCTGCCTAGCCTGCCGCGCGTCCATAGGAAACCCCGGACATGCTGTTGGACCCGAAATCCCCCCGGGAGCGAGCCCGCGGCGCAATTCCCACTGTATCGGTGTGGCGGAAAGGTGGCCGTCCGGCCGCGGCGGCCGGGGCCGTGCAGGCTTCATTTACGTGGGTAAGCCGGGGACCGGTCGGCCGGTTCCGGGCGGACGCCGGCCTCAGTCCATACTTTCCGGCGCGTCCAACTCATAAGCTTCGCGCGTCGCCATGCGCCATTCACGGACGATGCGGCCATACCACACGAAGCGCTTCTCGTCGGAAAGCCCGTCGCTATCCTCAAGCCATACCACCAGCGTGTCGAAGACGAGGGAGTTCATCGTCTTGGAGGCCTTCGCCACGCGGCTGGCTGCGCCGTCAGGCGCGCCTTGGCCTGGCTCGAAGAATCCGGTCGCCTGCGTGTACAGGAGAGCGAGCAATTTTTCGCGGAGTGGCTCTAGCGCCGGATTGCCACGGAACGTCTTGAGCGCCACGAGGAAAATTTCGGGCTCCTTCTTCGCTTCCAGGTAAAGCACGCGCAGCGCCCAGCCATAACCGTCCCACGTGCCCTTCTGCGTCTCGACGATGACGTCATGAACGTGCTGGAAGAAGCTCTCGATCAGGTCGGCCCGCGACGGGAATATCCGATAGAAGACAGGTTTCGGCGCGCCGGCTGCGTCGGCGACATCCTGCATTGAAGCGGCGGCGCCCTTGGCGAGGAAAGCTTTTGCGGCGGCGCGCAGGTAGACGGCTTTCCGCGCTTCCTTGTCTACGCGTGGCTTGGGGCGTGATGCGCCCTGCGGCCCAGCATCATTGGTCCGTTCAATTGGTTTTGCCATGATGGTAGGTGCGTCCCCGAAAGTCTAACCCTACGGCAAGTATAACGGGTTGATGACACAACACGCCACAAGATTTGCAGTAGGGCGGCTTTCGTCAGGACCCCGTCCAGACGGGCGGAGCCGGGCCGACGCACTGGATCGCAAAAGCATATTCCAGCGCGGTTTCCCGCATGCTGGCGAAGCGGCCGGAAACGCCGCCATGTCCGGCATCCATGTTGATCTTCAGAAAATAAGGTCCGCCCTCGGGAGCCTCATGGCGCAAGCGCGCTGTCCATTTCGCGGGCTCCCAGTAGGTAACGCGCGGATCGGTCAGGCCGCCGGTAATCAGCATGGGCGGGTAGGGCTTCAGCCCCACCTGATCGTATGGCGAATAGGCAAGGATGCGGTCGTAGGCCAGTTCGTCGTTGAGCGGGTTGCCCCACTCAGGCCACTCAGGCGGTGTTAGCGGCAACGTCTCGTCCGACATGGTGTTTAGCACGTCGACGAAAGGCACCGCGGCGATAACGCCGCCGAACAGCGACGGATCGAGATTGACCGCCACGCCCATCAGCATGCCGCCTGCCGACCCGCCCATTGCGATAATCTTGCCGCGGCTGGTGTAGCCCGCATTCACCAGATGCTCGCCGGCGGCGACAAAGTCGGTGAAGGTGTTGATCTTCTTCTCAAGCTTGCCGTCGAGATACCATTGGTATCCCTTCGCCATCGATCCGCGCACATCCGCGATCGCATAGATGAAGCCGCGATCGACAAGGCTCAACCGCCCTGTCCGGAACTCGGCCTCAATCGTGATGCCATAGGCGCCATAGCCATACAGCAGCACCGGCGCCGTGCCATCGACCGGCGTGTTCCTGTGCCGCACCATGGTCACAGGAACCTGTGCGCCGTCACTCGCCGGCGCATCGATGCGCTCGACAATATAATCAGATGGCGCATGGCCCGACGGGACGACCTGCGTCTTGCGCAGCACGCGCTCGCGCGTGCGCATGTTGTAGTCGAACACCTGGGCAGGGGTGGAGGGCGATGAATACTCGAACCGCAGCCACGGCGAGTCCCACAGATACCCGTTCGACATCCCAAGCGCGTACGCCTGTTCGGCGAATTCGATCGCATGCTCCGCGCCCGTGTCGCGCTCGCGCACGACGATGCGGGGCAGGCCGTTCTCGCGCTCCATCCGTACGATGAAATCCGCAAACGGCTCCACATCCAGCAACAGCACGCCCGGCCTGTGCGGAATCTCGACACGCCAGTTCTCTTCGTTCGACGCATCATGCGGCGCCGACACCAGCGCGAAATCCACCGCGCCATTGCGGTTCGACCGGATCCAGAACCGCCCGTCGAAATCCACCACTGAATAATCGACGCCCCGCTCGCGCGCCGCGATCAGCGTCAGCGCGCGATCCTTCCCGTCGGTGCGCAGATAGCGCCACTCCGTCGTTGTGTGATCGTTCGCTGTGATGAAGATGAACTTGCGCGACTGGCTTTTTTGGACGCCGATGAAGAAACCCGGATCGGCCTCGCGATACACCAGCGCATCCGTGCCCAGCCCAAGCGTGCGGCAGAACACGGCCACCGGCCGCGCATTCTCGTCGCGCGCCACCCAGTAGATCGACGCCGAGTCCTCGCCCCACACGAATTCGCCATAGGTGTGCTGAATCGATTCGACTTCCTTCCCCGTCGCCGCCTCGCGCACGCTCAGCGTGTAGAACTCCGAGCCCTTGTCATCGACCGTGAAGGCGACCAGCAGGTGATCCGGCGAATGCGAAACCTTGCGCACATCCCAGTAGTCGCAGCCCTTGGCGTGCTCGTTCCCATCGAGCAGAACCTGCTCCACGCCATCCTTGCCGAACGCATTCTCGGCCGGCCTGCGCCCAAAGATCGGATACTCGCCACCTTCGCGGAACCTCCGATAATACGCCCACGGCCCATCGACAGCGGGAACCGAACTGTCGTCCTCCTTCACGCGGCCTTTCATTTCTTCGAACAACGCCTCCTGCAGCGCCGTTGTCGGCGTCTCCAGGCTGGCGTTGGTGTAGGCGTTTTCCGCTTCCAGATAAGCGCGGATATCGGGCCGTAACTGTTTCGGGTCACGCATGACCTCTTTCCAGTTGTCGTCTTTCAGCCACGCATAAGGATCGATCCGCGCGCGCCCCAACTGCTCGATGGTCGCGTTCTCGTCGCGACGCGCGCATGGTGGCGTCGGTTTGGAAGACTGGAGCGTTTCCGGCATCGCTGAGCCCTTACCTGCGGCCTTGCGCGCCCGCCCCGTCGAAACCCCTGCCTTGGAAGCTCCAGTCCCGCGCGCCATGAATCGTTTCAACCCGCTATCTGCGGGCCGGTTGTCATTGGACTCGTGATTCGGCCCAAGGACCAGACGATAAAGTCGTGTGGGCGGAAGGCATTACCAAGGCGTCGTGCACAGCTTTCTACCGCTTTGGCGCCGAAAGCTCGATCCGGGTGGGCGCATGGTCGCTCGCATGGGGCTTGCCCCGCGCCTCCCGATCAACGCCAGCCGCCTTCAGCCGCGGCGCCACCGAAGGGCTCAGCAGCAGATGATCGATCCGCAATCCCGCATTCCGCGGCCAGCGGTTCCGCATGTAGTCCCAGAACGTGTAGATCGTCTCGTCCGGATGAAGTTCCCGGATCGCATGCGTCCATCCCTGCTTCAGCAGGCCGGCATACGCCTTGCGGCTCTCCGGCTGCATCAGTGCGTCGTCGTCATAGGACGTGGTTTGATAGATGTCCTGCTCCGTTGGCACGACATTATAATCCCCCGCCAGCACCACGGGCGCGCCCGTCTTCAGCAGGCTCGCCGCATGCCGCCGCAGCCGCGTGACCAAGCCAGCTTGTAGTCGAACTTCGGCCCCGGCTGCGGATTGCCATTGGGCAGATAGATCGACGCGATCACCAGCCCGCCTACCGCCGCCTCGATATAGCGCGCCTGCTCATCCGCCGGATCGCCGGGCAGGCGGCTGCGTGTCACCACCGGCGCGCCGATGCGCGAGAGGATTGCAACCCCGTTCCACGATTTCTGCCCCACCCAGGCGGCGTCATACCCCGCCTTCGCCAGCGCGATCGCCGGGAAGTTGGCATTCAGCGTCTTCAATTCCTGCAGACAAACGACATCAGGTTGCGTTTCGCCCAGCCACGCGATCACACTCTCCAGCCGGCTGGTCAGCCCGTTCACATTGAAGGTGGCGATCCGCAAACGCGACCGCGAGCCGCGACGTGCCGCCATTTGAATTCCGTTCATCGGATAAGCTGAACGCGCCCGCAGCCGACAGGTTCAACCGCCATAGACGATGCTGATCGACTCGGCCACGCAGGCGGGCCGATCCTTCCCCTCGATCTCGATGGTCGATTCCATCACCACCTGCTTGCCGCCCGCCCGGGCTTCTACATGCAAGCATTTTTGGCGCAGCCGCACCCGCGACCCCACCGGCACCATGTTGGTGAAACGCACCTTGTTGCATCCAAAATTGATGCCACGCTGCACATTCTCCACCCGCATGATCTGCGCCGACAGCATCGGCAGAAGGGAAAGCGTCAGATAGCCATGCGCGATCGGCGCGCCGAGTTCGCGCGTCGCGCGCTCCACATCGACATGGATCCACTGATGGTCGCCCGTCGCCTCGGCGAACTTGTTGACCTGCGACTGCGTGATCTGGTGCCACGGCGACACGCCAACCTCCGTGTCGACCAGAGCTTCGAGGTCCGCGAAGTTCACCAGTCGCATTGTTTTTCGTCCCCTGAGAGCGTGTGGCGCAAACCATATGCTTCGAAAATCAACACGCAAGCCGTGTCCGGACACGCTTTTCCTGGCGTCCGGACAGGTTTTGGCGGACGCTTGGGCGCTTGTGGCGACCATCCTGCTATGGCCGGACGGAATCTGTCCGGCGCCCGTGCGGCAATCTGCTGGGCGCGACGCGCGGACCGGTTTCCAGGGCGGCCGCCGCGGACTGGACCGCGCGACCCGGACCGCGAGAAGAGGAAAGCTGGAAGTGCGCATCCCTTATGAAACCAAGCAGGCTTTCCTCACCGCTTGCCGGGAAGACGGCACCACCGCCAGCGAAGTGGTCCGTGAAAGCGTCCAGACCTATCTCGCGGAGCACGGCCTGTCCTCGGAAAAAGGTCGAGTCGAATTCCCCCCTCCCCCCCCCCCCCCCCCCTCGCCCCCCCAACCCCCCCCCCCACCCCCCCCCCCCACCCCCCCCCCCCCCCCCCCATGGCAAGGCCCGCGCGATTCCTTGGCCCGAAGGATGCCGGCGCCGGCAAGCAGCGCGGGGATATCGTCATCGAAAAGCGCAAGGTCGTGCGCAATGGCGATGATGGCGCCGCGCCAAAACGGGCGTCGCCGGAACTGAAACAGGAAGCCTTCGCCTTCGCGCCGCCCGAGGGCGTCGGCGACGACAAGGCCGGACAGCATCAGGCGTTCAACATCATGACGCGACGCGAGTCCCGCGAGCTGAAGGATGGCGGGCCCGCGCTGAAGGACGACACGCTCACCTTCTCGATCGGCGCGTTCCGCAAGCAGGAGTTCGACACGATCGATGCGGACAAGGACGGCAAGGTCAGCCTCGCCGAATATCAGTCGCACCAGCGCGCCCTGTTCACACGCGGCTTCGAGATGCTCGGCGCGAACAGCGACAAGTCGCTGAGCGCGGACGAGTATGCAAAGATCGTCGCTCCGCCCATGATCCGCCTCAACGACGATCCCAACGCACCTCCTCAGGTTGACATCGATGGCGGCCCGAAGATTTCCCCGGAAGCCCTGAAAGCCGCCTTCACCCGCCTCGACGCCAACAAGGACGGCATACTCTCCCTGCAGGAATATCTCCCGCAGACCTGAGCCGCCGCACCTCGCCTCCGTCTCGCTGACGAAGTCAGCGGGACCCGGCGGCACACCACGCAATTCCGCGGAATCCAAATCCGGCCCCAGACTGTCGTTCTCAACACGCTCAACACACAAGACTGAAAGCAGATGGGGATAGAGCCTCGTTCATCCCCACCTTGTCCCACCCCGTGAGATATTGCCCATGTCGCCCCCGCATGGAGGCTAGCCGCGCTGTTCAACGGCGCGAGGGGCGATGCGATCGAGCGGTTAGGACCTCTGCAATGCTGTCGTCCATAAAGCCAATGCGAGGAAGAGCGCTAGGTCCTTGTCGCTGGAACAGGCAGGCCCGCGCAGCGCGGGGACATCCCGCGTCCCTGGCCCTCTATCCGGCGAGACCTCCAAGCATCACTCAGGGCGATTGCGTCCGTGCGATCGGGGAATTGCGCCTACGTCCCCATCCTTCGAGACGTCTCTGCACGGCTCCTTCAGGACGAGGGAGGGGCTCACCGGCTTGACCTAGTCACATTTGGCGCCCGGACAATTCGGCGCCATGGTGTGCGCCATTACGTGGGAGTTGGACATGCGTGAGGCCCGGACCTTGTTGAGTTGGGGGATCGCCCTGTTCCTGGCGGCGATGCTGATCTGGATCGCGGTCGATACGCTCGCCCCGCCGACAGGCGCGAAGAACCATCTCTTTCCGCTGTTCGCGGAAACATCCGGCATCGCCTATTTCGAGCCGAGCGGGCGGCTGGCCTTCGGCGTGCTGCAAGTGCTGATCGCCCTGCTTGTGTTCGTGCCTGTGACACGCAGGCTGGGCGCGATCCTCGGCGTGCTGCTGCTCGCCGTGCTCGCGGCTTTGGTCGGCCAGCTAATGATGCTGCAGGTCCAGATCCCGGTCGATGCCGTAGGCGAGGGCGGGGCCGTCACGACGGCGATGTCCGACCCCGGCGCGCTTTTTTATCTGGTCGTCGGCCTGCTGGTCGCCGCGCTGGCGCTGATCTTCATCCATCCCGGCCGGGACGAAGGGGGCGGCAAGCCTTATTACGCCCGATAATGTCACAAAACGCTGTGGTGATACTTCAGCGAACGTGTCGCAGGTTGAGGGTCCGTTAACCGCGCGCATGCATGCTGACCCTGACGGCCACCAACAGGGGATCGATGTCGGACGTTATGCCCTCCGTCGAGGAGTCATCCTCCCGCAGCGTCGCCAAGGCGACGTCTGATGGCTTTGCGCGCCGCTCGCTGCTACGCAGGCTGATGGACGTGGTCGCGCTTCCATCCTCGCGCGGCAATCTGCAGGACCGCGCCATCGCGGGCGATCTGCTGCTGGAAATCCTGCTCGAGTCCGATGTCGCCGCCCGCGAACTCTGCGCCCGCCGGCTTCAGGAGATGAGCCAGGCGCCCAAACGTCTCCTCCGGTTCCTCGCGCTCGATGCGCCGCATGTCGCGCAGATCATCCTCGCCGACAACCGCGCCTTCGACGACGCCGACCTTTGCCACATCATCGAACATGGCGAGACGCCCCACCGCGTGGCGGTTGCGCAGCGCCGAGATATTGGCCCGTCCGTCGCCTCCGCCATCGCCGCTTCGGGTGATACAGTCGCCATGAAGGCGCTGCTCGAGAATTCGCAATCGAAGCTTTCCGACCGCGCGGTCGAACTGATGGTTGGGGCCTCGCGCAACGCGCCGGCCCTGCCGCCTCTGCTGATCAATCGCGAGGAAGTTCGCCCCGCACACGCACTTGCGATGTTCTGGTGGTCCGCCCACATTGAACGCCGGCAGATCCTGCTCCGCTTTTCCGCCGAGCGCACGCTTCTGATCGAAATGTGCGCCGACATCTTTCGTTACTCCGCGTCCGACATGGACCCCGTCGTGCGCAAGGCGCTGCAGGTCATCGAACGCCGCCAGCGTGATCGCACGGCGATCGATCGCTCGGTTCACGCCAGTCTCGAGGCCGCCATCCAGGCTGCCGCGATCGTTGGCATGACGCCCGATATGATGGCCGACATCGCCGCGCTCTCGGGTATCAAGGCGACGACGGGCGAGCGCATTTTCCAGGACATCGGCGGCGAGGGCGTCGCGGTCCTCTGCAAGGCCACCGGTCTCAAGCGACCCTTTTTGCGCGATCTCTGGACCGCGCTGCGTCGGCCGGTTGACGATGCGGATTTCGCCCGCGTCTCCGAAGTCTACGAAACCATCGCCGTCGCCAAGGCGCAGACCGTGCTGCGGTACTGGAACTGGTCGTTGTCGTCGGCCTTCGCGCCTGAGTCCCTCGTGTCTCCGGACGAGAACGCAGAAGAGACGGGCTTTGCCCGCGAACTCCGCATGATCGATGCGGCTCGCCCCAGAACGGCATACGGGCGCTAGAGCAAACGCGCTGGCAGCTGAATCCGGGGGATTCCCGGTTAGGCGGGTTGTGATTCCGTTTTGTTGGCCGGACAGAAGGCCGGCGGACACGACCCGAGCCCTGTCGATGGATTTGCGTGAGCGGGCGATGGCCCGTCTCGAGAAGGGTGAGACGTGTCGCCAGGTGGCGGCGGCGCTGCAGGTTGGCGTCTCCTCAGTGGTGAAGTGGTCCCAGCGCAAACGGGAGACGAGGAACTGTGCGCCGAAGAAGCCACCGGGTCCAAAGCCCTACAGCCCTGACCTCAACCCGATCGAGCAGGTCTTCGCCAAGCTCAAACACCTGCTCTGCAAGGCTCAGGAACGCACGAGCGGGCGCGCCTGGGACCGGATCGGCCAGCGCCTCAAACCTTCTCGCCCGAGGCATGCGCCAACCACGTTGCAAACTCACGTTATCGCTTCAATGAAAACTGATCTCGTTCTCGTCGAAATCGCTCGCCGCCCGTCCGGTTTTGCTGGCAATTTCACGCAGAGTGGTTCAAGCCCTTCAGAGCGCCAACAGTGGAGGATCCGACGACATGACCTATCTTCCCGGCCTCATTCTCGCGTTGGCGGCATTCTGGTTTGCGCTCTCGGGCGAAACCGCCCCGTTGTTCCTGATGCTCGGCGCGCTGTCGGTGTTGCTGACGCTCTGGCTGGTCGCGCGGCTGAAGATAATTGATCGCGACGCGTCGCCTTATCATCACGCACCGAACATACTGGTCTATGGCGGCTGGCTTTTGGTCGAGATCGTGAAAGCCAACCTCGCCGTCATTCGTCGCATCCTCGGGCCGACGCACGCGATCGATCCAGTGATGGTCAATGTCACCACGACGGCGCGGACCAACCTCGGCAAGGCGCTGTTTGCCAACTCCATCACGCTGACGCCGGGCACGGTGACGGTCGATGTCGACGGCGACAGGCTGAAGGTGCACGCCCTCGTGCGCGAGACGTCTACAGCGCAAAGCTTCGCGCCAATGGACCGCAAAGCGGCCAGCGCCGCCGACGGTCGGAAGAGCTAGGTCATGTTGCTGGCGGCAGGCGCAGCTGGGCTTTTGGCGGCCATGGCGATGGTGATCGTCCGCGCCATTATCGGACCGTCGCACTACGACCGCATCCTGGCCGTCAACTCGTTCGGCACGAAGACCGTACTGCTGCTGTCGCTGGTCGGCTTCCTGTTCGGCCGCCCCGCCTTCCTCGACATAGCGATTGTCTACGCGCTGATCAATTTTGTTACCACGATCGCGCTGATGAAATTCTTCCGCTACCGCTCGCTGGCGCAGCCGCTGGGTCTTTCGGCAGGCGAGGAGGCGCGTGATGGATAGCGTGCTCTCCTGGATTGGCGGCGGGTTTGTCGTAGCAGGCGTTGCGCTGTCGTTACTCGGCGCCATTGGCGTCCTCCGCTTCCCTGATTTCTACACCCGCATCCACGCCGCTAGCATTACCGACACTGGCGGAGCGAGCCTTGTCCTGCTGGGTCTGTGCCTGATCGCGGGACTTACGCTGACAACGCTGAAGCTGGTGTTCGTCTGGGTGTTCGTCATGCTGACGACGCCGGTGGCGGCAAATGCGTTGGCAAACGCGGCGTTCAGTTCCGGTCACAAGCCGCGCATTGGAACGTTCCAGATCGTGCGCACGGATGAGCGGCGCAAGACGCCGCGCGGGCCGGACGCGCCGTGACCGCCCTGCCTTCATCCTTCGACGTGACCCTCGCGCTGGATATCGTGCTGCTGGTCATGCTGCTGGTCGTGGCCGGCGCCGTGGCGCGCACGCGCAGCCTGCTTGCCGCTATTATCATGTTCAGCGTCTATTCGCTGATCAGCGCTGTGTGGCTGGTCGTGATGGATGCGCCGGATGTGGCATTCACGGAAGCCGTCGTCGGCGCCGGCGTTTCGACCATTATCCTCCTCGGCGCGATCCTGCTGACACGCGGCGAAGCGGAAAGGCCCGACTGGCGCCGGCTGATCGCGCCGGCGCTGGCATGCATCGCGGTTGGCGGTTTATTGGTCTTTGCGGCGATCGGATTGCCAGGGCTGGGCGATGCGGCCTCGCCCGCCAACGCCTATGTCGGGCGCGCCTATCTGGAAGCGACGCCGAAGGACATTGGCATGCCCAATGTCGTGACGGCCGTGCTATCGAGCTATCGCAGCTTCGACACCTTGGGCGAGACAACCGTGATCTTTGCCGCTGGGGTCGGCGTCGCGCTGATGCTTGGTTTCGGTCCACGCGCCAGCCTTGCGCCGCCGTCAGCCGTGATCGGCGACCACCACGTCGTGCCGCGCGTCGCCGCCAAATTGCTGATCCCGCTGGTCGCCCTGTTCGCATTCTACGTGCAGTTCCACGGCGATCTCGGCGCCGGGGGAGGCTTCCAGGCGGGCGTGATCATGGCTGCGGCGATCATCCTGCATGCGCTCGTTTTCGGGCTGCGTGAGACTATGGCGGCCATTCCGCCGCGCGTTGCACGCAGCCTCGCATCGCTTGGCGTGTTGCTCTATGCGGGCATTGGCGTGATCTGCATGATGAATGGCGGCGGTTTTCTCGACTATGACTATCTGTTCCCTCCATCAGTCGAGCAGCAGATTCCCGGCTGGCTTTTGGGCGACTCCGAACACGCGCACCATTGGGGCCAGCATTTCGGGATCATGCTGATCGAACTCGGCGTGCTGCTCACGGTCAGCGCGACCATGGTGACGATCTTCTACGGTTTTGGCGGCCGTACGGTTGAAGCGGCGCGCCAGGAGGCGAAGCAGTGAGCTTTTTCCTCTCGCACTTCAACTATATCGCCGTCGCCATCCTGATGATGGCGGGACTTTTCGTCCTGTTCTCGAGCGGCAACCTGATCAAGCGCATGATCGGGCTGGCGATCTTCCAGACATCGACGGGCCTGTTCTACATCAGCCTCGCGAAGGTCTTCGGCGGCACGGCGGCCATCGCGGTTGAGCCTGGCAGCTCCGAAGCGCGCGAACTCGCCAGCCGGCTCGATCCGGCCTATGTGGCGCAATACGGCGTCGATGGCGTGGTTTATTCCAATCCGCTGCCGCACGTACTGATCCTCACCGCAATCGTT
Source organism: Hyphomonadaceae bacterium (assembly GCA_016714495.1). Taxonomy (GTDB): domain Bacteria; phylum Pseudomonadota; class Alphaproteobacteria; order Caulobacterales; family Hyphomonadaceae; genus UBA7672. The sequence continues at coordinate 173,956 of JADKDU010000001.1, read as the reverse complement.
GTCGGCGTGGCGACGCTAGCCGTGGGCCTCGCGATCGCCGTGCGCGTGCGCGAGGCGTTCGGATCGGTCGAGGCCGACGAGATCGATGTGCTGAGCCGGGTCGAGGCGACGCAGCCGGGGCCGCAGGCGTGATTGCTTTCGAAACCCTCCACGCCGCCCCGCCGGCGCTGACGGCGCACGCACCTTTGCTGATGGTGGTTGCGCCGCTGATCGCTGCGTGCGCGGCAGCGCTCGCGCCGAGCGCCCGCGTAAGTTGGATGATCTCCGTCACAGGCTCGGTCTTCGCAGCCTGGATGGCGCTGGCGGTTGCCGGCGAAGTCGCGCGGCGAGGGGTGGTCGACTATGTGATCGGCGGGTTTGCGCCGCCGCTCGGCATAGCGCTGCATATTGATGGCCTCGGCGTGATGGTGGCGCTGCTTGTGTCATCAGCGGGCGTGATGGCGTCGCTGTATTCCGGCCATTCGCTCACCACTGAAGTAGGGGCGGAGAAGCACACGCTGGTCCAATCCGGATTCCTGTTGTGCCAGACCGGACTACTGGGTCTGGTCGCGACGGGCGACGCGTTCAACGCCTTCGTCTTCCTCGAAGTCTCCTCCATCGGCACATATGCACTCGTCGCCATCGGCGAGAAGCGCGATCGTCGTGCGTTGCCGGCGGCGTTCAACTACCTGATCATGGGAACGATCGGCGCGACCTTCTATGTTATCGGCATCGGCTTCCTCTACGCTGCAACCGGCACGCTCAACATGGCCGACATGGCTGCGCGGCTCGCAACGTTGGACGACAGTTCTGTGGTGCAGGCGGGCTTTGCGTTTGTGGTGGTAGGGCTCGGCATCAAGGCGGCGATGTTTCCGCTGCATGGCTGGCTGCCTGGCGCTTACTCATACGCGCCATCACTGATCTCGATATTTCTCGCCGCCACGGCGACCAAGACGTCGATCTACCTGATGGCGCGCTTCGTGTTCGATGTGTTCCCATACGGCGCGGCGTTCGGGCAGGCCTTCGTCACATGGGTGCTGGCTCCGTTGGCGGCGACGGGCGCGATCGTGTGCTCGCTGCAAGCCGTGTTTGAGAAGGAAATCCGGCGGATACTGGCCTTCTCATCGGTCGCGCAGGTGGGGTTCATCCTGCTGGGGCTTTCACTCGCGACTGTCGGCGGGGCATCGGCAGGGCTGTTCTATTTGGGCGCGCATGCGCTGATTAAGATTACGCTGTTCATGGCGCTGGGCGGCGTTGCGCTCAGCCTCGGCGCGCGGCGGCTCGGCGAATTCGCCGGCGTGGCGCGGGAAGCGCCATGGTCGGCGACCGCGTTCGCGATCGGTGCGGCAAGCCTTGCTGGCGTCCCGCTGACACTCGGCTTCCTTGCGAAATGGCGGCTGATCGAAGCGGCTTTGCAGGCTGGCGCGATCTGGGTTGTCGTGGTGCTGGCCATCGCGTCGCTGCTGACGTTTCTGTATGTCGGGCGTATGCTGGAGGCGATCTTCTTCCGCGCCGCGCCCGCCGGAGCGCCCCGCGCCCGCGAAGCGCCCGTAGGCGTGCTGGCGCCGCTATGGGTTCTGGCGGGGCTCAATATATGGTTCGGCCTCGACGCATCGCTTCCCGAACAGCTCGCCAATAGCGCCGCCCGCGCGTTGCTGGGGGCGGCGCCATGAACACGGGCGAGCTTCTGATTTTTCTCGCGCTGGCCGTGCCGCTATTCGCGGCGGCGGCGATCTATGCGGTCGGCCGCATGCCCGATGTGCGCGAAACCTTGACAATCATCGCTTGCATCGCACTCAGCGTGATCACGATCTCGATGTTCATGCGCGTCGGCGCAGGCGACCCTCCAACATTGACCGTCGCGCGGCCGTTGGCCGGGCTTGAGATCGCATTCAGGCTTGAACCTCTCGGCGCGCTGTTTGCCCTGATGGCCAGCCTGTTGTGGGGCGTCAACTCGCTGTTCTCGGTCGGTTACATGCGCGGCAAGCGGGAGGCGAACCAGACGCGCTTCTATATGTGCTTTGCGCTCGCCATGTTCGCCGTGATGGGCATCGCGATGGCGGCGAACCTATTCACGCTGTTTATCTTCTACGAGGTGCTGACCTTCTCGACCTATCCGCTGGTGACCCATACTGGCGATGCGCGCGCGCGAGCGGCCGGGCGGGTCTATCTTGCGACATTGGTGGGGGCATCGCTCGTGCTGTTCCTGCCGGGGATCATTGGCGTGCAGATCGTCGCGGGGTCGACTGCGTTCACGCAGGGCGGGCTGTTGCCGGGCAGGGTAGATGCGACGACTGGCGACATTCTCCTGCTGCTGCTGGTGTTTGGCGCGGCGAAGGCGGCGCTGATGCCGCTGCATGGCTGGTTGCCGAGCGCGATGGTGGCGCCGGCGCCTGTATCCGCGCTTCTGCATGCTGTCGCCGTTGTGAAAGCGGGCGTGTTCGCAATCCTCAAAGTGTCGGCCTATATCTTCGGGCCCGATCTCATCTCGACCTTGCCTGCGGCGACATGGCTGCTCTGGATTGCGGCTGGAACAATTGTCATCGCATCGGTGATTGCAATGACGAAGGATGACCTGAAGTCGCGGCTCGCTTGGTCGACGGTCGGCCAGCTTGCCTACGTCACGTCTGCGGCGCTGTTGCCCGCCGCCGCCGGACTGGTCGCGGGCGGTTTGCACATGCTGGTGCATGCGTTCGCCAAGATCACGCTCTTCATGTGCGCAGGCGCCATCTATGTTGCGACGGGCGCCAGCAAGGTTTCGGAAATGCGTGGGCTCGGCCGCAGCATGCCCATCGTGTTTTCGTGCTTCCTCATCGGCGCGCTTTGCGTCATCGGTCTGCCGCCGTTTGCCGGTATGTGGTCGAAATTCCTGCTGATCAAAGCCGCCTTCGGCACACGCGAATGGTTCACCGCGGCGGCGATGGTCATCTCGTCGTTGCTCGGTTTGCTGTATCTCGCGCCGGTCGCGTTGCGCGCCTGTTGGAGCCGGTTGGCGATGGATCGCCACGCGCCTTCATCCGTCCGGCGGCGCGCCCGGACCGGCTGTTGCGGCGCTGATGATCACAGCTGCAGTATGTGTCGCGCTGTTCCTGCTGGCGGATGGCGTCGTCAGCTATCTTGCGCCAATCGCGGGGAGGGCGCGATGAGCGAAGGGACGCAAGACGTGGCGCCGAAGGAAAAGCCTCAACTGGGCGAGCCCGGCGAGCATCCGCTGTCGGTGCTGCTGTTCTCGTGGATGCGCGGCAAGCTGTTCTTCCGCCTTTTGATGGCGGGGCTCTCCGCGCTGGGCGCTGTGTTGATCGCGCTAGAAGTCGTCCTGTCGCATCGGCCGGTGACGAGCCTTGTGAACATGCCAGGCTTTTTCGGCATTTTCGGATTCCTGGCGTTCGGCATCGCCGTGCTGAGCGGGTGGCCGTTCGGAAAGCTGATGCGCCGCCCCGAAGACTATTACGACACCCGCAGCGGGGAGGCCGGCCGTGACCGTTGACCGCCTCCTCGATCTGGCCGCGACCATCAATCCTGGCTTCTATCTGATCATCGCAGCCCTGCCGGCGGCGGTGGCCAGGGACGCTTTCACGCGCGCCGTCGCCCTGATCGGCGGGCCGGTGCTAGGCTTGCTGGCGATGCTGTATCCGCCCGTGTCGGGCGCGGACGTTTCGCGTCAGCTGTTTCTCGGCTTCGAACTGTCGCTGTACCGGTCGGATTCGCTGTCGCTGATTTTCGGGCTCGGTTTCGTGCTGGCCGCGGTGCTGGGCGGCATTTACTCGATGCATCGGCGCGACCGCCTGCAAGATGCGGCAGGGTTGGTCTATGCCGGAGCGGCGTTGGGCGCGATCTTCGCCGGCGACCTGATCACGCTGGTGCTGTTCGCCGAGTTGGCGACGCTTGCTTCTGCGCTGGTGGTGTTCGCCGCGCGGACGGGGCCGGCCTATCGTGCGGGTCTGCGCTTCCTGACGATCCAGATCATTGCGGGGCTGTTGCTGACAGCAGGCGCCGCGCTCTATGGCGTCGAGAAGGGCACATTCCTGATCGCAGAGCTCGGCGGGCTGTGGAATGGGCTGATTGTCGGAATCATCGATCCGACATCGGCCGGCGGCATGCTGATCCTCGCGGGCGTGGGCATCAAGGCGGCGTTCCCGCTGGTGCACAACTGGTTGACGGACGCCTATCCAAACACGACCGAGACCGGCGCTGTCGTGCTGTCGCCCTATACAACGACGATGGCGGTCTACCTGCTGGCGCGCTTCTTCGCTGGCTATGATCCGCTGATCTGGATCGGTGCGGCGATGACGATCTATCCGGTGTTCTTTGCCGTGATGGAGAACGACCTTCGCAAGGTGCTGGCTTACTCTACCAACAACCAGATCGGCTTCATGGTCTGCGCGGTGGGCATCGGATCGACGCTGTCGATCAATGGCGCAGCGGCGCATGCGGTGGCGCATATCGTGTTCAAGGGTCTCTTGTTCATGGCCATGGGCGCGATCCAGTTGCGGCTCGGCACGACCAAGGCGAGCGAGCTGGGCGGCCTGCACCGGACGATGCCGTGGACGGCGTTGGCCTGCCTGGTCGGCGCGGCGTCGATTTCGGCGTTGCCGTTCTTCGCCGGTTATACATCGAAGACGATGATCATGACGGCGGCGGAGTCTGGACCGGGCATGTTTGTCGTCTGGCTCATGCTGTTGTTCGCATCTGCCGGGGTGCTTGAGCATTCGGGCATCAAGATTCCGTTCATGGCCTTCTTCTCGCATGACAGCGGGAAGCGGCCTGAGGAAGCGCCGTACAACATGCTGCTCGCGATGGGCCTGTCGGCGGGACTGTGCCTGATCATCGGACTTTATCCGGGTTGGTTCTATCAGCTGCTGCCGTTCCGCGATCAGGCGCAGGAATTCCTGGTGCAGGACCTGTTCTCGCTGTCGCATATCCTGCAGCAGCTCCAGTTGCTGACCTTCGCGGTGCTGGCTTTCATGGTGCTGTGGTGGTTCGGGCTCTATCCGCCTGAGAAGCCGGGCGTGATCCTTGATGTCGAATGGATCTGGCGCAAAGGCGCGCCGATGCTGGGGCGGGCGCTGTCGAAACCGGCGCGGGCAGGCGGGCGCTTCGTTTCGGTCCTGACATCGTCAGCCATTGGCGGAATTCAGAAGGCTTCCCGTCAGGTGTTCGCGGCCGACGGCTTGGTATCGCGCAAGCTTCCGCTAAGCGCTACGGCGATCCTTGCCCTATGTATACTGGGAGTTGTGATGCTGTTTTCAATGTTTCGATAGCTGAGGACAGCATTCGATACAGGTTCTCGTAAACAACAAGACGCCGGTATTTACACTGTGGGAGAACTACCTGAAGATCGCACCAGTATAAATGTGAATCGACGCCGATTCTTGCTGGTCTGGAAGAGTTCAGCGCATGGAACGCGAATCGCGAGCAGGCTCTTATCTTATCGAGATGGTGTCCGACATCGTCTCCGCCTACGTCTCGCACAATCCGGTTCCTGTCGCTGACCTGCCGAGACTGATCGAACGTGTTCACGCGACGCTGACCGAGATTGAAGGCGGGGCGACGAGCGAGGCGAAACAGGAGCTGAAGCCAGCTGTTCCAGTTCGGAAATCTGTGACGGACGAGCACATCGTCTGCCTAGAAGACGGCAAGAAGTTCAAATCGCTCAAGCGCCACCTGCGGACGCGATATGACATGTCTCCGGAAGAGTATCGCGAGAAGTGGGGCCTTGCAGCCGACTATCCGATGGTCGCGCCAGCTTACGCGAAGCAGCGCTCGGAGCTTGCGCGCAAGATGGGGCTTGGCCAATCCAAGAAGTAGTCGCTGATTCAAGTCCGCCTACTGCATGTTGATCGCAGCAGCTGGAATGAACCCAGTTTACCGCCAGATGACTCGCGGCGCGTAACCCGCGCGCCAGACGACGTTGCTTGAACTTCATTCCAAGTTGTCATTTGAATCGGCGCCGCAACGGAGTTCGATTGAGACTTTATTGACGCACGTGAAGAATTGGTTGTTTTCCCCACTTGCGCGAGTCCGCGAACCGAATCACCGTCGCTCATGGTGATGCGAATCACCGGGCCGCGCCGTGTGGTGGCGTTTGTGTTGTGGGGCGGCTCCCTCATACGACGGATCGTTCGCGCTACAGGTCGGGCTGGCCAAGGCGCATTCGTAAAACAGAACAGAGTCTCGTTGGCTGCCGGTCCGTCTGGATCGTGCCGATATGGACTCGCAAGGGGCGAGAATGTCTAGCGATCAAACCGTAGCTGCCCCGCGTGGGCAGCAGAAAGTCTTTGATGCGTGGAGCAAACGCCTCCGCGGCCGCAGCTTCATCACCTGCGAAGACATCGATATTCCGGCGATCAACCGCGAGCTGGCGTATATCAGCCTGCTCGCCTGCGAAGATGGCGAGTTTCGTTTCCGCCTCGCAGGAACGGGCCTGCAGCAAATCTTCGGCGGTGAAGCGCGGGGCAAGGCCACCGGCGACGTGGATGCCTGCCGTGGCGGGCTGATGTGGTCCGAACTGGCGGCGCGCTGCATGCTGCGGGCGACGCCGGTGTCCGGCATCACCAACTTGTCCGATGGCTCGGTGCATTTCTGGCTGCGTCTGCCGCTGTCGTCGAATGGCGTTGAAGCGGACATGGTGCTTTGCCATGACCGCTATCTGCCGCCCGAAGCGCTGGCCGATCCGGATCGCGCCGCGCAGAGTGTCGACATGTCGCTGCGCCTCGACCTCGTCGCGGCCTAAGCGCTTCAAATGAGTTCTGACAAACGCCCGCGACCTCGCTGATGTTCGATCAGCCAGGCGCGGGCGAAGTTGTTTTTCGATTGGCGTGAAGGGGGGCGCGGGATTGCGCAGGGGCCCCTCCGTCTCTGCGCGAAGACGCTGCGCGTTGACCCGGCCAGTGCCGCGCACTGATGGAGGCAATCTGAAAGTTGAGCGAAGAATGTTGGTTTGCCTTCACCCGTCGAAGACTGGGAGAGATGGATCGATGCGAAGGATCGACACGGACAGGCGCGCGCGTTCAGCTCAAGGCGCATGCGTTCAGCGCGTCGATGCGCAAGGCGATCGAGATTGCCGAACGGTTTCGCGAGACGGCTGAGGTCGGCGAAGACATCGTGCAGCGGGCGGGGCGCGGCGCCTCTCAGGGAGGCGCGGCGTGTAGATGAAGGGGGAGGCCTGCAAGTTGGCGCGCACGCGCGTGGATCAGCCGGTGGACGCTATACTCGGCCACGATGATGTGGGCTTCGAGGAGGCCGCATAGCTGCAGGTCGGTGCGGAGGTCGTCGAGGCGGAGCGGAGCTGACGATTTCGCCCAGATAATCGCGCGTGACCTCCCTCAGCTCGCACGACGGGCGCGAGCGGGAAGAGGATCAGCAAGAGATCGACCAGGGGGCGGTATACGCCCGTGGCCGGCCCGGTGGATTCTGGCGGGCGCTGTCCCAAAGGCTTTGTGGCCAGGCTTTGAATTCACCGGCGAAGGTTTTTCGCCATCCTCCGAGTAGGGAGGCGGTTTGTCCCACACTCTCGGGAGTAGCGTTTGCTGGCGATTGGCCGGCCACCTGGGCGGCGTACGGTGAGACAGGCCTGCCCTGGGGGCTCCGCTCGGGGCAAGAAGCGGCGTTGCCCGGCTCCGCTTATCCACACCCTGATTTATCCACAGGAGCGGGGAACGGGGCTGAATCGGGAGGGGAACGTACTGGAATCGGGGCGGGAACGTCGCCAGCGTCAAATCGACGGCGCTGGAACATCAGTGATGGTGATGGTGATCCTCGTCAGGCACCGCGTTGTACTTGCCGCACTTGGGGCATTTGACGGCGTCGAAATGTTCGCCGTGGAAGACGTCCATGTGGCTGACATTATCCATCAGGCGGGTCTTGCAGGCGCCACAGCGATAGGTGGTGTCGCCCTGGCCTTCGAGCGCGAGCTTGCCCGCTTCCGGTTCGAGCACGACGGCGTCGCCGGCTGGCTTGGGAATAACACGCATCTCTTTCTGGGGCATGGGATCTCCTCCGCGCTAGATGCGCGAGGGCATGTGCCGTTTCCGGCGCTGGGCCGTCAAGTTCGATAGGGCTGGTTGCTCGCCTAGTGCGAGACGAGAACAGGCATCGGCACGTCCTTTATCAGACTGCGGCTGACGCCGCCGAGCAGGAGTTCCTGCAGCCGGGCGTGGCCGTAAAGACCGAGCACCAGCATGTCGGCGCCGACCATGCCTGCGCGCAGGCGGATGGCGTCGCTGACATGGCGCTCGTCGTTGGTGTCGACGATCATGCGCGCATGACTGCATTCATGCGCAACGAGATTGAGGTGCTGCATTGGATCAAAGGCTGCTTCCGCGTCGGGACCGACGGTTAGGAAAGTGACGTTCGCCGCGCCGGCGAGGAAGGGCCATGCGTCGCGAACGGCGCGGGCGGATTCCCGCGATTCCTTCCATGCGACGAGGATGTTGCGGCCAAACGTCGGCGCATAACCGATCTCGGGGAGGATAAGCACGGGACCGCCGACTGCCATCGCGACATGGGCGGCGTCGAGCGTGGTCCCCATGCCAGCCACGGGAATGGCGGGCGGCAGCATCGTCAGGTCATGCCGGCGGGCGCAGGCGGCGAGTGTGTCGATGTCGTCGCCGCTGATCTCTAGCCATGAAAAGGGGACGCCGGAATTGGTTGCGGCAGTTTCGAAAAGCGTGCGGGCGGGTGCCGCGGCTTCGGCGGCGATGGACTTGAGATCTGCCATAAAGGTTTCGACAGCTGTGGCGGCGGAAAGGGCGTCGCCTGCGAAGAAAGCCGGCATGTGTTCCGCTTTCAGGAAAACACCGGTGAGCGTGGCGTTAAAGCGCCGGGCTAAGTCGATGGCGCTCTGCACGCGCAGGCGTGAGGCGCCGAACTGATCAACGCTGACCAGGATGTTGCGGTAGGTCATGGCCCGAGCCCTTCCAGTCACGGAATAGGTAGGCGCAAGCAGGCGTGTGCGGATTGATCGGGGTCAAGCCCGCAGGACTAGCCGAACCTGCCGGTGATGTAGTCCTGCGTCTGTTCAAGTTTCGGGGCGGTGAAGAGGTCGGCGGTGGGCGCGGATTCGATCAGCTGCCCCATGTTGAAGAAGGCGGTGATCTGGCTGATGCGGGCGGCCTGCGCCATCGAGTGCGTGACGATGACGATGCACGTGTGCTTGCGGATGTCTTCGATCAGCTGCTCGATATGGGCGGTGGCGACGGGATCGAGCGCGGAGCAGGGCTCGTCCATCAGGATGACGGCGGGCGAGACGGCGAGGGCGCGGGCGATGCAGAGGCGCTGCTGCTGGCCGCCCGAGAGGCCGAGGCCGGACTTGTCGAGGCGGTCCTTGGCTTCTTCCCACAGCGCCGCGCGGCGCAGCGAGCGTTCGACCAGCTCGTCGAGTTCGGCTTTCGAGGAGGTGAGTTTGTGGGTGCGCGGGCCGTAGGCGATGTTGTCATAGATCGACATCGGGAAGGGGCTGGGCTTCTGGAAAACCATGCCGATGCGCGTGCGCACCGAGACGGCATCGATGTCGGCGCTGTTGATGTCGACGCCATCCATCAGGATCTGACCATCGACACGCGCGCCGGGGATCGTGTCGTTCATCCGGTTGAGGCAGCGGAGCAGGGTGGATTTCCCGCAGCCCGACGCGCCGATGAAGGCGGTGACGGCATTGTCGGGAATATGGAGGTTGACGTCGAAAAGCGCCTGCTTGGCGCCGTAGAAGGCGTTGACGTTGCGGACGTCTATGCGCGTGGGCGACAGCGGCGCCGCAGCGTTGGCTGGCGCGGGCGCGCGGAGCGCGATGGACGGGATTCGATCAGACTGGGGTGCGGGTTCGCTCATCCCGCTGATCGCTAGCGGGCGAAGGGGCGGATGTCCATCAGCCTCGGGCTATCGGCGAGCAGCTAGGACTGGCCCCGCTTCACGGCCGCCAGCGAGATACGCGAGATGACGTTGAGCAGAAGCACGCCGACGGTGATCAGCAGAGCGCCCGTCCAGGCGAGCTGGATCAGGTCGGCCGAGGGCGAGCCGGCATAGCGGTAGATCGCGATCGGCAGGCTAGCCATGGGCTTGGTGAGGTCGGTGGACCAGTTGGAGTTGCCGAGCGAGGTGAAGATCAGCGGCGCGGTCTCTCCTGCGATGCGGGCGACGGCGAGCAGGATGCCCGTGAGGATGCCGCCGAAGGCTGCGGGGAGCACGACCTTGCGGACAACTTCGTTCTCGCGACTGCCAAGGGCGATGGCGCCGTCGCGGTAGGCCTGGGGAACGAGGCGGAGGATGTCTTCCGTGGTGCGGGCGACGACCGGCATGGCGAGCAGGGCGAGCGCGATGGCGCCGGCGATGCCGGAGAAGCCTTTGAACGGAGCGACGGCGATCTGGTAGACGAACAAGCCGATCAGCACCGAAGGGGCGGAGAGCAGGATGTCGTTCACGAAGCGGACGATTGAGGCAAAGCGCGAGGTTTTGCCCACTTCGGAGAGATAGACGCCGACCATCATGCCGAGCGGCGCGCCGATCATCGAGCCGATGCCGACCTGGATAAGCGAGCCGACAATGGCGTTGGCGAGGCCGCCGCCTGTGCCGGTCGAGCTCATCGACTTGGTGAAGACGTCAAGCGAGAGGCCGGCGAAGCCGCGCGAAACAGCATCCAAAGAATGAGCGCCAGCATGATGAGGCCAATAAGCGCCGCGAAGACGCAGAGGCGCCCATGATGATGTCGGTCGCCTGGCGGCGGAAGTAACGGGCTTTAACGGCGGGCGAGAGCGTCTTCATGCCATGCGCTCCTGGCGGAGGAGGAGGCGTGCGAGGGCAAGCACGCCGAACGATACGACGAACAGGATGAAGCCGAGACCCAGCAGGGCTGCGAGCTGGATCGAGCCGGTTTCGGCCTCGGGGAAGTTGTTGGCGACGACCGAGGCGATGGAGGCGGAGGGGGCATAGAGGCTGTCGGGCATGCGCGTGGCGTTGCCAATGACGAAGACGACGGCCATCGTCTCGCCGAGCGCGCGGCCGAGGCCGAGGAAGACCGCGCCGAACAGTGAGCCGCGTACGGCGGGAATGACGACGCCTGTGAGCGACTCCCAGCGCGTCGCGCCCATGGCATAAGCGCCGTCCTTCAGCAGTTGCGGCGTTGAGAGCATCACGTCGCGCGTCGTGGCGGCGATGAAGGGCAGAATCATGACGGCGAGGACGAGCGAGGCTGTCATCAGGCCGACGCCCAGGGGCGGGGCGGAGAACCAGAAAAAGCTGTCGCCCAGCGGCGGGATCCACGCGAAGACTTCGGTGAGCCAGGGCTGCACGCTTTCGGACATGAACGGTGCGAGAACGAAGAAGCCCCACATGCCGTAGACGATCGAGGGGATAGCGGCGAGCAGTTCGATGGCGATGCCGAGCGGCGCGCGCAGGGCGCGGGGGCAAATTTCGGTGAGGAAGAAGGCGATGCCGAAGCCGATCGGCCAGGCGATGACGATGGCGAGCAGGGCGGTGATCAGCGTGCCGGTGATGGCGGGCAGGGCGCCGTAGATCGATGTTACCGGGTTCCACTCGGTCGACCAGATGAAGCCGATGCCGAAGGTTTCGAAGGCCTGGCGGCCGCCGAGGAACATGATGAGGAGGATGGAGGCCAACACGACGACGACGATGGCGCCGGCGACGAAAAGGCTGATGTGGAAGCTTGTGTCGGCGAGATGGGGCTTGCGTGTGCCGATCAGCGATTTCGCTGCTGTCGTTTCCATCATCTGGCCCCTGAGCACCCCGGACGCACGTCTGTTATTCAGTCTTTGTGACAAAGGGAACGGGGCGGATTTCTCCGCCCCGCTCTTTTTTGTCGAAAGTTGTTATTTCCAGACGGCCTGACCGTTGGCGGTGATCGCGGTCCATTTTTTCCGGACCTGATCCTGCACGCTCGCCGGCAGGGCGATGTAGTGGAGTTGGTCAGCAGCAGCGCCGCCCGACTTGAAGGCCCAGTCGAAGAATTTCAGCACGTTGGCGGCGCGGGCTGGATCCGAAGGGTTCTTCGGAACGAGGACGTAGGTAGCCGAGACGATCGGCCAGGTCGCATCACCGCCCATGTTGATCATCGAGGCGGCCATGTTGGCGGCGCCAGCCCAGTTGGCTTGCGTCGCGGCCGCCGTGAAGCCAGCCATCGTCGGCTTCACGAATTTCTTCGCGCGGTTCTCGAGCATCGGCGACTGCATGCCGTTCTCGGTCGCGTAAGCGTATTCGACATAGCCGATACCGCCCTTGGTGTTCTTAACGGCAGCAGCAACGCCGGCATTGCCCGGGGCGCCCGCCGGTTTTCCACGGAACCGAGTTCGCGGTGCCGATGTTGGTCTGAAAGGGGAGGCTCACCGCCGCGAGATAGGAGGTGAAGATGTTCGTCGTACCAGAAGAGTCAGCGCGATAGGCCGGAGCGATCGCGACGGCGGGGAGAGTCGACGCCCGGGTTGAGATCCTGATCTCCTTGGCGTTCCACATGCGGATGCGGCCTTGATAGATGTCCGCGACCACCGGGCCGGTCAACTTGAGAGCGTTGCCGTCAACGCCCGGGATGTTCACCACGACAACCACCGCGCCGATGACGGCCGGGAATTGCAGCAGGTTGTTGGATGCCAGACGCTCGGAGGCGACCGGGGTGTCGGAGGCGCCGAAATCAACCGTGCGGTTGATGATCTGCGTGACGCCGGCGCCCGAGCCGACGCCCTGGTAGTTGAGAGCCGGACCGCCGGAGGCTTTATATTGCTCGCCCCACTTCGTGTAGATCGGCGCCGGGAAGGTGGCGCCTGCGCCGCTAATGTCCTGTGCATAAGCCGAGGCGATTCCGCCTACGAGAACGGCGGCGACAGCCGCGGCGCGAACGGCGCGGCCCAGGCCGTTAGTAACTTGATTCAACATGTATTTCTCCAGTTGAAACTTGGGGAGGCGACGGGTCGCCTGCGTGAAGGGTGATTACCACTCGATCTGCGAACGTATTGTGACAGCGTCTGCCGTTCCGTTGAGCGGGCTGCTTGAACGCTCAATGTCCAAGTGTGACCAATCGGCCTGGAACTTCAGGAAGCCGAGCGGCTGCCAGGTGGCCTGCAGCGTGACGCCCTTCTGTTCGCCGCCATCCATCGTCCCGTCGGTGAGGTCGAGGAAGTCGTAACGGGCGCCAAAGGTCAGCGCGCCGATGCCGTCATCCGAGCCAAGCGTGCGCTTGGGTACGATGCGGCTGAACGAGCCATCCTTGCCGTTGTAGACGCGGCCATCGCCCGTAGGCGACCAGAAGAAGTCGATAAAGCCGCCCTGGAAGGTCGGCTCGAAGCTGCCGAGCGCAGTGCCTGATTGCGGGGTCGCTTGCAGCTGGCCGTATTCCGCCGACATGCCGAACTCGTTGTACTGGGCCGACAGTTCGGCGCCGTAGAACGTGTCCTGCGCAAAAGCGAGCGAGCCGGTGTCAACGAAGCGGTCGCCATAGCCGGTTTGCGGGCGCGCGCGATAGCGGAAGCCGGGGCCGCGATTGCCGGAGGCGTCGGGGCCGCCGCCATTGTCGCGGATGCGTGCGTTGAGGCCGAGGTGAACGACTGTGATGCCATCTGGCGTACGGTCATAGATCGGCGCCCAGGTAGCGCGGCCTTCGAGGCCGACGGTCTCGCTGGTGTTAGTCGATTCCGGGTTGTTGAAGTCGTCGCCCTGAAGCGCGACGCCGGCCGACCAGTTGCCGCCGCCGGTGTTCACCGCGATCGCGCCGATCTTGGTGAAGCCGAAAGCGTTGATGTAGCCCGAGCGCTCGTTGAACGGGATGTTCAGCGAGGACGTGCGGTCTTCCATCGGTGAAACCTGGTTATTCTGGCCCAACGTGATTTCCCAGTCGCCCAGAACGTACTGGATGAAGGCGTCGTCGAAGCCGACTTCAGTGTCAGCGCCCGAGGTCGAGACAGCCGTGACGATCGGGCCGCGATCGGTTTCGCCGGCGGCGCAAGCGGCGCGTTGGGCGACGGTCAGGCTCGTCGTGTTCTGGCAGAGACGCACAGTCGTGGTGGTGGAGGTCGCCTGATCGGCGCCCGGCTGGAAGGCGAGCTTGATGTTGTACTTCCAGTTCTGCGTGAACTGGCCTTCGACGCCGAGGAAGGCGCGGCGCACGAAGCTACGCGTGTAGTTCTGGTTCAACGCTGCGAGATCATCGGTGGAAAGATTGAACGCGTCGTACATGACGCGGCCGTTGATCTTGAAGATGCGATCTTCTTCGGTGGTGCGAGGCGAGCCGCCGGACCATGATGTGGCGACGGTGGGCGTCGGCGGCGGCGGAAGCTGATCCACCGGAGCTTGCGCCTGCTGCTTAAGGAGCATTTGTTCGACGATGGCCTGCACCTGCGCAACCTGCTCAGGCGACAGCTGGCGCTGCATCTGTTCGAGGCTCGAGGGCGGCTGGCCGGTGGTCTGCACGGTGGGTGTCTGGGCGTGAGCGGTTGCAGCGGCTGCAGCCGCCAGCGCCGCCATGGCCGCCGCGCAGCGCCGCGAGGCGTTGAATGACATGAGGTCCCCTCATCTTCCCGTGGGTGTGGCCGGGCGTCAGGGAGTGACGCCGATCCGACGCGGCAGGGGCTAAGCCCGGCGAGCGACGGTCGCGTGACGGATTTGAAACGGATTTGTAACAATGCACAGCCCAAGCGCGCGTGTCGCAGCACGGGCGCCGCCCCACAGTTCGTGAGGCGGCGCCAGAAAATGATTCCCAACAAAAACACAGTCCTATAAATAGGATTTCCATCCTACTTATAGGAAAATCATCCTATACCGTGCATTTCCGCGCGTAGTGGGCGCTTGGAGATCAGGAGGTTGGAGGGGGATCATAGAACACGCATGAATGAGGATCGGGCCGCGCGCGGACATTGCGATGCCGCTGGCGGCGGGCGCCTGCGGGACACGGGTCGAGCAGGTGGCGAGCGGCGCGCGGGATAGCCGCAGCGCCTTTGCGCGTCAGGTCGACGGTGCGGCACGCCTGCATGTTGATGGAGGAGCGGCGGGAGAATCCGGGCTTTGACCGGTGAATAGACGCGCTTGAGGCATCGGTCGCCTGCGTGTCGGTGTCGGCATGAGCGGCGAAGTGATGGAGGCGGTTGATGCGCGCGAAGAGCACATCGCGCGTGCGTTGCGCACGCTGTGCATCAGTGGGCGGCAGCTCGTGAAGATCAGCGCGGGCTGGAGCGTGATGACTAGCGTCGACCGACGGCGGCGCGCGCGGCTGGTGCTGGAGGATCACGAGGGTCGCAAGATTGGTTGGCGAAGACAGGCTGATCGCGGCGGGCAAAGGTGTTTGTTTTCTTGTTGCAGATGTCCGCATCGAGCCGTCGCCCTATGTGATGGCTGGCAAGCGGCGAACGGGGAGGCATGCGGGCATCGACTTCACCGCACGGGCGATCCGCGCGCGCAAGGGCGAAGGTCCGCTGACCATGCGCCATGTGCAGGCAGGACTGAGGCTGATCGCCGATGCTGAACGGCGTGACACCAGCCATGGGCTGACGATGGAGTGGGATTCGGGCCCCGGTCGATCGCGAGCGGCGCGGTGGGCCGGCTGGCGGGCGGCGCGGGACGGCGGCTTACGCGGCGCAGCGGCTGCAGCGCGTGGGCGCGCTTATGAATGCGAATGTTTGGACGCTGGTGTGTGGGCTGTGTGCGTGGAGGCGGTGTCGCTGCGCGGCGTGCGCGAGCGCTTCAAGATTGGTCAGCGGCGCACGGGCGAGGCTGTGGCGGTGGCGCTGGAGACGGCGGCGCTGGCTGATGACCGCTAGGCGGCTTCAGCCACGGCGCGGATGCGCGCGATCATTGAGGCAAGGCCGTTCGAGCGTTGCGGCGTCAGCGCATCGGCGATACCGATCTCCTTGAAGAAGGCGGGCGCGTCGAAGGCGAGAATGTCGGCAGGCTGCTGGTCGGAGAAGAGGTGGATGATCACCGCGACGAGGCCGGCGACTATGGCCGCGTCGGACGCGCCGCGGAGATGGATCGCGCCGGCCGATGTGGTGGACGGCTCGGACACCAGCCAGACCTGGCTAGAGCAGCCACGGACCTTGTGCAGCTCGTTGTATTCTTCGTTGGCGAGCGGCGGCAGGGCCTTGCCAAGGTCGATGAGGTGCGTGAAGCGCGCTTCCCAGTCGCCGAGGAAGGCAAAATCTTCGCGGAGCTGTTCAGCCTGTTGGGAGACGGTCATGCCGCGTGACATGGCGTGGCGTGCGGGCCGACGCAAGAGCGTCAGTTGAGGTGGGCGAGCGAGGTGCGGAGCCATTCCACCACGGTCTGCACGAAGGGGCGGCGGACGGAGGTCGTGGTGTGGGCGAGGTGGAAGGTGTGCGGGATCTCCAGCGGCGTGTCCGAGAACTGGATGAGTTCGCCCGAGGCGAGCTGATCCTGCACCAGCAGATGCGGCAGCAGGCCGATGCCCTGGCCGATCGTGAGCGCCTTTATGGCGACGAGGAAATCCTCGATCACATAAGCAGGCTGGGTGGCGGCGATGTCGATATTGGCGATGGCGGACCAGTCGCGCCATTCATTGTAACCAGCGGTCTGGATGCGGCGGGTCGTGGCGAGCAAGCTGGCGAGATCGCCGCCATTGGACTTCAGGACAGATGGCGCACACACGGGCATCAGCATGCCTTTCACCAACCGGCTCGAGACGAGACCTTCGTATTCGCCGAGGCCATAGCGCACGCCGAGATCAGCCTCCTCGCGTGTTAGGTCGACGAGGCGGACGGATGTGATGAACTCGATCTCAATGTCGGGATACGCCTGCCGGAATTCTGGCAGGCGAGGCACCAGGAATTGCGAAGCGAACGAGGCCAGCGTCGCGATGCGGCAGATGGAGGAGCGCGGGGGTTTGCGATGATAGTGCGAGAAAGCGTCTGACATCATCGCGAAGGCGGGGCGCAACGCTTCCATGAGCGTATAGCCTTCCTGCGTCAGCGAAAGGCCGGTGGGCGAACGCTGAAACACCTGCGCGCCGATGAAATCCTCGAGTGAAATCACATGCTTCGAGATGGCGCCCTGCGTGACGCCGAGCTCTTCCGCGGCGCGGGAGAAGCTGAGATGGCGCGAGGCAGCCTCGAACGCGCGCACCGCATTCAGTGGAGGAAGAGGTCTCGACATGGCTGAGGGGGATTTAGCACGACTCCGCGTCGCTGGCATGACAGAAACGGCTTTGGGCCGGAAGCAGGCCTCCCTTCCCCAGGGTCCCGGGTCGAGACCTGCCACCGGCCTGTCAGCCGTGCTCTGTGCCGTCGCAGAGCGCGGTTATCGTGCTCCTATCCGTGCCCCTTGTTGGCGTGGATCTCGGTGAGGTCCGTGCGGCTGACGCGCGCCAGCACCTGCTTCAGCAGGTCCTTGACGCAGAGCTGGTCCAACTTGCGAAGGCTGAACGAGCGCGGGCCGGGGGAGTTGCAGGCGCGTTCAGAAGTCGCGCGGAAGTTTGCGTAGGTCTGCTCCGCCGGTGCGCTGGGTTTGTAGACGAAGCGCGCTTCAACGATGCGGCCGGGGCGGAACGATTCGGCCACCGCTTTCGGCGCTGCGATGCCAGCCGACAGCATCAGCAGGGCCAGCGGGAAAGCATAGAGTTTGAGGGCAGGCGTTACCATGGGGAGGTCCTTTTCTATGCGGCCCGTCTTGATTGCGGACCCGATGTGTAGATGGGGCGCCCCGCCGCAGATTGAAATCGAGAAGGCCGAGACAGGCCCATGAGGAAAAGTCATGGCGTCGAGGGCGACGCGAATCCTTGAACGCAACGGCGCGCGCCCTCGTAACTGAGCTTACGGATTACTTTTCCGAAATCAGCCGGCCGCTTCGGCCTTCAGCCAGGCGACAACGTCGGGCACGACGGGCCGGCGATGCGCGTTCGGCGTGTGGACGATGTGGAAGTTGTAGTCGGTCTTCACGCGGCCCGAAGAGAACGTCACAAGTTCGCCCTTGCGGATGCGGTCCCGCACGAGGATTTCGGGGAGCAGGCCGAGACCCTGATGGGCAACCACCGCCATCAGCGCGACTTGGAATTCCTCGATCACCATTGTGGGCGGCGCTGAGGCTAGATCGAACTTCTCGACGTCGGCCCAGTCGCGCCATTCATTGTAGGCGGAGCATTGAATGCGCCGCGTCGAGGCGATGAGCGCGGCGAGATCATTGCCGCCCTGCGCCAGTACTTCTGGCGTGCAGACAGCCAGAAGCGCGGCGCCCGAGAGCGGCGTCGAGATCACGCCTTCATACTGGCCGCCGCCATAGCGGATGGCGATGTCGTATTCCTCGCGATTGAGATCGACGAGGCGGATCGTGGTGATGAATTCGAGATCGACGCCGGGAAAGCGGTCGCGGAAAGCCTTGAGCCGCGGCACGAGGAATTGCGAGGCGAACGACGCGGTGGTCGAGATGCGAACGATGTTCGAGCGCGGCGCGCGGCGGGAGTAGCGGGCGAAGGCTTCGGACAGCGTCGTGAAAGCCGGCTCGATCGCTTCCTTCAGCGAGCCGCCCTCATTGGTGAGGCGCAGGCCGCCTGGCTCGCGGTGGAACAGCTGCATGCCGATGAAGTCTTCGAGCGCGATCACCTGTTTGGAGATGGCGCCTTGCGTGACGCCAAGCTCTTCCGCCGCGCGCGACAGGTTGAGGTGGCGCGAGGCGGCTTCGAAAGCGCGCACGGCGTTGAGGGGTGGAAGGGGCTTCACCATGCGCCCAAGATAAGCGGGCCCTGCTGCCAAGTCATGTCAGCAACGGGATGGGCTAGGTCGAAAGCCCTGTGAGTTTCCCGCAAACGAAAACGCCCCAGCTTTGGGCCGGGGCGCACCGAACTCTGGTTGGCTTCAAGCCTACTTCGCGATTTCCGAGAAGCAGCCGCCCATCGAGCGGACATCTTCGCCCGGCAGTTTCAGGCCATGGCGTGCGAGGCAGAAGGTGAGGTCCGAGCGGACGTGGGCGGCTGACACGCAGCTAAACAGCTGCATCTGCGCTTCCTCGAGGCATGCGACCGACATCGAGTCGTTCATCGCAGCCTTCACGTCGTTCGTGTTGGTCTTGTCGGCTTCGATCGCGTGGAAGGCGGCGAGCGTGACCATGCGGTTGGCCGTGCCGTTGTATTTCGGATCGACTTTCAGCGCGGCCGAGGCGGCCGTCACCGGCGACAGAGCCGAGAAGGCGTTGCCCGGCGCGCTGGCCGCGAACACCGACACCTTGTCCCAGACGGACCCGGCGCTGGCGGGCGAGGCGGCGACGCTAGCGAGCATGGCGTTCAGGTCGGGGCCGGAGAAGACTTTCTCAGCCGCGTCCGTGACGGGACGGGCAGCCTTGGAGGCTACAGCCAGGGTTTTCACGCTGCCGTTGGCGTCCTTGACCTTGGTTTTGCCCCAGGCGACCGACTGGAGCTTGTAGGACTGCTCCTTCACGAAGGCGCCGGCGCTGGAGATGCGGCTCGAGTCTTTGGAGTTGACCTGAAGGGCCGACTGGAGGGCCGCCTCGCCGCCTTTCAGCGTGCGGGCATAGCCAATGTCGTTGCGCATGCCGGTCATCACGCGTTCGCGGCCATAATAGCCGTCAATGTCGCGGACAGCGTCGACGAATTCCTTGTTCTGGGCAGCCAGGATGGCCGAGTAGGAAATCCAGCCCGAGGACAGCTGGCCTGGGTTGGGGGCGCCGAAAGTGTTAAGAGCCTTGTCCAGGTCAGCAGCGCTGCTGAGTTCCTTGGACATGATAGTCGAGACTTCGCCCTGATATTCACCATAAGCGGCGGCCGAGCTGGGCAGCATTCGCTTGTCGGGTGTCGGGCTCGCTGGCGCCTGACTCATGGCGACGGGGGCCAATACGGCAGCAAGGGCAAGGGCAACGGCGCAGAACTTGAGTTCGGAACGCATGGGAACCTCCGACTTGGATCAGGATGGTCGTAAGGGGACTGTCTGAAGCCTATCAGACGCGGCCCGCAATGTGCTTGCAAATGCAGACTGCGGGGTGAGTCATTTACACGCGGTTAGGATGCTCGATGGATCTGCGCTCCACAAGCCTACGGCTGCGGAACGATCGTCTCAAATGATGGGGCGGCACGCCATATGGTTAGGACTTGCGACACTGGCGGGGGCCTGGGGCGTCTTTCTTGGCGTGCCAGTCTGGGCCAGCTCGACCCTGTATGGCTGCGCCATTCTGCCGCCCCTCGTTGGAACGTTCATGCGCGGCTCGACAACCGATGCGCGAATTGCCGAAATTGAATCGGGCCTCTGGATCGCCTTTGCCACTCTCGGCGCGGCCAGCACGGGCGGGTCGACCGCCATGGTCGTGCTTTACGCGGTTGCCGTAGCGGTTGCCTGGATGTCTGGCAGCGCCCGCCTCACGACCGAGATCGCAGCGTTCGCCCTGCTCGGTCTTGTTTTCTCGGTCGTCGCTAGTTCGGCAGGCTCATGGCTGCACCCGCACGACGCCTCCATTCTTGCCACAGGTTATGGGATGGCGGGCCTGGTGCTGGTCGGCGTGATCGCTGTCGTCGCCGCCAGCTCGCGGCCGGCGCCACAGGTCGCGGTCGTTGCGCCGGTGAAACCAGCCGCCGGGAGGGATGGCGATCCCGAATCATCGCTGAGCCTCAAAGAGATGGAAACCCGGCTGCGCGAGGCCACGGCGTCAGCCCGAGCAGCGCAGGCCGAAGCGGAAGCAGCCAGGGAACGGCTCGAGCGCCGCACGACATTCTTTGCGCAGACCAGCCATGAACTGCGCACACCCCTCAACGCCATTGTCGGCTTTGCGGAGATGATGCGCAACGCGGTGTTTGGTCCGTTGTCAGATCGCTATCAGGAATACGCGACGCTGATTCACGAGGGCGGCCAGAACCTGACGCTCATCGTCGACGACGTGCTCGACCTCGCCCGGCTCGAGGCCGGACGGTATGAAATTTATGCTGATCTCCAGAGCCTTACAGACCTTGCCGCGGACGCTGTCCACTTCATGAGGGACGAGGCCACGCGTAAAGGCATCGAGCTGGAGTTGACCGGCCCGGATGATGTTGAAGCGTTTGCCGACCCAAAGGCCGTGCGCCAGATCGCGTTGAACCTGATTTCCAATGCACTGAAGTTCACGCCGGCAGGCGGCCGGGTGGAAGTCGCGGCGCTGGATGCGCCCGGCGGCGCGTTGCTCGCCGTGTCGGATACCGGCGCTGGAATCAGCCCCGAGGAACTGACGCGGCTGTCGCGAGCCTTCGAACAGGGCGAAGCAGGCAAACGCCAGAAAGGCGCCGGCCTGGGACTTTCGGTTGTGCGGGCGTTTGCCGAGCTGCATGGCGGCCGGCTCGATATCGAGAGCCGCGAAGGCGGCGGCTCGACCATTGCCGTGTTTTTTCCCGCTGAACCTGCCGGGATCTAAGGAAAAAGCATGCGAGACTCTTCGTGCGGCTGCACAGAAGTCGCGCGCCACGCGATCATATGCGCAGGTTATGCGCTTATCCGACGACGCGCGATTGCACGTTGCCGCACCACCTCCCCAAGCTTCACGCGACCTGATATCAATAATTGTGGCGGGGGCGGCCCAGAGGGGCGGCCATGACCGATGTCTATATAGCCTATGCGCGCGAGGATCGCGAAAGCGTCCGGACTCTGAGCGAGATGCTCAGGTTCGAAGGGTGGGACGTATGGATGGACCCATCGGAGCCATCCACCGACAACAGCGCCGCCGTTGACCTGAAGCTCGGTTCGGCAGGGGCGATTCTGGTCGTGTGGTCGGGGTATTCGCGGGGTTCGGAATATGTTCGTTCCGAGGCCGCAACGGGTCTCTACAAGAACAAGCTGATCCAGGTCCGCATCGATGGCGCGGCGCCTCCGCGTCCGTTCGACCAGGTCGAGGTCATGGATATCGGCCGGTGGTCGGGCGAGCGCGACGATCCGAATTGGCGGAAGATCATCGCTGCGGTGCGTCTCTATGCCGGCATGCCGGGAAGCGCGCGGCCGCAGGTCACGCGCCGGAGCGCGATGGCGCCGCCGACCTATCTCGAGCCGCGGCGGTCGATCGCCTGGGCGCCGCTGATTGCGGTTGGCTTGGTCGTCGTGGCAGGCGCGGGCGTTTGGCTGGGCGATCCGTTTGCCTGGCGCAGTGGCGATGGCGCTGCAGAATCCGACACGGTCGCAGCCTCTGGGGCGAGCCTTGGAAGCGAAGCTGTTGTCGAGACGGCGAGCGTCGTGGCTGAGGATACCGAAGAATCGAACGCAAACTGGACGCGCGTCAAACGCGACGACACCAACGCCTTGCGCGATTACATTGTGGACTTTCCGCGCGCGAGCAATTCTGAAACCGCCCGCTCGCTCCTGCGCGTGATGGATGCGCAGGCCTGGGTGAATGCCGTGACGTTGGACAATGAAGCGGCGTATCAGGCTTATCTGAAGGAATTCCCTGTCGACGCCTCGACGCCTGGCGCGATGGCAGCTGCGGCGCGCGACAGGCTGGTCTCGCTCAGCGTCGAGCGGACGCAGGCGATACAAGACATACAGCGCGGCCTTGCCAGCCTCCAGATCTATGCAGGCGACATCGACGGCAAGGGCGGTGATGGAACGGTGCGTGCGGTGCGCCGGTTCGCTAGTGAGCGCAAGCGATCGGCGCCCGTGTTGTCGACAGCAGCGCCGCGTGACCTGCGTGCATTCGCCGATGCAATCCAGAAGGTGGCGGGCGGACCGGCCGCCAAGGCGCCGATCATCGCGGCCGCGACAGCGTCGCTCAGCGCCGCCGCCGAAGCTGATCGCCAGCGCGTCGCGCAGGCGCAGGCCGCGGCGAAGGTTGCGACACAGACGGTCGCCACAACACAGGTCTCGCGCACAGACGCAGACGTGCTTGCGGCCGCTGAACTCGAACGCGTGTCTGATGTGAATGCATGGACGGAAGCTGAGCGGGCCGGAACGGTGGCGAGCTATCAGGCCTATCTCACGGCCCATCCTGCCGGTGTGCAGGTGGCGGCGGCGCGCGCGGCGATTGTGAGACTCAACAAGCCCGCGCCGTTCAGTCTCGATCTCGTGTCGGGCGACGTGAAAGCGATCGCGGAAGTGGCGCGGCGGGCGCAGTCTTCGGCGAACGCCCGCGCGGCAGCGGCGCGTGATGCGGCGACGGCGGCTGCCGGCGCGCCGGGCGCGCGCAGCATCGTAGCGGCGAACGGCGATCAGTATGAAGCCCAGATTTCCGGCGGCGCGCCGAACGGGCTTGGCGTCAGGGTCAGTGGCAGCCCGGCCAATGCAGGGGACCGCTATCGCGGTGAGCTGCGCAACGGGCAGAGCGCGGGCGTGGGTGTCTATGAGTTCGCGAACAACCCGAACAATGCGGGTGGCGCGCTGCGCTATGAAGGCGAGCACGCGGCCGGCGCTTCGTCAGGCTATGGCGTGACTTACTGGAAGAATGGCGACAGCTTTGCGGGCCAGGAATCCGGCGCCCAATCGCGCGGCGTGCTCACGTTTGCGAGCGGCCAGCGATACGAGGGCGAGCTGCGCAACGGCACACGCAACGGACTCGGCGTTGTGTGGGGACCGGACGGCAGCGTACTTGCGGCCGGCCGCTGGGCGAATGGCGAGCTGGTTGAACCTGCGACGCCGGCGAACGCTGGCGAGTAAGTCTAGTCTGGGAAGCCCGACGGAAGCGCCGACATGCCCGACATGCCGGGGAAGCTTCCGCCTCTGCCTGACATCATCTGCTGCATGACGCCGGCGGGCATCTTGTCGAGACCCTGCGTGCTCATGGCGAGCATGCGTTCCTTCGTGCCAAAGGGCAGGCGTTTCAGCTTGTAGATGATCGAACGACCCATCTTGCAGATGTCGATCTTGCGGAGGGCCTGCTGATTGCCCTCGAAATTCCCGCGGCCGTTGGCCGACATCAGGCCCATGATCTGTTCGTCCATCATCAAGCCCATGACGGCCGTCATCACCGCTTGCTCGTCCTCGCGCCGGAACTCTGCGGACACCGGAGGCGCACCGCGGCCCCTGGCGGCGAGGTTCACGAGCTTTGCGCTGGTTTGCATGCTGAACTTGTAACTATCCGAGCCATATGACATCGCGCTGGCGAGATTGGTCGGATTGCTGACAAAGGCTTCGAGTTTGTCGGCGGTGCAGCCTGCGGTCTTTTCGACCATGGCCAGCGCATCGCCGCCAATGTTGAGCAGCTCATCGAAGCCATCGGCGCCTGAACGGCCAATGGCAGAAAGGTTCGGCACGACGAACTCGACAGACCATCTGCCGACTTCTTGAAGCAGGGCGTCACGGTCGCCGCCATCCATGGCTTCGTCCGCGAGCACGTCGAGGAGCCGGTCGTGATCGGTTGGGAAATTCGTTTGCAACGCCGACATAAAGGCGCGGCCTTCGCCATCGGGGAAGGCTTCGCGAACAAGCGCAACTTTTGCCTGATTGCGGTCAAGGCCGGCGACGACGATCTCGATCGGTCGGACCTGCTGTGAGCCGAACATGTCGAGCACGGAAGGGGCGGCGAGCGCGGCGCCAGCTGAGACGATGACCACGCCGGCTGCCAAGGCGATGAAGCCCTTATCGATGCCGCCTGCGTTCGCAACCTTCATCCGCGCGACGGGCGCGCCCGCTTCCTCGATCGGAGGCGGCGGCAGGAGACTGCGCGCAGGATGCCCCTCGCCCGCGCCACGCTTTCCAAAGCTCATGCTCTTCCCCAAGGCAGACCTCGGGACAGACTGACGCAATCGCATTGAGACACGGTTATCAGGAACCCGTGAAATTTATCGGATTGGTGAAGGAGTTGAGCAGGGTTAGTAATAAGTCTGCAAGGCCGCCGCATCATAATCGCGTAGGTCTTCGAAGCGATTGGCTTTGACCTTCAGCACCCATTCGGGATCCTGCAGGATGGCGCGGCCGACGGCGACAAGATCGAACTCGCCGCGGTCGAGGCGTTCGATGGTTTCATCGAACTTGCCCGCTGCAGAGCCCTCGCCGCGGAAGGCGCCGGTGAATTCGGAGGAGAGGCCGACGGAGCCGACAGCGATGGTCGGGATGCCGGTGAGCTTCTTGACCCAGCCGGCGAAGTTGAGGCCGTTGGGTCCGTCAACGTCAGGGAATTCCGGTTCGAGGATGCGGCGCTGCGAGCAATGGATCGCATCGACGCCGGCGTCGATCAGGACGCGGACCCAGGCTTCCATTTCGTGCGGCGTGGTTGCGAGCTTGGCGTTGTAGTCGACCGACTTCCACTGCGAGATGCGGATGATCATCGGCAGGTCGCCGATGGCGGCGCGGCAGCGGCGAATGGCTTCGGCGGCGAATTCGGCGCGCTGTTCAAGCTTCGGGCCGCCGAAGCGGTCGGTGCGCTGGTTGGTGACGGACCAGAAGAATTCGTCGATCAGGTAGGCGTGGGCGCCGTGGAGCTCGATGCAGTCGAAACCGAGGCGCTTGGCGTCGGCGGCGGCGTCGGCATAGGCCTGCGCCATGTCGATCACGTCGGCTTCAGTGGGTTCATCGGCGATCTTTTTGCCCATGAGGGTGATGCCCGAAGGACCGTCAGAAGGAGCGTCAGGGAAGTGGCCGGTGCCGGGCTTGCGGCTCATGCCCTGGTGCCAGATTTGCGGACCCATCTTGCCGCCGGCGGCGTGGACGGCGTCGATGACCTTCTTCCAGCCGGCCAACGCCTCCTCGCCCCAGAACAGTGGGATGTTGGCGTCGTTCGAGGCGCCCTTGCGGCGGGTGAGCGTGCCTTCCGACAGGATCAGGCCGACCTCGCTGGCGGCGCGACGCTGGTAATAGCCGACATTTTCGGCGTTCGGGAAAGCGCCGGGGGAGCGGGACCGGGTCATCGGGGCCATCACGATCCGGTTCTTCAGCTCCATGCCGCGAAGCGTGAACGGGCGGAAAAGCGGGGCGACATCGGTCATGGAGGATCCCTGTGAGTGTGGGCTCACATGTCGGCGCTGGGCGCGAGATCGTCAATGCAGGCGGGCTGCGGTGAGGCTTGAGGATTGGACAAAATGGCGCGTTCTCGGGGGTGGGCGGGTTGGTGGGTTTGGGTTGGCCTGAGATCAGGCTGTGGCGGATTCTATCCGCCATGTTCCCCGCGAAGGCGGGGTCCAGAATGCCGCGAGGGGATTTTGAGCGCTTGGTGCGCTTGTCTATTCAAGAGGACTGGAGGCCCTTCGCATGGCTCAGGGCTTACGCCGTTCGAATTGGTCCCCCTGGACCAATTCTCGCCTACGGCGCCGCTCCTCACCCACTTCTTCCCCGGGAAATGCGGACCGAAGGTCCGCTCCATACTTGTCTCTTGATCCGGTGCGCACGCGGCGGTGCTTTGAGACGCACAGCTTGGATGCGCTCCTCAGCATGAGGGTTTTCGGGCTGTCTTGCGGGACAGCGTTTGTTTCCTTGAGGGTGTCGGTCTTTTCTTTGGGCAGAGACGCCTCCGCCGTTTCCGTGTGCCAGTCACGGAACGAGCGGAGGGGTTTCATCCGAAGAATCGCAACGACCTTGTGCATCAGCTCGACAAACGCGCCGAGCATCGCGGCCAGCCAGATCTGGCGGAGCGATGGAGAGGCGATCTCGCTTGCGCGTGATCGTGCCGGCGTCATGGACGCGATTATACCCGCGTCCGGGAACCGGTAGATTCGGGCGGGCGCGGTCCTACAAAATTAGAGGCAGCGCTTTGATTTCGTAGATGAAGGATTTCGGCCGTCCTGCAAATCCGGGACAGCTCCATCCCAAAATTCTTCGACTCGTCTAGCCGTTCGCGCTGTGCGTCATGGCGAGGAAAGCGTTGGTGACGATCGGGGCGGCGAGGATGATCGCCAGCATAAGGAGCGTCACGCTTGTCGGGATGGTCCGGATGCGCATCATGCGATCTGCCTCTGGCGCCAGTCTTACGCGAGAATTCTTATGAAATCGTTCGGCCAGATCGAGGCGCTCGCGGGGAAACATCATGGCGGACCCAAGGGAATTTCTGCTGCGCTGCGGCATTGGCAGGTTGATACCGACATCGCGAGCAAGAAGGATGCCCGGCTGCTCGCCGCTATGGCCAAGGCCGTGTTTTCGTCGGGCTTTTCCTGGGAAGTTATCGAGAAGAAGTGGCCGGGCTTCGAAGCGGCGTTCGACAAGTTCGAGCCGAAGAAGGTTGCAGCTTACGGCGATGAGAAGGTGGATGCGCTGTTGAAGGATGCGCGGATCGTGCGCAACGGAGCCAAGATCATGGCCACGATCGAGAATGCCCGCTTTGTTGTCGCGACTGCGAAGGGGCACGGCTCGTTCGCGAAATTCCTCACAGATTGGCCGGACACGGATCAGGTCGGGCTCATGGATTACCTCAAGAAGAACGCGTCGCGGATGGGCGGGGCGACGTGCCAGTACTTCCTGCGTTTTGAAGGCTGGGATGCCTTCATTCTGTCGGGCGATGTGGTGAAGGCGCTGATCCGCGAAGGTGTGGTGACGAAAGAACCGACGAGCAAGAAGGATCTTGCTGCGGTGCAGGCGGCATTCAACCAGTGGCGCAAGGACAGCAAGCGCCCGGTGCGCGAGATCAGCCGCATACTGGCGCTGAGCGTGGGACCGAAGGGGCCGGCGTAACTGAAACGGACCTATCGCCGCTAGCGCTTCTTTTCGTTGTCGCCGTCGCGTTTGGCGCCGTCCAGCTTGCGGATTTCGGCGGACTTCTGGACATCGTCGCGCTTCTTCTCGCCCTTGGTGCGGCCGAACATAATGCGCTTGGCGGCGGCTTCGGTTTCGCGCTCCTCACGCGCCTTGCGCTTGCGACGGTCGTTGAGGTTGACGATGTCGGCCATGATTGGGCTCACGCGCGAGTGCGGACAAAAAGAGACTGGACGATCTTATCGCGCGGATCAACCCCAGCGGGCGGCGAGTGAGCAATCAGCTAGTGGGCGGCGGGGGCGGCGGCGGAAGCCGGCGCCGGCGCGTATTCCGGCGGCGGGATGAGCGCGAAAGCGTGCGCGGCGCGGATGTCGCCGACTTCGAAGGATACGCTCTTCACGGTCTGGTTCTTGGAGCGTTGCGACGGCACGAAATCGAGCCGCATGGCTTCGCGCGGGTCGAGGGCTTCGAGGCGCGTGATGGCGCCGGGGTTGAAATAGAAGATCCAGATCGGGTCGCCGACGACGTCCTTGCCCTTCCTGATCTCGCCAGCCCATTCGATCTTCGCGATGGAGCGCGGCGGGGCGGACAATTCCTTGGTAGCGCCGGCGATGGAGCCGAGCCATGGCTCCGGCATCTTGCCGGGGTCGCGAAGGACAAGCTGCACAGAGGACGGCTCCATACCTTTCGCGGGCATCGAGATAGCGAGGCGGAGGTCGTTCTTCACGCGACGCAGGCCGAGCACGACATTGGTTGCCTTGTCAGTCTGGCTCACGGCCCACTTGTCGTGTTCGGAGCGCGAGGCGCCCCAGGTGGAACGGGCGGCGGGGTAGTCGAGATAGCTGGTCTTGGCGAACTGGCGGTAGCTCGAGCGGACGGTGGCGGCGACTTCGACGACTGAGGGATGCGCGCAGCCGAGCGAGCGGGCGTGGGTCGAGACTTCGGTGGCGAGTTTGTCCATCTCGGCGGCGGTCTTGTTGGCGCGCAGGAGTTCGCCCTCAGCCTGGTAAATGCCGGACTGGAGGGCGAGACGTTCGCCCACGGTGAAGAGGTTGCAGGATTTGTCGGCGGCGCTGATCGCCACGCGCTCGAGCCAGGTGCGCTGCACGGCGGCGGTGTCGGCCGACGCGGCGGGCGCGGCGAGCAGGCCGAGGACGGCAAAGGTTAAGGCGCGACGCGACATGGGACGGACCCTGCCATGCCGGTTTGAAGATGGGGTTTACGGGCGGGCGGAGGTTTCCGCGCGCATTTCCTTTACGAGGGAGATCAGGCCGCACACAAGCACGCCGGAAATCGCGGCCAATATGCAGACGCCAAGGCGTTCGGCCTGTGGAGTGGGCTGGGTCGCTATCAGGAGGGCGGCGGCGAGCATCGGGGGTCTGCCCAAATCGTTTACGCGGTTTTGCCAGACAGTGAGCAATCGGGGCGCCAGCCGGGGAAAATGTGGTAAAGGGCGCGTATGCCGCGTGAGATTCCTGCTCAACTCTGGGTTTCGGCCCTGCTGCGCCGCGCGAACGGCGCGGGGGCTTTCGCGACGATCGTCAATCGCGGGGACGAGCAGCGTGGAGATGTGCTGGTCAAGGTGACCCGCGCCCGCGGCGAGGCGGAGCTTTATGCGCCGGCGTTCAATCCGGAAGGTCCAACCGAGTTCGAGCGGCTGGCGGCTGAGGACGAGGCGGATGTCGATGCGCTGGTGGCGAAGCGGTTGAAGGCGGATCGCGATCTCTGGGTGATCGAGATCGAAGACCGCGAGGGGCGGCATTTCCTGACGGAGAGCGTGCGGGAAGTCTGATATCGGGCGGCGGTGTGGCGGTGTGGACGTTTCCCGCGCACCCCTGTATCAGGCCGCCCCATGGCCCTTACACCTGAAGCAGAAGCCGCGCGCAGGCGCACGTTCGCGATCATCGCGCACCCGGACGCCGGCAAGACGACGCTGACCGAGAACCTGCTGTTGGCGGGCGGCGCGATCCGCATGGCCGGCGCTGTGAAGGCGCGCGGCGAGCGGCGACGCACGATGTCGGACTGGATGAAGATCGAGCGCGATCGCGGCATCTCGGTTTCGGCGTCGGTGATGACGTTCGAGTATCAGGACTGTGTGTTCAACCTCCTGGATACGCCGGGCCACGAGGATTTCTCAGAAGACACCTATCGCACGCTGACGGCGGCGGATTCGGCCATCATGGTCCTGGACGCCGCGAAGGGCATCGAGCCGCAGACGCTGAAGTTGTTCGAGGTCTGCCGGTTGCGGGACATTCCGATCATCACCTACATCAACAAGATGGACCGCGAGGCGCAGGATCCGTTCCAGTTGCTCGACGAGATCGAGCAAAAGCTGGCGATGTCGGCCTCGCCGCTCTACTGGCCGCAAGGCTCCGGCGAGCGATTGCGGGGGATGAAGGATCTGCGCACGGGCGAGTTCGTGACATATCAGCGGATCGTAGCGCATGACGGCTCGGTGGACTTCAAGACCGAGCGCGTTGGCGCGGATCGCTTTGACGAGATGATGAGCGCCGACGAGCAGATCGAGCTTGAGGCGCAGGCGGAGATGGCCGCCGGCGTGTGCAAGGAATACGATCACCAATCGTATCGGGAAGGGCATATGACGCCTGTCGTGTTCGGATCGGCGCTGCGCCATTTCGGCGTGAAGGAATTGCTGGATACGATCTGGCAGGAAGCGCCGGCGCCGCGCGTGCAGAAGGCCAAGGTAAAGGGACAGCCGGCGCAGGTCGGGCCCGAGAACAAGGAAGTCACAGGCTTCGTGTTCAAGATTCAGGCGAACATGGACCCCAACCACCGCGACCGGATTGCGTTCTTCCGCATGGTTTCGGGCAAGTTCCAGCGCGGCATGCGTCTGAAGACGGTGGCGGGCAAGCAGATCGGCATTACCTCGCCGGTGATGTTCATGGCGCAGGATCGCGAGATTGCGGACGAGGCGTTCGGCGGCGACGTGATCGGCATTCCCAACCATGGCGCGCTGCGTGTGGGCGACGCGCTGTCGGAGAGCGGCAATGTGCAGTTCCAGGGCATTCCGAATTTCGCCCCGGAAATCCTGCGCCGCGTGCGCACCAAGGACCCCATGAAATCGAAGCATCTGCGCAAGGCGCTGGAGGGGTTGGCGGAAGAGGGCGTGACGCAGCTCTTCACCCCGGAGATCGGATCGGACATGATCGTCGGCGCCGTCGGCCAGCTGCAGATCGAGGTGATGGCCGAGCGCATCGCGACGGAGAACAATCTCGAAGTGCTGTTCGAGGCGTCGCCTTGGGCCGCTGCGCGCTGGCTGTCGAGCGATGATTCAGCGAAGCTCAGCGCGTTCCTCGACTCGAACCGCTCCGCCGTCGCCAAGGATCTTGATGGCGCGCCGGTCTATCTCGCGAAGAACGCATGGGATGTCGGCTATGTCTCCGACAAGAACCCGGCGATCCGGTTCACGAAGACCAAGGAACGGGTCTAGGCTCCAAACTTCTTGTATGCCCACCTTGATGCGACGATGGCCGTAAGCATGAAGGCGGCGCCGGCGGGGCCGATGAGGTTGTGCGCATTGCGGGTGATCAGCTCGCCGCCGATAGCTGTGCCGCCAGCCTGGCCGAGATAGAGCACCGACGTGTTGAGCGCGACGGAGGCGGACGCGAGGGTGGGCGCGACGGAGATGAGGCGGGCCTGCTGCATGGCGACGGCGGCGCCAAAGCCCAGACCCCAGACGAACACGCTGGCAATGGCCGTCACCAGTGATCCGGAGAACACCGACCACGCGGCGAGGCCCATGGCCATGAGGATCAGGCAGATAAAGTGCGTGCGCGGCGCGCCGAGGGAGCCGACCGTTCTTGCCGCGGTAATCGAGCCGAGAAGACCTGCGCCGCCGTAAAGTCCCAGCGCCAGCCCGATCGCGGATGGATCAGCGCCAGAAGAGTGGCGGAGTTCGGCGGCGAGATATGGAAACAGCGTGAACTGACCCATGACTTGCAGCGATGTGGCCGCGAGCAGGAGCAGGATCGCGGGGCGCGTGACGACCTCGCCCCATGCGCTCAGCGACAACCGCGCCGGGTAGAGATTTCCGGGCAGGACGGAGAACACACCGAGGGCCGCAAGGGCCGAACCGGCCGCAAGCACGCCATAGATGATCCGCCAGTCCAGCGTTTCGGCAAAGATGCTCATGCAGGGAATAACGACCGCGCCGGCGACGGCCCAGCCCATGAACACCGTCGCAACCGCGCTGGGGCGGCGATGATCCGGCGCCATCAGCGCGATGGCGCTGGCGGCCTGTGGCGTGAAGATTGCTGCGCCGCTGATCATCAGAAGACGGGTGATCATCAGGGTCTGGTAATCCGGCGCGAACACGGAAGCCGCATGTCCCGCGGTGTAGAGGGCCAGCGAGGCCGTCAGCAGCGTGCGGCGGCCAACGCGGTTGGTGAAGAATCCGAAGGCCGGCGCGCCAATGCAAAGGATGACGGCGCCCCAGGCGATGAGTGCTCCGATGGCGACTGTGCTGACGCCAAGATCGGCCGTCATGGAATTGATCATGGCCGCCGGGGCGAGGACGCCCGAACCGATCATGACGTTTCCGAGGAACAGGAAGGCGATCGCGGCGCGCGTGTCGACGAGTTTAGTCACGGGCGGCGCGTGCATGGCTGGTTTCTTTCCCGGGGCTCCGGGACTGGGTGGATGGCGGACCTAGTATGTCCGCCATCATATTACCAGCGCGTCTAGCTGATGATGTCGTTAAGGCAGGGTGAGCGAAGGCGGCGGTGCGACGCGACCATCGGGGCGGGCCGCAGCGATCATGCGCTTGAAGGCGGGACGGCCTTCGACCTTTTTCTGCCAGGCAAGAATGTTCGGATATTTAACCGGATCCGCGACGTTCATGCGGATCGCATAGCTGATCGGGAAGACCATCATGATGTCGGCGGTGGTGAACTGCGATCCGCCGAACCATGGGTGCTTTTCGAGAAAGTCATCGGCGAAGCGCATCGCGCGCTGGCCGTCGGTCTCCTTCGCGCCGCGCGGCGCTTTTCCGCCGGTCGCGCGGGCGACGCGATAATCGGCCACCACGTCTGAAGCCAACGTGCCTTCGGAATAGTGCATGAAGCGCAGGTAGGAGGCGTAGTCGGGAGACGAGACAGCTGGCATCAGGCGGCCGCCGCCATTCCGGTCCATGATGAATTGCAGAATCGCGCCCGATTCGACCAACAGCTCGCCATTGTAGAAGACGGTGGGGGCGACGCGCATGCCCGAGTTGACGGCGAAAATGTCCTCAAATGACCCGGTCACATCGCCGCGGCGATATTTGAGTTCGTAGGGCAGGCCAAGTTCTTCGCACAGCCAGACAACGCGTTCGGAGCGTCGACCTTCGGCGTGATAGATGACGATCTTGGGCGTTGCGGTTTCCACAACAGATTGTGTTGGCGTTGTGGTGCAGCCTTGCGTGGCCGAAGCCAGCGCCAAGGCGAGCGCGAGAGTTCCGAAAAGCTTCATACTTGTCTTCCCGATGTCCGCGCATCGTTTGCTGTGCGCGGATCTGAGGGGAGAGACTAGGCAGCATTGTCAGTTCTGACCAGACCGTCCTGGCTGCGCTTATGACCCCGACACTTCGAGCGCCAGGAAGGCGAGGGTCATCTCAGTAAGCTTCTTGGTGCGGTAGCGGACGGCGTCGGGCGTCCAGAACTTGGTTTTCGCGATCTCGTTGGCGAACTTGGCCTTGAAGCGAGCGTAGGCTTTGCGCTTCTCCTCAAACGGGGCGTTGCCGAGTTCGTCCTGCGGCAGCACGCAGAGATTGCCGGTCATCTCGCGAAGCGTCGCAAGCTGGTTGATCTCCAGCCCGTTTTCGAACGCCAGCCAGTTGTTCTGGGGATTGCGAGGATAGCAATGTTCGATTGATGAGTGTGTGTCGATTATGTAGCGCGGCACGCGGTCGCCATGTGCCGCGGCTTCGATCCAGCGCATGATGGTGGAGCGGCGTCCGCCTTCCGTGATCGGGCTGTTGAGATGGCGCACGAGGCGTTCGTGCTGGGCTGGCGAGAAGAGCAGGCCGGCCTGTTTGCCGAATGTGCCTTTGGCGAAGCGCTCGATGCGCTTGCCGATCATCTCGGCGCAGCGGCGGGCGTCTGGCGTAGAAACCGTGAGGGCAAAGCAGGCGCGATCGAGAATATCGATCCGTTTGTCGAGGTCGGCCGGCCGCGACTTCATGCGGACAAGCATGGCGTAGGCGCGCCATTGGTCCCATTTCAGCAGCTGCAAGCGGCGCAGACTGGCGTGAACGCCGACAGCCCATTCCTGCTCGTTGGATTCGTGGATCCATTTGAACGCGGCGAGGTAGTGGATCAGCGTTTCCGTCGCCCATCGATAGCCTTGCTGGCCAGGATAGTATCGTCGGATGAACTCCATCAGCTGGATCGCATAGTCGGTTGATTGTGGCTGGCGCCGTTCGATGAAGTCGACCGAGCGGAGGAAGTCGTCGAAGCGCTGCTTGCCGAGTTCTTCCTGCATCGAGTTCCAGGCGAACAGGATCGTGCGCGCCGCCTCGTCTGCATTCGGCATGGTTGAGGACAGGTCGATCAGCTGGCCCTTGACGATCTCTTCGGGCTTCAGCGGCAGGCCGCCGGAATTGATGCTCACGAAGGCCTTGGCGGCCGTGCGGCGATCGGAGATGCGCGTAACGGTGACGAGCACGGCTTCCGACAGGAAGGCGGTAAAGGCCGAGAGGCGTTTGGCGCTCCAGCCGGCGAACTTGCCGCGCGCCACGGTCACGCATTCGCGCAGGCGCTCGGACGCGTCGGTCAGCAGGGGATGTGGCCGATGGCGCTTGGTTGTGCGGCCGTGGGCGAGGATGTCTGATTCCAGGGTGTTGTGCTTCATCTGAAGGTTAAGCCGCCAGATGCCGCTCTCGGTCGAGAGCAGCGAATGGACCGGATGGTTCTTTTCGGCTTCCATCATGTCGCGCAGGACGGCGAGCACGACGGTGAATGTGGTGACGCGCTGAAGACCGTCATAGATGTCGAACCGTTCGCCGGCCGGATGGAGGACGACCGTGCCGACGAACGTATAGGGCGCCGTCAGTTCCAGCTCGCGGTCGTAATCGGACATATCGAAAGGCGTGTCGGTTGACGGTTCGTTGGCGTCGCTGGCGTCGGGCTCCACCTCCGGGTCGAGGCCGAACTCGCCGAAGCTGGCGATCAGGTCGTCCAGTAGGCCGGCCTGCTGGTGCTCGGTCCAGCAATAGTCGCGCTGGACGCGGGCAGGCTGGAATGATCCGAGGCGCAACAAGTCGCCGATGCTCACGGTCTGCGAGCGAATGATGGGGTTCGGCATATACTCTCTCTAGGCCCCGCGGGGCGCGAAGCTAGGCGAGGGGGGTGCGCTGAGCAATTCCGGAACTGCACAAGCGGGCGCGATTGATGCGCGTGATGCACCACTTTTCGCGTCTAGGGTGGCGGAATGCGCACAGTTCTAGCCGGGGGCGAATCGGTCGCGCGTACAGTGGCGCCCGGCGCCGTGATGCCGAAGGGCGGCGCGCCGTTGGGCCACCAGTCCATGATCAGGGCGAACATGCTGGTCAGGATGGTCAGCCACGCCGTCATCTTCAGATCGCGGTCGGGATGGCGGGTCAGCACGAACAGGGGTTCGTGGGAAAACTCGAAACTTGGAGGTAGTAGCTGCCGACGCAATTCGGGCGGTTCTCGTAGCGTGGCCGGAAATGCAGCCGATTGAAGCAGCCCTTCTCCACTTTGGCAATGCCGTTCGCACGGGACTTGATGAAGTCGATCTTGCCGACGCCGATCTCGTCTTTGACGTCTGCGGACGTGGAGATCCAGGCGGCGGAGTCATCCTCAGTCCAGCTTTCGATGATGCCGTGGAGCTTTGCGTAGTCGCTTGCCGATTCCGGCGTGCCAGGAACGGCGCCGGCAACCTCTTGCACATCGACGGGCGGGAAGCAGACGTGACGTGTCGCGACAGCCTCGGGAATTTCCTGACCGTAGATGACATCCTTAACGCGCGGCAGGTCGACTGGCGACAGGCTAAGCTTGGCGTCACGGACGGTGTGGACGAGATGCTTGCGCCGGCGGCCCCGGGAGTCGTTGTAAACGTAGAAAATCTTGCAGCAGGCCGACACGCCATCCATCGCCATAGGCATCAGTGCGTGCGGCATGCGGACCATGTCGCGGCCATAGCGCGCCGAGGTGTGCGCGCGGATCGCTACCGGCCCCAGCTCCGCGCCCTGTTTGTCGCCGCTGTAGATGCTCGCGATGACGCGGATGGTGAGATAGACGATCACCACAAGTGCAAACGTGCGCGCCCAGGGATTGGACAGGATGGCGTGGGTGAGCGTCAGCGCTTCGTCCCAATTGTGCGGAAGGGCGGCCAGAAAGCCCGCCCACAGTCCCCCGATGTCCATCCCCTTATCCCCACGTGTTGTAGGGAGACGCTATTGCGGCCGGCCTACGCCGTCCACTGGGGGCCTCTCGGGGGGCGAGTGACTAGGCGGCTTTCGCGCCGGTTCCGCCCTTGGCGCGGACCTTCCAGAAGCGGAGGGCGCGTTGGGCGGCGGCGACGGGCACCTGCTCGTAGAGCTGGCCGTATTTCTCGGCTTTGCTGAGGCCGCCGCCATCATTCAAGATGGTGATGCAGAGCGTGACGAACAGGCCGCGGTCGAAGCCGGCGCCGCGGCAGAGCATGGCGAGCGCATCGATATCCTTCGCCTCGACGAGGCGGCGACTGAGATCGAACTCGATATCCACCAGCTTTGCGAAGGCGAGCACGAAGGCCGTGCGCTTGTTCTCGCGCAGCAGCTGCACGAGCACGGGCGGGCTCAGCGGGTTGCGCTTCTCAAGCGTTGCAATGTGATCCTTGGCGGCCTGGAAGTCGTCGGGCAACGCGCCATAGGCGGATGAGAGGTGGTTGCGGCTGGCTTCCAGCGCGGCTTCGAGTTCGGCCGGCGACACGCCGTGGAACTTGCGCATGATCTCGCGGCGCAGGTTATGCTCGACCTTCAGGTAAACGTTGTTGAGCAGGTCGAGCGGCACGTGGGCGTTGCGCACGAACGGGGCGTGCAGGACGCGGCTGACTTCGGCGCGTTCCGCGACACGCTCGAATGTCTCGCGGTTCATGCGCGCGGTGGGGTTCTCGAGCAGCGAGGCGACGACGCGGTCTTCACCCTTGGAGACCAGTGCGCTGGAGACGTTCTCGCCAATGTGCGGCCGCTTCGTGACGGCCATCATGTGATCCTGCGATTTCGCCTGGATCACGTCGATGAGGTCGGCTTCGCTCAGCGCCTTCGAATGTTCAAGGACCGGGCGGGCGACTTCGATGACGTCCATCGCAAGGCGGCGGGCGGTGCGCTGCACAGGCACGTCGCTGACGGCCACTTTGCGCGCGAGTTCGATGCGGACCTGCGTTTCGAGATCGGCGGCGACGGCGCCGACGATTTCGTCGAACAGCATGCTTTCGCGATCTGAGCGTTCCGGCGGGTCGGCCAGGAAGACGTCAGTGATCTGCCGCAGCAGTTCGCGGCGTTTCTCGCTGGAGCCTTCTTTGGCGAGATCCAGCAGCAATGCAAAATTATTGGCGGGCGCCGCCATGCCGGATCTCCCCTCGGGCAGGAGACCCAACCTAATGGGGGGCGGTTAAAAAAAGACTTGTCCCCGCTTGGGAATTTGCGATTTCGCCGCGGCGGGGCGTCGCAATTCGACGTCTGACGTATCAGCTACGGCCAAGCGCCTCGCGCTTTTCCTCTAGGGCAAACCATTCCCCCTCATAGCTTTCCAGTTCGGCGCGAGCTGCTGTGAGGCGGTTGGCGCGGGTCTGAAAACCTTTCGGATCCTTCGAGAAGAGAGCTGAATCCGCCATCGCGTCTTCGAGATCGATGATCTCCTTCTGGCGTTCCGGCATGAGGCGGTTGAGCTCGGTGAGACGATGCTGGTCCTTGAAGGTGAGCTTGGACGCGGGAGCGCCCGGCGTCTTGTCAGCGACTTTCGAACCGCCTTTCGAGGAAGGGTCGAGAGCGGACGAGCGGAAAGCGACGCCGCCCGATTTCTTCTGTGCGACGTAGTCGGAATAGCCGCCGGGCGTTTCCAGCCATTGGCCCTTGCCTTCTGGCGTCAGGATCGAGGTAACCACGTTATCAACGAAGGCGCGGTCGTGGCTGACCAGCAGGAGCGTGCCTTCATACTGGCTGAGCATGTCTTCGAGCAGGTCCAGCGTCTCGATGTCGAGATCGTTGGTCGGTTCGTCGAGGATCAGCAGGTTGGACGGCTTGGCGAGCGCGATCGCCAGCGTGAGCCGGTTGCGTTCGCCGCCAGAGAGGGCGTGGACCGGCTGGTGGAGCTGCCGGGACTCGAAAAGGAAGTCCTTGGCATAGGCGGCGACATGCTTGGGATAGCCGCGCACCATGACCTGGTCGCCGCCGAGCGGGGTGAGCGTGTCCCACAGCGTGACGTCCGGCTTCAGCGTGGCGCGGGTCTGGTCGAGATAGGCGATGTCGAGCGTCTTCGCGAGGCGCAGCGTGCCGGCGTCGGGTTCGAGTTGGCCGAGCAGGAGCTTCAGCAGCGTGGTCTTGCCCGCGCCGTTGGGGCCGATGATGCCGAGGCGGTCGCCGCGCATGACACGGAGATTGAGATTGTCGACGATGGGCAGGTCGCCATCGGGCGTGAGGAAGGTCTTGGTCAGGCCCTTTGCCTCGATGACGAGGCGGCCGGATTGCGTGCCTGCATCGATGCCGAGGTTGGCTGTGTTGCTCGCTTGATTGAGCGCGATGCGGCGTTCCTTCTTCTCGTCACGCATTTCATGCAGCTTGCGCACGCGGCCCATATTGCGGCGGCGGCGGGCGGTGACGCCGCGCGCCATCCAGCGTTCTTCGGCCTTGAGCTGAACGTTCAGCTTGTCGAGCGCTTTCTCCTCGTCGGCTTCGACGGTCTCGGCCCATTCCTCGAAGGCGGCGTAGCCTTTGCCGAGAGTATGGACAGTGCCCTGACGAAGCCAGGCGACGGAGGTGGAGACGTTCTCGAGAAAGCGGCGGTCGTGACTTACAATGAGGGCCGCGCCTCGGAAGGCTTTCAGCTCGTCTTCCAGCAGTTCGATGGCGGGCACATCGAGGTGGTTGGTCGGTTCGTCGACCAACAGCACGTCGGGGTCATGGGCGAAGGCGTGAGCCAAGGCGATGCGGCGGGCCTGACCGCCGGACGCTTTCTTGAGATCGAGTTCCTGCGGCACGCCCCAGGCGAGCAACTCGGTCTCGGCGCGGTAAAGCATGTCGTCATCGAGGCCGTCGCTGACATACGCGATGGCGGTCTTGAAACCGGCGAAGTCGGGCTCCTGCAGCAGGTGGCGGGCGACGACGCCGGGTTGCATGAAGATCTCGCCGCCATCGGGCTCGATGGCGCGGGCGAGGATGCGCATCAGGGTCGACTTGCCGGCCCCATTGCGGCCGACCAGCGCCATGCGCTCGCCACGCGCCAGCTGCAGGTCGACGCCGTCAAACAGGGGCGTTGCGCCTAGCGTGAGCTTCACGCCGCGAAGAACTGCAATCGGAGGTCCGGCCATGGCGCGCATGGACGCGAAGCCGGCCGTAAGGTCAAGGGCGAGAACGCTGCATCTTCGGCGTTTTGGGCAAGGCAAGCAGCGGAGCGAGCGCAATTTCGCCGACCGACAGAGGACCTTGGCGCAAGCGTTCAAACACCTTGCGGCGTGTTGGATCGGCCAGAACAACGAGTGAGGAAACGTAAGTCATGACAAACGGGAGGTTTTTGCTTAGGGATCGTCAACCGGCAAATGTTAGCCGGTGGCGCAGGCGCGCGTGACGGTGACGATCAGGTGAAGAGGCGGGTCAGCCGCCGCCGCCGGCTCTTGCTTCCACAGAGCTGAAGGCGCTGGCGAGGCGGCGGTAGAAGTTCAGGCGCTCCTGCTCTTCGCTCGACAGATACTCTTCTGCCTGCTTGGCGCCGGGAAGCGGCTCGGGCGGGATGTCTTTGAGGGCCACCTTCATCATGTCGGACCAGATGCGGGCCGACATCTCGCCGCCAGTGATCTTCGCCATCGGCTTGTCGTCGTCATTGCCGACCCAGACGCCGCCGACATAGCGGGTGGTATAGCCGAGGAACCAGGCGTCGCGCCAATCCTGGCTGGTGCCGGTCTTGCCGGCGACGTCCCAGCCGGGGATACGCGCGGCGCCGCCGGTGCCGCTGACGACGACACGGCTGAGCATGGAGTTCATGTCGGCGGCGAGGTTTTCTGGATAGATGCGCGGCGCCGCTGCGACCGGGTTCGAATAGAGCAGGTCACCCTTCGAGTTGCGGATTTCCTCGATGATGTAAGGGTTCATCTGCAGGCCGCCCTTGGCCAGCACGCCGAAGCCGGTGGTCATGTCCATCAGCGTTACTTCGTCCGAGCCAAGCGTGATCGAAGGATAATTGTGAAGCGGTGACTTCACGCCGAATTCGTGCGCGAGGGCCGTGACCTTGTCGACGCCGATCTCGTTGCCTATCTGGGCCGCCACCGTGTTGAGCGATTCCGCAAGCGCTTCGGAGAGCGTGACCGGGCCGCGGTAATCGCCGCCATAATTGCGCGGGCGCCAGTTGTTGATGGTGATCGGCATGTCGAAGCGGACGGTGCCGGGCGTCATGCCGTCTTCAAGGGCGGCGGCGTAAACGAACATCTTGAAGGACGAGCCGGGCTGGCGGCGAGCCTGCGTGGCCCGGTTGAATTTCGATTTCAGATAGTCGCGGCCGCCGACCATGGCGCGGATGGCGCCGTTGACATCGATCAGCAGGGCCGCGCCTTCCGACGCGCGGCGGTCCTTGCCCATGGTGGCGAGGCCGTGCTCGACCGCCTCTTGCGCAGCTTTCTGCAGCGTGAGATCCAGCGAGAGCTTGATCACCATGTCCGCCGGCGGATTGGGCAGGACTTCGCGGACGCGCTCAACAGCATAGTCGAGCGCATGGCCGGTAAAGGTGTCGGGCGCTTCTTTCGCGAAGATGAGTTCCTGGTTCGCCGCCTCGTCGGACTGCGCCTGCGAGATGAAGCCGGCTTCGACCATTTGCTCGAGCACGTAATGCTGGCGTTCCTTGGCCTTGCTGCTCTGCACCTGGTTGGCGAAGCGCGTCGGCGCTTTTGGGAAAGAGGCGAGCATGGCGGATTCGGCGAGCGTGAGATCGGCAGGCTGCTTGCCGAAATAGGTGCGCGCGGCGGCGTCGAGACCATAGGCGCCAGCGCCGAGATAGATGCGGTTGAGATAGAGATCGAGGATCTCGTCCTTCTTCAGCAGACGTTCGAGATCGCCAGCGAGGCGGGCTTCCTGCGCCTTGCGCTTTAAGGTCTGATCCGGCGTGAGAAAGAGGTTCTTGACGAGCTGCTGCGTGATGGTGGAGGCGCCTTCGACTGTGTGGCCGGCGCGGGCGTTGGCGAGGAAGGCGCGGACGATCGCCCACATGTCGACGCCCGTGTGCTCGCGGAAGCGGCGATCCTCGGCGCCGATAAAGGCGTTGACAACGTGGGGCGGCAGGTCGGCGGCCTTGACGGCGCGCCCATAGCGCGGGCCGCGGATGGAGACAGTCTCACCCTTGGCGTCGATGAACTCGACTGCTGGTTCGCGGTTGAGCGTCCACAGCGCTTCGCGGCTGGGCAGGGATGGCATCTGCGCAAACAGCGTGTTCCACAGAAGCGCGAAGGTGACGAGGCCGACGGTGGCCAGCGTGCCGACGACTTTTAGGACGGGCGGGCCCCAGCGCATCAGCAAGCTGGATGGAGCGTCGGGAGTCTCGGTCGTCATCTTGTGATCCCGCCAGCCTTGTTCGCCGCGCCGCCCATCCAACGGAGGCGTTCCAGCGCTTGCCTCACCCTCGGGGTGAGGTAGAGCGCGAAACCCCGTCTTCACAGTGAAATAGCAGCAACCCGTCGCCCGTCACGCTCCCGGATACGAATCCGGGCGCGAATCCAAGGGAGAATAGCACTATTCCGCCCGTGCCTTAGCTTCTGGCTTGGGATTCGGATTGAAGCGCGAGGGCGGAGGTGGGGGCGGCGGAGGCGGGGGAGGGGACGCCGCAGGCGCCGAAAAGGATTGTGGCGGGGAAAATTGCTGCGGCGGGGGCGAAGACGGCGCGGGATTGTACTTATTCCCGCCGCGTGGGGGGCTCGGGTTCGCAGCCGGCGGCGAGGACGTCGGGGGTGGACTGGGCTTGTTATTGTCCTTCTGCCCACTGAACAGCGGCGGATAGGTGTTGCGATCGTCGCCGCGGCCATGGTCGTGATCATCGTCCCGGCCACGGCCTTCGCCCCAGCGCCAGCCGCGATTCCAGTCATGGTTCCAGCTGGAGTTCCAGTTGTTGTCGTAGCGGCCGGCCCGGATCCAGTCGATTCGATAGAAGGCCGTGTCGTACCAGCCGCCCCACGGATACATCGAGCGATAGTTCTCGTAGGCCCAGATCTGGTCCATTGCGGCGGCATAACGCCAGGCTTCGTAGTCGCGCTGGCGCAGATCTTCGATCGCGCGCGAGGCCTCAACACGCCAGGCGCCATTGGGCTGGCTCGAGAGGTAGAAATCGTAGGCTGTGACAGAGTTGTCGGCGAGGGCGCGGCGCCAGGCGTCGTCATCGCGGGCCCGGATCAGGTCGAGCTCGCGGCGGGCGTCGGCGACATAACTGGAGCGCGGCCAAGAGATCATGAAGGCCTGGAGTTCTGAAGGTGAGCCGGAGCGTTGCGCGCGGACGAACGCGCCTTGGTCCGTGCGCCACAGCGCATCGAGCTTGGTGCGAGCTTCGACGGCGTGGGCGCCGCGCGGCCAGTCATTGAGGAAGGCTTCGTAGACTTCGATATGCTCGGACTTCCGCGTTTCCTGCCAGGCGCGGTTCTCTTCGGCCGCAAGACGGGGAGCGGCAAGAACGGCCCGGCGGGCGTCGGCCTCCGCCGCGTTGGCGCCCCACGGATAGCGGGCGAGGAAGGCGACATAGGCGTCTTCCGTGTCGGCGCGCCTGGCGACGGCGTAGCCGGCGGTTTCCATGCTGCGGAGTTCGTCAACACGTTGGCGAGCGACGCTGACATACTCGCCGTCGGGATGCATGCGCATGTAGCTTTCATAGGCAGGCGGCGTGTCCATCCGTGAAGCGGACTGCCAGTCCATCTGGGCGATCTCTTCCGGCGTGGGTCCGGTTTCGCAGGCCGCCAGAAGCGCTGCGGCGGACGCAGCGGCCAGCAGCATGGCAAAGCGCCGGTTGCGGCGCGGAGCAGGGGTGTTGGAGCGTGCAGCGCTCATGGATCAGTCCTCCCGAACCGTACCAATATATGAGCGAAGATGAACGGAAGTGGAATGGGGAGGGTTGGCCTGCGCCGCTGCACTCAGGCCAGATATCTAATGCATCGGCTGGGTCAGCAGGTTCTTCAGGGCGTTTGTGACGGTTTCCTTGGTGAAGGGTTTGTCGACGAAGGGGATGTCTGTGTAGCCCTCGCGGATCGTGAGATAGCCGCTGAGGAAGACGAAGGGGATGGCGCGGCGGCGGAGTTCGTCGGCCACGGGATAGGTGCTTTCGTCCTGTAGGTGAATGTCGAGGATGACCGCGTCGAACTGTGTTTCGGCCAGCCTGGCCGAAGCGGCGCTGGCCGTGTTGACCAACACGGCGTTGGCGCCGGCGTCTGCCAGGATCTGTTCTAGGTCCGAGCCGACAAAGAATTCGTCCTCCACGATGAGGATGGTTTTGCCGTCAAAGTCCTTGCTCATTCAGGTTCCCTGCGCTGCGCGTCTGGATAGACGCGCCGGGCGCGGGGAGGTTCCATTTAGCGGCCGGTGAACTTGGGCGCGCGCTTTTCCATGTAGTGGGCGATGCCTTCCTTGAAGTCTTCCGACTTGAAGCTGGGACCCATGTCGCCGTTGGCGGCCTCGATGGCCTGGCCGAGGGTTTGGAACTGGGCGGCCCAGATTTCGCGCTTCATCTCGTGCAGGGAGCGAGGCGAGACCTCCGTGGCGAGCATCTTTGCGTAGGCCATCACGTCGCGCTCGAAATCCTCGGCGGGGATAACGCGGCTGACGAGGCCCATGCCCTTTGCTTCCGGCGCCGTGACGACCCGGGCGGAATAGAGCAGGTCGGCGGCGTTGGCGAAACCGATCAGGCGCGGCAGCAGCCATGAGATGCCGTGCTCGGCGATCAGGCCGCGACGTGAGAAGGCGGTGGTGAACTTCGCCCTGTCGCTCGCGAAGCGGATGTCGCAATAGAGCGCCATGATCAGGCCAAGGCCGGCGGCGGCGCCGTTGATGCCGGCGATGATCGGCTTCGGCACGGCGGGGAACCAGGAATACTGCTTCTGGAAGTTCTCGTTCGCCGTGCTGTCCCAAGGCTCGTGCGAATTGACGACCGATCGCGAGGCGCTGGCGTCGCCGGACTGGATCGTCTGAAGCATGTTCATGTCGGCGCCGGCGCAGAAGCCTTTGCCTGCGCCGGTCAGGATGATGACCTTCACGGCGGGATCGTCGCTGGCCGCGCGCATGGCGGCGCGGACGTCGCGGTCCATCTCGCCGCGCCAGGCGTTCAGCTTGTCGGGA
The DNA here is from genome assembly GCA_016714495.1 of Hyphomonadaceae bacterium. Lineage (GTDB taxonomy): Bacteria > Pseudomonadota > Alphaproteobacteria > Caulobacterales > Hyphomonadaceae > UBA7672. The sequence continues at coordinate 129,955 of JADKDU010000001.1, read as the reverse complement.
CGGTTGAGCATCACGACGGCGACGCCATCTTCCACGCGATAGAGGATGTCTTCGTAGGTCTTGCTCTCTGTGTCGGCCATGGCGTTCCTCCTGAATGCGAAGCTTACGCTGGCGCGAGAGACGGGCAAGCTGCCGTGGCGGCGCCCGTTTCGACCCGGCGCTACTTCTTCGGTCTGCGGACGAGAATTAACCAGGCCGCTATGCCGAAGGCCTCGGCTATCATCACGCCGAGCGCCACCGCGAGCTGGTAGGGCTGAACGCCCCACACGAAGATCAAGGGCGAGAATGCGTACACGCCCACCAGCGGCGCGATCACCACGACGCTGGCGAGGGCGATCAGGACGCCCAGGCGCATGGTCTTCTCGAAACCGTTGCCTAGCATCAGTCGATTTTCACTCCGAACGAGCGCAGCATTGCGATCGCGCCGAGGGTTATCGCGAAGGTCGCGACAACGCCAACACCGAATGACCACCAGAAGGATAGGCCAAATTTCTGCAGGACCGGCAGAAGGATGAAGAAGGTGAGGCCCGGCCAGAACAGCAAGAAGGTGGTATTGGCGAACAGGTTCGCCTGGGCCGGGCCGGCCTTCGGGTCGGTGGCGAGGTTGAAGACCACCAGCATGGTCATCAGCGGCAGGGCGGCGATCGCCGCGCCGAGCACGTTCGAGCGCTTCTGCACCTCCGAGATGATCACGACGACGGCAAGCGTGCCGATGGCCTTGAGAATGGTCATCCAGAGCATGGCGTATCCTTCGGCGCCGGGTCCAATAGGGGCGATTCCGGCGGAGAGTGGCCGGGCGGCGCCTCCAACGTCAACCGGGGCAGGGCGAGATGCGGGGCTATGGCCGCCGCATACGCGTCTTCGGACTGATGGCGCGGATAATTGGCGGGATCTGGCGTGCCTGGGTCGTGCAACGAGGTCGTCGGTTCGCGCGTTGATGGCTCCAGGACTGGCGCGTGAGCGTCATAAAGGGAGACGTATCATGATGAAGGCATTGGTTATCGCTTGCGCGGTTTTGGGCGCGACGGGGCTCGCGGCTTGCGAAAAGGCTGGCGAGGACATGGACTCGGCGCTGGAGAAGATCGGCGACGGCAAGGTAGACCCCAGGGACGGAGCCCTGGAGAAAGCGGGCGAGGCGGTGGACAACACGCTCGGCACTGATCGCAAGAATGATGCGGATTCGATCGCCGATGCGGTGGACGGCGACAAGAACACGAAGCCGAACTGAGGCTTCACCGACCGTTTTGCACAAACGCCTGCGACTTCGCTGATGTTCGATCAGCCAGCCGCGGAATTTTTTTTTGTTTTGTTGTTTGGGGAAGGCCGGGGGGGCCCCCCCCCCCCCCCCCCCCCCCCCCCCGCCCCCCCCCCCCCCCCCCCCCCCGGCCCGCGCCTGGGTTTGATGGACACCGCTTTTCCCCCCCCCCGGGTTGGGGGGCGGTTTGGCCCCCCCTCCCGGGTTCCGGGGATGGGGGCCGTCAGCCAGGCGCGGGCGAAGTTGAACCCATTTTGCAATGCGCCCTACACGAAAGGTGAAGGGCGCAGGTTGGCTTTGGCCTTCGATGGCGGCTTGGCGGCGGACCGGGGACTGGTTTGGGCACGCGCCGCTGGTTGACAAGACAAGGCCTCGCACCCGCTCTTGCTGGAAGCGCGCATGCCGATGAGCGCGGAGCGATTGCCTTCGTAGTGCTGGCCCATGCAGGCTTTGTGAGGTTCGAGCAATTCCAGACCGCGCACGGCGTCAGCATAGCTCCACTGGTAGGTGGCCTGCGCGCCGATGTCAGGGCTGGGCTCGCCGTTCCGGGCGGCAACGCCTTCCATCTCCTTGTCGAATTGGACGAGTTCGCTTTCTGGCGCGCCGGCGCAGGCGCGCGCTTGCACGCCGGCGCCCGGTGCTGGCGCAGCGCCGTTCTTGAGCTGCATGATGGGCTGCGGGGTGTAGGGCGAGCCAAAAGCCTGTAGTGAATCCAGAGCGTCGGCCACGCGCTTTTTTGCACCGGGGACGCTTGCGCATGCGCCGGAATAGAGGTCCGCTTCGTAACGCGATTGCGCCTTCACGGACTGCATCATGTCCATGTCGCGTCCGCCATCATGCTGGTGCATTCATCTGCCAGCGAGCGGACCTCGGCTTGGCCGTAGCTGGCGTCCATGTCCGCCGACCAGTTGGGATTATTCATGGCCGCGCTGTACTGCTGGCTGAACCAACTGAAATAGTTCTGGTTGCCAACATCGGAGCTGACGCCGGCGGCCGTCGGAATGGCGTAACCGAAGCGCGTGCATTCATAACGCCGTTTGGGCCCGCGCATTTGGAGCGGATCTGCTCTGAGGTCCGTTGGCGCAACTGCATGTCTGCCGCTGCGGCGCAATCGCTTGCTGCACAGGGCTGCATCAGCTGGATCATCATGTTGTTGATATCGATGAGCGCCGTGTCGTAGCGAGCGAAGTATTGAAAGTTATCGCCTTCACGTTGCAGTTTTTCGATCTTGGGGAAGTTGCGGATGCACGTGCTGGAGAATTGACTGGCGTTGGCGCGTGCGCCGCGGTGGGCGTGGGCGCAGACGTAAGGGCGCGTGAATTGTCCGATGTCGCTCCTTGCGGCGCGCTGTCCGCCCGGCCAGAAGGCTGTGGCTGCGTGGTGACTTCGAAGTTACCGAGGCCGCCGAACTGACTGAATACCGGGAGGTCTGGCAGCCAGACAGCTTCGCAGGTCGTCCCTGCTGTGTTTCGGCCCCCGACTGTGGCGTTGTCGGTGCTTGTGGCGTCTGCGCCGAGACAGTTGTCCAGGCCGTGGGGCCGGCCACGAGCGCTGTCGCAAGCAGCGCCGTTGTCAGGTGTTTCATGGCCGCTCCCCCAAGCCGCCACTCGGCGCGACGTTCGTCCTGTGGATAGTATTGCACAACGGCGCCCAGGAGGGCGGATATACATTGACCGAAGGGCAGGCCGCGACAGGCATTGTCAGTTTTCGCAAGTTCGCGCATGTCGGAAGCTTCCAGACGGGGAGTGAATATGTTTTCGCATGTAATGGTCGGGACGAATGATCTCGAGCGGGCCAAGAAGTTCTATGATGCGGTGCTGGGTACGCTGGGCGTGAAGCCGGCGGTTATCGACGGACATCGTATGTTCTATCGCACAAAGACGGGCGTGTTTGGCGTGACCAAGCCGATCAACGGCGAAGCGGCGACGTTCGCGAATGGCGGGACGATCGGCTTTGCTGTCGATACGCCCGAGCAGGCGCACGCATGGCATGAAGCGGGTATCGCACATGGCGGCGTGGCGATCGAAAACCCGCCGGGCATTCGCAAGGGTCCGACGATGGAGCTGTATCTTGCCTATCTCCGCGATCCGGATGGCAACAAGATCTGCGCCATGAAGCGGATGGGCTGATCTCCCGCGCCTAAGCTTCCAGGTTGTGGTTTCCGGCCTGCCGCCACTATACTGACAATTGGCTGGCAGCAGTGCCGGGGTAGCTTATTCCCCTGAGGACGCCGCGCGCGACGCGGACGCCGAATGGGGAGAAGCATGCTGAAATTCTATCACGCGCCATGGTCGCGCTCGACGAATGTGCTGTGGCTCATGGAAGAGCTAGGCGTGCCTTACGAAATCGAGCAGGTCGATATCCGGCAAGAGGGCGGCGTGCCGGAGAGCTATCGCGCCATCCAGCCGAACAAGAAGGTGCCGGCGATCTCGCATGATGGCGTGATCGTGACGGAGCGCGCGGCGATCTCGATCTATCTGTGTGACGCCTTTCCGCAGGCGGGGTTGGCGCCGAAGATCAGCGACACGGATCGCGCGGCTTACCTGACATGGCTGGTCTATGCGGACTCGGTGTTCGATCCGGCTGTGGCTGCGCACGCGCAGGGGTGGGAGTATTCGGGAAGCAGCCTTTCGTTCGGTTCGTTCGATGACCTGGTGGCGAACCTTGAGCGGCGCCTGTCGCATTCGCCGTTTATCGCGGGCGAGCGGTTCACGGCGGCGGACGTGCAGATCGCGGGCAGCATGGGCTATGTGATGCGCCAGAAATGGCTGCCGGAGCGGTCGGCGTTTGCCGAGTATCTGGCGCGCACCACGACACGGCCAGCCGCCAAGCGCGCGGACGAGATGGACCAGAAGATGGCGACGTCCGTCCCGGCGTTTGCCAAGATGTTTCAGAAGTAGCGGCTACTTATTCTTGGGGTGCGCGATCTTGTCTTCGAGCCAGGCGACGGCGGCCTTGTAGGTTTTGTAGTCGTCGCTGTTGAGGTTGAGCAGGTGAGGACGGTGTTCCTTGTCGAAGACGTAGTGGCTGTCGACATGGCCGGCGAGATAGAGCAGGAAGCCGCCCATCGAGTAGCGCACGGTTTTGTCGCTCGAGATGCGTGCGTTGCGCATCAACTGCTTCATGACGGCGGGCGTCTGGTGTTGCTCCGCGATCTCGTAGAGGCGATCGAGTGCGCCGGTCATCGAGGCGGCGCGTTCGAGTTTCTCGATGAAGCGGGTTTCGATGTCGTCGGTCCAGCCCTTGGCGGCGATGTCGTCCATGAAGGCTTCGATGCCGCCGCCGTCGGTCTGCTTTTCAGCGGCGACGCCGACGCGCTTGATGGCTTTCGGTGTTGCGAGGGCGCGCAGGGCTTCGACATCGCGCCAGCCGAGCGAGCTGCGTTCGCAGATCTCGTCGGTAAGAAGGTCGCGTTCTTCGGACGTGACATCAGCGAGCGCGGGGATGTCGTAGGGCGTGCCTTCCTTCCACGCGTCGTAGTCGAGGTTCATGGACTGCTTGAAGCGCGCGTAGGCGGGCGTCGAGTTGCGGGGCGGGAGGGACATGGGACTGGCTCGCAATCGCCAGTTCGTAGCGGTGTTATGCCTGGATGTCGACGAGCTGCGCGGGAGCGGTTATTGCCGGCGCAGGTTCCGATTTCACGTCGGGTATCACCGGTTGCTGCGCGTCCATCTTCGCCTTGATCGGTTCGGGATCTGTCTGGCGTTCGACTTCGGCGCGGGCGTGGCGTTCGGCTTGTGCAGAGGCGCGCGCGGCTTCTCGATCTGCAGCCATGCGTTGCAAAGCTTGCGCATAAAGCAGCTCCCGGATCTGTGCGGCGTACCGGACCGAAACGGGTCCGATCGCGGCGGTTGCGTCGGCGCTCATGACACACTCCTACAGTGGGCATTATCTGCCGGTGCGGTGAATCGTGCGTAAACGGCGATGCTGATTTTGCCCTGTTTTGCAGGACATGTTCGTTAACGATGGCTGCAATTCGATTCAGGAATGAGGGCGGCCCCTCGGATTTCTTTGCGCCACCTAACCCGCTGTGGCAGAGTTTTGGGCAAAGACGGATAAGCTAGGATTTGTTCGCGTTGGGGTTCAAGCGATGACCGGATTTCAGCCGGAGGGCTGGCGTACCGTTACGCCGCGCATTTTCACGGACGATGTGAGCGGACTGATCGCCTTCCTGCGCACGGTGTTTGGCGCGACGGGACGGCGGCTGGCGGGACGGCCGGCGGAAATGCGGATCGGGGATTCGATCGTGATGATCAGCGAAGCGGATGCGCGCGAGGCGCATCCTGCGTGCCTTTATGTGTATGTCGAGGACGCGGACAAGACGTATCGCAAGGCCATTTCGGCCGGGGCCAAGTCGGTCGAGAAGCCGGTGGATACGCCCTATGGCGATCGTCACGGCATGGTGCTGGATGCGTGGGGCAATACTTGGCAGATCGCCGCGCTACAGGAGGCAGCGACGCGGGCGAAGACGCGGACGCGCTAAGCTTTTATGTCGAGCATGAGCGCGGTGTGGTGGCCGAGGCGAGCGCGGTGGCCTCGCTCGAGCAGGTCAGCGACGTTGCGCGCTTTCTGAATCTTACGGTCGGAGCGCTGGGCGGCGAGGTAGATCGCGTGCTGGCGCATCATCGTCATGTTGATGACGGATGCGTCGCGGATCCCTTGGAGATCAAACGACATGACGGCGCGTCCTGTTGTAGCCACCACATTGGCGGCTGGGATAGTCTGGCATGAGCGCGTGAAAGGCGCGTGCCGGTGAGCTGCGCGATTGCGACGACATGGTTAGTGCGCCGGCAAGGAATGCGGTCAGGTCAGTACATCGATGATAAGGCCGCCGGACGTGGGCTTCGGGCGCGGCGGAGGCGCTTCTGCGGCGCGCTCGGCGACGGTGGGGCGGGCGGCGGCGGAAGCCTTCGCTTCCTCGACACGCGTATCGCGCCGGGCTTCTGCGCGCGCGACCAGGTACTGGTGCGCTGCTTCGCGGCCGGCTTCGCGGCGGCTCTCTTCGGCGGCGCGGACGGACAAGGGGGCGTCGATCGGCATGTCGGCGACTCTTCTCGGCCGCAACGCGCGGCGTGAGGCCGAGAATGAGGGATAGAAGTGTACCGAACTCGTAGGGCGGCGGTAAAACTTACGCAGTGAAAGCAGGGTGCTGCTAACCAAACTGGAGGATAGCGCCCGCAGATTCTACCGGGCGCTGAGCTGGAGTATAGTCGCTCATGGTCGACAAGTGGATCAGCGCGAGGCCACACATCGCGAAGATAGAAGCGCCGCGGCGCATTCGCACGACGCGCTTGTTGACCGGTTCAATCACAAGAGCGCTCTGACCCGCGTTCATTTGCCATGAAGCGATGGCTGCCGGTCTCTAACGTCCCATTTCGGGGAGGCTTCCGTTCGGAGCGCGTGGCAATCAGTTCGGCCTGGCGCGGCCAATCCTAAGGCCGAGGTCATGGGAGCGCTGGAACACCTGCTCCGGTGTGCGAGCGAGGCGCGCGGCGATATCGGCGGGCGATGTGTTGGCGCGTGCGAGGCGGCGGAGTTCTTCTTCCTGCGCGGCTGTCCACGGATGGGTGGCGGTATGGAAGCGGTTCATGGGTTTCTCCTTTGTGACAAGGTTGCGAGTCCCCCAAGGACTTGGGTGTGATCTGGGGCGGAGCGGGTGGATTTCAACCTTTGGAGCGGTCGCGCCCTCGTCCCCGGAATGCGAACGAGGTCCGCGGCGGGGAACGAGGGCGGCTCATCAGGCCAGGACGGAGAGACTCATCAGGCCGATGAAGACGACGGCGATGAAGATACGCTGCGCCATTGAATAGACTCCTGTTGGCAGCTCATCAGAGCGGGCAAGTCGTAGGGGTCGATGGAGATAGGATTTATTCCGCCGCTACCCGGTAACGGGACGCTGAAGATGCGGCTTCGAACTCGTCCCACATTCTGTGGGTCGGCGCAGGAAGCGCCGGCTGCGCAGGCGCAAACACCGGACGTTGTTCCGCGATTGAGCGGACGACGGCTGTGTGATGCATCAGAAAATCAACGATGTTGCGAAGATCGTTGACCGAATAGCTCGCGAACGTGTGCTCCATGAAGCGCGCGGCGAGCAGCAGTTCTTTTGGAGAGCCAAGCGGAGGCGTCGCAGGGAGGCGGCGCGTGGCGCCGGGAGGCAGGATGAAATGCGCGAACCAGGCATGATCCTCCGGCGCGAGGCGCAGGCGGGGCTCGGGCGGACGGCCGAACGAGCGGCGCATCAGCATACGATCGATGCGATTGCGCTCGTTGTTGTTGGGCAGGCGGTCGCGTGCGAAGGCGAGAAACATGGCGAGGGTGACGAGGCGTTGCTGGCCGTCCAGCAGCGTGACGACGCCGCGTGGCTGCGGGGAAACGGTTATGACGCCGAGATAGAAACGCTCTTCGGGAACGTCTTCTTCATCGGTGGAATCGCGGGCTGACGTTTCGAGATCGACAAGGATCTGGGCGACTTGCGGCGGACCCCAATGGAAGCCGGGTCGCGCCGGGCCGCATCGAAATCGCGCCGCGCCTGAAAAAAGGCGACCAACGCTGACGACATCCGCCCGCTTCAAATTGGAAACTCCCGAACACGCACTAACGCGCCGCCCAGCCCGGAAGAGTTTTCTATGTAGCAGAGGATTTTCGAATGATCGACAAAAAAATCACATGGGCGCTCATTTTCGCGGTCGCCTTTGAATCTGCAAGCGTCTTTGCGTGGGCCGGCGGCATCGGCGAGCGAGTGAAGGACGTCGAGGTGCGCGATGCTGCGTAAGCGGAGATGGTTGTGCGTCTCGCGCGAGTCGAAAGGCAGCTGACCGCCGCGCAGCTCGACGGCATCGAAACAAAGCGGGATCGCTAATGATGAAGCAGGGAATGACGACGGAATGCTTGCGATTGAAGGCTATGTGTCACTGTTTTGCGTGCAAGACCTGACGGGTGACGTGGTGCGGGCGGGGCTTTTGCGCGGACGCTGGCGCGCGTCGGCGGGTGTGGAAGCTGCTGAGTTAGGCGGGCGGGCGGACGGCGGAGCGCTGGACCACGATGCGGGAAGACGGGCGCGGGTTGTTCGTGCGCGGACTTGTGACCGGCGATACGGCGCCTGGCAGGCGGCGCGGAAACTTATCGGTCACGGAACGATGAGCGGACTGTCGATCGACATCATCGCGCGAGACCGGTCGCCGCGCGTGGCGCGCGGGCGGGAGCTGCGGGAGATCGAGGTGCCGGAGGCGTCGCTGGTGACGTCACCCATGCTGCCGGGGGCCGCGATTTGCGGCCGCGGGTTCGGATTGGGAGAAGTGCGCGACGCGGACCAGGCGCGGCTAGTTTTGTTTCGGAGCGAGGTGCTTCGCGACGTCGGTGACTGACTGAGGCGAAGCCAGACATGCAAACCAATGACAATCGAGACCAAGATGAACGCCTGCGGGCGCGAATGCCGACGCGCACGATCGCGGCGGAAATGATGACGACATTCGAGGCTTTGAAAGCGGCGAACGATGCGCGGATCGAGAAGATCGAAAAGCGCCAGGCGGCGGATACCCTGCTCAAGGCCAAGCTGAAGAAGATCGAGACGCCGCTGGATCGCCACCGCTCGGCGCTGGAGCAGGCGCGGCCGGCGCTGATCCGCGCAAGGGCGATCCCGAACACAAGTCGGCCTGAGGCGCAGGGTGTATGCTCGTAGGCGCTGACCCCGGGACCGCGCGGCTGATAGCGTCTTCGCTGATGCAGCACATTGCGAGTGTGCGGCAGACACCTGCCACGGTGTTTCGTAAGCCGGTGAGTCTGGGGACGACGTCGGCGTGGGCCGCGGAAACGGGCGGGCGTGTGGCGTGATCCGTGTTCGCTGAGGCTCAACGCGCTATTCTAAACGACCAAGCGCGTGCGCGGCGGCGTGCTGAATTTCGGCGCTATCAAGGTGATGAAGTTCGCCGCGTCGTAAGGCAATGCTCCTTTGCGACCGGCTTGGCGGCCCGTGGCGAAGGAGCATCGGCTAGCGCGGCGCCATACGGATGCCGCCGTCGAGGCGGACGCATTCGCCGTTGAAGTAGGCGTTCTGGATCATCTGCAGGGCGAGGGACGCGTATTCGCTGGGTTCGCCGAGGCGTTTGGGATTGAGCACTGTGGCGGATAGCGCGGACTTTACGTTGTCGGGCAGGCTGGCGAGCAGCGGCGTGTTGAAGAGGCCCGGCATGATCGTGTTGACGCGGATGCTTTCGGTCGAGAGGTCACGGGCGATCGGCAGCGTCATGCCGACGACGCCGCCTTTCGATGCTGCGTAGGCGACCTGACCGATCTGGCCGTCCTGCGCGGCGACGCTGGCGGTGTTGACGATGGCGCCGCGATCACCATCCACCATGATGTCGAGCGTCATCATGCCGGCGGCGGATTTGGCGATGCAGCGGAAGGTGCCGACCAGGTTGATCTGGATGACCTTGTTGAAGGCATCCAGCGGATGGAACGAGATTTCGCCCGTCTCTTTCTTGCGACTGGCTGTTTTGACGCCAATCGCCGTGCCGGCGCAGTTGACGAGAATACGCTCCTGCCCGTTAGCCGCGCGGGCGGAGGCGAAGCCTGCGTCGACAGAGGCTTCGTCTGTGACATTGACGTTGCAATAGACGGCGCCGGTTTCGGCGGCGAAGGCCGCGCCAGCTGCTTCATTCATGTCAAAGATGGCGACTTTGACGCCATGTGCTCGAAGCGCCTTGACGGTTGCGCCGCCGAGGCCGGAGGCGCCGCCGGTGACGATGGCGGAGATGGAGCTATCGAGTTTCATGGGATTTCCTACAGGCGTGCTGGTTGTTGCGGACGGTTTAGTTGGCCAGCCCGCGCGCGCCAAGTCGTGACGTGGCGATAGGCGTGATTGAGGCGAGCGAAGATCGCATCGACCCTTTTGTTGTCTCGCACGGGGTGTGCGGCGAGCAGGCAAAGGACGCTGTGGCGGCGGTGAGCGCCGCGCTTACCGGCGGCGAGCCGGAGATGGAGGGGCGGCGTTGCCTACTGCTTGTGCCGCTGTTCGTCGACGCGACGCGCCAGAAGGTTGGCCTCTGGCGCGCGCTGCTGCGGATGATGATGGAGGCGGTCTAGATCGTGTCGGCCTTTTTCTTTGTCCAGGTGTAGAGCGCCCAGATGAGGCCGAAGAAGCCGAGGATTCCGGCGATCATCGGGTACGCGCCGCTCCAGAAAGAGTCAGCGGGGATCAGGCCGAAGGGTGAGCCGTTATTGGTCGCCACGATGACGCCGGCGAGCAGCACGTTGAACAGGCTTTCGCCCACGATCAGGCCTGACGCCATGAGGATGCCGAGGCGACGTGCGGGTTCGGGGTTCTTCGATTTTGCAACCCAGCGGTCATACATCATGCCGATGATAGCGCCGACGGTGACGGTCGTGGTGACGGCCATGGGCAGATACATGCCGATGCCAACCGCGAGCGGCGGGAGCTTGTATTTGCGTTTCGTAGTGCGGTTGAGGACCTCGTCGATCGCGATGATCACCACGCCGACGATAACGCCGATGCCGATGAGGTCCCAGCGCGGATCGCCGCCGATTACGCCGACGGCGAGGCTGGAGATAAGTGTTGCCTGCGGGGCGCCGAGGGTTTCGGTGCCGGCGACTGTGGCGGGCGGGCCGCCCTGGAAGCCGAAGGCGCTGTTCAGAAGATTCAGCAGGAACGGGATGACGAGGGCGCCGGCGAAGACGCCTACGATGAGGGCCGTCTGCTGGCGCCATGGGGTGGCGGCGACGAGCTGGCCGGTTTTCAGATCCTGAAGGTTGTCGTTCGAGATGACGGCGACCGCGAAAACAACACCGGTAATCAGGAGCGCGAAGGCGACGATCGAGGGATCGGCTGGGATATTGAAAAGTTGCATCGCGCCGAGCATCAGGAGCGAAGCCACGAGGATGGCGAGGATGCCGACGCCGGAGACGGGGCTGTTTGACGAGCCGATCAGGCCTGCCATATAGCCGCAGACAGAGGCGACGACGAGGCCGATGACGATCACGTAGAGGACGCCGCCGGCGACGATGGCGGGCGCGCTGGAGGCCAGCGGCGTGCCCTGTGTGAATGACCAGAGCAGAACGGCGATGGCGAGCAGGACGACGCCGGAGATGATGCCGACGAGGCCGATCGGGATATCCTGTTCGGTGCGATCGAGCACTTCATTGGCGTCGCGGCGGCGTTGGGCGGAGAGCGCTGAGGCGATGCCGCTGATCAGCGGGCCGATGAGCTTGAGGAGCGTCCAGATGGCGGCGATGCCAATGGCCCCGGCGCCGATGCGGCGGACTTGCGTGGCCCAGACAGTGGTGGCGGCTTCCTCGGCAAGGCCTTCCGTACCCTGCATGGCGGTCATGATGGGAACGAAGAACGCCCACGAGATCAGGAGGCCGACGAACATGGCGAGGCCGACGGCAAGGCCCACAAGGTGTCCGGCCCCGAGAAGCGCGAGTTGCATGCCGCCGCCCAGACCGGTCGCACTCGGGCCGATGCGGAGGAAGGCTGCGGCTTCGCCTGCGAAGGCGCGCGCGGAAACGAGGAAGGCGAAGAATGCCGAGCCGACCGAGCCCACGATGACGGTGAGCAGGCCGGCCTTGTTCTCGCGTACGGCGGATTCAGTCTGATCGGCGCCGCGGGAGCCGACCTTGAGAACCTCGGCGGCGGCGACGCCTTCAGGGTAAGGCAGGTCAGTATTGATGACGAGGGCGCGGCGGAGCGGGATCGAGAAGGTGACGCCAAGGATGCCGCCGAAGACGCAGATCAGGAAGGACTGCCAGAACGGAAATTCTGTCCACCAGCCAACCATGACGAGGGCCGGCAGGACGAAGATGATCGAGGACATGGCGCCGCCGACCGAGGCGACGGTCTGGACGGTCATGTTTTCCCAGATCGTGGAGGTCTTGAAACTGCGCAGCAGGGCCATTGAGATGACGGCCGCGGGGATGGCCGAGGCGAAGGTGAGGCCAACGCGCAGGCCCAGATAGACGTTGGCCGCGGTGAATACGATGCCGAGCAGTGAGCCCAGCACGAGCGCGCGGCCAGTCAGTTCGATGCGCTTTGGCGCGGCGGTGAAGTCGGTCATGTCTGCCCCTCAGCTTTGCGGGGAGGTAAGCCGACAATGATGGCGAGGGCAATGCAGGTTGCTAACGGCCCAGGCGGCCTGCCGCGTAGAGGGCGCCGCCGCAGAACAGCCCGATAAGGCCGAGCTGCAACGTAAAGAAAGGGAGCGGCAGTTGGTCGTACAGGTCGGGTCGCGCCTGGATCATGGCAGCGTAAAGGCCCGAAAGACTTCCGACGATCAGGCCGGCGGCGCCCACGACAATGGCAAGCGTGCGCAGGGCGGCGATTGTGTTGCGCTTGCGGCGGGCGCTTCGGCCGAGGTATTTGCGATGGACTTCCTGGCGCTGGCCCATGATGAGCCAGGTTCCGAATACGACTGCGAGACAGAGGGCGACGATGCTTACCGCGCCGAGGGAAGACAGGCCCTGCGTGTAGACCAGCACTACGCCCGGAGCTTCACCCTGAACGCCCGGCTCCGGCCCTGTTAGGCCGAGCACGACCGGCAGGCCGGCGAGAAATAGCAGCAAGGTCGCGCCCGATATTATGCGGAGGCGCCTAGTCCGATAAAAACGCATGTCCGGCCCCGGTAATGGGCGATACTTGGCAGAAGATAGTTAAGGTCAGATTGGGTGGACGCTAGGAATTTTCCAGATCGTGCTGCTCGCGGCCGGACAAATCCGTCTCTCCCCCAACGATGTTCTTGCATTTTGAATCACCGATCTGCGAAAGTCTGGTTCACGGCCCCATCCGCATAGAAAGGCCCCCCGATCAGTGCCGCATGACTCTCCACTGATCGCCCTTCTCTCGATTGGCTTTGGGCTTGCCTTCGTGTTCGGGGCTATCGCGACGCGGCTGAAACTGTCGCCGCTGGTTGGGTATCTCGTCGCTGGCGTCGTTATCGGCCCGTTTACGCCGGGGTTCACCGCTGATGCGAACCTGGCGGCTGACGTGGCCGAGATCGGCGTGATCCTGCTGATGTTCGGGGTGGGTCTGCACTTTTCGCCGAAGGATCTGCTGTCGGTGCGCGGCGTGGCTGTGCCGGTAGCGCTGTTGCAGATCTTGCTCGCAACGGGGCTCGGCATTGCTCTCGCGATGGCATTGGGATGGGGCTTCGAGACCGGGGTGGTGCTCGGACTTGCCCTGTCCGTTTCCTCGACCGTGGTAGCGCTGCGCAGCCTGCAGGAACGCAGGTTGATGCAGACGGAGCGTGGCAAGCTGACGGTGGGCTGGCTGGTCGTCGAAGACCTCGCGATGGTCGTGGCGATGGTGCTGTTGCCGACCTGGGCGCACATTCGCACGCAGGTGGACAATGGCGAGGCCATCACCGTCCTTCAGATGCAGGATGCAGGGCTCGCTGTCGCGCTGACGCTTGGCAAAGTGGCGTTATTTGCGCTGATCATGCTGCTGGCGGGCAAGCGGGTCGTGCCGTGGCTGTTGCATCGCGTGGTGCATATGGGATCACGCGAGTTGTTTAGGCTGGCCGTGCTGGCGATTGCACTGGGGGTCGCTTATGCGGCTTCCGCCGTGTTTGATATTTCGGTGGCGCTGGGCGCGTTGTTCGCCGGCCTGATCATGGCGGAGAGCGAGCTCTCGCAGCAGGCGGCGAACGAGACGCTGCCACTGCGTGATGCGTTTGCTGTGTTGTTCTTTGTGTCGGTCGGCATGCTGTTCGACCCAATGATTTTGTTGCGTAACCCGTGGCCGCTGATTGCGACCGTGGTGATCATCCTGGTGTTCAGGTCGCTGATCAGTGTTGGTCTGCTCAAGCTGTTCGGGCAATCGCGAGAGACGGCGGCGACCGTGACGGCGAGCCGGGCGCAGATCGGCGAGTTCTCTTTCATCCTGGCCGGGGTGGGGCTGCAATTCGGGCTGATGCCGGAAGCGGCAAACGATCTTATTCTCGGCGGGGCGATCATTTCGATCATGGTGAGCCCACTGGTCTTCGCGATTGCTGATCGCATCGGGAGGAAGGCCGAGATTTTGGACATCGTGCAGCAAGTTGCGCCGACGCCCGCGCCGCCTAAGCGGGTCGTGCTGGTGGGGTATGGGCGCGTTGGTTCGCTGATCGGCAAGGCGCTGGACGAGGCCGGAGCGATGTACTCGGTGATCGAGGATCGCGAGGATCTTGTCGAACTGCTGAATTCGCGCGGCATAGCGGTTGTGCCGGGCAATGCGATCTCGAAGGACACGATGGAGAAGGCCGGCGTCGCGAGAGCAGATCTGATGTTCGTGACGGTGCCGGATGGGTTTGAGGCCGGACGGATCGTTGAGTTGGCGCGGACGCTCAACCCCAACGTCAAAGTCTATGCGCGCGCACACTCGGATGCAGAGGTAGAGCATTTGCGGACATTTGGCGCCGATCTGATCGTCTCCGGCGAGCAGGAAATTGCGGATGCGATGATCGAGAAAGCGACGGCCGTGATCCCGCGGCGCGTTGCGCGGGCCTGAGCCACGTCGATTGACTAGAGCAGCGTAGACAGCACGCCCAGCATCTTCTCCCAGGCGTTTCGTGAACGGTCGATGAAGTCGGCCCATTGAACCGGCATCTCGTGTGAGAGGCGGACGCAGCAGCCTTCCGGCGTTGGCTCGATGTCGATGGTGACAGCCGAGGGCTCGCCATCGTCGCTCTCGCCGGCGATAGCCCAGGTGAAGGCGATACGTTTTGGCGGATCGAGTTCGAGAAATTTTCCGACGTGGTCGATCTCGTTTTCGCCGCGCCGGACCTTGTAGGAGAACGCGCCTCCGACTTTTAGGTCGTTGCCGATGTGGAGGATTGTTTCCTCGCGCAGAAGCGGACCAAACATGAAGCGTGCAATCATCTCTGGCGACAGGATGGCGTCATAGACGCGTTGTCGCGGGACTTTGAACGTCTGGATGGCGATGGCGACAGGTCTGGCGGTCAAGCTACATTCCTTCCGGCCATTTGGTCGTTTCAGCGAGCGGCTGTCCGGTCTCGAGTAAGGACTTCAGGCTGGAGATCAGCGAAGGCCAGCCCTGCGAGACCGCGTCGATCAGCTTCGACTTTGGGCGGTCCATTTCGTGAGTGAGTGTAAGTTTCACAGAGCTTGGCATCTGTTCAATTTCGTATGTGAGCGTGGAGTGTCCTTCGACCTTCAAGTCAGGGATAAACTGGTTTTCCCAGGTGAGAACGAGTTTGCGAGGTTTGTCGGCCTGGATGACCTTGCCGCTATCAGCCACTCGGCCGTCGGGCGTCATGGCGCGCCAGTCGCTGCCAGGTGTCCAGTCGGATTCCTGCCATGTCTCGCACCAGTAACGTCTGGTAAATTCAGGTCGCGTCAGGGCGTCCCAGAGTTTTTCAGGCGTGGTGGCAATGTGGATCACGTATACGAATCTCGATGCGGACATGGTTTTGGTCCTAGAAGGGCGCGGGCAAGGGCGTTCCGGTTTCGACGAGTGTCTTGGGGCCTGCGAGGAGTGCATTCCAGCCTTGCAAGGCGCCGTTGGTGAGGTCCTCCGGCCAATCGCGCGAATGGTGTTGCTTGATGGTGACGCGCGTGACGCCGTTGGCGGCAGGTTCGATCAGGAATTCAACGTGGTCCGGCGACGGGTTGGCGTCGAAACCCCAGATGAGGACAAGGCGACCAGGCGGTTCCTTGGCGAGGACGGCCTCTGTGATCGCCGGCCATCTTTCGGTGGCGAGGCGAATCCAGCGTTCGCCGACTTCGCCGATCTCGGTCTTGCCGCCGAAATTGATGGCCTGGTCCGCAGGATCGGTGAAGACGCGCCGGACGCGTTCGATGGGCGCCTTGAAGTACGTGACCGCGGCGTAGCCGGCGCGGTCCGGAAGGTTTGCGTCTGGCGGCGTCATTCTGACTCCAGTTTTCGCTTGAGATCGACGAGCGCGTCGACCCGATGGCGTTCGAACTTGCGTATCCACCGGTTGGCGATTTCCGCTATCGGAACCGGGTTGAGGTAGTGCAGCTTCTCGCGCCCGCGTCTTACGGTGGCGACAAGGTTCGCTTCCTCGAGGATAGCGAGGTGTTTGGAGACAGCCTGACGCGTCATCGACAGCCCCGAGCACAACTCGGCCAGCGTTTGGGCGCTTTTCGCGCTGAGGCTGTCGAGCAGGCCTCGTCGGCTTTCGTCCGCCAGCGCCCGGAACACCAGATCCATGCATTCTAATTGGCAACCATAAGGTTGCATGTCAATTCCAGAGCCTCAAGAAGAGCAGAGAGCCCTGGCGGGCCAGCCAAGCTGTGACCTGCTGGTCATGATCAGCGACGCAGGCGCGCCAGGGACGCTCGTTGGCGTGGCCCGCATTCGTGCGCGGATGATCAATGCGACGACGGCGCAGAGCCCGCAGTCCTGGCGCGAGCTGATTGCCAGCGCAGGATCGAAGCGCGCGCAGGGGCCGGCGAGTTCAACGATGCGGCTTCGGATGCGCGGATAAGGCAGGCGTATTTCAACGACGAAGCGCTGCGGTTCCGGCTGGTGATTGCCGATTTCGGCGTGCTGGCAGGACCGTTTGTGATCAGCGAGCTGACCTGGGCGGGCGATAATGACGCACGATTCTGACACGAACGAAATCGATGCCGGTGATCAGGCGCGCCCGGAGAGACGGGGATGCCTGGACGGCCGGGGAGCCGATTCACGAATGCCCGGAGGTCTATCGGGTCAAGGTTTCTGTCGGCGTTTCGGCCCGGCAATGGGACGTATCGGGAGCTTCGGTCACCCATACGGCAGGCAATCAGGCCACGGACTTTTCGGCCGGCGGGGACGCTCTGATCGAGGTGGCGCAAATTGGAGCAAATGGGGACCCGGGCGGCTGGACCGCGCTGGAACTGACGATTCCTGTTCCGTGACAGACAGGATAGTGGTGTTTCGCCTCAATATCCCCATCTTCCGGCTTGTCTTGGATGGTCGAGAAGGCCAACGCTAAGACCAGTAGATTCAGCAAGGATCGGCATTTTGAGCTGGGATCCCTATGCAGCGCTGGGAGTTCCCAAATCCTCCAGCGCTGAGGACATAAGGAAAGCCTACCGCAAGCTCGCCAAGGAGCTGCACCCGGACGTGCGCCCGAACGACAAGGCGTCGGAGGACCGGTTCAAACGGGTGACGGCGGCTTTCAACTTGTTGACTGATGCGCCTTTGCGCGCCCGGTTTGACCGTGGCGAGATCGATGCGGATGGCAATGAGCGGCCGCAATTCCAGCCTGGTGGATTCGGTGGCTTCGCGGGGGCCGGCGCTGGTGCGAGAGCGCGGGGCCAGCGCAGTGAAGTTTTCGAGGATTTGTTCGACGGATTGTTCAGCCGTGGCGGTGGATCTCGCGGGTTCGGCCAGCAGCGCGGCGAAGATGTGCGCTATCGCATGGAGGTGGATTTCCTCGATGCCGTGAACGGCGGCCGGAGACGCGTGACAATGTCCGATGGTCGCTCGCTCGATCTGGCGATTCCCGCAGGCCTGACGTCCGGCCAGACGTTGCGACTAAAAGGACAGGGTCTGCCGGGCGCCGGCGGCGGTCCTGCCGGAGACGCGCTGGTTGAGATCACGGTTGGCGCCCACTCGACCTTCAAGCGCGAGGGGGATGATATCCGTATGGATCTGCGCATATCGCTCGCCGAAGCGGTCGAAGGGGGACGCGTCCCCGTTCAGACCCCGTCGGGCGCAGTGACGCTTTCTGTGCCTGCGAGTTCGAATTCTGGCGATCTCCTGAAACTGCGTGGCAAGGGCGTTCAGACACGGCCGACGCCAGGTGATTTGCTGGTCCGACTCTTGATTGTACTGCCGCGTAAAGACGATCCCGAGCTCAAGGATTTCGTGCGGTCGTGGTCTGGGCGGAAGGCTGACGTGCAGCGATGAATCGTCTGGTGACCGGACAAAAGCAGCTGCAACTGCTGGATTTAACCATCACGACGGGGCGTTCAGACGTGGTTCACGGTCCCGCCCGTAGATACACGCTCATGCTTAGGCGACTTCTCATACCGGCCCTTGCCGCCCTTCTGGTCACGACGCCCGCACTGGCGCAGCGTGGTGATGGCTTCCCTTCTTCGCAATGGGATCGGAGGGGTGACCGCGGGGAAGAGCGCGAGCGAGAAGTTTCGCTCAACTCGGTTCAGCGGCAACTTCAAGGTCGCTATGGCGGCCAGATGCTTGATGCTCAGAAGATGGGTGACCGTTATATAATCTCCTGGATCACGAAAGATGGCCGGCGTCTCACCATTGAGGTGGACGCGACCAACGGACGTGTTCTCTCCACGCGCTGAAAGATCATCATGCGAGTTCTTGTTGTCGAAGACGATCCCGATCTGGGCCGCCAGCTTACCGAAGCTCTGACGCAGGCCGGCTACGCCGTCGACCTGGCGCCGGATGGTGAGGAGGGACATTTCCTTGGCGACACCGAACCCTACGACGCCGCCGTGCTGGATCTCGGCTTGCCGAAGTTGGACGGCGTGCGCGTGCTTGAGAAGTGGCGCAATGCCGGCAAGGATATGCCGGTTTTGATCCTCACGGCGCGCGATCGCTGGAGCGAGAAGGTTGCGGGCTTCGATGCAGGCGCCGACGATTATCTCACCAAGCCGTTTGTCACTGAGGAACTACTCGCTCGCCTGCGCGCGCTGATGCGGCGCGCTGCGGGTCATGCGAGTGCGGCGCTTGAGTGCGGCGACCTACGTGTCGATACGCGGGCGGCGCGCGCTTCCGTCAATGGCGAACCGATCAAGCTGACGGCGCATGAATATCGTGTGCTGAGCTACATGATGCACCATCAGGGGCGCGTCGTGCCGCGCACCGAGCTGGTGGAGCACATCTACGATCAGGACTTCGATCGTGATTCGAACACTATCGAGGTGTTTGTCGGCCGTCTCCGCCGCAAGATCGGTTCAAACCGTATTTTGACGGAGCGCGGGCTCGGGTATCGGCTGATTGACCCGAAGACCGAGAAGATCGTCGAATAACATGGTTGAAACGCCGGGGCGGGCGAGGCCGAAGGGACGCGCACGCGCGGCTCCATCGCGCGGCGTATGCTTGTCGCTGCGGCCATCTGGAGCGCCGTGGTTCTGCTGGTAGCCGGCTGGTCGCTTCAGGCGTTCTATCGGGCGGAGACGGACCAGCAGCTGGATCTCGCCAACAGCGACACGCTGCGAACGCTCGCCAACGCGGTGGATTCTGATGATCTCGGCGAACCGAGATTTGACGAGCAGAAGCTTCCAAAAGACGAGAAGTTCGGGATGACGTTCTCGGGGCGCTACTGGGCGTTCCTTGATGTCGATTCTGACGCTCGCGTCATCCGCGTAAAGCAGTCACCGAGTTTCTTTGACGAGTTGCCCGAGCTGCCAAGCGCCGCCATCGCAAGCGTGGTGGCGCGCCCCGGCGAAACGGTTCAGGTCGATGGCATGGCGCCGAATGACCGCTTGGTGCGCATTGGCGTGCAGGCGGTGAAACTGTCGCGCCGGGAGCCGCCGGTGATCCTCTATTCAAGCATAGACCGCACGGCGGCCGATGAAGCTGTTGGGCGATTCACGCTGAGGCTCGGCATTGCGCTTGGCGTGTTGGCGCTCGGTATCGTAATCGGCGTCGTCGTGCTGATCCGTTACGGCCTTCGGCCGCTGCATGAGATCCAGGACAAGCTCGGTGACGTGCGCGCAGGACGCCGCGACACCTTGGATGGGGAATATCCCGGGGAGCTTTCTCCTCTTGTGAAAGAGATCAACACGCTGATCGTTCAGAACCGGAAGGTCGTGGATCGCGCGCGGACGCATGTGGGCAATCTGGCGCATGCCCTTAAGACGCCGCTGGCGGTTCTCAAGAACGAGGCGAAGGGGACCGACCGGGTTTCCGAAATCGTCCGCCGTCAGACCGAGGCGATGACAAACAACGTCAATCACTATCTCAAGCGCGCGCAGGCGGCGGCGCAGGCGGAAGTGCTAGGCGCTCGCACGGAAGTGAAGGAGCCTGTCGAGGGCATTGCGCGAATGCTGGAGCGCCTGCACCGCGGCAAAGGCATCGCCATCGACGTGGATGCCGACCCAAAAGCGGTTTTCCGGGGTGAGCGCGGCGACTTCGATGAACTTGTCGGGAACCTGTTGGAGAATGCAGCCAAATGGTGCAAGTCGCGGGTCAATGTAACGGTGACCCGGAGCGATGACGGCCTTCAGGTCATCGTGGACGATGATGGGCCGGGGCTTCCGGCCGAGCATCGCGCCAAGGCGCTGGAGCGTGGCAAGCGGCTGGATGAGTCCGAGCCGGGAACAGGTCTGGGATTGTCGATCGTGACTGAACTTGCGGACATTTACGGCGGCCGGTTGCACCTGGAGGACAGCCCCATAGGTGGTCTTCGTGCGCGGCTTGAGCTTCCGGCGGCGCCGCTTTGATCTGGATTTCTCTTGTCGCTGTGGTTTTCGTGGCGGGCGGGACGTGGTTTGTCGCCAAGTCCGTGCGCACGCGTGCGACCGTGCTGGCCGCCGGCCTTCTGGCGGTTGGGGCATACTGGTTTCTCGGCAAGCCAGACATGCCTGACGAGCCGTTGGAAAGTCGGATTGAGGATCTGGAAGGGTTGGCGCAGCGGGACCCGGAAGCTGCGCCCCACTGGATCATGGGCAAGATGCTGGAGGCGTCGAACAACCCCCAGGGCGCCCTGCTGGCCTATGAATCCGCGCTGCGCCGGGATCCCAACAACATCAATGTGGTCACAGACCTCGCGGACCTTCGCTTCAAGATGTCGGGGCAAGTTGATCCGGCGACGACGCAGCTCTACCAGCAGGCCTTCGCCGCCCAGCCCAGCAACCTGCGGATCGGCTATCTGGCGGGAATCGGCCTCTGGTTGCAGGGAAAAACGACCGAAGCGGAGGCGATGTGGGCCGACATCAACGCCAGGGCCTCAGACACAGGGCCTGAGCGCCAGATGTTCGCCGCGCTGCGGCAGATGTTCGGGATTGACCCGCCATCACCCGTTCCGGCGGGGCCCATCCCCAAATCCCCCTAATTAGTGACAGTATCTCGCGCTATCGTGTCGCTGGCGCTTGAGGGCGCACCCCATATACTGTGCCCCGCTATACGGAGACGTTTCTCATGCGCAAGCGATCACAGAGACTCTGGCTGATCGGAGCGGCGGCTTTACTGACGACCGGCGCCGTAGCGTTGGCCGTGGTGGCTCTGCAGGACACGGTAGCGTTCTTCCAGTCGCCGTCCGACATCGTTGAGAAGGGCGTTGGCAACCTCACTCAGAGTGTTCGCGTGGGCGGCCTTGTCGAAAAGGGAAGCGAAACGCACGGACCCGATGGCGCCCTGCTGTTCAAGATCACCGACGGCAAGCATGCTGTCCCGGTCGTCTACCATGACATCCCCCCCGACCTGTTCGAGGAGGGCAAAGGCGTAGTCGCTGAGGGCAAGTTCGATGAAACCGGCCGTCTTGTCGCCAAGCGCGTTCTCGCCAAGCACGACGAAAACTACATGCCCAAGGAAACATACGACGCGCTGAAACGGGCAGCGGAGTCCGGCGGCGACACGTCCTATTCGAAAGAGCCCACGTCTTGATCGCTGAACTCGGCCACCTGCTGGCCTTCCTCGCGCTCGCGACTGCCGCGGCGCAGAGCGTGCTGGGTCTTACCACCGGCGGCGAAGCCCCACGGCGTCTGGCCGTTGCGACAGGAATGTTTCTTCTCCTGTCGATGCTGACGCTGGTGATCAGCTTTGTGCGCCTCGATTTCTCGGTGGCCCTGGTCGCCAAGAATTCCCACTCCCTTAAGCCGATGATCTACCGCATCGCTGGCGCGTGGGGGAACCATGAAGGGTCGATGCTGCTGTGGTGCCTGATCATGTCCGGGTACGGCGCCGCTGCGGCGTTGTTCATGCGGAATGATCGTCTGCGCGATCGTGCGCTTGGCGTGCAAGGACTGCTCACGCTCGGCTCGCTGGCCTATCTTTTGTTCGCGTCGAGCCCGTTTACCCGGCTCACAGATCCGCCGCTTGACGGCGGGGGGATGAATCCGCTGCTGCAGGATCCTGCTGTCGCGCTGCATCCGCCCTTCCTCTACATGGGCTATGTCGGCATGTCGTTCGTGTTCTCGATCGCGGCCGCTGGCCTTATCAACGGGCAGATCGATCGTGAATGGGCAAAGCGCGTGCGTCCGTGGGCCCTGACCGCGTGGAGCTCACTTACCATCGGCATCGCGCTGGGGGCTATTTGGGCCTATTACGAACTTGGTTGGGGCGGATGGTGGTTCTGGGACCCAGTCGAGAACGCGTCCTTCATGCCGTGGCTCGTCGGGGCGGCGCTAATCCACTCGCTTATCGTCACCGAGAAACGCGGCGGCATGGCCTCGTGGACGGTATTCCTGGCCATCCTCGCCTTCTGCCTTTCGCTGCTTGGAACATTCCTCGTGCGGTCAGGCGTGATGACGTCGGTGCATGCCTTTGCAACCGATCCTACGCGCGGACTTGTTCTGTTGGCCGGTCTTGGCGTTGCGGGCAGCGCCGCGCTGGCGCTTTTCGCCTGGCGCGCGCCGAAGCTGCCGGTCGGTCCCGAGTTTGATC
Organism: Hyphomonadaceae bacterium; assembly: GCA_016714495.1. Classification (GTDB taxonomy): domain Bacteria; phylum Pseudomonadota; class Alphaproteobacteria; order Caulobacterales; family Hyphomonadaceae; genus UBA7672. Next base: position 107,162 of record JADKDU010000001.1, on the reverse strand, counting down.
CGGTCAGCCGGGAAGGCGCGCTGGTGTTGAACAACCTGTTCTTGTCGGTCGGCGCAGCACTGGTACTGCTCGGCACGGTGACGCCGATGGTGGTGCAGTGGCTGGGCGAGATAAAGGTGATCCCGCCGGAAAGTGCATCGCTGTCGATTGGCGAGCCCTACTTCCAGCTCACGCTCGCGCCGATGATTGCGGTGTTACTGTTGTTCCTGCCGCTTGCGCAGGCGGCGCCATGGCGCAAAGCAGACATATCACCGCTGGTAAAATGGCTGACGCCTGCGATCGCCGTGGCGCTTATCGCGGGACTTGTCGCCCTTGCGCTTGGCGGTTGGGGCATATGGCTCGGTTTCGGCGTGCTCGTCGGCGCCTGGGTTGTCGTTGGCGTTGGCTTTGACCTGTGGCGCAGGGTGGGTGAGGGTGGTTTCGGCCGCGTGTTTCGCTTGCCGCTGACTGTCTGGGGGATGGCGATCGCGCATATCGGCGTCGGCGTGTTCGTGATCGGGGCGACAGTGGAAACGGCGACCCGCACCGAGCGGACGTTCCCGCTTGCCTCGGGACAATCTGCAGAGCTGGCGGGCTGGACGTTCGAATTCCAGGGCGTGCATTCTGTGGAAGGGCCGAACTATTATGCGACGCAGGCCGACATCAAGGTAACGCATGATGGTGTCAGCGAGATGATCCATCCCGAAAAACGCTTCTATCCGGTGGCTGATACCAGCACGACCGAGGTCGCGATCCAGAAAACGCTGGGCGGCGATGTCTATGTCGCTCTCGGCGACACGATTCGCGAAGAGCCTGGCGTGTGGCGGCTGCGGATTGCGCATCACCCGCTCATCGACTGGGTGTTCGGTGGGGCGGCGCTTATTGCCGTCGGCGGATTCATGTCGCTGGCCGCCCGGCTGCGTCGGCGCTCGCCCGTTCCAGCAACCTCGACCGAGGCGCCGACGCCTGATGGCGTTGACGAAAAAACGCCGGCGGGAGCCGTCGCTTGAAAGCCGCGCTTCTAATCGCGCTGCTGCTTCAGGGCAGTGCGGTCGACCAGCCGCTTGCCGATGCCGCCAAGGAAGCTCGCGCGCAGGGGCTGATGCGGGAGTTGCGCTGCGTCGTCTGCGAAAATGAGCCGATATCGCAATCGACAGCGGATATCGCGGTCGACATGCGCCGCGTCGTGCGCGCCCAGATCGACAAGGGCTCTTCGGACGGGGAAGTTCGCCAGTATTTTGTGGATCTGTACGGTCAGTTTGTTTACTTCAGGCCGCCCGTGCACGCCTGGGGGATCGCGCTCTGGGCCTTTCCATTCCTTCTTCTTCTGGGCGTCGGCGGCCTCATCGGTTTACGCACAATACGCTCCCGCCATCGCGACCTGACCCCGCTTCCGGACGACCGCGGAGGCGGACCGGACGCCTGAGAGTTGAAATTCCGTCCTGACTCCCTGAATTCCGGCTGCTCAGCCTCTGGCGCCGCCGCATGATTGCCTTAAAGTAAGGGACTATCGGTGGTTTGACGCAGCGCGGGATTCCCCCCCGAAAGCGTGTCGACTGCCGGAAAGCAGACAGGTCTTTGCAGTTGCGAAGACCCAGCCGGTGTCTAGTTTCGTGCATGGACGATCGCGCAGGCGAATGCAGTGAGAGAAAACGAATGAAGATGGTTGAAGCTGTCCGCACCGGCCGCCTAGGCATCGCGGCTGGTCTCATGGCCGCGCTGGCGATGGGCACGGCGATGACGCCGATCGCAGCGGCGCAGAAGCCGATCGCTGTGACGCCGCCCGGCGGCGCCCCCATGAGTTTCGCCGATCTGATCGAACGGGTGAGCCCGGCAGTCGTCAGCGTTCAGGTGACGACGGAGATAAAGGTCGCGGACCGCAACAGCGCCTTCAATCCCTTCCGCGGCCTGCCTGGCTTCGAAGAGTATGAAGACAGGTTCGGCAATGGCGAAGACGAGGAGGAAGAAAAGGGCGCGCCCGAGAAGGACCAGGAAGGGAATGCGCTCGGATCGGGCTTTTTCATCAGTCCGCAGGGCTACATCGTCACCAACAACCACGTGGTCGAGAATGCTCGTGAAGTGACCGTCACGCTGAAAAATGGCGACCAGCTTGAAGCTGAGATTGTCGGCACAGACGAACAGACGGATCTCGCCGTCCTGAAAGTGAAGAAGACGGGGTCATATCCGTTCGTGGAATTTGCCACGCGTGCGAAGCCGCGCGTTGGCGACTGGGTCGTGGCGGTGGGCAACCCGTTTGGCCTCGGCGGCACGGCGACAGCAGGCATTGTTTCGGCTGACGGGCGTGAGCTGCTCGGCGGCAACTATAACGACTTCATCCAGATCGACGCGCCGATCAACCGCGGCAACTCGGGCGGGCCGACGTTCAACCTCAATGTCGAAGTCATTGGCGTGAACACGGCTATCTTCTCAGACACGGGCGGGGGCAGCGTCGGCATCGGGTTCGCGATTGAGGCCAACGCAGTGAAAAACGATCGCGGACACGCTGATCAAGAACGGCAAGGTCGTGCGCGGTTGGCTGGGCGTCGAGATTCAGAGCATGACCCAGCGCTATGCCGATGCGTGGAGCCTGAAGACCGCCAATGGCGCGATCGTCCGGACCGTTACGGCGGGGGGACCGGCCGAAGCCAGCGGCATCAAACGGGGCGACGTCATCATCGCGGTCAACGACGAAAGCGTGAAGGACAATCGCCAGCTGACGCAACGCGTTGGCAGCCTGCTGGCCGGGTCGACGAACACCTTCAAGATCATCCGTGACGGGAAGGAGCAGATGCTCCGCGTCACTGTTCGCGCACGTGACGACAAGGCGCTCGCCAGCGCCGAGCTTGATCCCAAGCGGGCTGACATGAAGCCGCCGAAGCCAAGCGACGCGGATGTGAAAGTGACGGGCGGAACGGTGCGCACGCTGACCACGGAAGAAGCCACGAAGTTCGATGTGGGCGCGGCTGGGACAGGCCTGATCGTGGTGACGGTTGAGACGAAAGGCGCGTTTTCGAAAGCCGACATCTTCCCGGGCGACGTGATCCTCGAGATCAACAACAAGGCGGTGAAAACGCCGAAGGAATACGAAGACGCCATCACGGCCGCCAAGTCGGCGGGCAAGAAAGACGTCATCGCAAGGGTCGGTTGCGGCAATCAGGAGCGTTGCTTTGACCTGACCGTATTGCGGCCTATCGAAATTGCTCCGGCGGAATAGAAGCAGAAAGCATGCGGGTCATTGTCATCGAGGACGACGCCGACGCGGCAGCGTTCGTCAAAGGCGTTCTGAGCGAAGCCGGTCACGCGGTTGATGTGTGCGGCGACGGGGAGTCGGGCCTGAACAAGGCGCGCACAGGCGAGTACGACGCGCTCGTGGTTGATCGCATGCTTCCCGGCATGGACGGTCTCAAGTTGCTCAAGAGCTATCGGGATGGCGGCGGACGCGCGCCGGCGCTGTTCCTGTCTGCGCTGGGCGAGGTGGATCACCGCGTCGAGGGCCTGCAAGCGGGCGGCGACGATTATCTCGTGAAGCCCTATGCGCCAAGCGAACTGGTGGCCCGTGTTGAAGCGCTGGGTCGCCGGGCGACGGGCGACATTCCGACGACCAAGCTTGCGGTCGGCGGGCTGGAGATGGACCTGCTGGCGCGCACGGTTCATCGCGACGGACAGAAGATCGACCTTCAGCCGCGCGAATTCCGCTTGCTGGAGTTCCTCATGCGGCATGCGGGGCAAGTCGTGACCCGCACGATGCTGCTGGAAAAGGTGTGGGACTATCATTTTGATCCCCAAACCAACGTGATCGACGTTCACGTGTCCCGCCTGCGTGGAAAGATCGACAAGGATTTCGAGCGGCCTCTGCTGCACACCGTGCGCGGCGCGGGATACCGGCTCGAAGCTTAAGCAATGAAGATCGGCCGCCTGCCGGCGCTGGTCCGGACGACAACGTTCCGGCTAGCGTTGCTGCACGCGTCGATCTTCATACTGTTTTCGGCGTCGCTTCTTGCATATCTCTACTACGAGACGGCCGGTCATCTCGGCCGGCAGGCGGAAGCTGAACTCAATGCGGAGTTCGGAGAATTGTCCGCCGCGTATCGGGGCGGCGGCCTAGATCGTCTGAAACAGGCCGTTACGGAGCGCCGCGAGGCGCGGGGGAAGTTCTTCTACCTGTTGCAGGATGGAAGCGGGCAGAAGATCGAGGGTGACTTCGACGTGCTGCCAGCTCCGGCTCCGCTGGGGCAGGTGGTCAATGTCGAGTTCGCCTACGACGCGAGGACGATTCAAGGCCAACCCAGCAGACGGTCCGCCGAAGGCCGGATATCACGACTTTCGGAAGGCGGTGTGCTGATGGTCGCCTATGACGTTGGCGACCTGGGCGAGATGAACCGCAGGATCACAGAAGTGGTCTGGCGATCGGCTGCAGTCGGCTTCGTGCTGTCGCTGATCGGCGGCGTGGTGATCTCCCGATCCGCCGCGCAGCGCGCCGAACAGCTCGCCAAGACAACTGAGGGCGTCATGGGCGGCGACCTCACGCGGCGGGCGCCGGTGTTTGGCTCCGGCGATGAATTCGACCGGCTGTCCGAACAACTGAACGCCATGCTGGCGAAGCTGGAGCGTCTGGTGATCTCATCACGCTCCGCCGGCGATTCAATCGCGCACGATCTTCGATCTCCCCTCACCCGATTGCGCAACCGGCTTGAGGCCGGGCTCCGCGACACCGACAAGGACGGTCAGCACGCGGCGCTGGTTCGCTCAATCGACGATGTCGACGGCGTGCTGGATACGTTCAACGCGGTCTTGCGATTGTCGCGCGTGCAGGCTGGGGCGACGGGCTCCTTCCGCCGCACCAATGTCACGGGCATCACTGACGAGCTCGCCGAGCTGTATCAGCCCGTGTGCGAAGAGAAGCGGCTTGCGTTCACATACACGCCCCAGGGCGAACTTTTTGTGCTGGCTGACCGGGACCTCGTCGCGCAGGCCATGTCCAATCTGATGGACAATGCCGTGAAATATACGCCCGAAGGCGGAGCCATACGTCTGGAGGCCAAGCGCAGCGTCAACGGGGACGTGGACCTGTCGGTGATTGATTCGGGACCTGGCATCCCTGCGGCTGATCGTGAACGGGCGGTCGAGCGTTTTGTGCGGCTAGAACAGTCGCGCAGCCAGCCGGGTAGCGGCTTGGGATTGAGTCTCGCAGCTGCGGTTGCCGAGGCGCACACCGGCAAGCTGGTGCTAGCGGACGGCGGGGGGCCGCCAACGCGACCGGGCCTGTCGGCGACATTGCGACTTCCAGCGGCATGACGCTGGACTTGATGGACCGCGGGCGTGCAGACGCTAGGTTGCCCGCATGACAGACCGACTCGAAAATCTTGATCTGGGCGCGATAGGCGGTGCGAATGGGAGCCCGCTGGCGGCGTTGACGCTCGCAGCAAGATATTCCGACTACATTGCTCGCATTGAACGCCGGCGGCCCGACGTGTTTGAGCAGCTGTCGGGCGGCCCGGAAGGTGTGCTGACACGCGCCTTCGAGGCGATCGAAGCGGCGGGCGGCATGGAAGGTTCGATTGGCGCGCCGATGCGTGAGATGCGTCGCGCGAAGGAGGCCGCGCATGCCGCCATCGCCGCCGGCGATCTCGCAGGTACCTGGAATCTGGACGATGTCGTCGAACGTCTGACGCTGCTTGCAGATGTTTCCGTGAAGGCGGCGCTGCGGCTGGCGATACGTTCGGCCTGGGCGTCTGGCTCGCTGGGGGAGACGCGCATCAGCGACGAGATGCCGGGCCTGTTCGTGCTTGCCATGGGCAAGATGGGCGCGCGCGAACTCAACTATTCCAGCGACATAGATCTCATTGTGTTGTTCGATCTCGACGTGCTGCCGATCAAGGGCATGCGCGTGAAAGAAGCAATGCTGCGTCTGACGCGTGATCTTGTGCGCGTGCTGGAAGAACGCACCGCCGATGGCTACGTGTTCCGCACTGATCTGCGGCTTCGCCCGGATCCTTCTTCGACCAGCCCGGCAATCTCGACCCAGTTTGCGACCAGCTATTACGAAAGCATCGGTCAGAACTGGGAGCGCATGGCGCACATCAAGGCGCGCGTCTGCGCGGGCGACGCAAAGACTGGCGATGCCTACCTCAACGATCTGCAGCCTTATGTCTGGCGCAGGCATCTCGACTATTGGGCGATTGCCGACATCCATTCGATCAAGCGGCAGATCCACTCCCATGGCGGCCATGCGGAACTGGACTCGCCTGATTTCGACGTAAAGCTGGGCAGGGGCGGCGTGCGCGAGATCGAGTTCTTTGCGCAGGTGCAGCAGCTGATCCTCGGCGGGCGTCGCCCGGAATTGCGCCAGCCCGGGACGAAGGACGCGCTCACAGCCATGGCAGCGGCGGGCATTATCCAGCCGCAAGTCGCTGAAGGTCTGTGTCGCAGCTATGATTTCCTCCGTTCCATCGAACACCGCATCCAGATGCTGAATGACGAGCAGACTCATCATCTTCCCGAGGCGCGGGAGAAGCGGACGGCGGTGGCCGTGCTGTCAGGCTATGGGGACGAAGCCAGGTTCGAGACGGACATCTCCGCCGTTCGGCGGCGCGTGCATGGCGCGTACTCGGACCTCTTCGCCACCGAAGAGCGGCTGTCGGGCGAAGCGGGCAATCTTGTCTTCACAGGCGTCGACGATGATCCGGGAACGGTTGAGACGCTGAAGACATTGGGGTTCAGCGACCCGGCCCGGATCATACATGTTTTCCAACAATGGCATCGTGGCAGTATTCCTGCGACACGGTCTGCACGCTCGCAGCAGTTGCTCACATCACTCGGACCGCGACTGCTCGAGGCTATGTCCAAGGCTGGCGAGCCAGACGCGGCGTTCGAACGCTTTCAGGAGTTCTTTTCAGGCCTCCCATCTGGCGTTCAGGTGATGTCGCTGATGCTTGCTGAGCCTGGGCTGACGCGTGATGTTATCGAGACCATGTCCTTCGCGCCCAAGCTGGCGGCGGATCTCGCGCGTCGTCCCGCGCTTATGGATTCGATGCTGGAGCCGTCATTCCGAGCGCCAGCACAGCATGATCTTCCTGGTGCTCGCGAGGCGCGACTGGGCAGTCAGCTCAAACGTGCAGATGGGTTTGAAGCTCAGCTCAATGTCGCGCGGCGGTTTCATAGGGAAGAAGCGTTCCGCATCGGCTATCAGCTTCTGCGCGGCGCTATCGGCGCGGCAGAGGCGGGAGCAGCTTATGCCGATCTGGCGGACGCGTGTGTCGCGGGTCTCGCGGATGTCTGCGAAAAGGACGTGCTGTCGCGCTTTCCGGGTAGCATCGGCAAATGGTCTGTCTGTGCGCTGGGCAAGTTCGGCGGTCGTGAACTGACGGCAACATCCGATCTCGACCTGATGTTGATCTACGAGCCGGAAGACGACGCAGGCGCAAATCTCGCTACGCGTTTTGTGCAGCGCCTCATCGCGGCGCTCTCCGCGCCGACAGAGGAAGGCACGCTCTACGAAGTCGATATGCAGCTGCGGCCGTCTGGACGGGCAGGGCCGGTGGCTGTGAAATTCTCTTCATTCGAGCGTTATTATCGGGAAGACGCGTGGACTTGGGAGTTCATGGCGCTCACGCGCATACGTCCCGTGGCTGGCGATCCAGCGCTCGGCGGGCGCATTGTTGAGGCGGCTCGCGACGCGCTGCGCGCCAAGGCGGCCGATCCAAAGATCACGGAAGACGTCGCCGACATGCGCCGCCGCATGGCGCGTGAGCGGCCGGCCCGGTCGCGCTGGGATGTAAAGTTTGCGGCGGGAGGGCTGGTGGACATCGAGTTCGTCATCCAGCACGCGATCCTGATGTCTGCAGCGGACGTTCCGGGGGCAGTGATTCCGACGTCGATGGACGCCATCAAGGCTATCGCAGCGGCAGGGCGGCTGGCGCCGGGGGAGGCGGCTATGCTGGCGGACGGCCTTACTTTCCAGCTCAACCTGCAACAGGCCCTGAGGATCGCCTCGGGCGACCGGTTTGACCCTGACCATGCTTCAGCGGGCCTCAAGACCTGGCTGGCCAATCATCTGGCTTTGAAGGACTTTTCGGCTCTAGATGCCCGACTGCAAGCCATTCAGTCGTCTGTCGCCCAGCTGCGGACGGGGAAACTGGGCTCGCTCACGACGGAAGCTGGCCCCAGCGCCGTTTGAACTCACAATCGCATGAGAAGGCCTCGGTGCGCACGGAACGGCCCCCCAGGCGGGCAATCAGCGCTCGGCAAAAGTCGCGGCAGCATGCATAAACGAGGAGAGCAGTTCAGTCTTGAACACGTGGCCCGAAAGGGCGGCCTATCGATTCTCGGAGTTGGCTTTCAGGCCATGCGGGATCCGGACGAGGAATTGGTGCGACGGGTGGGGGTGGGCGATAAGCGCGCCGCAGCCGAGCTTGTACGCCGTCACCTTCCGCGCATGGTAGGTCTCGCGCGGCGGATGCTTGGTAACCATGCTGAAGCCGAAGACGTGGCGCAGGAAGTCTTTCTCAGGGTCTGGAAACACGCAGGGGCATGGAGGCCTGGCCAGGCGAAGTTTGAAACCTGGATGCATAGGGTGGCGATGAATCTCTGCCTTGACAGATTGCGCCGCAGTGGACGGCAGGGAGGCGAGGTCTCTCCCGAGACGCCAGACAAGCGGGCTTCCGCCACGCGCGCGCTTGATGATCGTCAACGGCGTGAACGGGTGCGCGACGCATTGCAGAAATTGCCGGAGCGGCAGCGGGCGGCGCTGGTGCTTTGTTACTATCAGGAAAGGTCGAACATCGAAGCGGCGGAAATCCTGGGCGTCAGCGTTGACGCTCTTGAGAGTCTTCTTTCGCGGGCGCGCAGGACGCTCAAGTCGGCTCTGTCCGCGGAGCGGGCGGACTTGTTGAGCGGCATCGAAACAGGTTGAGGCAGCCATGAACGAAGCACGTTTTATGGAATTGTTGAGCGGCTACGGCGCCGAGCTGTCGCGTTGGCCGGAAGACGACCGTGGCGACGCTGAAGCATTTTTGGATGGCGCCCCGCATCGCATCAAGGATATCTGGGAAAGCGAACGGGCGTTCGATCACCTCCTGGCGTTGGAAAAGGACAGTCCGCCGTCGCTCTCGCTGGAGACGCGCGTGCTGGCGGTTTCGCCAGACCGACGCGGCTTGCACCGTCCCGCGGGCGTGTTTGCCGGGTGGCGTGCGCCGCAATGGCTGGCTGGAAGCGCGCTAGCGGCGTCACTCGCGTTCGGGTTCGCGGTTGGCTACGCCAACGAGCCCAAGCATGGCTCTGACAGCGCCTATGCTGCGATGTTCACAGGGTCCGGGGCTGGGGCGGGTTCAATGTTGCTGTCCGCGATGAACGAGCCGGAGAGCTCCAACTGATATGCCTTCGAAAATATCCTTCTTCCTTATCGGGTCTCTCGCTGTAAACGCAGCGTTGCTCGGCATCGTGGGCGGCCGTTGGTTCAGCCCGGCGTCTGCCGAACCGACTGCGCAGATGCAGCTTGAACGCTACGGGCCGACGCCCGATGTCGTCGCCGCGGCGTGGGCTCAACTGCCAGATGCGGATCGCAAAGAGTTACGCAAGCAGTTGAGGGAAAGCTGGTCCAACATGGAAGGCGAGCGCCAGCGGCTGCGTGCGGCCGGCGAAGCGGTTTACAGTGCTGCGTTGGCCGAGCCCTTCGACCAGAACAGGCTTCGTGACGCGGTGGCGATTTTCCAGTTGCGCGAAAAGCATATCCAAGACGATGCCGAGAACGTTCTCATCAGCCATCTTGGAAAGATGCCGCCGCAGGCGCGCGCCACCGCGGCGACGGGCTTGCTGACGCCGTTCAACGCACGCATGAAGCGTGCTGAAGAGCGTTACAGCAAGGAAAAGATCGAGCAGGAGAAGAGCGCGGAAAACGCCGCTGCGCCAACTTCAGCTACGTCCAAACCGTCGAACTGATCGCGATCAAGCGTCCTCATTCGTCTCAGACCGCAATGTCTGCCGGTGTACGGTTGCTAGCGACTGACGATTTGATCGTCGGCAGGAAGATCGAGACGGTTGTGCCGACACCGAGCGTGCTTTCGATGGTGATATAGCCGCCGTGCATCTCTGCGAATGATTTGGTCAGAGCGAGACCCAGGCCGGTGCCGCGAACATTACGTTCCTTGGCTTCCGGCGTCGTGACCTGTTCGAACGGCTCGGCCAGGCGTGGAATATCCTCAGGCGCAATGCCTATGCCATTGTCCTCGACGCGGATCACGACGTACGGACCCTGCTGCACAATCGTGACGCGGATCTCGCCGCCAGCGTCCGTGAACTTGATTGAGTTGGTAATGAGGTTGAACGTCATCTGCTTGATGGCCCGATGATCGCCGTTAATATCCGGCAGATCGTCGTCTGGATCGAATGTCAGAGCGATTTCACGGTCGGCGCAGCGTCGGCGCGCCAGCTTCACGGCGCCGTCAACGGCGTCAACCGGATCGATTAGGGCAGGCGACAGCCGCATCTTGCCGGCTTCGATCTTCGACATGTCGAGAATGTCGTTGATCATCTCCTCGAGGTGCTTGGCGGCCTGCACGATATCCTGCGTGTATTCCTTGTACCGCTCGTTCCCGAGAGGGCCGTAGATCTCGCTCGCCATCATCTCGGCGAAACCATTGATATGGTTCAGCGGCGTGCGCAACTCATGGCTCATGTTCTGCAGGAAGGAGCCCTTGGCCTGAGCGGCGCGCTCGGCGCGGGCCTTGGCCTCGGCATACTTCTCCGCCAGTTCCTGGGCCTGACCCTTCGTGCGCTGGAGCTCTTCCACCATCGAACGCAGCCGGCGCTCGCTTTTCTGGAGGCCCGCTTCCTGACGCTTCATGTTTGTGATGTCGAGGCCGACCGTGATGAGACCGTCCGTAGCGGTGCGCCGGTCAACCAGCCGTATCCACACATCCGAAAGCAGAAGCATTTCACGGGCGTTGGCGTCATCCCCCAATGGGCGTTCCACGCGAACGAATTTGGATAGCTCGGCCATCACAAAATCATACGAAGCGCCGGCTTGCACCACGTTCTTGTCGAGATGGAATTCACGCGCGAAGGCCGCGTTCCAGTGCGTCAGGCGTTTGCGGCTGTCCCAAACCGCGAAGGGGCCGGGGTGGGCATCAAGCGCAGTGCGCGCGAGCGCTTCGGCCCGGCGGGATCGATGCTGCGCCTGTATGCGATCCGTCACGTTCAGAATAGCGCCTGTGAACATGCCGTTGCTGTACGCGCCGATAAGTTCAAAAAACTTGCCCGCTGTCCGGCCGGCGCCCTGAAAGGCTGCGCTGATCTGTCGTGGCGGCGAGGCGTTCTCAAGAGCGTCACGCACACGCCTTCGATCGTCGTCCGCGATCATCGAAGTGAATTCGTCGAGCGTCATCTCACCGTGCCGGATGGCGCCGACGAGATTGCCGGCTTCAGGGCCTACGGTGAGAAGCTGGTTCTCCGGGTTCCAGCGCCATAGACCGATCACGTTGCCGACTTCGAAAGCGGTCCACGTCGCCTGTTCGATCGCAGCCGGCGTCGGAATCCTTGATTCTGCGGCAATCTTCTCCTGCTGCATGCGCTTGATGGCCGAGACGAGACCAAAGACGGCGAGCGCTGGCGCAGCCAGCAGCAGACCGTAGATCACAAGCCGGTTGAGATCGCCCCAGTTGACTAAGGGTGTTTGTTTGAAGACGCAGGCTGCTAGCCCGGCATCGTCGACTGCCGCGCAGGCGACAGCCGAGCGCTCAAAGTTCACAGACTCGAAGCGGGCGTTCATCGGCATTCCGTCTGCGGGGACGAGATAGAATTTTCGGTCCTCGCTCGGTTGCAGCAGCAAGGCCGAGCTGGTCCGTATACCCGACACCCATCTTCCTTGGCTGTTCCGGGCGAAGACACGCACGCCGTCATCGTCGGCCAGCTGAGCCCACTTGCCGGGAGGGGGGTCGCGCTCTGCAACAGCCTCAAAGGGCACGCCGCGGCGGATAGCTTCCAGCGAAGCGCCGGTCAGCAACAGGCCTTCCATGCGCGCGCGCGAGGAGATCAGCTCTGCGCGGACATGCCCGGCCAGCGTTTCAGCTTCCCGCTGTTGCTGGAGGAGAGTGGCGGTGTCGGCAAACTGGCGTTCTTCGAAAGCTTTCAGGGCAAGCGCACCGCCGAAAGCTAGCATGAGGACGGTGAGCATGCCGACAGGAACCGCGCTATGCGGTTTTTGGGACGCGGCCATACGCGCCTTCCCACCCGTGGACGCCCTCGTCCCCAAAACGGTTCCTTCCGCAACAGAACGGATTCACCAGTTTTGGATTCGAAAAGCTGCGAAAGGGTTAACGAGGGATTAACTGTGGGCCATGGGCGATTAATCCATGTTCAGGCCATTCAGGCGGCTGGTTCCTGCGTCCGGGCGAGCATTGTTGCGCCCTTTGGGCCAAACAGGTTTTCGCGACGCTCCTTACCCTTGTAGTTGTCGTCTTTCCGGCGACGGCGGTCGGGGCCGAAATAGACACTGGTGCGGATAAAGGAGCGGGGCGTGTTGATCACCGCGCAGACCTTGCGATAAAGCTCGGTTGCAGTGACCGGCTTGGCGCAGAACTCGGTGACGCCGGCGTCCCGCGCCTGCTCGACCTTGGATTTTTCGGCATAAGCCGTCAGCATGATGATCGGCACAAAATGGTTGGGGCTGTCTTCTGCCGTGCGGATCAGCTTGGTGAACTCGCAACCATTGATCGGGTCCATCGCGAAGTCGGTGATGATGATGTCGAAGGCCGTTGTCCGGATCAGGCTGAAGGCATCCGCTGCATTACTCGCGTCGTAGAAGTCCTTGACCTCGAAGCCGCGCAGGATGGTCTTGATGATGTTGATCATGTGGTGATTGTCGTCGACAACCAGCACTTTCAAGCGTTCCAGCATGCGGTCCACCGTGTTCCCCTCGCTATGCAGCGCTGCGCAGCGAGCGTGCGCTACGTGCGAAGAAGGCTTCGTCGATGATCGGGCGGCCATAGAAATAGCCCTGGGCGTACTTCACGCCTGCTTCAAGCAGCAGGCGGCGATCGGACTCGGTCTCGATGCGCTCGCCGACTGACGTGATCCCGAGTTCCGCGCACATCCGCGCGACATTGCGCATCAGAGCGAGACCGCGAAGGTTGGTGTCGGAATCCTGCAAGAAGCTGCCATCGAACTTCAAGCCATCGACATCAAGCGCTCGCAGGTAGCCGAACGAGGCTGATCCGGCCCCGAAGTCGTCGAGCGAAACGCTGATCCCGCTCGCGCGCAGCGTCTGAACCGCGCGTGCGGCGGTTTCGATATCATGGATATGGGCGCTTTCGGTGACTTCCACGATCAGGCGGCTGCGATGGAAGGTGCGCCCTGAAATTGCGGCGCAAAGCTCGCGGATCACTTCGAGACGCTGGAGTGATTCACCGGAGATATTCACGGCCAGCCGATAGTCCGGATCCGGGTTGGCTTCGAGTTGCGCCGCTGCTGCGCTGACCATGATGTAATCGAGATGCGCGATCTGTCCGCTCTTCTCGGCCGCCGCGATCAGGCTGACCGGCGAGTCCTCGCCATTGAACCGTGCCAGCACCTCGTAATGACTAATCGCCCCCGAGCGCGTTTCCACAACGGGCTGGCGTGCGGCCATCAGACGGCCGTTCATCACCGCGTCGCGAAAGCGTTCCGCCATGATCTCATCCATGCGGTCGCCGCGCACCCGGGCGGAGGCCGGCATGCGGGAAATGATCAGGTTGAAACAATTGAGGGCGTTGCTATTGCGCTGGATCACGATGCGCCGGCCGCCCTCGATCGAGGAGACATCCTCCCATGACAGCCTGCGGCCCGGCCCGAGCGCCCACAATTCCTCGCGCAGACGGCTGCCTTCGCCCTCGCTGATCAGGTCAACCGCGTTGCGGCCTATCAGCCGGTCTGCCGTCGGGTGATGAAGAAGTGTGGCATCTCCTTCGGCCTCGATGATGCGGCCATTGGCGTCGGTCGACACCAACAGATCCGCGGCCGCGAAAGCAAAATCGCGAAAACGAGCTCCATCAAGAGTAGAAAGCGCCATCCCTGCCGTCCGGCCACATGTGCGGAAACGCTAGCGGCGCTTCATTAGTCAGCAGTTAACAATACCTGCGCGTTAACGCCGCCAAACGCAGATCCCGAAAAATGCCGGCTTTTCAGGCGGGTTCCGCAAGTGCGCGACCGATGATGTCGAGCGCATTGCGCGACAGGCCGGCTTCAGACAGCCGCACCAGTTCTGCCTTGGCCTTTTCACGCCGGGACGCATTGAAGCTGCGCCAGCTCTCGAACGCGGTGCAGAGACGGGCCGACAAGGCAGGATTGAGAGGGTCCACCCTGAGAATGAGGTCCGCGATGAAGCGATAGCCCCAGCCATCGGCGGTATGAAACGCAACCGGGTTGCTCATGGAGAACGAAGCTGCGAGCGAACGCACGCGGTTCGGATTGCGCAGGTCGTAGTCTGCTCGCTCCAGCAGACGTTGGAGGCGCTCACGCAGGTCGTCGCGCACCGCCATGGCCTGGACGCCATACCATTTGTCCATGACCAGCGGAGAAGCCTTCCATCGGGATTCAAAGTCGCGCAACGCGATGTCGAATGCATCGCTCTCGATGTTCGAGAGCGCGGTCAGCGCCGCGAGCGTTTCCGTCATTGTGCTGGCGGAGCGGTAAGCCTGGGCCACAAGCCCCTCGTGGCGGTCGCCAAGCGAAGAGAGCAGCGAAAGGGCCGAGGCCCGCAGGGAGCGCCTGCCGGCGGCACGGGCCGAAGCATCGAACGCAGTCGGCTCGTTCTTGTCGAGCACCGACAGTAATAGGTCTTCCAGCGAACGTGCAACGGTGCGGCGAACATGCGTGCGAACGACATGGATGGCCGATGGGTCCGCCTCGCGCACGTCCAGGATCAGTTCGCCGACTGTGGGCAAGTAGAGCAACAGAGCGGCATAGGCCGCATCGTTCTGCTTCGCGCGTGTAACGGAGTGGCGGAGCGCCTGGACGAAGCTATTGAGCCGCTCCTGATCGGGTTCGCGCGCGCCCCCGCGGACTGCATCAAGAATGAGCGCACGGGCAATCGTCTGGAGCGCTTCCCATTGTGCGAAGGCGTCGTCATCGAAGCCTGCGAGCGAGGCGCGTTCGGGTTCCGACAGGTCATCCGCAAGCCGGATCGGCGCCGAGAAGCCGCGGTTCAGCGAAGGGCGCGGAGCCGAGGCGACATCATTGAACGTGAATTGCGACGAGCCCTTTTCCAGCAGCACGACGTGCTCGGATGCGGCGGGGCCGTCGCTAAGGCGCGTGTCCATCTTCGCGCCATTCACATCGAACAGAGCGACGCGAACGGGAATGCGAAGCGGGGACTTGGTCGGCTGGCCCGGCGTTGGCTGCAAGGTCTGGGTCAGGGTCAGGCGCCAAGTGCGGGCGGCTGGGTTGTAGTCGCCCTTTGCCCGCACGGCGGGCGTGCCGGCCTGCGCGTACCACAATGCAAATGCAGACAGGTCCTGGTCGGTCGAAGGCTGGAACGACGCGATGAAGTCCTCGATCGTTGCGGCGGCGCCATCGAACGCATCGAAATAGCGGTTCATGCCGGCGAAAAAGGCCTCGTCGCCAACAATGAGGCGCAGCATGCGGATCAGCTCTGCGCCTTTCTCATAGACCGTGGCCGTATAGAGATTGTCGATGCGTGCGTAGGTGTCGGGCCGCACGGAATGAGCAAGCGGACCAGCATCTTCCGCGAATTGCCGCGTGCGCAGTCGGATAACTTCCTTGATGCGCGCAACTGCGGGCGAGCGCATGGCCTTGGTGAATTCCTGATCGCGATAAACCGTCAGACCTTCCTTCAGGCAGAGCTGGAACCAGTCGCGACAGGTAATGCGGTTGCCGGTCCAGTTGTGGAAATACTCATGCGCGACGATGCTTTCGATCGCTTCGAAATCTGCATCCGTCGCGGTCTTGCCGTCCGCCAGCACGTAAGCGGAGTTGAAGATGTTGAGACCCTTGTTCTCCATCGCGCCAAAGTTGAAGTCGCGAACGGCGACGATCTGGAAGACATCGAGGTCGTACTCGCGGCCGAACACGTCCTCGTCCCACGACATCGCCGCCTTCAATGAACGCATGGCGTATTCGGCGCGCGGCGCATCGCCGTGTTCGACAAAGATCGAAAGCTTGACCGGCTTGCCGGAGAAGGTGGTGAAATTGCCTTCAAGCACGTCGAACTCGCCGCCGACCAACGCGAACAGGTAGGATGGCTTCGGATATGGGTCGGTCCATTCCGCGAAGTGACGTCCATCGCCCAGATCGCCGCCGCCTGACGGGTTGCCGTTCGACAGCAGGTAGGGGTATTTCGCCTTGTCCGCTTCGATGCGTACGAAGAACGGCGCCAGCACATCCGGCCTGTCAGGATAGTAGGTGATCCGGCGGAAGCCTTCAGCCTCGCACTGGGTGCAGAAGCGATTGCTTGAAATGTAGAGGCCGGAAAGCTCGGTGTTCGCTTCCGGCGAGATTTCAGTCTCGATCTCAAGCGTGAAGACATCGCCCGGCCTGAAGACGACGAGGCCTTCCGACTCGATCGCATAATCCTGATCCGACAGCGCCTGTCCGTTGATGCGGATTGCCTTGAGTGTCAGCTTTTCGCCATCGAGACGGAGCGGTGCGTCCGCATCACCCGTGCGACGGATCGAAAGTTCTGAAACGACATGTGTGTCGGTCGGATCGAGCCGGAAAAGCAGGCGAACCTGCTCGATGCGGAACGGGAAAGGGCGGTACTCGGAAAGCCTGACGGGAGGCGGCGTTTCGGTTCGCATGACAAGCGCCCTCAGTCGGCCACGCCGCCATTAACGCTGCGGCGAGCAATGCCTACAGGGTTTGCCGCCAAGATAAAGGGCGCTGCGCCAATTTACGTAACACAAGCCGGGCATTGACCGCCGGCAATGCTTAACGCGCGCCTATTCGGCCGCCTGCTGCGCGGACGCGGGATCAATCGGAGTCTCGTATATGCGACGGAGTAACGTCGTCGCCCTTTTTGCAAGGTCCAGCAGTTCGGCCGGCATGTCGTCGGAATGGTTGTGGCCGAACTGGGCTAGCGCCTTGGAAATGCGCATCATGTGCGGGGCCGCCTCAATGATGCGAGCCTGGAATTCGATCCGTTGCGGGTCGCGATCGTACTCCGCGCTCGGGACGCGCCAGCCGCCCCAGTTCTTTTCGTCGGTTGTGACAACCGGGTAAGTTCCCGGTTGCGGGTGGTTTGGAACTTCTGTGGTGTCCTTCCAGCGATTATGAGCGCGATTGATCCGCCAGTTGTCAAAATCGGCCAATTCCTCGATCGGCGCACCGGTCTTGTCGGCCATTAATTCGCTGGCGGAGAACTCGCGGCCGAGGCCCACGTCGTAATGAATCTTCAGGGGCTCTTCGAGGCCTTTCACCCACTGCGGAAGCACAGCTTCCACAATGGCCCACGTGCCGACGGGCTTCACGAAGACTTTCTGGTTCTTGTGGAATGCGGCCTTGGCCATGGGACGTTGTCCTCCGGTAATCCCGGATAGGACTAGCATCGACAGGTTAGGCCCTCATGAATCGCGCGTGGCGAAATCGGGCAGGCGAGGCCTGCCCGATCTGCTAACGAGCCGTTACCTGCAGCCTTCGTCGAAGGGGAAGAGCTGCTGGTCGGGCACTCGCCACGTCACTTCTTCCATCGTCCCGGTACGCTGGCCTTTCGCGTCCTTGCCGTAATACTGGTATTTCATCGAGGAATAGCTGATCTCGATGCTTTCGGTGGGCATGTTGCCGTTGTTGAAGTCGGGATTGACGTTGTAGCTGCGCACCTCAGCGCCTTCCAGAATCCATTTCGAATCCACCGCCTGGCCGCCCGCGCGTAGCGGCGAGGTGAAAGTGACCTCGATGCGGCCGAGCGGCTGGCCTTCGACGGCGGCCATCATCAACTTGGGCGATGAGCGATCCTGAAGCTTGGTGATGAAGATCGGCCCCACGGTGGTTGAACGGATCTGATCCGTGAGACCTTCCGGATCCGGCATTGTAAAGCTCGACACGTTCATGCTGGCGCCCGAAACCGAAATCTGGCCCTCGAAGCCACGCAACGTGGCTTCACCCGGCGCGCCATCAACCTTCAGGAAAACGTCGGCGTTCGCAGCGCCTGCGCCGGCCAGCGCGATGGCCGACAGAATGCTGGTGCGTGCGAAAGTACGGATGCTCATTTGTCCCTCCAAGCCGCGCGCCGTCCGGGATCGGGTGGTGGAGGCGGCCGATTCGCGGGTTTGTGTTCCCGCTTGAGTGCTGTTGTGAAACTGCCTCGCGGCTGACGTTGGGCGTCGCCGCTGTTTGATTGTGGCGATGGTGTCGGGACGGTGGCGAAGCGTTAAAGCCGCAGCTTTGCAAATGCTTAAGCCACATATGCGAGTTTAAGAGCATCAAGGGATAGGCATGACGCCCGCTTTCAATGGGAATGGACGGAACGCGTGGATCGTCGGCTGGGCGCTGGCGGCCCTGATTCTTTTGGCAACTTCCGGCGCCGCCGCCCTGAGCCAGGATTTTTCCGAACCCGACAACGCCATGCGCCTCGTCCGCATCCGCGACATGATCGCGGGGCAGGGCTGGTTCGACAATGTTCAGCATCGTCTGAGTCCGCCAGAAGGCGTTCCCATGCATTGGGCGCAATGGATCGATGGTGCGATCGCGCTCCCGATCATGATTATGAAGCCGTTGATCGGGCAGGCGCCAGCCGAGATCGTGACTGCGTTTGCCTGGCCGCTGCTTCTGCTGGCCGTCTTCCTGATGCTTGTGGTGCGCGTGTCCGGGGAGATCGGTGCGCGGGATGGGTTGCGGCGTGAGGCGCAATGGACAGGCGCGATCATCGCCGCGCTTGCCTTTCCGGTTGTCGAGAAGTTCGCGCCGGGGTCCTTTGACCATCACAATGTCGAACTGATCCTTGGCATGCTGGCCGTGCTTGGCCTGATAAAGATGCGTGACGATCCGCGCGGTGGCTGGTGGGCTGGAGCCGCGCTTGGTCTGGCGGTCGCGACAGCCGCCGAGGGCGTGCCGATGCTTGTGGCCGGACTTTTGGTTGCGGGCATGCTGTGGCTGTTGCGTCCGTCAGAGTTCGCCAAAGGGCTTGGGCGGCTCGGCGTGGCATTGGCCGCATCGTTAGTTGTGATGTTCGCGGTTCTGGTGGCGCCGTCTGAATGGCTACGTCCTGTGTGCGATGCGATGGGCGCGCCATTCCTCGGACTTGGGCTTGTGGCTGGCGGCGTTGCGGTAACGCTGGCGCGTCTGCCTGCGGCAATAACGTCGACATTGGCGCGACGTGTCGGATCGGCTGTCGGGCTAGGGTGTGTGTGCATCGCTGTTCTTGGCTGGTTGTTTCCGGAGTGCGCCGGCGGGAGCTATTCAGTTCTGGATCTGGACGTCGAAAATCTCTGGATCAGCCAGATTTCCGAAGCGCGTTCGCTTGTTGCGCTGTGGGCCGATGATCCGACGATGATACTCACCACGGCGGGCGCCGCGTTTGCAGGGCTTGTCGCGGCGGGCATGTTTCTCCGCCGACATTGGCGAGAAGCCGATGGATGGATTGTGCTCGCTTTCCTTCTTGTCGGCTGGGCGGTTCTGGTTTGGCAGATAAGGGGGTCGACATTCGCTTCCGCGTTCGCCATTCCCTTCGGCGCCTGGGCCGTGGCCAAGACGCGACGCGACTATCGCAACAAGGCCTCCGCAATACGCGCGCTGACCTTTGCCGGCGTTGCCGCGAGTTCGGCTGCAGCGGCATGGGCGAGTGCGGGGGAAGCGCTGCAGACGAGACTGACCCCGCCGGCAATGCTGGCCAGCTATGAAGCACGGTTAAGCGGCGCCGAGTCGTGCGATACGCCTGAGGCGTTCAAGGCTTTGCGCGCGGTCAGGCCGGGCGTGATGCTCAATCAATTCTCATTGGGCGCGGATGTGCTTGTCTGGACGGATCACAAGATTCTTGCGGCCCCGTACCATCGCAACATCCTCAGCACGATGACCATGATGAACGCCCTACG
Organism: Hyphomonadaceae bacterium; assembly: GCA_016714495.1. Classification (GTDB taxonomy): domain Bacteria; phylum Pseudomonadota; class Alphaproteobacteria; order Caulobacterales; family Hyphomonadaceae; genus UBA7672. The sequence continues at coordinate 87,168 of JADKDU010000001.1, read as the reverse complement.
CTCCGCGCCGGACGAGGCTCGCAGCATCATTGTAGAATCGCCCGCCGACTATGTGTTGATCTGTCCCGCGGCGCCCGAGACGGCGTTTTATGCCGGCCATCCTGCCAGGGGCGTAGCGCGTGATGCAACGTTGTCAGCAAAGCTCGCCAAAGGTGAGCATCCGGGCTGGCTAAAGCCAGTCCCGCTGGAAAACTCTCCGCTCAAGCTTTACCGCGTCGTTCGCTAGTCAGCTCTCACGGCGGTGGTCGGCTCCTCGGGAGTGACAGGCCCAGCAGGCGAGGCGCCCTCAGCGCCTTTCTCGAGGTTCTGCCCCTCGGCGCGACCGCGAAGCGATATCTGCGGGACGAAGAGGATTGCGATAAACGCGATCGCCACGATCACCAGACTTCCCGTGAAGATGTAGCTCATGGCCTCGGTGATCGTCTTTGAAATGAAACTTTCCATGAGTGGCGATATTTTGGGGCCGCCGCCCTCGCTAGCCGTCATCGCCATCTTCTGCATGGCGCCCATGTCGATCTTCATGCCGGGGAATTGCTTGGCTAGGGATTCAGCCATCTTCGATGTCAGCATGGCGCCGAAAATTGAGACGCCGATCATTCCCCCACTGCCGCAGGAACATGCTGGTCGATGTGGCGACGCCAACCTGATGGATCGGCGCTGCGCTCTGCGAAACCATGTTGAACAGGCTCTGCGATGGTCCAAGACCGAGGCCGATCAGGAACAGTCGCCAGACGACATCCATCTCCCCAGCCGTGCTATTCAGCTGCGCCATCAGGAAGATGCCGACAAACTGCAAAACAGCGCCGGTAAGCATCATGCTTTTGTATTTTCCAGTCCGCGTCACGAAGCGACCGGAAAGGGTTGCCGACAGGATTAGACCAGCCATCAGCGGCAAAAGGAGAATGCCGCTATTCGTCGCCTGCATGCCCAGACCAAGCTGCAAAAACAGAGGTAGGTAAGCGATTGTCCCCATGAACGCCATCGCGATGACGAAGGACGCGATCGTCGTCGTCGAAAAGGCCGGGATCGAGAATAGCGCAAGCGGCAGCAGCGGTTCATTTACAATCCGCTCAACGAGCAGGAAGGCGACGCCTATGACCAGGGCAAAAGCGGAACAGTCCCAAGACCTTCGGCGACGTCCATCCATCTTCATTGCCAAATGTAAGCGCGAGCATGAGCGCGCCAATCGAGAGCACAACCAGGATCGCGCCGTACCAATCGATCTTTCCGCCTCCTGCATGTCCAAGGTTCGGCATTTTGAGCGTGATCATCGCGAGGGCGACGACCGACGTTGGCAGGTTGATGTAGAAGCACCAGCGCCAGCCGGCGATGTGCATGCCAGCAACGTCCGCGCTGCCGTGATCGGTGAAATACCCGCCAACGATCGGGCCAACGACGCTTGCAACACCAAAGACCGCTCCGAAAAGGCCTGCATATTTGCCGCGCTCACGCGGCGGGAAGAGGTCGGCGATTGCAGCAAACGCCGTGGTGAACAGGGCGCCGCCGCCGATGCCCTGAATGCCGCGAAACACGATGAGCTGCATCATGCCATCGCCCACGACTGGCATATCGCCAAACTCGCCGGAAATTCCGCAGAGCCAGGAGCCGGCAACGAAGATGCAGATCCCGATGATCAGGATCTGCTTGCGCCCATAAAGATCGCCCAGCTTCCCCCAGATCGGCACCATGACGGTCGACGTCAGAAGATAGCTGGTCGTGACCCATGCATAGAGATCAAGGCCGTTCAGCTCGCGAATGATCGTGGGCATTGCCGTCGAGACGATCGTCTGGTCGAGCGCGCTCAACAGGAAGACAATCATCAACGCCCACAAGGTCAGGCGCTTTTCGTCGGACGTGGGCTCCGGCCGATGGTAAGTTTCGCGGCGCGCGGTCGCGTCCATGGGGAACTCCGGTAGGAACGGCGAAACTGAGCAGTTTCCGCGTCAATACACTGCCTGGGGACGAGTCGCTAGGGGCAGTAATGTCGCTTACAAACGGTAAGCCGGCCAAGGCCTAACAGCATTTGAAAGCGCCGGAATGCATCGATAGGGTGCGCACATGCGGCCGAGAATTGTCTTATGTTTGCGCTGATCGCTCGGGTGAAGAACCTGCTGCTGTCGCCCGGGACCGAGTGGGACGTCATAGACCGAGAGGCTGCTCAGCCTACCCAGCTCTTGTTGCGCTATGTCGCTCCGCTGGCGGCGATACCTGCTGTTGCGATCTTGATCGGCCTTTCCGTCCTTGGCGTGCAGGTCGGAGGACAATGGTATCGCGCGCCCGTTCTAGAGGTCGCGCTTTCGGCTCTAGTCTTTTTTGCGCTCTCGATCGTCGGCGTGCTTGTCTTTGCGACAATCATAAACTGGCTAGCGCCAAAATTCGGCGCGGCGCGGAGCTACCGCCAGGCGTTCAAGGTTTCAGCATACTCGATAACCGCAGCAATGGTTGCGGGCGTACTTGCAGTAGCGCCTGCTTTGCACATCTTCGCGCTGCTGGGCGCAACCTACAGTCTCTACCTACTCTTCGTCGGCACGCCGAAGGTGATGCATGCGCAAGAGAAATCGGCGGTGAACTATTCGATCGTGGCGACGTTCGCTGCGATCGTGCTGGCTTTGCTGGTCGGATTGGCGACGATGGCCGCTGCAGCCCCATCGGGAAATCTGTTCCCGCAATTGCCCCATATTCCAGCTCTCTGGGGGGCGGCTCCTGAGCCGCTACCAGCCGCAGGCGTGAGTACGGAAGCGGCGCCGTTGCCGGCGTCTGCAGGATCATTGTCGGCCGGCGGGGGCGGCGTGGTAACCGGCGGAGATCTGCGCGCCGCCGCGCCGCAGAAGCTTGCAGGCCTCAATCGCGTCTCAGTCGGCGTGGAACGAAGCGGGCTTGAAGGGCAGCGGACTGTCAATGTTGAAGCCGAATACCGCGACGGGCGTCGTCAGATTCTGCTGCAGGTTCTGTATTCGAGAACGATCGCCCAGAGGCTGGGCTTCGGTGGGCCCTCTACGTCCGAGTTCGACCGAGAAACAGCGGATGGTTATTCGCGCCGTCGCCGTGTCGGCGATGCAATCGTCGTAGAAGAGTGGAATAACATTTCCCAGACCGGCAGCTATGGGCGCCTGGTTGAAGATCGCTTTTACGTCAAAGCGTCTGGAGGCGGGGGCGTCAGTCCCGAAGACCTGCGCAGAGCCGTCGAACTCTTTGGTCAGGCTACGCTGGCGCAGGTTGAAGCTGAGAGCTAAGTCAATAGCATGACAGCAACCATCGTCCGGCCAGCCAAGCGTAGCGACCTCGACCAACTTGAGGCGATGATCGCGCGTGTCGATCCGGGGATGCTTACGATGCCATCCTCGCGCGAGGCCATGGCGGCTCGTATCGAGCGTTCGCTGGCGGCGTTTGCGCGTGGGTCGCTGCCGCCGGAGAACGAGTGTTATTTCCTCGTGATGGAGGAGGACGGAGAGCTGCTGGGCACGGCGAGCATATTCACTAATCTTGGCGTCGAGCGGCCCTTCTATTCCTATCGCATCTCGCGCGATTCAAAGGTGTCGCCGGAGCAGGGCGTGCGGGCCGAGCTCGATCTGCTGTTTCTGGTCAATGATTATCATGGCGATTCCGAGCTTGGAACGTTGTTCATTGAACGCAAGGCGCGTGGCGGCGGACGCGGGCGTTTACTGTCGTTTGCGCGGCTGATGCTGATTGCGGTCGACCCGCTGCGTTTCGGGCCGAAAGCGATGGCGGAGATTCGTGGGTTTACGGACGCTGAGGGCCGGAGTCCGTTCTGGGACGCAGTGGGCGCCAAGTTTTTCCACATGGACTATCGCAAGGCGGACGTGTTGAGCGCGCGTGATCACCGCTTTATTGCGGACCTGATGCCGCGTTATCCGATCTATGTCGCATTGTTGCCGGACGCGGCGCGCAACGTCATCTCGCGGCCGCATCCGGACGCGGAGCCGGCGCTGGCCATGCTGAAGTCACAGGGTTTTCGCTACAACGACGTGGTGGATATTTTCGATGCGGGGCCGACCGTTGAGGCGTTCATCGATCATATCGATACGGTGCGGGAGTCCGTCCGCATGTCGGCGGCGGATTTTGCCGGCGGCGACATGCGCGTGCATTCAGGTCTTATCGCGCTCGCCAGCACAAGTCGGTTCTGCGTTACGCAATTTGCGCGCGACGAAGATCTCGCGGCGGTGCTGAAGCGGATCGAGGCCGGGCCTAGCGACGAGGTTCTGATCTATCGGCTGCCGGAGAAGCGCGCATGAACCTGCCGTCTTTCACAGGCGAATGCTTCATCGGCGGACGCTGGCTGAAAGGATCAGGCGCGGCGTTTTCATCGATAGCTCCAAGTGACGGCGCCGAAGTCTGGACGGGCGCTGAGGCGGGATCGGCGGAGGTTGAGGCCGCCATTGTGGCGGCGCGCGCGGCGTTTGCGGCGTGGCGTCGTCGGCCGATTGAAGAGCGTGTTGCTCTGGTCCGGGCATTTGCAATGCTGGTGGAAGCCCACAAGGGCGAGATGGCGGCGGTCATTTCACGCTCGACAGGAAAGCCGTTGTGGGATGCGGCGACCGAAGCCGCAGCGATGATCGGCAAGGCCGAGCTTTCCATCAAAGCCTATGGTGAGCGCACGCCCACCAAGGAAGCTCCTTCCGGTGTGTTTGTTGCACGCATCAGTCATCATCCGCATGGCGTGATGGCCGTACTGGGCCCGTTCAATTTCCCCGGCCACCTGCCCAATGGACACATCATGCCAGCCTTGATCGCCGGCAACACGGTTATCTTCAAACCTTCGGAGCAGACACCGGAAGTTGCCGAATTCACTGTGCGTTTGTGGGAGCGCGCCGGCATTCCGGCGGGAGTCGTGAACCTTCTTCAGGGCGCTCGCGGACCAGCCGAGCAGCTTGTGGCGCATGACGGTGTCGATGGCGTTCTGTTCACGGGCGGAGTTCCGGCGGGGCGGGCGATCCATCGCGCACTGGGCGGAAAGCCAGAGAAGATTGTCGCGCTCGAACTGGGGGGGAATAATCCCTTGGTCGTCTGGGATGCGGACGATGCGAATGCGGCTGCGCGCCTGATCGTGAAGTCAGCTTACATCACCTCCGGTCAGCGTTGCACCTGTTCGCGGCGTCTGATCGTGAAGTCCGGGACGGAGGGCGATCAGATCCTCGATGCGGTCGTGCAGCTTGTGGACAGGCTCGTTGTTGGAATGCCCGACGGAGAGCCGCAGCCCTTTATGGGGCCAGTTATCTCGGCGCGTGCGGCCAGCGCCGTCTTGGAGGCGCAAGACGAGTGGTTGCGTGCGAGCGGCCTAGCGCTGCGCCAGGCGAAGCGTCTCGAAATTGGACCGGCCTTCGTGTCGCCGGGCCTGATCGATGTCACGACGATCAATTCTCGCAAAGATGAAGAAGTTTTTGGCCCGCTGCTGCAGGTGATCCGCGTGCAGAATTTCGATGCCGCGTTAGAAGAGGCGAACAATACGCGCTTTGGTCTGGCGGCGGGCCTGATCTCCGACGACGCGAAGCTGTTTGAACGCTTCGAGGCAGAGGTGCGCGCGGGCGTTCTCAACTGGAACCGCCAGACGACCGGCGCTTCCGGCGCGGCGCCGTTCGGCGGCGTCGGGCAGTCGGGAAATCACCGGCCCGCCGGATACTATGCGGCCGATTATTCGGCTTGGCCGATGGCGAGCCTGGTGGCGGCGGGCGCTGTGAAGGACGACGAGCCGATTGTCGGCGTGCGCTCATGAACGCGGTCGAGGTCAATTTCGACGGGTTGGTTGGACCAACGCACAATTATGGCGGCCTCGCGCAGGGCAATCTTGCCGCGGCGGCCAACGAGGGAAGCGTTTCCAATCCGCGCGAGGCGGCGCTGCAAGGTCTTTCCAAGATGCGGGCGCTTGTGCGGATGGGGCTAACTCAGGGTGTGTTGCCGCCTCACGAGCGGCCCCATGTGACAAGCCTGCGCAAGATGGGCTTTGGAGGAAACGATGCGGATGTGATCCGCGGGGCGTCGCGGGCATCACCCCTGCTGCTTGCGAACGTATCCTCGGCTTCGGCAATGTGGACGGCGAACGCCGCCACTGTCTCACCTTCGGCTGATACGGGTGATGGCCTTGTACATTTCACGCCGGCCAATCTTTCGTCCCATTTCCATCGCGCAATCGAAGCAGAAACCACATCGCGCATTCTTTCAGCCATTTTTGCAGATGCTTCGAAATTCGTTGTGAATACGCCCGTTCCTTTCGCCACGTTTGGCGACGAAGGCGCAGCAAACCATTGCAGGCTTTCTGCATCGCACGACGAGCGGGGTGTCGAGTTGTTTGTCTATGGGCGGTCGGCCTTTGCCAAATCCGACGCCATCAGGTTTGTTGCGCGTCAGGCGATGGAGGCGTCGCATGTCGTCGCGACGCAGCACCAACTCTGGAATGGAGGCGGGGCTGTGCTGGTCAAGCAGGCGCAGGCGGCGATAGATGCGGGCGCCTTTCATAATGACGTTGTGGCCGTGTCGAACGGCAATGTGTTGATGTTCCACGCTCAAGCATTCGAGCAGAAAGACGCGCTTGTCGAAGGACTGAAGCGCGTGTGCGGCTTGAAAGGTTTTGAGCCGGTATTGCTGGAAGCGGCGTCCGAAGAACTGACGCTCGACCAGGCGGTCAAATCTTACCTCTTCAACTCGCAGATCGTATCGCTGCCAGAAGGCGGCATGGCGCTTATTCTTCCCAGCGAGGCTGAAGATACTGCGCGCGCCAAGGCATTCGTCGATCGCGTACTCGCGACAAATGGTCCGATCCGCGAGGCTCACTATCTCAATCTGCGGCAGTCCATGCGCAATGGCGGCGGGCCAGCCTGCCTGCGTTTGCGTGTCGTGCTCACTCAAGAGGAACTGGGTGCAATCGGCAGTCGCGCTATTGTCGATGAGGGGCGTATCTCTGCGCTGGAGCAGATCGTCAAGCAGCGATATCGCGACCAGCTGGCGATAGCCGATCTGGCTGATCCTGCATTGCTTGATGAAAGCCGGACGGCGCTGGACGAAATTGGTCGCGTGCTGGGTCTTGGGGCTGTGCATGACTTCCAGCGGGTATGATCGCGCGCCGGCTGTCGCGACAGAGCGTCTGAAGCTGCGTGCGCATACCGCGGCGGATTTTGACGCCAGTATTCCCTTGTGGAACGATCCCATCGTAACGCGCTTCATAGGCGGCCGATCTTACACGCCCGAGGAGGTGTGGCAGCGGCTGCAGCGCTATGCAGGATCATGGGTTCTGCTTGGCCACGGCTTCTGGGTGATCGAGGAGAGGGCGACGGGAAAGGCGATTGGCGAGATCGGGATCATGGACGCTAAACGCGATATGATTCCGCCCTTCGGCGAGGACCGCGAGCTTGGTTGGGCGCTGCTGCCCGGGGCGCATGGAAAAGGATACGCGAGCGAGGCGATGAAGGCTGTGCTCGACTGGGAGCAACGTATTTTTGGCGCGCCCTGTCTCGTGGCGCTGATTGATCCTGACAACGCGCCGTCGATCAAGCTCGCGCGCAAGTTCGGCTTCACCGAACGTGCTCGCACTGCCTATCGCGGCGTGCCGTCCATCCAGTTCGAAAGGCGGAAAGCCCTATGAGCGACGGCGTCATTCTCGCGCTTGATCAAGGCACGACATCAAGCCGCGCCATGGCGATCGCTTTCGATGGCGCGATCGTGGCGTCGGCGCAGGAAGAATTCCCGCAGATATTCCCGCAATCGGGTTGGGTTGAGCATGATCCCGAAGCCATCTGGCGCACACAGCGTCGAACGGCGCAGCAGACGTTGGAAAGGCTGGGATCAAGAACGGTCGTTGCGATTGGCGTCACCAATCAACGCGAAACCGTCGTTATTTGGGATCGCAAGACAGGCGAGGCGATCCATAACGCCATCGTTTGGCAAGATCGGCGCACGGCGCAGCGCACGCAGGCGCTGGCGGCGGCAGGCCATGAAGATATGGTCGCGGAGCGAACGGGCCTTGTACTCGATCCCTATTTTTCGGCATCCAAGATTTCCTGGATCCTCGATGCGGTTCCCGGCGCCCGCGAGCGCGCGAAACGGGGTGAGCTGGCGACGGGAACGATCGACTGTTTTCTCATCTGGCGCCTGACAGGCGGCAAGGTGCACGCAACCGACGCCACAAATGCTTCGCGCACGTCGCTTTATGACATTCGCACGGGAAGGTGGGACGCTGAACTCTGTGATCTATTTGGCGTTCCGATGTCGCTCCTTCCCGACGTGAGGGATTCAGCCGGGGACTATGGCGCCAGCGATATATTCGGGCCCAGCCTGCCGATCAGGGGCGTCGCCGGCGATCAGCAGGCCGCATTGGTGGGCCAGGCGTGCTTCGCGGCCGGCGATGTGAAATCAACCTACGGCACGGGCGGATTTTTGGTTCTCAATACGGGCGCGGAGCTGAAGCGATCAAAGTCTCGCCTGCTTGGAACCATCGCCTATCAGTGCAATGGCGCGCCGACCTATGCGCTTGAAGGTTCGATTCTTTCAGCCGGGTCGACCATCCAATGGTTGCGCGACGAACTGAAGATAATCCGCGACGGCGCGCATGCGGGCGAACTGGCGAAAAGCGTTGCCGACACTGCGGGGGTTTATCTGGTCCCCGCCTTCGTCGGTCTCGGAGCCGCCACACTGGGACTCGTCTGCACGCGGAGCGATCCTCGGACTGCAGCGTGGATCGACCATCGCTCATATCGCCCGCGCCGCGCTTGAGAGCGTTGCCTTTCAGACGGCGGAATTACTTGAGGCTATGGCGAAAGATGGCGTTGCGCCACAGCGCCTGCGCGTCGATGGCGGCATGGCGCGCAATGACTGGATGCTTCAGTTCATGTCTGATATTCTCGGCATTGAAGTCGTACGGCCGCTGAATACCGAGACGACCGCACTCGGCGCCGCAATTCTTGCGGCGGTCGGAGCAGGTGAATTCAGCTCGCTTAATGAGGCGGCCGCTTTGTGGAAGCTCGATCGAAAGTTCGAGCCCGCTCTCGCGGCGCCGGATCGCCTGCGTCAGATGATAGGTTGGAAAGGCGCGATCGCGCGCGTAACAACTTGAACCTGGCATGTCCTGAATTTGCCCGGCTCTTGCGGGCGCGACCAGCGATTGTCAAATAGTTTCAGGGCTCGCAACGCGCGAGCCAACCCGGTAATGTGACTGTATGAACATGCATATCGAAATGGTCGAGGTCGCGGCTCGCGACGGCTTGCAGAACGAGCCCGGCTTTTTTCCGACAGCCGACAAGCTGGAGCTGATCAAACGCGCAATCGCAGCTGGCTCGAAACGCATCGAGATCGCCAGTTTTGTGCACCCCGGACGCGTTCCGCAAATGGCGGATGCAGAGGCGGTGTGCGCCGGTCTGCCTAAGCGCGATCGCGAAGACGTCACCTATGTCGGGCTTGTCCTGAACAAGCGCGGCGCCTTGCGGGCGCTGGAGACGCAGGTACATGAGCTGGGCGCAGTCATTTCCGCAAGCGATGGCTTCGGCACACGAAATCAGGGACGAACATCCGACGAAACGGTCGAGGACGCGATCGAGATCATTCGCTTGGGCAAAGAGCATGGCCGTTCAGCACAAGCGACCATATCCGTAGCGTTCGGTTGCCCGTTCGATGGCGAGATTGCCCCATCGCGTGTGGCGGACTTAGCGCGCAAGGTTGCCGCGGCAGGCCCGAGGGAAATTGCGCTGGGCGATACAATCGGCGTTGCCGTTCCCTCGCAGGTGAAGATTGTCGTGGCGGCGGTGAAGGCGGCCGCGCCAGGCATTCCGATCCGGCTTCATTTTCACGACACCCGTAACACAGCCGTTGCGAATGCATGGGCGGGCTTCGAGTCTGGCGCTGCAACGCTTGATGCTTCAATAGCCGGCATTGGCGGCTGCCCATTTGCGCCAAACGCAACGGGGAATGTTGCAACGGAGGACGTGCAGTACCTGCTCGAACGTTCAGGCGTTGAAACGGGTCTGAAGCTTCAAGGCCTTGTTGAGACGGCGCAATGGCTGTCGAAGAAGATGGGCCGCGCCTTGCCGGGTCTGGTCAGCCGCGCCGGAGGCTTTCCAAAGTGAGACTTAGAGCCTCGGTTCGTGGGGCGGAACGCCATTCAGCAAGCGGATCGCCCAATTGCGCTAGACTGGCGTCATCTGACTGACGCGGAAACACAAGCCCCCGAATTCCAAGGATTTCGGGGTTTTGTTCATCGCCAAGTGCGGACTATGTTAGCTGGATAGATTCCAGCTATTGGGAGATGCGCATGTGTGAGAACCATAAAGTCGACGGCCCCCGGATTGTGGCGCTCGACAGCATGCATAGGCGCGATGTTGTCAGGCGGTTGTGGGCAGGCACGATGCTTCTCGGCGTCGCCGGTACGACGGGCGGGTGCGAAAGCGCGGCAGAGCTTTTCACCCCAGCAGACGCCGATCTGATTCCCATGGCTGCGCAGGCCTGGCAAGAAACCAAACAGCAGACCCCGATCTCCAAGGATGCTCGCGCAAATCAGCGCCTGCAGACGGTCGGCCACAAGATCGCCAGTGTCGCCAACGTACCCGGCGCGCAATGGGAATTCGTAGTCTTCGACAGCGAGGAAAAGAACGCCTTCTGTTTGCCGGGCGGGAAGGTGGGCTTCTATAAAGGTCTGCTCGACTTCGCCGACAATGACGACCAGGTCGCGGCGGTGCTGGGTCACGAAGTCGGGCACGTTGTTCTACGTCACGCCGCAAAGCGGATCGGACAGGAGACGCTGACCAGTGTGGTGATCCAAGGCGGAGGCGCGCTGGTTGGATCGCAGGTGCAGATGAGTTCGGAATCGCTCAACATGGTGATGGCGGCGGCCGGCGCAGGGGCGCAAGTCGGCGTCCTGCTGCCATTCAGTCGCTCGAATGAAACCGATGCGGACCGCATCGGCGTCGATTACATGAAGCAGGTCGGCTATGATGTGAAACAGGCTGTCCGGCTGTGGGAGAAAATGGGCAGTGCGTCCAGCGACCGTCCGCAGGAATGGATGTCGACCCACCCGAACCCGGAAAGCCGCGTCGCCGATCTAAAACGCTACATCACCGAGAAAGGCTACGCGACCTTCTAGATTTGCAGTCTATCGAACGGATTAGAGGCCCGAACTCACATCGAGTTCCGACCTCTTTCGTCGCCTGCCGATGGCGGATGTCGCCGCCGCATTCACCCGGTGTTTCGCAATCCTGCGGCGACGCCATTTATCGCGAGCAGGATGCCTTCCCGCGTGGCTTCGCTTTCATCGCCTTTGCGGCGCCTATCGATCAATTCGATCTGGAGATGGTTCAGCGGATCGATATAGGGCAAGCGTGAACGGATCGTCCCCGCGAGATTGGGGTTTTTCTCAAGCAATTCGGACTGCCCGGTGATTTCCAGCAGGGTATCGTGGGTGAGTTGCCATTCCGAAGAGATCACGCCGAACACTTTGGCTGCCAGGGCGCGGTCTTCGACGAGGCCGGCATAGCGACCGGCGATGGAAAGGTCGGATTTGACCATCACCATTTCCATGTTTCCAACGGCGGATCTGAGGAATGGCCAAGTCTCGTAGAACTCTTTCAGCAGGCCTGTATCAATGTCGGCGTTCTTCACTGCCGATCCAAAGCCAAACCAACCCGGAACCATCGCGCGCGATTGCGCCCAGGAGAATACCCACGGTATCGCGCGAAGGCCTTCAATGCTGCGTGTCGCTTGTCGAGATGCCGGACGACTACCGATGTTCAGGTCGGCGATTTCGGCGATCGGCGTTGCTGCGTAGAAATAGTCGACGAAGCCCGGTGTTTCATAGACGAGCCTGCGATAGGCCTGCAGTGCTGCTTGTGAAAGCTTGTCCATTGCTTCGCTTTGCTGGGCTGTCGCGTTGGATCGATCCTGACGCGATAGCGACGCGAGCACGACACCCGAAACAAGCGTCTCCAGGCTTTGGCGCGTGAGATCCCGATCGCCGTATTTGTTGGCGACGACCTCGCCCTGTTCGGTGATGCGGATACGTCCATCGACCGTACCCTGAGGTTGGGCGAGCAGAGCCTCAAAGCTTGATCCGCCGCCCCGCCCGACGGCGCCGCCTCGCCCGTGAAATAGCTGAAGTCGGAGTCCGCTGTCGCTAACCACCGAATGCAGCGCACGAGACGCTTTCTGCAGCTCCCATATCGACGTCAGATAGCTGCCGTCCTTGTTGGAGTCCGAATACCCAATCATGATCTCCTGCACGCCGTCCTTCCCGTGCAACGTCTGGATCATAGGCAGTTCGAGATAGCGCTTCATCGTTTCCGGCGCCGCCTGCAGGTCGCCTATGGTTTCAAACAGCGGCTCGGCGAAGATCTCGGTTGTCGGCTCCGATCCCGGTCGGAAGAGGCCGACTTCCTTCAACAGCAGATAGACCTCAAGCAGGTCAGAGACCGCCGTCGTATTCGAGACGATATAGTTGCGGATGGAATTCGCCCCGTGCCGCCTCTTCGCTTCGGCAGCAGCAGCCAGCGTTTTCAGCTCGCGACGCGTTTCGTCACTGTAGACGACGAAGGGCGAGGCAAGCAGTCGGCCATGGCCAAGTTCGCGCAGCAGTAGAAGACAGCGGTCGCTTTCTTCCAGATTTTCATAATCGTTGACGCCGGCAGTCTTAAACAGTTCCGCAACAACGCGCCCGTGAACCGCAGAGTTTTGACGCAGATCCAGCGTGGCCAGATGAAAGCCAAATACGTCCACTGCGCGGATCAGATCTGGCAATGGCCCCGTCCGGAACGCCCCCCCCTGATGCTTGAGCAAGGATTGGTGCACCGCGTTGAGTTCGGCCTTGAGGGCTGATGGATCGGCATAAGCCTCGCCCTTTACTCTTGGCGTCTTGCTCGGGCGCTCACCCGTAAGCGCCGTGAGGGTTGTGGCGAGGCGTGCATAGATTCCCGCCAGCGCGCGTCGATAGGGTTCGTCCGCACGTTGTGGAGATGAATCGCTTGAACGATCCGCGATCGCTTGAAGCTCGGACGTGACGCCGGTGAAGCGCGAAGACAGTGATAGTTCCGCGCCCAGCGCGTCGATCTGCGAAAGATAAAGTCGGAGCGCCGCGCCGGACTGACGCGCGAGGGCTTTTCGCATCATCGCGCCTTCAACGTTGGGATTGCCGTCCCTGTCCCCGCCGACCCATGACCCTATGCGGAGAAAACTTTTCAGATTTTCCGCATTCCCTAGGGCCTCCTGCCAATGCGCGTAAAGCGCGGGCAGGGCAGGCAAGAAGCTGTGTTCAAAATAGGAAACTGCATTCTCGATCTCATCATCAACCGCGACGCGCACGTTACGCAAAAGCCGTGTGCGCCAGAGAATGGAGACCTGCCTGCGAAGATCTGTCTCAGCGCGCAGGCGTTCCGCCTCGGACGTCGCTCGGTCCATTGCGTCAAGGTCGCCGGCGATCGCATTCTGACGATCAAGCACGCTCTTACGGCGCACTTCGCTTGGGTGCGCGGTGATGACCGGAGCGATCAAGCCTCCCGCTAGCAGTTCGAGAACTGACTCAACACCAACCCGTTTTTCCTGAAGCGCACGTAGGGCGCCGGCCAAAGTATCACGGCGAGCGTCGCCGGCGCGGGCGCGGCGACGCTGGATGTGATCCTCGGCCAGACTCGTGATCTGAAGAAAGCTCGTGAAGGAGTGAACGAACCTCACAGCGTCGTTGACGCTAAGGCGCCCGATGAGATCTGACAGAGTTTTGGCCGCCCCATCGGAATTCTCGCGATGAAAGCTGACCGATGCGCGGCGAATATCTTCGATCTGCCGAAAGACGTCCTCGCCGTCCTGTTCACGAATCGCGTCGCCTAGAACGGCGCCCAGCATCCGGACGATCGAGCGCTGGTCTTCAGCGTCATTCTGCATGTGATATCCGCATTGGTGCGCTTCATTATCTAACCCACTCTCTCGACCAACCGTGGCCAATATCTGGCGCCATCCAGATCAGATTTGCACGGCTGTCAGCGTCTTGGTCTCGCGCATGTCCAGCCTACCAAAGTAGATTGTGCAGCGGCGCCGGCAACGCGCGCAAATGCCGGTTTGCCGATCAAATGGCCAACGGCCCCCACTTCCGCCTTTCGCCGTCGGCGTGACGAGGTGCGTCATTCGTTTTCGAGGTCACGACCGCCAGCCAGATGAGGACGGTCTCACCGGCCATCCCAGCATGCCGGACTCCGTTTTAGTTCGAACGGGTCGTGTTACCCCATCTCGACAGCTGTCATACGTGTCAGACTGCAGCTTCGGCGTCAGCGAAGCATGGCGCATCGCTCTGGGAGGTCAGTGGGCTGGCAACAATGTGGGGGCGGAGCCAAAGGCAGTCGTGCGCGTCGATGCCGAGCGCGATAGCAGGCGCACGATGGAACTGTTCACGTTGATTGGTGTGCCGCAATCTAATTTTGCGCGGCGCATCCTGCATCGGCAAAGGCTTCATGGTCGAAGCCCATCCGCTCAACCGTCACTGTGCCGTCGGGGGGCGCGCTCGCTCTACGTATGAACAGTCAGGATTTCTCCTCACCGCGAATTGAGCTGGCGCAGGATCAGGGACTGTCGTCGGGTGATCGTTGCACGCGTGCAGCTTGACGGAGGTCAATGACGCGGAGGGGACGGCGACAGAATATCGTTTTTGGAGAAACTTGATTGGCTTCATCGCGCTGGCGCGCATTCTCGTACGCAAGTTGATCCTGCTGATTGATTGCATTTTGCGCTCGAACGCCCAAGACCGCCTATTTGTCCGACGTGCTGCTTGAAGCAGGCGCTGTTCGCTTCAAGGCGACGGCGCCATGGAAGCTTGTTGCAGCTGTCTCCCTGCTCGTCCGGGCGCCTGCGCGAAATCCATAAATGCCCGCGCGATCAGAAAACGCTTACGCATCTCTGGATGGCGCGGACAAGCGCGGCGTTAAACAAGGAGGATCAATGACGTGGCATCATGACGCCACGTGCGGTCGCCGAGAGGCACGCGCGCGTTCAGCCGGCGCCATGACTTGATCCGCGCATTATCGCTTCCGGGCCCGTGCGAAGAAAAACCTGTCCATCTGCTGGCAGGACCAATTGTGATCCCAACAGTCACAGTTCGCACTTCGCTTGGAGCGCTGGATTATGCGGCCAAGCTGGGCCGTCTGCGGATCGAACATGTCAACTCTTTCGGAGCGTGCTCAGCTTCGCCGCCAAGAGCCAGTCCATTGAGCACGTCCCGCCGCAGAATCCGGCAATCATACATCGCAGACATTTCAATCCAGCGGCAACGCTGGAACTCGGCCATCTGCCGCGAAACAGTTTCCAGCCTTAGTCCTAGGAACTCGGCCATCTCGCCACGGCGCATGGGAAGGTGAAAGCGTCCGTTTTGGGAGGCGCCAGCAAGGTCGCAGATTGAGATCAGGAAAGATGCCAGTTTCTGTTCTGCCGATTGCGCGCCGACCGTCGCGAGATGAGACTGCGCGGCGCCGAGCTGGCCCATGAGCCGTTGCGCCAGAGTCTGATCCGTTGCGCAGATCTGCGCGATCCGGGCGACCGGAATTGACCGGACCGTTGCTTCGGTAACTGCTTGACAGCCGTTCGAATGCTCGATCTCGGACTCAAGCCCAGTCACCGATCCCTCATTGACGAACCCGACCACCTAGCGTTGGCCATCAACCAGCGTGCGATAGAGTTTCAGCCACCCGGACACGACCAGAAAGATGTGTGTCCGCGTGTCGCCCTCGAAAAACAGATGTTCGCCGGCATGAAAGTCGCGAGTCTGCCCTGGCGCCGCGCGGGGCGCCTTCGCCCCGAAGATCGTCTCCCGGCCAAATTCTCCAAGCTTTCCAACCGTCATGCACATAGAACGTCTCCCGTCGCTGCGTTGTTCGACGATTGACCCAGTTTATTGTAGGGTTTTGTCAGAGTGTGGCTATACATGTGACAAAGCGTGTAACCGAGGTCGGTCATGCCTAGCGCCTCCAGCCTAGTAAGAATTCTCATCGTCGATGATGATCCCGGCATTCGGGACACCTTGGCTGATTTCTTGGCCGGGGAAGGATATGCGACGGTCCTTGCAAGAAACGTTGCGGAGGCCCGTGCTCACCTCGATCGGGCGCCTGATCTGATCCTGCTTGATCTGAACATGCCTGGCGGCGACGGGCTGACATTCGCCATCGAGCTGCGGACCAGAAGCTCAATTCCCATCATGATTATTTCTGGCAAGGATCAGACGATCGACCGCGTCGTTGGCCTCGAGGTTGGAGCCGACGACTATCTGGCGAAGCCCTTCGAGCTGCGCGAGTTGTTGGCGCGGGTGCGCGCTCTGTTGCGACGAAGTCTGCAGGGAGCAGATGTGAGATCGGGATCAGGGCCGGGCGTTCGTTCGGCTAGTTTCGGCGGGTCGCTGGTATTCTTGCCGGGGCGGCGGCAGGTGTTGAACCAGTCAGGCGCTGTGATCGACCTCACGCCTCAGGAGTACAATTTGCTTGCGGCTCTGATCGACACACCGCGGCGCGTTCACAGCCGAGACGCCATCTCCGATCTCATGCGCCGCCCGGGCGCGACATCAGATGATCGCAATATTGATGCATTGATCAGCCGATTGCGCAGCAAGCTGAACAAGCACTGCGATGGCGCGCGTCTGATCCAGACCGTGCGCGGCGAAGGCTATGTTCTCGCTTCCGAAGTCCGCTGGTCTGGCAATCCGTAATCGCAGTCAGCGTGACTGTCGAGCACGCCGCGAAGCGTTCGCGCAAGCTTGATGAGGGAAACCGGCTTGGAAAGAAATGGCCGCCCCGTCGGCTCGTCCAGCCCCGCCGCCATCTTGGCGGAATAGCCCGACATCAGAATGAGGCGAACATTAGGAGCAGTGACTTCAATCTCATCAGCCAGACGGTGACCGTCCATTCCACCCGGCATGACGACGTCAAGCAGGGCAAGGCGGATATCTGGCTGTGTGCGAATTGCTTCGAGCGCGCTGGCGCCATCGCTGGCAATTCTGATCGTGTAGCCAAGGCTTTCGAGGCGCGCGACTGTGACGAGCCGTACATCGTCATCATCCTCGACGACCAGAACTGTCTCGCCGCGGCCGACCGGCGTGGTGAGCTCCTCGCGCACTGACCGCACTTCGTCCTGTTGCGTTGACCGCGGGAAGAACATGCTGACCCGCGTCCCACGGCCCGGCTCGCTATAGATGCGTGCGTGTCCGCCGAGCTGTTTAAGGAAGCCGTAGACCATGCTGAGACCAAGCCCGGTGCCCTGTCCGACCTCCTTGGTGGTGAAGAAGGGCTCCAAGGCTCGCACCAGGATTTCCCGAGGCATGCCCCTGCCATTGTCCGACACCGACACGCGCACATAATCGCCGGGCGGGACTTCCTGTATCGTGCGCGGGTCTTCGGCAATCAATGCGTTTTCCGTTTCGATGACTATTCGGCCGCCATTTGGCATGGCGTCCTTGGAGTTTATGGCGAGGTTCAGGATCGCAGTCTCAATCTGGTCCAGATCGGCTTCGACGATGGCGGGATCGGCATCCAGCTGGAATTCGACGCTCACGGTCTCTCCCAGCGCGCGGCGAAGCATGTCCGACAGGCCTATGAGTGTCTCGGTCAGATCAATCGGCTCTTTGGCGAGCGGCTGGCGGCGGGCAAAGGCAAGCAGGCGCTGAGTGATGCGGGTCGCCCGTTCGACAGCATGCTGTGCTCGACCTAGCGCTCGCAAGGCCGCCGGCGTCTGATCCTGCGCCGACATCATTTCGAGATTACCGCCTATGACGCTGAGGATGTTGTTGAAGTCGTGAGCGATCCCTCCAGAAATCTGCCCGATCGCGTCAAGCTTCTGGTGGTGGAGGATCATCTCTTCCGCACGTTTTTTCTCGGTGAGATCATACACAATTCCGATGAAGCGGGTCGACCCGGCGATGCTGGCCTCGCCGACCGACAGGTACATGGGAAAGATCGTGCCGTCCGATTTCAGTCCCTTGAGCTCGCGGCCCACGCCCACGATCCCCTTGACGCGTGTGTCGCGGGTGCGCGCCAGATAGCCGTCATGAGCTTCTGAAAACGGCGATGGCATCAAAGTCGACACATTGCGCCCGATCAACTCGCCTTCTGAGTAGACGAACAGGCGCTCGCAGGATGGGTTGACGTATCGGATGATGCCGTTCGCATCGATGACGATCAGGCCGTCAACCATTGTTTCGGTGACAACGCTGAATTGCTCGTCGTTACGGAAAGGCTTTTGATTCATGCAGGAGTCCCTGCTAAACATGTGGATATCACGCCACGGGTTTTGGCGCTACCTGCTACGATGAACTTCACCCGTCCGAACGCTGTGCGCGGACTGGGAATACCAAAACCGCTATCGGATAGAACGCGCGCAGGGCCGCGGTGTTCCTCTTAATCGCGGATGCGCGCGATAAGGCGCTTGCGGACGGGATTCTTGGAGGCCTTGCAATGCGCGGCCCCTGGGCGGGGCCGGCCCCGGCCCGGGCCCCCGCCCCCCGGCCCGCCCGCCCCGGGGCGGCCCCTCGCGGCTTTCCTGAAGGGCGTCATGCGCGCATCGTTGTGTGGCGGGGTTGGCAGAAGGGGAAAGGGATATTCTCGGGACGCCTCCAGGGACCCCGAGCGCGTTTCGATAGAGGTACTAGACTTCGAGCGGTCAGGTCGTTGAATAGCTCTCTTCGCAAGATGCCTCGAATTCACCGTTTGGGGAGCGCTAGCTGGGTGGACGCTAAAGCGGAAACCGAACACTTGAACAGAACGCCGATAGCTAGAGTCGGTGAACTGTTGGCGTATAAGCTCCCCCGCAGTGGAGCGGCGCATTGCCCGTTCCCCGATCACGAGGACAAGAACCCATCCTTCTACATCCATCCATCGGGTGTCTGGTGGCGATGCTTTGGCTGCGGCCGAAAAGGCGGGTCAATTGATCTAGTCAAAGAGGCTCTTGGCGTCGATTTCAGGGTCGCGAAAGCCTGGCTTCGCGAACGCGTTGACTTATCCCGACCGCGGGAGGCGGTTGCCGAAATTGGCGCCTCGCCACGTTCGCTTGAGGAGCCGAACATCAGTGCGCCGATCCGACCTGCTGATTCGGAGGTCCTCGAAGAATTTTTGAAGTTGGCTCCTCTGCTGGATACGGGCAGAAAATATCTAGAAGCCAGAGCGATCCGCTCCGAAACGGCGGCTGCTTTTGGCGTCGGCCAGCTTGCAACGGACTCTGATGCATTGAGCCATCTCGGCCAGCGGTTCGGCTTTTCGAGACTATCGAGTTCGGGACTGTTGACGACTTCGTCCACCCCACAAAATCTTCGACTGGTTTTTCCCCGCCCGAGCTTGATCTTCCCGTTCAGGGAGCGTGGAGAAGCTCACTACATGCAGGCCCGCTACATCGGGAACGAGTCGTTTGCCCCGCGATGGAGCAATCTGCGCGGCCATCGACATCGCGTCTACAACGCGGATGTTCTCTCTTCCAACGCCGAGCGCATCGCGATTTGCGAAGGGGTTACCGACACCCTGTCTGCGATGGAACTCGGATATCAAGCAGTTGGGCTTGTCGGCGTCAGTGCGCGATTTACCGAAGCCCAGATCAAAGCGCTTCGCCAAAGAACCGTGTTTCTTCTGCTTGATTGGGATGACAGAGGCGAGGCACGGGCGCGAGAACTAGCGGCAGAGCTCGCTAGGTTTGGTGTCCCGTCCGTTCGACTGGCGCGCCCATCTGCGACGGCGAGCGACTTAAACGAGTATTTGATAGAATTGCGTACTTCCTCATAACTCCCCTCGATCGTCTGCTGCTTCCGCAAAATCGCGTGTGCGCATGAAGTCGGCTCCCCAGTTCTGGTTCGGCGCAGGCGACTCAATGATCGGGTCGAAGACGTTTAGTGCGATCGCGGCGATCTATCGTGCGCCTGTCACAAGGAGTGGTCTTCGAAGACATTCCGCTTAACCCGCCGGGCGATGCGGAACACGCCGCCGGCCAGGACGTTTCTGGATAAGTACGCGCCTGCTCGCGTACGCCCCGAATCTACGAGGCTCCCATGCCTGATCACAAGCCCCTGCTTCGCACGGTCGCGATCGTGGTTGCCGCAGTTGTCGCTGTCGCCACGCCGATCGTCCAGGCGCTGACGGGAACGCTCGGCGTCACGCCTTTTCGATCTGGACGCCGATCTATGGAGGACTGCTCGTCTATGCGGTTTATCAGGCCCTGCCATCAACGGGAGAGTCGCCTGGCCTTCGTCTCCTTGGCTGGCCCTCGATGCTTGCCATGTCAGGTTGCGCCTCCTGGCTTATCGCTGCCAGCTACGATGCCAAATGGGCCACGGTTATCATAATTGTATTGTCGGCGCTGGTTCTCGCCATACCGCTCGCAAAGCGTTTCCCGGTGCAGCATCGTGTCGATTTCTGGCTTGTCTGCCTGCCGATCTCGTTACTGGCCGGATGGTTGACGATCGCCGCCGCTATCAACGCGCTGACCGTACTTACAAGCCTGGGCGTGATCGATGCTGCTGGAGCGCCGATCTGGGCGACTGGCGGGATCATTCTTGTGGCTATTACGGGGCTGGCTTTGACCGCTGGGTCGAAAAACTGGATCTATCCTCTCCCGATCGCGTGGGGCTTCGTGAGCGTCGCAGTCGCAGAACAGGCAGACCGCCCAATGATCTCACTGCTGGCCATACTGGCCGCGCTAGCGCTGCTCGCTACGGCTGGCTGGGTTGGAACCCACCGCTCCCTGCTGCTTCCACTTCCGCGCGAGCATTGACACAATAAAGCGTACGGCCGAGATGGGGCTGGGCGCCGGGCAGAAGTTTGGCTTCTGTTATCGCCGACTTCGGCCGTCCGCGGCGTCCAGGCGAAGCCGCGATCTGGCCAAATCAACCAAACTCTGCGGCGTTTCGCTGACAGCAGTCATTTGACTTTGCCGCAGTCGCCATTGGGCCGGGTCGCCCTGAGGCTGCCGGTTACGATGGCAAGACTCACCTGTTCGGAAAGCGGCAGGCGCACCTGAAGTGTTGTCGCTGCATCTTCGACGGCGCCAATCGCGAGATCGCGGTCGAGGCAGCCTGAGGCAATCAACTCGATCAGCGCCAATTCTAATATCGCAGAGATATCCATTCGGGGCGTGTCGAATTCGTCCGTCGTGCAATCGCGTTCCGCCAACTGGGCAGTGGAAGGATGAGACATGGAATTGATACCGGCCGTATGAGATCCCACAATCAATGACCAAGCCATGAACTGAGCGTTTGATCAGCGTCAAATGCGGCCACCCACGCCGGCGGCTACTGTCCGCCGTAGCCTGTTGGCGAGATGGAGCCGATTGCTTCAGGCACGATGGGCAGGAAAAACTGGTCCGAAGTGGGTGTTCGCAACATTGGGGTCCGGTTCGACGTTGTTTTCGCGCTCGGACGCATTCGGCGTTTGATCCATGTCAGGTTAAGCTCGCCGTCTACTAGGGTAATCGGTTCAAACCGAGACGCGGCCCGGCGCCCGCTAAAAATGAGGACCAATGATGGTGCGGGATCGCAGGCCACCCAGGGAGCCTATCGGGCCGGCTGCGGATATGACCGCGGGTGATGGCTCTGCTATCGCCCGCAGTCTAAGCCAAGCACGCACCGAAGCGGTGCAGGAGGCCGAGATCGCAGCGTTAGCGGAAGTGATCCGCAAAGCGCCGGATGAAAACGTGGACGGCGTGCAGGTGATTTTGGACGGCGCATCGCCCGATGACGAAGCCTTGATGCGCCGCTCTCTCGGTCTGCCGAAGGCGCCGCGACAGCCCCGACATGCGGGCGACGAATTGGCCCCCAGCTGGCGCAGCGGTGGATTCCCGTACAAATATAAGATGCTTCGTCGGGACTATGAGCAGCAGAAGTTCATCCTCCAGACCGAGCTACTCAAACTTCAAGCTTGGGTAAAGGACGCCCGACAGCGAGTTATCATCCTGTACGAGGGCCGGGACGCCGCTGGCAAAGGCGGGGCCATCAAGCGCTTCATGGAACACCTCAACCCCAGGGGGGCTCGGGTGGTGGCGCTCGAGAAACCCAGCGAGGTGGAGCGCGGCCAGTGGTATTTTCAGCGCTATGTCCAGCATCTACCAACGGCTGGCGAAATCGTCATGTTTGACCGCAGTTGGTACAACCGCGCAGGCGTCGAGCGAGGTCATGGGATTTTGCAGCGACGATGAGTATGTCGAGTTCCTGCGCCAAGCCCCGGAGTTCGAACGAAATCTGGCCCGCAGCGGAATTCATCTCATTAAGTTCTGGTTCTCCGTCAGTCGGGAAGAACAGCGACGTCGCTTCAAGGAGCGCGACGTGCATCCGCTTAAGCAGTGGAAGCTATCGCCGGTGGACCTCGCCTCACTCGACAAGTGGGATGACTATACACGCGCTAAGGAAGCCATGTTCTTTCACACTGACACAGCCGACTCGCCTTGGACGGTCATCAAGTCGGACGACAAGAAACGAGCTCGTTTGAACGCTATGCGTTACGTGCTGCGATCCTTGCCCTATACAGGGAAGGATCCGGCGCGGATCGGCAACGTAGATGATCTGATCGTTGGCCGCGCGAATATCATCCACGAGCGCGACGAGCACCGTTTCGCCGTCAAGGAAGAGGGGCTCTAGATCCTCAGCTGACGTCGCCACTCTTCAGCAACCGACAGACCGAACTTGATCAGCGAGCGGCTTTTCTTGGCGACGTCCTGCCTGCTCTGCAGGAAAGGGGCGAGAGGCAACACTCGAGCGCGCATCTTTGGCGAGATGTCGCTGGTGGGCTGGTACGCGCCTGCCGGGTTCAGGCGGGCGGTGCTGTTCGTCGTTTCTTGTTCTTGTTTTCCTCGCTGGCATTTCAACTGCGACCCGTACAAATCCGAGAGCATAGCGCCCGCGCTTTTAGTGGCGGATCGTGCTGGAGCGGCGCCTTTCGCCTGCTGAACCTGAGTGGAGGCGACCAACCGCGACCATGGCCAGCGTTTGGCTAGGCAGCCGACTGACCGGCGCATCTGTGAATGTGCGCGAGAAACAGCGTTGTCACGTTTCCGGCGTTATCTGCGTGTCGAGCGCGCTGTCAATGCGACCGTCGCGCAGTGTTATGCGGCGCGTACAGTGCGAGGCAACCCTCTCGTCATGAGTACAGACCAGAAAAGTTGTCCCGTCCTCACGATTGATTTCGCGCATCAGCGCCAGCACCTGGTCTGCGGAGGCCCTGTCCAGACTGCCCGTAGGTTCATCCGCCAGTACGAGCTGCGGGTGGTTCATCAGGGCTCGTGCAATCGCTACGCGCTGTTTCTGTCCGCCAGAAAGCCGGGCAGCTGGGAAATTAATCCGCTCAGACAGTCCTACACGAGACAGCAGCATTTCTGCCCGCCGACGAATGGCGGCGTTCATGCCGTCGCCAGCGGCAGCGGCAGGGAAACCGACATTTTCCAATGCGGTGAAATCGGGCAGCAGATTGTGGAATTGAAAAATGAAACCAAGCCGCGTGTTGCGGAAACGAGAGCTCTTTGCGTCCGAGAGGATGTCGGCGCGTTCGCCTCCAATCGTGATGATTCCGGCCGTCGGACGCAGAAGCAGTCCGACGATGGATAGGAGTGTGGATTTTCCCGAGCCTGAAGCGCCGAGGAGGGCCACCAGTTCGCCCGGCGCTAGCGTGACGTTGACATCAACAAGGACGCGGGTCAGCTCGTCGCCATTTCGGAATGTCATATTTATGCTGCGGGCATCCAGCGACGCGGTCATTGTTGTATGGCCTCAAGGGCGTCGAGACGTGCGGCGGATCGCGCAGGAATGACGGATGCCATGATAGCGCCGCCCGTCGTAAGCAAGAAGACGAGTGCATACCCTCCCTCGCTAGGTGCAATGGGCAGGGCGAGAGTTCCGTCAGTCTTGGTGAAGGTCGCCAACCAGCTGCACAGTCCATAGCCAGCGAAACAGCCGAGTGAGGCGCCGACAATGCCTATCATCAGCCCCTGCAACAAGAAAACCGAGGCTATGAAGTTCCGGGAAATGCCGAAAGCGCGCATGATCCCAATCTCGCTTCTACGGCGATTGGCCGACAGGGAGAGGGCGCTTGCGATGCCGATGAGAACGGAGATCAGGGAGAACGCCTGGATCAAGGTTCCCGTCTGCGCCTGAGCAGTCAGCGCATCCGCCAGACCAGAGTTCTTGTCCTGCCAGGGGGTGGCCCGCAAGCCCGTCGCTCCACCGATGAACTTCGCGAACGATCGCGCCTGACCGGTGTCTTTCAGCTTGATCTCGATATTGGTCACACCCGCAGGCAGCAGAAATAGCGGGCGAGCAGTGTCGAGCGAGAGATAAGCAACACGCTCATCGACGCTTTGAACGCCGGACTTGAAGATGCCTTCGACGACGAGGAGCCGAGCGATGCCGCGATCAGTTCTGAACAGCACAGGCTGGCCGACAGAAAGTCCCATCGTTTCGGCAAGACGAACGCCGATCAGGATACCGTTGGCGTTGAGGCTAGTGTCGCCCGCCACGATTTCACGGCTTACTGGTGAAATGGCATCAAGCTGCCTGGGATCGATCGCGGTGACAGCGACCGGGGCCGCAGCCTCGCCCCTCACAAGAACCGCGCTTCCCGTGATCTGAGGACTTATCGCCGTGACCGATGTTTGACTCTCAAGCAAGGCGACTGTCGCCGTCCAGGCCCTGATCTGCCTGCGCTGAAGCGTCGAAACCAGTGCAACAGCTTCGGTGTGGAGGCGCGGGTTGTGAAAGATGCGCGCCACACGATCGGCAGGCTCCAGCGAAACATGGGCGCTCTTGGCGGTAACGTCGTCAGTCAGCCTGGTCGCCAGGCCCTGAATAAGCGCGGTGATGAATACGAAAGCCGTCACACCAAGTGCAACACCGGCAACAAGGAGCGCCGTTTGCCACGGATTTGAGCCGAGATAACGTCGCGCGACGAGGAAAGCGAACACGAGCTAACCTCCTGGAGCCGGTAGCAGAGCCTTGGTTTCCAGGGGACGCACGCGCGCAGATGGGCGAGTCTGAGAAGGGATTAGCACAATCTTGTCGCCGGCGCTTACACCGCCCGTGACTATCGCGTTGAGCGACGGCCATGCGTCGATCTTGATCGGCCGAACATTGACCATACCTTTGCTGTCAACAACGTAGACGTGCGGGTTGGCGCCTGATTCGAGGATCGCCTCGCGCGGAACGACGAGCGCGTCTGGTCTGACGCCTATAACGACCGTAACGTCCACAGTCCGACCAGGTGGCAGCGCCGTGCCGGCATCAGGTGAAAGCGCGATCGTTCTCCCGCCGGTGGCCGGGTCGACGCGAGGCGAGATCTCTCTGATGTGAGCGGCAAAGATGACGCTCGAACCGGATGGTGCGGCGCGCGCAGCCATGCCGGGTCGAAGGTCGTCGGCAAAAGCTTCGTCGACTTCCGCGTCTATTTCCCGCCCCGAAGCAGAGCCCAGCTGAAACAACGTGGTTGCAGGTGTTATGACCTGCCCATTGTCGACTGGCCGGAGCAGAACGACACCCGCCATTGGCGCCCGAACGATAAATTCCCCCAGTCGAGCTGACGCTGCACGGCGATCGGACGTTGCGGCGACCATGGCGGCCTGCGCAGACTTGGCCGCCGCCTTCGCATTGTCCAGCGCCGCGCTTGAAACAGCTCCCTTTGCCGCAAGCGTCTCTGCCCGAGTCAACGCCAGTTGCGTAAGCGCAAACTGAGCACGCGCCGCCTGTTCGCGTGCACTCGCGGCTGTTGCTTCTGCCGACTCGACATCTGAGCTGATGACGGCGAGGGGCGCGCCTTTAACAACTATGTCGCCTTCATCGTGCAGCAGCTGCGCAACCTGACCCGCATTCTTTGATCGAATTTCGAGCGTGTCTCGCGACTGAACCCGCCCCACGACAGACAGGGCAATCTCCACGGGCTGTGGAAACAGCGTGAGTACAACCACTTCAATTGGCCGGAGCAAAATCCAACCTACAACGGCGACGACACCGGCGCCGACAAGGCCAGCGGCCAGAAGAATTCTTTTTTTGCTTTGTTGAGCTGGCGCACCGCCCTTCGCGTCGCCTTTCACTTCGGTGCTCTCCTGTAGCGATGCAAAGGCATCCAAGGGGGCGCCGACTGGACCTGATGCGTCATTCATATCGTCTCACGAAGGTGCGGCGTTCGCGCGTTGCCGCCGGGGTCCACGAGAGTAAAAAACTGCCCGCTTTCGCGAAAAGCAAACCCAAACATTCTAGCGTCTGCAGGCTTGCCTAATCGCGGTGACGTCGTCTTCCTTTCCTGTCGCATCTCGAGGGCAACAGGGCTTTTCATCCATGCTCGAGTGAAAGCCCAGCCGGTGGAGCGTTGTCGCGCGCTGGTCATCTAGGCGGCCAACGGGGCGAGGAGTCGCACCGGTGAGTTGGAGGAACCAAAATTCTCCGCGGCGTCAGCATCGGAGCCAAAGGAGCTCGCTGCGTGTTGAGCAAATTCCCAGAGCGTAACGATCTGTGAGCGATGACGAGCTCTTCAAGTGGTCTGGCTGTGGCAGCCCCAAATTTTGGCGCCGACGACGCTAGCATGAGTGATCCGGTTCGCTTGCATTCCAGTCAGCAGTCCTGACTGCGCCACATGTGGCGCACCTTCCTTGATCCAGCGCAAGCTACTGTTGGGCGCCACGCTTCTGGAGCTTGGCCCGTTATGCTTATGACCTGCCTCGTTTCTTCGGACCACGGTTAATTTGAGCAGGCGGCCAGTTTTGCCTTCTGTGGTTGTCCCTTACGGAGCGGCTGAGCGACGGAGCGGAGCGACGAGGCCCCAGAGCTAATCCGCGCCGAGTTTCAAAAGGGGAGTCCTTGCCGCGCGGAGGGCAGGGAAAATTCCGCCGACCAGGCCAAGCAAAGCGGCGAGCTGCACGCCGGCCACAATCTGTGCTGGTCCGACGTTGAAATCGAAGACAACCTGTGTGAACCCGCCGCCCAGCGTAGACGCCGTCAGCCCATTGAAGAGCAGGTACGCGGCGCCGGCGCCGACAAGGCCGCCTGAAAGGGCCAGCACCAGAGACTCTGTGATGGCTCCCATAAAGGCCGGGAAGCCGCCGATAGCGCGAAGCGTCGCCAGTTCCTTGCTGCGTGCTTCGACAGCCGCATACATCGTGTTAAGCGCACCAGCGAGTGCGCCAAAGCCCAGTGTGATGGAAAGCGCCCAGCCAAAATAGATGAGATACTGGAGGGATTGAGCTTCGCCGGCAAAATGCTCCTTCTCGGTCTTCACATCGACCTGCAGGCGCGGCTCGCTCGCAACGAAAGCCTTCACCTCTGCAAGAGACGCAGGAGATTCGAGGCGTGCCCGCAAAGCCTGAACGGATGGTCCGCGATTGAAGAGACTCTGAACCACCGGCAGGTCAGCCCAAAGCTCACTGTCGAAGACCGTGCCAGGCACTTCGAATACGCCGACCACCGTCCATGAGCTTCCGCCCAGCTGCAGTTCGGAGTTGAGGTCAAATCCCTTGAACTCTCTTACGACGCCGGCTCCCACGATCATCTCATTTGTACCCGGCTCAAACATCCTGCCTGAGCTAAAGCGAAAACCTGGACGCAGGTCGGGCGCTCGGGGTGTCACGCCACGCAGAGAGACGTTGGCTTCACCGCCGCCCGCCCGGCGGTTAGCTCCCACTACGACATACAACTCTGGGGAGGTGATCGGACGACCTGAGGCATCGCGAGCAAAGCCCGGCGACTCCTCGAGCAAACGCACGGCCTCGGATGACATGGTCGAGTTGAGTTCCGCCTCGGAGCCGGTTCCGAGGATCATTGCGATGTCGTCAGAGCCCGTGCCAGCGACGGTCTTTGCGAAGCCGGCCGACATGGCCAGGAAAGCCAGCAGCGTCGCAACAACTAGTGCAATCGAAAGGATGGTCGTTATGGACCCCCAGAAGCGGCTAGGCAGGCCGCCTATGGTCATGGCGATGACAGCAGATATCTGGCGGAAAATGGAGGCCAAGGGCTAGATCCTCCGGAAGGCAGTGATGACGTTCACGCGCATGGCGTTGAAGGCCGGTACGGCGCCCGTGATGAAGCCGAGGGCGGCCATGAAGCCGACGGCCGACAGCGCGATCTGCGACGTGATGCGCATGCCGCCGAAGAACTGGTTCAGGGCGGGGATGCTGCTCAGCGCATTTGTCAGAAGGTTCGCAAGCGCCAGGCCGAGCATGCCGCCGAATAGGGCAAGCAGAAGCGTTTCCCCAACAACAATGCGGCCTATGCGGCCGGACGTGAAGCCAAGCGTCTTCATGACCGCAATTTCGCCGGTGCGCTCACGGATAGCGCCGGCCATTGCGTTGCCGACGATAAGCAGGATCGTGACGAAAGCGGCGCCCGTCACACAAGAATGATCAATCCGATATTGCCCTGCTGGTCGATGAAGGCGGCATTGAAAGCCTGCTCGGACAGTGTCTCCGTCTCGGCGCGCGAATTGGCGAACTGTGCGTCCAGGCGCGCCGCGACTGCATCATTCTGCGCGGGGTCTGCCGTAACGATCTGAACAATGCCGACCGTGTCATTGCTGAAGGTGCGCCCTTCATCGAGATACTCGAAATGGACGAAGACGGACCCTGTGGAGGTGTTGGCGTCCTTGCCGTCGTAGATGGCGCGGATCACAACAGGCCAGACCGACGTGCCGTCACGTCTGCGCCAGATGTTGGATGAAAGCGGTATCTGCTGGCCCAGCTGCCAGCCGTATTGTTCAGCGACCGATCGGCCTACCATTATACTGTCGCGGTTGGTAATGAAGGCCTGTCGCTGATCTTCGGGCATCACATATTCACTGTAGATGCGTGTGTAGCTTTCCGGGTCGACCGCGAACGTCAGCAGGAAATTACGAGGCTCTTGGTAGTAGCCACCGAACCAGTTGGAATAACTTACGTCTGCCACGCCCTCCACATTCTGGATGCGGTTCACATAAGCGAGGGGAAGCGGCTGGGTGAAGTTGATGCGGTTCGCGACCACAAGCCTGTTGCCTGATGAAGGCCCTGCCGCATTCTCAAGGGACGACTGGAATGCCGCTAAGACCCCATAGATAAGGAAGGCGATGAAGATCGCAAAGATAAGAAGACCGGTGCGCAGCGGTTTCCGTCCCAGTCCGGAAAGGATGAGCCGGAAGTCGCTCACGTCAGCCGCTCCTCGAATGTGCCCTTGTCGAGATGTAGTTCGCGCCGCGCATACTTTGCAGCAGCGGGGTCATGGGTCACCATCACGATGGTTTTGCCCAACTCGCGGTTAAGCAACTGAAGCATCTCGAGGATCTCGACGGCTGTAGTTCGGTCCAGGTCGCCGGTGGGTTCATCGGCGAGGATCAGCTTGGGGTCTGCAACAATTGCGCGGGCGATGGCTACCCGTTGCTGCTGACCGCCGGAGAGTTCTTTCGGCTTGTGACCAGCGCGATTGTCGAGGCCCACGATTTCCAGTGCTGTCTTCACCCGCCGCTTGCGCTCGACGGAGCCAAGCTGCGTAAGCAGCAGCGGCAATTCGACATTTCGTGCGGCGGACATGGTCGGCATCAAATTGTAGAACTGGAAGATGAAGCCGATATTCGCCGCGCGCCAGGCGGACAGCTGGCTTTCCGAGAGTTTCTCGATTGGCGCGCCGTCAAACAGGATTGTTCCGCCGGTCGGCCGATCGAGGCCGCCCAGAAGATTGAGTAGGGTCGTCTTGCCTGAACCCGATGGGCCCATCATGGCTACAAAGTCGCCCTGCGGTATGGAAAGATTCAGATCGGTGAAGATGCTGATCGTCTCGTCGCCGCGGCGATAAGTCTTGGCTATATTACGCAGGACGATCAACTCACTGTCCGACATGGCGTTGCTTGCTCCGAGGCGACCCTAGCTGGCCGATCTGTCGAACGTCACCTTTGCCGCCATCTGAGGCAGCACGCGCGCGTCACGCTCCTTGAAGCCCACCCGCACTTGGATCGTGGCGCGATCACGATTGGCGGTCGGGATGATCGCGATAACCTCTCCGGCGATTTGCCAGTCAGGATAGGCATCGAGTACGATCTTGGCTGACTGACCTTGTTTGATGTCGGCGATCTGCCCCTCATTGACATCGACCTCCACCTCGAGGCTGGCCATGTCCACCAGCGTGGCCACGCCGGTCCGCGTGAACTCGCCGCCGCCCGCTGCCGGCGACAGAATTTCGCCTGCTTGCGCGTTCTTGGCGATAATGACGCCGGCAAACGGCGCGCGAATGATGTGACGCTCAACGAACTCGCTTTGCCGCGCCACTGCTGTCTGGGCGACGCGTGCGTCGGCCGTTGCAGCGTTGTACTGGGCGGTAAGGGAGGCGATACGAGAAACTGCTGCGTCGAGCGATGCCGCAGAGACTGCACCCGTCTGCGCCAGTCGGTTGGCGCGCTGGTTTTGAGCCTCCGCCTCGACCATCTGAGCTTTCAGGGAGACGATCGTCGCGTTAGCTGATTGCAAACGGCCGCGGGCCAGCTCCAGGTCATATCGCGCCAGGTCATCATCGAGGCGAGCCAGTATCTGTCCCTTTTCGACGACGGCGCCTTCCTCGAACGTTACGTCGGTCAGACGCCCCGTGATGTCTACCGAGACTGTCGCCGATCGCCTTGCAACGACGTAGCCGGACGCGACAAGTCCGCCACGCGGCCTATCTGCGGTGGAGGCCGAGGCCGGCGCTGTTGCTGCGCCGGCGACCCTTGCGGTCTCCCCTACGGGCGCCGCGCCGCGCCCGAGCATGCTCCACGCCACGGCGCCGACCGCGATCACGGCAGCTGCCAGCGCGGCGATCCGCCAGCGGGTGCTTGACCTAGGGGACGCCGAGCGGTCGATCGATAGGGATTTCAGCTTTTCAGAGATGTTCATTTCAGAACTTTCCATGTCCGCCCCGCCACCAGCATGCGCCTCGCCTGTTCAGGGGGTGAGGATGGTTGATGGCGTGTATCTCCCTTTACGCAACGGGGAGCAAAGCGGATCGAGTCCATCACCG
This sequence comes from Hyphomonadaceae bacterium, assembly GCA_016714495.1. GTDB lineage: Bacteria > Pseudomonadota > Alphaproteobacteria > Caulobacterales > Hyphomonadaceae > UBA7672. The sequence goes on along the minus strand of JADKDU010000001.1, from coordinate 56,258 downwards.
CCGCGCTGGTTAAGCGGGTGAGACGCGTCGCAAATGTCGCGTCGCTTCAGGGCGGGACGGCTGGCGTGGGGCGTCCACCCCATCAATTTAGAAATTCGGCAGGAGTGGATTCTGCTCGACTTGGCTTTTTGCGCCCGGCCTCGCTGTGCAGGCCTGGGCCCTTTGATCCACATCAGGCCGCGACCCTCGCGGTGCGGTAGCTTCGTGGTTGCCGTCCATAGAAACTGTCGCGAGGAAGCGATGCTCCGATTGCTGGTCATGTTGGGTTGCGCCTCCCTCGCCGCCGCTTGTGTCACCGGTCTCGGCGCTGCGCCGGCTCCGGCCAGCAACCGTTCACCCGGTCAGGCGCAAACCAATCCGCCCCGACCGTCGGGTCTTGTCTACGCCGAGAAGGCCTGCTCTGCCTGCCACGCGGTGGCTGTCGGCCAAACCCGATCTCCAGATCCCAAAGCTCCGACATTCGAGACGATCGCCAACATCCCGGGAATGACAACCATGGCGCTTAACGTCTGGCTGCACAGCAGTCAGCATCGTCACATGCCGTACGTGAATGTTGGGGAAGGTCAGCTCGAGATGCTTGCGGAGTACCTCCTTTCTCTCAGGAACTAGGCAGGCGGCGTTCGGCTGGAGATCGCGCCATTGCAGGGTCAGCACATGCAGTCACCGGATACCTTGCCGAACGTAAGGACTGTCGAACTGACCGCTCCGCTCCGTTGGCTTTCGGAGGCGTGGGGGGATTTGGGGAAAGTGCTGTTCCCCTGTCTGACCTACGGATGTGCCCTGGCTCTGTTCAGTGCATTTCTGGTATTCGCGATGGTCGCGTCAAACTTGGCCTTCTGGGTTTGGGCGCTGATCTGTGGCTTCGTTTTTTTGTGGCGCCCATCCTGGCGATGGGCCTCTACGAGGCGGGCCGACTGATCGAGCGCGGCACTCGGCCCAAGCTCAGTGACATCATCTTTGTCAGATCAGCTTTCCGTCAAGACCTCGCATATCTGGGTCTAGCATTGCTGATCATCTTCCTGATGTGGGGAGGTATTGCACAAATCGTCTACGGCTTGTCTACACATCGCCTTCACAAGACACTCCCTGAGTTTGTGGTCTTTGCAATCGGAACACCCGAAGGCCATGTGATGTTGGTGGTTGGCGCGATCGTGGGCGGCCCGATAGCTTTCCTGGCTTATTGCCTGGTGGTCGTCTCCGCACCGATGCTGCTTGATCGACAGAACGATGTTTTCGTAGCGACGGTCACAAGCATCCGAGCTGTGGTCAGGAATCCCGCACCCATGATTCTGTGGGCGGGGCTGTTGGCTGGCATTACATTCGCGACAGCGCTTACGGGCTTCCTGGCCCTGACCTTCGTATTTCCTTGGCTAGGTTTGGCGAGTTGGCGCGCCTACCGGGATTTGGTTTCAGGGTAACCTTGGGGCGAGCAAGAGGCGCCGCAGCGCAATTGTTGGGGCTTAAATCCGGCCTCATTGCGGGGCGTTGTCAGAAGAGATTGGGAATGGCAGCTGATGATCGATCCTGCCATCGATTACAGCTTGGGGTCCGATAGCAGACGGCCCATTTCGGACGGTCAACTCGGCCGCTGCCCGCGGCTGCGCATAGATCGCAAGGGTCAGCCGCAGATTATCCTTCGACTAGGGCGTCGCGGGCCAAGGTAGAGTTTCTCTTCGAATGACGAAGCTTCTCGCTCCCGGCGATTGGCGTGCAGGCGCTCAGCGGACAAGCGCAACGCCCTTCTGGACAGCGCATCAGCCGGGACTAGACTATTCCAACTGCGGCTCGGTTAGGTTCGTCATGAAACTTGCATCTGCTTTTTGCTTTCCTTCCGCTTTGTGCCTTGTCGCTGCGATGTCCGCGGCCCCTGCATCGGCGCAAGATGCAGCCGGCTGGATGAGCCGCTGCAGCCACCCACTGGGCTCGGACAATGCGCCCGAAAGCGGCAAATATCTCCTGCAGACCATGGGCAAGGTGGATGGTGCAAAGGCCCGCGTTCTGTTTGATTACACGGTGACGGGCTCCGCACGGCTTGCGATCTATCCCACCGCAGACAAGGATCTGCTTAACCCCTATTCCGGCGCCAGGTTGAGCGTCGGCTACTACAGCGCCGTTGGCGACCAACCGCCTCATGTGGTGAAACCGGCGATCGGACACGTGAGCTTCAGCGCGATGGGAAAGGACTTCAAGCCGATCCCCGGGGCCGTGAAGATCAAGGTGGTGATCGATGGCGCGCCGTTTGGTCCGTACGAACCAAATCCGTCCTACCTTGGGTCGGGCCAGTACTCCATCTGGCTCGACACCGCCGAGACCGATGGCGACGCGAAGCCGCCCTTTCTTGATACGAAGGCGTTCGATGCGCTCACCAAGGCTGTCGATGGCATGAAGGGGCGGAGGTTGTCCTGATTCGTGACGGCGCCGACATCGTTCGCGTCCCGCTAGCTCCCACACAGCGTGTGCCGTGGCGCGACGCCGTCGCCGCCTGGACTTCCAGGACCCGGCCAGGTGTCGGAGCCGGCACATTCTGCCTCTCAGGCGACGTTATCATGCAGTAGCGCGCCGATGCGTCTAAATGCTTCGCAGCAAGCCGCGGAAACGCACATGGAGCGTCCAGCCTCTTACGTGCATGCGTGGAAGGGAGCCGAATTCAAGTGCGAAAGTCGGGCACGATGCATAATCGCCTTGAGGCCATGATCAGCCTGATCAGCCCGGGGACCAAGAACAGCAATTCCCGGTCGAATGCGCGCTAGAGGGCATCAATGTCTCAAGCTAAGACGTCACCTGACTCGGCGCTTCGCTCTACGCCACCCATGATCGTGCGATCGATCTTCTCGGCCATGTCCCGCACCGGATCATGGCACAGGTGACTGTAGCGGGCGGTTGTCGCCGCTTGGGTGCGTCCCAATGCCCTGCCAATCAGCAGCAAACTGGCGTTATCGCCCAACGCCCAATCGTTTCTCTTGATTGCGCAGACATATTACGGTTCGCGTGGGGAAGGCTGCCATCACGAATCAGGCCTCCTGCACGGCGCGCCAACCGCAATACCTTTCACAATAGGAATCACACCGATGAAATGTCTTTTCCTTGCCCTGCCGATGATGATCTCGGCAGTCGGCTGCGCGCCCGCGCCTGTAGCGACCCCGGCGTCCGCCGTTGTTGAAACGCCCGCGCCTGCTCCGGTGGCCGTGCACAAACCGGTCAACCTGATTATTCTCTATTCGCTGAAAGCTGGCGTTACGCCGGCTGACTTCGAAGCCTGGGTAAAGGCGACCGACCACCCGACCATGCGCGGCCTCTCGCGCGTCGCTGACTTCCGGACGATGCGCGCCGAGAAACTGCTGATGGGCGATGGCAAGCCGACCGTCCAGTACATCGAGACCTTCTCGGTGTCGGACATGGACGGCTTCGTCGCCGAAGACATGCCAGGCGAAATCGTGCAGGGCATCATGGGCAAGTTCATGGGCTTTGCCGAAGCCCCGCAATTCATCGTCGTCTCCGAACTCGAATAGACACGCGCAAAGCCCTCCCTCACGAAAGTGGGGGAGGCAACTCCCGCCGACCACTCTCAAAGGACGGCGTGTCGCCGACGCCCGCGCCGCCAAGCCTACAGCTACGCGACAGGGCGTTGCCAGGTTAAGTCGCTGCCGGGGTTCCACCCCTTAGCGCTTGGCCGGGCTCAAGCAATCGCCTGATTCCAGACGCAGTTTGCCCGGGCCCGCAAGCGCCCCAGCGCCGATCATGCGCCATCCGAGACGGCGAAGCGGGCGGCCTCAACGGCTCGCAGCGCGCACCAAGCGGCCGGCACATTACGAACGTCCGAGTTTGGTGATCAACCGGCGGGCGCGTAGGGGCTGGATGACTGGCCGCTCCTGGCGACTCAGCGGGATCGCCACAAGCCGCACTGCGACCAACTCGGGGTGGTGAGTTCAATCGGTCAGCGCAACACGTACCTTGATAGGAGGACGTGGAGCGATGACGATGAGGCGAGAATATCGCAGGACTTCCAATCCCCAGCTGAGCGATTTAGCGAATGTGTTGCGCTGACCGGTTGAACTCACCGCCCCATTCAAGCCCTAGTCAGACTGCTGTGCACTGAGATGACGAATTAGGAGATCTTTCTCACGCGGCGTCATGAATTGCGCGATGGCAGCCATGAACCCGGTGTCTAGTGCTTCCAGAATATCCTTGGGCGAGAGCGCTGCGATCTGGCTGCGGGGCGGAGCTCGTCCAGCGTCATGGCACATCGCGCAACGCTGCTGATACAACTGCTCGCCGATCATGCGCATCTCGGCGCTAAGTGATGTCGGCGCATCTCCCTGTGAAGAAGAGGCGGGCAGATCGGCCAGCACGCGAGACGTAGTCTCGCCAGGCATCTGCCCCGTAGGGGTCATCGCGGGCAGATCCACGCAAGCGGAGACGACAACAATGGACAGGCAGGACCACCAGCGAACCCTCTCGATTATCGTCCGTGTCGTTCTCGCGATGTTCATGGTCGAGCCATTGGCGGAAGTTCCTGCTTATCACGTTTGATACCCACACGATCCTGCGTCAGCTTTAGTCGCGCAAAGCAGGCTTTCGGATCGCGACGCTGTGGCTTCGCGGAGTCGATCCAGCGGACGATCGTCGTCGGACCGATGGATGACCTGCGAGCGGACTGTATGCCTGCCGGCTCTGCGCCAAGCCTCGCGCCCTTGACGCAAAGCCCTCTGCAATCGAGCGTCGTGGTCCTCATCGCTGTAGTCAAACCTGATGGAGGCGTTGGCACCTCCCTAAGCCAGCCCGAGTCATTCGCGCGTCGTCCCCACGCGCGAAAGTAGGAGTTGCTTGAACGCAAGAACGACAAGAAGCGAGGTGCCGAGGAGTGGGAAGAATATGCCGAAGATGGCAAGTGATGCATAGACCACCCAACCGGCGCGCTTGCCTTTGAATGGTGGAGGAGCTTCCAGGCCAGCGCGCCTGCGCTTAAGCCACCTGATCGGACCAGCGATTGCGAGCAGCGCGCCGCCCAGACTAGCCCTCGCGGCCACTGGCCCCCGCTACGCTGCGTCCGTTTTCGCTCTACGCATGCCATACAGCTGTAACGCACAGGCTGAGTGCCGCAGTGCAGCCGTCGTGGAGAGCTAGCGGCTCGAAGAAGCGTATTCAGGTTCAATGACAAAAGCGCCTCAGAAGCAATGACGGCTGCACCATTGAGCTTGGTGTATTCGCCATTGAGACGGGCGAGGCACTTCGACTAGGCTGCTCTTTCCGTCGCTGGTTGCACCGTCAGCTTGAGGCCGAGCGCTGACACTACGCGCTGCACCGTGTCGAACTTCGGTGACGCGTCCTCACGGAACGACTTGTACAGCGACTCCCGGCCAAGGCCGGTTTTATCGGCAATCTTGCCCATGCCCTGCGCTCTGGCGATGTCGCCGATTGCAGTGATGAGGAAGGCGGGATCGTCGTCTTCGAGAGCGGCGTTGAGGTATTCCGCCATAGCCTCGTCGCTGTCGAGGAGGTCGGCAACGTCGAATTTCTTTAGATCAGAGATCTTGGTTTTTGCCATTTCACTCCTCCAGAGCTTCCGCCAGCTGATTCACGGCTGCGATGTCATCAGCCTGCGAGGACTTGTCGCCGTCGCCCAGCATCACAACCACAACCTTCCCCTTCTCGACGTAATACATACGCCAGCCGGGGCCGAAATGTTCGCGCATCTCCCTCACGCCGTCGCCCACGGACTTGACGTCTCCGAGGTTCCCGAGTTCCGCCTTTCTCAGGCGTTTACTAAGGCGAACCTTGGTTTTTTCCGTCCTTGATGCCGGACAGCCATTCCTCGAATTCCGGGGCGACTCTCACTTCGAACATACGCTAATTGTATCCTAGGGGATACAAATTGCAAGAGGCCGATAGCGCCAGCATCGTCTGCCCACATCGTCGGGCTTGCTGTGGTCCGTGATCACCGAGGATTGCGCCGATGGCATGCATTGGTGGGTATCCTTTTTGCGGCCGTTGACAGACCCTCCGCGGGAAAAGCGGAGTTCATCCGCGCGAACGCAGGAGGAAATTTACATTGAAATACTCATTGGTCCTGGCTTCGGTCATAGCCGTTCTAGCAGCGCCGGCAGCGCTGGCGCAGGCTGAACCGAAATACACGCCGGCGAAAACCAGCTGGGGCGCGCCAGATCTGCAGGGCTTCTTCAGCAGTGCGTCGCTTACGACCATGCAGCGCCCAGATGGAGCCTCAAGCTTGGTCATCAGCGAAGAGGAAAGGAACAAGCTGTTCAATCGCAACATCTATACCCGCGTTGCCAAGGAGGAAGCGGAGGATCAGCAAGCCGTTACATCGGGCAAGGAGAAGTTGGCTCTGCTGACGGATGCCAATCCGGACCGCGCCTACAATCGCTATTGGATGGATCCGGGCGCCGACCTTGGAAAGATCGACGGCAAATATCGTTCGTCGTGGATCGTCGAGCCCGCCGATGGCAAGATCCCCTATATCAAGGGCAACAGGTCTGCACGACCGGCTTCCTCGGAAGAAGAGTTCGCCGACCGCCTCAGTGACAACCCTGAAGACCGCGGCATCCCGGAGCGCTGCATCTGGGGCTTCACCGGCGGCCCAGGCCCTGTGCTGAACAATGCGTTGTACAACAATAACTATCAGATCGTTCAGACTCCAGACCATGTGATGATCGTGGCCGAAATGAACCACGATGTGCGGATCATCCCGATCAATGCCACGCGCAATCCCAATGCCGTTCCGAAATGGGGTGGGGATTCGATTGGCCATTACGAGGGCAACACGCTTGTGGTTGAGACCACGAATGTCGAGCCGAAGCAGAACAGCTATATCGACGTGAAGGGCAAGGTTACGGAGCGCTTTACCCGCGCAAGCAACGACCAGATTGTTTACCAGTACACGGTCGAGGATCCGGCCCGTTACACACAGACGTGGAAAGGCGAGATGCCGCTGAACGCTTCGCAGGGGCCGTATGAGTACGCCTGCCATGAAGGCAATTACAGCATGTTCAACTTGCTCAATGGGGCGCGCGTTTTTGAGCGCGAGGGTCGGAAGAACGGGATGCGGAAGCAAATTTTCGCCGGCGTTGCGGAGGCGAAAGAGTAAGTCTGACGGATCTGCAGGTCTAACTTCTAAGGGCGTCCCGTCTCGGGGCGCCCTTTTACTTTCGACCGACCGATGCGCTTACGGCTCGCTGCCTGCGTTGTGCACTTCCCTTCACGAGTCGATCGAGGGTGAAACAAGTGGTCTCACCGTAACGGCAAGCATGTTGGTTTCTTCCTCACTGGCAAGGATGCGCTAATCAATTTTTAAAAAGGAAATCGTCATCGAGCTCAGCGGCCCGAGGACAGGCCCGCTTGCGGGTTTGCTCTTCTAATGGACTCAACGTCCTGGCGGCGGACAGGACGACAGTGATCGAACCTGATCCCGAGGGGCTGCTTAAGCCGAAGGAGCATCGCATCCGCAGCGGCGCGCGAGCTGATTGGGACATCTATATCCCACGCAACAAGCTGCTGGTTGATGGCGACAAACGGCTCGGTTGAACCGTAGCTAGCGGGATCGGCCAATACTCACGGGATCGTTCATTTGGGCGTCGCAGCCGTCACTCTACTGTTCCCATATGAAAAGCAGATTTGTAGCAGCTGTGCCCTTGATCATGCTCATGGCCTGCACGCCTTCGATCCAGCCTACGTCCACAGCTCCAACAAAAACCTCCGCAGCTGTGCCACCAGTTGTTGAACCTCCGACAGCCATGGCGGCGCCGCTGGTGGGCGCTTCGACAGCCGATACATGCAATATCGCGTTTTACTCTGGGTTGATCGGGAAGCCCGTCACTCATCCAGGAGTGCCATCCCTCGGCGATCGGGACTGGACGATCGGCGCTGTGCGCATCATTGAGCCGGGCGATAAAGTGATCGCGGGCTTCGACAAAGAGCGCTTGAACATAGACGTCGACGCGGCTGGAGTGATTACCGGAATGCGCTGCGGCTGATCTTCGGCCTCCTGGGATTGGTCGCTGGCTTTCCTTACCAGCGACTCTCCTAGGCTCAGCAAACGCATGTCCAGTGCGCCATCTCTGCTCACATGGGAACGAACGTGGCTAAAGGAATGGAACAAAAGTAGCAGGAGAAGTCGTAGAACGGCGGTGTTTGTCGATACGGTATGAAGGCAACATAGCCGGTCCAAGAATGTCAGGCTGACCCATCCTTTTGCGGCGTGCGGAAGTAGAATCGTCAGGCGTTTGCTGCAGCCGACATGGCAGCGGTCCCGCCGATTGAATGCGATGGAGCGAGCAAGCCTGGCTGAGCGTTCATTGGCGTCAGAAGGAGCTCGTCATGATGCCTGTCGCCAACGTCTCAATGCTCATCTGAGCCCCCCGCAAGCGATGTGTTCAAAGCGTTCGTGGAACCATCGATGCTAAGCCGGTTCTGGCTTTCTCGGACTAGCGCGCCACTCAGGACCGGACGCTCTGTCACCTGGGAGTTCATGGTCCCTAGCGCCGTAGCGGAAACACATGTCCGCGAGATGGTGCGTGACCGGCGCATCGTGCTGGAGTGGGATGGGGATGAGAGGGCGGAGCTCAAATTCGAGCAACGCGCTGATGGCTTTACACGTGTCGAGATAGAGAGCGCCATCACCGGCATGACCGTAGACGAAGCGGTCGCCAAGGCCATTGAAGCAACGCAAGGCTATACGCTTGTCGTGTCCAATCTGAAGGCGCTTTTGGAAACGGGTAGATCAGCCGGGCTCGTCGAGGACAAGGCTGTGCTGATCACTGAAAAGCAGAGTACCGATAACCCCCGACAGTCCTAGGAGCGCCGCTCCGACTTTGTCCGTCTTTGGCGAGGTGCCCATTGGATGCGATGGGGCCGGAAGGCGCGAGCTGGCCCAAAGCAGATTGGGTGGATGGCTCCTTTGCTTATGCAGCGCGTGGTAACGCTGAAGCTTAAATGCTTTGTGAACTCAGCAGGTTCCGCTGGTACCAGCTCCCGGGCTCGAACCGGGGACCTCTAGATCCACAATCTAGCGCTCTAACCAACTGAGCTAAGCCGGCATCCGGAGCAGCGCCTCTGTGCGCATGCGCGAAGGCCGTGGTCTTAACGCCAAGCCGAGGCCCGGGCAAGACGCGGAAATCGACTGAATCCAGCTTTCCTTTTGCAGGATGAAGGATCGCCAGGTCGCCCCGAAAAGAGTGAATTTCCGGCCGTTCTGGCGCTGACGAATAGGGGACGGGCATCCCCACCCACGCCAATCGACAATTGTGCCCCGTTGCGCAACGGGCGTGCGGTGCGAAAGGCCCCTTTATATGTCCCAGCAGACGAACACGGCCGTGATCCTGTAGACGCGCTTCCGCTTCGCCTGGCAGGAGGCCTTACGCGGCATCGCCATCCTGCAGGAAATCGTCAAACCTGATTGCGACGGGTCAATCGTCGCCACGTGTCATGGCGGAGAGGGGGGCTTTGGCGGCGACGTCTATCGCCGCGTCAAGGCGGAAGGGCCGATCTCCTCGGCGCCGCCGAAATACTTGTCCTAATTCCTGCCGAACAGTTTGTTGAGCGCCTTGTCGGCTTCGGCCTTGAGACGGTCTTCAGCTGATTTCGGCGGCTCCGCCGCCGCTTGCGATGGTTGTGCGGGCGCGGCTGGCTGCCCCTCGACAACAGGGGCAGGCGCAGGCGCTGGCGTTGCCGGCGTCTGCGCTGGCGGGGTCTTGGCGCCGCCGAGCCCCAGCTTATCGCGAAGGCCGCCGCCCAACTTGTTGAGCTCGTCTTGGATCTCCGCGCCAGCCTTGGCTTGCAGGCCGACCGTAGCTTTCTCTCGCAGGAAGTCCCAGTCGAGGCTCAAGCCAACCCCATCCCAACCGCCAGCGAGCTTGATCGGCAGGCCATAGCCGTTGAGGCCTGCCTTCTTGTCCTTGAATTCCGGGAAGAGGCTGAGCGCCACCTGCTGTTTGCCGATGTCGAGCGCGCCGCCGCCGGAAACTGTGAAGGCATCCGCCTCCATCTTCATGCCGGTCAGCATCGCAACTCCGTCCTTCATCGCAAATCCAGCATTAAGGGCGCTGAACTTGGTTTGAGAGTTGGCGGAGAACGCACCCAGTGAAACACTCTTGCTCGACAGCGCCGTCTGCGCGGCTTTGCCGAGTTCCTGCAGATTGACGCCCTTCAGTACGCCGTCGTCGAACAGAAAATTCCCTTGGCCGACCAGCGAGCTCATCATCGCCTGCAGGTTGGCGCCCGAGCCAGCTATGTCGATTTCCACATCGCCCTTGCCTTCGAGCATGTCGAAGCCTGCAGCAGCGACAAGGAATGGTTTCAACGCCATGCCATCAAGGTTGGCCTTCAGCGCTATCGCAGGTTTGGCGCCGCTGCCGTCCGCAACAAAGCTTGCGCCGCCGGCCCCGCCAAACAGCGATGTTTGCTTCAGGTCAGCAGTCAGCTTCCCGCCAACGAGCGATACGACGATGTTTGTCGGCCCGAAATCAAACTTGTCGAATGTGATCCCCCCGGTTTTCAGAACCAGCGCGGCATCCGCCAGGCGAAGCGGCGAGAGATCGATCGGTGTTGCTCCCCATCCGGGCGTTGCAGCGGCAGCAGGCGCATCCGTGGGCGCGCCGGAAGCGGTGGCATAGGGTGTGATGTTGATGTCCCCGGTCGTCAGCGTGCCGGTAAGGCGCGGCTTCCCGTTTGCGCCCGCAAAGCTGAGGGCGGCTTCTCCAGAACCCTTTATGTTGTCGAACTGGACGACGGCATTTTTCAGAAGCACATCTTTTGCGCCGCCGGACGTTTGTCCCGAAAGAGAAAACGATTTGTAGATGTCGCCAACTGGCAGCTGGGCGCCTGCAGCTGCTGCAAGCTTACGAAGATCGGGCGCCGCAATCGTAAGATTGCCGGCAAATGTCAGCTCATTCTTGAGCCGGGCGTTGCCGTTGAATAACAGGCCTAGCAGCCCGCTATTATGTTCGAAGTTCACATTGCTGAAGTTCAGATCATCCAGCGTGCCTGAGATCTTTGTTGTCGCGCGCGCTTTACCCAGCGCGGCTTCGGCGGGGGCCGTGATATTCATAGCCTTTGCGAGTTGGGCCAATTGCGGCGCTTCCGCTGTGGCATCCAGCTGGAGCGTGATGGCCTTGGCAATCCGCGCTTCACCCTTGAGGTCTGCAGCTAAGAGCGGGCTCTCATGCTTTGCACCTGAGATCTTCAGCGTGATGTCCTCGAACGACCCGAACGCCTGCCCATTCAGCGACAACTTGCCCAGCACGCCACGCGCAGGCAGATCCTGTACCTGAAACGCATCAGCCAGTTTCACGGCGGACGGCACTTCGCCGCTGAACTTGAAGTCGAAGCTAGGCTTTGCGCCCAAGGCAAGCGTTCCATCAAGCGCGGTCTTGAGAAGGTCGGTGTCGATCTTGATCGAGGCTGGCGTTGTAACGCCGTCCATCATCGCCTTCGGGTTCTCGATGCGCGACTCCAGCTTGAACGCCAGATCGTTCGCGAAGCCGGAAGCGTTGAACGACAAGGGCTTGTCCAGCGCCTGCCTGTCAGCGGAAAGGTTCAAATCCCGCAGTGTCTGAATGCTTTTGGACTGACGGTCGTCATAGGAGACCCTGCCGTTCTCAATGCGCACGTCTCGCAGGGCCGCGCCCATGGAGCCGCCTTGTTGCGGCGGTTCGCCTTCCTTCGGCGGCGTAGAGCCGAAGTCGAATGTCCAGTTGTTCTTGCCGTTTTCCAGGTTCACCAGACCGATCGTGGGTTCAACCAGCACGAACTCGTCGATCTCAACATTCTGGAAGAGCAGGGGCCAGAGCGCGACCGCAGCCCGCAATTCCTTCATCGAGGCGAAGGGCGCATCGCCGAACCCTTCCGGATTGGCGATGGTCGAGGCGCCGGCGCGGGCCTCAAGCCGCGGAAAGATGCTGACCCCGATATTCCCTGTGACCTTGACTTGCCGCCCCAAGGCCTTCGAGGCCTCTTCCTCGATTTTGGCCCGATAGACCTCCTGCGGGATCAAGTTCGGTATGATCATCAGGGCGCCGAGCAACAGCACCAGAACACCACCCGCGATGACAAGGATCCGTCCCATCGTTTCCTCTTTGCTTTCGGTCAGTTAAACACAAAAAGTGACGGGGGCGCCACCAAGGCGGCCATTCCAGCCTGGAACTCGAAAACCCCCGGGAATCCACTGTTAAGGTGGCGTAGGACCTGAGTTGAGACACGCAAGCTTTACCGCGGGTGTCGCCCACCTTAAGTCGGGCCTCCACGATAGGGGCGGACGGCCCCAGAGGACGCGACTTTGACGCTTGAACAGGACCTTTCGGCCTATGCCGAGCGCTTCCAGACGCGCCCGGCGCGCAAGAAGCCGTTGCCAGCCCATCTTCAGCGGCTTGAGGCCGAAAGCATTTTCATCATGCGCGAAGTGGCGGCCGGGTTCGAAAATCCGGTGATGCTGTACTCAATCGGCAAGGACAGCTCGGTGATGCTCCACCTTGCCATGAAGGCGTTCTGGCCCTCGCGACCGCCTTTCCCTTTCATGCACGTCGATACCACATGGAAATTCCGGGAGATGGTCGCGTTCCGTGACCTCATCACCCGGAAACTCGGCCTCGACCTGATTGTTCACATCAACCAGGACGGACTGAAGCGCGGCGTCAACCCTTACGCATCCGGTTCGAACCTCCACACGCAGGTCATGAAGACTGAAGGGCTGCGGCAGGCGATGGACAAGTACAAATTCGACGCAGCCTTCGGCGGCGCGCGGCGCGACGAAGAGAAGAGCAGGGCCAAGGAGCGCATCTTCTCGTTCCGCACCGAGAACCATAGCTGGGATCCAAAGAACCAGCGCCCGGAACTCTGGAGCCTCTACAATACCCGCAAGGCGCCGGGCGAAAGCATCCGCGTCTTCCCGATCTCCAATTGGACCGAACTCGACATCTGGGCCTACATCGCTGAAGAAGAGATCCCGATCGTTCCGCTCTACTTCGGCAAGAAGCGGCCGACCGTCATCCGCGACGGCCAGATCTTCATGGTCGATGACGATCGCACGCCGATACAGCCTGACGAAAAAGCGGTCGATCGCATGATCCGGTTCCGAACGCTTGGCGACTACCCGCTAACGGCCGCCTTCGAGAGCGATGCTGCGACGCTGGATGACATCGTCGCTGAAATGTTGACGGCCCGCACATCCGAACGCTCCGGCCGCCTGATAGACCACGATGAAAGCGGCTCGATGGAGAAGAAGAAGCGCGAGGGCTATTTCTGATGGCCACGAAGGTGACGCCCCTGCGCAAGCCCGAAGCGCGCCAGTCGGTGCGCGAGCTCGCAGCTGCCGAAATGGGCGTGTTGCGTTTCATTACTTGTGGGTCTGTCGACGATGGCAAATCCACGCTGATCGGCCGGCTTCTCTACGACACCAAGCTGATCTTTGAGGACCAGCTGGCGAGCCTGAAGAAAGATTCGATCAAACACGGCACGCAGGGCGAAAACATCGACTTCGCGCTGTTGCTCGATGGACTGGAAGCAGAGCGCGAGCAGGGCATCACCATCGACGTCGCCTACCGATTCTTTTCAACCGACAAACGAAAATTCATCGTCGCGGATACGCCGGGCCATGAGCAATATACACGCAACATGGCGAAGGGCGCATCTACCGCCGATCTTGCTGTCATCCTGATAGATGCCCGTAAAGGCGTGCTGCCTCAGAGCAAGCGCCACACCTACATCGCCAACATGCTCGGCGTCCGCCACATCGTTGTGGCGGTCAACAAGATGGATCTCGTTGAATACAGCCGCGCCCGTTTCCATGAGATCGTGGCGAGTTATCTGCAGATCGCCGAAGGCCTCGGCTTCGAATCCATTACGCCAATTCCGATGTCCGCCTTGAAGGGTGAGAATATCACGAAGAAGGCCGAAACAATGTCGTGGCATGATGGCCCGACCCTGCTTGAACATCTTGAAACAATCGAGATCGCTGATGAGCGCGCCAACGCGCCATTCCGGCTGCCGGTTCAATGGGTGAACCGTCCGAACCTCGATTTCCGTGGCTTTTCCGGAACGATCATCGCTGGTTCGGTCAAGCCGGGCGATGAAGTTGTCGTCACCAAGTCCGGTAAGATCTCCAAGGTCAAATCCATCGTCACTGCCGATGGCGACCTTCCGCAAGCAAGCGCCGGAGACGCCGTAACGCTGGTCATCACCGACGAAATCGATGCTTCGCGGGGGGATGTCTTTGCCTCGCCCGACGCGCGGCCCGAAGTCTCCAATCAGTTCACCGCCAACATCCTCTGGATGACCGAGGAAGAACTCACCACCGGCCATGCTTATCTGCTGAAGATCGGCGCCCAGACCGTGCAGGCGACAGTCACAGCTATCCGGCACAAGATCGACATCAACACGCTCGACAAGACGCAGGGCCACGCCCTCGGTCTCAACGAGATCGGCTTCTGCAACATTTCCACAAGCCAGCCGATCGCGTTTGACCCCTACAAGGTCATTCGTGAGGCAGGTGGTTTCATCCTGATCGACCGCTTCACCAATCAGACGGTCGCGGCGGGCATGATCGAATTCACGCTCAGCCGTTCCACCAACGTGCATCGCCAGCCGATGGACGTAACGAAGGCGTCGCGCGGCCTTCTGAAGGGGCACAAGCCAGCAGTCCTCTGGTTCACCGGGCTCTCGGGTGCTGGCAAGTCCACCATTGCGAACTTGGTGGAGCGCAAGCTCGCCGCGATGGGCGCACACACCTATGCACTCGACGGCGACAACATCCGCCAAGGTCTCAACAAGGACCTTGGCTTCACGGACGACGAGCGCATCGAAAACATCCGCCGCATCGGCGAAGTCGCCAAGCTGTTCGTCGACTCCGGCTTGATCGTCACCGCCAGCTTCATCTCGCCGTTCCGCGCTGAACGCGACATGGTTCGCGGCCTGGTCGATAAAGTCGAGTTCATCGAGATATTTGTTGATGCTCCGCTGGCGGTCGCCGAAAGCCGCGATCCTAAGGGCCTCTACAAGAAGGCGCGCCTGGGTCAGATCCGCAACTTCACCGGGATCGACAGTCCGTACGAACCGCCTGTCACGCCCGAATTGCGCTTGGATACATCCGGCGCCAAGGCCGAGGAACTCGCCGATCAGGTCGTGGCCTATCTCCACAGGCAGGGCATCGTCGGCGCCGCGGTTGATCAGTCGCTGGACTTCAGCATCTAAGCTCGAAAGGCGGTGCGGGCGGCATTCAAAACCCGCTTGCGCGCGTAGTGTTACTATGTAACACGACCTGGGCGACCTCCTCGGTCACAGCGGAATCTCCATGGGCGGCTCTGAAGCAGCAATCGTTCTCGGCGCCGGCGCATTATCTGTGGCCGGCGTGGCGTTCGCGCTGCTCGCAGCGACGATGGCAAAACGCGTGACTGATATTGTCGGGCTGGCTGGCGGCGTGGTGATCCTGCTTGTCGCCCTCACGCACCTTGCGCCCGAAGCCTTCGGGGCAGGGGACGTCGAGCGCTTCTTCCTGTTTGGCGGCGCGGCGGTTGGCGTTCTGCTGGAGTTTGTATTTCGCACCCGTTCCACGCCTTCTCCGGCAACGGTGCACGCGGGTGCATGGCTAGGCATCATTCTGCTCGGACTGCATTCCACCCTGGACGGCGCCGTCTACACCGCCGTGTTCTGGCATGGGGAAGGCTCCGGCCTCCTCGCATCGCTTGGTCTCATCTTGCACGAGGCGCCCGAGGGCGTCGTTGCGATGGCGCTAGCGTTGCAGGCAGGTCTCCGTCCCCCTATCGCCGCCACAGCCGCCATTCTGGCGTCCTCGGTCACCACGCCGATAGGCTGGGTCATTGCCCATGCGATCGGCGAATCAGGGCACGGCGCGATGCAGGCAATGTTCGCCGCATCAGCGGGCCTCCTTCTCTATGTCGGCTGGCACCTCATCGCCGGCGGCTGGCGCGCTATCCGCACGGGAAGCCAACCCTGACGGCTCGGCCACGCCGCATCGAATTCTGCGAAAGTGGCCTTTCCACGCACGACTGTTGCAAAGATTGATGCAGGTGACGCCCGAGGCTCGCTTCTTTCGTCGCGCGGGGCGGCATATATGTTCGGCGAAGCGCCGGAGACTCTCATGGCTGACATCTTTGAAAACCCGCTAGGCACTGACGGTTTCGAGTTCGTCGAATTCACGTCGCCTGATCCACACGTGCTCGCGAAACTATTCGAATCCCTCGGCTTCACCGCTGTCGCAAAGCACCGCTCCAAGAACGTGCTTCGCTACAAACAGGGCGACATCAACTTCATTCTGAACATGGAGCCCTCAGGCCAGCCGGCACACTTCCGTGGCCAGCACGGGGCAGGCGCTAACGCTATGGCCTTCCGCGTCAAGGACGCCGCTAGGGCTTACGCCGAAGCCTTGAAGCGCGGCGCCGAGCCGGCCTTTACGACAGCCGGCCCGATGGAGCTCAACATCCCCGCCATCCAGGCAATCGGCGGCGCGTATATCTATCTGGTCGATCGCTATGGCGCGCACGGCATCTACGATGTGGACTTCGTGCCGATCCTCGGCGCGGACGAGATGAAGAATTCCGTCGGTCTCACCTACCTCGACCACCTCACGCACAACCTGCATCGCGGCAACATGGCGAAGTGGGCGAGCTACTACGAGAAAATCTTCAACTTTCGCGAAATCCGCTACTTCGACATCGAGGGCAAACAGACCGGTCTTCTCTCCAAAGCCATGACCAGCCCGTGCGGCAAGATCCGCATTCCGCTCAACGAAAGCCGCGACGACAAGAGCCAGATCGAGGAATTCCTCCGTGACTACAATGGCGAAGGCATCCAACACATCGCGCTCGGGACTGACAACATCTACGAGAGTGTAGAAGCCCTCCGCGCTCGCGGCATCCCGTTCCAGACCGCACCCGACACCTATTTCGAGGGCATCGGCCAGCGGATTGGCAATCACGGCGAAGACGTGCCACGCCTGCAGAAGAACCATATACTCATAGACGGCGCACCGACACAGGGGCAGGGCCTGTTGCTGCAGATATTCACCACCAACGCCATCGGCCCGATCTTCTTCGAGCTGATCCAGCGCAAGGGCAATGAAGGCTTTGGCGAAGGCAATTTCCGCGCTCTGTTCGAGAGCATCGAAGCAGATCAGATTCGGCGTGGCGTCCTGAAGGAAGAAGCGTGAGCGTGTCACTCCCCATCGAAGGCGCTTGCATGTGTGGCGAGTGCCGCATGCGCGTCAGCCTCGCGCCAATCATCACAATGGCTTGTCACTGCAAAGGCTGTCAGAAGCTCAGCGCGAGCGCCTTCTCGCTCACGGCGATGGTGCCGGCCGATGCGTTTGAATTGATCAAGGGTGCGACCCGAATTGGCGCGCTGCACGGCGACAACCCTTACCATTACTGCGCCAAATGCCTGAACTGGCTCTACACCAGCCTGGCCAGTGCTCCGTTTGTGAATGTGCGGCCGACCATGTTCGATGCGCCGCAATGGTCCACGCCTTTTATCGAAAGCTATATCAGTGAAAAGTTGCCATGGGCTAAGACACCCGCGCGTCACAGCTTCGAACAGTTTCCTGCGCCGGACATGTACGGTTGGCTGATGGCCGAGTATGCAGCCGGGAGCGCAGCCGGATGAACGAAACAATCCTCTATGGCTACTGGCGCTCTTCCGCCACCTACCGCACCCGTATCGCGCTCAACCTGAAGGGCATCGCCTACAAGACCGTCGGTGTGCATCTCTTGAAAAACGAACAGGTCAAGCCTGAACACTTGTCCCGCCATCCATCAGGCCGCGTGCCCATTCTTGAGATTGACGGCCAGCGGATTGGCCAATCCATGGCTATGGTTGAGTATCTCGACGAAACCCGCCCAGAGCCGCCGCTGCTTCCGCGCGATGCCTATCTTCGCGCCCATGTTCGTGATCTGAAAGACCAGATCGTCGCCGACATCCATCCGATCAACAACACATCCACACTGGCGCGCCTTCGCTCGCAGTTCGGCGCCGATGATGCCGCCATCGCGACCTGGTACGAGCACTGGGTCGTTCGCGGCTTTCAGGTGCTGGAGCAGATGCTGCCGTCGAGCGGAGATTTCTGCGTCGGCAACGCCGTCACGCTCGCCGACATCGTTCTTGTTCCTCAGGTCGCCAACGCCCGCCGCTATCCGCAGATCGACCTCATGCCTTTTCCCAACATTCTGCGCATCGATGATGCGCTTCGCCAGATCGGAGCTTTCTCCAAAGCTGCGCCTGAGAACCAGCCGGAGGCGAACGAGGCCCCATGACCAAAGGCAAGTGGATCCCGGTCAAAGGCGCCGAAGGCAAGCATTCGAAACAGGCTCACGCCGACATGCCGGAAGGCACGTTTGAACGAGAGATGTCCAAGGAAGGCTTCTTCGGCCCCGCTGCCTTTTTCCATCACCTCAAGCCGCCGACCGGCTGGAGCAACTTCGAAGGCCCGCTGCGCCCACGCGCCTTTGATCTAACGAAGTTTGACGGCTTCACCCATTCGCCATGGGAAGCGCCGGTCATCCTGTCGAACAAAGCCACCGAAGTTCGTATGTGGCATCTCACAGCGCCAATGAACGGCTACGCCCGCAATGGCGACGGCGACACGCTGCTTTTCATCCACGAAGGTCATGGCGATCTATGGACCGACTGGGGCCATCTGCTCGTCGAGCAAGGCGATTACGTTTATCTGCCGCGCGGGACCATGTTTAACCTCGACAAGCACGCCTCGAACGGTTTCCGCATCCTTACCATCGAGGCGACGAATACCCACTTCACCTTGCCTGATCGTGGCCTCCTTGGCCCGCACGCGTTCTTCGATCCTGGCATGTTGCAGGCGCCCGTTATCGATGACGATTTCCTCAGCCGCCAGAAAGACGGTGGAGAATGGAAAGTCTGGGTCAAGAAACGCGGAGAAGTGTCCACAGTCACCTATCCCTACAACCCCCACGATGCTGTCGGCTGGCATGGAGACCTGGCGCCGGTGAAGATCAATGTGCGTGATCTGCGCCCCGTCGCCTCGCACCGCTATCATCTCCCACCGTCAGTCCACACGACCTTCCTGTCCGACCGTTTTGTCGTCTGCACCTTCTGCCCGCGCCCGTTCGAAACCGACCCTGGCGCGCTGAAAGTCCCGTTCTTTCACAACAACGACGATTTCGATGAGGTGCTCTTCTACCACGCGGGCGACTTCTTCAGCCGCGATAACATCAAGGCGGGGATGATGACCTTCCATCCGTCGGGCTTCACGCACGGCCCTCACCCCAAGGCGCTTAAGAAGATGCTCGTGCAGGACAAGCCGATGACTGACGAATACGCCGTCATGATCGACACGCGCGATCCTCTTGACGTCGGCGAACAGGCCAGCGCCGTCGAAAATGCCGCCTATGTCGACAGCTGGAAGACGGGAGAGTGAATTAGCGCTTCGCGTTCGCGTAATTCAGCCCGGCTACAAGGACTGACACGGGCATCAGATAAGCGCAAACGGCGGCATAGAAGCAGGCGCGGGTGAAATACATTGCTCAACTCCCGGAGCGGGCGTCCTCGCGCATCATGCGCGGCTAGGTACGGGGTCGTGAACTCTGTTACGCTTCAAATAGGATGCACGCCGAGAGTTAACGAGCGATGGAGATTGCCTTGTCGCAGCGCAGCTCCATGTTTGGACTCGATATTTCGCATTGATGCTTCAAGGAGGATTTATGAGCCGCCTTTTCGTTGCGACGGTAGTCGCCTGTCTGCTTCTGTCCGCATGCGGCGGAGAGGCTCCTGCGGCGCCCGAACCTGTGGCTCCGGTTGAACCAACCCCACCGGGCGCAGCGCCTGACCCCACCGCGCTGCCCACGCCCGCCCAGGCCGGCAACCCCGCCGCCATGAACCTGCTCTGTGGCGGCGCGGCGTTCCGCGTTTCGTTCGAAGAAACCCGTGCGGTTGTCTACAATGACGACGGCACGCAAACCGAGCTCGCAATGCTCGCACCCGACGCCAACACCGAGCCGGGCGTCACGACCTATACCGATGCTCGGATGACGTTCGCCAAATCCGGCGGCGGGGATACGCCCACCGTCATTCGCTTCGCCCGCGGACGCGTGGCGTTCCAGGATTGCAGCATCGCGCAGAACTAGGTCGAAGATGCATATATCTGATAGCTCCGGCCCTTCCACTCCATAGGATTGCCGGCTTTCTAACCGGAATGGGGGGGGAGCGGGGGGGGGGGCCCGGCCCGCGCGGGGGGGGCCGCGGGGGGTTGGGGGGGGAGGGGCGGACGCCCCCCCCCCCGCCACCTTGTTTTCCCCCCGGGGGGGGCGGGGAAAGCCCCGGCCCCGGGGAGGGAAGTTGGGGGGGGAAGGCGCCCGGGCGGGGGGGGGGGGGCCCGGGAAGGGAAAGGGGGGGGCGCCCTTGTCGGGGGGGGGGGGGGGGCAAAAAATCCCCCGGGGGGGGGGGGGTTTGTGGGGGGGGGGCCGGCGCGGCGGGCCCGGGGGGGGTGTCGTGCTCGTGCCCACGGCTGGCATGATCTCCCCCTTCTCCCACAACTGCGCGCACCAATTCTGCAGGGACGGCGCAGCATCTCCGGTCACTTGGCGATGCACGCTGATTGCTCTCGAATGCGTTAAGCGGCATAGAGGGGTATGAAGCTCGCTTCTCTAAAAAGCGGCCGTGATGGCCGACTCGTTGTCGTGTCTCGCGATCTCACGCGATGCGCTGATGCAACACATATTGCGCCAACGCTCCAGGCCGCCCTCGATAACTGGAAGCGGACCGCGCCCCGCCTTGAAACGCTGGCCGAGGAGGTCGAACTCGGATCGGTGCCGACCGAGCGTTTTCACGAGCATGAATGCGCCTCGCCGCTCCCGCGCGCCTATCAGTGGGCGGATGGCTCGGCCTATGTGAACCACGTCGAGCTCGTGCGCAAAGCGCGCGGGGCCGACATGCCTGAAACGTTCTGGACAGACCCCCTTATGTATCAGGGCGGCTCGGACAGCTTTCTCGGTCCGCGCGACAACATTCCGCTGGCAGAAGAATCCTGGGGCTGCGACTTGGAGGGCGAAGTCGCCGTTATCACGGGAGACGTTAGCAGCGGCGCCACTTACGAAGATGCGCAGAGGGCCATCCGCCTGATCATGCTCGCGAACGATGTTTCCCTTTGCAATCTGATCCCGAATGAGCTCGGCAAGGGCTTTGGCTTCTTTCAGTCGAAGCCCTCCTCAGCCTTCTCGCCTGTCGCAGTGACACCGGATGAACTCGGGCCAATGTGGGACGGTGACCGGCTTAACGGCGTTCTCTCCGTGAAGCTAAACGGCGAACCGTTCGGCAAAGCGTCAACGCGCGTCGATATGACATTCGATTTCCCAACGCTGATCGTTCATGCGGCGCGCACGCGACCATTGTCCGCCGGCACGATTGTTGGCTCTGGCACGGTCTCGAACCGAGGCGAAGACGGCGGACCAGGCAAGTCCATTGCCGAGGGCGGTGTTGGATATTCGTGCATCGCAGAACTGAGAATGGTCGAAACCATCACCCAAGGCGCGCCAAAGACAGGTTTTCTGAAGCGTGGCGACCGTGTTGAGATAGATATGCAGGATGATCGCGGCCGTTCGATGTTCGGCCGTATCGATCAGACTGTCGGCGAAGGCTGAGCCCGCGGTTCGGGCTCAAGGGGAAGAGGCACGATGGCAAGCAAGATTTTCTCGGATGCAAAAGCCGCTCTCGAAGGCAAGCTTTTCGACGGCATGACGATCATGGCCGGCGGGTTTGGTCTGTGCGGCATTCCCGAGAATCTGATCGCAGAGGTAAAGCGCTCAGGGGTCAAGAACCTCACCGTCATCTCGAACAATGCTGGCGTGGACGGCTTCGGGCTAGGCGTTCTTCTGAACACGAAGCAGGTCAAGAAAATGATCTCATCCTATGTTGGCGAGAACAAGGAATTCGAACGCCAGTATCTTTCCGGTGAACTCGAGCTTGAATTCAATCCGCAGGGCACGCTGGCTGAGCGTTGCCGCGCGGGGGGCGCGGGCATTCCGGGCTTCTATACCAAGACCGGGGTCGGCACGATCGTAGCGGACGGCAAGGAACACCGAGATTTCAACGGCGACACTTATATCCTCGAAACGGCGCTACAGTCTGATGTTTCCATTGTGAAGGCGTGGAAAGCGGATGCGCAGGGCAATCTTGTCTTCCGCAAGACAGCCCGCAACTTTAACCCGGATATGGCGACTGCCGGCAAGTTCTGCGTCGCCGAAGTCGAGGAGATTGTTCCGGTCGGCTCAATCGATCCTGATCACATCCACCTTGCCGGCATTTTCGTGAACCGCGTCATTCAAGGCAAGTTCGAGAAGCGCATCGAGCAGCGCACTGTCCGCAAACGCGTTACGGCCTGATCAGATGCTGCGTGTTCGCGTTCTCATGCAGCCTCTGAACGGCGGGGATGCTCAGGAAATCTGGGATCGCCCTGTCGTTATAAGGCGCGCGGACGCCATGTTGAAGGATTTCCGCGAACTCTCATGGGACACGCAGAAGTTTGGCGAGCGGATGGAAATGAGATTTGAAGACGGCGCCGGCGGCCATTGTCGCGTCGATGCGAGATTTCACGGCGCTGAAATACAAACGATCGAGGGTGGGCATCAGGTTGAACTGGTGTTCTCCGGCGATAACTGGCGCGTGTGGTAGAGACCCGACCGAAGGAGACGACAAATGCCCTGGGATCGCGATCAGATGGCAGCCCGCGCGGCGAAGGAGCTGGAAGACGGCTTCTATGTGAACCTCGGCATCGGTATTCCTACGCTGGTGGCTAACCACATCCCGGACGGTGTCGATGTCACGCTGCAATCCGAGAACGGCATGCTCGGCATGGGGCCGTTCCCATGGGAAGGCGAGGAAGATCCCGACCTCATAAACGCCGGCAAGCAGACGATCACCGAACTTGATCGCTCGGTCTATTTCTCGTCGTCTCAGTCCTTCGGAATGATTCGCGGCGGCCACATCGATCTCGCCATCCTCGGCGCGATGGAGGTTTCCGAAACCGGCGACCTCGCCAATTGGATGATCCCCGGCAAGCTCGTGAAGGGCATGGGCGGCGCCATGGATCTCGTCGCCGGTGTAAAGCGCGTCGTCGTGATCATGGATCACGCCAGCAAGGCTGGTGAAACCAAGCTCCTCAAGGAGTGCTCGCTGCCGCTGACCGGTAAAGCGGTGGTCGATCGCATCATCACCAATCTCGGCGTGTTCGATGTCGTGAGCGGCGGCCTGAAAGTCGTCGAGACTGCTCCCGGCGTGACGCGCGAGGAGATTGCCGCAAACACACAGGCAAAACTCGTAGGCTAAGGGGAGACGGTTGGCTGGTCAGGGCAGATCTGGCTGGTCGACATTCCACACCGCGTCACGCGGCGAACAAACTCCCGCCGCGAACGCCCGTCATTCCTGAGCCGGAATAACAGGGGACTCGACGTGCGCTTCACGATCGCTGCATTCGCCATTGCCATGCTGGCGCCCGCTGCGCGCGCTCAGGACATCACCGGCGATTGGACCGGCAAGTATATCTGCGCCCAAGGCGTGACCGCCCTCAGCCTTACGATCCAGAAAGCGAACGCCCCTGGCGCCGTTGTCGCCACCTTTGCCTTTGGTCCGTTGCCTGAAAATCCTGACGTTCCTGAGGGCGCATACCGTATGCGCGGGAAGTATGATCCCATGTCGCGCCGGCTCGAACTGAGCGGCGAACGCTGGATCAACCAGCCGTCTGGCTATGTGATGGTGGGCCTCGACGGCGCGATGAACTCAACCGGCCAGAAGATCGCCGGCCACGTGCCGGGTCTTTTCACCTGCACGGATTTTGAGGTCTGGCGCCCAGCCCAGCTCGTCGGCTGATACTTCAGAACTTGCGGACGTGTCGCAGTTGCCTGCGGAACAGGTAATAGCGACTAGCCGTTGTCCAGCCAGATTATCATTGGATATTTTGTATGGTTCTCAGCACAACCTCGCTCCTGCTCATCGTCGTGCTGCTTATTCTGGTGCTCGGCGCAGTACCTTCGTGGCAGCACAGCCGGAGTTGGGGATATGCTCCGTCCGGCACGCTCGGCGCGATTCTCGTCATCGTGCTAATTTTTGCGCTGCTGGGGTATCTCTAGACCTTACGGACCGGAGGGATTTTCCAGGTCCTGTCGCGCAGTCCTTTTTTAGGCAGGTAGGCTCGCAACGACATCTGCATTGCGCCAGCCGCAGCCGGCAACCAGTTGGCCGCCATAGAACCGGCGGGTTGGTCCCGCTGGATTAAAATGTCGATCGATCCATCGGCGTTTTTCACCAATCCTTGCGTGCGATCTCCGATCGAGAAGCGGTTGATCGGATTCTGCACGAGGAAGAACCGCCCGTCCGGCTCTGCCTGATACATCGTCAGCGACCAGAAAGCGTCGGCCGGGACGCCGCCCGGAGGAATGCGCCAGACATACTTGCTGGCGCCATCCAGACGCGTGCTGGTGTCATCCATCGTCGCCTGGAAGTACATTGCCTCCGTCTCCGGCAATGCCGCGAGCCCGCCGAGCGCGACTGATGCGCGGAGGAGGTCGCTTGCCGACGCCTCACCAACGCCTTTCTCCTGGTAACCCCAGCCATTCACGACGAGGCCGCGAAACAGGAATTTCTCCTTCAGCTTTGCGATGCCCATGGGCAGATAGGCGCTCCACTTCGCCAGCAGGTCCGGCGTCGCCGCGCCGGACCCGATTCCCACCTTGGCGAAATTTCCTGCCCGCGCTGTATGTCCAAGTCCGCCCGGGGAGCGCGCCAGCGCCTCGTTCACCACCGCCAGGAAGTTGGCGGCGTCTTCCACATGCGTGCATTTCACGCCGAAAGGCCGCGCCGGCGCAATCCGTCGTCGGTTTGAGCACGATCTGCTGCTGCAGGGCCTTGGCGGCCGCGATGTCATCTGGACCCTCAACCACGACGCGCGCGAGCATCCATACATCATTGGTCGAAGACCGGATAACGGTCACGCCCGCTGGCGCAGTACCGCTCCATGTCGGTCCCGCAATCCAGAACCGCCCGCCCTGGCCCTTGGTCGGCCGCGTCCCGATCCCGGCGAAGTTATCCGTGAACGCATCCATAAAGGCTATATTGAAGTAGCGCTGCCTATCCGTTGGCGCGACCACCTCCACTGGCGCATTCGACAGCTCGAGCTGCGAGGAGGAATAGACCGTGTCGTTGTTCGGGGCCGTGATCTGCCGCGCCGTGTGGTCGGCCAGCTGGGCGCGATGGCCTAGCTTGTTAAGGCCCGGTAGCGCCGCGCGATTCTCGGCGGTTCGCGCCATCTCGTAGAGCGGGAAGGCGTAGAAGAACGCTGCTTCTATGCCTGCGTCATTCGCTTCAACCGGCGGCGTCTTCGCGCTTGTCTGGCAACTGGCGACGCCCAACACTCCGGCGCCGCCCAAACCCCACAGAACCTCGCGACGACGCATTCGCTTCCCACTTTCACGGTACTGATTAGTACCACTCTGCCTCATCTGCAGAGACTGGCAAGACTCCGCGCCGGGGCAAATGGAAACGCCTCCGCCAGCACAGCTCGCGTTCACGCCATCGTCCGTTTCGGGAAAGGATCAGGCGATCGCCGCTTCGGCCGCCAGCGTTCGCGCGACGGCGTTCACCACCGCACCGATGCGCACACACGCCTGGACCTGCTCTGTTGTGAAGCCGGCCTTGCGCAGCTCATCCTCGTGCGCGTCCATGCACTTGCCGCAACCATTCACGGCCGACACGGCCATGCAGTAGAGTTCGAAATCAGGCTTCTCGATGCCCGGCGCCCCAATCACCGTCATGCGTAGCTTTGCCGGCGTCGTCAGAAAAACCTCGTTGTTCACAAGGTGCGTGAAGCGATAATAGACATTGTTCATCGCCATGATCGCCGCGGCTGCCTTCGCTGCCTTCGCGGCTTCCAGCGTCAGTCTGCCCTCGGTCTCGCCGATCAATGCTTGGATCGTCTTCGGCTCGCCTACTGCAAACGCGCAAGCGAGGAACGTTCCCCACTTCTGCTGGTCGTTCAGCGACGTCTCGTTCGAAAGCGTGCCCAGATTAAGCTTCAGGTCTTTCGCGTAGTCCGGCAAAGCCGCTTTCAGCGTCTCGAGGTTCATAGTCTAGTCTTTCGTGGGAAAATCCTCCCGGCGTCTTTACCGGGAGAATCTTGGGGAGGAAGCAATCCGTTAGGCGGCTTTCAGCGTCTCTCCGCCCACCGCGCGGTTGCACGGGCAGAGTTCGTCGGTTTGCAGCGCGTCGAGCACGCGCAGCGTGTCAGCCGGCGCACGCCCAACATTCAGGTTGGTGACATAAACGTGCTGCACAATATTGTGGGGATCGACCACGTAGGTTGCGCGCAGGGCGACGCCCGACGCATCACGCACGCCAAGGCCGTCAACCAGCGAGCCGTTGGTGTCGGCAAACTGCCAGATCGGCAGTTTGGCGAGATCCTTGTGATCGCGACGCCAGGCAAGTTTAACGAACTCGTTGTCGGTCGAACCGCCCAGAACGACGGCGTCACGATCAGCAAATTCGCCGCCGAGACGGGCGAATTCGGCGATCTCGGTCGGGCACACGAAGGTGAAGTCTTTCGGGTAGAAGAAGATGACCTTCCATTTCCCTTCGAACGAATCCTGGTCGATCGCCTCGAACGCGGACTGGCCGTTCTCTTCATGGTTCATGAAGCCGGGCTTCACGCCGGTAACTTCGAAAGCGGGGAGTTTCTGGCCAACGCCGAGCATCTCGTATCTCCAAAATATCGCCATTTAGGCCCGGCCGCCCTTGCGGAAACCGGCACCGTTGCAGCGGAGATAGTGGGGCTTGTTCGCAACCGCAACATGAAATTAGAACGATTCCAAATATGTCGCAGGTCTCTGTCATGGTTGAGAATATTCTGGCGACGGCGCACAGAAAAAAAGCCCCGGGCCGCTGCACAGGGCCCGGGGTCACTTCCTCCTCATCTCCCTCGGGAGATCGTCATGCCGGATAAACGCGCCACCCGTGGTCGGGATGCGTCCTGAAATGATTAGCTCAGGTCGAAGCGGTCGAGGTTCATGACCTTGGTCCACGCCGCCACGAAGTCCTTCACGAACTTCTCTTTGGCGTCGCTTGCCCCGTAGACCTCGGCCAGCGCGCGAAGCTGCGAGTGCGCGCCGAAGATCAGGTCAGCGCGCGTGCCGGTCCACTTCGTCTGACCTGACTTGCGATCCTTGCCTTCGAAGAGGTTGTCCTGACCGGGGACGGCTTTCCACTGCACGCTCATATCGAGCAGGTTGATGAAGAAGTCGTTCGACAGCGCGCCCGGGCGCGTGGTGAGCACGCCGAGCTTGTCGTCGCCCACTTGCAGCACGCGCAGGCCGCCGACCAGCACCGTCATTTCTGGCGCCGACAGGGTCAGGAGCTGCGCGCGATCGACGAGGTGATCCTCGATCTGCATGATCGGCTTGCGCACATAGTTGCGGAAACCATCGGCCTTCGGTTCGAGGAACTCGAACGAATGCACTTCGGTTTCTTCCTGCGTGGCGTCGGCGCGGCCCGGCGCGAAGGGAACCTTCACGTCATGGCCGCCAGCCTTCGCGGCCTTCTCCACGGCGGCGTTGCCGGCAAGGACGATCAGGTCGGCGAGCGATACTTTCCTCGCGCCGGCGTTGAACTCCTTCTGGATGCCTTCGAGCGCCGAGATCACCTTCGAGAGTTCGGCCGGCTTGTTGGCCGCCCAGTCCTTCTGTGGGGCAAGACGCACACGCGCGCCATTGGCGCCGCCGCGTTTGTCGGAGCCGCGGAACGTCGAGGCCGAGGCCCACGCCGCTGAAGCGAGCTGCTGCACCGAAAGACCGGCGGCGAGGATCTTCGCCTTCAACGCTTCAGCGTCTGCGTTGTCGATGTTGCTCGGCGCGCCGGAGATCGGATCCTGCCAGATCAGCGT
The DNA here is from genome assembly GCA_016714495.1 of Hyphomonadaceae bacterium. Classification (GTDB taxonomy): domain Bacteria; phylum Pseudomonadota; class Alphaproteobacteria; order Caulobacterales; family Hyphomonadaceae; genus UBA7672. Next base: position 28,348 of record JADKDU010000001.1, on the reverse strand, counting down.
CTCTTTCGGCACGTACTTGCCGCGATAGAGCTGCTTCGGGCCCATGTCGCGGTGCGTCAGCTTGAACCAGGCGCGCGCGAACGCGTCGGCGAACTCTTTCGGGTTCTGATGGAAGCGGCGCGCGATCTTCTCGTAGGCTGGATCGAAACGCAGCGCGAGGTCAGCCGTGGTCATCATCGGCGGGTGCTTCTTGGTCTTGTCGTGCGCGTCCTCAACCAAGCCATCGCCGCTGTTGCCTTTCGGCTTCCATTGGTTGGCGCCGGCGGGGGACTTGGTCAGCTCCCATTCAAAGCCGAACAGCGTGTCGAGATAGCCATTGTCCCATGTCGTCGGATGCGGCTTCCACGCGCCCTCGATGCCGGAGGTGATGGTGTGACCGGCCATACCGCTTTCGAACGACGAGTGCCAGCCAAGGCCCTGCAGTTCGATGTCAGCCCCTTCCGGCTCCTTGCCAACATGCGACGCCGGGCCGGCGCCGTGGGCCTTGCCGAACGTGTGGCCGCCGGCGACGAGCGCTACGGTCTCTTCGTCGTTCATCGCCATGCGGCCGAAGGTTTCACGAATGTCGCGCGCCGAAGCCACAGGGTCGGGGTTCCCATCCGGGCCTTCGGGGTTCACGTAGATGAGGCCCATCTGAACGGCGCCGAGATTGCCGTGGAGTTCCCGCTCGCCGGAATAGCGGGTGTTGGACGCTTTCGAGTCGGCAAGCCAGGCTTCTTCCGCGCCCCAGTTCACATGCTCTTCCGGCTCCCACACGTCGGCGCGACCGCCGCCGAAGCCGAAAATCGGTCCGCCCATCGACTCGATGGCGACGTTGCCGGTGAGGATCAGGAGGTCAGCCCACGAAAGCTTCGCGCCATACTTTTGCTTGATCGGCCAGAGCAGGCGTCGCGCCTTGTCGAGGTTGCCGTTGTCCGGCCAGGAGTTGAGCGGGGCGAAGCGCTGTTGACCGCGTCCGCCGCCGCCGCGCCCATCGCCCGTGCGATACGTGCCAGCTGCGTGCCAGGACATGCGGATGAAGAAGGGGCCGTAGTGGCCGTAGTCGGCCGGCCACCAGCTCTGCGAGTCCGTCATTAGGGCGCGGAGATCCTTGATCACCGCATCAAGATCGAGGCTGTCGAATTCCTTGGCGTAGTCGAACGCTGCGCCATACGGATCAGACGCCGGCGCGTTCTGGTGAAGCACGCCCACATTTACCTGGTTAGGCCACCAATCACGGTTCAATCTGCCCCGCGAATGGGGGACCGGGCATTTACCGCCGTCGCTGCCACTTCCGTTGCCGTCCATGTGCCGTTCCCCTTTTGATTGTGTCGCCAGACCCGCCGTCGTGGGCGGCTATCATTAATCAAACTTAGAACCGTTCTAAACGAAGGGTCAAGCCAATTTTGGAATAATTCCAAACTAGCGATGGACCGTACGAATGACGATCGAGCGGGCCCATGGCGCCTGAACGTGCAGACGTGCGCGAGCGGTTTCGCGCAGCAGCTGTCTTTGCAATGCCAAGCGCGGGCTCGGGCGAACCAGCCACGCTCTTGCGATCGGGGCGGCCTTATCCCTTGGCCTGTCCGCCCCTCAGAATGCCGGGCAAGGAATAGTTCCCCTCGTGGCAAGCGTTCTCATAAATCGCACCGCCCAGTGGATGGAATGTGTACTCGCCGCCCCAAGGCTTCTCCCAGACGTCCGGCTCTTCGACCTGGAAACTGTAATCAATCTGTGTTGGCGACACGCGCGTGAAGCGCTCGGTCACCTTCAGTTTCCGCCATCCGCCGAAGAAGTTCTGCTTCTGAGGAATGTTGATGGTTTCGACGACCAGCGTATTGCCTTCATAGCGCCCGACGGAATCTCCCTGCCACTGACGGACGCCGTCCGTGCGATGCTGGCTGTTGAGGCGCACGACCCTCACGTCGTGGATCTGTTCGATGTGAATCACGGCGGAGTCGGCCGTTTGCACGATCTGGTAGTTATTGTTGTAAAAACCGTTTGGCAGCATCGGCGGTGGGGCGTTGCGCCCGAAGGCGAGGCAGCGCTCGCCCAGCGGACGGGTTTCGTACGAGTCGTAAGATCCCAAGTTTACGGCGTTCTCTTCATCGTACTGACGCGCGTCGGATTTCTGACCATCCTTGCGCGGGGGGATCTGTCCGTCGGGCGTCGTGAGGATCGATGTCCGATACTCACCCTTGATCCGCACGAACTGGCTGCCCGGGTCCAGCCAGAACGCATTATAGCCGCCGACCTTCCCACCCGCTCCGATGACGTCCGGCCGCACTGCTCCCAGGCGGGCGTCCTTGGCCTTGTCTTCGGCGCTGCCAGGCAACACGTTGGGATCCGAGCTTACATCACGTTGTGCGAAAGCTTCCGCGATATTGGCTTCGAGCTTTTGCGCTTCTTCATGCGAGAGTGTGGGGCCAGTCGACACGCGGGGATTCCGGGTTGTTGGCGTCGTCGTCGCATTGCTCCAGAAGCCGGACAGATCCGGTTGGCCGAACTCATTCTTCGGTACTCTCCAGCCCGGTGGCGCGATGCTCGGATCCGCTAGTACTGGTTTTGGCGACGCTTGCGGCGTCTGGGCGAACGCTGTGCCGAGTGCAAGCGTGCAGCAAAAGGCTCCGAGGGCCATGATCACGGGGCGTTGCATTGTGTTGAATCTTCTCCGTTAGAACCATTTCGTTGCGGACATCGTGCTTCGCGATAGTTCGGTCTTGTGTAGTTTGTGATCGATCAGCGTCCAGTCACGAGCCTGACTGCAGTTTACGTCAACCTAAAGCTTCTGCTCCACGCCCCTCAAGCACAATCACTCGCAATTGCTGCCTGTTTGCGTAGCGGAAGGTCCGATTCAACCGGCAGATTGGCAGACGAAGTGATCGTCAGCGTTCGCGTTCTGACGCTAGGTAACGGCCGCACGCGTTTTGAAGCTCGGCGTGTCCCACGCTCTCGTATCGAGAACGTCACTCAGCGCGTCCATCGCATCCCACACATCGACGAACCTTACGAACAACGGCGCAACACCAACCCGCATGACATCAGGGGCGCGGAAGTCGGGAATGATGCCGCGCGCAATTAGTGCCTGTACGACCGCATAACCTTCGTCATGGCGCACGCTGACGTGGCCGCCGCGCACCTTTGCGTCTAGTGGAGAAATCGACTTCAGCCCGATCGCTGTTGTCCGCGCGACGACCAGATCTCCCAAAGCGCGCGCCTTGTTTGCAAGTACCCGCATCTCAACGCCATCGAAGACTGAAAGCGCCGCATCCAGCGCAGTCAGCGACAGCACGCCCGGCGTCCCGGCTGCAAACCGCGCGACGCCCTCCGTGGGAGCATACAAGGAAGCAAACGCGAATGGCTCCGCATGACCGAACCAGCCGGATATTGGCGACCGTAATTCTGCCGCCAGACCGCTACGTACATAGACGAAAGCCGGCGCGCCCGGCCCGCCATTGAGAAACTTGTAGGTGCACCCGGTCGCCATCCGCGCGCCATCCGCGCGAAGGTCGAGAGCGATCACGCCGGTTGCGTGGCTCAGGTCCCAAACGATCAATCCGCCGCTCTGCGCCGCAACGCGCTCGTGCTCCGCCACATCGACCACAAGGGACGTGCGGTAATTCACGACGCTCTTGATCAGCACACCGGCGGTCTCGGCCAGCGCCTTAGAGCCTTGCTCGCTCTCGACGCGCAGCAGCGTCGCGCCGGTGATCTCGGCCAGTCCTTCAGCCATGTACTGGTCGGTCGGAAATTCGCTTTCCTCCACGATCACAATGCGGGCCTTTGCGACTGGCAGTGCCGCCGCTGCCAGCTTGAACAAATTCACCGACACGCTGTCGCATACAATGACTTCATCCGCCTTGGCGCCGATTAGTCGCGCCAGCTTCGCACCGACAGTCCGGGGTAGGTCGATCCAGCCGGCGTCATTCCAGGATCTGATAAGACCGTTTGCCCATTCCCTGCGCGCCGTGCTGGATATGCGGTCCATCGCTGCATAGGTCGCTGGTCCCAACGAATGCCCGTCGAGATAGATGACGCCATCCGGCAGCGCGAACGCCGCGCGCTTCGCCGCAAGCGGATCAGCGCGATCGAGCGCTTCGCATTCCGCACGTGTTGTTGGAGGCGCTGGCTTTGACATGCCGCCATTTGCGACGGGCAGCGCCCCTCTTGCAATGGTGAACCGGCCAAGCCACACGATCCACATGCGTCACACGCTTGCTCTCGTTTGTCTCGCCGCCTTGGCAGCCTGCACCCCACCCGAAGCGCCGCCCGCGGCGTCCGCATCACAGGAGACGCCGCCCGTGACCCGCGTGATGACGTGGAACGATCTCGAAAGCCGCCCCCCGGTCTCGGCCACTCACGCTATCCAGTGGGGACCGGGCGCTACCAACGTCGCTGATCTCTGGCTGCCCGAAGGCGTTGGTCCGTTTCCTGTTGTGCTCATGGTCCATGGCGGCTGCTGGCAGAAACTCATCGCCGACCGCACGCTTATGAACTGGGCTGCAGAAGATCTCCGCAAGCAGGGTCTTGCTGTGTGGAACATCGAGTATCGTGGCGTTGATGAAGACGGCGGCGGCTATCCCGGAACATTCCTCGATGTGGCGCACGCAGCAGATGCGCTGCGTGATCAGGCCGCGCAATACAATCTCGATCTCAATCGCGTTGCCGCCTTTGGGCATTCCGCCGGCGGTCATCTTGCTCTGTGGGCGGCCGCGCGTCACAAGCTGCCTGCAAACAGTCCTATGCGCATGGACAATCCGCTCAAGCTTGTCGGCGTCGTCAATTCCGGCGGCCTTGCTGATCTTAAGGCGTCGCGTAGCGTGACGCAGCGCGAGTGCCTGGCTGACATCTTTGATCAGCTTGTCGGTGACATCAGCTCAACACGCGCCGAAGTGCTGTCAGACACCTCGCCCGCCGAAATGCTGCCGCTGAAGGTGCGCCAGGTCAGCGTCAACGGCCATGAAGACACCATCGCGCCGCCCGTCCTGGGTGAAGGCTACACGCGGCGCGCCAAAGCCGCGGGCGATAATGCGGATGTGGCGGTTGTTCTAAACACAGGCCACGTTGAGCTCATCTCGCCCGGTTCGGAAGCTTGGGACATAGAAGCCTCGACGCTGCGAAGCATGCTTAGCGTAAAATGAGATTGAAACGTCGGCGAAGCGAACCTAGCGCTTCGCCTTCGCGCCCGTCATGCGAACGATGACTTCCACCGAGCGCACCTTCGAGCCCGTCGGGATCGGGGGCAGGCCCTCCACGCGCACCGTATCGCCGGGGATATCGTGCAGCACGCCATTCTCTTCGAAGAAGAGGTGGTGGTGATCCGACACGTTGGTGTCGAAATAGGTGCGGTCCGTATCCAGCGTGATGCGCTTCATCAGGCCGGCGGCCACGAACTGGTTCAGTGTGTTGTAGACCGTCGCCAGCGAGACCCGCACGCCGCTCTTGCGCGCAAGCGCGGCGACATCGTCAGCCGTGACGTGGCGATCCATACCGTCGAACAACAGGCTGCCAATCGCGATCCGCTTGGGAGTTGCTCGCAGGCCAGCGGATTGAAGGCGGTTAACGAGGGTCATAATTTGCTAGAATGGTTCTAGTTTGTCACGAAAGCAAGGGTTTCGCGCCGGGCAGGCGAAAAAGCCGCACAAACCTTGGGCAATCAGCCCGGATCGACGCGCCATGGATTCACCGGCCCGGCTGATGATAGGTCGGAAACCATGAAATGGCCGCCTCGAAGCAGCTTTGGAGAAACGCTTTGACCTTGCCTTCGACGGGCCCACTCGCTGGCGTCAGGATCCTCGACCTCTCGACCGTCGTACTCGGCCCGTATGCGACCCAACTGCTGGGCGACATGGGCGCTGATGTGGTGAAGGTCGAGAACGGTACGGGTGACATCATGCGCCATGCTGGTCCATCGCCCGCTCCCGGCATGGGCGCCATCTACATGGGCTGCAACCGGAACAAGCGCGCCATCCTGCTCGACCTGAAGAGCGAAGACGGCATGGAAGCGCTGCGTCGCCTCGTGAAGCGGTCCGACGTGTTCTTCACCAATGTCCGCATGGATGGCCTGAGGCGTCTGGGCCTCGGCTATGATGAACTGAGGAAGATTCGCGAAGACCTCATCTATGTTCATTGCGCTGGCTATGGCGCCGGCGGCAAGCATGAGGGTAAGCCCGCCTATGACGACCTCATCCAGGCCGGCTCAGGCATCGCAGACCTGTTCCACGTCCGCGACGGCGGCCCGCCGCGCTACATGCCCGCGCTGATGGCGGACAAGGTCTCGGGCCTCCACGCCGCTTACGCCGTGATCGCCGGCCTCTACGCCAAGGCAACCAGCGGGAGAGGCCAATTCATCGAAGCGCCAATGCTTGAAGCCTTCACCGCGTTCAACATGGTCGAAAATCTCTACGGCCACACCTTCATCCCACCGATGGCGCAGATGGCCTACACGCGCTCGTCCAGCCCGAACCGCATGCCATACCCGACCAAGGACGGCTTTATCGGCATCATGCCGTACTCCGACATACAGTGGAAAACCTTCTTCGAACTCGGCGGGCGGCCCGAGATAATGACCGCCGATCCGCGCTTCTCCACCTACACTGCACGCACGGTCAATATCGGTGCGCTATACCAGCTAGTCGGCGAGGTCGCCGCCACCAAGACCACCGACGAATGGCTCGCCCTGCTCGAGGAAGCCGACATTCCCGCCGCCCGCTGCGCCACGTTGCCGGAAGTACTCGAAGACGAGCACCTGCGCGGCACCGGCTTCATCCATGAGCGCCAGCATCCGGCGGGCTTCCCGTACATCGCCCTCGAGCATCCGGTAAAGTTCGCGGGCACGCCCGCAGATATCCGCCGCGAACCGCCTCTGCTTGGCGAGCACACAATCGAAGTTCTGAAGGAACTCGGCTTCAGCGATGCGGATGCGGAACGTATCGCAGCCGCCGCCAAAAAGCCGGATGACCGCAAGGCTGGCTAGCGCATGGGCCTGGCCAGCGCATCGACGACGGCGTTGACCAGCGCATCCTTGCGCCGCTCGACTTCGGGCAGGTCGCCATAGGGCACCAGCATCGGATGCGTTTTCTTGACGCCGCTTTTCGTGCGGCCGAACTTCCAGCCATCCTTCTTCTTCTCATCCATCCAGCGGTCATGTTGGGCGGAAATACTCGCGTTCGGGTTGATCAGGCGCCACTTTACCGCCTCGACGGAGGAGGCTTTCATCCATTTCGGCGCGCGACCCCAGGTGGGCGCTATGGGCTGGCCGTTGGCCTTTTGCCAAGCGCGCACGCTCTCATGCATCACAAGGGCGACTTTCATTGCGGATGCGTCACTGATTTTCGTCATGTCGTCTCCGCCGCCGCCCCTTAGCGATAAGATGGGTGCGCCCCTTAGCACGCGATTTCGCTGCTTTGTAGCCTGTCGTCGCCGCTTGCGTTCGTCTTAGGCTGGCTTAGCGTGCCGTGTGTTCGGGGAGTGGTGATGGCCGAGTCAGAAGCCGGAGTTAGCGGACGCCCGGCCACGCGCCGTTCGCTCTTCCTGACCGCAATCACCGGCCTGGCAATCCTCTTCGGCGCGGTCGCGCTGGCGCTAGCCGCCTATGGCTGGACGTTCGAGCCGGATGTGACGCAGGACCCGCTCTACATGCGCATTACCGACATCACGGTGCGCACCATCAAGGTGTTGCTGCTGTCGGACATCTATTACGAAACGATGGACCACGCTGGGAAATGGCCGCTTGAGATGGCGCGCGCATTGGGCGTCGCGTCGTCGATCTTGCTGGGCGTCCGTCTGTTGCTCTACGCAATCGGATCGCATTTGCATGCAATGTGGTTTCGGTTCAACTCGAACAATCACGACGTTATCATTGGCGCTGGTCCTGCCGCGGTCGAATATGCCGGCAATCATGCCACGCTTTTCGACAAGCGCCGCGCCATCCGTCTGGCAGACGAGCGCCAACCTACCGCCAAACGCCTCGCCACATACGCGCGCTCCGGCACGCTCCATAACCAGCTTCGCGTCGCCGCCGCTGCGCGCGCCAGGCGCATCCTCGTGGACGAAGGCGACGACGCCGACACATGGCAGACCGCACAGGCCATCGCCCGCACCTGCCGCAAGGCCGAAGTCGTCGCTCACATCACCGATCCGTGGATGCGCGATCGGCTCAGCCGCGAAGCGCCCACGGCAAAACTGACGGCGTTCTCCTATGCTGGCGGCGCCGCACGTCACGTCATGTTGGCGCATCCGCCCTTCCTTCTGGCGGAAAAACTCAAAGCTCCAGCCCAACACATTCTCATCGTTGGTTTCGGACAGGTCGGCCAGTCCGTCGCCCGCGAGTTCATCGTCACCAGCGTCTCGCCGCTTACCCCGGAAATGATGGTGACTGTAGTTGATCCGCAGGCAAATCGCCTGGAAACGGATTTCCGCAGCCGCCATCCCGATCTCTGCGCGCCTAGGGACGCCTCGGCTGCAGACGATGGAACGCACATCGACTTCGGCTTCTTCGAAGGCGACTTCCGTCTCAACGACGACAAGTTGTTCGCCTTCATCCGAGAACGCTCGGGAGCTTCGGAAATCTGCGCGGTCTACATTGCTGTCGATCTGGAGCGCCGTCCGCTTGGCCTTGCGCTGGCGTTGCGCGCCATGGCGACGCAGGAGAAGCTCTTCCGCGCTCCAGTCTTCGTCTGCGCCCAGCATGGCGCAGGTCTCGCGTCGGTTCGTCAGGGCGCCGGCCATCTCGGCGGCGCCGCCTCATCGAAGGAGCGTGTCCTGCTCGAGCAGCAGGCGCAGACCGAAGGGCGGCTCTGCGATCTGCGCGTCGTATCGTTCGGCTCGTGGCCAGAAGCTTTTGATGGCGCGGGCCTGCTCGAGAAGGATCTCGATGGACAGGCGCAGCGCTTTCACAGGGAGTACGAACGCCAGAGCGAGCGCGAAAGCCAGCCTTGGGAAATCCTGCCTGACCAGTTGCGCGTCTCCAATCGGCGCGTGGCTGCGCACATGCGAGCCAAGGCTCATGCGGCGGGCTTCGACCTCGGCGCCTGGCTCGATGGCCAAAAGGGTGGATGGGGAACACACGACCTTCCACCCGCCGCCAGTTTTCTGCCGGGCGATCCGGATGCAGCGCTTGCAGGCGAGACGGCTGATCGCATGCGCATGCTTGGCGAGCTGGAGCATCGCCGCTGGATGCTCGACCGCTATCTCGATGGCTGGCGGAAGGGAGAGCGTGACGACTATGCTCGGCAGCGGCCAGACCTGATCCCGTTTGCTGCTCTCGACGAGACGTCGAAGAAGAAGGACTACACGGTTATCCGCACAACGCGCACGCTGCTTGAAGGCAAGGCGCCGGGCGGCAAGAGGCGGACCTAGGCGACACGCCGGATGAAAAAGCCTTTGGGCTTGGGCTGGTCAGTCGCCTCTGCGATTTCGTGGAAGGTCGTCCTGGTATCGAGGCCGAACGTATCCAGCGCATTCATTGCGGCCTCGAGGTCGGCCATGGCTATACGCCAGACCGGAACACCGTCGATGCGGTCATCAGCGTCCTCTCCGATGAGGGCGCAATACCGGCGGGCAAGCTGCTCGTACGCAGTCATGGGCTCCATCCTTGATGGCTCCTGCGAACCATGCAGCAAGGCTCAAGCCAACAAGCTGACTTTTTCGTTAATGCTCAATTCATCGGGCCAAAATTCTCTGCCAAAGCCGCCCCCAGCCGCAATAAAACGGTCATGTTGAAGCCTTCCAGGCCCCTTCCCCCGCTGCAGATCAGCTGATCTTGAAGCCCGCGGAAAACGGGCGATGATGCGCCATGTCCACGCCCGCTGAGTCCAACGCGCCCTACAAGTCGTTCTCCGACTTCTACCCTTTCTATATTCACGAGCATTCCAACGGAACCTGTCGGCGCATTCACATCGTCGGCTCGGCGCTGGTGCTGGTGTGTCTCGTCACCGCCATCGTCACGATGAATCCCTGGTGGCTGCTGGCGATGCCGGTCATCGGCTATGGCTTCGCTTGGGTCGGCCATTTCTTTTTCGAGAAGAACAGGCCGGCCACATTTAAGTATCCGCTCTGGAGTCTCATGGGGGACTGGCGGATGTTTTTCGAAACCGTCTCCGGCCAGCGCAAGTTCTGACTTAGCTTTGGCGCGGCTTGGCCCGCGAGGTCGGCGCTGCCGCAGCGGGATCATCCGGCCAGTCATGCTTCGGATAACGACCCTTCATGTCCTTGCGCATGTCGTGATAGCCGCCGCGCCAGAACGCCGGCACATCTTTCGTCACCGCTACCGGCCGAAACGCAGGTGACAGCAACGCAACCGTCAACGGAATGCGCCCGTCCGCCAGCGCAGGATGCACCGACAGCCCATATGCCTCCTGCACCTTGCACTCGACACGCGGCCCGCCCTCTGCGGCGTAGTCGATCTCGACGCTGCGGCCGACCGGGGTCTCCCACCGGAGGGGGGCGAGACGGGCGAGATCGCGGGGCAGCGGCCAATCGAGAAACGTAAGCGCGGCGTCGGCGATCTGGCCGCCGTCGAGCGTGTCGAGCGAAGCCGGGCCCGCCAGTAGCGGGCCTAACCACTCATCGAGACGTTCAACAAGGGAGGCGCGGAAATCCTGCGGCCAAGGATGGCCGATGGTTTTTGCAAGCAGGTCGATACGGTGGATCATGCTTTCAAGAGGACTGGCGTTTTTCAGCAGCGTGAAGCCGCTTTCGCGGATGGCTTCGAGTAACGCCTCACGAACCAGCTCGGCTGGGGGCGAAGGCAGCGGCGTTTCCTCCAGCACGATCGATCCAATCCGCCGCGTTCTGCGTGCGCGCACGCGTCGCGCTGCCGCATCATACTTCGCTTCTTCGCGCGTCTCGACGGCGCCGGAGTCTAGCGCCTCTTCCTCAGACAACCGAGCCGCCAGCGTGATGCGCAGGTCAGGCCCCGATCCCGTCATGTCCGCGACGGTCAGCCATTGCTGCTGCGCCAGCGGATCGGTTTCGTCCAGCATCGCACCGCGCCCGCCCGCCATCACAAACCGCCCCGCCGACGCGCCGCGCAGCTTCGCAATCCGCTCCGGGAACCCGAGCGCCAGCACGGCCGCAGCCGAACTCCCTCCATCCGCCTTGCCGCCCGCCGACTTCGCCCAGCGCCCTGCAAGCTCCCGCATCGCCTTCGCACGCTGCCCATTCTCGCTTCGGAACCGCACCAACCGCTCATCAAGATCCACCGAACGCCCGCCCAGATCGCGCTCGCTCATTATGGCCGCGACTTCCGAAGCCAGCTTCGCATCGCCGTGTTCCGCGGCGCGCAAGACCATCAGCGCCAGTCGCGGCGGCAAGGCCAGCTCGCCGATGCGCTTGCCGAGCGATGTTAGTTCGCCATCCGCACCCATCGCGCCGCCGTTCGTCAGGATATTGCGCGCGTGCCGCCACGCCGCCTCGCGCGGTGGGTTCAGCCAGCGCAGATCCGCCGGCGACTTCGCGCCCCAGCGCGCCATATCCAGCGCCAGCCCGGTCAGATCGGCATTGTCGATCTCGGGCGAGGGGGAGGCTGCAAAGCCGCGCATCTCGGCCTCGCGCCACAGGCGGTAACACACACCCGGCCCCGTGCGGCCCGCACGACCGCGGCGCTGGTCGGCATTGGCCACCGCGACGCGCACCGTCTCCAGCCGCGACGCGCCTAGCCCCGGGTCAAATCGCGGCACGCGCGCGAAACCGCAATCGACCACCACGCGCACGCCTTCAATGGTGACGGCGCTTTCGGCGACGTCGGTCGCGACGACGACTTTCCGCATACCCTTCGCCACCGGCGCGATCGCCTCATTCTGCTCCTGCGGCGTCAGCGCGCCGTAAAGCGGCGTGATGTGCACATTGTCAGCAACCGGACCGATACGATCGACCGTACGCTGGATCTCCGCGACGCCGGGGAGGAAGGCGAGTATCGAGCCATCCCCTTCGTAAAGCGCCTTGCGGATGGCGGCGGCGACCTGATCCTCAAGGCGCTGGCGAGGCTCATAGCCGAGATAGCGTGTCTCGACGGGCCAAGCACGGCCGAGGCTTTCGATCACGGGCGCTGCAAAAAAGTCCTGCGTCAGGTTTCCCGGCAGCGTCGCCGACATCAGCACGATGCGGAGATCATCGCGGAGCACGCCCTGCGCATCAAGCGCGAAGGCCAGCCCCTCATCGGCGTCGAGCGAGCGTTCGTGGAATTCGTCGAAGATCACGCCGGCAATGCCCTCCAGCGCCGGGTCGGACAGGATCATGCGGCTGAACACGCCCTCGGTGACGACCTCGATACGCGACCCCTTAGACGTGCGTACATCGAGGCGAGAGCGCAGGCCGATGGTCTGACCGACGCGTTCGCCCACACTCGCCGCCATGCGTTCGGCTGCGGCGCGGGCGGCGATCCGGCGGGGTTCGACAAGGATCAGCTTGCGCCCGCCAATCCAGCTTTCATCAAGTAGCGTGAGCGGAACCCGCGTCGTCTTGCCAGCGCCGGGGGGCGCCGAGATCACCAGCCGCGTAGCATCGCGCAGCGCGGCGACGATCTCAGGGATCACGTCCTCAATCGGAAGGTCAGACTTCGCAAGCATCGCGCCGGAGGTATCAGCCGAAGGCCTTGTGGTCGATCAGCACTTTCGCGCCGATCACGATCAGGATCAGCCCGCCGATGATTTCCGCCTGGGAGCCGAGCGCTTTGGCGCCGGCCCGGCCTATCATCACGCCCGCGGTCGAGAGGGCGAAGGTGATTAGGCCGATGGCGACGACGCTGATCAGGATGGGCGCGCCGATGGTCGGCAGCGTGATGCCGGCTGCGGCCGCATCGATGCTGGTTGCGACGGCGAGCATCAGCAGGGTCCAGCCGCCGGCGACCTTTTCCTTGCCCGGATCGCTTTCCTCGCCGGGCGGATCCTTCTTGAAACCCTCCCAGACCATTTTCGCCCCGACGATAGCCAGCAGCACGAAGGCGACCCAGTGATCGACGCTTTCGATGAGGCCGGCGAGCACCAGGGTCAGCGACCAGCCGATCAGCGGCGCTATTGCCTGCGCGGCGCCAAAGGCTGCGCCGACAGTGAGAGCGCTGCGCCAGGGATGGGTGCGCACCGCGGCCCCTTGTCCGATAGCGACGGCGAAGGCGTCAGCGGCGAGTCCGAGGGCGAGGAGGATGAGGGAGATCGACATGCACTGGCGCCTATCAGGCCCATTCCGCCCCGTCGAGGCGCCTATCGGCATGATCTCTTGGTCAAGCCGGTGCGCTGACCGCTTGGGATGCTTCGGCTCTGGCCCAGATGGAGGGTCGGGGACGCGGGGGATGCCCCGCTGATGGGCTGTCGCTTCAAGGCGGCCCTAGCGATGGAAAAAGGATGCGGTTTCCCCGCGCCCCAGCGATCGTTTCTCGCCAGCTGGATCACGGAGGGTTTTCGACCTCTTGGATCGCCAAGGCCGTCGGCGGCACAGCATTGCGCAGGACCCAACCGCTCGATCGCATCGCCCCTCGCGCCGCAGAAGATCGCGACTGGCCTTGATGCGGAGGCGACATGGGCAATATCTCACGGGGTGGGACGAGGTGGGGATGAGCGAGGCTCGATCCACCATCTGCTTTCGCGCTTGGGCGTTGAGACTGTTGGGAAAGATGGTTAGCGGCTGGGATTAGGTTCCGCGGAGTTGCGGGGAGATGGCGCGATGTGGCTTGGAGTGAGGTGTTGGCGCTAGCCCCGGTGCAGCTGCGCCACGATTTCGATGTGGGGTGACCAGAGGAACTGATCGATCGGAGAGATGCGGGCGATGCGCCAGTTCGCCTCGCGCATGATCTTGATGTCGCGGGCGAAAGTTTGTGCGTTGCAGGAAACCATGGCCACGCGCTTCAGGGATGAGGCGGCGAGTTCACGCGACTGGGCTTCGGCGCCGGCGCGGGGTGGGTCGATGACGGCGGCGTCGAAGCGTTTGAGGTCGGCGCACGTGAGTGGCTGGCGGAAGAGGTCGCGCTTTTCGACGGTGACGGGCTTGAGGCCCTGCGCCTTGCGCGCGGCGCGGTCGAGCGCGGCGAGGGCGGCCCCTTCGCCTTCGACGGCGTGAACGGTGGCGGTGGAGGCCAGCGGCAGAGAGAAGGTGCCGGCGCCAGCGAACAGGTCAACGACCTTGCGGCAGTCGCCGACGGCTTCCTTCACCAGGGCGAGCATGGCGGCTTCGGAGGCGTCGCAAGCCTGCAGGAACCCGCCTGGCGGCGGGGTGAGGTGCGCGGCGCCAGCGCGGATTGTGGGGGCGGCCCGTTCCATCGCGACATCGCCATTGATGGAGAGACGCGCGAGGCCGATCTCGCCGGCGGCCTGGATGGCGCGGATGCGGGCGTCGGCGGGGAAGCCTTTGGCGACGCCGTTTAGCGCGACATCGAAGCCGGTGATGGTTTCGGTGATGCTGATGATGAGCGCGTCTTTGGTCGGCGCTGTGACGGCGGCGACGCGCTCAAGCTTCGGGAGCAGAGCGAGCACGCCGGGCGTGACGACGGTGCAGTCTGTGATCGGTACGATGCGATGGCTGCGGCGGCTGTGAAAGCCGATGGCGATTGTTTTTCCGACTCTATGAGCGCCGAAGACAGCGCGGCGGCGCGAGCGAGGCGCGATTGCGATGACGGGATCGACGGGCGCATCGATGTGCAGGAAGGAAAGCGCGGTGACGACTTGCTCACGCTTGAAGGCGAGATAGCGTTCGTCGGCGAGATGCTGGAGCGAGCAGCCGCCGCATTCACCATAATGCGCGCAACGCTGGCCAACGCGGTCGGGGCTGGGCGTTATGATGTCGATGACGCGGGCGCGGTCGCGGTCAATTTCGGCGGTGATCGTTTCGCCGGGCAGGGTGAGTGGCGCGAACACCTGCCTGCCATCATGCGTGGCGATGCCGTCGCCCTGCGCGCCGAGACGCTCGATGGTGAGGGTGACGGGGCCAGCGGACATGAGTGGCTTGAAGCAGGTTCCGCCGCCGAACGCCAGCCTTCGCCTGCCGCGAGAAATCGTAACCTTTTCGCGACAATAACGGCCTTGAGCCACAGGGAGGCGCACGACATGGTGCCGCCATGCTGACGGCCGAGGAAATGCAGATACTGGCGACCAGCCTCGGCGTGGCTGGGCGCGCCGTGCTGTTTTCCTTGCCGGTGGCGATCGCATTCGCATGGGCGCTGTCGCGGCCGAAGTTCCCGGGCAAGTGGATCGTCGATGCAGTGGCGCACCTGCCGCTGGTGTTGCCGCCTGTACTGGTGGGTTATTTCCTGCTGCTGCTGTTCGGCGTGCGCGGGCCGGTTGGGTCTTGGTTGCGGGATGCGTTTGGAATCCAGCTGGCCTTCACGGCGGAGGGCGCAGCGCTGGCGACGGCGGTGATGGCGTTTCCGTTGATGGTGCGGGCGATAAGATTGTCGTTCGAGGCGACAGATCGCGGCTTGTTCGAAGCCGCAGCCGTTTTGCGTGCGGGGCCTTGGGACCGGTTCTGGTCGATGGCGCTGCCGCTGGCGTGGCCGGGCGTGCTGGCAGGCGCTGTGACGGCGTTTGCGGCGGGGCTGGGTGAGTTCGGCGCGGTGATCACGTTTGCCTCCAACGTTGAAGGTCAGACGCAGACGTTGCCGCTGGCGATCTATTCGGCGCTGCAGGTCCCCAATGGCGAGGAGACGGCGCTGCGGCTGGCCGCGATCTCGATGACCGCGGCGGTGACCGGGCTGGTGCTGGCGGAGCTGCTGCAGCACTGGGCGCGGCGGAGGCTTGAAGCATGAGCCTGAAGCTGAGAGAAGCTGTCGTCCGGCGCGGCGCGTTTCGCCTGTCGGCGGATTTCGAGACGCCAACGGATGGCGTGACTGTGGTGTTCGGGCCGTCGGGCGCCGGCAAGTCGATGTTGCTGTCGTCGATTGCGGGATTGCACAGGCTCGAGACAGGGCGCGTCGAATTCAACGGGCGCGTGCTGGAGGATGCAGGCGCGAGGTCGCGCATTGCAGCGCATGCGCGCGGCATCGGGCTGGTGTTCCAGGATGCGCGGCTGTTTCCGCATCGGACGGTGCGCGGCAACATCGAATATGCCGAGCGGCGGCGCCCGGCGGCGCGCAATGCGCCGATCGTTGTGGAGATCGCGCGGCGGCTGGAGATCGAGGAATTGTTGGACCGGCCGGTGCGGAATTTGTCGGGCGGCGAACGCAGCCGGGTGGCGCTGGCGCGGGCCATTGTCTCGGCGCCAGAGCTGTTGCTGCTGGACGAGCCGTTCGCCGCGCTCGACGGGCGGCGGCGGCGGGCCTTTTTGACCTTGCTGCGCGAGCTGTCGCGCGAGCAGTCATTGCCGATGATGATCGTGACGCATCAGGTGGATGAAGTCGCGGAGGTGGCGGATAATGTAGTCGCCGTGACGGCGGGGCGCGTCGTCGGGCATGGCGCGGCGTCGGATGTGATGCGGCGGGCTGAGTTTGCGGCGTTGCTGGATCGGCGCGATCTTGGCGCGCGGGTGGATGCCGGGGCGGTTGCGGGCGGGCATGGCGGCGGCGGCGTGTGGATCCGCGCAGACAGCGTGCTGCTGGCGGCGGAAGAGCCACGCGGGATTTCGGCGCGGAATGTGTGGCGGGGCACGATCGCTTCGATCGTGCGTGAGATAGATGGGGCGGTGCTGGTTTCCCTCGCCACGGAAGCCGGCTATATTTCAGCGCGTATAACGCCCGAGGCGCTTGCGGACCTCCAACTGGATGAAGGCGCGACGGCCTGGGCGGTGGTGAAATCACACGCGCTCTAGGGGATTCCCGATGCTGATGATGTTGCGACTGGCGGCAATGGCTCTCGCCGCGACGCTCATCGCGTCGTGCGGACCAGCGGCGGCTCCAAAGACTGCAAAGACCGCCGCGCCCGAAGCGGCGGTGACGGTATTTGCGGCGTCAAGCCTGACCGATGTCATGAAGCAGATCGGGGAACTCTATGCGGCGGAGGGGCATCTGGCGCCGGTATTCAATTTCGCTGCGAGTTCGGAGCTGGCGCGGCAGATCGAGCAGGGCGCGGGGGCAGATTTGTTCCTCTCTGCCGATGAGGCGTGGATGGACTACCTCGCGGACAAGTCTCTGATCGAGGCGGCGAGTCGGAAGACGCTGCTGACCAATACGCTGGTGCTGGTTGCGCCGTGGGATAAGCCGATCGCGATCGAGCTGAAAGCGGGGATGGACCTCGCGGGCGCGCTGAAGGGCGGGAAGCTGGCCATGGCCAATCCGGACAGCGTGCCGGCGGGCAAATATGGAAAAGAGGCGCTGGAGAAGCTAGGCGCCTGGAGCCCCGTGGAAACGTCGGTCGTACGGGCGGAGAATGTGCGATCGGCGCTGCGCTTCGTGGAAGCGGGCGAAGCTGCGGCCGGGATCGTCTATGCGACGGATGCGAAGGCGGCCGGCGGGGCGGTGAGCGTCGCGGGGACATTCCGGCGGATAGCCACACGCCGATTACATATCCAGCGGCGATCATGGCCGGCAAGGGCGCGGCGTCAGGGTTCCTCGATTATCTTAGATCAGTGCAAGCGGCCGGCGTTTTCGAGTCGGCGGGATTCGGACTGCGCTAGCAGGGCGCTACTCCCGGCAACGTGACAAATTACATGTCATTAGGCGACAGGCGCCGTGGCGGCGCCCCCGTTGCCCCTTGCGGCAGCTGAGGTCATCCTCAGGCCATATCTGCGTCGCCTTAGAAAAGCGCAGCCCCCGGGAGAGACTGATGAAGCGTTCGCATAAGCTCGGCCTGTTTGCGTTCGGGCTCGCAGGAGCCGCCATCTGTGATGGCGCTGGTCGCCGCGGCTGCGCCGTCGCCCATTCCATCGAAAGCGTCGCTGGCGGGAACGCGGGTCGACAACTTCATGCTGGCCGACCAGACCGGCATGGGTCACGAACTCTACTACTTCAAGGAAAAGGCCGCCGTGGTGATCGTCACCGCCGCCCAGGGCGATGCGGTCTCCGATCGCGCCAAGGTCGCGTTGGCCAAGGTGCAGGAGAGCTTCACGGGCAAGAACGTCCATTTCATGATGCTCGACTCCAGCATGACCTCGAAGCGCGGGACGTTTGATGGCGCGCCCGGCTCGGCTGCGCTTCCCATCCTTGCCGATGAACTCCAGCTGGTTGGGCGTTCGCTGGGCGTAACGCAGACGGGCGAAGTCTTTGTCATCAATCCGAAATCATGGACCGTGGCTTATCATGGTCCCATCGACGACTCGTTCGCCGACAAGAAGGATGCGAACGCCAATCTGACAGCCGCGTTGAACGCCGTGATCAGCGGCAAGGCGCCGGCCGTGACCGAAGCGTCGGTCAAGGGCTCGGCAATCGACTTCCCCGATCGCGCCAAGGTGGCGACCTTTACCAACATTTCTTACGCGACCGAAGTCGCGCCTGTTCTGGCCGACAAGTGCGTCGCCTGTCACACGCAGGGCGGCATGGCGCCGTTCGCAATGGATAAGTATGACGTCGTGAAAGCGATGGCGCCGATGATCCGCGAGGCGTTGCGCACCAAGCGCATGCCTCCCTATCATTCGGATCGCCACGGCGCCGCGCTGACCGACGACATGCGTCCAACCGACGCGCAGATCAAGACGTTGGTGAACTGGATCGAAGCCGGCGCGCCGCGGGGAAGCGGCGTTGATCCGCTGCCGAGCGCAGCCAAGCCGGCGCCGAAATGGCCGCTTGGTGAGCCTGACCTTGTTCTGCAGGTGCCTGCCTTCGATGTGCCTGCGAGCGGCATCGTTGAATATCAGGACCGGTCGATCGCCAACGCTTTCACCGAGGGCAAATGGTTGCGAGCGACGGCCTACGCGAACGCGACGCCGGCTGTGCACCACGCACTCGCCGGCTGGATCCCGAAAGTGGATCCGAACGGCCGTGGCTTCTCGTGGAACGTCGCACTCGGCGGTTATGGTCCGGGCTCAGCGCCCAACCTGACGCCTGCGGAAACGGGCGTGTACATCCCGCCGGGCGGTTCGTTCGCCTACCAGATGCACTACACGCCTGTTGGCAAGCCGGTGACCGACAAGATGGAAGTCGGGTATTACTTCCACAAGGAAGAGCCCAAATACATTCTCCGCCAAGCCAGCATCACGGATTTCTCGATCGAGATTCCTGCGGGCGAGGAGCGGCATCCGGAAACGGCGTATCTTGAGTTCCCGCATGATGCGCAGATTTTCGGCGTGCAGCCGCACTGCCATTCGCGCTGCTATTCCACCAAGCTTCGCATCCGCTATCCGGACGGTTCGGAGAAGGTGCTTCTGAACCAACCGCGCTATGACTTCTCATGGCAGCGCGAATTCCACTTCGATAAGCTGCTTGAGGTTCCGAAGGGTTCGCTGCTGATCGCGGACTACGTGTACGACAATTCGGACCTCAACAAATCGAACCCGGATCCGAAGAAGCATGTGACGTTCGGCGAGCAGACGTCGGAAGAGATGCTGTTTACCTTCGCGCGCTTCCGCTTCAAGGACGAGACGGCAAATAACCGCCACGACGAGTGGTTCCAGGAGTTGCAGGGGAATGTCCTGTTTGGCGCGCTGGATGACAATATCGACGGCCAGCTGACGGCGGCGGAATTCCGCAACGATCCGCGCTTCAAGTCAGTCGTGAAATTCCTGCCGATGGTCGACGCCGACAAGGACGGCTCGCTCAACAAGACCGAGATGGCGACAGCGATGCAGATGATGCAGAAGATGCGCGCCAGCGGTCAGCTGGCTGCGCCGAAAACGGACGCGGCTACGACGGAGATGACCCAGCAGGGTGAGCATCACTAGGCTTGTGCTGATCTGAAATGCAGAACCCCGCCGGGCGATCGGCGGGGTTTTTGCTAGTGTCTTGGACGTTCTCAGTACTCTGGGAAGAATTCTGTCCCGAGATAGCGGATGCCAAAATTCGTCAGGTTGTAGGCGACGTATTTCCGGGCGTGCTCTTCGGCTTCCTTCTCGGTGGCGAAGCGGCGGTAGCCGAGCCATGAGCCGTCGCCGAGCGGCAGGGCGCCCTGCTCGTGCGCAAGTGATTCGTAGCGCTTCGGCACTTGCCAGCGATTGCGCCAATGGCCCGACGCCTCGCGCCCGGGCTCGCGGCGCGTCTTTCGGCGTTCGGTTATTTTGGCATCGGAGGCCAGGTCTGGATGTCTCACAGCACCGCCCCTGAAGGGTAGAATGGCTCCCCGGGCTGGACTCGAACCAGCGACCATTCGATTAACAGTCGAATGCTCTACCAACTGAGCTATCAGGGAGCACGGTTGGAGGCGGGGGTATAACCGCCGAGGGGGGGCGGTTCAATAGCGCTGCGCAGCTCGAAAGCCGGATCCGTCGCCACAGCGAACTATTCACACCGAAAATCATAGAACCCCAAGCAAAAGAAGAGGCGGGAGCCGAGGCTCCCGCAAAGGCGTTTTGGGTGATGGTGGGGTGTCTTCAAGGGAAGACAGGGCCAACATGCGCCGCGTCGGTAAATGAGAGGTTAACGCTAACGCATTCCCACAAATTTCGCGGTTTGCGTTTGGAAAGCCGAATTTGGAGGCCTCGCCCGGAATCGAACCGGGGTGCAAGGATTTGCAGTCCTCTGCGTCACCACTCCGCCACGAGGCCTCACCGTTGTTTTGGCAAACTTTTTCGACGGACTAGTGGGTCGTTTTACTAACCGCGTCGTCGGCTTTTGACAAACCGAACCAGTTTTCCAGTGCGGACGTGGTGTCCCGCAGCGCCCGCTTCTTATCGGCGGCTGCCGAATAGTGCAACGACATTGCGGGTGTGGCGTGCTGCAGCGCCATCTGGATAGCGCCTAGGCGTGCCGCCAACTTCTGCCACCGCTTTTCCAGGGTGTGACGCAGCCCGTGCAGTGTTAGGCCAGGGCCGACAACGCCCTTCTTCGCAAGCCCCGCCAGGAAGTCGCTTGAACGGGTCTGCAGCGTGTTCGCCGTTTTGAACGGCTGGCCGTGCTGATTGGTGACGATCGCAGCCGAGGGGCGCTCGCCTTCCTCAAGGAACATGCGGAACAGCGGCAGCACGTTGATGTAGCCCTCCGCGCCGGTTTTCACCCGCTCTGCCGAAAACCCGCCTTCCTTGGAGTTCCAATCGTCCCAGGTGAGGCCCACCATGGTCGAACCATCAAGCCCCGAAACGCCCAATACGTAAGCCCGGCGCAAGCCCAGAGGCGCGGCGAATAGCACCTCAACAACTTCCTCCGGCTTCCACGGCCGATTGCGCTTGATCGCGCCGATGGCCGCGCGTGGCTTCGCTGGTGTCGGAATTTCGGCCCATGGGTTCTTGTCGCCCCAGATCTTCTGGCGAGCGGCACGCTCAAGCACCCAGCCGTATAGGCGGCGGTTGAACTGCAGGATGTACACGCCCTGCCGATGGCCGAGTTCCTTTACCGCTTTGTCCAGAAGAATCTCGCAGCGTTCCTGCGAGAGACCGGCGGCGGGGCGGGGATCTGCGCCCTGCCGGTTCATCCAGGCCATGCACTTGCGATAATCGCGTTGCGTGTTGGGGGCGAGCTTGATCCAGTCGGGATTGTCGTCGTCGGCGAATGCGCGGCAGAGCCCGCCGTAAGTCTCCCGGGGGGAGACGGCTTTGGTCACCACTGCGGCAGACGTCTCCGCCTTTGCCCACGCGATCGCGAAAGCGGGCGAGCCATAGTCGTCGGGCAGGCGTGTCTTGGTGGCGCGGTGGTAGTTGCGGATCGCGATGACGTTCCCTTTGGCGTCGCGCTGCTTAACGCGCTGCACGCCTGCGAAGTGGGCCTTCTTGGGCATTGGGCCTCTCCCTCCCTTCGCCAGCGTGCGTTTCGCCGACGCCGTTCCACGAGTCTTGGTTGGAATCCTGAGCACCCTGCGCGTCAAGCCATTCGTGGAGATCGGCGGCATATATTCTGAGATTGGCGCCTAGGTGCATGACGCGCCCCGTGTAAATCCGACGAAAATGGTCAGAGCTAACGCGGAGGCGGACTGCCCATTCTTCCACAGGCAGACATTCGATAGGTCCGACAAAAGGGCGCTGAATGTTCATCTGAGGTATTCGTTCTCGGCTCGGTTCTCTCGAGTTTACGATTGAAGCCTGCACCCCAACCATGGCTTGGGAACCGAGTGGGAAATGGTCGGAAATGGCCGGAAAGGGTGGGGAATGCACCTGGACTGTGAATCGGAATGGGTCGCGACGCCGATAGGCGCCCTACAAGAGTGATTTGACGGGAAGCGGAGGGGTCATCTTTCGGGGGCTGTTCACAGTTGTGCACGTCTCATGTTTGCATTCACCAGCCTCTGCCTCTCGGCGTCCGGCTGGGCGTCAGTCGTGCACACTCGCCCAAGCTGCCCTAGCCAAAAACCAACTCAGGGAGAATGACCTCCCATTCATCGCGACGCATGCTGTTCTGAAAGGCCTCGTCTCTGTCCGACCTGCGCCAACGGATAATCAGCGCCAATCGTTTCCCCGGAGCAGTCGCAGCCCTCTGGGCAACAAACCGCTGGGCCATCCGCCCGACTGTTCGATTTCTTCGTCTTTGACCAACCATCTTCCGCCTTCATGCGCCAGGCTGATGGGATCTCCTACCTGAGCCGCCTTGATCGCGTCGAGGGCAGGATTTCCAGCATCGAGGCGTCCCGCGTATGACAGGTCTACCATCTGAACCTCAGGCATCTGGTATCTGCGTAGGACCGCGGGCGCGGCGTTCGCATCTGGTATAATGCGCCGTCGAACAATGGAGTGAATGCCTGCATCCAAGAAGTTCTGTTCCCCGGCAGTGACGATGGATAGGCTCCGTCGCGCGCGGGTCATGGCCACATAGAATAGTCGCCGAGGAGCGTCTGGATCTTCGTCCTTGGAGAGGCGACTCCATTCGCTGTCGATGATGACCACATCATCAAACTCCAACCCCTTAGCGCGGTGTGCGGTGAGCAAGAGTAAACCGCGCTGTGCGCCGCGGGTGTCGTGCGCCCATTCGGCCAGCCACTCGATCACGTCCAAGGCAGGCATCTTCTTATCAGACAGTTCCTGACCAAGCTCTGTCACGCCCTGTTCGATCAACTTGGTCCACTGATTTGGCCGCAGACTTCGCAGCGCAGCGGCGAGGTCGGCCGCGCCGACGAGTTGAGCCGAGTTATGCCGCAATGTGTCCGCGAGGTGTTGCATCTCGCGGAGTCGCCATATGCTTGGCAGTCTTTCGTTCGCCATCTCGACCGGGAGGCCCGCAGCCTCGGCATAGGCGCGGGCGTACTCGAGCTGCCTCCAGTTTCGGGCGATTATGGCGGTTCGGGCCCATGACCATCCGGGATCAAATGCGATAGTCGGATCAGTTCATCCACGGCGGCCATCGCCTGTGCGCCGGGTCCCGCAGAACATTGCAGGAGCTGCACGCGCCCCGTGGCGACCGGATCGAGCTTCTCAAGCACTCCTCCCGGATCGTCCTTCTCGCGCCGACGATCAACGGTGATGGGGTGGCCGTCTTTGAGGCGGTTCCTTGCCCCAGCAATCACCGCGTTCGCCGTCTCAACGATGTGTCGGGTTGAGCGATAGTTCTCGACAAGGAATGCAGGCTTGGCCTTGTAGTCTTCTTCGAAGCGGCGAATGTAGGTAATGGACGCGCCAGCGAAGGCGTAGATATTCTGGTCATCATCGCCGACTGCGAAAAGACTCAACCGAAGATCGTCATCATCAAGCGAACGGCCAGCGACTGCTGAAATCAGGGCGTATTCGTCTGGGCCTATGTCCTGATACTCGTCCACCAGAATCCATCGAAAACCTTGGATGAGCGTGTCGCGTTGAGCTTCCGCTTCTGATGGCGAGAGGCCGCTACCATGGAGGTGCTCCACGGCCTCTGTCATGACGCTCTTGAAGTAACTCGCGTCTGCAGTTCTCTTCGAAAAACTCGCGCCAACCAGTCGCATCGCCAACGCGTGGCAGGTTGAGATTGTCACGTGCTGCGCATCATCCCCGAGCAGGTTCCTTAGCCGAGTGCGTATCTCAGCTGCTGCGTGTCGATTGTAACTCAGAACCAGGATCCCGCTGGGATCCTCTCGCTTGACTCGAACGAGATACGCGATCCGGTGAACCAGCACGCGTGTTTGCCAGACCCTGGACCGGCAGAACCAGAACGTTTGTCCTCTCCCGTCGTCGGACACGATCTTTTGTTGGGTAGGGTTGTCCAGGACCTCGACAATGCGCTGCCAGGATTCGCCGGTTGTCTGGCGGCGGATTTCGGTCGTGCGTCCGGGCAACCAACGGCGCACGAATGTATCGCGATCCAAGACAAAGTAGTCTTCAGAAAGCTGCTGGGCCTTGTCGATAGAGTCGATACCCATCTTGGCATAGGTCGCAATCACATGCGTTTGCAGTGTCTTTTCCTCGTAGTGCTCATCGAGGGGCGCATAGTCCTTTTGTGCGAACTTCGTGGACCCGCGTCGCAGATAGAGGGTCATGGCGGGGCGGAACACCGTCAGCCCTTTGCCGAGCGTCACCACCTCCAGCTCATGAAGCGACATCATTGCGCGATCGGTGAGCTTCGTCGCGTTCTGCACTTCGCTGAACAAGACGGCATCATTCTTCACAGCGGCAACAACGTCACCCAGAGTGGTTTCCACCTGGATGTCCTTGCCGCGTACACCCTTCGGCACTTTGCCAAGCAGATGTTCAAGCAGGAGCCGAGCTGCCTGGCGGGAGAGACGAAGTGCGCTCCAGCGCTGACCATGACCGCTGAAGTCTTATCAGGCTTGTGGTCGATGTGACTCTTCGCCTGTGAATGCTGCCCGAGCCGCCGTCCTCATCGCGCCCGTCCTGCGTCAGGCTACCCAGAATCTTGTCGATGATATCGGGACGGACGACAGAGTGACCTTTATCGCGCAGGGTTTGGCATGCGATCGGAAGGTGAAGCGGGAAATGCTGCAGATCATCTGCATCGGGGTTCAGTTCTCTCATCAGTGCGATGAGATCCGCCTCGAGCCTCGAGGCTTGTTCCAGGCGTTGGGAGGATTGGCCCTCGACGCCTGAATGCAAAAACACAGTGATCGCTGTATCGTTGCGTGCGATCCCGAGCGTTTCCAAGTCCGTCAAGGCCTTGTTGAGCCCGCTTCCGCTCAGACCGGTCACGCTGCTCAGTTCATCGGTAGAAATGCCCGAATCGCGTGGCGCAGTCATCAGATGATGAACAATGCTGATCAGCTGATTCCGGCGCGCTTCGGTCATCGCCGATTTGTCGAGGATTGCGGTGGCCTCTTCTAAAGTGGAAACGCGCAGAGACGACGGAAAGACCTGAACCCGGTTTTCTTCGCGCGTGAGGAGCGATGCTTCCTCCAACCAGGACACCGCCGTCTTGACGCGTGTGTCATCGGTTGTGCTGTCGCGGTCGAACTCACGATCCAGCTCTGATCGTACGATCTCGCCTGAGGTTGCGACCACTTCGCCGCTCTTGCCTGTCTTGATGTCGATCCGTCGGAGCGCCTTCAGAATGGCGCCGATCTCATGACGTTCCAGCCGTGACCGCGCTGACATCGAGAACTGGCGCTCGATATCCTCTTCCGCGAAGAGCAGAACGCACTTGGCCGGCGCCCTGTCACGACCAGCACGTCCCGCCTCTTGGAGGTAGTTTTCGAGAGACCCCGGGATATCGCCATGCACGACCAGGCGAATGTCTGGCTTGTCGATGCCCATGCCGAAGGCGTTTGTCGCGGCGATGATTCGAAGTGATCCAGTTCTGAAGCGTTCCTGAATGTCCCTCTTTTCTTCCGAAGTCATGCCGGCGTGGAAAGGCTCAGCAGACAGGTTCTGTTGCTTCAGGAAGTCCGCAACTCGTTCCGTCTCGCGCCGCGTGGCACAGTAGACAATTGCTCCCGATGCACCCTCAGGCGGAAGCGCGCCTTCGATCGCATCAAGAATGTCGGAGAGCTTGGTTTCCTTTTGCGTTGGCAACACATTGAAGGTGAGGTTCGTGCGGACTGCGCCGCCATCAAGCAGCAGCAAGTCGGCATTGAGCCTCGTCTTGAAGTGCTCGCGAATATCCCGCACGACCTCGGGTTTGGCGGTCGCTGTGAGGCACAATACCGGAGCAGGGGTTCGGTCGCCGGAGAACTCGCGGATGAAACGGCTGATGTATCGATAGTCAGGTCGGAAGTCGTGGCCCCACTTCGACACGCAATGGGCCTCGTCCAGCACCCAGAGGCCAACCTCGCGCTGGGCCAATACGGATCGAACGGATTTGCTGCGCAGCTGTTCAGGTGAAATCAGCAGCATGGCGGCGTCGCCCAATCGAACGCGGTCGAGCGCGTGCTGGCGTTCGGGCATCGACAGCGTGCCATTCACAGTGACCGCAGAGGTGATGCCTACGCGCGCTAGACCCTGCACTTGGTCGGCCATTAGCGCCACCAGAGGCGAGATCACGACGGACAAAACGCCTGTCTTGTCGAACTTGCTGAGCGCCGGAACCTGATAGCAGACTGACTTGCCGGTCCCGGTTGGCAATATACCAAGTATGCTTCGCCCACGCATGGCTTCGTCAACGATGCGCTCCTGGAGAGGACGCCCATGCTCATCCATCGGCTGGGGTCTAAAGTTGTCGAAGCCGAACCATCGTGAGAGTGCCTGCTTGGGATCGTTCTTTTCCCGGCACCAGGCGCAATCGTTGCTGCCGCACGCCGAGTCTCGCAATTCTCGCACAATCCGCGCGGCGTCAGGAAACTGGGCACGAACCCAAGGCGGCATGACCGAGTCACCGCCCGAAACCGATATCCACGACAAGGCATAGGCCAGTGGCCAGCCCTCGTTCGGGTTACTCACGTGCTCAAGCACTGCAGTTGTCTGGGCAGCACACGCTCGGCCGGCGAGGAGCCGTTGAATGGCGGCGCGCGCCTCTTCGCTGGAGGGAGTCGGACATGCACGGCATGTTCTGAAGACAGCGTCGAATCCGGAGTGAGCTTCCGATCGCGTCGCGAGGTAGTGATAGGCCAGTAGCGCGTCAGGATGTTCGAGGTTCAACCGGGCAAATGCTGCAAGCTGATCATCCAGCAGTTTGAAAACGAGCTGTGCGTCGAGCTCCGGATGATTGATGTGTCCTGTCTGAAGCCGGCCATCATGATAGTGCTTCACTAGGTGGTGGTAAGGGTTGCGCGGGAAGGCTAGGGGATTCAGCCACAACGTATCAATCGGTGATTTTCCCAGCGTCGCAAGGCGCGGCCGTAACGCCATAAGGTGGGGCAGATCGAACCGCAGAATGTTGTGCCCGATCAGGTGATCGCAATCTGAGACGAAGGCATCCAGCCTCTCCAGGGCGTCGTCTGGATTTCCGCCTCGGAAGACTAGCGGTTCTGATTTGTTGTTGTTGACAGCGGCGAATGCGAAGACGCGGGCCGATCTTGGATCAACCTCGAGATCTATCGAGACGCATCGCGCCAGGAGTGTGCTGGAGAGTGCGAGCATAGGGAGTGGGGTATTCGGCACTGGTTGAGTCCGTGTCCCTGGGCGGGCTACAAGATTAGGAAGCAGTTCGGCTAGTGATGCAAGTATTCAGCGGCCAGCGCGTTCTCTCAACCTGCCTATCAGGTTGGTCGTCCACAAGGTCGAGTTTGATCTCCGTCATTCTACGCGGCCCAATCTAATCGCCAGCTGAGATGCCGCGCTTGTCCGGTTGGGATCGTGGATCGCTCGGCATTTGATCGGGCCGCTACGGCATGTGGAGCATCACAGGGGAGGGTACTAGCCCATGACTGAAGATCATCGTCTTAGCTCAATACGCTCGCTGCTGACTGACTACGTGAGGAGTCCCTCTCTTCGCCACGTTCGTGATCCATTTTCCATTGCAAAGCTCGCCAGGGAAATTCTGCGCGCTGTCGATCGGCCAGTTGGTCCATGGGAGAAATGGGATGGGCTTAGAGACGCTGAGTTGACTGCGGCTGCGACCACCTGGATTCCGATCGAAGACCTCCGGCAGTATCTGAACCCCGTGCCGGGCGCTCGGCTCACACAGACTGATGTCGAACAGAGACTTCGCGCGATTCAAGAGGAAAGGTACGACCTGTATCCGGACAGCCGAATGCAGGCGGCATGTCTCGCTCGATACAAGCTCGAGCGAGACGCCGGTACGGAGATGTCTGCAATCATACGTGCGCTGTCTGAGTTTTCTGAACTCGAATCCGAACGCATGCGCGTCGAGCAGGAGCGGTCCTGGAAGGAGACCAGAGCCAAGCAGCAGGAGGCGCTTCGGCAACGACTGCTGTCAGGTGCTGATTGCAAGTGGATCTCTCTGGAAGGGCCTTCAGAGTACTTCTGCCGAACCAACGGACGGCTCTTTCGGCTGACGAAAGGAAAGGACCTACGATGGACGCTGTCTCGAGTCCAAGCTCCGCAGGACAAAGGGGGCGATGTGCTGGGCGTCTACGCGACGCGGGGCGAAGCCACGAAGGTCGTGGCCAAGATAGCATAT